>NZ_NFUU01000003.1:699564-732668 GCF_002127265.1 Hydrogenophaga sp. IBVHS1 | reverse complement strand
GCGCGGCGCAGCCGCCGTTGCAGGTGCTCTTGCCGCTGCCTGCCACGTCCTTGTCGAAGGTGTAGAGCGTCATGCCCTTGGCGTCGACCAGCGCGCCGTTGGCGAGCTTGGCCGGCGCGTCTGCAGCCATGGCGCTGGTGAGTGGTGCCGTGAAGGAAGCCGCTGTGATCAGCAGAGCGGCCAGAGTCGGAAGGTGCTTCATGGGGATGTCGTGTGGGGTACGGTGGAGAGTGGCCGCGATGATGGCCAATCAGTAGGCCGCAGCGACTGCCAGCTTGGGGTCGATCTGCCAGGTCTCGCTGACGATCTTCCCTTCGCGGAACGTCAGCACGTAGCGCACCTTGATGGGCATCTTGCCTTCAAAGACGACGTTGGCCGAGACGGTGGCGCCCTTGGGGTTGGCCGACTCTTCGATCGAGGCGATGTTGAGCTTCAGCGGGCCGACGGCCTTGCCGAACTTCTCCCAGGTGCCGCGAATGGCATCGGTGGTGGCATAGGTGCCGTCGAGTGGGCCGCCTACCCAGTTCAGCTGGGCCTGGTCGGCATAGGCACGCATGACGATCTGGGTGTCGCCCGAGGCGATGGCCTGGAAGTGTGTGCGGGCGTCGTCGCTGGGGGCGGCGAAGGCGCTGCCGGCGGCGAGTGTGAGGGTGGTGGCAGCGAAAGCGAAAGTCTTGAACATTGTGGACTCCGATGAAGGGTGGGTGAGTGTTGGATGAAGGGTCCGAGAGGTCCCGACACAAGGGCAGACGGCGCCGGCATGCGGTTTATTCCAAAGCCCGCAAAGAGTTTTTCGGTCACGCCATCGACAAGGCACCGACTGCTGCGTGCCGGACTGTTGGGCGGACGGGGGAATACGGCGCGGTGCGCACGCGTCTCACCCCTGGGCAAGCATTGGCGGCCTACGCCTTGACCGGCTTGCGCTAACCCCGGGACGCCCGCGGGTACTGTCAACAGGCCCCACAGGTCGTGGCGTCAGCGCCGCTGCCTTGCGGCGCTCGAAGGTCCTGCCAGGCGTTGGGCTAGTCGCACCAGGCCAGTACGGTCAAGTGTGTTGACACGAGCCCCTGCGTTGCGCAGGGCGGTTCCTCCCCAATGACCGGAAGACTGTCTATCGAAGAGTCCCTGAAGCCTGAGCCGGTCATCTGAGTTTGCGTAGCACCCACATTGCCCACGAGTTCAAGCTTGGCGCATTGATGATCAGCTATTTGGCGTCGAAGCAAACGTCTGCTTCTAGCCGATCTGGGACATGCTACCGGAGCGCGGTTGCTTGAGGAAGAACATCTAGGGGAGTCGCCGCAAAGCGCCGTGTCCGCGTCACACATAGGCTTGCAATGTCTGCAGCACCTCCGGCAGCTGGCTCTCGATCCCTGCGATTTGGAGGAGCTGAGTGACCGCGATGTGGCAAGCGGTGCCGGCTCAGCTCTTCATTGCGACTGTCGGCTCTCGCTGCACACCAGCCATTGACAGCGGAGTATCGCGAAGCCGACCGGGCCGGATCTGCGTTGAAAGCTAACGAACAACGGCAGGGGAGTTTGACTGGGCCAAAGTCCAATGGTCAAAAATGACGACATCCGATCGTCAAGCCATCAATGGCGGGCTATGAGTGGGCCATGTATGGGCCACAGAAAATTTTGAAAAGAGCTGCTGACTCTTGTCCACCGAGCTTCTCAGGGCCCAAGGCACTTGCCAAACGAGTGGCTCCGGATTCAAGCGACTGCTGCATGGGCCATAAGAGGCACACGTAAGTCGTTGATTTTGGTGCGGCTGGCGGGGATCGAACCCACGACCCTCGGCTTCGGAGGCCGATACTCTATCCACTGAGCTACAGCCGCATGCTGTTTGAAGACCAAGAGTCTACTTGTTGCGTTTTTCGCCGATGACGACAGCCTTCGGAGGCCAATACTCTATCCACTGAGCTACAGCCGCACAGAGGCTGGCATTCTATCAGGCAGGGGTCCTGCGGGTGCCGGGGGTCAAGGGCCCTTGGCTATAATCGTGGGCTGCTTTCCAGCCGTCACGATACTGCCCGCCCCGGCATCGATTCGCCACCCCCTGAGGACACCATGAGCGACCACGCGCACGAACATCACACCGGCCCGATCAAGACGCCCGCCCAACTGCTGTGGACGTCCTTCTTTGCGTTTGTCGCTCCCGTCTTCATCATCATTGGTCTGGTGTACTACGTGACCTCCGGGGACAAGCCCGCTGCGGGCGCGGTGGACCAGGAGCTGGCCACGGCGCAGCGCATTCAGCGCGTGGGCACGGTGGAACTTCGCGATGCCAACCGCCCGCTGCAATCGGGTGAGGCCGTTTACGCAGCGCAGTGCCTGGCCTGCCACGGCGCGGGCCTGGCTGGCGCGCCCAAGCTCGGCGACGCGGGCGCCTGGGCGGCGCGCATTGCCACAGGCTACGAAGCGCTGCTGAACTCAGCGCTCAAGGGCAAGGGCGCCATGGGCGCACAAGCCGGTGGCGCATTCACCGACGTGGAGATCGGGCGTGCGGTGGTGCACATGGCCAACGCCGCCGGTGGCAAATTTGCAGTGCCCGAAGCGCCTGCCCCTGCCGCTGCGGCACCCGTTGCCGAAGCAGGCGCCGCGCCGGTGGCTGCAGCAGCCCCAGCTGCTCCTGCAGCCGCGCCCGCTGCGCCCGCTGCCGCTGCGCCAGCCGCCCCCGCCACTGCCACCGTGGCGGCAGGTGCTGGCGAGGCGCTTTACAAGCAGTCCTGCACGGTCTGTCACGCGGCGGGTGTGGCAGGTGCACCCAAGTCCGGCGACAAGGCCGCCTGGGCGCCGCGCATCGCACAGGGCATTGACGCCCTGACCGCGAGCGCGATCAAGGGCAAGGGCGCAATGCCACCGAAGGGCGGTTCAGCCGCCTCGGATGCCGACATTCGTGCGGCGGTGCAATTCATGGTGGACGCGGCCAGGTAAAGCACTTTCTGGCCTCATAAAAAAACCGGTCGCTGACCGGTTTTTTTATGTCTGCTCCTGGAGTCTCTGCGGACTGAGCACAAAGCCAAACCGGTTCGGCAGATCGGCGGCCCGCACATCGCGAGGCGTCCACTGGCCTGACTCCACCGCTTCGGCGGCGAGGGCCATGTCGGCGGTGTGCACCAGCCCGGGGCCGAGCTCGGTGACCAGGTAAAGGAGGCCGTTTTCATCGACCAGGCTCTCGTGCACCGGGGTGGCCAGCCCCGTGTGACTCAGCACACCGCCGTCGGGCTGCAACCGCCAGACCCAGGGCGTGATTTCCAGCTCCACATACACGCGCTGCGGACCGTTCTGAAAGTACCACTGGCCGCGCTCATCGGCGGCGTAGTTGCGGTGGATGAATTCGAGGAGCTTGTCGTGCTTGAGCAGCGAGCCCCTGGCCTGGGGAAATGGCCCGGCGGCCTGCACGCGGTCGTCGCGCATGTACCACTGGCCGCGCGCATCCAGGCCGAGCCAGCCAAAGCAATGCGGCACGTTGGGCCATTTGGCCATGGCAGCCTTGACGATGTCGTCCATGGGTGGGCACTCAGACGTGTGAAAGCAGCCAGTTTCCCACGGCTTCGGGCATGGCGCGCACATGGCCCGGCAGGCCGAGGGGTCCGTGTGAAACAGGAAAACCCACGTGTCCGCCCTGAGCGGGTTGCCACAGCGTCACGTGCGTGCCAGCCTCGCGCGCTGTGGGCAGGGAGCTGGCGGGCACGAAAGGGTCGTTGCGTGCGTTGAGCGCCAGCGCGGGCACACGGATGCGGTGCAGCACCGGCTTGGCGGAAGCGCGGCTCCAGTAGTCGTCGGTGCCCTGAAACCCGTGCAGCGGCGCGGTGAACAGGTTGTCGAACTCGTAGAGATCTCTCGCAGCCACCAGCGACGCGCGGTCGAACAGGCCTGGGTGCTGTTCCAGTTTCTTCAAGGCCTTGGGCACCATGGAGCGCAGAAACATGCGGGTGTAGACGAGGCGGTTGAAGCCCCGCCCGATGGCGTGGCCACCGGCGGCGAGGTCGAGCGGAGAACACACCGCCGCCACCGCGCGCACGCGCTGCGCAGCCGCGTCGCCCATTTCGCCGGCCCAGCGCATCAGCGCATTGCCGCCCAGCGAAACGCCCACGGCCAACAAGGGACGAAGGGGATTTTCTCGGGCAAACCGCTCAAGGATCCAGTCGACTTCGGCGAAGTCGCCCGAGTGGTAGGCGCGTGGCGCGTGGTTGAGTTCTCCGGAGCAGCCGCGAAAGTGGGGCACAGCGAACGCAACGCCCTTTGCAGCGGCGAAGTCTGCAAAGGCCACCGCGTACTGACTGGCTGACGAGCCCTCGAGGCCATGAAAGAGCACCAGCAGCGGCGCCTCGGGTGCGCTGGGGTGCTGTGCCTGGTCGACATCGATGAAGTCGCCGTCGGGCGTGGCCCATCGCTCGCGCCGCCAGCGCGGGGCCGCGCCGACATGGCGCTGGCTTGCCACAGCGGCCCAGATGGTCTGCGCGTTGCCGCCTGGCAGCCACCACGGCGCACGGTAGGCAAAGCCGCTCGAACTCAATGCAGCACCGGCTTGACAGTCAGCACCTCAGGCGGCTCGACGCGGGAGCCCGGGCTGGCGTGGTGGGCCACCAGGCGCCAACCCTGCGCGGTCTTGGTGTACACATTGGTGGCCACCACCCACGCTTGCTGAGGCCCATCGTCGGTCATCACCTGCACGCGCTCCACCACGCTGTGCACACTGCAGGAGCCGACATCGAGCCGCCGAACTTTCTCGGGCTGTGCCTGCACGCTGCCATTGGAAAATAGCGCCTCGAAGGCAGCGCGTACCGCGGCGTGCCCCACCAGGCGCGGGCCACCCGGGTGCACGCAAACGATGTCCTCGTCATCGGCCCAGCACGCCATGAGCCGTTCGATGTCGGCGTGCTGCAGCGCTTCGTAAAACGCGTGCTCCGTGTCGTCGGGATTGCCAGGAGGCAGTTTGGTCTTGGGCATGTTGGCCGGGCGTTCGTCGGTCGTCAGGGAAGGCGATTGTCGCCGGGCTCACCGGTCCGGTGCAGCCAGACCTTCAACAAGGGCTCAGGGTCGGGCGCGGACGCTGCGGCCCAGACCAGTTCCGGAGCAGCCACATGGATGCCGGGTGGTGCAAATTCGAGCGCGCACGCCGCCACGCGGGCCACGCCATCGGCGCGCACGGGCTTCTGGTTGGTCGGCACGAGGTAGTGCAAAACGCCCAGCATGCTGGCCGCCAGGCGTGCGGGCAGGCTGCCTGCCGCAGCCGCCCTGGGGCCCGGCTGGGCCGAGCGCAGGAGAATCAGCGTGTCGAACCCCATCGCGGCCACGGCCTGTTCGTCCAGCGTGGCGAGCCCGCGCTTGATGGCCTCTGGCAGGCGCCCTTGCTGGTGGGGCAGCACCACGACCAGCCGCCGCACGCCGCAGCGGCGCATCCATTCCGCCATCGGACGCAGTTCGGCCGGCTGCACCGCCAGCATCGCCTTCTCGCGTCCGTGAAACAGGCGGGGCGGGTCCATGAGAATCCAGCCATCGTCGGCAGGCTTCACGGGCCAGTGTTGGGGCTCGTCGCCGATCAGATGCAGTTCCTTGACGCGGCGCAAGCTCATGACCATGGGTTCGCGCACAAGCACACTCAACAGCCGCACCGCGCTGCTGGAGGCGAGCCGTGTCACCATGGCCTCGCCCAGTGCGCCGGTGGCTCCTGCTAGCAAAACATGGGGCCCGCGCGCCAACGGCGAACCGGTGGGCTGGTTGGCGGCATGAAGGACATCGGTGGGTTCGAGGCGCATGCCAAAATGCTACCGGATACCGAACTGCACCCGACCGAATGGAGGACCCCATGACACGACGCCACCTTGCTGCCCTGCTCTTGCTGTGCGCCAGCCTGCTCACCGGCTGCGGCTACAACGACTTCCAGCGACTGGACGAGCAGAGCCGCTCGGCCTGGTCGGAAGTGCTCAACCAGTACCAGCGACGCGCCGATCTGATCCCCAATATCGTGGCCACGGTGAAGGGTGAGGCCAACTTCGAGCAGGAAACACTCACCCGCGTGATCGAGGCGCGCTCGAAGGCCACCTCCATCCAGATGACGCCCGAGATGCTGAACAACCCGGCCGCGATGCAGCAGTTTCAGGCCGCGCAGGGCGAGCTGGGCAGTGCGCTCAGCCGGCTGATGGTGGTGGTCGAGCAGTACCCCAATCTCAAGGCCAATCAGGGCTTCAGCGACCTGCGCGTGCAGCTGGAAGGCACCGAGAACCGCATCACCGTGGCGCGCAACCGCTACATCCAGACCGTGCAGGAATACAACGTGCTCGCGCGCAGCTTCCCCACCAACCTCACCGCCATGGTGTTTGGCTACGACCCGAAGGCCAACTTCACGGTCGCCAACGAGGCGGCTATCTCGGCGCCACCCAAGGTGGAATTCGAGAAGAAATGACCGCTCGCAAGGCATGGCAGGGCCTGGTGCTCTGCATGCTGACCGCCCTTTTCTCTTTCGGGGTATGGGCTCAGGCGTTGCAGCCTGTGCCGGCACTCACCGCGCGGGTGATCGACCAGACTGGCACGCTCGACGCGGCATCGCTCGCGGCCATCGAGGCCAAGCTGGCCGCCTTCGAGCAGACCAAGGGCTCCCAGGTGGTGGTGGTGATGGTGGCCACCACCGCACCGGAAGACATCACCGACTACACGCAGCGCCTGGGCGACGCCTGGAAGATCGGCCGCCGCGACGTGGGCGACGGCGTGCTCTTCGTGATCGCCAAAGACGACCGCCGCTTGCGCATCGCCACCGCCAAGACACTCGAAGGGGCCATCCCCGATCTGCTGGCGCGGCGCATTCTTGACCAGGCGGTGACACCCGCCTTCCGCCAGGGCGACTACGCCGGCGGCATCCAGGCGGGTGTCGATCAGATCCTTGCGCGCATCAGCGGTGAGGCGTTGCCATTGCCTGGCGAAGGCGCACCAGCGCGTGGCAACCAAGGCTTCGAGTGGATGGACCTGTTGATCTTCATGGTGTTTGCCGTGCCCTTCATTTCTCTGGCGCTGCGCAACATCTTCGGCAACAAGCTGGGTACGCTGCTCACGGGCGTGGGCGCAGGCGGCCTGGCGTGGTGGCTCACCACCGTGTTCTGGATCGCGATTGGTGCGGGGCTGATCGGCATGCTGGCAGCATTGTTCATGCAGTTCATGCCGGCGGGCTCGGCCTCATCCGGTCGGGGCGGGCGAGGTGGCGGCCCCTGGGGTGGTCCGGGCGGCGGCTGGGGCGGCGGCGGTCGCAGCGGAGGTTTCGGCGGCGGGGGCGGCTTCAGCTCTGGCGGCGGGGGCAACTTTGGAGGCGGCGGCGCTTCCGGCGGGTGGTGATGATCATGAACAAACTGACCCGCCTGTTCAAACACCGCTGGCTCGACCGCAGCGACACGCTTCGTGCCGTGCCCGACGACATGGCCGAACGCCTGGCCCGCCGCGTGGCCGCCAGCGAAGGCCGTCACACCGGCGAGGTGCGTCTGTGTGTGGAGTCCTCGCTGCCCACCAGCTACCTCTGGCGGGTGGGAGCGCGCAGTCCCTTGCCGGTCGTTGTTCGCGAACGCGCCCTCACCTGGTTTGGTCGTCTGCGGATCTGGGACACCGAGCACAACAACGGCGTGCTCATTTACGTGTTGCTCGCCGAGCACGCCATCGAATTCGTGGCCGATCGGGCCCTGGCGCGTCGCGTCGGTCAGGCCGAGTGGCAGGCCATCGTGGACCGATTGGGGCTGCGGCTGCGCGAGGGCGCTTTTGAAGATGGGCTGACTCAGGCCCTGGAGGAAGTCTCCGCGTTGCTGGTGGCCCATTTCCCGGCTGAACCCGACGCGGCGCAGCCCAACGAGTTGCCCGACAGCATCGTTCGCTGCTGAGCCTGGTGCTTGGCCTCAGGAGCGGGTGCGCTTGTAAAGACCGGTGCGGTTGTTGTTGAGCGCAACGTTCAGCTCTTGCTGAAGCGCGCGGTTCATCTGAGCAAACGTCTTGAGCTTGCGGGTCGTCTCACGCAAACGGTCGGCCATGCGTTTTGAAATGGCCAACAGCAAACGGGAGCCCAGTCGCGGGTCTTCCTTCAGCAGGCGCATGAGCGCGGTACGAGACAGCACCGCCACGGCAATGTCGGTGTTGGCGGTGCAGGTGGCCGACCGCGGCGCGCCGTCGAGCACGCCCATTTCGCCGATCAGGTGGCCCGGGCCCATGATGTTGACGACCATGCTTTCCTGAAGGCCGGGCAACTCGTTCTCCACGGCGATATCGCCTTCGAGCACGAGCAGCATGTAGTCGGTCTGCTTGACCTCGCCTTCCTGGATGATGACCGTGCCGGCCTTGATGCGCCTCGGGCGCATGTAGCCCACGATTTTCAAAGCGTCGCCAAGGGTCAGATCGGCCAGCGCCGACGACGTGACGAGCAAGCGCGCGGCCACCTCCTCGGGCGCCAGATCCGGGCTTTCAAAAATCGATGACATCAGAGTCTCCCGGCTTGTTGTCCTGTCGATGATATTCGCCCGGTTACATTCCGCACCCCTCGACCAAAAGAAAGACCGGCACGTGGCCGGTCTTTGCTGGGTGAGGTGAAGGCGCAGCTGGCCCGCTTACTTTTTCTGGCGGTATTTGCGCAGGGCAGCGATCTGAGCCGCCATCACGGCGAGTTCCGAAGTGGCTTTGGCCAGATCGATATCGCTGTGCGCGTTCTTCAGCGCTTCTTCGGCCTGACGGCGGGCTTCGATCGCCTTCGCTTCGTCGAGGTCATGGCCACGGATGGCGGTGTCGGACAACACGGTGATGTGATGCGGCTGCACTTCAAGAATGCCGCCCGCCACAAACACAAACTCTTCGCCGCCGTCGGCCTTCTCGATGCGAACGGCACCGGGCTTGATTCGGGTGATCAGCGGAATGTGGCCGGGCAGGATGCCCAGCTCACCAGCTTCGCCCGGCAACGCCACGAACTTGGCATCCCCGGAGAAGATGGATTCTTCGGCGCTGACCACATCGACGCGGATGGTACTCATGGAATTTCCTTGGATGGAGCGCTGATGATCAAGCCCGGGATCAGGCGACCTTCTTCGCTTTTTCGAAGGCTTCGTCGATCGTACCGACCATGTAGAACGACTGCTCGGGCAGGTGGTCGCACTCGCCGTTGGTGATCATCTTGAAGCCGCGGATGGTCTCGGACAGTGGCACGTACTTGCCAGGCGATCCGGTGAACACCTCGGCCACGTGGAACGGCTGGGACAGGAAACGCTGGATCTTGCGGGCGCGGGCCACGGCCAGCTTGTCCTCTGGGGCCAGTTCGTCCATGCCCAGAATGGCGATGATGTCGCGCAGTTCCTTGTAGCGCTGCAGCGTGTTCTGCACGGCGCGGGCAGTTTCGTAGTGGTCCTGGCCCACGACCAGCGGATCGAGCTGGCGGCTGGTGGAATCCAGCGGGTCCACGGCCGGATAGATACCCAGCGAAGCGATGTCACGGCTCAGCACCACGGTGGAGTCCAGGTGGGCGAAGGTGGTGGCGGGCGACGGGTCGGTCAAGTCATCGGCTGGCACGTACACGGCCTGGATCGAGGTGATCGAACCGACCTTGGTGGAGGTGATGCGCTCCTGCAGGCGACCCATTTCTTCGGCCAGCGTAGGCTGGTAGCCCACAGCCGAAGGCATGCGACCCAGCAGTGCGGACACTTCAGTACCGGCCAGTGTGAAGCGGTAGATGTTGTCCACGAAGAACAGCACGTCGCGGCCTTCGTCGCGGAACGATTCGGCGATGGTCAGGCCGGTCAGGGCCACGCGCAGGCGGTTGCCCGGGGGTTCGTTCATCTGGCCGTAGACCATCGCCACTTTGGAGTTGGGCAGATTCTCGAGGTCCACAACCTTCGAGTCGGCCATCTCGTGGTAGAAGTCGTTGCCTTCGCGGGTGCGTTCACCCACACCGGCAAACACCGACAGACCGGAGTGGGCCTTGGCGATGTTGTTGATGAGTTCCATCATGTTCACGGTCTTGCCCACGCCGGCGCCGCCGAACAGGCCCACCTTGCCGCCCTTGGCGAACGGGCAGATCAGATCGATCACCTTGATACCGGTTTCCAGCAGTTCCTGCGAAGGCGACAGCTCGTCGTAGGCTGGAGCCTTGCGGTGGATCGAAGCGGTGAGGGTTTGATCAACCGGACCGCGCTCGTCGATGGGCGCACCCAGCACGTCCATGATGCGGCCCAGCGTGGCCTTGCCCACGGGGACCATGATCGGGTTGGCGGTGTTGGACACCACCATGCCGCGGCGCAGGCCGTCGGAGGAACCCAGCGCAATGGTGCGCACCACGCCGTCGCCCAGCTGCTGCTGGACTTCCAGCGTCAGCGCGGAGCCTTCCATTTTCAGGGCGTCATACACGCGGGGCATCTGGTTGCGCGGAAATTCCACGTCGACGACGGCGCCGATGCACTGGACGATCTTGCCTTGTACTTGAGACATGATGGATACCTTTTAAATACTCTGGATTCTGTGAAACGGCTGCTTCAGACCGCTGCGGCGCCGGCGACGATTTCCGAAAGTTCTTTCGTGATCGCGGCCTGACGGGTCTTGTTGTAGACGAGCTTGAGTTCGCCGATCACACTGCCGGCGTTGTCGGTGGCGGCCTTCATGGCCACCATGCGGGCGGACTGCTCGGAGGCCATGTTCTCGGCCACTGCCTGGTAAACCTGGGCTTCCACGTAACGCAGCAGCAGCTCGTCGATCACGGCGGCAGCGTCGGGTTCGTAGATGTAGTCCCAGTCGCGGCCACCGGCGTTGTCCTGCAGGGTGCCGGCGTTCAGCGGGAGCAGTTGCTCGATCACCGATTCCTGCTTCATCGTGTTGATGAACTTGGTGTAGCAGACATACACCGCGTTGACACGACCTTCGGTGTACGCATCGAGCAGCACCTTGACCGGGCCGATCAGCTTTTCAAGATGGGGGGTGTCCCCCAGGCCTGTCACGCTGGACACCACCTTGGCGCCGATGCGGTTCATGAAACCCAGGCCCTTGTTGCCAATGGCCACGACCTGTGCGTCCTGCCCCTTGGCCTGCAGCGCCTTCAGCTCGGTGGTCACGGCGCGCAACACGTTGGTGTTGAGGCCGCCGCACAAACCCTTGTCCGTCGTGACGACGACGAAGCCAGCGGATTTGGCGTCGTTCGTCTGCATGAACGGGTGCGTGTACTCAGGGTTGGCCCGGCTCAGGTTGCCGGTGATCTGGCGCACCTTCTCGGCGTAAGGCCGCGCCGAACGCATGCGTTCCTGCGCCTTGCGCATCTTGGAGGCGGCGACCATCTCCATGGCTTTGGTGATCTTCTTGGTGTTCTCCACCGATTTGATCTTGCCGCGTATTTCCTTGCCTGCTGCCATTGGGGCTCCTTAGCTGGTCAACGGGGCGTTCAGTACGTACCGGTTTTCTTGAAATCGGCGACGGCGGCGGCGAGCTGGGCTTCGGCTTCCTTGTCCTTGTCCAGTGCCTTGCCGCCTTCCATCTTCTGCAACAGTGCGGCGTGCTTGTCCTTCAAGAAGGCGTGCAGGCCGGCTTCGAACGGCAGAACCTTCTTGACTTCGACGTCGTCCAGATAGCCCTTGTTCACGGCGAACAACGAAGCGGCCATCAGGCTGATGGACAGCGGGCTGTACTGAGCCTGCTTCAGCAGCTCCGTCACACGAGCACCCCGGTCGAGTTGCTTGCGGGTGGCTTCATCCAGGTCGGAGGCAAACTGTGCGAAGGCCGCCAGTTCACGGTACTGGGCCAGGTCGGTACGGATACCGCCGGACTGCTTCTTGATCAGGTCGGTCTGGGCAGCACCACCAACACGCGACACCGAGATACCGGCGTTGATGGCGGGGCGGACGCCGGCGTTGAACAGGCTGGTTTCCAGGAAGATCTGGCCGTCGGTGATGGAGATCACGTTGGTTGGCACGAAAGCAGACACGTCGCCAGCCTGCGTTTCGATGATGGGCAGTGCGGTCAGCGAGCCAGTCTGGCCCTTGACTTCACCCTTGGTGAAGGCTTCCACGTAGTCGGCGTTCACGCGGGCAGCGCGCTCCAGCAGACGGCTGTGCAGATAGAAGACGTCGCCGGGGTAGGCTTCGCGGCCTGGAGGGCGGCGCAGCAGCAGCGAGACCTGGCGGTAAGCCACAGCCTGTTTGGACAAGTCGTCGTACACGATCAGGGCGTCCTGGCCACGGTCGCGGAAGTACTCACCCATGGTGCAGCCGGAGTAGGCCGAGAGGTACTGCATGGCGGCCGACTCGGAGGCCGAAGCGGCGACGACGATGGTGTATTCCATGGCGCCGGCTTGTTCCAGAGCGCGCACCACGTTCTTGATCGACGAAGCCTTCTGGCCGATCGCAACGTAGACGCAGGTCATGTTCTGACCCTTCTGGTTGATGATGGCGTCGATGGCCACGGCGGTCTTACCGGTCTGGCGATCGCCAATGATCAGTTCACGCTGACCACGGCCCACGGGCACCATGGAGTCGATCGACTTCAAGCCGGTCTGCACTGGCTGGTCCACCGATTTCCGGGCGATCACGCCCGGCGCAACCTTTTCGATCACGTCGGTCATCTTGGCATTGACCGGACCCTTGCCGTCAATGGGTGCGCCCAGGGCGTTCACCACGCGGCCGATGAGCTCGGGGCCCACGGGCACTTCCAGAATGCGCCCCGTGCATTTCACGGTTTCACCTTCGGAGATGTGCTCGTACTCGCCCAGAATCACAGCGCCGACGGAGTCGCGCTCCAGGTTCAGCGCCAGGCCGAAGGAAGGCACGCCGTCCTTGTTGGCCGGGAATTCCAGCATTTCGCCCTGCATCACATCGGACAGGCCGTGGACACGGACGATGCCGTCGGTGACCGACACCACGGTGCCCTGGTTGCGCACATCGCTCGATGCGCCCAGCCCCTCGATGCGGGACTTGATCAGTTCGGAGATTTCGGCGGGATTGAGTTGCATGACTCTTTCCTTCTTTCGTTAAATGGTGTGCAGGCGCGCCCGGGATGACAGCCGTCAGGCCGTCAGGGCAACTTTCATTTGTTCCAGGCGGGCTTTGACCGAGGTGTCGAGCACCTCGTCGCCCACCACCACGCGGATGCCCCCGATCAGATCGGGCTGCAGTTCAACCTGCAGGTTCAGCTTGCGGCCAAAACGCTTCTCCAGCACCCCGGAGAGATCGGCCAGCGCTGCGCTGTCGACCGCAAAGGCGCTGTAAACAATCGCGTCGAAAGCGCCCAGCTGTGCGTTCTTCAACACGCGGAACTGGCTGGCGATTTCGGGCAAGGCAGCAATACGACCGTTGTCGATCACAGTGCGCAGAAAGTTCTGCGCCTTGACCGGCAAGCTGGTCTTCAACACGCCGGAGATCAGCGTGAAAACCTGCTCAGGCGTGGTCTTGGGGCTGTCGGCGAACTGACGCAACTGCTCATTGGCAGCCACGGCGGCCAGCTCGTCGAGCCAGGCGGAGGTACCGGCGGCGTCAGGTCCGGTGGACTTGAACAGCGCTTCCGCGTAGGGACGTGCAATGGTGGCGATTTCGGCCATGGTTTACCTTTGATTGCCGGTTCGGAGGCGTCGGGTCTGGATCAAAGCTCGGTCTTCAGGCGGCCCAGCAACTCGGCGTGGACGCCGGCGTTGACTTCGCGCTTGAGGATCTGCTCGGCACCCTTCACGGCCAGCGCGGCAACCTGCTCACGCAGGGCCTCGCGGGCCTTGATGACCTGCTGCTCGGCCTCCTGGTGGGCAGCCGCCACAATCTTGGCGGCCTCCTCGGAGGCGCGGACCTTGGCATCCTCGATCACGGCCTGAGCGCGACGCTCTGCGTCTGCCAGACGGGTGGCCGATTCGTTGCGCGATTTGCTCAACTCTTCTTCGACCCGCTTGTTGGCCACGGCCAGTTCGGACTTGGCCTTCTCGGCAGAAGCCAGGCCTTCGGTGATCTTCAGCGCACGTTCATCCAGTGCCTTGGCGATTGGGGGCCACACGAATTTCATCGTGAACCACACCAGGATCGCAAAGACGATGCCCTGCGCGAAGAGGGTTGCATTGATGTTCATCGCAACGCCTTTCTGTGTGTTGACATAAGTGGTGATGCACTTGCCGCAGTGTCGGCGCGCCAGCGAGCGAAAGTCGTCAAGACCTCAACCAGCAAGACGCCGCCCGACGTGGCAGCAAATCCCATTAAGCCAGCGTGAAGGGGTTGGCGAAGGCGAACAGGAGGGCGATGGCCACGCCGATCAGGAAGGCCGCGTCGATCAGACCGGCCAGCAGGAACATCTTGGTTTGCAGGTCGTTCATCAGCTCAGGCTGACGGGCGCCGGACTCGAGGAATTTGCCGCCCATCATGCCGATACCGACCGATGCGCCCAGGGCACCCAGACCGACGATAAGACCGCAAGCCAGTGCGACGAGACCCAGAACGTTTTCCATGATGACTCCTTTGAGATGAACGAAAAGTTGAGAAAGAAAGGGAAAGGGAACGACTCAGCGCGTGGTGAAACCGCGCGACTCAGTGAGCGTCATGCGCCTGGCCGAGGTAAATCAGGGCCAGCATCATGAAGATGAACGCTTGCAGGGTGATGATCAAAATGTGAAAGATGGTCCACACCGTGCCCGCGATCACGTGTCCGATGAAGAACAGGCCCCCACTGAGCGAGAAGGCGGCAAAACCACCCAGCAGCGCAATCAGCATGAACACCAACTCACCTGCGAACATGTTGCCAAACAACCGCATGCCGTGGGAGACCGTCTTGGCCACGAACTCGATCATCTGCATGGAAAAATTGATCACCCCGAGCAAAAGCGCGGCGATCGGATTCTTGCTGGTGCCAAAGGGGGCTGTCACGAGCTCGTGCGCCCAGCCACCCAGGCCCTTGATCTTGACGTTGTAATACAGGCAGAGCAGCAGCACCGAGATCGACATGCCCAGCGTGGTCGACAGATCGGCGGTGGGCACGACACGCAGGTAGTCGGCGTAGCCAAGGGCCGGGCCGGCGGCATGCCACAAGCTGGGAAGGGCGTCGACCGGCAGCATGTCCATGAAGTTCATCAGGAAGATCCAGACGAACACGGTGAGGGCCAGCGGAGCGACCAGCTTGCGGCTGTTCGCGTTGTGAATCACCGACTTGGCCTGGTTGTCGACCATCTCGACCAGCATCTCGACCGCGGCCTGGAAGCGGCCCGGCACGCCGGACGAGGCGTTGCGCGCGGCGCGCCACAGCATGAAGCATGCGAAGGCGCCCAGCAGAACACTCACCACGACGGAATCGATGTTGATCACCGAGAAGTCGACGATGGATTTTTGCTGCTCACCCGTGTTGTTGAGGTGAACCAGGTGATGCCGGATGTATTCACCCGGGGTCAGTGCATTTCCTTCAGCAGCCATGTTCGTTTGTATCCATCAACCGATTTATTTCAACGCCGGGTCTGGATCCAGAATCCAAACCAGTACACCTTCAACACAACCACAAGGCCCGCCAGCAAGGCCAGCCAATTCAGGTCGGGGACGATTCTGGGCGCCGACCACAACATGGCCACTGCCAGCAGAAGCTTGACCCCCTCCCACAAAACGAAACTCATGAACGCCGAAATGACGTGCCCCGAAGCTCGACGGGACATGGCACTTGACGTCACTCCCCAGGCCATCAAGGCGGTCGGGATCACAACCGATGCTGCGCCGTACAAGACGGAATAGCCCACCGATTCGCTCCGGGTCAACAACCACCCCAGCGCACCAGCGACCAACCCCACCAGCATCTGGACTCCGACCACCCTCCAGGCCGACAACTTCGGCTGGGAGGTTCGCCACCGCACCGCATCTTCGTGGTTCAGTGGCTTGAATTCGGGATCTTTGTCGCCATCTTCCCAGTTGCCTGGGGAAGGTGCCTTCGACGTCACCGGGGGCATTGTCGACATGGCAAATTACGGATGGGTTACAGACGCAGGCGTTTAGGCACAGCCGTTGATTATACGTAGAAACCCCATGCATCCGTCAAGGCCGCCCGGCATCTTGCGCCCTGCGCGGCACGCGCGGTCGATAATCCGCCCATGAACCCCTCTCCCCAGGACCAAGGCCCTTCACTTCCCGCTTCGCTGTGCTATCTCAACGGCGAATTCACGGCCTTGCGCGATGCGCGCATCAGCGTGCTCGACCGGGGATTCATCTTTGGCGACGGGGTGTACGAAGTGCTGCCCGCGTATGGCGGCAAGGTGTTCCGGTTCGACCAGCACATGGCGCGGCTGGACCGCTCGCTGGCCGAGCTTCGCATTCCCAACCCGCTCACGCGCGATCAGTGGCTGGCGGTGGCGCGGCGCCTCATCGAAGACCTTCGCGCAACGACCGCTTCGGTCAACCAGTTGATCTACATCCAGGTCACGCGAGGCGTGGCGGTGCGCGACCACGTGATGCCGCCGGGCCTGCAGCCCACGGTGCTCGTGACGGCGAGCGAAATGAAGCTGGCCACGCCGGCGCAGCGTGAGCAGGGTGTGGCCTGCGTGAGCGCCGACGATTTCCGCTGGAAGAAGGCGCACATCAAGACCACCAGCCTGCTTGGCGCCGTGCTCGCCCGGCAGATCAGCGCCGACGCGGGCGCCGTGGAAACGGTGATGTACCGTGAAGGCATGCTCAGCGAAGCGGCGGCCAGCAACGTGTGGGTGGTCAAGCGCGGCGTGGTCATGGGCCCGCCCAAGGACAACCTGGTGCTCGAAGGCATCCGGTTTGGCCTGATCGAGGACATCTGCCGCGAGCAAGGCATTCCCTTCGAACTGCGCCGCATCACCCGCGCCGAGGTGCTGGACGCCGACGAGTTGATGCTTTCTTCAGCCACCAAGGAGGTGTTGCCCATCACCCTTCTGGACGGCCATCCCGTGGGCGCAGGTCGTCCAGGTCCGGTGTACGCCCGGCTTTACGCCGGCTACCAGCAGGCCGTGGCCGCGCAATCGGTCTGAAAGGAGGCCCTTCCCATGGACTTTCCTCGTGAAATCCCCCCCGAACAGTCGCTCATCGTCTACCCGTGCGACTTCCCCATCAAGGTGATGGGCGCGAATGTGGACGGCTTCCCCGAAGCCATGGCCCATGTGGCGCGCGCCTTCGACCATGCCTTCGACCACAACACGATCGAGCACCGCCCGAGCAAGGCTGGCAACTACCTCGGCTTGACGCTGAAGGTGCGGGTGACGAGCCGCGAACAACTCGACGAGCTCTACAGGACCTTGACCACGCACCCGATGGTCAAGATCGTGCTGTGATCGTCCATTCCCTCGGGCGAGCGGACTACACGCCCACCTTTGAGGCCATGCAGGCATTCACTGCGGCTCGCACCGCCGACACACCAGACGAGCTCTGGATCTGCGAGCACCCGCCGGTCTTCACCCAAGGGCTGGCGGGTCGGCTGGATCATCTGCTGGCCCCCGGCGACATTCCCGTTGTGCAGAGCAACCGAGGGGGACAGGTGACTTACCACGGCCCCGGGCAGGTGGTGGCCTATCCCCTGGTGGATTTGCAGCGCGCGGGTTATTTCGTGAAAGAGTTTGTCTATCGGGTCGAAGAAGCGGTTATCCGCACGCTGGCGCCGTTCAACGTCACTGGCCACCGGGTGGCGGGAGCGCCTGGCATCTACGTGCGGCTGGACGAACCCGGCAGTCATGCGCCGCTGCCACAGCGCCCGCAACGCAAGGTGGCCGGGCAGCCGCACCCAGAGCCCGACTTCAACGGCCTGGGCAAGCTCGCCGCGCTGGGCATCAAGGTCAGTCGCCATTGCACTTACCACGGTGTGGCGCTCAATGTGGATATGGACCTGCAACCCTTCGAACGCATCAACCCCTGCGGATACCAGGGTCTGCGCACGGTCGATCTTTCTACAATCGGGGTCGCGGCTTCATGGGACGAAGTCGCGCAGGCCCTGAGCCAGAAGCTCGCTGCCCTCCTAGCCCCCTGACCCCAACCGCGCCAAACGCGCCCACGACATGACCAGCCCCGAAACCACCACGGCCACCGCCAGCAGCACCGTCCGCGACGCTCAGCCCGCTGCCAGCTACGACGCCACGGCCAAGCAGAAGAGCCAGGCCAAGACCGCGCGCATCCCGATCAAGATCGTGCCGGGCGAGGTGCTGAAGAAGCCCGAGTGGATCCGGGTCAAGGCCGGCAGCCCCACCACGCGCTTCTACGAAATCAAGGACATCCTGCGCACCAACAAGCTGGTCACGGTGTGCGAGGAAGCGAGCTGCCCCAACATCGGCGAGTGCTTTGGCAAGGGCACGGCCACCTTCATGATCATGGGCGACAAGTGCACGCGGCGATGCCCGTTCTGCGACGTGGGCCACGGCCGCCCCGATCCCCTGGACGTGGACGAACCCGACAACCTGGCCAGGACGATCGCGCAGCTCAAGCTGAAATACGTGGTGATCACCAGCGTGGACCGCGACGATCTGCGCGACGGAGGCGCTGGCCATTTCGTGGCCTGCATCGAGAAGACCCGCGCGCTGTCTCCGCAGACACAGATCGAGGTGCTGGTGCCCGATTTCCGCGGCCGCGACGACCGCGCGCTGGACATCCTCAAGGCCGCACCACCGGATGTGATGAACCACAACCTGGAGACCGTGCCGCGCCTCTACAAAGAAGCACGCCCTGGGTCGGACTACCAGTTCAGTCTCAACCTGCTCAAGAAATTCAAGGCGCTCTTCCCCCACGTGCCGACCAAGAGCGGCCTCATGGTGGGCCTGGGCGAGACGGACGAAGAAATCCTCGACGTGATGCGCGACATGCGCGCGCACCACATCGACATGCTGACCATCGGCCAGTACCTCGCACCCAGCGGCCACCACCTGCCGGTGCGCCGCTACGTGCACCCCGACACCTTCAAGATGTTCGAGGCCGAGGCCTACAAGATGGGCTTTACCCACGCCGCCGTGGGCGCCATGGTGCGCAGCAGCTACCACGCTGATCAGCAGGCGCACGGTGTGCTGAACCCCACACCGAAGTGACATGTCTGCCGCGCACGACAGCTTGAGCGTGCGCGACTACGGCGCCTCGCACGGCAGCCACGACCACGACCACTTTCAGATACTCGTCGGCCTTGATGGCGTGCTCGAGCTGGAGGTGGCCGGGCGCGGCCGGCGCATTGCTGTCGGCGACGGCTGTGTGGTGCCGCCGGGCGAACGGCACGACTTCGAGGCGCTAAGCGGCGCACGCTGCCTCGTGCTCGACAGCCACGCGAATGCCTGGGCACGTGCGGGCACATTTCCACCCACGCTCGCCACGCAGGCGCTGGCGAGTTACCTTGCCCGCGCCTGTGCGGACCGCTTGCCCCGCGCCCAGCAGGTGGGCCCTTCGTTGCTGCTTGAATCGTGGTTGCCGTCCACGCAGGTTTCGCCTCGTCCTCGCCGGGCCATCGACTGGGACGCGCTCGCCCGCTGGGCGCTTGCACGCTCGAGCAGCGCCCCCTCGCTGGCCGAGCTGGCGGCGCGGGTGCACTTGAGCGCGGCCCAGCTGACTGCGCGCTGCCGCGATGAGCGTGGCCAGAGCACCCAGCAATGGCTGCGCGAACTGCGGCTGGCGCAAGCGCGGGCGTGGCGCGAGCAAGGGCTGGGCGTGGCCGAGGTGGCGCGCCGCAGCGGCTACCGTTCGCCCTCTGCACTCACCGCCGCCCGGCGCCGAACTGGCATCTGAACCCGCGCCGCACGACGACTGACCCGCGTTTCGCGACGATCGCTTCCGCTAGGCTTGGGCGCATGAACACCGCCAACCTTCTTGCGCTCGGGGCCATCGCGCTCTGGGCCTCGCTGGCCGCGCTGGGCGTGACCTTGTCGCATGTGCCGCCATTTTTGCTCACGGGCCTCTCTCTGCTGGTGGGCAGCCTCATCGCGCTTCCGCTCTCGCGGTTCGACCTGCGGCAGTGGCGCGTGCCGCTGCCCACCCTGGCGATTGGTGTCTACGGCCTGTTCGGTTTTCACTTTCTGCTGTTCATTGCACTGCGCCACGCGCCACCGGTGCAGGCCAACCTGGTGAACTACCTCTGGCCGCTGGGCATCGTCGTCATGGCGCCACTGTTCCTGCCCGGCATGTCGCTCACGCGGCGCCATCTGCTGGCGGCCCTGCTGGGCTTTGCCGGTGCGGCGCTGGCCATACTGGGCGGCACCGGGGAAGCCGGCGAGGCGCGCTGGGCCTGGGGCTACATCCCCGCACTGGGCTCGGCCTTCATCTGGGCCAGCTATTCATTGCTCACGCAGCGCGTGCGCGCTTTTCCCACCGCCGCCATCGGCAGCTTCGCATTGATATCTGGCTTGCTGGCCCTGCTGTGCCACGCGCTGCTGGAGCCCTCGGTGGCCTTGTCGTCGCGCGATCTGAGCCTGATCGCCGTGCTCGGCCTGGGTCCGCTGGGCGGCGCCTTCTTTCTGTGGGATGCGGCGCTCAAGCGCGGTGATGCTCGGCAGATCGGCGTGCTGAGCTTCCTCACACCCCTGTTGTCCACGCTGACCTTGCTGCTGATGCGCGGCGAAAAGCCGAGCCTGGCGGTGGGCCTGGCCGCTGTGATGATCGTGGGCGCGGCCGTGCTGGCCACGCGCCAGCAAAAAGCTTAGTCGACCATCAGTGCGGCCGGATCTTCGGCGGCCAGCACGCTCTGCGCCCAAGTCTGGAGGCGGCCCGTGTCGCAACGCAGGATCTGCTGCTTCACCGCCAGGATCTGCGATGGATGCATGGAAAAACTGCGCAGGCCAAGACCCAGCAGCAGGCGCGTCAATGTCACATCGCCAGCCATCTCGCCACACACGCTCACGCCCTTGCCCTGCTCGCGGCACTGCGCGATGGTGCTGGCCAGCAGGTGCAGCACCGCGGGGTGCACCGGGTCGTAGAGATGCGAAACGGCTTCGTCGGCGCGGTCAATCGCCAGCGTGTACTGGATCAGGTCGTTGGTGCCGACAGAGAGAAAATCGAAGTGGCGCAGGAACAGCGGAATGGTCAGTGCCGCGGCGGGCACCTCGATCATGGCGCCGAGCTTGACCGAGCCCTGCGGGACGCCGGCGTTGGTGAGCTGATCCCGGGCGCGGTTGATGAGCGAGAGCGTCTGGCGAATCTCGCTCGCGTGGGCCAGCATGGGAATCAGCAGGTTGACGGGCCCATGTGCGGCAGCTCGGAGGATGGCGCGAAGCTGGGCCAGGAACATGGAAGGTTCGGACAGGCTCCAGCGGATCGCTCGCAGTCCCAGCGCCGGGTTGAGGTGGTCGTCGCCCGCGCGCGAAGCGCCACGGTCCAGCGGCTTGTCGGCGCCCACGTCGACCGTGCGAATCGTCACCGGCAGGCCCTGCATGCCATCGACCGCGCGGCGGTAAGCCTGGTATTGCTCTTCCTCGTCGGGCAACTTGCCGTTGCGGCCCATGAAAAGAAATTCGCTGCGGAACAGCCCCACGCCCACGGCGCCGGCCTTGAGGGCGGCCACGGCGTCTTCGGGTTGCTCGATGTTCGCCAACAGCTCGATCTTCTGACCATCGAGCGTGACGGCGGGCGTGTTCCTCAGACGCGAGAGTCGCTCGCGCTCCACCTCACCCTGACGCTGCTTGAAGCCGTACTCGGCCAGCAGGATGGGCGAGGGGTCGACCAGCACCACACCGGCGTCGCCGTCGATGATGACCCAGTCGTCCTGTTTGACGAGGTGGCTCGCCGAACGCGCGCCCACCACCGCCGGGATGTCCATGCTGCGAGCGACGATGGCGGTGTGGCTGGTCTTGCCACCGACATCGGTGACAAACCCGGCGAACACGCTCTGCTTGAACTGCAGCATGTCCGCAGGCGACAGGTCGTGCGCGATCAGCACCAGCGGCACTTCGGTGCTGTTGTCGTGCACCGGCCGCGCGCCACCCGCCACGGGCGAGGCCACACCACGCATGACGCGCAACATGCGCTCGACCACCTGCTCCAGGTCGGCCTTGCGCTCGCGCAGGTAAAGATCCTCCATTTCGTCAAACTGGCGCGCAATCACCTCGAGCTGGGTGGTGAGCGCCCATTCGGCGTTGTAGTGGCGGTCCACGATCCAGTGCTTGACGCCACCGGTGAGTTGCTCGTCCTGCAGCAGCATCAGGTGCACATCGAGCAGCGCAGTGAGTTCAGGGTGCGCGTCGGTCGACTCCAGCTCGCTCAGACTGTGCTGGACCTTCAGGATTTCCTCGGCCACCGCGTTGCGCGCGTGGCGCAGGCGCTCAATCTCGCCCTGCACCTCGTCTGCCTGCACAAAGTAGTGCGCGACATCGACGCGGCTGGACGCCACGATCACGGCTCGCCCGATGGCAATGCCTCGGGAGACAGCCAGGCCGTGGACCGAGAACGTCATTCCCCCTCGCCGAACTTGTCGTCGATCAGGGCCACGATCGCATTGAGGGCGGCCTGCTCATCGCTGCCGGACGTCTCAATTTCCACCGAGCTGCCCAGACCCGCCGCGAGCATCATCACGCCCATGATGCTTTTGGCGTTGACGCGGCGATCGGCGCGCGTCATCCAGACATCGCTGGCAAAGCTGCCAGCGAGTTTGGTGAGTTTGGCCGAAGCGCGTGCGTGCAACCCGAGCTTATTGCTGATGGTCACGGTGGTCTTGATCATGGGTGGTTCGTCGGGCCTGGTTCTGGGGAGCGGTCACGGCGACCTGAATGACTCCCTGCGTGGCACCGATCATGGCGCGGGAGATCAGGGCATCGAGCGACTCGTGCCGATACGACACGGTGCGCAGCAACATGGGAAGGTTGACGCCGGTGATGAGCTTGGAATTCACGCCGTCGATCAGCTTTTGCGCCACGTTGCAAGGTGTGGCGCCGAACACATCGGCCACCACCAGCGTCTGAGGCAGGTGCATCTGGCGCAACAGGGCACGCGCCTGGGCCAGCGATTCTTCGGGCGGCACGTTGGGCTGGATGTCCAGCGCCACCACGGCATCGGCTGCATCGGGGAACACATGCAGCACGCATTGACGCAACGCCGCGGCCAACGGAGCGTGGGCAATGATGAAGATGCCGTTCATGGGGCAAGTTTAGCTGGCTCGCCTGGCAGAAAGGCCGCGCCAGGCTCGCCAGAAGGTCGCGTAGGCGAACACGCAACACACGCCGAAGATGGCAAAGGCGCCGCGGAAACGCGCGGCCTCGCTCCAGCCCAGCACGCTCAGGGCCTCGATCAGCGCGCCAATGCCCCACTGGGCTGCGAACACGCCGGCAAAAATAGCAAGGTTGTAAGCCGAGAGCGCACGGCCGGCTGCCTCGGCAGGCAGTGCCAGCGCCACCGCAGGCTGCGAAAGTGAGGCAAAGGTGCTGCTGACGCAGAACAAGGCCCACAGCGCCCAGCCCGCATCGGCACCCAGCACGACGATGGTCGCCAGCACCGCCAGGCTCACCGGCATGCCCCAGGCAATCAGGCGCTCGGGTGAGAAGCCGCGGCGCGCCAGGTGCGGGTTGACCATGCCCCATGCCCAGAAGGTGCAAAGCATGGACAGGTTGATGCCGAAGAGCCCGGCGGCCGCTGCCTCGGGCGTGTAGCCAGCCACCTTCACCATCCACGGCCCGGCCCAGAGAGTCTGCACAGCGATCATGCCGCCATAGTTGACGATGCCGACCGGCAGCATCTGGCGGAAGTAGGGATGGCGCCAGATGAATCCATAGCCCTGCAGTGCGGGCGCTACCGCCGCCTCTTTCGATGTGTCCTGGTGCCGCCAGCGCGGAACGGTGGCGGCCAGCAAGACCATGGACAGAAGGATCAGCGCGGCCAGCCACCAGAACAGCCCCCGCCAGCCGGTGAACGGCATCAGCCATTGCACGGGCAAGGTGGACGCCACCATGCCGAGTGATCCAGACATCAGCATCCAGGAGTTGGCGCGCATCTGCGCCGCCGGCGTGAGCCAGCGCCGGTAGCCTGTAAGCGGTGCCATCAGGCAGGCACTCACCCCCATACCAATGAGCACCCGAGCCGCCAGCAAACCCGAAAAACTGGTGGCCATGGCGAACGCGGCGCATCCCGCCACAGCCATGCTCAGGAAGCCCAGCACCACGACGCGCGGGCCATACCGGTCCAGCCAGTTGCCCAGCGGCAACTGCGTGAGGGCAAAGCCGAAAAAGTAGCCGCCCGCCAGCAGCCCCAGGTCGCCGGCGCTGAGGGCCATCTCGGCGCTCAGGGTGGGCGACAGCGTGGCGGTGATGGCGCGCAGCAAGGCCGACAGGAAATAGGCGAGCACAAACGCCAGGAACACGATGACCGCGGTGCGCGCCGGCAACAGATCGGATCGGGGCGCTGCGCTCATGGCAGTTTCAAGGCGTCGAAAAATGTGGCGATTACCTCGCCGGGCAGGCTCGGCCCATAAACGGCAGCCTGGAAGACCTGGGAGCCGCGGGCAAAGTACGCCGCGCGCATCTGTACCAGCTGGCCCTGCGGTCCCGTGCCCTGCACGGCGAGGCTGCGCGCTTTCGGTGCGCCAGGCATATGAAAGGCCCAGCGCGCCTCAGGCGAATCGGCCAGCTCCGGCGCCAGGCGCAAGCTGGCAAGAGAGGCGCGGGGCCACTCCGCGAGCGCCGCGTCCACCCGGGCAGGTTCCCCAAGTTCTGCCCAGGCCACGGCGAAACTCAGGCCCCCGGTGTCGCAGCTTTGCAGGTGCAGCTCGGTACCCGCCCCCGCCAAGAGCACGGTGCGGGTGGCGTGTTCGGGCTTGCATGGCATGAGCGTCTGCAGTGGCGTGCCCTCTGGACGCAGCTCGCGCCAGTTGAAGGTGGGGCTGCAGGCGGACAGGGCGAGCAAGGCGATCAGGATGGGTGTAACCGTCGGCGGGCGACGACCAGGCGCAAGGCCCGCAGAGAAAAGAGACATGGGAATTCCAGCTGGGCCACGGCCGTCAAGATGCGGCTCGATGCGAGGCACGGACGGCCTCGCGCACAATGGCGACATGAATGCTCTGGATGGTATCCGTATCCTGGACTTGTCACGCGTGCTCGCCGGGCCCTGGTGCACGCAGACCCTGGCAGACCTCGGCGCCGACGTGGTGAAGGTCGAGCGTCCTGCCAGCGCGCAACACCCCGGTGGCGACGACACGCGCGGCTGGGGCCCACCCTTCCTGCGAAGTCACGACGGCGCCGACACGGCCGAGGCCGCCTACTACCTGGGCGCCAACCGCAACAAGCGATCCATCACCTGCGACATAGCCCAGCCCGAAGGCCAGGCGCTCATCCGCGAGCTGGCGAAACAAGCCCACGTGTTCGTGGAGAACTACAAGGTCGGCGATATGGCGCGCTATGGCCTGGACTTCGACAGCCTGCGCAAGATCAACCCGAGGCTGGTGTACTGCTCCATCACCGGTTTCGGCCAGACCGGCCCCTACAAAGACCGCGCAGGTTACGACTTCGCTATTCAGGCCATGGGTGGCCTCATGAGCGTGACCGGCGAACGCGACGCTTTGCCGGGGGGCGGCCCGCAGAAAGTGGGCGTGGCCGTGGCCGATCTGTTCACCGGCCTGTACGCCACGGTCGGCATCCAGGCCGCGCTGCGACACGCCGAGCGCACGGGTGAGGGTCAGCACATCGACATGGCCCTGCTCGACACGCAAGTGGCCATGCTCGCCAACTTGGGCGCCAACTACCTGGTGCGCGGACGCGAAGACGGCAAGGTGCCGGGTCGTGCGGGCAACGCACACGCCAACATCGTGCCCTACCAGGTGTTCGAGGTGGCGCCGGATGCACAGGGGCAACCACAGCACATCATTCTGGCCGTGGGCAACGACGGCCAGTTCGCCAAATTCTGCGCCGTGGCCGGCCAGCCCGAGCTGGCCACCGACCCCCGCTTTGCGCAGAACCAGAACCGGGTGCGCCACCGCGAGGTGCTGGTTCCTTTGCTGGAGACGGTCCTGAAATCGCGCGGCAAAGCCGACTGGCTGAGCGCGCTTGAAGCCGCCAAGGTACCTTGCGGACCCATCAACAACCTGGCCGAAGTGTTTGCCGATGAACACGTGCAGTCGCGCGGCATGGTGCACACCTGGGCACACCCGCTGGCCAACGCGGTGGATCTGGTCGCGAGCCCGCTCAAGCTTGGTGTCACGCCGGTGAGAAACGACCTGCCCCCGCCGCTGCTGGGCCAGCACACGGCCGAGGTCCTGAAGGACTGGCTGGCCTGCCCGCCCGAGCGGCTGGCCGAGCTTCGGCGCAGTGGCGCCATCTGAGGCAGGCCGCAGCTCCATGTCGGACCAGTTGCCCACCCCCAACTCTCTGCGCGGGGCTGCCAGCGCCGCAGCCGCACGCGGCCAGCCGCTGGTGGTGATGATCACGCTGGCGGGCTGCCCCTACTGCGAAATCGTGCGCAAGCAGTACCTGCTGCCGATGCGCCGTGAAGGCCTGGTGCACGCGGTGCAGCTCGATGTGCTCGACCGCACCGGCAACCTGCAGGGCTTCGATGGGCAGTTGACCACGCCAGCCGCGCTGGCCACGGCATGGAAGGCGCGCTTCACCCCCACCGTCCTGTTCTTCGGCCCGGACGGGCGAGAGCTGGCCGAGCGCCTGGTGGGGGTGGCGGTGCCTGATTTTTATGGTGAGTATCTGGAAGCGCGGCTCAGGGAGGCCCGCAGCAAACTGAAGTAAACCAACCCCGCCACCGGGGGCTGGCACTCACTTCAATGTACCAAACACTTTCTGGAGGATGGCGCTGCCGGTGCCCACGGGGTCCTGGCGGATCTTGCGTTCTTCCTCACCAATGATGGTGTAGAGGCCATCGAGCGACTTGCCGGTAACGTAGCGCTGGATGTTGGCGTCTTCACCTTTCACGAGCCCGAAACCTGCGGCCTTTCCAGCCACCCGGTTGTACTGGTTGGCCAGGCCCACCCTCTCGGTGGCTTTGGTGACGATGGGCAGGAATTTTTCGCCCAACGGGCTGCGCGTCTTGTCGGCAAAGAACTGGGTGACGGAGTTTTCACCGCCGCTCAGGATGTTTTTGGCATCGGTGACGCTCATGGACTTCACCGCCCCCACCAGCAGATCTTTGCCCATGGGAACCGCCGCCTCGGCGGCCCGGTTCATGCTCGTCACGAGCTCGTCCACCCGCTTGCCCTGGCCGGTCAGTTTCAGCAGCTTGGACGCGTCTTCGAGAAATCCGGGCAGGGGAATCCGAACTTTCGGGTTGCCGAGGAATCCATCAGCCTTGCCAAGCAAAGCGACCGCCGCCAGCGCTCCCTTTTCCAGCGCGACCTTGATGCCCTGACTGGCGTCCTGGTTGGTGAGATCGCTGAGTGACAGCGCCCTCGCCTGTTCATGAACAGCCAGGACCAGAAGGCCAATGAGGGCTGAGGTGGACTGGGTAAACTGGCGGCGTTGCATGGCAGATCCTTCTGGATGGCAAATGGACGAAAGACGTGGGGCAATGTAGTCCCCGGGAAGTGAAAAGACAATGACCGATCTGAGCCCTGGTGGCCTTCACCGCAGGCACACCCTCCTGGCCACAGCGGCGCTGGGCGCGGTTGCCGCGCTCGGCCTCTCTGGCTGCAGCGGCCGCGACGCGGCACCCGAATCCAGCTTTGTGCTGCTGGATGGCTCCAAGGCGACCACGGCCGATCTGAAGGGCAAGGTCACCCTGGTGAATTTCTGGGCCACCACCTGCGTGACCTGCGTCAAAGAGATGCCGCAGATCGTCGCCACCTGGCACAAGTACCAGAGTCAGGGGTTTGACACCGTGGCCGTGGCGATGGAGTATGACCCGCCGGCCTGGGTACTCAATTTCGCGCAGAGCAGACAGTTGCCCTTCAAGGTGGCGCTGGACAACACCGGCGAAATTGCAAGGCAGTGGGGGGAAGTGAAACTCACCCCCACCACCTACCTGGTCGACAAGCAGGGGCAGATCGTCAAACGCTATGTGGGCGAGCCGGATTTTCCGGCCCTGCACGGCTTGATCGAAAAGCTACTGGCCCAGGCCTGATCGATCGTCTTCAGTTCTTCTGGTAGGCGTCGTGGCAGGCCTTGCAGGTCTGGCCG
The DNA here is from genome assembly GCF_002127265.1 of Hydrogenophaga sp. IBVHS1. GTDB lineage: Bacteria > Pseudomonadota > Gammaproteobacteria > Burkholderiales > Burkholderiaceae_C > Hydrogenophaga. The sequence continues at coordinate 704,714 of NZ_NFUU01000003.1, read as the reverse complement.
ACCGAACCAAAAGCCGTCTTCACGCTGTCAAGATTGCCCGTCTTGGCGGCGGCCGAGAGCTTCGCAGTTTCAACCTGCAGCTTGTCCGCACCTTCCTTGAACTTGGCCTGCTCGGTCCAGATTTCCGGCTTGGCACGGGTTTCTCCCTTGTCTGTGCCCGCCACGAACGCTTCCCACGGCAACTTGCTCAGACTCTCCAGCAGCGCAGCGCTGTCCGCCGCCGCCTTTGCGTCGAACGCCACGCGACCATTGGCCATGGCGCCAAGGCGGCCGGCGTGATTGCCCATGATGGTCATCACTGCCTTGCGGTACTTCACCGCGTCTTCGGGCTTCTGAAACTGTGCCATTGCGGGCGCTGTGAACGAGGCGAAGGCAAGGCAAAGAGCCAGTGGGGCGACGATTCTCATGAGGACTCCTGAACGGGTTGTGGGGGAGACACGGTGGCTCTGAGGCCACCCGCGCCTGAGTGTATCGGCGATCCCGAAGTTCCTTGGGAGCTGTCCATGCGTGTATCGTCTCCATCCTGTCTCATGCAACCGCCCCGAACCGCCATGCACACCATCCGTATCTGGGACCTGCCCACCCGAGTCTTTCACTGGCTGCTGGCGATCTGCGTGATCGGACTTGTGGTGACCGGCAGCGTGGGAGGCAACTGGATGAACTGGCACCTGCGGCTGGGCTACGCAGTGCTGACGCTGCTGCTGTTTCGGCTGGTCTGGGGGTTTGTCGGTGGACACTGGTCGCGGTTCGGGAGCTTTTTGTACTCACCCACTTCGCTGGTGGCCTACCTGCGCGGGCGGGCTCGGCCGGAGCACGAGGCAGGCCACACACCGCTGGGCGCGCTGTCGGTGCTGGCATTGCTCCTGATCCTTGCCGCCCAGGTCGGCACGGGGCTGATCAGCGACGATGAAATTGCCGTGTCCGGCCCGTTGGCTCGCTTTGTCTCGGGAGATACCGTCTCGCTGGCCTCGGGGTACCACACGGAGGTCGGCAAATTCATTGTGATGGCGCTGGTGGTGCTGCACGTGCTGACCATCCTCTTCTACAAGGTGGTGAAAAAGCAAAGTCTGGTGCGGCCGATGGTGGTGGGCGACAAGCAACTTGCTACGCCGGTGCGCCCGGCACGCGATTCGGCCGGCACGCGGCTGGTGGCGTTGGCGGTTTTGATTTTGTCTGGTGCGTTGGTCGCGTGGCTGGTCAAGCTCGGGAACGCCTTCTGAAGTCTGGCGGCGTGCTGTCGTATAGTGACTGCCACCCCACCGCCCGGACGCTGTCCGTCGATCCCGCCGCCATGAACGACCCTGGAGCCGCCGCCGTATCCCTCAGACCCGCCCAGTTTCCCGAGGACCTGCAGACGGTCAGGGGTCTGTTCCTGGAGTACCAGGCTGGTCTCGGCATCGATCTGTGCTTCCAGGGTTTCGACGCCGAGTTAATTGGCCTGCCCGGTGACTACGCTGCACCTTCGGGTGCCTTGCTGCTGGCACTGGTGGACGGAGAGCCTGCGGGCTGTTGCGCCATGCGTCCACTGCACAACTCAGACCACCTCAATGCCTGCGAGATGAAGCGCCTGTTCGTGCGCCCGGCATTCCGTGGCTTCGGGCTGGGACGGCTGCTGGTGGAGCGTGTGCTCTCCGAAGGCCAGCTCGCCGGTTACACCACCATGCTGCTCGACACCTTGAGCGACATGGAAACAGCCCGCGCCCTGTACCAGGAGGCAGGCTTTGTCGAGGTGGCACCCTACTACCACAACCCCATCGCCGGGGCGCACTACCTCAAGGTCGATCTCTGATCAGACGCCAGCCTTCGCCTGGGCCAGCAGAGTGTCCGCGTCGCTCACCTCGAACTTGCCGGGCGCCTCGACATTGAGGGTCTTGACCACCCCGTCCTTGATCAACATCGAATAGCGGTTGCTGCGCAGGCCCATGCCCCGGCCCGTCAGATCCAGCGTCAGACCCGTGGCTTTGGCGAAATCGGCGCTGCCGTCCGCCAGCATGCGCACCTTGTCACCGGTCTTCTGGTCGCGTGCCCAGGCACCCATCACAAACGCATCGTTCACGCTCAAGCACCAGATCTCGTCCACGCCCGCAGCCTTGAAGTCTGCGGCGTGCTGCACGAAGCCCGGCACATGCTTGGCCGAGCAAGTGGGCGTGAAGGCGCCCGGCAGGGCAAACACGGCGATCGTCTTGCCAGCGGAGGTCTTCGCAACATCCACCGGATTGGGGCCGATGCTGCAACCATTGCCCTCGACTTCGCTGTACTCCATCAGCGTTGCCGCCGGAATCTTGTCGCCCACCTTGATCATGCTGTGCTCCTCGTCGTGATGGCCCGAAGGCCGTGGCTGAAAGAACCAGACCAACCCGGTCCGGAAAAAGAAAAAGCGACCGAATTGTCGGTCGCTTTTTCGTTGTGCGCTGAGACCAGCGGCTTGGGGCTTACACCAGTGCGGCTTTTTGCACCAGGCGAGTAGCGACCCAGTTTTTGGTCTTGGACAGCGGACGGCTTTCGGTGATCTCGATCACGTCGCCGGTCTTGAACTCGCCCTTTTCGTCATGGGCGTGGTACTTGCTGGATTTCGCCACGATCTTGTCGTAGAGCTCGTGCTTCACACGGCGCTCGACCAGGACCGTCACGGTCTTGGTGCGCTTGTCGCTGACCACCTTGCCAACCAAGGTGCGCTTGAGGGATGTTTTAGCTTCCGTCATGGTCACTCCTTATTTGGCCGAAGCCCGCTGCTTTTCGGCCAGGATGGTCTTGGCGCGAGCGATCGAACGGCGGGTATCACCCAGCGTGGCGTTGTTGTTGAGTTGTTGCGTGGCTTTTTGCATGCGCAGACCAAAGTGGGCCTTTTGCAGCGACTTCACTTCGGCTTCCAAGCCGGCCACATCCTTCTGGCGCAGTTCAGCAGTTTTCATCTTGTGTTCTCCTGAATCACTGACCCAGCATGCGCGTCACGAATGTGGTGCGCAGGGGAAGTTTGGCGGCGGCAAGCTGGAAAGCTTCACGAGCCAGCTGTTCGGGCACACCCACGATCTCGTAGAGCACCTTGCCAGGCTGGATTTCGGCCACGTAGTACTCCACGGAACCCTTGCCGTTGCCCATGCGGACTTCAGCAGGCTTCTGGGAGATCGGCTTGTCCGGGAACACGCGGATCCAGATGCGGCCACCACGCTTGACGTGGCGGGAGATCGCACGGCGTGCGGCCTCGATCTGACGAGCCGTAAGGCGACCACGGTCGGTCGACTTCAGGCCGAAGTCGCCGAATGCGACGGTGGCACCGCTGGTGGCGACGCCCGTATTGCGGCCTTTTTGTTCTTTTCGGAACTTGCGGCGAGCAGGTTGCAACATGTTTATTCTCCTTTGCCGTCCGCAGCTGCAGATGCGGGCGCGGCGTCTTTGCGAACGCGCTTAACGGCGGGTTTTGGCTCAAGGCCGGGGGTAGCTTCAGCAGGCTTGTCGCTGCCATCGGCCGGTGCGGCATTGGCGCCTGGGCGGCGAACCGCAGCGCGGGCAGGCGGACCTGCCGGACGCTCACGGCGCGGACCACGCGGGCGGCGCTCTTCTTCAGCACGCGGCTCGGCCACCACGGGTGCATCGTTGCGACCCAGGGTGTCGCCCTTGTAGACCCAGACCTTGACACCAATGATGCCGTAGGTGGTCTTGGCTTCGGACGTGCCGTAGTCGATGTCTGCACGCAGGGTGTGAAGAGGCACGCGACCTTCGCGGTACCACTCGCAACGGGCGATTTCAATGCCGTTCAGACGACCAGACGACATGATCTTGATGCCCTGGGCGCCCAGGCGCATCGCGTTCTGCATGGCGCGTTTCATGGCGCGGCGGAACATGATGCGCTTCTCGAGCTGCTGCGTGATGCTGTCGGCGATCAACTTGGCATCGATTTCGGGCTTGCGCACTTCTTCGATGTTGACGGCGACCGGCACGCCGAGCTTGGCGGCCAGTTCTTTCTTCAGCTTCTCGATGTCCTCGCCTTTTTTGCCGATCACCACGCCCGGACGTGCCGAGTAAATGGTGATGCGCGCATTCTTGGCGGGGCGCTCGATCACGACGCGCGAAACGGCGGCGTTCTTCAGCTTGCCCTTGAGGTACTCACGCACCTTGATGTCTTCAGCCAGCATGCCGGCGAAGTCACGGTTGCTGGCATACCAGCGGCTGGCCCAGTTGCGGGAGATTGCGAGGCGGAACCCGGTCGGGTTGATTTTTTGTCCCATATTCCTGTGACCTCTTCAGTTGCCAACCGTCACGTAGATGTGACACGTGGGTTTGCTGATGCGGTTGCCGCGGCCTTTGGCGCGGGCCGAGAAGCGCTTGAGCGTGGTGCCTTGTTCGACGTAGATGGTCGTGACCTTCAGCTCGTCGATGTCGGCGCCGTCGTTGTGCTCGGCGTTCGCAATGGCGGACTCAAGCGCCTTCTTGACGATGCCAGCCGCTTTCTTCTGCGTGAAAGCCAGGATGTTGAGGGCTTGATCGACTTTCTTGCCACGAATCAGGTCGGCAACCAGTCGGCCTTTGTCGACCGAGAGGCGAACGCCTCGAACGATTGAACGGGTTTCCATGGTTAGTCCTTACTTCTTCGCTTTTTTGTCGGCCGGGTGGCCTTTGAACGTGCGCGTCAGCGAGAACTCGCCGAGCTTGTGTCCCACCATCTGATCGGTGATGTACACGGGCACGTGCTGTTTGCCGTTGTGCACGGCGATGGTCAGGCCGATGAAATCGGGCAGGATCATCGAGCGGCGCGACCAGGTCTTGACGGGCTTTTTGTCCTTGTTGGCTTGGGCTTTTTCAACCTTGGCCATCAAGTGGTGGTCGACAAACGGACCTTTTTTGAGTGAGCGAGTCATGTTGTCAACCCTTTACTTCTTGCGACGCGAGACGATCATCGACTGCGTGCGGCGGTTGTTGCGGGTGCGGTAGCCCTTGGTCAGGTTGCCCCACGGATCCACCGGAGCGCGGCCTTCGCCGGTCTTGCCTTCACCACCACCGTGCGGGTGATCGATCGGGTTCATCGCGGTACCGCGAACGGTTGGGCGGATGCCCATGTGGCGTTTGACACCGGCCTTGCCCAGCTGGCGCAGGCTGTGTTCCTGGTTGGACACTTCGCCGATGGTGGCGCGGCAATCCACGTGGACCTTGCG
>NZ_NFUU01000003.1:505054-696035 GCF_002127265.1 Hydrogenophaga sp. IBVHS1 | reverse complement strand
GGGAAGTCGTACTTGTCCAGCAGCTCGCGCACTTCCATCTCGACCAGCTCAAGCAGCTCGGCGTCGTCCACCATGTCGCACTTGTTCAGGAACACGATGATGTAGGGCACGCCCACCTGACGGGCCAGCAGGATGTGCTCGCGGGTCTGGGGCATGGGGCCGTCAGCGGCGGAGCACACCAGAATGGCGCCGTCCATCTGCGCAGCACCCGTGATCATGTTCTTCACGTAGTCGGCGTGGCCAGGGCAGTCCACGTGGGCGTAATGGCGGTTGGCCGTTTCGTATTCCACGTGTGCGGTGTTGATGGTGATGCCGCGGGCCTTCTCTTCGGGCGCCGCATCGATCTGGTCGTAGGCCTTGGCCGCGCCGCCAAACTTGGCCGCCAGCACGGTCGTGATCGCCGCCGTCAGCGTGGTCTTGCCGTGGTCAACGTGACCAATCGTGCCCACGTTCACGTGCGGCTTGGTCCGCTCAAATTTCTCTTTTGCCATTTTTCAATTCCTAAAGAACAAACCCGTGTCACGGTTTAAGGTCTGCACCACACTGCTGGTTCGCCCCGCACGGGGACAGGGCGGCGCGTGATCGCAGACCGGCTACTGATCAGTTGGGGTCAGAGCACGCAAGGTACGGCTGACCCCGATTCATTACTTGGCGCGTGCAGCCACAATGGCTTCAGACACGTTGCGCGGCGCTTCGGAGTAGTGCTTGAACTCCATCGTGTACGTGGCGCGACCTTGCGACATCGAGCGCAGCGTGGTCGAGTAGCCGAACATTTCCGACAGGGGCACTTCGGCCTTGATGGCCTTGCCGCCACCGACCATGTCTTCCATACCCTGCACCATGCCGCGGCGGCTCGAAAGGTCACCCATCACGTTGCCGGCGTAGTCTTCAGGCGTCTCCACTTCCACGGCCATCATGGGTTCCAGGATGACCGGGCTGGCCTTCTTGCAACCTTCCTTGAAGCCGAAAATGGCAGCCATCTTGAAGGCCATTTCAGAGGAGTCCACGTCGTGGTAGGAACCGAAGTGCAACGTGACCTTCACGTCCACCACCGGGAAGCCGGCCAGCACGCCAGCGTTCAGGGCTTCGATCACGCCCTTTTCCACCGCCGGGATGTACTCGCGCGGCACCACGCCGCCCTTGATGGCGTCAACGAACTCGAAGCCCTTGCCGGCTTCATTCGGCTCCACCTTGAACACGACGTGACCGTACTGGCCCTTGCCGCCCGACTGGCGCACGAACTTGCCTTCGGCGTCTTCCACCGTCTTGCGAATGGTTTCGCGGTAAGCCACCTGCGGCTTGCCCACGTTGGCCTCCACACCAAACTCGCGCCTCATGCGGTCGACAATGATTTCCAGGTGCAGCTCGCCCATGCCGGAGATGATGGTCTGGCCGGACTCTTCGTCGGTCTTCACGCGGAACGAAGGATCTTCGGAAGCCAGGCGTTGCAGCGCAATACCCATCTTCTCCTGGTCGACCTTGGTCTTGGGCTCCACAGCCTGCGCAATGACCGGCTCGGGGAAAATCATGCGCTCGAGCATGATGATCGCGTCCGGGTCGCACAGGGTCTCACCCGTGGTCACGTCCTTCAAGCCCACGCAGGCAGCGATGTCACCGGCGCGGATTTCTTCCACTTCCAGGCGGTTGTTGGCGTGCATCTGCACGATACGGCCGATGCGCTCTTTCTTGCCCTTGACCGGGTTGAACACCGAGTCGCCCTTTTTCAGAACGCCCGAGTACACGCGCACGAAAGTGAGCTGGCCCACGTAAGGGTCGGTCATCAGCTTGAAGGCCAGCGCGGACAGCTTCTCGTCGTCGGCCGCCCGGCGCGAGGTGCGCTCTTCGTTGTCGTCTGTACCGCCCACGGGAGGAATGTCCACCGGCGAAGGCAGGAAGTCGATCACAGCGTCAAGCATGCGCTGCACGCCCTTGTTCTTGAAGGCGGTGCCGCAGAGCATGGGCTGGATTTCGGTGGCCAGCGTTCGCGCACGGATGCCCTGCTTGATTTCGGCTTCGGTCAGGTCGCCTTCCTCAAGGTACTTGTTCATGAGCTCTTCGCTCGATTCGGCTGCGGCTTCGAGCATCTTCTCGCGCCACTCTTCGGCCTGCGCCTGGAGTTCGGCCGGGATTTCCTGGAACTCGAACTTCATGCCCTGCGAAGCTTCGTCCCAGATGATGGCTTTCATCTTGATGAGGTCAACCACGCCGGTGAAGTTTTCCTCGGCGCCGATCGGGATCACGATCGCCACCGGGTTGGCCTTCAGGCGCAGCTTCATCTGGTCATAGACCTTGAAGAAGTTGGCACCGGTGCGGTCCATCTTGTTGACGAAGGCCAGGCGGGGCACTTTGTATTTGTTGGCCTGGCGCCAGACGGTTTCTGACTGAGGCTGAACGCCGCCCACGGCGCAGTACACCATGCAGGCGCCGTCAAGCACGCGCATGGAACGCTCCACCTCGATGGTGAAGTCCACGTGGCCGGGGGTGTCGATGATGTTGAAGCGGTGCTCGGGGTAGGACAGGTCCATGCCCTTCCAGAAGCAAGTGGTGGCAGCCGAGGTGATCGTGATGCCGCGTTCCTGCTCCTGCTCCATCCAGTCCATGGTGGCCGCGCCATCGTGAACTTCGCCGATCTTGTGATTCACACCGGTATAGAAAAGGATGCGCTCGGTCGTGGTGGTCTTGCCGGCATCGATGTGCGCGGAAATACCGATGTTGCGATAGCGCTCAAGAGGCGTGTTGCGGGACATGGAAATACTCCGAAAAGGGATCGAGCCCGCCACCCTGGATCAGGGAACGCGGGCTCTCGGTTCTGGATGCTCTACTGGGCGGTGGCCCGGATCAGAAGCGGAAGTGGCTGAACGCCTTGTTGGCTTCGGCCATGCGGTGGACTTCGTCACGACGCTTCATGGCGCCGCCGCGGCCTTCGGTGGCCTCGATCAGCTCGTTGGCCAGGCGCAGGGCCATGGACTTCTCGCTGCGCTTGCGGGCGGCTTCCTTGATCCAGCGCATGGACAGCGCCAGGCGACGCACCGGCCGGACTTCAACCGGCACCTGGTAGTTGGCGCCACCCACGCGGCGGGACTTCACTTCCACCATGGGCTTGACATTGTTGATGGCCACCGAGAAAGTTTCGACCGGATCTTTGCCGGTCTTCTTCTCGATCTGCTCCAGCGCGCCATAAATGATGCGCTCTGCAACTGCTTTCTTACCGCCTTCCATGATCACGTTCATGAACTTGGAGAGCTCGACATTGCCGAACTTTGGGTCCGGCAGGATTTCACGTTTAGGGACTTCGCGACGACGTGGCATTTCTACACCTCAATATTGCTTCAGTTGGCGTCTTTTCAGACACCGCGAGAGCCATGCAAGGCCCTCACTTACTCGACCCGCACGGACGATTCCGTGTTGTGGGCCTTGGCGCCTGCACCGCCTGCCTGGCAGCACAAACCCCGGGAACACGGGCCGATCAGGCCTTCTTGGGACGCTTGGCGCCGTACTTGGAGCGCGACTGCTTGCGGTCTTTCACGCCTTGCAGATCGAGCGAACCGCGCACGATGTGGTAACGCACACCGGGCAGATCCTTGACACGACCACCGCGAACCAGCACGACGCTGTGTTCCTGGAGGTTGTGGCCTTCACCGCCGATGTAAGAGATGACCTCGAAGCCGTTCGTCAGGCGCACCTTGGCGACCTTGCGCAGAGCGGAGTTGGGCTTCTTGGGGGTCGTGGTGTACACGCGGGTGCACACACCGCGACGCTGCGGAGAATTCTCCATGGCCGGGCTCTTGGATTTGGTCTTTTCGACCTCCCGGCCGTGGCGCACGAGTTGGTTAATGGTTGGCATTGAAAAACGTCCCTAAACGTTTGAAAAAGGCGAAAACGGAAATCTCTTCGGAAGAACCCGAAAAGCCCGCTAATGTAGCACGGGCATGGACTTCTGACAATGGCGCCCGGGTGTCAGTAGACGCGGGGTCACTGAATCCAGAGGCGAATGGCGTCCCAGGCGCGGCCAAAGACGCCGCTCTCTTCGACCGTGTCCATCACGGTGAGTGGGATTTCAGCCACCGTAGCGCCGCTGGCCAGGGTGACCTTGAGGGTGCCAACCGCCTGGCCGCGGGTGAGCGGCGCCACCAGGGGTTCCGGCCGGATCACTTCGGATTTCAACTTCGATCCTTCGCCTGCTGGCACCGAGATCACCACGCCTTCAGGCCGGCCCAGGCGCACCTGCTCGGCTTTGCCTTTCCAGATGCGCGGCGTGGCCACCGGAGCACCAGCCGGGAACAGCCGCACCGCCTCGTAGGCGGTGTAGCCCCAGTTGAGCAGTTTCTGACTCTCCGCAGCCCGGGCGTTTTCACTGGTGGCGCCCAGCACCACGCTGAGCAGGCGCCGCTGGCCTTGAGCGCCCTCGCCCAGACCAGGCACCTGGCGCCGCGCCGTCGCCACCAGGCAATAACCGGCGGCATCGGTGTGCCCGGTCTTGAGGCCGTCCACGCTCGGGTCGCGGAACAGCAGCAGGTTCCGGTTCGTGTCGTTGGTGGCGGGGGTTCCCGGGTAGCGGTAGCGCTGGATTGCGTAGTAGGGCACGTACTGGGGGAAGTCGGTCATCAGCCGAGTGGCCAGCGTGGCCAGGTCGCGTGCGGTGGTGGTGTGCCCCGCCTCGGTGAGGCCCTCCGGGTTGCGGTAACTGGTGCCCTTGAGCCCAAGTACCTTGCCCTGCTCGTTCATGAGTTGCACGAAGCGTTCGACCGAGCCAGCCACCCCCTCGGCCAGTGCCACGGTGGCATCGTTCCCCGACTGGACGATCATGCCCTTGATCAGGTCTTCCACCGGCACCTGCATTTTGGGATCGATGAACATGCGGGAGCCCGGCATTTTCCAGGCCCGCTCGCTCACGCCGAAGGTTTGCGTGAGACTGATCTTGCCGGCCTTCAGCGCGTCGAACACCAGGTAGGCCGTCATGAGCTTGGTGAGCGAGGCGGGCTCCACCGGTTGGTCGGCCTCCTTGGCGGCCAGCACCTGCCCGGAGGTCACGTCCAGCAACAGGTAGGCACGGGCGGCCACTTCAGGTGCGACGGGCATCTGCGCGGCCGCAGGCAGCACGGCGCCCAACGTCAGGCAGCACATCAGGAATCGGGAGAAAAAGCGACGCAACAAGATCCGGTCCTCGAAAAAGTGGGAAAACAAAATGGCCCGCAGCGCCTTCATGCGCGCAGGTGACGCAGCACCAGTTCCCGCAACAGGGGCAACTGACCATGAAAGAAGTGTCCGCCTCCGGGCACCACCAGCACCGGCAACACCTGGGGCCTTGCCCAGTCCATCACCGCCGACAACGGCACGGTGTCGTCCTGCTCGCCATGAACGACCAGGGTTCTTCCGTGGAGTTCCGCTGGAACCTGTGCGGCGTCGAAACGGCTCGTGGCCGTGCCGACCAGCACGACGCGTTGAAGGTCGCGCTTTGCGTGCAGGCGCTGCACCGCGTGGGTGGTGACGAAGGCGCCAAACGAGAACCCCGCCAGGCACAGGGCTCCATCTGGGGCCAGCGCCTCCACCACGGCCAGAAGGTCGTCAAGTTCGCCACGACCCTCGTCGTAGCTGCCTTCGCTGCTGCCCACGCCCCGAAAGTTGAACCGCACGGCGGTCCAGCCATCGAGAACGCACGCACGCGCCAGTGTCTGAACCACCTTGTTGGTCAGGGTCCCGCCATGCAGGGGGTGGGGATGCGCGATGACCGCCGTGCCACGCGGGGAATCGGTCGGGCGGTCAATCGCCACTTCCAGTTGACCCTCAGGGCCGGCGAGCAGCAGGCTTTCGGTCTGTGCATTCATGAAGAAACGCCAGCCCCCTTCACCGTCCCACGTCGGGCGGAGTGACCAGTCGCTCGACCACGACACCATCGCGCAGATGAGACTGGACGATCTCGTCGATGTCGTGCTCGTCGACGTAGCTGTACCAGACCGCTTCGGGATACACCACGGCAATCGGTCCACCGGCGCAGCGATCAAGGCAGCCGGCCTTGTTCACGCGCACCTTGCCCACCCCGAGCAGGCCATGTGCCTTGGCCTGCGATTTGCAGCGGTCGAACGCAGCCTGCGCCTTGTGGTCGGCGCAGCAGGCCTCACCGTTTGCGCGCTGGTTCAGGCAGAAGAAGATGTGCCGTTCGTAATAAGACTTGTTGTCGCTCATGCCGGGGATTCTAGGCCGCGCCGCCGCGAGGCGGCCTTGCCACGGCGCGCAGGCCGAACCACAAGGCGGCAAAGGGCCACAACCAGCCGAGCCACTGCGAGAGCCCGTGGAACCGGATGAACCGCCCCTGTTCCCACACCTCCAGCGACTGCGCGAAATACGGGCTATCGGACGCGCTGTTGAGCAGCGTCAGCGACACCGCCAGACACAGCAGCATCAGCACGTGGCACAGCCGCCGAGGCAGCCAGAGGGCCATAAGGCCCAGCACCAGCGCCAGGCCCATGCCCAGCTCGGCTTGCGGATTCAGCCAGGCCCAGGCGTGGGTCGGGCCGTAGGTGAGTGCGGCCGACAAACCCGCAGCGCCCATGGCACAGAGGAACAACATGATCAGGAAAACGGCGCGCCGGGCCACCGACCGCATCTCCCCCAAGCCCATGAGCAGTGGCGCCAGCAGACACAAGGCAATGCAGAAAGCCTCGGACAAGGGACTCAACGGAAGCGGCAACTCCAGCCGCACGGGAACCCAGGCCAGAAAGGGCGTCTCGTCGAGCAATTCCAGCATGCCTGCTTCGACCCGATCCCAGACCTGCCCCAGACCAAAAGGCACCGACAGCGGATACAGCAGGGCAAACGGCCACAGCGCCAGCAGCACGATGCTGCCGTGCGTGGTGGGTTCGAACCAGTCCTCCCGGAACTGGCTCCAGCGGCGCAGCACGCCCAGCCGCTCCAGCGCCCGGGCAATCACCGCGCCTATCAGGACCCCGGTGGCGTTCAACGCCAGATCGACATTGGAGGGCACACGCATGGGGAGGTAGGTCTGCGCGGTTTCTACCGCCAGCGAGAGCAGCACGGGCAAGCCGAGCGCCATCGGCCAGGTCCACTTTCCCCAGCCCGAGCGCCACATGGCCATGGTGAGCAGGAAGCCCAGCGGCGCATAGCCGAGCAGGTTGGAAGCAACGTCAAAGCCTGTCCAGTACTGAGGCAAGGGCGCCAGCAGGTACGCGAACGGCGACACGCCCTGAACGCGCCAGCCCGTGAAGGGATACAGGCTGGCGTACAGCACCAGCCCGACGAACAGCAACGAAAGCGGCCAGGCGGAAGAGCGGGTGTTCAAGGCGCCGGGACCCGCTGTCAGAAGGGCTTGACGACCACCAGCACCACGACCACGACCAGCAGGACAACGGGCGCTTCGTTGAACCAGCGGTACCAGACATGGCTGCGGCGGTTGCCACCCTGCTCGAAGCGGCGCAACAGGCCAACACAAGCATGGTGGTAACCCAGGATAAGCAGCACGAACGCCAGCTTGGCATGCATCCAGCCATTGCCGGGGCCTTTGCCGATGCCGTAGCCCAACCAGAGCCACAGGCCCAGGGCCAGAGCGGGCACGGCAAGGATGTGGGTGAAGCGCATGAGCTTGCGCGCCATGACAAGCAAGCGCTCACGTTCGGCAACGCTCTCCGGTGGCACCATGGCCAGATTCACGAAGATGCGCGGCAGGTAGAAAAGGCCGGCGAACCAGCTGACCACGAAGACGATGTGGAAGGATTTGACCCAGAGCATCGTGGCAGTGTAGCCCTGCCTCTGGCCGTTGGCGGCGCACCCGCAAAAACCGGGCGGCCAAAAAAAACCCGGCCTTTCGGGCCGGGTCAGGAAGCCTTTTTGCTGTCACACACTAAGGCACCCGCTCAGGGAGGAAAAGCGGGGAACCGCCTTGCGACGGCCCACTGAAATGGTACACGAAATGTGCTGAAAACCCAAGCAACCTGTCAGATCTGACATTGCTTCAGTTGTGTTTTTGCAGTAGCTAAAAGAATTACATCATTTTTGCGAGTTCAAACATGACCGCGGTGCCCAACGCTTCGCGCACGTTGCCTCGCCCCACCTTGGCCATGGAAAACTCGCCAAAGCCCGACATGTCGAACGAGCTGTCGTCGGGCGATATTTCCACAAACGGAAACTCGTACACCTCACGCAGCAGATCGCGGCGAAAAACATCGAATTCGTGGTCCTTGATTTCGGAGTCGACCACGATGAGGTTGGGCATGCGGCGGCGGATGGCCTCGCTCGCCTGGGCGAAATTCACCACGCTGTCGGAGACGATGCCGATCTCGCGCAGGGCATCGCGCACATCGGCCCGGATCTGCAGCGTGGGCGAGATGGTCAGCACGTAGACGCCGGAAAGCGACTTGAACATGGATGAATGGTCGTCCGAGAGGTCGACCGCCGAGATGCCGTCGACCGCCTGCACCGTGCGGTTGAACATGGCGGTGAAGTTCACACCCTCTTCGCTCACCGTGCGTTCAATGTCGATGCCGCCAGCGGCCAGCGCGATCTGGCGGACCAGCATCCAGCTCACACTATCGGCTGACGCGTTGCTCGAGGGCGGGGAGCCGTCGTTGGACACGCGCACCTGGAACCGGGCATGTTCCGGCCAGTGATTCAGGTCCATGCGCACGTCGATGCGATGTCCAAACGGGATGCTCCAGTCCAGCACCGCGTTGACAAAGGCGTAGGCCACCGTGGGATCGACCAGCACCTCGACAGGTTTGAGCTTGCGGCGCAGCTCCACGCCCAGAATGGCCAGCTCCTGCTTGCGCTCCTGGAGCACGTCCTCCATCAACGCGGCCATGTTCACCTTTTCGTGCGATTGCCGGATCCGGCCTCCATGGAAACGGTGAATCTGCTGGGCGCTGAGGCCCGCACCCTTGATCCGCTCGGCAGGAATGCTCAGGGCGCGATGCTCGAGCTTGCTGATGTGACCTTTCTGCAGCAACAGGTCGATGCTGTTCTGGAGCGCACTCACGCCCTCGGTGATCTGGTCCGCGAGCCCGGACAACAGCGTTGGCCAGTGAGCGTCGAGCGTCCAGCCTTCGGTCTCGCGCGCCCCGGCTGACGGCTGGGCCGGTGTGGCGGATGCGCTGGATTTCTTGGTGGTCAACATGGCTGGGCGATCGCGGGTGGGCGAAGAAAAGTTCGTGTTTGAACCGGACAACTCGAAAATATCACCGCCGCCGCCCACCGGCCCAGTACCCGGTAGCAGTATTTTCTTCTTACTGTGGAGTTCGCCACACACCCCCGGGTTTTCCAGCGGGTCCAGGCGCTGTCCCGGAGTGGAAACGGTTTGCCACAATAGGCCCATGCACCCACCTGCTCCCTACCCCCAGAATCGCCCCCGCCGCCTGCGCCGGGATGTTTTCACCCGCGATCTGGTGCGCGAACACCGGTTGAGCACCGCCGACCTGATTTACCCCGTGTTTGTGCTGGATGGCCAGGGGCGGCGTGAGGCGGTGGGGTCGATGCCTGGTGTGGAGCGCCTGAGCCTCGATCTGCTGTTGCCCGTGGCCGAAGATTGCGTGGCGCTGGGGATCCCCGTGATGGCCCTGTTCCCGGTGATCGACCAAAGCCTGAAGACGCCAGACGGCCAGGAAGCGCTGAACCCCGATGGCCTGGTGCCAAGGGTGGTGGCTGAGCTCAAGCGGCATTTTCCGCAACTCGGGGTCATGACGGACGTGGCGCTGGACCCCTACACCAGCCATGGTCAGGACGGCCTGCTGGACGAGCACAACTACATCCTCAACGACCCCACGGTCGAGATTCTCACGAAGCAGGCGCTGACACAGGCGCGTGCTGGCGTGGACATCGTGGCGCCCAGCGACATGATGGACGGGCGCATTGGCGCCATCCGCAACGCGCTCGAAGCGGGCGGCTTCGTGCACACGCGCATCATGGCTTACAGCGCGAAATACGCCAGCGCGTTCTACGGCCCGTTCCGCGACGCCGTGGGTTCGGCCGGCAACCTGGGCAAGGCCGACAAGAAGGTCTACCAGATGGACCCGGGCAACAGCAACGAAGCGCTGCGCGAAGTGGCGCTGGACCTTGCCGAGGGTGCCGACATGGTGATGGTGAAGCCCGGCATGCCGTACCTGGACATCGTGCGCCGCGTGAAGGACGAGTTTGCCGTGCCGACCTTTGCCTACCAGGTGAGTGGCGAGTACGCCATGCTCAAGGCCGCCGCGCTCAATGGCTGGCTGGACCACGATGCCGTGATGATGGAGAGCCTGCTGGCCTTCAAGCGCGCCGGCGCCGACGGCATCCTGACCTATTTCGCGCGCGACGCTGCACGGCTGCTGCGGGGCTGAGCTCTTCCCCATGCGCGTCTTCCACATCCTGCCGACCGCGGTCAGCGAGTCCGCCACCCTGCCCATGGTGCTGCCCGAAAAGGGCTATGTGTGGATTGCCTGCGGGCGACGCGAGTTCGAGCTGGAGCAAGGTGCGGTGCAATCCACCCTGCAGGTGCTGTGTGGCATGACGCTGGTGGATCTCCACATCTCCGATCTGCTGAACAACCAGTTGCCCTCGCATTACGACTACACCTCGCAATACGACATCCTGGTGTTTCGCCGGCTGGCCGCCGGGCACAGCGAGACCGACCTGGCCCACCCTGGTGAGATGCTCACGCAAACCACAAAGCGCGGCGGCCCGCCGGTGCTGCGCCGCATCGACACCAGTCCGGTGGGGTTTGCGGTGTTCGACCGCGTGTTGCTCACCGTGCATCCCGTTGGCTGCCAGGCGCTGGAGCACTACGCCACCCGCCTGATGTCGGCGGCCACCGCGGCTTCACGCGCGGCCGGTGTTCACCTGCCGCCCAGTCCGGCCGACCTGATGCTGCGCATCGTGAACCAGATGGTCGATGGCTATCTGGCGCTGCGCCGCGAGCTCACGCGTCAGCTCGACCACTGGCAGACCGAGCTGCTGCAACCCAAGGCGCGCTTCAGCAACTGGGGCTCACTGCTGGACGCACGCATCTCGCTGCACCAGCTCGACGAGATCTGCGAAGACCAGCGCTCGGCCATCCAGGACTGGATCGAGGCCCTGGCCACCTGGGAACCGAACGAATCGATCGGCGGCCAGCGCGGGCTTGAATTGCTCAAGGTGCGCTCTCGCGACGTGCTCGAACACATCGAGCGCGTGGTGCACCATGTGCGGCGTCTGGAGCAGAACGCTGAAACGGCCGTGCAGATGCATTTTTCCGCGCAGAGCAACCGAACCAACGACATCATGCGCACGCTCACGGCGCTCACCGCCATCTTCCTGCCACTGAACCTGATCGCCGGCATCTTCGGCATGAACTTCCAGTTCATTCCGCTGCTTCACCAGCAGACCGGCTTCTGGTGGGCGATCGGCTCGATGGTCCTCACTGCCGCAGTGCTGGGCATCCTTTTCTGGCGCAAGCGCTACCTGGTGCGCACGTCAGGGCGCTGAACGCCTTCAGGGTCGAGGCCGGGGCACACCGAACAACGCAGCGCCGTTGTCCCATGCAATCTTGCGCGCCACATCCGCCGGCAACCCGCCGAGCCAGGCGCGGTAGCCCTTCATGAGATCGTCGTAATACAGCCAGCGCTGGTTGACCCAGGTGTCCGAACCGATCATGAAGCGATCGGGGTACTTGAGCAGCAGCGCCCGCCACTCGGGGCATAGCTGGCCGTCCCCACAGACAAGGCCCGGGCGGTAAGACAACTCGCCCATGAGCTTCGGGTAACGCGCGAACAACGCGTCCACGCGCGCCACCGGACTGCCTCCGATCCCCGTGTGCGCCCAGATCAACCGCATCTTCTGACCCTTCGATGGCGTGTTCGCCATCAGCAGGTCGATCGCCTCGTCGTCCACATGCGCGAGGATCGCCAGGTCTTTTTCCTCGGCCAGCGCCATGAGCTGCTTTGCCACCGGGCCGTTGGCGTTGGCGCTGTCGTACAGGTGGAACTCGCCCAGGCCTCGGTAGGGCCCGGCCGGTGTTCCGCGCGCCAGTTCGGCCTGCACCATTTCCACGATGCTCGGGTCGCGGAACCAGTTGCTGTAGTCGGCGCGGTTGCGGTACAGGCGCACGAAGGGCACCACCGTGACGCCCGCCGCAGCGGTCTGCTCACGCGCGGTGGCCAGTGCCTTGGTGCCGTCGTTGGGCCGCGAGTTGGCCACGATGGCGCGCACGCCGTTGCGCTTCATCCGGTCGAGCACATCGGCCATGGGGTGCGGGCAACCCGGCGCGGGCGCGTCGTGCACGCAAGCTTCGTCGTTGTAGTGCAGGTGGGCATCGAACAACGGGCCGGTGTAGTCGGCTGCGAACGCTGTTGCACAAGCCCCGAAAACCGCCAGCGTGACAAGGCTGCGCCACATGGGAGTTCAGCCCAGGTGCTGGGCGAAGAACGCCAGGCTTCGTTCGCGCGCCAGCTTCGCGGCCGCTTCGTTGTACGAGCCTCGCTGATCGCAGTTGAAGCCGTGGTTGGCCTCGTACACGTGCACGATCACGCCGGGATGGGTCTTCTTGAAGGCCTCTACCGTGTCCAGCGGGATCCAGTGGTCCTTGTTGCCAAAGTGCGCCATCACCGGCACGCCGGGCTGGCGTGCGGCCTCTTCCGGTGTGGTCATGCCACCGCCGTAGTAGGGCACGGCGGCCGAAAGGCCCTTGAGCGCGCAGGCTGATCGCCAGGTGAGCAACCCGCCCCAGCAGTAGCCCACGATGCCGACCTTGCCACCTTGTGCGGCGTGGTGAATGGCGGCCTGGATGTCGGGCATCACGCCGGGTGCGGGCAGTTCTTCCACCGCGGTCTTGAGCGCGAAGCCTGCGTTCATGTCGGCCTCGGTGTAGCCCATCTCGACGCCGGCCTTGGCGCGGTGGAAGGTGGCTGGTGCCACGACGAAATAACCGTCGGCCGCGTAGCCGTCCGCCACCGAGCGGATGTGCGAGTTCACGCCGAAGATCTCCTGCAACACCAACAGACCCCCGCGCGGTTTGCCACTGGGTTCGGCGACGTAAGCCGGGAAGGTGAAGCCGTCGGCCGATTTGAGGTTGATCGTTTGTCCCATGGTGGTTCGCTCCTGTTGCGGTGATGAGAAATGTTCAGGCCTGCAAGCGCCGGGCCACAAAGTCGAGCCGGTCCTGGCCCCAGAAAAGTTCACCATCGATCACGTAGCTGGGTGCGCCGAACACGCCCGCATCGATCGCCGCTTGCGTCTGCTGTTCGTAGTGCGCCTGCACGTCGGCCTGTTGCGACTCGTCCAGCCGAGAGGCGTTCAGGCCGGTTTCTGCCAGCAGCGCCGCGAGCACGGAAAGGTCGGCAATGTCGCGCTCCTGTGCCCACACGGCGGACGTGACCGCGCCAGTGATGCGCATGGCGGCATCGGACCCATCGCGCAGGGCCACCGCCGTGATCAGGCGCGCGGCGGGGTCGCCGGCCACAGGAAAGTGACGGGGCTCGGGATTCAGCGGCACGCCCAGCGCCTCGCTGAAACGGCGCAGTTCAAGCAACCGGTAGGCCTGGCGCTGTGGCGCGCGCTTGTGCAGTGGCAAGCCACCTGAAATGGGAAACACCTTGCCGAGGTCGGCGGGCAGCACCCGCACGGAGGCGCCGGTTTCAAGAAGCAGCGCGGCGAAACGTTCGTGGCCGAGGTAGGTCCAGGGACTCTGGGGGGCGAAGTAATAGTCGACTGTGCGACCCATGGCGGTCTCCTGAGACTGTTGTAATGTCGCGCTGGAAGGCGCGCCCTGTGTTGTACGCGATGCCACCACATTCTGCAGGAGACAGGTTATGGACAAGTCCAACGGCCAGGTGCTGCTGGTCACTGGCGGTGGGCGCGGCATTGGCGCTGCGACCGCGCGGCTGGCAGCGCGACAGGGCTGGGCGGTGGCGGTGAACTACACCGCGAACTCGCTGGCGGCCGACGAGGTGGTGCGCGCCATTCGCGCAGCAGGCGGCAATGCCATGAGCGTGCAGGCCGACGTGGCCGATGAAGACCAGGTGCTGGCGATGTTTGCGCGCATCGACGCCAGGCTGGGGCACATCACCGGCCTGGTCAACAACGCGGGTGTGGTGGACGTGACCCTGCGGCTGGACCAGATGAGCGTGGCGCGCTGGCGCCGCATGTTCGACATCAACGTGATCGGCTCCTTTATCTGCGCGCGCGAAGCGGTGCGGCGCATGAGCACGAAGCACGGCGGCGCGGGGGGTTCAATCGTGAATGTCTCCAGCGCTGCGGCGCGTCTGGGTGCGCCCGGGCAGTACGTGGACTACGCGGCGGCCAAGGGCGCCATCGACACCTTCACCATCGGCCTCGCCAAAGAGGTGGCCACCGAGGGCATACGGGTGAATTGCGTGCGCCCGGGTTTGATCGACACGGACATCCATGCTTCGGGCGGCCTGCCCGACCGCGTGCGCGACCTGAGCCCGGAGATCCCCATGAAGCGCGGAGGCGATCCGGACGAGGTGGCCCACGCCATCGTGTGGCTGTTGTCGGACGTGTCGAAGTACACGACCATGTCCTTCATCGAAGTGTCGGGAGGTCGCTAGATGGCACAGGAAATCACGATCTGGTGGGAAGACCTGGAGGTCGGCGAAACGCGCGATCTGGGCACCATCACCCCCACCGAGGAAGAAACGGTGGCCTTCGCGCGCCAGTTCGACCCTCAGCCTTTCCACCTCGACCACGAGGCGGCCAAGGCATCGGTGTTCGGCGCGCTCAGCGCCAGCGGCTGGCACACCTGCGCCATGGCGATGCGGCTGATGGTGACCAACTTTCTGGTGCACACCTCCAGCCTGGGCTCACCCGGGCTGGAAAGCCTGAAATGGCTCAAGCCGGTGTTCCCCGGCGACACGCTGCGCCTGCAGCACACCATCACCGAGAAGCGGCCCATGAGCAAACGGCCCGATGTGGGCCTGGTGCGCACGGTCTGGGAAATGTTCAACCAGCGCGATGAGAAAGTTTTGCACATGGAGGGCTACGGGATGTTCAGGTTGAAAGAGCCCCCACGCTCCGCCGCTTCGCGGGTCGCTGCCCCCCAGGGGGGCTGATCCGGCTTGGGGCGGCCCGGCGCCGGATCGTCTGTGCGATCGCGACATCCCTCACAATCCCGCCCATGGATTTCAAGCCGCTCATCACCCTGCTCGCCATCGTCAACCCGCTGGCGATCGTGCCTTTCTTCATCCACTACACGCAGGGTTTCTCGAAAAAGCAGCGGCGGCGCACGGTGCTGATCTCGTCCGTCAGCGCGTTCGCGGTGATCGCCACCTGCGCCATCGTGGGGTTGCAGATCCTGGAGTTCTTCAGCATTTCGCTGGCGAGTTTCCAGGTGGGCGGCGGCATGCTGCTGCTGACCTCGGCGCTGTCAATGCTCAACGCGCAGCCAGCCGAGGCCAAAACCACCCCGAGCGAGGTGGAGGACGCATCGGCCCGCGCCTCGATTGCCGTGGTGCCGCTGACGATCCCGCTGCTCACCGGCCCGGCCACCATGTCCACCGTGGTGATCTACGCCGAACAGGCCAAGACCTTTTTCCAGCACGCCGCCCTGGTGGGCTACGGCGTGGTGATCGCCGTGGCCACCGCCATCTGCTTCACGCTCGCCGAGCCGATCGCGCGCTTCCTGGGCCAGACCGGCATCAACGTGATGACGCGGCTGATGGGTCTGATCCTGGCAGCGTTGTCGGTGGAGGTGATGGCCACCGGCCTGGTGAAGCTCTTTCCCGCCTTGCTGGGCTGATCACTTGACCTTCTGAATTTCGGCGCGGAATTCAGCCAGCACCGCGCGAGCGTTTTTGAGGCCCCGGCCTTCGGCTGCCGCCACCCACTTGTCTTCCAGTGCCGCCTGCTTCGCCTTGACCTCGTTCACGAAGGCATCGCTGGCCATCTGGCGCTGCACGCCGGTCTGCTTCTGAATTTCGCGAGATGCGGCGTCGGTGCGGTCCCAGCCGGCACCAAAGAGGCGCGCGGCCGCCTCGCCCGACACCTTGTCGATGGCGGCGCGCTCCTCGGGCTTCAGGCTCTTGTACTTGGCCTCGTTCATCATGAAGACGAAGCTGGTGTTGTACAGCCCGCCGGGAAAGGTGGTCGCGTACTTCACCATCGACAGGCGCATGGACTGCAGGGATTCGTCCGGGAAGAAGGTGCCGTCCATCACACCGGTGGAGAGCAGCTCAAACGAATCGGTGGCGGGCTTGAGCGTGGTGTTCCAGCCCATGGCCTTGGAAAGCTCGTTGATGTTGCCGCCACCAATGCGGAACTTGAGTTTGCTGGCGTCGGCTGCGGAGGTGACCGGCTGCTTGACGGTGAAGATGATGCCCGGGCCGTGCGTGAAAACCGCCAGCGCCTTCACGCCCCGGTGCTCTCCGATGGGCGCAAAGTACTTGTCGTAGATGCGCTGGTACGCCACCGAGGTGGTGGTGGAGCTGTCGCCAAGAAACGGGAACTCGGCCACCTGGGTAAAGATGAAGCGACCGGGCGTGTAGCCGTCCACGGTGTAGGACACATCGGCCAGGCCGTCGCGCACGGCATCGAAGGTGCCGGGCGGCGCGGACACCGCCTTGGGCAGCAGGTTGCACTTCACGCTGCCTTTGGTTTCCTTCTCCACCGCTTCGCACCACTGGTTCTGCGCCATGGTGGCGCCGTGAGAAGGCGGCAACCAGGTGGAAACGCTGAGCACGGTCTGTGCGCTCGCAAGGCCCGTGGTGGCAAGAAGCGTGGCAGCCAGCGGGGCAAGCAGAAAGGTTTTGCGGGTCATCGAGAGTCTCCGTTGGTGATCAGGCCGGCACGGCCGTGGGGGGTGAAGTGGTGGCGCGTTGTTCTGCCTGCACCCGCGTTTCGAGCAGGCGGCGGAACTGCGCGAGTGCGGCGTCCATGGCCAGCGGCAGCATGGGCAGCGTGGGGTTGAGCTGGATGTTTCGGTGTTGCGCGGTGATCATGTCGCGGTCTTCATTGAAGGCGCCGACCAGGCTGTTGAAGATGCTCTCGGTCACCGCGTTGTCGCCCTCGTCCACGGGGTGCGACTGCTGGAAGAAGTAATGCGTGGTGGTGGCGGTTTCGGGCGTGAGCGTCTGGCAACTGTGCAGCCGCACGGAAGGCCCGGGTGCGTCGGGTGCGGCACCCGTGGGTCGCCCACCCGAGTGCATGAGCAGCGTGCCGGGCAGCAGGAATTCGTAGACGAACCAGCGGTCCAGGTTGGTGTCGAAACGGCGGAAGCGCTGGTAAAACGGCGGCGCCGGCACATCGTTTACATGCCGCGATACCTTGATGCCCATCTGCGGCCAGTCGGCGGTGGCGCCAGGCACAGGCTCGATCACCGGGCGCGACTGCGCAATGCGCGTGGATCCGCCGAGCGATTTTTCGTGCACATAGCTCAGGTGCGAAAAATCGAGCAGGTTGTCGCAGATGAGCAGGTACGGCGTGTCGTAGTGAAGGTAGCCGGGCTGGTGTTTCCAGTCCGCGCTGTCGCAGCTGAAGTTGTCGGGCAGCAGCGCGGTGTCGGCCTTCGCGGTGTCGCCCATCCACACGAACACCCATTTGTTCTTCACGGCCACCGGGTAGCGGCGCACGCGCGCCTTGGCCGGCACGATCTCGATACCCGGCGCTTCAACGCACTGGCCTTGTGGGTTGAATTTGAGGCCGTGGTAGCCGCAGCGCACGCAATCGCCCTCGCGCCGTCCGGCCGACAACGGAGCGTGGCGGTGGCAGCAGCGGTCTTCCAGCGCCACCACCTCACCGGCTTGCGTGCGGTAGACGAGCACCGGCTCGCCCAGCACGGTGCGGGTGAAGAGTTGCGGGGCGTCGGCCTGCGGGACCTCATGGTCCCAGGCGATCACGTACCAGCAGTTTCGCAACCACATGGTCTGTCTCCTGCTCTTGGGGAAGGAGACCCATGCTAGGTGGAGGCGGCAGGCGGTCCGTCCCCTCCGGAGGGGATGGACAGGGGTACCTCTTACTTCGTCAGCGCGCGCCGGAAGTCGGGGTCGTCAACGAGTTTGGCCACGAGCGATTTGTACAAGGCACCGTACTGGTTCATGGCGGCGGGGATGGCCACCGCACCCACGAACGAAGACTCCCATTGGGCGTCGACGGCGAGCTCCTTGTCGTACGCCACCCGGCTGCCGTTTTTCACGATGAAGCGAGCGGCCAGGCGGCCGGTGCCGGTGCCGATGGCGGCGTCCACCTTGCTGTCGGTGAGCAGCCCTTCAATGACGAGGCTGGACGCCGGGTCGACAAGGCCTGCGGCGGTGAGTTCGGCGAGCACCGTGTCCTTGAGCAGTTGCGACCAGGTGCCCTTGGCCGGTGCCAGCGAATTCCCCCTGAGGCCGCTCAACGAGGTGTCCATGGCCGGGTCCTTGCCCGGTGCCAGGCGGAAGGCCCCCACCTGAGCCGGTGCCAGCCTGGCGCTGCGCAGCTTCTCGACGGTGGCGGGCGTGGCACCCGTGGCATCCAGTTTGATGTTCGCGCAACCCGCGAACACGAGCACGGCCAACAACGGGGCAAGGCGAAGGGCGAGAGAGTTCATGGGAATGCGGGGTCCTGTGACAGGGGGTTGAGGGTTCGACTGATCAACTGGCGCAGCATGGTGGTAACGGCTTCTTCAACGCTGGCCACCTTCTGGGCACCCGCAGGTGGCCCGGCCGCGCCGATGTTGGTGTAGATGACGTGTTTGCTCTTCTGCTCCAGCGGGGTCGCGCCACTGCGTCCCGGTGTGTAGCGCAGCGTGCATTCGTAGCCGTCTCCCACCGTCTGGCCTGCAATCCCGAAGGTCAGGCCGGCGACAAAACCTTTGGAAGCCGCGTCATCGCTAAGCGGCACATTGTTCACCGTGGCGGTCAGCAGCGCGCCGCTGGCCACAGGGGCGTCGCTCACTTTGGCGAACAGACCGCTGGTGGCGAGCTGGTCCAGAACGCGGGCTTTGAGGTATTGCGTGGCCGTGGCGTTCGCCACGCCTTTGGTCTGGAACTCCCAGATCAACTGCACCTCGGTCGGCGCAGCCGGCTTCTTGTACTGCGCGACCGGCACCTCCGGCGCATTGCCGTCGACGTAGAAGGAGGCACAGCCGCCCAGGTACACCAGCGCAACGGCCAGCAACAAGCCGCGCAGTGCGCGCCAAATCTGTTTCATGAGTGTTTCTCCGCCTCCAGGGTGCGCAGATTCTATGCGCCGAAAATACCGATCCCTGGTCAGTCTTCCTCGGAGAAACCCTAGCCCAGCCAGCGCGCCAGGCGCATCCGGTCGGCAGGCAAACCGAGCTCTGCCAGCTTGAGATAGGCGCGCTTGCGAAGCGTCACGACGGTGGACGGCGCCACATCGAGATCGGCGGCGATGCCATCGGCGCTGAGCCCGCAGGCGATGCGGGCGCATACCGCGCGTTCGCGCGGCGAGAGCACCGGCGCCAGCTGCGAGAGGCGCCGCTCGGCCTGCGCCACCTGGGCCTGGCGATCGGCCACCACGGCGCCCACCTGCAACGCGGCGTGGTGCGCCTGTCGCAGCAGCGGGGCCAAGGCCAGCAACTGCGCGATTTCGGACGGCTGGAAGAAGCCTTGCCTGTCGTCTCGGTAGAGGTGAATGGCCTGCACGGCGCCCGGCGTGGGTGCGTGCAGCAGCGTGAAGCGCTCGGTGAGGCGTTCGCGCACGTAGATGTCGTCGCGCCAGCCGGCCACGGGCAGTTCATCGGCCCGGCAGTGCAGCACCGCCACCTCGCGCGCGGGGCGGGACCCCACGTGGTCGGCCATTCGCATCACGGAGTCGCTGCGGAAATAGCGGCGTCGGTAAATGGCGAAACACTCGGCGACCACATCGCGATCGTGCGTGTGCTGGGAGCTGCCTTCAATCAGCTCGGGCGTGTGCCGGTGAAAGGCCACCAGCGAGAGGTATTGCACCGGAACCACCTGCTGGACGGCGCGCAACAGCCGCGCCGCACTCAGCGGTGCGCTGGCCACCTCGAGCAGGCCATGCACCGCAGCCGACGAGACGGCTTGGCCGGCGGCGGGAGCGTCGAGGGTCCAGGTGGAGGGCATGAACCGATTTTTCTGTGCCCCGCCTAGGGCGGGTAGGGGGCTAACCCTGCCGGGCGGGTGTTTCGGGGTAGAGGCCGAGCGTCTGCGCCTGCAGGCGCGAGAGGCCAAGCAGCGCATCGGTGAACGGTGTGGGCACGCCGGTGAGCTGGCCGAGTTCGCGCACCACGCTCACCAGCGCGTCGAGCTCCACCGGCTTCCTCGCCTGCACGTCCTGCAGCATCGAGGTCTTGAAGGCGCCGAGCTTGAGCGTAACGGCGTGGCGGTCTTCGGGCTGCTGGTCGATCGGAATGCCGATGTGCGCGCCGATGGCCTTGGCCTCGAGCATGACGCTGCTGATGAAACCGCGCACCAGTTCGTCGCCCAGAATGCGGTCGGTGGTGGCGCCGGTGAGCGCGCTCACCGGGTTCACGGTCATGTTGCCCCAGAGCTTGTACCAGACGTCTTTCTGGATCTGCGGCGAGATGCTGGCGTTGAGGCCGGCGCGCTGCAGCAGTTCGGCGAGCGCCACCACACGCGCGCTGCGTTCGCCCGAGGGCTCGCCGACGATGAGGCCATTGCCAAAGTGGTGGCGAACGACACCGGGCGCGTCGACCGAACAGCTGGCATGCACCACGCCACCCACCACATTGCGCGCAGGCACCGCCCGATCGATCGCACCGCCCGGGTCAACCGCTTGCAGACGCGTGCCCGTACGTGCACCGCCAAATTCGTTGAAAAACCACCAGGGCACGCCGTTCATGGCGGTGAGCACCACCGTGTGGCGCCCGATGAGGGGCGCGATGCTGCGCGCGACCTCGGTCATGGCAGGCGCTTTCACGGCCACGACGACGAGATCCTGCACGCCCAGCGCCACCGCGCTCGACGAGGCCTCCACCGGCGCACCGATGAGTTTGCCGTCCTGGTGGAGTTGCAGGCCGTCGCGCTGCAGCGCGGCCAGCGTGTCGCCGCGCGCCAGCGCGCTCACCAGGCAGCCGGTGTGCGAGAGCAGCACACCGAGCCAGCCGCCAATGGCGCCAGCGCCGACGATCGCGACGCGTTGAAATTCGGGTTGGGACAAGAAATTACTCCAGGTAGCTGCGGTCGAGTCGGTTGACCTGCCGGACCAGCGCATCGAATACATCGCGGCCAGCCCCATGGTGGGGGTTGAACTGCAGCGCGTCGCGGGTGCATTTCGCGGCGATGGCTTCGGGCACGGGAATGGCCGCCTCGGCGCCGCCCATTGAGAAGGTGGCCAGCTGGATTTCGCAAGCGCGTTGCAGCGTCCAGAGAATGGCAAAGGTCTGCGGCAGCGTGGCGCCCCAGGCCAGCAAGCCGTGGTTGCGCAGAATCACCGCCGGCTTCTCACCAATGCTTTTCAGCAAACGAGGCGCTTCATCGGCGTGGATGGTGATGCCCTCGAAGTCGTGGTAGGCCACCATGCCGTGCAACTGCGCGGTGTAGAAGTTGGTCTGTTGCAAACCGCCCTTGAGGCAGGCCACGGCAACGCCGGCTGTGGTGTGGGTGTGCATGACACAGTGCGCGCCTTCCAGGGCATCGTGAATGGCGGCGTGCACCGTGAAGCCGGCGGGGTTGACCGGGTGAGGTGAACCATCGAGCACCTCGCCTTTGAGGTTGATCTTCACCAGGTTGCGCGCCGTCACTTCGCTGTAGTGCAGGCCAAAGGGATTGATCAGGAACTGTTTGTCCTCACCACACACGCTGGCGGGCATCCGCAGCGTGATGTGGTTGTAGATCATCTCCGTCCAGCCCAGCATGGCAAACACGCGGTAGCAGGCGGCGAGTTCGGTGCGTGCGGCCCACTCGTCCGCGTGCATGCCGGCGGGTGTGGTGCTCGTGGGGTTCAGAGCGGTGTTCACGAATGCTTCTCCTTCAGTAGGTGTTGCGCACAGCCTGGCCCGTGCCCTTGTACTGCGCCAGCAGGCTGGTGGCGCCGGCGGCCAGCAGCATGGTGTCGGCGCCCACGGCCACGAATTGCGCGCCGGCCTGCAGCCATTGGCGCGCCAGCGGTTCGGTGGTGGCCAGAATGCCGGGGGCCTTGCCGGCGGCGCGGATGCGCGAGATGCCGTCGAAAATGGCGGCCTGCACGTCCGGGTGGCCGGCGTTGCCCGGGTGGCCCATGGAGGCGCTCAGATCGGCCGGGCCGATGAAGACGCCGTCCACACCCGGTGTGGCGGCGATCGCGTCGAGGTGCTTCATGGCTTCCACGGTCTCGGCCTGCACCAGCACGCAGACTTGCTCGTTGGCCTCGTGCACATAGCGGGCATGCGCCTGCCAGCGCGAAGCCCGCGCGAGCGCACTGCCCATGCCGCGAATGCCGGCGGGCGCATAACGCGTGGCCCTCACCACCAGATCGGCCTGCTCGGGCGTGTCGATCATGGGCACCAGGAGGGTCTGCACGCCAATGTCCAGGTACTGCTTGATGAGGGCCACACCGACATCGCCAGTGCCCACCGGCACGCGCACCACCGGGTGCGAGCGAAGGTCGCCAAAGGCCTGCTGCGCGCTGGCCACGGCCTGCAGCTGGGCCAGCGTGCTGCGCACATCGTTGGGCGCATGCTCGCCATCGATGAGCAGCCATTCAAAGCCGATGCCGGCGATGAGTTCGGTGCTGTAGGGGCTGGCGAGCGCGGCCCACAGCCCGATGGGTGACTGGCCGGCGGCCAGAGCCTGCTTGAAGGTGTTGACAGGTGTTTGCATGAAATTGGCGATCAGACGAACTTGAACCGCAGGCAGCCCAGGGGGCCGTAGTCGGCCTCGAACAGGTCGCCGGCCCTGGCGGCCACCGGCCGCGTGAATGAACCAGCCAGCACGATCTGGCCGGCGTGCAGCGACTCGCCCCACGGCGCGAGCTTGTGCGCCAGCCAGGCGATGCCAATGGCCGGATGGCCCTGCACGCCTGCGGCCAGGCCAGTCTCTTCCACCGCGCCGTTCTGGCGCAGGATGGCGCCGCACCAGGGCAGGTCAGTGGTGCGCGGATCGGCGCGGTAACGCGCATCGCCTTCACCGATGACGATGCCGGCGTTGGCCGCGTTGTCGCTGATGGTGTCGAACACCTTGCGCATGACCTTGGTGTGGCGATCGAACTGTTCGATGCGCGCGTCGATGATCTCGATGGCTGGCGTCACGAAGTCGGTGGCGGCGAGCACGTCCTCCACGCTGACATCCGCGCCTTTCAGCGGCGACTTGAGCACGAAGGCCAGTTCCACTTCCACACGCGGTGCGATGAAGCGGCTGGCAGGAATTTCCAGCACCTTGCCGGCCGTCGCGTTGAACCGCATGCTGTCGAGCAGGGTGCCGAAGTCGGGCTCGTCGATCTGGCTGGAGAGTTGCATGGCGCGGCTGGTGAGGCCGATCTTGTGACCGATGACGCGTTTGCCGCTGGCGATCTGCAAGGCCACCCAGGCGCGGCCCACGCGGTAGCCGTCTTCAATCGTCATGGCAGGAAAGCGCTTCGAGAAATGTTCCAGCGGCACACGGGTCCGCTCCGACTGCTCAAGCTCGGCAGCCAGTTGCTGGATGAGGGCGTCGTCGAGCATGGGTTCAGTTCCGGTTGAAGAGCGGGTGCAGGGAGCTGGTCTTGGCATCGAACACCTCGTGTCCTTCGTCCACCTGCACCGTGATGCCGATAGGCCGCGCGGCAAGCCGGGCGGCAAAACGCGCCTTCACCACGGCTTGCAGCGCATCGCCCACGCGCTGGTGCACCACGACACTGCGGCCCTTGGCCATGCGCACGTTCATGTAGACGAAGGCGTAGTCGTCGCCCAGGCCCGCAGCAATGCCCGCCGCGCCACCGTCGGCCACCGCGCTGTGCGCCGCCGGGTACGCAAGCACGCGCGTGCCGCCGGTGGGGAACACCTGCCGGTCGGACTCGTCGCGCACGGCGAGCATGGCGTCGCACAGTTCGCGGCACAGCGCGCCCATGTCGACACCGCCTTGCTCGGCGGGACGGTCGAGGTTGGGCGTGTAGAGGATGACGAGGTGAGGCATGGTCGGGCTCAGAGACGGCTCACGGCCTGGTAGCCGGCGGCGGACGAGGCTTGCGCAGCAGGGATGGCCGCTCCGGTCTGCGGCGTGACGGGAAACACGGCGTTGATCTGGCCGGTGCCGGAGGCGCCAAAGTACGGCGTGATGACTTCGGCGCGGCCGGCGTAGTCGCTCCAGCCGAGTGCGCCGAGCATCATGGCGGTGTCGTGCATGAAGCCCTCGCCGTGGCCTTTGGCGGCGTACTCGGGCAGCATCTCGCAGAACGATTTCCATTCGCCGTGTTCCCACATATCGACGACGCGCCGGTCGAGCGTTTCGAGGAAGGGACTCCAGATCTTGAAGGCAAATTCGGGGGCGAGGCCGTTCTGCGCGAAGCGGTGGCTGAGCGAGCCGCTGGCGAAGAATGCGACGGTGCCGTCGTAGTGGTCTTCCACCGCTTTGCGCATGGCCCAGCCGAGGCGCACGCTGTCGTTGAGGTAGTGGGACTGGCACAGCGCGGAAACGGAGATGGCTTTGAAGTGCTGGTCTTCGTTCATGTAGCGCATGGGCACAAGGGTGCCGTATTCGGGGCCGAGGGTGGTGGCGTGGTGGGCGAGCGTTTCCACACCGTGCTCGTTGCACACTTTGGCGAGCAACTGGCCGAGCGCGGGGTTGCCCGGGATCTCGAAGGCCATGTTGCTGATGAAGTGGGGCAGTTCGTTGCTGGTGTACGTGCCCTTGAAATGGGGCGCGCAATTGAGGTGGTAGCTGGCGTTGACGAGCCAGTGGGTGTCGAAGACGACGATGGTGTCGACCCCGAGTTCACGGCAACGCCGGCTGATTTCCTTGTGGCCATCGATGGCGTCCTGCCTCGTGCCTTTTCGGGGTCCGTCGAGTTCACTGAGGTACATCGAGGGGACGTGGGTGATCTTGGCGACCAGGGCTAGTTTTCCCATGTCATCTTCCTTGTTGCTGGTTGGTTGCTCCGTGGCTTGAAGCCTTGGGGCGCCAACACGCCACTTCAGATCGAGCGGGCACGGCGCTCTGCGCAGCGAAATAAAGGGGGAGGCGGCTCCAGCCGCCGGAGGACATTCGCGGAGCAGAGCGCCGTGCCCGCTCGATCCCGCCAACCCGGTGGAGCGAAATGAACACTCAAACCCCCCAATGCGGAATATGGTGCGACCCCAGAGACACAGCGACGTTCTTGGGCTCCAGAAACACCTCATAACTCCAGGTGCCGCCTTCGCGCCCCGTGCCACTCGCCTTGGTGCCACCAAAGGGCTGACGCAGATCGCGAACGTTCTGCGAATTCACGAAACACATGCCCGCTTCGATCGACGCCGCCACCCGGTGCGCTCGCCCCAGATTCTCCGACCACACATAACTTGAAAGACCGTACTGGATGTCGTTCGCCAGTTCGATCGCGTGCGCCTCGTCCTTGAACGGAATCAGGCAGGCCACCGGGCCGAAGATTTCCTCCTGCGCGATGCGCATTCGGTTGTCCACATCGGCAAAGACGGTCGGCCACACATAGTTGCCTTTGGCCACGCGGCCGGGCAGTTCAGGCGCGTACGACGGTCGATCAAGCCCACCGCAAAGCAACGTGGCGCCCTCCTTCGGACCCAGCTCGATGTAGCTTCGCACCTTGGACAGATGCGCCTGGCTGATCATCGGGCCCACGATGGTTTTCTCGTCCAGCGGGTCGCCCACCGTGATGCGTTTCGCGCGCTCGGTGAACTTCTGCACGAAGTCCGCATAGATGCTCTGCTGCACCAGGATGCGGCTGCCCGCTGTGCAGCGCTCGCCGTTGTTCGAGAAGATCATGAACAGTGCCGCGTCGAGAGCGCGGTCGAGGTCGGCGTCGTCGAAGATCACGAACGGGCTCTTGCCGCCCAGCTCCATGCTGAACTTCTTCAGCCCAGCGCTCTGAACGATGCGGTTGCCGGTGGCGGTAGAGCCGGTGAACGAGATAGCTCGCACGTCCGGGTGCGCGCACAGCGGCTCACCTGCTTCCTTGCCGTAGCCATGCACCACGTTCAGCACACCGGCGGGAATGCCCGCCTCCAGCGCCAGCTCACCCAGCCGCGCGGCCGTGAGCGGGCTGAGCTCGCTCATCTTGAGCACCGCCGTGTTCCCGAAGGCCAGGCAGGGCGCCACTTTCCAGGTCGCCGTCATGAAGGGCACATTCCACGGGCTGATGAGCGCGCAAACGCCCACCGGGTGGAACAGCGTGTAGTTCAGGTGCGTGGGTGTTGGGTAGGTGTGGCCGTCCACGCGCGTGCACATCTCGGCGAAGTACTGGAAGTTGTCGGCTGCGCGCGGAATGAGCTGCTTGCCGGTCTGCGAAATCACCTGGCCACTGTCGTTGGTTTCAGTGCTTGCGATCTCGGGCACGTGGGCCGCGATGAGTTCTCCGAGTTTTCGCATCAGCTTCGCGCGCTCGGTGGCCGGCAGCCCGGCCCACTTCGGGAACGCGGCCTTGGCCGCCGCCACGGCGGCGTTCACTTCCGCTTCGCCACCGGTGCACACCTCGGCCAGCACCTCCTGCGTGGCGGGGTTGATGGTTTCGAACGTGGCGGGGCCCGAGACGGCCTGGCCGTTGATGAGGTGCTGGATCGTCATGAGGATGCGGGGAGGTGTTGCTGGATGGTGTTGACGAGATCGCCGACGCCTTCGATGGACGTGACGATCACGTCGCCCGGCTGGCAGTCGACCACGCCATCCGGCGTACCGGTGAGGATGAGGTCGCCGGGTTGCAGCGTCATGAAACTGCTGAAATATTCGATCAGCGTGGGCACGTCGAAGATCATGTCGCGCGTGTTGCCCTCCTGCGTGATCTGGCTGTTCACCGTGGTGCGCAGCGCCAGGTTCATCGGATCAGGCACGTCGGCCGCGTCCACCAGCCAGGGGCCGATGGGCGTGCAGGTGTCGCGGTTCTTCACGCGCAGGTTGGGCCGGTACCAGTTTTCCAGGTAGTCGCGGATCGCGTAGTCGTTGGCCACGGTGTAGCCGGCCACGAAGTCCAGCGCGTCGTCCTTCGCCACGCGCCTGGCCGTGCGGCCGATCACCACCGCCAGCTCGCATTCGTAGTGCATGAAGTTCACACCAGCGGGCCGCAGTGTGAACTGGCGATGGCCAATCAGCGTGGCCTCGCCCTTGACGAAGGCCAGCGGCTCCTCGGGAGCCTTGAAGGCGAGTTCCCTGGCGTGGTCGGCGTAGTTCAGCCCCAGCGCGAGCACGGTGCGTGGGCGGTTCGGCGGCATGGGCGCCAGCGGTGGCAGCCACACCACTTCATCGAACGAGAGCCGGCGGCCCTGGTGATCGCCCGAGGTGAGTTCCAGCTGGCCTTCGGCCTCGATGGCGTCGTGAACCTTGCCATTCCATTGAATGCGGGCGTGCTTCATGTGGTTTCCTCCGCCACGAAGCTGTGCACCACCGGTTTGAACCCGGGCGCCGTGATCTCCACGGTGTCGCCCGCGTGCACGAGTTCGCGTCCCCCTTCGGGCAGGCAGTCGGTGCCCGTCATCAACACATCGCCAGGACGAAGGGACATGAATTCGCGCACATCGGTCAGCAGCGTGATGGCATCGCGCACCCACTCGGCCAGCCGGGTGGTCTGCTTGTGCACGCCGTTGCGGTGCAGTTCGATCTCCAGTTCACGAAGCGCATCGAGCCCGCCCAGTTCATCCAGCGGCACGCACTCGGGGCCGAGGCCGAGGAAGCCATCGACGCAACGCGTCTTCACCGGAGGACGGTAGTAACTTTCGTGCGCAATGGCCACGTCGTTGAACAACACGATGCCCGCCACACCACCGGCTCCCATCACCAGCCCCAGCGAGGCGGCCACCTCCACCGAAGCGCCCGCAGGCAACGCGATCGGCTGACCGCACACGGTGAAGGTGTTGGCGGTTTTGACATAAAGAACCGGGGCCTGAGGTGGCGCCTTGTACGGCGGCTGGCTCATTTGCGGCGCCCACAGGGTGTGTTCGTGCTGGAAGTTCAGCAGTGCGCCATACACCGTGCCTTCGGGCAACCAGGTCGGGGCGGGAGATGAGGTGGTGTTCATGCTTCAAGCACCTCGGCTTCCATGGGTTGCTCCAGCGCGATCACCTCGTCGAGCAGGGTGTAGAGCTGTTCGAGCCGCGCTTTGCCCAGGCGCTGTTCCATCCACGCGTAGTGCGATTCGATGGTGCCGGACAAGGCGCTGACGAGTTTCAGGCCGGCGGCGGTGGCGCGCACCACGGTGCGGCGGGCGTCCTGAGGGCAGCGGCTGCGCTCGATCAGGCCATCACGCTCCATGCGCGTGAGCACACCGGTGAGGCTGGGGCCGAGCAGAAAGGCTTCGCGCGCCACGCGCCCGGTTTCCACGCCGCCGGGCGTTTGTGCGTGCTCGCCCAGCACGCGCAGCACACGCCATTGCTGGTCCGACAGGCCGTGCTCGCGCAGGCTGGGGCGGGTGTGCAGCATCACGGCCTCGCGCGCTTCGAGCAACAGGCGGGGCAGGTTGCGGTGGATGAAGGGGGTGTTGGCATCGCTCATTTATTTAATATGTTAAATGATTTTTTTGGAAACACATTCAGGGTTTACCCGCCCGAATACCCCGGCGAGAATGCCGTGCATGAACGCCCTCACCCAACTGCTCGGCACCGAACATCCCTTGATCCAGGCGCCGATGGCGGGCGTGCAGGGAGCGGCGCTGGCGGTGGCGGTGTGCAACGCGGGCGCGCTGGGCTCATTGCCCTGCGCCATGCTCACGCCCGAGACCATGGAGCGCGAGCTCAGCGCCATCGCGGCTGGCACCACGCGGCCTTACAACGTCAACTTCTTCTGCCACACGCAACCCGAGCCCGACGACGCGCGCGAAGCGGCCTGGCTCTTCTGGCTGGCGTCCTACTACGAAGAAGCGGGGCTGGATATCAACGATGTCCCTCGTGGCCCGGGCCGTGTGCCGTTCAACCGCGCAGCGGCCGACATCCTGGAGCGGTTTCGCCCCAAGGTGGTGAGCTTTCATTTCGGACTGCCCGACATCGACTTGCTGGAACGCGTGAAAAGTTGGGGCAGCGTGGTGATTTCATCGGCCACCACGATCGAAGAAGCGCGCTGGCTGGAAGCGTTCGGCGTGGATGCGGTGATCGCCCAGGGCGTGGAAGCCGGCGGCCACCGGGGCATGTTCCTCACCGACGACCTGACGACGCAGATCGGCACGATGGCGCTGCTGCCGCAGATCGTGGCCGCGGTGAGCGTGCCGGTGATCGCTGCCGGCGGTATTGCCGATGCAGCGGGCGTGGCCGCCGCCATGGCGCTGGGCGCCTCGGGCGTGCAGGTGGGCACGGCCTACCTCTGCAGCGCGGAAGCCACCACGAGCGCCGTGCACCGCGCCGCGCTGCACACCGAAGCGGCGCACCACACGGCGCTGACACACGTGTTCACCGGTCGCCCCGCGCGCGGCATTGTCAACCGCGTCATGCGTGAACTCGGCCCGATGAACCCGGCCGCACCGGCATTTCCACTGGCCACGGCGGCCATGGCGCCGCTGCGGGCCCACTGGGAAGCGCACGGCAGTGGTGATTTTTCACCCCTGTGGTCGGGACAGAACCCCAGCGGCTGCCGCGAGCTGCCGGCGGCAGAGATCACGCGCGATCTGTTGCCGGGCTTCAGCGGCGGGCGTTGAGCCAGCGCTTGAGCCGGCGGTCGTCGCTCACCGCGTCGAGGTCTTGGGACAGTCCCGAAAGCTCGGACTCCAGCGCCTGCACCTGATCGATGCGTTGCTGCAACAAGGTGTTGGCGTTGGGTGAGACACCCTCGGGCAGAGCGAACTCGTGGGCCAGCGGCGCCTGGCGGGCAGCGCGTTCGCGCTCCAGCCCCGCCACTTGCGCCTTCAGGAGCAGCGTGAGTGCGGCCAGGCGTTCATCGGGCAGGCGGTGCACCGCTGCGGGGTCAGCCAGCTCGGCGCGGGACTGGATCTGCAGCAGCGTGACGAGGTCGCGCTTTTCATAGGCGGCGTTGGCCTCGCTCATGAGTGCGGTCTTGCGCAGGCGAGCGGCGGGATCGGATTCGCGATCGGGATGCAGCGCGCTGGCGAGCTGGCGGAACAGGCGGCGCAACAGCGTGTCGGCATGGTGCTGTTCGGTGTCTCGCTGCTCCGCGCCGGGCTTTTTGCGCGAGCGCTTCGCGTGTGCGGCTTCGCGGCGCCGATCCTGTGCGGCCTCCTGAGAGCGCCGCAGACGTTCGAGCCCGGCGCGCACCAGTTGTTCGGCGCTGAGGTCTTGTCCGTCGTCGTCGAGCGGCTCCCCCAGCACGGCTTCGAGTCGTTCGCGCATGGCGTCCGCGTGGTCCTGCCGCAGTTGGGCCAGGGAGCGCGGGCTGTGCCGATCGTGCAGTTCGCGCATGGCAGCGTCACCCTCTTCGGCCAGGGTGCGCGCCAGACGGCACAGCTCGGTGCGTGCGGTCACTGTCTGGCCCTCGCTCAGCAGCTTGCCCTGCAGGTGCACGTCCAGCGCCAGCGCCAGCTCACGCTGCCGTTGCGCCACGTCGCCACGCAGCGGCGCCACCGCCTCGTGCAGCGCCAGCCGGTGGCACTGACCCAGTGCATCGAGCTCGGCGAGCTGGCTCTTGAGCTTGTCGATGCGGGTGAGCTGCAGGTTGTAGGCACGAGCGGCCGCTGAGAGCGGTTGCGAGGTGGGTGGCAGCACGCGCAGGGCGGCGACATCTGGGGCGGATTCAAACATGAGCACTCGACTATATTGCCCATCAACATGGCCAAAGACAAAACCCAATACACCTGCACCGAGTGCGGTGGCAGCAGCCCGAAGTGGCTGGGCAAATGCCCGCACTGCAACGCCTGGAACACGCTCATCGAATCGGTGCCGGAATCCACCACGCCATCGAAGAACCGCTTCGCTTCGCTGGCGAAGACCGCCGAGGTCACCACCCTTGCCGACATCGACGCCACCGATGTGCAGCGCACGCCGACCGGCCACGATGAGCTGGACCGGGTGCTGGGCGGCGGTATCGTGGAAGGTGGCGTGGTGCTGATCGGTGGCGACCCGGGCATCGGCAAATCCACGCTGCTGCTGCAGGCGCTGGATTCATTGCAGCGCGCCGGCTCGAAGACGCTCTATGTGACCGGGGAGGAAAGCGGTGCGCAAGTGGCGCTGCGTTCGCGCCGGCTCGGTCTGGATGGGTCTCAGGTGAGCGTGCTGGCCGAAATTCAGCTCGAGAAGATCCTGACCACGTTGCAGGCCACTCAACCGACGATCGCGGTGATCGACTCGATCCAGACGGTGTACTCCGAGCAGCTCACCTCGGCGCCGGGTTCGGTGGCACAGGTGCGCGAATGCGCGGCGCACCTGACGCGGGCGGCCAAGGCCAGCGGCACGGCCATCGTGCTGGTGGGCCACGTCACCAAGGAAGGCGCGCTGGCTGGCCCGCGCGTGCTGGAGCACATGGTGGACACGGTGCTGTATTTTGAGGGCGACACGCACAGCAGCTTCCGGCTGATCCGCGCGATCAAGAACCGCTTTGGTGCGGTCAACGAGATCGGCGTGTTCGCCATGACGGAGAAGGGTCTGAAGGGGGTGAGCAACCCGAGCGCGATCTTTCTTTCGCAGCATTCAGAGCCCGTGCCCGGCAGTTGCGTGATGGTGACGCTGGAAGGCACACGCCCCATGCTGGTGGAAATTCAGGCGCTGGTGGACAGCGGTGGCCCGAGCCCGCGCCGCCTCTCCGTGGGCCTGGACCGCGACCGCCTGGCCATGCTGCTGGCGGTGCTCCACCGCCACGCGGGTGTGGCCTGCATGGACCAGGACGTGTTCGTCAACGCGGTGGGTGGCGTGCGCATCAGCGAGCCTGCGGCCGATCTGGCTGTCATGCTCGCCATCACCTCCAGCCTGCGCGGTCGGGCGCTGCCCAAAGGCTTCATCGCCTTTGGCGAGGTGGGTCTGGCGGGCGAGGTGCGCCCTGCCCCGCGCGGACAGGAACGCCTGAAGGAAGCCGCCAAACTCGGTTTCTCGGTGGCTGTGGTGCCCAAGGCCAACCTGCCCCGCAAGGGCGACAAGGCTTTTGAGGGCCTGACCGTGCACGGCGTGGAACGCATCGAAGAAGCCATGGAAGTGGCCCGAGGTTTGGGCTGACAAAATGTCGGCCATGCAGAAGCTACAGAAACCCCTCGTGATCCTGGCGGCCGGTGCGCTGCTGTACATGGCGCACCGCGCCTATGGCTGGCCAGGCCTCGCCGCCGCCGGTGGCGGCCTGATGATGTGGCTGCTGCTGCATGTGACGCGCCTCATGACGGTGCTCAAACGCGCAGCCAACCAGCCGCTGGGCTATGTGGCCAGCGCCGTGATGCTCAACGCCAGAATGCGCCCGGGCCTGACCCTGCTGCATGTGACGGCCCAGACAAAATCGCTGGGCGAGCGACTCTCGGAAGAAGGTGTGGAGCCCGAGGTGTACCGCTGGACCGACAACGGCGGATCGACCGTGACCGCCGATTTCCAGGGCGGCAGGCTGTTGCGCTGGAAGCTGGACCGACCCTCGCCCGAGGAAGCGTCCGTGAACGGAGAAGGCGCGTCGGCGCCGTAAAATCCTGGGTTTGGCAGCCGGCCTGCCGTTGAAAACCACCCAAAGGACCCCCATGAGCCCCATCGTTCCCTCGATGTCCGACCGCGACGGCAAGATCTGGATGGACGGCCAGATGGTCGACTGGCGCGACGCCAAGATCCATGTGCTGACCCACACGCTGCACTACGGCTGCGGCGCTTTCGAAGGGGTCCGGGCCTACAACGCGGTGGGTGGCACCGCGATCTTTCGCCTGGAAGAGCACACCGAGCGCCTGTTCAACAGCGCCAAGATCCTGCGCATGAAGCTGCCTTTCTCCATGGAAGAGGCCATGGAAGCCCAGAAGGCCGTGGTGCGCGAGAACAAGCTGGAGAGCTGCTACATCCGCCCGCTGACCTGGATCGGCGACAAGAAGCTGGGCGTTTCCCCGAAGGGCAACACCATCCACCTGATGGTGGCGGCGTGGGCGTGGGGCGCCTACCTGGGTGAAGAAGGGCTCAAGCGCGGCATTCGAGTAAAGACCAGCAGCTACACGCGTCACCACGTCAACATCACCATGACGCAGGCCAAGGCGGTGAGCAACTACACCAACAGCATCCTGGCCAACATGGAAGTGACCGACGAAGGCTACGACGAAGCCCTGCTGCTCGACGCCTCTGGCTTTGTGAGCGAAGGCGCCGGCGAGAACATCTTCGTGGTGAAGAACGGTGTGATCTACACGCCCGACCTTTCCGCTGGCGCGCTCAACGGCATCACCCGCAACACGGTGTTCCACATTGCCAAGGACCTGGGCCTGGAGATCGTGCAGAAACGCATCACGCGCGACGAGGTCTACATTGCCGATGAAGCTTTCTTCACCGGTACCGCCGCCGAAGTCACCCCTATCCGCGAACTCGACCGCATCGAGCTCGGCAAGGGCGACTACGCTGGCAGCCGCGGCCCCATCACCGAAAAGATCCAGAGCGCGTTTTTCGACATCGTGAACGGCCGCAATCCCAAGTACGCCGCCTGGTTGTCCAAGGTCTGAGGAACACGCCATGAGCCAAGCCGCCCCCATCGAACTCAAGGCCACCGACCTCAACGCCCACGGCGGGGTGTTCTGCCCCAGCCCGCTGGCCGACATGAAGCTGTGGAACAGCCATCCCAAGGTCTACCTGGACGTCGCCGCCACAGGGCAGGCGAAGTGCCCGTATTGCGGCACCGTGTACCGCCTCAAGGCCGGCGAGACGGTTTCACACGGTCACTGAATGTGACAGCCCCGCCGCCGGACCGGGCGACGGAGCGAAGATAATGCGCGGTGGATACTCGGTCGGGCATCCACCCCCACGCAAATACAGGGAAGACTCATGATTCTGGTCACTGGTGGCGCCGGCTTCATCGGCGCCAACTTCGTGCTCGACTGGCTTGCGCAGGATGACGAGCCCGTCGTCAACCTCGACAAGCTGACCTATGCCGGCAACCTCGAGAGCCTCTCCAGCCTGCAGGGCGACGCGCGCCATGTGTTCGTGCAGGGCGACATCGGCGACAGCGCACTGGTGTCTGGCCTGCTGGCCACCCACCGGCCGCGCGCGGTGGTGCACTTCGCGGCCGAGAGCCATGTCGACCGCTCCATCCACGGCGCCGAGGATTTCATCCAGACCAATATTCTGGGCACCTTCCGGCTGCTGGAGGCCGTGCGCGCCTACTGGGGCGCGCTGCCCGAAGCAGACCGTGCGGCCTTCCGCTTCCTGCATGTCAGCACCGACGAGGTGTATGGCAGCCTGGCGCCCGACGCGCCCGCCTTCACCGAAACGCATGGCTTCGAGCCCAACAGCCCCTATTCAGCGAGCAAGGCCGCCAGCGACCACCTGGTGCGCGCCTGGCATCACACCCATGGCCTGCCGGTGCTCACCACCAACTGCAGCAACAACTACGGCCCCTACCATTTCCCGGAAAAGCTCATCCCGCTGATGATCGTGAACGCCCTCGCGGGCAAACCCCTGCCGGTGTACGGCGACGGCATGCAGGTGCGCGACTGGCTCTACGTGAAAGACCACTGCAGCGCCATCCGCTGCGTGCTGAAGGGGGGCCGGCTGGGTGAGACCTACAACGTGGGCGGCTGGAACGAGCAGCCCAACATCGAGATCGTGCGCATCGTCTGCAGCCTGCTCGACGAGCTGCGCCCACGCGCCGATGGCGCTTCGTACACCACCCAGATCACCTACGTGAAGGACCGCCCGGGCCACGACCGGCGCTACGCCATCGACGCGCGCAAGATCGAGCGCGAGCTGGGCTGGAAACCCGCCGAAACCTTTGCCACCGGCATCCGCAAGACGGTGCAGTGGTACTTGGAGCATCCTGGGTGGGTGGAACGCGTGCAGAGCGGTGCTTACCGCCAATGGGTGCAGGCGCAGTACGGCACGCCCGCCACCGCATGAAGATTCTGTTGCTCGGCAAGGACGGCCAGGTGGGCTGGGAGCTGCAACGCAGCCTGGCCCCGCTGGGTGAGCTGGTGGCGCTGGATCGGCGCGATGCCGACCTCTCCCAGCCCGATCAACTGCGAGAAACCGTGTTGCGGCTGCGCCCCGCCGTGGTGGTGAACGCAGCGGCCTACACCGCCGTGGACAAGGCCGAGAGCGAGCCCGAGCTCGCCCATGCCGTCAACGCCCTGGCCCCCGGCGTGCTGGCCGTGGCTGCCGACGAGGTCGGCGCCCTGATGGTTCATTTTTCCACAGACTACGTGTTCGATGGCAGCGGTGATACCCCGCGCTCGGAGACCGCTACGACCGGCCCGCTCAGCGTGTACGGGCAGACCAAGCTGGAGGGCGAACAACGCATTCAGGCTGCCTGCGCCCGCCACCTGATCCTGCGCACCAGCTGGGTCCATGCCGCGCGCGGCGGCAACTTTGCCCGGACCATGCTGCGCCTCGCCAAAGAACGAGAAGAGCTCAAGGTGATCGACGACCAGATCGGTGCACCCACCGGCGCCGACCTGATCGCCGACTTGACGGCCCACGCCATTCGCCAGGCCGTGCGCGACCCTGCCTGCCTGGGCACCTGCCACCTGGCTGCCGCCGGCGAAACCTCCTGGCATGGCTATGCCCGATTCGTGCTCGAAACGGCGCGCGAACTGCAACCCGAGCTGACGCTGCGGGCGCGCGAGGTTCTTCCCATTCCCACCAGCGCCTACCCCACGGCCGCCCGGCGCCCACTCAACTCCCGACTGGACACCACCCGCCTGCGCCAGACCTTCGGGCTCAGTCTGCCGCGCTGGGAGACGGGCGTGCGGCGTATGCTTGCCGAAATTCTCGGACCCACAGGACAAAAATGACCCTCCAGCGCAAAGGCATCATCCTCGCCGGTGGCTCCGGCACCCGTCTGCACCCGGCCACGCTGGCCATCAGCAAGCAGCTGCTGCCGGTGTACGACAAGCCCATGATCTATTACCCGCTGACCACCCTGATGCTGGCTGGCATCCGGGAGGTGCTGGTGATCAGCACGCCACAAGATACCCCGCGCTTTCAGCAATTGCTGGGCGACGGAAGTGCCTGGGGGATGAGCCTGCAATACGCGGTGCAGCCCAGCCCGGATGGCCTGGCACAGGCCTTCATCATTGGCGCCGACTTTCTGGGCGATCACCCCAGCGCCCTGGTTCTGGGCGACAACATCTATTACGGCCACGACTTCACCACGCTGCTGGCCGATGCCGACCGCCAGCCCAGCGGCGCGACCGTGTTCGCCTACCACGTGAACGATCCCGAACGCTACGGCGTGGTGGCTTTCGATGCCGCAGGCAAGGCACGCAGCATCGAGGAAAAGCCTGCAAAGCCGCAAAGCAACTACGCTGTGACCGGCCTGTACTTCTACGACGAACAGGTGGTCGACATCGCACGCGCCGTCAAGCCCAGTGCGCGAGGCGAACTGGAGATCACGGCGGTGAACCAGGCCTATCTGGATCGCGGCCAACTGAGCGTGCAGATCATGCAGCGCGGCTACGCCTGGCTCGATACCGGCACGCACGACAGCCTGCTGGAGGCCAGCCAGTTCATCGCCACACTGGAGCACCGCCAGGGACTGAAGATCGCCTGCCCCGAAGAGATCTCCTGGCGCAACGGGTGGATAGACCGCGCGCAGCTCGAGAAGCTGGCGCAGCCTCTGGCCAAAAATGGGTATGGGCAGTATCTGTTGCGGCTGCTGAATGAACCGGTGCTGCGATGAACGTCACGCCCACCCGAATTCCCGACGTGCTGATCATTGAACCCAAAGTGTTCGGCGATGCGCGGGGCTTCTTTTTCGAGAGCTTCAACCAGAGAGCGTTCAACGAAGCGACGGGGCTGGACTTGAGCTTCGTGCAGGACAACCACAGCCGCAGCACCCGGGGGGTGCTGCGCGGCCTGCACTACCAGGTGCAGCAGCCGCAAGGCAAATTGGTGCGCGTGGTGCGCGGCGCTGTGTTCGATGTCGCGGTCGACATCCGCAAGGGCTCGCCAACATTTGGACAGTGGGTGGGCTGCGAACTGAGCGAGGACAATCAACGCCAGCTCTGGGTGCCTCCGGGACTTGCCCACGGCTTCCTGGTACTGAGCGACACGGCTGACTTCCTCTACAAAACCACCGACTACTACGCGCCCCAGCATGAGCGCTGCATCTTGTGGAACGACCCCGGCGTCGGCATCAAGTGGCCTGAAGGTGTGCAGCCGATGCTGTCACCCAAGGACCAACTGGGCGCATTTCTCAGTGCGTCCGACATCTGAATCTTCTGCGTCTCATCGATCTGTACATGAATCTGCATCAAAAGAAAATCGCTGTGATCGGCTTGGGCTATGTCGGCCTGCCATTGGCCGTAGAGTTCGCCAAGCACCGCCCTGTGCTGGGCTTTGACATCGACGCTCATCGCGTGAACGAGCTGCGGCAAGGCCGTGACCACACTCTTGAGTGCAGTCCACAGGAGCTGGCCCTGGCCAAACATCTGCTCTACAGCTGCGATGCCGAAGAACTTCGAGACGCCCAGGTTTTCATCGTGACGGTGCCCACCCCAGTGGACAAAGCCAATCGGCCTGACATGACGCCGCTTGTAAAGGCCAGTGAAACGGTGGGACGCGCGCTCAAGGCCGGCGATCTGGTGATCTACGAATCCACTGTTTATCCTGGCGCCACAGAAGAAGTCTGCGTCCCCGTGCTGGAGAGCCAAAGTGGTCTTGTGTTCAACAAGGACTTCTTCTGTGGTTATAGCCCGGAGCGCATCAACCCTGGCGACAAGGTCAACACCCTGACCACCATCCGAAAGATTGTCAGCGGCAGCACCCCGGAGGTAGCGACCGAGGTCGACGCCCTCTATTCGCAGATCATCAAGGCAGGAACATGGAAGGCGAGCAGCCTGAAGGTGGCCGAGGCGGCCAAGGTCATCGAGAACAGCCAGCGCGACCTCAACATTGCCTTCGTCAACGAGCTCTCCGTTATCTTTGATCGCATCGGCATTGACACGCTTGAAGTCCTCGAAGCGGCGGGGAGCAAGTGGAACTTTCTGCCCTTCAGGCCTGGCATGGTGGGCGGGCATTGCATCGGCGTGGATCCCTATTACCTCACGCACAAGGCGGAAGAGCTTGGCTACCACCCGCAGGTGATCCTCGCGGGACGGCGCATCAATGACAACATGGCGCGCTACGCGGCGCGCAGCATCATTCGCCGCATGCTGAAGAACGGTATCGACGTGGCACGCAGCACTGTGGGCGTGATGGGCATCACCTTCAAGGAAAACTGCCCGGACATCCGCAACAGCAAGGTGGTGGATCTGGTGCGCGAGCTTCAGGGATGGAATGTCACGGTCGTGGTGGAGGATCCTTGGGCGGACCCGGCCGAGGTGTTTCGCGAGTACGGCATTCGATTGGAGAAGCTGGGCGCAGACCGTCCCGTCGATAGCCTCATCGTGGCCGTGGGGCACCAGCAGTTCAGAGAGCTGGCCCCCCACGCCTTGCGCTCAGTTTGCTCGCAAAGCCACGCTCCCGTCATCGGAGATCTCAAGAGCCTCTACGACCGCCATGCCCTGGACGCCCAGGGCTTCCATGTTTTCCGCTTCTGAAGCACCACTATGAAGAACTTCGCACTCATCGGCGCTTCAGGCTACATCGCACCGCGCCACATGCGCGCGATCAAGGACACGGGCCACCATCTGGCCGTCGCCTACGACATCAACGATTCAGTCGGCATCATTGACAGCATCTCACCGCAGAGCGAGTTTTTCACCGAATTCGAGCGGTTCCAGGAGTACGCGAACCAGCTCAAGCGGCAGCCTGAAACGGCGCTGGACTACGTGGCCATCTGCTCGCCCAACTACCTTCACCATGCCCACATCGCCGCAGGATTGCGGCTGGGCTGCGATGTCATTTGCGAGAAGCCGCTGGTGCCCACGCCGGAGCTGCTTGATGAATTGGCCCTGTTGGAACGCGAGACCGGACGCCGTGTATTCAACATCTTGCAGCTTCGCCACCACGACGCCATCCTGAAGCTCAAGGAAAAAGTGGCGGCTGCGCCAACGAACACGAAGTTCGATGTCCAGCTCACTTACATCACTTCGCGCGGACGTTGGTATGGAGAAAGCTGGAAAGGCGACCCACGCAAGGCTTTCGGCGTGGCCACCAACATCGGCGTGCACTTCTTCGACATGTTGCACTTCATCTTCGGCAAACTTCAGCGCAACGTCGTTCACCACAGTGGTGAGGCCAAGGCCGCGGGCTATCTGGAATACGAGCGCGCCCGGGTCCGCTGGTTCCTGTCGATCGACGCCAACGATCTGCCGGATGAGGTCAAGGGCAAGAAGACGACCTACCGCAACATCGACATCAGCGGGGAGCAGCTGGAGTTCTCCGAAGGCTTCACCGATCTGCACACCACCAGCTACCGCGAGATCCTGGCTGGTCGTGGTTACGGCGTGGAGGATGCGCGCCACTGCATCGAAACCGTCGACGTCATCCGCACGTTCATTCCCGTCCGCGCAGCCAGCGACGAAGGCCATCCTTTCCTGAGTCGGCTTCAACTCGCCTGAATTGCACGCGACAGGCCGTCGTTCAAGCACATGGCCGCCTCTCCGCCGAGTCATAACGTGCACGACATCAGGCTGGACATCCAGGGATTGCGCGCGCTCG
Source organism: Hydrogenophaga sp. IBVHS1 (assembly GCF_002127265.1). Taxonomy (GTDB): domain Bacteria; phylum Pseudomonadota; class Gammaproteobacteria; order Burkholderiales; family Burkholderiaceae_C; genus Hydrogenophaga. The sequence goes on along the minus strand of NZ_NFUU01000003.1, from coordinate 656,401 downwards.
CCGTCCTGGCAGTCATCGCTTTCCACCTCGACAAATCCTGGCTGCCGAGCGGATTTGTGGGGGTTGACATGTTTTTCGTGATCTCGGGCTTCATCATCTCGAGCCTGCTGCTGAAAAACGAAGGGAGGGTCTCCCTCTCAGGGTTCTACTGGAGCCGCATCAAGCGAATCGTGCCCGCCTACTTGGTCACCCTGCTCGTGTGCGCGGTGGTGGCGGCCATTGTGTTTCTGCCGCCCGATTTCGCGCTGTTCAAACGCAGCCTGACTTCATCGCTGAAGTTCACCAGCAACCACTTCTTCTCGAATTTCAAAGGCTATTTCGCGCCGGAAGCGCATGAACTTGCGTTGCTGCACACCTGGTCGCTGGCCATCGAGATGCAGTTCTATCTGCTGCTACCGTTGTGCTTCGTCCTGCTGCGCAGGCCCATGCTCACGCCACTGTTCCTGCTGCTGATCGTGGCAGGTCTAGCGTTTGCGCACTGGCAACTCGCCGACCCGGTGAGCTCGCGCGAAGCGTATTTTTCCTTGAGCGCACGAATACCGGAATTCCTGCTGGGCTCCCTGGTGGCGCTTCATGGCATCGGCAACGCGTGGACCGCCCGACAGCGCGCAAGCGCGAGCTTTTTCGGCCTGATCCTGATCGTGTCTTCATGGTTTTTCATTTCTGAGCAGCGTTTTCCGGGCCTGTGGAGCCTTTGGCCTTGCCTGGGTGTCATGCTGGTCATTGCGGGTCGCGCAGAGGGGCGGGCAACGAGATGGCTGATGTCGCCCTCGATGGTGTGGCTGGGTGGCCTGTCTTTCTCCCTTTACCTGTGGCACTGGCCCGTGCTTGCCTTCTTGCGTTACCTCACTCAGGCCTATGAACTCACCCCAGTGTTGTGGCTCTGTTTCAGTGGCATCACACTTTTGCTCTCCTGGCTCTCGTGGTCTTTCATCGAGACGCCCGCGCGTCGACTCCAGTTCAGTCGGCAGCGCTGGCCACGCTGGTTGCTGCTGGTCGCAATCCTGGTAGCACTCCCGCTGATGACGATCAATCGCTTGAACGCGTCCATCGTCAATCCCATGACGCCGTCCACCCTTCGCTACGCCGACCCCACACAGATCTGCCATGAACGCAGGGTGGGCGACTGCCTGCGCGGTGTGCCCGGTGCAGCGCCGCAGGCCTTGGTCATGGGCGACAGCCACGCGGCACAACTCAACCAAGCCTTTGACATCGCGGGACGAGAAAAGGGTTTCGCCGTTCAAGTCGTCTCGGCCAGCAACTGCGTGCCGATCAATGGCTTCGACCTGGACAGGATTCCCGTCTACGACCGCCAACCCTGCCAGAACCAGGCCCAGTTCATCAACGCGCTGCGGCCCTCGGTGCACACGGTAATCGTCGCCGGAATGTGGTCCCGGCACGCGAGCAGCACGCGCTTTCTCCAGGCCCTGGACGCGTTCTTTCAGGACACGGCCCGACAGCACCAAGCCGTCATCGTGCTGGCGCAGGTCCCCATGTTGCTGGGCAATCCGGTTCGTTCCGTCCGCTTCAACCAACTGGGGCTGAAATCCTCCATTGGCTCGTCCGCAGACGCAGAGACCGCCAACATGGTGATCCAGAAGCTAGCCCGGCCTTATCCCCATGTCCGCTTCCTGGACTATGGCGATGCGGAGTTTTTTCGCGCCAAGCCGTTCTACAACAACCAATTGATCTACATGGACCATCACCACCTGAACGAGCTCGGGTCCAGTACATACGGGCACCTGTTCGCTGCGGATATATATTCAACCCTTCAAACCAAGTCCCTTCAGCGTTGATCCAGCATGAGCTACACAGTCCACCCCAGCGCGATCGTCGATGACGGCGCTGTCATCGGCGCAGGTTCGCGCGTCTGGCACTTCGTGCACGTCTGCAGTGGCGCGCGCATCGGCGCCGGTGTCTCCTTGGGGCAAAACGTGTTCGTCGGCAACAAGGTACTCATTGGCGATCGCTGCAAGATCCAGAACAATGTGAGCGTGTACGACAACGTCACGCTGGAAGATGGTGTGTTCTGCGGCCCCAGCATGGTGTTCACCAACGTCTACAACCCCAGGGCGCTGATCGAGCGCAAGGACGAGTACCGCGAGACGCTGGTGCGACGGGGCGCCACCCTGGGCGCAAATTGCACCATCATTTGCGGAGTGACGGTCGGAGAATTCGCGCTGATCGGAGCCGGGGCGGTTGTGAACAAGGACGTGCCGGCCTACGCGTTGATGGTCGGCGTGCCTGCGCGCCAGATCGGCTGGTGCAGCCAGTACGGCGAGCAACTCGACCTGTCCTTGAATGGCAACGCCAGCACCACCTGCCCGCACACCGGCCAACGCTACCTTTTGGTGGACGGCGTCTGCCAGCTTGAACCCTGAACTTCACACCACGATTACGCCATGGACTTCATCGACCTCAAATCCCAGTACCAGCGCTTGAAGGCGGACATTGATGCCGGCATCCAGCGCGTGCTCGACCACGGTCAGTACATTCTGGGCCCCGAAGTGGGTGAACTCGAAGATCGCCTGGCTGCCTACACCGGCGCGAAGCATTGCATCACGGTTGCCAACGGCACCGACGCGCTGCAGATCTCCCAGATGGCGCTGGGTATCGGGCCCGGCGATGAAGTGATCACGCCCGGCTTCACCTACATCGCAACCGCCGAGACTGTGGCACTGCTGCGCGCCAGGCCGATCTATGTGGACGTCGACGCGCGGACCTGCAACCTCGATCCCACTCTGCTGGAAGCCGCCATCACGCCTCGCACCAAGGCCATCATTCCGGTGAGCCTGTACGGCCAGTGCGCCGACTACGACACGATCAATGCGATCGCCGAGCGCCATGGCATCCCGGTGATCGAGGACGCGGCGCAGAGCTTTGGCGCGACCTACAAGGGTCGCAAGAGCTGCAACCTGACGACCATTGCCTGCGCCAGCTTCTTTCCCAGCAAACCGCTGGGTTGCTATGGCGACGGCGGCGCCATTTTCACGAACGACGATGAGCTGGCGAAGGTGATGCGCCAGATCGCCCGCCATGGGCAGGACCGCCGTTACCACCATATCCGGGTGGGTGTGAACAGCCGTCTTGACACCTTGCAGGCGGCCGTGTTGCTGCCCAAACTCGCTGTGCTGGACGCCGAGATTGCTCAGCGTCAAGTGGTGGCCCAGCGCTACGCTCAGCTGCTGGCCCCTTCGAACGAATTGATCACACCCTGGGTGGAGCCGCACAGTGTGTCGGCCTGGGCACAGTACACCGTGCAGGTCAAGAATAGAGACAACGTGCAAGCCCGCCTCAATGCATCGGGTATTCCCACGGCCGTCCACTATCCCATTCCGGTGAACCGGCAGCCCGCTGTCGCCGACCCGAGCGCCGTGTTGCCGGTGGGTGATGCCGTGGCCGAGAAAGTCCTCAGCCTGCCCATGGGGCCTCACCTGTCGCAAGCCGATCAGGAGCGCGTTGCCGGTTGCCTGCAGACCCTTCAGGCCGCATGAAGAAAGCGGCCCACCGCCGCCCACTCGCATGAGTTTCCTGCGCTCCGTGGCGGTATTGGTGGGCGGCACCGCGCTGGGACACGGCATCACGGCTGCCGCGTTGCCCGTGTTGTCACGCCTTTACACCCCGGCAGACTTCAGCCTGCTAGCGGTCTTCGCCGGTCTGGTGTCCATCATTTCCGTGGTCGCCTGCCTGCGATTCGATGTCGCTGTCGCTCTGCCAGAAGAAGATGAGGAAGCGCTGAGGCTTCTTGCCCTGGCACTCGGCACGGCGCTCGCCTGCTCGTTTGTCGTGCTGATTGCCGTGCTGGTAGCGCCCAGCCGGATCGCACACTGGCTCAACCAGTCCGGGCTCCAGGCCTACCTGTGGCTGTTGCCCGTCAGCGTTCTGCTGGGGGGAGGCTACAGCGCGCTGCAGATGTGGTTCGTGCGCGAGAAGGCGTTTGCGCTGATCGCCAAAAGCCGCGTTGCGCAATCGACCGCGAGCGCGAGCACGCAGATTGCCTCGGGCGCGCTGGCGGTGGGGCCGGGCGGCCTCCTGCTTGGGCACACGATGAACACCGGCGCAGCATGCCTTTTTCTGGGCTACCGCCTGCTGGCTGACCACGCAACCCGTGCCGCCTTCAAGCGACTGACATGGCGTGAGCTTCGCCTGACCTTCCAGCGCTACGACCGCTTCCCCAAATACTCCACCTTCGAGGCGCTGTGCAACAGCGCTGCCATCCACCTGCCAGTGATCATGATCGCGGCTCTCGCCGCACCAACGGAAGCCGGCTACCTCATGCTGGCCACCTATGTCATGCAGGCGCCTATGGCCCTGGTAGGCGCGGCGGTGGGACAGGTGTACCTTGCCGGCGCCGCCCACAAGCACCGCCAGGGGCAGCTGGGCGAATTCACGGCAGAGGTGTTGGGCGGTTTGCTGAAAACCGGGATCGGTCCGCTGCTTGCCGTGGGCATCGTCTCACCTGCGATTTTCGGCCTCATCTTCGGTGCAGGCTGGGAACGTGCCGGCGTGCTGGTGGCCTGGATGACACCCTGGTTCATTCTGCAGTTTCTCAGTACCCCTATCTCAATGGGGCTGCACGTCACCGGGCATCAGCGACTGGCGTTTGCACTTCAGCTAGTCGGCCTGGCGCTTCGAGCTGGCATGGTTTGGCTGGCAGCGTCTCTTTCGCCGCTCCACGTATCGGAGTGGTATGCCGTGTCGGGCTTCCTGTTCTACCTGCTGTACCTGCTCACCATCCTGTGGCGCACCGGCCTGGACTGGAAGCGCTTTCTCGAATCGAGCCGCCATGCTGTGCCTGTATGCCTGGGATGGATCGTGCTGGCGGCCGCCATGAGCCTCCTCGTGTCCACGCTCCGGCCCTAGACGACCGAGCCTCAGCGAGCAGACTGGCCCTTCAATAGCCGCAGGTCTGCATGCTTGACGGTCAGCCGGGAGATACCGAGACGCTGAATGGCGACTCGCACATAGCGCGCTCCTTCCATGACGCGAAACCGGCGCTGGAATTTCAAATGAGGCACCTCAGAAGATAGGGCAAAGTCGCCCATCAGGTCACCTCGCCTGAGTTCGACATCCGGCGAACTCAACTGGCTGATCCAGATTCGAATGAAGCCATCGCCCTCCACATCCAGAGTGAATGTGTATTCCCCGCCCGGCTCAACCGCGATCGGCTCGTTTGCCGCGGGATCATGCGGCTGGCCTCCGCCCAGTTCCAATGTGTGACTGTAGCTGGCAGGCAGAAAAACCGAGGAAGAGTGGTTGGAATAGGGCAGGCCATCAACCTGTCGACCCATACTGCGGATGGCCAGTGAAAGGCGCCCAGTTCCCACACTGGGGTATTCGACCCAGGTCCTGCGGGAGAGATCCATCGACAGCGATCCCGCGCCGGGCGAGCCGGCATGGTCATCGGGCGTCAGTCGATACAGCTGGTGTGCATACACATCGCGCACCAAGGTGGAGAGGTCGGGTTGAGCCAGGACGGCCATCAAGGCAGAGTTGGAGACCGGTGGTATGAAGTAGTTAGGGGCCTGGACATACTCGATGCCCAGCTCCTTGAGCTTCGACACGAATCGAGCTGGATCACGTTCACCGTAAACCGGCACCATTTTCGGGTCGAGGTAGCTGACCATTCGCCGTTCTGTGTAGAACATGTCGGCGGGACGGATGGCCAGCAACTTCTTGTCAGAAGGCACATCGGCATGCAGGTTTCTGGCGATCCCGATGCCCGGAATGTTCTCTGCTGGATCATCGATGACCAGGTCGCCGAGATGCGCGAGGGTCCGCGGTGATTCGCCAGCGAACACCATGCCGTAAACCTGTCGGGGCATGAAGTCGGCCGCCAGGCCCTTCAGGTTGAACAACTGCCCCCACTGCACCAGATTGGCAAACAGCAGGAATACCGATGCATGAAAGGCCAGCGGCAGTGAGAGTGTCAGCTTCGTCACGAGCCGCTTCCCTGCACCGGTCCGAGGGCCCATCCAAACCGACCAGAACCGCGAGAAGACATCCGTCCAGCCGCAAGCCGCCACCACCGACACCGCTGGCACCGTCACCAGGAGATAGCGGTCGTTCTTGACCATCAGATCGGTGCCTACGGCCAGCGAAAGGAGCACGCCGGCGAAGTAGATGCCACAGATGCACAGGGACACCAGGGTCGGGCCCATCGGTTCCCACTGACTTCTCGGCGCACTGACGAGCTGGGACAGCCAGCGTCGCAATGTGCCCGAGAACAACAGGTATGCAATGGCCACCAGCCCCATCCAGAACACCAGTCCGAAACTCCTCAGGCTGAGCAGTCCTTTGAGAACCCCGTACTGAAGGCGCGTGCTCCAGTCATAGATGGAGCGGGCGTACTTGAAATAGCTGTCCCAGTCCAGGCTCGGCAGAGCAAACACCACCGGATTGTCCGAGATCACGGAGCCATAGATCGCCAGGTTGCGGCCGTAGGGAAAAGCGGCTACGCAGGCGATGGTCAAGAGGGCAATGAGAACAAACACCGTGGACGAACGCCACGCGCGAAGACCTCCCGAAATGATGACCGTTCCGACCAGGATGGGGATGTACAGAATGGCCTGGGAATGCGTCCACAAGGCGAGGCCGACCAGCAGTCCGGTGTAGATCGGCGCGCTCCTTCGCTCCGGATCGAAACCGATGAGTGCCAGCATCATCAACACCATGCCCGCCACGGGCAGGGCATCGATGGCTGCCGTCTGCGCGCCCACGGACAGCAATGGCGTGGTCATGAACAGCAAAGCCGCGACCCAGGCGGAGTTGCGCCCGTGCAAGCGGCCCAGGGCAAACACGCCCCAGGCGGCCGTCAGCATGAACCATGGCGCCAGGAACTTCATCAGCAGGGCATGTTTCGCACTTCCCTCCAGCACGTAGGTCAGATAGATCAGGCTGGTGTAGAGCGGCGGGTGGGTCCATGGTGCGAAAAAACCTGACGCTGCTTGGTCGGGGTCGAGCAGCGGATAGACACGCAAGCTGTGCGACTCGTAGATGGCACGCCCCACCAGACCGTATTCAAGCGAGTCGTTTTCCGTCAGGGGAAGTGCCAGCGCCAGGTACAAAAGGGCGCACACGCAGATTGCCAGCATCACCGCCAGCGACCATCCAAGAACGCCGCGAGGGCCAAAATATTCGGCTGCCACCACGTGCACGGTTCGAGGGGCACGGAACCTCAGCACCCCGCCGATCAGCGACAGCACAGCGCCGATGATCCCGAGGTGAGCGGAGGACGAAGCGCCATCGGCCACCAGAAGGGTGCCCACGGTCACCAGCCCCAGTAGAAACGGTGCCAATGCCGCCGCCAGCGGCCATCGCAGCCGGTGCTCGTGATTCGGGCTGCGCCAGGGCACCGCGCGTGCGATGCCGTCCCCGACAAAAGTGGACACCAGCACAAGCAGCGCCAACATGCTCCAGTCAACAGGGTGATTCATCGAGGCCTCTGGTCCGCTCGCAAGGAGCCTGTCGACACGCTCATCTCGCTAGCGGGTCTCATCTTTGGCCGTCCGGTGCCAGCCGAGCCAGGCTCCAGACCACGTTCGCCAACTCCCAGGGTGAGGTCAAGCGCGCGTATTCGCCAGCAACTTCGGGCTGCAGGTGGATGCGGCCGGTGTGCACCGCCAGTGCCTGGTTGGCCAAGGGATACAACATGCCTTTGCTGGTGAGGTCCGCGGCGGATTCCAGTGCATTGGCGTGAGCGGCAGGGTCTGCCTGCCGACTCACCGACAACAGGGCCATCGCGTCGATGGTGCGAAAGGATATCCAGGCCTTGCCCTTGTCGCCGGGGTAAGCCGGCTTGTTGTCAGACACCCGGTCTGCCGCAGCCCAACCATCGTGCGCACGCCCCCACCAATAGTCCCAGACGCCTGTCGCTGGCAACTTCCCGCCGGGAGCCACACGGTCCATGAAGTGCTGGACGATCTCACGCGCTGCGGCCAGTGGCGCGGCGTCGCGCACCGGGTCTGCGCTCTCTGCCACCGCATACGCCCACTCATTCTGGTGATTGAAAGGCACCGGCAGGCCATCGAAATAGAACTTGCTGCCTTTGGGCCACCGCAGATGGGCACGCCCGGACGCGAGCCACTGTTCGGTTTCACCCTCGCGCGACAGGACTTCGATGTGATCCTTCAGGCTCAGCACGTCCCGCTCAAGGCTTTCAAAGGACGCCAGAGGCAGCGCCCCCGGCACCTCGGATCGGTACCGCTGGAAAAGAAGCAAAAGGCGAGCGGTCTGCACGGCAAAAAGCGCCTGACTGCGGTCCACGGTGAAAGCGCGCGTGCGGTAGCGGCCAGCGGCCTGATGTTGATCGATCAGCGCGATCTCCATATCCAGTCTTTGTCGCACGTCCGCGATCAGCGGGCCGAAAACGCGATGGGCGCCATCGCTGCGCCGCGCCACGGCAATCAAATCCATCAATCCGTTCAGGTAGTAGATCTGAGACCAGGGAATACGGCCCTCGTCATTGTTGATGGCGAACTCGAACCACCCACGGTGTTGCGTGGCGAGAAAATCCCGAGCGAACAGCTGGCCCAATTGTTCGGGCGACCGTGCGTGGTCAATCTGCAGGCGACGTACAGACCATGAAAGACCCCAAGGCACGCCCAGCGCGGGGTCAACGGAGGGTGGGTCTACACCATCGGGGGCCACCACCTTGAAACCTCGTGCGCCCGAGGGACCTGTTTCAGCTGCAACGCAAAGGTGTGCAGGGCCCCTGGGCGTGATGGCAGACTCGATCACATGGCGGCATCCCTCCACGCGCCGCGTCACCAGTCCGGTACCCTCTACCTGGGCTTCAAGGGTTCCACCCACAAGGTACAGGCGGTCACCCTGTGAGAGAAATCGCAGGGCTGGAATCATTTCGTACGTCGATCCAGCGGGGTCCTCCAGCGAAGGCAGCTTGATAGGGGCAGCCATTCTGGCGGTGCACAGCGTCGCGAGCGGCCAGCTCACCAGCCAGTTGGCGGAACCCGGATTGTCGTAATAGACCACATACAGTCGCTCGCCATGAACTGTGGCCGCGCGAAGGATCGGATTGGCTTGGGCAGGCCCCGCATGCTGCACCGGCACCGAGCACTCGGCTCGACCGTCAGCACCGTACCGCTGAAGCAGCAGCCGATCCGAAGGAAACTGCCTGAACAGGGCATGGCGAGACGTTGGCGATTCAAACCAGGCCAGCGGTACGCCCGGCTCAGGAAACTTCTGCATGCCTCCAGCGGGCGCGTGGATCACAGACATTGCGCGCTCGTCGCTGGTCACGGCCCCCAGTGCCGCGCCCAGCAGAGGTACTGCCGCCGAAGCGCGATGGGTCACGGCCACGTCGCGATTCACCAGCCGGCGGGTATTCTCGGACGCGTGCAGCGGTCGGTCTGCGCCCGCCGTCACAACAGCCGATTTCATCAGCGAACTCAGACACGTCATGACGCCGCGATAAAGATACGCCTCGTACTCCGCCACCGACAAAACTTCCTGGCCCTCGGTGCCCGCTGGGTACTTGGTGTACTGGCCTTGAGCATTGCGGTACCTGGGCAGGATGGCCAGCATGGTGTCACGCAGATCGGAAACGTACGGCTCCGAGCACACCAGGTGGAGCGCGAAGCCCAGGTCATAGGAACGGGCGGGCATGGTCACATCGCGCCGGAACGATGGCCATGCACGCACCGTCTCACCTCCCACGGGAAAATCCCGCAAGTGGTCGAGCACGGCGAAGCGATCGAACTGCTCTCCCAGCCGGCCCTCGAAGGCCATGTAGGTGCGAATGCCATCAATGATGTACCCCGCATGTGGCAGGTCATTTGCAACCTCTTCTTGCACGGAATAGTTCCAGTACCAACGCCCTTTCAAGGGCGAGTCCTGGCGGTGTTCCAGCATCACCCGCATCGTGTCGTCAGCCACAGTGCGCAGCTGCATCTGACGCATGGGATCCTGCGTCTTGCGGCTGAACCGTTGCAATTGCCCCGCCAGATAGGCAGCCGGGTTGAAGGTGTTGTAGGGACGGTCGGAGACCCGCAAGGAATAGGGGATCAGACCACTGGGCGAGCGCATCGCCCTGTCCAGGTAGGGCAGCAGCGCGCGATCGATCGTGTCCATGATTTCCCGTGCGGGCGCATCGGCGTCGCGCTCACTCCACGTGAGCAGGGCATCGACCACAATCGCGGTCGAGATCGTGTATTCGGTGCTCGCGGGGTTGACAGAGCCGTCGCCGTAGGCGTCCCACGCCACAGGCACACCCCAGCCGATCACCCCATCGCCGTTTTCATCTGCATGATCCAGCAGCCATCGACCCGCTGCCGCCGCCATGTTCTTGTTCTCCGGCTTCAGGACCGCGTCCCTCCGATCGAGTTCGGCCAGCAGCACCATCGCATACGACTTGGGCACATCCTCCGCCGTGTTGCCGGGATAGTCCGTCGTGCCCCTGCCAGGATGGGCAGGATCGATGCGCCCGTGCAGATCGGCCCCCAGCCTGCGGAGTTCGGCCTCCACCACGGCCGGCGATGGTGCATCGGCGCTGCAAGCCCCCAGGAGGGTGGTCACCAGGACGGCGCTGCAAAGTAGGATGGCGCGACGCAGACTCCATCGATGCATGGCGAGGCCCACTTTGCTCATCGATGCAGTCCCAGGGTGTCGAGTGTGTTGATACGACGGATGGTGTCGTTGAAGTCCAGATTGATGGTGTCCAGGTACCAACGCAGCGAAGGAACCCGGGGCCGGTTCTCCACCATGATCGACTCCATCGCCTGTTCACGGGTGATTTGCCCTTCTCGGATCTGGTTGCTGCGGAACGTGTCGAATTCGGTGAATCCTCGCGCCGTCATGTAGATGTAGTTGTAGTTGTAGAACGGCGCGGTGCCATCGCCAATACGCCAGGTGCTCGGTGAGTCTGGCGAAAGCTCCCACTCGTACTCTCCCAACAGGGTGCGATTGACCTCGTCCTCGTTCCAGATGAAGTGATCAAACATGAAATAGAAGTCATGCCGGGGCTCCACGTAGTAGGCAAGGAAAGCACCAAAAGTGTCTTGCAGCGAGCTGTTGAGGTAGCGCGGATTCTTCAGGAAACGGGAGGCGTAATAGCCAGCCAGGCGCGCCTTGCGCCCCAACGTCAGATAGTCCAGCCGCTTCTTGTCGAAGTCTGGCGACACATTGCAGAAGCCGGATTTGAAATCGGTGTTCTCCAAGGGATTGGCGCACCAGAGATCGAGCTGGATGCCGGTCTGACGCTTGAGTTCGTTGACGACCCGAAAAAAGTGTTTGTCGCCCGCCATGAACAGCGGCACCATGCCCAGATCAGGCTGCCTGAGCCAAGCGCTGACATTCTTGCGGATGTTGTCGCGCTTGGTTTTGATGTCGGCCGAGACAAGGATGTTCTGAATACCCAGCTGACCACACAATCGGGCGACGTTCCGACGCGCAAGATCCGTCACCATGCCCCAGTCGTACGTGAAAGTGACCGGCTTGAGGCCAAACTCTTTCTTGATCAGATGCAGGCCGTAACTGCTGTCGCGCCCACCGCTGAACGGTACGATCGCATCGGGACCCGCCGTGTTGCGGCGATAACGCTCCAGGGACGCGATGAAACTCTTGCGGGTCTCTTCCGGGTGCATGCCGCCATAGCGTGGCCGATAGCTGCGACAGTAATTGCAGACCCCTCCGTGGTCAAAAGCGATAAAGGGAAAGGTCTCGGGCAAGACGCAGCGAGTGCACCGGCGCAAGGCACGGACGCTGGCCTCTCCATATCGGACCAGCGACTCGTCGGCCAGGCGGGTCAGCACACCGATCGCTTCGACGCGACCGGTGAAACTGTCGTGGTGCACCGTGCTTGCGGCCGACAGGCCGGGCTCAGCCAAAGGGGGGGCCGGGTCATCAGCAAGCAGCGCCTCCTGCGCCAGCACATGGCGCTGCGGCGCCATTGCGCCTCCCACGTCGAAGCACAGTGCATTGCCGGCGCTCAGCCACTCGATGGCATCGACCTTCGGCACGCGATCTTCCGGCCCAGCCGCGCGAAGAACCTGTTCCAGGATGTAGCGTTCAGAGGCGAACACCAACATTTGTGACTGCCGGTCCATGGCGAGGTAGATGTCGCCCGTGTTGGTGGCCAGGGTCACGAGCGGCAGGCCATCGTGGACCCAGGCCATCGAGGCGGCGCCTTTGAGGGCCCCGTAGATTCGCCGAGTCGCCTGCGCCGACCCTGCGCCGCCACGCAGAGATGCATCCAGCATGGCAGCAAGCACCTCGGTGTCCACCTCGGCAAAGCGCTGGAGTTCAGCGTGAGCAGCCCAAAGCGTATCCACATTGACCACGATGCCGTTGTGAATCACGCTGACTCGACCAGAACGCACCGGTTGGTTGTTCTGCGGCAAGGCCGCCGTGCCGTTGGTCACGAGACGGGAGTGGGCCAGCAACACCAAAGGCTCCTGAGGCGCAGCGCCGACGCCGTAAGCCCCAAGCATCACCGCCCCCATCGCGTCCCGGAAAGAATCTGTCTTGAGGAAATCGGCGGCAGACTGAGTTCCCTTGACGGTCCACGCCAGCCTCTTGGAAGGCAGATAGGCGTGCAGGCCCGCAGACTCTTTTCCGCGACTCTCCGAGAGCACATAGAGACGGGACATCAACGACTCGACAGCGTCACGCTCTATCGGCGCACCCCGCTGAAGAAGAACTCCAAAAATGCCACACATGGTCAGTCCCGAAAGGTATTGGAAACGAGGTGCCAGCCGAGCTTGCGACGGGCGAGTATGAACAGAACGGCGATGCCAGTCACGTAGCTCAAGGCCGTGCCCATGGCAGCACCTTCCAGCCCCCACAACGGCAGAAGCCAGGCAGCACAGGCCACATTGACGCCAACAGCGATCAGCTGCTGAAGTGTCTGATAACCGGGGTGTCCTGACACCAGCATGAGGTTGTCGAATGGCACCCAGGTGGCGATCAGGTTCAATCCAATCAGCAGGATGATCAGCGAGGGCAGCCCTTCGGCCAGGCCCTTACCCGGAACGATCCACGCGTCGGCAATCCAGTAGGCTGCCAAGAGGCACAGAGACAAGGTCAGTGTGGCAAGAACCGCATATCGCGCCGACAGTAAACGCAGGCTGCGCAGGCGGCTCCAATCGCCCTGCTTGAGCGCGGCGACCAGCACGGGATTGAAGTTCAAACGCACCATTGCCAGCACGTGATACGCCCCATCCACCAGCATGGCGGCGAAGCTGTAGATGCCCACCGCCCGATCCGTGAGGAAAACACCAATCATGAGCACGTCGACGCGCGAGTTCACTTCGGTAAACATGCCGGCGGGCAGGCTCTTGCTGCCAAACGCAAGGTGGCGCCGACACCACGCCATCGAGAAACGAGGCCACTGGCTCAAGTGCGTCCAGCCAATGAACGTGAGAACCGAAAGGCAGGTCACCGCTTCGGCTACCACGAAAGACAGCGTGGCCGCCGCTGCAGGCCAGTCGGAGGCAGCCACGAATGCCACGCCGACCATCACAAGGATGTAGCGCAACGCTTGCAGCACGGCATGGGCGCGCATGCAGCGCAGTGCGTTCAGATAAGCCAACAACACTTTGTTAAGCGGAAAGAGCGCCAGTCCCGCAGCGCTGAAGGCCACGGCAGCCCCCGCTGCTTCGCTGCTGAACAATCGGGCAAACAGCGGTTCTGCCCACCACAGCACGCCGGAAGCGGCGCACCCGAACGCAAGCGCACACAGCCCTGCCGTGCTCACCAGCGCTGTGCGCTCGCGCAGATCGTCAGCGTGATAGGCCCCATGACGGAGAACGGAATAGTGCAACCCCCAGGTGGCCACTTGCGATGCAACTATGTACACCGCATACGCGAGATTGAACACGCCCAGGGCAGCAGCGTCGCGAACCGACGTGATGATGATGTTGATGACGATGCCACTGACAGCCAGGACGGCAAAGCTGCACAGGCTGTATGCGATGTCCTGCGACAGCTTATGCTGCCGCAGGCTGGTGGCAATGGCCTGGACGAGCCCCTTCACCATGCGAGTCAGGCTGCGCGCTTGCGCGCCCTCACATCCCGACTGCGCAATGGGGGATTCAAGTGCTTGTTCTCCTCATAGTCAAACCACATGGCAAAGAACAACGAGTTGAAGCCAAGAGAGAACGAGAACAGCCAACTGAGGAATGTGATCTCGGGGATTTGACCCAGACTGATCCACAGCGCGATCAACCGGATGAACATGACGGCGCTCAAAGCCACGCCGAAGAAGCCAAAGGCGTAGAAAAACACGAGCGGGTGGAAGTTGCGAATGACGTACTTTTCCTTCAGGCGCCAGAAGAACAACCTGACGAGAAGCGACCCAATGGTGAAAACCACCTTGCGCACGCGGATGCCCGATTTCTCACCCACGTCGTACACCGGCTCGATGGGCACGTCAACGACACGCATGCCCTCGACATTGAGCTTCACCAGCAAATCGTTGGGCTGACCGTAGCGCTTGTACATGCGGTCCCAGTCGATGGCCTCGAGGGCCTGAGCATTGATCGCGGTGTAACCAGTCTGGGAATCCGCCACATGCCAGTAGCCAGACACGATCTTGGTGAGCAGCGAGAGGATGGAGTTGCCAAAGAACCGGATCTTGGGAATCTTCTGAAAGGCCTCACCTGTCACCAGTCGATTGCCCTTGGTGTAGTCGGCCTCGTCGTCCACGACAGGGTCCAGAATGGCCGGCAGGTCGGCAGGGTCCATCTGCCCGTCGCCGGCCATCACCACAGTCACGTCGATACCGTTGTCGCGCGACCACATGTAGCCTGTTGCGATTGCCCCACCCACTCCCTGGTTCACCTCATGCTCGATCAACTGAATGCGCCCCGTCGAAAAGTGCGCGTTGGCGCGCACCACCTCGGACGTTCGATCCTTGCTGCGGTCGTTGACGATGACAATTTGGTCCACCCATTCCGGCATCGTGTCAATGACCCGATCGATCTGGGTTTCTTCATTGAACGCTGGTACGACAACACTGACCTTTTTGTTCCGATACATAAGGAATTCAAGCCGGGAAAGTTGGAGGAAGGAGCAACCCGCCAGCGAGTCGCGCTAAGGCCGCAGCACCTGGCGAACAGCATGGAAAATCGGGTGGTGACGGAATGATGAAGTCCCAGCCACCCCAGAGCATCAGATCTCGCCGCGCTGGCTGCGATTTCGTGGTTGTAATATGAGCCGTCTGCCGAAAGGACACCCAGTTGGGTAGTCGATCCTGGGTGGAGGATTGTAGCGGAGGCAGTACTCCTCTGACTTGGTAACGGGGAGGTTACCGATGTGTACAACCACCCTCCTACCACCCGATCGGACCTCCAGCGGCGGTAACATTCATGTCCTCAGCGAACTCGCCTGGCGATGCGCGCTGCTCGAACGCGTCGTCGCCGATTGAATGTTTGTCTGCATTGCTGCCAGGCGCGCAATGTCAGCGGGCACATTCGCGAAAGGCCTGGCTTTGAAATTGGCCTCAATCGGACCCCAAATGAACATCCAGCTGATCTACTCCAGGGTACTCAAGAAGATTCGGGGCAGTGCCATCAAAGGGTCCTCGATTGACCGCTCCTCGAAGGTGGAATCAGGAAGCACCCTTTACCATTCAAAGGTCGACCGCCATTCCTTTTGCGGATACGACTGCTCGATACTGAACTGCGAGATTGGCTCGTTTTGCTCAATCGGGAACAGGGTCTCCATTGGTGGAGTGGCTCATCCGGCAGATTTCGTATCGACAAGCCCCGTATTCCTGTCCCACAAAGACAGCGTTAAGGCCAAGTTTGCTCGCCATCCATTCCTGCCTGAACTCAAAACCCGCATCGGCAATGACGTCTGGATTGGAGAAGGCGTCTTCGTCAAGGCCGGCGTTCAGATCGGACACGGCGCCATCGTCGGCATGGGCAGCGTGGTGACCAAGGATGTGCCACCGTACGCCATCGTTGCCGGCAATCCCGCCAGACTCATCCGAATGCGCTTCGAAGACCCTGTCATTGCCGCATTGATGAAAATGGCTTGGTGGGATCTGCCTGAGGCCGAACTGCGCCGTGTTGCGGTCCATTTCAATGATCCCAGCCTCATGCTGCGTCAAGAGGGCCATCTGTGAAGATTGCCCATCTCTGCCTGTCTTGCTTTTACGTAGATGGGTTCTCGTACCAGGAGAACGAGCTTGTGCGGCAGCACGTCGTGGACGGTCACGACGTGGTGGTAATCGCCTCCACCGAGTCCTTCGGTCCCGATGGAGCGCTCACCCATGTCCAACCAGGCAGCTACATGGGGACGGATGGCGCCAGGGTCATCAGGCTCCCCTACCGGCGCTGGATCCCGGGAATGCTGGCGCCCAAATTGCGATTGCACCCGAATGTCTACCGCCTTCTATCTGCCGAGCGCCCCGATGCCATCCTTTTCCACGGGTTGTGCGGATGGGAGCTGCTGACGGTGAGCCGGTACAAGCGTGCGCATCCGGAAGTGAGCCTCTTCGCCGACAGCCACGAAGATTTCAACAACAGCGCCCGTTCTTTTTTGTCCAGGTACCTGCTTCACTGGGCCTACTACCGGACCATTCTGCATGCCGCACTTCGGTCTATTGACAAGGTGCTTTGTGTTTCCGACGAAACCATCAGTTTCGTTCAGGACTTTTACCGGGTGCCGGCTCGGAACATCGAGTTCTTTCCATTGGGAGGAAAGGTGCTCCAGGACCACGCGTACTTCGCCGCACGAGCCGCCACCAGGGCGTCCTATGGGATTCTTGACCATCACGTATTGCTGGTGCAATCCGGAAAGATGGATGCAAGCAAGAAGTTGCTGCAGTCTTTGAAAGCCTTCGTCCGACAGCCTGACCCTGAGCTGCGATTTCTGGTGGTGGGACATCTTCAGGGCGACATCGCTGTCGAGGCCAAGAAACTCATCGACGCCGACCGCCGAATTGTCTTCGCGGGCTGGAAATCTGCCGCTGAACTGCAATCGATCCTTTGCGCGGCCGACGTATATCTGCAGCCTGGCACGCAATCGGCCACCATGCAGATGAGCCTTTGTTTACGCTGTGCCGTCATCCTGGACGACGTACCCAGCCACCGGCGTTATGTGAAAGAAAACGGCTGGCTGATTGGGGGTGATCGCACGCTTGATGCGGTGCTTGCCGAGATCTCGCAATCACCGCACCAGCTAACAACCATGTCCGCGCATTCCCACGCCTTCGCCAGCGAGTATCTGGACTATCAGATCCTGGCCGAACGCATTACCCGCGCCGCGCCCGCCTTCGCACTGCACCCATGATATCGATTGCCTCTTTGAACGCATCACAATTTGCTCAGTACGCAAAGACACCGAAATTATGGCTCTTCATTTTTTCGATGATTTTCGCAGTGGTCATTCATAAAACCCACGCCGCCTATCTGTATCCAGATCACGCCTATCTGGGTTTCCCCTATGTTCCGATGGGGTTAATGGAATGGCTTTTCATCGTGATTTCAATTTTGCTGGTTTCGTGGTCGTTGCCGACAAATTTCATGCGGCCCTCCGGCATCATTTTGTTCATGATGTATGTGATCGTCTTCATTCCCACGCTGGTGATCACTCTGGCCACGGAAGAAGCGCCAATCAAGAAATACGGCCTCAGTCTGTCTGCCCTGACCGCCGGCCATCTGATCCTGCTGCATGCCACCCAAAAATCGGGACGCGCCCCTGAAAACGAATTGAAAGACAAGGCAATGCAAAATCATGCCCTGGTGTTCGCAGCCTTGGTGCTGATTTGCGCGGGATATCTGTTGTACGCCTTCTGGGATTCCATCAATTTTGTAGGCTTGAGTGGCACCTATGCGCAGCGCGAAGCGGGTCGAAGCAGCAATCTGCTTGAAGCATATACACAAACCTATCTGGCTTTCGTCTTCGCACCCGCACTGCTGTCCATCGGCCTGATCCGAAAGAATCCCCTCTCCGTAGTGCTGGCGCTGGGCGGCTTTTTTCTGATGTACTCCATCACGGCGGAGAGAACCGTGTTTCTGCTTCCGGTGGTGATGATCCTGGCATTCTTGGTATTTCGGTCCCGAATATCACACGCGACATGGATGCTCATCACGCTGGCGGCCATTTCCATGCTTTTTGCGCTGTCAATCACGTTTCGGAGCACCAGCACGTTCGCCAATCTTTTGGCGCTTTATCTTGTCTTCAGAACTTTCTCTGTCCCCGGAGCCATGCTCTGGCAGTATCAAGAAGTTTTCAGCGAGTACGGCTACACGTTCTGGAGCCATGTTCGCGGCATTTCTTCATTTGTTTCATCGCCCGGCGCATTGGATGGCGATGAGCATTGGCCGGAATTGGGACGAATTGTCGCCAAGCACCTCCTGGATCTGGATATCAACTCCAATGCCAACCTGTTTGCATACGATGGCGTAGCAGGTGCAGGCGCATGGGGCATTCTTTTCATGAGCGTGCTTTTGACCCTGTGGCTCATTGCATTGGACAAGTTGTCTCGTGGATTCGAACCCCTCTTCCCAGTCCTGATTGCAATTCCCTTGGGTTTGGTCCTGATCAATGGCCCATTCTTCACGGCCATGATGTCTTTTGGCGGGCTGTTCTGGCTCTTTTTCTTCTTCTTTTCTCGCCATCGTCAAGTGGCTCAAAAGATACAATAAACAATGCCTT
This sequence comes from Hydrogenophaga sp. IBVHS1, assembly GCF_002127265.1. Lineage (GTDB taxonomy): Bacteria > Pseudomonadota > Gammaproteobacteria > Burkholderiales > Burkholderiaceae_C > Hydrogenophaga. The sequence goes on along the minus strand of NZ_NFUU01000003.1, from coordinate 637,780 downwards.
CTATCATGATCAAACGAGAGCCCCAGATGTGCCTGCGCTGCATCATGGACACATCGGACCCGAGCATCTCTTTCGACGCTGACGGCGTTTGCGATTACTGCAACAACTTCGACAAGGTCATTCAGCCCAATTGGGATACGGGCGCCGCAGGCGGCGCAGCTCTGGAGGCGCTTTCGGAACGGATTCGTGCCAGAGGCAAGGATCAACCTTTCGACTGCATCATCGGCCTGAGCGGCGGACTGGACAGCTCTTACGCGGCATTCATCGCCAAAGAGAGAATGGGCTTGCGCCCTCTGCTTTTTCACGTAGACGCGGGCTGGAACACCGACCAGGCAGTGGGCAACATTGAAAAGCTCGTGGACGGTTTGGGCTTGGACCTGTACACGGAGGTGATCAACTGGCAGGAAATGAAAGACCTGCAAGTCGCTTTCCTGCGTGCCCAGATTGCCGACCAGGACCTGCCACAGGATGCTGCCTTTTTTTCTGCCCTGTACAAGTTCGCGCGCAAGAACCGCATCAAGTACGTGTTGACCGGTTCCAATTTTTCGACCGAGTGCTGCCGTGAACCCGAGGAATGGGGTGGCTATCCCGGCATAGACAAAACGCTCTTCCAGGATATCCACCGTCGCTATGGACAACGTGAGTTGAAGACATTTCCGCTGGTCGACATTCTGGTTTACAAGCTTTACTACCAGAAGATCCTCGGCATGGAAATCGTCAAGCCCCTGAACCTTGTTCCCTACATCAAGAAAGACGCGGAGGCCGAACTGGAGCGCCGGTTTGGCTGGCAGAAGTTTCAGCACAAGCACCACGAATCGAGGTTCACGCGGTTCTATGAAGACTACTGGATGCCGCGCAAGTTCGGCTACCACAAACGGCGCGCGCACTTCTCCAGCCTCATCCTCACCGGTCAGTTGACACGCGAAGCGGCCCTGGAACGGTTGTCGCGACCCGAGATGGACGAGCACTTCCTGAAGCAGGAGTTCGAGTTCGTGTCCAACAAGCTGGGGCTCTCCGTGGACGAGCTCCAGACCATCTTTGAAGGCGAGAACAAAACGTACCGTGACTACAGGAACAAGCGGTGGGCCATTGGCATCGGCGCAAGCGCGATGCGGATGCTGGGCCTGGAAAGAAGGTTGTTCCGGTGATCCATATCGTCGACTATGGCGTGGGCAACGTGCAGGCGTTCGTCAACATGTACAAGCGCCTGGGCATTGAAGCCACAAGAGCGGCCAATGCCCATGACTTGCTGGCCGCGAAAAAAGTTATTCTGCCTGGCGTGGGCGCGTTCGACCACGCGATGGATTTGCTCAATGCTTCCGGCATGCGCGAGCCACTGGACCAGATGGTGCTGCAGCAAGGTGTGCCGGTGCTAGGCATCTGCGTTGGCATGCAGATGCTGGCTGACGGCAGCGATGAAGGTACTGCGACAGGCTTGGGATGGGTGAAGGGACGCGTACGAAGCTTTGCAAGCAATCCTGCTTCGGCGGCCTTGCCGATGCCCCACATGGGCTGGAACGACGTCGCCCCGCTGGCTGGCTCGCCAGGCGCCCTCCTGAGGGGACTCGAGAACGATGCTCGCTTCTATTTCCTGCACTCCTACTATTTCGAGCCCGCAGAGGCAGCCGACACGGTGGCCATGACCGACTACGGCCTCGAATTTGCCTGCGTGGTGCAGCGTGATCATGTGTCAGGCGTCCAGTTCCATCCCGAGAAGAGCCACCATTGGGGTGCCGCACTTCTGAAGAACTTCGCGGAGCTTTGAAATGTTGCGACCCCGCATCACGCCGTGCCTGCTGGTTCACCAGGGTGGATTGGTGAAAACCGTCGAGTTCCGCGACGCCAAATACGTGGGAGACCCCATCAACGCGGTCAAGATCTTCAACGAGAAAGAGGCCGACGAACTGGTGGTGCTGGACATCGACGCCACCGTCAATGGCGCCGAGCCGGACTACCGCATGATTGCCCACCTGGCTGCCGAGTGCCGAATGCCGCTGTGCTATGGCGGTGGCGTTCAAACGCCTGAACAAGCGCGCAAGATCATTGGCCTGGGGGTGGAGAAGGTCGCCGTTAGCGCTGCGGCAGTCGAAGATGCCACCCTGTTGACGCGAATGGCCGAAGCGGTCGGCAGGCAAAGCGTGGTGGCGGTGCTGGACGTGCGCAAGAAGTCCGGGTTGTTCGCCAAGGGCTACGAAGTGGTCACGCGCAATGCCACCCGGGTGCACAAGCAAGAACCTTTCGAACTGGCTCAACAGCTTCAAGCGGCCGGAGCGGGCGAGATCGTGATCAATTCGGTGGACCGCGATGGTCAGATGAAAGGCTATGACCTCACACTGGCAGTGAAGATTCGACAGACCGTTCAGGTTCCGCTCACTTTTCTGGGTGGCGCGGGCTCCCACCAGGACATCGAGGCATTGTTCGGGGCCTGCGGTGTGGTGGGTGCTTCAGCAGGCAGCCTCTTCGTCTTTAAGGGGCCATACCGCGCGGTTCTGATCAACTATCCTCATCCCGCCCAACGAGAAGGCATCTACCGCGCGGGCCTCGCCGCACATGCATCAAGGTGACAAGACTCCGATGTTCAAAGACAAAACGCTTCTGATTACAGGGGGGACCGGCAGTTTCGGCAACGCCGTTCTGCGCCGCTTTCTGAATTCCGACCTGCGCGAGATCCGCGTCTTCAGCCGCGACGAGAAAAAGCAGGATGACATGCGCAAGCATTTCAACCACCCCAAGCTCAAGTTCTACATTGGCGACGTGCGCGACATTCGCAGTGTGGCTACCGCCATGCGGGGCGTTGACCATGTGTTCCATGCTGCGGCACTCAAACAGGTGCCTTCGTGCGAGTTCCATCCAATGGAGGCAGTTCGCACCAATGTGATGGGCACGGAAAACGTGCTTGAGGCGGCGATATCAGCCGGCGTTCGGCGCGTGGTCTGCCTGAGCACCGACAAAGCCGTCTACCCGATCAACGCCATGGGAATCAGCAAGGCCATGATGGAGAAAGTGATGGTTGCTGCCAGTCGGAATCTCGAAGGTACCCACACGGTGATCTGCGGCACCCGCTATGGCAACGTGATGGCTTCGCGGGGATCGGTCATCCCGCTGTTCGTCGACCAGGTGCGCGGCGACAAGCCCATCACCGTGACCGACCCTGCCATGACGCGCTTCATGATGACCCTGTCCGATGCTGTGGACCTGGTGCTCTATGCATTCGAGCATGGCAACAACGGCGACATCTTTGTGCAGAAAGCACCTGCAGCCACGGTGGAGGTGCTGACCCAGGCGCTGCTGCAGCTCCTGGGCAAGCCCGATCACCCGGTGCGTGTGATCGGCAGCCGGCATGGAGAAAAGCTGTATGAAGCCTTGCTCAGTCGCGAGGAAATGGCGTGTGCGCAGGATAAGGGCGACTACTACCGCGTCCCCGCAGACGGGCGAGATCTGAACTACGCGAAATATGTGGACGAAGGCGAGGAGCGCTTGACGCAGGCCCTGCATGCGGACGAATACCACTCGCACAACACCACGCGGCTCGATGTGGAAGGCATGAAGGCCCTGCTGCTGAAGCTGGACTTCATGTCACGCATAGTCCGAGGCGAAGCGGCGGTGGCCGAGGAGTGAGGCGATGAAGGTCTTGATCACCGGAGCCCAGGGTTTCATCGGCAAGAACCTCTTGCTGCACCTCGCCGAGCGCAAGGACGTGGGGGTGGTCACGTTCACGAGAGACCAGCAGGCCGCGGATCTGCCTGACCTGCTCGAAGACGTGGACGTGGTGTTCCACCTCGCCGGCATCAATCGTCCCCAGAACCCCGAAGAATTCGCTGCCGGGAACGCAGACCTGACACGCGCGCTGTGCCAGGCGATCGCGCAGCGCGCCGGTGAACGGCGCATTACGGTGATCCACACGTCCTCGACCCAGGCCGCAAACGACAACCCGTATGGCCGCAGCAAGCGCGCAGCAGAAATTGCGCTGTTCGACCTCCAACGCCAGCACGGCACGGCCGTGCACGTATTCCGCCTGCCCAATGTGTTCGGCAAATGGTGCCGGCCCAACTACAACTCGGCAGTCGCGACCTTCTGCCACAACACCGCCCGTGAGTTGCCGATCCAGGTGAACGACCCCGCTGCCATACTGACCCTGGTGTATGTCGACGATGTCATCGCCCGGTTCGTTCAACTGATGGATGGTGCCCAGGCGTCGATCGACGCCCAAGGATTCGCCACCCTTGCGCCGCAATACAGCACCACCGTTGGTGACGTGGCCGACATGATTGCAAACTTCAAGGGGAGCCGCCTCACGTTGTTGACGGATCGCGTGGGCACCGGCTTCACGCGAGCGTTGTACTCGACTTATGTGAGCTATCTGCCACCCACGGACTTTGCCTATGCCGTGCCCCGACACGCAGATGCACGAGGTGTCTTTGTCGAGATGCTCAAAACCCCGGACTGCGGTCAGTTCTCGTTCTTCACGGCGCTGCCAGGCGTCACGCGCGGCGGCCACTACCACCACAGCAAAACCGAGAAATTCCTGGTGATCCAGGGCCAGGCCAGATTCCGCTTCCGGCAGATGCTCACAGGCGAAACCCATGAATTGCACACGGATTCGGATGCTCCCCAGGTGGTGGAGACCGTGCCCGGCTGGACGCACGACATCACCAACACGGGCGAGCGAGACTTGGTGGTCATGCTCTGGGCCAACGAAATCTTCGATCGCGAACGCCCGGATACATTCGCTTGTCCAGTCTGAAAGGCTCCGTCATGAAAAAACTCAAGGTGATGACGGTGGTAGGCACCAGGCCGGAGATCATTCGGCTGTCGCGCGTCTTGGCGCGCCTGGATGAACACTGCGAACACATCCTGGTGCACACCGGCCAGAACTACGACTACGAGCTCAACCAAATCTTCTTTGACGACCTGGACATTCGCAAGCCAGACCATTTCCTCAATGCCGTCGGAGCGAACGCGGCTGAAACGATCGGCAAGATCATTGCGGCCGTGGACGGGGTTCTTGCTACCGAAAAACCCGATGCGCTGCTGGTGCTTGGCGACACGAACAGCTGCCTGTCGGTGATTCCTGCGAAGCGTCGCAAGGTGCCCATCTTCCACATGGAAGCCGGTAATCGCTGCTTCGACATGCGGGTCCCCGAAGAGATCAACCGTCGCATCGTTGACCACACAGCCGACATCAATCTCACCTACAGCAGCATTGCGCGCGAATACCTGTTGCGCGAAGGTCTTCCCCCGGACATGGTCATCAAGACTGGCAGTCCCATGGCGGAGGTGCTGGCGCACTACCGGGGTCGAATCGAAGCGTCCGATGTGCTCGAAAGACTGGGCCTGCAGGAAGGCCGGTTCTTCGTGGTCAGTGCGCACCGCGAGGAGAACATCGATTCCGACGTTCAGTTCTCGAAACTGGTGGAGGTGCTGAACCAGCTGGCGAGCCACTACCAGCTACCGGTGATCGTCTCGACGCACCCGCGCACCCAGAAGCGGGTCGACAACAAGGGCGTGGCCTTTCATCCCCTGGTGCGTCTCCTCAAGCCATTGGGTTTCACAGACTACAACCAACTGCAGATCAAGGCCAAGGCCGTGCTGTCCGACAGCGGCACCATCAATGAAGAATCCTCCATCCTCAACTTTCCGGCGCTCAATCTGCGCGAAGCGCACGAGCGCCCAGAAGGCATGGAAGAAGCGGCCGTCATGATGGTGGGGCTGGAACAAATCCGCGTGATGCAGGCGCTGGCGATCCTGGAGGGTCAGCCGCGAGGCCCGCAACGCCTGTTGCGCCGGGTAGCCGACTACAGCATGCCCAACGTGTCCGACAAGGTCGTTCGCATCCTCCACAGCTACACCGACTACGTGAATCGCGTGGTCTGGAAAAAGTAAGCCTGAGCCCGCCTTGCGCATCCTTGTCGTCAGCCAGTACTTCTGGCCCGAGAACTTCCGCATCAACGACCTGGTGCAGGAGTGGAGGCAGCGGGGCCATGAAGTCACGATCCTCACGGGCAAACCCAACTACCCATCGGGCAGCCTCTTTCCCGAATTCCTGAGCGATCCCTCAAGCTTCGATCAATACCAAGGCGCACGGGTGGTGCGTGTCCCCATGCTGGCTAGAGCGCAGGGCGCGCTGAGATTGATGCTGAACTACGCCAGTTTTGTCGCCGGCGCTTGCCTGGTCGGTCCTTGGCGGCTCCGCGGCATTGGGGTCGACGCGATCTTCGTCTTCGAACCCTCCCCCATCACGGTCGGTTTGCCCGCGATCCTGACGGGCCGCATGAAACACGCGCCAGTGGTGCTCTGGGTGCTGGACCTTTGGCCAGAAACCTTGTCTGCGATCGGCGTGGTTCGGTCGCCGCGCATCCTGGGTTGGGTGGGTCGCTTGGTGTCTTTCATCTACAACCGCTGTACGCTGGTGCTGGGACAGTCTCGCGGTTTCGGAACCAGCATCGCGAAGTACTGCCAGGACCCAAGCAAGATTCGCTACTTTCCGAGTTGGTCGGAGGATGTGTTTGCCGAATCAGATGCCGTACCCGCACCGGAGGTGCCATCTGTGCCAGGCACTTTCAGCGTGCTGTTCGCTGGCAATGTGGGCGAGGCGCAGGACCTGCCTGCGGTGCTCGATGCCGCCGAACGACTGCGCGATCAGGCGCACGTGCGCTGGCTGATCGTCGGCGACGGCCGCAAATCGGCGTGGCTGGAGGCCGAGGTGAAGGGTCGCGGTCTGGACTGCCAGGTGCTGCTGCTGGGACGCCACCCCGTCGAGCGCATGCCCTCCTTCTATGCACACGCCGACGCCCTCCTCGTTTCACTGAAGAAAGACCCGGTGTTCAGCCTGACCATTCCAGGCAAGGTGCAGTCCTACCTCATGTCGGGCATTCCAGTTCTTGGCATGCTGGATGGTGAAGGCGCCGATATCATCCGCACGGCCAATGCAGGCATTGCCTGTGGCGCCGGCGATGGCGCAGGCCTCGCTGCAGCGGTGCAGCGCATGGCAGCGATGCCGCCTGAAGAACGGGCCGCCATGGGCGCGCGGGGCCGAACGTTCGCCGAGAACGAATTCGACAGGAACACGCTCATGGATAGGTTGGAGCAATATCTGGCTGAAGCTGTCCGCCTGCATTCACACAAGGGTTCCCCTAAATGACCGTTCTCGTCACAGGATCGAGCGGTTTCGTCGGTCGCGCCGTTTGCCGCCAGATGGCAGCGATGGGCCGGTCCGTGCGCGGCGCGCAGCGTCAGCCCGGTGCCCAACCCGAGGGCTGGGACACTGTCGTCGTTGCCCCGTTGAGCAGCCAGACCGACTGGACGCAGGCGCTGGCGGGTTGCCAGGCCGTGGTCCACACCGCAGCGCGTGTTCATGTCATGTCGGAAACCGCAGAAGACCCACTGACCGAGTTCCGCCGCATCAACGTGGAAGGCACACTGGAACTGGCGCGGCAGGCCGCCGCAGCTGGGGTGCGTCGCTTCGTGTACGTCAGCTCGATCAAAGTCAACGGCGAAGTCACCCTGGCAAACCACCCCTTCATGGCAAAAGACACGCCAGCGCCTGTGGATCCATACGGCACCTCCAAACTGGAGGCCGAACTGGGCCTGCAGCGCCTGGCCGCCCAGACTGGTCTGGACATCGTGACGGTTCGCCCTCCACTTGTGTATGGCCCGGGCGTCAAGGCAAACTTTGCCAGCCTGCTGCGCGTGCTACGGCGTGGCGTGCCCCTGCCACTGGGCAGCGTGACGGACAACCGCCGCAGTCTGGTGGCACTGGACAATCTGGTCGATCTGCTCATCGCCTGCGTTGAGCATCCGGCCGCAGCGAACCAGACTTTTCTGGTGAGCGACGACGAGGACCTTTCCACCACCCATTTGCTGCGCCGCATGGGTCTTGCCATGGGAAAGCCCGCGCGGCTGCTCCCGGTGCCGCCGGGCTGGCTGATGATGGGAGCGACGGTGCTGGGCAAAAGCGATGTTGCGCGACGCCTTCTCGGCAACCTTCAGGTCGACATCACCCACACCCGCCAGACGCTGGGATGGACACCGCCCATCTCTGTTGACGTGGGCCTGAAGCGCGCGGTTGAGGGGATGGCTACATGAAGCGGCTGTTCGATCTGGCACTTGCCCTTCTCGCAAGCCTGGCGTTGCTCGCGCCCATCCTGCTCATCGCGCTGGCCGTGCGGCTCTCCTCCCGGGGCCCGGCCCTGTACTGGAGCGATCGCGTTGGTCGCCACAACCGCATCTTCCGCATGCCCAAGTTCCGCACCATGCGATTGGAAACACCAGCCGTGGCCACGCACTTGCTGAAGGAGCCGGGCAAGTACCTCACGCCCATCGGGCCCTTTCTGCGCAAAAGCAGTCTGGACGAACTACCTCAGCTCTGGAGCATCCTGCGGGGTGACATGAGCTTCGTCGGTCCACGTCCAGCCTTGTTCAATCAGGACGATCTGGTGGCGCTGCGCACCGAGCTGGGCGTGCACGAGTTGGTGCCGGGTCTCACCGGTTGGGCACAGGTCAACGGGCGCGATGAGCTTCCGATTCCACAAAAAGTGGCGCTCGACGCTGAATACATTCGGAAACAAAGTCTCGCTTTTGACGTGCGCATACTCTGCATGACATTGGCCAAAGTGCTGCGCCGCGATGGCGTGGCCCATTAAAAAAAATGAACCAAAGGGAATCCCGGGGGATTGCAGCTGTCACGCTGCTGGACATGCCGCGCGAGGCCAAGCGCTTGATGGCCTTGGTGGTCGACATCGCCTTGTGCGTGCTCACGGTGTGGCTGGCGCTGTGCCTGCGCCTTGAACACTGGGTGCAACTCGAGCCTGCACATTGGTGGGCGGTGCTGGGCGCCATTGCCATTGCATTGCCACTTTTCGTGCGCTTCGGCATGTACCGCGCGATCTTCCGTTTTTCCGGCTGGAACGCCATGGTGAGCCTGGCGCAAGCCATGGCGCTGTACACCATCTTCTACGCCACCATCTTCACCGTGGTGAGCGTGCCGGGGATTCCGCGCACCGTGGGGCTGATTCAACCGATGCTGCTGCTGGTCAGCATCGGCCTCACGCGCGTGGCCGTGCGCTACTGGCTCGGCGGCCTGTACCGAACCATCCTGCAGAAATCGCGCATGCCCGGCGTGCTGATTTACGGTGGCGGCCAGGCAGGCCGGCAACTGGCTGCTGCCCTGTCGCGCAGCAGCGAATACCGCTTGCTGGGTTTCCTGGATGACGACGTGCAACTGCAAGGCAACAGCCTGGATGGCCGCACGGTGTACTCACCCGGCGAGCTGGAATACCTCATCCAGGAACTGGGCGTGACGGATGTGTTGCTGGCCTTGCCCTCGATCACCCGAGACCAGCGCAAGGAAATTCTCGCCGGGCTGAGCCACATGCCGGTGCATGTGCGCACGCTGCCCGGCATGTCCGATCTGGCCGCTGGACGCGTGACCATGAGCGATGTGCGTGAGCTCGACATCGAGGACCTGCTGGGCCGCGATGCGGTGTCACCCGACGAGACGCTGCTTCATCGCCTGATCCGCGACAAGGTGGTGATGGTCACTGGCGCTGGCGGCAGCATCGGCAGCGAACTCTGCCGCCAGATCGCGAACTGCCAGCCCCGCACGTTGCTGCTGGTGGAGAACTCCGAGTTCGCGCTGTACCAGATTCATCGGGAGCTGGAGACCGCCCTCCCGTCCATCACCCTGCTCCCGCTGCTCGCCTCCGTTCAGGACGAGGCTCGCATGACGCAACTCATGCAGGCGTGGAAACCCGATACGGTCTACCACGCCGCCGCGTACAAACACGTGCCCCTGGTCGAACACAACCCGGTGCAGGGCTTGCGCAACAACGTCTGGGGCACCTGGGTGTGTGCCCGCGCCGCGCAGGCCGCGGGCACCAGCCACTTCGTGCTGATCAGCACCGACAAGGCGGTCCGCCCCACCAACGTGATGGGGGCCAGCAAGCGCCTTGCCGAGATGGTGCTGCAAGCCTTGTCGGCCGAGCCGGGCCAGAGCACCACTTTTGCCATGGTGCGGTTCGGCAACGTGCTGGGCTCCAGCGGCTCGGTGGTGCCGCTGTTCCGGGAGCAGATCAGCAACGGCGGGCCTATCACGCTCACGCATCCGGACATCAACCGTTACTTCATGACGATTCCCGAGGCCGCGCAGCTGGTGATCCAGGCGGGCGCGATGGCCCAGGGCGGCGATGTTTTCGTGCTCGACATGGGCGAGCCGGTGCGCATCATCGACCTGGCACGGCGCATGGTCGAACTTTCGGGGCTGAGGGAGAAAAACGAGCAGAACCCCAATGGCGATATCGAGATCCAGATCACCGGGCTTCGACCTGGCGAGAAGCTCTACGAAGAACTGCTGATTGGCGACAACGCCCAGCCCACCGAGCATGCGCGCATCATGCGGGCGCTGGAAGACTGCCTTCCCTGGGCCGAATTGCAGGACGTACTCAGCGCACTCGATCAGGCCATGACGGCCAACGACGTGACCGCGCTGCGAGCCATGCTCCAGGCGCATGTTCACGGCTACGAGCCCGCTGGCGATGGGGCCAACTGGGTGGCTTCCTCGCCCGCGCCCTTGCGCGAACACGCTACCTCCTGACCAAAAAAAAGCCACCTTGCGGTGGCTTTGGAAAGTCCTTGAAGGGACGTCGTTGGGAGACCTGGTTTCAACGCGGGGCGTGGCGCTCGGCCCATCTACCCTGTCGTTGATTGAAAGTTGTGACAGCAACGGCGTGATTGTGCGCTGCCGCATGCGTTTCGCACATCCCCCATTTGGGGGAATGCATCCATTTCGCCTGGGTAATAAAACCCAAAAAAACCCAATGAATTCATCAATCTGAAGTATTCAAGCGGCGGTGAAGCGATTCGGCAAGCGGCGGATTTCCGCAGATGGGCGGTGCGCAGCTCAAACGGGGAGTTCCACCACGAACCGGGCGCCGCCACCTGGCCGGTCTTCGCAGCGCACCTCGCCACCGTGGCGCTCCACGATCGTTTTGACCAATGCCAGGCCCAGCCCAACGCCGCCTTCGCGTTCGCTCGCACCCGGCAGCCGGTAGAACGGCTCGAAGATGCGCTCGCGCTGGGCGGCAGGCACACCCGGGCCACGGTCCTCCACCCAGAGCACCACACGCCCGGGCCTCGCGGCATCGGGCGCGGCGATGCACAGGCGCACTTCGGGCTCATCACTGTGGTCCATCGCCACGGGCTTGCCGTAGCGCCGGGCGTTCTCCAGCAGATTGCGCAGCACGCGACGCAGCAGCCGGGCGTGCCCCTGCACCAGCGCCGACGAGGCACCCGGAGCCATGTCCAGATCGGCCCCGGTGCGAGCGCACTCTTCGGCCGCCAGTCCCACCAGGTCGACTTCTTCCTTCGGGCCCAGGGCCGAAGCGTCGCTGGCGTCGCGCAGGTCGAGCCGACTGGCCAGAAGAATTTCGTCGATCAACTGGTCCAGTTCGTCGATGCTGCGCGCGATCTCTGCGCGTTGTGTCGGGTTGTCACTGCCCCGCCCGAGCAGTTCCAGACCCATGCGGATGCGGGCCAGCGGAGAGCGCAGCTCGTGCGAGGCGTTGGCCAGCAAACTCTTGTGCGACTGCAGCAGCGTCTGAACCCGCTCAGCCGCAGCATTGAAGCGGCTGGCGAGGAAAGCCACTTCGTCCTGGCCCTGCACCGGCAGGCGGGTGGAGAGATCGCCCGCGCCCCAGCGCTCCACGCCCTTCTGCAGAATTTCGAGGCGCTTGGTCAGGCGCCGCACGATGGGATAGGCGCCCAGCGCCACCGCCAGCGCCACCAGCCCCAGCAACCACGCAAAACCGGTGGGCGTCTGCAGCCATTCGGGCGCCCGCCGTCCCGGATTGTTCTGTGCCTGGTTGGAACGTGGAATCAGCACATACAGCGTGCGCCCGTCCTTCATGAGCACCTCGAACTCCCAGCCCTCGCCAGGAATGCGCACAGCGCGCGCCGGCGCCTCGCCCACCACGTCGCGCGCGCCGTCCCGCACCACCACCGTGCGCATCACGCGCGCATCGCGCTCGGCCCGGTCCTGCTCCAGCGCCTGCTGCCACAGCCAGCCCACGACCAGCGTGAGCACCGTCACGGCAGACACCACCGCCAGCCAGATGCGGACGTACAGCCTGGAGCCGAAAAGGCTTCCCATCCGTCTCAGTCCTGTTGCTTGGCGAACACGTAGCCCACGCCACGCACCGTCAGTATCCGTTTGGGGTCCTTGCTGTCGACCTCTATCGCGTTGCGGATGCGGCCGATGTGCACATCGATCGAGCGATCAAAAGCCTCCAGCTCGCGTCCGCGCACCGCCTCCATGATCTGGTCGCGCGTGAGCACACGCCCGGCTCGCTCGGCCATGGCGACCAGCAGATCAAACTGGTAGGACGTGAGCTCGCACGACTTCCCGGCCACCTGCACAGTGCGGGCATCGCGGTCGATGTCGAGCGAACCGAAACGCAACACCGGCGTGGTGCGAGAGGCGCTGGCCTGGCCGGGGTCGCTGCGCCGGCGCAGCACGGCGCGCACGCGTGCGAGCAGTTCACGCGGCTCGAACGGCTTGGGCAGGTAATCGTCGGCCCCTATCTCCAGGCCGATCACCCGGTCCATCGGATCGCCCTTGGCGGTGAGCATCAGCACCGGCACGCGCGCTGCCTGACCCGGCAGCGCGCGAATGCGCCGGCAGACTTCCAGGCCGTCGATGCCGGGCATCATGAGATCGAGAATCACCAGCTCGGGCTGGATGAGCTGCAACTGTTCCAGGCCTTGTTCGCCGTCGTTGGCGTGGGTGACTTCGAAACCCGACTGGCCGAGGTACTCGATCACCATCTGCGCCAGGCGCGCGTCGTCTTCAATCATCAGCAGGGGAGAGGTCATGGTTTCAGTGTAGCGGTGTCCATGGGGACCTGACATGCTGACAGCCGCGTGTGAACGCTGCTGGGGAGTCACGTAAAGTAATGTGAATGACGCCCCTACCCGCCGCATCGTTCAACGCCTTGCTGGACCAGCTGGCCTTGCAGCCCTCCGAGCGGCCGCTGTTGCGCTGGTTCGAGCCCGGTGGCCCGGTGGCTGATTCGCGTTGGGGCAGCCTGAGCGGGCCCGCGCTGGTTCGGCGTGTGCACACGCTTGCGGCCCGCCTGACCCAGGTCGGGGTGCAAGCCGGCGACCGCATCGCCTGGCTCGGCTTGAACCACCCGGCCCAGATCGCGCTGCTGATGGCGCTGGCGCGGCTCGGGGGCGTGCTGGTTCCCATGAACCACCGGCTGTCGCCCGCAGAGTGGGAGTCGCTGCTCGACGACTGCCGCCCTGCCTTGCTGGTGCACGACCAGCACTTCGCCCAAGCCGCGCAAGCGCTGGCGCTGCCCACGCGCTCTGTGCGCGCACTGGACGCACAAGAGGCAAGCGTGACCATTGCCGAGATCGCCGACGCGGCCAGCAGGCCCGTGTTGCTCGTCTACACCTCGGGCACCACCGGCCGCCCCAAAGGCGCCGTGCACACACAGCGCAACCTGCTGGCCAACATGGCGATCGCAGCCCAGGTGCAGGACATGACGCCCGCCGACACGGTGCTCAGCGCGTTGCCGCTGTTCCATGTGGGTGGCCTGTGCATCCAGACGCTGCCGGCACTGTCGGTGGGCGCGCAAGTGCTGCTGTTCACACGTTTCGATCCCCAGGCCACGCTGGAATGCATCCGCCTGGAACGGCCCACGCTCACCTTGCAGGTGCCCGCCACGCTGCAGGCGTTGACGGCTCAACCCGCATGGGCCGAGGCCGACCTTTCCTGCCTGCGCGCCATCTGGGCCGGCTCCAGCCTGCTGCCCGCCACACTGATCGAGGCCTGCCATGCGCGCAGCGTGCCCATGTGCAACGTGTACGGCAGCACCGAGACCGGTCCCTTTTCCATCGCCCTGCCCAGCGCGCACGCCTTCGATCACCTGGGTTCCTGCGGCTGGGCCGCACCGGGCGTGGAGGTTCGTCTGCACGACCTGCAAGGTCGCGCCGTGCGGCCAGGCGAGGTGGGCGAGATCCTGGTGCGCGGGGCCAACGTGGTCGAGCACTACTGGCCGGACCTGCCAGCCTGCGACGCCGACGGCTTCTTCCATTCCGGCGACCTGGCCCTGCAATCGCCGGACGGCAGCTACACCGTGGTCGGCCGCGCCAAGGACATGGTGATCTCCGGTGGCGAGAACATCTACCCGGCCGAGATCGAGAACCTGCTGGTGCAACACCCGCTGGTGGCCGAGTGCGCGGTGGTCGGCCAGGACGACGCTCGCTGGGGGGAAGTGGTGGTGGCCGTGGTGGTGCTGCGAGATCCGGCGCAGCAAGAATGGATGCCTGCGTTGCAGGCCTTCCTGGACGGGCGACTGGCGCGCTACAAGTGGCCGCGCCGCTGGCAAAGGGTCGATGCCCTGCCCAAGACCGCGTTGGGGAAAGTGCAGAAACCCGAGTTGAAGGCCCTGCTGAAAGCCCTCGCCGGTTGATCAGCGCCCGGGCGGTTTTTGCACCGGCGCCAAGCGCGTGGCCAGCCAGATCAGCAACAGCACCGGCGCCCCCAGGCACGCCGTGGCGACGAAGAAGGTGGGGTAGTCGTACGTGTCAACAAAAGCGCCTGAGTATCCTGCCAGCCACTTGGGTGCGAGCAGCATCATGGAACTGAACAGGGCGTATTGCGTGGCCGAGTACTGCACGTTCGTGAGCCCTGACAGGTAGGCGATGAACGCGGCCGAGGCCACCCCGGCGCTCAGGTTGTCGGCGGAGATCACGAAGATCAGCGCCACCACGTCGTGTCCATGCCCCGCCAGCCAGGCAAACAGCAGGTTGCTCGCGGCGGAGAGAATGGCGCCCAGCATGAGCACGCGCATCACACCGAGCTTGAGCGACAGCGCGCCGCCAATGAAGGCACCCACCAGCGTCATGATCACGCCGTAGATCTTGGTCACGGCGGCCACCTCGTCCTTGGTGTAGCCCATGTCCACATAAAACGGGTTGGCCATGATGCCCATCACCACATCGCTGATCCGGTAGACGCCGATCAGCGCCAGGATCAGCAGCGCCTGCTTGCCATAACGCTTGAGGAAATCGGCGAAGGGCTCCACCAGCGCGCTCTGCAGCCACTCGGCGGCGTTGCGTGCGGGCGGCAGCGCCACCCGCACGGGCTCGCGCGAGAACAGCACCGTGAGCACGCCCACGAGCATGCTCGCGGCCATCACCAGGTAGGCCGTGCTCCACGCCGCTTGCTGGTACAGGACCCCGGGCCCGGCGCCCGCAGTGCTCACGGGCGCCACCTCGGCACGGGCAGCGATCCACAGCACGCCAGCACCGGCCCAGATCATGGCCAGGCGGTAGCCCGTCTGGTAGGTGGCGGCCAGTGCGCCCTGGTGGCGCATGTCGGCCGACTCGATGCGGTAGGCGTCCAGCGCAATGTCCTGCGTGGCGGATGCGAAGGCCACCGCCAGCGCGCACCACACCACCAGCGTGAGCTCGGTGCGCGGGTCGGTCATGGCCATGCCCACGAGCGAGACCATGATCAACACCTGCGACAACAGCAGCCAGCTGCGACGGCGCCCCATCCAGCGCGTGAGCAAGGGGATGGGGAGGCGGTCAACCAGCGGTGCCCAGCACCACTTGAAGCCATAGGCCAGGCCCACCCAGCTCAGGTAGCCAATGGTGGTGCGGTCCAGCCCGGCCTCGCGCAGGCGAAAACTCAGCGTGCCCAGCACCAGCAGCAGCGGCAGACCGGCCGAGAACCCCAGCGCGAACATGCGCAGACTGGCGGGCTCCAGGTACACGCGCAGGGTCTCGCCCCAGGTGGGCCGAGCCGGCGTCGGTTCGGTGTCGGCAGCGGCTTGGCCGGTGGAGGTTGAAGGCATGGATGGGCGGTCGGCAGGGAGAGGGTTTGCTCGGGCGGGCGCAACCGCCCGGCTTTGACTATTATTCACGCATGTGCTTTATCTGCGACTTCAAAACTTCCCACGCGTCCCCGGACCGCCCTGACCACCTGTGGTCGGCCCGACGCGCCTTTCTGCTGGCGGGTGGCGCTGCGGCCGCCGGCGCCGCCTTGCCCGCCGCTGCGCAGGTGGACGTGGGTCAGGCGTCGGCGCTGCGCAACCTGGTGCCGGCCGAGGAGCTGGAAAGCGCAGCGGGCAAGCAGTATTCGCAAATGATGGGCGAGGCCAACGCCAAGAAGCTGCTCGTGCCCGACGGCAATCCGCAGGTGCAACGGCTGCGCAACATTGCGCGCCGCCTCATTCCGCATTCGCCGCAATGGAACAAGCGCGCTACCTCCTGGCGCTGGGAAGTCAACCTGATCCAGAGCGAACAGGTCAATGCCTTCTGCATGCCGGGCGGCAAGATCGCCTTCTACACCGGCATTCTCGAAAAGCTCAAGCTCACCGACGACGAGACCGCGATGATCATGGGCCACGAAATGGCGCACGCGCTGCGCGAACACGCGCGTGCCCGTGTGGCCAAGAGCAACGCCACCGGCATCGGTTTGTCCATCGCCGCGCAGTTGTTCGGTCTGGGGCAGCTCGGCGACATTGCGGCCAACCTGGGCACGCAGCTGCTCACGCTGAAGTTCAGCCGCGAGGACGAGACCGAGGCCGACCTGGTGGGCCTGGAACTCGCCGCCCGCTCGGGCTACCAGCCCCGCGCCAGCGTGACGCTGTGGCAGAAGATGGCGGCCAACAGCGGCGGCTCGAACGCCAGCTTTCTCTCCACCCACCCCAGCGGCCCCGACCGCATCCGCGAACTCGAAAGCAACGTGCCACGCGTGCAGGGCCTGTACGAACAGGCCCGCAAGAGCTGAGATCCGGCGCCGGGCCGCCCCAAGCCGGATCAGCCCCCTCGGGGGGCAGCGACCCGCGAAGCGGCGGAGCTCAATCCCTGACATAGGGGTTGCTGCGCCGTTCCTCACCAAACGTGCTCTCCGGCCCATGGCCAGGAATGAACACCGTGTCGTCGCCCATCGGCCAGAGGCGCTCCTTGATGCTGTCGAGCAACTGCTGGTGATTGCCCTGCGGAAAGTCGGTGCGGCCAATGCTGCCGGCAAACAGCACGTCGCCCACAAAAGCGCGCTTCGCCTCCGCTGAATGGAACACCACATGCCCGGGTGTATGACCCGGGCAGTGCCGCACATCCAGCGCACAGCGCCCGATCTGCACCGTGTCGCGGTCGGCCAGCCAGCGCGTGGGCGTGAAGGCTTCGGCGGGCGGAAATCCGAACATCGCGCCCTGCTGCGGCAAGCCAGTGATCCAGAACTGGTCGCCGGGGTGCGGGCCGATGATGGGAAGGCTCAGGCGGCGCGCGAGTTCGGCGGTGCCGCCCGCGTGGTCGATGTGTGCATGCGTCTGCCAGATGGCCTTGAGGTTCAGGCCCAGGCGTTGCACTTCGGCCAGCAGACGATCGAGCTCACCACCGGGATCGATCACGGCAGCGTCCTTGGTTTCATCGCACCACACGAGCGAGCAGTTCTGGGCAAAGGCGGTGACGGGAACGGTGAGGTAGCGCAGCATGGAAAGCCTGATGAAAAACGCGTCATTCTAGAAGCCGCGCCTGCGCAGCGCGCGCCAGCCTGGTGTACAAACCGCACATGAAAAAAGCCCTGCTTCTGCTCGCATCGCATGCTCTGGTGGCTCTCGCAGGATTTGCGGCGGGGGTCTACCTGTTGCCCATCCTCATTGCGCCGCCAGCGCCCGAGGTGGCTGTGGTCAGCGAACTCGCCAGCAAAGCGCGCTTCACCGCCCAGTTCCGGCGCGACCTCACCGGCAGCGATGCCCTGCACTGGGGCGAAGGCACGGTGTCGGTCGGGCCGGAGGCGGTTTCGCTCATGGGGCGACTGGCGCCGGGACCGGACTACAAGCTGTATCTCTCGCCCACCTTCGTGCAGACCGAGGCCGAGTTCCTGCCGCTGAAAAACCAGATGCTGCGCGTGGGCGACGTGAAGACGTTCGAGAACTTCGTTGTGCCGCTGCCCCCCGGCGTGGACCTGGCGGCCTACAACACCGTGGTGGTGTGGTGCGAAACCTTCAAGGAGTTCATCTCGGCCGCACAGTACCGATGAGAGGCTAGCCCGAGTAACCCGCCAGCCTCGGCAGGAACAGCACCATGTCCGGCCACAGCGTGACGAGCGCCAGCGCGCCGATCATGACCACCAGGAAGGGCACCATCTCGCGCACCAGTTCGGTCAATGAGATGTCGGCGATCTTGGTCATCATGAACAGCAGCAGGCCGTAGGGTGGTGTCACCAGACCGATCATGATGTTGAGCACGGCGACCACGCCAAAGTGCACGGGGTCCACACCCAGCGCCACTGCCGTGGGCAGCAGCACCGGCAAGATCACCAGAATGATGGTGGAGCCTTCGAGAAAGCACCCCAGCAGCAGAAGGATCAGGTTCACCAGCAGCAGGAAACCCAGCGGGGAGAGTTCCAGGCCCTTCAGCACCGTGCTGAGGGTGGCGGGAATGTTTTCCACCGTGATCACGTAGTTGAACACCAGCGCGCCCGCGATCAGCATGCCGATGGAGATGCTCACCCGCGCACTGGAGATGAGGGATTCGTAGATGTCGCCCCAGCCGATGCTGCGGTAGAGCACCACGGAGATGATCAGCGCGTAGGCCGCCGCCAGGCCCGCCGCTTCGGTGGGTGTGGTGATGCCGGTGTAGAGGCACCCCAGCAACACCACCGGCAACATCAAGGCCGGCAGGGCTTCGCGCGTGATGCGCGGCATCTCGCGCAGTGGCACCTTGTCTTCCACCGGAAACTTCCGGTGCTTGGCGAGGAAATAGATCAACCCCATGAGCACGCCGCCGAGCAGAAGCCCGGGCAGCACGCCCGCAATGAACAGGTAGCCGATGGACGTGCCCGACACCAGGGCGTAGAGCACCATGGGAATGGACGGCGGCAGGATGGGACCGATGACCGATGAAGCGGCGGTGAGCGCGGCGGCGAAGCCTCGGGTGTACTTGCCGTCCTTGGTCATCATCACTTGCATCAGCTTGCCTGAGCCCGCCGCATCGGCGAGCGCCGAGCCCGACATGCTGGCGAACACGATGCTCTGCAACACGTTCACCTGGGCAAGGCCGCCGGGAAAGCGCCCGACGATGGCATTGCAGAAACGCATGAGGCGGTCGAGCACGCTGCCCGAACTCATGATGGTGGCGGCCAGAATGAACAGCGGGATCGCCAGCAGCAAAAAGCTCTGGTAGGTGCCGTTGAGCAATTGCTCGGCCACCGTGCCCATGTCCATGCCCTTGAGGTACAGGTACAGGACCGAGCCGCCGATCATGGCGTGTCCCACGGGCACGCCCAGCAGGCTGAGCGCCAGGATGGTGCCGAGCGCAAGAGAAAACGGACTGGTGAAGTTCACAGTGCGGAGCCAGGTGTGAGGGGTGCGTCGGCGGCCGGGTCCTTGCCACGGGCCAGCTGCACGATGTTCCAGAGGTTTCGGGCAATGACCGCCACCGAGAAGACGATGTAGATCGAGAACAGCACGTCGAACCGGGTGTTCAGGTAGGAGCTCTTCTCGACCTTCATGAAGCTCACGTAGTCGTAGGCCGCGGGCAATTGCATGCCGAACAGCACCACCACGCAGATCGAGCCGACCATGCCCATCGCCATGCGCGCTCGCGGTCTCACGTTGGCGGTGATGAAATCGATGCGGATCTCTTCCTGGTCTCGCAACACGAAGGCCGCGCCCCACAGCACCAGCCAGAGCCAGGCCAGCAGCGAGATCTCCGTCGTCCATCCCACCGGCCAGTTGAAGACGTAGCGCAGGACGATCTGCAGCATGAAGGCCACGAAGATGACCGCCAGCAAGCCAGCGGCCACCCCATTGGCGAACCGGCGCAGGGCCGACGCGAGGGTGCCGAACATCAACCGCTTCACTTCATGACGTTGATCTTGTCGAGCATGCCGGCTGGCCAGCTTTTCGCTTCCTCCGACGCCAGGTAGATCTTCTGCGCATGTTCACGGAAGGCCGCCACGTTGGGGGTGTAAACGTCCAGCCCCTGGCGCTTGAAGCCTTCGGCCAGCTCGGCCTCGCGCTTCAGGTGCTCTGCCGTGCTCCAGGCGATGGCCTTGTCGGCGGCGGCCTGAAACGCCTGCTGCTTCGCGGGCGACATGCTTTGCCAGGTTTTCATGTTGACGGTGAGCAGGTCGTAACCGACCAGGTGCGAGGTCATGACGATCTGCGACATCACTTCGAAGAACTTCATGTTCTGCACGTTGGGCAGCGGGTTGTCCTGCCCGTCGATCGATCCGGTCTGAAGGCCGGTGTAGGTTTCGGCGTAGGCCATCGGTGTGGGGTTGGCGCCGATCGAGCGGCCCAGCAGTTGCCAGCTGTCTCCGGGTGGCATGCGCAGCTTCACGCCCGCCAGATCGGCTGGCACATTGATCTTCTTCTTGGGCTTCAGGCCCACCTGACGGGTGCCGAAGAAGGTCGGGCCGAGGATCTTCACCTTGAGCTGGTCTTCCACCATCTTCTTCATCTGCACGCCCATGTCGCTGGCGAAGAACTGCGTGAGGTGGTTGGCATCGCGGAACAGGTAGGCCGAGGTGAGCAGCGACCAGGCCGGGATCTGCTTGGAGATGTCCTGCGGGCCGATGTTGCCCATCTCCAGGTTGTCGCGCTGCAGGGCCACCAGCTCGGTGCCCTGGCGGAACAGGGTGGAGTTCAGGAACACCTCGACCTTGAAGTCGGACTCAATGTCTTTGGCGAACATCTTCATCATGTCGGCGCGGATGTCCTTGTCCGAGAACACGGCGGCAAAGCGCAAGGTCGGCTGCGTCTGTGCCCAGGCCGGCAGGGCCATGGTGGCGGCAAGGGTGGCGCCTGCGCACAGCACCGAGCGGCGGTTGGGTGAGCTGTTCATGGTGATGTCTCCTGTGTGGTTGGGGGTGAACGGGGTCTTGAGGAAGATCATGCGGCCGCAGCCAGGCGCTGGGCCACCGCCCGCAGCGCCATCTCGTAGCCATAGGGGCCGAAGCCGCAGATGACGCCGGTGGCGCCCTGCGAGATCAGGGAGTGCTGATAAAGCGGGTCGCGGCGGTGAATGTTGGTGATGTGGACTTCGGCGACGGGCTGCTCCAGCGTCTTGATGGCGTCCAGCAACGGAATCGAACGAAAAGACAGCCCGGCCGGGTTGAAGACCAGTGCGACGCTTTTCTCCCGCGCTTCCTGCACCCAATCCACCAGCACGCCCTCGTGGTTGGACTGGCGGAACTCGCAGCCCAGGCCCAGCTCGGTCGTGACCCGGCGGCACAGTTGCTCGACCTGGGCCAGCGTGGTGCTGCCGTACAGGTGCGGCTCGCGCACGCCCAGCAGGTTCAAGTTGGGTCCGTTGAGAACGTAGACGGTGTCGGTCATGGAAAAAAGCATCCTTGGGAGGGAAAGAGGGGGCCAGCGGGCAACGACGAATCCGGCCATCGCCGGGTCGGGGCTTGCGCAAACCGCCGTCTCCGTGTTTTCATCGCGGCTCGCCCGATCAGGTCCGCCAACCGCGTGAATTCTTGATCTCCACAAGGAAAGTGTTTCCGAATTGGAAAGACATTCCTTTATATGAAATTAATTGCCTCATGAGCCTTGCACTCGATCGTGGACTGACCCTGCTCGAACACCTGGCCGCCCACCCGGACGGCCTGCCGCTGGCGTCGATGGCGTCAGAACTCGACATGCCCTTGAGCGCCTGCCACCGCCTGCTCGGCGATCTGCAGCGGCGCGGTTACGTGCGCCAGGCACGCAAACAGGGCGACTATGTGCTCACCACCAAGGTGGTCTCGCTGGGGTTGGGCTACCTCAGCAACGCGGGCATCGTCGACATCGCCGAGCCAATCGTGGAGCGGCTGGCGCAAAAATCCGGCGAGCTGGCACGCCTGTCCATCGTCGACGACGACCGCTTGACCTGGGTGGCCAAGTCGCAAGGCGCACGCCAGGTCGGACTGCGCTACGACCCCGACATGGGCGCCGAAGCGCGCCTTTCGTGCACCTCGTCGGGCCACGCGTGGTTGCTGACGCTGAGCGACGAGCGCGCACTCGAACTGGTCAGCCGGCAGGGCTTTGGTCTTCCCAAAGACTACGGCCCCAAGGCACCGACCACGGTGAAGGAGCTGCTGGACATCCTGCACATTGCGCGCGTGCGCGGCTACGCCATGATCGACGAGGTGTTCGCGCCCGGCATGGCCGCCATGGCCGCGCCCGTGCTGCGGCGCAAGGAGGCCATTGGCGTGCTGAGCATCGCGGGCCCGCGAACGCGCCTGACGCAAGAGCGGATGCAGGAGCTGGCGCCCACGCTGCTGGACGCCGCCGCCGAACTGGGCCCGATCAGCAACGCCTCCAGCCTGTTCGGCCGGCCACCGCTGGGCAAGGGTTGATGCCCTACAGTTTGAAGTCGTAGTCGATCGTGATCGGCGCGTGGTCGCTGAACTTTTCGCCCTTGTAGATCGATTCGCCGCGGGCCGTTTCTGCCAGGGCGGGCGTGGCCAGGTGGTAGTCCAGCCGCCATCCCACGTTGTTGGCGTAGGCCTGGCCGCGGTTGCTCCACCATGTGTAGCAGGCGTCGGTGGTGTCGGGCTGAAGGCGGCGGTACACGTCGACGAGGCCCGCATCGGCCAGCAGACTGGACATCCAGGCGCGCTCCTCGGGCAGGAAACCGCTGTTCTTCTGGTTGCTGCGCCAGTTCTTCAGGTCTTCCTTCTGGTGCGCGATGTTCACGTCGCCACACAGAATGAATTCGCGCTCACCCTTGAGTGCCAGCAGGTGCGGAAAGAACTGGGCGAGGAAGCGGTATTTGGCTTCCTGGCGCTCGGGGCCAGAAGAACCGCTGGGGAAATAGGCGCTGATGACCGAGAACTTGCGCTGGGGCGTATCGAAGCGAAGTTCGGTGTAGCGCCCTTCGGCGTCGAACTCGGTGCAGCCAAAGCCGATCACCACATCGCTGGGCTCGTGGCGCGTGTACACCGCCGTGCCCGAATAACCCTTCTTCTCGGCAAAGTGGAAATGTCCCTGCAGACCGGCGATCTGCTCGAAGCGGCCGCTCACATCGAGTGCCTGGGCCTTGACCTCCTGCACACAAATACAATCGGGCCGGTGCGCGGACAGCCATTTCTCCAGCCCCTTGGTGGTGGCGGAACGGATGCCGTTGAGGTTGAGGCTGGTCAGTTTGAACAAGGATGTCCCCATGGGTTTGCAAGCAGGCGCGGCACAAGCCGAGGCCCCCGATGCGCTGGCGCAGGAATTCGTGCAGTTCTGTGTAGACGCCGGCGTGCTGAAGTTCGGTGAGTTCAAAACCAAGGCCGGTCGCCTGAGCCCTTATTTCTTCAACGCGGGCCTGTTCGACGACGGCGCCAAGCTCGGCCGGCTCGCGCAATTCTATGCAAAAGCCCTGCTGGCCAGCGGCATCGAATTCGACATGATTTTCGGCCCCGCGTACAAGGGCATTCCCCTGGGCGCCGCGCTGGCCGTGGAGCTCGCGCGGCTGGGGCGCAACGTGCCCTTTGCCTACAACCGCAAGGAGGCCAAGGACCACGGCGAAGGGGGCACGCTGGTGGGCGCGCCGCTTCAGGGACGCGTGCTGATCGTGGACGACGTGATGTCCGCCGGCACTGCGGCGCGCGAGTCGATCGCGCTCATCCGCGCGGCCGGTGCGGTGCCGCACGCGGTGGCGATCGCGCTGGACCGCCAGGAAAAAGCCACGGAAGCAGGGCCCGATGGCATGCTGCGCGATGTGGATCACAGTGCGGTTCAGCACGTTCAGCGGCAGCTCGGCCTGCACGTTTGTGCGATTGCGACGCTGGCCGATTTGCTGCAATATCTGACGGACCACACTGGTGGCAGCTTTGATGCCCACCGCGATCGTGTACTGGCCTACCGCCAGCGATACGGTGTGACCTGAACCCAACCCGATGCCGCACCACCATTCCCACCCCCTCTTTACAGCTCGATTCGCGCTGCTGGCTCTTTGCACCACGCTCGCGGGCGGGGCACAGGCGCAAGGCAGCGTGTATTCCTGCGTCGACAGCAAAGGGCGGCGCCTCACCTCCGACCGGCCGATCGTGGAATGCCTGGACCGTGAACAGGAAAAGCGGGGCAACACCGGCATCGTGCGCCAGGTGGTGCCGCCCAGTTACACCGCCGACGAGCGCGCGAAGCTGGAAGCGCAGCGTCGCGTGGAAGACGAGCAGCGTGCGCGCGTACAGGAAGAAAAGCGCCGCGAACGCGCGCTGCTCATCCGCTACCCCAACCAGGGCGTGCACGACAAGGAGCGCGCCGAAGCGCTGGGGCAGATTGACGAAGTGATTGGCGCTGTGAACAAGCGCGAGCAGGCGCTGGTGCTGCAGCGCAAGGAAATCGACGTCGAGATGGAGTTCTACCAGGGCGACGCCAGCAAGGCCCCCAACTGGCTCAAGCGCAAGATCGAAGACAACGAGAAGCAGATGGTGGTGCAGAAGCGTTTCCTTGACGAGCAGGCCCAGGAGAAACAACGCATCAACGCGCGCTTCGACGAAGAACTGGTCAAGCTCAAGCAGCTCTGGGCCGCTGCGGGCGGCACCCGCACCGGCGCCGCCTCGCGCTGACCTTCAACCCAGTTTCTGGCGCAGCAGATCGTTCGCCTGCTGCGGGTTGGCCTTGCCCTTGCTGGCCTTCATCACCTGACCGACCAGCGCGTTGAAGGCCTTTTCCTTGCCGGCGCGGAACTGAGCCACGTTGTCGGCGTTAGCGGCCATCACTTCGTCGATGATTTTTTCCAGCGCGCCGCTGTCGTTCATCTGCTTGAGGCCTTTGGCTTCGATGACGGCGTCCACCTCGGTCCCTTCACCGATCCACAAGGCGTCGAACACTTGTTTTGCGGCGTTGTTCGACACCGTGCCATCGGCAATGCGCCCGATCAGTACGGCGAGTTGTGCGGCGTTCACCGGCGCGGCGGCAATCTCTTTTTCCTCCGCGTTCAACCGGCGCGACACCTCACCCATGATCCAGTTGCTGACCAGCTTGGCCTGGCCACTGGCCTTGGCTGCTGTTTCGAAATACGCCGCCATCGAAGGGCTCTGCGTGAGCGTGGTGGCGTCGTACTCGGGCAGGCCATAGTCGCGCACCAGTCGCTCGGCCATGGCGCGAGGTAGTTCGGGCATCTGGCCCCGCACCTGTTCCACCCACTCGCGCTCAATCACCAGCGGCGGCAGATCGGGGTCGGGGAAGTAGCGGTAGTCGGCCGCGTCTTCCTTGGTGCGCATGGCGCGCGTCTCGCCCGTGTCGGGATCGAACAGCACGGTGGCCTGCTGAATCTTGTGTCCGTCTTCGATCTGCTCAATTTGCCAGCGCACCTCGAAGTCGATGGCCTGCTGCATGAACTTGAAGCTGTTCAGGTTCTTGATCTCGCGCCGCGTGCCCAGCTCGGCGCCGGGTTTCCTCACCGACACGTTGGCGTCGCAGCGGAACGAGCCTTCCTGCATGTTGCCGTCGCAGACGCCGATCCAGGTCACGATCTTGTGCAGCTCTTTCGCGTAGGCCACGGCCTCGGCGCTGGAGCGCATGTCGGGCTCGGTCACGATCTCCAGCAGCGGCGTGCCGGCGCGGTTGAGGTCGATGCCGCTCTGCCCCACGAAATCTTCGTGCAGGCTCTTGCCAGCGTCTTCTTCCAGATGGGCACGGACCAGGCGCACGGTCTTCTTTTCAGATCCGAGGAAGAACGACACCTCGCCGCCCTGCACCACCGGAATCTCGAACTGGCTGATCTGGTAACCCTTGGGCAGGTCGGGATAGAAATAGTTCTTGCGTGCGAACACGCTCTGCTCGGCAATGTGCGAACCGAGCGCAAGGCCGAGGCGAATGGCGAGTTCGACCGCGGCCTTGTTCATCACCGGCAACGTGCCCGGCAGGGCCAGGTCGACCGCGCAGGCCTGTGTGTTCGGCTCGGCGCCAAAGGCCACCGGCGCGCGGCTGAAGATCTTGGACTGGGTGGAGAGCTGGGCGTGCGTTTCGAAGCCGATGACGACTTCGTAGCCTTGCACAAGAAGGGATGTGCTGGTGTTCATTTCAGTAGCCCCCCGGCGCGCGGGCATGCCAATCGGTGGCCTGCTGGAAGGCATGGGCGGCCTGCAGCAGCGGCCCTTCCTGGAAATAGTTGCCCACCAGTTGCAGGCCCACGGGCATGCCGCCCGCGCCAAAGCCGGCTGGCACGCTCATGCCGGGCAAGCCGGCCAGGCTGGTGGAGAGGGTGTAGATGTCGGCCAGGTAGTTGGCCAGCGGATCGTCGCTCTTCTCGCCAATCTTCCAGGCCACGGTGGGCGCCACAGGGCCGGCGATCACGTCGCACTGCGTGAACGCGGCCTGAAAATCCTGCGCGATCAGGCGGCGAATCTGCTGGGCCTTGAGGTAGTAGGCGTCGTAGTAACCGTGGCTGAGCACATAGGTGCCGATCATGATGCGGCGCTGCACCTCGGGGCCGAAGGCTTCGCTGCGCGACTTCTTGTACATGTCGATCAGGTCGTCGTACTTTGCGGCGCGGTGGCCGAACTTCACGCCGTCGAAGCGGCTGAGGTTGGAGCTGGCCTCGGCCGGCGCAATGATGTAGTACACCGGGATGGAGAGTTCGGTGCGCGGCAGCGAAATATCGACCAGTGTCGCGCCCAGCTTCTCGTATTCGGCGAGCGCAGCGCGCACGGCCACCAGCACATCGCCTGCGCAGCCGCCGCCAAAGAATTCCTTCGGCAGACCGATGCGCAAGCCCTTGAGCGGCAGCGCGGCACTGGCGCCTTCGCGTGGCTGGCCGAGCAGCGTGGTGTAGTCCTCGGCGGGGTGGTCGAGGCTGGTGGAATCGCGGTCGATGTCGGGGCCGGCCATGGCGCTGAGCAGGGTGGCGCAGTCGGCGGCGCTGCGCGCCATGGGACCGGCCTGGTCGAGGCTGGAAGCGAAGGCCACCATGCCGTAACGCGAACAGCGGCCGTACGTGGGCTTGATGCCGGTGACGCCGCAGAAACTGGCGGGCTGGCGGATGGAGCCGCCAGTGTCGGTGCCCGTGGCCGCCGGCACCAGGCGAGCAGCCACCGCTGCGGCAGAACCGCCGGAAGAGCCGCCTGGCACACGCTCGATGTCCCACGGGTTGTGCACCGGGCTGTAGGCCGAGTTGTCGTTGCCCGAGCCCATGGCGAACTCGTCGCAGTTGAGCTTGCCCAGGGAAACCGCACCCTGCTCGGCCAGACGCCGCACCACCGTGGCGTCGAACGGGCTGCGGTAGCCCTCCAGGATCTTCGAGCCGGCGGTGGTGGGGAAGTCTTTGGTGACAAAGATGTCCTTGTGCGCCAGCGGCACGCCAAGCAGTGGCGTGCGCTCGCCAGCGGCAATGCGCGCATCGGCCGCGCGGGCCTGGGCCAGCGTGGCGTCTTCGTTGAAGGCCAGGTAGGCGCCTAGCGAGGCGTGCGCCTTCGCGCGGGCCAGCAGGTGTTGCGCGGCCTCGACGCTGCTGGTTTTCTTGTCGGCAATGGCCACGGCGAGGCCGGCGACACCCAGTTCATGCAGATCGTTCATTCGATCACCTTGGGCACGAGGAACAGGCCGCGCTCCACGGCCGGTGCGCTTTTCTGGTTGGCTTCGCGGTCGTTGGGCTCGCTGGCCAGGTCCGGGCGCAGGCGCAGCGACACGTGGTCAATGACCGCGGTGGGGTGTGCCAGCGGCTCTACGCCCAGCGTGTTCACGGCGTTCATCTGCTCGACGATGTCGAAGAAGCCATTGAGCTGGACGCGCAGCGTCTCGCTTCGGGCATCGGTAAGTTCCAGGCGCGCCAGGTTGGCAATGCGCCCGATGTCGGACAGGGTCAGGGACATGGCTGAAACGGGATCCGGGTGGAATGAGGCAAGCGTTCACGAGGCGACGATCGCCCCTGAAACGACGTGTAAGCGGTCAAATTGCGCCCCAATTGCGTGCAGTTGTACACAGGGGATACGGTATTATCCAAGGTTTAACGGCGATACCCTCCGCGACAGCGTTTCCGCCTTGGAATCAACCACTTAGCACCGATGCCCGGCCCCACCCCCGGCCCCACCCCCGGCGACGAGCGCGCGAAGCCGCGCCCGTGCCCCACAGGATCCACGCACCATGTTTGAAGCTTTCCGTCGGCAGTTTTCGACCGACCTGGCCATCGACCTCGGCACCGCCAACACCCTCATCTACGTGCGCAACAAGGGCATCGTGCTTGACGAACCCTCGGTGGTGTCGATCCGCCACGAAGGCGGCCCCCAGGGCAAGAAGACCATCCAGGCGGTGGGCCACGAAGCCAAAGCCATGCTGGGCAAGGTGCCCGGCAACATCGAAGCCATCCGCCCCATGAAAGACGGCGTGATCGCCGACTTCACGGTCACGGAGCAGATGCTCAAGCAGTTCATCAAGATGGTGCACCCGCGCTCGATGTTCAGGCCGAGCCCTCGCATCATCATCTGCGTGCCGTGCGGCTCCACCCAGGTCGAGCGACGCGCCATCCGCGAATCGGCCCTGGGCGCCGGCGCATCCGAGGTCTACCTGATCGAAGAACCCATGGCCGCCGCCATCGGCGCTGGTCTGCCGGTGTCGGACGCCTCCGGCTCCATGGTGGTCGACATCGGTGGCGGCACCACCGAAGTGGGCGTGATCTCGCTGGGCGGCATGGTCTACAAGGGCAGCGTGCGCGTGGGCGGGGACCGTTTTGACGACGCCATCATTGCCTACATCCGCCGCAACTACGGCATGCTGATCGGCGAACCCACCGCCGAAGCGATCAAGAAAAACATTGGCTCTGCCTTCCCCGGCTCTGAAGTCAAGGAAATGGAAGTCAAGGGCCGCAACCTCTCCGAGGGCGTGCCGCGCAGCTTCACCATTTCCAGCAACGAAATCCTCGAAGCCCTCACCGACCCGCTGAACAACATCGTTTCGGCCGTCAAGATGGCGCTGGAGCACACGCCTCCCGAGCTGGGCGCAGACATCGCCGAGCGCGGCATGATGCTCACCGGCGGTGGCGCGCTGCTGCGCGATCTGGACCGCCTGCTGGCTGAGGAAACCGGCTTGCCCGTGCTGGTGGCCGAGGAGCCGCTGACCTGCGTGGTGCGAGGCTGCGGCATGGCGCTGGAGCGCATGGAGCGCCTGGGCACCATCTTCACCAGCGAATAAGTCCGGGCCGTTCTTCGGCACGGCCGCGATACCCTACCCCCTATGCCTCTGGGTACCCTGGACCGGACCCCGCCCCCCTTTTTCAAGCAGGGCCCTTCGGCCCTGTCCAAGCTGGTGGTGTTCAGCGCGGTGGCGCTGTTCCTCATGGTGGCCGACCTGCGTTTTCGGGTCGCGGAGCCGCTGCGTACCGCCGTCGCGGCGGTGCTGTATCCGGTGCAATGGGCGGTGCTGCAGCCGGTCGAACTGGTGTCCATGGCGGGCACGTACTTCACCTCCCTGCATGCGGCCCAGAAGGGCGAGGCCGAAGCCTTGAAGCGGCTGGCCACGCAGGCTCAGCGCAGCCTGCAGCTCGAACAGATCACGCTGGAAAACCAGCGCCTGCGCCAGCTGCTGGCCATGCGCGAACGAAGCGGCGCCCAGGCCACCGGCGCACAGGTGCTTTACGACGCCGCCGACCCGTATTCACGCAAGATCGTGATCGACCGGGGCCAGACGCACGGCATCCAGGCCGGCTCGCCGGTCATCGATGAGAGCGGCGTGCTGGGGCAGGTCACGCGGGTGTATCCGCTGGTGTCCGAAGTCACGCTGCTGATCGACCGCGATCAGGCCATTCCCGTGCTCAATGCGCGCACCGGTGTGCGCAGCGTGGCCCACGGCGAACCTTCCGCCAGCGGCGACGGCCTTGAACTGCGTTACACACTCGCCAGTGCCGACATCGCCGAGGGCGACCTGCTCACCACCAGCGGCGTGGATGGCATCTACCCCGCCGGCCTGCCAGTGGCGCGCGTGACGCTGGTGGAGCGCCAGGCCGAATCGTCTTTCACGCGCGTGCGCTGCGAACCCATGGCGCGGGTGCAGGGAACCCTGCATGTGCTGGTGCTCGCGCCCGCCGGCGAAGTGGTGCCTCCCTCGCCCTTGGTCAGTGCCCCCGCCGAGCGCCCGGTGCGCGGTGCGGTCCGTCCCGGCAACCGGAGCACCGCACCATGATCATGCGTCCCGGTCAGCAGCTGCTGTTGCCCGCCAACCCCGTCTTCATCTGGTTCAGCCTGCTCAGCGCGCTGATGTTCAACATGCTGTTGAACATGGGGATGTTCGGGCGCGCGGCCTGGGTGCCTGATGTGCTGGCCGTGCTGCTGGTGTTCTGGAGCGTGCACCAGCCGCTGCGCATCGGCGTGGGCGTGGCCTTCGCGTTTGGCCTGACCATGGACGTGCACCAGGGCGCGCTGCTCGGCCAGCACGCCCTCGCCTACACCGCACTCGGGTTCCTGGGCATCTCCATGCACCGGCGCCTGCTGTGGTTCAGTGTGCCCAACCAGGCGGTGCAGGTGCTGCCGCTGTTCGTGGCAGCACACCTGCTCGAACTGCTGGTGCGCATGGCCGCCGGCGGCACCTTTCCGGGCTTGCTGTACCTGCTGGCGCCGGTGATCGAGGCCTTGCTCTGGCCGGTGGTCAGCGTGCTGCTGCTGGCGCCTCAAAGGCGTGCGCCTAACCCCGACGACAATCGGCCGCTCTAGCCATGACGGAACTCCGCAACGTCGAAGCCGATCTGGCCCAGTTCCGCACCCGGGTGCTGCTGATCGGGCTGGCGGTGGTGTTCGCCTTCGGCCTCGTCGCCGCGCGCATGGTCTACCTGCAGGTGACGCGGCATGAAGACCTGCTGGCGCAGGCCGAGAGCAACCGCACTGCGGTGCTGCCGGTGGTGCCCAACCGGGGCCAGATCCTGGACCGCAAGGGCCGCGTGCTGGCCACCAATTACTCCGCCTACACGCTGGAGATCGTGCCTTCGCGCGTGGACGACCTCGACGCCACCATCAAGGGGCTCGGCGAGCTGGTGGAGGTCACGCCGCGTGACGAGCGGCGTTTCCGCAAACTGGTGGAGGAATCACACAGCTTCGATTCACTGCCGCTGCGCACGCGCCTGACCGACGAGGAGGTGGCGCGCTTCACGGTGCAGCGCTACCGCTTCCCCGGTGTGGAAGTGCGCGCCAGGTTGCTGCGCCAGTACCCGAACGGCGATGTGGCCAGCCACGTCATTGGCTACATCGGCCGCATCAACCAGCGCGAGAAGGAATCGATTGGCGAATGGCCGGAAGAAGACCAGGCCAACTACCGGGGCACCGAGTACATCGGCAAGCTCGGCGCCGAACAACAATACGAGCGGGAACTGCACGGCATCACCGGTTTCGAACGCGTGGAAACCTCAGCCGGTGGGCGCGCGGTGCGCTCGCTGGCTCACACGCCGGCCACGCCGGGCAACACCGTGGTGCTGTCGATCGACATCCAGCTGCAGAAGCTGATCGAAGACATGTATGGCGAGCGGCGCGGCGCGCTGGTGGCGATCGATCCGCGCTCGGGCGAAGTGCTGGCCTTTGTGAGCAAGCCCACCTTCGACCCCAACCTCTTCGTCGAAGGC
Source organism: Hydrogenophaga sp. IBVHS1 (assembly GCF_002127265.1). Taxonomy (GTDB): domain Bacteria; phylum Pseudomonadota; class Gammaproteobacteria; order Burkholderiales; family Burkholderiaceae_C; genus Hydrogenophaga. Next base: position 606,244 of record NZ_NFUU01000003.1, on the reverse strand, counting down.
ATCGACGTGGAGAACTGGCGCGCACTCAACGAATCGCTGGACAAGCCGCTGCTCAACCGCGCGATGCGCGGCACCTACCCGCCCGGCTCCACCTACAAACCCTTCATGGCGCTCGGCGCCCTGGAAACCGGCACGCGCACCGCCAGCACCGTCATCAACGACCCGGGCTTCTGGATGTTCGGCGGCCACCGCTTCCGCAGCCACGACGACGGCGGCCTGGGCGCGGTGGACATGAAGCGCAGCATCGTGAAGTCCAGCAACACCTACTACTACTCGCTGGCGAACGAGATGGGCGTGGACACCATGCACGACTTCATGAAGCCGCTGGGGTTCGGCCAGATCACTGGCATCGACCTGCGGGGCGAGGTGCGCGGCGTGCTCCCGAGTCTGGCCTGGAAGCGCAACACCTACAAGCGTCCCGAGCAGCAGCGCTGGTACGCGGGCGAGACCATCTCGCTCGGCATTGGTCAGGGCTACAACAGCTTCACCATGCTGCAGCTCGCGCACGCCATGGCCACGCTGGCCAACGGTGGCGTCAAGTACAAGCCGCACCTGACCATGGCCACCGAAAACGTGATCACGCGCGAGCGCACGCCGCTGCCCGGACCGCCACCGGAAAACCTGGGCTACAAGCCCGAGCATGTGCGCACCGTGATCGACGCCATGACCGCCGTGACCACCGAAGGCACGTCCACCCGCGTGTTCGCGGGAGCCGGCTACGCCAGCGGTGGCAAAACCGGTACCGCCCAGGCCGTGACCATCGGTCAGCGCGACCGCTACGACTCCCGCAAGCTCGAAGAACACCAGCGCGACCACTCGCTCTACATTGCGTTCGCGCCTGCCGACCAGCCGCGCGTGGCGCTGGCACTGGTGGTGGAGAACGCCGGCTTTGGTGCGGCCCACGCAGCTCCCATCGCCCGCCGCGTGTTCGACTACCTGCTGCTCGACCAGTACCCCAACCCGCAAGACATGGCTGCCGTGCGCGTGGGTCAGGCCGGCGCGCCGATCGGCAAGCCGCTGCGGGCCAGCGAAATGCCGTGGCCACCGGAATCGTCAACGCCGGCCTCGGCACCGTAGCGAAACCAACCCTTCAGGGCCGCGCCCCCGGCACTGCCTGCCTCCTGCGCGCCGCCTCCCGCATGGCTTCGACGCGCGCCGCATCGGGTGGCTGGTGTTCTTGCACCACCTTCCTGCGGCAATCCTCGTGATAGGCCCGCGCCTGAGGCCAGCAGGCGCCTCCATCGCCCATGCCGGCCTCGCTCAGGCAGTGCTGCAAGCTCAACGCAGCTCCGCGGTGACAGCGTTCGAATTCGTTGGCGGTGGGCGACGCTAGCGCCAGCGGTGCCCACAGCAGCCCGATGCTCAGCGAGAGAAGGACTCCCATCAGTCGAGGAACTTGGGGCGCTGCTCGGCCCGCATGCGGTCTGTCGTTTCCCTGGCTTGCACCGCTTCCGCAGCCCCCTCGGTGGGCGCGTGCACCATGCGTCGATCCAGGCAGGTCCTGGCGGTCAAACCTGTCGGATTGCATTGCCGTTCGGAGGCCTGAAAACACTGGTGCTGAGCGGCTCGGGCCTGCTTGTTCTCTTCGCACTGGTTCGCCAGCCCACTCCATTGCGCGTCCCACGCCGCCACCCGCTCCCGAAACGTGTCGTTCTCGCGTTCTCGCTCAAGCCGGGCTTCTTCGCGCGCCTCTTCTCGCTCGCGCTGACAGCGCGCGTTGCAGGGGCCGCTGTCGCTGCGTGTGAGCAGCGGGCCGAGTATGCGCGCGGGCCTGTTCGGCATCGACTTGCAGGAAGCTTCGGACGGCCCGGCGGCATCGGGGCAGCTCTTGCGCAGGCACGCCTGCACCGGCGCCAACTCCTTCGAGCAGGCGGCGTCGGCTTCGCGCCGGAAGGCGTCCACGAGTTGCGCGTGCTTGCGTTGCACCGCTGGCTTGTCGGTCACCTTGTCCAGCGCGTCGCCGTAGCGAAGGTCCGGTTTCTCGGGTGTCTCGGCCTTTTCAGGCTTCTTCTCGCACCAGGCCGCCTTCGGAGCGGTTTCGCAATGCGACTGGAGCGCCCCCTCCAGAAAGCCCGGGTTGGCGGAGGTGCGCGGGCAGACCAACAAGTGTGTCAACTTCGTGCGCCTGCGCATCTCGTCTCTGGCCTGCGGGGGCGTCAGGTAGCTGCGGTGTTTCTCCGCGCACCAGCCCGTCTGGCCATGCGCCACCATCCCCCGGTGGTCCAGGGCCGAGCCGCCGCTGATGATGAAGCGGCCCCAGTCCGGACTGCCCGGCACGTTGAAGGAGACCTTGCCATCAGGCCGGGCCGGCGCGCCCGTGTCCACATCCACCGCCAGGGTGGCGCCGTTCTCGCCAGTGAATAGACCCAGCCCATAGAGCATGAGCTCGCTGGTTTGCGCGGCCTTGGCCACAGCGGGGGGCAGCGACTTCAGGTTGTAGAACTGGCTGCGTTTGTCCACCAGAATTCGCACGCCGGTGAGCGACCACACCAGACCGAAGTTGGCGATCGGCTCACCCATCAACGTGGACAGCTTCCACCGCACCTCGAAGTTGCCGCAGATCTCGGGCACAGCGGCGGTACCGGTGGGGAAACAGTGCATCTGCTCGCGCCCCCCGGTCGGGAACAGCGTGCCCTGGTCGCCCACGTCCCTGGGCTGGGCCAGGGACGCACCGGACAGGAGAAAAGCGCACACCAGCGCCAGGCAAACCCGAACCATGCTGCTCATTCCTCGCTGGACTTGAAGCTCTCGAAGTCCTGACGACGGGTCGAGTAGTCCCGGTCGACGTAGAACGACGACGCCTTGTCCAGCACGGTGTTGCCCTGCCAGCGGATCTTGCAGATGGTCAGCAGGCTGCCCCGGTAGGCGGGGTGGTCGTTCTCGGTGACGTTGCAATCGCAATCGATTTCGCGGGCGCTGGAAGACTGGTTTTTCACGCGCCGGGTGGCCTTGTAGCAATCGGTGCCCTCGTCGCCGGCGTGCACCCAGGTCGACCTCACCCAGCGCCATCCGCGGTCAACCACCGCCTGCTTCTCGGCGGCCACGCGGCCTTCAGCCAGCGCGTTCTGCACGCTGGTGTATTGCGCCAGCGCTTCGCTGTAGTACTTGCCCTTGGTGCCAAAGGTGCGCAGGTAGCGCTCGAGCCGCTCATGGGAGGCCTGGTGCTGGCCAACGGCGTGCAACGCGCGGCCGTAGTGGTAGCCGAAGTTGTCGGGCATGCGCACACCCGTGGCTTCCGCGCCCTTGAGCGCCGCAGCGGCTTTGGCCCAGGCGGCCGCGTCGCCTTTCTCGCCCTTGGCCATTTCCGCAGACCCAAGCTGCAGCAGGCGATCGGCCTCCACAGCGGGCGGCAAGCCTTGCGCGGCGGCTCCTCCAGCGAAGCAGATAGCGGCAGCGAAGCCAATGAAAACAGAACGCAGGAAAGGGGTGAATGTCATGGTTTGCTCGTTTCTTCGATCTGGAATGTGCCCACGGTGACCATGTCGCCGCGCCCCGAAAGCCGCAGCACCACGTCCTCGTCTTTCTGCTGTGGTGTGCCAAAGCCCGTGGTCAGGCGCAACATCAAGGTGGTGGCAGGTGCCACGATCTGCTGGCGGTGGCCGTAGAACCTGGCCCGCACCGTGTAGGTCCCGGGCCGGGCCCGGCGCAGCGAGAATTCTTCCGGACCATAGCCCCCTGTGAAATCGGCAGACATGCGCCCACCTTGATAGGTGATTCGATTGCCGTAGTAGGCGGCTTGGTCGTTGGGGTCGATCACCCACAGGTCGATGTCGGTGTTGTCGGCGTCCCAGGAGAGCACGGCGCGCAAGTCCAGCGGCAGGTTGCGCAGCAGGCGGACGTCGATCACGCGCGTGTCCAGCGGCGTTCCAGCAGCCTGGGCCTGGGCCACGACGGCGTTGAGTTCGGCCAGCGCGATCAGCTCCACACCGGGAAAGCGTCCGTTCCACGGGCGCGACACGACCTGCCAGAGTTGATCGACCGCGCGTTGCGGCTGTCCTGCGCGCGCCAGGGCCAGGCCCAGGTCCCGCCAGGACTGGGGTTCGTCCGTGCTCAAGGCCAGCACCTTTTCCAGCAACGGCAACGCCGCCGGCACCTCGCCCGCCTGCAACAGGCGGTAGGCCAGGATGCGCAGCACATGGCGGTTCTCCAGCTCCATCTCGGCCAGGTTGGAGAGCACGCGCAGGGCAGTGGCGCGCTGGCCGCGCTCGAAGAGGATGTCGGCTGCATCCAGAAAAAAGGCGGTGCTGCTGGCGTGCGAAGGGCGTTCGTCGAAATAGATCGACTCCAGCGCCTCGAGCGCGGCTTCTCGGAGGCGCCGCGCGTAGGGCGCATCAGGTTGCCAAGGGCGCAACTGGATGCTGGCAAAGTTGGAAGCACCAACGCTTTCAGCCGCCACCGGCGCTGCCATGGACATCACGGCGGTGGGCGCGGGTGCCGGCGGTGGTGAGCCCACGAGGGATGCAGTCTTCGGCTTGGGCGGCTGTGCGTCCTTCGGAAAATCTTTCTCCCACCACTGGACCTTCGCAGCAAACTGCGCTGCCACCCGCTCCAGGTGTTGCGCGCGCGCCGCCACTTCGCGGCTGTCGGACTCGCCACGCAACAGGACCCACTGCGCGCGCAGGTTGGGCGGCGGCTCGATGCCGTGGCGCGCGTAGTCTTCCACCCGGTCCAGCACGATCAGCGAGGTTTCCCGGCTGGGCAGGCGAAACTGCATGCCCAGCCGTCGCACGGCCGCGCGCTGCGAATCACCGGAAGCCTCCAGCCGCGCCATGCGCAACGCGGCCCAGCGCCAGGCCGCCACCCCACCCGGCTTGCCCGGTGCCCATGACACGCGCACTGTTCTCGTTTGTTCCGCGCCGCCAGGCGACCGCAGCCGCACATCAATGCGCGCATCGGGCGCGGTGAAGCGCCCAGCCACCACCACGCGCCCTTGCTCCGGCTGGGCCGAAGCGGTTTCCAGATCCTCGGCGCCCTGGGCCATCACTGAGACGACGCGCAGGGATTCACGTCCAAGCACCTGCAGCGCCTGGGCGGGGCTTGTAGAGAGCAAGTCGATGAGGGCGCCGCCACTGGCTTGTGCCATGCGACGCAGCGCGTTTGCATCGGCACCCGCCACGGACGTTATGGCGAACGTGGGCACCGGCTGGACTGGCAGGATCGCGCCGTCCGCCGCGCCCCAGTTGCCCAGGCCATCGGAGAACAGCAGTGCCACATCAGTGCCCTCGGGTGCGTTTAAGGCACTCACGCGGGTGGCGCCGTCGTAGCGCATGGTCGACAGCCGCTCACGAAGCGCATCCCACCGCCCGGCTTTCACCTCGAAGCGTTCCACGGGAGCGGCCACGTCGCGCACCGGCTGCAGCAGCACCTCCACATCGCCGAGTTCACGCCACCAGGCGTCGAGCAGCGAGAGCTCACGCGCGCGGTCTCGCCGCTCGCCGCTGCCGGACGCGTCCCAGACCAACCCCACCCGGCGGGGTCGCACCCGCGGGGAATGCATGGCCGCCACCGGCAGCTCGGCGTAGAAATAGCCCTCGCCATCGAACTGCTGGGTGGCGAGCACGGGGCCCGGTGCCGCCGGCAGCGCCACACGCAATTCCCCGCCGCTGTGACCACCGGTGGCCGCCAGCGCGACGCGCGCACCGCCGGCATCGCCACGCACCGGCAGGCGCCGTGCACCCAGCAACGCAGACACCGCGCGCGGCGACACGCCCGCCACGCGAACAGAAATATCCAGGCGGCCGGTGCGCGGTTGCGGCGCCAGTGGCAAGCGCCAGGTCATCGCGCCCTCGCCCGGCACCACTTCGCTGATCTCCAACTGGACGCGGCGGCTGGCAAGCCCCGGCAAGGGGTACACGCGCAGTTTGTGGTGCCGGCTTGCGGTGACTTCCAGCAGCGCCGGGTCGACCTTTGCACGGGTCACGTCTTCGAACACCTGCCGCCCTTTGGCCTTTTCCACTGGCACAGCCTCCCGCAACTCACCGTCGATGTCGAGCGCGAAGCCGGTGACCGACTGGCCTTCGAGCAACGGAAATTGCAACTCAGCCTCGAGCACTCGCGCGTTGGAGTTGTAGAGCTCCAGCTCGATGCGCGTGGTGACCGCACGGCCCACGATCTCGGCGCGCACGTCGACACGGCGCAGCTCGACGGGCAGCCGCGCCTCGGGGGCGAGCCAGCGGATCGGGACGAAGGGCTCTTCATTGGCGCGCTGTGCCCACACCGGCAAGCTCAGGCTGCCCAGCATTACCAGCAACGCAGCCGCAGGGCACAACACTTGACGAACACACAGCGCGAGACGGCGCGAAAACCCCAACAGGAAGGCCATGGACACCAGACGGGCAGACGATGATCTGCTGGATACTACGAACGCCGCATCGACCGCGACATAGTGCAGATGCATCATTGACCAACCGCCCCCGCGCACGGCGGGCCCCGCTCCCATCCGCTGACCCAACGCGTTCCATGCAGTCACCTTCACTCGGGCAGGCCGAACTGAGCGCCATCCTGTTGCGGCTCTACCGCCTTTCCCACGAGCTGCCCATCGCGGAATTCCAGGATGCCGCCCTGCAACTGGTGCGCGAGGCGCTGCCTTTCGATTCGTCGATGTGGGGCACCGCCACGAACACGGCGCAAGGCATCGACATTCACACCATCCACCTGCACAACCAGCCCGAGGAGATGCTGTCGGCCTACGAGGAAGTGAAGCACCTGGACACCGCCGCGCAGGCAGCTGGCCAGCAACCGCGCAGCACCCTCGCGTTCAATGCACGGGACTGGTTCCACGGCCGCGATCAGGCGCCGTTGCTCGAATACGGCAAGCGCTTCGACCAGGCCAACTTCTTCATCTCCAGCGACTTCGACCCGAGCACGCAGCTCGTGCATTGGGTCACGCTGTTTCGCGCCAACGAAGCCGCGCGAGGCACGCATCAAGAGAGGGAGCTGCTTGCCCTGCTGGCCCCCCACGTGATGCAGGCACTGACGCTCAACCGCGTGGCGCACCTCGACCGTATGGAATCGCCCGACGTCGGCGGCCATGGCAGCGCCATCTGCGACCAGCGAGGCGCGATCTACCACGCGGACGAGCCGTTCGAAAGCTTGCTGAAGGCCGCCTGGGCGGGCTGGAAGGGCCCGCGACTTCCCCGGGATCTGCTCGAGAGTTTTCTGCGTGGGCACAGCCAACACCGGGGCCCGGTCGCGGTGGTCTCGGTCCGGGTAGAGCAGGGCCTGCTCTTTGTGCGCGCCCGGCCCCGCTGCGCGGTCGACGACCTCACGCCGCGGGAACGCACGGTGGCCGAACTGGTGGTGCGGGGCAGCACCTACAAAGAAATTGCGCAGATGCTCGATCGCTCGCCAGCGACGGTGCGCAACCAGATTCGCTCCATTTACGACAAGCTGCAGATCACCAACATCGTCGGCCTGATCGACGCTTTGCGCGCGGTGGCGCAAGACCCACTCAAGCCCTGATCCAGGCGTCGTAAGTCGTCTTCAGAATCAGCGCCGTCACCACCACGATGAACACGCCCCGCACGAAGCCGCTGCCGTGCTTCAGCGCCAGCCGCGTGCCCAGCAGGCTGCCCACCACGTTGGCCACCGCCATGGCCAGCACGAAGTGCCACCACACGTGGCCTTTCCAGGCGAACAGCAGCAGTGCCGCGAGGTTGGACGCCGTGTTGAGCAGCTTGGCGCTGGCGCTGGCGTGCAGAAAGTCGTAGCCAAGCCAGCGCACGAACAGAAACACGAAGAAGCTGCCGGTGCCAGGACCAAAAAAGCCGTCGTAAAAACCGATGGTGACGCCCAGCAGGCAGGCCGCCAGCGTCTCGCGCTGCCCGGCGAACACCGGCGCGTGGTGGCGGCCCAGCTCTTTGCGCGCCAGCGTGTACCCGAGCACCACGATCAGGATCAAGGGCAGCGCGCGGCGCAGGAAGTCGGGCGAGATCACGGTCACGGTCCAGGCGCCCAGCATGGAGCCCGCAAAGGCCACCGCAGCCGCCGGCAGGAGCGCATGCCAGGGCATCTGTACGCGGCGGGCGTATTGCAGCGTGGCGGCGGCTGTGCCCCAGACCGAGGCCCCCTTGTTCACACCAAACAGGGTGGCCGGGTGGGTGGTGGGGAACATCGCGAAGAGCGCCGGGACCAGGATGAGCCCACCGCCGCCCACGATGGAGTCCACGAATCCGGCAAAAAACGAGGCCAGTGAAACAAGCAGCAATTCCATCCCGGGATTGTCGCCGCCAAAAAAAAACCGACCCACAGGGGTCGGTTGAGTAAACGGGCATCTCTGGGGACGCTAAAGATCTTGTTCTTGAAGGACTGGGTTGTCTCCTCGGTCCCCCGCGGTCACCAGCGCGGTGCGCTGCTTGCGAGTGCCTGCACTGTAAAGGCCCGCACCAGCGCTGTGCATCGGGGCTTTCCCTTGCTTTTTCGCGCACTTGGCACAGGAAATGCACGTTGTTGCTCGTCGTTGGAAAAGGTTATTTCATGCACCACTACCGTGTTTTCGTGCGGGAGGCACTGTTTTGTCGCCTTCGGTTCGCTTCTCGCCTCTTCCGCGCTTTTCGCCCGATTCCGGCCCTGCTGCTCTGGCCGGGTCTGGTGGCTGCGCAGACCGAAGCGATACCCGCCGTGCAGGAAGTCACGCTCAGCGCGCCGGGGCTGGTGGACGCCGCCAGCATCCAGGGCGCGGACACCGCCTGGCTCATGGTCAGTACCGCACTGGTGTTGCTCATGACGCTGCCCGGCATTGCCCTGTTTTATGGCGGCATGGTGCGCCGCTTCAATGTGATCAACACCATGGCCAGCGTGGTCGGCATTGCCGCGGTGGTCAGCGTGCTGTGGTTCGGGCTGGCGTATTCGCTGGCCTTCACGCCCGGTGGCGCTGTGGGCGCTTTCATCGGCGGCATCGATCGCATGGGCTTTGCCGGCATGGAATTTCTGGGCGCCAAGGGCCAGGTGGCCGTGAGCCACATTGCGCCGCATGTGCCGGAGTCGGTGTTCGCCATGTTCCAGCTCACCTTTGCCATCATCACCTGTGCCCTGGTGGTGGGGGCGCTGGTGGAGCGCATGCATTTCGGCGCCTTGCTGTTGTTCGCTGGCCTGTGGCTGCTGATGGTGTATGCGCCGATCGCTCACTGGGTCTGGGAGCCGGGAGGCTGGCTGGCACAGCTGGGCGTGCTCGACTTCGCGGGCGGTGCGGTGGTCCACATCAACGCGGGTGCAGCGGCGCTGGTCTGCGCCTACGCGCTCGGTCCGCGCGCGGGGTATGGGCGCGAACCTTTTGTGCCCTTCAACCTGGGCCTGACCATGGCCGGCACCGGCCTGCTGTGGGTGGGCTGGTTCGGCTTCAACGCCGGCTCGGCGCTCACCGCTGATGGCCGCGCCGGCCTGGCATTGCTGGTCACGCACATCGCTGCGGCGGCGGGCGCACTGTCGTGGATGGCGGCGGAGTGGTTCGCGCGCAAACGCGCCTCGCTGCTGGGCCTGTGCTCGGGCGTGGTCGCTGGCCTGGTGGCCATCACGCTGGCGGCAGGCTTCGTCTCGCCACGCAGCGCGCTGCTGATCGGCATCGTGGCCGGCGTGGCGTGTTACTGGGGTGCCACCACCTTGAAGCGCAAGTTGCGGGCAGACGATTCGCTGGACGTCTTCGGCGTGCATGGCGTGGGTGGCCTGGTGGGCGCGTTGCTCACCGGCGTGCTGGCCGACCCGGCCATCTCCGGTGTGGAGGCCAGCTTCCTGGCGCAGGTGGTCGGCTGCGTGGCGGTGCTGACCTACAGCCTGGTGATGACGGCCGTGGTGCTCTGGATCACTTCGCGCTTCGCCACCTTGCGCGTTAGAGAAGGCGACGAACGAGCGGGCCTGGACACCTCACTGCACAACGAGCAGCTGGGCCATTGACATGAGCGCCAGCGGCAACGCGTTCGCCATCGCTGCGCACCTGCACGTGCTGCTGCGGCGCAAGACCGGCCGCGTGACCGACACGGAATGGATGGCGACGAACGCCGACTACGCACGCGAAATCGTTCGGCATGCGCGCGAGAAAGCGGCCAGCGACGGGCACACGGAGCTGCTGCTCTGGGCCGACAAGCTCGAAGCCGCCATCGTGGGCATGGGCGCAGCCCCACGCAAGACGATGCTGGAGGTGGCGGCGCAAGTGCTGCGGGAGGCGCCGCCGCTTGAAGAGCACCGCTACATCGGGCGTCTGCGTTAGTCAGGCGCCCTGCCTGATCCAGCTGGCGGCCTTCTCCGCAATCATCAGCGTCGGGCTGTTGGTGTTGCCGCTGGTGATGGTGGGCATCACCCCCGCATCCACCACGCGCAAGCCAGCCACGCCGCGCACGCGAAGATGGCTGTCTACCACCGCCGATGCGTCGTCGGCACGACCCATCTTGGTGGTGCCCACCGGGTGGAAGATGGTGCTGGCGATATCGCCTGCAAGCCGCGCCAGTTCCTCGTCGCTCTGGTACTGCGGGCCGGGCTTGAACTCCTGCGGCTGGTATTTCGACAACGCGGGTTGCGCCACGATGCGCCGCGTCACGCGCAGGCTGTCGGCGGCCACGCGGCGGTCTTCGGGCGTGCTGAGGTAACACGGTGCAATGGCGGGCGCGTCGTCGGCGCTGGCCGAGGTGATGCGCACATGGCCCCGGCTGCCGGGGTTGAGGTTGCACACGCTGGCCGTGAACGCGGGGAACGCGTGCAGCGGTTCGCCAAACGCATCGAGGCTGAGCGGCTGCACGTGGTATTCGAGGTTGGCGTAGGGCTGCTGCGGATCGCTGCGCGTGAAGGCGCCGAGCTGGCTGGGCGCCATGCTCATGGGGCCGCTGCGCCTGAAGCCGTATTCGAGCCCGATGCGCGCCTTGCCCCAGAGCGAGCTGGCCAGCACGTTGAGCGTGGACGCGCCCTGCACCTTGAACACGGCACGAATCTGCAGGTGGTCCTGCAGGTTTTCGCCGACGCCGGCCAGCTCGTGCTGCACCTCGATGCCGTGTTGTTGAAGCAGGTTCGCCGGGCCGATGCCCGAGCGCTGCAGGATGGCGGGCGAACCGATGCTGCCGGCGCTGAGCACCACCTCCTGCGCCGCGCGCACCGACACACGCTGTCCGCCGCGCCGCAGCTCTGCGCCCACGCAACGCAGCGCGCCAGTGGCGTCGCGTTCGAGCATCAGCTTCTCGGTGAGTGTTTCTGTCCACACCGTGAGGTTGGGGCGGTGCTGCACGGGCCGCAGAAAGGCCTTTGACGCGTTCCAGCGCCAGCCAGCTTTCTGGTTCACCTCGAAATAACCCACGCCCTCGTTGTCACCGCCGTTGAAATCCGCCGTGGCCGGCACGCCGGCTTGCTGTGCCGCCTGCGCGAAGGCGTCGAGGATGTCCCAGCGCAGGCGCTGCTTCTCGATGCGCCACTCGCCGCCATGGCCGTGCAGTTTCGCAAACGTCGGGTCCTTCGTGGCATCGAGCCGATGGTGGTTCTCGTGCGCCTTGAAGTCGGGCAGGCAGGCGTCCCAACGCCAGTCGGCGTCGCCTGTGAGCTGTGCCCATTGGTCGTAGTCGCGCGCCTGGCCGCGCATGTAGATCATGCCGTTGATGCTGGAGCAACCACCCAGGGTCTTGCCGCGCGGATACCGCAGGCGCCTGCCGTTGAGGCCGGGGTCCGGCTCGGTCTGGTAGAGCCAGTCGGTGCGGGGATTGCCAATACAGTAGAGGTAGCCCACGGGAATGTGGATCCAGTGGTAGTCGTCCTTGCGGCCCGCCTCCACCAGCAGCACCCGCTTCGATGCATCGGCCGAAAGCCGGTTGGCCAGCAGGCAGCCCGCCGTGCCCGCGCCGATGACGATGAAGTCGAAGGTGGGTTCGCTCATGGTGCGTCAGGATCTGAATCGTCGAGCGCGAAATCGCCGCGCTGAAAAGCCGCCACCACCGCCTCGGCCTCGGCAAATCGATGCTCGGGCACCATCACCCGCACCGGGATGGCGCCCGCAAGCAGGGTGTGGGTCTGCACCAGGTGGGCATCGGCCACCGCCGCCGGCACACCGCCCGCCTGCAAACAACCACGCAACAGGAACGCCTCGGTCGGGCTGAAGAACGTCACGAGCGTCTTCCAGTCACCGTCAACCGGGTTGTAAGGACTGTTGCCATCGGCCATCACATTGTCATTTTGCTGTTGGCATCACAAATTCCGCGCCTTTGCCGATCGATTCGGGCCAGCGCTGCATGATGCTCTTCTGCTTGGTGTAGAAGCGCACGCCTTCTTCGCCGTAGGCGTGCATGTCGCCAAACAGGCTTTTCTTCCAGCCACCAAAGCCGTGCCAGGCCATGGGCACGGGAATCGGCACGTTGATGCCGACCATGCCGACCTGGATGCGCCGTGCAAACTCGCGCGCCACGTTGCCGTCGCGCGTGAAGCAGGAAACGCCGTTGCCGAATTCGTGGTCGTTGATGATCTGCACGGCCTGCGCAAAGTCGGGCACGCGTACGCAGCTGAGCACGGGGCCAAAGATCTCTTCGCGGTAGATTTTCATGTCGGTCGTCACGTGATCGAACAGCGTGCCACCCATCCAGAAACCGTTCTCGCAACCGGCGCCGGCCTTCGAGGCATCGAAGCCACGGCCATCCACCAGCAGCTTCGCGCCTTCTTTCGCGCCGGCTTCGATGTAGCCGGTGATGCGCTGATGCGCGGCCGCTGTGACGATGGGGCCCATCTCGGCGGCGAGGTTGGTGCCGTTGAGCACCTGCAGCGTTTTTGTGCGCTCAACCAGCAGCGGCATGATGCGTTCGGCCACGTCGCCCACCAGCACCGCCACGCTGATCGCCATGCAGCGCTCGCCGGCCGAGCCGTAGGCGGAGCCGATCAGCGCATCCACCGCCTGATCCAGATCGGCATCGGGCATCACCACCATGTGATTCTTGGCGCCGCCCAGCGCCTGCACGCGCTTGCCGTGGTGCGCGCCGGTCTCGTAGATGTAGTTGGCGATCGGCGTGGAGCCGACGAAGCTGATGGCTTTGACGTCCGGGTGCACCAGCAACGCGTCCACCGCCTCCTTGTCACCCTGCACCACGTTGAACACGCCATCGGGCAGGCCGGCCTTCTTCAACAGCTCGCCCATGAACAGCGCGGGCGAAGGGTCGATCGGGCTGGGCTTGAGCACGAAGCTGTTGCCCGCCGCAATGGCCACCGGAAACATCCACATGGGCACCATGACGGGGAAGTTGAACGGCGTGATGCCGGCCACCACGCCCAGCGGCTGGCGCAGCGTCCAGTTGTCCATGCCGGTGGACACCTGGTCCGTGAAGTCGCCCTTGAGCAACTGCGGAATGCCGCATGCGAACTCGATGATGTCGATGCCGCGCGAGACCTCGCCCTGTGCGTCGGTGAACACCTTGCCGTGCTCGGCGGTGATCATGCGGGCCAGGTCATCTTTGTGCAGGTTCACGAGTTCGAGGAACTTGAACAACACGCGCGCACGGCGAATGGGCGGCGTGTCGGCCCAGGCCGGGAAGGCGGCTTGCGCGGCGGCCACAGCGGCGGCCACGTCTGCTGCGTTGGCGAGGGCTACGCGGCCCGACACGGCGCCGCTGGCGGGGTTGAAGACATCCTGGCGGCGCGCCGAGCTGCCGGCGGTGATGGCGCCCTGGATGAAGTGGTCGATGGGAGCAGGTGCAGTGGCCATGGCGGTCTCGCGGGTGAATGTACCGGGGAAAGACGGCCAGTTTAGGCAGCGCCACCGCGCGCGCCTAGTGCATGAACTTGAATTGATTGTTCACGTTAGTGAACAATACCGGCATGAACGAGAAAAAAATCGAAGGCCTCTGGACCCACCTGCACTGGCTCGGCGTGCTGGCGCAGCAGGGCAGCTACACCGCAGCGGCCCAGCGGCTCGGCGTGAGCAAGGCCGCCATGAGCCAGCGCATCACCGAGCTGGAACATGCCGCTGGCGTGCCTCTGGTGCAGCGCACCACGCGCAGCGTGCGCCTGACCGAAGCGGGCCAGCAACTGGTGGAGGGTATGCGTGAGCCTTTCGAGCGCATCGCGCAGAGTTTTTCCAGCGTTCGCGATCTGGCCGACGAGCCCACCGGCCTCGTGCGGGTCACGGCGCCAGTGGCCTTTGCGCGCCAGCAACTGGTGCCCAGGATCGCCGAATTCCTGCGGGCCCATCCCGGGGTGCGGCTGGAGCTGGACATGTCGGACCGACTGAATTCGCTGGCCACGGAAGGCTTCGACCTCGCGATCCGCCACACCGCCTCGCCACCCGATACGCACGTGGCCTGGCCGCTGTGCAGCACCCGCTCGGTGCTGGTGGCGAGCCGCGACTACCTGCGGCGCCGCGGCACGCCCGCGACGCCGCAAGACCTGGCGCAGCACGACTGCCTGCACTACCCGCGCGCGCAAGACACACCGGCATGGCACTTCATGCCACCCGAAGGGCGCCGAAAGGCACAACGACAGCGCTTGACGGTGCCCGTATCGGGCCCCTTCTGCGCCAACAACAGCGAGGCCCTGCGCGATGCGGCCATCACCGGCCTCGGCATCGCCCTGCTGCCCGATTTCAGCGCGCAGGCAGCGCTGCAATCGGGCAAGCTGGTGGAGGTGCTGGCGGACTGGCAGTCGGTCGGCACCTTCAGCCCGCAGATCTACGCCATCCGGCCCTACGCCAGCCATGTGCCACGCTCGGTGTCGGCGTTCGTGGCGTGGCTGCGGGTGGTGTGGGCGGAAGGGTTCGGGGTGCGGGGCTGAAGCGTCAAACCTGCAACATCTTCTCCGCCCGCGCGTAGCTGTAGGCCTGGTACAGCGTGTAGAGGCCGACCACCAGGAACGGCAGGCCGATGATCATGAGGCTCAGCGGAATGCCGAGGATGACCAGGATGGCGCCTATGACGTAGCCGGGCCAGGCCGCCGTGGCGTACACCGCGCGCGTCTGGTCGTTGCGCAAGGCGAGTGCGCGGAAGGTGCCGTTTTTGGTGCGGCCGGCCAGCGTGACGCGTTCGCCGTCGCGCAGATCGGGCATGTCCTTGAGCTTGATCTGCGCGGAACGCTCATCGACCCGGAAGGCCATTACCTGGCCGGTCTGGACGGACCCGCCGTTCTTCCCGATCTGCCCCACGGTTTCGGTGGAGTGGCGAATGCCGGTGACGGTGCCGGACAAAGTGGTCAAGGCCATGGCTGCTCCTGAATTCAAAAGTGGGAAAAGGCGGTGGAAAGGCTGGCGGGTATCGCCAGGACGCTCCAGAATGCGGGGACGGGCCAAGCGTAGAAAAGTCCCGAGCCGTGCGCATCTCCCAAATGGGAGCGCTGCACGCCATCCAACGCCATTCCATCCATCCGCGCCCATGCGAGCCGATCTGGAAGAGTCGCTGACCGACACCGTCTACCGCACGGTGTTCGAGCCGGGTGCGTGGGCCGATGCCATGCGGCTGGCGGCCGAGGCGTTTCCATCCAACGGGCAGACCTTCTACTTTCTGGACAAGCCCACGGGGCGCATTCGGCCCGTGGCCCTCGAGGGCATCGCGCCGCGCTGGCTGCTTGAGTTCGACGCGCTGTACTTCGCACCGGACAACCCGTGGATCGAACTCAGCGAGCGTCTGCACCGCCCGGGTGTGGTGCGCACCAACGAACGCCTGCACACCTTCCTGCGCGGCGACGAGGCCCTCTACCGGTCGACGTACTACAACGAGTGGATGCGCCCGCAGGATTTCCGCTACACGCTGGGCAACACACTGCTCGCCGAAGAAGGCGTGGTGGCCAACGTCACCCTCCTGCGCTCGCCCGACATGCCCACGTTCGACCGGAGCGAAGTGAGCGCGTTCGAGCGCCTGAGTCGCCACATGACGCGCGCGCTGCGCATGGCGGTGCGGCTCGAACGCGCAGAGGCGTCGGGCCTGGAGATGTCTGCGCTGGACGCTCTGCCCCACGGTGTGGCGCTGGTGGATGCGGACCTGCGCGTGGTCCATGCGAACCGCGCCATGGAGGCGTTGCTGCGCGCCGGCATCGGTCTGCGGCTGCGTGAGGGCCGGCTGTCCACGACCTCGGCTCAGACGCTGCCGCACCTGCGTGCGCTGGTGGCAGGAGCGATTTCACCCATGCAAGACGCTGCGGTGACCCGGCCCGCCGTGCTGCTGCGGCAAGGGACTATCAGCTTGAACCTGCAGGCCACACCGGCCAGGGTGGATGCCGGCCGCTACCTGCCGCGCCGCGCCCTGGCCGTGCTCACCGTGACCCGCACGGAGGTGAACGACCCGGCTGCCCCCGGTTTGCTGCGCCAGCACTACGGTTGCACGCCTTCGGAGGTGCGGCTGGTGCTGGGCCTGCTCAATGGCCTGAACCTGCGACACGCGGCTCAGGCGGCCGGCACCACCTACGAATCGGCGCGCACGAACCTCAAGCGGGTCTTCATCAAGGTGGGCGTGCAAAGCCAGTCACAGCTGCTCTCGCGCCTGTTGCGCGATCTGTCCATGCCGCACTGAGCGTACGATGCCGTCGTCGCCACTTGCCGCTTGCCCATGGACCCGTTGCAACTGATTGGTGCCCTGACCGCCCTGCCTGCACAGACGCAGCGGGACTGGACGATCGCCGCCGCTGTGGTGGTCACGCTGATCGGGCTTGTGCTCTGGCTGGAGCATCGATTCATGCGCGCACAGGGCAAGGGGGGCAGCTGGCTGGTGGTGCGTGTCGCTTCGCTGGTGGCAGGCCCGGTCGCCGCCCTGGCCGTGCTCTTGCCAGCGAACTCTGTGTCGGGCATGGAGGGTCTGGCGGTTTTCTACGGGCTGCTTCTCACGGTGGCGCCGCTGATCTGGTTCGGCACCCACCTGGGGCTGGGGCGCTTGCAGAACCCCGCGTTGACCGTGGGGGAGTGCGTGGCACTTTCGCTCAGTGGCCTGCTGGTGCTCGCCGTGCCGGCGTGGGCCGTGTTCCTCGCCGTGGAGCCGCTGCAAAAGGCCGCGCGCCACCTGCAGGACAACCCGCGCGACCCGGGTCCACCCATCGCGCTGGCGCATGCGGTGCAACCCGTTCGGCAATTCCAGCTGCCGTCGGCGGGCGCGGTGTTTTCCCAGGCGCTGCTGGCGCCGCCGGGCCTGCGGCTGGTGCGGGTAGACGAGCGCGTGGGCGAGCTCTGGGAAGACATGACCGGGCGCACCCACCCGCGCTACTGCATGAATGGCGCAGACCTTCACCTGCTGTGGTCCGCCCGCGAAGGCACGCCCCATTTGCGCCTGCACTGGGTCGACGCCGATGGCCAGCGGCGGATGGCCGAGCACAGGCCCGATGTGAGCGGTGCACCCAGCACGGAGTTCACCATCACGTTTCGCCCCGACGGCTTCAACCTCCCGGTGCCCGTGCCCCGCACCCGGGTGCACTTCGCGCTTTACCGCAACGATGTCGGCCAACCCAACTACATCGCCATGGGGAACTCCGAGCAGGAGGGCGAACGCCACAACGGCTGCGTGATGCCGGACTACCGGCGCGTGAAGGCGGCACAGGAGGGGCCGGTGCTGGCGGTGATGATCGTGTTCCAGCGCCCTGGCGACAAGTCATCGATCGAAAGATTCCTGCGCGATGGCCCCTGACTGGAGGCCGCCGCCTGCCGCATACTTGGCGCGACTTCCACTTCCCACGGACCCCATGACCGACCCCATCCAGGACCCCCCAAAACCAACGACCAGCGTGACGTCCGTTGCGCCACCACCGATGGCGGCGATTTCGGGTTCCCTGATGTTGCGGGTGCTGCTGGTGGGCGTGTCGGCCGCGTTCGTCTGGATCCTGCTGCCGTTCTACGGCACCGTGCTCTGGGGCGTGATCATCGCGCTGCTGTTTGCGCCGCTCAACCGCTGGCTGTTGCCGCGCATGAAGCAGCGCCGCAACCTGGCGGCGCTCACCACGATGCTCGCCGCCCTGGTGGTGGTGGTGCTGCCGGCGGTGCTGGTGGGTGCCTCGCTGGCGCGTGAAGCGGCCCAGCTCTATGAGCGCATCGAATCGGGTGAGCTTCGGCCGGCCGACACCTTGCGGGGCATCTTCAACGCGCTGCCCGAGTGGATCAATGACCTGCTGGCCCGCTTCGGGCTGGGCAATTTCGACCTGCTGGTGCGCAAGCTCACCGAGGCGCTCACCCAGGGCAGTCAGATCATCGCCTCGCAGACCGTGAACTTCGGCCAGGACGTGCTGGGCATCGTCGTCAGCCTGTTCGTCGCGCTGTACCTGGCTTTCTTCCTGGTGCGCGACGGCACGTCGATCGTGCGCGCCATCCGCACCGCCATCCCCTTGCCACCCGAAGACAAGCAGGAACTGCTGCAACAGTTCGGCACCGTGCTGCGAGCCACCGTCAAGGGCAACCTGGTGGTGGCGCTGGTGCAGGGTGCACTCGGCGGCATTGCGTTCTGGGTGATCGGCATCAACGCCGCGCTGCTCTGGGCGGTGCTCATGGCGATCCTCTCACTGCTTCCCGCTGTGGGTGCGGGGCTGGTCTGGGGCCCGGTGGCGATCTGGCTGTTCGCTTCCGGCGAGACCGTCTGGGCCGCGGCGCTGGTGGCCTATGGCGTGATGGTGATCGGACTGGTCGACAACCTGCTTCGCCCGCTGCTGGTGGGCAAGGACACCGGCATGCCTGACTACCTGGTGCTGATCAGCACCATCGGCGGCATTGCGGTGATGGGCATCAACGGCTTCGTGGTCGGCCCGGTGATCGCCGCGATGTTCGTGGCCATCTGGGGCATCCAGACCACCACGCGGGCGCGGGCAGCAGCCGCTTCCGCCGCCGCTGCACACGCCGAAGCCACGGCGGCAGCACCGTCGACCGACGCCCCCAGCGACGAAGTCAGACCCTGATCGGGCAACAGCTTGAACGCCGAGACGCGCTGGCGCCATCCCACGTTTACCCGACTGGTGGCCGTGGTGGCCTGGTTCGGGGTGGTGCTGCAACTGGCCTTGACGATCCGCCTGGTGCTGTCACAGGGGGGCACTGTGCCCGGCGCGCTGGTCATCTACCTCGGCTACTTCACCGTGCTCACCAACCTTCTGGTGGCCGTGAGCCTTTCGCTGCCGACGCGCTGGTTCCGGTCACCCGGTGTGGCCACCGGAGTGGCGGTGAGCATCGCGCTGGTGGGGCTGGCCTACCACCTGCTGCTGCGTCATGTGTGGAACCCGCAAGGCCTGCAATGGCTGGCCGACGTGACGCTGCACTACATCACACCGCTGCTGTGCCTGCTGCACTGGTGGCTGGCGGTGCCGCCCGTGCGCCACGCATGGCATGCGCCGCTGACGTGGGCGGCCTGGCCCATGGTCTACCTGGTTTACGCGCTGGTGCGCGGACACTGGCTGCAAAGCTACCCCTATCCCTTCATCGACGTGACCGTGCTGGGCTATCGGCAAACACTGCTGAACGCCATCGGCCTGCTGGTGGTGTTTCTGGTCATGGGCCTGGCGTTCGTCGCCGTGGCGCGCTGGCGTCTCAGGCGGGCGGTGCACTGAGCAAGCGCTGCACCAGCGGGTGCTGCACCTTACGGGCGGTGCCAATCGCATAAAAGTGCTCCTGCACACCCTCGCAGGGAGCGAACCACTTCAGCCCATAGCCCCGCGCGAGGGCATCGCGCATGCGCTCAGCGGCGGGAAACACGCCCATGCCCGAAGCGCCGAAGGTCGCGAGCAAAGCGCTGTCCTCGAACTCGCCCACCACGCGCGGCACCACACCATGGCGCTCGAACCACTGGTCGATGCGCAGGCGCACAGACGAATGTGCTGTGGGCAGCAGCACCGGCACCTGCGACAGGCTTTGCGGAAAGTCGCGGCGCGCCTGTGCCAGCAAATCCCGTGGTGCGTACCAGCCCAAAGGCGACGAGCCCAGCGCGTGGCTGTACAGCCGAAGGTTGGGATTGGCGGGCGCTGGCCGGTCGGACAGCACCACGTCGAGCCGGTGCAATGCGAGGTCGGCCAGCAGGTCCTCGAAGTCGTCTTCGTGGCAGTGCAGGCGAAGGTTCGGCTCGGCCAGCGCGGGCGCGAGCAGATCGCGCACGGCCAGCTTGGGCAGGCCGTCGGAGATGCCCACCACCAGGCGCACGCGCGTCTGGCTCGCGGCCTCGCCCAACGCGGCGTGCAGTTGCTCGCCGAGCTGGAAGATCTGCTCCGCCCGCTCCAGCGCGATGCGCCCCGCCTCGGTGAGCACCAGGCCCCGCCCGGCGGGCTTGAACAAGGCATGCCCCAGCGACTGTTCCAGCAGCCGCACCTGGGCGCTGACGGTCTGCACCGCCATGCCGAGCCGCGCCGCCGCATGCGACATGCCGCCTTCCTTGGCAGCGACCCAGAAGTAGTACAGGTGCTTGTAGTTGAGTTCCTGAATCATGGTTCGGTTTTTAGTGATAGTTGTTCCTTGATTTTCTGCTTTTTCCGATCCAGTTGCACCCTTAGACTCGCGGCTTCGCCCCAACGGGCACGCCAACAACCTCTCTCTGAAAGGACACGACCATGCGCTCCTACCCGAACGACAGCCCCCAGGCCGCCGCCCGCCTGCTGGCCATGGCCCTGGTAGCCGACGGCAACTACTCGTTCACCGAATTGCGCGCACTCGACAGGCTGAACGCCTCACGGCAGCTCGGGCTGTCGCCCGAGGCGTTCAAGGAAGTGATCGAAACTTTCTGCACCGACCTGCTTGCAGCGGCCCATGGCGAGTGGACTGGCTCGGCCCGCATGGATGAAGGCAGCCGCCAGCAACTGCTGAACGAAGTGCGCGACCCCGCGCTGCGCGCCCGCATCGTGGACCTGTGCCACGCCGTGGTGCAGGCCGACGGCCACGAGGCCGATGGCGAAGCGGCCCTGCTCGACGCCCTCACGCGCGCCTGGCGCCTGCAGCCGGCGGGAGCGCTGTCATGAAGGCACTGGTCTGGGCCGTGTTCGCCTTTCTGGCCGCCGGCTGGACCGGCCTGGTGGCTCTCTCGGTCTCGGTCACCCGGTGGCTGCTCGGGCTGGGTGCCACGGGCCAGGCCGGCGAGGTGGCTGCGGCGGCTGGGCAATGGCCCGTGCCTGCGTGGGCGGCGTTGTGGGTCGACCCGGCCTGGGTGCAGTCGCTGCAGGCGGCCTGGCTCGATCTGGTGCAGTGGCTTGTCCAGGTGCTGCCCTCCACCACCAGCCTGATCGACTGGGTCGCGCCGCTGATGTGGACCGGGTGGGGGCTGGGCATGCTGTGTCTGCTGGTGCCAGCGGTCGCCTTGCACTGGCTCGCAGGTCGGGTCAAAACACCGCCCGCGCTGCGCAACGCACCCAGCTGAGCGGTGCCCGGCTGCTGAATCGGGGACCGACCCCTAAAATCGGTCCACCCTTTCACGGACCCACCGCTTGACGCCTTTCGCCGCCAACGTCCCCGCTTCCGAAACCTGTCCACTGTATGTGGACCTGGACGGCACCCTCACGCCCAGCGACACGCTGTACGAGTCGGTGATGCTGTTCATCCGGCGCAACCCGTTCAACCTGCTGCGCATGCTGGCCTGGCTGCTGCTGGGCAAGGCCGGGTTCAAGCAGCGCCTGGCCGGTGCGGTGCGCCCCGACCCGGCGCGCCTGCCGTACAACGAGCGCTTCGTGCAGTTCCTGCGCGAGGAGCGCGCGCGCGGCCGCCCGCTGGTGCTGGCCAGTGCGGCAGACGTGCGCATCGTGCGCGAGGTGGCGGCGCACCTCAAGCTGTTTCAGGACGCGCTGGGCACCAATGCGCGGGGCGATGGCCTCAACCTGAGCCGGCGTCACAAGCGCGCGGCGATCGAGGCGCACGCGCGCGCCAGCGGCCACGACCGATGGGCCTATGCGGGCAACAGTCGCGACGATCTGGCGGTGTGGGAAGGCAGTTCGCAGGCGGTGGCGGTAAATGCGCCGCCTTCGGTGATCGAACGCCTGCAAAAGATTCACGCCCAGGCTCGCGTGTTCGACCGCGTGCCCCTGAGCCTGCTCACGGTGTTGCGCGCCATCCGCCTCAAGCAGTGGTCCAAAAACGCGCTGCTGTTTGTGCCCTTGCTGGCCGCACACTCGCTGGACCCTCACCGTTGGGCCATGGTGGCGCTGGCCTTCGTCGCCTTTGGCCTGTGCGCCTCGGCCACCTACCTGTTCAACGACCTGCTGGACCTGCCCAACGACCGGGTGCACCGCATCAAGCGCCACCGCCCTCTGGCTTCGGCCGCCATCGCCATTCCCACGGCCGTCCTGCTGGGCGTCGTGATGATGGTGCTGGCATTCGTGCTGGCGTTCGCCGTCTCCACCGCATTCGCCGCACTGCTGCTGGCTTACACCGCGACCACGCTGGCCTATTCCATGGTGCTCAAGCGGCTGGCCCTCATCGACGTGCTGGTGCTTTCAGGCCTGTACACGCTGCGCATCGGCGCGGGCGCAGTGGCCGCCGGGGTCGACCTCTCCAACTGGCTGCTCGCAATCTCGATCTTCCTGTTCCTGAGCCTCGCGCTCGTCAAGCGCTGCGCCGAGCTGGAAGAACTGGACGACGGCAATACCACGCTCGCGCCTGGCCGGGGCTACCAGCCGCGCGACCTGTCTTCGCTGCGCGCCATGGGCATGGCCAGCGGGTTCCTGGCGGTGATGGTGCTCACGCTCTACATCGACAGCCAGAACAGCCTGGCGCTTTACCGCCAGCCCGAGTGGCTGTGGGCCGCAGCGCCCGTTCTGCTGCTGTGGATCATGCGCATCTGGCTCAAGACCGGGCGGCGTGAACTGCGCGGAGAAGACCCGCTGCAATTCGCTCTGCGCGACCCCTTCAGCTGGGTCACGCTGATGGCCATGGGTGGCATCGGCCTGACGGCCACGATCGGCTTCTGAACCCGTCCCACCGAGAGATCCTCCACATGAAGTCCATCGCCCTGGCATTGGCCTTGTTCTGCGTGCTGCTCTCTTCGGCGGCCCAGATCGCCATGAAGCGCGGCATGGGCGCGCCGGCGGGCGCCGACGTGGGCGCCACCTACTTGCACGCACTCACCAGCCCGATGGTCTGGCTGGGTCTGGTGCTGTACGGACTCAGTGCCGTGCTGTGGCTCTGGGTGCTCTCGCGCCTGCACGTGAGCGTGGCCTACCCGCTGGTGAGCCTGGGCTTTGTGCTCACGCTGGCGCTGGGCGTGCTCTGGCTGGGCGAGCCGTTCTCGTGGCTGCGCGTGGCGGGGTGCACCCTCATCGTGGTCGGGGTTTCGCTGCTCGCGCTGGACGCCTGAGGCCATGCACGCCTCCGAGTTCTCCGCCCACGCCTCGCGCCAGGTCTTCTGGGGCACCTTCGCCGTCACGTTGCTGCTCAAGATCGTGCTGGCGGCCGGGTTCCCCATGACCGGCGACGAGACCTTTTTCTACCAGTGGGGCGTGTTCCCGGCCTGGGGATATTCCGATCACCCGCCCATGGTGGGCTGGCTGCTGGCGGTGTTGCGCCAGATCAGCGAACACCCGCTGGCGCTGCGCGGCTTCACGCTGCTGGTCACCAGCGCGATTGCGCTGGGCATCGTGGACCTGCTGCGCCGTTTCCTGCCCGAGGAGCGCGAGGCCAGCGCCTGGCTCGCAGGCGCGGTGTACCTCGTGATGCCGTGGTCGTGGCTGTTCGTGCTGGTGACCACCGACACGCCGCTGGTGTTCTTCATGGCGCTTTCCGCCTGGGCCTACCTGCGCGCCGATGCCAGCGAGCGTGGCTCGGGCTGGTATGTGCTGGCGGGTTTGTTCCTCGGCCTGGCCTTTCTTTCCAAGTACTTCGCAGCTCTGCTGGGCTTTGCCTACGCAGCCCATTGCTTCGGCTGGCGGCGCGAGCGCTGGTGGGTGCCGTTTCTCATCTTCGCCTTCGCCCTGCCCGCCATCGCGCTGAACGTGGCCTTCAACGCCACGCACGGCTGGACCAATGTGATGTTCAACGTGTTCAACCGCAACGAGGGCTCGCACTGGTCGCTGGCGTCCTTCGGCGTGTATGTCGGCATGGCGCTCTACCTGCTCACGCCCTGGTTGCTGTGGCGCGGCGCGGCCACGCGGGTTGCCAGCGGGGTTTCACCGGTCACCGCGCGCACGCTGGCCGTGCTGTGGCTTTTTCCGCTGCTGGTGTTCCTGCTGCTGAGCACGCGCCGCAGCATCGGCCTGCACTGGGTGCTGGGCTTCGTGCCGCTGTTCGTGCTGTGGGTGGGCCTGCGCATGGACGCGCGGCCCTTGCGAAACGCCATGGGCTGGACGGTGGCGCTCTCGGTGCCGCACCTGCTGGTGGTGGCCGCCATTGCCTGGGCGCCACTGACCTGGTGGCAACCCTTCAAGATCCACGATCGTGCGGTGTTCCTGCGCAAGACGGCACAGGTGGTGGCCGAACTTCGGCGCGACCTGCCGCCAGGCGCCACCCTGATGGCGCGCACCTACAACCCGGCCGGCATGCTGGCCTACCACCACGGCGCTTACGTCCCCGTGTTTGGCGTGGGCCGCCACCACGCGCGGCAGGACGACCAGATCGTCGACTTCCGAACCTACGAAGGCAAGCCGCTGCGCATCTTTGCCTACGACGACCCCGACCTCGCGGCGTTCGCCCCCTACTTCGAGCGCGTGAGCAAGCGCCGCTTCGAGATCGATGGCGTGGCGTTTTTCGCCGTGGACGGTGCGAGATTCAGGTTCCAGCCCTACCGCGACACAGTGCTGGCGGAAGTGGCCCGCGAGTTCCACGACATTCCGACGTGGCTGCCGCTGCTGGGCAACCCGTTCTGCGAGCGCTATGGCTTCGCGGCGTGTTCGCCGGGGCGGCGCTGACCGGCTGCCAGGTTCAGGCAGAAAACGGCACGCGCGCGGCCACCGCGCACATCAGCTCGTAGCCGATGGTGCCGGCAGACGCGGCCACTTCGTCAACCGGCAGCAATTCGCCCGAGGCAGCGCGGCCCCAGAGCACGACCTCCGTGCCGACCCCACACGCCACGCCTGCGGCATCCAGAGGCGTTAGATCGACGGTGAGCATGTCCATGCTCACGCGGCCGATCAGGCGGGTTCTCACGCCCCCCACCAGCACCGGCGTGCCCAGTGTGGCGTGGCGGGGATACCCATCGGCGTAGCCGCAAGCCACCACGCCAATGCGCAAGGGTCCTTCAGCCGTGAAGGCCGATCCGTAGCCCACGGTGTCGCCGGCTTGCAGCGTCTGCGTGCCGATGATCCGGCTGGAGAGCGTCATGGCGGGTTGCAGGTCCCATTCGGCCGCGCTGTGCTGGGGGAAGTCGGGCGCGCTGCCGTAAAGCGCAATGCCTTCGCGCACCCAGTCCGCAGCCAGCGCCACCGCGCCCACGCGCGCACTGGCGTGGCGCAGGATGGCAGCGCTGTTGCTCAAGGTGCGCTCCCCGGGCAGGTCGGCGGTGACGGTTTCAAAAATCGCGAGCTGGTGGGCGATGCCGCGCGGACCATCGGCGTCGCTGAAGTGGGTCATGAAGGAAATTTCCTCCACCTGGTGCAGCACATTGAGCCGCGCCCACGCGCTGCGGAACGCGTCGGGCGTGAAGCCCAGGCGGTTCATGCCGCTGTTGAGCTTGAGGAACACGCGGTGCGGCGCCTGGGTCTTGTGGGCGGCGAGCCAGTCGATCTGTTCGGTGCAGTGCACCGTGTGCCACAGGTTCAGCCGCGAGCAGAGTTCGAGGTCGCGCGGTTCGAACACGCCTTCGAGCAACAGGATGGGGCCGCGCCAGCCGAGTGCGCGCACGCGTTCGGCTTCCATGAGATCAAGGAGGGCAAAGCCGTCGGCGCTGCGCAAGGCGTCGAAACAGCGTTCGATGCCGTGGCCGTAAGCATTGGCCTTCACCACAGCCCAGACCCGGGCATCGGGGGCGAGCTGTCGGGCGCGTTGCAGGTTGTGGCGCAGGGCCTCGGGGTGAACGGTGGCAAGAATGGGACGGGGCATGGCGTGCGGAATGTCGCGGTGCAGAGCGGGAGATAGGCGGCCGTGTCACTCGGGAAGGCCGGTGTTTTCAGGGCAGCGTGCTATAACCCCGCATCCCTTGGAGACACCCGTCAACTGTCGCACAAAACCGCCGGCGCAGCCCGCTCAGCCAGCCTGTGCGAGGGCGCCCTGGCGCACAAAATCATCGCCATGAAGCGCGGCTTCTACACCATCATGACGGCGCAGTTCTTCAGTTCGCTGGCGGACAACGCGCTGTTCGTGGCGGCCATCGAATTGCTTCGCACGCGCGGTGCCCCTGAGTGGCAGAGCGCCGCCCTGGTGCCCTTGTTTGCGCTGTTCTATGTGGTGCTGGCGCCCTTTGTGGGGGCGTTCGCCGACGCCAAGCCCAAAGGCCAGGTCATGTTCATCAGCAACGCCATCAAGCTGGTGGGCTGCCTGATGATGCTGGTCGGCATTCACCCGCTGCTGGCCTACACCATGGTCGGACTGGGCGCGGCGGCGTATTCGCCGGCCAAGTACGGCATCCTCACCGAGCTGTTGCCACCGTCTCAGCTGGTCAAGGCCAACGGCTGGATCGAGGGGCTCACCATCGCTTCCATCATTCTGGGCGTGCTGCTCGGCGGGCAGCTCGTGGGCCCGCTGCTCTCGGGCTGGCTGCTGTCCATCGACCTGCCTGGCGTCACCACCGGCATCAACCGCCCGGCCGAAGCCGCCGTGGCCATGCTGATGCTGGTGTATGCGCTGGCCGCCTGGTTCAACACCCGCATTCCGCTCACGGGCGTGACGCCGCGCCCCATGCCCGACAACCCGCTCGCGCTGCTGCCGGATTTCTGGCGCTGCAACAACCGCCTGTGGCGCGATCGCCTGGGCCAGATCTCGCTCGCCACCACCACCTTGTTCTGGGGCGTTTCGGGCAACCTGCGCTACATCGTGCTGGCGTGGGCGGGTGCCGCGCTGGGCTACACCACCACACAGGCTTCATCGCTGGTGGGTGTGGTGGCGCTGGGCACGGCGGTGGGCGCGGTGGTGGCCTCGATGCGCATGCGGCTGGACCAGGCCACGCGCGTGATGCCGCTGGGCATCGGCATGGGGGCGCTGGTGATTCTGATGAACTTCATCGACAACGTGTGGGTGGCCGCACCGTTCCTGGTGCTGCTGGGCGGCCTGGGCGGTTTCCTGGTGGTGCCGATGAACGCGCTGCTGCAGCACCGCGGCCACAACCTGATGGGCGCGGGCCGATCGATTGCGGTGCAGAACTTCAACGAGCAGGCCTGCATCCTCTGCCTGGGCGCGCTCTACAGTTTCTCCACCGGCATGGGCTGGTCGGCGTTTGCCGCCATCACCGCGTTCGGCGTGCTGGTGGCCGGTTTCATGGCCCTGATTGCGCTGTGGCACCGCTACAACCAGAAGCACCATCCGCACGAGCTCGAACGCCTGCTGGAAATCGCGCGCAGGGACGACCTGCACGGCTGAAGCCGTTCAGAAGCCCACGTTGGTTGGGGCGAATCCATCCAGGCTGACCAAGCGGTGCTGCGCCAGCACCTTGTACAGCTCGGCTTCCGAGATCGAGCGCGACATGTAGGCGTCGCTGCCGGCCAGGCCGGCTTTCATGCGGTCCATGCTGCCGGCGGTCGGCGCAAACATGATCACCACCGGCGCGCCCTTGGGGCCTTTCGCCTGCTTGGCCGAACGGCAGATCTGGTAGGCGTCGGGCTCGCCTTTCAACCGGTCGATCACCACCAGGCGGTAGTGATGCGCCTTGAGCATCACCAGCGCTTGCGGCGCCTCGCGTGACCAGTCCACCGACAGGTTGTATTTCTTGAATCGCTTGAGCAGGATGCGGCCTTCCACCAGGCTCTCGGCCACCAGCAGCATGTCACCGCGTGGCAACTCGGCCATGGGGGCGGCGGCGCCCTTGTCGGGGCTCAGGCGTGAACGGGGTGAGCGGGTGGACCGCGCGGCGGGAGCGGGTGGCGAAGGCAGGTCGTCAAGTCCGCCGAAATCGGTCATGCGCATGACGCCGGTGCGCCCGGCGGCCGGCGCGGGGCGCGCCTCGCGCAGCATGGGGCGGGTGGGGGGAAATTCGGTGTCGGCACCCCGGCGGCTGCTCGCCCGGCGCATGCTGGCGTCCAGCCCTTGGAGCTGAGAAGCCTGGTAAGGCTCGGCGGCCTGAAAACCCGAGTTGCCCGAGCGCTTTTTTGCCGGTGCCGCCGCACTGGTTACACCGACGATGCCATCGAGCGCGGTCAGCACACTCACCAGCCGCACAGGCTTGCGCTGCAAGGGCCAGCCGGTGCCGCCATCGGTGTTGCCGACCAGCAGCACCTTGCCGGGCAGGTCGGCGTAACGCACCAGGTGCAATGCCTGTGCGTTGTCGGCGTTGACCACCAGAATCTGCGCGTCCATCACCTCGTCCTGCACGCGGTAGCCGGGAGGCCGGCGGGCCGCGAGGCGCAGGAAGGACTCGAACGTGGACGACTCCGCCTGTGAGAAGCCCACCAGCGCGACTGTGTATGCCACCATCACCTGCCTCGTTTGTTTTTAAATGTTTCGAGGCAGTATGCCCGCGAAGAACCGGGAATTGCCAGCCTTGCGCCATACCCGAGCGCGGGGACTGTGACACTTTCGTCGTCAATTCAGCGCCCGCGCCACAATCCAGCACCGCCCCCGCCACCCCAAGGAGCCCGCCATGAGCAGCATCTACGACTTCGAAGCCCAGTCCATCGACGGCAAGACCGTGTCGCTTGCGCAGTTCCGCGGCAAACCCCTGCTGATCGTGAACACCGCCAGCGCCTGCGGCTTCACACCCCAGTTCGGTGGGCTGGAAAAGCTGCACCAGACCTATGGCAGCCGGGGCCTGGTGGTGCTGGGGTTTCCGTGCAACCAGTTTGGCAGCCAGGACCCGGGCAGCAACGATGAGATTTCAAGTTTCTGCCAGCTCAACTACGGCGTGAGCTTTCCCATGATGAGCAAGGTCGACGTGAATGGCGACGCTGCCCACCCGCTCTACCAGTGGCTCACCGCCGAGGCACCGGGCCTGCTGGGCAGCAAGGCCATCAAATGGAACTTCACGAAATTCCTGGTGGGCAAGGACGGCAGGGTGATCAAACGCTACGCCCCGCAGGACGCGCCGGAGAAGCTGGGTGCGGATGTGGAAGCTGCGCTCGCGGCCTGAGACCGAAGAGGGGGCGCAGCCAGGCCACCCGGCGCACCAGCCCGGCGGTGATGAGCCAGCAGCCCAGCGCTGTGCCCAGCAGCAGCACCACCGGCTCCACCCAGGGCCCGAGTGCGAGGGGCGCCAGCTGCACCGCCAGAAAAATGATCAGGGTCTGGTGCAGCACATACCAGGGGTAAACCGATTCGTTGGCCCAGGCCAGCCACGGCCAGGGCCGGTTGAGCGTGTGGTGGGCCCAGCCCAGCACCGCCACCAGGCTGGTCCACAGATAGGCATCGGCCACCAGCCGCGCCACCTGGCGCCACGCGGGGTCGGTGCCGGCCAGTGTGATGCGCAACCCCACATGCAGGGCAAACACACCCACCGCCAGGACCAGCGCGATCCAGCGCAGGCGGCGCAGCGCCGCCCACAAGCCAGCGTCCACCCCGAGCCAGTGGCCGTAGAGGAACAGCGTGAAGTACACCGCGTGCAGCCAGGCGTCGTGGATCAGGTCGTGGGTGGGTGGGAAGCGTGGCCACAGCGTGAGCGAATAAAGGGCCAGCGGCAGCACCGGCAGCACCAGCAAGGCGGCACCCCGAAGCCGCGTGAACGCCAGCCGCAGCCGCTGGCCCGGCGCCGATTCCAGCACCGGCGTGAGCAGTGCGAGCACCACCGTGTAGAGCCACAGGTACGGCAGGTACCAGAGGTGGTTCCAGGTGACGCCGAAGTCCGACCCATCGAAGGCGCCCTTCGGCCACGGCCCGCCCGTGTAGTAGCGCGCCAGGAACGCACCAAACCCCGGCTCGATCAATCCCTGCGCCAGCATCTGCACATAGGGCTGGTAGGGCACCACCACCGCCATGCCGAAGGCCAGCGGCAGGAGCAGGCGCACACTGCGCGCACCGATCAGTCGCACCGGCGAGAGGCCGCGCCGCAAAAAACCGAAAGCGATGCCCGAGATCAGAAACACCAGGTCCATGCGCCAGAGGTTCAGGGCGCGCATGGGCCACTGCAGCCACTCGGCCGCGTGCGGGCTCTTGATGTGCCAGTGCCAGTCGGCCACGTAGTACATGCCCACGTGGTACAGGATCACCATGGCAAATGCCAGGGCGCGCAGCGCGTCGATGTCGTGTCGGCGGTTCATGAATGGGCTCTCCAGCAAGCTCGAATGCGCCGATTTTTGGGGCCAACGGTGGCAGCAGGAGACGTTTTGGGACGGTTCGCGGGCCGGCTGTGACGAATGGCGGACACGCGGGCCGGGGCACAGGTTCTAGACTCGCGGCCATGGCCCCTGCATCCAACTGGTTCACTCGCTACCTCGCGGTTCGGCGCCCGGTCGAGGTCGGGTTCTGGGTGGTGGTGCTTGCCATGCAGGCCGCCTTCAACAGCGTGGTGACCTGGATGGACTTGGACCGCGTGGCGGCCAGGCAGCCTCAACTTTGGGAACCGGTGCTTTGGGAAACCACCAGCGCGCTCGTCATCGGCGCGCTGATCCCGGCCATCGTGTGGTTCGAGCGGCGCTTTCCGGTTCGTTGGGACACGCTGCGCAGGGCGCTGCCGCTGCACCTGCTGGCCAGCTTCGCGTTTTGCGCGCTGCACGTGGGCGGCATGTGGTGGCTGCGCCGGGCCGGCTATGCGCTGATGGGCGAGCGCTACGACTTCGGTCCGTGGTCGGTGCAGCTCGCCTACGAATACCTGAAAGACGTGCGCAGCTACACCATGATCCTGGCCGCGATCCTGAGCTACCGCTTCCTCATGCTGCGGCTCACCGGCGAGGCCCGTGTGCTGGACGCCCCCGAGCCCCCGCCCGGCGCCGAAGCCGAACCGCAGCCAGAGGCCCGCCCCACCCGCTTCCTCGTGCGCAAACTCCGACGCGAATTTCTGGTGGCGGCTTCAGACATAGCGTGGGTGCAGGCTCAGGGCAACTACGTGGGGCTCCACGTGAACGGCCACGACTACCTGCTGCGCGCCACCCTCACCGAATTCCTGCAACAGCTCGACCCCGAGCGTTTCGTGCGCGTGCACCGCAGCCACGCGGTAAACCTGGATCACGTCGCCGAGATCGAACCGCTGGACAGCGGGGATGCGCGGCTGCACCTGCGCGATGGAGCGATCGTGCCGTGCAGTCGGCGGTACAGGGATGTGATGGGACAGCGCTTGTGAGCTCGCCGCTTCCTCGCTACACCCACCGCAACAACAACCCCGCCACCGAAGGCAGCACCAGCGCACTGAACAGCGCGCTCAGCCCCATCGCCAGCCCGGCGAAGGCGCCCGTCTCCTCGCTCTCCTGAAACGCCCGTGCGGTGCCGATGCCGTGGGCGATGGTGCCGAGGGCGAAGCCGCGCACCGCCGGGTCGCGGATGCGCAGGGCGTCGAACAGGTAGCGTGCGCCGACGGCGCCGAGCACGCCGGTGCCCATGACGAGCACGGCGGTGAGCGAGGGCAGGCCGCCGATTTTTTCTGCGATGCCCATGGCCACGGGCATGGTGACGGACTTGGGTGCGAGCGAGGCGATGGTGGCGGTGGAGGCGCCGAGGGCCCAGGCCAGCACGATGGCGGTGGTGGTGGTGGCCAGGACGCCGGCCACCAGCGCGCCAAGCAGTGGCAGCGCGAGCCGGCGCAGGCGGTGCATCTGTTCGAACAGCGGCACGGCCAGCGCCACCGTGGCGGGACCGAGCAGGAAGTGCACGAACTGTGCGCCTTCAAAGTAGATGGCGTAGGGCGTGCTGGTGGCCCAGAGCAAGGTCGCCAGCACCAGTACGGCCAGCGGCACCGGGTTGGCCAGTGGATGAAAACCGCAGCGCCGGTACAGCGTGAACGCGGCCTGGTACACCACGAGCGTGAGCGTGAGGCCCAGCAGCGGTGTGGCCGAGAGGTAGACCCAGATGTCGATGAGGCGCTGCGGTGATTCAGGGGCCATCGTTGCGCCTCCCCTGTCGGTGCATGAGCCAGATCATCACCCAGGCCGAGACGGCCAGGCCCACGAAGGTGCTCACGACCAGCGCCACACCGATGGCCAGCGCTTCGCTGCCCAGGCGTTGCAGGTGCTGCATCACACCCACGCCAGCCGGCACAAACAGCAGCGAAAGGTGTTGCAGCAGACCCTGCGAGGTGGGCTTGATGGCATCCACCCATTTCGGCCGCAGCGCCAGCCCGGCCAGCAGCAGGGCCAGGCCCACCACGGGCCCGGGCACGGGCAGGGCGGCCCACCGCACCACCACCTCGCCCAGCAACTGGCACGCGAGCAGGGTGGCGAGCGCGGGGATCATGCCGGGTGGCCGCCCAGCGCGTCGTCCAGCACCTCCACCCAGTGCCGCACGGGTGTGGCCGTGCCGCTCTGCAGGTGCGTGATGCAGCCGATGTTGGCGCTGGCGATCACGGCGGGTTTCAGTTCGTCGAGGTGGCCGAGCTTGCGGTCGCGCAGGGTGTAGGCAATGTCGGGCTGGAGCACCGAATACGTGCCGGCCGACCCACAGCACAGGTGGGCTTCGTTCTTCGCCACCTGCACGGTGAAACCGAGCGCGGCCAGGTGTTGCTCCACGCCGCCCTTGAGTTGCTGGCCGTGTTGCAGCGTGCAAGGCGGGTGGAAGGCGATGACGCGTGAGGCATCGGGCGTGTGCTTGAGCTTCGGGCGCAGCGCCGGCACCAGAGACGGCAGCAGTTCGCTCAGGTCGCGTGTGAGGGCGCTCACGCGGGCAGCGCGTTCGGCGTACGCCGGGTCGTCGGCCAGGATGTGGCCGTATTCCTTCACCGTCACGCCGCAGCCGGAGGCGTTCATCACGATGGCCTCGACACCACTGTCTATATAGGGCCACCACGCGTCGATGTTGGCGCGCATCTGCGCCTTGCCGCCGTCCTGGTCGTTCAGGTGGAACTTCACCGCGCCGCAGCAGCCGGCCTGCGGTGCCACCACGCTCTGGATGCCAGCGGCATCGAGCACGCGCGCGGTGGCGGCGTGGATGTTGGGCATCATCGCGGGCTGCACGCAGCCGGCCAGCAGCAGGACCTTGCGCGCATGCGTGGTCGTGGGCAGTCGACCTGTGGCTTGAGGAGCCGGCACCTTGTTCTTCAAGCCGGAAGGCAGCAGCGGGCGAACCAGTTGACCCAGCTTCATCGCCGGGCCGAACAGCGGTGAGGGCAGACCTTCTTTCAGCAACCAGCGCACCGCGTTTTCACCGGCCGGCCGCGCCACTTTTTCATCGACGATCTTGCGGCCGATGTCGACCAGGTGGCCGTAGTCCACGCCGCTGGGGCAGGTGGTTTCGCAGTTGCGGCAAGTGAGGCAGCGGTCCAGGTGCAGCTGCGTCTTGCGCGTGGGCTCGGTGCCTTCGAGCACCTGTTTGATGAGGTAGATGCGCCCGCGCGGGCCGTCAAGTTCATCGCCGAGCAACTGGTAGGTGGGGCAGGTGGCGGTGCAGAAGCCGCAGTGCACGCACTTGCGCAAAATCGCCTCGGCCGCCCGGCCATCGGCACGCTGCTGGTATTCGGGGGAGAGCTGGGTTTGCATGGCGGGTGCGCTCTCAAACGGGCTGGGCAAAGATGCGGGCGGGATCGAACTCGGCGCGCAGGCGCTCGGTGATGGCGGCGATGGTGGGGGTCAACGCGTCGAAGCGCGGCACACCTGGTGCGCCGTCGGCGCCAGTGCGGAAGAGCGTGGCATGGCCGTTCACCGCTGCGGTGGCGGCGCGGATTTCAGCCGCCGCACTCGCGGGCGCCCACAGCCAGCGCTGCGCACCTTGCCATTCGATGAGCTGCGCCCACGGCAATGGAATCGCCGGCGCGGTCTGCGGCACCGACAAACGCCAAAGGCACAGATCCGGCGATGGCGCAATGAAGAACGGCAGGCGCTGGTCGCGACACAGCGCCCAGTCGGGCCCGGCCTGCGCGTTGTCCATGCGCGTTCCGCCGGCTTCGCGCAGCATGCGTTTACACGCCGCGTCCACCGCCGCCACGGCACCGCGCAGGCGCAGGAAAAGCAGATCGGGCGCGCTGGGTTGTGTGTCGTCCTTCACCCAGCAACTCGCGTCGATCGGCAAAGGCTGCCCGCCCCAGCGGTGCAGTTGCTCCAGCGCTTCGTGCTGCCCCAGTTCGAACACCAGCGTGGCCTCGGCCGGCGCAAATGGCAGCACCTTCAGGCTCACTTCGGTGATCACACCGAGCTGGCCCAGAGATCCGGCCAGCACACGGCTCACGTCGTAGCCCGCCACGTTCTTCATCACCTGGCCGCCAAAGGTGAGCAACTCGCCGCGCCCGTTGATGAAGCGCGCGCCCAGCACGTAGTCGCGCACCGTGCCCACGCTGGCTCGCGCTGGCCCGGCCAGACCGGCCGCCACCATGCCGCCCACGGTGCCGCCGGGCCCGAAATGCGGTGGCTCGAATGGCAGGCACTGGCCCTGTTCGGCCAGCACCGCCTCCAGCTCGGCCAGCGGTGTGCCCGCGCGCACCGTCACCACCAGCTCACTCGGCTCGTGGCTCACGATGCCCGTCCAGCCGGAGGTGCTCAAAGCTTCGCCCCGCACGGGCTCGCCGTAAAAGGCCTTGGTGTGGCCACCTGCAATGCGCAGCGGTGTGCGCGCTGCAGCGGCGGCGCGCACCTGTTCGATCAGCTGGCTGGGGTACTCGTGGGGGCTTTCAGGCATGGCTGCGATGGTAGTCGCAGGCCCCGTGGCGAGCCTTGAATTTTCTGCACAGAGCCGTGCAATTGCAGCGAGACAGCCTCAGCGGGTGTACCCGGCGCACATGCCGGCGTTGGGCCGGCCTTTGCATTCGCGTTTGAGCCGCTGCGCCCTTACCTGCGGGCTCTCTTCAGACGGCGCCTTGTGAAAGGTCACCTTCGAGGGCGCTTTTCGCTTGCCGTCGCTGCCGGTGGTCTGGGCGGCGAGGCCACCCATGGTCAGGCTGGCGAAGAGTGCGATGGCGACGAGGCGCGGCTGGGCAAGGGACATGGTTTCCTCCTGAATGTCGTGAAGCATGCGGGTGCGAATCTTACGCAAGCCTGGGATTGGCTACCGGCACAGGTATGTCATTTTTATTCAAAATCGAATATAAATAGAGAATATCTCGTTCAAATATCCGAAAACAGGGTTTTATGAGCAATGGCCAAACCACAGAAGAATTGCTCGCCGCATTGGGTGAGCAGCTGCGCGCGCAGCGACTGCGCGCCAATCTGACGCTTGAGGAACTGGCCCGGAAAACGGACATGTCCATCAACGCGGTGCGTCGGCTCGAAGCGGGGGCAGGATCGACCCTCGCCTCTTTTGTCTCTGTGTTGAAAGCCTTGCGGCGAGAAGACTGGCTCACCACGCTGCAACCTCCTGTGACCATCAACCCGCTGGACATGATCAACCAGCGGCAGCCGCGTCAGCGGGCCTACAAGCGTCGCAAGCCCGAGCCCAACAAGGATTGACCAAATGGCCACGCGGAACACACCCTACAAAACCGTGCATGCCGTGGAGGTACGCGCATGGGGCAAGCGCGTAGGCGCTGTGGCATTGGAGCCCACGAAAAACTTCTACGCCTTCCAGTACGACCCCGCCTGGATTCGCGGTGGCGTAGAACTCGCTCCCCTCTCGATGCCGCTGGCGCAATCGAGTGAGCCATTCATGTTCACCGATTTGCCCGAGGCGACTTTCAAGCGGCTGCCCGCCATGCTGGCCGACGCACTGCCAGACGATTTTGGCAATGCTCTCATCGACGCCTGGATGGCTGATCATGGCGTGCGCAGGGAAGCCGTCACCCCGCTGGACCGACTGGCCTACATGGGTAAGCGCGGCATGGGGGTGCTGACCTTTGGCCCTATGCGCGGGCCGACACCCACCAAACCCTCCGCCATCGAAATGGGCAAGCTCGTAGAAGCGGCACGCATGGCGGTCCATGGCGAATTCGACAGCGAGGACCATGCGCAGGCTGCACTCAAACAAATCATTCAGGTCGGTACATCGGCTGGCGGGGCTCGCGCCAAGGCCACGATCGCCTGGAACCCGCAGACCGAGGAAGTGCGCACGGGCCAGTTCGACATTCCCGAGGGATTCGAGGCGTGGCTGCTCAAGTTCGACGGCATGGGACCGGACAACCAGCTTGGCCCTTCCGGGAGCTACGGCCGGATCGAGTACGCCTACCACCAGATGGTGTTGGCCGCCGCCATCGAGATGTCGCCGTGCCGCCTGCTGCGCGAGAACGGGCGAGCGCACTTCATGACGCAACGCTTCGACCGCACCGGCAATGTGCGGCATCACATGCAGACGCTCTGCGCGATTTCACATCTGAACTACAAGCAGGTGGGAACGCACAGCTACAACCAGCTCTTCAACGCGGCGCAGTCCTTGAAGGTCGATCAAGCTGCGATGGTGCAGGTTCTGCGTCGCATGGTCTTCAATGTGCTGGCGGTCAACAACGACGATCACACGAAGAACTTTTCGTTTCTGATGCGGCAGCACGGCCGTTGGGAACTGGCGCCCGCCTACGACATCACGCACGCGTACAGGCCGGGCAGCGAATGGGTGCAACAGCACCAGATGTCGATCAACGGCAAATTCGACGGCATCACCCGCGCCGATGTGCGCGCGGTGGCAGAGCGTTTCGACCTGCTGGCCGAACTCCCGGATGTGATTGACACCGTGCGCTCGGCGATCGCCCGGTGGGGCGCCTTCGCACGGGAGGCTGCAATTGATCCTGATGAGATTGCGCTCATCAGCGGCCACATGCAGGATCGCGCTCGGGTTTTCGTGGGCTGAGCACGGCCTGCGCTCCATAAAAAAACCCGCGCGCCTTTCGGCACGCGGGTTTTCAAAACCTTGGAGAACGCTGGTATCAGCGGTTGTAGGCAGTCTCGCCGTGGGCCGTGATGTCCAGACCTTCGCGTTCGGCTTCTTCCGTCACCCGCAGGCCGATCATCATGTCGACGATCTTGTAGCAGATGAAGGCCACAATGCCCGACCACACGATGGTGATCAGCACGCCTTCGGCCTGCACCAGCAGCTGGCTGCCGATGGAGTAGTCGTCGCCCTTGATGCCACCGAGCGAACCGGCAGAGAACACACCGGTGAGCAGCGCACCCACGATGCCGCCCACGCCGTGCACGCCGAACACATCGAGCGAGTCGTCCGCGCCCAGCATCTTCTTGAGACCATTTACGCCCCAGAGGCACAGGAAGCCCGCAACCAGGCCGATGATGATGCCGCCCATGGGGCCCACCGAGCCGCAGGCCGGGGTGATGGCCACCAGACCAGCCACGGCGCCGGACGCTGCGCCCAGCATGGACGCCTTGCCCTTGCCCAGTGCTTCACCGATGCACCAGGCCAGCACGGCAGCGGCGGTGGCCAGAAGCGTGTTGATGAAGGCCAGACCCGCGCCGCCGTTGGCTTCCAGGTTGGAGCCGGCGTTGAAGCCGAACCAGCCCACCCACAGCAGCGAGGCACCGACCATGGTCAGCGTCAGGCTGTGAGGCGCCATGGATTCCTTGCCGTAGCCCAGGCGCTTGCCCAGCATGTAGGCGCCCACCAGGCCTGCCATGGCGGCGTTGATGTGCACCACGGTGCCGCCTGCGAAGTCCAGCGCGCCCTTGTCGAACAGGTAGCCGCCAGCGCCCCACACCATGTGAGCGATCGGGATGTAGCTGAAGGTGAACCACAGGGCGCAGAACAGCAGCACGGCAGCGAACTTCATGCGCTCGGCGAACGAGCCCACGATCAGCGCGCAGGTGATGCCGGCGAACGTGGCCTGGAAGGTCACGAAGATCAGCTCGGGAATCACCACGCCAGGCGTGAAGGTGGCCGACATGGTGTCGGACTTGATGCCCAGCAGGAACACCTTGTCGAGGTTGGCGATGATCAGGCCTTCTCCGCCGAACGCCAGGCTGTAGCCGTAAATGGCCCACAGCACAACGATGAGCGAGAACACCACCATCACCTGCATCAGCACCGACAGCATGTTCTTGCTGCGGACCAGGCCGCCATAGAACAGTGCCAGACCCGGCACGACCATGAGGACGACGAGCACGGTGGAAATCATCATCCAGGCCACGTCGCCCTTGTCCATGGTTTCCTTGACAGCCTCAGCGGGTGCTTCGGCGGGCGCGGCGGCAGCAGGAGCCTCGGCGGCGGGCGCCGGCATGGCAGCAGGCGCTTCGGTGGCTGCAGGCGCAGAGGCCGCAGGCGCCTCGGGCGGTGCCGCGGTTTGAGCGATGGCGTTGAGGCCACCAAAGGCCAGGCCCATGCCCAGGAACAGGGTTGCAATGAGTTTTTTCATTTCGGTGATCTTTCTTTTCCAGTGGCGGTGATCAAAGCGCTTCCTTGCCGGTCTCGCCGGTCCGGATGCGCACCACCTGTTCCAGGGAGGTGACGAAAATCTTGCCGTCGCCGATCTTGCCGGTGCGTGCGGCACCTTCGATGGCTTCGATCACGCGCTCGACGAGCTCGTCGGACACGGCGGCTTCGATCTTCACCTTGGGCAGAAAATCGACCACGTATTCAGCACCGCGGTACAGCTCGGTATGGCCCTTCTGACGCCCAAAACCTTTGACCTCGGTGACGGTGATGCCTTGCACGCCCATGCTGGAAAGTGCTTCTCGCACCTCGTCCAGCTTGAACGGCTTGATGATGGCTGAAACCATTTTCATGCTGTGATTCCTCTTCTAGAACAGGAGGGTGATCAGGCCGCGAGGCCGACACCGATGGTGAAACGGGCTTGATCTACCCCGGAGGCAGACCAAACACGGAAAGCGGACTGTTTCATGGGAACTCCCTGGGCTTGAATCAATCGCTTACACCCCCAAGCACGGACCATGCCAGCGAGCTGAGTGCCCGTCACCTTTGGTCCGTCCAATGGACCGCATTCACCTACTTCCCCATGCCGGTGCGGGTATCGGGTATCGCTCGCTCCACGTCGGCTGTGCCATCATCCGCGCCTTCGCACCGGCCAGGACTGCCACCCCAAAGCCGTGCGCACCAAATGAGTGCGTTGCGCCGGCCGTGTCCCTTCACACGCGTTGGCCCCAAAAACGCACCGAAACAGGGAGAAATCGGCGATGGGTTTGTCATTGGTGCACAGCCGTGCGCTGCTCGGTCTGGAAGCACGGCCCGTTTGTGTGGAAGTTCATCTGGCCAACGGCCTGCCCAGCTTCACCCTGGTGGGGCTGGCGGACACCGAAGTGAAGGAAGCGCGCGAACGGGTGCGTTCGGCCATTGCCAACGCAGGGCTCGAATTCCCGTCCAACAAGCGCATCACCGTGAATCTCGCCCCGGCGGACCTGCCCAAGGACTCGGGCCGGTTCGACCTGCCCATCGCGCTCGGCATCCTTGCCGCCAGTGGCCAGATTGACAGCTCGCGGCTGGCGGGCTGGGAGTTTGCCGGCGAACTCTCGCTGGGCGGTGAACTGCGCCCGGTGCGCGGCGCGCTGGCCATGAGCCTGGCCCTGCACCGCGACGCCGGCCCCCACGAAGCGCCCGCCCGGCTGGTGCTGCCACCCGGCAGCGCCGAAGAAGCCGCGCTGGTGCCCCAGGCCGAGGTGTACCGAGCCCGCCACTTGCTGGATGTGGTGGCCCGCTTCCTCCCTGAAGGTAAAGACCACGCCGAGCCACCCGATGACGGCGGCTGGGCGCGCCTGGTGCCGACCCTGGTGTCCGTGGACCCGGCCTGTGCCGACCTGGCGGACGTGAAAGGCCAGGCCGCCGCGCGCCGCGCACTGGAGATTGCGGCCGCCGGCGGCCACAGCATGTTGATGGTGGGACCGCCGGGTTCGGGCAAATCGATGCTGGCGCAGCGCTTCGCCGGCCTGCTGCCGCCCATGAGCACCACCGAGGCGCTGGAGAGCGCGGCGGTGGCTTCGCTGGCGGGCCGCTTCACGCTGGAGCGCTGGGCCCAGCGGCCCACCTGCGCGCCGCACCACAGCGCCAGTGCGGTCGCGCTGGTGGGTGGGGGCTCACCTCCGCGCCCGGGAGAAATCTCGCTGGCCCACCATGGTGTGTTGTTTCTGGACGAGCTGCCCGAGTTCCCGCGCACCGCGTTGGAGGCCTTGCGCCAGCCGCTGGAGAGCGGCCACATCCGCATTTCGCGCGCGGCCATGCAGAGCGAGTTCCCGGCCCGCTTTCAACTCATCGGCGCCATGAACCCGTGCCCCTGCGGCTTTCTGGGCCACCCCACCCGGGCCTGCCGCTGCACGCCCGATCAGATCTCGCGCTACCAGGGCAAGCTCAGCGGGCCTTTGCTCGACCGCATCGACCTGCACGTGGAAGTGCCCGCGCTGGCACCCGGCGATCTGCTGGACGACAAAGTGAAGGGCGAGAGCAGCGCGGCGGTGCGTGAGCGTGTGATCGCTGCCCGCGCGCGGGCTGACACCCGACAGGGCACCGCCAACCAGGCCCTGGCCGGACAGGCGCTCACCGAACACGCCCGTGCCGACGCCCAGGCCATCCAGTTCCTGAACAACGCCGCCGCGCGCCTGGGCTGGAGCGCCCGCAGCACCCACCGCGCTTTGCGCGTGGCCCGCACCATTGCCGATCTGGCCGGCACGGAGACGGTGGGGGTGGGGCATGTGGCGGAGGCGGTGCAGTACCGGCGGGTTCTGCAGCAGGGTGGTTGAGCCAGATACCCCAGCCAGAGGAAATCCGAGCTTGATTTACCTTGATGGGCGACGCCATGCCATACCAGCCGCCCGATAGGTTGTATCTCTGGTACCTCGGACGACCACGGCAGCCAGCGCTGGTGGGGGAGTTGAATCTGGTGATGTCTGGACGCGGCGTTTCGCTTCGCTATACAACTCATTGGCTGCGCCAGGGTTTTGCGCTCAGCGAAGACCTTCCTTTCCTCGAACGAGAGCACCATCCTCCCGCAAAGGACTGCGTGGCAGGTGCGGTCGAAGACACTCGGCCGGGCAACTGGGGTGAACGCGTGATCAGGCTGTTGGAGCGACCGCCACGAATGTCGCTGCTGGAGCTGCTGTACTTCACTGGGGACGACCGCTTTGGCGCACTCGGCGTGTCCAAAGACTCCGATCGGTACCTCCCCCACACACAGCCCGCCCTGCCCTCCCTGGGCGAAGTGGAACAAGTCCACGCATTGGTCCGAAAGGTGCAGATCGGTGCGCCGATGCAGGAGCACGAACGCCGCTTGATCGCGCCTGGCGCCACCATGGGCGGTGCGCGGCCCAAGGCGCTGATGCAGGTGGACGGACAGGCCTGGGTATTGAAATTTGGCGAAGAAGCCGGCTCGCAGGACGGGTTGATCGAGCATGCGAGCATGACACTGGCCTCCATGGCCGGCATCCGTGTGGCACGCACGCGCGCCATTGCGCTGGCCCGCGGAACTGCGGTGGCCGTTGAACGCTTCGACCGCGCGCATGACCAGCGCCTGCACGCCATTTCTGCCCATGTGGCGCTGCGCGCTGCGGGCAGCGAGATGAGCTACCCCGCCCTGGCCCAGTGGTTGCGCCGCCGCGGCGTGGTGACCGGTGACCTGCACCGGCAGGACATGCAAGAGCTGTTTCGCCGACTGGTGTTCAACATCCTGATCGACAACACCGACGACCACGAAAAAAACCACGCGCTGCTGGCGATGGACAACCAGCAATACCGTCTGAGCCCCGCGTTCGACGTGTTGCCTGCTGGCCAGGCGCTGGGCTATCAGTCCATGGGTGTGGGCGACGACGGCGCTGTGAGCCATGTGGACAACGCCTTGTCGATGTCGGCATCCTACGGACTGACGGGGCGCGAGGCGCGAGACGAGGCCGCACGCGTGGCGCGCGTGGTGGAAGGTTGGCGATCCCATTTCTCATCCCTTGGCGTGGATGGGAACACCATCACGCTGCTGGGGGACCAGATCGACCGGCCGTTCCTTCTCGATCAGCGAAAAGCACTGCTGTCCGCCTGAGCCGTCTGGCCTGCACGCCATTGCCGCGCAACTGGTATGGTTCCCGGTTCTACGCAACCGAAGCCCTTCTTTTCAGGAACAAGACATGAGCTATCCGAACACGCTTCTCTTCATCCACGGCCAATGGCGCGAAGCCACTGCTGGCGAATCGCTGGCGGTGTTCAACCCGGCCACCGGCCAGGAAATCGGTCGCGTGGCGCATGCGCGCAAGGCCGACCTGGACCTGGCGCTGGATGCCGCTCAGAAGGGCTTTGAGACCTGGCGCGATACCCCCGCCATCAACCGCTCGAAGACCATGCGCGCGGCCGCGGTCTTGTTGCGCGAACGCGCGGGCGACATCGCCCGGTTGCTCACGCTTGAGCAAGGCAAGCCGCTGGCTGAAGCCAAGGGCGAGGTGCTGGCGGGCGCCGACATCATCGACTGGTTCGCCGACGAAGGCCTGCGCGTGTATGGCCGCATCGTGCCTTCGCGCGGCAACCTGGCCATGCGCCAGATGGTGCTGAAGGACCCGATCGGCCCGGTGGCCGCGTTCACGCCCTGGAACTTCCCCATCAACCAGGTGGTGCGCAAACTGGCCGCCGCGCTGGCCACCGGCTGCTCGATGATCGTGAAGGCGCCCGAAGAAACCCCGGCTGCGCCCGCCGAGCTGGTGCGCGCCTTTGCCGACGCCGGCCTGCCGCCCGGCGTGCTGGGTCTGGTCTATGGCACGCCCGCCGAAATCTCCACCTACTTGATCGCGCACCCCGTGATCCGCAAGATCACGTTCACGGGCTCCACCCCGGTGGGCAAGCAACTGGCCGCCATGGCCGGCCAGCACATGAAGCGTGTGACCATGGAGCTGGGCGGCCACGCACCGGTGATCGTCTGTGAGGACGCGGACATCGCCCTGGCCGTGAAAGCCGCCGGCGCCGCGAAGTTTCGCAACGCCGGGCAGGTGTGCATCTCGCCCACGCGTTTCCTCGTGCACGAGAGCATCGCGAAAGAGTTTTCCGCCGCACTCGTGAAGCAGGCCAAGGGCCTGGCCGTGGGCGATGGCACCGCCGACGGCACGCAGATGGGCCCGCTGGCCAACCCGCGCCGTGTGACCGCGATGGCCGAGTTCACCAGGGATGCCGTGGAACAAGGTGCCACACTCGCCACCGGTGGTGAGCGCATCGGAGAGGCCGGCAATTTCTGGCAGCCCACCATCCTGACCGACGTGCCGCTGAACGCCCGGGTGTTCAACGACGAACCCTTCGGCCCCATGGCCGCCGTGCGCAGTTTCAACCTGCTGGAGGAAGCGATTGCCGAGGCCAACCGCCTGCCGTTCGGGCTGGCCGGCTACGCCTTCACCCGCTCACTCAAGAACGCTGACCTGCTGGCGCGCCGCGTTGAAGTGGGCATGCTGTGGGTGAACATGCCCGCCATGCCTTCGGCCGAAATGCCGTTCGGCGGGATCAAGGATTCGGGCTACGGCTCCGAGGGTGGGCCGGAGGCGATGGATGCCTACCTGAACGCGCGGGCCGTGACGATCATGAACGTTTAATCGTCGGCGACGTGCTGGTGGTGCTCATCCTTTGTTCGGACCCAGGCGGTTCGTGAACGCCACCACCAGCGCCGTCATCAGGAAGAACGCCTGCAGCTCCAGCCGCCAGCCGCCGGTTTGCGTGATGTCCATGAAGTGACCTGAGTGCGCGAGCACCAGGGCGAACACCATGTTGATGGCGATCACCAGCGCCGCCGGCACCACCCAGAAACCCACCAGCAACATCAGTGGCGCAATCAGTTCGCCCAAGTAGGCACCGTAGGCAAGCGCGCCGGGCAAGCCCTTGGCGACCAGCATGCCTTCGATGCCACCCACACCGCCGGTGACCTTGGCCCAACCGTGGAAGATCATGAGGATGGCCAGCGTCCAGCGCAGGAGGATGATGCCGAGGCGGGGT
Source organism: Hydrogenophaga sp. IBVHS1 (assembly GCF_002127265.1). GTDB lineage: Bacteria > Pseudomonadota > Gammaproteobacteria > Burkholderiales > Burkholderiaceae_C > Hydrogenophaga. The sequence goes on along the minus strand of NZ_NFUU01000003.1, from coordinate 562,467 downwards.
TGGTTGAAGAGATTGTTCAGTGCGTTCATTGGCTGAAGAAATGACGGTGATTGAAGAACGGGCGATTGTCACTGAAGGCTGACTCGAGCCCGACGAATCGGTTCCCGCGCAGTTGACGTCACGCAGCTAGCGCCCTCGGTCAGGGCAGCAACTTTCGCAGCTCTGCCGTGGAGACATCGTCGATGTGGCGCCGCGACCGATCAGAGGTTCGGCGCCAGCCAGCGCTGCAGCTCATTTCGCGCCACATCGCTGCGCGCGGCCAGGTCTTCCACCTGGTCTTCGCCAACTCTGCCCACATTGAAGTAGGTGCTTTCGGGGTGGGCGAGGTAGAAGCCGCTCACGCTGGCGGCGGGGGTCATGGCAAGGCTTTCGGTCAGGGTCATGCCGATGTCTTCGCACTGCAGCAGCTCGAACATGCCGCGCTTGACCGAATGATCCGGACAGGCCGGGTAGCCCGGTGCAGGGCGGATGCCCTGGTACTTTTCCTTGATGAGTTCTTCGTTGCTCAGCGCCTCGTCGGCCGCATAGCCCCAGAGGTCGGTGCGCACGCGGTGGTGCATGCACTCCGCCAGCGCCTCGGCCATGCGGTCGGCAATGGCCTTGAGCATGATGGCGGAGTAGTCGTCGTGGTCGTCGATGAACTGCTTTTCCTTCTTCTCCACGCCCAGACCCGCCGTCACGGCAAAAAGCCCCACGTAGTCGTTGGCCACGCCTCTGGGTGCGACAAAGTCGGCGAGGCAGCGGCTGGGCCGCATCACGCCATCGATCTCCTGCTTCTCGGCCTGCTGTCGCAGCCCGTGCCACGTCAGTGCCACTTCGCTGCGGCTCTCGTCGGTGTAGAGCTCGATGTCGTCGTCGCGCACCGAGTTCGCCGGGTACAGCCCGACCACCGCGCTCGCGCTGAGCCAGCGGCCTTCGATCAGGCGTTGCAGCATGCGCTTGCCATCGCTGAACACGCGCCGCGCTTCCTCGCCCACCACCTCATCCTTCAGGATTTCGGGGAACGGGCCGGCGAGGTCCCAGGTCTGGAAAAACGGAGCCCAGTCGATGAACCGCGCGATCTCGTTCAGGTCGAAGTTCTTGAACACGCGTTTGCCAATAAACCTGGGCTTGGCGGGCGTGTAGGCCTTCCAGTCGATCGGCGTCTTGTTGGCGCGCGCCTTCTCCAGCGGCCACAGCGGCGTCTGCTTCTTGTTGGCGTGCTGGGTGCGCACCTTGTCGTAGTCGGCGTACAACTCGGCGATGTACGCGGCGGCCTGATCGCTCAGCAGGCCCTGCGCCACGCTCACGCTGCGCGAGGCATCGGGCACATAGACCACCGGGCCTTCGTAGTGCGGTGCGATCTTCACCGCCGTGTGCACGCGGCTGGTGGTGGCACCGCCGATCATCAGCGGGATGCGGCGTTCGCGGAAATGCGCATCCTTCTGCATCTCACCGGCCACGTACTGCATCTCTTCCAGGCTCGGCGTGATCAGGCCCGAGAGGCCCACGATGTCGGCGCCCTCGGCCTTGGCCATCGCCAGAATTTCGTGGCAGGGCACCATCACGCCCATGTTCACCACTTCGTAGTTGTTGCACTGGAGCACCACGGTGACGATGTTCTTGCCGATGTCGTGCACGTCGCCCTTCACGGTGGCGATCACGATCTTGCCCTTGGCTTTCACGTCGGCGCCGGAAGCCTGCAGCGCCAGCTTCTCGGCCTCGATGTAAGGCAGCAGGTGCGCCACGGCCTGCTTCATCACGCGCGCGCTCTTCACCACCTGCGGCAGGAACATCTTGCCCTGGCCAAACAGGTCGCCGACCACGTTCATACCGTCCATCAGCGGGCCTTCGATCACATTCAGCGGGCGGCCGCCACCGGCTTCGATCTCGCGCCACATCTCTTCGGTGTCTTCGGTGATGTGGTCGTTGATGCCACGCACCAGCGCGTGAGAAAGGCGCTCGCGAATGGGCAGCGCGCGCCATTCGTTTTTCTTGCTGTCGTCGCGCGCGGCGCCCTTGGCGTTCTCGGCCACGTCCACCAGCCGTTCGCCCGCATCGGGCCGCCGGTTCAGCACCACGTCTTCCACACGCTCGCGCAGCTCGGGTTCCAGCTCGTCGTACACGCCGACCATGCCGGCGTTGACGATGCCCATGTCCATGCCGGCCTGAATGGCGTGGTACAGGAACACGGTGTGGATGGCTTCGCGCACCGGGTCGTTGCCGCGGAAGCTGAACGACACGTTGGACACGCCGCCACTCACCTTGGCGCCCGGCAGGTTCTGCTTGATCCAGCGCGTGGCGTTGATGAAGTCGACCGCGTAGTTGTTGTGCTCTTCGATGCCGGTGGCAATGGCGAAGATGTTGGGGTCGAAGACGATGTCTTCCGGCGGGAAGCCCACCTCGTCGACCAGGATGCGGTAGGCGCGCTCGCAGATTTCGATCTTGCGCTCGTAGGTGTCGGCCTGGCCTTTTTCGTCGAAGGCCATCACCACGGCAGCCGCGCCATAGCGCTTGACGAGCCCGGCCTGGCGCCGGAACTCGTCCTCGCCTTCCTTCATGCTGATCGAGTTCACCACGCCCTTGCCCTGCACGCAGCGCAGCCCGGCCTCGATCACCTCCCACTTGGAGGAATCCACCATCACCGGCACGCGCGCGATGTCGGGCTCGCCCGCGATCAGGTTGAGGAATCGCACCATGGCGGCCTTGCTGTCGAGCATGGCCTCGTCCATGTTGACGTCGATGATCTGGGCCCCGTTCTCCACCTGCTGACGCGCCACGGCCAGGGCGTCCTCGAAGCGGTCTTCCAGAATCATGCGGGCAAAGGCCTTGGACCCGGTGACGTTGGTGCGCTCGCCCACGTTTACAAACAGGCTCCCTTCGCCAATGCGCAGCGGCTCCAGGCCAGAGAGCAGCATGGGAGGAACGGACGGGGACGGGGAAGCGGTATCGGAGGACATGAGACTCACCAAGGCAGGTTGCGGACAACAGACTGGGTGAGCGCCGTTTGGGCCTGTTCGCGCCCACTCAAGCCTGACGCACGGTGGGGGCTGTGAAAACCCGCCGGCGCTGCAACGCTCCTTGAGAGGTGCGATTTTAGCCTTTGGATCGCTGCGCCGTCGCCAGCAGGCCCGTCAGCGCACGGGGCAAGCCCGCGGTGGTCGTGCAACATGTGACATTTCGCCGTCCCAGTGTGTTCTCCAGCGTGCGGGCATCACCGGGCTCGAACACCAGCGCCCGCACCGCCACGCCGAGCGACCGGGCTTCGCGCGCGGCGCGCTGCAGGTCGGCGGTCAGATATCCCGGGTCGTGCACGTCGATGTCGTGCAGCTCGCCGTCGGTCAGCACCACCACCACGTGCTGCCAGCCCGGATGCTGGCGCGCGTCCAGCTCACACAGGTGCACCGCATGGCGCAGCGCAGCGCCCAGGCGGGTGGAACCGCCACCGCGCAGGCGAGACAGCGCGGGCAGTTGTTCGTCCCAGTGTTTCAGGCAGGGCATGTCGATGCGGTGGCGGCCCTGGCTGGAGAACGCCCACAGGCCGCTGCGGTGGCCAAGGCGCTGCAAGGCGAGCGACGCGGTGGCGGCGCTGCGCTGCATGCTCGCGAGCAATTCCCCTTCGCCCTTGCCCTCACGCCCGTCGGCGCGCGCGGTGGACGCCGAGGCGTCCAGCAGCAGCAGCACGGCCAGGGGTGGCGGGGGCCGCCAGGGGCGGCGGTGGATGCGCGGGTCCGGCGTGCGCAGGGCACGCCGATCGAGCGCGTTGTCCATCAGCGCCGCGTGGTGCAGCTCGTCGCCTTCGGTGGAGCGACCGCTGCCGTGCCGCCACGGGCCGCCCAGACCCGCCAGGCGTTTCACCATCAAGCGTTGCGCCTGGGCCAGCGCGCCGGGCGCCCAGGCCGGTGGTCCTGCGGGCGTGGCGCCGCCGTACACGCTGCACCAGCGAGGCCGGTAGCGGCCGATGCGGTGGTCCCACTCGGCGTGCACGGCGTCGGGCTCGGTGTGCGCCGGTTCGGGCGATGCAGCGGGTGCATCCTCGATGGGTGGCGCGGCGTCGGCCTGCAGCGTGGTGTCAGAGGGTGGCAGGGACGCGTCGGGCCACCAGAGATGGGTGTTGTCGTCGCGGTAGCGCGCTTGCACGCTGTAGGTGCGGGCGTTGAAGGGCAGGCGCATCTGGCCGATGTCGTTGCCGAGCAGTGAGGCCGCTTCGCGCACTTGCTCGGGCGTGCGCAGTGCGAGGGTGTGGCCATCCGGCTTGAAGAACAGGCGGCGCACGCGCGCCACCCAGGCGTGCGGGTCTTCGTGCGAAGGGTCGAGCAGGCTGGCGGACAGGCGCGCGAGCAGGTCCTCGAAACCGGCGCCGCGCAAAGCGGCCGCGTCGGCATGGAAGGCCCACCACACGGCGCGCAGGCCGGGCAGTTCCTGCAACGCGAGCCACTCCACCCGGGCGTCTTCCAGCACCCCGAGCAGCGCCTGCTGCACGGGCTTGAGGCCCTTGCGCGACTGCCGCTCGCCGCCGAAGCGCAGATGGGCAGCAGCGTGCGCGGCTGTGGCCAGCCAGAGATCGGAAGAACCATCCACAAGGACAGGCAGGTGCAGCACGGGATCGGTCCCCTCCTCCAGCGTCAGCACGGCGCGGCGATCGGCGCGCAGATCAGCGAGCTGCCAGGCGGTCTGCAAGGGCCGCCCCCACAAGGCCCGCGCCACGCGACGAACCTGGCCCGGCGCATCCACGGTTCAGAAGCTCGCGCGCACCAGAGCGCGAAGCGCGGCGCCCACGTCGGGGTCGTCGCTCAGCGGCTCGGCGATGGCCTGCAATGCGGCGTCGTGCGGCGTGAGGCCGGCGCGCACCAGCAGCGCGGCGTGCACCAGCATGCGGGTGGATACGCCTTCGTCCAGACCCTCGTCGCGCAGGTGGCGCGTGCGCGTGGCGAGCTGCACCAGGCGCATGGCCAGTTCGTCGCCGGCACCGCCTTCGTGAGCCACGATGCTGGCTTCCGCTGCGGGTGCGGGGTAGTCGAAACCGAGCGCCACGAAGCGCTGCCGCGTGGACGGTTTCAGGTCCCGGTGCAGGCCCTGGTAGCCGGGGTTGTAGCTGACCACGAGCTGGAAATCGCGGTGCGCCTGCAGCAGCTCGCCGCGCCGTTCCAGTGGCAATGCGCGGCGCGTGTCCGCCAGCGGGTGCAGCAGCACGGTGGTGTCGGCGCGGGCTTCCAGCAGTTCATCGAGGTAGCAGATGGCACCGTGGCGCGCGGCGAGCGCGAGCGGGCCGTCCATCCAGCGCGTGCCCTGGGCGTCGAGCAGCCAGCGGCCGGCGAGGTCGCCCGCGCTCAGGTCTTCGTGGCAGGCCACGGTCACCAGGGGCAGCTTCAGGCGCCAGGCCATGTGCTCGACGAAACGCGTCTTGCCGCAGCCGGTAGGGCCTTTGAGCAGCAGCGGCAGTCGCGCCGATCGCGCGGCCTCGAACGCGGCGATCTCGCTGCCCACTGGCTGGTAAAAGGGTTGCTCGTGCAGGCGCCAGTCGGCCAGCGGGTCGGCGGAAGACACGTTCAGCGGTGGCCTGCGGTGGACGGATTGGGAATGCCTTCGATCGGGCATTCCTCCGTGCCCACCATGGGCCGCGTGATCGCTTCCACCGCCTTTTGCGTGCCCTCGGGGTCGTTGATCCAGTTGGCGTAAAAACCATACGGACAAGCGGCCACGCCCTTGTCGCCTTCGCGCGAATTGATCAGGCCGGTGTAACCCCGGTGCAGCAGCTTGAAGAGGTGGTTCTCGCTCTGCGCGTTTTTGCGGAAGTCGCGGATCAGGCTGGTGGAGAGCGCGGCGTACTGCACGCCGTAGTCTTCCTCGCCACATTCGCCGAGCGTGCGGCCGTCGAAGCCGATCAGCGCGCTGTGGCCGAAGTAGCTGTACACGCCGTCGAAGCCCGAGGCATTGGCGACCGCCACATAGGTGTTGTTGGCCCAGGCCATGGCCTTGGCCATCAGCACCTGCTGGTCTTTCGCGGGATACATGTAGCCCTGGCAACGCACGATCAGTTCGGCGCCCTTCATGGCGCAGTCGCGCCAGATCTCGGGGTAGTTGCCGTCGTCGCAAATGATCAGGCTGATCTTCAGGCCCTTGGGGCCTTCGCTCACGTAGGTGCAGTCGCCCGGGTACCAGCCTTCGATGGGCACCCACGGCATGATCTTGCGGTACTTCTGCACGATCTCGCCCTGGTCGTTCATGAGGATGAGCGTGTTGTACGGCGCCTTGTAGGGGTGCTCCTCGTGCTGCTCGCCGGTGAGCGAGAACACGCCCCACACCTTCGCCTTGCGGCAGGCCTCGGCGAAGATGTCGGTCTCCGCGCCGGGCACGGTGGCGGCCGTGTCGTACATCTCCTTGGCGTCGTACATGATGCCGTGCGTGCTGTACTCGGGAAAGATCACCAGATCCATGCCCGGCAGGCCCGACTTCATGCCGACGATCATGTCCGCGATCTTGCGCGCGTTGTCCAGCACCTCGGCCTTGGTGTGCAGCCGGGGCATCTTGTAGTTCACCACGGCCACACCGACCGTGTCCTTGCTGCTTGAAATGTCGCCGTGCATCATGGCTGTACGCGCTCGCTGTTGGAAATGGATGGGAGTTCGGTCATTGTGGGAGGCGCTTCGCAGGTGGCGAATACGTCAATTGACGTAGCCGGCGATGGCGTCAGAATCTGCTCCACAAGAGGAGACAACCCACATGCGAACCGCGAACGCGATGCTGGCGAGCGCGATCCTGCTGGCGGCCGTGGCAGCCGAGTCACACGCGTCGCTGGACGGGCATCCGTCGGTCACCCAGTACCTCTCGAACGACGCCCCTTTCGTCGTCTTTGGCGTGACGCCCACCAGCCTGGGTGAAGCCTCGACCCGCCTCACGCTCACCTTCATCGCCACCGACCCGCTGGAGCAGGTCAACGTGTTTCCCTTCGTGCGCCGCACCCCCGACGGGCCGGCACGCCTGCGCCCCCACGTGGCCTGCGGTCCACGGGACCCGGGGTCGTGGGACTGCCACATTCCCGTGGCCGACCTGCTGCGCGGCCTGGCAGACGGCGGTGGTGAACTTGGACTGCGCATCGAAGCCCACGGCGACCTGAAGGAACGACGCCAGCACAGCACCGTGATCGTCACCGTGCCGGTGCGCCAGCTGCCTGCCGCCGATGGGCCGCTGGTTCGCGCGGGGACCGGAGTTCGGCCCCGACGTGCTCAGTGACTGATCATCCAGGGGCGTTTGCTGGGGAAGGCCTTTGCGCCGTTCGGTGCCGTTACCGTCGCCTTGCTGCGGCCGGTGCTGCAGCACCCACAGCCGGCCGGGTGCTTCAGGCGCGCATAGTCGCCCGAGCGCTTGGGCTCGTGCCGCGCACGCTCGTTCACACCCATGGCCGAGCGCGTGCCGCTGTCCATGAGCGCCAGGCGCGGCGCGGTCACAAACACGCGCGCCGAAGCCGTGCCGCAGTCCGGGCAGGTCGCTGGCTCGTTGCGCTCACTCAAAGAGCGGAACGCATCGAAGCCACCGCAGGACGGGCAGTCGTAGTCGTAGGTCGGCATATTCAAGCTCCTTGGTTCGCGTGTCTTCGCCAGCACGCACCACCGAACCGGCTTTGCCGGGCCGTAGGTGTGGCCCCCTTGAGGGGGTGACGCGAAGCGGCGCGGGGGTGGAATTTACTTGTCGGGCGACAGCGGCATCTGGATCGAGCCGTCGATGTGCTTGATCGGGCCGCTGGCGTTGGGGTTGATGTCGAAGTCGAAGATCTGGGTGGGCAGCCACAGCGTGGCGCAGGCGTTGGGCACGTCGACCACGCCGCTGATGTGGCCCTGCACCGGCGCGGTGCCGAGGATGGAGTAAGCCTGCGCGCCCGAGTAGCCAAACTTCTTCAGGTACTCGATGGCGTTCAGGCAGGCCTGGCGGTAGGCCACGTTCACGTCGAGGTAGTACTGCCTGCCGCTCTCATCCACGCTGATGCCTTCAAAAATCACGTAGTCGTTGTAGGTGGGCGTGATCGGGCTGGGCTTGAAGATCGGGTTCTTGATGCCGTACTTGGCCATGCCGCCCTTGATGAGCGTGACCTTCATGTGCACCCAGCCCGCCATCTCGATAGCGCCGCAGAAGGTGATCTCGCCATCACCCTGGCTGAAGTGCAGGTCGCCCACGGAAAGGCCCGCGCCTTCCACGTAGACCGGGAAGAACACCTTGGCGCCGCGGGAGAGGTCCTTGATGTCGCAGTTGCCACCGTGCTCGCGCGGCGGCACGGTGCGCGCGCCTTCGGCGGCGGCCTTGTCGCGCGCGGCACCGGTCATCTTGCCCATGTGCGCCGTGCCGGCAAAGGGCGGGTTGGCCAGGCCGCTGGTGGCGGGGTCGGAATCGATCAGCGCCTGCTCGCGCGTGTTCCACATCTCCAGCATCCTGGGGTCGGGCAGACAGCCGATGAGGCCGGGGTGGATCAGCCCCGCGTACTTCACGCCGGGCACGTGGCGCGAGCTGGTGAACATGCCGTGGAAATCCCAGATGGATTTCTGGGCCTGCGGGAAATGTTCGGTCAGGAAACCGCCACCGTTTTTCTTGCTGAAGAAGCCGTTGAAGCCCCAGAGGCTGTCTTCCTTGGCGCCGATGTCCAGCAGGTCCACCACCAGCAGGTCGCCAGGTTCGGCCCCCTTCACACCCACCGGGCCGCTCAGGTAATGCACCGTCGTCAGGTCGATGTCGCGCACGTCGTCGGCGCTGTCGTTGTTCTTGATGAAGCCACCCGTCCAGTCGAAGGTTTCCAGAATGAATTCATCCCCCGGCTTGACCCAGCAGGCCATGGGGATGTCAGGGTGCCAGCGGTTGTGGATGTTCTCGTTTTCCAGCGGTGACTTCGTGAGGTCGACCTTGATCAGCGTTTCGGCCATGGCGTGTTGCTCCTTCGATGGTGGACAGGGAAAGGGTGGGGATCAGACAGACAGGTAGGACTTGATGCGCTGCTGGTCGGTGTCGCCGCGCTCGGTCTCGTGCACCAGGCGACCACCTTCGATGACGAACAGCCGGTCAGCGACATCCATGGCGAACGACAGCACCTGCTCGGAGACCACGATGGTGATCTTGCGCATCTTGCGGATCTCGTTGAGCGCCTTGGCGATGTCCTTGATGATGGACGGCTGGATGCCCTCGGTGGGCTCGTCGAGCAGCAGCACCTTGGGGTCGGTGACGAGCGCGCGCGCAATGGCGAGCTGCTGCTGCTGGCCACCCGAGAGATTGCCGCCCTTGCGCCGGCGCATATCCCACAGCACCGGGAACAGCGCGTAGATCTCTTCCGGAATGGTGCGATCCTTCGCGTTCTCCAGTCCGGTCTGGATGTTCTCTTCCACCGTGAGGGTGGGGAAGATCATGCGGCCCTGCGGCACGTAGGCCAGGCCCTTGGCCACACGCTTGAAACTCTCGTCGTTCGTCACGTCCTGGCCCGCGATCGAGACATGGCCAGTCTTGGTGGGCAGCACGCCCATGAGGCTCTTGAACAGCGTGGTCTTGCCCATGCCGTTGCGGCCCATGATGGCCACGCATTCGTTCTCGCGCGTCTCAAAAGAGAGACCGTGCAGGGCCTGGCTCTGGCCGTAGGCGACGACGAGGTCCTTGACTTTCAGCATGGTGGTTCCTTCAGTGGCCGAGGTACACGTCGATGACCTTCGGGTCCGCCTGCACCTGGTCCATGGGACCCTCGGCCAGGATCTTTCCCTGGTGCATGACCGTGACCTTGTGGGCGATCTTCTTGACGAAGTCCATGTCGTGCTCGATCACGATCACGGCGCGGTTCTGGCAGATGCGTTGCAGCAATTCGGCGGTGAGGTCGCGCTCCCGCGCGCTCATGCCGGCAATGGGTTCATCGAGCATCAGCAGCTCGGGCTCCTGCATCAGCAGCATGCCGATCTCCAGCCACTGCTTCTGCCCGTGCGAGAGCAGGCCAGCCTCGGTGTCGAGCTTGTCGCCCAGACTGATCTCCTGCGCCACGGCTTTCACGCGTGCCTGGATTTCTGCCGTGGCGGTGAAGGCGAGTGCGCCCCAGACCGAGCGGCCGGACGGATACGACACTTCGAGGTTCTGGAACACCGAGAGGTTCTCGTAGATCGAAGGCGTCTGGAACTTGCGGCCAATGCCCAGGCGCACGCGCTTGTGCTCGGCCACCTGGATGATTTCGTGGTTCTTGAACTTGATGCTGCCGCTGCTGGCCTTGGTCTTTCCGCAGATCAGGTCCAGCAGCGTGGTCTTGCCCGCGCCGTTGGGGCCGATGATCACGCGCAGCTCGTTCTTGTCGATGTAGAGCGTGAGGTCGTCGATGGCCTTGAAGCCGTCGAACGAGACGGTGAGGTCTTCCACGGAAAGGGCGAAGTCGGTGTTGCTCATTTCGTGTGTTCCGTGTGGCCTAGACGCTCTGGCCGCTGGTGCCTTCGGGCAGCTTCACGGTGGTCGTGGGGGGTTGCTTCATCATGGGCGCGTGGGGCGGTGGCGAAGGCGGCTGGGGGCGCGAGGCAGAGGCATCGCGCAGCGCGGCACGGCGACCCTTCCACCAGGGCACGATGCGTTCTTCCCACACGCCTGCAAGGCCCATGGGAAAGGCCATGGTCACTCCGATAAAGAGGCCGGCCATGAGGAACAGCCAGAGGTCCGGGAAGCTCTCGGAGAAGAAGGTCTTGCCGGCGTTGACCAGCAACGTGCCGTAGACCGCGCCCACCAGGCTCATGCGCCCGCCCACGGCGGCGTAGATCACCATCTCGATGGAAGGCACGATGCCCACGAAGCTGGGTGACATGAAGCCCACCTGCAGCGTGAACAGCGCGCCGCCGATGCCGGACAGCGCGGCGGCCAGGCAGAACACGAAGATGCGGAAGTCGGCCACGTCGTAGCCCGAGAAACGCACACGGTCTTCCTTGTCGCGCATGGCCAGCAGCAACGTGCCGAGCTTGCTGGTCTGAATCCAGCGGCACACCACCATGGACAGCACCAGCATGCCCACGCAGACGTAGTACAGGATGTACTTGGCGCTGTCGGTGCGGGTGTCCCAGCCCATCAGCGTCTTGAGGTCGGTCATGCCGTTCACGCCGCCGGTGTAACCCTGCTGGCCGATGATGGCCACGGTGAGGATGAGCGCCACCGCCTGCGTGATGATGGCGAAATACACGCCACCGACGCGGCGCTTGAACATGGCGAAGCTGATGAGCCAGGCCAGCAGCGTGGGCACCACGATGACGGCGGCCAGTGCGAACGGAAAGCTCTTGAACGGCACCCAGAACGCGGGCAGCTCGGTGATCTGGTTCCAGTCCATGAAGTCTGGAATGCCGGGGGTGGACTGGATCTTGGTGCTCTCGGGGTCTGAGGCTTCGAGTTTGAGGAACATGGCCATGGCGTAGCCGCCGAGGCCGAAGAACACGCCCTGCCCGAGGCTCAGCACACCGCCGTAGCCCCAGAGCATCACCAGGCCGATGGCGACAAACGCGTAGGTGAGGTATTTGCCCACCAGGTTGAGTCGGAAGATGTCGAGGCTGAGTGGCAATACCACCGCGAGCAGCACCGTCAGCAGCACCAGGCTGGCGAGCTGGTAGCGAAGGATCCAGGCTTTCAGGGCGTTCATGAACGTACTCCGGGAGTCAAAAATTCAGCGACGCACTTTGGATGCGAACAAGCCTTGCGGACGCAGCATCAGGATCACCACGATGAGCGAGAGCGTGAGCATCTTGGCCATGGAGCCGGCCATGAAAAATTCGGTGATCGATTGCGTCTGCGCGATGCCGAAGGCGGACACCACGGTGCCCAGCAGACTGGCCGCGCCGCCGAAGGTGACGACCAGGAAAGCGTCGACGATGTAGAGCGAGCCCGAGGTGGGGCCGGTGGAGCCAATGGTGGTGAAGGCCGCACCCGCCACGCCGGCAATGCCACAGCCAATGGCGAAGGTGAGGCGATCGGTCTTTTTCGTGTCGATGCCGGTGGCGTTGGCCATCACCCGGTTGCTCACCGTGGCGCGCACCCGCAGACCCCAGCGACTCTTGTGCAGGGCAATCAGCACGCCACACGTGACGACCGCGGTGAGGGCGAGCACGAACATGCCGTTGATGGGGATGTCCAGGCCCTCGGCGGGTGCCCACGAGCCCAGCAGCCAGTCGGGCAGCGTGGGGCTCACTTCCTTCGGCCCGATGAAAGTGCGAAAGCATTGCTGCATCGCCAGGCTGATGCCCCAGGTGGCGAGCAGCGTGTCGAGCGGGCGCTTGTACAGGTGGCGGATCAGCGCCCACTCGATGAACCAGCCAGCGGCGAAGGCGAACACGAAGGCCGCGACGATGGCAAACGGAAAGTAGGCGGCCACGGCGCCGGGACTGATGGAGTTGGCGAGCGTGGAGCCGAGAAAGATGGTGTAGGCACCGATGGTCATGAACTCGCCATGCGCCATGTTGATCACGCCCATCTGCCCGAAGATGATGGCCAGGCCCAGCCCCATGAGCAGCAGCACCGCAAAGAGGCTCAGGCCCGCGAAGCCCTGCATCAGGCCGATGTTGAGCAGGTCGTTGAAACTCATTTCAGATCTCCAAGGCAAAGGGACGCACCGCGGCGCACGCGCGCCGCGGCGTGGGTGGGCTTACTGATAACCCTTGGGGAATGGATCGGGCTTGATCAACTCTGGTGACTCGGCTACGACCTTGAACGTCGCGTCCGGCATGCCCATGGCGATGCGCGACTTGCTCCACAGGTGGTGGTTCGGGTCGAGCTTCACGTAGCCTTCGGGTGCGGTCTTGAGCTCGATGCCGGTGCGCGAGGCGGCCACCACCTTGTCCACGTCGAAGCTCTTGGCCTTCTCCACCGCGGCCTTCCACAGCCAGGGGCCGAGGTAGCCGGCCTGCGTCACGTCGCCGATCACGGCGTCTTTGCCGTACTTGGCCTTGAATGCGGCCACGAACTTCTTGTTGTTCTCGTTGTCGAGCGACTGGAAGTACTTCATGGACGAGTAGAAGCCCTGGAAGTTTTCACCGCCCACGCCGGTCATTTCATCCTCGGTCACCGAGAGCGTCACCAGCAGTTGCTTGTCGCCGGTGATGCCGGCTGCCTTGAGCGCCTTGTAGAAGGCCACGTTGGAGCCACCGACCACGGCGGCGAAGATGCAGTCGGGCTTCTGCAGCTTGATCTTGTTCATCAGCGAGCCGAAGTTGGTGCTGCCCAGCGGGTAGTACTCCTCGCCCACCACCTTGCCCTTCTGGAAGTTCTCGATGTGCTTGCGCGCGATCTTCATCGAGGTGCGCGGCCAGATGTAGTCGGAACCGATCAGGAAGAAGGTCTTGGCTTTCTTCTCTTTCTGTGCCCAGTCCAGGCTGTACAGAATCTGCTGTGTGGCTTCCTGGCCGGTGTAGATCACGTTCTTGGATTGCTCCAGGCCTTCGTAGAACGTGGGGTAGTACAGCAGGCCGTTTTCCTTCTCGAACACCGGCAGCACGGCCTTGCGCGAAGCGCTGGTCCAGCAGCCGAACACGGCGGCGCAGCGGTCGTTGATCAGCAGCTTCTTCGATTTTTCCGCGAAGGTCGGCCAGTCGGAGGCGCCGTCTTCCTTGATCACCTTGATCTTGCGACCCAGGATGCCGCCCATCGCGTTGATCTCGTCGATGGCGAGCTGCTCGGCCTGGATGGAACCCGTTTCCGAAATCGCCATCGTGCCCGTAGAAGAATGCAACTGCCCGACGGTGACTTCGGTGTCGGTCACGGCCAGCTTGGTGGTGTTGACCTGCGCAGTGGGCTGGCCGAAGCTCCAGGCGGGCAGACCGGCCAGGCCGGCGGCACCCATCATCTGCAGCACGCGGCGGCGGCTGGCTTCCGGGGTTTCAAGGGAGACGGCATTCGGATCGGTGAGGTGCTTCATGGGGGGCTCCTGGAACGGTTGGGAGGGTGAGAACGGCGACGTGCCGACTGGGTTGAAGACTAGGGAAAACACCCCCCGCGTCCCATACGTCAAATAACGTAGAGCGCGCATCTGTGCGGCGGGGACGCTTCTTGCTAGCGTGCAGGGCATGCCCTTGCCCGAGTCCGCCACGCCCGTGGCCACCCAGAAAATCTTCCGGTTCCGCCGGGAGTACAACTCGTGGGTGGCCGACGAGACCATGGAGGACTACGCCCTGCGCTACACGCCGCGCAGTTTCCGGAAATGGAGCGAGTGGCGGGTGGCCAACACCGCGTTCGGCTCGCTCTCGTTCCTGGCGCTGGAAGCCATCGGCGGCGCCATCGCCGTGAACTACGGCTTCGCCAATGCCATGTGGGCGATCCTGGTGGTGGGCGCGATCATCTTTTTCACCGGCCTGCCCATTGCCTACTACGCGGCGCGCTATGGGCTGGACATGGACCTGCTCACGCGTGGTGCGGGCTTTGGCTACCTGGGCTCCACCATCACGTCGCTGATCTACGCGATGTTCACCTTCATCTTCTTCGCGCTGGAGGCGGTGATCATGGCGCTGGCGCTGCAGATGGCGACCGACTGGCCGCTGCCGCAGTGCTACTTGATCTCGGCGGTGGTGGTGATTCCGCTGGCCATGCGCGGCATCACGCTCATTTCGCGCCTGCAGGCCTGGACGCAGCCGCTGTACCTGTTTCTGCTGCTGCTGCCGTTTGTGTGGATCGCGCTCTCACAGCCGCAGATGTACCGCGATTTTTCCAGCCTCACGGGCCTGCGCTCGGGCAGCAATCAGTTCCAGCCGCTGATGTTCGGCGCGGCAGCGGCGGTGATCTTCTCGCTGGTGGTGCAGATTGGCGAGCAGGTGGACTTTTTGCGCTTCATGCCCGAGCGCACGCGCCAGAACCGCGTGCGCTGGTGGCTGGCCGTGCTGATTCCCGGGCCCGGCTGGATCGTGATGGGCATGCTCAAGATGACGGGCGGTGCCTTTCTCGCGTTTGCCGCCATGCAGTTCGAGGTGGCGCCCGAGCGCACCGCCGAGCCCACGCAGATGTTCCTGGCCGGGTTCACCGAGGCCGTGGGCCACCCGGGCCTGGCGGTGCTCATGACGGTGGTGTTCGTGATCCTGGCGCAGATCAAGATCAACGTGACCAATGCGTATGCGGGCTCGCTCGCGTGGTCCAACTTCTTTGCGCGGGTGACGCACAGCCACCCCGGGCGCGTGGTGTGGCTGGTGTTCAACGTGGCGATTGCCACGCTGCTGATGCTGCTCGGCGTGTTCGCCGGCATCGAGAAGGTGCTGGGCGTCTACAGCAACGTGGCCATTGCCTGGGTGGGTGCGCTGGTGGCCGACCTGATCATCAACAAGCCACTGGGCCTGAGCCCCAAGGGCATCGAGTTCCGGCGTGCGCACCTCTACGACTTCAACCCCGTGGGCATGGGCTCCATGATCATTGCGGCACTGGTGGCCAGCGTGGCCTACACGGGGGTGATGGGCGAAGAAGCCGCCGCGTTTTCACCCTTCATTGCACTGGGCCTGGCGCTGCTGCTCGCGCCCCTGCTGGCCTGGGCCACCAAAGGCCGCTACTACCTGGCCCGCACGCCATCGGCCGAGTGGAAGCCGGGTGAGGTGGTGCGCTGCGCGGTGTGCCAGAACCAGTTTGAATCGGAAGACATGGCCAGTTGCCCGGCCTACCGCGCGCCCATCTGCTCGCTGTGCTGCTCGCTCGAATCGCGCTGCCACGACCGCTGCAAGACCAACTCGCGCGCCATCGACCAGGTGCGCGCGTTGATCACGGCCATGCTGCCCCGGGGCCTGGCGGTGCGCATCAATTTCCGGGCTGGCCAGTTCCTCACGGTGTGGCTGTCCATCAGCGCGATCATGGCGGTGCTGATCGGCATGGTGTATGTGCAGGAGAGCCTGCACGCGCCGGCCGAAACACTGCAACTGCCCCTCCTCAAGATCTATGCTTTCCTGGTGCCGTTCGCGGCGGTGTGCTCTTGGTGGGTGGTGCTCACCACCGACAGCCGGCGCATGGCGCAGGACGAATCGGAACGCCAGACGCAGCTGCTGATGCTGGAGATCGACGCGCACAAGCGCACCGATGCCGAACTGCAGTCGGCCCGCGACCGCGCCGAGGCCGCTAGCCAGGCCAAGACGCGCTACGTGGCGGGCATGACGCACGAGCTGCGCACGCCACTCACCAGCATCCTGGGCTACGCACAGATTCTGCTGAAGAACAGCGACATCTCGGTGTGGGTGCGCGAGACGATTGCCACCATGCAGCGCAGCGGCCAGCACATGCACACCCTCATTGACGGCTCGCTCGATCTGGCGCGCATCGAAGCCGGCCGCCTGCGGCTGGATCCGGTGCCCCTGCCGCTGGGTCAGCTGCTGGAAGACGTGGAGCGCATGATCCGCCCGCAGGCCGAAGCCAAGGGGTTGAAGTTCACGGTGCACCGCGCAGGCGAGTTGCCCGCCTGGGTGCGCGCCGATGCCAAGCGCCTGCGGCAGATCCTTATCAACCTGCTGAGCAACGCGGTGCGCTTCACCGACGAGGGCGAAGTGACGCTGAAGCTCGACTTCCGCCAGCAGGTGGCGCGCATCGACGTGGTGGACACCGGCATCGGGATTGCCGCGCAGGACCAGAAGCGCATCTTTTTACCGTTCGAGCGCGGCAGCGCTGGCCGGCGCGCGCGCGATTCCGGCACCGGCCTGGGCCTGACCATCACGCACCTGCTCACCGACATGATGGGCGGCGAACTGCTGCTCAAGAGCCGGCAGGGACATGGCAGCACGTTCTCGCTGCGCCTCTACCTGCCGCCGATTCCGTCGGACCCCAAGCACCCGCTGCCGATTCCGTCGACCTTGCGCGCGGTCACGGGCTACCTGGGCGAACGCCGCACCGTGCTGGTGGTGGACGACCAGCCGCTGCACCGCCAGTTGCTCGCCAGCATCCTGATGCCGCTGGGCTTCGTGGTGCGCGAGGCGGCGAGCGGCCAGGAATGCCTGGAGATCATCGAACAGCACCCACCCGATCTGCTGCTGCTGGACCTGACCATGGACGGGCTCGACGGCTGGCAGACCGCCGAAGCGGTGCGCAAGCTGCTGCCTTCTTCTCGCCTGCCGATCGTGTTCGTTTCGGCCAACCTCATCGACAACCGGCCCGAAGAGTTCAAGGCGCTCGACTACCAGGGCTTCGTCGCCAAACCCATGACCGAGTCCGAATTGCTGGACGCCTTGCGCGACGCGCTGGCGCTGGATTGGGTCACCGAGCAAGCCCCCGCCCTGTCGGCCGAGAGCAGCACCCGGCAGCGCGTGAGCGGCCTGCCGCTGCCCGAGGCGCTGCGCGAAGAACTTCAACGGCTGGCGCGGCAAGGCCAGGCCGCCGCGCTGCGCCAGCGGCTCTGGCAAGCACAGGGTGCCGAGCCCGCCCACGCCGCCACACTGGCCCTGCTGCAATCCTGCGCAGACCGTTTCGACTTTCAAACCCTGATCGAATACCTCAGGGACACCGAGGAACTCTCAGACGATGACACCCTGGTCTGAAACTGCGCCGCCCGACACCCCGACCACCCAGCCGGTGATTCTGGTGGTGGACGATTCCCTCGACACCCTGCGCATGCTGGGCGACGCGCTCGTGGCCGAAGGTTATGTGGTGCTGGCGGCACGCGACGCCGACGAAGCGCTGGAACGCTTCGAGGTGGCGATTCCCGATGGCGTGCTGCTCGACGCCGTGATGCCCGGCATGGACGGCTTCGACCTGTGCCAGCGCATCAAGGCCACACCGGCTTGGTCGCACGTGCCGGTGGTGTTCATGACCGGCCTGTCCGACAGCGAACCGATCTTGCGCGGCTTCGCCAGCGGCGGCGTGGACTATGTGGTCAAGCCGCTGCGCATTCCCGAGGTGATGGCCCGCCTGGCCACCCACGTGCGCAACGCCCGCGTGGCGCGGCTCGCGCAGGAAGCGGTGGACGTGGCAGGCCTCGGCAGCGTGGTGTTGGATTCATTGGGCCGCATGGCCTGGCGATCGCCCCAGGCCATGGTGTGGCTCGAGCGCGCCTTCGGCACCGGCACTGCGGCACTGGAGCAAGCTGCGCAATGGCTGGCCACCGCCCGCCGCGATGGCACCGCCACCCGCGACCGCGACCAGGGCCGCCTGCTCGCCCGCCACCTCGGCCAGGGGAGTTTGGGCGAATCGATGCTGCTGTTGAGCTGGAGCCCGCTGGAAAACGCCGCCGCCCAGCGCCTGCGCGACGTCGCCCTGACCCCGCGCGAAACCGAGGTGCTCTCGTGGCTCGCCAAAGGCAAGACCAACCGCGACATCGCCGACATCTTGGGCATGAGCCACCGCACGGTGAACAAGCACCTGGAGCATGTGTTCGAGAAGCTGGGGGTGGAGACGCGGTCGGCGGCGGCAGCGATTGCGGGACGGCTGTTGCCGCAGGATTGAGCGAGCGAAGTGGCGCCACGCCTGGCTGCGCTGGCGCTGTCGCCATGTCTAGGTGGCCTCAACCTTCAACTTGCGCACCGCCGCCACGTCGCCGAGGAAGACGGCGATGGTGTCCCGCTCTTCGCGCGAGAGGTTCTTGCTGTCAAGCAGCCGCAGTTGGCGGATGACCACTTCAAGGGCCTCGGAAAGATGTCCGATCTGTTTGCCGTAGCTGCCGACCTTCTGCAGCGCCGCCTGTTCAAGATCGGCGTTGGACGACGCACCCAGGTTCACGTTGAACAGATGGAACGACCAGTTCGGCAGGATGGGCTGGTTCAAGCCGGCCGGGGCCAGCTGCAGCGGCATGTACACATATTCCATCGTTTTCTCCAGAGGGCGTGGTCCACCTTTTTGCAAGAAGCGTACCCAAGCTGCGGCGCTTACGGCAGTGGCCCGATGCGGGAAAGCAAAGACCGCTTTCCACGGCATGCGCTGACCATGGCGTCGACACCCAGGATGCCCAGGACCGCGGCAGCCATCAAGGGGCCGATCGAGCGGTCAGAAACAACCACAACGGCCACGGCCAGCGCCACGAACAACAGCCCGAACGCCGCCGTGACAAGTCGGCCCGCGCTAGAGCCATCTCCAACATTTCTTTTCATGGGGTTTCTCAAGAGGGAATGGAAAGCGCCGTCCTGCTCAGCTTTAAACCAGCCGGAGCCTACCGACCCAAAAGGTTGGCGTCTACCCAGCCAGGCGTTACCCCTCTGAACGGCGCGCGGAGGCGGCGGTGCGAGTGCGGGCGCGATGCTTGCTTGCCTCGCGCCCATGCCTCCCCACCGCACCGACCCCGACACCCCGCCCGGCACCGACTGGCATGCGCAGGAGCTGCTGCTGATGCGCGAGGTGATGAAGCTGGTGGGGCGCAGCCTGGCGCCGGCCTTCGTGCTGCGGGAAATGATGCACCTGATGAGTGAGCTGCTGGGGCTGAACCGGGGGCGCATGGTGCTGGCCAGCGAGGCGCCGCTGGGCGGCAAGCTGAGCGAGCGCACGGCGGCCATTCGCCATTCCTACGGCCTCACCGCCGAGGAAGTGCAGCGCGGCACCTTTCGGTGGGGCGAGGGCATCACCGGGCGGGTGCTGGCTTCGGGCCTGCCGGCCATCGTGCAGGACGTGGACGCCGAGCCGCTGTTTCTGTTTCGCACCGTACCGCGCGAGCGGCTGCCGCCGCAGACCGTGGCCTTCATTGCGCTGCCGATCGACGTGAACGGCGCGACCATCGGCGTGCTGGCCTGCCACCGCATCCGCAGCCGGCAACGCCACCTGAACGACGACCTGGCGGTGCTGCGCATTCTGGCCACGCTGGCGGGCCAGCTGCTGCAGCTGGAGCAGCTGGTGGCGGAGCAGACGCGCCAGCTGGTGGTGCGCAACGCGGCGCTGGCCCGCGCGCTGGACAGCGCGAGCGCACGCTACGGCCTCATCGGCCGTTCACCCGCGCTGCTGCAGGCGCTGAGCGAACTGGAACGGGTGTCGCAATCGCAGGCCACGGTGCTGCTGCTGGGCGAATCGGGCACAGGCAAGGAATTGTTTGCGCGTGCGGTGCACCTGGCCAGCGGCCGGCACGACCAGCCGTTCATCAAGGTGAACTGCTCGGCCATTCCGGAGACGCTGTTCGAATCCGAGCTGTTCGGCTACGAAAAAGGCGCCTTCACGGGCGCCAACGCGGCCCGCGCGGGCTGGTTCGAGCAGGCGAATGGCGGCACCATTTTTCTGGACGAGATTGGCGAGCTGCCACTGGCGATGCAATCCAAACTGCTGCGCACCTTGCAGGAAGGCACGCTGGTGCGCCTGGGCGGCACGCGCGAGGTGAAGGTGAACGTGCGGCTGGTGGCCGCCACCAACCGCGAGCTGGCCGCCGAGGTGCAGGCCGGGCGCTTCCGGCAAGACCTGTATTACCGCCTCAACGTGATCCCGATCCGCCTGCCCAGCCTGCGCGAGCGCGGTGAGGACATCCGAGCGCTCGCGCTGCACTTTGTGAACCGCGCGAACCAGACGCACCAGCGCAACGTGAACCTGGCGCCCGATGCGCTGGCGCGGCTGGAAGCGCACCCCTGGCCCGGCAACATTCGCGAGCTGGGCAACCTGATCGAGCGGCTGGTGCTGCTGGCCGACCACACGCTGGTGACGGCCGAGACGCTGGAGCGTTTCATGCCGCAGACTCCGGGTGCTGGCGCGCCACCGCCACCTGCGCTGCCTGGCGAGGTGGGCCAGGTGCGCGACTACCAGAGCGTGCGTTCGCACAGTGCACAGGCCTTGCGGGATGCGCTGGCGCAGCACCAGGGCAACCAGTCTCGCGCGGCGCAGAGCCTGGGGCTCACGTTGCGGCAGTTCAGCTACCGGCTGCGCAAGGCGGGGTTGCGATGAGGGGTGGGGGGTAAAAACTTTGATGAAAACCAACGCGCGGGCGTGGATGCAATGATACGCTGTACAGCGTATTAATGGTTTGCAGCGTATCATATGTAAGAACCAATTAATACGCTGTACAGCACACCATGTCCAGGGCCCGCCATGAACCAGGAACACCAAACCACTGAAAAGCTGCTTTCTCAATTCCGCTCGGTGCTCTTTGAGCGTGTCCAAATTGAAGACATCGAGATCGAGCTTGAACCCGACCTGAGCGACGGGCAGAGAGGGGATCTGCGCTTGGGCATCACGGTTGACGGCGAGCGCAGCAACATCCTGGTCGAGGTCAAGCGGCACGCCTACCCCCGCGACATCGAGCGCGTGCGGACGCAAGCTGCAAAACAGGCCGGCACCGATCAGGTGATGGTGTGGGCCGAAACGCTCAGCGAAGGCGCGCGCAGGTTGCTGGAAGCATCAGGCATTGGCTACTTTGACGCCAGTGGAAGCCTCTCTATTCGCCTGGGGATGCGACAGGTGCTCATTGACCGCCCACCCCTCAAGCCCAACTGGAGAGATGTGGGCTCGCTGTTCACTCCCGAGCGTGAGAAAGTTCTGCACGCCCTGCTGCTCCACTGGGACACCTGGCGCACTGGCACTGACCTTGCGGATGCGTCGGGTGCCAGCCCCAATACGGTCTCAGTGCTCATGCGAGAGCTGGAAAAGCGCGGCATGGTTCAAAGCGAAGGGAACGGGCGCAGTGTGCGCCGTCGGCTCTTGGATCCGGGCGAACTGCTCGACACATGGGCGAACGACTGGGAGAGCAGGAAGGTGAGCAAGCTGCGCTGGTTCGCCTTTACGCAGAACCCGGCGTCCCTTGGGGAGATGCTGGCCAAACGCATGGGCGAAGGACAGCCCCATGACTGGGCCTTCACCGGACAGTACGCTGCGAACAGCTTCACACGACTTCTTACCGCAGTCAGTGGCTACGACCTGATCGTGCGGGTGGGGGCAACTGCGTCCGTTGCAGAGCATCTGGGACTCAAGCGCGCCGACAAAGGCTTCAACGTCACTCTCCACGAGTGCGACGAATTCGCACTGCAGCATCGCCTCGAACTGGCAGATCGACCGGGTAGCTTCGCCAGCCCCGTGGTCCAGTACCTTGAATTGGCAAACGCAGGAGGGCGCAGTCGGGAACTGGCCAACGCATTAAAAGGCCAACTTCTCGTCAAGGGTGCGCCCAATGTCTGACTTCAAGCCAGAAACCGCGTCCGAGTACCTGCCGGAAGTCACCGATGCCTGTGAACAGGCACTGGTCACTGTGCTCGGATGCATGGGCAGCCTGAAGGACACGGTTCGCCTGATGGGCGGACTGGTACCCAGGTACCTCACGCCAGAGCGTGCTCCAGACATCCCGGCACACGCCGGCACGTCCGACCTCGATCTGGTGATCGACCTTGCCGTGATCGCCGCTGGCCAGGACTACGCTCCCATCGCCGACCGGCTCAAGCAACGCGGGTTCTCGAAAATGCGGCTTGAGAAGGGCGGCGTCTCCTCTTGGCAGTGGGAAGCGAAGACTTTGGGAGGCGTGCCCGTGCGCGTGGAGTTTCTGTGCGACGCGTCCGAGGAAGAGCTGGCGAAACTCAAGACCCTTGGGGCGGAATCGATATCGGTGATGTCGATGCCCCATATGTCCATTGCTCAAACGCTCTATGAGACGAAGGAGGTCAAGGCCGAGCTTCTGGATGGAAAGGGCATTGCGGTGGAGCGCGTGCACTACGCCAACCAACTCGCGTTTGTCGTTTTGAAGGCCATCGCATTCGATCAACGCAGCGCCAACAAAGATGCGGGCGATCTTGTCCATGTCCTGCAATACGGCTGTGAACTGGAAGAGGGCGCCCGCGCCTTCGCAGAACAGTTTCACCGAGGACCGCATCGGACTTCGCTAGAAGCGGCACTCGATTGCATGCAGCGAAGCTTTTGCACCCACGGTGACACGGATGGCCACCTCATGAAGGGCGCGCTTGCGTTCGGGCGGTTCCACCAACCAGACAACACCGAAGAACGCCTGCTGCTCCAGCGGCAGGCAAGCTCGCTGGTCGAAAGATATGTGCAGCTGGTGCAGGCTGCGATCGCGCAGGGCGTGCGTTGACAACGTCAAGGTCACCGAACAGCTTCAAACGGCCCCCAACCATACGCCACCCATAGCACCAACACTGTGTCGACACTATGTCGACACAGTGTTGGTGCTGCGGACCATCCAGGTTGCTACCGCCACCGACGCATGCCCGCCCCACCCCCAATAACTCCAGCAAATTCAACGCTCCTCGCTCATTAACCCACGTGCTCACCACCTTGGCACGCCAGTTGCAAAGAAGGTCACAGGCCATCCCGCCCACCACCCCTTCTTCACGAGGTTGCCATGAGCATCGACGCCATCCTGATCGCCCCCGCCCAGTTGCAGGCCCTGCAGTCGTCCGAACCCGTCGTGGTCATCGACACGCGAGACGCAGACACCTTTGCCGCTGGCCACATTCCCGGCGCGGTGAACCTGCGCGAGGTCTTCACGTATCTGGCCACCTCCACGCCCGAAGGCCTGCAGGCGTTGAAGGCCACCTTCGCCGAAGCGCTGGGCGCCGCCGGACTCTCGGGCAAGGAAACGGCTGTGTTCTACGAAGACGCGATGAACAGCGGCTACGGCCAGTCGTGCCGGGGCTACTACCTGCTGACCTGGCTGGGCTACCCGAAGATCAAGGTGCTCAATGGCGGCTTCAGCGCGTGGAAAGCCGCTGACCTGCCGGTGTCCACCGAGGCCGCTACCCCCGTGCCCGCCACATTCCCCGAGCTGCCCATGGCCGACGTGATGCTGACCCAGGCCGACGTGCAGGCTGCCCTGGGCACCGACACCGTGTTGCTCGACGTGCGCGATGTGGACGAGTGGATCGGCGACAGCTCGTCGCCCTACGGCAAGGACTTCGCGCCGCGCAAGGGCCGCCTGCCGGGCGCCAAGTGGGTGGAGTGGTACCGCTTCATGAAGCCTTCGGCGCAAGGCCCGGTGTTCAAGACGCCCGACGAGGTGAAGGCCGAGTGCGCCACCGCCGGTGTGGCGCCCGACGACACGGTGTACCTCTACTGCTTCAAGGGCGCGCGCGCGTCCAACACCTTCCTCGCGCTCAAGCAGGCCGGCTTCAGCGATGTGCGCATGTACTTCGGCTCGTGGAACGAGTGGTCGCGCGATGACAGCCTGCCGATCGAGACCGGCCTGCCGGTGGCGAAGTCGAGCCGCAAGCCCAGTCTCGCCCTCGCCGCCTGATTTTTCATCGCATCCATTCAACACCCCGGAGACACCATGTCCGCCACCGACACCCTAGAACCCACCAGCCCTGTCACCACCGTAAAGGCATACCTTCGCCCCATCGACGGCACCGGCCTCGCCGCCTTCGCCGCCAAGGGCAAGGGCAACCCGGCCAGCCGGGGCACCAACAAGGTCCACACCGTGATGGAGGGGCAGTACCGCTCGCTGTCGTATGTGGGCCAGCACGCGCCGGTGGTGGTGGACGAGCCGCTGCACCTGTTCGGTGAAGACACGGCGCCCGCGCCGGGCGAGATCGTGCTGTCGGGCCTGGGCGGTTGCCTGGCGGTGGGCATCACCGCGGTGGCCACCTGGAAAGGCGTGAAACTCAGCAAGCTGGAGGTGTTTCTGGAAGGCGACATCGGCAACCCCGCTGCCTGGGGTGCCGGTGGCGCGCTGGAGAAAACGCCACCAGAAATGGGCTTTCAGGCGATCCGCGTGAAGGTGCTGGTGGAAGGCGATGCCACGCGCGAGGTGCTCGATGAAATCGTGCAGCACGCCAACTTCTATTCACCGGTGGCGAACTCCATGCGCAATCCGATTCCGATGACGATCGGACTGGTGGACGCATGAACCCGAACGACCTGCCCCGCGAGCTCACCCACGAGACATCGGCCGACGAGCTGATCGCCGCCGTGCGCGCCGTGGCGCAGGGCCCGCTGGCCGATGTGGTGGAAGCCTGTGACCGCGAAGGCTTCTACCCGCGCGAGGTGCTGCAGCAGCTCGGCACACTCGGCGCCTTCAGCGCACACCTGGACGCTCCCGTGGGCCGCGCCGACTACGGCCTGGCGATTCGCGCCATGGCCGAAGTTTCGCGCGTGTGCGGCGCCACCGGCTTCATGGTGTGGTGCCAGGCGGTGTGTGGCCTGTACATGCAGGCCTCGGGCAATCCGGCGCTCATGGGTGATGCGTTGTCGGCACACGCCAGCGGCGTCACCCTGGGCGGCACCGGCATGTCCAACCCCATGAAGAGCTACGCCCAGATCGAAAGCCTGCTGCTCAAGGCCACACCGGTGGACGGTGGCTATCTCGTCAACGGCAGCCTGCCCTGGGTGAGCAACCTCGGGCCCGACCACGCCTGTGGTGTGCTGGCGGCGTTGATGGACGGCGACCAACTTGCGGGCCGGGAAGTGATGTTTCTCCTGCGCTGCGACGCGCCTGGCGTGGAGCTGCGCGAATGCCCGAGCTTCTCGGCCATGGAGGGCACCGGCACCTACGCGCTGCGGCTCAAGGACGTGTTCATCGGCAGCGACGAGGTGATGGCCGACCCGGCCAAGCCGTACATCGCGCGCATCCGCGCCGCCTTCGTCATGCTCCAGTGCGGTATGGCCGTGGGCGTCACGCAGGGCGCCATCGATTCCATGTGGGCGGTGGAAGCACAGCTCGGCCACGTGAACCAGTTCCTGGAAGACCGGCCCGATGCGCTGCAGGCCGAACTGGACGCTCTGACCGTTCGCGTGATGCGGCTCGCAGAGACACCGTTCAACCCTTCAGTGGACTTTTTCATCGACGTGCTGGATGCACGCGCGCACGGCGCCGAGCTCTGCCTGCGTGCTGCGCAGTCGGCGCTGCTGCATCAGGGCGCGCGCGGTTACCTCATGAGCTCGGAGGTGCAGCGCCGCGTGCGCGAATCTCATTTCGTGGCTATCGTCACGCCAGCCATCAAGCACCTGCGCAAAGAGATGGCGCGGCTGTCTGCGGAGGTGATGCCGTCATGAAGACCGCCTTGACCACCGTCGCGGCGGCGGTGCAGGCACTTGCTCCGTACCAGTCGTACATCTGCAAAGCCTGCGGCTACATCTACAACGAAGCCGACGGCGACCCGGACGGTGGTCTGCCGCCAGGCACGCGCTACGCCGACATTCCCGACGACTGGTCCTGTCCGCTGTGCGGCGTGACCAAGGCCGATTTCACGCCCTACACCGCGCCCACGATGGACGCTCTGCGCGCCGGCATGGCCGGCAGCGCGCCGGTGGCCACGCGAGGTGAAGCGGGTGTGGTCATTGTTGGCGCGGGCCGCGCCGGATGGCAGATGGCCGAAGCCCTGCGCGCGCACGATGCCGACCTGCCCATCACGATCGTGAGCAACTGCGCGGGCGACGTGTACGACAAGCCCATGCTGTCCATCGCCATGGCGCGCGGCCTTGCGCCCGAGTCGCTGGCACGGCAGAGCGGCGCAGCGGCAGCGGACCGCCTCAACGTGCGACTGCTGGCGAACACGCAGGCCGTGCGCATCTGCCCCGACACCCGCACGCTGCGCACCACGCGCGGCACCCTCAAGTACGACCAGCTCGTGCTCGCGCACGGCGCGCAAGCCGCGCTGCCAGCCAGCCTGCCCGCCGCGCTGTGCTGGCGCATCAACCACCTGTCCGCCTACCAGAAGCTGCGCACCGCGCTGGGCGACACACCGAAGGACGTGGCCATCGTCGGCGCCGGCCTCATCGGCAGCGAACTCGCCAACGACCTCGCTCTCGGCGGCCACCGCATCACGCTGCTCGACGTGCAGGCCGCGCCCCTCGCGCGCTGGCCCACCGCAGCGGCAGGCGCGCCGTTGCTGGAAGCCTGGAAGGACCTCTCGATTCATTTTGTCGGCGGCGTTCAGATCGCTGCCCTGGAACAGATCGCCGGCCGGTACCGCCTCACCACCACCTGCGGCCAGCGCTTCGCCGCCGACCAGGTGATCGCCGCTGCCGGCCTGCAGACCCCACCGCGTCTGGCACAGAGCGCAGGCCTCGTGTGGAACAACGGCATTGCGGTGGATGCCGCCACGCTGCGCACGAGCGATGAGCGCATCCACGCCATGGGCGACTGCATCGCCATCGACGGTCAACCCAGCCGATTCATCGAACCGATTGCGCGGCAGGCGCGCGCGATTGCGGCGGAGATCTGCGGCACGACGCCCGCGCCCTACGAGCCGCGCCCGGCGGTGGTGCGGGTCAAGACGACTTCAAGGCCGCTTACGCTGCATTGAGACTGCATCACTTGAGTTGAACCAGCGGCTGGACACCCGAAGGCAGGATCACGGTGTGGGTGCCCGAGCCGGCAAACTTCGACATGGCCTCGATCTCACGGGCCCGCATGAGCGTGCTGGTCAATGAGTCGGCAATGATGCGGTTCGCCCGCGCCTCACCCTCTGCCTCGATCTGGCGGCGCTCTGCCTCCACCTTGGCCAGCTCGCCCTGCTTTCGCTTCGCTTCGATCTCCTGATCCACTTTCGCACGATCACGGATCGCGGATTCCAGAGCGGGATCGGTCACCAGCGACCGAACATTGATGTTCGTGATCTCAAAGCACTCCGGGTCGGTCTTGTTGAGCTCGCGCTGAAGAACATCGCGCACCGCGTTGGCAATCTCGTCGCGTTTGAGGTGCATGGTGGTGGCGTCAAAAGTTGCCACCGCACGGTACACGGCTTCGCGGGCCTCACGAAGCACGCGGCCCATACCAACCACCTCATCTCCAGTTTCCCTGAACGAGCCGTCTTCATGGGGCTTCATGACCCGGGAGACATCACCCTGGTACTTGGTGAAGAGCACCGCCATCTTGCCGGGATTCACCTTGAAGTAGACGTCCAGGTCCACGTCGGTCATGGTGAGGTTGTCACGGCTCTTCGGTCTGAGGTTCTGAATCTGCAGCGGAATTTCCTTGGCAGTGAATTCGTCCACGGTCTTGAACATCGAGAAGTAAACCCCCGGGCCCAGCGTCTGCTGTTTGACGTTGCCGAGCGTCCGTTCGACGCCCACGTTGCCGGTGTCGATCTGGGTGCATCCACCCAGAAACGCGATCAGTACAAGAGAACCCAGTTGCCGCATGAATCATTCCTCCCAGAGTTATTGATATCGCCGCGCAGGACGCGAAGCGCGGCGATTCTCTGTGAGCAAGCGGGGGTTCGCAGATCAAGTCACGGAACGGCAGGCCTGTGGAACCGGCAGTGCGCTATGGCGCACCGGCCTCCACCCGGATCGGCACCACCCGCCCGCGTCCGGGCCGCTCTGCCCGCGCCCGCAGCTGCCCGCACCCGCCCTCCACGTCCTGCCCCGCCGACTGCCGCAGCTTGGTGAGGATGCCCCTGCGGTGCAGGCGGCGCGCCATGTCGGCGGCCTGTTCCCAGCTGGGGCGTTTGAAGGGCAGCTCTTCCACCGTGTTGTAAGGGATCAGGTTGAGGATGGCGTACTTGCCGTGCAGCAGGCGCACGATGCCCTCGATCTCGTCGTCGCCGTCGTTGATGCCTTCGAGCAGGGTCCACTGGTACTGAATGGGATAGGCGGTGGCGCGCGCATAGGCCTCGCCCGCGTCGACCAGTTCTTCCGGCGTGATGCGCGGCGCGCGCGGCAGCAGTCGCTCGCGCAGGTCGGCCTTGGTGGTGTGCAGCGAGAGCGCCAGCGCGGGCTTGACTCTGCCTTGTGGCAAGGCCTCGAAAACTCGCGGATCGCCCACCGTGGAGAACACCAGGTTCTTGTGGCCGATGTTGCCCACGGTGCCGAGCAGGTCGATGGCTTCCATCACGTTGTCCAGGTTGTGCGCAGGCTCGCCCATGCCCATGAACACCACCTTCTTCACCGGGCGCAGCGTGCGCGCCAGCGCCACCTGCGCCACGATCTCGGCGCTGCCGACCTGGCGGATCAGCCCGGTGGTGCCGGTCATGCAGAACACACAGCCCACGGCACACCCCACCTGCGTGGACACGCACAGGCCATCGCGCGGCAGCAGCACGCTCTCCACCGTCTGGCCGTCGGGCAGGGCCACGAGCAGGCGCGCCGAGCCGTCCTCGCCGGGGTGCTCGGAGACCAGCTTGGCCAGGCCGGCGAGCTCTTCGGAGAACGCGGGCAACGCGGCCACCAGGGTGGAGGGCAGGAAGCTCCCGATCTCTCGCCTGCCGGCGTCCTGCGGCAGCGCCTGAGACCACAGGCGCAGCACGCGCTGCTCGTGGCGGGGGTTGGCGCCGAGCGCACGCAGGCGCTGGCGGAGGTGTTCGATGCGCATGGGGAACGAAGCTTACCGCTCGAAGAGGGCCGACAGTGCAGGCCCCGCTTCATCAATGAAGTGCCGCAGCTTGGCCGGCACATAGCGCTGGCTGGGGTAGACGAGGTGGATGGGATCGGTGCGCGCATGCCAGCCCGGCAGCAGCGGCACCAGGTGCCCGTGGTCCACCTCGCGGCGGCACACGTAATCGGGCAGCAGCGCCACACCCTGGGCGTTCAGCGCAAGCTGGCGGATCAGGCGCATGTCGTTGGCGGCAAACGCGCTCTGCAGCGGCACGTTCACGCGGGTCTTGCCTCGCATCAGCGTCCAGCTTTCGCGGCCGAGCGGGCTGAAGCACAGCGCGGCATGTTGCGCGAGGTCTTTGGGCTGGCGCAACGCGGGCGCGCGCTTCAGATAGTCAGGGTGCGCAAACGGCGCCCAGCGGGCCTGCCCGATCTGCCGCGCCACCAGGCTGGAATCGGCCAGTTCACCGGCGCGCAGTGCCACGTCCAGGCCCTGTTCCACGAGGTCGAGCCGGGCATCGGAAAACACCAGTTCCACCGACACGCCCGGGTGGCGCGCGCGGTAGGTGCTGATGATCTCCAGCAATTGTTCGTCGCCCATGTCGATGGGCAGCGTGATGCGCAGCAGGCCTTGCGCCTCGTGCCGGCCGGCGTCGATCTGTGCCTCGGCCTGCGCGATCTCCTCCAGACCTCGCGCAGCGTGTAGCAGGTAGGCCTGCCCGGCTTCGGTGAGGTTCAGGCGGCGGGTGGTGCGCTGAAGCAGCGTGACGCCCAGGCGCTGCTCCAGCCGCGAGACGCGCACGCTCAGCGTAGACACCGGCATGCCCATGAGCCGCGCAGCCGCGCTGAAGCTGCCCGCCTGCGCCACGCGCACAAAAACCAGGGTGTCGTTCAAGTCCACGATTATTCAGCTCAATGAAAAATGATTTGTGATCCTACC
The DNA here is from genome assembly GCF_002127265.1 of Hydrogenophaga sp. IBVHS1. Taxonomy (GTDB): domain Bacteria; phylum Pseudomonadota; class Gammaproteobacteria; order Burkholderiales; family Burkholderiaceae_C; genus Hydrogenophaga. Next base: position 532,469 of record NZ_NFUU01000003.1, on the reverse strand, counting down.
GACTTATCACGGGAACACGGGGCCGGTACAGTGCTCATTCATTCAGGAGAACACCCCATGAAAACCGTTTCCTTCATCCAACGCAATGCCGGCGGCCACTGGGTCGGTGATGGCTTTCCGGTGCGCAGCATGTTTTCGTACAACGACCGGCCTGAGCGCTTCTCGCCCTTCCTCATGCTCGACTACGGCGGCCCGACGCGCTTCGAGCCGACCACGAAGCAGCGCGGCGTGGGCCAGCACCCGCACCGCGGATTCGAGACCGTGACCATCGTCTACGACGGCGAGGTCTCGCACCGCGATTCCAGCGGTGGCGGCGGCACCATCGGCCCCGGTGAAGTGCAGTGGATGACCGCAGCGGCCGGCATCGTGCACGAGGAATACCACGGCGAGCGTTTCGCCAAAGAAGGTGGCCCGTTCGAGATGGTGCAGCTCTGGGTGAACCTGCCGGCGCGCGACAAGATGGCTGCGCCCGGTTACCAGGGCATCACGCGAGACCAGATTCCGCAGGTGGAGCTGGCCGACGGTGCCGGCGTGGCCCGAATCATTGCGGGCGAACTGAACGGCGCCCAAGGCCCAGCGCACACCTTCACGCCCATGCAGGTGTGGGACCTGCGCCTGAAGGCCGGCCACAGCGTGACGCTACCTGCTGCCGAAGGCCACACCACGGCGCCGCTGGTGCTGCGCGGGCGCCTGCGCCTGGCCGACGGTCAGGAGGTGGGCGCGGCGCAGATGCCGGTGTTCTCCCGCGAGGGCGAGGACGTGCGCTTCGAGGTGCTGGAAGACGCCACCGTACTGTGGCTCACCGGCGAGCCGATCGACGAGCCCGTGGTGGGGTATGGTCCGTTCGTGATGAACACGGAGGCCGAGATCCACCAGGCCTTTGCCGATTTCCAGAGCGGCAAGATGGGGCGAATCGTCGGCGCCACGGCCTGAGTCCAAGAAAAGGAAACACGATGCTTGAAATGGTGATCACCGCCCGCGAAGCCGATCTGGGCCACGGGCTCAAAGTGCGCCGTGTGCTGCCATACGCAAAACGCCGCATGGTCGGCCCGTGGATCTTCGTCGACCACGCCGGGCCGGTGACGCTGGCGCCCGAGGACATCAAGGGTGCCGACGTGCGGCCGCACCCGCACATCGGCCTGTCCACCGTGAGCTACCTGCTCAGCGGCCAGGTGATGCACCGCGACAGCCTGGGCGTGAAGCAATCCATCGTGCCAGGCGACGTGAACTGGATGACCGCCGGGCGCGGCATCTCTCATTCCGAACGCTTCAGCCACCCCGAGTCGTTCGAAGGCGGTGGGCTGGAGCTGATGCAGCTCTGGGTGGCCCTGCCCGAGAAGGACGAAGAGGCCGACCCGGCCTTCACCCACTACCCCGCGCGCGACCTGCCAGTGCGCGAGGGCGATGGCGTGTGGATGCGCCTGATCGCCGGCGAGGCCTACGGCATGACGAGCCCCGTGAAGACGCACTCACCCCTGTTCTACCTGCACACCGAATGGCAGGCGGGCGCGAGCAAGTCGCTGCCCGGTGGCCACAAGGAACAGGCGGTGTACGTGGCGCGCGGCGAGATCGAGCACGCAGGGCAGACCTATGTGCCCGGTCAGATGCTGGTGTTCGGCGACGACACGGACGCCGTGATCACCGCGCGCGAGAAGAGCACGCTGATGATCTTCGGTGGTGAGCCCCTGGGCGAACGCCACATCTTCTGGAACTTCGTGTCCTCGCGCAAGGAGCGCATCGAACAGGCCAAGGCCGACTGGAAGGCTGGCCGCATTCCACTGCCACCGGGGGACGACGGCGAGTGGATTCCGTTACCGGCTTGAGCCGACTCAGGCCTGCGCCAGCAACCGCCCCACACTCGCCAGCGCGGCTTCTCGGGTTGCCGCATCGGTGCGGCTTTCCGCCAGGTAGGCCGTCACGATGATGGGCGCGCGCTGCGGCGGCATCGCCATGCCGATGTCGTTGGCGTCGTCGTTGGCGGTACCGGTTTTCTCGCCGATGCGCCATCCCGCCGGCAAGCCCGCGCGCAGGCGCTTGCCGCCGGTGGTGTTGGCCAGCAGCCAGTTCATCAACTGTTCGCGCGATGACGGCTTGAGCGCGTCGCCCAGCAGCAGCGCGCGCACCGTGTGCGCCATCGCACGCGGTGAGGTGGTGTCCAGCGGCTCGCCGCTGGCGGCACGGTTGTTGAGCATGGGCTCGATGCGATCGTGCCGCGTCACCGTATCGCCCAGCCCGCGCACATACGTGGTGAGGGCGGCTGGGCCTCCGTAGCTGGCGAGGATGAGGTTGGCGGCCGTGTTGTCGCTGGTGGTGATGGTGGCCTCGCACAGTTGCGCCAGACTCAGGCCCGCGCCGCCCACATGGCGCTCGGTCACTGGCGACCAGGACACGAGGTCCTGCTTGCGATAGCGGATGCGCCGCTCCAGCTTCTCCACGCCGCGGTCCACACGATCGAGCACGAGCGCGCTGGCCAGCAGCTTGAATGAACTGAGCATGAGGAAGCGCTCGTCCGACCGCCAGCCGTGCTCGCGGCCGGTGGCGGTGTCGATGATGTGAACGCCGAGGCGTCCGCGCGCGGTGGCTTCGATCTCGCGCAGCGAATCGCGCAGGTTGCTGGTGTCTGCCCAGACATTTCCGGGGGGAAGACCTGCCAGGCTGCAGAGCAGACCAGCGCCGGGGGTAAGCAGGAAGGTGCGTCTTGCAAACATGTTTTCTCCTTGAAACAGGCTTCGCATCCTGGTCGAGTTCGTCCTGAAACTCAAACGGAAATAATCAAGGCTTCACCAGAGAAAAACTTGGGGATGCCATGGACCTGCCACTGAACGCCCTGCGCGCCTTCGAAGTCTCGGCGCGCCATCTGAGCTTCACGCGCGCTGCCGACGAACTGAACCTCACGCAGACAGCCGTGAGCCAGCACGTGAAGAATCTCGAGCAGCGCCTGGGCAAGCCGCTGTTCCGGCGCGTGCCGCGCGGGCTCATGCTCACCGACGAAGGCATGGCCTTGCTGCCCACGCTGGTGGAGGCGTTCACGCGCGTGTCGGCCACGCTGGAGAGCTTCAAGAGTGCGCACAAGCGCGAAGTGCTGTCGGTGGGCGCGGTGGGCACCTTTGCCGTGGGGTGGTTGCTGCCTCGGCTGCGCGATTTCCAGGCGCGCCACCCCTTCGTGGAACTTCGTCTGTTCACGCACAACAACCGCATCGACCTCGCGGCCGAGGGGCTGGACTGCGCGATCCGTTTCGGTGATGGGCAGTGGCCGGGTCTGCAGACGCGGCACCTGATGGCGGCACCGCTTGCGCCCATGTGCGCACCCTCGCTGTCGCACCGCATCCGCACCGTGGGCGATCTCGGGCGCGAGACGCTGCTGCGTTCCTACCGTTCGGACGAGTGGGGGCAGTGGTTCGAAGCCGCGGGCGCGCACTTGCCTCTGCTCACGGGACCGGTTTTCGACACCTCGCAGGTGCTGGCCGAAGCAGCGGCACAAGGCGCCGGCGTGGCGCTGCTGCCGGTGCCGATGTTTTCCCGCGACCTGCAGAGCGGGCGCCTGGTGCGCTTGTTCGATGTCGAGGTGGACGTGGGCGGCTACTGGCTCACGCGCATGAAGACACGGCGCAAGACGGCGGCCATGAAGGCGTTCCAGGACTGGCTGGAAGCGCCCGCCAGTTGAATTTGCCGATCAGAGCCCCAGCGCACTCAAGCTCGCGTGCTCGTCCGGCCGCCGCCCCAATGGCCAATGGAACAGCCGTTCGCCTTCAGAGATCGGCCGGTCGTTGATGCTCGCGTGACGCTGTGCCATGTAACCGTGCTCATTGAACTGCCAGTTCTCGTTGCCGTGCGAACGGAACCATTGGCCCGAGTCGTCGTGCCATTCGTAGACGAAGCGCACGGCGATGCGGTTTGCGTCAAACGCCCACAGCTCCTTGATGAGCCGGTAGTCCAGTTCCCTGGCCCACTTGCGCACCAGAAACGCATGCACCTGATCGCGACCCACCGGGAACTCCGCACGGTTGCGCCAGCGCGTGTCCTCCGTGTAGACCTTCACCACGCGGTCGGGGTCGCGCGAATTCCACGCGTCCTCGGCCATGCGCACCTTCTGCGCGGCGGTTTCGGCGGTGAAGGGTGGCAGCGGCGGGCGCGGCTCCATCAGTACTGCTTGTAGGGGAGAAATTTGCCCGACATCACGATGTTCACGCGGTCGCCGTTCGGGTCGGCTTGGCGCTGCATGTCCATCTTGAAATCGATCGCGCTCATGATGCCGTCGCCAAACTCTTCGTGGATGAGTTCCTTGAAGGTGGTGCCATAGACGCTGACCAGTTCGTAGAAGCGGTAGATCAGCGGATCGGTGGGCACCGAGGTGGGCAGTGAGCCCTTGTAGGGCACGACCTGCAGCCACTTCTGTTCGTCGGTGGACAGGCCGAAGATCTTGCCCAGCACCTTCGCTTGCGCCGGCGTGGCGGTCATCTGGCCCAGGCACAGCGCGGTGGTCCATTCCTTGGACTGGCCCACCTTCTTCGCCACGTCGGCCCAGCTCAGGCCCTTGGTGACTTTGGTGGTGATGATCTTTTCGGTGACGTCGAGTCGGCTCATGGGTTGCCTCTTTGTGTGTTGAAAGAAGGATGAAAGACGGTCAGTGGGCTTTTGCCCTGCTGACCAGGAAATCGACAATGTGATTGCGCAGCTCGTAGTAGCCATCGAGGTGGTGCAACAGCGCGCGTGTGCGCTCGCGCGGCAGCGGGTTCACCACCACCTCGGCCATGCCACCGGCCACGTAGCCGTTCGGGCCCTCGTTGCCGTTGCTCATGAGAAGGATGCGGTCGGCCAGCAGAATGGCTTCGTCCACGTCGTGCGTGATCATGAAGACGGTCTGCTGCGTTTCGCGCACGATGCCCATCAGCTCGTCCTGAATGGTGCCGCGCGTGAGCGCGTCGAGCGCGCCAAACGGCTCGTCGAGCAGCAGCATCTTGGGCTGGATGGCAAAGGCACGCGCAATGCCCACACGCTGCTTCATGCCGCCCGAGAGCTGACTCGGCTTCTTGTCGATGGCCGGGCTCAGGCCGACCAGCGCCACGAACTTTTCGACGTGCTGGTTGACCGCGGCACGGCCCCAGTCGGGCCAGCGCGACTTGACCGCGAAAGCGATGTTCTGCCGCACCGTGAGCCAGGGCATGAGCGCATGGCTCTGGAACACCACGCCGCGTTCCAGGCTGGGGCCGCTGATCTCGCGACCGTCCATGAAGCAGTGGCCGGACGTGGCGGTGTCCAGGCCCGCCAGCACGTTGAGGATGGTGGTCTTGCCGCAGCCGCTGTGGCCGATGATGCAGACGAACTCGCCCTTGTCGATCGCGAAGGACACATCGGCAAACACCGGTTTGTCGGCCTGGTAGGCCTTGGCGAGTTTTTCAACCTGGAGGAAGCCGGTCATCTTGTGAGCTTTCGTTGGAGCCGGTGCGGCAGGCTTCGGGGCTACCGCGCTTTCGCGGGCGCTGGTGTCACTCCACATAGGTCACCGCCTTCTGGAGCTGGGCGAACATGAGGTCGAGCAGCATGCCGACCACACCGATGAGCAGCACCGCGAAGATCACATTGGTGAGCGAGAGGTTGTTCCACTCGTTCCACACGAAGTAGCCCACCCCCGTGCCGCCGACCAGCATCTCGGCGGCCACGATCACCAGCCACGCAATGCCCATGCTGATGCGCATGCCGGTGAGGATGGTGGGCGCGGCCGCAGGCAGGATCACCTGAAAGGCTTTGCGGATCGGGTTCACCTCCAGTGTGCTGGCCACGTTGAGCCATTCCCGCTTGACCGAGGCCACACCGAACGCGGTGTTGATCAGCATGGGCCAGACCGAGCAGATGAAGATGACGAAGATGCCGCTCACGTCCGAGTCTTTCAGCGTGTAGAGCGCGAGTGGCATCCAGGCCAGCGGGCTGATGGGCTTCAAGACCTGCACGAAGGGATCAAACGCCTTGCGCATGAGCGGCGACATGCCGATGAGGAAGCCCAGAGGAATCGCCACCGCCATGGCCAGCAGGAAACCCAGACCCACGCGCGCCAGAGAATGCGCGAGCTGGATGCCGATGCCCTTGTCGTTCGGACCCTTGTCGTAGAACGGGTCGGACAGGTGCTCCCAACTGGCCTTGGCCACCTCGATGGGTGGCGGGAAACCGGTGCTCTTGGCGGCACCGGGGTCCTTGCCCATCATCTTCGCGTACTCGATCTCCTCGGCCGTCATGCCGGCCGAAGCACCGCCGATGCTCGGCCCCGTGGTCGAGAGCTGCCACGCTCCCACGAACACGAAGAAGATGAGCAGCGACACCAGCGCGGCGCGCAGGTTGAGGGTGGCCGCCTTCATGGTCAGGCCGCCTTGCTGATGGCGAAGCTCTTCAAATACTCGGCGGGCTTTGCGGCATCGAACGGCTTGCCCATGATGGTGTGCTTCGTGTAGCCCGAACCCGGCGCGAACGGCTGGCCCAGGTCCTTCATGTACTTGCGCGCATCGGTGATCAGGAACACCTTCTCGGCCACCTGCTTGTAGTCGACATCGCCCTTGATGTAGCCCCAGCGCTGCATCTGCGTGAGCATCCAAACGGCCATGCTCTGCCAGGGCATCGGGTCGAAGTCGGCGCGATCCGGCACGGTCTGGATCTTGCCCAGGCCGTCGGCGAAGCGGCCGGTGAGCACCTGCGTGAGCACGGCCTCGGGCTGGTTCAGGTACTGGCTGGGCGCGATCACCTTGGCAATGAGCTCGCGGTTCTTCGGGTCTCGCGCCATGGCGGCCGAGGTGAGCACCGCACGGTAGAGCGCCGCGAAGGTGTTGGGGTTCTTCTGGATGAACTCGGTGCTGGTGCCGAAGGCGCAGCAGGGGTGGCCGTTCCAGAGGTCTTTGGTGAGCACGTGGATGAAGCCCACTTCATCGAACACGGCGCGTTGGTTGAACGGATCGGGGCCGAGGAAGCCGTCGATGTTGCCGGCGCGCAGGTTGGCCACCATCTCGGCCGGCGGGATCACGCGCAGCTGCACGTCGGTGTCCGGGTTCAGGCCGTTCTCGGCCAGGTAGTAGCGCAGCAAAAAGTTGTGCATCGAATAATCGAACGGGATGCCGAACTTGAAGCCCTTCCAGTTCTTTGGATCGCGGTTGTCCTTGTGCTTCAGCGCCAGCGTGATCGCCTGGCCGTTGATGTTCTGCACCGTGGCCACGTTCATCGGCACGGCATTGCTGCCCAGGCCCAGGCTGATCGCCAGTGGCATGGGCGAAAGGAAGTGCGAGGCGTCGTACTCCTTGTTGATCATCTTGTCGCGCACCAGGGCCCAGCCGGCCGTCTTGGTGACTTCCACATTCAGGCCCTGCTTGCTGTAGAAGCCCAGCGGGTGCGCCATGATCAGCGGCGTGGCGCAGGTGATGGGAATGAAGCCGATCTTGAGGTTGGTCTTCTCCAGCGCGCCCTGCTTCTCCTGCGCCATGGCCTGCAGGCTGGTCACCGGCAGCACGCTGGCAATGGCGGCCATCGCCGTGCCCTTGCCCACCGCGCGCAGGAAGCGGCGACGCACTTCGTCGTGCGGGAACAGCGCCTTGACCAGCGTCGCTTCAATGAACTCGTTGCTGTAGGCCTCGAACTCGGCGGTCTCGCTGCGCTGGCGCAGCTCGATCGCCGCACCGTCGGCGGCCACTTCGGCGTGGTGGTCGGCCACGGTGTGGTCGCGCCCGCAGCTGCACTTCATCATGAGCGGACGGTCGGCGTTGTAGGGATCGAAGAATTCGGACATGGCGCACCTCGTGAGTTGAAGACGAGGTGGCATTTGCAAGCAACGGGCCAGAACCCGTGCCAGCGCGACCGTCGGGCGGCGTCCTGCCGGATTTCGTGGGACGCCTGACGACGCCGTGTAGGGCCAGCCCTACAAATCCGCGCCGTTCAGGCGGTTTTGGGCGCGCGGGCGTGGCGCTCGGCGTACAGCGCGAGCTCCACGTCGTTCTTCGCGCCGGTCTTTTCCAGGATGCGCGCGCGGTAGGTGCTCACCGTGTTGGGCGCCAGGCCCAGCTGTGCACCAATCTCGCTCACGGTGCGGCCCTGCGTGAGCAAGCGGTACACCTGGTACTCGCGGTGCGAGAGCGCTTCGGGCCCGGCCTGCGCGCCGGTGCTGCCCACGGCGGCGGCCAGCGCCTCGGCCGTGGCCTGGCTCACGAACACCGCACCACCCGCGGCCTTGCGCACCGCCGCCAGCATGTCGTCAGGGTCGGCGCTTTTGTTCAGGTAGCCGCAGGCCCCCAGGCGAATGCAGCGCACCGCGTACTGCTTCTCCGGGTAGGTGCTGAGCATCAGCACGGGCAGGCGCGGGTGCTCGCGCTTGATGGTCTGCAGCACATCGAGCCCATCGAGTCCGGGCATGGCGATATCGAGCAGCACCAGATCGAGCCCCAGGCTGCCGCCCAGTTCGCGCACCTGCGCCAGCACCTCTTCACCGGTCTGCGCTTCGGCCACCACCTGCACGTCGGGCGCGTCCGCCAGGATCTGTTTGAGCCCTTCGCGCACGATGCGGTGGTCGTCGCCGATGAGCACGCGGATGGTTTCGGCCAGAAGATCAAACGATGTGTTCATGGGTGCTCCGATCCAGGGACACCGAGGAACCGCCCTTCGACAGGCTCAGGACGGGCCTCTGGTGTCGCCCCCCGTGGGGGTGACGCCGCAGGCGGCGCGGGGGGAAGCGTCAAAGTCAAACACATTCGCGTGCCCCTTCCTGGTGCGCTGTCGATTTGTATGTCGCCGCCGAAATGCCTCGCCCGCTCGCGCATGCCCATCACGCCGTAGGCATCTGCGGCTTCAAAGGCCTGCGCTGGTGCGCCCACGCCATTGTCTTGCACCGTCAGGCGCAGCACGGTCTCCTGCACGACGATGTCCACACTCAGGCGGTCGGCACTGGCGTGGCGGCCGACGTTGCTGAGCATTTCCTGAAAGATTCGGAACACCGCCATGGCCAGCGGTTCGGGAGGGTCGGGCTCGTCGCTCACGGCCGTGCACCAATCCAGGGCCATCTCGGCCGACTGCACGAATTCCTGCGCCTGCCATTCCAGCGCAGCCCACAGGCCCTGGTGGTCCAGGATGCTGGGGCGCAGGTCGGTGATGATGCGGCCGACGTTGTCCACCGCGTTCTCGATCAGTCGGCTCATGTTCTGGCATTTGCAGCGCATGCGGTCGCGCATGTCGTGCGCGGCTTCGGCGGTTCGCTGCTCCTGTTCGGCCAGGCGCTTGTCCATCCAGTTCACGTCCATCTTGAGCGCCACCAGCAGGCTGCCCAGCTCGTCGTGCACCTCGCGGGCGATGCGAGTGCGCTCGTCCTCGCGCACGGTCTCAGACCACGCTGCCAGTTCACGCACTTGTTTCAGCGCCGTCTCCAGTGCGAGTGTGCGCTCGCGCACGCGCTCTTCCAGCTCATCCTTGGCGCGCCGCAGCGCGTCGGCGGCACGCTTGCGCTCGGTGATGTCGACAAAGGTCACCACCGCGCCACGCACCTGGCCGCCGTCCACGATCGGGTGGCTGGAGTACTCGACCGGGAACGACGTGCCATCGCGGCGCCAGAACACCTCGCTGTCGATGCGGCAGGGCAGGCCCTGGCGAAAGGCGTTGAAGATCGGGCAGTCTTCCACCGGGTAGTGCAGGCCGTCGGCATGCGAATGGTGGGTGAGCTCGTGCATGTTGCAACCCAGCAGCTCGTCGGGCACGAAGCCGATCATGCGGGCGCCGGCATGGTTGATGAAGACGCAAAGACCGTCCAGGTCCACGCCGAACACGCCTTCGCCGGTGGAGGCCAGCAACAGGCCCAGCGGGTCGCGCCACGCGTCGGTGGGGGGCGCCTCCGGGCGGCTGACGATGGCGGAAGATTCGAGCGGCATGGAACATCCCCCAAGCAACGGATGTGCCAAAGCGGTGCATCGCCCTTCGACCGACGACAATCGCGGCTCGTTCCTGCTCTCAGCCTTCCTTGCCATGGCCCTGCTCCAGCGACTGTTCAACCCGCACCTGAATGCTTCGGGTGCCAGGCGCGCGCGCGTGAAAGGCTCACCCACCGCCTTGCGGGCGGCGCAGTTGCTGCGTTCATCGCATGCGCTGGTGCAGCTCAGCGAGGCCGAGGCCCTCACGGCCATGGGCTTCATGGAGCTGCGGCGCTATGCGGAAGGCGAAGCCATCATCCGCCAGGGCGCCAGCGGCGGCACCGGTGACGACGGCTTCATGGCGCTGGTGGTCGATGGGGAAGTGACCGTGGAGGCCGACGTGGTCAGCCGCCTCGACAAGCTGACCGTGAATGTGCTGGGGCCGGGCAGCCTGATGGGCGAGATCTCGCTCATGGACGGCGCTGCCCGCTCGGCCACCTGCACCGCGAGCACCGCCGTGCAGTGCGCCGTGCTCACGCGCAAATCCCTCGAGGCCCTGATCCTCGAGGAACCCACCGCCGCCGCCAAGCTGCTCAGCGCCGTGGCCCAGCGACTGAGCGCGCGCCTGCGGCAGACCGACATAAAGCTGCACCTCTACAGCCAGCTGGTCTTTTCCATGCAGAAGGAAATCGACCGGCTGATTCCAGACTGAACGGCTTCAAGTGTTCGGGGCCGTCTTGCTGCTCCAGAGCATGGTGATGGCCAGAATGGTGAACACCACGCCCAGGGACACCGCCACCGGAATCTTGTAGATGTCGATCAACAGCATCTTGCCGCCGATGAACACCAGGATCAGCGCCAGCCCGTAGTTGAGCAGGTGGAAACGCCCGGCGGCGGCCTGCAGCAGGAAGAACATGGCGCGCAGGCCGAGGATGGCAAACACATTGCTCGTGAGCACGATGAACGGGTCCTGCGTGATGGCGAAGATGGCGGGGATGGAGTCCACCGCGAAGATCACGTCGGTCAGGCCCACGAGGCAGATCACCATGAAGAGCGGCGTGGCGATGCGCTTGCCGTTCTCGATGGTGAAAAACTTCTCGCCATCAAAGCCCTTGCTCACGGGCAGCACCTTGCGCAGCAGTTTCAGCGCGGGGTTGTCGTCCAGGCTGGACTCCTTGCCGGCGGCCCACCACATCTTGATGCCGGTGAGCACCAGGAACGCGCCGAACACATACAGCACCCAGTGGAACTCCGAGATCAGCCAGCCGCCCACCAGGATCATCACCGTGCGCAGCACGATGGCGCCCACGATGCCGATCATGAGCACGCGTTTCTGAAACTCCGCCGGCACGGCGAAGTAGGTGAAGATGAGCAGGAAGACAAAGATGTTGTCCACCGCCAGGCTCTTCTCGATGAGGTAGCCGGTGAGGAACTCCAGCGATTTCTCGTTGGCCAGCGCACTCGAACCGGTGGTGTCTTTCACCGCCCACCAGAAAAGCGCGTTGAAGACAAAGCTCAAGGCCACCCAGATGAGCGACCAGTTGAGCGCTTCCTTCACGCCCACGGCGTGGGAGCCCTGCTTCTTGAGCACGACAAAATCGACAAACAGGGCCGCGACGACGAACACGACGAAGACGACCCACAGCCACAGCGGGGCAATGCTTTCCATAAAAACCTCGGGTTGGTGTTGAACAAACACCCCAAGGTCTTGCCACCGCCACGCTTGAATGCGTGGCTGGGGGTTTCCGGCGGCCGTCAGGCTGCGTATTGACGAAAACCCCGCTCACCGAAACCCGGCATGGCGCCGGGTGGCAAGCTGACTACTCCCCTTGAAGGGAACGCCGATTGTGTGCGAGGCCGATTGACCCCGCAAGGTATCGGGAATTAGGCCGCTTCCTTGTAGAAGAAGTCCTTGCGCAGGGCACGCGGCGCGAGCGGGTTCACGCTCTTGTGAATGGCCGCGATGTGATCCGGCGTGGTGCCGCAGCAGCCGCCCACGATGTTGACCAGGCCTTCGGCGGCGAACTCGCGCAGCAGGCGGCTGGTGTCTTCGGGCGTCTCGTCAAACCCGGTGTCGCTCATGGGGTTGGGCAGGCCGGCGTTGGGGTAACAGCTGATGAAGGTGTCGCCCGCCACCTTGGACAGCTCCTGAATGTAGGGCCGCATGAGCGCGGCGCCGAGCGCGCAGTTCAAACCCACGGCCAGCGGCTGCAGGTGGCGCACGCTGGCCCAGAAGGCGCTTACCGTCTGGCCGCTGAGGATGCGCCCGGAGGCATCGGTCACGGTGCCGCTGATGATGAGCGGCAGGCGCTCGCCGGACTGCTCGAAGAACTCGTCGATGGCAAACAGCGCGGCCTTGGCATTGAGGGTGTCGAAGATCGTCTCGACCAGCAGCACGTCGGCACCACCCTCCACCAGCGCCTGCACCTGCTCCAGGTAAGCCGCGCGCAGTTGCTCGAAGGTGACGTTGCGCGCGCCGGCGTCGTTCACGTCGGGGCTGATGCTGGCGGTCTTGGGCGTGGGGCCCAGGGCGCCGGCCACGAAACGCGGCCTGTCGGGCGTGCTGAATTTGTCGCAGGCGGCGCGCGCGATGCGGGCCGATTGCAGATTCATCTCGCGCGCCAGGTGGCCCATCTCGTAGTCGTCCTGCGCGATGGTGGTGGCACCAAAGGTGTTGGTCTCGATCAGGTCGGCACCGGCGGCCAGGTAGCCTTCGTGGATGTCGCGGATCACATCGGGCCGCGTCAGGCTCAGCAGTTCGTTGTTGCCCTTCACGTCCTTGTGAAAGTCCTTGAAGCGTTCGCCCCGGTACTGCGCTTCGTCGAGCTTGAAGCGCTGGATCATGGTGCCCATGGCGCCATCGAGGACGGCGATGCGTTGCTGGAGGAACTCGGGCAGCGCCTGGGCGCGGGTGTAGGCTGGGACTTTCATGCCCGGATTGTAAGAAGCACCGTGGGTGGGCCGGGTGGCGCCAGACGGGCGGCCCTGTGAATTCCCCGACAATACCGGGCATGAAACACCTCACGCCTCAGCAGGCTTGGGCCTGGCTGCAGGCCGAGCGCGAACAACGCGTCGCCCGTGGCGAAGAGCCACCGCTGTTCGTGGACGTGCGCATGGAGATCGAATCGCTCTATGTGGGGCGCCCGCCCGGCGTGGAAAACATCCCCTGGTACGAGTACCCCGACCTCACGCCCGACCCGGCGCGATTTGCAGAGGCGGTGGCGGCAGAAGCCGGCGACAAGGAGCGCCCCGTGCTGCTCATCTGCCGCAGCGGCAAGCGCACGCTCGATGCGGGCAAGGCGCTGGAAGCCGCCGGCTTCACCGACGTGGCTCACGTGGTGCACGGTTTCGAGGGTGAGCTGAACGAATCCTTCAAGCGCTCCAGCCTCAACGGCTGGCGCTTCGACGGCCTGCCCTGGGAACAGATGTAGCCCGATGCACGAAGACACCATCGACATCGCCCCCGCGGGCGAACTGCTGGAAAACAGCCTCGGCGTGCTGCACGAGGTGTTCGGCTACGACGCCTTCCGCGGTCCGCAAGCCGAGATCGTGACGCATGTGGGTGGGGGCGGCGATGCCCTGGTGCTCATGCCCACGGGCGGCGGCAAGTCGCTGTGTTACCAGGTGCCGGCGATCGTGCGCGAGCGCGCTGGGCAAGGGCTTGCGGTGGTGGTGTCGCCGCTGATCGCGCTGATGCACGACCAGGTGGGCGCCCTGAAGGAGGCCGGCGTGGCGGCCGCCTTCCTCAACTCCAGCCTGTCCAGCGAAGACGCCCAGAAGGTCGAAAAACAGATGCTGCGCGGCGAGCTCACGCTGCTGTACGCCGCGCCCGAGCGCCTGACCACACCGCGCTTTCTGGCGTTGCTGGATTCGCTTCAGGAGCGCGGCAAGCTCAGCCTGTTCGCGATTGACGAGGCGCACTGCGTCAGCCAGTGGGGCCACGACTTCCGCCCCGAATACCGCGCGCTGGTGGTGCTGCACGAGCGCTACGCCGGCGTGCCGCGCGTGGCCCTCACCGCCACGGCCGACGACCTCACACGGGCCGACATCGTCGAGCGCCTGCAGCTGCAGCAGGCGCGCACCTTCATCAGCAGTTTCGACCGGCCCAACATCCGCTACCAGCTGGTGGAGAAGAAGGACGCCACCACGCAGTTGCTGCGCTTCATCCGCGACGAACACACGGGCCCCGACGGGCACGACGCCGGCATCATCTACTGCCAGTCGCGCCGCCGCGTGGAAGAGGTGGCCGCGATGCTGTGCGAGGCGGGGCTGAACGCGTTGCCGTACCACGCCGGCCTGGACGGCGCGGTGCGCCAGCGGCACCAGGACCGTTTTCTGCGCGAGGAAGGCGTGATCATGGTGGCCACCATCGCCTTTGGCATGGGCATCGACAAGCCCGATGTGCGCTTTGTCGCCCACCTCGACATGCCCAAGAACATCGAAGGCTACTACCAGGAAACCGGCCGCGCGGGCCGCGATGGCGAGCCCGCGAATGCCTGGATGGCCTACGGCCTGCAGGACGTCGTGAACCAGCGCCGCATGATCGACGAGAGCCCGGCGGCGGACGAGTTCAAGCAGGTGCTGCGCGGCAAGCTCGACGCGTTGCTGGGGCTGGCTGAAGCCTCGGATTGCCGTCGGGTCAGATTGCTGAAGTATTTCGGCGAAGACAGCCAGCCCTGCGGCAATTGCGACAACTGCCTGCATCCGCCGGAGCTGCACGACGCCACCGAATCGGCGCGCAAGCTGCTCTCCTGCATTTACCGTGTGCAACAAGCCAGCGGCACGGCTTTCGGTGCCGGCCACATCATGGACATCCTGCGCGGCAAGTCGACCGAGAAGATGACGCAGCACGGGCACGACAAGCTCTCCACCTTCGGCATCGGCGCCGACTGGTCGGAAACGCAGTGGCGCGCCCTGCTGCGCCAGCTGATTGCGCGTGAAGCCGTGCAGGTGCACGACGCGCCCTACAACACGCTGCACCTGGCCGATGGGGCGCGTGAAATCCTCAAAGGCCAATGCCAGGTGTGGCTGCGCACCCTGGCCGACAAGGCGCCCGGCGTGGCGCGCGGCAGCCGCCAGCGCGCATCGCGTGCCACCGTGAAGAACGACGATGGCCAGCCGCTCAGCCTGGCCGAGCGCGATTGCCTGGAGGCCCTCAAGGCCTGGCGCGCCGGCGTGGCGCGCGAGCACAACCTGCCCGCCTTCGTGATCTTTCACGACGCCACCTTGCGTGCCATCGCCACGCGCTTGCCTCGCAACCTGTCCGATCTGGACGGCGTTTCCGGCATCGGCCAGAAAAAGCGCGAAGCCTATGGCACCGAGGTGCTGCGGGTGGTGAGTGCTTTTGGTTGATGTGACAACCCCCTCGCCTGCGCCACTGTTCACCAACGGCTGACAGGGCACGCCGCCCATCGGGCGACCCCTCTTTAGGAACTGTTTCACGCTCAAGCGCGCCGTTCGTCTGTCGATGAATGGAAGGTAGCCGGGATTTCCTTCATCTCCCGGACGTCAGACAACGGAGCGCTTCATGTTTTTCAGGTTGCCATGGTTTGGCAAAACCCAGCCAGTTCACGACCAGGACACCCAGGTGCTTGAGCTCGACTTCCTGGTGGACGAATTCCACGAGGCAATGGCCGACATCAAGGACCCGCTTCGCACGCGCATCCACGCCGCTCTCATGTCCTGCGAAACACCGAAGGACCTTTGGTTCCTGCGCGGCAAGCTGTTCAACCTGATTTCAAAGCACCACTGCGAGAGCGAAGCCAACACCCGCGTGGCGCGGCTGGACCAGAAGCTGCGCTTCTTCGTGTCCAACCACCCCGACTATTCGCCAGAAGAACTCCCCAGCGGCCCAATGGCTCTGCTTCACTGAGCGGATTTGCCCGTCAGGTGAAGCCCATGTTCCGGGCTTCGCGCACTTCGGGCTTGATGCGGTGCTCGGCTTCGAGCTGGGCCATGAATTCCTCGGGCTCCAGAGCCTCCGCGAGGATTTCCACCTGGCGCTTCACGGCGGCGAAATCGCCGGGGCAGAGCTGATCGAGCTTTGCGAGTCGCGCGGCCAGTGAAGACTCCAGCCTCGATGCATCGCCACCCAGAGCTTCGACCACGAACATCGTTTCGCGCTGTGTCGCCGTGAGAGGCTTGAAACGGATCTTGAAGGTGAAGCGCCTGAGCGCCGCCTGGTCGATGCTGTCCATCAGGTTCGTGGTGCAGACGAAGATGCCGGCGAAGCGCTCCATGCCCTGCAGCATCTCGTTGACTTCCGTCACTTCGTAGGTGCGCTGTGCGCCGCGCCGGTCCTGCAGAAAGCTGTCGGCCTCGTCGAGCAGCAGCACGGCCTTCTCGGCCTCGGCCTCGCGGAACATGGCGGCCATGTGCTGCTCCGTCTCTCCCACGAACTTGCTCACCAGGTCACTGGCGCGGCGGATCATGAGCGGGCGCTCGAGCTGCTGAGCAAGGTGTTCGGCGAGTGCCGTCTTGCCCGTGCCGGGTGCGCCATGAAAGCACAGGCAGCCGTGGCCGCGCGCCTTGAGCGCGGCAATGATGCGCGGCAGCTCGTAGCGCGACTCGACGTTGAGCATGTCCAGGCTGTACTGCGTGGCGCTGGGCCGCTGCACCAGATCGGGCTTGCGACCCAGGGCAAGGTCGGCGTTCTTGAGCTGGCGTTCGATCAAGGCGTCCAGCACGGGGGCCGGGCCATCGGCCGCCTTGCTGCGGCGCCGCGTGGCGGGACGCACCGGGCTGGCAGCGAGCTGGGCGAAGCGCAGCGCGGTGCGAATCTGCGCTGGGGTAAGTCCCTTGCGCTCGGTCAGGCGCGCCACCAACGCGTCGGACACCGGCGCATTTTCCAGCGTCTTGCGCACCAGTTGCTCGCGCGCACCGGGCGGCGGGCTCTTGAGCTCCAGGTGGTAGGCAAAACGGCGGCGAAACGCCGGGTCGATCTGCTCGATGCGGTTGGTCACCCACAGCGTGGGCACGGCATTGGTTTCCAGAATCTGGTTCACCCATGCCTTGCCGCTGACGCTGCTGCTGTGCGAGGCCGCCACGTGCTCTGCACGCGCCATGATCTGGGCGGCTTCGCTGGAGATCGGCGGAAACACGTCTTCCACCTCGTCGAACAGCAGCGCCGAGTGCGCCGTGCCTTTCAGGAACACCTGAGCGATCTGCAAAGACCGGTAGCGGTCGCGGCCCGAGAGCGCGTTGCCGTCGCGGTCGGCGTACTCCACCTCGAACAGCTCCAGCCCGGCGGCTTGTGCCACCACGCGCGCCAGCTCGGTCTTGCCGGTGCCGGGCGGGCCGTACATGAGCACGTTCACACCGGGCTCCTTGCGCGCCACGGCCTCGCGCAGCAGGCCGCAGAGCAGGCGCACGTCTTCGCCCACGTAGTCGAAGTCTTTCGGCGTGAGCGCCGAGCGTGCCGCCGGGCGGGTGAACACCGCCATCAGTTCGCTCTGCGTGCGGTACTCGCGCATGAGCACCGGTGGCAGCTTTTCACTCACCTTCATGAGATCGGCCAGGTCGGTGATGTTGTGCTCGGAGATGAGGTTCTCCACCATGCCGATGCGCTCCAGCCGCGAGCCCGCGCGCAGCGCTTCGCCGACCTCGCTGGCCTTCACGCCCGCCACATCGGCGATGGCCGCGTAGGCCTCGGGTGCGTTGTTGACCTTGAACTCCACCAGGATCGAGCGCAGGTCGCGCTGGTAACGCGCCAGGGTGCCGTACAGCAGCAGCGCGCGCTCGGCGCGGTTCAGTTGCAGCAAGCCCGCCAGCGCGTCGATGTTCTTCTCCACCAGGGTCGACTGCTTCTTCAGCGCCTGGCTGAGCCACTCGCCGGTGACGGCGAGCACCGAGAGCAGATCTTTGGGCGACTCCTTGGCGTATTCATCCAGATAGAAGAACAGCGTGCCTTCCTCGTAGGGACCACGCCAGACGCCGTAGCGCTCCATGAAGCCATTGGTGGCCAGGCGGTCGTGATCGAGCCAGAGTTCGTTTTCCTTGCAGCGCCGCTGCAGGAACTCGCGCAGGCGCGAGAGCACGGTGTGAGGCCACACGAGGTGGCGGCCAGCGAGCGAGAGCAGCGTGTTGAGGTCGCGCCGCACATTGAAGCGCGGACCCTGGCGGGCGGCCAGGGTGAGAACGAAGTGCGAGCACATGAGATCGAGCACCGGCGCCTGACGCAGGCCGTGCGGCACGAACACGCGCCCTTCGCCCACGAAGGGCGAGCGCCCCTCACGTGCATCCAGCACCGAGCGGGTCGCGGCGGCCGGCGGCGGCAACGATCGCTTGTTCATTCAGACACCTCCAGAAGTCCTTCCAGTGACGCCATGCCGGACATCGCCGGACATTCGATCGGACCATAACCCAGCTTGATCAATCATGGAAGTGACTGATGCAGCGTGTTTGACGAATCTGTGGGGCTTTAACGGCAGCTCGGCGACCAGCGCGCGTTCACAATCGCGCCATGCAGCAACCAAACGACATTCAAGTGCATCCAAGCGATATCGAGGCCGCGGCCGACCGTCTGGCGGGCCAGATTCTGGACACGCCTTGTGTGGAATCCCGCACACTGTCACAGCTCACCGGCTGCCAGGTTTTCCTGAAATTCGAGAACCTCCAATACACCGCCTCGTTCAAAGAGCGCGGCGCGTGCAACAAGCTGGCGCAGCTCGACGCCGATGAACGAGCGCGCGGTGTGATCGCGATGAGCGCGGGCAACCACGCGCAGGGTGTGGCTTACCACGCCCAGCGGCTGGGACTGCGCGCGGTGATCGTCATGCCGCGCTTCACACCGGGCGTGAAGGTTGAGCGCACGCGCGGCTTCGGCGCGGAGGTGGTGTTGCATGGCGATACGCTGGAAGCAGCGCGGGCGCACGCACGCGAAATGGCCGACCAGCAGGGGCTGGTGTTCGTTCATCCCTACGACGACGCGGAAATCGTGGCCGGGCAGGGCACGGTGGCGCTCGAGATGCTGCGCGAGCAACCCGACCTGGACACGCTGGTGATCGCGGTGGGTGGCGGTGGCTTGATCTCCGGCATGGCCACCGCGGCCAAGGCGATCCGGCCCGACATTGAAATCGTGGGCGTGCAGACCGAGCGGTTCCCCGCGATGTACAACGCCATCAAAGGCACGCACCTGCCACAGGGCAGCAGCACCATCGCCGAAGGCATCGCAGTGGGCACGCCGGGCGAGATCACGCAAGCCATCATTCGCGATCTGGTCGACGACATGGTGCTGGTCGACGAGGGCGACATCGAGCAAGCCATCGTGATGCTGCTCGAGATCGAGAAGACGCTGGTGGAAGGCGCGGGCGCCGCCGGCCTGGCCGCGCTGCTCAAGCACCCCAAACGCTTCGCGGGCAAGCGCGTGGGCCTGGTGCTGTGCGGCGGCAACATCGACCCGCTGCTGCTGGCCTCGATCATCGAACGCGGCATGGTGCGCGCCGGTAGGCTCGCACGCATCCAGGTGAACGCGCGCGACGTGCCGGGCAACCTGGCGCGCATCACCGCCACCGTGGCCGACGCAGGCGCGAACATCGACGAAGTGCACCACCAGCGCGCGTTCACGTTGCTGGCGGCGCAGAACGTGGCCATTGAACTGGTGTTGCAGACACGGGGGCGTGAGCACGTGGGACAAGTCATCGCTCGCCTCCAGGAAGCCGGCTTTGAAGCCTCGCTGTTGTGAGAGATCTTCGTGCTGTCGGGTTGACGCGGCGCGCCGCGCTCTGAGATCATGCCCCGCATTTCCATCGCCCCAAGGAGGAAGCCATGAACACCAACGCCCTGTGGGACTCGCTGCAAAGCGCGCTCGGCACCCACATTCCGCAGTTGCTGGGCGCATTGGCCATCTTCATTCTGGGCTGGTTGATTGCGGTGCTGGTGCGGGCGGCAGCGCGCAAGACGCTGGGCTTCATCGGCGTGAACCACCGCTTCGGCAAACTCACCGGCACCGGTGTGGACATCGAGGGTGCAGTGGCGCTGGCGCTGTTCTGGCTGGTGATCCTGCTCACGCTGGTCGCGGTGTTCAACTCACTGAACCTGGCGCTGGTCTCGGGGCCTTTCTCGGCCTTCACCACCCAACTGTTTGAATACGCACCGCGCATGCTGGGTGGTCTGGTGCTTGCACTGGTGGGCTGGCTGGTGGCCAGCGTGGTGCGCGCGGTTTCGCAGAAGCTGCTGGACCGGACGCAGCTGGATGAGAAGCTCTCCGAACACGCCGACATGGCGCCGATCGGCCAGAGTCTTTCGGGTGCGCTCTTCTGGCTGGTGATCCTGTTGTTCGTGCCGGCGATCCTGGGTGCCCTGCAGCTCGAAGGTTTGCTGGACCCGCTGCGCGCCATGGTCACCAAGACGCTGGACATGCTGCCCAACGCCGTGGCCGCACTGATCATCGGCGGGGTAGGCTGGATCCTGGCCACCGTGCTGCGCAACCTCACCACCCACCTGAGCCACACCGCTGGCGTGGACAAACTGGGCAACCGCGCCGGCCTGGCTGAAACCGTGCGGCTCTCGCGCGTGATCGGGCTGCTGGTCTTCGTGGCAGTTTTCCTTCCTTCCCTGATTGCTGCGCTGGACGCGCTCAAGGTCGAGGCCATCTCGCGCCCGGCCACCGACATGCTGCACACCATGTTGCAGGCGGTGCCCAACCTGATTGCTGCGGCGCTCATTCTGGTGGTCACCTGGCTGGTGGCCTCCTTTGCCAGCCAGTTGCTCGCCACACTGCTGGCCACGCTGGGCTTCGATACCTTGCCCGCGCGCATCCAGATGGCGCACGCCTTCGAGCGCACCAGCGCCTCCGCAGTGGTCGGCCGCGTCGCCCTTTTCTTCGCCATGCTGTTTGCCACCGTGGAAGCCGCCGCGCAGCTCGGCTTTGCGCAAGTCAGCGACATCGTCAGCAGCTTTATCCGCTTCGGCGGCGACATCCTGCTCGGCTCGGCGATCCTGGTCATTGGCTTCTGGCTCGCCAACGTGGCCTACGAAGCCATCGACCGGGCCAGTGGCGCCGGCACCAAAGGCCTGGCGCGCATCGGGCGTTATGCCATCCTGGCGCTGGTGATCGCCATGGGCCTGCGCGCCATGGGCATTGCCGACGACATCGTCAACCTCGCCTTTGGCCTCACGCTGGGCGCGGTGGCGGTGGCGGTGGCGCTGTCGTTCGGCCTGGGTGGGCGCGAAGCGGCGGGCAAGCTTATGGACCACTGGCTCGCCCGTTTCCGTCGCGAGGAATGACATGACGACTGTGGAATCCCTTCAGGGCCTGCTGGCCGACTGGTTCGCTCCCTGGATCCAGGCCATGGGCCTGCAGGTCGAGTCGTTCTCCGATGGCGAAGTCACGCTGCGGCTGCCGCAGAACGACCAGCTTTCGCGCGTGGGCGGCATGCTGTGCGGCCAGGCCATGATGTCGGCCGCCGACACCGCCATGGTGCTGGCGATCGTGACCCAGCTCGGCAACCAGCGACCCATGACAACGGTACAGCTCAACACCAGCTTCCTCAAGCCTCTGTCCGGCCAGGACGCGCGCATCACCGCGCGCGTGGTGCGCGCTGGCAAGAACCTGGTGTTCGGCGAGATCGACATCACCGGTGCGAACGATGGCAAGAGCGTGTGCCGGGCAAGCACCACCTACGCGTTGCTCTGACGCGGCTTCCCTTAAAATCCTCGAAGTTTTGAACCCACCGACGGAGAACACGATGTCCAGCCACGACCACCAAACCCCCAGCGAAGCATCCCAGGATCTGGTGGAGTCCATCGTTCCCTACATGCCCGTCGTGCTGCCGGTCGCAGGCGCCGTGCTCATGTTCCTGCTGGCCTTCATCGCCATCTACATGGCCTGAACGCTTCGTCAGCGCCCTGTTGAAAGGCCGGAATCCCGCCAGGGACTCCGGCTTTTTTCATGGGTGGGCGCCGGAAAACCGGTCATCCAGCCCCGCAAACCGTTTAATGCATCACGTTATGCGGGTTTTGCATGTAACTACTTGGTAACCATCCGGGCACTTTCATAAAATTGCCCCATTGGCCGACACGCTGATCAAGACCGGGTTCACAAGCCCGTTTTTTTGTCTCTTTCGCTGCATGCGCCACCCGCACCGCAGCCAGGCGCCGACCGCAGATTTTTGCCCCGGGATTCCCGAGACAGCCGCCCCGTCACCGCCCGTGACGTCTGCGGCTGTCGGTGTCTTGGAGGCTCGCCGCTTTACAAACTTCTGGAGCCCATCCATGAATTCTCCCGTGATGCAGGGCCTGGCCCTCAACACCCCCTCCCATGTGAAGAACGCGCGACTGGTCGCCTGGGTGGCCGACATGGCCGCACTGTGCCAGCCTGACCACATCGTCTGGTGCGATGGCAGCGACGAGGAATACGCGCGCCTGTGCCAGCAGCTGGTGGACGCCGGCACCATGAAGCGGCTCAACCCGGTCAAGCGACCCAACAGTTTCCTGGCCTGCTCCGACCCGTCGGATGTGGCCCGTGTGGAAGACCGCACTTTCATCTGCTCGGAAAAGCAGGAAGACGCCGGCCCCACGAACAACTGGAAAGCGCCCGCCGAGATGCGTGCCACCCTGCAACCGCTGTTTGAAGGCTGCATGCGCGGGCGCACGATGTATGTGATTCCCTTCAGCATGGGCCCGCTGGGCAGCCCCATTGCCCACATTGGCGTCGAGCTCTCCGACAGCGCCTATGTGGCGGTGAACATGAAGCTCATGACCCGCATGGGCAAGGCCGTGTTCGACGTGCTGGGCACCGATGGCGAGTTTGTGCCTTGCGTGCACACCGTGGGCGCTCCCCTGGCAGAGGGCGAGAAGGACCAGAACGCCTGGCCGTGCAACCCCACCACCAAGTACATCGTTCACTACCCCGAAACGCGTGAGATCTGGAGCTACGGCTCGGGCTACGGCGGCAATGCACTGCTGGGCAAGAAATGTTTCGCGCTGCGCATCGCCTCCACCATGGGCAAGCAGCAGGGCTGGCTGGCCGAACACATGCTCATTCTGGGCGTGACCAACCCGGAGGGCCGCAAGTACCACGTGGCCGCCGCCTTCCCCAGTGCCTGCGGCAAGACCAACTTCGCCATGCTGATCCCGCCCAAGGGCTTCGAGGGCTGGAAGGTCACCACCATCGGTGACGACATCGCCTGGATCAAGCCGCATGCCGATGGCCGCCTGTACGCCATCAACCCGGAAGCCGGTTACTTCGGCGTGGCGCCGGGCACGAACTCGCTGACCAACCCCAACTGCATGGCCAGCCTGGACCGCGACGTGATCTTCACCAACGTCGCACTCACCGACGACGGTGACGTGTGGTGGGAAGGCATGAGCGAAGCGCCGGCCCACGCGATCGACTGGCAGGGCAAGGACTGGACGCCACAGATCGCGAAGGAAACCGGCGCCAAGGCCGCGCACCCGAACGCCCGCTTTACCGTGGCCGCCACCAACAACCCCGCGCTCGACCCGGCCTGGGACGATCCGGCCGGCGTGCCGATCGACGCCTTCATCTTCGGCGGCCGTCGCTCCACCACCGTGCCGCTGGTGACCGAGGCCCGCAACTGGACCGAAGGCGTCTACATGGCCGCCACCATGGGCTCCGAAACCACCGCCGCCGCCTTCGGCGCTCAGGGGGTGGTGCGCCGCGACCCGTTCGCCATGCTGCCGTTCACCGGCTACAACATGAGCGACTACTTCCAGCACTGGCTCGACCTGGGCCAGAAGCTGGCGAGCCAGGGCGCCAAGCTGCCCGGCATCTTCTGCGTGAACTGGTTCCGCAAGGACGAAGCCGGCAAGTTCGTCTGGCCGGGCTTCGGTGAAAACATGCGCGTGCTCAAGTGGATGATCGATCGCCTGGAAGGCCGCGCGCAACAAGGCACCGAACATGCCTTCGGCGTGAGCCCGCGCTACGAAGACATCCAGTGGAATGGCCTGGAATTCTCCGCCGAGCAGTACCGCACCGTGACCCACATCGACCGCGCAGCCTGGGCCAAGGAGATGGAACTGCACGGCGAGCTGTTCACCCAGCTCGCGCACCACCTGCCACAGGAACTGCAGGACACCAAGGCACAGATCGAGAAGCGCCTGGCGGCCTGAAACCCCTCGCCCCAAGAAAAAAGCCACCGCACGCGGTGGCTTTTTTCTTGGGGCGGGGTGTTATTAAGCTGATGGCCCAAGAACGCAAAAAATCCTTTAACAACAACGAATTAGCGCATTCACGGTACGGCCTACTAGGCTCCCGGACGGGAAAATTGCATACGTCGCGGTTCGAATGAGACTCCCCGCGTTCGGAGGGCAGCAACCCATCTCTTCCCAGCGCAACACGCTGGGTTTCGCAGTTGCTCGAGCCCACACAGGGCCCTGCTCAACGCACCTACGGGGTGGCCTCCAGCGCCTGCAGTAGCGCCTCGTTTGTGCTGGACCGCGCGCGCAGGACTTTCACGACCTCGGCAATTTGCTCCTGCTTCTGTGTCAGGCCAACGGCCAGCGCATAGAGCTCATAGTGCGCGTAGTACTGCGGGTCATGCCCGCCAATCCGCATAGCGGCCTCGAAGGAGGCCACCGCCTCCTGAGGCTGTTTGAGCAGGACGTAGAGCCTTCCAAGTTCGGAGAACGCAAGGTCAAACTTCGGGTCCCACTCGGTGCAGTTTCGCATCGCTCTTTTGCAAAGTTCGAGCGAGCGTTTGTCTTCGATGTAGCTGATGCCCAAGCCCCACCAAGCCTCGGCGCCTGCAGTCGTTGCGCTCGGCAGAAAGTTTGCCAAGACTTCGATAGCGTCCGCCTCCCAATAACAACGAGAAAAGCTGCACCCCAGCGCATGGAGGTAGTCCATGTCCGGGTTCGCCGACCGGTATGGCCTGGCCAGTGCCTCCTGCACCCCCTTCTCGGTAGACAGGCGCTGCACCTGCGGCAAGGCACGGGAAGGCCGCAGGTCTTGCTCATCCACGGACCCGGAATCCTCGAGTGCGTACGACTTCTGATACGCCTCGCGGGCTCCAGAAACATCCCCGCTGTACAGGAGAGCATCGCCCAGGTGGAAGAAAAACTCATCCTCCGGCCAAATCGTGTCTAGGCCACGCTCTTTCAGAGCAAGCGCTGTGCTGAAAGCTGTCACCGCATCAGCAGGCCTACCGACGGCGAGCAAGTTCGTGCCCAGTTCCGCCCAATCTGATGCGGACTGGCTCACATTGGGTTTGAACTCACCAGAATCTTGAAACGCGGAAAATTGCAAGGGTACCTCCTGGGGAGCAAAAAGACGGCCCGTACGGCGCCGAGCTCTCCCGTCGTTTCCATCTTAGGGCCACCCCAAGAAATCGACCGCCAACCCTCTCACCGATTCGCACGCCCCCCCCTCCTTCCGGCGGGACTAAGGGTCACCGGCACTTGTGTCCGTTGCGACGTGCCTTGGGCGTCAAGCCAGTAAGGCCAAGAGCTTTGCTTGCTGCCAACACACGACTATTGCGCTTTGCCGGTACACGAGTATTGTGCTTTGCCATCACAAGACTATTGTGCTCTGCATGCAAGCGACTACTCGGGCTCCAGCTCGCTTTCCAAGTCGCGAAGCCGCTCGAAGTCTGCGACTGCGTTCTCTACCTGAACACGCAGGGACGGTTCAAAGGTGACAGGCCTTTGGTCCGCTGCAAGAAATCTGGCTTGAATCTGAATGTCACCAGACACCTTGGGAAAGAGGGCGAGCGCATGGGGACAGGTCAGGCTTTCCCCCGGGAGGAGCTTGTCAATTCTCCATACTGCAGTATTTCTGCCCCCCACAACCTCCATGGGAAGCTCCTTCCGCATCGCCGTTCGCCGCTGTTGCTCGGACAAGTTCAACCCGACAAACAGGTCGTTGGCGCTTGGGCGTGGCTCAAGTTCAAAGTCCTGCAACACTGAAACTTCCTCGCCAGCTAAAAATGCAACTACCTCCAATTTGCAGTGTGTTAATGCTACACACGAAGCGTTGTGAAGCTCAATCCGGGTCAAAGCTGCGCCGTCTTTTTGTTGGATGAAAGTGGCGAGCTCTCTCCAATACTCGGAGTTGCAGATTCCCAAGGATATTGAGAAGGAAGAGTGGCGTGATTTCAGCAATGGCAAACTGGAGATGTCTCCGAAATCCCATGCCGTTCTGGCTGGACCGTACTCGCCTCCAAGAGGCTTGCCGCACACATCCAGGAGCCTCAAAGAGACCTCACTGCTCGAATGACGGCCCAGGTCAGAGTCGCGCATATTCGCGATTTCGAAGGGGTCAGCCTCTGCTGTCGAGCTCCCGCGCCTTACGTAGACCACGTTCGAATGCACTCGTCCATATGATTTTTCGACGTAGAACGGACGCTTCTGCTTCGGAATTGAAATAACTCCGACGGCCTTCCCTTCGTATTCGAACTCCTCGTAACTGAAATCCAACTTGGGCTTCACCTTGCTCCCAATAAACTGCTGGAGCTGAGCGTCATCTAGGTGCACATCAAGCCCGACCACCTCTGCGGGGCTCGGGGCTCGGTCCTGAAATCCAATCAAGATATAGGCAGGGCCGTCTCCCTGTCGCCATGAATTCGCCATTGCAAGAACGTCTTTCAACAGCTCAGACTTCTTGTCCTCCTCCTTTGAGAGAAGCTGGTATTGGGCTCGCTTGAAATCGATTCCGGGGCCCTCGGATTCGTATCGCAAACGGTCGAGCACATCTTTCTGAATCATCAGGCACCCTTGTGCTGCTGGAACCCTTGCCAAACCATCTTGGCAACCATCCGCTGCATCGCACCAAAGATGCGCTCGTCCTTGAGCAGTTGCTCTGCAATCTGGTTGTGAGCGTCCTGAGCCTCGATGACGATGTCGGTGAAGGCGTCCTTGAAGTCGCCCATCGCGAACTGCTCCTCGCTGTTGTTGCGAGCCTGAGCGGCCAGGCGCTCGTCGTTTGCCAGGTGCCCCTGCCAGGTGGTGACGGCGCCGAGGAAGTCTGCTTCGGTGATGTGCCCTGAGAACAGGTCGTTCATCTTTGAGACGATTTCGCGCAAAGCCTTCTTTTCATCCTCCGGGGCTGCGCCCGTGCCAGCCTCACCCAGGCCGGGTAGCTTGACCACCTCGGCCGCTTCGAGGTCGAGCTTCTGTTCGGCCACCTGTTGATTTCCACGCAAAGCTGACCCACCATTTCCATCGAATCTTGACCCACCCTGGTTCGTGAGCTTCACGCTCACGTTGTGGATAAGTTCTTGGCTGTCTTCTCCTTTCTGGTGGTCTGTGGTGGTTGCTGTGCGGAGCTGTTCTTGAATCGGTAGCTGTCGTTGCCGGTTTCCAGAATATGGCAGTGATGCGTGAGTCGGTCCAGCAGTGCCGTGGTCATCTTGGCATCCCCGAACACACTGGCCCACTCGCTGAAGCTCAGGTTGGTGGTGATCACGACGCTGGTGCGCTCGTAGAGTTTGGACAGCAGGTGGAACAGCAAGGCGCCTCCTGATGCACTGAACGGCAGGTAGCCCAACTCGTCCAGAATCACCAGATCCACATATGCAAGCCGGTGGGCCATCTGCCCTGTCTTGCCTTGGGCCTTCTCTTCTTCCAGCGCATTGACCAACTCTACCGTGGAG
>NZ_NFUU01000003.1:386303-503306 GCF_002127265.1 Hydrogenophaga sp. IBVHS1 | reverse complement strand
GTGCCGCGGCCGGTGGTCTGCTGGGCCACAAGGCGCTGCTCGTGCCAGAGGCGGGCAAAGGCCGCTACGCGGTTGTAGGAGCCGGTATAGCCCAGACCCCGCAGATCGGCGTACATCTGCTTGACGGTGCGCCGCTGCTTGCGGGATCGGCCAGCTTCCGTCTTGAGCCAGCCGGCGAGCTTCAAGGCGAAGGGATCGAGCTTGGATGGACTGACCCGCTTGGCATAGTGCGGCTCGGCCTCGCCTACGCGCAGGTACTTGCGGATGGTGTTGCGCGAGAGGCCCGTGCGGCGGGCTATCTCCCGGATGGACAGCTGCTCTCGCAGGGCCCAGCGCCTGATGACACTCAGTGTTGCCACGTCTATCACTCCTGGTCTCCTGCTGCTCAGCAAAGCAGCAGGTTAGGGTTAGTACGTGGGTCAGGTTTGGATGGAAATCCCGGGGGTTAGTGGGTCACTTCTGCGTGGAAATCAACACACCGACTACGCCCAGACCTGGTCGGTCGAGCTCGCCTGAGGAGGCGCCATGCTTAGAGTCTCCATCCACAGCAGCGACGCCAAGGGCATCAATGCGGGCAACCAGCTCGCGCAGCTGGACATCGCGTACGCCAAGCTGGGACCCATCGCAGACTACGTTGTCGGCATTGCCATTCGCGGCGTGGGTGCGGTCGAGCCCGACAGGGTGGCCAACTACCCACGCTGGGCAGGCAGCGTATGGGACCTAGTAGCTCGTGCGCTGACGCGGCTGCTGTTTCGGGCGGACCAGGCACCACCGGGCCGCGCACCCGACCGTCGCTGTGCGTACACAACCAAGCTGTGCGCCATCGTTGAGCGCATATCCCCCGAAGGTCCGCTGGCTGAAGTCGCCAACGTGGAGATTCTCCAGGCCGGCGGCAAGCGGGGCATGTACCTGGCGCGTTTCGAAGAAGACATCCTGGGGACCCGTGAAGCGAGTTTCGCCTACGGGCTGAAGTCGCTCAGCTACCCGGAGCTGCTGCTACGCGCCATCTGCCACGCCTACTTCGGCAAGGACACCTTGGGGCCTCGCCCGAGCCTCATCCTGCCGCCCACCATGAAGGTGGACGGAATCGAGGTTTTCGATGTCGAATCCTTGAGCGAGCCTGCCCGCACCGGATTTTTGCGCTACCGCGGCTTCTACCTTCCGCTTTCCTCTGCGCCGGACCCACTGGTGCCGGGCCAGGCGTATGTCGATTTCTTGAGCCGAGGCTGACCGTGACTACAGCAACAGCAGCCCCGCCTATGAAGTACTTTCCCCTGCGTCGTCGCACGGGAACGGCCGCGTTCCACACTTCGAGGAAGGCCGTGGACTTCGGGCACCAGGACCTTGAGAAGTTGTCCGCTCTGGACGCGGTGAAGTTCGTCGCCGAAGCGGTCTGGGGCTCCTTCACGGAGATGCCCTGCGTGCACTGCGGCACTATCGACGCGCACTACTGGTCAGCCAGAGAACTGCGTTGGAAGTGCAAATGCTGCGGCAAGCGCTTTTCGGTCACTTCGGGCACTGTGTGGGCGGACCGCAAGCTTCCACTGACAACCATCCTGCGCATCGCGTTCTCCTGGGGCAACGGAGCCTCGGGTGTCCCCGCGCTCCAGCTGCGTCGAGACTGGAACGTCTCGTACCCAACCGTATTCACCCTGCTTCAGAAGCTTCGCGAGGGCCTTACCCGTGGGTTCAGCACGGGCATCCTCTGCGGTACCGTGGAAATGGATGGCATGGACATCAACGGCCGCCGGTACAAAGAGAAGCGCAACAAGCCACAGGGTGGCGGAAAAAAGGTCTCCCCGAGCATTCCCGCGCACCTCCTCAAGCCTTCCCCGGACCATGTTGGACCGCCGCTTCCGCCGAAGTGGGGCAAAGCTGCGCGTCAGCACCCTGACCGCCGACAGATGATTTCTGTGCGCCAGCGCGGTATCTCCAAAGGCATGGGCGCTTCAGCGACCAAGGTGTCCATCGCCATTTCGGAGTCGTCTCACACCGTCATCTCGGTTGCCGAGCGCGGCATCTCGGCAGAGTCGTACTTGATGACAGATGAAGACCCTTCGTACACGTCATTCGCTCGTCGTTTCGCATCGCACGAAACCATCAACCACTCCATCAGCTTCAGCCGCGAAGGTGAGGTCAGCAACAACCAGGCAGAGAGCTTTAACGCCCGGGTTCGCCGAGGCACTGAGGGCATATACCTGAACGTCAGCAACAAATATCTCACTGACTACGCCTCGGAAATGGCCTGGAGGGAGGACACCCGCAAGCTCTCGACCGGCAACCGGTTCAAGCACCTGCTGCAGGAGGCGCTCTGGGTGGGCATGTCATGGTGGTGGCGCGGATACACGCACGGCAAGCACCGGCAGGATGAACTCCTGGTCGAGGGCAACCAACCGGCGAAGGCACGCGGCCGGCCGAAGGGCTGGAAGCCGAAGCCGCCAAAGTGATGGCCACGCAAGAGGAGCATGGAGTGTCCAAAAGGCCAGAGGGGCGTTGCACACGCGAGGCTTACTCACGTTGTCTCATCAAAATTGAGAATACTCAAAACTCGTGAGATATGTGCAATGGGAAGGCTCTAAGTCAATGACGGCCATGCATGACAAGGGCACGTTGCGGGCATTCGCCACCGTACTCGGACGAAGACTGGACACGCCTCATGTCCTCTATATAAGAAGCAATTCGCCAGTTCAGTTAGCCGGCGTGCTAGCGCGGCGCTACTTGGGAAGTATTACAGCCTGAGCTAGCATGGCGGGCATTGGCCAAGGGCGGACAGTCGGGTGATTGACTCCTATGCAACATTACTTCTCCAATGAGTACATACAGCAGAAGTATCCGCCTCCCAGCAAGTGGCCTGGGAGGGCGCTCAGATTGGTCGTTGCTGGAATTGTCGGCCTTGTAGCCACGCTTCTGTTCGTGAGTTCCATGGACCACGATTTCGATTCCCTGTTCCCTCTAGCCTATATCGCCACAATCATTGCAATCGTTGCGTATGCATTCCTATGGGTGTTTCGATTGTTCTGGCTGGAGGGCCTGTACCGGACCGCCGTCTTTGAAATCGACCAACAAGGGGTGTGGCGCAAATCCAAAAGAGGCGCGGAACTGCTCATCGAGAAGCGTCAGCTGTTCTCCATAGGCGTCTACCGCCGGAGTTCCAGAGAGGTCGCCAAGCTTGTCCTCGTAGGCCGCAAGCGCTCGGTTGAAGTGGAGGGCCTCGTCAGCATGGACGCATTCTTGGACGACCTCACACGGGCCTACCCAACAGTGCCTGTATTCAACGCCTAGGAGCTACGGGAGGTTGTGGGCCCGGTTCAGTCTGAGCTAGCATGACGGCAAACGGCCATAAGCGGACGCTCATCAAAAAACATCCCAGTCATTGGCTGCGCTATGCACTGTGACTAAAACATCTTTGCCGCAACCGAAGAAGAGTTTGACCTCATTTTTCCGGGCGGCCAGGACGTAGCCTTCATCGACGAAATGTACAAAAAACCGGTTGCGAAGAAGCCGCGCTAGTCGCGCGTCTGAATCAATTTGGACACGACGCCTAGTAAAGTCTCAGGCAATGGGGATTCACGGCTTACTGTTCTATCAGCTTGAAGAGAAGACGTACTATGCAACCCGCCGATACGAAGAAGCAATCAACTCGAAGGCTCGTTTCTTAGATAGTTGTCTCGAAGTCACAAGCAGTCTCCGGTAGGTGATGGAGCTTAAGGTCCGCGTTGGCCTGCACTAAACGCACCCCGCTCAGGTTCACCGCTCCACGTAGCGGGGCTCGGGGCCCACTGTATCGAAGGCTCTAATTCCAACAACGCAGCGACAGCATCGCCGAGGTGGACTCCAAGATGCTCTGCCGCCGCCGCTGCACCTCCGTCCTCCATGCTTGCTGCTTGCACAAATGGACGAAAACGCTCCCAAGTAGCACCGAACTGCGAGACGATGATTCGCGCCAAATCGTACGAGAGTTCATTGCCTTCATCTGTACGCAGGAAGGACTTTCCTGACCAGAATTCCTGAATTTCACCTGGACCCCAGAACTGCCGATGGCGTGCATGCATTTCCCGTGGCGTTGAAACCGCTGAGCCCGGCGGGCAGAGGCGATGCTCGATGTTGACGGCAATGCCTTCGTTCAACCATGCAGGAATAGGTAGGTGACCAAGACACGAGTGGGTCAACTCATGTGCAACTACAGGCTCGATGTAGCGCAAGTCAGCTGCAATTGTCACGAAGTGACCGCAACCAAAGTTGATGTACATGCCGCCACTTCTGGCGAACTCACCGTCCTGGGGGTAGTACTGTGCGACGTACTTATAGTAGGTGTCGTCATCCGAGAACACGATAAGGATTTGGTGACCCCAGTCTGAAATATCAGCAACGCCATCCAGAATGTTCACGACTCGTTGATGCGTCGTTTTGACGAATGCGAGCGTGGCTTCGGCGACGTTCGCTTCGAGTGTTGATAGGAGCAACGTGCTGCCGTTCTTACGCAGCCGATACGCAGGTCCAAGGGATGCTTGCAAATGTTCGAGCCAAGCGCACTCGCAATCTGACCAGGCGCGGGCCTTACAAACCTCATCAGGGATGCCATCGACCCAGTGCTGAACGGCATCCCAATCGAGTAAAGGGAGGCCATCGGCATGAATCAGGTTATCAGGGACATTGAAGTCACACACTCCTTCTACTGAGACGGCAGCGGGAGCCAGTGGGGGCGTTGAAGCCGGTTCCAACGGTGCAGGATACTTTGGTGTGACCAGTGAACGAAGGAGCTTCAGCACAGTGTCTTGGATTCAGGTGCGGGCTACGAGCAAAGGAGTGCGGCTGCGACTGTGCGACCGAAGGCAGTCCGTTAGGTGCATGCATTTGCTTGACGTCGGAGTTCGGAAAGAATTCTACTGGGATGTCAGCGTCTCCTCCTGACCGACGGCTGCCACTAAGGTGACGACTCGGCGCGCCCCTTGGCGTATCGCAGAACTGGGGCATGGAAGGCGGACCGGGGAGGCACGCCTGTTCCGTATAAGCGCTCTGCACGGCACGCCATGGCCTGATTTGAAGAGAATCCCGTTGACAAGGGCTTGCGTTGCCTTCAGACGCCACCGGCGGCAGCCAGGTACCGTCTCGCCAAGGACTGCTGGGTTCTGACCCGATAGACCTTCTGCCACCCAGCTCCCGCCACAACCTGCTCCAGGTCGATGCCTTGGTCGAACTGCTTGAGCGTCGCGCAAAGCGCGGCATGCTGGTCCTGCAACAGCCTCTGCCTGGAGAGGAGTGACCCCGCTGCGTTGGGCTTGGCAACAAGTAACACCTCAACGTATTCGAGCTCCCCTTTCACGTTCGACAGTCGCTCTACGAGCTTGGTCAGCGCCGTCTGCGTTCGTGTCCTGGTCATGGTGAGTGCCATCAACTCAGGTCCTCAAGGTGTTTCGCCTTCAGCTCAGCCAACGTCAACTGGGGGACCCAGCGCCACCGAACACGTATCGCGCCCTCCTGAACCGCAACTCGTTCGGCGAGGCCCTGCTCTGCAAGGTGGTAAAGCTGGCGGTGGACGGTGTTCCTGTAGTAGGCCGCTCGAGCGCCTGGACTCGTGAACTCGATGCCAAACTCGGGGACAGCCCGCTGAAGGAGCTCTAGTCCAGTGGGTGCGTGGGGGTAGGCTTCAGTCAGCGCAGCCTTGAGCCACTGGCGCAGGTTGCCGCGGCCGCCGTACTTCTTGTGGGCCTTTACGACGAAAGTGTCTGTTCTTAGCCAGACCACCGATGAGAGGCTCAACGCCTTCTCAAGGGAAACGCATAGGGCCAGATGGCGCCCACGTGCTTCCTCCAAGCGCCGAAGGTGAGCATGGGCTTTCTCCAGGTCGGACGCGATTCGGTCGAGCTCTCCCCTGGCGGCGGCCAGCTCGTTGAGCAGCCACTTGATGTCAGGGGGCGTCTGCTGCCGGCTCATGCTTGGGCTCCTGCACGGCACCTGCCAACGCTCGCAAGGCTGAAAGGCTCGTCGGCCCCTTCCAGCCGTACAGCTGGTTTCGCTGATTCGGATTCTTTTTCGGAAGGCGCTCCACCACGCCGTCTCGCTGGACAGCCAATCGCAACACGGCCTTCACGGTGTCCCGGAAGGACTTTCGTTCCGGCGGAGTCAGGAGCTTCAAGTTGAAGTGCTCCGTCGCAAGCTTCGTAAGGTCGGCCCCCGAGATGGGCTGTGGTGCCGCATCTTGGAGCGCAGCCCGGAGAAAGTTCGACAGCGCACCGCGCGCGCCGTACTTGTCCTTCCAGGGCACCACGCGCCCTGCGGCGTCGGAGCGCACTCTGCTGTCTACAAGTGCAATCGAGACATCGAGCGCCTGGAGATTGCGCTGTTTCTCGGCAGCTACCTGTTGCGCTTCCTCTCTGCAACGAACAGCCTTTGCGCGCATCTCTTCCCAACGGCGAGCTGCTATGTCGAACGAGTCCGCCCGTTCTTGTGCCTTGCCGAGTTGCCCGAGAACCGCAGCTCTCTCGTTCAAGAGCCACTTCAGTTCGGGCGGAGTTCGCTGGGGGAATGGGTCGAGTGAGGGGTTCAAGAAGGTGTCGCATCAAGCCAAGATACCTTCGTGAAGCGACCCCTCCTGCCCAGCAAACAAGCAAAACGGCCCTCAAGGGGCCGTTTTCAGGGAGTTTGGGCCATCAGCTTGATAACACCCTTGGGGCGAGCGAGTGGGCTCAGATGAAGCGGTGCAGCATGGCCTGGCGGCTGCGGAAAGCAACCCAGCGGTCCCAGCCAGAGCCTTCGTCCTGGGGGGCCACCTTCGCAGCCATTTCCATCCCGAGCGGAGCAAGGGCTTCACTGAAATCGGTCTGGCCGGTGCCGACAAATTCATCTTCTTCGGCGTCGGCACGTGAACGTGCCAGGGTGAGTTCGCTCATCAGCCGGGGATCGCGACGGGCCATTTCCCACATGCGCATTTCGGCACGGGCTTCAGCCATCGACTGCGACCAGCTGTCGAGGTAGACACCAGCGCGTCGCGCCATGGAGCGGGCGGCGCCAGCAAACAGCGCCAGCCCTGCGAACACCACCACCCACAGCAGGACCCAGGCCAGGAAGAGGTGCTCGTCGGCCCACGTGCTGATGAGCTGGTCCGCCAGCACCACCATGGCGGCGACCACGGCGGCGAGCAAAAGGCCAGACAGGCCCCGTGTGCCCGCAAAGCGGCTGCCGACTTCGTTGCGCGCCGAGCCGGTGGCGGCGCTGAGCCCCAGCGGGGAGGAATGGGTGGATGCGAAACTGCTCATGGCGGACTCCTGAAAAGGATGGAAATGTCTTTTGGACACCGCAATGGTAGGGTAAACCCCAATTACTCGCCAATTTATTCTTGTGATGCCTTACATTCACAAGGGTGATAAATAACCTCAACTTCCGCACGCTGGATCTGAACCTGCTGCGGGTGTTCGACGAGGTCATGGCCGAGCGCAACCTCACCCGGGCCGCGCACAACCTGGCCATGACGCAGCCTGCCGTAAGCAACGCCTTGCGCCGCCTGCGCGAGGTGATGGGCGACGAGCTGGTGCAGCGCGCGGGCTATGGCGTCGAGCCCACCCCCGCCGCGCTGGCCCTGTGGCCGACCGTGCGCGATGCCTTGCACCTGCTGCGCGAATCCCTTGCGCCGGGCACCTTCGACCCAGCCAGCGCGCGCAACGCCTTCGTGCTGGCCATGGCCGACGCCACGGCCGCCAAGCTCGTGCCCGGGCTCGTGGACATCTTCGAGAAAGAGGCGCCAGGGGCCAACCTCCGCGTGTTGCCACTGACCACCCGCGATCCACGCGACATGCTGGAAACCGGCCTGGCCGATCTCGCCATCGGCCACTTCCCTGGCGTGCTGGCGGAGCTGGGCGCCCTGCACCTGCAGGAGCGAAGCCCGCACTTCCTGCACCAGCGCCTCTATGACGGCGAGTACGTCGTGGTGATGCGGCGCGGCCACCCCCTGGCGGGGCAGGAAATGAGCCTGGACGCCTACTGCGAGGCGCGCCACCTGCTGGTGAGTTTCTCGGGCCGTCCCTTCGGCTTTGTGGACGAGGCACTGGCCGCCCTGTCGCGACAGCGTCGCGTGGTGCTCACCGTGAACCAGTTTTTCACGGCGGGGCGCGTGGTCGCCACCACCGACCTGCTGACCGTGCTGCCGCGCCATTTCGTGGGAGCCACTGGCATGGAACACGAACTGGCCCTGTGCGATCTTCCGCTGGCGGTGCCGGCCGTGCACGTGGATTCGCTGTGGCACCGCAACGCCACGCACAACAGCGCGCACCGTTGGCTGCGCCAGGCGGTTGAGCGCGCGTCGGCGGTCGGATTCCGCGCCACGCGTTCAACCGACGCACCCGCGCCGCGGCGTTCCCGCCAGCGACCATTGCAAAAGCCCTGATTCACAATGCCCGCATGAACATCCAGTTGCTCAGCGATCTGCACCTCGAGGCCAACCCCGACTTCCAGCCCGAACCCGCGCCCGGCGCCGACTTGCTGGTGCTCGCCGGCGACGTGGGCTCCTACCAGATGCGCCGCGACGGCAGCACCATGAACGAGCCTGACTGGGGCTTGAGCCGCTTCGCAGATTGGCCGGTGCCCGTGCTTTTCGTCCCGGGCAACCACGAATACGACGCTCTCGATGTGGACGAAGCGCATGTCGATTTGCGACGAACCTGCGAACGCCTGGGGCTGTGCTGGCTGGAGCGCGAGACCCTGGTGCTGGAGGGCGTGAGGTTCGTGGGAACCACTTTGTGGAGCGACTACGACGCACTCGGCGACCGCCAGAAAGCTTTCCGCGCGGCCAATCACTACCTGTCGAAGATGGCGAGTCGGCGCAACAAGCGCCTGTTCGATGCCGAGGCCATGCGCGAACTGGCGCTCGAGTGCCAGCGGTGGCTGCACGAAGCCCTGGCGGAGGACTTCGATGGCACCACCGTGGTGGTCACGCATTTCGCCCCGACGCTGCACAGCATGGATCCACGCTACGGCCAGAGTCCGGGCACGGCCGGTTTCTGCAACGCGCTCGACGCCTGGCTGCCGCGCGCCGACCTCTGGCTGCATGGCCACCTGCACTGCCCCACCGACGTGCAGGTGGGGCGCTGCCGCATCGTGGCCAACCCGCTGGGCTACAGCGACAAGAACGAACAGGCAGGTTTTCTGGCACGCCAATTGATTGCCGTGCCCGATTCGAGACTTCCCCTTGAGCCAGCGCAAAGTTCACTGCAACTCAGGTCTTACACTGCACCCTGACCCATCTTGATCAGGAGACCTTCATGAAAATTCTGCTTGCTGTCGACGGCAGCGCCTACACCAAGAAGATGCTGGCTTATCTGGCCACGCACGACGAACTGTTCGGCCCTTCCAACGACTTCACGCTGCTGACGGTTCAGACGCCATTGCCTCCGCGCGCGCGCGCTGCGGTGGGCGCCGACGTGGCCAACGAGTACTACGCAGATGAAGCGGGCAAGGTCACCGCGCCCACCGTGAAATTTCTCAAACGCCATGGCATCGAACCAAAGGTCTTGCACAAGGTCGGCGCGCCTGGCGAGCAGATTGCCAAGGTGGCCGATGCCGGCAAGTTCGACATGCTGATGATGGGTTCCCACGGCCACGGATCGCTGGGCAATCTGGTCATGGGTTCGGTGGCCACGCAGGTGCTCGCGCACTGCGGTGTGCCCGTGCTGCTGGTGCGCTGAAGCAAGCGCTTCGTTCAGCGGGCCTGAAGGCCCTCGAAGCAGGTGCTGAGCACCATGTCGATGATCTGCTCACTGCTGTATTGCCCGTGGCTCTTGAGGAAACCCAGCACCGGATCGCAGGCGCGCGCATAGAGCGTGTAAAGCACGGCAATTGGCGGCAGTGAGTTGTTCAGGCTGCCGTCGGCCTGCGCGGCGGTGATCCAGGCGCCGAGGCGATCACTCACATCCATGAGCCCGTCCACGTACGCCTTGTTGGTGGTGAGCGATGCACGAAGGCTGGAGTTTTCGCTGGGGAGCGAGGGCATCTCGCCCGCCAGTTGCACCTCCAGCGTCCAGCGCGCCACCGCCCGCAGTTGATCGATGGGGCGAGCGTTAGCGTTTCCGCTCTGCAGGGAGTCGAGAAAGGCGCGGGCGCGGTCCATCACTCGAACCATGGCCGCCGCCGCCAGGTCTTCCTTGCTGGGGAAATGCTTGTAGAGGCTGGCCTTGGCGATGCCCACTTCGGCCGCCACCTCGTCGACCGTCATGGCCTCGAAGCCTTTTTCGGCCAGCAGGCGATTCACGGCGGAAACGATGGCGTCTTCGCGGGCGAGGTGCATCTGGGCGCGAAAGCTGCGTTTGGGGGGCGCTTCTGCGGGCGACTTGAGGACTGCACTGGTCATGGACATCCTTGTGATGGGCAGGGAATTCTGCCTCAGTTTGACGGATGCGTCGACTTTACTACTGACCGGTCACTTTAAAGACCTGTCGCCCAGAGTCAGGCCGTCGCGGCCACGGCGGGTCGCAGGTTCTCCGCGGCGGCGACCCGCAGCGCGGCGCTGAGGCCATCCAGCACCTCGGAAGCGAGGTTCCAGCAGTGCCAGTACAAGGCCACGCCGAGCTGGTGGCGAGGCGCGAGGTTGACCAGCTCACCGCTGGCCAACTGGTCACGTACCCGAAGTTCGGGGAGCACGCTCACCCCCCAGCCGCCCAGCACGGCTCGCACCTGGCCCTCGCTGGATGGCACGAAGAGCTGTTTGAGCATGACCCGGGGCAAACCGAAGGCTTTCGTCACGAAGCTGTGTTGCAGGTTGTCTTTGCGGTTGAACGCAACGAACGGCACCTTGTGGAAGTTGTGCGCGTTCAAGCCCTTGGGGCAGTGCTCGGCGGCGTAATCGGCGTGGGCCACGGCGACGTAATCCATGGTGCCCAAGGCTTCCATGCGGCAGCCGCGCAAGGCCTGGCCCAGCGAGGTCACGCAACCCAGCACCTGTCCTTCACGCAGCCACTCGTGCGTGAATTCCTGGTCGTCCGTGATGATTTCGATCGGCAGACCGTTGCGGGCCAGCTCGTGCAAGGCCGGCAACGCCCAGGTGGCGATGCTGTCCGCGTTGATGGCGACCGAGATGCGCTCTTCTTCCCGTCCACCCCCGGTGGAACTGGGCGCGAGTTCCTTCAGATCTTTCTCGAGATCGGCACGCAGCAGACGCATCATCTTGGCGTGCTTGAGCATGAGCTGGCCGGCCGCCGTGGGTTTGAGGGGTCGGCTGCGCACGATCAACACCGTGCCCACCTGGGCCTCGAGTGCACGCAACCGCTGGGAGACAGCCGACTGGGTGATGGAGAGCCGTTGCGCAGCCCGCTCGAACCCCCCCTCCTCAATGATGGCGGCCAGGCATTCCAGGGCGTCGGGGTCAAATGTGCTCATGTCACTTTATTAGCCGTTCTGATGTTAGAAATTTTAGTTTAATTTCGCTTCACTTACAGCCGGGTTTTTCCCATACTGCGCACCAAATTCATTCATTTTGTGGAGCAGGCCATGCAAGTCACGGTATTGGGCGCGGGCATCATCGGGGTCAGCACCGCCTGGCATCTGTTGCAGCGGGGTCACGAGGTCACGCTGGTGGACCGGCAGGACGACGCGGCGCTGGAGACCAGTTTTGCCAACGCGGCCCAGATTTCGGTGAGCTACTGCGAACCCTGGGCCAACCGCGAGGCGCCGCTCAAGACCCTGAAGTGGATGTTTTCCGACGAATCCCCGCTGTTGTTCCGCCCTCAGCTGGACTGGGCTCAATGGCGCTGGGGCCTGCAGTTCCTGGCCGAATGCAACGACGCGGCCTTTGTGCGCAACGTGGCGCAACTCGTGGCGCTGGGCGCCTACAGCCACGCAGCCCTCAAAGACGTGGTGAACGAGACCGGCATCGAATACGACCGGCTCGAGCGCGGTATTGCGCACTACTACACCGACCAGAAGTCGTTCGACGGCGCAGCGAGCGCGGCGGCGGTGATGCAGCGTTTTGGCGTGCAGCGCAGCGTGGTCTCGCGTGACGAGCTGCTGGCAATCGAACCCGCGCTGAAGTCGTTTGGCGATCGCATCGTCGGCGGCACCTACACAAAAACCGACGAGTCGGGCGATGCCAGGGTGTTCACCCAGAAGCTGGCGGCGCTGTGCGGCCAGCGCGGCGCCCGGTTGCTGTTCGGTCACGACATCGAACGCCTCGAGAGCGACGGCCGCGAGGTGCGCCAGGTGCGCGTGCGCGACCGCTCCACCGGCATGGCCAGCGTGCTCAAGGCCGACGCTTTCGTGGTGGCCTGCGGCTCCTACACCACGCCTCTGCTCAAGTCGGTCGGCGTGAACGTGCCGATCTACCCCGGCAAGGGTTACAGCGCCACATTGCCGCTGATGCGTCCGCGGCATGCGCCGAACGTGAGCATGATCGACGACCAGATGAAGTGCGCGATTTCACGCCTGGGCGACCACCTGCGCGTGGCCGGCACCATCGAGCTGGGCGGATTCGACTTGTCGCTCAACACGCCGCTGGCGCGCAAGCGCTGCGAAATGCTGGTGCGCCGCATCGAGCAGGTGTTTCCCGGCGTGGCCGACACGCGCACGCCCGAAGAAGGTGGCGACCCGCAGTTCTGGTGCGGCCTGCGCCCGGCCACGCCAACCAACATTCCTTTGATTGGCCGAACCAAGCTGCGCCGCCTCTGGGTGAACGCTGGCCACGGCACGCTGGGCTGGACGCACGGCGCGGGTTCGGGCAAGGCCATGGCCGAACTCATCTGCGGCGAGCAGCCGGCCATGAACTTCGGCTTCTACGGCATGGGCTCGCGCGCCGGGTCTACGGCCAGCGCTGTGGCCACGCGGCTGCAGGCCGAGCGGGGCTGATGCGGCTTCAGCCCGGCCGGTTTGGCCGGAACGGCGCACTCGGCGTCACCGTGGGCGCAATGCGCTCGCCCATCCAGCGCAGCAGATCCATCCACATCTGGCGCATCTCGGCGTCAAGCGGGGTGCGAAAGGCGTTGGGCAGTTCCACCGTGACCACCGGCATGCCCTGGTGCACGCCGCCGTAGTTGCCCAGGCTGCCGGGGAAAATGCCCACCTGGTCCAGGTAAAGCCGCCCCAGCTGTGGCGGCGGCACGCCCGGGCCGTCGAAGTCGAGCACGCCGTAGGGCGCGTGGATGCTGACGATGAGGTGCGGCTGGAAGCGCGCCATTTCTTCGTGCAGGAACCGCGATTCGGGCTCCGACAGCGGGCTGGGCCCGGGCCAGCGGCGCGGGTCCTTGCGGGTGCGCTGCTCCCAATACACCTTGGCGTCGCGCTTCCAGTTCGGCGTGGGGAAGTTGCGGTTGAGGTCAACACCGCGCGCGTTGGTGCGCCGTGCCGGCCGGGCCAGCAGCCCATCGGGATTGAGCGCGGGCAGGAAACGCCAGTGGGCGTTGGCCGGCGTCTGCACGGCGTGCTGGATCCAGTGCAAGGCCACCGAGGCCGACGACAGCTCGTCGCCGTGCATGGCACCCACCACCAGCACGCGCAGCCGCGAATCGGGCCCGACCACGTCGCGCGCGTAGAGCGTGCGGCCCTGCACGGAGCGGCCTTCCGTGGGCTTCAGTTCAGCGGCCTTGCACAAGGGGCGAAGAAGATTGGGCAGGCGCGCCACGAAGGCCTCGCAGGGCGACGCTTCTTGAGCGGGCGGTGGCACACCCATGCCGCGCGGGGCGGCATCAGCGCTCACGGCGCTCCACCCCAGAAGCGCCGCCAGCGTCCCCAGGCGAACGCACTCATTCATCGTGCTCGCCGGCCTCGTACAAGGTTTCGCGGCCCATGCGATCAAGAATGAGTTCGGCCGTCCAGGGCAGCATGAGTGCGCCGCAACGGCTGTCGCGGTACATGCGTTCCAGCGGCAGGTGTTTCATCATGCTCTGGCCGCCGCAGGTGCGAATGGCCAGGCGAGCGATGTCGTTGGCGCCTTCCATCACGCTGTAGTGCGCGGCATACAGGCGCAGCTTTTCGTCCTTGGACGGGTTGGGCCGGGCTTCCTGGATGGCGCGCGCAAAGATGCTCTTCATGTTCTCGAGCTGGATGCGCATCTGCGCCACCGCGATCTGCTTGGTCGGATACTGCCGCCGCTTGACCGGTGGCTCGCCAGGCACTTCGCCGCGCAGGTACTGCACGGTGAAATCGTAGGCGGCGTTGGCCAGGCCGAGGTAGGTGGGCGAGAGCGTGAAGAACATGGCCGGCCAGGTCTGCGCGCCCTTGAAGTAGATGCCGCGCGGCATGAGCTGTTCGTCGTCGCGGACGAAGACGTCCTTGAACGCCAGGTTGCGGCTGACCGTGCCGCGCATGCCCAGCGGGTCCCACTCGCCGCTGATGGAGAAACCTTCGCTGGTGGCGGGCACGCTGATGTAGAGCGTGTCGCGCGCGTCGGGATGGTCGTCGCCCTTGTCTTCCGTGCACAGGATGCCGTAGTAGTCGGCCGCGCCGGAGAGGCTGGCGAAGATCTTGCGGCCGTTGACGAGCCAGCCGCCTTCAACCTTCTTCGCCGTGGTGCCGAAGGGCGCGCGCCCGGCAGCGGCGGCGCTGCCTTCGCTGAAGGGCTGGGCGTAGATCGCGCCATCGTCCACGATGCGGCGGAAATGCAGTTCGCGGCGCGCCATGTGCTCGGCGCGCTGGGCGTCGGTCATGGGAATGCCGTCGGCCAGCACGCCGGTCCACATGGTGCTGCAGATGTGCATGTTCCAGGTGAGCGCAGTGGCACCGCAGAACCGGCCGATCTCGGCCGCGACCATCATGTAGGTGGTGTAGTCGGCACCCAGGCCGCCGTGCGAGGTGGGCACACAAAGCTTGAGGAACCCGGCCTCACGCAGATCCTCGTAGTTGGCAAAGGGAAAGCTGGCCTCGCGGTCCCACTGCGCGGCGCGCGCGGCAAACCGGTCGCGCCCCAGGGCATGGGCGCTGGCCAGCAACTCGCGCTGCAGCGGCGTGAAGGGCAGGTCGCCCACGGCGGGTGTGAAGTCCAGACCGGTGATGGCGGCGGCAGGCAAGGGCATGTTCATGGCGTCTCCAGAGTTCAGTGGGTGCCCGGAGTTGCCACGGGCAGGGGTTCGCGCAGGAAGTCGATGAGCAGCGCATCGAATTCATCCGGCGCTTCCAGGTTCATGAGGTGACCGATGCCGGCGATCTCGGCATAGCGCGAGCGCGGGATCGCCTGCGCCATCTGCTTCATGACGGCGGGAGAGGCCACACGGTCGAATTCACCACCCACGAGCAACGCGGGCACACGGATGTCGCCGAGCGCCTGCTGGCGGTCGAAGGTGACCAGGCAATCCAGCGCGCGGCGGTAGGTGGCCGAGGGCACATGGGACATGCAGTGCTCGGCCAGGCGCAGGCCTTCGGGCAAGGCGCCGGGGCCCACCATCTGCGGCACGAGTTTTTGCGCCACGTCGGCCATGGTTTTGCCGGCGTCCAGGGGCGCGGTGCGCTGCGCCACGAACTCGCGCGCCCAGGCATCGGCGCTGCGGCCGTCGGTGCGCTTGCCGAACGCTGCCGACGTGCCGCACAGCACCAACCGGTTGACGCGGTCGGGCCGGCGCGCCACCACTTCCTGCGCCACCATGCCGCCCATGCTGTGCCCGAGCAGGGCCACGTGTTCGCACTGCAGCGCGTCGATGAGGTCCACGCAGCTTTGTGCGAGGCCCTTGAAGGTGTAGGGCTCGATGGGTGCGCTGCGGCCATATCCCGGCATGTCCCAGGCCACGCCGCGAAAGCCCGCATTGGCCAGTGCCTCCACCTGGGGTGAGAAAGCCAGGTGGCCACCGCCGATGCCGTGCAGCATGAGCACGGTGGGGCCACTGCCCAGAATGGTGAAGTTCGGCACGGTCATGCGACCACCTTGCCAGCGTCGATCACCGTGGCGCCATCCAGGGCCACGGTGCAGGCGCGCAGAGGGAAGTCGAAATGCCCGCGGGTGTGGCGTCCCGCGACTTCGTTGGCTCCCGTGCTGTAGAGGAAGTTGCCGGCGAACGCCCGCAGCTCGGTGCCGTTGAAATCTCGCTTGTCGTAGAGCGCCATGTTGTCCCAGCGCGCAGACTCATTGAGCCCGTAGCCGACGTGGCTCACGGCATAGGCTGCTTTCTCATTCCACGCCGCATAGTGGCTCCGCAGCAGCTCGGCGTCCACACCGTTTCCGTCGATGCGGGTGACGTGGTCGTTCTCGATGGTGAGCGTGATCGAACGCTCGATGTAGCGCTTGAAGGTGAGGTTCACATCGCCCTCGGCCAGCACCAGCGTGCCATGAACACTGCCGGCCGCCGGGAAGGCCAGCACCAGGCCGCCCGGCCAGTGGGTCAGCGTGCCGGGCCGGGTGGTGGTGCCCCAGTTGCCGCCCACCACCGCACCCTGAAGTGAAATGGAAAGATCGGTGCCCGCTGCGGAAGTGACGCGCATGGCGGTGGCGGCGCGCACGCGTTTCACATGGTTCTTCACGCGCGCCTCGGTGGCGTCGTCGGGCAGCAGGCGGGCCAGTGCCTCGGGGTGTTCGTTGCTCACATACACAATGCGCGGCTGCGTGCTGCCGTTGCCCTTGAGGATGGCCGGCAGTTCGGGTGCATGCATGAGGCCTTCCACCGTGCAATCCACCACCAGCGTGCAGCCCGCGAGCGCCGCAATGACTGGCGCGAGCTGCTGGATCGCCGGGCTGGCACCGGTGGAACGAGACACCGGTTCGTGCGCGCTGAACACAGATGGCACGACGAGTGTGAATATCCGCACGCCCAGGCGGCTCGCGGCGAGCCGGGCGAGCTCCAGCAGCACCGTTCGGCTCTGGGTTTCGCCGAGAATGGCCACGGTGTCGTCCGCTTGAAGCGCGCAGCGGCGCAGCACGGTTTCGAAGGCGTCGATCCAGGCGGGTTCGATCCGCTCCTGCAGCATGGAGTCTCCTTTTTTAACGGCGGTGTTGCCATTATTCATGAATTTTCATATAAATTCCAACCATGTCACCCGCCCGCTCCGCCGGCCTGCAGGCCCGGCCTCCTGATTTCTCGGTACCCGAGTTCCGCGCCTCGCTGGGCATGTTCGCCACGGGCGTGACCATCGTCACCGCGCGCACCGCCGCCGGCGAGCTGGTGGGCCTCACGGCCAATTCGTTCAATTCGGTTTCGCTGAACCCGCCCTTGGTGCTCTGGAGCCTGGGCCAGGCCGCCGGCTCACTGGCGGTGTTTTCCAATGGTCGGCACTACGCCATCAATGTGCTCGCCGCCGACCAGCAGGCGCTGGCCGAGCGCTTCGCCACGCGCGGCTCCGACCGCTGGACCGGCGTGGGCTTCAGCACCGGCCAAAGCGGCGCGCCCCTGCTCGACGGCGCAGCCGCCAGCTTCGAATGCTTCAACCGCAGCCAGTACGCCGAGGGCGACCACGTGATCTTCGTGG
Source organism: Hydrogenophaga sp. IBVHS1 (assembly GCF_002127265.1). Taxonomy (GTDB): domain Bacteria; phylum Pseudomonadota; class Gammaproteobacteria; order Burkholderiales; family Burkholderiaceae_C; genus Hydrogenophaga. The sequence continues at coordinate 485,942 of NZ_NFUU01000003.1, read as the reverse complement.
GCGAAGTGGAGCGCTGCAGCTACCGGGCCAACGCGTCGCCACTTCTCTTCCACGGCGGGCGCTTCTACGCCGAACATCCTTTGTGAGCAAAACCGGGCCAGCCGCCGGGCCGCTCCCAAGGCGGGCCCAGCCTCCTCGGGGGGCAGCGACCCGCGCAGCGGTGGAGCGTGGGGGCACCGGTTTCGTGGACGAGTACCTTGGGTACTTGCTGGGCCAGGCGAATCACACACTGTTCAAGGACTTCGACGACATCGTTCGCGAGGCAGGTCTGGGATCGCTGGAGTGGCGGGTGCTGGCGGTGCTGGAGTCGCAGGCTCCCATCAGCGTGGGCCAGCTCACGCAGGACGTGCTGAGCCTGCAACCTACGGTGACCAAGCTCGTGCAGCGCCTGGCCGCACAAGGCTGGGTGACGCTGCGGGACGACCCGGCCGACCAGCGCCGCACGCTGGTGGCCATCACGCCCGCCGGGCAGAGAAAAGTGGCGCCTCTGATCTCGCAGGCAAAGGCCCACGAGACCAAGGTGCTCGCCGGCCTGAGCGCCACCGAGGTGCGTCGGCTCAAGGAGCAGCTGCGCCGTCTGGCGCAATCCGGCTGAGCACCGACAATCCTTCTCCATGACCGCCCCCGCCCAACGCAAGACGCATCTCGACGCGCTCGCCATCACCCTGCTCATCGTCTGCTGCGCCTTCTGGGGCTTTCAGCAGATCCTCATCAAGTTCGCGGTGCAGGAGATTCCGCCTCTGTGGCAGGCGTCCATCCGCATGTGGGGCGCCACTGCTTTGCTGTGGGCCTGGTGCGCCCTGCGCGGCGTGCCGCTGTTTCAGCGCGACGGCACCTTGCGCGCCGGTGTGCTCGCCGGGCTGCTGTTCGCAGGTGAGTTCTGCTTCATCTACCTTGGCCTGATGCACACCAGCGCTTCGCGCCTCACCGTGTTCCTCTACACCAGCCCCTTCGTGGTGGCGATCCTGCTGCCGCGCGTGGTGCCCGGCGAGCGCCTGCGCCGCATCCAGTGGGTCGGCCTGGTGATTGCGTTTTCGGCCGTGGCCATTGCCTTCAGCGAAGGTTTCCTGCACAGCTCTCCGGTGACGGGCCAGTGGCGCGGCGATCTGATGGGACTGGCCGCCGGTGTGCTCTGGGGCCTGACCACCCTCACCATCCGGGCCACGCGGCTCACCAGCGCCAGCGCCGAAAAAACCCTCTTCTACCAGCTGGCCGTCACCGCGCTGGTGGCACCGCTGCTGTCCATCGCGCTGGGCGAGACCTGGGGCTTCGACTACTCCGGTCTGGCCTGGGGCTCGGTGATCCTGCAAACGGTGGTGGGTGCGTTCGCCAGCTACCTCACCTGGATGTGGATGCTGCGCCACTACCCGGCCACACAGATGTCGACCTTCACCTTTCTTACACCGGTGTTCGCGCTGGTGTTCGGCATCGTGTTGCTGGGCGAGCCGCTCACGCCGCAGCTGGTGGTGGCGCTGATCGGCGTGGCTGCGGGCATCGTGCTGGTGTCGCGGCGCTGAGACTGTCTGGCGAGCCCTTCGACAGGCTCAGGGCGAACGGGATTTTTTCACTCAGCTCTTCTTGCTGAGTCCCAGTCGCTCGATCGTCGCCTTCTCCGCCGCAAACGTGCGCACCGCATAGGCCGTGTAGTCGGCGGTGTTCATGTAAACCGTGGGCTGGTAGAACTTGTCGAAGGTGGCCTTCACTTCCGGGTCGTCGAGCGTGGCCTTGAAGGCGTCGTGCAACACCTTCACCACCGCCGGGTCCATGCCCTTGGGCCCACCGATGCCGAAGGGCGATTCGGTGATGGTGTCCCAGCCGCTTTCCTTGACCGTGGGCACATCGGGAAACGCCTTGTTGCGCTGGCTCCCCAGCGTGGCGAGCAGCCGCAGCTTGCCGCTGAACACATGCGGCGCGAACTCGGTGGTGCCGCTCATCATGCGGATGTGGCCACCCAGAATGGCCTGCATGATTTCGGCTGAACCCTTGTAGGGAATCGGGTTGAGCTGGATGCCGGCCTTCTCGCTGAATTCCTCGATCGCGAGGTGCGGCGTGGTGCCGGTGCCGGTGTGACCGTATTCGAGTTTGCCGGGGTTGGCCTTGGCGTAGGCGACCATTTCCTTGAGCGTCTTGAACGGCGCGTCGGCCGTGCAGGCAATGCCGAAGGTGTAGCCCGTCAGGCAGACGATGTGGGTGAGGTCTTTCACCGGATCGAAGGGCATGGTCTGCATGTGGGGCAGGCGGTAGATGCCCAGCGGCAACTGCGTCACGGTGTAGCCATCCGGGCGTGCCTGCATCATGGCGCTGGCGCCCAGCGTGCCACCCACACCGGGCTTGTTCTCCACCACCACCGGCACGCCGAGCGTCTTGCTGGCGCTCTGGGCAAGCGCTCGCAGCACGCCATCGCTGCTGCCACCGGCGGGCCAGGGCGCAATCAGGGTGACCGGGCGCGAGGGGAATTTGTCTTGCGCCAGCGCGCCGGTGGGCAGCAGCGTGGGCAAGGCAACGGCAGCCGCGGCGGCGGTCAACACCTGGCGGCGATTGAGGGAAGCATCTGTGTGGCGCATGGCTTGTCTCCGGTTCGGTGGGGAAACCGGAAACGTAAACAATGCGTGCGCCGCTGAACAGCGGGCCGCCCCTTGGTTGCGGTGCGAATCAGTCGCGGGCGCGACTGCCGGCAGTGCCGGTCACGGGCGCGAACCGGGGCGCTCGCGATCCGCCGCGAAGGCCACGTACCAGTCGAGGCAGCCCGGGTTGGCCATGGCTTCGCGGTTGATCACCTTCTCCAGCGGCTGGCCGAGCAGCAGTTTCTTGATCGGCAGCTCCTGTTTCTTGCCCGAGAGGGTGCGCGGGATCTCGGCGACCTGAAACACATCGTTGGGCACGAAGCGCGGGGAGAGTGCATTCTTGATGCTGTCGACAATGCGGCCTCGCGTGGCGGCGTCGAGCGCGTGGCCTTCGCGCAGCACCACGAAGAGCGGCATGTAACTCTCGCGGCCCAGGTATTCGAGGTCCACCACCATCGAGTCCATCACCTCCGGCAGCGCTTCGACCGCGCTGTAGAGCTCGCTCGTGCCCATGCGCAGGCCATGGCGGTTGATGGTGGCGTCGGAGCGGCCGTAGATGACGCAGGAGCCGTCCGGGTGGATGCGCAGCCAGTCGCCATGGCGCCAGACCGCGCCCGCACTTGCATCGAGATCACCGCCGCCGGGCCGGCGGCCCTGGCCGGGCGGGTAGGTGTCGAAGTAGCTGCCGATCAACCGGCGGTGGTCGACATCGCCCACGAAGTACAGCGGCATCGACGGGATGGGTTGTGCGCAGACGAGCTCACCCACTTCGTCGATGACCGGCTGGCCCTGTTCGTTCCAGGCCTCGACCGCGCAGCCGAGCAGGCGGCACTGCATGCGCCCCGGCGTTTGCGGGAGCTCGCGGTTGCCGCCAATGAAGGCGCCGGCGAAGTCGGTGCCGCCACTGATGTTGCACCACCAGATGTCTTTCTGGGCAGGACTCGACGCGATGCGGGCGAACTGCTCCGTGCCCCAGCGCTGCGAATCCTCCGACAGCGGCGATCCTGTGGTGCCGAGCGCCCGCACGGCCGAGAGGTTGCCGCAGGTGGACAGGTCCACACCGGCCTTGAGACAGTTGGCGAAGAACGCTGCGCCCGCGCCGAAGAAGGTCACGCCCTCCTCGGCGGCAAAGCGCCAGAGCGTGGTCCAGTCCGGGCGTTCCTTGCTGCCGCCGGGGTTGCCATCAAAGATCACGCAGGTGGTGCCGTTGAGCAGGCCACTGGTCTGCGCGTTCCACATCACCCAGCCGGTGGAGCTGTACCAGTGGTAGCGCTCGCCCCAGCTGTTGGGCGCGTAGCTGCAGCCGATGTCGTTGTGCAATATCTTCAGCGCCAGGCCCACGATGAGCGTGCCACCGTGGCCATGCACGATGGGCTTGGGAAGGCCGGTGGTGCCGCTGGAATAGACGATCCACAACGGGTGATCGAACGGCAGCCACAGCGGCTCGAAGGCCCGCACCGTGGCGTCGTCGCGCGCGGTGGCCTGCTCAAAACTCGCGCAGGGTGCGGCGCGTTCCAGGACGTTGGCGCGGTCGGCGTCGCCTTCGGCCAGGTTGGTGTGCAGCAGCACGTGGCGCACGGTGGGCAGCGCCGCGCGCAACTCAGCCACCACCGCCAGCCGGTCGAAATCGCGCCCGCCGTAGGTCACGCCGTCGCAGGCAATGAGCACCACCGGCTCGATCTGGCGGAAGCGGTCGAGCACGGCGTTGGTGCCCATGTCGGGTGCGCAGATGCTCCACACGCCACCGATGCTCACGGTGGCAAGGAAGGCCACCATGGCCTCGGGAATGTTGGGCAGGTAGGCGGCCACGCGGTCGCCCGGTTGCACCCCCTGGGCCTGCAGGTGCAACGCGAGAGACGCCACCTGGCGCTGCAGCTCGGGCCAGCTCAGTTCCGTTCGACGGCCCTTTTCATTGCGGGCCACCACCGCCGCAAAACCAGCGGCGTGCGCGGCCTGCACGTGGCGCATGACCTGCTGCGCATAGTTCGCCTTGGCACCCGGGAACCAGCTTGCGCCCGGCATCACGTTCCTGGCCAGCACCGCCGTGTGCGGTGTGGGTGACTGCAATTCAAAGTAGTCCCAGATGCTTTGCCAGAAGGCGTCGAGCTCGGTGGTGGACCACCGCCACAGCGCGTCGTAGCTGTCAAAGCGCAGGCCACGGTGTTCGGCCAGCCATTGCTGGTAGAGGCGGATCTGGGGCACGTAGGGCGCGGTCATGGGCCGAGCTTAGTTCGCGCTTGAACGCCCCGCGCCTAGGGTTTGTACGCGTGTTCAACAAAATTGATCAAGCGTTCAATACCGCCATGCCCGCCACCAAAACCGCGCCAGCGGCTGCCCGCCGCAAGGGCGAAGCACCGCCCCGACCCGACCGCCAGCAGGCCATCCTGCTCGCGGCGGAAAAGCTGTTCGCGCAGCGTGGCTACCACGCAGTCACCATCCGGCAGATTGCGGAAGAGGCCGGCGTGCCGCTGGCGCTGGTGGCTTATTACTACGGGCCGAAGCAGGACCTGTTCCACGCGGTGTTCGCGCACTGGAGCCAGACCATCGACGAGCGCCTGCAGGCGCTGGAAGTGGCCTCCCGCGACCCGGCCGATCCGCTCACGCTTACGCGCATTGTCGAAGCCTTCGTGCAGCCGGTGATCCGCATGCGCTCCAGCCCCGAGGGTCAGTACTACGCGCAGCTGGTGGGGCGCGAACTCGCCTACAACAGCGAAGAGGCCGACCGCGTGTTGCGCGAGTTCTTCGACCCCATGGCGCACCGCTTCATCGACGCGCTGCACCACGCCCTGCCGCAGGGCAGCCGGGCCGATGTGGCCTGGGGTTACCAGTTTGCGCTGGGCGCACTGCTGCACCACCTGGTGGACGACCGCATCGAACGCCTCTCGCACGATCTCAACAAAGCCAGCGACCCGGCCGCCGCCGAGCGACTGGTGCGCTTCATCGTCGGCGGCCTGCGCGCCGCCATGCCCATTTCAGCCCAGAAGAGTCAGCCCACCCCACCCAGAAGGAGACAAGCATGAAACGTCGCACCGCCCTGGCCGCCCTGGCCTCCGTTCCCGCCACCCTGGCCCTGCCGGCCTTCGCGCAGGCCAGCACGAAGATCGTGTTCGGCTACACCGCCGTGACCGATTTCGCCTCGGTGTTCGTCGCCGCCGAGAACGGCTACTTCAAGAAGCGCGCGCTCGATGTGGAGCTGAAGTTCATCCCGATCAACTCCACCATTCCGGCCGCCGTGCAGGCCGACTCGCTGCAGATCGGCGGCCCCACGCCCAGCGTGTTCCTGCAGTCGGTGGACGGCGGCCTGGACCACGTGGTGGTGGCCGGCGGCGGCGTCACGTCCAAGACCATCACCGGCTTCGGCCTCGTGGCCAAGGCCGGCAGCGGCATCCGCAACGCGAAGGACTGCGTGGGCAAGAAAATCGGCGTGCCCGGCCTGGGCGCGTTCCTGCACGTCACGTTTCGCGGCTGGCTCAAGACGCAGGGTGTGGACTTCAAGAGCGTGAATTTCGTCGAGGCCTCTTTCCCGCAGCACGGCGACCTGCTGCGCGGTGGCTCGGTCGATGCCGTGGTGAGCGCCGACCCGTTCATGAGCCGCATCACCGACAGCGGCATCGGCTATGTGGCCTCGTACTACTCGACCTTCCTGCCCGAGAACCAGCCCACCATCATCCACACCGCGCGGCGCGACTGGGTGGCGAAGAACCCGGCGGCCGCGCGCTCGTTCCGCGAATCCATTCAGGAAGCCGCCGCCTTCATGGCGCAGCCGAAGAACAACGACGCGGTGCGTGCGGCCATCGGAAAATACATCAAGCTGCCGCCCGAGGTGATTGCCAAGGTGCAGATCTCGCCGCCCGGCCCGGTGGTGACCGAGAAACAGCTCACCTACTGGGTCAACCTCATGAAGGACCAGGACATGCTCAAGACCCTGCCCGACGTGACCCGGCTCATCGCCAAGTGAGGCACGCCTCACCCCACGCCAGCGCCCCCTTGAACATGACCGACACCGTCCTGCATTTCGACCGCGTGGCCATCGAGCTCGGCGGCCGGCAGATTCTTTCGCCGGTGGAGCTCTCGGTGCGACGCGGCGAGTTCGTCTGCGTGATCGGCCCCTCGGGCTGCGGCAAGACCACGCTGCTGCGCGCCGCCGCCGGGTTCGTCGCGCCGAGCCACGGCAGCGTGCAGCGCAAGGGCGCGGCCATCACCGGCCCGAGCCGCGAAGTGGCCTTTGTGTTCCAGGACTACGGGCGTGCCCTGCTGCCCTGGCGCACCGTGCAGGCCAACGTGGCGCTGGCGCTGGAGGCCGCCAGCGTGCCAGCGGCGGAGCGGCCGGGACGCATCGCGCATGTGCTGAAGACCGTGGGGCTCGGCGCGCACGCAGAGAAGTTTCCGGCCCAGCTCTCTGGCGGCATGCAGCAGCGTGTGCAGATCGCGCGCTGCCTCGCGCAGCGGCCCGACGTGATGCTGATGGACGAGCCCTTCGGCGCGCTCGATGCGATGACGCGCGAAACGCTGCAGGACGAACTGGCCCGCCTGGTGCGCGAAGAGGGTTTGACCGTCATGTTCGTCACGCACGACCTGGAAGAAGCGCTGTACCTGGGCGACCGCGTGATCGCGCTGCGCAGCAACCCCACGCCCGAACTGCCCAGCGTGGCCGCGTTGATCGACGTGCCGCTGCCGCAGCCACGCGACCAGCTCAGCACCAAGGAACACCCGGAGTTCCTGCGCCTGCGCCGCGAGCTCTACCACTACCTCGGCCATTGAGATGAAGCTGAAATCCCTCGCGTTCCCGGCGCTGCTGATCGGCGCGCTGGAACTCTGGGCGCGCACCACTGGCCAGGGCAGCGACGCCATCGCGCCGCCGAGCGCGGCCGTGCGCGCCTTCTGGGGCGCCCTCACCGACGGTTCGCTGTTCGAGGCCACGGCGTTCACGCTCGGCACCGCTGCGCTGGGCCTGTTGATCGGCGCGCTCGGGGGCCTGCTGCTCGGCACACTGCTGGGCCTGTCGCGCCGCGCGGCACAACTCGGTTTTCTCAGCGTGGAGGTGGCGCGCCCCATTCCTTCGGTGGCGTTGATCCCGCTGGCCATGCTGGTGTTCGGCTTTGGCCTGCGCATGGAGCTCAGCGTGGTGGCTTTCGCCTGCCTGTGGCCCATGCTGGTGCTCACGCAGGCGGCGGTGCAGCAGGTGGAGCCGCGTCTGCTCGAGGTGTCGCGCGCGCTGCAGCTCAACGCCTGGCAACGCTTCGCCTGGATCATCGGCCCGGCCATCGTGCCGCGCCTCTTTGTGGCGCTGCGGCTGGGCGTGGCGATTGCGCTGGTGGTGGCGGTGACGGTGGAGATCGCGGCCAACCCGCACGGCATGGGCTACGCCATGATGATCGCGCAGCAAAGCCTGGACCCGGCGCTCATGCTGGCCTGGCTGGCGTGGATCGGCGTGGTGGGTTATGTCATCAACGTCGGCGCGCTCGCGTTGCAGCGCCGCGTGGCGCGCGCCATGGGGGAGCAAGCCGCATGAAGACCACCCTGCGCACCCTCAACGCTTTCGGCAGCGCGGCCGGCTCTGCGCTCGTGCTCGCTGGCTTCATCGGCCTGTGGTGGGCGGCCAGCACCAGCGGCTGGGTCAACCGGGCCTTTCTGCCCACGCCGCAGGCCACGCTGGCGAGTCTGGTTCAGGGCCTGGCGGGTGGCGACCTGGCCGCGTACACCTGGGCCACGCTCAGCCGCATGTTCAGCGGCTGGGTGCTGGCAAGCGCGCTGGGCATTGCGCTGGGCGCGCTCATCGGCAGCTCCGAGCGCGCGCGCGAATGGATCGCCCCCACGCTCGAATTCATCCGCCCGCTGCCGGCGTCTGCCGTGATGCCGCTGGCGATTGCGCTGTTTGGCCTGTCGGGCGGCATGGTGCTGGCGGTGGTGGCGTTCGGCGCCATGTGGCCGGTGCTGCTGGCCACACTGCACGGCCTGGCGAACGTGCACAAGCAATTGCGCGAAGTGTCGCGCTCGCTGGAGCTGAGTCACCTCGCTTTCGTGCTCAAGATCGGCCTGCCGAACGCCATGCCCGACATCCTGGCCGGCATGCGGCTGTCCATGACGGTCTCGCTCATCGTGTCGGTGGTGGGCGAGATGATCGCCTCGCAACCCGGGCTGGGCCAGGCCATCCTGCTGGCGGCGCGCTCGTTCCAGGCCAGCGAGCTGTTCGCCGGCATCGTGCTGCTCGGCGCCATGGGCTTTGCCAGCAACGTGATGCTGGCGCTCGCCGAAAGATCCTTGCTGCGCTGGCAGCGTCCCTGACACCACACCCCTCACCCCCAACGGAGAACACCATGCCCCGAAAACTGGTCGACCTGTCCATCTACCTGGAAAACGACGTGCTGAGCGATCCGCCGGCCTTCGCGCCCAAGATCCAGTACTTCACGCACGACAACACCTTCGAGCAGATCGAGCCCTTTTTCCCCGGTCTGAAAAAAGAAGACCTGCCCGACGGCGAAGGCTGGGCCGTGGAGCTGGTGCAGCTCTCCACCCACAACGGCACGCACCTCGATGCGCCCTACCACTTCCACTCCACCATGGACAACGCGCTGGGCGAGAAGAAGCCGGCGATCGCCATCCACGACGTGCCGCTGGACTGGTGCTTCCAGCCTGGCGTGAAGCTGGACTTTCGCCACTTCGCGGATGGCTACGTGGTCACGGCCGCCGATGTGGAGGCGGAGTTGAAGCGCATCGGCCACACCATCAAGCCGCTGGAGATCGTGGTGGTGAACACGCGCGCCGGTTCGCGCTACGGCCATAACGACTACGTGTCGGCCGGCTGCGGCATGGGCTACGAGGCCACCATGTATTTGCTGGAGCGTGGCGTGCGCCTGACCGGCACCGACGCCTGGAGCTGGGACGCGCCCTTCGTGCACACCGCGCAGAAGTACGGCGAGACCAAAGACGCTTCGCTGATCTGGGAAGGCCACAAGGCCGGGCGCGACATCGGCTATTGCCACATCGAGAAGCTGCACAACCTCGAAGCGCTGCCGGCCGACGGCTTCTTCATCTCGTGTTTCCCGCACAAGATCCGCGGCGCCTCGGCGGGTTGGACCCGTGCTGTGGCCATCTTCGACGACGCATTGCAAGCCACGGCCGCCTGAACACCATGGAACTCAACCACACGCACGACGCCAGCGCCCGCAGCTGGCTGGAATCCGCCAACGCAGCGGGCACCGACTTCCCGATCCAGAACCTGCCCTTCGGCGTGTTCCGACGCAAGGCACCCGGCGAAGCGTTTCGCGCTGGCGTGGCCATTGGCGACCAGGTGATCGACCTGGCGGCCATTGCGCGCGACAACGCGGTGTCGGGCGCGGCGGCACAGGCGGTGAATGCCTGCACGGGCGACGCCCTCAATGAATTTCTGGCCATGGGCCCGCCCGCCTGGCGCGCGCTGCGCCACGCGCTGTTCGACCTGCTCAAGGCCGGCGCGAGCGGCCCGGGCGTGAACGCGCTGCGCGCGAGCCTCGTGCCGCAGGCCGAAGCCGAATACCGCGTGCCCACGCGCATTGGTGACTACACCGACTTCTACACCTCCATCCACCACGCGCGCAACGTGGGCCGCGTGATCCGGCCGGACGACCCGCTCACGCCCAACTTCCAGTGGTTGCCGATCGCGTACCACGGTCGCGCCTCCAGCGTGGTGATCAGCGGCACGCCCTTCAAGCGCCCCATGGGCCAGGCCATGGCGCCGGGCGCGAGCGCACCGGTGTACGGCCCCTGCCGCCGGCTCGATTACGAACTGGAGATGGGCTTCTACATCGGCCCCGGCAATGCCATGGGCGCACCCATTCCCATCGCCGAAGCCGAAGACCACATTTTCGGCATGTGCCTGCTCAACGACTGGTCAGCGCGCGACCACCAGTTCTGGGAGATGAACCCGCTCGGCCCCTTCCTCGGCAAGAACTTCTGCACCACGGTCTCGCCGTGGATCGTGACCCTGGAAGCGCTCGCGCCCTACCGCGGGCCGTTCGCGCACCCGGCCGACGAACCGCAACCACTGGCCTACCTGGCGAGCGCCGCCAACAGCGCGCATGGCGCGGTGGACGTGCAACTGGAAGTTCAGCTGGAATCGAACGAGCACCGCACACGCGGTGTGGCGCCAGACCGGCTCTCGGCCACCAGCTTTCGCCACCAGTACTGGACCATCGCGCAGATGCTGGCGCAGCACACCGTGGGCGGCTGCAACCTGCAGCCCGGCGACCTGCTGGGCACGGGCACCATCTCCGGCCCCACGCCGGGCGAAGCCGGCGCCATCGTGGAACTCAGCGCGGGTGGCACGCGCGACGTGCCGCTGCCCGGCATCGGTGCAACGCGCCGCTTCCTGGAAGACGGTGACACGGTGATCCTGCGCGGCTGGTGCGAGAAGCCGGGGGCGGCCCGGATCGGGTTTGGCGAAAGCCGTGGCGAAGTGCTGCCCGCGATCGGCTGAAGCCCGCAGACCACTCAGGCAGGTCAGGCCGCCTGAGGCCTCGGGTGCGTGCGCAGGTATGCCCTGAGCTTCGGAAAGAGCTGTTCAACCAGTTCGGTCAGCTTGGGCTCCGTGCGGATGAACTTGTTCATGTTGGCGCCACCCGACAACGAGTCGTAGACCGCACGCCCCACCTCCTTACCGTCAGCAAAGACGCGAAGGTCTGCGCGAGCCAGGTAGATGGCCAGGTCCCAGCGGTAGATGGCCTCGTACGTCGCAACGAGGGGGCATGAGGTGACAGCCGCGTTGTCCGGAAGGCTGCGCACCTTGAAGCCCTTCTTCTCCAGGACGCGCAGGTAAACATCATGAAATTCCTCCTGCACGACCTGGCTGTTGCGAACAAGGCAGAGATCGTGGGCGCCCTGGGTCAAGCCAACGGGCGTGACGTTCTGCGTGATGGCGCAGCCGGAAAGGGTCAGGGCCAGAACGGCGGCCAGACTTCGAAGGTTCAAGGGTGCCTCCCGTGTTGAGCAAGTAGTTGATTGGAAAGTCGCACGCAGGATACCCAGAATCTCGTTCGTCAGCCAAGGCCGCGCGGCACGCCTGCGGCGTGCGCACAACGCCCATGCCGGGCACAATGCCAGCCGGCGCGAAGAGGCGCGCCCGGCCCCCCAACAACAAGGAGATGCCATGAGCCTGCTCAACTGGACGATGAAACCGGCTTCCACGCTCGACCAGGGCGGCGTGATCGCCCCCGACGAGCGCCTGCCCTGGCCACAGACCGCCGTGATGGGCGTGCAGCACGTGATTGCCATGTTCGGGGCCACCGTGCTGGCGCCGCTGCTGATGGGGTTTGACCCCAATGTCGCCATCCTCATGAGCGGCATCGGCACGCTGATCTTCTTCGTCATCACCGGCGGCAAGGTGCCGAGCTACCTGGGTTCGAGCTTTGCGTTCATCGGCGTGGTGATTGCCGCCAGCGGCTACACCGGCCCGGGGCTCAACGCCAACCTGGGAGTGGCGCTGGGCGGCATCATCGCCTGCGGTGCCATCTACACGCTCATCGGCTTCATCGTGCACCTGACCAACGTGCGCCACACGCGCACCACGCCCATCAAGGGCATGGAGGTCGAGGAGGTGGAGAACGACGTGGCCGTGCACTGGATCGAGCGCTTCATGCCACCGGTGGTGACCGGCGCCGTGGTGGCCGTGATCGGCCTGAACCTGGCGGCCATTCCGATCAAGAACATGGCGCCCACCGGCTTCGATGCGTGGATGCAGGCCGTGACCTTCGTGAGCGTCGGCCTGGTGGCCGTGTACACGCGCGGCATGACGCAGCGCCTGCTGATTCTCGTGGGCCTGATCGTGGCCAGCCTGATCTACGCGTTGCTCACCAACGGCCTCGGTCTGGGCAAGCCGATCGACCTCTCCGCGCTGGCCAGTGCGCCGCTGTTCGGCCTGCCGAAGTTCGCCGCGCCGGTGTTCGAAGCGCAGGCCATGCTGCTGATCGCGCCGGTGGCGCTGATCCTGGTGGCGGAAAACCTGGGCCACATCAAGGCCGTGAGCGCCATGACCGGGCGCGACCTCAATCCCTACCTCGGCAAAGCCTTCATCGGCGACGGTGTGGCCACCATGGTGAGTGGCGCATCGGGCGGCACGGGCGTGACCACCTACGCCGAAAACATCGGCGTGATGGCAGCCACCAAAATCTACTCCACCGCCATGTTCGTGGTGGCCGCGTGCGTGGCCGTCGTGCTCGGCTTCAGCCCCAAGTTCGGCGCGCTGATCCAGGCCATTCCACTGGCAGTCATGGGCGGTGTGTCCATCGTGGTGTTCGGCCTCATCGCCGTGGCCGGCGCGCGCATCTGGGTCGAGAACCGGGTGGACTTTTCCGACAACAAGAACCTGCTGGTGGCGGCCATCACACTGATCCTGGGTACCGGCGACTACACGCTGAAGTTCGGCAGCTTCGCGCTGGGTGGCATCGGCACCGCGACCTTCGGCGCAATCATCCTGTACGCATTGCTGAACCGCCGCAAGAGCTGAAGCTCGCCTCAGGGCGCCTTCGGCTCGGCCTGCGGCTTGGTGGGCGCGCTCAATGCGCCACCAATCTTGGCGCCCAGCACGGTGCCGATGCCGGGCAACACCGCCGTGCCGGCCACCGCGCCGGCAATGGCGCCCCATGCGATGCCGAACTCTGGCTGACGGGTGGGCCCTTTCACTGTGAACGGCACCTCAACCACACCGCCGCCCGTCTCGACCTTGCCCTCGGCATTGATCTGGCGGCGGTAGAGCGTGGCCTCGCCGTACGCGGTGTAGGGCCCCGACACGGCTTTCACCTGCGTGAACTCGGTCTTCATGCCCTGTGCGGTGTTCTGCGTGTCGACCACGCCCGTGAGGCGCTCCAGCGCCGTTTCGCCCGTGCGGTCTTCGCCCAGCGACTTGACCGCCTTTTCCATGTTGAAGCGCAAAATTTTCGCGCGCTCCACCTCGACCACGCTGCGCGTGTGCAGCGAGCGGAAGAGTTCGGCGTAGCTCTCGCCGTCGGCGCGAAGTTCGGTCTGGCCGGAAGCGAAGCCGCTGATGGGCGAGCGGCGGTTGAAGGCCTTGAGCAACGATTCCACCTCCACATTGCGCGGCGCGAGTTCGCCCTGAAGGCTCATGCGGCCCTCGGGCGTGGTCAACAGCCGGGCCTGCCCTTCTGCCGAACCGCCCGCGGCCTGCACCTGCAGCTGGTAGATGTGGGCACCCCCCTCTGCGGTTCCGTCGCGCTTGGCCTCCAGCGAGGTGGTCTGTTCCACGTCGGGTCGTCGAATCTGCACACGCTGCGGCGTGCGGTCGTCGTCAAAGTCCAGTTCGCCGGCATACACCACGGGAATGCCGCTGAAAGAGGTGTAGGTGACATCGTTGAACGAGAGCTTGCGCAGCAGCAGGCTGCCCCCGGACGCCCGCTCCTTGCCGCGGTACGCCGCCAGGGCGCTGCGTGGCACCTCGGCGCCATCCACCTCCAGCCGGTTGATCACCAGCTGGCGGCGCAGCAAGGGCAGGAGTTCGGGGTGGATCACCACGCGGCGCACCTTGATGGGCTCGGGCTGAACGGTTTGCGCGTCCCGCACCTCGACCGAGGCCCCACCCAGCAAGCGCCATTGCACCGCGCCCACCACCAGTTTCTGACCCATGCGCGCCTCGAACTCCGCCTCCACCCGGCGCGCGAGCTCTTCGTCGGAAGGCACCAGCGCCAGCAACGCCAGGCATGCCGCGGCCAGCAGCGCTGCAAGGCTGGCTGCGGCAACGGCCCAACGGCGGTGTGCGGGTTTCATGGGTGGGTGTGCTCCAGGCGCCATGGTGCGCGAGCGACACAGTGTCGTCTGTAGGCGCATGCCGCGTCCTATAGTGGCGTGCATCGCCCCAAGGAGAACCCATTGAGCATCTGGAAAAAACCCATTTCGGTCGACGAACTCACCCGCATGCACGAAGACACCGCCGTGCGTCACCTGGGCATCGAGTTCCTGGAAGTCGGCGACGATTTCATCACCGCGCGTGTGCCGGTGGACACCCGCACGAAGCAGCCTTACGGCCTGCTGCACGGCGGCGTGAGTGTGGTGCTGGCGGAAACGCTGGGGTCGTGCGGTGCGGCCTACAGTTGCCCCGAAGGCCACCGCGCGGTGGGGCTGGACATCAACGCCAACCATTTGAAAGGCGCCACCAGCGGCTGGGTGACCGGTGTCACGCGGCCAGTGCACATCGGGCGCACCACGCAGGTCTGGCAGATCGACCTGACCAACGACGCGGGCGAGTTGACCTGCGTGTCGCGCATCACGATGGCGGTGCTGGCACCGCGCTGATCAACGCCGCTCGCAACGGCCCTGCGAGGTGGCCGCACCGCGAAAATCGCTGCTCCAGGTCTGCGCTGCCGTGTCGATCTGGATGCGCTCGTTGTCGGTGGAGGTGAGGATCACGGTGTCGCGCACGTTGAAGGTGTAGACCGGCACGCCATCGATCTGCACCGTGCGCACGCGTTGCTGGTCGTAGCCAATGCGGACCAGCCGCGTCCAGGTGGTGCGGGCCGGCAGGTAGACCGCCTCGCAGCTCAGGGACACCTCCTGGGGTTGGCTCTTTTTTTCGGCCTTGGGCGGCTTGCCGCCCTGCGCGCACGCCAGGCCTGTGGCGAGCGCGAGCACCCCACCCCACGCGTGCACGGACCTCATGAGGCATCGGCCCGGGCCATGCGCTCGCTCTTCCAGTACACGTCGTCGCCACCGTTCATGCGGTTCAGCACCCGCGCCAGCACAAACATCAGATCGCTCAGGCGGTTGAGGTACTGGCGCGGCGTTTCCTTCAGCGCTTCTTCGTTGCCCAGCGCCACCACGGCGCGTTCGGCGCGGCGCGCCACCGTGCGACACACGTGCGCCTGGCTGGCCGCGCGCGTGCCAGCGGGCAGGATGAATTCCTGCAGGCGCGGCAAGGTTTCGTTGTAGGTGGCCAGCGCCTCGTCGAGCGCCAGCACGGCCTCGGGCTTGAGCAGCTCGTAGCCGGGGATGGACAGCTCGCCGCCAAGGTTGAAGAGCTGGTGCTGGATCTCGACCAGCAGGGTGCGCACGTCATCGGCCATGTCTTCGCAGAGCAGCACGCCGATGTTCGAATTGAGTTCGTCCACATCGCCCATGGCGTGCACGCGCAGGCTGTTCTTGGAGACGCGGGTGTTGTCGCCAAGGCCGGTGGTGCCGGCGTCGCCGGTGCGGGTAGCGATCTGGGTGAGTCGGTTGCCCATGGAGATCCTTGAAGGGAGGGAATGCTGAACGCCGATTGTGCGACAGCGCCTTGACCAAACCGGCCAGTAACAACACGCTGGGAAATGTGAATGGGGCTGATGGAATGTCACGCAGGCAACGGCGGGCAAAAGGGCTGGCGCGGCTGGCCGATCCGGGCGGTAATGGGCGCCTGTTTGCCCACAAGGAGATCACCGATGTCCCGGTCCCGTCTGAAAATTGCCGACTTCGAGGCCCGCAGCGTGCAGCTGATCGCGGCTTGCACGCTGGGCCTGGCCGGCGTGGCCGCCTTGCCCAACGCCACGCTCTCTCGCATCACGGGACAGGCATCCACGCATTCCACCGGGCCGTCCAAAGCCGCCGGCACCGAGGCACCGCGCCTGCTGCAGCGAAGACCCGGCGCCTGAGTGCGGGGCGGCGAACGGGCCGCACTTTCCATGCAGCAAGGCTTAAACTGGTCGGCCGATCCCCACAGCGACCGACCGGAGACAAGCCAACATGAACGCCCCGACCGCCCACGCCCATCTGGTGCCCGACGTCCACCAGCGCACCATCCCCGCCGGATTCATCGAAGCCTTGCAGGCCCGCTTCGGCGCCCAGTGCTCCACCGCCCTGGTGGTGCGCGAGCAGCATGGCCGCGACGAGTCGGTGTATCAGGTGCCGCCGCCAGCCGCAGTGGTGTTTGCGCAGAGCACGCAGGACGTGGCCGATGCGGTGAAGCTGGCCGCGCAGCACCGCATGCCGGTGATCCCGTTTGGTGTGGGTTCCTCGCTCGAAGGCCACCTGCTGGCCGTGGAGGGCGGCATCAGCATCGACGTGAGCCGCATGAACAGCGTACTGGCCATCAACGCGGAAGACCTCACCGTGACGGTGCAGCCCGGCGTGACGCGCAAGGCGGTGAACGAGGCCGTGAAGAGCGAGGGTCTGTTCTTCCCCATCGATCCCGGCGCCGACGCCTCCATCGGCGGCATGTCGGCCACGCGCGCTTCGGGCACGAACGCGGTGCGCTACGGCACCATGCGCGAGAACGTGCTGGCGCTCGAAGTGGTCACGGCCAGCGGCGAGGTAATCCGCACCGGCACGCGCGCGAAAAAGAGCAGCGCCGGCTACGACCTCACGCGCCTGATGGTGGGCAGTGAAGGCACACTGGGTGTGATCACCGAGGTCACGCTCAAGCTCTACCCGCTGCCCGAAGCCATCTCGGCCGCCACCTGCTCGTTCCCCAGCATCGAGGCCGCCGTGCGCACCGTGATCCAGGTGATCCAGCTCGGTGTGCCGATCGCACGCTGCGAGCTGATCGACCACAACACCGTGCGCATGGTCAACGCCCACAGCAAGCTCGGCCTGCGCGAAGAAAACATGTTGCTCATGGAATTTCACGGCTCACCCGCGAGCGTGAAGGAACAGGCCGAAACGGTGCAGGAGATCGCTACCGAGTTCGGCGGCAACGCCTTCGAATGGGCCACCACACCGGAAGAGCGCACGCGCCTTTGGACCGCGCGGCACAACGCCTACTTTGCCGCCATCCAGAGCAAGCCCGGCTGCCGCGCCATTTCGACCGACACCTGCGTGCCCATCAGCCGCCTGGCCGACTGCCTGCTCGATTCCGTGAGCGAAGCCGACGCCGCCGGCCTGCCCTACTTTCTCGTCGGCCACGTGGGCGACGGCAACTTCCACTTCGGCTATTTGATCGACCCCGACAAGCCCGAAGAACACACGCTGGCCGAACAGCTCAACCACCAGCTGGTGGCGCGCGCCCTCAGCCTGGAAGGCACCTGCACCGGCGAGCACGGCGTGGGCCTGCACAAGATGGACTTTCTGCTCACCGAAGCCGGCAGCGGCGCGGTGGACATGATGCGCACCATCAAGCGCGCGCTCGACCCCGACAACATCATGAACCCGGGGAAGATCTTTTCGCTCTGAGCTTTCTCAGGGCAAGGGGCGCGCTTCAAAAAGCGCCACCTGCGCACCCAGCCGGTCCAGCAACCGCAGCCGCGTGCCCTCCATGGCCCATTGTTCGGTGGTGGCCAAGGCAAACATGAAGGCGCGTTCGCGCTCCATGTCGGTGGCGCACACTTGCAGTTCGCGGCGCGGGCCTCGCAGCATCTGCAGCGCCTGCCCGTTCAGCGTGTAGGTGCCCAGCAGGGCATTGCAGCCACCGGAACCCGTGACGCGTTTGCCGTCGGCGTTGAGCACGAAATACGGGGTGGCCGCTGGCGCCTGAGGCGGCAGCGCCTGGCCGTCGAGCGCCACCAGCGCCCAGCGCACGTTCTCAATGCGGGGTGATGCCGGTTGCGCGCGCGTGTCCACCGGGCGCAGCAGCACATCCGCCTGGGTGTTGCCCGAATGGCCGAGCACGAGGTAGGCGCTGTCGGTCACATACAGGGCCTTGCCCTCCACCAGGATTTCGGCACGCACCGAGTAGCTGCCGCGCTCCTGCACCAGCTTTCGATCCACCGGCACGCTGAAGCGCAAGGGTTGCGGGCCGTTGGCCGGGACCTTGACTTGGGCCAGCGTGGTGGCGCGCGCGTCGGCACGCGACACGTCGGCCACCGACACCTCGAGCACGGCGGTGGGCGGCAGGGCCACCTGGCCTTCGAAACGGGCGCTGCCGGTCACGGTGAGGGGCGCATCGGCCGGCGGAGTAGCGCAGGCCGACAGCAGCAGGCCAGCGGCCAGGGCGCCCAGCAGCGGGCGGCGTGTGAGCAGGTGGGAGTTCAAGGTGTTCATGGCGGTTTTCTCAGAAAGGTTCGGCCGAAATTCATCTGTCCGGATATTTGATGATGCTCCATCGAGACCGATGGTTTCTTCAAGTCGCCCCGCATAGACTTTTTCAAGTCCTCAACCCATCGAAAGTCCACCGCATGCCCCGCTCACTTCCCTCCTTGAACTTCGCCTTTATGGGTGGCGGCAACATGGCCAGCGCGATGATTCCCGGGTTGAAAGACCGAGGCCTGTCTGCCGATCAGATCATGATCGTCGATCCTTTCGCGGAAGCACGCTCTCGCATGCAAGAGAAACATGGGGTACGGGTTTTCGAATCGACGAGGGCGCTGCGGGCACATGCTCAAACGCCGCTCGATGCCGCCATCTGGGCAGTCAAGCCCAACACCTTCCCGCTCGCCGCCGTTCAAGCGAATGAAGCTGGGGTCTTTCATCGTTCCACCCTGCACATGAGCGTGATGGCGGGCACCTCCACAGACTCGCTTTCCCGTCAGATGGGCAGCGGCCTTGTGGTCAGGGCCATGCCCAATCAGGCAGCGGCCATCGGGCAAGCCATCACGGGCATGTATGCGCCGTCCACCGTCTCAGCAGAGGACCGGGCGCTGGCGGAGGAGGTCATGAAGACGCTTGGTCCGGTGGAATGGGTGGAGCATGAAGCGCAAATGCATGCGGTGACCGCGATATCCGGCTCGGGACCAGCCTACATGTTCCAGATGCTGAAAGCGATGCGGGAGCAAGGGGAGAGGCTCGGCCTGGACCCCGATCAAGCCTTGCGACTGGCGGTGCAGACCATGGCCGGCTCGGCAGAGCTCGCGCGCAACAGCGCCCTGTCGATGGACGAGCTGATTGCGCAAGTGCGCTCACCAAACGGCACCACCCACGCTGCCCTGGAAACCATGGATGCGCGCGGTGTTTTTGAAGGATTCAAGGCCGGCATTCAGGCCGCACACCATCGCTCAAGCGAACTGGCGAGCCCTTCTCCCACGGCGGTTGCAGGGAGCGGCCCCAAGATGAGCCACGGGCCGGCTCTCTGACGCAGCGCGCCGCGCCGCTTCAGGGTTGGCTGCCGCGCAAGCGGTCGATCAAGCCATTCAGCGCTTCCAGCGAACCGAACTGAATAGCGATCTCGCCCATGTCTTCGAGGCGCCCATGGCGCTTCACGCGCTTCTTCACGCGCACCTCGACCTCGGCCGTGAGCAGGTCGGCCAGCTCCTCTTCCACGCGGCGGATGTCGCGCGACTTTTCTTTCTTGAGCTTCTGCGGCGCCAGCGCAAACTCGGCGCTAAGCTTTTTCACCAGACTCTCGGCCTCGCGCACGGACATCTTGCGCGCCGCGATCTGGTTGCCCGCTGTAATCTGGTTGGCTTTGTCCAGAGCCAGCAGCGCGCGCGCGTGGCCCATGTCCAGGTCACCGGCCATCAACATCGTCTGCACCGGCTCGGCCAATTGCAGCAGGCGCAGCAGGTTGCTGGCGGCACTGCGCGATCGGCCGACCGCCTGAGCCGCCTGTTCGTGAGTGAGTCCAAACTCTTTCACCAAGCGTTGCAGGCCGTGGGCTTCTTCCAGCGGATTGAGGTCTTCGCGCTGGATGTTTTCGATCAGGGACATGGCGGCAGCGGACTCGTCGGGCACGTCGCGCACCAGCACCGGCACGCTGTCCAGACCCGCGAGGCGCGAGGCCCGGAAGCGCCGTTCGCCCGCGATGATCTCGTACTTGCCAGCGTTGGGGCCGGTCCCCAGCTGGCGAACCAGGATCGGCTGCATCACGCCCTGCGCCTTGATGCTTTCGGCCAGCTCGTAGAGCGCGCCCTCGTCCATGCGGGTGCGCGGCTGGTACATGCCGGCCACGAGCTGGTCCAGTTTCAGGCTGGAAGGCAACTGGCTGCCAGCATCGGCCGGCGCGCCTTCGAACACTTTGGGGCCCAGCAGGGCTTCGAGTCCGCGGCCGAGGCCCTTGGGTTTTTTGGTGACCATGGGTCGTTCCGCTTTCCAGAATTCAGAGGTTCATGAGTTCGACCAGCACGGCGTGGCCTTGCGGCCAGTCGCCCAGGCCGGACTCGGCGTTGATGTGGCCCGCTTCGCCAAGATCGACAAAGCGCGATCCCCAGGCCATGGCCAGGGCTTCCGCGCGTTCAAAACTGCAGTAGGGATCGTTCTGGCTGCCCACCAGCACGCTGGGAAATGGCAGGCGCTGCATGGGGATGGGCGACCAGGTGGGCAACACCGGGCGCATGTCTTCGCGCTCGGCATCGCCCGGCGCCACCAGCAGCGCGGCCTTGACCCGGCTGGTGTTTTTCGAATGGGAGGCCCAGGCCGCGGTGTGCAGACAACCCAGACTGTGGGCCACGAGCACCGCCGGCTCGTCGCAGCCGAGCAGCACGTCCTCGAGCCGTGCGATCCAGTCGCCGCGCTTCGGGCTCATCCAGTCGTGCTGGTCCACCCGGCGGTAGCCATGCACGGCTTCCCATCGAGTTTGCCAGTGCAAGGGGCCGCTGTTCTGCCAGCCGGGAAGTATCAGGACGTTGTGAGGTTTCACGTGAAACAGCCCGGTTCAGAGCTTCTGGATGCGCTCGACCATTTCCTGCGCGAAGGCCACAAAGGCCAGGCTGCCGCGCGCGGACGGATCAAAGATAACGCCCGGCAAGCCGTAGCTGGGCGCCTCGGCCAGGCGCACGTTGCGGGGAATCACGGTGTCGAAAACCTTGCCGCCGAAGTGCGATTTGAGCTGCTCGCTCACCTGCTGCTGCAGGGTGATGCGGGGGTCGAACATGACGCGCAACAGACCGATGATGGCCAGATCGGGATTCAGGTTGGCGTGCACCTGCTTGATGGTGTTGACCAGGTCGGTCAGCCCTTCGAGCGCGAAATACTCGCATTGCATGGGCACGATCACACCGTGGGCGGCACACAAGCCATTGAGCGTGAGCATGCTCAGAGACGGCGGGCAGTCAATCAGGATGAAATCGAACTGGTCGGCCACCTCGGCCAGGGCGGTTTTCAGGCGCTTCTCGCGCCGCTCCACCTCGACCAGCTCCACCTCGGCCCCCGCCAGCTCGCGGTTGGCGCCGAGCACGTGGTAGCCGCATTTGTCAGAAAACACAGCCGCTTCATTGATGGAAGCCGATTCCAGCAGCACGTCGTACACGGAGAGCGCCATGCTGCGTTTGTCCACGCCCGATCCCATGGTGGCGTTGCCCTGCGGGTCGAGGTCGACCATCAGGACCCGCTGCCCCACCTTGGCCAACCCAGCCGCGAGGTTGACGGTGGTGGTGGTCTTGCCAACCCCACCCTTTTGATTCGCCACGCAGAATATTTTGGCCATTGCTTATTTCGAGATGGCCAGCTTGATGCCAAAACCGATCAGAAACAGGCCAGCCAATTTCTCGAGCGCCCGGCCGATCTTCGGGTTGGCGCGCATGCGTTCGGCCAGGAAGTGCGTGAGCAGCACAGCGGTGAGGCCATACAGAAAAGTGAGCACAGCCACCGTGGCGGCCATGGCGCCGAAGGTGATCAGCCCCTGGTGACGGGCCGGATCCACGAACAAAGGGAAGAAAGCCATGTAGAACACGATGGCCTTGGGATTGAGCAGCGTGATGAGTGCCGCTTGCTGGAAGTACTGGCGGGGGCGGATGTTCAGCACCGGTGCGTCGCCTGGTTTGGCGGTGAGCATCTTCCATCCCAGCCAGGCCAGATAGGCTGCGCCCAGCCACTGCACCGCGTCAAACGCAGCGGGATAGGCCGTCAACAAAGCGGCCACGCCGGCCACGGCCAGCCACATCAGGACTTGATCACCCGCGATCACGCCGAAGGTGGCCGCCATGCCGCCACGCACACCTCCCTTGCTGGTGGAGGTAATCAGGGCCAGGTTGCCCGGCCCGGGAATGAGCAGAAAAACGATGATGGCCGCGACGAACGCGCCGTAATCCGCAATGCCGAACATGAAAGACCCCCGGGAAGTGGAGGGTCGAGTTTACGTGACGGATTTGCCGACTCGCGCCGCTTTGCGCGCGCTGTGATGCTCAGGCCACAGAACGGGGGCCAGGACGCATCCAGACGATGCAACGCTCGGCCCCGAGGCCGGGCACGTGCAACTGTTCCACGTGAAACACATCCACCGCCCCACCCTCCGTGGAGAGGGTTTCCAGCTCATCTCCCGGGTGCTTGCCCTTCATGGCCATCCAGATACCGCCCGGGCCCAGCGCCTCGCGCGACCACCGGCTGAAATCCAGCAACGAGGCAAAAGCCCGCGCGGCAACCACGTCGTAGGCCGGCCCGGACAAGGCATTGAGCGTTTCCACCCGGGCGTGCAGCCCATGCAGGTTGGGCAGCTTGAGCGTAGCGGCGGCCTGCTGGATGAAGGCGGCCTTTTTGGCCACCGTGTCCACGCAAGTCACATCGATCTGAGGGCAAGCGATGGCGATCACCACCCCGGGCAAGCCGCCGCCGGAACCGACGTCGAGCAGCTTGATGGGGCGCGCACCGACCTGCTTCAACAAGGGTCTCACCACCGCCAGGCTGTCGAGCAGGTGGTGCGTCATCATCTCGGCCGGGTCACGCACGGCCGTGAGGTTGTAGACCTTGTTCCACTTCTGGAGCAAGGCGAGGAAGTCGAGCATCAGGTCCACCTGGTGCGAATCGAGTTCGAGCTGGAGCGACTGCAGCCCCGCCTGCAGGGTGGCGCGCGGCTCGCTCATGACGCCAGTTCGGCAGCCACTGGCAGCGTGGCAAACCCTTTGAAGCCGCCCTTTTTCAAATGAATCAACAACAGCGAGATGCTCGCGGGTGTGATGCCGGAAATGCGCGAAGCCTGGCCCAGCGTTTCGGGGCGGTGCTTGGCCAGCTTCTGGCGGGCCTCGAAAGAAAGCGCCGTCACCTGCAAA
Source organism: Hydrogenophaga sp. IBVHS1 (assembly GCF_002127265.1). Classification (GTDB taxonomy): domain Bacteria; phylum Pseudomonadota; class Gammaproteobacteria; order Burkholderiales; family Burkholderiaceae_C; genus Hydrogenophaga. The sequence continues at coordinate 462,571 of NZ_NFUU01000003.1, read as the reverse complement.
TAGTCCAGATCGGCCGGCAGCTTCAAGCCTTCGTAGTGGGCTGCACGCTCCACCTCGCTCTTCTGGCGGTCGATGTAACCCGCGTACTTGGCCGCAATTTCCACCTGCTCCACCACCGGCTCCAGCAACTCGGCCAATGTTTCACGTGAAACACCCGGCGTGGCGTACTTGCCCCCATCCATGCCCACGATCGCCGAATAAGCCACGCCCGGGCGGCGCAGCAGGTCGAACAGGTTGTGTTCGTGCTCGATGGCCTTGCCCAAGACGCGCTCGCTGTCTTCCACCGGAAGGTTGCGCGGATTCACCCAGGTCGCCTTCAAGCGTTCGGTTTCACGTGAAACCGCGTCCCGCTTGCGGCAGAAAGCATCCCACTGCGCATCCCCGACCAGCCCCAGGCGACGCCCGGCTTCGGTCAGGCGCATGTCGGCGTTGTCTTCACGCAGCTGCAGGCGGAACTCGGCCCGGCTGGTGAACATGCGGTAAGGCTCGGTCACGCCCTGCGTGACAAGGTCGTCCACGAGCACGCCCAGGTAAGCTTCGTCGCGTCGCGGCAGCCAGGCGCCCTCTTCGCGACACTGGAGCGCCGCGTTGATGCCGGCAAACAAGCCCTGCGCTGCCGCCTCCTCATATCCCGTCGTGCCGTTGATCTGCCCGGCGAAAAACAGGCCGGCAATCTGCTTGGTCTCGAAGCTGTTCTTGAGGGAGCGCGGGTCGAAGTAGTCGTATTCGATCGCGTAGCCCGGCCGCAGAATGTGAGCGTTCTCCAGCCCCGGCATGCTGCGCACCAGCGCGAGCTGAATATCGAACGGCAGGCTGGTGGAGATGCCGTTGGGGTACACCTCGTTGGTGGTCAGCCCCTCGGGCTCCAGGAAAATCTGGTGGCTGTCCTTGTCGGCAAAGCGGTTGACCTTGTCTTCCACGCTGGGGCAATAACGCGGGCCCACGCCCTCGATCTTGCCGGTGAACATGGGGCTGCGGTCGAAGCCGGAGCGGATGATCTCGTGCGTGCGCTCGTTGGTGTGCGTGATCCAGCATGGCACCTGGCGCGGGTGCATGGCGGTGTTGCCCATGAAGCTGAACACGGGCACCGGCTTGTCGGCATTCATGCCGCCGGGCACGCCGTCGCCGGGCTGTTCGGTGCACCTCGTGTAGTCGATGCTGCGTCCATCCAGGCGGGGTGGCGTGCCGGTTTTCAACCGGCCCTGCGGTAGTTTCAGCTCTTTCAAACGCGCCGAGAGCGAAATCGCAGGCGGGTCGCCCGCCCGGCCGGCGGCGTAGTTGTTCAGGCCCACATGGATCTTGCCGTCAAGGAACGTACCGGCCGTCAACACCACGGTACGCCCACGGAAGCGTACGCCCACTTGCGTCACAGCCCCCGTCACACGGTCACCTTCAATCATCAGGTCGTCCACCGCCTGCTGAAAGAGCCACAGGTTGGGCTGGTTTTCCAGGGTGCGGCGGATCGCCGCCTTGTACAGAACGCGGTCGGCCTGCGCCCGCGTGGCGCGCACCGCCGGCCCCTTGGAGCTGTTGAGGATGCGGAACTGAATGCCGCCTTCGTCGGTGGCCAGCGCCATGGCGCCGCCCAGTGCGTCCACTTCTTTCACCAGGTGGCCCTTGCCAATGCCGCCGATGCTGGGGTTGCAGCTCATCTGCCCCAGTGTCTCGATGTTGTGCGTGAGCAGCAGCGTGGTGCAGCCCATGCGCGCAGCGGCCAGCGCGGCCTCGGTGCCGGCGTGGCCACCGCCAACGACGATGACATCGAATTCCTGGGGGTACAACATGGTGGAGATCGCTTCAGAAGCCCGGCGTGGAGGGTACCGGGCAGCCTGCGATTCTCCCACCGTTCCGCCTTTGGCGTGTCCTGTTCAGGGCCGCACCTCGTGCAGATTGACCCGCAGGAACTCCAGCACGCGTCCCCGCTTCTCCGGGCCGCGCCGCAGCCCGGGCTCGGCCGAAGCGTGCGCATCCATCAGGTGCGCATGGCTGTCTTCCAGGCGCTCGAAAATCCCGCGCCAATGCCGGCGCACCGTGGCGGTGGAAATCGACAGGCGCTGCGCCACCTGTTCATCGCTCAGGTGCCACAACGCGAGCTCGGCCACGCGGCGCTGCATGCGACTCAGGTGCAGGCGGTGCGTGTGCTCTCGAAACAGAAAGCTCACCGTGTGGCTCGGCCAGGACGGACCGATCTCGTGCCGCAGCGTGCCGTAGAGCACACGCTGGCCCTGCGCCGTGGGTGCATAGCGGCGTTTGGACAGATAGCCTCCCGCATGCATCCAGGGCGCATCGCTCTCGTGCCCTTCCTGCCACACGCCGCGCAGCGCATAGCCTTCGTGAAGCAGGCGGTAAGCGGCGTGGCCGGCATCCAGCAGCTCGTGTGAGCGCGGGTCTTCCACCGCAAAGGTGTGCTGCTGATACGCCAGCACCACCAGCTGCAGGTCGCCCTGGCGCTGCGCGGCGCTCAGCTCATCAGGCCTCAGGTAAATCTGCGTGCCCGCCGCTTCGGCATGCAGATGGCTCGCCACCAGCGGCGCTTCGCCTTCGAGCATGCGCTCGGTGAAGGCGCTGCGCGAAAAACCCGACACCCCATAACCCAACACCTGCCCCGTGGCGGGATCGCGGATCAGCGCGCCGCGCAAGCGGTGTTCGGCCACACCACGCGAGACCACACGAAGCGCCAGCTCGCTCTCCACGCCCGGCAGCGGCCAGCGCTCCAGACAGGCGCGCACATCGGCGTGATCGAGCAGGCGAATCTGCATCGCAACTCCCTGGGGTGAAGAGGCGTCTGCCCAATTTGGGCATGTCGCTTTTTTCAGGATAGTGGCAAAAACCGGGTGCCGCCAACAAAAACCCCACGCCGCCGGAGCCCGCATGAACGCTGCACTTCAACACCCTGTCCATTTCGTTTTCATGTCGTGCTGGCGGCGCGCCCGCTGGTGGATTGTGGTGTGCGCACTCGGTCTCATCGCCTCGTGTGGTGGCGGCGGCGACGCCGGTGACACCGGCCAGGACAGCGTGGCGCGCGTGGAAATCGTGCAGACCGGACTGCTGCTGGGCACCACCGGCCAGACGCGGCAACTCCAGGCCATCGCGTTCAACGCCCGCGGTGAGCGCATCGATCGGGCCATCAGCTGGTCGTCCTCGCGCACCGCTGCGTTGGCAGTGGACGGCAACGGTCTGGTGCGCGCGGCGTCCGCCAGCGGCTCGGCGCAGATCGTGGCCACGGCCGAAGGCGTGCGCTCGGCGCCGCTGCTCGGCCTGGTGGCGGCGCCCGCGCCCGGCGTGAGGCTGGTGGACGATGTGGATGTGCTGAGCAACCCGGTGGACACCGACCCCACGGCCGCGCCCAGTGACACCAACACCTACCGCGTCACGCTGGCGGCGCGCGTGGCCCCTGTGGTGGGGGAGCGCTTCTTCAGCACCGGTTCGCGCGCTGTGGCGGGCGAGGTGCAGGCCGTGCAGCCCGTGCCCGATGGCTTCGAGGTCACGTTCGTGCTGGTGCCGCTCACCGAGCTGCTGCCCGGGCTGCGCATCGAAGAGCGACTGGAAACGGTGCCCAGCCTGGCCGATCTGGCGCCCGACATCGCTGCGGCTTACGCCGTGGCGCAAACCGGCGACCGCTTCGTGTTCACGCCACGCGCCGCGCCGCTTGCGCCGCCGGCCGGCAGGCTGCAGCCGCAGGCCGCCACGCCCGTGGGCACGTTCGCCTTCAACGAAGGCTGCGAAACCAGCTTCACGGGTACGTCCCCCGAAGTTCCCTTGCCCATCACCATGTCGGCACCGCCTGTGTTCTCGCTGGCGATCAAGCCTTCGCTCGACCTGAGCCTGGGCGAGGGTGAGCAGCGCGTGGTGTTGCTGGCGGAACCTCAGGTCGATCTGAGGGGCTCGATCACCGCGACCGCTGCGTTCGAAGGCAAGGTGACCTGCAAGACCCGCGTGTTCTCCTTCAAGCTTCCAGTGGGAGGTGCGATCTCCTTCTTTGTCGGTGGGGTCTTGCCCGTGGGCTTCGGCTTCGAGATCGGTGGCCGGGTCGCGGTGGCCGACATCGGCATCGGCGTGGCCAACACCACCCGCGCCCTCGCACAGGCCGGCCTGGTGTGCCCGGCCAGCGTTGCCTGCGGCTTCAACGCAGAGATCAACAACTTCACCAACACCACCACACCCACGTTCAACGCACCCAGCCTGGGCGACCTGCGGCTGGAGCCTTCGCTCGACGGCTTTGCGTTCGTTGAACTGGCCATTGGCAACCCATTCCTCCAGTCGCTGCAGTTCAGCGCGGTGCAGGCCAAGGTGGGCGCCAAGCTGGCTACCAGTCTGGCGCTGCAGACGGCGCAGATCCTCGACACCGCCTACGTCTCCGACTACAAGGTCAGCCTCGAATTCAACGCGGGACTGGCCAGCGACCTCGACAGCGTGCTGAACCTGCTCGGACTTCCCGCCGTGGCATCGGCCGTGGCCGTGCAGCAGAGCCTGCCGCTCGCTTCAACGCCCAAGGGCACCGTGAGTTCGAACAATGCGGACTTCGTCAGCGGCGAAGCGATCGACTTCCGCGTCAACCTGACACCCGACACCGTGAACTTCGGGCCTGGCGTCGGTCCGTACAACGTGCAACGTGTGCTGCTGGTGCGCCGCACCGGCGGAACCACGGTGGACATCGCCAGCCAGACCGCCGCCGTGGGCGCCACCGAGTTCGTGTTTCCCTTCGTGGCGCCCGGCCCGGGGTCGGTGAGTGAGTTCCACGCCTTCGTCGAAACACGGTTCCCCGGCCTGGGCGTGTTTCCTCTGGAGATCGGCGCGGCCGTGCCTTGCCCGCTGGTCAACTGGTCGGGCACCGCCACCGGTGGCCCGTTCACATCCGGTCTCACCGCGCAGCTGCGCTTCTGCGGCAACCAGGTGCTGGGCTCCGGAGCCGCCTTCGGCCAAACCGGACAGGCCCAGGGAACGATCAATGGCAGCCAGATCCAGTTTGGCCTGGGCTTCAACCTGAGCGGCCAGGCCACCTTCACCGGCACCATCGCCCCAGGTGGCCAGACCATGTCGGGCACGCACAGTGGCGCGGGCAACGTGCCCGGCGGCAACTGGACGCTCACACGCGTGCCATAGGTCGCGCTGTCCTCGCAGCGACAACACAAGCTCGCGGCTTGCGCCTACATTGGTGCCAGCCGCCCGCCACCCTGGCCCCACGCGGCACAGGAGACACACCATGCACATCCCGTCCCTCAGAGAAGTGGTCAGCGCCGAAGAATGGGCGCTGCGCTGCGACCTCGCCGCCTGCTACCGGCTGGTGGCGGCCTACGGCTGGAGCGATCTGGTCTTCACCCACATCAGCGCCAAGCTGCCCGACAGCGTGACTGGCGGTGAGCACCAGTTCCTCATCAACCCCTACGGCCTCATGTTCGACGAGATCACGGCAAGCAGCCTGGTCAAGGTCGACATGGCCTGCAACAAGCTGCACGACTCGCCCTTCCCCGTGAACCCGGCCGGCTTCGTGATCCACAGCGCGGTACACGAGGCGCGGCCCGAAGCCGGTTGTGTGCTGCACACGCACACCCGTGCGGGGGTGGGCGTGAGCGCGCAGAAGGCCGGCATCCTCCCCATCAGCCAGCAGAGCACCTTTGTGCTGCATTCGCTGGCGTACCACGACTACGAAGGCGTTGCGCTGCGGACCGAAGAAAAGGTGCGGCTGCAGGCCGATCTGGGCAGCGCCAACTACCTCGTGCTGCGCAACCACGGCATGCTCACCTTGGGCCGCACCATTGCCGATGCGTTCCTGCACATGTACACGCTGGAGAACACCTGCCGCATCCAGATCGACGCACAGGCCGGTGGTGGCGAGCTCACTCAGGTGAACCCCGCCATCATCGCGGGCATGGCCGACGTGATGCGCGTGGCCACCGCGGGTCAGGGCGCCCAGCTGGCCTGGCCCGCGCTGCTTCGCAAGGCCGAGCGGCTGGATCCGGGTTTCAGGACCTGAGCTGCTGGCTCGGGTTCACGAAGGCGGCCATGCCTTCAAGCACCGTCCGCAACCGCACCAGTTCGCGCGAACCGTCGAGCCGGGTTGACCACGCTGCCAGCCGCGACACCCGCTGCAGGCGCGGCAGCAAGTGGGCGATGTAGGCGCGCAGGGCGTGCCCCTCGGGCGCCGCGTCGTCGTAGGCCTGCAGCACGGCCTGCACCGCGCCCGGCCCCAGCGGCTGCAGGTAGCGCGCCAGCGACAGCAGCAACTGCAGCATGTCGTAGACCTGCACGGTGGCCAGTGCCATGCCGGGTTGCAGGCGTTCCTCGAAATCGAGCCGGGCGAAGCGCTCACCGTCCCAGGTGATGTTGCGGATCTGCGCGCCGCCGTGCCACTGCCCACGCGCGTGAAAGGCCGCCAGGTCGGCGCTGGCAGCGCACATCAGCGTAAGCCACTCGGTCTCGGGCAGGCGGTGCAACTGGTGGTCCAGCGTGTCACCCACATCGCCCGTGGTGAGCGCCTGGCCATCGAAGGCCAGCACGGGCGGCACGTGTTCATCGGCCGCCGCCAGTGCGCGCAGCCTCTCATGCTCGTAGGCGAGCAGCGCCACACCATCGGTCTGGCGCACCGCGCGCCAAGGCACCGGCACGCCCACGAAATGGGCGAACAGCCAGATGCTCATCGACTTGCGCAGGCTGCGCAGGGGCCGATCGGCGGTCTTGGTCCAGGTCTTGAGGGCGGAGTTGGGCGGGTTCAACGGGGCCGATTATCCAGCGTCGGCGTAGCGGTCCAATTCCCAGTCGCCGACCTGCTGGCTCCAGCTGTCCCATTCGGCGCGCTTGAGGGTCAGGAACTGTTCGCAAAAACCCGCGCCAATCGCTTCGCGCAGGGCAGCATCGCCCTGCAGCGCATCGAGCGCGGCATGCAGGTCGCGTGGAAGCCGGGGCGGCATGGTTTCACCGCGCGCATGGCGCTCGTACAAGTCGTGCTCGCACGGTGTCGGCATCGGCAGCGCTTGCTCGATGCCCGAAAGCCCGGCGGCCAGCGTGGCCGCGATGGCGGCGTAGACGTTGCACGAGGGATCGGGCAGGCGCCATTCGAGACGCCCGGCCACGGTGCGCACGAGGCAGGTGCGGTTGTTGTCGCCGACGGCTTTCCACACCGGCGACCAGGTGGTGCCTGAAGCGCTGGCGCTTGCCGCCAGGCGCTTGTAGCTGTTCACGGTGGGCGCGCACAGGGCGGCCAGCGCATCGGCGTGGTGGAGCAAGCCAGCGGCAAACTGCTGGCCGATCTGGCTCAGGCCGAGCGTGCCTGAAGAGTCGGCCATCAGCGGCCTGTCGTTCGCGTCGGTGAGGCTCAGGTGAAAGTGCAGGCCACTGCCCGGCGCATGCGCCAGCGGCTTGGGCATGGTGGAGAACACCAGCCCGTGCTGCTGCGCCACTGTCTGCGTGGCGAGTTTGAAGAGCTGGTAGCGGTCGGCCGCAGCCAGCGCGTCGTCGTGCCGGTAGTTGATCTCGTACTGGCCACTCGCGTCCTCGTGGTCCGTCTGCTGGAGCTCGAAGCCCAGTGCGTCCAGCGTCTGGCGCATGGCGTCGAGAAAGCCGAAGTTGCGGCCGATGGCCGACAGGTCGTACGAAGGTTTGGCCAGCCGGTCATCCGCGTCGGCCACCCGCCAGCGACCGTGCCCATTCTCTTGTGCCTCGCGCCGCAGCAGAAAGAACTCGGGCTCGATGCCGACCCACAGCGTCCAGCCCAGCGCCTTCAGGCGCGCCACCTGGCGTAGCAGCACCTGGCGCGGGCAGGTGTCCAGCGGTTCGCCACCGGCAAAGCCATCGCACACCGCATGCGCCACGCCCGGCATGAAGGGCAGCGGGCGCAGACTCTCGGGCCGCACACGCCCCATGTACTCGCTGCGCGCGCCCATGCGAGGCAGTCCGGTGCCCGCAATGCTGGGCCCGGAAAACCCCGCACCGTGCTCCACAGCGCCCGCCAGACCCGAGAGCGGCACCAGCTTGCCTTTGGGCACGCCCAGCAGATCGGTGAAAGTGGCAAGCACCGAATGAATGCCCTGCGCGCGCAGCGCGGCGATGCGCTCCTCCAGCAGCGGCGCCCGGCTCAAGCCAGCACCTCGGCCATGGCCGCGTCCAGCACCGTCAGCGCCTCGTCGAACACCGCGTCCTCGATCGTCAGCGGGAACAGGAAACGGATCACATTGGCGTAGACGCCGCAGGTCAGCAGCAGCAGGCCGCGCTTGAGGGCCGCTGCCTGCACACGCTTGGTGATGTCGGCATCGGGCGAGCCGGTGGTGGGGTCGTTGAACTCGCAGGCCACCATGGCGCCCAGGCCGCGCACGTCGCCGATGCGGTGGTATTTGGCCTTGGCCGCGTTCAGGTGGGCGATGAGGCGATCGCCCAGCAGCTGCGCGCGCTCGGGCAACTTCTCTTCCAGCATCACGTCCAGCACCGCGTGCGACGCCGCAATGGCCAGCGGGTTGCCCGCATAGGTGCCGCCCAGGCCGCCCGGCGCAGGGCCGTCCATGATGGCGGCCTTGCCGCTCACGGCCGAGAGCGTGGTGCCGCCGGCCATGCTCTTGGCCATGGTCATCAGGTCGGGGCTCACGCCGAAATGCTCCAGCGCAAACATCTTCCCCGTGCGCGCAAAGCCGGTTTGCACCTCGTCCGCCACCAGCAGAATGCCGTGCTGGTCGCACAGCTCGCGCAGCCACTTCACGGCCGCTGGCTGGATCACATTGAAACCACCTTCGCCCTGCACCGGCTCGAACACAATGGCCGCCACGCGCGAGGGCTCGATGTCGCACTTGAAGAGCTGCTCCATGGCGCGCTTCGTGTCGTCGAGCGAACTGCAATGGCAGGGAAACGGCACGTGGTAGATCTCGGGCGGGAACGGGCCGAAGCCCGCTTTGTAGGGCTGCACCTTGCCAGTGAGCGCCACCGAGAACATGCTGCGACCGTGGAACGCACCACCGAAGGCGATGACGCCGCTGCGACCAGTGCTGCTGCGCGCGATCTTCATCGCGTTCTCGATCGCCTCCGCACCGGTGGAGAAAAACGCCGTCTTCACCGGCCCGTCGATCGGCACCAGCTCGTTGATGCGCTCGGCCAGCGCCACGTATTCGGTGTACGGCACCACCTGGTAGCAGCTGTGCGTGAAGCGCTGCAATTGCGCCGCGATGGCGGCCTGCACCCTGGGGTGCACGTGGCCGGTGTTGAGCACCGCGATGCCGCCCGCGAAGTCGATGAAGCGGCGGCCCTCGATGTCCCAGAACTCCGCGTTCTTCGCCCGCTCGATGAAGAAATCACCCATCACGCCCACACCCCGCGGCGTAGCGGCGAGCCGGCGCGCGTGCCAGGCGGCGTTGGTGTGCGGTGCGTTCAGTTGCTCGGACTTTTGCGGTGCGTTCATGTCGGTCTCCTTAAACAGGACTGTCAATCCGGATCCAGGTTGTTTTCGTCTCGGTGTACTTGTCAAACGCGTGCAGCGACTTGTCGCGCCCCACGCCGCTCTGCTTGAAGCCACCGAAAGGCACGGTGATGTCGTCTTCGTCGTACTGGTTCACATGCACCGTACCGGCCCGCAGCGCACGCGCCACACCATGCGCCTTGTTGATGTCGCGCGTCCACACCGCCGCCTGCAGGCCATACACGCTGCTGTTGGCCTGCTTCACCACGTCGGCCGCATCGGTGAACGACAGCACCGAGAGCACCGGGCCAAAAATCTCTTCGCGCGCAATCGTCATCTGCGGCGTCACGCCGTCGAAGATGGTGGGCAGAACGTAGTGCCCCCCCTTCACCGGCTCCGTCGATTCACCACCGGCCAGCAGCGTCGCGCCTTCGCTCTTGCCCAGGCCGATGTAGCGCATCACGTTGTCCTTCTGTACCTGGTCGACGATGGCGCCCATCACCGTGCCTTTGTCCAGCGGGTTACCCGGCTGGTACTGCGGCACCAGCTTGAGCGCCTTTTCCAGAAAAGCGTCCTTGATCGACGCCTCCACGAACAGGCGCGAAGGCGCGTTGCAGCTCTCGCCCTGGTTGAAGAAGATGCTGCCCACTGCGGCTTCCACCGCCTTGTCCAGATCGGGGCAATCGGCGAACACGATGTTGGGCGACTTGCCGCCCAGCTCGGTCCAGGCGCGCTTCAGGTTGCTCTGCCCGGCCATCACGTGAATCTGCTTGCCCACGCGCGTAGAACCCGTGAAGGCGATGCAGTCCACGTCCATGTGCAGCGCCAGCGGTGAGCCCGCCTCGGGGCCATAGCCCGGCACCACGTTGAACACGCCAGGCGGAATGCCGGCGGCCAGCGCCAGCTCGGCCAGGCGCAGCGCGGTCAGCGGGCTCTTTTCGCTCGGCTTCAACACCACCGAGTTGCCAGCCGCCAGCGCCGGCGCGATCTTCCACGCCGCCATGATCATGGGGTAGTTCCAAGGCACGATCACGCCCACCACACCCACCGGCTCGCGCGTGATCAGCGCCAGCGCGTTGCGGCCCGTGGGCGCGATCTCGTCGTACACCTTGTCCACCGCCTCGCCATACCAGCGAATGCAGTTGGCCGCGCTGTTCACGTCCACACTCTTGGCGTACCGGATAGGCTTGCCCATGTCCAGCGTCTCGGTCAGTGCCAGCTCATCGGCGTGGGCAATGAGCTGCTCGGCAAACTTGATCATCACCCGCTTGCGCTGCGCTGGCGCCATGCCGCTCCAGCGGTGGTCCTCGAAGGCGGCACGTGCGGCCATCACGGCGGCGTCGATATCCGCTTCCCCGCAACGCGCCACCGCCGTCAACAACCGGCCGTCCACCGGCGAGAGACAGTCAAAGGTCTGGCCGTCGCGCGCGGCAATGCGCTCGCCGTTGATGAAGGCGCGGCCGTCGAAGGTGAGGGATGAGGCCTGGGGCGAGAGGGTGGTCATGCTGGTGGTCCCGAGCGTAGGGGATGAACAAGTGGCCTCATGCTACGCCCGAAGCATTGCCCGTTCCAAAGCCACTTTATCCAGCCGGCATCGATCCAGTCGGGGTTTTCACGCGCTCGATCCAAGCAAAACGGAGGCCCACAAGCGGCGATACTCAAAAAAGATTCAACGCACAGTCGCATCGCCAGAACCTAGCCACCTCCTCACTGCCAATGAACAACCGCTACCAGATCGCCGGGGCCGAGGGCGAATTCGAACCCGGCTCGAACGAGCAGGTGTTGCGCAACTTTGTGGGTATCACCTCGCCTGACGACATGGATGAGCTGGAACTGCGGCTGCTGGGCGAACTGTATGACGAGGTGCTGCTTCAGAATCTGCAGGACCGCGCTCTGACGGTGGCGGACCTCAAACACTGGCACCACCTGTGGCTGGGCAATGTGTATCCCTGGGCGGGGCTGACTCGTTCGGTCAACCTGGGCAAGGGTGGCTTCCAGTTCGCCGCCGCCAGGCTGCTACCGGGCTTGCTGGATGAATTTGAGCGGAAATTCTTGAGGCCGTGGACGCCATGCGGAAATCTTGCGCCCGACGAAATGGTGAATGCGATTGCAGTCACCCATGTGGAACTGATCGTGATTCACCCGTTCCGCGAAGGCAATGGACGCTTGTCTCGCTTGCTCGCCGATGTCATGGCTGTGCAAGCCGGCCACGAGCCATTGGACTACAGCAGTTGGGAGCAGCAAAAGGCGGCTTACATCGGCGCCATCCACGCGGGGTTCTCGGGGGACTACGGCCCCATGCGCCAGTTTGTGGCCGAGGCCATGGCCGCTGGTGACGCGAGCCTCAGCGGGCCAGCTTGATGTGAGGGAAACGCCCGGTCGGTTGCTGCAACCGCTGCTCCAGTTGCTCGACGCTACGGCCAGTCTCCACGGCGGTGGAGCTGGCCACCGCCCGCAACACCGCCTTCTGGCTTGGCATTTTGCGATGTTGGGCTGTGGTCTTGTTCATGCTGCGTCCGGGGTGTGAGTATCGAATTTTACCGAAACTGTCGGGTTTTGCACCCCGAACGGGCTCACCCTGTCAACTCTTCGCCGCCGCCGCAATCTCGCGCTCGCGTTTGCGCGTCGCCCGCGCCACCCAGATGGCGTAGCTCACGATCACGATCGTCACCGTCACGATCAGCAGCGTGGCCGCGGCGTAGATGGTGGGGTTGATGCCGCGCCGGGCGTAGCCGAAGATCACCTGCGGCAGCGTGTTCACGCCCGGGCCGGAGAGGAATTCGGAGATCACCACGTCGTCGAACGACAGCGTGAAGGCGAGCAGAAAGGCCGCCAGCAGGGCCTGGAAGATGTTGGGCAGCGTGATGAGAAAGAACACCTGGTGCGGCCTTGCGCCGAGGTCCATGGCGGCTTCTTCAATGGAGCGGTCCATCTCCAGCAGGCGCGACTGGATCACCACCATGCCGTACGCCATGCCGAGCAGCGTGTGGCCGAGAATGATGGTGAGCATGCCGCGCTGCGGCCAGCCGAACAGGTTCTGCGCACCCACCGCCAGCAGCAGCAGCGACAGGCCGATGATCACCTCGGGCATCACCAGCGGCGCGTTCACCATGCCGCTGAAGATAGTGCGGCCCAGGAAGCGCCGGTAGCGCACCAGCACGAAGGCTGCAAAGGTGGCGAGCACGGCCGAGAGCAGGCCGGTGATGGTGGCCACCTTGAGCGAGAGCCAGAAGCCTTCGACGATCTTGGTGTCGCGCGTGAGCGCCTCGTACCAGCGCAGGGAGAAGCCGGTGAAGCGCGCGTCCTGCCGGGTGCTGTTGAACGAGAACACGATCATGAACAGCAGCGGCAGGTACAGGAAGGCGAACACCAGCGCGAGCCACGCCTTGCCGAAGTGTTTTTCCAGGAAGGGTTTCATGCCTTGCCTCCTTCTGCGCGTTCACTGGCCGAGCGGTAGTAGAACGCCAGCGGGATCACGATGATCGCGATCATCACCACGGCGAGCGCGGTGGCGCGTGGCCAGTCGTTGGCGGTGAACATCTCGTCCCACACCACGCGCCCGATCATCAGGTTCTCCGGCCCGCCCAGCAGCGAGGGAATCACGAACTCGCCCACGCAGGGGATGAACACCAGCATGAAGCCGGCGATGATGCCGGCCTTGGACAGCGGCACGGTGACCAGCCAGAACGCCTTGAACGGTGTGGTGCCCAGGTCGTAGGCGGCCTCGAGCAGGCGAAAGTCCATCTTCACCAGGTTCGCGTAAAGCGGCAGCACCATGAACGGCAGGTACACATACGTCATGCCGATCAACATGGACACATTGGTGTACAGCATGGGAATGGGCTCGTTGATCAACCCGATGGACATCATCAGCCGGTTGAGCACGCCCTGATCGGCCAGGATGCCCTTCCAGGCGTACACGCGCAGCAGGAACGAAGTCCAGAACGGCAGCATCACCATGAGCAGCAGCGCGGGGCGCACGCTGGCCGGCGAGCGGGCGATGAAGTAGGCGAACGGGTAACCGATGGCCAGGCAGAGCACCGCGGTGCACAGCGCGTAAAAGATCGATCGCACGTAGGCGTCGATGTAGAGCGTGCGGAACCAGGGTTCGCCCTCGGCCACCCGGAAGATCGCCAGGTAGTTCTCGTACTTCAGACTCAGGATGCCGGTGACCGGATCCCAGATCGGCTTGAACGGGCTGATGTCGCCGCCCATGTCCACGAAGCTGATGTAGAGCAGGATGAGAAACGGCAGGAAGAAGAACACCAGCAGCCACACATAGGGCACACCGATGACGAAGCGTTTGCCGGGGATGGGAATGGGTGCGGCCATGATCAATCCCTCAGCACCACGCCAGCGCTGTCGCTCCACCAGAAGAACACGTTGTCTTCCCAGGTGATGTCGGACAGGTCGTGACGCGAGGTGTTGGCTTCGGTGATCTTCACCTTGGAGCCGTCGCTGGCCACCACGATGTAGGTGTTGTACGAGCCGAAGTACGCGATTTCCTTGACCTTGCCGGTGAACACGTTCGGGCCGGCATCGGCGGGTGGCCGCTGTTTGCTGATCTCCAGCTTCTCGGGCCGCACGGCAATCGCCACCGGCATGTTCAGCGTGCCGCTCACGCCATGGCCCACGTGGATCTCGCCGATGGGCGTGGATGCCGCGCAGCGGTCGGCTTCGTCCACGCTCAACTTGCCCTCGAACAGGTTGACGTTGCCGATGAAGTCGGCGACGAAGCGGTTGGTGGGGTGCTCGTAGATTTCCTCCGGCGTGCCCACCTGCAGCACGCGGCCCTTGCTCATGATGGCGATGCGGCTGGCCATCGTCATGGCCTCTTCCTGATCGTGCGTCACCATCACCACCGTCACGCCCACCTTCTCGATGATGTTCACCAGCTCGAATTGCGTTTGCTCGCGCAGCTTCTTGTCGAGCGCGCCCAGCGGTTCGTCGAGCAGCAACATCTTGGGTCGCTTGGCCAGGCTGCGCGCCAGCGCCACGCGCTGCTGCTGCCCACCCGAGAGCTGGTGGGGCTTGCGCTGGGCGTACGGCGTAAGCTGCACGAGGCCGAGCATTTCATCCGTGCGCTGCTGGACTTCGGCTTTCGGAAGGCCTTCGCGCTTGAGCCCGAAGGCCACGTTCTCCCAGATGTTGAGGTGCGGGAACAGCGCGTACGACTGGAACATCATGTTCACTGGCCGCTCGTAGGGCGGCATGGCCGCCACGTCCTGCCCGCCGAGCAGGATGCGGCCCGATGTGGGCTTCTCGAAGCCCGCCAGCATGCGCAGCAGGGTCGATTTGCCGCAGCCCGAACTGCCCAGCAAGGCAAAGATCTCGCCCTTGCCGATGGAGAGCGACACCTCGTCCACCGCCACCGCCTCATCGAACCGTTTGACCAGTTTTTCGGTCACCAGGAAACCCGATGTATCTGCCATCTTGAAGTCCGTTTCTCTTGCTTCACCTGCCCAATGAAAAGGGCTGTTCGACCCGGAGGAAGAACAGCCCTTGGTGCGCCCGATCGGTATCGGATGCGTTGCTTACTTGCCGCGCTTGAACGCGTTGTAGGTCTCGTTGAGCACGCCCGAGGCCTCGTTGGAGAAGCCGCCGGTGGGGATCAGGCGAGCGGTGTCTTCCGGGCTCAGGAAGATGGTCTTGTTGCCCTTGACTTCGTCCTTGATGTCGGCGAGCGCTGCCTTGTTGCCGGTGGGGTAGTTCAGCTCGTTGGCCATGGCCGCGCCGTTGGCCGCGCGAAGGTAGAAGTCCATGAACAGGTGCGCGTTGTTCGGGTGCTTGGCATCCTTGGGGATTGCCATGGTGTCGATGAACACCAGGCCACCGCCGGTGGGCAGCAGCGGGATGATCTCGTCCTTGCCGCCGGTTTCCTTCACGCGGTCGCCAGCGATGTTGATGTCGCCCGACCAGCCGATGAACGCGCAGGCCTTGCCACCAGCGATGTCGTCGATCATGGTGCTGGAGAACAGGCGCACGTCCTTGCGCACCTTCTTCAGCATTTCACCGGCGAGCTTGAAGTCTTCCGGGTTCTCGCTGTAGGGCGGCTTGCCCACGTAGTGCAGCGCCACCGGCAGGATTTCGCTGGGCGAATCGAGGTAGGCGATGCCGCACGAACGCAGCTTGCTGGAGTACTCAGGCTTGAACACGAGGTCCCAGGCGTTTTCAGGCATGGGCATGCCACCCAGCGCCTTTTCAACCTTCTGCTTGTTGATGCCCACGGTGGTGAAGCCCCAGGCCCAAGGCACCAGGTGCTTGTTCTCCGGGTCCACGCCAGCGATCTTGGCCATGAAGTCGGTGTCGAGGTTGGCGTAGTTCGGGATCTTGCTCTTGTCGATCGGCTGGTAGAGCCCGCCATCAATCTGCTTCTTGGCGAAGCCGGCGGTGGGGATCACGATGTCGTAGCCCGAGTTGCCGGCCACCAGCTTGGCGTGCAGCGCTTCGTTGTTCTCGAAGGTGTCGTAGTTCACCTTGATGCCGTATTCCTTCTCGAAGTCGGCGACCAGGGTCTCGGTGATGTAGTCGGGCCAGTTGTAGACGTTCAGGACTTTTTCATCGTCCATCACCGGGCCGGGAGGCGGCGCGGGAGCGGCCGGGGCTGCGGCCACCGGCGCTGGCGCGGCGGGTGCGGAAGCCGGCTCTTCTTTCTTTCCGCAAGCGGCCAGCAGGACGGCTGACATCGCGAGAACCAAGACGTGCTTTTTCATGGTGTTGCTCACTCCAAGGAAGTTAATGACCGTTTGAACTCAACCGGGTGGGGCTGAAAACGCATGCGCAAGACTAGCAATTTTCAGACCCAATGCGGGCACGCGCGGACGAAAAAGCGACCGGCGGAGCGCTGCAGCGGCCATTCTATTCAAGCCAGCTGGCCTGCTGCGCGCAATTCCTCCAGGGTGGCGTCCAGGCAGCGCCGGATCAGTTCCATCATCTCGTCGATCTGAGCCCGGGTCATCACCAGCGGCGGCGCAATGATCATGCGGTCGCCCACGGCGCGCATGATCAGGCCGTTCTTGAAACAGTGGGCGCGGCACTTCATGCCCACGCCCAGTGCCTCGTCGAACATCTCGCGCCTGGCCTTGTTCTTCACCAGCACCAGGCCGGCCACGAAGCCGCAGGTCTCGGCCGCGCCCACGAGCGGGTGGGCGGCCAGCTCGGTGAAACGCTCGGCGAGGTACGGGCCGGTGTCGTCCTTCACGCGGCCCACCAGGTTCTCCCGCTCCATGAGTTCGATGTTGGCCAGCGCCACCGCGCAGGCCACCGGGTGGCCGCTGTAGGTGTAGCCGTGGTTGAACTCGCCGCCCTTCTCCACCAGCACCTTCGCCACGCGGTCGCCCACCATCACGCCGCCCAGGGGGATGTAGCCGCTGGTCACGCCTTTGGCGAAGGTCACCAGATCGGGCCGCATGCCGAACTTCTCGTAGGCGAACCAGTGGCCCAGCCGGCCGAAGGCGCAGATGACTTCGTCCGAAATCAGCAGGATGCCGTGCTTGTCCACGATGCGCTGGATCTCGGGCCAGTAGGTCTCGGGCGGAATGATCACGCCACCCGCGCCCTGCACAGGCTCGGCAATGAAAGCGGCCACCCGCCCGGCGCCCACCGCGAGGATTTTTTCTTCCAGCCAGCGCGCAGCGCGCACGCCGAACGCCGCTGGGGTTTCGCCCGGCTGCGCGTGTTCGTAGTAGTAGGGCTGCTCGATGTGCGTGATGTCGGGAATCGGCAGGTCGCCCTGCGCGTGCATGCCGCTCATGCCACCCAGCGAGGCGCCGGCCATGGTGCTGCCGTGGTAGGCGTTGTTCCGGCTGATGATCACCTTGCGCTGCGGCTGGCCCAAGAGGTCCCAGTAGCGGCGCACCATGCGCACGTTGGTGTCGTTGCTCTCGCTGCCGCTGGAGCTGAAGAACACGTGCTCGAACTTTCTGCCGCCGACCTTCGGCGCGATCTGCGCGAGCTTGGCGGCCAGCTGAACCGCCGGCACGTTGGTGGTCTGGAAGAAGCTGTTGTAGAACGGCAGCGTCATCATCTGCTGGTAGGCGGCGTCGGCCAGCTCCTTGCGCCCGTAGCCCGCGTTCACGCACCACAGACCGCTCATGCCGTCCAGGATCTGCTTGCCTTCCGAATCCCACACATAGATGTTGTCGGCCCGTGTGATCACGCGAGCCCCGCGCGTCGCCAGGTCGCCGTGGTCGGTGAACGGGTGCAGGTAGTGCGCGCTGTCGAGCGCCTGGATGGCCTTGGTGTCGTGCTGCTCGGCGCGGCGCACCAGAGCGGGGGGAGCGATGAGGGTGGAGGTGTTCATGGCGTGCGTACTTGAATGGCGTGTTCAGACATGCAGAAGGAGGTGCTCGCGTTCCCAGGGCGAGATCACCTTCATGAACTCGTCGAACTCCAGCTCCTTGATCTCGGTGTAGATGGTGATGAACTCCTTGCCCAGCACCTCGTGCAGGTCGGGTTCGCGGCGCAGCCAGTCGAGCGCCTCGCCCAGGCTGCGCGGCAGCGAGTACGGCGCCAGGTAGGCATCGCCCTTCATCTCGGGCTTGGGCTTGATCTTGTTCTTCAGGCCCAGGTAGCCGCAGGCCAGCGTCATGGCCATGGCCACGTAGGGGTTGGCGTCGGCGCCGATCACGCGGTTCTCCACCCGACGCGCAGCAGGGCTGGAGATCGGCGAGCGAATGCCCACCGTGCGGTTGTCATGGCCCCATTCGATGTTGATGGGCGCGGCGGTGTGGCGCGAAAGGCGGCGGTAGCTGTTCACGTACGGCGCCACCAGCACCATGGCCGCCGGAATGTAGCGCTGCATGCCGCCGATGTAGTGGTAGAACGATTCGGACGGCGTGCCGTCTTCGTTGCTGAAGATGTTCTTGCCGGTGGCCTTGTCCAGGATGCTCTGGTGCACGTGCATGGCCGAGCCCGGCTCGCCCGCAATGGGCTTGGCCATGAAGGTGGCGTACATGTCGTGCCGCAGCGCGGCTTCGCGCACCGTGCGCTTGAAGAAGAACACCTCGTCGGCCAGGCCCAGCGGGTGGGCGTGGAAGAAGTTGATTTCCATCTGCCCCGCGCCCACCTCGTGGATCAGCGTGTCCACGTTGAGCTGCATCTTGTCGCAGTAGTCGTAGATCTCCTCGAACAGCGGGTCGAACTCGTTCACCGCGTCGATGCTGTAGGCCTGGCGCGAGGTCTCGGCGCGGCCGCTGCGGCCGATGGGCGGCTTCAGCAGTGTGTTCGGGTCGGTGTTGCGCGCCGTCAGGTAGAACTCCAGCTCGGGTGCCACCACGGGATCGAGGCCCTCGGCATCAAACAGCTCGCACACATGGCGCAGCACGCTGCGCGGCGCAAAGGGCACCAGCTTGCCTGAGTGGTCGAAGCAGTCGTGGATCACCTGCGCCGTGGGGTCGGTGGCCCAGGGCACGATGCGCACCGTGGTCGGGTCCGGGCGCAGCTGCATGTCGCGGTCGGTCGGCTCGATCACGTCGTAGTACGGCCCGCTCTCGGGAAACTCGCCCGTCACGCCCATGGCCACAATCGCCTGCGGCAGGCGCATCCCCCGGTCCTCGGTGAACTTCTCGCGCGGCAGGATCTTGCCGCGCGCCACGCCGGTCAGGTCGGGCACCAGGCACTCGACCTCGGTCACCCGGTGCTGGTTGAGCCAGTTCTCCAGGTCGTTGAAGTTCATCGTCTTCTTGGGGGGGGCTGTCATGTGCCGTCTCCGGTGTGGGTAGGGGGGTGGATGTCAGGGCTGCACAACGCTGCGGGCGAGGTCGGCCGCCTGCAGGCGCTGGCTGGTGCGCTGGCGGCAGGCGCGCCCGAAGGCTTCAAAAATCGCGGCATAAAACGGCGTTTCCCAGCAGCGCCATTCGGGATGGAACTGCACCGCGTAGGCAAACGTGCGCGCGCCGCGCACGCCAAAGGCCTCCACCACGCCATCGGGCGCGTGTGCCAGCGCCTCCAGCCCGGGCGCCAGCCGGTTGATGCCCTGGCCGTGCAGCGAATTCACCTCGGCCTCGGGGCCACCGGCCCATTCCTCGAACACGCTGCCCGGCACCAGCCGGATGCTGTGGCGCGGCGCGTACTGCTCGTCGGGCGGCGCGGTCTTGGGCTCGCGGTGGTCCATCAGGCCGGGCACATCGTGCACCCGCTGGTGCAGCGTGCCGCCTAGCGCCACGTTGATTTCCTGGAACCCGCGGCAGATGCCCAGCAAGGGGATGCCTTCGTGCACGCAGGCCTTCACGAGGGCGAGCGTCAGCAGATCGCGGTCGGCATCCAGCGGCAGGCTGGGATCGGCCACGTCTTCATCGAAATGGGAGGGATGCACGTTGGAAGGCGAGCCGGTCAGCATCACCCCGTCGACCAGCGCGAGCAGCTCGCTGATCTGGCCCGTGTCGGCCAGCGGGAACATCACGGGCTGGGCCTGGGCCCCCACCTTCACCGCGCGGGCGTATTTGTCACCCAGCAGCAAAAAGGGCATCTGATGCCCGTGATCGCCCATCAGGCGGTGATCCGCAGGCAGCCAGACCATGCAAGGCGGCGGCTTGTTCATGAATGACTCCAGACAATGGCCTTCATTGTGGAGGGCCAATTGGATCACAATGAGAGCCAATTCGACCCACCATCTGGTGCCACTTCCCCATGCTCTCCGAATTTCTCCTGGCCGAAATGAGCCGACTCGGCGCACAGGGAGCCCTGCCCCTGCACCGGCAGCTCTACGAGGCGCTCCGCCGCGCCATGCTCGACGGCAAGCTCGGCGCGGGGGAGCGCCTGCCTTCCAGCCGGGACCTCTCGCAAGATCTCGACCTTTCCCGCAACACCGTGGTGGCCGCCATCAACCAGCTCAGCGTGGAGGGCTACCTCGCCAGCCGCGTAGGCAGCGGCACCTATGTCAACGACAACGTGCCACGCGCCACGCCGGGACGCACGGCCCGCAGCAGCGGTGGCCAGGCAGCCAGCCCGCAGGCCCGGCGCCTGTCAACGCGCGGCCAGGCGCTGGCCACCACCTACTGCGCCACCGAACTGGAGGTGCAGCCCTTCACACCCGGCATCGCCGACTTCAGCGCCTTCCCGGTCACGCTCTGGCAGCGCCTGCAGAACAAGCATTGGCGCATGACCTACCCGGACATGCTCGACTACAACGACTCCGGCGGCTACGCACCTCTGCGCCGGGCCGTGGCCGACTATTTGCGCGTGTTTCGCAGCGTGCACCTGGAGGCCGACCAGGTCGTCATCACCACCGGCACCCAGCAGTCGCTCGAGCTCTGCGCCCGCCTGCTGGCCGATCACGGCGACACCGTGTGGGTGGAAGACCCGGCCTACTGGGGTGCGGTCAAAGCCTTCATGGCCACCGGCCTGTCGCTGCACCCGGTGGCGGTGGACGAGCAGGGCATCAACCCGAGCACGGCCGACAACGCGAAGCCGCCGCGCCTGATCTATGTGACGCCATCGCACCAGTACCCCACCGGCGCCGTGATGTCGCTGCCCCGGCGCCACCAGCTGCTGGCCACCGCCCGCGCGCACGACGCCTGGGTGCTCGAAGACGACTACGACAGCGAGTACCGCTTCAGCGGCCCGCCGATCTCCAGCCTCGAAGGCCTCGATACAGATGGCCGCGTGTTCTACATGGGCACCTTCTCCAAGGTGCTCTACCCGGGGCTGAAGATCGGCTACCTCGTGGTGCCCAAGCCACTCGTGGCCGCGTTCAAGCAGGCCCACTACGACCTGAACCGCCCGGGCCAGATGCCGGTGCAGGCCGCGCTCGCCGAGTTCATCGAGATGGGCCACTTCGCCAGTGCACTGCGCCGCGCACGCCAGAACTACGGCGAGCGCCGCCAGTGCCTGCTGGAAGCGCTCAAACCCGTGCTGCGCGACACCCCCGAAGGCCCCAGCATCAGCGGCGCGGAACAGGGCCTGCACCTGTGTCTGCGCCTGCCGCCCGACGTGAACGACCACGCGCTGGCGCAGCGCCTCGCGCAGCAAGGCCTCACGGTGCGGCCGCTGTCGGCCTACTGCCTTGCGCGCAGTGACTTGAGCGGTCTGGTGATCGGCTACGGGTACGCGCCGCTGGCGGATATCGAGCGCTGCGGGCCCTTGATTGCGGCGGCTGTGCGGCAAGCGCTGGGCGTCAGCTGAAGTTCACGAACTCGCGCGACCGACCGAGGTCTTGGTGCCGGTTGTTGCGAAGGCAGGTAGACCGCTTCCTGGTCAGGTGTGTAGCTCGCAAGCGCTGAACACTGCTTGGCAAGACGTTGCGGTTTTGACCTCGGCTAGGATGTGGCAGATCGGCCAGAAGCAGACGTTCGGCACTGCTTGAACGCCAAAAGGTGTCATCTTGAAGATGCTTACCTGCCCAGTTTGTGGTGCCCGTTCTCTTCGAGCCTATTTTCAATCGGCCTTGAGTTGTGGGCACTGCGACATCCGATTGATGAGCGACATCAAATGTGTGAGTTTCGTGGAGACTTTGGTCCTGACGATTCCTTTGTACCTATGCGCCTGGACAATTGCCAACCTCTTCCAAGACAAGAATTACGCGATGACGTACGCCTTACTCGCGCTATTGCTTCCTGCAGCTGCAGTGCACTGGCTTGTCGTGTCGCACTTCGTCAAACTGAAAATAGGTGCGTGCCAGGCCTCAAACGAGATCTAGGCCGCCAGAAGAAGAGTTCGTCAGTCCTTAGGTGCTAGCGCTGGTGGACGGACGTCTCCTCCGGACCCAAAGCTGACCTAAGGTGTGCAAGTCAAGTGCACGTGAGTGTCAGGAACTTGTATTGTTCCGGCTCCAGTCGCCTCAGTTTCATGATCGCCTCAGGAAGGTCGACATGAGCCACCTCTAGCCCTGGCACAGCGCTCCAAGTGGACTTTTTTGGATCGCCGTAGCCAACTACGCAACCGGAGTTTAAGAGCGCCCGAATCATGCGCTCCACCTGCATCAACCGATCACGCTCAGGCAAGTTCTTAGGACCGCCAAAATCTCCAGCTTCAATGTTGAAGAGAAATACCAGATCCCGCTTCGACTCAGCAAGCAACTCCGCTAGCCATTCGCTTTCAAGTTGAGATAGTTGGTTGCGTATTTGCATTTGCCCAATGTCCGCTTCTGGCCGATCTGCGACATCCTAGCCGAAGCAATATCACACCCGCAGTGCGGCGGCAGCACTGATCACCGCTACCCAAGCATCTAGAACCATCCGTGTTCTACAAATTCGAGATTGACTTTCGGATGTGTATTCCCACGCCGTTGACCGCCCTACAGCACGTCCCGCATCCGGTGCCACAGCATCCCCAGCGCCAGGCTGGGTGTGCGCAGCAGCGGGCCGCCGGGAAAGCGGCGGTGCTTCAGGCGGGCGTACACATCGAAACGTCCGGCCTGCCCGGCCACGGCTTCGGCGACCAGCTGCCCGGCCAGGCCGGTGAGCGCCACACCATGGCCGCTGAAGCCTTGCAGGTAATAGAGGTTGTCGCCCAGCCGGCCGAAGTCGGGTGCGCGGTTCATGCTGATGTCGACGAACCCCCCCCACACGTATTCGGTGGGCACTTCGCGCAGCGCGGGAAACACCTCGCCCATGCGCTGGCGCATCACGGCTTCCAGGTTGGCTGGCGTGCGGGTGGTGTAGCTCACGCGCCCGCCGAAGAGCATGCGGTGATCGGCGCTGAACCGGAAGTAGTCGAGCACGAAGTTGTTGTCGCACACCGCTGCGTTGCGCGGGATCAGGCGCGCGCAGAGTTCGGGATCGAGCGGTGCGGTGGCCACGATGTAGGTGCCCACCGGCATGATGCGCGGCGCCACCTCGGGCGCCACGCGCGGACCGTATTCGGGCAGCATGCAGTTGCCGGCCAGCACACCAAAGCGCGCTTTCACCTGGCCTTGGGGCGTGTTGGCCACGAACGTGGCGCCACGTTGCAGACCGGTCACCGGTGAGTGCTCGAAGATGCGCACGCCCGCTGCCTGCGCGGCACGCGCCAGCCCCAGCGCGTACTTGAGCGGGTGCAGGTGGCCGGATCGCTGCTCGCGCGCGGCGGCCACGTAGCGCGGGCTGTTGATCAGGCGCGGCAAGTCCGCGCCCTCGGCCCAGTCCACTGCAATGCCGCGCCGCTTCAGGCCTTCCATTTCCTCGTGCAACTGGAGCGCCTTGCGCGCCGAGTCGGCCACGTACACATAGCCGTTGACGCGATCGCAGTCGATACCGTGTTCGGCGATGCGTGCGTCGATCAGGTCGATCGCTTCGAGCGACATGTCCCAGGCGCGCTGCGCATCGGCCGCGCCGAGCTGTTGCTCGAACGGAGTCTGTCCGCTGGCGTAACCCACGATGGCCTGGCCGCCATTGCGTCCGCTGGCCCCGCTGCCGATGCGGTCGGCCTCCAGCACGACCACCGAGAGACCGCGCCGGGCCAGTTCCAGTGCCGCGCTCAGGCCGGCAAAGCCCGCGCCAATCACCACTGCATCGGCGTCCAGCGTTTCCTGCAGCGGCGGCTGCGTCTCCGGCCGTTGCACGCTGGCCTCGTAGTAGCTCTTCTGGTTGAGCTGCGTGTCTGAACCCACCAGCGAAGTCGCGAACACGTTCAAGCCCCTTGGAGGCGCTTAGCCACCTGGCCGCTCAGGTAGGTCCACACGAAAGTGGCCGCGGCATTGGTGGTGAGCTCGGCATGGTCGTAGGCCGGCGCCACTTCAACGCAATCCATGCCGATCCAGTTCAGGCCGGCGAGGTCTTCGAGGAAGGTCAGCACCTGCGAACTCGTCATGCCGCCTGGCTCGGGTGTGCCGGTGCCGGGAGCGAACGCCGGGTCCAGGCAGTCGATGTCGAGCGTGAGGTAACACGGGCGCTCACCGATGCGGGTGCGGATGGAATCGATGGCCGACCGCAGACCCTCGCCATCGAGCCCGCGCAGCGCGCGCGCTGTGAAGATCTGCCCGCCCTGATCGGCCACGTACTCGCGCGCGGCACGGTCTCCACTGGAGCGGATGCCGATCTGCACCGTGTGCGCCGCGCTCACCAGGCCTTCCTGCAAGGCTTCATGCGTCCAGGTGCCGTGGCCGGAGGGTTCACCGAAATGGTCGCTCCAGGTGTCGCAATGCGCGTCGAAATGCACCAGCGCCAGGGGCTGGCCACCGTGCCGCGCCTTCGCCGCGCGCAGCAACGAAAGCGTGACGGAATGGTCTCCACCCAGAAACACGCAATGGTGCTTCGCCATCAGCGCGGTGGCCTGCGCCTCGATGTGCCGCCGTACCTCCGGCAACGGCGAGGCGTTGGGCAGGCGCATGTCCAGCGCGTCGCCCAGGTGCGCGAGCGGCGACACGTCGAACACCGGGTGAATGCCGTCGCACAGCATGAGGCTGGCCGCGCGTATGGCCTGCGGGCCGAAGCGCGCGCCAGGCCGGTTCGTCACCACGCCGTCGTAAGGCACCCCGGCGATGGCGAAGGGCTGGTCTGCCAACGGCGCGCAACCGAGGAAGCGGTTGCTGTTGCTGGCGTAGGCGAACTGACCCAGGGCCATGGTGGGGTGTCCTTGGTTGAGAGCAAATCTGTGTACGGACGATACCGCCCCGGCATGCCGCACATGAGTCCATTTGCCCGGCACAGGCGGCATCCACCCCTGCGGCACAGGAAATTCGTGACACCAGTACGATCAGCGCAGATGCCGAATCCTGCGCATCGACCTGAGGAAAAACCACCATGAAGCTCTATTACTCCCCGGGCGCCTGCTCGCTCTCACCGCACATCGCTCTGCACGAAGCCGGCCTGGCCTTCGAGGCCGTGCCTGCGCCCACCAAAACGCACCAGCTGCCCGACGGCACCGACTACTACACCATCAACCCACTGGGTTACGTGCCGCTGCTCGAGCTCGACAATGGCGAGCGCCTGCGCGAAGGCCCGGCCATCGTGCAGTACATCGCCGACCAGGTGCCGCAGAAAAATCTGGCGCCAGCCAACGGCACCATGGCGCGCTACCGCCTGCAGGAATGGCTGACCTTCATCGGCACCGAAATCCACAAAGGTTTTTCGCCGCTGTTCAATCCCGCCACGCCGGAAGAGTTCAAGACCGCCACCAAGACCAAACTGTCGCAGCGCCTTGCCTGGGTCGACAGCCAGCTGGCGGGCAAGCAGTACCTCATGGGCGAGAACTTCACGGTGGCCGATGGCTACCTGTTCACCGTGACCAACTGGGCGCCGCGCGTGGGGGTGGACATCACCGGCCTGGCGAACCTGGTGGCTTATCGCGAACGCGTGGGGGCACGCCCCGCCGTTCAAGCGGCCATGAAAGCCGAAGGACTTCTGAAGTAAAGCCTCAGAGTGCGCGCTGGCGCGAAGCCAGCGCAGCACCCACCCACAGCGCGCCGGCCGAAAACAGCAGGCCGCGCGCCAGGCCCCCAGGGCCGTCGGAGATGAAGCCCACCACGGTGGGTCCCACGATCTGCCCAGCGGCAAACACGATGGTGAAGGCGCTGATGCCGGCTGCCCATTGCGCAGGCGGCAGGTTGTGGCGCACCAGTGCGGTGGTGGAAGCCACCACCGAAAGAAACACACCGCCGAACAGCAGGCCAGAGGCCATCACCAGTGGCCACACGGCGGTGAGCGCGGGCACGATGGCCGCCACGCCCAGCAGGGCATTGAGCAGCGCCAGCGGCACTCCGCCTCGGTGGCGGTCCAGCAGGCCGGCCCAGATGCGCGACGAGGCCAGCACCGCCACACCCAGCAACGTGTAGAACAGCGTGATCTGCGTGGCACTGCTGCCCTGCTCGCGCAGCAACGCGATCACGAAGGTCATGTAGCCGATGTAGCCGACGCCGAAGCCGGCGTAGCCAGCGAGCGCAAAGGCAAAGTCGCGCGTCCGGTACACGCGTGTGCCCTGGTTCAGCGCATGGCTGGGCGGCGCGGGGTGCCGAGCCAGCACCCGCGCGGGCCAGGCCATGAGCGCGGTGGCCAGAAGGCAGACCAGCGCGAGCATCCACCACGCCCAGGCCCATGCATGCGGCTGCTGCGCCGCTGCCGCCAGCACCGGTGGCACACCCAGCGCCGAGATCACAATGCCCAGACCCGTGCCGCCGTAGTAAATCCCCAGCAGAAAACCGCTGCGCCGGGGCTGGTGCGAGCCCAGTCGTGCCGCCAGCAAGCCCCCGGCGATGAACACCAGCGCGCTCGCCACGCCCGCCAGCAACCGCTGGGCCAGCAGCGGCGCCGCGGCAGAAAAGAAACCACTCAGCGCCATGAAGAGCGACGCCAGCAACGAGCCCACGAGCAGCAGCCGCGTGGGTGGCACACGCCGCATCAGCCAGGGCGTGGCGAGCGCGCCGATCAGGTAGCCCAGCGCGTTGAAGGTGTTCATTGCGCCGGCCAGCGTGTAGCTCCAGCCCAGGTCTTCCCGCATCGGCGGCAGCAGCAGCCCATAGGCAAAACGGGTGATGCCCAGCGACACCGCCGCGCCCAAAGAAAGCGCCAGCGCCAGCCACACGTACGGCGTGGTGTCGACGGTTTCGTCTATCGGTGCGGATGAGGTGGCGCGGACCATGGCCCGGCCATTGTGTGCGAAGCCGGGTCAGAGCTCCCCGAGGCCCACCGGCGCGGGTGCTTGCATCACGATCCGGGTGAACAGACGGTCGAACTGCGGGTCGCGCGGCGTGCGGCTGTTCAAGGGGTCGCGGTTTGTCGCGAACGCCACATTCAGTGCGTGCCAGTCGCCCTCGTCGAGCGACTGCTCCGCGGCGGGCAGCACCACCGATTCTTCCAGCCGCATGTGCTCGAGATAAAAAGCAACGTACCGCTTCGCTTCTGCCTCAAAAGCCGGGCGGCGCGTTTCACCCAGGTATTCCCAGGCCATCAAGAGGTGCATGAGTTCGCGCACCTGCGCCTCCCCCGCCATGTGATCGCTTTCGAGCTGCTCGATCGTGGCCATCACCTGCGGCGCCGCGCGCGCCACGCGCGGGAAAAGCAGATTGGATTCCTTCGGGTGGTGCAGCTTTTCGGGAAATTCATCGATGTAGAACAACATCGCCCGCAGCACGTCGAAAAACAGCTCATGCTGATCTCTGCCCTGTGGCTCAGGGCCGCGCTGGATCATCTGCAACAGCGATTGCAGCATGGCGGCCAGACTGGCATGTTCATCGCGAATGACGCGCAGGGCTTCTCGGTTCATGGGCTGTCTCCTCGGAGCCTGAAGCATCCGGCAAGACAGCGACCGCTGCATTGATGTGGGTCAAGAAATTCAACGCGATGGCGGCTTCCAGCGTTTGAGCAGCAGCGCATTGCTCACCACACTCACCGAGCTCAGTGCCATGGCCGCGCCCGCCACCACCGGGCTCAGAAAGCCCAGAGCAGCCAGCGGAATACCAGCCACGTTGTAGGCAAATGCCCAGAACAGGTTCTGCCGGATCTTGCTCACGGTGCGGCGAGAAATTTCGAGCGCAGCGGCCACCAGCAGCGGGTCGCCACGCATGAGCGTGATGCCCGCCGCGTGCATGGCGACATCGGAGCCACCACCTTGCGTGTGGCTCATGGCCATCCCCACATCGGCAGCGGCCAGCGCGGGCGCGTCGTTCACGCCATCGCCCACCATCGCAACCGTGTGCAGGGCTTCACCGGCGCCCGAAGTTTTGAGTTTTCTAACCATCGCGGCCTTGTCGCCCGGCAACACTTCGGCGATCACCTCGCCTTCGCTGGCGCGCAATCCAAGGCGCGCAGCCATCGCGAACGCAGCACCCCGGTTGTCGCCCGAAATCATGTAAAGACGCATGCCCTTGCTGCGCAAATCCGCAATCGCCTGCGCCGCGCCGGCCTTGGGTTCGTCGCCAAACGCCAGCAGCGCCAGCGGTGTCCAGGTGGCTGCCGATGCGGCATCACCAGGCGACTGGCTGGCCAGCACCGACACCGTGGCACCTTGCGACTGCAGCACCCGTGCGCGTTCCTCGAGTGGCCCCAGGGAAGCGCCCAGTTCTTCCATCCAGCGCAGGCTGCCGAGCGCCAGCCAGGTGCCGTTCACACGGCCCTCGCTGCCTCGGCCGGACACAGCCTGCACATCGCTGGCGGCGTCCGGCTGGATCACGATCGAGCGCGCCAGAGCCGCTTCCACCACGGCGCGGGCCAGCGGATGGGCGCTCTGCGCCTGCAGCGCCGCGGCGGTCTGCAACACGGCGATCTCGTCCACCCCCGGCACCGCTTCGATCACGAGCAAGCGCGGGTGGCCTTCGGTGAGGGTGCCGGTCTTGTCGAAGGCCACGGTGTCCACCTGGTGCGCGATCTCGAGCGCCTGAGCGTCCTTGATGAGGATGCCGTGCTGGGCTGCCACACCGGTGCCAGCCATGATGGCCGTGGGCGTGGCGAGCCCCAGGGCGCAGGGGCACGCAATCACCAGCACCGCCACCGCGTGCAGCAGGGCTTCTTCCAGCGGCGCTCCGGTCCACAGCCAGGCCACCAGCGTCACGAGCGCAATCACCAGCACCACCGGCACGAACACCGCGGCCACCTGATCCACCATGCGCTGCACCGGTGCTTTGGTGGCCTGCGCGTCCTGCACCAGACCAATGATTCGCGAGAGCACGCTCTGTGCGCCGATCGCACGCACCTTCACGTCCACCGCTCCTTCGCCATTGAGCGAGCCACCCGTCACCGCATCGCCCACGTCCTTGGGCACCGGCATCGCTTCACCGGTCAACATGGATTCATCGGCCTGCGTGCGACCCTGCACCAACTCGCCATCGGCGGCAAAACGTTCGCCTGGCAGCACGCGCACCACATCGCCAGGCAACAACTCATCCACTGCCACATCGGTCAACTCGGTTCGGCGCACACCATCGGGAAGAAGATGCGCACGTTCAGGACGCAACGCCTGCAATGCCCGGATGGCTTCGGTGGTCTGGCGCTTGGCGCGCAGTTCCAGCCACTTGCCCAGCAACACCAGCGTGATCACCACCGCGGAAGCTTCGTAATAGAGGTGCACCATCTCGCCAGGCTCCGCGCGCCACCACAGCCAGGTCGAGAGCGCCCACCCCGCCGTGGTGCCGATGGAAACCAGCAATTCCATGTTGCCGGTGAACGCCTTGAGCGCGTGCCAGCCTGCGCGGTAGAAGCGCGCGCCCAGCACGAACTGCACCGGTGTGGCCAGCAGGAACTGCATCCAGGCGGGCAACATCCAGTGGCGGTCGAAAAGATCGCCCACCATGGGAACCACCAGCGGTGCCGACAACAGCATGCCGATCAAGACCGGCAGGAAACTCTGCGGCACACCGAACAGGCGCGGCTCGATCACATCGTTCAGGGCGTCCTGCGCGCGGGGTTCGTAGCCCGCATCGCGCACCGCCCTCTTGATGCGCGCCAACCCCTCCGCTTCGTCGCCCGCTGTGAGCGTCACACGTGCCGACTCAGTGGCCAGGTTCACCGAGGCGTCGATCACGCCTGGCTGTTTGGTGAGTGCTTTCTCCACACGCGTCACACACGAAGCACAGGTCATTCCACCAATGCTCAGGTCAATCTGGATGCGTGGCGCCTGAGAGAGCAGGTCGCCAGGTCGGGTTGAAGCAACGATCGTATTCATGAAGGCAGCATAAGCTTTACCACCATGGCAAGGTCAAGCGGCGCGTTGTTGCCAACTGTGACGGGATTGTGGAGTTGAAATGCCTTGACCTTGACACCATGTCAAGGATAAGAATGCAGCCATGTTCCATCCCTCCCCACCAAAGGAATCACCATGAACCAGATATTCAACGTCAAGGGCATGACCTGTGGCCACTGCGAGAAAGCGGTGACCAGTGCCATCCGCCAGCTCGATCCCCAGGCGCAGGTGCGAATCGACCGGGCAAGCAACCGGGTGGAAGTGGACACCACGCAAGCGAGAGAAGCGCTGGCCGAGGCGATCCGCGAGGAAGGCTACCAGGTCGAGGCCTGATTGCCATGCCGACCCGGACCCTTCCCATCCAGGAAATGCAGGGCAATCACTGGCCGGTGAGCATCGGCAAGGCAGCGCAACTCAGCGGCATCTCGCCCAAGATGTTGCGCCACTACGAAAGCCTCGGCCTGCTGGCCGCTGTGCCCAGGACCGACAGCAACTACCGCCAGTACAGCGAGGCCGATGTCCACACCCTGCGCTTCATCCGGCGTTCGCGCGACATGGGCTTTGGCCTCGAAGCCATCACCGAACTCGTGAGCCTGTGGCACAACCGCAGGCGCAGCAGCGAAAGTGTGAAGCGAGTGGCCCAGAAGCACGTGGATGAGCTTCACCAGCGCATCGAAGCCCTGCAATCAATGCAACGCACGCTGAGCCACCTGCTGGCGCTCTGTCCTGGCGATGACCGACCGCACTGCCCGATCCTGGACGACCTGAGCCACCCCGGCAGCGAGCCCGACACCGAGACAAAAAGCGGCACAAAACTTTACACACCGGCCACATCGGCCGCACCGCGGGGAAACACGCGAACCCGACACTGAAGCCATTCCACACACCGACTTCCCGGCAATGTGGTGTTTCTTCCCCAATGTCTCAAGGAGACCTTCATGAAACTGCTTCCAAAACGCTCCCTGATCGCCGCCATGCTGGCCACGGCCTTTGTCGGCATCTCCGCCACCGCCATCGCACAGGGCATGGCCCAGGCTCCTGCCAGCCCGCCCGTCGCGCAATCTGCCACCCCCCAGGCCTCACCGCAGGCCGAAGCACAGAAGCACACCCAGCGCCACGCCGAGCGCATGGAACGCATGCAGAAAAAAATGGCCGACCGCCAGGCGCAGCTCAAGTCCGAACTCAAGCTCACCTCAGAGCAGGAACCGGCCTGGAACGCTTTTGTGGCACGCACCCAGCCGCAAGGCCGACCGGCAGCCCATGCGCCTCGTGAAGACTGGTCCAAGCTGACCACACCACAACGCCTGGACAAGATGCAGGCCATGAAAGCCGAACGCGATGCACGCATGTCTCAGCGCACCGAAGCCATCAAGAGCTTCTACGCGGTTCTCAACGTCGATCAGAAAAAGGTCTTCGACGACAAGTACGCCATGGGCCTGCAGCGTGGCGGCATGCACCACAAAGGTCATCACGGTGGACACCCTCATCACAAGGATGGAATGAAGGGCTGATCTCCGGATTTCGCTGTCTGTCTTCTTCTTATAGATCTTTAAATACAAGATAGCAGTAGTAGTAGAGGGCGCTGTTCTTTGTGGACAAGCGCCCTTTCTCTTTGTCCATCAAGGACTTGTGTTCCCGAAAACCCTGTGTGAAGAGGCCTGTTGTCGAATGCCTCTGAAAGGGACAAGTTGGCCGGACGGTGTTTTGCTGTGGACAACAGGGCACTTGTTCAAAAGTTACACACAGCTTTGTCAGCCACACATGGAAACATGCGCTGACACCTGCGCACGGTCGCTGGCAAAAATCATGGTGAGCGGCTGCTAAGATGCGCCGCTTCATGGCCGGTCATGCCCACAAGGCATTCCTGCGGCGGGCCTGTTTCTGGATCCATCTTTGCCCATGTCTGTTGCCCTCGCAGGAAACACACCCGCCACCTTCGAAATCAAGAGCGCCCAGTTGCCCCTCGTGGCGCTCATGCTCAAGTCCTCCGATCTTCAGCGCCTGAGCGAGGAACTTGCCCAGCGGTTTGGCGACGTACCGGATTTCTTCGACCACGATCCGCTGGTCATCGATCTGCATCCCTTGAACGTGGCCGAGGCCAATGCCTTGCCGGACTTCGGTGCACTGCAGACGCTGCTGCGGCAGTACCGTCTGCTGCCTCTGGCCGTGCGTGGTGGCACCATCGAACAGACCCACCTGGCCATGGCCGCTGGTCTTACACCCACGCCCGATGCTTCCGTGCACCGTGCCCCCCTGGCTGTCACCCCCACCGAGATCGAAGCAGTTCAAACCGAGCCCGTCCAGGCACCCCCGCCTGCCCAGGGTGCGCTGGTGATCGACAAGCCGCTTCGATCGGGGCAGCAGGTGTATGCCAGGGGCCGCGATCTGGTGGTCATGGCCATGGTCAATCCAGGTGCAGAAGTCATTGCCGACGGACACATTCATGTGTATGCGCCCTTGCGTGGCAAGGCCATTGCCGGCGCCAGGGGCAACAACGAAGCGCGCATCTTCACGCTGGGCATGGCGCCCGAGCTGGTTTCCATTGCCGGTATCTACCGCACCAGCGAAATTCCCTGGCCCAGCACGCTGCTGGGCAAACCCGCGCAGGTGCGCCTGGTGCCGGGGCCCGAGGGCGACCGGCTGGTGGTCGATGCCATCGGCGCCTGACTCCCCTTTTTTCGAATCAGAAAGATTTCTCACCATGAGCAAGATCGTTGTTGTCACATCTGGCAAAGGCGGGGTGGGCAAAACCACCACCAGCGCCAGCTTCGCCACCGGCCTCGCCCTGCGCGGACACAAGACCGCCGTCATCGATTTCGACGTCGGTTTGCGCAACCTCGACCTCATCATGGGTTGCGAGCGGCGCGTGGTCTATGACCTGATCAACGTGATTCAGGGAGAAGCCAACCTGAACCAGGCGCTGATCAAGGACAAACAGTGCGAGAACCTGTTTGTGCTGGCCGCGAGCCAGACGCGCGACAAGGACGCCCTCAGCCAGCAAGGCGTGCACAAGGTCCTGACCGACCTGACCGCCATGGGTTTCGAGTACATCGTGTGCGATTCGCCCGCCGGCATCGAGACCGGTGCGCTCATGGCCATGCACTACGCCGACGAAGCGCTCATCGTCACCAACCCGGAGGTGTCCAGCGTGCGCGATTCAGACCGCATTCTGGGCATGCTCGGGAGCAAGACGCAACGCGCCATCGATGGCAAAGACCCGATCAAGGAACATTTGCTCATCACGCGCTACAACCCCTCGCGTGTGGCCGATGGCCAGATGCTCTCGTTGCAGGACATCCAGGACATCCTGCGCATCAAGTTGATCGGCGTGATCCCGGAGAGTGAGAACGTGCTGACCGCGTCCAACCAGGGCACGCCAGCCATCCACCTCAAGGGCACCGATGTGGCAGAAGCCTACAGCGATGTGATCGACCGCTTCCTGGGCGCGGACAAACCGCTGCGCTTCATCGAGGCGGAAAAGACGGGCTTCTTCAAGCGCCTGTTCGGAGGAAAGTAAGGCATGTCATTGCTCTCCTTTCTGCTCGGCGAGAAGAAAAAGACCGCCAGCGTTGCCAAAGAACGGCTGCAGATCATCCTGGCGCACGAGCGCAGCGGACGCAGTGCCTCCGAACCCGACTACCTGCCCGCGCTGCAACGCGAACTGGTGGCGGTGATCAGCAAGTACATCAAGATCAATCCGGACGACATCAAGGTCCAGCTCGACCGCCAGGACAACCTGGATGTGCTGGAGGTGAAAATCGAGCTGCCCGACCGCAAATAGGCCCCCGCAGGGGCAGTTCAGCAAGAATTCCCCCGACGTGCTACATTACGCGGTCGCCCAGAGCGATCAGCCGCGTCTGTTCCACCCGCAACAGACGCAACCGCCCCCGGCAGAGGGGCCGCTGGTCCAGCCCCTTCCGGGCGCCGCGCCACACCGCTTTCTCACAGCACCGTGGCCCTTTTCCTCCCTGCTGTTGCCGATGCCCCTGCCGTGGCTCGTGCGCCGAACAAAGTCTGTCGCGTTGCTGCGCCAGGCGATTGGCCGGACCAACCAGTGGGGCACGCCGGCGCCAGGGGCTGCCAACTGTGTTCCTATTGTTTTCGGGCCTTTCCTTTGCTGCGGCGAAAACGCTGCGGCTCCGGCCCCCTGATGTTTTTGATGAATCACTCGACACTTATTACAACGACCGCGAGACCGTCTCTTCTCACCCTGGGCAAGTACCGCATTGCGGCTTCCCCGCGCCTGTTGCCTGGCGGCCTGTTCGCCGCCCAGGTCTCGATTGCCAGCGGCCAGGGCAGCGCCTGCACCGCCCGCGTGATCCGCTACGACAGCGCTTTTTCCACGCACGAGGCCGCCACCGACTACGCCATCGCGCAGGGCATCGACTGGGTGCACGACACCACCCGCCACACCGCACGCCCGAACTGACCGATACACTTCACGCAAAGGAACACACCATGGCCAAGGAAGAACTGATCGACATGATGGGCATCGTCAACGAGGTGCTGCCCGACACCCGCTTTCGCGTCACGCTGGACAACGGTCACCAGCTGATCGCCTATTCGGCGGGCAAGATGAAGAAGAACCACATCCGCATCCTGGCGGGTGACCGGGTTTCTCTCGAACTCTCGCCTTACGACCTGACCAAGGGTCGCATCAACTTCCGCCACATCGAAGGCCGCGGCCCGATGGTGCCGCGCAAGCCGCGCTGAGCGTTCAGTAGAACAAGGCTTCCAGGTCGACGCTGCTGCGTCGACCCACGTCGGCCTGGTGCGCCGACAGCCACGCACCGGCCCGTTCGCGGCCGAGTGTGAACAGCATCTCGAAAAAGCGCATGTTCGCCGCGACCTTGCTCTCGGCGCTCAGTTCGCGCAGCACCTCGCTCGCCTCGATGACGTGAAACTGCGTGCCGGCCAGTCGCCGGTCCAGGTCGCCACGCCGCCACCACGGCGTGCGGCCGGCGCGCTCCCGCAGGTGCGCAAACATGCGCATCTCGCGCAGAAATGTGGCGTTGAACGCCAGCTCCATCATCCGGTTCTTGATGTCGGCGGCCGACTGCGGCGTGGCGCTGTGCTTCAGCGGCGCCAGCATCACCAGCAGGATGTCTCGAGAGCGGCATTCGTGGAACAGCGGAAACACCGCCGGGTTGGCCGCATAGCCCCCGTCCCAATAGGGCTCGCCATCGATCACCACACTGCGGTGCATGGTGGGCAGGCAGGCCGAGGCCAGCACCGCGTCGGCCGAGAGTTCGGATGAGCGGAACAGGCGCAGCTTGCCGGTGTTGGCGTTGGTCGTGGCGACGAACAACCTGACCGGGCTCTGCGCCCGCAGGCGCTCGAAATCAATCTGGGCCGAGAGGATCTTGCGCAGCGGGTTCAGGTCGAAGGGATTGAGTTGCTCGGGCGAGAAGTAGTGCGTCCACTGCAGCATGAGGCGCATGGCGGGCGCGAGAACCATGTCTTTGCCGTCGGCGGTGGGCACTGCCACTTCAAACGGTGCGCTGGCTGCCACCGCGGTCCAGAAACGGCGCAAGGCCGTCCGTGCAGCTTCGGTTCCACCGTCCATCAATCCCTGTGCCAGCACCACCGCGTTCATCGCTCCCGCGCTGGTGCCACTGACGCCGTCAAAACGCAGGTGACCGTCTTCCAGCAGGGCGTCAAGCACGCCCCAGGTAAAAGCGCCGTGCGCGCCGCCTCCCTGCAGTGCGAGGTTGACGGTGGGTGCACCGCGCCAGCCGAGGGCCACGGGGATTACCTGTGCGCTCGGCGCGCGCGCACCGCTGCAGCCAGGCCTTCGAGCACCGGCACGGTCTGTTCAAACGAGATGCAGGCGTCGGTGACGCTCACGCCCGGCTGCAGCGGCTGGCCGGGCACGATGTCCTGGCGTCCTTCGGACAAGTGGCTTTCGATCATCACGCCCATGATGCGCCCATCGCCCGCCGCCACCTGTGCAGCCACATCGGCCGCCACCTCGATCTGGCGCTGGTGCTGCTTGCTGCTGTTGGCGTGCGAGACGTCCACCATGACCTGTTCGCGCAGGCCGGCCTTTTTCAGGAGGGCGCAGGCTGCTGCGACATCGGCGGCGCTGTAGTTGGGTTGCGCGCCACCGCGCAGGATCACGTGGCAGTCGTCGTTGCCGCGTGTCTCAAAAATAGCCGCCTGCCCCATTTTGGTCATGCCCATGAAGGCGTGCTCGGCGCGCGCGGCCTGGATCGCATCAGAGGCAACCTTCACGCCGCCGTCGGTCCCGTTCTTGAAGCCCACCGGGCAGCTCAGGCCGCTGGCCAGCTGGCGGTGGCTCTGGCTCTCGGTGGTGCGCGCACCGATGGCGCCCCAGCTCACGAGGTCGCTGATGAACTGAGGGCTGAGCAGGTCCAGGAATTCGGTGCCCACCGGGAGGCCCAGTGCCAGCACATCGAGCAGCAGCGCGCGCGCCAGCTCCAGCCCTTCGTTGATGGCAAAGCTGCCATCGAGATGCGGGTCGTTGATGTAGCCCTTCCAGCCCACGGTGGTTCGTGGCTTCTCGAAGTACACGCGCATGACCACCACCAGGTCGCTGGCGAGCGCATCGGCGCGCGCCTTGAGCAGGCGTGCGTAGTCCATGGCCTGTCCATGGTCGTGGATGGAGCAGGGGCCGACCACCACCACCAGGCGGTCGTCCCGCCCGTGCAGAACGTGTGAAATGTCGGCCCGGCTGCGCTCCACCAAAGCTTGCGCCGCGTCTGGCGCTGGCTGCCATTCCTGCAACAGCGCGGGGGTGATCAGCGGTCGAACGGCACCAATGCGCAGGTCGTCGATGCGGGTGGAGTCGTGCGTGGACAACGGGGTGTGGGGTGTGTGAGTTTTCATGCTGGCTGCTGTGCGTTTTCGGCCACTGGCGTGGTGTTTAGGCGGGGAATCTGTCGAAATGTCACACGAATGCCTCGTCTGAAGCCTTCCGGATTCAAGTTACGGCTGGGTACGACCGAAACTGACTGTGACACACACGGGCGGCGGTTCCGCCCGACGCGAGGACTCCATGAAGACTTTGTATTGCATCTGCTCGCTGGCCAGTGCCTGCATGATGGCCCTGGCACCTGGATGGGTGAGCGCGGCCACGAACGATACGCCCAAGGTGGCCGAGTCCGGTGACACCAGCAAGTCGCAGATCTGGGTCAACCTTGGTGGCTTCTCCCGCCATTTCGCCAGCGACAAGGGCTACAACGAAAACAACCTGGGGCTGGGTCTTGAATACCGCACCAGTCCTGAAATCGCCTACATGGCCGGTGCGTACTACAACAGCGTCTACAAGACCACGTCGTACGCGGCCGTGAACTGGCAACCCTGGCAGCTGGGGCCGGTGAAGCTGGGCGCTGCGCTGGGCGTGATGAATGGTTACCCCTCACTGGCCAACGGTGGCAGCTTCTTTGCCGCCCTGCCGCTGGCCACTGTTGAAGGTCGACACTTCGGCATCAACGTCGGTGTGATCCCTTCGATGGGCAAGGTCGATGGCGCCGTGATCATCCAGTTCAAGCTGCGACTGAACTGAGCACACCCACTGCGCGCGCCTGCATGAACTTGGGCAGGGCTGCGCGCGCGCACCGTTGCAAGGCCATCAGGAACTCGTGATCGGGCTGGCTCACGCCATGGCGCGTGCGCAGGTCGTGCTGAATGCGCCCGAGCAATTCGGCCGCCATCTCGGCATCGGCCAGTGCCCGGTGCGCCTGACCCGTGCGCGGCAACTGGAAGTGGTCCACCAGGGTGCCCAGCCGGTGGCTCGGTGCCTCGGGGTACAGGCGCCGCGAGAGCAGCACCGTGCAGGCAAAGGCGTGGGGCGCAGCCTCACCGGCCAGCGCCAGCTCCGCGCTCCAGAAGCGGCGATCGAACGAGGCGTTGTGCGCCACCATGGGCAGCCCGCCGACGAAACGCGCGGCTTCACGCATCACGGTATCGGATGAAGGCGCGCCGGCCACCATGGCGTTGGTGATGCCCGTGAGCTGGGTGATGAAAGACGGTATGCGCACGCCGGCGTTCATGAGGCTCTGGTAGCGGTCGACCACACGCCCTTCCTCCATGATCACCACTGCCACCTCGGTGGCGCGGTCACCCGCTGAGGGTGAAATGCCGGTGGTTTCGAAGTCGATGACGGCGATGCGGGTCATGGCATGGTGGTTCGTGTCGGAATGGCGGAAGGCGTTTGTAGGACACGAGCTTATCCTGCCGCTCCAGCCTTGTTGATGGCACCCCCCCGTGTCATGCTTGACCGCATGCGCGAAATAAAAATCTCGCGAACCATTCGCGTTCTCACGGTGAACATCCACAAGGGCTACAACGCATTCAACAACCGCTTCGTGCTGCACGAGTTGCGGGAAGCGGTTCGTGCCGAGCAGAGCGATCTTGTTTTCCTGCAGGAAGTCGGTGGTGGATCGGGCCCGGGGCAGGCGGCTTCGGTGGGCGCCCAGTACGAATTCCTGGCCGACCAGATCTGGTCTGATCATGCCTACGGCCGCAATGCGGTCGCAGAAGGTCAGGACCATGGCAATGCCCTGCTGTCGCGGTTTCCGGTGCGACACAGCCACAACCACGACATGTCGATCAAGGGATCCGAGCCGCGCGGCATGCTGCACTGTGTGCTCGCGCTGGACGAAGGACAGCCCGATCTGCATGTGATGTGCGTGCACCTCGGCCTCTCCGAAGCGCACCGCGCGCGGCAGATGGCTAGCCTGTGCGAGACGGTGCAGCGCGAGGTGCCAGCCGACTCGCCGCTGGTGGTGGCCGGTGATTTCAACGACTGGCGATCGCGCGCCGACGGCATGCTCGTCCCTGCCGGCATGAAAGAGGTGTTTCGCGGCGCTTTCGGTCACCACGCCCGCACCTTTCCCGCACGCTGGCCCTGGCTGCGGCTCGACCGCATCTATGTGCGCGGTGTGGCCGCCACGCGCCCGCTGCCGCTGCCCCACCGCCCCTGGGCGCACCTCTCAGATCACGCACCGCTGGCGGCCGAAATCGATCTTCTTCCACCACCATGAACTCCCATTGGCTACCTGGCAACCGCATCACCCTGCTTGAGAACGGCGAGGGCTACTACCCGCGCGTGTTCGAGGCCATCTCCCAGGCGCGCAAAGAGGTGCTTCTGGAGACCTTCATCCTGTTCGACGACAAGGTCGGGCGCGAGCTTCAGCAGGCGTTGCTGCAAGCGGCCGCGCGCGGTGCCACCGTGCATGTGTTGATCGATGGCTGGGGTTCGCCCGATCTGCCGCCGTCCTTCACGCAGCCCTTGCTGGATGCGGGCGTGCGCTTGCGCGCCTTTGAACCGGCCCGGCGGCTCTTTGGCGCGCGCATCAATCTGCTGCGCCGCATGCACCACAAGATTGTGGTGGTCGATGGCCAGCACGCTTTTGTGGGCGGCATCAACTACTCGATCGACCATCTCGCCGAGCACGGACCGCTGGCCAAGCAGGACTACGCGGTGGAAGTCGAAGGCCCCCTCGTCGGCCAGATCCAGGCCTTCTGCCGGGCCAACGTGGAGGCGCCACAGCCCACGCGCCAGGCCTGGGTGAAGCGCTGGCGGGCCATGCGCGAGCGAGCCGGTGAAGACCGCGAGGTTGAAGAAGGCGCGGTGGCGGCCTTCGTCACGCGCGACAACCACCTGCACCGAACCGATATCGAGCGCCACTACCGCGCCGCCATTCGCAGCGCGCAAAAGCGCATCCTGATCGCCAACGCCTACTTCTTCCCGGGTTACCGCCTTCTTCGCGATCTGCGACGCGCGGCAAAGCGCGGTGTGCAGGTCGATCTGGTGATGCAGGGACAGCCCGACATGGTCTGGGTGATGCGCGCCACCGAGCTGCTTTACCGGCACCTCATCCGTGCCGGCGTGCGGGTGCACCAGTACACCGAGCGACCGCTGCACGCCAAGGTCGCCGTGGTCGACGACCGGTGGGCTACCGTGGGCTCCAGCAACCTCGACCCGACCAGCCTCAGCCTGAATCTGGAAGCCAACGTGGTGGTGCGTGACGAAGCCTTTGCATGCCACCTGCGGGAACGCATCGAGCAGCTGATGGAGGCGCACTGCAAGCTGGTGCAACGCCCGGTGCCGGGCAAGCTGCGTTCGGCCTGGATTGGTGTGCGCAGCTTTGTGGTGTTCCACGCCCTGCGCCGCTTCCCGGTCTGGATGCAGCGCATGACCGCGCCGACGCCGCGTGTCGTGCCGCTGCAAGAAGCTGCTTCGTCCACGCCCTCCGCCAATGGCGAGGCAGCCCCATGAGTCCACGCCTGCAGAGCGCGTGGGGCTGGAGCAAGCGGGTGCTTCCGTGGCTGCTGGCCGCGCTGGTGCTGGCGCTCGTGGCGCGGCAGGCCCGCACCGTGAACTGGCCCGAGGTGTGGTCGGCCGTTCAGGCCATTCCCCTTGGGCAGCTCGCGCTCGCGGCTTTTCTGGCCGCGCTCAGCTACGCGCTCTACGCCAGTTTTGATTTGATCGGGCGGCACCTGACGCGCTCGCGCCTGTCGGTGGGACGCAGCCTCGGGACCGCGGCCATCAGCTACGCCTTCAACCTCAATTTTGGTTCGCTGGTCGGTGGGCTGGCATTGCGGCTTCGCCTGTACACGCGGTGGGGCCTGCCGGTATCCAGCGTGGCGAAGATCATCGCCTACAGCATGGTGACCAACTGGCTGGGCTATCTGTGGGTGGCGGGGGTCGTGCTGCTGTGGGCGCCGCCCGGCCTGGCGCTGAACTGGACAGCGCACTGGGCTTCTGGCGAGTTCGTGCTGCGCGCCATCGGTGCCGGCCTGATCCTGCTGGCGCTGGCTTACGTCGCCCTGTGCTTCTTCTCACGTCAGCGCCAGTTGTCGTTTCGTGAACACCAGCTCGAACTGGCCAGCGGGCCTCTGGCTCTGCTCCAGGCCGCCATGGGCGGCGCAAGCTGGTTGCTCATCGGTGCCATTGTGTGGAGTCTTTTTGCCGGGCGCATCGATTACCTCGACGTGCTGGGCGCCCTGCTGATGGCGGCGGTGGCCGGCGTGCTCACCCACGTGCCGGCTGGCCTGGGGGTGCTGGAGGCCGTGTTTGCGGCCTCGCTGGGGAGCCTGTTGCCAGTGGCAGAGGTGTTGGCCGTGGTGCTGGTGTACCGCGCCACGTATTACCTTTTGCCGCTCGTGTTTGCGTTGCCCGCCTATGGGCTCAGTGAAGCGGCGGCGCGGCGGCGCGCCAACACAGCGCCTCAGGAAGAAGCGCTGGCCTGATCAGGCGCTGGCGGTGGGCTCAGGGGAATTTCCACGCTCACGCGCGTGCCCTGCCCTGGGCTGCTGGTGATGGAGAGCGAGCCGGCGTGGGACTCGACCCGCACCCGCATGCCCAGCAGGCCGTGGTGGCCCGGGCGCACCTGGCTCACGTCGAAACCCAGCCCGTCGTCGCGCACGATCACGCGTGCCTGGCCCTCCTGGCGCATCAGCGAGACCCAGGCGTGGCGGGCACGCGCGTATTTGCTGATGTTGGTCAGCGATTCCTGCACCACCCGGTACACCGTCAACTCGGCATCCCGGTCGAGTTCCACAGCCTCCAGTTGCGGCATCACGGGGATGCCCAGGCTGCTGGAAACATCCTGGCAGAGCACTTCCAGCGCGGCAATGAGCCCAAGCTGTTCGAGCGATGACGGTCGCAGGTTCTCGACGATGCGTCGCTTGACTGCAATGCCCTCGTTGAGGCGCTGCTCGATGCCACCCATGCGCTCACGCGCCACGGCGGGCAGGTCGGGCACACGGCGCAAGCGCGCCATCTCCAGTTTCATCGCGGTGAGCAGGCCGCCCATCTCGTCGTGCAGTTCACGGGCCACGCGGCCACGCTCGTCCTCGCGCGTGCTCACCAGGTGCCCCGCGAGCTCACGCAGCTCGGCTGTGCGCACCGCGATCTCCCGCTCCAGCACCTGGCTCTCGCGTGCCTTGCGCTCGTCGCTCTCGCGCAGCTGGCGCATGAACATGAAGAACGCCATCACCGCCACCAGCACCAGCGCGTGCAGGGCCAGGCGGTTGAGCATCATGGCGTCGTAGAGCGACAGGCGAGCCGATTGCTGAACTGCCGCAGCGCGGTCCAGCACGTGATCGAACTCCTGCCGCAACTCGACATACGCCTGGCGGCTGCGGTCGCTG
Organism: Hydrogenophaga sp. IBVHS1; assembly: GCF_002127265.1. Lineage (GTDB taxonomy): Bacteria > Pseudomonadota > Gammaproteobacteria > Burkholderiales > Burkholderiaceae_C > Hydrogenophaga. The sequence goes on along the minus strand of NZ_NFUU01000003.1, from coordinate 420,543 downwards.
CTGGCCAGAATGTGCGCGCGCGAGCGCTGGCCCCGCTCAGTCGTCGTCATCCATTCTTCGAGCGCCTTCATGCGGTCCGCAATGCGCTGGCGGACCGCCTCCACGGACACCGTGCGGCGCGGGTCGGCATCGGCGATGAGCTGAAACGCGCCCTGTTGCGCCGCTGTGAGCGTGACGAGGGCTTCCTGGTATTCCTGGCGGTACACGTCCTGACCGTTGATCAGGTAGGCGCGCGTGGCGGTTTCAGCATCGGTGAGCGCCTGCAACGTGCGCAAGGCCTGCAAGCGCGCGTCCGTCAGGGCGATGCCGTTTTCCAGCGTGGTGCGGGAATGCTGGTAGGTGCTCTCGTTGATGGCGATGGTGATGATCGACACCGCCAGCACAATGGGCATGACGTAGCGGGTGCGTGCAACGCGTTCGATCGATGACTTGAGCATCACGGCTCCTGGAGTGCGCAAGCTAGCTCACATCACCAGGCGACGTGGCAGCGCCGTCGGACACGCTGGCGCAATAGTCAATCAGGTCTTCCAGCTCGTGGGATTTGTCGAACACACGGTTGGCGCCCAACACTTCGCAGCGGCGGCGGATGTCGGCGGTGGCGTAGTTGGTGAGCACCACCCGCCGAGCCTGCAGGCCGGCTTCCTGCGCCGCCTTCAGCACGCCCAGCCCGGAACCAGACAACAGGAAGATGTCGATGATCAGCAGGTCGACCGAATCGCCCTGCCCTTGCAGCCACTGGGTGGCGCTTCGTTCGTCGAGCGCCCGTCCCACCACTTCCACATTGGTGAGCTCTTCCAGCGTGGACACCAGGTTCTCATAGATCACCGGGTTGTCTTCAACGATGAACGTTCTCAGCGAAGCCATGGAAAGGTGGAGGGAATGGGGAGGCGTTGAGGAAAAAAATGAGACTGTAAACGCCCCGGGGCGGGTGTGCACGGCCATGCCGCGCTCACCCGCCCCGAGCTTCGTCCACATCTCCAGCCGCGTCTGTAGGCGTCGTCCTACATACAGCGGCCAGGCTGGTTTATGGGCGCACCACGATGTCGTTGCGCACAGCCTTCACGCCGGGCGTGGACTTGGCAAGGTTTTCAGCGGTCGCCTTTTCAGCGGTGGACTTGGCGAAGCCCGACAGCTGCACCGTGCCGTTCAGCGTTTCAACGCTGATCGACGTGGCGCTGACGGTCTTGTCTTCGGCGAAGCGAGCCTTCACGCGGGTGGTGAGGGTGGCATCGTCGATGTAGGCACCCACGGTTTGCTGGTCGCGAGCGACGGCGCAGCCGGTGATCTGAACCAGGGAGAAGGTGGCGACGGCGGCCAACAGTGCAGTTGCGATTTTCATGGTGTTTTCCTAGGGGTGATGGGGAGCGGCGCCCAAATTCGGGACGCTCCCCGGGGTTGATCAGCTGTTCTTCTGGACGACCAGGCGGTTGTCCACGGCAACCACGCCATCCACGGCGGCGGCCAGCGTGGTGGCACGATCGCGCGAATCGGCGTCGGGCGCCGTGCCCTTCAGGGCCACGCGACCGGCTTCGGTGTCGACGTTGATCTTGAGAGCGCTCAACTTGTCGTCGGCGGCCAGGGCAGCGTTCACCTTGGCGGTGATCGCCATATCGCTGGCGCCGTCAGAAACAGCTTGTCCAGCCTGCGAGCCGGCGGCCTGCATGTCCTTGCCGACTTCCTTCGCATCGTTCTTCATCTCGGTGGCTGCGCTCTGCGTCTGGTTGAAGCCGTTGTCGATCTTCTGACCGACAGTGGTGTCTTCATTCTGGCCGCAGGCGGCCAGAGCGATCGTGGCCGCAGCGGCGGCGATGAGGGTGAGGTGACGGGTTGTGTTGTTCATGGTGTGCTCCTTTCAAAGCTTTTCGGTCGGGCGTTTGGCGGACGGGCTGTCGAACCAGTCGTCACCAGCACTGCGTTCCCAGGCAGTCACCTGGCGCTCGGCTTCGTCCTTGGCCACGCCGTAACGCTCCTGAATCTTGCCGGCGAGTTGTTCGCGGCGGCCTGCCACGACGTCGAAATCGTCGTCGGTCAACTTGCCCCATTTCTCCACCACGCGGCCCTTGAGCTGTTTCCAGTTGCCTTCAATGCGATCCCAGTTCATGTGCATCTCCTTGACTAAGTTGCTGATGTGGTCGGACTGGCTGGTTGCCCGTCCCGGCTGGCGCTGTTCGTATCCGTATTGCGTTGCCGTGAATGAACTGTAGGTTCGCGCCTTCGCCGAAGATGTCGGGCATGCAGCCGCTCCGGTGTAGGACGTATCCGATCGAAAGCGCAGGGTTGTAGGAGCTGTCCGACGCTCCGGCTGCGCGGGGCCTGTTAAATTGCCCGCTCCCACCCGCCAGACAAGTCCCACACGCATTCAGAGGTCAACATGATCAGAGTCGGAATCGTCGACGACCACGCCATCGTGCGTTCAGGCCTGCGCCAGTTCCTCACCGAACACGTGGACCTGCGCGTCACAGGCGAAGCCAACAATGGCCGGGAAGCGCTGGAGCTGGCGCGCGCCGGTGAAGTAGACGTCCTGCTGATGGATATCTCGATGCCCGAGCACGGTGGCGTGGATGCGCTGCAGGCCATCAAGGCCCGCTTCCCAGACCTTCACGTGCTCATCCTCAGCGGCTTTCCCGAGGCGCAGTACGCCACCACCTTGCTGCGCCATGGCGCCAGCGGCTACCTGAACAAGGAATGCGCGCCGGAGGAAATCGTCAACGCCATTCGCACCGTGGCGCGCGGGCGGCGCTACATCAGCCCGGCGGTGGCCGAGCTGCTGGCCGATGGCGCAGTGGGTGAAGCCGAGCGCCCACCGCACGAGCTGCTTTCAGAACGGGAGTTGCAGGTGTTCCTGCGCCTGGCCAAGGGCGAGACCATCGGACACATGGCGGAGAACATGTTCCTCAGCGTCAAGACCGTGAGCACCTACCGCACGCGGGTGCTCGAGAAGCTCAAGCTCGCCAGCAACAGCGACCTGACCTACTACGCGCTCAAGAACGGCCTGATCCAGTAAGAGAGTCGGAGGCGCCCGGCAGTCGGCGCCGTCCTACAAACCGGTGCGGTGTTGGCTTGCAGGCAAAGGCAGGCTGCGTTCCTACAGTGGAGTCATCGCAATGATGGTCGTTGCGAACCCATCAGGAGAGCATTCATGCTGCACTACGCCGTCGTCTTCTTCATCATTGCACTGGTCGCTGCCGTGCTCGGCTTCGGCGGTATTGCCGCAGGCGCCGCAGGCATCGCCAAGATTCTCTTTGGTGTCTTCCTGATCCTGGCGCTGGTGTCGCTGGTGGCCGATCTCGTGCGCAAGCGCTAGAGCCCCACCTGCTTTCCTTTTTCACATTCACAGGAGCCTCTCATGTTCAAGACCCCATCGCAAGATCTCACCCGCCAGGCCCTGGACACCGCCAGCGACGTTTCGGACCGCGTGGCTCGCGCCGCACACCACAGCATTGACACCCTGCGCCACCAGGCCACGCGCGTGGGTGACCAGACCGTGGGTTATGTGCGCGACGAACCGGTGAAGTCGCTGGTGGCTGCCGTCGCCCTTGGCGCACTGGCAGCGGTGCTCATTGGCTGGCTGGGCCGCTCGCGCAGCAACTACTGATCGGCCCGATCGAATTCTTCAGGTCGCCTGGCGCATCAGTTCGATGAAGCGCTTGGCGCCCAGCCCCAGCGGCCGGTCGTTCTGCCACACCACGTCGACCCAGAGCCGCAGCTGGTTGCTCATGTTGCCAAAGCGAATCTCGACCAACTGACCCGAGGTCACCAGCGGCTTCACAAGCCGCTGCGGCAGATACGCCCAACCCAGACCCGCCTGCACCAGGCTCAAGGTGGCCAGGTGGCTGTCGGTGCGCCAGATCTTCCGCGCCACCAGCACCCGCGGGTCGGCACCCTGTGCATCGCGGCTGGCCACGGCGATCTGCCGGATGTCCAGCAAGGCCGTCAGGCTCAGGCTGTCCTGGCGGGTGCGGGCATCGGGGTGATCCGGCGACATCACCGCCACCAGGGTTTCGTGCCCCAATTCCTGAAAGCTCTCGCGTTCATCGGTCCCCGGTCGCTCGAACACCAGCGCCAGATGCGCCTCGCCAGCGTGCAGCATGCGCAAGGCAGCGGTCTGGGGCGCTGACAGAACCTCCACATCCAGCGACGGAAATTCGGCTGCGAGCACCGCCAGCGGCTGGCTCCAGGGCACCGAAAGCAGTTCCGGCGCGATGGCCAGCGTGAGGCGCTTCTCAAGCCCTTGATGCAGTTCCTGCGCGTGCGCCTGCAACTGGCGCAACTGACTTGCAAGCTGGCGCGCTTGCGGCTCCAGCGCGCGCGCCACGTCGGTCGGTCGAGGTTCGCGCGTGCGGCGGTCGAACAGCAGCAGGTCCAGTTCGGCTTCCAGTTGAGCGATCGTCATGCTCACCGCAGAAGGGACCCTCCCGAGGGCGCGCGCCGCAGCGGAAAAGGAGCCCGAGTCGAGCACCGCCAGAAACACCCGCACGTTGTCGCTGTTGAAGGCCATGGCCCGCAACATATCAGAAAAACTGAAAATAACTGACTTCACCCGTCAGCCGCAGGCACCTAAACTGCGCCGCATGCAAGGCATCAAACGGAAAATTGTTTACGTCACGCTCTACGAGCTCATCGCCATCGCCTGTTCCAGCGTCGGGTTGGCGCTGCTGGCCGGCGCGAGCATGGGGCATGCAGGCGTGGCGGCGGTGGCCGCTTCTGCCATTGCGGTGGTGTGGAATCTGATCTTCAACACGCTCTTTGAGCGCTGGGAGAGCCGCCAGGCCACGCGGGGCCGCAGTGTCGGGCGCCGTGTGGCGCACGCCATCGGGTTTGAAGGCGGGCTGGTGTTCTCGCTGGTGCCGCTGTTCGCCTGGTGGCTGGAGATTTCGCTCTGGCAGGCCTTTGTGCTGGACCTCGGCCTGATCGTCTTTTTCCTGGTCTACACCTTCGTGTTCAACCTGCTGTTCGACCGCGTGTTCGGTCTGCCGGCATCGGCGCTGCCGGTCGCACCGGCCACCTGAACGCACAGCCGCGTGCAGGGGCACGCGGCTGTGGATCAGGTCGGTATCGGTGTCAGTTGAAGCGCTGCAGGCTGCTGAGTTCGCCGTTGGCCAGCAGCGTGCCGTTGGCTTCGGCGTTGCGCAGTTCGCCCACCACGTCAGCACGGCTCTTGTTCATGCTGGTGTTCTCCATGAGCTGCTTTTTCACTTGCAGGGTGGAGCCGATTTCGCCGTTGTCGATCAGCGTGCCGTTGGCCTTGGCGTTGCGCAGCTCGGTCGCCACTTCGGCGCGGCTCTTGCCCATGGTGGGGTTCTCCATCTGCTGCTTCTTGACTTGCATGGTGGAGCCGATCTCGCCGTTGGCGATGGGCATGGAGCCGCCGGCGGCGAAGGCGCTGCCTGCGGTCACGGCGGCGATGGACAGGGCGAGGAGGGAGATGCGTGCGGATTTCATGAGGAGTTTCCTTTCAGTGGTTACCGGCGAGCCGGCGTTGGTTGCCCACTGAATACGGCATGGGTGCGCCGCTGGATTCAACTCATTTCCCGCCCGATACTTTTTCTGACAAATTCAGCTGCCCTCATGCGGCCTTCGGGTACAGCACCATCTGCGTGCAACGGAACAGCGCAATCGTCTTGCCGGTCTCGCGGTGCGTCACCACGGCGTCCCAGACCTGCGTGTTGCGGCCCAGGTGGGCGGGGCGGGCCACGCATTCGATGGTGCCCTCGCGCGCCGTGCCCAGGTGGTTGCTCTTGAGCTCAATGGTGGTGAAACCACTGGCGCCTTGCGGCAGGTTGGCCACGCAACCGTAGCCCGAGCAGGTGTCGGCCAGCGTCACGATGCTGCCCGCGTGCAGGAAGCCGTTGGGTGCCATGGTGGTCGGCCGCACATCGAGTTCGGCGCGGACCTCTTGCGTGCTCACGTGGGTGATGACCAGCCCCAGGTGGCCCGGCAACGCGCCGACGCCACGCTGGTTCCATTCTTCGACGGGGGCGTTGTTCATGGGGATGTCCTTTGAATCGAATGATTGAATGCGCTCACCGCGTCCAGCTGCCCAGGCGAATGGCGATGGCCAGGGTGGCGCCGTACACGACCAGGCTGAAGGCGACGATGGCAAACAGAATGGTGGCGCTCGCCTGGAACACGTGCACGCAGAGCCAGCCACCGACCACCAGCACCCCAAGCCGGCCCAGGCTGGCCGTGAGCGGACAGAACATCCGGCCAGCCCCCTGCGACGCGAAGAACAGCGCCAGGCCCAGGCCGAAGAAGGCGTAGCAGGCGCCCACGATGTTCAGGTAGGAAGCGCCGAAGACCAGCACCGCCGGGTCGCTGGTGAACAGGTTCATCCACAGCGAAGGCGCGATGGCGGTGACCAGGCCAATGGCGCCCGTGATGGCCGCCACCATGGCGCCGCCCGTCCATGCCACGCGCAAGGCCCGCGCCGACTGGCCGGCGCCCATGTTGGTCGCGACCATGGCGGTGAGCGCGGTGCCGAAGCCGAAGGCAATCGGCACCAGGATGTATTCCAGCCGTGCTGCCACGCCGTAGCCCGCGAGCGCCGCGGTGCCGTAGCTGCCCACGAACGCGGTGGCCGCTGCGATGGACGCGTTGCTGATCACCGGGCTCATCGAGGCCGGCAGACCCACGCGCAGGATGTCGCGCATCAGCGGCCTGTCCAGCCGCCACGGCGTGCGGTTGAGGTGCACCGCGCCATCGGCGCGAAGCAGGTAGATGACCATCACGATCGCCGACAAGGCGTTGACCGTGAGCGTGCTGGCGGCAGCGCCCGCCACGCCCAGGCCCGGCACCGGGCCCCAGCCGAACACCAGCAACGGGCACAGGAGCACGTGCAGCACGGCGGTGCCCAGCAGCATCAGCGAGGGCAGCAGCATGTTGCCTGCGCCGCGCACCACGGCGGCCAGCACGTTGGTGAGCCAGATCACCGCTGCGCCACCGAAGAGCACGTGGGAGTACGCGAGCGCGGTCTGCAGTGCCGCGCCGTGCCCGCCCATGGCGCCATAGATGCTCCGCCCGAAAACCAGCAGCACCAGCATGAACAGCGCAGCCAGCGCCAGCCCGAGCAACACCGACTGCTGCGCCAGGCGGCCTGCGTCCTCTGCTCGCCCGCCGCCCAGCGCCCGCGCCACGGCTGCGGTGGTGGCGCCGCCAATGCCGCCTGCGGACATCTGCACCATCAGCATGGAGAGCGGAAACACCAGCGCGATGCCGGCCAGTGCATCCGCACCGATGAGCCCGAGGATGTAGCCGTCGTAGCCGATCACCACCGTCATGGCAAACAGACCCATCACGTTGGGCGTGGCCAGCCGCAGCAGCGTGGGTAGCAGCGGTGCGTGCAGCATCTGCTGCACGCGAGCCTGGGCCAGGGCGGTGCTCATGCGCGTGCGTTCTTCAGCTGGAATGCGCGTCGAAAAGCGCCAGCAGTGCGCTGCGGTTGGCCGCCAGCAGCGCCTTGCCCTCGGCGTTGTCGCCCAGGGCTCTTGCGAGCTGCAGCGCGCCCACCATCTGGCTCGCGATGGCTGGGGCCTGGGCCACCTCCACCCCGGTGGGGAGCGACGCTTTAACCAGCTCGATGAGACCGCGCACGCGCTGCGCCGCGGCGGCGCGCACATCGGGCGACTGGCGCGGCATCTCCGAAGCGAGCGCGGCCACCGCACAACCGTTTTCGGTGCCACTGAGGTGCCGCTCGGAGAGGTAGCCCTCCACCAGCGCGCGAAACGGGCTGGCACCCCGCGCTTCGCGCGTGGCCTTGCCCTTGGCGATGCGCTCGGCACTCTGGCGGCCGGCATGCGCCAGCGCCTCGGCCAGCAACGCGTCGCGCGAAGCAAAGTGGGCGTAGAAGCCGCCGTGCGTGAGGCCCGCCTCTTTCATGATGTCTGCCACGCCCACCCCGTGGAAACCGGCGCGCCGGATCACGCGGGCCGCCGTGTCCAGGATGCGCTCGTGGGTCAGTGCCTTGCGGTTGGGTGCGATTTCCATGGCGGCATTGTAGTCACGATATGACGATCATCATATGATGACCATCATCTGCATGGGGCTACTCGCCGTGGCTCAGTCCAGAACCAGCCCGCTCATGTTCACCACCACGCCCGAGATCGCTGCTGCGCCATCAGACGCCAGGAAGACGAGGGTGGCCGCGAGGTCTTTCAGCCTGGGCAGGCGTTTGAGCACCGTGCCGGTCGCTGCGCCTTCGAGCATCTGGTCCACCGTGACCCCCTGGCGTTGCGCCTCGATGGCGAACACCGGGCCTGCGTGTGAGCCGAGCGGCAGTGTCTCGGGAATGGCATGCGAACGGATGCAGACGCTGCGCACGCCCTGCTCGCCCAACTCGCCCGCCAGGTGCCGTGAAAAGGCCTCGACGCCGGCACAAGCCACGCTGTGCCCCAGGAACCCCGGCCCGACCATGCGGGAAGCCGGCGTGGTGAGCGAGATCACCACGCCGCGGCGCTGGCGCACCATGTGCGGTGCAACTGCCTTGGCAATGGTGAAGCTGCTGCGGATGTAGGTGTCCACCGGAAGCGCGAACGCCTCCATGGACAGGCCCTCCAGTGCAACGCCCTGCACGTGCGCCACCCCGATGGCGTTGAAGGCGATGTGAAGGCCGGGCCCGCGAGCCGCCACTTCAGCCGCGTGCTGTTCGACGGCGGCTGTGTCCAGCGCGTCCAGCGTGGCCACATGGGCCTGTCCGCCGCGTGCTGCAATGTCGTGGGCCACCGCCTCCAGGCCGGGCGATGATCGCCCGACGAGAAACACTTGCGCACCAGCGCCTGCCAGCGCGCGTGCGGCTGCGCCACCCACGGCGCCACCCGCGCCGTAGACGATGGCCGTGCGTCCTTCCAGAACCATGATGAACTCCTTGTCGTGAGCGCCAGCGGGCGGTATGCCGCAGGTCGCTTGCCAAGGACGTTTGGGTCGGCGTGTTTCCGACAGTCCTGCGCGGATTCAGTCCGGCTCCATGCCTTGCACCGGCAGGACGCCGGGTGCAAAGGCCACGATCGGGCGGATGACGAACACCGCCGTCTTGAACGAGAGGCGCCGTGCAGCCTCTCGGGCCTCGACCTCAGTCGCACAGTCGACGACGTAGATGCCCAGGAGCTGCTCCTTGGTTTCGGCGAACGGGCCATCGGTGGTGAGCTGGCCGCCGGGGTTGGCTTCAGCTGGCGCCAGCCGCATGACCGGGCCGAGCTGGCGTCGGGCAAGAAGCTCACGGCGCAGATCGGCATGCCGACCCATGACTTCCGCCTCCTCCCGTTCCGACCAGGCCGCCACGGCGGCCTCTGAGCCATAGATCAGGATCGAATACAGCATCGCGGTTCCTTTTTTTCTCAACGGGAATTCGTGCCCGGCTCGGGTAAGTCACGCAGGCGGGCGTGGATATGCCGGCTCTCGGCCGGGGTTCGCGCCAGCGCCAGAGCGCACTGGAGCGCGGCCCGGGCCTCCTCGTGGCAGCCCAGCTCGAACAGCAACGCACCACGCAAGCCGTGGAAATGAAGGTAGCCGGCCAGGCTCGCTGCCAGCGGATCGACCAGGCGCAGTGCCGCCGCCGGTCCTCTCAGCTTCGACACCGCCACTGCGCGGTTCAGCGTGACCACGGGCGAGGGTTGCAGGGCTTCCAGCGCCGCATAGAGGCGGTCGATCTCCGCCCAGTCGGTGTCTGCTGCGCGCCCCGCACGCGCATGCGTGGCCGCGATGGCCGCCTGCAACTGGTAGGCCCCTGGAGCCTGTCGCGCCAGTGCGTCGTGCAGATACGCCAGGCCCAGGTCGATCAGCGAGCTGTTCCAGCGCGACCGGTCCTGGTCTTCGAGCAGCACGATCTCGCCCGCCGCGTCCAGCCTCGCCTGCGCCCGGGCGTGCTGCAGCAGCATCAGCGCCACAAGTCCGCCGACCTCGGGATCGTCATCGAAGAGCTGGTGCAGCAGGCGCGCCAGGCGAATCGCTTCCTCGCACAGCGGCGTGCGCAGGTGCTGTTCACCGCCACTGGCCGAATAGCCTTCGTTGAACATCAGATAAAGCACCGACAGAACGGCGCCCAGGCGGCGTGTGGTCTCGATGCGACCCGGTGCTTCGAAGGGAACGCGCAGTTCGCCGATGCGGCGTTTGGCGCGCGTGAGGCGTTGCTCCATGGCGTCTTCGGTGACGAGGAACGCGCTGGCCAGTTCTGCGAGCGAGAGCCCCGAGACCACTCGCAAGGCCAGCGCAATCTGCTGCGCCACCGACAGCGCGGGGTGGCAACAGACGAACAGCAGCCGCAACACATCGTCGCGGTAGCGTGAACGTTCGAGCCGGTCGACGAGCTCCGGGTCGGCGTCTTCGGTGTCGGAGATGAGGTGCTCCGCGGGCAGCGCGTCCATTGGCGCGCGGCGTCGAAGCTCGTCGATGCCCGCGTTGCGCCCCACCAGCACCAGCCAGGCCACCGGATCGCTCGGCATACCGTTCGCCGACCAGGCGCGAATCGCCCGCACGCAGGCTTCCTGCAATGCATCCTCAGCGGTGTCGAGATCGCGAAAGTACCGCAGCAACGCCGCCAGCGCCTGAGCGCGGGCGTTCTTCAGGTGGTCGGTGATCCAGGCGGTGTGGTTCATGGCGTGGGCGCAGCGAGGAGGCCCTTTTCTCAAGGACGCACCCGTCGCGAGGATACCGACAGCCGCTGGTCGGCCCGTGCTCAGGCCCGGTTTTCTGTTGCCATGAAATGCGCAGGAAAGTTCTCGGCCAGGTAACTTTCCCCGCGCTCCAGCACAAAGTAGCGAAAGGCCTCCGCCGCCGGCGACAGCAGCTTGGACAGGGTGTGCACCACGTTCCAGCCGCGCACCACCGGCGCGCCTTCCACATCGAGCACCTCGATCAGCCGGTTGCTCAACTCCAGCCCGATGGTGTGCAGCGAGAGAAAGCTCAACCCCATGTCCGCCATCACCGCCTGCTTGATGGTTTCGTTGCTGGCCATTTCCATGATCACGCGCAGCTCGACCTGCTGGCTGGTGAGGAACTTCTCCATGGCCGCGCGCGTGCCCGAGCCTGGCTCGCGCACGATGAAGTCGTACTCGCGCAGCACCGCTGCGGGCACGTGGCCAGCGCGCGCCAGCGGGTGGCCCACCGACGCCACAAACACATGCGGATGCGCGGCAAATGGCTCGGCGCGGGTGGCCAGCTCCCTGGGCGGGCGGCCCATGATGGCGATGTCGACCTCATTGGCGTGCAGCATCTTCACCAGCTGCTCGCGGTTGCTCACCGCCAGGCGGATGTCGATGCTGCCGTGCTCGCGGCGGAACTCCGCCAGCAGGTGCGGCAGAAAGTACTTGGCGGTGCTCACCATGCCGATCACCAGCATGCCGGTTTCCAGCTTCTGCAGCCGCGCTGCGGCGTCCTCGGCGTCCTTGAGCGTGGCCAGCATCTTTCGTGCATAGACCAGCATGTACTCGCCCACCGTGGTGAGCGCCACCTTGCGGCCGGTGCGCTCGAACAGCGGCATGCCCACGTGCCCCTCCAGCTCCTTCACCTGCATGGTCACTGCGGGCGGCGTGAGGTGCAGAACTTGGGCCGCGCGCGCGAAGCTGAGGTGTCGCGCCACCTCGCTGAACACACGCAACTGGCGAAAGGTGGCGTTTTTCATTCAGCAATCCCTTAAGTGAAGTTCAAGGAATCGTGAATTTACTTTAGTTGGGGTGAAACCTAAAGTGCACTTCACCCCCCGCCCATCCCCTTTCCGGAGCCCTTCATGAGCGACACGCCCTCTGCCTCCACCGAGATCACCGACGCCAAAAAGCGCTACAGCGCCGGGGTGCTCAAGTACAAGCAGATGGGCTACTGGATGCCGGATTACGTGCCCAAGGACACCGACACCCTGTGCCTGTTCCGCATCACGCCCCAGGACGGTGTGGACCCGGAGGAAGCCGCCGCCGCCGTGGCCGGTGAATCGAGCACCGCCACCTGGACCGTGGTGTGGACCGACCGCCTCACCGCCTGCGACAGCTACCGGGCCAAGGCCTACAAGGTGGAGCCCGTGCCCGGCCGGGCTGGCGAGTACTTCGCGTGGGTGGCCTACGACCTGATCCTGTTCGAGGAAGGTTCGATCGCCAACATGACAGCCAGCCTGATCGGCAACGTGTTCAGCTTCAAGCCGCTGAAAGCGGCGCGCCTGGAAGACATCCGCATTCCGGTGGCCTACGTGAAGACGTTCAAAGGCCCGCCCACCGGCCTGGTGGTGGAGCGCGAGCGGCTCGACAAATTTGGCCGCCCGCTGCTCGGCGCCACCACCAAGCCCAAGCTCGGTCTCTCCGGCCGCAACTACGGCCGTGTGGTGTACGAAGGCCTCAAGGGCGGGCTGGACTTCATGAAGGACGACGAGAACATCAACAGCCAGCCCTTCATGCACTGGCGTGACCGTTTCCTGTTCGTGATGGATGCGGTGAACAAGGCCAGCGCCGAAACCGGTGAGGTGAAAGGCAGCTACCTGAACGTGACCGGCGCCACCATGGAAGACATGTACGAACGCGCCGAATTCGCCAAGGACCTGGGCAGCGTGATCGTGATGATCGACCTCGTGATCGGCTACACCGCGATCCAGAGCATGAGCAACTGGGCGCGCAAGAACGACATGATCCTGCACCTGCACCGCGCCGGGCATGGCACCTACACGCGCCAGAAGAACCACGGCGTGAGCTTTCGCGTGATCGCCAAGTGGATGCGCCTGGCCGGCGTGGACCACATCCACGCCGGTACCGCGGTGGGCAAGCTCGAAGGCGACCCGCTGACGGTGCAGGGCTATTACGACGTGTGCCGCAACAGCGTGACCAAGGTCGACCTGCCGCGCGGCAACCACTTCGAGCAGGACTGGGCCGACATCAAGAAGGTCATGCCCGTGGCCTCGGGCGGCATTCACGCCGGCCAGATGCACCAGCTCATCGACCTCTTCGGCGACGACGTGGTGCTGCAGTTCGGCGGCGGCACCATCGGCCACCCCATGGGCATCCAGGCCGGCGCCGTGGCCAACCGCGTGGCGCTCGAATCGATGGTGAAGGCGCGCAACGAAGGCAAGGACATCCTGCAGGAGGGGCCGGAAATCCTGAAGCGCGCCGCGCAGCATTGCAGCCCCTTGAAGGCCGCGCTCGATACCTGGGGCGAGATCAGCTTCAACTACCAGAGCACCGATTCGAGCGACTACGTGAACACACCGGCGCTGGCCTGAAACACCGAGGACCCACACCATGATGACCAATCCCACCGGCCGCGTCACCCAGGGCCAGTTCAGCTTTCTGCCCGACCTCACCGACGCCGAGATTACCGCCCAGATCGAGTACGGCCTGAAGCGCGGCTACGCGTGGAGCGTGGAGTACACCGACGACCCGCACCCACGCAACACCTACTGGAGCATGTACGGCAACCCCATGTTCGACCTGCACGACGCCGCCGGCGTGATGCAGGAACTGAAGGCCTGCCGCAAAGCCTTCCCGCGCCACTACATCCGCATGATGGCGTTCGACTCGACGCGCAACGTCGAGACCATCGTGATGAGCTTCATCGTCAACCGCCCGCCCACCGAGCCCGGCTTCATGCTGGAGCGCCAGGAAGTGAACGGCCGCAGCCTGCGCTACACCACGCGCGGCTACGGCGCCATCCAGCCCGAAGGTGAACGCTACCGCGATCCCGCCTGATCGATCACGCCGCCATGTCCTACGTCATCCCCGGCAGCACGCCACCGGTTGAAGCACCGGCGGCTTCGGCGCCCCCTGAACAGGCGCCCCCTTTGAACGCGCCGCGTTCGGTGGGCGCGGTGCTGGCGCAGACGCAGGTGCAGGCGGTGCTGCAGGAGCTCGACGATCAACTGGTGGGCCTCGCACCCGTGAAGGCGCGTGTGCGAGACATTGCGGCGCTGCTGGTCATCGACAAGCTGCGCACCGGGTTGGGCCTGGCTTCGCAGGCGCCCAGCCTGCACATGTGTTTCTCCGGCAACCCCGGCACCGGCAAGACCACGGTGGCGTTGCGCATGGCGCAGATCCTGCATCGCCTGGGTTACGTGCGCAAGGGCCACCTGGTGGCCGTGACGCGCGACGACCTGGTGGGCCAGTACATCGGCCACACCGCGCCCAAAACCCGTGAGGTGCTGAAGAAAGCCATGGGCGGCGTGCTGTTCATCGACGAGGCCTACTACCTCTACCGGCCCGAGAACGAGCGCGACTATGGGCAGGAAGCGATCGAGATCCTGCTGCAGATGATGGAGAACCACCGGGACGATCTGGTGGTGATCCTGGCGGGTTACGCCGATCGCATGGACACGTTCTTCCAGTCCAACCCCGGCATGCGCTCCCGCATTGCGCACCACCTGGAGTTCCCGGACTACTCGGCCGACGAGCTGATGCAGATCTCCCGCCAGATGCTCGCCGAACAGAATCACCGCTTCAGCGACGCCGCCGCCGAGGCGTTCGAGCGCTACCTGGGCCTCCGGCTGGCGCAACCGCATTTCGCCAACGCGCGCAGCGTGCGCAATGCGCTGGACCGCGCCCGCCTGCGCCAGGCCAGCCGGTTGTTTTCGCAACCCGATCGCGAATGGACCGCCGAAGAACTCACCACCCTGCAGGCGCCCGACATTCTGGGCAGCCGCCTGTTTGCTGGCGAGGTGCCAGGCCATGCTTGAGGCCCTCATCTTCGACGTGGACGGCGTGCTGGCCGACACCGAGGCCGCACACCAGGCGGCCTTCAACGAAGCCTTTTCAGAAGAGGGACTGAACTGGCACTGGGACGACGACACCTACACCCGCCTGCTGCGGGTCTCGGGCGGCAAGGAACGCATTGCGCACCACTGGCGCCTGGTGGATCCCGATGCCCCGCGTGGCCCGGCCCTGCGAGCCCGCATCGACCGCATCCACAGCCTCAAGACGCGCATCTACGAAAGCCGCGTGAGCGGCGGTCAGTTGCCTTTGCGCCCCGGTGTGATGCGGGTGATGCTCGAAGCGCTGGCCGCCGGCACGCGCCTGGCCATCGCCACCACCACCACCCCGATCAACGTCGACGCCCTGTTGCGCACCCCGCTCGGTGCCGAGTGGCGACGCCATTTCGCCGCCATGGGCGACGCCTCCACGGCGGTCCGCAAGAAGCCCGACCCCCTGGTGTACCAGCAGGTGCTGGCCGAGCTGTGCCTGCCCGCGCAGGCCTGCCTGGCGTTTGAGGACTCCGAAAACGGACTGAATGCGGCCACCGCCGCCGGCCTGCAGACGCTGGTGACGCCCACCGTGTTCACGGTGGGCCAGCGCTTCGATACCGCCATGCTGGTGTTGCCGCACCTGGGCGAACCCACGCTGCGGTTGCCGCTCGGCGTGGCCGGCATGGACCAGCCGTGGGTCACGCTGGAGGCCTTGCGCCGCTGGCACGCCGGCACCTTGTTCGAATCGGCCTGAGCCCTCCATCAACACCCCGCACGCGGAGCACCTCATGCCACTCACCGGACGTCGCACCCTGACGCAATACCTGATCGAACAGCGCCGCCGCTTCCCCGAAGCGAGCGGCGACTTCAACGCACTGATCCTGGACGTGGCCATGGCGTGCAAGGCCATTGCGCGCGCCGTGGCCTTCGGCGCGCTCGGCGACATGCTCGGCAACCACGCGGCCCCGGATGGCAGCGAGGGTGGCACGGTCAACGTGCAGGGCGAGACGCAGAAGAAGCTCGACGTGCTGAGCAACGACTACTTCGTGCGCATCACCGAATGGGGCGGCCACCTCGGTGGCATGGCCTCCGAAGAGATGGACCTGCCCTACCAGATACCGGCGAAGTTTCCGCGCGGCAAGTACCTGCTGGTGTTCGACCCGCTCGACGGTTCCAGCAACATCGACGTGAACGTGTCGGTGGGGAGCATCTTCTCGGTGCTGCGCGCGCCCGTGGCCGATGGCCGCGACATGACCGAAGCCGACTTTCTGCAACCCGGCACGCAGCAGGTGGCGGCTGGCTATGCGCTGTACGGGCCCACCACCATGCTCGTGATCACGGTAGGCAACGGGGTGGCCGGCTTCACGCTGGACCCCAACCTGGGCGAATTCATGCTCACGCACCCCGACCTCACGGTGCCGGCCGACACGCAGGAGTTCGCCATCAACGCGTCCAACAGCCGCTTCTGGGAACCACCGGTGAAGCGCTATGTGGACGAGTGCCTTGCAGGCAAGACCGGTCCGCGCGGCAAGGACTTCAACATGCGATGGATCGCCAGCATGGTGGCCGAGGCGCACCGCATCCTCATGCGCGGCGGCGTGTTCCTGTATCCGCGCGACAGCAAAGACGCCGCCAAGCCTGGCCGCCTGCGCCTGCTCTACGAGGCCAACCCCATCGGTTTCATCATGGAGCAGGCCGGTGGCCGCGCCAGCACCGGCCGCGTGCCCATGCTGGGCGTTCAGCCCGAGTCGCTGCACCAGCGCATCGGGCTGGTGTTTGGTTCGAAGAACGAGGTGGAGCGCATCGAGCGCTACCACGCCGAACCGCAGCAGAAGGAACCCGACAACCCCCTGTTCCACGAGCGCAGCCTGTTCCGCGTCTGACGTGTCTGCCCGAACCGCTTTCCAACTTCACGGGACATCCCCATGTCTGAGCGCCACCCCATCATCGCCATCACCGGCTCGTCGGGCGCGGGAACCACATCGGTGACCCGCACCTTCGAGAACATCTTCCGGCGCGAGAGCGTCACCGCCGCCATCATCGAGGGCGACAGTTTTCACCGTCACGACCGCCAGCAGATGAAACTGCGCCAGGCCGAGGCCGAACGTGCGGGCAACCGCAACTTCAGCCACTTCGGCCCAGAGAACAACCTGTTCGCCGAGCTCGAAGCGCTGTTCTCGAACTACGGGCGCAACGGCACCGGCAAATCGCGCAAGTACCTGCACGACGCCGAGGAAGCCGCGCCCTACCAGCAGGAGCCTGGTACCTTCACGCCGTGGGAAGACATTCCCGCGCGCACCGACCTGTTGTTTTACGAAGGCCTGCATGGCGCGGTGATCACGCCTGAGGTCAACATCGCCCAGCATCCCGACCTGCTGATCGGCGTGGTGCCCGTGATCAACCTCGAATGGATCCAGAAGCTCTGGCGCGACAAGTCCAAGCGCGGCTACAGCACCGAGGCCGTGACCGACACCATCCTGCGGCGCATGCCCGACTACGTGAACTACATCTGCCCGCAGTTCGCGCACACGCATGTGAACTTTCAGCGCGTGCCCTGTGTGGACACCTCCAACCCCTTCATCGCGCGCGAAATTCCCGCGCCCGACGAGAGCTTCGTGGTGATCCGTTTTGCCAAGCCCAAGGGCATTGACTTCCAGTACCTGCTGAGCATGGTGCACGACAGTTTCATGTCGCGCGCCAACACCATCGTGGTGCCCGGCGGCAAGATGGAGCTGGCCATGCAGCTCATCTTCACGCCGTTCGTGTGGCGAATGATGGAACGCCAGAAACGGGTGGCCTGAGATGAAAGGTTATCCCTACGACCTGATCCTCTTCGACCTGGACGGCACGCTCATCGAGACCGCGCCAGAGATCGCGGACGCCGTCAACGACACACTTGCCGCCTTTGACCGTGAACCCGTGACGCAGCAGCAGGTCAACGACTGGATCGGCCACGGCACGCGCGAGCTGCTGATCCAGGCCATGGCCCATGTGGATGGCGTCGACGCGCAAACCGTGCGCCACAGCGAAGCCTTTGCGACCATCGAGGCCGCGTTTGGCCTGCATTACGAGCTGCGCTGCGGCACGCGCAGCCAGCTCTACCCGGGTGTGCGACTCATGCTGGAGGCGCTCAGGGCCGCCGGCGTGAAGCTCGCGGTGGTCACCAACAAGGAAGAACGCTACACGCGCGTCGTGCTGGACGCCCACCAGCTCATGCCGCTGTTTCACCGCGTGATCAGCGGCGACACCCTGGCGGTGAAGAAACCGCACCCGGCGGCGGTGGACGATTGCCTGATGCGTTTCAGCGTGGCGAGAGATCGCGCCCTGTTCGTCGGCGATTCCAGCATCGACGTGGCCACCGCGCGCAACGCTGGCATTGCCGTGTGGGCGCTGACCTATGGGTACAACATGGGCCAGCCGATCGAGGACAGCCGGCCCAACCGGGTGATTTCGGATTTTTCAGCGCTGGCGGCTTTGTTGCCTGCGCGGGTGGCGGCGGACGATTGATTGGCTTCACGCAGGAAGACGAGCTGTTCACGTGCACATGAAAGCTTGAGTGTCAGGAACTTCAGGCCAGCATCGACTTCAGCGGGACCGAAGGATCGGCTAGAGAGGCTGCATTCACCAACCCGCCGGCCTCGATCAACTTGCGCGACATCATGTGGTCCAGCGGTGCGTTGACCGATTCGGCGCACAACAACCGTCCTTCATGCAGGTGAAACAGCGTGAAACTGCTGGCACTCGCCCCAGCACGCCGTATGGTCTCCTGGGAGGTTGGCAAAAGCCCCGCCATCTGCAGGCGCATCGGGCCTTGCTCTGACCAGAACCAAGGCAAGGACCTGTACGGCTCGTCGCGTCCCAGCAGTGTTGCAGCTGCCGTGCGAGCTTGATCGTTGGCGTTCTGCACGGACTCCAGCCGAATCCGCGCACCACCCGTCGTCGGGAATGCAGCGCAGTCGCCGATGGCCAGAACAGCCGGATCTGACGTGCGCATGCAGGCGTCCACCACGATCCCGTTGTCCACCGCCAAACCGCAGTCGGCGGCCAGTCGCGTTTCGGGCACAGCGCCGATGCCGAGTAACAGCTCGTCCACAGCCACGCGATTGCCGTTCACTTGCATCGACAACAACCGATCCTCTTGCAACTCGAAGCCTTCGATGCGAACACCGATCTGCACCTCGGTGCCCATGCTTCGGTGGTGCGCCAGCACATGTTCGCTCAGCGATGCCGAAACTGAGCGTCCCAGCAAGCGTGGTGTCACCTCCAGTACGGTCACTTCCAGCCCTAGCTGGCGCGCAGATGCGGCGAGTTCCAGGCCAATGAATCCGCCGCCCAGCACAGTGAAGCGCCGGCCCGCCGCGACCGTCTCGCCCAGCCGGGTGCGCAGGCTGCGCGCGTGTTCAGCATCGCGCAGCACATGCACATTGCTCAAGCCGGGGGGCAAGGCATCCAGGGTGCGTGCGCGTGTGCCAGTGGCCAACACCAGGTGTTGGTAAGCCAGCACGGTGCCCGAGCGAAGCAGAACCTGTCCGACTTTGCGGTCGATGGAGTCGACCGGGTCACTCAGGTGAACCTGGATACCCTGCTCGGCGTACCAGGCTGCCGCTTTGTGTGGTGCGACGGTCTCGTCAGCGTTCTTGAGAAAACTCTTTGACAACGGCGGACGCTGGTACGGAAGCTCGTTTTCAGCGCTCACCAGGTGCACACGCCCACCTTGCCCCGCTTCGGCCAAGCCGACGCACAGGGCCGCAGCGGCATGACCACCACCCGCAATGACGATCTGGTCTGTGCTCATGCATCGCTACCGCGTGCGCGGCGCAGTTTCGATTTCGGGTAGTGGCGCGTCAGGTAATCGTGCGTTGCCTTCTCGACTGCGGGCAGGTTGTCGTGTAGACGGCGCAACAAGCCAATGAGCGTCTCGCGCTCCTTGTCGTTGAGCACGCTGAGAAACGCGCGCTCTCGCTCCATCGCCAGCTCCAGGATTTTGTCGTGAAGGGCTCGGCCTTTGGGCGTGATGGTGGCCACGCGCAAACGGCCATCGGCGTCGTCCAGACCGATGGTGATGAGCCCGCGCAACTGCATGCTTTTGAAAGCGCGGCTCACGGAGGCCTTATCCATGCCGATGGTGCGCGAGATCGCCTGTGCGGTCAGCGATTCTTCGATCGCCAGCAGCACCAGGAGGCGCCAGGTCTCGATACCGACGTTGAACGCGCTGAGGTAGGCGGTGGAGGCGCCGCCCGAGAGTTTGTTGGCGATCCAGGTGAAGAAAGCCGGCGCATAGCGCTCGAGGTCGACCACCGCGGCGTTGTCTGCGACTTTGGACGAGGCCTTGCGCGTGGGCACCAAGGCGAGAGGCAACTTGCTCATGGGATGGTTTCGATGGACGACGAAGGCCCTATTGTTGCCTCTCGGGCAGTCGCACCACCAGGCCGTCGAGAGCGGCCGACAGCTTGATCTGGCAACCCAATCGGCTATTGGGCAGGCGCTCGCTGGCGGTGCATTCCAGCATCTCCAGCTCTGTGTCCAGCGGAGCTGGCAGTTGGTCGGCAAACGACTCGTCCACATACACGTGGCAGGTCGCGCACATGGCAGACCCGCCGCACTCACCGACGATCCCGCGCACACCGGCTGACACTGCGGCCTGCATGAGGCTCTGGCCCTCCGGCACCTGCAGCGTGCGGCTCAACCCGCTGGCATCGATCAAGATCACATCAACCATGGGAATGTCCTCTCAGGCGGTGACAAGGCGCACCGGCATGGAGGCCAGCGCGCGCAGCGTATTGTTGAGGCGGCGCTGCGGCGCGCGGATGAGTTCGATGCGCGAAACGCGTTTGGCCAGCGCGGTGAGCACCACCTCGCCTTCGAGCCGCGCCACCACCTGCCCCACGCAACCGTGGATACCGGAACCAAAGGCCATGTGACCCGTCGGGCGGCGTTGGATGTCGAATCGGTCGGGGTCCGGCCACTGGCGTTCGTCTCGGTTGGCTGCGGCGAGGAACGTGACGATCTTGCTGTCTTTCGGAATCTTCACACCGAACAGCTCGGTGTCTTTCGAGGTGGTCCGGAAGAAGGTCTGCACCGACGATTCAAAGCGCAGGGCCTCCTCGAACGCGGGGCGGGCCAGCGTGTGGTCCGCGCACAGCTGTGCATACTGCTCCGGGTGGTTGGCCATGCACAGGATGGCGTTGCCGATCCCGTTGACTGTCGTGTCCACGCCGGCAGAGAGGAAGGACCGCACCAGCAGGGGCGCTTCCTCAACGGTGATTTCGCCGCCGTCGGCCGCCTGGTAGATCAGGTCACCAAACCCGCCGGGGCGCAGGTTCTCGCGCTGGCAGTGGGCCATGATCCAGGCCGTCACGGGCTGCACCAGCTCGGCCGACTTCTGCAGGCGTTCGTTGCGCGGACCAAATGCGTTGAAGATCATGTTGCCGTAGAGCAGCAGGTTCTCGCGGTTCGCCTCACCCACGCCCACCGCGTCCGGGAACACCTTGAGTGGATACACCTCGGAGAGGTCTTTCACCGCGTCGATGGTTTCGCCGGCCGCCTGGCGCGCCAGCAATCGGTCCACCAGCGACTCGGCCTCGGCCGTGAAGGTCGCGCGGATCTGCATCACTGTTTTGGGCGAGAGGATGCGCGCCAGGATTGCACGGGCCTTGGTGTGCGAAGGCGGGTCCGCTTCCAGGATCAGGCTTTTCGGCCTGAACGGCGTTTCCTTGTTGAAGTTGGCCAGCCCGACGCCGGCACCCGAGATGTAGGTGGCGTGGTCGTTGAAGACGGCGTGCACGGATTCGTGGCGGGCGCAGGCGTAGATGCCGTAGGCGGGAATCCATACCACCGGGCCGGCTTCACGCAGTTGGCGGTGGGCCTCGTACGGGTCGGTCAGGAAAGCGTCGCTGTAGGGATCAACGTCGACCACCGGCACGCCCGTGGGTGCGGTCGCAGTGTCGGGGGAAAGGGTGGCTGTGTTCATGGGACCTCCTGTCGTGTGGGTTGTCAATGCGCGCCGGCCACGCCGACATAGCGCTCCAGCAGATCCTTGCGCTGGCTCAGGGCGGCGCTCTCGCTCTGGTGCACCACCTCACCTCGCTCGAGTACCACTGCGCGGGGAGCAAATCGAAGCGCGTCGTCTACCTTCTGCTCCACCAGCAGCACGGCCACGCCAGTGTCCTGCGCGAGGTGCTCGAAGGCGCGCATGAGTTCGATGCAGATGATGGGCGCGAGCCCTTCCAGCGGCTCGTCCAGCAACAGCAGACGGGGTTTGCCCAACAGCGTGCGGGCCACGCTGAGCATCTGCTGCTCACCACCCGAGAGTTGCTGACCGCCGTTCTGGCGACGCTCGGCCAGGCGCGGGAAGAGTGCGTAGGCTTCGTCCAGCGCACTGCGCGGGCGGCCCTTGAGGCCGGCCAGCAGGTTCTCCTCGACCGTGAGGGAGGGGAAGATATCGCGCGTCTGTGGCACGTAGCCGATGCCTGCATGAGCGCGCTCCCGGGCCGACCACTTTGTGATGTCTTGCCCGTCCAGGCGCACCTGGCCGGTCTTCACGTCAGCCAGACCCATCACTGCCTTGAGCAGCGTGGTCTTGCCCACGCCGTTGCGACCGATGAGCGCCAGCCGCCCGCCGGAGGCGAGCGACAGGTTCACGCCGTGCAGCACCTGGACGGCGCCATAGCCAGCCGTCAGGTTGTCGATGTGCAGCAGATCGGTCATGCGATCAAGCCTCCGCGCCGAGGTAGGCGGTGCGCACTGCCGGGTGGCAGCGGATCTCCAGCGGTGTGCCCTCAGCCAGCAGCGCGCCTTCGGCCAGCACCAGCATGCGGTCGGCGAAGTTGAACACCAGGTCCATGTCGTGCTCGATCATCAAAATGGCGAGGTCCGCGGGCAAGGTGTCGAGCGCGTCCAGCACCACTTGGCGCTCGCCGCTGGGCACGCCCGCCATGGGTTCGTCCAGCAGAAGCACCTGCGGCTTGAGCGCCATGGCCAGGGCAATTTCAACCAGGCGCTGCTCGCCGTAGGCCAGCTCCACCGGGCAGCGCCGGGCCAGGATGTCGAGGCGCAGGGTGTGCAGGATCTGAGCGGCCTCGTCACGCACGGCATGAAAGCCGTCGAGTGCGCGAAACATCTGGTTGACCGAACCTTCGCGCTGGTGAATGGCCAGCTCCACCTGACGATAGATGGGCAGATCGAGTGCGAGTTGCGTGATCTGGAACGTACGCGCGAGACCACGTTGCACGCGTTTGGGCTGAGGCAGGTGCGATACGTCTTCACCTTTAAGCCACACACTGCCCCGGCTGGGCGCGAGCGCGCCGGTGATGAGGTTGATCAGCGTGGTTTTGCCTGCCCCGTTGGGTCCGATCAGGCCGACGCGGTTGCCCGGGTGCAGCGCAAACGACACGTCCCGTGTGACATGCAGGCCACCGAAGGATTTGTGCAGCTGGCGCACGTCCAGCAAAGGCTGTGCGCTCATGCGGCCTCCCGAGGCGTAGGCAATATGCGGGCCACACGCTGGCGCAAGGCTTCAAACAGGCGCGCTCGCGGCACGAGCACCACGAACACCAGCAGCCCACCGATGATGAACAGCCAGTGGTAGGGGTTGATGGCCGAGGCGGTGTGGTGGATCAGCATGAACGCCGCCGTGCCGCCGATGGCACCGAACAGGTTGCCCGCACCGCCCAGCACAAGCATCACCAGGGCTTCGGCCGAGAGCTCGAAACCCAGCGTATCAAGACCCACGATCTGGTTGACCTGCGCGTTGAGCGCACCGCCGATGCCGGCGAACGCGCCCGCCAGCGTGTAGAGCTTGAGCAGCTGCCCGCGCACCGAACCGCCGATGGCTGCCGTGCGCATCCGGTTCTGGTGGATCCCCACCACCGACAGGCCGAAAGGCGATCCCATGAGCCGGCGCATGGCCCACAGGCAGATCAGCATGACCACGAAGCAGTAGACAAAAGCCACCTTGCCATAGAGATCGAATGACCAGACGCCAAAGATCTTCTGAACTTCAAACCCTGTAAGGCCGTCCTCCCCGCCAGTCCAGTCGCGCAGCTTGCTGGCACCGTTCTGGGCGATCTGGCCCACTGCCACGGTGAGCATGAGGAAGGTCAGGCCCTCGTAGCGCAACAGGAACAGTCCCGAGAGCCATGCGAGCAGTGCACCGGCCGCAGCTCCCGCCAGCAGGCCGATCAGCGGGTTGCCGGTGAGGTGCATGGCCAGCAGCCCCGCCGCGTAAGCGCCGATGCCGAACAGCGCCGAGTGGCCCAGCGTGGCGAGTCCGCCGTAGCCCACCACCAGATCTAGCGACATCACGAAGATGGCCATGGTGGCGATGCGCGCGGCCAGCGGCAGCTGGTCCGGAAACACGAAATAGATCAGCGTGGCGAGGGCCACCAGCAGAAGGTAGGGCAGGGAGCGTTTCATGGCATCAAACCTTGCGAGCCACCAGCAGGCCGTGCGGCCGCCAGGCCAGCAACAGCGCCATGGCCAGAAAGAAGAACAGCGAGCCCCAGTCAGAAGCGAGGTACTTGCTCGCGGTGTCGATGATGCCCAGCGTGAGCGACGCGGCCAGCGAACCGGCAATGCTGCCCATTCCGCCGACGGCCACCACCACCAGCACCAGCACGAGGTACTTCACAGGGTAGTAGGGCTCCAGCGGCATGAGTTCCGCGCCCAGAATGCCACCCAGACCGGCCAGTGCCGCGCCCACTGCGAAGGTGGTCACGTAGACCAACTGCACCGGTATGCCCAGGGCCGATGCTGCGCCTGTGTTGTCCACCGTGGCGCGCAGCCACACGCCGAAGCGCGACTTGTTGAGCACCCAGAACGCAGCCAGCACCACTAGCACACCACTGGCGATCACAAGCAGGCGCTGCGCGGGCAAGGTGCGGATGCCGAGGTCCACCGCGTGCGAGAGGGCGGGCGGCAATGGAATCAGCTGTACTTCAGGGCCTGCCAGCAGGTTGGCCGTGGCCACGAAGAGGAACGTGAGGCCGATGGTGAAGAGCACCTGCTGCAACTCGGTGCGGCGATACAGGCGGCGCAGCACCGTCACCTCCAGCAAGGCACCGAGCAGGCCGGTGGCCAAAACAGCCAACGGCACCCCCACATAGAACGACAGGCCTTGCTCCCGAACCAGCCAGGCAGCGATGTAGCCGCCGGTCATGGCGAAGGCGCCGTGGGCCAGGTTCACGAAGCGCATGAGGCCGAGCGTGACCGACAGGCCCACGGCGATGATGAACAGCACCATGCCGTAGGCAATGCCGTCGATCAGGATGTTGGCGAGCAGGGTCACGCAGCGGCCCTCTTTCTTGTCTGGCGTGCGTTTACTTGATCAGGCCGTGGTCGACCTGTGGCCCGAAGTTCTGCACTTCCTTGTTGACCATCAGGCCACCCGCGCCTTTTTCCACCGTGCGCAGATACACGTTCTGCGTGATATGGCGCGTGTTGGGGTCGATGCTCACCGGGCCGCGTGGGCTCTCCCACTTGTGGCCCTTGATCGCAGCCATGGCCTTCTCACCATCGCGCTGGCCCCCGGTGGCTTCGATCATCTTGTGGATCACGGCCATGCCGTCCCAGGCGCCGACGGTTGCGTAATTGAGCACCGCGTCCTTGTTGACCTTAGCCACCGCCGCGGCGAAGGTCTTGTTGGCGGCCGAGTCGTGCGCCGCGCTGTAGTGGAAGGCGGTGGTCAGGCCCAGGGCCGAATCGCCGAATTTCTGCAGGTCGAACTCATCGGTTTCAGCGGTACCCAGAAACTCCACACCGGCCGCTTTCAGGCCGTTCTCGTTGTACGCCTTCACAAAGCCCAGGTTGGGCGGGCCACCGGGCAGGAACACATACACGGCTTGTGCGCCACTGGCCTTTATGCGCTGTGCAAACGGCGCGAAATCGGTGGTGCGGATCGGCATGCGGATGCTCTCCACCACCTCGCCGCCCTGCTTGGCGAACTCGGCCTTGAAGGCGTTTTCCGCGTCCACGCCCGGGGCGTAGTCGGTGACGGCCGTCACCACTTTCTTGATGCCCTTCTTGGCCGCGTGCTGGGCCAGCGGCACCGTCACCTGCCACAGCGTGTAGCTGGTGCGCACGTAGTAGTCGCTCTTGGTCGTGATGTCGGAGGTGGCGGCGTTGAACACCACGAACGGTGTTTTCGATTCCTGGATCACAGGTGCCACGGCAAATGCGTTGGGCGAGAACACCACGCCGCCGAGATAGTCGACCTTGTCCTTGATCACCAGCTCCTGCGCCAGGGTGCGCGTGTTGGCAGGGTTGGGGCCGCCCTCATCGCGGAAGATGAACTCGATCTCCTTGCCGGCGAGCTTGCCGCCCTGCTGCGCGACATAGCCTTCGGCCCCTGCCTTGAACAGCGCGCCGTAGTGGGCGAAGGGACCCGAGAACGGGGCAATGATGCCGACCTTGACGGTCTGGGCAGCAACGCTGCCCATGGCGAACGCGGCAGCGAGCGTGCCGACCAGCTTCCATTGAAAACGCATGGTTGTCTCCTGAGATGGTGCTTGCGCTCTGGACGGCGAAGCTGATCGCATCATAGGAAAACTAGTTGAGATACCAACTAGTGGAAACCCCAACCAAATTCGCGCCTGTTTGTCCCTGCCTGGTGGACAGCGAGCCCGTGGAGGCCGTTGGATTCGCGCAAGGTGCTCATTCCCTCACGGACGCGCGGGCCGGGGGTAGGCAGAATTCCAGCAGAACAACTTGGTCTCTGTGATGTCCGTCATACCTTTCCCCTCGTCGCCGTCCCGCTCGCGCTCGGCAGACGCCGCGTCTTCCCAGTCTTCCTTCCGACCCAACCCGCCTGCCTACGCCACCCTCGATGCCGAGGCGGTGGATGAGTTGACCTACCAGGACTTCTTTCTGGCCATTCGCGTCGATACCGAGGGCGGCCCGGCGGTCATTTCGCCGGACGACGAATTCAAGCTGGTGCAGTACCTCGAATTCCACGGGCTGCGCCTGCCCAGCGCGGTGGCCGCGGAACAGCTCCGCGAACTGTGCAACACCCTGCGCTGGACCTACGGCCACGCCGTGCGGCTGGCGGTGCGCGACAGCAGCGACCTGGCGAGGAAATGCGCGGGCCTGAGCGCCGACAAGATTGCCTATGTGTGCGCAGTGGCCAGCCAGCAACCCAGCCTGGCGCGTGAACTGGCGCGGGGGGTGTTCAAGGACCGGGCGAGCCAAGTGTTCTTTTACTAGCCCCTTCAGGGCCTGCTGCCTATTCCTGTAAAGCGGATTTACCGGGATTTCCAGTAATTGACCCCAGCCGACATCTGCACAAGATGAAGACTTTCTGGATCTATGTCCAGAATCACCATGGGGCGTACCTGCCTGCTTCTGAAAAACGAAGCAAGAATACACAAATTACTTCACTGCAAAGAAGCAAAATAGTGATAATCGATTCATCATAGGCTATCATAATAGCTGGAACAATCAGCCCATAGGCTAACGATGACACCCGAACTCAACCAACTCCGACTTGAGCAGCTGCAGGCAAACTTGTCCAGCTACGCAGACTTGGTCAAACGGCAGGCCCCGCCACGGGGCTGGTTGAAGCTCATCCGGGAGTCCTTGGGACGCACGGAACGCCAGCAGGCTCAGCGGCTGGGTATTTCCGGGTCGACGCTGCACAAGTCCGAACAGTCCGAAGCGGATGATCGAATCTCGCTCGCGCAGTTGCGAAAGCTCGCGGATGGGCTCGAATGCGAACTGGTCTACGCCCTGGTTCCCCGGCGGCCGCTTACGGAAATGGTCCAAGAACGCGCCCGCACCATCGCCGAGGAAGAGGTGGGGGGCGTGGCCCATACCATGGGTCTGGAAGACCAGCGCCCGGGCGCCGACCGGCTGCGCAAACAGGTGGAACGCAGGACCGAGGAACTGCTGCGGGGCAGGTGGTCGGACCTATGGCGATAGACCTCGATGAGCAGGATGGCCAGACCCCGCTGGACCTGGATGAGAAGGCTGGGCTCATCCCTGAGCACCTGACCACCAAGGGAGATCTGAACGAATGGGAGCAGGAGAACATGCTGCGTGCCGTGCGCTGGCTGAAGCGGGTGCGCTCGCCGGACGTGCTCAGCGAAGGGTTCTGTCGGACGCTGCACGCCAGGATGTTAGACCAGACCTGGTCATGGGCGGGCACATTTCGCAGCTCGGACAAGAACATCGGCTGCGAATGGACACAGGTGGGCGTCAAGCTCGCGCAGTTGTTCGGGAACACACAGTGGTGGGTCGACAACGCCACGTTCCCTCCCGACGAAATCGCTGCGCGTTTTCACCGCGACCTGGTCTGGATACATCCGTTTCCCAACGGCAACGGGCGCCACTCCCGAATGATGGCTGATGCCCTTCTTCGCAGTCTTGGTCGACCTGCGTTCTCCTGGGGCAGCGGCGGCAATCTGGTCGCCGCCAGTGAAGTGCGGGCCCAGTACCTGGCTGCCTTGCGAGCCGCAGACCAAAACAATTACCAGTTGCTGTTGGCGTTCGTCCGCAGTTGAACTACAACAACCACTTTGCCCAAGCAGGGCATGGTCAGCGGCTGTAGGTGGAGTCAAAAGGCAAGAAGCCTCACCCTTGCGCCACAACGACTTACGGGCGTGTCGAACCCATAACCTGAGATGAGTTGAAGCAAAAGGGGAGAAAAAACTCCAGCGTCACAAAGTCTCATCGGTTCTTGTCCAAGTTTCATCAGGGTGACCAGTCGCAAGTCGGGCTGAATCGTACGTCAATGGCGCCAAGACATCCACCCGAAACGCAGCATCGTTTGTAAACCTCGTCCGTTGTGCGGACCAGAAACCGCGAGACCTTCCACCCTCGACCTCAGCTGTGCGCTTGCAAACGGCTGCATACGTTTCTAGCCTGCGATAGAACCAGCCTGAGCGCCCAAGGGGCTCCGCAATCGCCAAGGCGTCGCCTTTGGGGATGGAGTGTCAGTGAAAGCCACTTCACTTCCGTTGGTATGCTGCGCTTGTCACGCAACTTATCTGGGAGGCACTCAATCAATGTCGCGCATCCGCTACCACCTCTCGAATCACGCACGAGAAGAAAGCCTGCCACTCCGATTTGGCCTCGTGATTCCAGGACCAAAGCTATTCATTGAAAACCTTGTTGAAGACGAGTCTGCAACCCAATCGCAACGTCTGAGCGACCGGGACAAGGGTAGAGAGCACATCGTTGCAGACATGTGGACTGCCAGGGAAAATGGAGATTGCCTCGGCAGAGGTCGGCTCGTTGTCGTTGCTCCAAGTCCAGACAGGCTCGACCCGGTCGTTGTGACCGTATTACCACTGGATGGGTTGGCGTTGCGCACCTCACAGAACCTTTCGGAGTTCCTTCGAAACGAGCGTGCGAAAGAGGGTCGGGAATGGTTGACGCCAGAGTACATCGCCCAAGAACTCCATCCGTTGGTTGTTCGTGGCGAAATGACCAACCAAAGTCAGCTTGCTGATTACATTGCGGAGCGGCTTAACCGGCCGCTCCGGGAACAAGCGGAGAAACTGTCAAAAGAGAATGCCCACATTCGCTCGGTAGCAGAAGAAGCAATCACGGTCGTACTAAATCTTGAAGAGCGCGTCACAGAGAGTACTACCCGGGCGGCCCAGGCAGAGCAAGGTGAGAGGGACGCGCTTCAGCGACTTGAGGGAGCCATTCGAGCACTCAAGGCGCTTGAATCGACCAAAGTGGCATCCTTTGATGAGTTGCCGTCACCAGCGTCCGAAGTAACCCGAGCCTGGAGCTCACGTACTGGCTCTGGCTACTTGAACGTCGGCCTCGAAGCCAACATCGTCAGCGTTTCTCGCCGTGAGAATCGTACGCGACTCACGTACATAGACCAAAGTCGAAAGTCGAAAACAATTGAGGATTTTGGCTACCAGGGTTTCGTGGAGAGGGTCCATGCGTACCTCGAGGCTCGGGTCGGCAAGCGTGCGGTTTTTCTTGTTACCCAACTAGCGGACAAGCCGCTGCGACTCGCATCTGACACGATGATGCTGCCCCAATACAAAGAGCTCTGGGACTGAAATCTCTGGAGTTGGAGCCCTATCTAATCCGTCGGAAGTCCCAGGGAGCAACTGGCATAGGGTCACGCCAAAGCCCCTGGCGGGCCTCCCGCGCAGCCTCTTCTGCACGGGAGTAGGCCAACCTATCCTTAGGTTGTTGCTCAAGTTCGTATGCCTTGTAGTGCCATGCCATACCGCGACTGACCTGTACAAGGTTGGCATCCAGATTCCCAGCCTTCACTTTGCCAACAATGCGTCCGTACCTGTCGACTTTTTCGTACTCGACGGTTACAACCTGACGAAATACCAACTCGGAAAGGCTTTGACGCGAGCGGTCTCCGAATGCCTGTTTTTTTTCGGGTGCGTCGATGCCCGCCAACCTGACACGATGAGAGCGTTTTGCCGCATCCAAAACAGTGACAGTGTCTCCATCTGAAAGTTTAATGACGACACCTTCAAGCGTAGTCGTCCCACATGCCGCACTTCCCCCAAAACTCAGCAGCAAAGCGCCTAATAAGTGACCAATTCGTTGCCGACAGAAATTCACAAACACTACCTGCGCGCCTCGTAGATGTAGAAATAATTTTCGACAGACAGGCGTGCTCGGTCTGAGGCCACTGCATCTGCAATCGTGTTCTTGATGCTCACGTAGTGACGGCACTGTGGGTCTGCAGCCTTGCTTGCGTTGAAGATGCCTTGAATGCTTCTCGCGAAGTCACCGAGGCTGACAGGTGACTGCAATGCAGTTTCGATATTCGGGAGAGAGCGGGCATCAGCTTCGCGATGAGCGGGCCACGCCGGCTGAACGACAATGCCTGCTGGATTGAGTTCCAAGGAAAACAAGTATTCCGGGGCACCCGACTCATTGGCCCAGCAAGGCGGATGGTCTCTCCCGCCACGCGCCTCGAGTCTGCGCTTGAAGAATGCCACTTGACCACGCAGGTCGGAGTTCTCTTTTCGAGCTACTTCAATAGACACTCCACTTCTTGCGAGCTCGGATTGAGCGCGGGCAGCAGCCACCACCGCCTCAATCGTTTTGGACTCGTCGCCGGGTGAAAGCGTCTGGCCAAGTCCGTCCCTGAGGTTCTTTTTCAGAAGCTCGGCGGTTGAGATTGAGCGCCGCACGAATGGCAACAATTGCTCGGGCGAAACAGTCTTTGTACTGCTGGGTTTTACGTCTGTGGTCGCCGCCGAATCCTTGGCTTGCTTCATTGCTTCCCGAACCTCCTTCTGCAGAACCAATGCGGAGAGCACCTCATCCGGTGGGACGTTCTGCTTGTCAGCGACCGTTTCGAGTTCCTTGCGCAACTCAGTCATCGCTGAAAGTTGGGCATCAAGGTCCTCAACTTGCATGACGAGCTTGTCTCGCTCGACGCGTATCTCTTGTGCAGAAGTCAGTCGCGATATGGTCTCTTCGAGTTGGACTGGCGCGCTTCCAGCCTTGATGAGTGCTTGTGACAGTTCCGACTTCGCAGCCTGAAGCGCAGCCAAAGTCTCCTCCGTCGAACGAGCTTCAGCCAACGCTGTCTCTGCCACTTCTCGTGCGGCCTGCTCGCGTACGACAAGGTATCCAAGCAGCAAAAGAAGAATGAAAATCAGCATGAATGCGATTTCAGTGAGAGACAGCTGAAAAACTTGGTCGCTTCTTGGGTTGACAGCCATTTGTTAACCCTCGAGTTGATTTGTCTTCGTTGCTTGCGCTTGTCCGTTGGCGCCTCCAGTGGATGGGGTTTTCTCTGGCATCGAGGTGTCTGGCGCTGAAGCAGGCGCCCATGTTGACGAAGCTGAGTCTGAGATTTCGGGCGAGCTGCCTGATTGTCCAAGTGGCGCTCTTGGAGCGGCAAGAAGAGTCCCTCCATTGGTGCTCAAGGGCGCAATGTGCGAAGGCGCTGTCGAAATTTGGCCCTCAAAACGCGTGGTCTGAGACTGCCAGGTATTGAGATGTTGCCTATCGGAATGAGCAAGATGCCCATTTGTAAGCGGCCCTACTTGTTTCACGAACTCATGCATGCTTTGTACGAGCTCATTGACTTTGGTGAAAGTCAGGTCTGCACGTTCTGTGAGCATTTCAAGTGCTCGCGAAGTTACTCGCTCGGCCTCCACCGAGACTCCATATTTCGCGGCGGCTTCACCGGCCAGACTGGCGGAGGATTGCAAAAGCGACGAAGCAGATATTTGTGCAGCTGCGCTGGTTCCCAGTTGCTCAACGACACGGTCAGTCGCGGAGACGACGGCATCCATACGACTCGCAAGTGCTGTGCTGGCCGACGTTTGCACGGAGAGTTGTTCGGTCAGCAAAAGGATGTTTCTGGCAACCACCTCGCGACTGTCAGCCGTCTCGCCGACCAATTTGCTTACATGGCTGCTTAACGTGGAACTGGTTTCATGCCCGACCCGGAGCTCTGCCACCATCGAGGTCAACAACGCATCAAAGGATTCAAGCTTTGAAGATAGTTGCACCAAGGCGTTAAGTTGCCCCTGAGCCGTCTCCAAGACCATGTGTTGCTGCCCTGAAAGTCGAAGGATTGAATCCATCGCCGTCTCAGCATCAGCAGACTTGTGTTGAACAGACACAAGTGAACTCGACAAAGCCTCTGCGGTTTTTGACATTTCCGCACCGGCGCTCACCACTTTCAGGGCAATTTCGCCCGCCGCCGATTCAAGCTGACTGAGGGGAGCTGCGAGGCGTTTGGCAAAGTAGTCATCTGGGAATGTCGTCTTTTGCAGTCGTGTGCTCACCGCGTGTGCGAAATCGTCGACTCGCACTTCGATGCTTCCCAAGTGTCCTCGCATCCCAGAGGCATAGCCATCAACGGATGTAGCAAGGCGAGAACTTGCCTCGCGCACTTCGTCGAGAGCTTTTGTGAACCCCTCTTGATTTCGGTTGGTCAGGTCTGAGAAAAACCCAGTCAGCTTGTCTGCATGATTTTTCGAGAGTGCTTCAACTTGCAAATTGACACGCTCAATACTTGAGCGAGTGGCTAAATCCACTCGGGATTCGAAGTCCTGCAATCGTTCGAGCGCCATCGTCAACCGTTCAGTGAATGCTCGTGTGGCACCCAAAAGCGTGTCCTCTGCGTCTCGGATGGCGTCTGACACGTCAACGCGAAAGCTCACCAGGTACACCCGTATGCCCAAGCCCAACACCGTACTCACCATCGCAGCGCCGAAGCGCACAGCGATGTCTTGAATCTTGGCGCCGATGTTGGGCAGGTCGAACAGACTGAAGATGATGGATGTGATGGTGAAGATGAAGCCGAGGTAGTAGGCCGAATCAGCAAACTTGTCGTCGCTCACGTCTGAATCACGGCGGAACAGTCCGAGCCAGATGTAGACGACCATGATGCAAATGGGCACACCAAAGCCGAGAATCCAAGGCGATTGAAAATACCAGCCAAGACCTGAGCTCAAGACCTTGAGCACCAATGCAATGGCAAAAAGCTTCTGAACACGGATGTCGCGTATGTTCACAGGTCAACCTTCTAAAGGACGCACGTCCACCAAGCGCGCTCCAGACTTGATGAAGTAGTTCTCCCAAAACAGGAGGCTACGACGGGTCTGGAGCTGGGGGGCGTTCAACAGGTAATGCAGTTCGACTTTGACGTCCTTGAGGTCAGCTTGGGTTTTACGACCGTAGTCGGTACCCGAGAAGTCCTCAAAGTTGGGCGTCGCTCGATACATCGAAAACGCGCTTCCGTTGTGCAGCATGTCTGACATCAGAAAAAGGCGCCGCTCGCCCTTGACGTCGTGTTTACGAAACCCATTGATGGCTACCAGTTGCAACATCTCAAGAATGGGCGAGGCTTTGGCTGGTTGTGTCCCCTGCAGGGCTTCTCCCTGACGCATCAAGGGTTTGATGAATTTCTCCTCATACGTCTTGCGCACACGCTCGACGTTACTGGTCATCGCGCTCTTGTTTTCTCCGGACCCTGGGTTGCACAACTCGACCAGAGGCTCTGCATTCGTTTTGAAGTCCTCACCCAAGACGAAGACCGAGAGCAGATGACCTTCGGGCACGCGCTTTTTTACGAGTTCATCAAGAAACACAGCAAAGGATTGTTTTTGCGTGAAGTTCAAGGGGTCTGTGGTGTCCACGAGTAGCACGAAATGACCTGTCGGACTGTTGATTTCCACGCAAAGCTGACCCACCATTTCCATCGAATCTTGACCCACCCTGGTTCGTGAGCTTCACGCTCACGTTGTGGATAAGTTCTTGGCTGTCTTCTCCTTTCTGGTGGTCTGTGGTGGTTGCTGTGCGGAGCTGTTCTTGAATCGGTAGCTGTCGTTGCCGGTTTCCAGAATATGGCAGTGATGCGTGAGTCGGTCCAGCAGTGCCGTGGTCATCTTGGCATCCCCGAACACACTGGCCCACTCGCTGAAGCTCAGGTTGGTGGTGATCACGACGCTGGTGCGCTCGTAGAGTTTGGACAGCAGGTGGAACAGCAAGGCGCCTCCTGATGCACTGAACGGCAGGTAGCCCAACTCGTCCAGAATCACCAGATCCACATATGCAAGCCGGTGGGCCATCTGCCCTGTCTTGCCTTGGGCCTTCTCTTCTTCCAGCGCATTGACCAACTCTACCGTGGAGAAGAACCGCACCCTTCGGTGA
>NZ_NFUU01000003.1:0-384740 GCF_002127265.1 Hydrogenophaga sp. IBVHS1 | reverse complement strand
CCGCGGCCGGTGGTCTGCTGGGCCACAAGGCGCTGCTCGTGCCAGAGGCGGGCAAAGGCCGCTACGCGGTTGTAGGAGCCGGTATAGCCCAGACCCCGCAGATCGGCGTACATCTGCTTGACGGTGCGCCGCTGCTTGCGGGATCGGCCAGCTTCCGTCTTGAGCCAGCCGGCGAGCTTCAAGGCGAAGGGATCGAGCTTGGATGGACTGACCCGCTTGGCATAGTGCGGCTCGGCCTCGCCTACGCGCAGGTACTTGCGGATGGTGTTGCGCGAGAGGCCCGTGCGGCGGGCTATCTCCCGGATGGACAGCTGCTCTCGCAGGGCCCAGCGCCTGATGACACTCAGTGTTGCCACGTCTATCACTCCTGGTCTCCTGCTGCTCAGCAAAGCAGCAGGTTAGGGTTAGTACGTGGGTCAGGTTTGGATGGAAATCCCGGGGGTTAGTGGGTCACTTCTGCGTGGAAATCAACAATTAGCTGGATGAGGTGGCGCGGCGTGCGGAATTGGCCGTTTTGGCCGGCACTGGCAATTTTGCCCAGGATGTACTCGTAGAGGTCTCCCTTGGTGTCCCGGTCCTCCATAGGCACCTTGTCCAGCATGTCTACCACCTTCGCCAGCAGTGAGGGTGTGGGGATGGTGAAGCGCGCATCCCTCATGTGGTGGGCGTAGGTGGACCCATCGCCCCCCATTGTCCGCAGGAAGGGGAACACATGCTCGCCCACCACTGTGTGCATTTCGGAGGGAGCGAAGTTTTTGAAACGGGACCAGCGCAGGTCGTCGTAGGGGCGGCCCTTTTCATTCATGCCCGCCGGGAAAACTCGGCTGGTCATAGGAATTTTTAGCAGGAGGGACTTGCTCTCTTCCAGGGTGTGCGCGTCATCCAGTCGGCGGATGAAGAGGAGGTAGGTGATTTGCTCCATCACCTCTAAAGGGTTGGCGATGCCTCCTGACCAGAACGCATTCCAAATCGAATCTACTTGCGAGCGAATTTCGCCTGTGAGCATGCTTGCGTCCCTTAACTGTCTTTTTACCCAGGGCGCGGATGACACCCTACGAGAATCCTCTGGATATTAACCAGTAGAACGTACTCGATAGAACGGGGCTTACCAAAGCAAGAGCCCCATAGGTTTCTCAACTTATGGGGCTCGGTTTATTGCCTTGTGGGGCTGCCTACAGCGGCCTCAAACGTCGATATTCCCCGCCCGCAACGCATTCGCCTCGATGAAATCCCGGCGGGGTTCCACTTCGTCGCCCATCAGCATGGTGAACACGCGGTCGGCCTCGATGGCGTCGTCGATCTGCACGCGCAGCAGGCGGCGCACGGTCGGGTCCATGGTGGTTTCCCAGAGTTGCGCGGGGTTCATCTCGCCCAGGCCTTTGTAGCGCTGGCGGCTGGTGGTGCGCTCGGCTTCGGTGATAAGCCAGCGCATGGCCACGCGGAAGTCGGCCACTTTTTCTTCGCGCTGCTTTTCGCCTTCGCCACGCATGACCTTGGCGCCGTCGCCCAACAGGCCGCGGAAGGTTTCTGCAGCGGTGGCGAGAGCCGCGTAGTCGGCACCGTGGACGAAGTCCTGCGTGAGCACGCTGCTCTTGATGTTGCCGTGGTGCCGGCGGCTGATGCGCAGGATGGGCTTGTCGGTGCGCACGTCGAACTCGGCGGCCACTTCGGCGGGCACGCCGGTGGTGCTGAGTTCGCGCAGCTTGGCCTGCAGTGCGATGGCGCTGGCCTCGGCCTGCTCCACGCTGTCGAGGTTGAGCGAGACGCCATCGGCAATCGCGCGCAGGGCCTCGGCGTCCATGAAGCTGGAAAGGCGTGCGATCACGTTCTCGGCGATCTGGTGCTTGCGCGCCAGCTCGCCCAGGGTGTCGCCACTCAGGGTGGTCTGCGTGACGCCGCCGGTGAACACCGACGCATCCTTGAGCGCAATGCGCAGCAGGAAACCATCAAGCGCCGACGCGTCCTTCAGGTACAGCTCTTCCTTGCCGGCCTTCACCTTGTACAGCGGGGGCTGTGCAATGTAGATGTGGCCGCGCTCCACCAGCTCGGGCATCTGCCGGTAGAAAAACGTCAGCAGCAGGGTGCGGATGTGCGCGCCGTCCACGTCGGCGTCGGTCATGATGATGATGCGGTGGTAGCGCAGCTTCGCCACATTGAAGTCGTCCACGCCAGCCGTGCCGCCCACGCCGGTGGCCTTGCCGATGCCGGTGCCCAGGGCGGTGATGAGTGTGAGGATTTCATTGGAGGTGAGCAGCTTCTCGTAGCGCGCTTTCTCCACGTTCAGAATCTTGCCGCGCAGCGGCAGGATCGCCTGGAACTTGCGGTCGCGGCCCTGCTTGGCGGAGCCACCGGCGGAGTCGCCCTCCACGATGTAGATCTCGCACAGCGCGGGGTCTTTCTCCTGGCAGTCGGCCAGCTTGCCCGGCAGGCCCATGCCGTCGAGCACGCCCTTGCGGCGCGTCATCTCGCGCGCCTTGCGCGCGGCCTCGCGGGCACGCGCGGCTTCCACGATCTTGCCGCAGATGATCTTGGCGTCGTTCGGACGCTCCTGCAGGTAGTCGGTGAGCAGGCGGCTCACGATGTCTTCCACCGGGCCGCGCACTTCGCTGGAAACCAGCTTGTCCTTGGTCTGGCTGCTGAATTTGGGCTCGGGCACCTTCACGCTCAGCACGCAGCACAGGCCTTCGCGCATGTCGTCACCCGTCACTTCCACCTTGGCCTTCTTGGCGAGCTCGGTCTCTTCGATGTATTTGTTGATGACGCGCGTCATGGCCGCGCGCAGGCCGGTGAGGTGGGTGCCGCCATCGCGCTGCGGGATGTTGTTGGTGAAGCACAGCACTTGCTCGTTGTAGCCGCTGTTCCACTGCATCGCCACTTCCACGCCGATGTTGGTGCCCTGGTCGCTCTGGCGGTCGCCGAGCGCGTGGAACACGTTGGGGTGCAGAACCGTCTTGCCCTTGTTGATGAAGTCCACGAAACCCTTGACGCCGCCGGCTCCGGAGAAGTCGTCTTCCTTGCCGCTGCGTTCGTCCTTCAGGCGGATGCGCACGCCGTTGTTCAGGAAACTCAGCTCGCGCAGGCGCTTGGACAGAATCTCGTAGTGGAAGTCGGCGTTCTCGCGGAAGATTTCGTAATCGGGCAGGAAGTGCACTTCGGTGCCGCGTTTTTCGGTCGCGCCGGTGATGCGCATGGGCGAGATTTCGACGCCGGTGGGGGTGGCTTCGATGATGCGGTTCTGCACGAAGCCGCGCGCGAATTCGAGCTGATGCACATGGCCTTCACGGCGCACCGTGAGGCGCAGCCATTGAGAGAGCGCGTTCACGCAGCTCACGCCCACGCCGTGCAGGCCGCCCGAAACCTTGTAGCTGTTCTGGTTGAACTTGCCGCCGGCGTGCAGTTCGGTCAGCGCGATCTCGGACGCCGAGCGCTTGGGCTCGTGCTTGTCGTCCATCTTCACGCCGGTGGGAATGCCGCGGCCGTTGTCCACCACGCTGATGGAGTTGTCGGTGTGGATGGTCACCACGATGTCGTCGCAGTGGCCGGCCAGTGCCTCGTCGATGGAGTTGTCGACCACCTCGAACACCAGGTGGTGCAGGCCGGTGCCGTCGGAGGTGTCGCCGATGTACATGCCCGGGCGCTTGCGCACGGCCTCCAGGCCTTCCAGGATCTGGATCGAGCCCTCGCCATAGCCTTCGCTGGCACCCGCCTGGTGGGCGTCAATGACAGGCTGGAAATTGGAGCTGGCGGCGCTGGCCGAACCGGTGTTGACGGAATCGGCGGGCTTGTTGGCTTCGGACATGGTGAAGTTTCTCGATCTCAGTAAGCGCCAAACCCGCGGTGTGCGCGGGTTTGGAATGCGGGGGCAACCAGGGTTCTGGCGTCAGATGCGCATCGGCATGACGACGTATTTGAAAGCGTTGTCGTCGGGGTTGGTCACCAGCGCGGAGCTGTTGCCGTCGGAGAGTTCAACGCGCACCATCTCTTGCGACATGTTCTGCAGCGCGTCGATCAGGTAGGTGACGTTGAAGCCGATCTCGATGGTGTCGCCGCTGTAGTCGATGTCGAGCTCGTCCACCGCCTCTTCCTGCTCTGCGTTGCTGGAAGCCACCCGCAGTGAGCCCGGCTCCACATTCAGGCGCACGCCCTTGAACTTCTCGCTCGTCATGATGGCGGTGCGCTGCAGCGAGGCCAGCAGTGGCACGCGGCCCAGGGTGACGATGTTCTTGTGGTTCTTGGGGATCACGCGGTTGTAATCGGGGAACTTGCCTTCGACCAGCTTGGTGACGAACTCCATGCCGTCAAAGCTGAACTTGGCCTGGTTGGCGGCGAACTGCATCTCGATCGCCCCCTCTTTGTCGGACAGCAGGCGCTGCAGCTCCAGCACCGTCTTGCGCGGCAGGATGACCTCTTGTTTGGGCACTTCCACATCCAGCGTGCTGGAGGCGAAAGCCAGGCGGTGGCCATCGGTGGCCACCAGGCTCAATTGCTTGCCTTCGGCCACGAACAGAATGCCGTTCAGGTAATAGCGGATGTCGTGCACCGCCATGGAGAAAGACACCTGACCCAGCAGGCTCTTGAGCGTTTTCTGCGGCACCGAGAACACCGGGCCGAAACTGGCCGATTCCTGCACCAGCGGAAAGTCTTCCGGCGGCATGCTCTGCAGCGTGAAACGGCTTTTGCCACCCTTCAGAATCAGTTTGCCCGCGCTGGATTCGAGGCTCACGGTCTGGTCGCCCGGCATGGTGCGCAGGATGTCGATCAGCTTGCGAGCACCCAGCGTGGTGGCGAAATTGCCGTCGTCGCCATCGAGCGCGGCCGTGGTGCGGATCTGGATCTCCAGATCGCTGGTGGTCAGTTGCACCTGCGAGCCGGTCTTGCGCAGCAGCACGTTGGCCAGGATCGGCAGGGTGTGGCGCCGCTCCACAATGCCGGCCACCGATTGCAGCGCGGCCAAAACCTTGTCCTGGGTCGATTTCAAAACGATCATTTCAGACTCTTTCGTCTCTGGTTGCTTGTGGACCCGAGGTTGTCTCCCCCCTGGGCCCTGTCATTGTCGGAGCCAAATCCCCGCTATTTTCGCCTTTTTGGAGGCTCACCCCTTGAGCGTCTGTTCCAGCACATGAAGCTGCTGGTTGAGTTCGGTGTTCTGCAGCCGCTCGGCGCCGATCTTGCGCACCGCATGCAGCACCGTGGTGTGGTCGCGCCCACCGAAAAGCTCGCCGATCTCGGGCAGGCTTTTCTGGGTCAGCTCCTTGGCGATGAACATGGCAATCTGGCGCGGCCGGGCAATGCTGGCCGGGCGCTTCTTGCTGTACATGTCGGCCACCTTGATCTTGTAGAAATCGGCGACGGTCTTCTGGATGTTTTCCACGCTGATCTGCCGGTTCTGGATCGACAGCAGGTCTTTCAGCGCCTCACGCGCGAGCGCGATCGAAATGTCCTTCTGGTTGAAGCGCGAGTAGGCCAGGATCTTGCGCAGCGCGCCTTCGAGTTCGCGCACGTTGGAGCGCACGTTCTTGGCCACGAAGAACGCCACTTCCTCGGGCATCACCGCGTTTTCCACCGCCGCCTTGTTGATCAGAATCGCCACCCGCATCTCCAGCTCCGGCGGCTCAATGGCCACCGTGAGTCCGGAATCGAAGCGCGAAACCAGACGTTCGTGGATGTCGGCAAGGCCCTTGGGGTAGGTGTCGCTGGTCAGCACGATGTGGCTCTTCTTGGCCAGCAGCGCCTCGAAGGCATTGAAGAATTCCTCCTGCGTGCGTTCCTTGTTGGCGAAGAACTGCACATCGTCGATCAGCAGCAGGTCGAGCGAGTGGTAGCGCTCCTTGAACTCGTCGAAGGTCTTGCGCTGGTAGGCCTTGACCACATCGGAGACGAACTGCTCGGCGTGGATGTAGAGAACTTTGGCCTGTGGACGGTCGGCCAGCAGGTGGTTGCCGATGGCGTGCACCAGGTGGGTCTTGCCCAGGCCGACGCCACCATAAATGAACAGCGGGTTGTAGAGCTGCCCCAGGCTGCCCGCCACATGCATGGCGGCAGCGCGCGCCATGCGGTTGGCGGAGCCCTCCACCAGGGTGGAAAACGCGAGCGCGGGATTCAGGCGGGTCTTGGGTCCACTGGGAGCGACCAGCTCGGCCGGCGCCAGGTCGGGCAGTTCAGACAGCACCTGATCCTGAACGGTTCGTGGCGCGGGTGCTGTTCGACTCGGGCCTTCACGAGGAGCAA
The DNA here is from genome assembly GCF_002127265.1 of Hydrogenophaga sp. IBVHS1. Classification (GTDB taxonomy): domain Bacteria; phylum Pseudomonadota; class Gammaproteobacteria; order Burkholderiales; family Burkholderiaceae_C; genus Hydrogenophaga. The sequence goes on along the minus strand of NZ_NFUU01000003.1, from coordinate 378,512 downwards.
GCACTAACTCCAGTACAACAGGCGCTCCTTGCACGGATTCCAGCAAAGCCGAAATGCGGCTCGCGTACTGGGCGCGGATCCAGTCCAGCTTGAAGCGGTTGGCCACCGACACGACCACGCGCGAACCGTCCGGCACCACGGTGGCCGACAGTGGTCGGATCCAGGTGTTGAACTGTTGTTCGGGGATGTCCTGGGACAGCAGGTCCATGCAGGTGGACCAGAGCGACCGGGTATCGGCCAGGGACGCGTCGCGTTGGGTGCCCTCGATCATGCTGGGTGAGTCTGGAGAATTATGGTTGTGGACAATTGACCCGAGGACGGCTGGGCATTGTAGGGGGGGCTGGCACTTATCCACAAGATGGCGGGTGGATTTTCTTGAACCGCCGGTCGCGAAGCCCGAAGTTGAGGTGCTGCGCGGGCACGTGCAGCCAAGTGCTTGCCGTACTTTGGTTTTCTTTGCGATAATTGCGGGTTTCCCCGATTTGTACTGACCACCATGAAACGCACCTACCAGCCTTCCAAGATTCGCCGCGCACGCACCCACGGCTTCCTCGTCCGCATGAAAACGCGTGGCGGCCGTGCCGTGATCAACGCCCGCCGCGCCAAAGGCCGCAAGCGCCTGGCTGTCTGAGACCGCGCATGCTGTGCCGGCGCCGTCTCGCCCGGCCGCATGTCTTTGCGGTTCAGGTGGTACAGCGGTGATCCAGCGGCTGCGATCCCGGCAACAGTTCCAGGCCGTCATGGCGGGAGCCCCCGTGGCCAAGACCCCTCACTTCGCCTTGCACCGTGCTGCACTTTCCAGTGCGCACGAAGGCCGGGCGCTGTTTCCCGTGGCCGATGCCTGGCTGGGTGTGTTGCTGCCCAAGCGCTGGGCGCGCCGCGCCGTCACCCGCAATGCCATCCGCCGCCAGATCTACGAAGCCGCCCGGCAGCGCACCGACACGCTGCCCCATGCGGCGCTGGTCGTGCGCCTGCGCAGCGAGTTCAGCCGGCAGCAGTTCGTGAGCGCCACGTCCGAGCCCTTGAAGCGGGCTGTGCGTGCCGAGCTGGAGCAATTGCTGGCACGCGTGCTGGTGCCGGCGGAGGCGCGCCATGGTGTCTGACTGGCCGCGCCTGGGCCTGCTGGGTCTGGTCAAGGGTTACCGGCTGCTGCTGAGTCCCTGGCTGGGCAGTGGTTGCAGGTTCGAACCTTCTTGCTCTGTCTATGCAATCCATGCGCTCGAGCGCCATGGTGCTCTGGGCGGTAGCGTCCTCACGGTCAAGCGCCTGGTGCGTTGCCATCCCTGGTGCGAGGGCGGCCACGACCCAGTGCCTGAATCGATGGGCACCCTGTTCACCAGCCTGATCTCTCCTTCCTGCGAAAAGAAGAACCCGTCATGAATGACATCCGTCGGTCCATCCTGTGGGTGGTTTTTGGTCTTTCCATGGTGCTGATCTGGGACAAGTGGCAGATCCACAATGGCCACAAGCCCACCTTCTTTCCGGGATCTGCGCCGGTGAGCGCGCCGGCCTCAGCCACCGGCACAGCCCCTGCGGTCGACGCCAGCCTGCCCTCCGCGACGCAGGCGACCAGTCCCGCATCGGCGGTCACCGCTGATGCGGCCCCGGGCGGGGCGCCCGGTGCGGTGGCGCAGCGCCATGAAGTCAGCACCGACGTGCTCAAGCTCGTGTTCAACAGCGAAGGCGGGTCGCTGATCGGCGCGCAACTGCTCAAACACGCCGAGGCCACGCGTCAGAGCAAGGACCAGACCGAACAGCCTTTCACGCTGCTCACGCAGGGCGCAGACCGCATCTACGTGGCCCAGACCGGCCTGATCGGCGGCAGCTTCCCCACGCACAAGACGCCCATGACGCTGCTGCCTGGCGATTCCACGCTGGCCGACGGCCGCAACGAACTGCAGGTGCGTTTTGAATCGGCCGAGGTGGGCGGTGTGAAGCTGGTCAAAACCTACACCTTGCAGCGCGGTCGCTACGACATCGCTGTGAAGCACGAGGTGCAGAACGTCGGTGGCCAGCCCGTGAGCCCGCAGCTGTATCTGCAGCTCGTGCGCGACGGCAGCAAGCTCAGCAGCGAGACACCTTTCTATTCCACCTTCACCGGTCCGGCGGTTTACACCACCGAGAAAAAGTACCAGAAGGTCGAGTTCGCCGACATCGAGAAAAACAAGGCCGAGTTCATCAAGAACACCAGCGATGGCTACGTCGCCATGGTGCAGCACTACTTCGCTTCAGCCTGGGTGCTGGCCGATGGCCTGGCCCGTGAAAACTTCGTGCGCCAGGTCGACAAGAACCTGTACGCCGTGGGCAGCATCAGCAGCCTGCCCTCCATCGCTCCGGGCCAGAGCCAGGCTGTGGAATCGCGGCTGTTCGTCGGCCCCCAGGAAGAGAAGGTGCTGGAGACCATTGCTCCTGGCCTCGAACTGGTCAAGGACTACGGCTGGCTGACCATTCTGGCCAAGCCGCTCTACTGGTTGCTGGAAAAAATCCACGGCTACGTGGCGAACTGGGGCTGGGCCATCGTGTTGCTGGTGGTGCTGATCAAGGCGGCGTTCTACTGGCTCAACGCCAGCGCCTACCGCAGCATGGCCAAGATGAAGAAGATCAACCCCCGCATCATGGAAATGCGCGAGCGCCTAAAAGGCAACCCGCAGGCCATGCAGCAGGAGATGATGAAGATGTACCGCGAGGAAAAGGTCAATCCGCTGGGTGGCTGCTTCCCGATCCTGGTCCAGATTCCGGTGTTCATTGCGCTCTACTGGGTGCTGCTCTCCAGCGTGGAGATGCGCAACGCCCCTTGGCAGCTCTGGATCACCGACCTGTCCTCGCCCGATCCGTACTACATCCTGCCGCTGGTGATGGCCGTGACGACCATGATCCAGACCGCGCTCAACCCGCTGCCGCCCGATCCGCTGCAGGCCAAGCTGATGTGGCTGATGCCGCTGATGTTCTCGGTCATGTTCTTCTTCTTCCCGTCCGGCCTGGTGCTGTACTGGATCACCAACAACGTGCTGACGATTGCGCAGCAGGCGGTGATCAACAAGAGCATGGGTGTGCCGCTGAAATTCAGCATGCCGAAGTTCACTTGAGGACCCCCCTGCGCCGCTGACGCGGCTTCCCCCCTGAAGGGGGGGACGATGGCTTGGGCCGGCGGAGCCGGACCCTTGCCATCTCTGGTGGAGTCGTCGTTCTCCGATCCGGGCCTGCATTGCAGGCCCTTCGTCTTTTATGCTCGCCTTCTATGCTTGCCGCTTCGCGTGATGCCATCGTTGCCATTGCCACGGCGCCCGGTCGGGGTGGGGTGGGGATCGTGCGGGTGTCGGGGCGGGGGCTGGGGCCGTTCGTGCAGGCCTTGGTGGGGCGCACCTTGCGGCCGCGTGAAGCGACCTACCTGCCGTTTCTGGATGCATCGGGCCAGGCCATCGACCAGGGTCTGGCCTTGTGGTTTCCCGGGCCGCATTCCTACACCGGTGAAGACGTGCTGGAGCTGCAGGGGCACGGTGGTCCGGTGGTGTTGCAGTTGTTGCTGGCGCGTTGTCTGGAGGTGGGTCGTGAGGTGTTGCCCGATTTGCGTGTGGCGCGCGCGGGTGAGTTCACTGAGCGCGCGTTCCTGAACGACAAGCTCGATCTGGCGCAGGCTGAAGCCGTGGCCGATCTGATCGATGCGAGCACCGAGGCGGCGGCACGCAGCGCTTCGCGATCGCTGGCGGGCGTGTTCTCCAGCCGTGTGCATGCGCTGCGCGACGCGCTGGTGAACCTGCGCATGCTGGTCGAGGCCACGCTGGATTTTCCCGAGGAAGAGATTGATTTTCTGCAGAAGGCCGATGCCAGCGGGCAGCTGGAACGCCTGCAGCAGTCTCTGGCGGGTGTGCAGGCACAGGCGCGCCAGGGCGCGTTGTTGCGCGATGGTTTGCAGGTGGTGATCGCGGGTCAGCCCAACGCGGGCAAAAGCTCGCTGCTGAATGCGCTGGCTGGTGCTGAACTGGCCATCGTGACCCCGGTGGCTGGCACCACGCGCGACGTGGTGCAGCAGACCATCCAGATCGAAGGCGTTCCGCTGCACGTCATCGACACCGCCGGCCTGCGCGACAGCGCCGACGTGGACGAGGTGGAAAAGATCGGCATCGAGCGTGCCTGGGAGCGCATCCAGCGCGCCGATGCGGTGCTGTTCGTGCACGACCTGAGCCGCCACGCAGACGTGGTTTACCGCGCAGCCGACGACACCATTGCCGGGCAGCTGCCCACCGGCGTGCCGGTGCTGCAGGTGTGGAACAAGCAGGACCAGTGCGACGAGGCCACGCTGGCCGCCGTGTTGCGGGACCAGCCCGAAGACGCGCTGGGCATTTCGGCGAAACATGGCGCGGGCCTGGAAGCCCTGCGCCGCCGCCTGCTGGAGATTGCGGGCTGGGAGCAGCCGGGCGACGGCCTCTTCATGGCGCGCGAGCGCCACCTGCAGGCATTGCGGCGGGTACACGAACACCTGCAGGCGGCGCACGGGCTGCTTGCCGCTCGTGGTGAGCACCTTGATCTGCTGGCCGAAGAGTTGCGCCTGGCGCAGCAGGCGCTCGGTGAAATCACGGGCGAGTTCACCGCCGACGACCTGCTGGGCGAAATCTTTTCGCGTTTTTGCATCGGCAAGTGAGCGCGGGACACCGTTCACGGTGGCTCACGCACCGCCCGGAGTGCAACTGTAAGCAGGGGTAAGAGGGCGCTTGCGTGCAGGCCCGCTGCGCGGTTAACGTGACCGCATGAACGCCCAGCTTCCCGCCTCCGTGCGCTTTGACATTCAAGGCCTGGCCAATTCCATGCGCCTCAGCAGCGCGCTGGATGCCGTGCCCCTGAATCTCAACGACAGCCAGTGGCCGATGCTCGCCAACTACCTGCAGCCGGTGGCGCTGCAGCAGGGGCAGGTGTTGATCGAGCAGGGCGTGAAGGACCGCACCGTCTACTTTGTGGAGAGCGGCTCACTCACGGTGCACTACGAGGATTCGCGCGAGCGCGTGCGCATCGCCGTGGTGGGTGCGGGTTCGCTGCTGGGCGAGGGCGCGTTCTACAGCCACCTGCCGCGCAGCGCCACAGTGCATGCCGGCAGCGACTGTCGCCTGTGGTGCCTCACGCCGCTGCGCTTTCGCGAACTCTCGGCGCGCCATCCCGAAATCGCCCTCGAGCTGTCGGTGGCCATGTCGGCCGTGCTGGCGCGGCGCATGTACAACCGGCCGAAGCGGGTCGCGGTGACCTGAGTCGCGGTGTCCGCCCCATTCCGACCAAGACTTTTTCATGCCTTCCTATCAACCTTTTATGCGCGTGTCCGCTGCGCAAACGCTGTTCATGTCCTTGATGAGTTGGTGGCAAGCCCGTAAAACCGAACTGTCCGGCAAGGGGAGCTTTACCCGCGCCCGCAACAAATTCAGCCAGACCACCTTGCCCCTGATTTCGCCGCGCCGGGGCCGTCGCATCCTGCGCCGCGAGCAGCTGTTCTCGGTGGTGCGCGAGTCGCTCATTCGCGCCGGTGTGCTGTCCACCAGCTACGAATTCAAGGTGCTCACGCTCGACGCCACCGGCGACACGTTCCTGGTGCTGATCGATCTGGCGCTTCCGGCGCAGGCCATGCCCGACGAGTACCTGCTCGAAATCGAGCGCTGGATCCAGCAGAGTGGCAAGACGCGGCACGAGATGGATGTCCGCTCGGTTTACTGGCGGCGCAAGGCGGTGCACGACCAGGTCGGCCTGGCGCTCAAGTCTGCGGTGTCTGCACAGACGCGACGCGAGACGGTGTTGATGACGCCGGGCGCGGTGCCCCCGCCCTCGCGGCCGATGCCGATTCCCAGTCCCACTGCGATCCCGCGGCCGGAGATCACGCCGCCCTCACGCGAGCCCGCGCAGGTGGTGGGCGATGACGAGGTGGCGGCCTTTCGCCGCGCGCTGCAAAGCGTGGCCACACCACCCTATCGCACGGCGACCGAGGCGCAGTTGCCGGTGCCTGAGTCGCACAGCGACTTCGCTGCCTTGAGCGAAACGCAGCACGGCAAGCTTTGAGCCGCCCGCGCCGGCCCATCAGTGGCCTGCGAAATCCACCAGGGTGAATAGCTTCAAGCCTGAGGCTCGCAGCTTTTCCGAACCACCGAGTTCAGGCAGGTCCACGATGGCCGCGCCTTCGATGACTTCGGCTCCGAGTTTTTCCAGCAAGCGGCGACCCGCCATCATGGTGCCGCCGGTGGCTATCAGGTCGTCGATCAGCACCACGCGGTCACCCGACTGCACAGCATCGGTGTGCAGTTCCACCGTGGCGCTGCCGTACTCCAGCTCATAGGTTTCTTCCACCGTGGTGAAGGGCAGCTTGCCCTTTTTGCGGATGGGCACGAAGCCCACGCCCAGCTGGTAGGCCACCACCGAACCGATGATGAAACCCCGCGCATCGAGCCCCGCCACCACCGTGGGCCTGAGCGCCGTGTCCTTGTAGCGGTTCACAAAGGTGTCGATCAACGTGCGGAACACCGTCGGATCCTGCAGCAGGGGCGTGATGTCGCGGAACTGCACGCCAGGCGCGGGCCAGTCGGGCACGGTGCGGATGTGGGCTTTGAGGTATTCGGAGGGGTTCATGGGGGGTGTCCGTGAAGCAGCGGCCATTATCGGCGGGCACCCGAGGCGCAAAAAAAACCCCGGCGCGAAGGCCGGGGTGGGAGACCATGGCGACCCTGTTCAGGCCATGGGTTTGAACTGGTAACCGTTGCCGGCCGCTTCCATCGTGCCGAACGCGGGGAAAGGGAAGTGGAAGCCACCGGCCACCGTTTTTTCCTTCACCAGCATGTCGAACACGCGTCGGCGCGTCTGTCGTGCCATCTCGGCGTCCATGTCGAACGCCACCGCCCAGTCGGGGCTGCGGGCGAACAACGAGGGCACGTTCGTCACGTCGGCCACATACATGAACGATTGTCCTTCCGAGCGGATCGTGAACACGCTCATTCCCGGCGTGTGGCCGAATGCAGCCGACGAAGTGATGCCCGGGGCCAGTTCGGCGCCCGGTTCGAAGCGCACCAGCTGGTCCGCCGGCAGATTGCCGAACACACGGCGCACCGCCTGGAAGCCGCCCTGCATCGCTGGGGGAGCGGCGTTCATGCGCGCGTCGTCCATCCAGAAAGCGTGTTCCGGCGCGGGCACGTGCACCTTGGCGCGCGGAAACACCAGCGAGCCGTCCTTCGCCCGCAAGCCGTTGATGTGGTCGCCGTGGTAGTGGCTCAGGATGACATGGTTGATGTCTTCCGGCTTGTAGCCCGCTGCGGCCAGGTTGGCGCGCAGGCGTCCGGTGGTGGGTGGGCCGTTGTCGGCGAAACCGGTGTCGATCAGGAATTTGTTGTCGCCGCTGACCACCAGGAAGGCCGTGAAGGGAATGTCCACATAGTCGGTGGGCAGGCTCTGTGAGGCCAGCATGGCCTTGACCTGCTCCAGCGGGGCGTTGCGCACGAACTCCTCGCCCAGTGGACGGCGCAGCGCGCCATCGTTCAAGGCAATGATCTCCATGGCGCCGAGTTTCATGCGGCGGAACCCGGGCGCAGGCAGCACCGGCGCTCCGAAGTTCGGGGTGGTCTGCGAGAAAACGGAGGAGAAGGTCAGCGCGGAAGCGCCGGCAAAGCCGGCCCCCAGAAACAGTCGGCGATCCATCATGGCGTGGCTCCTGAGCGGTTAAAAACCCGAGAGCATACAGACTGATCAGTATTCAAAAGAACCGAATGTTCTGAATGTCCCCTGACCAGTACGGGGTTTGATGGCTGCGCGGCTCAGCCCGAGAGCAATTTTTCTTCGGCCAGTGCCAGTGCGGGGGCCTTGCCGCTGATGACCACCGTGTCGCCACCCTCAAGAACAGCATCACCCTCGACAGCCTGGGCGCGCCCGCTGGCGCGACGCAAGCTCACCACCCGCACGCCCATCGCGTGCAGCGTCAGCGAATCCAGTGTCTTGCCCACGTTGCGTCCACCAGCGGGCAGGGTCACGGTGTTGAGGCGTTCGTGGTCGATCTCGTCTGCGCCGTCGTCATCGGCACCATGGAAATAGCCGCGCAACAGGTTGTAGCGCGCGTCGCGCTGGTCCTGCACCACGCGGATCACGCGCCGCATCGGCACGCCCACCAGCGCGAGCGCATGGCTGGCCAGCATGAGACTGGCCTCGATCGCTTCGGGCACCACCTCGGTGGCGCCGGCCGCGCGCAGCTTTTCCAGGTCCACATCGTCCACCGTGCGCACCACCACCGGGACGTGCGCGGCCTGCTCGTGGGTGTGGCGCAGCACCTTGAGCGCACTGGCGGTGTCGAGGTACGTCACCACCAGGGCGCTGGCGCGGTGAAGGCCGGCGGCCATCAAGGCCTGCAGGCGCGCCGCGTCGCCGAACACCACCGAGTGTCCGGCGGCGGCGGCCTGGCGCACGCGGTCGGGGTCGAGGTCCAGCGCCATGTAGGGAATGCCTTCGGCTTCCAGCAGCCGCGCCAGGTTCTGGCCGCAGCGCCCGTAGCCGCAAATGATCACGTGCTTGTCGGCATTGATCGCCTTGCGCGCAATGCTGGTCATCTGCACCGATTGCATCAGCCAGTCGCTGCCCACCAGCCGGATCACGATGGCGTTGGCGTACATGATCGCGAACGGCGTGAGCAGCATGGATATGACCATGCTGGCCAGAATGGGGTTGAACAGTTGCGGTGGCACCAGGTTGTTCTTGCCCGCGAGCGTGAGCAGCACCAGGCCGAATTCGCCCGCCTGCGCCAGGTACAGCCCGGTGCGCAGCGCCACACCCATGGGCGCCCCCAGGGCTCGCGTCAGCCCGGTGATGAGCAGCAGCTTGAAGCCCACCGACACCGAAAACAGCAACAGCACCAGGGGCCAGCGGTCGAGCACCAGGCGCCAGTCCAGCATCATGCCGATGGTGATGAAGAACAGGCCCAGCAGGACATCGTGAAACGGGCGGATGTCGGTTTCCACCTGGTGCTTGAACTCGGTCTCCGAAATCAGCATGCCGGCCACGAACGCACCCAGCGCCAGCGAAAGGCCGGCGTGCTCGGTGAGCCAGGCCAGGCCGAGCGTGATCAGCAGCAGGTTGAGCATGAAGAGCTCGTCGCTCTTGCGCCGCGCCACCAGCGTGAGCCACCAGCGCATGAGCTTTTGCCCGCCGGTGAGCAGCAATCCCAGCAGCAGCACCGCTTTCAGGGAGGCCCAGCCGAGCGCGATCAGCAGATCGTCCGGGTCTGCTGCAAGCGCAGGAATCAGCACCAGCAAGGGCACCACGGCCAGATCCTGAAACAGCAGAATGCCCAGCACGCGCTTGCCATGCTCGGACTCCAGTTCCAGTCGCTCGGCCACCATCTTGATGACAATGGCCGTGCTGCTCATGGCCATCACTCCGCCCAGCGCCAGCGCCGTCTGCCAGCTGATGTCCCACCAGGTCGGCAGCACGAGCGCGAGGGCGAGTGAGGCCAGCGTGGTCAGCAGCACCGTGAGCACCACCTGCGAAAGGCCCAACCCAAACACATGGCGGCGCATGGCGCGCAGTTTGGGCAGGCTGAACTCAAGCCCGATCACGAACATCAAGAACACCACGCCGAATTCGGCCAGGTAGCGCACACCACCGGAATCCTGTGCCAGCGCCAACGCATTGGGCCCGATCAGCACGCCCACCAGCAGATAGCCCAGCATGGGCGGCAATCGCAGCGTGCGGCAGACCACGACCCCGATCACGGCGGCCAGGAGGTACAGCAGGGCGATGTCCAGAGAATTCATCTGGTCGTGATGTTACTTGGCACCCACGGCATGGCGCTCCCTGGCGGCAGCGATAATCCTCCGCATGTCGCTACCCCCCACCTTCGACACCGACCGCGTGCTGGCATTGGGCCGCGAAACGCTCGAGATCGAGGCGCAAGCGGTCGGCACGCTGGCGTTGCGCATGGACGCGTCGTTTGCCATGGCGGTCGAACGCATGCTCGCCGTGACCGGCCGCGTGGTGGTCATGGGCATGGGCAAGAGCGGGCACATCGGTCGCAAGATCGCCGCCACCCTGGCCTCGACCGGCACGCCGGCCCTTTTTGTCCACCCGGCAGAGGCCAGTCACGGCGACCTGGGCATGATCACTGGCGTCGATCTCGTGCTGGGCATCAGCAACAGCGGCGAGAGCGAAGAACTTACCGCCATCCTGCCGCTGATCAAGCGCATGGGCGTGCCCCTGGTGGCGCTGACCGGCCGGCCCGAGTCCACCCTGGGTCGCCATGCCGATGTGGTGCTTGACACCTCGGTGGAGAAAGAGGCGTGCCCGCACAACCTCGCCCCCACGGCCAGCACCACCGCCCAGCTCGCGTTGGGCGATGCACTGGCTGTGGCCCTGCTCGACGCGCGCGGCTTCAAGGCCGACGACTTTGCCCGTTCACACCCGGGCGGCTCCCTCGGTCGCAAGCTGCTCACCCACGTGAGCGATGTGATGCGCGGCGGCGCCGACGCACCGCAGGTGGGGTTGGACACCACCCTCATGGACCTCATGCGCGAGATCAGCGCCAAGGGTCTGGGCCTGAGCGCGGTGGTCGATGACGATGGCCGGGTGCGAGGCGTCTTCACCGACGGCGACCTGCGCCGCCTGATCGAAAAGACCGGCAGCGGTGTCGACCTTCGTTCGTTGCGTGCGCAAGATGTGATGCATGCCAACCCGCGCACCGTGCGCGCCAGCGCGCTGGCGGTGGAAGCGGCGGGCCTGATGGAAACCAGCCGCATCACCAGCGTGCTCGTGGTGGACGAAAACGGGCGTCTGCTCGGCGCACTCAACACCAACGACCTCATGCGCGCCAAAGTCATATGACGCCCCTGCGCCCAGTGCTCGAATTTCCTCCGACCCTGTTGCTGCGGGCCCAACCGGTGCGCGTGGCCTTTTTCGATGTGGACGGTGTGCTCACCGATGGGGGCCTCTACATCAGCGAGGCTGGCGAGACGCTCAAACGTTTCCACACTCTCGATGGCCACGGCATCAAGCTGCTGCGCCGCGCCGGTGTGACGCCGGCCGTGATCAGCGGGCGCGATTCTGCTGCGTTGCGCGCGCGCCTGAGCGCGCTCGGTGTCGAGCATGTGCGACTGGGTACCGAAGACAAGGCACCAGCGGCCGAGGCCATCCTGGCCGAGCTCGGCCTCGACTGGAGCGCTGCCGCCGCCATGGGCGACGACTGGCCCGACCTGCCACTGATGCGCCGCGCCGCGCTCGCCTGCGCGCCTTCCACCGCACACGCCGAGGTGCTGGCCATTGCGCACTTCGTTGCGCAACGCCTGCCGGGCGCCGGCGCAGTGCGCGATGTCTGCGACCTGCTGCTCGTGGCCAGCGGTGCTTACGCCCGCGAGCTGGAAGCGGCTTCCCGGTGAGCACGACCGATCCGCTGGATTTCTTCGACGACGTCGACACGACCGCCGTCGTGCCGCGCGCGCCCCGGCGAAAGCGCAAGTGGCTCGACAGCCTGTCCATCTACCTGCCGGTGCTGCTCATGGGCCTGCTCGCGCTCGCCTCCTACTGGTTGCTGCGCGCCACGCCTGTGGCCGAATCGCCCGAGGTGGATCGCCCCGTCAGCAGCGAGCCCGACTACTTCATGCGCCGCTTCTCGGTGAAGGTGTTCGACGCCACCGGCATCCTGAAAACCGAGCTGAACGGTGTGGAGGCCCGCCATTACCCTGCCAACGACACGGTCGAGGTCGACAACGGCCGGATCCGTCACGTCGGCCTGAACGGGCTGCCCACACTGGCCAGTGCCCGCCTCATCACCACCAACGGCGACAACACGGAGTTCATCCTCGAAGGCAACGCTGTGGTTGTGCGCGAAGCGGGTGTTAACGCGACGGGCGAGGCCGTGCCCCGGCTGGAGTTTCGCGGCGAGTTCCTGCACATCTACACCGCACCCGAACGCGTCGTGTCGGACCAACCCGTCACGTTGTTGCGAGGCACCGATCGCCTTCAGGCCGACAACCTAGACTACGTTGGCGACGAGCGGGTGGCGAACTTCAAGGGCCGCGTCAAAGTCCGCATGGAGCCGAGATGAACAGCACCCCGTCGTCCTCGACTGCCGGTCCGCTGGTTTTCATCACCGGCGCCTCCAGCGGCATCGGCCAGGCCATGGCCGCGCGGTTCGCGCGAGACGGCTACCGCCTTGCGCTGGTGGCCCGCCGCACCGCAGAGATGCAGGCCTGGGCCGACGCGCAGGGTTTTGATGAGGCGAAGTGCCGCGTGTACGGCGCCGACGTGGCCGACACGGCCAGCATCGTCACGGCTGGCCAGGCCTGTATCGCCAGCCAGGGCCTGCCCGATGTGGTGATTGCCAATGCGGGCGTCAGCATCGGCATGGACACCGCGGTGCGGGAAGACATCGATGTCATGGCTCGCCTCTTCGCCACCAACAACATCGGCCTGGCCGCCACGTTTCACCCCTTCGTGGCTGGCATGGTGGCGCGCGGCAGCGGTGCGCTGGTCGGCATCGCCAGCGTGGCCGCCATCCGGGGCCTGCCGGGCCATGCCGCCTACTGCGCCAGCAAGGCTGCGGTGGTGGCCTATTGCGAGAGCCTGCGCGGTGAGCTGCGCGGGACCGGGGTGGCGGTGGTCACGTTGCTGCCTGGCTATGTGGACACGCCCCTGACGCGCCAGAACCGATACGCAATGCCTTTTCTGCTCAGCGCACAAACCTTCGCCGATCGCGCCTTCACTGCCATTCGCTCGCGCACCAGCTACCGCGTGATTCCCTGGCAGATGGGTGTGGTGGCCAAGTTGCTGCGCCTGCTGCCCAACGCGGCGTTCGACCGCCTCCTGGCCGGGCGGCCGCGCAAGCACCGGCAGAAGCAAACATGAAAAAAGCCCTGTGGCAGGACCACAGGGCTTTTTTCATGTCTGCTGGAGGACCAGCGCGGGGCGCTGGTTCAGGCTGACGGGTGTGGGCGATCAGTAACCGCCGCGGCCACCACCACCGCCACCACCTTCACGACGGCCACCGCCGCCGTAGGGGCTGCGGAAGCCGCCTTCACCACCACCGCCGCCACCGAAGCCGCCGCCACCACTGCGGCCACCGCCGCCACCACCACCGCCGAAGCCGCCGCCACCGCTGCGGGGGGGGCGGGCTTCCATCGGACGGGCTTCGTTGACCACCAGGCTGCGACCGCCCAGGGACTGGCCGTTCATGCCTTCAATGGCGGACTGTGCTTCGGCATCGCTGCCCATTTCGACGAAACCAAAGCCCTTGGAGCGGCCGGTATCGCGTTCCATCATGACCTTGGCGCTGTTGACGGAGCCGTAGGCGCCGAAAGCTTGTTGCAGGTCTTCGTCGCGCACGGTGTAGGGCAGATTGCCCACGTACAGTTTGTTGCCCATGGTTGGGACTCCTAATAACACTGATAAAAATAGCGATGGAGCCCCGTTAGCACACAAAACCTGTAGCACGCGAAACCAACCGATCACTTGTCAAAGCGAGTGTTTCGGGCACTCGCCAGACAATTATGCGCTGAATGCGCCGGAAACAGTAACTATTTTTCAGGATGCGCAAGCCCCCGCTGGCGCCGATGCGCCGTTACAACATGGCCCCAAACTGGTGCTGACGCCCGGCAATGGCCGCTTGAACTTATACTCCGCCCTCAGCGCCGATTTGATCCGAATTGCGGGCGCTTTAGAAATGCCGCTAAAGGGGAGATTCCCGATCTCGCTCTTGGCGGTATCGGGTTTTTTTTGGGCGCCCGGCGCCCGGTCTGGACATTGCCTTGATCGCCACGCCTCAAACGTTTCGATTCACCGAACCGCTGCCGCTTCGCAGCGGTGCCGTCCTGCCAGCCTACGAGCTGGTGGTGGAGACCTATGGAGCGCTCAACGCCGATCGCTCCAATGCTGTTCTTATCTGTCACGCGCTCAACGCTTCGCACCACGTGGCCGGCTGGCACGCCGACGCCAATGGTCAGCCGCTGGCGCGCAGCGAGGGCTGGTGGAACAACATGATCGGACCCGGCAAACCGGTCGACACCGATCGCTGGTTCGTCATCGGCGTCAACAACCTGGGCTCCTGCTTCGGCTCCACCGGACCCACCCACGCCAACCCCGCCACGGGCGCGCCCTGGGGCGCGGATTTCCCCGTGGTCACCGTGGAAGACTGGGTGGATGCCCAGGCGCGACTGCTGGATGTCATGGGCATCGAAACGCTGGCCGCCGTCATGGGCGGCAGCCTGGGCGGCATGCAGACCTTGTCATGGACGCTGCAATACCCGCAGCGGGTGCGCCACGCCGTGGTGGTGGCGAGTGCCCCCAACCTGACCGCCGAGAACATTGCGTTCAACGAAGTGGCACGTCGAGCCATCGTGACCGACCCGGATTTTCACGATGGCAACTACCTGCGCCACGACACCCTGCCGCGGCGCGGCCTGCGCATCGCCCGCATGATCGGCCACATCACCTACCTCAGCGACGACGTGATGAACGAGAAGTTCGGCAGGAACCTGGCCCCCACGCTCCCCGCTGCGCGTGGTTCGCTGCCCCCCGAGGGGGCCGATGCGGCTTGGGGCGGCCCGGCGCCGGATCGCGCAGCTCTCCTCGACGCCTACCGATACAGCACACAAGACGTGGAGTTCCAGATCGAAAGCTACCTGCGCTACCAGGGCGACAAGTTCAGCGAGTATTTCGACGCCAATACCTACCTGCTGATCACGCGCGCACTGGACTACTTCGACCCAGCGCGCGAGTTCGACGGCAACCTCACCGCTGCGCTGGCCCGCGCGCGTGCGCGGTTCTTCCTCGTGAGCTTCACCACAGACTGGCGCTTCTCGCCCGCGCGCAGCCGCGAAATCGTCAAGGCCCTGCTCGACAACCGCCGCGAGGTGACCTATGCCGAGATCGACGCGCCGCACGGTCACGACGCCTTCCTGCTCGACGATCCGCGCTACCTTGGCGCCGTGCGCGCCTATTTCGATCAGGCGCTGGCGAGCACGCTGAAGGGAGGCTCGGCATGAGCGAGCTGGCCATTCTCAATTCCATTGCGCGCCTGGTGCCCCCGGGTTCGCGCGTGCTCGACCTGGGCTGTGGCGACGGCGCGCTGCTCGCGCTGCTGCAATCCACCCGCGCCTGCACCGGCTACGGCGTGGAGATCGACGATGCCAAGGTGCTGGCCTGCATGAAGCGCGGCGTTCAAGTGCTGCAGCTCAACCTGGAAGACGGGTTGACCATGTTTGGCGACGACGCGTTCGACGTGGTGCTGCAGATCGACACGCTGCAACACTTGCGGAACGCCGAAACCATGCTGCGCGAAACCGCACGCGTGGGGCGTCTGGGCGTGGTGGCGTTTCCCAACTTCGCGCACTGGGTCAACCGCCTGCATGTGCTGCGTGGCCGCATGCCGGTGACCAAGCGGCTGCCTTACGAGTGGTACGACACCCCGAACATCCGGGTGGGCACCCACGCCGACTTCGAGGTGCTGGCCCGGCGCAACGGTCTCACCATCGAAGACAGTTTTGGCCTGCACGAAGGCCGCGAAATCCGCACCTGGCCCAACCTGATGGCCAGCACGGCCGTGTTTCGCTTCTCAAGCTGATCGAGCGGCTTCGCGCGCTGCATCGGCCGCAAAGTCACCCTCAGGCACCGCGTCGGCACTGGGCATGTCCGGATAGATCTGCCTGAAGGCCTCGCTCAGCTGGGCCAGCGGCAGGTCGTCGAAAGCGCCACGCTCGTTCACGTACTCCATGTGCTGCCGTCCTTCGCGGTCGAAGGGGTGGTAGAGCGAATCCTGCGTGCCGTCGAACTCCAGCGGCAGCAAGCCGAACTTTTCGCACAGCTCGATGTTGAACGCCGGTGTGGCCTTGCGCCAGCCGCCATCGAGCCAGATCGAGGTATAGCCGTGCCAGGCGAACACATCGGTGCCCATCGTCTTGCGCAGCCGTTCGGTGGACAGGTGGTTGCGCACATCGGCAAAACCCAGTCGCGCGGGTATGCCGTCGGCGCGGCAGACCGCCGCCAGCAGCACGGCCTTCGGCACGCACCAGCCGTGCCCCTGTTCGATGGCCTTGCTGGCGGACATGCCGTGTGGCGAGAGATCAATGCGGTACGGGTCGTAGCGCACGCGGTCGCGAACCGCCAGGTAGAGCGCGGCCGCACGATCGCGTGGCGTGATGCCTCGGGCATGTTCTTCCACAAACGCCTTCACCGCAGGGTGGTCGTGGTCGATACAACGGGTGGCGGCCAAGTGTTGCGGGCCGGGCAAGGCAGATGCGTTCATGCAATCAACTTAGCAGACGCCGGGGCGCAGGGGGTCACTGGAGCGACAAGCCCCCACGCTGCGCGCCTGACCGGGTGTGTACTTTGGTACTGGCGCTGACGCGCTGGCCGGCGATTGGGAAGGGTTTGTCTGGTTTTTTCGGACTTCAGCCCCGCTCCAGGTGGCCGATATTCCATGGACTAACCCGATTACCGAGGACCGATTCCATGGACATGCGCCGCGAAGCCCACCCCAATGCCCGCCAGGACAGCGCACGCGCTGCCGCCAGCCTGAAAGCCAGTGCCGAATTCCTCACCTTCCGCCTGGGTGGCGAGGAGTACGGCATCGACATCCTGCGGGTGCAGGAAATCCGTTCGTATGAAGAACCGACCCGAATCGCCAACGCGCCATCGTTCATCAAAGGCGTGGTGAATCTGCGCGGCGTGATCGTGCCGGTGGTGGACCTGCGCATCAAGCTCGGTTGCGACAAGGTGGAATACAACGGCTTCACCGTGGTGATCGTGCTCAACGTGCGTGGTCGTGTGGTGGGTGCGGTGGTCGATTCTGTGTCGGATGTGCTGGAGCTGGCTGGCGATCTGGTCAAGCCAGCGCCCGAAATGAACACCAGCGTGGACACCAGCTTCATCACCGGCATCGCCAGCGTGGGCGAACGCATGCTGATCCTGATGGACATCGAAGCCCTGATGTCCAGCCAGGACATGGGGCTGATGGACGCGACCCAGGTCCTGCAATGAACCCGGCTCATTTCAACGAACACACGCTCCGATGAACACGTCATCCACCTCCACCAAATCCGTTGCCCGCCGGGTCTCGCTGCTCTCGGTAGCCATGCTCGCGGGCGTGCTCGTGCTCATCAGCGGCGTGATGGCCGTTGTGGCCGAGAGCCGCTCGCGCGAGAGCCTGGTCGAATGGGCCGGCGACAAGGCCGCCTCGGTGGCCAACTCGGTCGACGCCTTCGATACCACCGCGCGCATGATGACCGACCGGGCATACCGGCCGTTCCGCCAGAAGTTCGCCGACAAATTCGAGCTGGACGCCTCTGCCGGCATGCTCAAAAGCTGGGGCATGCTGCTCAATGGCGATTTCTCGGAGGTGGACACTTTCAACCGCACCAATGGCGGTGTGGCCACCATCTTCATGCGCAAGGGTGACGACTTCGAGCGCGTGAGCACGTCGCTGAAAAAGGAAAACGGCGAACGCGCCATGGGCACCTTGCTCGCGCGCAACCACCCGGCCTACCCGCTCATGCTCGAAGGCAAGGCCTACACCGGCCGCGCTGTGCTGTTCGGCAAGCCGTACATGACGCACTACGAAGCGATGCGCGACGAGGCCGGCAAGGTGGTCGGCATCCTGTTCATCGGATTCGACATCGCCGACTTCCAGGCGTCGCTCGACAAGCTGGTGAGCGAGGCACGATTTTTCGAGAGCGGAGGCACGTACATCGTCGATCCGCGCGCGAGCAACGCCGATGCCATCTTTGTGTCGCACCCCACCGCCGCCGGCAAGAAGGTGCTCGACGTCAATCCCGGCGCCGATGCCATGCTCACCAGCCTGCGCGAAACGCCGCAGGCATTCGTTCGCAGCGCGGCACCGCTTTTCAACGCCGAGATCCGCGACCCCTGGGTCAGCAAACGCGAGTCGGCCGCGGGCGGTTGGTGGATCGTCGCCGAGGTGTCCGACACCGAAGCCATGGCCGCTCACTGGAACAGCATGTACGCCTTGTGGGCCCTGCTGCTGGTGGCCACCGCCTTGCTCGGCGGCGGGCTCTACCTGCTGGTGCGCCGCAACGTGAGCCAGCCACTGGGTGAGCTCACCGAGGCCGTGACCACGGTGGCCCAGGGCGACCTGAGTCACGCCTTCCAGAGCAACCGTCAGGACGAAATCGGCCGTCTCGTGCGCGAAGTGGAAAGCATGCGCATGCGCTTTCTGGGGATGATGCGCGAGCTGCGCAGCGCGACGGACAGCATCAGCACGGCGTCGGTGGAGATTGCCTCCGGCAACCAGGACCTGAGTGCACGCACCGAGCAGGCGGCGAGCAGCCTGGAAGAGACGGCGGCCAGCATGGAGCAGCTCACCAGCACGGTGCGCCAGAGCGCCGATGCGGCACGCCAGGCGAACCAGCTTGCGGCCAGCGCGGCGGAGATTGCCGTGCGCGGTGGACAGGTGGTGGGCCAGGTGGTCACCACCATGGACGAGATCAACCACAGCAGCAAGAAGATCAGCGACATCATCGGCGTGATCGACGGCATCGCGTTCCAGACCAACATCCTGGCGCTCAATGCGGCGGTGGAGGCGGCGCGCGCGGGCGAGCAGGGCCGGGGCTTTGCGGTGGTCGCGGGTGAAGTGCGCAATCTGGCGCAACGCAGCGCGCAGGCGGCCAAGGAAATCAAGGGGCTGATCGGGGCGAGCGTGGACAAGGTGGAAACCGGTTCACGCCTGGTGGCCGATGCGGGCCAGACGATGAGCGAGATCGTGGGCTCGGTGCAGCGAGTGAGCGACATCATTGGCGAGATCACGGCGGCCGCGGGCGAGCAGAGCGACGGCATTGGCCAAGTCAACGTGGCGGTGACGCAGCTCGATCAGATGACGCAGCAGAACGCAGCGCTGGTCGAGCAGAGCGCGGCCGCGGCCGAGAGCCTGAAAGACCAGGCCGCCCGCCTCGACCAGGTCGTGCGCGTGTTCCGCACCGGCGATGCGCCGGCTTCGGTGGTCGCTCCGGCACCCCGAGCCACCCCGGCACCTTCACCCGTCGCTGCGCCGCGCGCTGTGGTGACCAAACCCGTTGCTCCCGCGCCCGCGCCCCAGCGTCCCGTGGTGCAAGCCCCCCGTCCCGAACCGGTCAAGGCGTCTGCCAGTGCCGAAGGCGACTGGGAAAGTTTCTGATCGCCCCCCGTTCCTTCTGGAGAAATAGACGTGTTTTTCAACAAGCTCAAGATCGGCCAGCGGCTGACCCTCGGATTCGCCAGTGTCCTGGCGCTGCTGCTGGTGCTGACCGCGCTCGCCTGGAATGGCTTGCGCAACGCGCAATCCGCCACCGAGCGCGTGGTCGTGCTCGAGCACCGCGCGGCTGTCACGGCGGAATGGGCGGCCAGCACCCGCCTCAACATCAACCGCGTGCTCGCCGTGGCCAAGTCCCGGGCCAATGCCGACGTCGACGCCTATTTCAAACCCATGATCGCGGACACCACGACGCGCATCAACGAATTGCAGAAGACGCTGGAGAACGAAATCAGCAGCAGCGAAGGCAAGGCGTTGCTGACGAAAATTTCCGAGCTGCGCACGGCCTACATTGCGGTGCGCAAGGTGTACTTCGACACGCTCAAGACCGGTGACCTGCAGGCCGCTGACCAGAAGCTCACCACAGGTCTGATGCCTGCCGCCGAAAGCTACGGCAATGCGCAGGGCGAGCTGCTGGCCTTCCAGCTGGGTCTGGTGGACAAGGCGGTGGCCACTTCAGAATTGACCATTCGCCACGCTGTGATGTGGCTCGTCGGGCTTGCCGCCGCTGCGGTCTTGCTGGCCAGCCTGATGGCCTGGCGCATCACCCGATCGGTGACCGTGCCCTTGAACGAAGCCGTCGCCATCGCCACCACGGTGGCAGCCGGTGACCTCACGCGACCAGTGCAGTCCGATCGCCACGACGAGCTGGGTGATCTGCTGCGTGCGCTGGGCGCCATGAAAACATCGCTCGTTCAAACCGTGGGCCAGGTGCGCAGCGCGACGGACAGCATCAGCACGGCGTCGGTGGAGATTGCCTCCGGCAACCAGGACCTGAGTGCACGCACCGAGCAGGCGGCGAGCAGCCTGGAAGAGACGGCGGCCAGCATGGAGCAGCTCACCAGCACGGTGCGCCAGAGCGCCGATGCGGCACGCCAGGCGAACCAGCTTGCGGCCAGCGCGGCGGAGATTGCCGTGCGCGGTGGACAGGTGGTGGGCCAGGTGGTCACCACCATGGACGAGATCAACCACAGCAGCAAGAAGATCAGCGACATCATCGGCGTGATCGACGGCATCGCGTTCCAGACCAACATCCTGGCGCTCAATGCGGCGGTGGAGGCGGCGCGCGCGGGCGAGCAGGGCCGGGGCTTTGCGGTGGTCGCGGGTGAAGTGCGCAATCTGGCGCAACGCAGCGCGCAGGCGGCCAAGGAAATCAAGGGGCTGATCGGGGCGAGCGTGGACAAGGTGGAAACCGGTTCACGCCTGGTGGCCGATGCGGGCCAGACGATGAGCGAGATCGTGGGCTCGGTGCAGCGCGTCTCCGACATCATTGGCGAGATCACGGCGGCCGCGGGCGAACAGAGCGACGGCATTGGCCAGGTCAACGTGGCGGTGACGCAGCTCGATCAGATGACGCAGCAGAACGCCGCGCTGGTCGAGCAGAGTGCGGCCGCAGCCGAGAGCCTGAAGGACCAGGCCGCCCGCCTCGACCAGGTCGTGCGCGTGTTCCGCCTGTAGCGCTTCGCCGGTCAGCCACACCCTTCCGATCTCCCACAAGAACGAGCTTTTTCGACCATGCAGGATCTCATGCGACAGTTTTCCATTCGTACCCGCATGGCGGGCGCCATCGGCGTTGTGCTGCTGTTGCTCGTGCTGGTGGGTGGCGCCGGCCTGTGGGGCATGTCGCGGCTGCACGCGCTCAGCAACGAATTCATGAACCACGCGTTCAAGGAAACGGTGACGCTGTCGCAACTGCAGGAGTCGCTGGGCGATCTGGGTCGCTACGAAAAGGACATGATCATCGGCTACGAGAAACCCGAGGCCGTGGCCAAGGCCAAGGCGCAATGGCTGGCTGCGCGCGATACCGCCCGGCAACAGATCGACCAGATGCTGGTCGGCGAGGAAGACGAAGACAACGCTCTGGTGCGCGAGATGAAGGACCAGCTGGCGAAGTACGTGGCCTTTGTCGAACCGGTGAGCGCACAGCTGGAAAGCGGCGGTTACGACACCGCCACGGTGGCCAACCGCGTGCTGGCCAGGGCGCATGAACAGTACGACGGCCTGATCCAGAACCTAGGAAAGGTCGAGGCGGTGCTGATTGCCGAAGCGGCCCAGCTCGAACAGGAAGGCCAGGCAACGCGGGGGCAGACCCTGACGCTGTTTGGCCTCGCCGTGGCCCTGGCGGCGGTGGTCGTGGTGCCCAGCACCTTGCTCAACATGCAAAGCATCTGCCGACCGGTGGAGGACGCGCAGCGGCTGGCGGGCGCCATTGCACGCGGCGACCTCACCCAGCCGGTGCCATCAAAGGGGCGCGACGAGCTGGCCGCGCTCATGAAGGCGCTGGGCGAGATGCAGACCTCGCTGGCCGGCATCGTGGGGCAGGTGCGCAGCTCGACCGACAACATCGGCACCGCGAGTGCCCAGATCGCCAGCGGCAACCAGGATTTGTCCAGCCGCACCGAGCAGGCCGCCAGCAGTCTGCAGCAGACCGCGGCCAGCATGGAGCAGCTCACCAGCACGGTGCGCCAGAGCGCCGATGCGGCGCGCCAGGCCACGCAGATGGCGGCCGCCAACGCCGAAGTGGCGGCACGCGGTGGGCAGGTGGTGAGCCAGGTGGTCACCACCATGGAAGAGATCAACCAGAGCAGCCAGAAGATCGGCGACATCATCGGCGTGATCGATGGCATTGCGTTCCAGACCAACATCCTGGCGCTGAACGCCGCGGTGGAAGCGGCGCGGGCTGGCGAGCAGGGCCGGGGGTTCGCCGTGGTGGCGGCCGAGGTGCGCAGCCTCGCGCAGCGCAGTGCGCAGGCGGCCAAGGAAATCAAGGGCCTGATCGAGGCCAGCGTGGGCAAGGTGGAAAACGGCACGCGTCTGGTGGCGCAGGCCGGCAGCACCATCGGCGAGATCGTGGCCAACGCGCAGAAGGTTTCGGCCTTCATTGGCGACATCACCACAGCCGCCACCGAGCAGTCGCAGGGCATCGGGCAGGTGAACACGGCGGTGAACCAGCTCGACCAGATGACCCAGCAAAACGCGGCACTGGTGGAGGAAAGTGCGGCGGCGGCGGACAGCCTGCGCGACCAGGCCCAGCGGCTGGCCGAGGTGGTCCGGGTCTTTCGGGTCGCCTGAAGCGAAACACCCCCCTGCGCCGCTGCGCAGCTTCCCCCCTCTCTGGCGCGCCTTCAGCGCTTGGACGGGGGACGGCAGCTTGGGCCGGCGGAGCCGTCCCAAGCTGTCTCTGGGTAGGGGCTGCCTGCGCCCCCAAAATCAGCGCGCCTGCCTATACTTGTTTCCCTGGCCACCGCGGCGGGCGAAATGTCTCTCGGCGCGTGGCGGCCCCCCACGCTTTCGGAGACCACCACCATGAACGCCCGCCTGCCTCATACCGCGCTCGACCCGGCCGCCTTGCAGGCCCATGTGGAATCGAGCTGGTCGAACACCATCGTGCCCGAGCTGGTGCGCTACATCGAGGTGCCTGCCAAGTCGCCCGCGTTCGATACCGATTGGGCCAGCCATGGATTGCTGGATCGCGTGCTGCACAGCGCCGCCGACTGGGTGCGCGCTCAACACGTCGAAGGCCTGACGCTGGAAGTGATTCAGCTCGACGACGCGCACGGCAAGCCGCGCACGCCGGTGCTGTTCTTTGAAGTGCCGGCCACCGCCGGGCGCGATGGCACGCCGGCGCCCGCTTCCGGGCAGACCGTGCTGATGTACGGCCACCTCGACAAACAACCCGAGTTCACCGGCTGGCGCAGCGACCTGGGCCCCTGGACGCCCAAGATCGACGACGGCAAGCTCTACGGGCGCGGAGGTGCGGACGACGGCTACGCGGTCTATGCCAGCATCGCCGCCCTGCAGGCGCTCAAGGCCCAGGGCGTGGCCCACCCGCGCATCGTTGGCCTGATTGAAACCTGCGAGGAAAGCGGGTCCGGCGACCTGCTGCCCTATGTGGATGCGCTGCGCGCGCGCCTGGGCGACGTGGGCCTGGTGATCTGTCTGGACAGCGGCGCTGGAAACTACGATCAGCTCTGGCTCACCACCAGCCTGCGCGGCATGGCCAGTGGTGTGCTCAAGGTGGAAATCCTCACCGAAGGCATTCACTCCGGCGATGCCTCGGGCCTGGTGCCCTCGAGCTTTCGCATCATGCGCCAGGTGCTCGACCGCCTGGAAGACAGCGCCACCGGCCGCCTGCTGCCGGCCAGCTTTCACTGCGAAGTGCCCATGGAGCGCGTGACACAGGCGAAAGCCACCGCCGCGATCCTGGGCGACGAACTCTACAAGCGTTTTCCGTGGGCCCACTACGACTGCGGTGGCGCCACGATGTTCGCGCTGCCCACCACCACCGATCCGGTCGAGGCCCTGCTCAATCGCACCTGGCGACCGACGCTCTCGGTCACCGGTGCGGAAGGCTTTCCTGAACTGCGCAACGCCGGCAATGTGCTGCGGCCTTACACCGCATTCAAGCTCAGCCTGCGCCTGCCGCCGCTGGTGGATGCACCCGCTGCCGTGCAGGAGCTCAAGGCGCTGCTGGAAGACAACGCGCCGTACCAGGCCCGCGTGACCTTCGAGGGTGAGGGCGCTGCCAGCGGCTGGAATGCACCGACCACGGCGCCATGGTTCGAGCAAGCCCTGCAAGCGGCCTCGCAGGCGCACTTCGGCGCTGGCTGCGGCACCATCGGCCAGGGCGGCACCATCCCGCTCATGAACATGCTCAGCAAGGGCTTTCCCAAGGCACAGATGATGGTCTGCGGCGTGCTGGGCCCCAAGAGCAACGCCCACGGTCCCAACGAATTTCTGCACCTGGAATACGCACGACGCCTCACTGCGACAGTGGCACAGGTCATGGCCCGCATGCCCTGAGCCGACGGGCGAGACCATGTCCGAAACCACCCAGGCTCCCTTCACCCTGCGCGACGGGCTGAACCTGGCGCTGTACGACTGGCCGCTGCCCATGCGCTGGCGACCGCGCGCGGTGGTGCTCATTGTGCACGGCCTGGGAGAGCACGCCTGGCGTTACGACCCCGTGGCGCACCGCCTCAACGAATGGGGCTTTTGTGTGCGCGCCTACGACCAGCGTGGCCACGGTGAATCGGGTGGCGCGCGGGGTGTGCTGCCGGACGACGATGCCTTGCTGGACGACCTGGCCGAAGTGCTCGAAGACACTCGGCGGCACATCGCAGAGCCCTGGTCGTGCCCCCTGATTCTGATGGGGCACAGCATGGGGGGGCTGGTGGCCGCCACGTTCGTTCAGCGCGGCATGGCGCAGATCGACGGCCTGGTGCTGTCATCGCCGGCGCTCGATGCGGGCATCGGCTGGCTGCAGCAGAAACTCATCAACCTGCTCTACCGCCATGCGCCCAACTTCGCTCTGTCCAACGGGCTGGACGCCAGCAAGATATCGCACAACGTGGCCACCGTGGAGGCCTACAAAAAGGACCCCCTGGTGCACGACCGCATCACCGCGCGGCTGGCGCATTTCATCAACAGCAATGGACCGCTGGTGGTGGCCGCTGCCCCGCGCTGGACCGTGCCCACGCTGCTCATGTACGCCGGCGCCGACCACCTGGTGCGGCCAGCGGGCAGCCAGGCATTTGCGGCGGCTGCGCCCGGCCACAAGGTGCACACGCAGCCCTTCGAGGGCCTGTACCACGAGATCTTCAACGAGGCCGACCCTTCGGCCGTGTTCGGCACCTTGAAGGCCTGGCTGGACCTGCAGGCACCGCCTGCCTGAGCAGCGTCGGCGAAGGGTCAGCGCCGGCCTTGCAGGAGCCCGCCGAGCGCGCCCATCAGGTCGCCACTGTTGCCGCCATTGCCACCCAAAAGCCCACCCAATCCACCCAACCCACCGAGGTCGCTTTCGGTGGGCAACTGGCCCTTGGGTGTGAGCTGGTCGATCAGCCCGGGCAGCAATTCGGCCAGAGTGCCCGAGGCCTGCTGCGGGCTTCCGCCCAGTTGAGAAGCGATCATGCCCATGAGGTCCGGGCCGAGCGCGCCGCCGAGCTGATCGCCAGAAACCGGCTGGTTGGCACCGGTGCCAATCCACGACTGCACCGCGTCACCGAGACCTCCGGATTGCAGCTTCGCCAGCAAACCCTGCAGACCGCCCAAGCTGGCGAGCACGCTGCCCACCAGCGCCATCAGCATCTGCGGGTCCATGCCGCCAGGCAGGCCACTGCCTGAAGTGGATGTCTGCCCTTGTGGTGAGCCCATGCCGGCCTGGGTGGCCGCGCCGATCAGTGAGTCCAGAAGTCCCATGGTCCTGCCCTTTCGTGTGGATGAGTGGCGCCGTGCGTCAGGCAGGATTCTGTGCCTGTCGGCGCACCCAGGCAAGCCAGAGCAGCGCCAGGCCAGTCAACGCCACCGGCACCAGCGAACCCACGTTCAGCCACTGCCAGCCCCGGGTGGTCACCAGTGCGCCCGAGGCGAACGAGGTGAGCGCCATGGTGGCGAACACGCAGAAATTGATGGCGGCCTGGGCGCGGTCTTTTTCCTCGGGCCGGTAAGCCTGCAGCGAGAGCGTGGTGCTGCCGGTGAACAGGAAGTTCCAGCCCACGCCGAGAAGAAAGAGCGCAATGATGAACTGGTGCAGGTCGACCCCCGAGAGGGCGACGGCGATGCAGGCGGCATTGAGCACCACCCCCACACCCATGATGGTGAGCACGCCGAAACGTTTGATGAGGTGACCCGTGATGAACCCCGGCGCGAACATGCCGATCACGTGCCATTCCAGCACCAGGGCGGCGTCTTCAAAAGGAAAACCGCACACCTGCATGGCCAGCGGCGTGGCGGCCATCAAGAGATTCATCACGCCGTAGCCCAGAGCGGCGCCGGCGGTGGCCACGATGAAGATCGGCTGGCGCATGATCACGCGCAGCGGGCGTCCCTGATTGGCCTTTGTGGTTTTCGGGGGAACGGGTGGAAACTGCATGAAGGCGATCACCGCCATGGATAGCAGCGCCACCACCGCCAGCGCGAGGTAAGCGCCGGCAAAAGGCACGCCCATCCAGTCCTTGGTGCGGGTGGCCAGATTGGGCCCGATCACCGCACCGGCCAGGCCACCGGCCAGCACCAGCGAAACCGCCTTTTCGCGGAACGCCGGTGTGCTCAACTCAGCGGCGGCAAAGCGGTAGAGCTGGCCGTTGGCGCTGTAGTAACCGGCGATCACGGTGGCGGCCACCAGCAGCCAGAAGTTGCGGTCCATCACCGCCCAGGCGCACAGCAATGCCGAGGCCAGCGCCACCAGCAGCCCGATCTGGAACGACGCCTTGCGGCCCAGCGCGCTCTGCGCGCGCGCCACCAGCGGCGTGGACAGCGCCCCACCCACCACATAGCCCATCACCGGCAGCGTGGCCATCCAGCCCAGCGGCGCCAGCGACAGCCCCACCAGCCCGTTGATGGCGATGAACACCACGTTGTTCGTGAGGAAGAGGCCTTGCGCGCTGGCGAGCAGCCAGAGGTTCTTGTTCATGAGGCGAGCGACATCACCAGAGCCGCCAGCGCAGCTGTTTCTGCGCGCAGCACCCTCGGGCCCAAGGTCACGGGCGTGAAGCCAGCGGCGAGGGCCAGGGACTCCTCGTGGGGATTCAGGCCGCCCTCTGGTCCGCTCAGAAAGCGCACCGGTGACAGCGCGGAGGCGCTCTGCAGCAGCTGCGGCAGCGAGCTGGTGCCTTCGGCCAGCGACAGCAGGCAACGCAACTCGGGCGACGCTGAGTCCACCGGTGGAAGGGACTTGAGCCACGCGGCCAGTTCTCCCACGGCGTGCACCTCGGGAATGCGGTTTGCGCCGCATTGTTCGCACGACGCCACCGCCACCGATTGCCAGTGCGCCTGCTTCTTGATGGAGCGTTCGCCGGCCAGGCGCAGCACGCTGCGGGCGGTGTGCAATGGCTGAAGGCTGGCGGCGCCCAGCTCGGCCGCTTTTTCCACCAGCCAGTCCATGCGTTCGTTGGCTGGCATGCCCAGGGCCAGGTGCACGGGCCGAGCCGGTTCGCGTTCGATGGCGTGATGGGGGCCCACGGTCACGTGCACGTCGCTTCGGCCCATGAGGCTGATGGTGGCGTCCCACTCGCCGCCGTTGCCAGTGAAGAGGGTGATGTGTTGTCCGGGTTGCAGGCGCAGCACCTGGACGTGGCGCGCAGCGGTGGCCGGCAGTGCCAGGGTCTGCCCCTGGACCAGTCGCACGGGGCAATGGAAGCGGGGCATGCTCAGACCCGCCCGAAGGCGTAGCCCGAAGCCGCCTGCAGGCCTTCGACCTCGTCGATCAGCTGCAGCAAGGGTCCCAGCGCCCGGTAGCGGTGGGCGGTGTGGCGGATGTAAGCGATGAAACGTGGCGTGTCGGCGAGGTACTTGGGCTTGCCATCGCGCAGCGTGAGGCGCGCGAAGATGCCGGCCACCTTCAGATGCCGCTGCAGGCCCATCCACTCCACGCCTCGGTAGAAGGCACCGAAGTCGCTGTGCCAGTCCTCAAAATCCATCAGGCCGGCTGCGCGCGCCTTCTCCCAGTAGCGCACGGTCACATCGATCACGAAGTCTTCCTCCCACGTCAGGAAGGCGTCGCGCATCAGACTCGCGACGTCGTAGGTGATGGGGCCGTGCACCGCATCCTGGAAGTCGAGCACGCCGAGTTGCTGCGCGGGGGTGTCGCCAGGCTGCGAGGGCAGCATCAAATTTCGCGGCATGAAGTCGCGGTGCACATACACCTGCGGCGAGGCCAGGTTGTGGGCCACGATGGAATCGAACGCTTTCTCCAGCGTGCGCGACTGAGAGTCAGTGAGCGTGAAAGCCTTGTGCTGCTGCAGGTACCAGTCGGGGAACAGCTGCAGCTCGCGCCGCAGCAGGGCTTCGTTGTAGGGGGGGAGCACACCGGGCCGCGAGGCCAGTTGCCATACCAGCAACGCATCGAGGGCCTGCATGTAGCGAGCATGGTTGGCTTGCGCGTTGCCGGCATCGATGCCGTCCAGCATGGTCTGGTGGCCCAGATCTGTAAGCAGCATGAAACCCTGCGGCTCGTCCCAGGCCAGCACCTCGGGGACCAGCAGTCCGGCCTCGCGCATGAGGCGGGCCACCTTTACAAACGGCTCGCAGTTCTCATGCGCCGGGGGCGCGTCCATCACGATCAGGCTGTGACCCGCCTGCGCATCGATGCGCAGGTAGCGGCGAAAACTCGCGTCGGCCGACGCCGGGCGCAGGGTAGGCGCCAACAGGGCAAATCGTTCCTGCAGCGGCGCCAGCCACTGTTGGAACGCGGCCTCCCGCGAGGCATCGGGCCACGCGACAGCGGGGATGGGCAGGGTCATGATGATGTTGGGTGTCGGGTCGGCCGTTGCTCGGTCTGAGCCCGCGACGGGCAGTGGATAATGCCACCTGATTCTACAAACCCCCCTGCTGGGCAGGCAGCCGGCTCCCATGCGTGTCCAGGTAGCCGGGCCAACGAACTCTTCTCCTTGAACCGTCGCACCGACCCGCAGCGCTCCGGCCTCGCCCACCGCGGCAGGCGCGCTCCCCTCTTCGTGGCCGCACCCGTTGCGCGGGGCGTGCACGTGCTGCTCGCCTTGCTCGCGCTGGGCGCCCTGGCATCGCCGGGCTGGGTGCGTGCCCAGTCTGGCGATGGCGACGATGCCGCCCCAACCACCCCGGCCACAGGCCTCAAGCCCAGCGGCATGTTGCAGGAAACCCTGCCGGAGGGCGCGCGCCAGCAGGCGCCCACCTTCATCTCGGGTGACCGCATTGAAGGCCAGACCGATGGGGTGACGGCGGTGGAAGGTTCGGCCGAGCTGCGTCGGCACGACATCGTGATCCGGGGCGATCGATTGCAGATCAACCAGAGCAACAACGACGCCCGGGCCACCGGCAACGTGCTCGTCAACCGCGATGGCAACCGCTTTCGTGGGCCCGACCTGCAGCTCAACATGGACACCTTTCAGGGGACGTTCACCCAGCCCACCTTCGAGCTGCTCGAAAACGAAGGCAAGGGCGACGCCAGCCGGGTCGATTTCATCGACAAAGACCATGCCAACGCGTATGACGCGCGCTACTCCACCTGCCCGCGAACCCCCGGCGCGGACTGGATGCCCGACTGGATGGTGCGCGCCTCGCGCATCGAGTTCGACAACGTGGAGGAAATCGGCAAGGCCACCAACGGCGTGCTGGAATTCAAGGGCGTGCCCATCCTCGGCGCGCCTTACTTCACCTTCCCACTGACCGATGCACGCAAGTCGGGCCTGCTGCCGCCGACGCTGAACATCGACAACATCAGTGGCCTGGAATTCACGCAGCCGTATTACCTCAACCTCGCACCCAATTTCGACGCCACGCTCTACCCCACGTTCATGAGCAAGCGCGGCGTGGATCTGGGCGGCGAGTTCCGTTACCTGCAGCCGAGCTATTCCGGGCAGGTGCGTGGCGCGTTCATGCCGTCGGACCAGCTGCGCAACGCCGACCGCTGGGGCTACACGTTGCAGCATCAGCAGAACCTGACCAAGCTGACCGACCGGCTGGGCGCCAACGGGTCCACCGGCCTATACCTGAACCTCAACCGCGTGAGCGATGACGACTACTGGCGCGACTTTCCCCGCGCCACCGCATCGCTGACCACGCGCTTGCTGGCCAGCGATGCGGTGGTGAGCTGGGGGCGTGGCCCCTGGGCGGTGAGCGCGGGCACCTACAGCTGGCAGACGCTGCAGGACATCGACGCACCGATCACCCCGCCGTACGACCGCCTGCCGTCGATTGCCGCACGCTACAGCCAGGGCGACACCCGTATCGCCGGGCTGGGCGGCTGGGACTGGTCGGTGCTCACCGACTTCACCCGTTTTGAATCGAACCCGCTGCTCACGCGCCAGACCAATGGCTCGCGCACCATGTCGGTGGCCGAGATCAGCCGCCGCTGGCTCGCGCCGGGCTGGTTCGTCAAGCCGCGCGCGCAGCTGCACGCCACCCATTACAACTTTGACAACCCGCTGGCGAACGGCGCACGCAGCGCCACGCGCGTGGTGCCCACCGTCAGCCTGGACAGCGGGCTCGTCTTCGAGCGCGACGCCAGTTACTTTGGTCGTTCCTTCGTTCAGACGCTGGAGCCGCGCGCGTTCTTCACCTGGACGCCATTCCGCGATCAGAGCCTGTTGCCCAACTACGACTCGGCGACGAACGACTTCAACTTTGCCTCCATCTTTTCGGAGAACGTGTTTGGTGGAAACGACCGCATCTCCGACACCCGGGCGCTCACCCTCGGCGTGAGTTCGCGCCTGCTCGATCCCGGCACCGGTGCCGAAATGGTGCGTGTGGGCGTGGCCCAACGCTACCTGTTTCAGGATCAGAACGTCTTTTTGCCCAACGCCCGCGGTCTGCCAGGCGGCGATCCGGTCACCGAGCAGTTGAGCGACATCCTGGTGGCCACGCGCGTGCAGTGGAGCCCACGCTGGTCGATCGACACCAACGTGCAGTTCAACCCGAGCAACCGCGAGTCGGTGCGCACCACGCTGGGCGGCCGCTACACCCCGGGCAACTACCGCGTGTTCAGCGCGGCTTACCGCCTGCAACGCGGCACCAGCGAACAGTTCGACATCGGCTGGCAGTGGCCGCTCAACGACCTCTGGGGCGAACCGGCCTACACCAAAGTGCCGGGTCGAGGCCTCGGCCCGGGTCAGTGGTACAGCGTGGGCCGCGTCAACTACAGCGTGCCGGACAAGAAGGTGGTCGATCTGGTGGCCGGCTTTGAGTACGATGCCGGATGCTGGGTCGGACGCGTGGTGCTCGAGCGCCTGCAGCGCAGCGGCGCCACGGCCAACCAGCGTATCCTGTTCCAGCTGGAGTTCACCGGGTTCTCGCGATTGGGCTCCAACCCGCTCCGAACCCTCAAGGAAAATGTGCCGCGCTATCAGTACCTGCGTGAAGAAATCAACCCGCCCAGCCGGTTCCAACAATATGACTGACCGCTTTCCCGTCTGCATCCGCCCGGCCATCTGGCTGGCGTGCGCCACCCTGTTGGGGTCCCTGTCTGTTCAAGCGCAGGGCCTGCGCCCTTCGGGCCAGCTCGACCTGCCGCGCAATGCGCCCGCCTCCGTGGGCGCCGCCAACGTGCAAGGCACCGCCGACTACATCGTCGCCCTGGTCAACTCCGAGCCCGTGACCAACAACGAGGTGCGTCAACGCCTCGTGCGCGTGGAGCAGCAGCTGGCTCAGCAGGGCGCGCCCATGCCCCCTCGCGATCAACTGGCCCGCCAGGTGCTCGAACAGATCATCAACGAGCGCATCCAGATCCAGCAAGCCACCGAGCTGGGCATCACGGTGAGTGAAGCCGATGTGACTCAGGCCGAGCAATCCATTGCCGCGCAGAACCAGCTGAACCCCGAGCAGTTCCGCCGCCGCCTGGCTGCTGAAGGCGTGGACATCAACCGCCTGCGCAACGACTTGCGCAGCCAGATCCTGCTGCAGCGCGTGCGCGAGCGGCAGGTCGACTCGCGCGTGCGCGTGACCGAAGCCGACATCGACGACTTCATTCGCGAGCAACAGGGCAGCGATGTTCTCGCCAACCTCGAACTCAACCTGGCGCACATCCTCTTCATCGTGCCCGAGGGCGCCAGCCCCGAGCGCATCAAGGAGTTGCAGGACAAGGCTCAAGGCGTGGCAGATCGTGCGCGCGCAGGCGCGGACTTCGCGCAACTCGCGCGTGAGTTCTCCAGCGCACCGGAGCGCGTCAATGGAGGCGAGTTCGGCATGCGGCAAGCCGAGCGTCTGCCTTCGCTGTTCGTGGACGCCACGCGTTCGCTGAGCGTGGGCGCCATCGCCGGACCGCTGCGAAGCCCCGCAGGTTTTCACATTCTCAAAGTGCTCGACAAGCGGCAGGCCGGCATGCCCGACGTCAATGTGACCCAGACCCGGGCACGTCACATCCTGCTGCGACCCGATGGCCAGCTCAGTCAGGCAGACGCGGTGAGCCGCCTCAATGGCTGGCGGCAGCAACTGGCCAGCGGGCAGGGGAGCTTCGAGGCGCTCGCCCGCGAGCACAGCCAGGATGGTTCAGCCAGCCAGGGCGGCGATCTGGGCTGGGCGGGCCCTGGCCAGTTTGTGCCCGAGTTCGAGCAGGCCATGAACAGCTTGCGGCCAGGTGAAGTGTCGGCGCCGCTCGTCTCGCGCTTTGGCGTGCACCTCATCAAGGTCGAGGAGCGCCGTCAGACCAAGCTTTCAGCGCGCGAGCAACGCGAGATCGTCCGTGGCCTGGTGCGCGAGAAAAAGACCGAGGAAGCCTTGCGGGTCTGGGCGCAGGACGTGCGCGGGCGCGCCTTCATCGAATACCGCGAAGCGCCCCAGCGGTGAAGCGCGGTCGGGCGACTTGCTGGCCATGAAGCACATTGCGCGCAAGCGCTTCGGCCAGCATTTCCTCACCGATGGCGCCGTCATTGAGGCGATCGTCGGGTTGATCGCGCCGCAACGCAGCGACGCCATGATCGAGATCGGACCCGGGCTCGCCGCGCTGACGCAGCCCTTGGTCGAGCGCCTGGGGCGTCTCACGGTGATTGAACTGGATCGTGATCTCGCGCAACGCCTGCGGGGCCATGGCCAGCTGGAGGTCGTGGAGTCGGACGTCCTGAAGGTGGATTTCACCGCGCTGGCCGAGCGTCTGGGCACGCCGCATGTTCGAGTGGTCGGCAACCTGCCGTACAACATCTCGACGCCGATCCTGTTTCACCTGCTTGATCACGTGAGCGTGGTGAAGGACCAGCACTTCATGCTTCAGAAAGAAGTGATTGACCGCATGGTGGCCAGGCCCGGCACGTCAGACTACAGCCGGCTTTCGGTCATGCTGCAGTGGCGTTACGCGATGGAGAACGTGCTGTTCGTGCCACCCGAGAGCTTCGATCCACCACCTCGCGTGGACAGCGCCATCGTGCGCATGGTGCCATTGGCCGAACCGCCAGCCATCGACGTGGCGCACTACGGCGCGCTGGTGCAGACCGCCTTCAGCCAGCGCCGCAAGATCCTGCGCAACACGCTGGGCCGCTGGCTCGAAGAAAAAGGATTCACGGGTGAGTTCGACCTGCAACGCCGGGCCGAAGAAGTGCCTGTGAGCGAATACGTTCAGCTGGCCCAAAGAACGCAGTCACAGGAATGAAAAAAGCCGCTGCAAGTACAGCGGCTTTTTCAAGAGATCGCCTGTTCAGGCTGCGGCGAGCCAGTAACCGGCGTTGAACGGGCTGCTCATGCGCAGCGCCATCGGGCTCACGTCCAGGATCTTGTCCGTGGGCATGGGCTCATCGCTGTGCACCTCGATCTGCTCTTCGCCCTTGGGCGAGCGCGCCACCGAGAACGAATAGAAGCACCGGAACGGAATCTTGCGATCGGACCAGTAGTCGGCGGCATCGCGGAAGATGTCCAGCAACTGCTCGCGCGCTTCCTTGTCGAATTTGGCGTGCGCAGGAATGTGCTCCAGCACCACGATGAACCCGGTCTGCGGCCCTGACTTGTGAACCATGTCGGTCATGCAGTCGTAGAGCGCATCGAAGTTCTTGCCGAAGTGCGAAGGCAAGGTGTATTGCGCAGCGATCAATTCCAGCACGTCCTGCTTGCTCTGGGCTTTGGCCAGGTTGGCGTACAGGAAGTGATGTCCCAAGTGCTCGGCCGCGGCCTGCAGGTCTTTCACGCCATGGGCGCGAATCGACTGAACGATATTGGGTCGTACGTTACGAAGTGGCGTGTCCATCTCCGCGTCTCTTTCTAAGGTCAAAGTTAAAAATCCGCTCACATCACCCAAGACTTACTGCACCACCAGCCGGAAGCTGTTGTAGTGGTCTTCGGTGTAATAACACGCGTCAGGCCAACGGGGTTTGAAGCCGCCGCACACGATCCGCCGGGCTCCCCGGTGACTCAGGCCCGGGGTGGGTACCGTGTATTCCCGGTAGTACCCACGCTTCTGGCCTGGCAACAGGCGCTCGCGATTGCCGAACACCGTGCCGTCTTTCTCGTAACGGAAGGGCCCACCTTGCCGGATCAGGCCCAATACTTCCTGGCCTTGTACCGGCAAGCCGGAGATCGACATGGGTGCTGAGGCAAGTGCCGGAGCCACAGCTTCGGGGGATCGGGCTTGCACCACCAAGGTGCTCATCGTGACCAATACGGTGGCCGCAATGACCCCGATGGCCACTCCCCTGACGCTCCCGATGCGAGTCCGGATCTGCTTCAGATCCATGAGATTGCCCTGCCTTCTGATGCGATCAACCCGCCTCCGGCACTGGACAAAATGAGCGAAAAAGCATTCTTTTGCAGAGCGACTTGGGCCGGGTTAACCCTGAAATCCAAGCTCGCTAGTGTGCCTGAGCCGGCCCGAAAATGCAAGGGCCTGCTGAAAAAGAGGGCAAACTCAGGGCATCAAAACTGTGTGCAAAAGTTAGTGCTTGCTTTTACAAGAAGCTTCAACGGGAAACGTTTGCGTCGGCCACGGTGAGGGCGGTCATGTTGACAATGCGGCGCACGGTGGCGCTTGCCGTGAGGATGTGCACCGGCTTGTCGGCGCCCAGCAGCACAGGGCCGATGGCGATGTTTCCGCCAGCTGCCGTCTTCAGGAGGTTGTAGGCGATGTTCGCGGCGTCGATGTTGGGCAGCACCAGCAGGTTGGCCGCACCTTTGAGGGTCGAGTTCGGCATGAGTGCCTGGCGGGCCGCCGGGTCCAATGCCACATCTCCGTGCATTTCGCCGTCCGCTTCCAGCCAGGGCGCCTGCTCGCGCAAGAGCGCCAGCGTGCGGCGCATCTTGATGGCGCTCGGTTCGTCGCTGGAGCCAAAGTTGGAATGCGAAAGCAGGGCGGCTTTGGGCACCAGGCCAAAACGCAGCATCTCCTCTGCCGCCATCACCGTGATCTCGCAGAGCTCCTCAGGTGTCGGGTCGTAGTTGACGTGGGTGTCGACCAGAAACAGCTGGCGCCCTGGCAACATCAATCCGTTCATGCAGGCGTAAATGCGCACGTCCTGCGCAGTGCTGGGGCTGCCACCCGCGCGCTTGCCGATCACCTCGTCGATGTACTTCAGGTGCGTGTGGGTCGAGCCCCAGGTGCCGCAGATCATGCCGTCGACCTCGCCCTTGTGCAGCAGCATGGAGCCAATCAATGTGAGACGGCGGCGCATCTCGATCTTGGCCAGTTGCGCGGTCACGCCCTTGCGCTCGGTCATGCGGTGGTAGGTCTGCCAGAAGTCGCGGTAGCGGCTGTCCTGCTCGACGTTGACGATGTCGTAGTCGAGCTCTTCGCGCAGCCGCAGGCCGAATTTCTCGATGCGCTGCGCAATGATCTGCGGGCGCCCGATCAACGTGGGCCGGGCAAGCCCTTCGTCGACCACGATCTGGCAGGCGCGCAGCACGCGCTCCTCTTCGCCCTCGGCGTAGGCCACCCGCTTGCGCTCGGCCAGTTTCGCGGCGGCAAAAATCGGTTTCATGATCGTGCCGGAGGCAAACACGAAGCTCTGCAGCCGTTCGCGGTAGGCGGCCATGTCGGTCACCGGACGCAGCGCCACGCCGCTGTCGGCGGCCGCCTGTGCCACGGCCGGCGCGATCTTCATCATGAGGCGCGGGTCGAACGGTTTGGGGATCAGGTACTCGGGGCCAAAGGCCAGCTTCTCACCGGCGTAGGCGGCTGCCACCACCTCGCTCTGCTCGGCCTGCGCCAGTTCGGCGATGGCGTGCACCGCCGCGATCTCCATCTCGTCGGTGATGGTGGAGGCGCCCGCGTCGAGCGCGCCACGGAAGATGTAGGGAAAGCACAGGACGTTGTTGACCTGGTTCGGGTAGTCGGTGCGGCCTGTCGCCATGATGGCGTCGTCGCGCACCGCCTTCACATCCTCGGGCGAGATCTCGGGATTCGGATTGGCCAATGCCAGGATGAGCGGGTTGGCGGCCATGCTCTTGACCATGTCCTGCTTCAGCACGCCTCCGGCGGACAGGCCCAGGAAAATGTCGGCACCGGCAATCACATCGCGCAGGGTCCGGTGGTCGGTCGCCTGCGCAAACTGGATCTTGTCCTCGTCCATCAGTTCGGTGCGGCCTTCATAAACCACACCGGCCAGATCGGTCACCCAGATGTTCTCGCGCGGTATGCCCAGCTTGACCAGCAGGCCCAGACAGGCCAGGGCCGCGGCGCCAGCGCCCGAGGTAACGAGCTTGATCTTTTTCGGATCCTTCTTGACCACCTTCAGGCCGTTGAGGATGGCGGCACCGACCACGATGGCGGTGCCGTGCTGATCGTCGTGGAAGACCGGAATCTTCATGCGTTCGCGCAGCTTGCGCTCGACGTAGAAGCAGTCAGGCGCCTTGATGTCTTCGAGGTTGATGCCGCCGAACGTGGGCTCGAGCGAAGCAATGATCTCGACCAGCTTGTCCGGGTCTTTCTCGTTAATCTCGATGTCGAACACATCGATGCCCGAGAACTTCTTGAACAGCACGCCCTTGCCTTCCATCACGGGCTTGGCGGCGAGTGGGCCGATGTCGCCCAGGCCGAGCACGGCGGTGCCGTTGGTGATGACCGCCACGAGGTTGCCGCGGCTGGTGTACTTGAAGGCGTTGGCCGGATCGGCCACGATCTCCTCGCACGGTGCGGCAACGCCGGGCGAGTAGGCCAGCGCAAGGTCGCGCTGGTTGGTGAGCTGCTTGGTGGCGGCAATGGCCACTTTGCCCGGGATCGGAAACTCGTGGTACTCGAGTGCGGCGCGGCGCAATTCGGCGCGCTTGTTCTCAGGGCTGTTGTCCATGCTCATGCTCTTGTCTCCAGCGATTGTTATCTTGCGATGCGGAACGGAATCGCGCATTCTAAAGCGGTGACCGGGAAAACCCTAGTACGTAAAACTGCGCAAAGCGTCGCAACGCTTGTGACGAATCAGGAGGGAATGTGCCCGGCGAGGCACGCAATAGAGCCAAGCGCAGTATGCGCCTGGTCCTCAGGCCGTTGCAGCCTGGGCCGGCAGGGCGGCAGGGTGTAGCTTGATGTGGGCCACAGCCTGATGGGGCGTGCATTCCGACCAGAGCGACCGGGCACCGGACTCGCATTGCCCGCACTGGGTGGCCACGCCGAGCTCGAGCTGGATGTCGTCAAACGCCATGCCGGAGCGCGCACAACGTGCGATGGTCTGGTCACTGACGCGATGGCAAACGCAAACGATCATGGTGGGAGACAGGCAGGGTTCAAAGGTGGAAACGCCTGCAAATGATAATTGATCGTATTCAATAAATGAAAGAAACCCCGCACTGTGGCGGGGTTTAGTCGGACCGGCGGTGTGTGAGACGTCAGCTCGCCGAACCCATCTGGCTTTGAAGGTAGTTCTGCAGGCCGACCTTGGCGAGCAGTTCGATCTGCGTTTCGAGGAAATCGATGTGTTCCTCGGTGTCGTCCAGGATGCCTTGCAGCAGGTCGCGTGACACGTAGTCGCGGACGGTTTCGCAGTGCGCGATGCCGTCTTTGATGGTGTGCTGCGCACCTTGCTCCAGCGCCAGATCGCTTTTCAGGATTTCGGGCACGTCCTCACCGATGTGCAGCTTGCCCAGGTCCTGCAGGTTGGGCAGGCCATCGAGCGTGAAGATGCGGTCCATCAGTTTGTCGGCGTGCTTCATTTCGCCAATGGACTCCTCGTATTCCTTGTGCGCCAGTTTGTCCAGGCCCCAGTGCTTGAGCATGCGGTAGTGAACGAAATACTGATTGATGGCCGTCAGTTCGTTCTTGAGCTGGGCCTGCAGGTGGCCAATGGCCTTCGCGTCGCCTTTCATGGGCACTCCTTTGTTTGCTTTTGAACAGGGCCGCATTGTGCGCGTTGCACGGGTGGCGCGTACAGCCAGGTTGAGGGCGACGGCTAAGGACCCGCCGTGCTCACATAGCCACCCAGTGGTTGTCGAATTGAATCCGGGTGGCGGCGCGGGCCTCGATGGCTTCGGGCGCGCACCACACACCTTCTGACCCACTGGCCCACCAGTGGGCTCCATCCGCCGTCAGTGCATACGCTTCGCGATGGGGCTGGCTCTGGGCCCAGAGTGCATCGGCGTTGAACAAGGCCAGCGCGTCTGCACGCGGGCAACTCACCACAAAGCCTCCGCCGGGCCTGGCGCAGATGTCGCCGCCGTAGCCCTGCATGGCCGGTTGTTCCCGGGCGGCCTGCAGGCGCTCGCCGTTCCACACCGCAAGCACCGGCGCGCGGCGCCTGGCCTCGGCATCGGGATGTTCGGCCTGCAGGGCAATGCCCACGGTGCGCGAGACCGGGTCCCAGGCGAGGTGGCGGACGCTGAGGAAAGAATCGTCCAGACGCCACTGACCCTGCAGCGCGCCGTCGCGCGGGTTCAGCGCGACCAGGGAAGCGTCCATGCGGTCGAGCGCGCGTTTGCTGCGGCCGGTTTCGGGCAGCGTGGGAATGCCACCATTGGCCACGATCAGGCTGCCCGCGGGAACATCGCCCACTGGCCGGGGAAGCACCAGGAACTCGTGCGGATCCATGCCACGCGTGGCCCACTCATCGCGCTTTTCCAGCGTCTTCGCGTCTCGCACCGCAAGGCAGCCTTGCGCGTTGTCCAGATCGGTCTCGGTGGTCCAGATCGTCTGGCCGTCGGGACTGGCGGCCGCGTGGCCATTGAATCGGCGGTCGTCCTCGATCCAGTGCCATTGGGTCTGCCCGCTGGCAGGGTGCCAGCGCAACAGCCAGTCGCCGGGGCGCCGGGCGGTGGCGAGCACGCTGCCGCCGGCCTCCACCAGCAGGCCGTGCGCGCGGGTGGGCACGATGAGCTCGCGTTGTACCGACCAGCGCACGCCGTCCACACCGATCACGCCAATGCGTTGTTCGCTGGAGGCCTGCCAGGCGGCGAGCAGGCGCGTGGTGCTTGTGCGCGTTGCGGCCCAGGCGGGTGCGAGGCATAGCGCTGCTGCCGCCGCCATCCATTGGCGACGCGACAGCAGCGGGGTGCCCTCAATCTCCATCCGCATCGGAGAAGCCCAGAGGGACGTCGAGCGCGGCGGCTACCTCGTTCTGAAACAGCACGGTGACCGACTTCATCGACTTCGTGACGGCCAGCAACTCGCGTTCGCTCGAACGCGGGCTGAGCTTCTCCATGCCGGCTGTCACCTGGTCCAGCGCCTGGCCCCACTTCTGGGCCAACGCCAACTGGCCGCGCCCCATCAGCAGCGCCTCCATGGGCACCAGCGCGCCGCCCGCTGCGGGTGGCGGCGCACCCGGCGGCAGGCGGCCCTGCGCGAGCAGGCTCTGCCATTGCGAGCGCCAGTCGTTCAGGCCACTTTCGCGCTCCTGCCGGGCGAACGGCACCGGCGCGCCTTTCACCGCATTGCCGGTGGTCTGGTGGCTGGTGATGGGCTTCTCAATGTGCGCCCAACGCAACCGCTCCAGACCCGCAAGCCACTGGTTGACCCACTCGACCAGCGCGGCCTTGGTGTCTTCGGGTTCGTCGTCCCAGTCCTTGCTGGACCAAATGCTGAACTCCTTCTGAAGTTCGCCCGCTTCTGCCGCGATGCCTTGCGACACCAGCTCGGCATAACGACAGGCCGCAGCCGGTGCGGGCTGACGGCTGGCGGCCCACTGGTTCATCAACACCTCGATCGCGGGAAAACCTTTGGCCGGCGTGCCCACGCGGTCCATATCGGCCAGCGTGGTGGGGGCTTTCTCCAGCGAGCGGCGCAGCAGGTCGGGGCGCGTGGGCCAGAAGTCGATCTGGCGCTGCGAGCGCCGCGTCACCACCGGCCCCACAGCGGGCGTGGACAAAGCCGCCCAGCTCACCAGCGTGCGCTGCCATTGAGCGCGCAGTTCCGCCAGCGGGATCTTGCCCTGGCAATGCTGGCTGGTGGTGGCCACGAGCCGATCCGCTTCGGCCCGGAACGCTCGTGCCAGCGGTGGCAGGTGGTGGGTGTAGAGGCCTTGCATGGCCTGCTCGGCCGAGTAGTAGGGCGCGGCCACCACCGGCGCGGGCACTTGCGCGGTGGCCACCGACAGGCCACAGGCCAGCGCGGCGGCGGACAGTGCTCGAAAGAGCTGGGTCATAGCGACTCCACAAACTTCACCAGTGCCTGGCGTTCGGCGGGCTTCATCTTGAGCACCTGTTCTTTCGACGCTTGTGCTTCGCCACCGTGCCAGAGGATGGCTTCGAGCACGCCGTTGGCGCGCCCGTCGTGCAGCAGGCGCTGGTGACCGTTCACGTCGCGGATCAGCCCGATGCCCCAGAGTGGCGGCGTTTTCCATTGGCTGCCGGTGGCCTGAAAATCGGGACGGTCATCGGCCAGATCGGGGCCCATGTCGTGCAGCAGCAAATCGGTGTACGGCCAGATACGCTGGCCCTTGAGGGCGGGGCTGGTGAGGTGCGGGAACGGCCCCTCGGCGGTGACGTAGCTCGGGCGGTGGCAGGTGGCGCACTGCGCCTGCGAGAACAACGACTGGCCCCGCAGCACCTGGGCGTCCTTCACCTGGCGCCGGGCGGCAGGTGCCAGCGTGGCCTGGTAGAAGATCACATGGCCCAGCGTCTCGTCATCGATCTCGGGCGCGCTGCTGCCCGCCCTGGATGCGGGCACGATGCCGTCGCGTCCGCTGGCCTTGCCGGCGCCATGCGGCGCGGCCAGGCAATCCTTCTGCGTCGG
The DNA here is from genome assembly GCF_002127265.1 of Hydrogenophaga sp. IBVHS1. Taxonomy (GTDB): domain Bacteria; phylum Pseudomonadota; class Gammaproteobacteria; order Burkholderiales; family Burkholderiaceae_C; genus Hydrogenophaga. The sequence continues at coordinate 337,743 of NZ_NFUU01000003.1, read as the reverse complement.
GGTGCAGGTCTCTTGCGGGGAAACGGTCGAGGTGATGCCGATGTCGCCGTGGAAGGCGCCGGCGGTCTGGTGTGCGATGGTGGCGACGTTAGCCTTCCAGCCAAAGCGACCGATGCGCACTTCCTTCGCGAACACGTCCCAAACGCGGTTGGGTTGGCCCTTGATGGGGCCCGGTGCGGCCGCCTGCTCTCGTGCGTTCCGCAAAATCTCGTCTTCGGGAATGGCCTCCAGGAGCCCGATGCCGGCGATCTGAGGCGCAATGCGCGGACTCACCATCAGGCCCGGCGCGAAGGGACCGTAGGCCAGATCGGTCAGCTTGTAAACGGGCTTCTGCAACACATAGCGTGTGCCGTCGGCGAAGCGCCCACGAAGCGGTTGCTGCTGCATCTCTACGCGGCCTTCGGGCTTCACGCCTTGAATGGCCGCGTTGTTGAACTGGTCGCCATATACCGGGTCGGGCCGCACGCCAGCCTTTGGGTCGGGCGTGCCCGCGACCGACAGGCGCATGAGCAAGGCCACCGTGCCTTCGGGCTCGGCGCCCAATGTGTTCTTCCATTCGGGTGGCGCTCCTCGTCCGTCGAGCACGTGGCAACCCGCGCACGAACGCGCGATGAAGTGAGGGCCGAGCCCATCGCGCGCCGTGGTCGAAGCCGGCGCTTCGACCCAGTTTCGCTTGAAGAAGGAGTTGCCGATCACGAAGCGCGTGCGCCCGGGATCGTCCAGGTTGGCAAGCGGGAACGAGAACGCGTTCTTGCCGGTGGCGTACACGGTGGTGGCGCCCCCGGTCTTTTCACCGAGTGGGTCGGGTGCTTCGTCGGCGTGCAACCACCACGCGGCGGCGCACCCCGTGAGCAGCATCGCAAGAGCGACATGCCGCCGCACGTGGGTGAGGGGCTTCATGGCGGCCGGTTCAGGGTTCCACGAGTGTGAGTTTGGCAATGCCCACCGCGCTTGCAGATTCCACCAGCAACTTGGACTGCGCCACCAGGCTGGCAATGGTTTTCTCCACCGCCGGGCGGCCCGCCGTGCCCTTGCCGATGGCGCGATCGAACGGTGCGGGTATCGACTCCGCCGCCGCCACGGAAGCGGCGAGTAGCGCGGAGGTTTTTTCGGCCAGATCGGCCTTCTTCGCCGCCACCAGATCGCGCACGCCCGGCCCTTGCACCAAGCTGCCGTCGCGCTTCTTGTACTGGCCGAGCCAGACGTTCTGGATGCCGGTGGCGTTGGTCACGATGTCGCGGTGTGTGTTGTCGGAGAAGCAGGAGTGTTCGTCTTCCTGATCTTGTGAATTCAACGCCACTTCCATGCGCTCGCCGGCCAGTTCACCGCGCGAGAGGGAGCCCAGGCCGACGATGATCTTGCGCACCGACTCCTTGCCGCCCTTCTCGAAGCGCGCGCGGTAGTTTTTCTGGCCGGGCGCCCAGGCCTCGGTGACGGACGCCAGATCGTCCACCAGCAGCGAGGTGGCCACGGTCAGGAACTGGCGGCGGCGGTCGGCGTTGGGCGTCTTGCCGTCCACATAGTCTTCAAACGAGCGGTTGCCCGGGCCGGTTTCGCTGAGGTCCTGGCCCCAGAGCAGGAATTCAACAGCGTGCCAGCCAGAGCTGATGTTTTCCTCACCACCGCGCTCATTGAATTTCACGAGGTTGGCCTTCGTGATCTTGAACTTGGCGTCGTTGACCAGGCCCGCCTTGGGCTTGCCCTGCACGTAGTCCACATAGGCCTCGTCCAGCGGCCAGGCGTTGATCTGGCCCTCCGGTCCTTTGTCGTCGTCGATCGGACCGCCGTAGAAGCGGAAAGCCTCGGTCTGGCCATAGGACTCGCGCGCAGACAGCCACGCCTTGCGCGCGGCGGCCAAGCCGTCGGCCGATGGCGCGGCCACGAAGGCGGCAATGGCGGCCTGCATTTCCTGCGCGCCAGCGAGGGTGTCGCTGTAGTTGGCGTGCACCAGAGCGGCGTAGTTGGTGGCCACGGAGGCGTACGTGGCGGGGGACTGCGCCTGTGCGTTGGCGGTCAGGGCCAGGCCAAGAATGGCGGTGGCCAGGGTGGTCTTGAGGTGCATAGGTTCTCCTGCGGGATGGCACGAACGGGTGTCCGTATGCCCGAGGAGAATATCTTAAATGCGAATGATTATCAGAAAATTAACGATTTCTGAAAGGGCTATTCGCCCTTAGCCGCGCATGAGCGCTTCGATCTCGTCGGCCTTGACCGGCACGTCGCGTGAGATCAGCTCGCAGCCCGTCGGCGTCACGATGGCGTCGTCTTCGATGCGGATGCCGATGTTCCAGAACTGCTCGGGCACGCCTTCGCCGGGTCGCACGTAGAGACCCGGTTCGATGGTGAGCACCATGCCCGGTCGCAGCAAGCGGCTGGGGCGGTCCTTGATGATCTCGCCACTCAGCGGGTCCTTGCGCTCGCTCACCGTACCCAGCTCGGACGGCTCCACATAGCTGCCGCAGTCGTGCACGTCCATGCCCAGCCAGTGGCCGGTGCGGTGCATGTAGAACGGGAAGTAGGCTCGGTTGGCAATCACGTCCTGTGCGCTGCCCACCTTGTTCTTGTCCAGCAGGCCCACATCGAGCAGGCCCTGGGCGAGCACGGCCACCGTGGCCTCGTGCGGATCGACGAAGCGGGCGCCGGCCTTCGTGGCGGCCACGGCGGCGTCCTGGCTGGCCAGCACCAGGTCGTAAAGCGTGCGCTGTGGGCCGGTGAACTTTCCGTTGGCCGGGAAGGTGCGCGTGATGTCGCTGGCGTAGCCATCGAGCTCGCAGCCGGCGTCGATCAGCACCAGCTCGCCGCTGCGGATGGGTGCGGTGTCGGCGCGGTAGTGCAGCACGCAGGCGTTGGCACCGGCGGCGACGATGCTGCCGTAGGCCGGGTATTGCGAACCGTGCTCGCGGAAGCAGTGCAGCAGTTCCGCGTCCAGGTGGTACTCGCGCACGTCCTGGCCCGCACGGAGCATGGCCGCGCTGCGCTGCATGGCGCGAATGTGGGCCTGCGCGCTGATCTGTGCGGCGCGGCGCATGGTGGCCTGCTCAAACGTGTCCTTCACCAGCCGCATTTCATCCAGCAGACCACACAGGTCGCGCTGCGACTCGGGGCACAGCGCACCGTAGCGCACCCGTGCGCGCACCGGCTGCAGCCAGCCGTTGATGCGGCTCTCCAGGCCCTCGTGCGTGGCAAACGGGTACCACACGGTGTGGCGGTTCTCCAGCAGCCTGGGCAGGCGCTGGTCCAGCTCGGTCACGGCATGCGCCTCGCTCACACCCAGGCTCTCAGGTGCGGCCACTGGCCCCAGACGGATGCCGTCCCAGATCTCGCGCTCCAGGTCCTTGGGTTGGCAGAACAGCGTGGTGCTGCCCTCGGCCGTGATCACCAGCCAGGCGTTGGGCTCGGTGAAACCGGTGAGGTAGTAGAAGTAGCTGTCGTGCCGGTAGAGGAAGTCGCTGTCACGGTTGCGCGGCCGCTCCAGGGCGGTGGGCACGATGGCGATGCCGCCGGCGCCCAGTTGGGCTGCCACGCGGGCGCGGCGTTCGGCGTAGAGCTGGGTGTGGGTGGTGGCGTCCATGCGCGCCATTGTCGGGGTTTTGGCGCTTTCTGGCCGTATTGGGGCTTCAGGCTTCAGCGTTGAGCTCGGCCAGGCGTTCGGGGGTGCCCACGTCCACCCAGGGCCCCGAATACAGCTCGGCGCTCACCAGGCCCGCGTCCATCGCCCGGCGCAGCAGCGGCGCCAGCGGTTCGGCCGTGCCTTGTGGATTTCCCGGCAGGATCTCGCACCAGGGCGGCTCGAACAGTTCACGCCGGTACAGGCCGATCGTGCTGTAGGTGTAGCGGGTCTCGGCGTGGTTCAGGGCCAGGCCCTCGGCGCTCAGGCCGAAGTCGCCACGCGGGTTGTGGGGCGGGTTGGGCACCAGCCAGAGGTGCGCGAGCATGGGGCTGGCCAAAAAGCGCACCACGCTCGCGGGCGCGAAAACAAAACCCGGCACGTAAACGTCGCCCGCCAGCACCCAGAACACGTCGCCCAGCAGCGGCAGCGCCCGGGCGATGCCGCCGGCGGTTTCCAGTGCGTAGCCGAAATCCTGCCCCTCGCGTGAAACGGTCACCTCGGTGCCGGCATGTCCGGCTTGCCAGTTCGTGCAGAAATCGTCGATCTGTTCGCCCAGCCAGGCGGTGTTGACCACCACGCGATCGAAACCGCCGGCGTGCAACGCTTCCAGGGGCCACTGCATCAAGGGCTTGCCGTGCACCGGCAGCAAGGGCTTGGGCTGCGTGTCGGTGAGCGGGCGCATGCGCATGCCGCGTCCGGCGGCAAGGATCATGGCCGCGATCGGGGCGGCGGCGGGCGGTTCGGCTGGGAGGCGAGGCATGAGGCTGTGTGGTGCAGGTGCGGAATTATGTGCGCGAGAGCGCACGACGGCCGGATTCCGGGGCGAGGTGGGGCCGGACAGCCCGATAAAATCACGGGTTTTGCGCTGCCACGCAATTCCACCCCCTTCACTACCCACCCCACCATGTCCGACGCTGCCAGCACCCCCACCCGCTCCGCTTCTGCCGCCTCGGCCGTGACGCCCCAGACCCAGGCCAACGCCATTCGCGCCCTCGCCATGGACGCGGTGCAGCAGGCCAACTCGGGCCACCCGGGTGCGCCCATGGGCATGGCGGACATGGCGGTGGCGCTGTGGGGACGCCATTTGCGCCACAACCCGACCAACCCCCAGTGGCCCAACCGGGACCGTTTCGTGCTCTCCAATGGCCATGGGTCGATGCTGATCTACGCGCTGTTGCATCTCACCGGCTACAAGCTGCCCATCGGCGAACTGAAAAACTTCCGCCAGTTGCACAGCAAGACCGCCGGCCATCCGGAGGTGGGCATCACCCCCGGCGTGGAAACCACCACTGGCCCGCTCGGCCAGGGCGTGACCAACGCGGTGGGCATGGCGCTGGCCGAAAAGCTGCTGGCCGCAGAGTTCAACCGCCCCGGTCACACCATCGTTGACCACCACACGTATGTGTTCCTGGGCGACGGTTGCCTGATGGAAGGCATCAGCCACGAGGCCTGCGCGCTGGCTGGCGCGTGGAAGCTCAACAAGCTGGTTGCGCTGTACGACGACAACGGCATCTCCATCGACGGTCAGGTCACGCCCTGGTTCATCGACAACACGGCGCTGCGCTTCGCGGCCTACGGCTGGAACGTGATCGGCCCGATCGACGGCCACGACACCGACGCAGTGGACCGTGCGATCGCCGATGCGAAGAACAAGGCCGACGCCCCCACGCTGATCATCTGCAAGACGGCCATCGGCAAGGGCAGCCCCAACCGCGCCAACACCGCCAAGGCGCATGGAGAGCCGCTGGGTTCCGACGAAATTCAGCTCACCCGCGAAGCGCTCGGCTGGATGCACAAACCTTTCGAAGTGCCGCAGGACGTGTATGCCGCCTGGGACGCCAGGGAAGCGGGCAAGGCTTCGGAAGCCGCCTGGAACGCCACGTTTGCAGCCTACAAGACCGCTTTCCCCGAGCTCGCCAAAGAGTTCACCCGCCGCATGAAGGGCGAGCTGCCGAAGAATTTTGCCCAGGTGGCGGTGGATGCGGTCGTGACCGCCCACACCAAGGCCGAAACCGTGGCCAGCCGCAAGGCCAGCCAGCTCGCGCTCGAGACCTTCACCGCCGCGCTGCCCGAGATGCTGGGCGGCTCCGCCGACCTCACCGGCTCCAACCTCACCAACACCAAGGCCACGCCAGCGTTGCGCTTCAACCTCGCCGGCGAGGTGGTGAAGAACGAACAGGGCCAGGGCGGTCGCCACATCAATTACGGCGTGCGCGAATTCGGCATGGCCGCCATCATGAACGGCGTGGCGCTGCACGGTGGCTTCATTCCTTACGGCGGCACCTTCCTCACCTTCAGCGACTACAGCCGCAATGCCATCCGCATGGCCGCACTGATGAAGCAGCGTGTCATCCATGTGTTCACGCACGACTCCATCGGCCTCGGTGAAGACGGTCCGACGCACCAGTCCATCGAACACGCCGCCAGCCTGCGCCTGATCCCCAACCTGGATGTCTGGCGTCCGGCCGACACCGCCGAGACAGCCGTAGCGTGGGCGGTGGCGCTGCAGAACACGACGCGCCCCACGGCCATGTTGCTCAGCCGCCAGAACCTGCCCTACGCGCCCAAGAGCGATCTGGGCGAGATCAGCAAAGGCGCCTATGTGCTCGCCGAGCCGGCCGAGGTCGGCATGAAGAAAAAAGCGCAGGCGGTGATCATCGCCACGGGTTCCGAAGTGCAGCTGGCGCTGAAAGCGCAAGAGCTGCTGGCGCGGGAACACCAGATCGCTGTGCGCGTGGTGTCCGTGCCCAGCACCACCACCTTCGACCGTCAGGACGCAGCCTACAAGGCCTCGGTGCTGCCGGCCGGCCTGCCGCGCGTTGCGGTGGAAATGGGCTCCACCGACGGTTGGTGGAAATACGGCGTGGCCGCCGTGGTGGGCCTGGACACCTATGGCGAATCGGCTCCTGCGCCGGTGCTGTTCAAGCACTTCGGCTTCACCCCTGAAAACGTGGCGGACACGGTGCGCGCCGTGCTGGCCAAGTGAGTTCGTGACCTTTTTTTGAAACCCTTGGAGAGACAAGAAATGACGATCAAGATCGGCATCAACGGCTTCGGCCGAATCGGCCGCAACGTGCTGCGCAGTGCCCTGCAGAACTTCAGCGACATCGAAGTCGTGGCCATCAACGACCTGCTCGAGCCCGACTACCTGGCCTACATGCTGCAGTACGACAGCGTGCACGGCCGCTTCAAGGGCAGCGTCTCGGTGGAAGGCAATACCCTGATCGTCAACGGCAAGAAGATCCGCCTGACCCAGGAACGCGATCCCGCCAACCTGAAGTGGGCCGACGTCGGTGCCGAGGTCGTGATCGAATCCACCGGCCTGTTCCTGGACAAGGTCACGGCGCAGAAGCACCTGGACGCTGGCGCGAAGAAGGTTATCCTCTCCGCCCCCTCCAAGGACGACACGCCCATGTTCGTCTTCGGCGTCAACGACAAGACCTACAAGGGTGAAGCCATCATTTCCAACGCGTCGTGCACCACCAACTGCCTGGCGCCCATCGCCAAGGTGCTCAACGACAAGTGGGGCATCAAGCGCGGGCTGATGACCACCGTGCACGCCGCCACCGCCACGCAGAAGACCGTGGACGGCCCGAGCAACAAGGACTGGCGCGGCGGCCGCGGCATTCTGGAGAACATCATTCCCAGCAGCACCGGCGCGGCCAAGGCCGTGGGCGTGGTGATTCCCGAGCTCAACAAGAAGCTCACCGGCATGAGCTTCCGGGTGCCGACCAGCGACGTGTCGGTGGTCGACCTCACGGTGGAGCTGGAAAAGGAAGCCAGCTACGAAGAGATCAAGGCCGAGATGAAGGCCCAGGCCGAAGGCGCGCTCAAGGGCGTGCTGGGCTACACCGAAGACAAGGTCGTGGCCACCGATTTCCGCGGCGACACCCGCACCTCCATCTTCGACGCCGACGCGGGCATTGCGCTGGACAAGACCTTCATCAAGGTGGTGAGCTGGTACGACAACGAATGGGGTTACTCCAACAAGTGCCTTGAGATGGTTCGCGTCGTGGCCAAGTGAGCACACGCTGACCGTCGAGAAAGAGCGCCTTCGGGCGCTTTTTTTGTGTCTGGACTTGACACTAGACCGACCGGTCTATAGATTTCACCTCATGAACGAAGTCCCGACCCCCGGCACCCGCGAACGCCTGATCGCCGCCATGACGACGCGCTGCGAAGGCGCGGTCTGCACGGCATCGGCCTGACCGAACTGCTGGCCCAGGCGGGCGCGCCCAAGGGCGTGCTCTACCACCACTTTCCGGGCGGCAAGACCGAGCTGGCGGTGGCTGCGATCGACGCGGTGGTGGACCGCATGCTGCGCGGGCTCGATGCCTTGCTGGCCACCACGCCCGACCCGATCGAGGCCACGCGCCGGTGGATGGCGGGTGCCACTGCACGCCTGCAGGACACCGGGTTTGAATCCGGCTGTCCGCTGGCCACTGTGGCGCTGGAGTCCACACCGGACGACCCTGCGTTGCGCGCCGCGCTCAACCAGGCCTTCGCTCGCCTGCGCGAGCGCATCGCGCTGGCGCTCGCCCAAGCCGGCGAACCGTCGGACCAAGCCCGTGGTCTGGCGGCCCTGATCGTGGCCACCTACGAAGGCGGCCTGCTGCAGGCCCGCGTGGCGCAGAGCGTCGAACCCATCCACCAGGCCACGCAGGCATTGCTCACCCTGCTTGCGGGCCGTTCCCATGGAGCAACCAAATGAACCCCACCCCCGAGTTGCCCGTGCGGGCCGAGCGCCTCACCCTCACTGCCGCTGATGGTTACGAACTGGCGGCGCTGCGCTACCGGAGTGCCGGGCCTGCACGAGCGCACTTGGTGGTCGGTGGCGCCACGGGGGTGCCGCAGGGCTTCTACAAACGGTTCGCGGAACATGCCGCCCGGCGCGGCTTCGACGTGCTCACGCTCGACTACCGTGGTATCGGCCGGTCGGCCCCGCCTTCTCTCAAGGGCTTCCGCATGGATTACCTCGACTGGGGCCGGCTTGATCTGGCCGCTGCCGTGCAGGCCATGCGTCAGGACGGCATGCCGCTCTACCTGGTGGGCCACTCTTACGGCGGCCACGCCCTGGGCTTGCTGCCCCGGCACGACTGGGTGGACGGCGCGTACACCTTTGCCACCGGTGCCGGCTGGCACGGCTGGATGCCGCCACTGGAGCGCCTGCGCGTGCTCTTTATGTGGCGCGTGCTCGGGCCGGTGTGGACGCGCCTCGCCGGTTATCTGCCCTGGAGCCGGCTCGGCATGGGAGAAGACCTGCCGCTGGATGTCTACCGCCAGTGGCGCCACTGGTGTGGCTTCCCGCGCTACTTCTTCGACGATCCCCACATGCAGTCCACCACCGAGCGGTTTGACGACGTGCGCTTTCCGATCGTGGCGGCCAATGCGCTGGACGACGCCTGGGCGCCACCAGCCTCCCGCGATGCATTCATGGCTGGCTACCGCAACGCGGCGGTTCGTGCCGTCACCATCGATTCCCGTCGCAACGGGCTCGGCCCGATCGGCCACATGGGCTACTTTCGGCCCAAGGCCCTGCCGCTCTGGAACGAGGCGCTCGACTGGTTCGAGGCGCAGCGACCGACCGCGCTTGCCCGCCCCGGCTGATGCACCGGCCGTTGCGCCGGCCATGAAAGTGCACGCCATGGGAGGCGAAACGCACATACGCCACGGGGGTGCCATGTCAGAATAACCCGCGATACCCCACCCCCTTTGCATGCCGGTCGATCGGCTCATGCTAAAAAAACGTAATGAGACGACTCCTCTCGACATGCCTGTTGGGCTTCGTGGTGCAGCTGGGCATGACCACTCTGCCGGTCGCAGCCCGGTCTGCGCAAGAGCCCGTGATGGCCACGGGCCTGATCCTCGGCTTCAAGGACATTGGCGAAGAATCAACGCCGCGCCACGCCGATCGCGGCCCCTGGGTCTCCGACCGTGAACGCGCCCGCAAGGCCTGGGAACGCGCGGCGCGCCGGGATCGGGAGCGTGTGGCCCGGCTGGCCAAGGAATCTGGCGTGGACCTGGCGGGAACGGGTGAGGCAGGCAATGCGCACCTGCTGCGCTTCGACCGCCCGCTCAAAGGTCAGGCACTCGACCGCGCTTTGCGCCGCCTGCGCCTGCATCCCGAAGTGGCCTGGGTCGAACCCGATGTGCTGGTGCCGCGACAGCAGCTTGCGCAGGGAGCGCCCGACGACACGCTTTACGGCCTCCAGTGGCACCTGCTGCCACCCGACAACATCACCAACCTCTCCGGCCTGAATTTGCCTCCGGCCTGGGCCATCCGCAATGGCAGCCCGGTGGTGGTGGCGGTGGTCGACAGCGGCGTGCGTTTCGATCACCCCGATCTGGCAGGACGCCTGCTCCCGGGTTACGACCTGGTGAGCGAGGTCGCCATTGCAAACGATGGTGGTGGCCGCGATGCCGACGCCAGCGATCCGGGTGACTGGGTGTCTGCCGGTGAGGCGGGTCAGGGCGTCTTCCAGTTCTGCAATGCTGTGCCCAGTGCCTGGCACGGCACCTTCATTGCCGGGCAGATCGCCGCCGCCTCCAACAACGCGGCGGGTGTGGTGGGCTTGAACTGGGGCGCCAGCGTGCTGCCGGTTCGCGTATCGGGCAAATGCGGCGCGCTGGTGTCGGATCTGCTCGACGGGCTGCGCTGGGCCGCTGGTCTGCCAGTGGCCGGTGTGCCGGCCAACAGCACGCCGGCGAAGGTCATCAACCTCAGTTTTGGTGGCGACGCGCCCTGCTCGCAGGCTTATCAGGACACCATTGATGCGGTGACCGCTGAAGGCGCTTTGGTGGTGGTGGCCGCCGGGAACGGCCTGCCGCAGGGCAATCCGGCCCTGACGCGCCCGGCCGATTGCGGGCGTGTGATGGCGGTTGGCGCCGTGCGCAAGGATGGCGCCAAGGCTTCCTATTCGAATTTCGGCTCTCAGGTGGCGTTGGTCGCTCCGGGAGGCTCCACCGATTTCAGCCCGAACAATTTCCTCGTCTCCACCGACAACAGCGGTTCCACCATCCCGGCGGGCAACTCCTACGGCTACAAGCAGGGCACCAGCTTTTCCGCGCCACAGGCTGCGGGCGTGGCCAGCCTCATGCTCGGCATCAACCCCGCGCTCAATCCCGCGCAGCTCATCGAGCGCATGAAAACCGGCGCGCGCGCGCACGCATTCGATGGCGGCCGCAGCACCTGCAGCGCCACGCACCCCGGCATCTGCAATTGCACCACCAGCACCTGCGGTGCCGGCCTGCTGGATGCCGAGCGCTCGCTGCAGCTCGCCGCCGGCCCGGCCGCGGTGATCGTGGCCCTGGGTACGGTCGAACCCGGCAGCATGATCTCGCTGGACGGCCGCCAGAGTGTGGCCATCGGGGGCTCGACCATCGTCAGCCACCAGTGGCAACAAGCCGGGGGCTCTCCGGTGGCCCTGGCGAACGCCTCCACCTCCCTGGCCGGCACCACGCTCGCCACAGAGGGCACCTATGCGTTTCGTCTCACGGTGGTCGATGACCTTGGACGCACCGGGACCGACACGGTGCAGGTGATTGCGGCCATGCCGCCGCCGCCTTCAGGCGGTGGTGGCTCCAGCAGCCTTTTCTGGGGTCTCACCCTCTGGGCCTGGGTGCTGGGCGTGATCGTGTCGCAGCGCAGGGCGGTTTCCGCAGGCCGCTCTTCGGGGCGTTCTGCCTAGTTGCAGGCGCGCAGCGTCTTCCCGGCCATTGCATCGCCCAGGCCGTCCACGGCGGCCCGCTGGCTGGCGGTGATGGCCGGCAAACGCAGCGTGTAGCTCACGGCTTCCGCTCGCTCCTGGACCACCTTGGCGGTGCGCACGCTGCCGCGTTCGGCCTGTTGCAGGGCTTGCTGCGCTGCGGCTTCGCTGGAATAGGTGCCCAATGCCAGCCCCGGCGCCAGGCCGTTGCCCGAGACCTCACGGAAACTCACGCCGATGCCGCGCAGCTCGGCCTTCTTGCGTTCAAGCTGGGCCTCGTTGTCGTAGCGGCCCATGTAGACGATCCAGCGCCCCGCGCTGCGCACCTCGTTGAGTTGCCAGCGGGTGGGCGGCAAGCCCAGCAGCGCCAGCTCGGCGCGCAACAGCTCGGTTTGCGATTCGGTGAAGCCGCCGGCCTGCCAGCAGCTGCGCGGGCCGTCGCCTTCGGGGAGCGGAGCCGGAGCCGGCACCGCAGGAGCGGCAGGGGTCGGGAGCACGGCCACTGGCGCAGCCGGTGCAGGTGCAATGGGAGCGGCCGAAGGAGGGGTGGTGGCTCCTGGCTCGGCTTGGGCGCGCGGTCCGTTGAGCAGGCGCAACTGCTCGGGTTTGACCTGCTCCTGCAGGCGCCGCGGCTCGCGTTGCTCCTGCGGGGCCAGGCCCAGCCCGTCGAGGTAGCCCTGCGTCCAGGCGAAGTAACCCGCGTTGGCCAGCACCAGGATCCAGATGGTCCACTTCAGCACGGCCGCACGCTCACTTCCGCGCTGGTGACGCTGCGCATGCCGTGCTCGGTCAGCACCTGCAGCGCGCCGTCTTCGCCCACACCGCAGCCGGTACCGCGAGTGCCATCGGAGAGCAGCAAACTTCGGCCTCGAAGCGCGTCGCGCTGGGCAAAACGCTGGGCAAAGGCCGCAAAGCCCTGGCTCTCGAAGGCGCGCAGATCCTGCGCCAGCGCCGGAGCCACCATGGCCAGCACCTCGCCGGCCGTCACGCCCACCAGAATTTCGGCCAGCCCGGCCGGCGCCATGGCCGGCATTGCAGAAGGCACATCACCCAGACTGGCCACTGCTTCCGCGTCCGGCCGCGCCACGTTCAAGCCGATGCCGATCACCACCATGCGCAGACCTTGTGTGGTGTCGCCGGTGCTGGCGGTCTCCACCAGAATGCCGCCGAGCTTGCGTTCGTGCAGCCAGAGGTCGTTGGGCCATTTCAGCCGCACATCCGGGTGCAGGCTGTTTGCGAGGCTCACGCCCACCGCCAGCGACAGGCCCGACCAGCTGGCCGGCGCCATCGGCAACGCCAGCGAGAACGTGAGCGACTGGCCACGGCGGCTGTGCCATGCCTTGCCCACGCGCCCGCGCCCGGCGGTCTGCTCCTCCGCCACCAGCAGCACCGGCTCCATCAGGCCGGTCCGGGCGCGGCGCATGAGCTCGCTGTTGGTGGAATCGATGCTGGGCAGCACCTCGACGGTGAAGCCGGGTAGCGTGCAGACCACGTGCTGCCAGATCGTTTCGGCCTGGGAGAGCAGGTCAGACATAGCGCAGAACGATCCGCCGCCGGGCCGCCCCAAGGCGGATCAGCCCCCTTGGGGGGCAGCGACCCGCGAAGCGGCGGAGCGTGGGGGCGGCCATGTTCAGCCGAGCTTCGATGCGCGGCCGGCGCGCTTGGGTGCCAGCAACGTGCCGCGGCACTTTTTCGCACCGCACCAGCAGGGGTATTCCGCCTTCAGCTTGGGCGTGTACGGCTCGTCGATCACCAGTCCGTAGTCGTAGAACAGTTCTTCGCCGGCCTCGATGTTGCGCAGCGCCTTGATGAACACGCGCCCCTCTTCCACGTCGGCCTCGCAATTGGGATCGCAGCTGTGGTTGATCCAGCGCGCCGAGTTGCCGCCCACCTTCGCGTCGATCACATGCTCTTCGTCCACATGGAAATAGAAGGTGTGGTTCGGGTCGCTGGGGTCGTGCGGGTGGCGGCGCAGCGCTTCGTCCCACGTGATGATCTCGCCCACGTATTCAATAAGCGCCTCGCCTTCGGCCAGATCGACCACTGCATAGACCCCCTTGCCATGGACGCCCGAGCGCCGGGTCTGGATGCGGCGGCTGGCGGGTGCGGCCGTCTTGGCGCGAGGGGAAGATTTGAGGCGCGGCTGCGTCTGGCGGGGGCTTTTCGTCACGGCCGAAATATTTGGTAAGGTTGTTTCATGCAGGTGCGCGCGAGTGTGCGCGTGCCCATGTGCGCGTGTACACGCGCGTGGAAAGCCGATTGTAGAGATGAAAACCGAAGGTTTTGCGAAAACGCTGGTCATTGCCGAGAAGCCATCCGTGGCCCAGGACATCGTGCGCGCGCTCACCCCCGTGGCGGGCAAGTTCGACAAACACGATGATCACTTTGAGAACGACAAGTACGTCGTCACCTCCGCCGTGGGTCACCTGGTCGAGATTGCCGCGCCCGAAGAATTCGATGTGAAGCGCGGCAAGTGGAGCTTCGCCCACCTGCCCGTGTTGCCCCCCTATTTCGAACTCAAGCCGATCGACAAGACCAAGTCGCGCCTGTCGGCGGTGGTCAGGCTGGTCAAGCGCAAGGACGTGGCGCGCCTGATCAATGCCTGCGACGCGGGCCGCGAGGGTGAGCTCATCTTCCGGTTGATCGAGCAATACGCCGGGGGTCTGAAGAACGGCAGCTACGCGAGCCTGGGCAAACCGGTGCAGCGCCTGTGGCTGCAGTCCATGACCCCGGCGGCCATCCGCGATGGCTTCGAGCACCTGCGCACCAACGAGCAGATGCTGGGTCTGGCCGACGCCGCGCGCAGCCGGTCTGAAGCCGACTGGATGGTCGGCATCAACGGCACGCGCGCCATGACGGCGTTCAACTCGCGCGACGGCGGCTTTTTCCTCACCACGGTCGGCCGGGTGCAGACGCCCACGCTGTCCATCGTGGTGGAGCGGGAAGAGAAGATTCGAGCGCACAGAAGCCGCGACTATTGGGAAATCCACGCCAGCTTCCTGGCCGAGGCAGGCGAGTACCCGGGCAAGTGGTTCGACCCCAACTTCAAGAAGCCCACCGGCGACGACGCCGACGCCGAGTTGCGCGCCGACCGCGTCTGGAGCCAGCGCGAGGCGCTGGCGATTGCCGAGGCGGTTCGCAGCAAGGCCGCGAGCGTGAAGGAAGAAAGCAAGCCCACGACCCAGGCCAGCGGTCTGTTGTACGACCTGACCAGCCTGCAGCGCGAAGCCAACGGCCGCTTCGGCTTTTCGGCCAAGACCACGCTGCAGCTGGCACAGAGCCTGTACGAACGCCACAAGGCCCTGACCTACCCCCGCACCGACTCCCGTGCCCTGCCCGAGGACTACCTGCCCACGGTCAAGGAAACTTTCGAAATGCTGGCCAGCAGTGGCATGAAGCACCTGGCGCCCCACGCGCTCACGGCGCTCAACAACAACTACATCCGCCCCAGCAAGCGCATCTTCGACAACAGCAAGGTGTCGGATCACTTCGCCATCATTCCCACGCTGCAGGCGCCCAGCGGCCTGAGCGATGCCGAGCAGAAGCTGTACGACCTGGTGGTGCGCCGCTTTCTGGCGGTGTTCTTCCCGAGTGCGGAGTTCACCGTCACGACGCGCATCAGCTCTGTGCTCAACCACCACTTCAAGACCGAAGGCAAGGTGCTCGTGAAGCCGGGCTGGATGGCCGTGTACGGCAAGGAAGCCGCCGAAGACGTGACCGACGCCAAAGAGGGCGACAAGGGCCAGAACCTGGTGCCGGTGCGCGAAGGCGAGACCGTGCGCACCGAGTCGGTGGAGCCCAAGGGCCTGAAGACCAAGCCGCCGGCGCGCTATTCAGAAGCCACGCTGCTCGGCGCCATGGAAGGCGCGGGCAAGCTGGTGGACGACGACGAGCTGCGTGAAGCCATGCAGGAGAAGGGCCTGGGCACGCCAGCGACACGCGCGGCCATCATCGAAGGCCTGCTGACGGAAAAGTACATGTTCCGCGAAGGCCGCGAGATCATCCCGACCGCCAAGGCGTTCCAGCTCATGACGCTGCTGCGGGGCCTGGGCGTGGAAGAACTCTCCAAAGCCGAACTCACGGGCGAATGGGAATACAAGCTGGCGCAGATGGAACACGGCAAGCTGAGCCGCGCTGCCTTCATGGGCGAGATCGCCGCCATGACCGAGCGCATGGTGAAGAAGGCCAAGGAATACGACCGCGACACCATTCCGGGCAACTACGCCACGCTGTCCAAGCCCTGCCCGAACTGCGGCGGCGTGGTCAAGGAGAACTACCGCCGCTACGGCTGCACCGGCCCCGATGGCAACAGCGAGGGCTGTGGCTTTTCGTTTGGGAAGTCGCCGGCGGGTCGCACGTTCGAGCCCGAAGAGGCCGAACAGCTGTTGCGCGACAAGAAGATCGGTCCGCTCGAAGGCTTCCGCTCCAAAGCGGGCTGGCCCTTCGTGGCCGAGATCGTCATCAAGTTCAACGACGAAGACAAGAACTGGAAGCTTGAGTTCGACTTCGGCGACGACAAGAAGGGGGAAGAAACCGGCGAGCTGGTGGACTTCACCGGCAGCGAATCGCTGGGCACGTGCCCCAAGTGCGGCGGTGCGGTGCACGAGCACGGCAGCAACTACGTGTGTGAGCGCGCCGTGCCCACGCTGGCCCAGCCCACGCCCACCTGCGACTTCAAGAGCGGCAAGATCATCCTGCAGCAGCCGGTGGCGCGCGAGCAGATGAGCAAGCTGCTGGAAACCGGCAAGACCGACCTGCTCGACAAGTTCGTCTCCATGCGCACACGCCGCGCGTTCAAGGCCTTTCTGGCCTGGGACAAGGAAGCCGGCAAGGTGAACTTCGAGTTCGCGCCTTCCAAGTTCCCGCCGCGCAAGACGGCGGCCGGTGCGCCAGCCAGATCGACCCCGGCGAAAAAGGGCGCTGCGAAAGCCGCGCCCGCCAAAAAGGCGCCAGCGGCGAAGAAAGCGGTGGCCGCCAAGACACCGAAACCCAAGACGCCGCGCAAGACCACCGCTGCCACCGGCAAGCAGCCCAGCGCCGCACTGGCCGCCGTGATCGGCGATGGCGCCGTTTCTCGCCCCGAGGTGGTGAAGAAGCTGTGGGATTACATCAAGGCCAACGGCTTGCAGGACGCCAAGGACAAGCGCCGCGTGAATGCCGACGCGAAACTGCTGCCAGTGTTCGGCAAGGACCAGGTGACGATGTTCGAGATTGCCGGCATCGTCGGCCAGCATCTGAGCTGATTTTTTTCGGAGGATTACCCATGAGCCTGAAGCTGCATTTCGCCCCCGGGGCCTGTTCTTTTGTGCCGCACTCGATGCTGGAACTGGCCGGGGCGGAGTTCGAGCCTTCCATGGTCAAGCTGCACAAAGGCGAGCAGCGCAGCCCCGAATACCTCGCGCTCAACCCGCGCGGTCAGGTGCCGGTGCTGGTCGACGATGGTGAGGTGGTGACCCAGATCGTCGCGATCGTGCTGCACCTGGACGCGAAGTTTCCGCAGGCCGGCATCCTGCCCGCCGCCGGGGCGCCAAGAACGCGCGCGCTGCAGACGCTGGCCTGGATGAACAACACCGTGCATCCGACTTTCACGCATGTCTTCATGCCAGAGAAGTACAGCGACGATGAAGCGGTGAAGGCCGGCGTCCGCGCCTTTGCCACGCAGTCCTACCGGGGCCTGCTGGGCGAAATCGAGGCGCTGGCGCTGAAGGCCTCGCCCTGGCTCATGGGCGAGCGCCCCGGCGCGCTGGACGCTTATGCGCTCACGCTGTTGCGCTGGGGCGGTTATGCCGGGATCGATCCCACCAGCCTGCCCGCCACCTGGTCACTGGTGCAACGTTTTGCCGCGTTGCCCGCCGTGGCCCGAGCGATCGAGCGCGAGCGGCTGCAGCTCAACGTCTACAAGCCAGCAGCAGCGGCCTGAGCGTCATTCCTGGGTGGGGCGCATCGGCGTGAACCGCACAGAGGCGCGCAAGCCGCGCGGGCTGCGTTCGGCGTGCGCATCTTCCATGCTCACCGTGGCCCCGTGCTGCTGTGCGATCTCCTGCACGATGGCCAGCCCCAGTCCCGAGCCGTCCACGTTGGTGCCCAGCGCTCGGTAGAACGGCTGCAGCACAAAGGCGCGCTCGTTCTCCGGAATGCCCGGGCCGTCGTCTTCCACTTGCAGCACCTGCACGCCACTGAAGCGGTCGAGCAGCACCCGCACCGTGACCACACCGCCCCGCCCGGTGTAGTTGATGGCGTTGTCCACCAGGTTGCGCACCATCTCCTGCAGGAGCGTGGGGTTGCCGACGATCAGGCAGTTCTCGGGTGTCTCTTCCGGTCCCTCGAAGCCGAGGTCGATGCCGTGCTCCAGCGCGCGCGGCACCGACTCCTGCACCACCCCGCGCACCAGCCGCGAGAGCTCGATGTTTTCGTTGGGCAGCGAGCGACCGGTGGTTTCGGCCCGCGCCAGTGCGAGCAACTGATTGACCGTGTGGGTGGCGCGCGTGCTGGAGCGCGCAATCTGCTGCAGCGAGCCCCGGATTTCCACGGGATCGATCTCGCGCTGCGCCAGTTCGGCCTGCATGCGCAGACCCGCGAGCGGCGTTTTCAGCTGGTGCGCCGCATCGGCCAGAAAGCGCTTCTGTGTCGTGAGCGAGACCTTCAGGCGACTGAGCAGGTCGTTGATCGACGACACCAGTGGCGCCACCTCCTGCGGTACGAAGGAGTCTTCGATGGGACTCAGGTCGTCGGGCTTGCGCGCGCGGATGCGTTGCTCGAGGTCGTTGAGCGGGCGGATGCCGCGCACCAGCGCCAGCCACACCAGCAGCACCGCCAGCGGCAGGATGACGAACTGCGGCACCATCACGCCCTTGATGATTTCCGTGGCCAGGGTGGAGCGCTTGCCCTTGGTTTCGGCCATCTGCATGAGCACAAGCCGCTCGCTGTCGTTGCGCGCGAGCCAGGTGTAAGCCACGCGCACTTCGTCGCCGCGCAACAGGTCGTCCCGCAACAGCACGCGCCCGGGCTCGGGCAGGGCTTCGTCGCGCGGAGACGGAAAGTCGATCTCCCCGCTGATGAGTTCGCCACGCGGGTCGAGCACCTGGTAGTACACGAGATCACCGTTGTCCGCGCGCAGCAAATCGCGCGCCTGCGCATCGAGCTTGAAGACAATGCGCTCATCCTCCAGCACCACCAGCCGCGTGAGCACCTGCAGATTGAACTCGAGCGCGCGGTCGAACGGCTTGCTCGCAATGCCCTGGGCCACGAACCAGGTGAGCGCCAGCGACAGGGGCCACAGCAGCAGCAGCGGCGTGAGCATCCAGTCGAGCAGTTCGCCGAACAGGCTGCGCTGTTCGCGCTGGAACAGGCCGAACGACATGGGTCCCCGGCCTTCCACCGGAGGAAGCGGTTCGCTGATCGAGCGGCTCTCAGCCGGCGATTTTCTCAAGGCAGTAGCCCAGGCCACGCACGGTGGCGATGCGGATGGGCCCCTTCTCGATCTTCTTGCGCAGTCGGTGGATGTAAACCTCGATGGCGTTGTTGCTCACCTCTTCGCCCCATTCGCACAGGCGCTCGACCAGCTGGTCCTTGCTCACGAGGCGGCCCGCGCGCTGCAGCAGCACTTCCAGCAGGCCGAGCTCCCGCGCGGAGAGTTCCACCATCTTGCCGTCGATGGTGGCCACGCGGCCCGCCTGGTCGTACTCCAGCGGGCCGTGGCGGATGGTGTTGGTGGAGCCGCCCATGCCGCGGCGCGCCAGCGCCCGCACACGCGCTTCGAGCTCCTGCAGCGAAAACGGTTTGGCCATGTAGTCGTCGGCGCCGTAGTCCAGTCCCTTGACGCGCTCCTCGATGCTGTCGGCCGCCGTGAGGATGAGCACGGGCAACGTAGAGCCGCGCGAGCGCAGGCGCTTGAGCACCTCCAGGCCGTGCAGTTTGGGCAAGCCCAGATCCAGAATCAGCAGGTCGAACTCGTTGTTGGTGAGCAGCGCCGCGTCGGCTTCGTTGCCGCTGGCCACATGGTCCACCGCGGCACCGGCGGCGCGCAGGCTGCGCATCAGTCCGTCGGCCAGAACCTGATCGTCTTCAGCAATGAGGATGCGCATGGTTGTCTCCAGATGGCGCTCTTGTGGGGGCGCCGCGCCGCTGTTCGCGAGCGATCCGATTCTAGAGGCCGGTGCGCGCCGAAGCGTGATCTGCGTCAAGTCCCGTATGCCTCGAGTCCCAGTGCCACCACCGTGGCGACGTCCTCGCCCACCTGGTGGCGGAACTCGGCTTCGGCCTGCGCCACCGCCTGACGAAACCCCTCCAGCCACAGCAGGCCGGTGGCAGTGAACACAATGCGGCGCGCCCGCGCGTCGTGCGCGTCGGGTTCGCGCTGCACCAGCCCCCAGGCCTCGCATTGCGTGACCAGATCGCCCATGGCCTGTTTGCTCATGCCCGCCTGCCGCGCCAGCTCGGTCAGGCGCGAACCGTTCAGGCCCAGGTGCCGCGTGATGTGGATGTGGGCGGCGCCGACCTGCGCGCGCGCTGCCAGGTGGGACAGCGCCAGGGGCACGTTGGCATCGTGCGCCATCAGGTGAAGCACGCGCTCGTCGAAGCGTCGCATCGCCTGGCCCAGCAGGCGGCCGAGGTGGCCTACGCGCCAGCGGTCGTCGGGCAGGGGTGGAGTGGCTTCAGTTTCGGGCATGGCCAGATGGTAAGGCAAACTGACCAAATAATCGATGAAGTCGTGCCAACCCACCTGTAAACTGCTGTTCAAGCATCCAGCCTGTACACAACCACACAGGCCATGCGAACCCTACAACCCGCTCAGGAGCCCTCCATGGACGCAGCCGTCAAGAACAACCCCCTCAACAGCGAAAAAGCCAAGGCATTGCAGGTCGCGCTGGCCCAGATCGAGAAGCAGTTCGGCAAGGGCACCATCATGCGGCTCGGCGAAGGCGAGGTGATCGAAGACATCCAGGTGGTGTCCACCGGCTCGCTGGGGCTGGACATTGCCCTGGGCGTTGGCGGCCTGCCGCGTGGCCGGGTGGTGGAAATCTATGGTCCGGAATCCTCGGGCAAGACCACGCTCACCCTGCAGGTGATCTCCGAGATGCAGAAGCTCGGTGGCCAGTGCGCGTTCGTCGACGCCGAGCACGCGCTGGACATCCAGTACGCGCAGAAGCTCGGCGTGAACCTGCAGGACCTGCTCATTTCCCAGCCCGATACCGGTGAACAGGCACTCGAAATCGTCGACAGCCTGGTGCGCTCCGGTGCAGTCGACCTCATCGTGGTCGACTCGGTGGCGGCGCTCACGCCCAAGGCCGAACTCGAAGGCGAAATGGGCGATTCGCTGCCCGGCCTGCAGGCGCGCCTGATGAGCCAGGCGCTGCGCAAGCTCACCGCGCACATCAAGAAGACCAACTGCATGGTCATCTTCATCAACCAGATCCGCATGAAGATCGGCGTGATGTTCGGCAGTCCCGAGACCACCACCGGCGGCAACGCGCTGAAGTTCTACGCCTCGGTCCGGCTGGACATCCGCCGCACCGGCACGATCAAGAAGGGCGAAGAGGCGATCGGCAACGAGACCAAGGTCAAGGTGGTGAAGAACAAGGTCGCACCGCCCTTCAAGACCGCCGAGTTCGACATCCTGTTTGGCGAGGGCATCAGCCGCGAGGGCGAGATTCTTGATCTGGGCGCGCTGCACCGCGTGGTGGAAAAGTCGGGCGCCTGGTACGCCTACAACGGCGAGAAGATCGGCCAGGGCCGCGACAACTCGCGCGAATTCCTGCGCGAGAACCCCGAGTTGCGCGTGGAGATCGAGAACAAGGTGCGCACCGAGCTGGGTGTGCCGCTGCTGCCGGTGGACGAGCCGCCCGCGCCCGCCGCCAAGCCGGGCAAGGCTGAGAAAGCCTCGAAGGCGAAGGATGTCGACACCGCACCCGTGGCCGAATAAGGCAAAGTGGGATTCGATCAGATTTCCCTGAAGGGCCGTGCGCTGCGCCTTCTGTCCGGCCGCGAGCATTCGCGGGCCGAACTGCAGCGCAAGCTGGCCGCGCACGAAACCGAGCCCGGGGAACTGAACAAGGCGCTGGACGAACTCGAAGCCAGAGGCTTCATCAGCGAGCAGCGGGTGATCGAATCGGTGGTGAATCGACGCTCGAGCCGCCTGGGCGCGGCCCGTGTGCGCCAGGAGCTTCAGGCCAAGGGTCTGGACCCGCAGGCTGTGGCCGAGGCGGTCGCTGGTCTGCAGGGTTCCGAGGAGGCACGCGCCATGGAAGTCTGGCGCAAGAAGTTCGGGCAACCACCGCGAGACGGGGCCGAACACGGCAAGCAGATGCGGTTCCTGCTCGGCCGGGGCTTCGGTGCCGAGGTGGTGAGGCGTGTGGTCCGGGGTGTTGCGACTCAGGACGACGACGCCTGAACCCGCGCGGCAGGCGTGCGCAGCATGCGCCAGGCCAGCCAGCCGCTGAACACCATGATGCCGGTGCCCAGCACGGCCGCAGCCTGCAGCCCGTCGACGAACGCCGCGCGGGCGGCGAGCCGCAGCGCCTCGGCCAACGGCGCGGGCAGGCTCTCGGCGACCGTGAGCGCGCCGCCCAGCGTGAAGGTTTCCGACACCGCTTCGGCAGGCAAACCTGCGGGCAACTGGCCTGCCATGCCGTTGCGGTAGAGGCTGGTGGCCAGACTGCCGAACACCGCGATGCCCAGCGCACCCGAGAGCTCGGAGCTGGTTTCTGACAGCGCTGAGGCGGCACCTGCGCGCTCGGGGGGAGCCGAGCTGATCACGATGTCGTTGCCGAGGGTGAACACCGGTGCCATGCCGATGCCCATGAGCGTCATGCCCACGATCAGCGCGATCAATCCGTGCGGACCGTCCACCAGCGCCATGCCGGCAAAACCCAAGGCAGCAACCGCCAACCCGGTCACCATCGTCATGGGGGCGGAGAAGCGCTGCGCGAAGGCGGGCGTGATCATGGAGCCCACCACGAAGGACAGAGCCCACGGCACGGTGCACAGGCCCGCCACCAGAGGCGAGAGTCCCAGCACCAGTTGCAAGTGCTGGGAAATGAAGATGTAGACGCCGAACATCGCAAACGAGGTCAGTGCGTAGGTGCAAATGGCGGCGGCGAAGCGCGGCTGGCCGAAGAGCTTGAGGTCGAGCAACGGGTAGTCGATGCGTCTTTGCCTGCGCATGAAGGCAACGCCAGCGGTCAGCCCGAGGGCTGCCGCGAACCACGTCAGCCAGCCCAGCTGGCCTTCGGCCGCCTGCTTGAGCGCAAACACGCCACCGAGCACCGCCGTGAGCGACAAGGCCACACTGCCGAAATCGAGCCGACCGGCCTTGGCATCGCGGTACTCGGGCAGCAGGAATGGGCCCAGCACCAGCAGCAGCAACATGACAGGCACCGCAGCCCAGAAGATGGCGGGCCAGGCGAAATACTGCAGGATCACACCGCCCACCAGCGGGCCGATCGCGCCGCCCACCGAGTAGCTGGAGATCCAGATGCCGATGGCCACGCGCCGCTCGCGCTCGTCGCGGAACATGTTGGAAATGAGCGAGAGCGTGGATGGCGCCAGCGTGGCCCCCGCGATGCCCAGCAGCGCGCGCGTGGCGATGAGAGCGTGCGCGGTCGTGGACAACGCCGCCGCCACCGAAGCCGCCGCAAATGCGGCCGCTCCGATCAGCAGCAGGCGGCGACGGCCGAGCTTGTCGCCCAGCGTGCCCATGCTGATGAGCAGGCCCGCCACCATGAAGCCATAGATATCGATGATCCAGAGCAGTTGCGAGGCGCTGGGCCGCAGGTCGGCGCTGATCGCGGGCAGGGCGAGGTTGAGCACCGTGAGGTCCATGGCGTAGACCAGACAGGGCAGGGCGATCACGGCCAGTGCCACCCATTCGCGGCGGGTGGCCTTCGCCGGTGCGATTTCGACCGGCGGTTGTTCTGAAGTCATGCGAAGTCTCCCGGGGTTCGGCGTGTGTGGCGCCCAACCTTGCGCAGCGCCCTCGGTTCCACGACGAACGAAGGGGGCGCTTTTCGACCTTCTTACAGGCCCAGCATCAACTTCAGGTTCTGCACGGCCGCGCCGCTCGCACCTTTGCCCAGGTTGTCCAGCCGGGCCACCACCACGGCATGGCGCTCTTGCGCGTTGCCGAACACGCGGATCTCCAGCTGGTTGGTGTCGTTGAGTGCCAGGGCGTCGAGCTTGCCGTCGTCCGTGGCCGGCTTCACGCTCACCCATTCCGCGCCGGCGTAGTGCGCCTCATAAACGGATTGCAGATCCGTGGCGGAGGGCGAGCCGGGCAACGTGTCCAGGTGCAGTGGCAATTGCACCAGCATGCCTTGCGCGAAATTGCCCACGGCGGGCAGGAAGATCGGCCTGCGTTTCAATCCGCTGTAGGCCAGGATCTCGGGAATGTGCTTGTGCTTCAGACCCAGCGCGTACAGCTCGAAGGCCGGCGCGGCGTTTTTCTCGTAGGCCTCGATCATGGAGCGCCCACCACCGGAGTAACCGCTCACAGCCGGCAGACAGACTGGGTGGTCAGTGGGCAGCACGCCGGCGTCGACCAGAGGCCGCAGCATGGCGATGGCGCCGGTGGCGTAACACCCCGGGTTGGCCACCCGGTCGGCCTTCACCACGGCGTCGCGCTGACCGGCAGCGAGTTCAGGGAAACCGAACACCCAGCCGGTCGCGGTGCGGTGCGCGGTGGAGGCGTCGATGATCTTGGGCTTCCTGCCCGGCAGGGCGTCGATCATGGCGACCGATTCGCGCGCCGCGTCGTCGTGCAGGCAGAGGATGACCAGGTCCACCTGCGCCATCAGCTCGCGTTTCGCGGCCGGGTCCTTGCGGCGTTCGGGCGCAATGCTCACCACTTCCACACCGGGCATGCCCTGCAGGCGTTCGCGAATCTGCAGCCCGGTGGTGCCTGCTTCGCCGTCGATGAAAACCTTGGCCATGGCTGCTCTGCCTTGTCAGTGTGGATTCAGGAGGAGGTCCCAAAATCGCGGGCTGTGCTGCTCGCTTTTGGTGCGTTGCACCATGATACAGTCCCCGGTTGCTGTTTTGAGCGACCGCATCTCGGCCAGCCTCGCTGCCGGCCGACACCCATTGACCCATTCCTGAGAGATCCCCTCATGAAGATCCACGAATACCAAGGCAAGGACATCCTGCGCCAGTTTGGTGTACCGGTGCCGCGCGGCATCGCAGCGTTCACGGTGCAGGAGGCGGTGGAAGCCGCCCAGAAACTTGGCGGCCCGGTGTGGGTGGTCAAGGCCCAGATCCACGCCGGTGGCCGTGGCAAGGGGGGTGGCGTGAAGGTGGCCAAGTCGGTCGATGACGTCAAGCGTCTCGCCGGCGAAATCCTGGGCATGCAGCTCAAGACCCACCAGACCGGCCCGGAAGGCCAGAAAGTTCGGCGCCTCTATATTGAAGACGGCGCGGACATCCAGAAAGAGTACTACCTGTCGGTGGTGACCGACCGCGCCACGCAGAAGGTGGCTTTCATCGCCTCCAGCGAAGGCGGCATGGACATCGAGGAAGTGGCCCACGCCACGCCCGAGAAGATCATCACCGAGTTCATCGACCCGCTGACCGGCATGAACGAAGCCCAGGGCAAGAAGATTGCCGCCGCCATCGGCATGCCCGTCGATTCGCAGGCGCAGTTCATCGACGTCTGCCAGAAGCTCTACAAGTGCTACATGGACACCGACGCGGCGCTGGTGGAAATCAACCCCCTGAACCGCGACGGCAAGGGCAACATCATTGCCCTGGACTCCAAGTTCAACTTCGACAGCAACGCGCTGTTCCGCCACCCGGAAATCGTGGCGTTGCGCGACCTGGATGAAGAAGACCCGGCCGAAGTCGAGGCTTCCAAGTTCGACCTCGCCTACATCAGCCTGGACGGCAACATCGGCTGCCTGGTCAATGGCGCCGGTCTGGCCATGGCGACCATGGACACCATCAAGCTGTTTGGCGGCGAGCCGGCCAACTTCCTCGACGTGGGCGGCGGCGCTACCCCCGAGAAGGTGACCGAAGCTTTCAAGATCATGCTGAAGAACAAGAACGTGAAGGCCATTCTGGTCAACATCTTCGGCGGCATCATGAAGTGCGACACCATCGCCACCGGCGTGATCGCAGCCTGCAAGGCCGTGAACCTGCAGGTGCCTCTGGTGGTGCGAATGAAGGGCACGAACGAAGTCGAGGGCAAGAAGATGCTGGTCGATTCCGGCCTGCCCATCATCAGCGCCGACACCATGGCCGAAGCGGCCCAAAAAGTCGTGGCCTCGGTCAAGTAAGGAGCCCCCATGTCGATCTACATCAACAAAGACACCAAGGTCATCACGCAAGGCATCACCGGCAAGACCGGTCAGTTCCACACTGAAAAGTGCCAGGACTACGCGAACGGCAAGAACGCCTTCGTGGCCGGCGTGAACCCGAAGAAGGCCGGCGAGTCGATCTTCAACATCCCGATCTACGCATCGGTCAAGGAAGCCGCCAGCCAGACCGGTGCCACGGTGTCCGTGATCTACGTGCCGCCTCCGGGTGCTGCCGCCGCGATCTGGGAAGCTGTCGAGGCCGACCTGGACATGGCAATCTGCATCACCGAAGGCATCCCGGTGCGGGACATGCTGGAGGTGCGCAACAAGATGAAGGCCAAGGAAGCGGCCGGCGGCAAGAAAACGCTGCTGCTCGGCCCCAACTGCCCCGGCCTGATCACCCCCGACGAGATCAAGATCGGCATCATGCCGGGTCACATCCACCGCAAGGGCCGCATTGGCGTGGTCAGCCGCTCCGGCACACTGACCTATGAAGCCGTGGCGCAACTGACCGAAATCGGCCTGGGCCAGTCCAGCGCGGTCGGCATCGGTGGCGACCCCATCAACGGCCTGAAGCACATCGACGTGATGCAGGCCTTCAACGACGATCCCGACACCGATGCCGTGATCATGATCGGTGAAATTGGCGGCCCGGACGAAGCCGATGCCGCCCGCTGGTGCAAGGCCAACATGAAGAAGCCCGTGGTCGGCTTCATCGCGGGCGTGACCGCGCCTCCCGGCAAGCGCATGGGCCATGCCGGCGCGCTGATTTCCGGTGGTGCCGACACGGCCGATGCCAAGCTGGCCATCATGGAAGAGTCCGGCTTCACCGTCACGCGGAACTTCTCCGAGCTGGCCAAGCTGCTCAAGGCGCTGCTCTGAAGCAGTCACCCGCACCGTGACAAGGGCAACGCTTGCGTTGCCTTTTTTTTCGCCTGCGGCCGGTTTTCGGCGGGAATCCCACAAAGGACCTTGCTTGTGCCCAAACGCCTGAAACAGAATGCAACTCCTTGGTCACCGGCTCTGGCCGGATGTCCTTTGGTGCGCGTATCACTGACCTTCGGGCAGTTTGCGGCGATCAGCAGGCGAATCAACCCGGAAAATGGCTCACGTGTCCAGCAGCAAACCGAAATCGAAACAAGGCCTTGGCCGGATCTGGCGATCCGATGCCGTGATGGGCTTGTGCATCGTGATGGCGGTGTTTGCGCTGCACGCCACCACCGACCTGTTCAGCGGGCTGGAGCGGCGTTTTTACGATCTGGCCAGCACCGACACGGACCGTGTCCCCAGTGACCAGATCGCCGTCATCGCCATCGACGACGACAGCATCGCCAACATTGGTCGCTGGCCGTGGCCGCGAGATGTTCATGCCCAGTTGATCGATCAGCTCAGCGCAGCCAAGGCGCGCACGGTGGCTCACACCGCTTTCTTCTTCGAGCCGCAGACCGATCGTGGGCTGACCCTGCTGCGCGAAATGCGGGGCCACATCGACGGCTCGGCCATCGGCACGCCGCTGCTGAACGATCTGGGAGATCGCTCTCGCGAGCAGCTGCTGCGCTTCATTGGCGAAGCCGAGCAGCAACTGGATTCCGATGCGCGCCTGGTGAGCAGCATCGCTCGTGCCGGCAATGTGATCGTGCCTTCGGTGTTCAGCCTCGGGCAGCCACTGGGCCGGCCTGACGAGCCACTGCCCGATTTCGCCCGGCGCAGCGCCGTGGCCGATGACACCGCCTTCGGCGTGCCCGCGCAGCGCACACAACAACCGCTGTCCGCCATTGGCGAAGCCGCTCACGCGGTGGCCCACCTGAACCAGTTCCCCGACATCGATGGGGCCGTGCGCCAGGAGCCGCTGCTGGTTCAGTTCGATGGCGTGGCCGTGCCCTCAATGGGGTTGGCCACGGCCGCGCACAGCCTGAACCTGGGCGCTTCGGACATCCGTCCGCTGCCCGGCCGGGGAGTCCAGCTGGGTCCGACCACGATCCCCACCGACACCTCGGCGCGACTGCTGCCGCAGTTCTACCCCGAACGCGACGGAAGACCGGCGTTCTCCGTGGACTCGTTCTACGACGTGAGCTCAGGCCGCATCCCGGCGTCAAAGTACACCGGCAAGATCGTCATCATCGGCGCCACCGCGGCCGGTGTGGGCACGCTGTTCACCACGCCGGTCTCAGCCGCCATGTCGCCTGCCACCATCCTGGCGCACATCACCTCGAGCATCCTCAGCGGACATTTCATCGAGCAACCGGCCTGGGGTGGCCTGGCGGTGCTGGGTATTTTGTTGCTGGTCACGGCCTATATCGTGGCGGTGCTGCCGCGCCTCTCGGCCCGCGCCGGTGCGGGTGTGACCGGCGCCCTGTTCGTGCTGCTGCTCGGTGTGCAGTACCAGTTGCTCGCTGGTTCAGCGATCTGGCTGCAGCTGGTGTTTCCGGCGGCCTTGCTGCTCATCGGACACCTTGCGCTCACCACACGGCGCTTTCTGGTCACCGAAGCCGGCAAGCTCAAGTCCGACGAGGAGTGGGCCGAGACCAATCGCCAGATGGCGCTGACCCTGCAGAGTCAGGGCCAGCTCGACATGGCTTTCGACCGCCTGCGCCGTGTGCCTCACAGCGAGGCATTGATGGAAAACCTCAAGCACCTGGCGCTGGATTTCGAGCGCAAGCGCCAGTTCAACAAGGCCGAGTCCGTGTACGAACACATGGCGCGGCTGGACCGCAACGACACGGATGTCCAGACGCGTCTGAAGCGCGCGCGGAACTTGTCGGAAACGGTGGTGCTGGGGGCTGGCTCATCGCACCCGGGCGGCACGCTGCTGCTCCACAAAGATGGCGTGGAAAAGCCCATGCTGGGCCGCTACCAGATCGAAAAGGAACTTGGCAAGGGCGCCATGGGCATCGTCTACCTGGGCCGAGATCCCAAGATCGGCCGAACGGTCGCCATCAAGACCCTGGCCTTGAGCGCTGAGTTCGAGGGAGCCGAACTGACCGAAGCGCGCGAACGCTTTTTCCGCGAAGCGGAAACCGCCGGGCGGCTGCAACACCCCCACATCGTCACCATTTTCGATGCCGGTGAAGAGCAGGACCTGGCCTACATTGCCATGGAGTTCCTGCAGGGCCGTGACCTGATGGAACACACCCGGCCTGGCCAGTTGCTGCCGGTAAACACGGTGCTGGAGATTGGCGAACGTGTGGCGCTCGCGCTGGATCACGCGCACAGCCAGGAAGTGGTGCACCGCGACATCAAGCCCGCCAACGTGATGTACGACGCGGCCACCGGCTCAGTGAAGGTGACCGACTTCGGCATCGCGCGCATCACCACGTCGAGCCGGACCAAAACAGGCATGGTGCTGGGCACGCCGAGTTTCATGTCGCCCGAGCAGTTGTCCGGGCAGCATGTAGATGGTCGTTCCGATCTGTACTCCCTGGGCGTGATGCTGTATCAGATGCTCACCGGGGAGCTTCCGCTGCGTGGCGATTCCATGGCCGCCCTGATGTACCAGATCGCCAATCAGGAACCCCGCCGAGTGTGTGATTTACGTCCTGAATTGTCTCCCCAGCTGGCCGATATACTGAGCCGGGCCTTGGCGAAATCACCGAGCCAGCGTTACCAGACCGGTGGCGAACTGGCCGCAGAACTGCAGGGTGTGAGGGCGCTTCCGGAGAAGCTGGCAGGAGGGCATGAAGAGGTGTTTTTGCAGACCGTCCGTGAGCGTCCCGGAACGACGTCTTCCCAAGTTGGCGTGGAAGACGAAGACGTGACATTTTCCACGGTAGTTGAAGCAACATCCCAGTCGGCTTTGAGGCCGGAAACAGACAGTCCCGATATCCGTATATAAGACCAACAACATGATTTTTGAGTACTTCTGTCTGACGGATCCGGGGTTGATCAGGGACAACAACGAGGACTCCGTGTCGCTCGATCCCGAGAACCAGATCGCCGTGCTGGCCGATGGCATGGGCGGCTACAACGCGGGCGAAGTGGCCAGCGCGATGGCCACGTCCTTCATCCGCACCGAGCTCGGGCGTTGGATGTC
Source organism: Hydrogenophaga sp. IBVHS1 (assembly GCF_002127265.1). Classification (GTDB taxonomy): domain Bacteria; phylum Pseudomonadota; class Gammaproteobacteria; order Burkholderiales; family Burkholderiaceae_C; genus Hydrogenophaga. Next base: position 308,115 of record NZ_NFUU01000003.1, on the reverse strand, counting down.
CGAAGGGGGGCACGAGGCCAGTGGCCGCGAGCTCAAGCGGGCCATGGAAATCTGCATCGACAACGCCAACCGCTCCATCTTCAACGCGGCCAATTCGAACCCGCAGTATTCCGGCATGGGCACCACACTCGTCATGGGCGTCTTTCATGGCGAGCGCGCCATGATCGGCCACGTGGGCGACTCGCGCTGCTACCGGATGCGTGAAGGCAACTTCATGCAGATCACGCGCGATCACTCCTTGCTGCAGGAGCAGATCGATGCCGGGCTCATCTCGCTCGAGCAGGCCCAGTACGCCACGCACAAGAACCTGGTGACACGCGCACTGGGTGTCGAAGACACCGTGTTGCTGGAAGTCAACGAGTACCGCGTCGAGGAAGACGATCTCTATCTGTTCTGCTCGGACGGCCTGAGCGACATGATGAGCGACGAGCGCATTGCCGCCATCCTCGTCACTGCGGGCACGCTCGAAGAAAAGGGTCACGCGCTGGTGGATGGTGCGAATGACTGCGGTGGTCGCGACAACATTTCTGTGATACTGGCGTATGCTCGCTCCCGGCCAGTGCGCAAGGGCTTGTTGTCCCGCATGCTCGGAAAGTAAGACCAGTTTTTCAGCATTCCAGAATTCGTCCAACAGGTTCCACAGGAGTCGGCCATGCCGAAAATGATCGTTTCCATCGACGGTGTCGTCATCAAGGAAGTGCAGCTCACGAAAGACCGCACCACGCTCGGCCGCCGTCCCTACAACGACATCGTGATCGACAACCTGGCGGTCAGTGGCGAGCACGCCGTCATGCAGATGTCGGGCTCGGACGTGTTCCTGGAAGACCTCAACAGCACCAACGGTACCTACGTCAACGGCAAGGCGATCAAGAAGCAACAGTTGCAGAACGGCGACACCGTCGAGATCGGCAAGTACAAGATCAAGTTCGCACACGAAGGCGCCAGCGAGAGCTACGAGAAGACCATGGTGATCAATGCCGGCGCTGTCGTCGGCGCGAGTGAGGCGCCCTCGGCCCCGCTCGGCAACGCGGCCATCAAGGTGATGTCCGGCACGGCGGCCGGGCGTGAGGTCCCGCTGGTCAAGGTGGTCACCACCATCGGCAAGCCTGGCGTGGCGGTGGCCGCGATCACGCGCCGTCCCCATGGTTATGTGGTGGCGCTGGTCGAGGGCACGCTCAAGCCCACCATCAACGGCAGCCCCATCGGCACCGATGCCGTCAATCTGCACCACGGCGACTTGCTCGAACTTGCCGGTACGCAGATGCAGTTCGTGGTTCATTGAGTTCCCCCCCGCGCCGCGCCTTCGGCGCGTCACCCCCCCAGGGGGCAATGCCTGCGGCCTGGCAGAGCCAGTTCCGCGGCATTCTCGACCTGACTCCCCTTCTTTCCTGGCATTTGTAGCTGGCTGCAACGGTGGCTCCAAGTGAGCAAAAAGTCCTTTACCGGCGGGCCTGCGAACGGGTAGCCTTCGGCAGGCGGTTGGCTTGAAGCCAGCCACGTTTCCAAAACTCATGCGCCGGCCCACCTGCGGTGCCGAAAGTCAAAGCTGCCGATGAGGGTTCGCGTTCTGGGGTGTTCTGGAGCCATTGCCCAAGGCTGCCGCACCACCTCGTTCCTGCTCGACGACAACGTCCTGATCGACGCCGGCACTGGCGTGGGCGACCTGACGCTCGACGAGATGGCTCGGGTGGACCATGTGCTGCTCACGCACTCGCACCTGGATCACATTGCGGCATTGCCTCTCATGCTCGACGCCATCGCTGCGCGCCGGCTGGCCGGTGGCGCGGGGCCCTTGAAGGTGCACGCCCTGCCCGGCACGATTGCCGCGCTCAAGGTGCACATTTTCAACAACCTGATCTGGCCCGACTTCTCCGCCATTCCCAGCACCGAGGCGCCGCTCATGCGCTTCGTGCCGATTGCTGTGGGCGAGGTATTGCAAGTCGGTGGCAAATCGGTGGAAGTGCTGCCGGCCGTGCACACCGTGCCCGCGGTGGGTTTTGCCGCCGCCACCGAATCGGGTCACTGGGTTTTCAGCGGTGACACCGGGCGCAATCCGGCTTTCTGGGAGCGCGTGAACCAGATGACGGTTGCGCTGCTGGTGATCGAGACCGCGTTCAGCGACCGCGAGCAGGCGCTGGCCTTGCGCAGCCTGCACCTGGCCCCCCAGATGCTGGCCGATGAACTGGAACAGATCGGCCCCGACCGGCGCTACCCCATCTACATCACCCACACCAAGCCCGCCGAAACCGGGCTGATCATGGAAGAGATTCGCCGCTTCGACGAAGCACCTCGTCCCGACGAACAATCGCGCCACGACATCCGCTGGCTCAGCGCCGGCCAGACCTTCGACCTGTGACAAAACCTGTCCAGAGGGTGGAGGGTGACAAAAAATGTCGGCTCCCGGCGGGGTGAGTGACCACAAATGGTCACATGCGCCGTTCAAAGCGTGAAATAGACCGCAGAACACCCCGCAGTTCAAGTTGGCACGGCGTCTGCTGATAAGAAGGCGTTCCCAACCCAACCCCCTGTCTCCAAGGAGTTCCCCATGAAGCGTTCCCTGCAAAAAGGTTTCACCCTGATCGAACTGATGATCGTGGTGGCCATCATCGGTATCCTGGCCGCCGTTGCGCTGCCCGCCTATCAGGACTACACCGTCCGCGCCCGCGTGTCGGAAGGTCTGGTCGCTGCTTCGGCTGCGAAGGTCAACGTGCAGGACGTGTTGTCTTCGGGCAATCCGCAAGGCTCTGCTTCTGGCTATGCGACAGGCTACACCCCGCCCGCAGGCACTCGTAACGTGGACAGTGTCGTGATTGAGGCTGACACCGGTGTGATCGTTGTTGACACGACGGCAGCGGCAGGCAACGGTACCCTGCGCATTACGCCCCACGCGCCTGCTGGTAGCGCCCTGCCCACTGGCACCGCCACGTTTACGCCCCCCGCGCAGTCGGTGGCTTGGCGCTGCATGGCAGCCGGCGCGGTGGCTGGTAGCTTCACGGGTGCAACCGCTGGCGATCTGCCTGCGCGCTTTGCTCCTTCTGAGTGCAAGTAAACTCTTGCGCAGCTTAAAAAGAGCGCTTCGGCGCTCTTTTTTTTGGAGAGGTTCTGAAGATGGCTTGGACGGCTCGCATACGGTCGGCCGCGCGTGCGGCGCTGGCTCACCTTGCGTTGAGCATGCTGGTCGCTGCATCTGTGGCCTGGCTGGTCTTCGGGGTGTGGTATCCAACCCCGTTTCACGAGCTCACCGGTGGCCGCACGCTGTTTCTCATCCTGATGGCTGTTGACGTGGTCTGCGGTCCCGTGCTGACGCTGGTGCTGTTTGATCCAGCCAAGTCGCGTTTCAAATGGCGCCTGGACCTTGCGCTGATCGTCTTCACCCAACTGACTGCGTTGGCCTATGGACTGAACCAGGTGGCGGCGGCACGACCTGTCTTTGTGGCCTTCGAAGGCGACCGTTTTCGACTGGTTCAAGCGCTTGACATTGACGAGAGTCGATTGCAGGAAGCCCCCTCGGGGGTGGACTCACCCGGTTTTCGTGGACCGCGCGTGCTCGGCGTCCAACTGTCTCGGTCCACCGATCCGGACTACCTGTCCAGCCTGCAGCTTTCCCTCCAAGGGTTGCACCCTGCTTTCCGTCCGGCACGCTGGAGGCCATACGAACAGCAGGCCTCCGCAGTGCAGCTAGCCCTCCAGCCGCTGGCCTTGCTGCGACAGAAGAACCCCACACACCTGGCTGAGCTTGAGGCGGCCTTGGCCGAGGCTGGCCTGAAAGATGAAGACGTCGGCTATCTACCGCTGGTGCGCGAAGAAATCACCGACTGGGTGGCTCTGATTCGTCGCTCCGACAGTCAGCCTTTCGCGTATCTCCACCTCGACGGCTGGTAAGTACTTCACCGCACAAGACCTTTCCGGAATGACCGCACACACCCTTGAATTCCCCCCATCGAAGGCATCGGCGCATGCGTTGGTGGTTTTGTGCGCTGTTCTCGTTTCGCTGCCCTGGTTTTGGCCCCTGCTATTAGGCCCGCTATCTGCCATGTGGCCCGACCTTTTTGCGTGGACAATGGGCGCCTTGCTCATTGTTTTCCTGCCTGCGACACGCGATCAGGCCGGACTGGCGATCGCCTCGGGCTGGCTGCTCGCGGCAATGGGCAGTTCGATCCTCGCCTTGATGCAGTACTTCGACCTGGAAAATGGTCTCTATCCCTGGGTCGCCCCCACCATCCCGGGCTACGTCACGGCGAATGTGCACCAGCTCAACATGCTGGCCTCGCTTCTGGCTGTGGGCTTGCTGTGTGTGTGGTGCCTGGTGATCAAGCGCCGCCTCGCCACCGTGCATGCCGTCTGGATGGTGGGACTCTTGTTGGTGGCGCTGGCTGCGACCGCTTCCCGCACCGGCATAGTCCATCTGGTGGCCATCTCCTGCATGTTGCTCTACTGGCACGCCCGCCAATGGCGCCGTGTGCTTCTCGTTCTGGTGCTGGGTTGGGCTGTCTACACCCTGGCGGCCAACAGCTTGCCCTGGCTGGCGTGGGTGACCCGTGGAATCGTCATCGATCGCAACCTGTTGGGGCGATTCGGTGAGAACGTGGGCTGTCACAGCCGCCGACTGCTCTGGGCCAACATGGTCGATCTCATCGCCATGAAGCCGTGGACTGGGTGGGGACCGGGCGAGTTGCTGTACGCGCACTACATCACCGACTTTGGGGACCAGAGGTTCTGCGAGAAGCTCTCGAACGCGCACAACCTGCCATTGCAGTTCGCTGTCACCCTGGGCATTCCCGTGGCAGCGGTCTTCGGGCTGCTGTTTGCATGGGCCCTCTTCAAGCTCAAGCCCTGGGCCGCCACCCACCCGATGGAGCGTCTTTGCTGGGGGGTGTTGGTCCTTCTGGGCGTCCACAGCCTGCTGGAGTACCCGCTCTGGTTTGGTGTGTTCCAGTTGATGGCCTTGCTCGCCGCCTGGCAGATCTACCAAGTGTGGCACCAGGGCGCGGGTGCGGCTGGCGCTGAAGCGGGTCCATCGGTGCGCGGTCGCGTCATGGTTTCGGGGCTGCTGCTGGCGATGTTGTCCTTCGTGGCCTGGGACTATGTGAAAGTCAGCCAGTTGTACCTGCCAGATCACATGCGGATGGAGCGCTACCGCGAAGACACATTCAACAAGGCCCGCGACACGGTGTTGTTCAAATCGCATGTGCTCATCGCGCAGATCGTGGCGATGGAGTTGAAACCGGAGAACGCCGAACTCATCCTCCAGGGATCGCTGGCCTCCCTGCACGTCGCACCCGACTCTAGAGTCATCCGTCGGGTGATCGAATCGGCCGCTTTGTTGGGCAGATCGGATCTGGTCGAACTGCATGTTGCGCGCTACAAGGCGGCTTGGCCCAAGCAGTACGCTGAGTGGATCGAACTCCAGAAGGCGGCGGCCGCCAACCGCTGAAGGCGCGGACAGCGGGGGCTCAACCCGCCACAAAATCCCCACTCTTCCCGCCCCGCTTCTCCAGCAACCTCACCCCCGAAATCAACATCCCCCGGTCCACCGCCTTGCACATGTCGTAGATGGTGAGCAGGGCCACGCTGGTGGCGGTGAGGGCTTCCATTTCTACGCCGGTCTGGCCGGTGCATTCGGTGGTGGCGCGGCAGTGCACGCTGTGCGTGCTGGCATCGACCTCGAACTCCACCGCCACACGCGTGAGGCCGATCGGATGGCACAAGGGAATGAGATCGCTGGTCTTCTTGGCGGCCTGGATGCCGGCGATGCGCGCAATGCCGAGCACATCGCCCTTTTTCGCCGTGCCGCTCTGAATGAGTGCCAGCGTGGCCGGCAGCATGGTGATCTGGCCAACGGCTACGGCCACCCGGTGCGTGTGGGCTTTGGCGGCCACGTCGACCATGTGGGCCTGGCCCTGCGCGTCGAAGTGAGTCAGTGGTCCTGGGGGAGTTGTTTCGGGCATGGAGGACTTGTTTCGGGTGCTTTACAGAACCGTTCGGACTTGGCGGCATCATACGGGGATGCCTGCAATTCCCAAGTCTCGAGCGCTGCCGCGCCAGCGCCGTACGATCGGCCCGGGCCTGCTCGCCTTGTCCCTTCTTCTGAGCGCGCTGCCGCCGGTCGCTGCGCAGTCGGGCGCTGACCGACTATCGGTGAGCAGCCTGCCCAGCCTGGGCGATGGTCAGGGCATGACGCTTTCGGCCGAACGCCGCATGGGCGACCGCATCGCGCGTGGCATTTACCGCGACCCTGACTACCTCGATGACCCGGTGCTGGTCGACTATCTCCAGTCGCTCTGGCAACCCTTGCTGGGTGCTGCACGCGATCGTGGCGACGTGCCACCCGAACTGAGTGAACGCCTTGCCTGGGAGCTGATGATCTCGCGCGATCGGCGGGTGAACGCCTTTGCATTGCCCGGTGGTTACCTCGGCGTGCACCTGGGGCTGGTGGCCGTGACCGAACGGCCGGAAGAGCTGGCCTCGGTGCTGGCGCACGAGCTCAGCCATGTCTCGCAGCGGCACATCGCCCGCATGGTGTCGCGAGACGAACGCATGGCGCCCTGGATGGTGGGCGCCATGATTCTGGCGGCGCTGGCCGCCGGCTCCAACTCTCAGGCGGCCGGTGCGGCCATCGCGGGCGGCACCGCAGCAGCCGCGCAGTCGCAACTCAATTTCTCGCGCGACATGGAGCGCGAGGCCGATCGTGTAGGTTATGGCGTGCTCACTGGCGCCGGCTTCGATGGGTACGGATTCGTCACCATGTTCGATCGCCTCCAGCAGGCCTCGCGCCACAACGACGACGGCTCTTTCCCGTACCTGCGCAGCCACCCCTTGACCGGTGAACGCATCGCCGACATGCGCGCGCGCCTGCCGGCTGGTCCCGTGGCGCCCGCCGCTGCGGGGGCTCCCGGGCAGGCACCTGCGGCCAGCGCCCCCGCAGGCGGTGCGCTGCGGCTGGACCTGCCAAAACCGGGCTCAGCGGCAGCGGGCGGCGCGCCGATGGCACTGTCATCCGGTACGGTGTTGCACAGCCTGATGGCCTCGCGAGCGAGGGTGCTGGCAGAAAACGGACCCGACCGCATGAGGGCCTGGTTGACGCAGGGCCATGCTTCTGGCGCCACACCCGGGGAGCGCTACGCAGCCGCGCTCTCGGCGCACCGACTGGGCCAGCGCGAGCAGGCGCTCAACCTGGCCCAGCGCCTGCGCACGTCCGTGCCCGCGGAGGCGCGCCCCACGGTGGACGCGCTGTTGCTGGAGCTGTTGCTGGCGCCGAAACCGGGTTCCGCTGCGGGCGCGTCCCCCGCAGCGGATCAGGCCAGCCTGCTGGCCGAGTTGCGCGATCAGGCGCTGGCCGGCACCACACGCGCGAGCGCCATCTACGGCGCGCAGGCCGCCATTGCCACCGGGCAGCCCGAGCGTGCCGTGGCGCGTCTGCAGGCCTGGGTGGCATTGCATCCGCGCGACGCGATGGCGTGGCAGACCTTGTCCCGTGCGCACGCGGCGCAGGGGCAGACGCTGCGCGCCATCCGCGCCGATGCCGAGGCGCATGCGGCGCAGCTCGACTACAGCGGCGCGGCCGAACGCCTCAGGGCCGCGCAGGGACTGCCCGCCGCGCAGCGCACCGACGGCATGGAGCTGGCGATCGTGGACGCGCGGCGGCGTGAAGTGGAAGTGTTGTTGCGCGAATCAACGCGCGAGGACTGAACGCAGGGCGGTGTTCACCACGAGCATGAGCACCGAGTAGATCAGCGAGCCCAGCAGCGCGGCCACAAAGCCACTGACCTGGAAGCCGTCCAGCACGCTCGCCGCGGCCCAGAACAGCAAAGCGTTGATCACGAACAGGAACAGGCCCAGCGTGATGAGCGTCACCGGCAAGGTGAGGATCACCAGGATGGGACGCAGCACGGCGTTGAACAGGCCAATGACCGCCGCCGCGATCAGGGCCGAGGTGAAGCTCTGCACCTGCACCCCCGGGTAGAGGTAGGCCACCACCAGCAAGGCACAGGCGGCGAGCAGCCAGGTCAGGATCAGTTTCATGCCGTGCTCGACTTCAGACTTCGTGGGTGACCGGCGGGCGGCGCGAGGCGACCCACTTGCCCAGAGCCAGCACCAGCAGCGCGCCAACGACGTGCGCGGTCCAGTACAGCGTGGCAGAAATATCGGCCATGCCCTTCTCGTCGAGGGTGCCCAGTTTGGGCATCCAGAGCCACTTGTCGGGGTTCACGAACGCCGGGTCGGTGACCAGCATGCCGCCGGCGATCCAGCCCAGCAGCATGCCGCCCAGCGTGATGATCATGGGGAAGCGCGCCATGAGCTTGATGACGATGGTGCTGCCCCAGACGATGATCGGGATGGAGATCAGCAGGCCCAGCACCACCAGCAGGAACGAGTGCTCGCCGGCATTCTGAGCAGCGCCCGCGATGGCGATCACGTTGTCCACGCTCATCACGAGGTCGGCCACGATGATGGTCTTGATGGCGGCCAGCAGCTTGTCGCTGCCTTGTACATTCGCGTGTCCATCTTCATCGGGGGCCAGCAACTTCACACCGATCCACACCAGCAGGATGGCGCCGACCAGCTTGATGAAGGGCACGGTCAACAGCGTCATGGCGAAGGCAATCAGGATCACCCGCAGCACGATGGCACCCGCAGTGCCGTAAATGATGCCTTTGGTGCGCTGAGCCGGCGGCAGCTTGCGGCAGGCCAGCGCGATCACCACCGCGTTGTCGCCGCCGAGCAGGATGTCGATGATGATGATCTGTCCGAGCGCGACCCAGAACGCGGGCGATGTCAGGAAATCCATAAATTCCTCGTTGTTGCAAGCGGTAACCGCAAGGCACTGCACCACCCACCCGCGACAGCGCTGCAGCGCTGGCGAAGGGGGACGGACATGCCTTGATCGGCCGTGGGGAGCCCATCAAAGGTCTTGCTCGCCTGGCGTTGGAGTTCGCCTGGCCCGGGCCGCCGGAAGCAAGCGCTTCGTGTTGACGACAACCCGATGGTCCGGATCGGGTGGGGCCAAAAGGCCCTTCTGATCCGCAACGGAGAGCTACTCCCCTTCGAGACCCGCGATTGTAGCGGCCCACGCCTGCCGAAGGCCGGGGCTTTGGGTAAGCAGTTCCCACAGGCCCGGAGCGCGACTGGCTATGATCCACACCCCATGCCCGGCATCCACATCACCGACATTGAAGCCGCCATCAACCACTGGCGTGAGCGCTCACCCTCGCCGGATGGCGTGTCTTTGTGCAAGGAGCTGCGTGCGCTGGCCGAGGTGTATGCCCTTCTGGTGTATTTCCACGAGACCGAGGCCGACGAAGCCACCTTGCCTGCTGCAGCCCGCGCGGCCTGGCTGGCCTGGTATGAAACCACCCCCGACACGCCCTGCATCGCCATCTGCTCCACCAGCCAGGGCGACGCGGTCTGCAAGGGATGTGGCCGAACGTTCGACGAGGTGCAGCGCTGGACCGAAATGACGCCGGCCGAGAAGCGGGGAAGCTGGCGCCGCATCACGATCGAAGACGATGCGTGGCGCTTCAACCGTTACGCCGAGCGAGCGCTGGAAACCCCGGGCGGTTGAGCCGGTTGGTGCGGATCGGGCGCGCGGCTGACAGGGCATGCCGACCGACTCACTGGCCACTTTCGTATCACATTGCACAGAAAGCCTCAGCAGGCAGGGGGTGCCTGCGCGTTGGGTTCGATATCATCCGACCCTCTTGTAAGGGAATGTTGCTCCATGAACCTCTTCGAACTCACCTTGCCGGTCAGCCAGGACGGCGCTTTGAGCATGGATCCCGTCGAGGCCCGCGCCACGGGCGAGATGCTGGCGCAGGAATACCGGTCGGCCGAACCCTTTCCTCACATCGTGCTGGACGGCATTCTTCCGCAGCCAGTGCTGCAGCAGGCGCTCGACAACTTTCCGGCTGAACCCTTGAAGTCGGATCGGGTGTTCGACATCAACTACGGCGGACACCACAAGCGGCAAATCCTGCCGTACGACTGCAGCAAGGACGCGCAGGCACTGTTCGCGTTTCTGAACTCCAAGCCCGTGCTGCAATTCCTGCAGGGCCTCACCGGTATTGAAGGCCTGATTCCCGATCCGTATTTCGAGGGCGGCGGGTTCCACGAAATCAGCACCGGGGGACTGCTCGGTGTTCACGCCGACTTCCGCATCAACGAGACCCTGCACCTGGAGCGGCGCCTCAATCTCCTGATCTACCTGAACCCGGACTGGAACGAAGAGTGGGGCGGGGCGCTGGAGCTGTGGGACCGCAAGATGACGACGTGCCACTCCAGGGTGTTCCCGCTTCTGAACCGTTGCGTGGTGTTCAGCACCGACGCAGACAGCTACCACGGTCATCCCGATCCCCTGAAGACGCCGGACCACATCAAACGGCGTTCGATTGCGCTCTACTACTACACCAGTTCGCGAAACATCTACAAAGAGGTGCCGAGCCACAGCACCATGTACTACGCGCGGCCCAACGATTCGGCGGAGGTGCACGCCGAAGCGAGGCGATTCCGCACGGATGAGCACCTGCGCGACTGGCTGCCGCCGAAGCTGGCACGTCTGTTCTTCAGGATCCGCAACCGGTTGCGTCCTCCTGCCTGAGGCACCGGGCCTCTAGACGCGGCGCGCCAGTTCGGTGGCCTTGCCCACGTAGCTGCCCGGCGTCATGGCCAGCAGACGGTCCTTTTCCGCCTCGGGAATCTCCAGCCCACGGATCAGCGCATGCAGGGCTTCGGCGGTCACGGTCTTGCCGCGTGTCACTTCCTTGAGCTTTTCGTAGGCGCCGGATACGCCGTAGCGCCGCATCACGGTCTGGATCGGTTCGGCCAGCACTTCCCACGAGGCGTCGAGGTCGGCGGCAATGGCCTCTTCGTTGATTTCCAGTTTGCCCAGACCCACGCCCAGCGAGTGGTAGGCCAGCACCGCGTAGCCCAGCGCCACACCCATGTTGCGCAGCACGGTGGAGTCGGTCAGGTCGCGCTGCCAGCGCGAGACCGGCAGCTTCTCGGACAGGTGGCGCAGCAGCGCGTTGGCCAGGCCCAGGTTGCCTTCGGCGTTCTCGAAATCGATCGGGTTGACCTTGTGCGGCATCGTGCTTGAGCCGATCTCGCCGGCTTTCAGTCGCTGCTTGAAATAGCCCAGGCTCACATAGCCCCAGATGTCGCGCGAGAGGTCGATCAGGATGGTGTTGGTGCGCGCCACCGCGTCGAACAGCTCGGCCATGTAGTCGTGCGGCTCGATCTGGATGCTGTAGGGCTGGAAAGTCAGCCCGAGGCCCAGCGGCTCGGGTGACTCGATCACGTTGCGGCTGAACGCCTCCCAGTCGAAATCCGGCCAGGCGCTCAGGTGGGCGTTGTAGTTGCCCACGGCGCCGTTCATCTTGCCCATCAGCTTCACGCTGGTGATCTTCTCGCGCGCAGCCACCAGGCGCACCACCACGTTGGCGATCTCCTTGCCCACTGTGGTGGGGCTGGCGGTCTGGCCGTGCGTGCGGCTGAGCATGGGCACGGCCGCATGGGTGTGCGCCATCTCGCGCAGCTTGGCGATCACCGCATCCAGCGCCGGCAGCAGCACCGCGTCGCGCCCGCCTTTGAGCTGCAGCGCGTGGCTGGTGTTGTTGATGTCTTCGCTGGTGCACGCGAAGTGCACGAACTCGGCGGCTTTCTCCAGCTCCGGGCGCGCCTCGAAGCGCGACTTGATCCAGTACTCCACCGCTTTCACGTCGTGGTTGGTGACCTTCTCGATGTCCTTGATGGCCTGTCCATCGGCTTCGCTGAAGTTCTTCACCAGGCCCAGCAGGTAGGTGCGGGCGCCGGGAGAAAGGGGTTTGAACTCGGCCAGCCCGGCGTCGGACAAGGCGATGAACCAGGCGATCTCGACCTGCACGCGGCGGTGCATGTAGCCCTGCTCGCTCATGAAGGGGCGCAGGGGTGCCAGGCGGGCGGCATAACGGCCGTCGAGTGGAGACAGGGCGGAGATGGTGCTCAGCGAGCCCGAGGCGGGCGGAGCGGAGGCGGCGGGAGAGGGGGTGGTCGGGCGCATCCGGCGATTGTAGGAGGGCACGCCGTGCGATGAGCCTGTCGGCACGAAGCGCGCGCTGGCTGGCTAGAATTGCCTTCCCGCGTCCAACCGACTTCCCCACTCCTCATGAAACTCATTGGTGCCATCGCCAGCCCCTACGTGCGCAAAGTGCGCGTCGTCATGGCCGAGAAGAAGCTGGATTACCACTTCATTCTGGAAGACGTGTGGTCGGCCGACACCCAGATCGGCACCTCCAACCCGCTGGGCAAGGTGCCTTGCCTGGTGATGGAAGGTGGCGAAGCCGTGTTTGATTCGCGCGTGATCGTCGAATACCTCGACACGCTCTCGCCCGTGGGCAAGCTCATTCCCACGCAAGGCCGCGAACGCGCCGAGGTCAAGACCTGGGAAGCCCTGGCCGATGGCTTGCTCGACGCCGCCGTGCTCGCGCGCCTGGAGACCACATGGCCGGGGCGCACCGACGCACAGCGAAGCCAGGCCTGGACCGACCGCCAGCTCGGCAAGATCGAAGCCAGCCTCAAGTCCATGAGCCAGGGCCTGGGCGAAAAGCCCTTCTGCTCCGGCATTCACTTCAGCCTGTCCGATGTGGCCGTGGGTTGCGCGCTGGGTTACCTGGACTTCCGCTTCCCGGTGATCGACTGGCGCGCCACGTACCCGAACCTGGCGCGCCTGGCCGACAAACTCAATCAGCGCCAGAGCTTCATCGACAGCAAGCCCAACTGAGTTTCACAGCCCGGTGAAGCGCCGAACCGCCGGGAAATAGGCTCGGTAGGGCAGCAGGCGCAGCAGCTTCATCCAGCGCGTGAAGCGCTTGGGGTAGTGGATGTCGAACGCGCCCCGTCCCCAGTCCGTGATCATGGCCAGTGCCGCCTGTTCGGGTGTGATGAGCGCGGGCATGGTGAACTGGTTCTGCGCGGTGAGGGGCGTCTGCACAAAGCCGGGGTGCACCACGCTCACGCCCAGTCCGACGGGGTGCAGGTCGAGGTAGAGCGTTTCCGCCAGGTTCGTGAGTGCCGCCTTCGTCGGTCCGTAGGCCAGGCTCTTGGGCAGCCCGCGAAAACCTGCCACGCTGCTGATGAGACTGATGTGGCCCTCGCCGCGTGCGATCAGCGCCGGCAGCACCGCGTGCAACACGTTCAGCGCGCCAACGTAGTTGATGTCGAGGTGGCGCCGCAGGTCGGCCATGTCCATGGCGCTGGCGCGCATTTCCCGGTAGTGGCCGGCGCAGTACACCACCATGTCGAGCGGGCCCTGCGCGAGGATCTCGCTCGCGGTCTGCGCGACGGCCTGGGCGTCGGTCACGTCCAGCGGCCAGGCTTGTGCGAGCGCGCCTTCGCGCGGCGGGTGCGCGGCCACAAAGGCCTGCAGCGCGCCGGCCTGGCGCGCCGACACCAGCACCTGCGCACCGCGCGCGTGCAGGGCCGAAGCGGTCGCCTCGCCGATGCCGCTGGAGGCACCGACCAGCCACACGCGCAGGCCGCGCCAGTCTCGGATGGGTGGGTTCATGGCGCGCGCTTCACAAAGGACAGAGTGACCTCGCCCAGCTTGAATCCGAACTTGCTCATCTCGGCCTTGTTCAGCATCACGCGTTCATTCATCAGGTACATCCAGTCGTCGAATTGCACCTCGTAGGTCTTTCCGTCGACCGGCAGCAGCAAGGTGTAGCCCCAGCGAAAGGCGTTGCCGCGCTGCTCGCCGCGCGCCACACCCACCACGTCGTCGGCGGTGCCGGTGAATTGCCCATTGCCCAGGTGTTTCATGCGCCAGATGCGCTTCTGGGTGGTGCCGTCCGAGTAGGTGAAGTCTTCGTCGAGCACACCGTCGTCTCCGTTCCAGCTGCAACGCATCACCACCGTGAAGCGCTTCACCACCGCGCCGGAGCGGTCGGTGAAGACGCCGTAGGCATCGAGCGTGCCATTGAAGTAGGTGCGCAGATCGAGCAGTGGCTTCTCGCTGGCGTATTGCGACACCTGTGGCCCGGCGCAGCCTGAGAGGGTGGCGACGGAGGCGATGCCGGCAGCCAGCAGCAGACGTCTTTGCATGGATTTCTTTCAGGAAGTGGTCACGGGGGACGTCGCCAGGGCCAGCCGCTGCTGCGGCCGGATGACGAGCGCATAGAGCGCGCCGCTGGCAAGCAGCTTGAGCACGCAGGGCAGCAGGCAGTAAGCGATGGTGAGGGTCTGCAGCGCGGCTTCGTCGCGCGCGCCGGGCACGTAGCCGAACCACGCCAGCAGCGGCAAGGCCAGGCCGGCGGCCAGCGCCAGGTTGAGCTTGGCGGCAAAGCTCCACCAGCCGAAGTAGGCGCCCTCGCGCTGACCGCGTTCGCCGAGTTGACCGATGAGGCCGGCCAGCATGGCGCTGGGCAGGGTGAGGTCGGTGCCCAGGGCCACGCCGGAAAGTGCGCAGACAATGAGGAACAGCCACACATCGCCGGTGCCCAGCGTGGCGGCCCACACGAACACCGCCACGGCCAGCGCCATGCCGACCAGCCAGGTGCGCCCAAGGCCCAGGCGGCCCACCACGCGCACCCACAGGGGAATCGAGAGCGCGGCACACAGAAAGTAGGTGGCCAGGAACGCCGGCTCGACCGAAGGCGAGGCCTGCAAGCGGTCCTGCACAAAGAACAGCACCAGTGTGGCGGGCACCGCGCTGGCCGTGCCGTTGAGCACGAACACCGCCAGCAGACGCAGGAAGGCGCCCTGGCGCAGTGGCGATGGGCCCGCCGATGGCGGGATTCCCTCGATCACCTGGGCGCGTGGTGCTGTCGAACCGCTCCATGCCCACCAGCCCAGCGCCAGCAGCACCGCGAAGGTGGCCACTGTCGTGCCGAGGCCGAGCGTGCCGGGCAGCACTGCGGCGATCAGCACGCCCAGCAGGGAAAGCCCTTCACGCCAGGCCACCACGCGGCTGCGCTGGGCCTCGTTGCCACCCAGGCGAGCGCCCCAGGCCTGGTGCGCGACGGCGACCACGCTGTAGGCGGTGTAGGTCACGGCCATCAACAGGCCGGCCCAGGTGAGCAGCGCCGTGGTGCCGGCCGAGCGCACCGCCGCTGGCGGAAACAGCAGGCCCCACAGCCCCAGCGCGAGCACGACCGCTGCGGTGCCGGTGGCCACCATCAGGACGGCGACCGAGCGCGCCGAGAGGCGGTCGCACCAGCGGCCGATCCAGGGGTCGAGCACGGCATCGACCAGGCGCGCGGCCAGCAGCACCGCGCCCAGCAAAGCCAGCGGCGCGCCGAACTCGCGCGCGTAGTGGTTGGGCAGGATCACATACAGCGGCAGCGCGACGAACGCCAGTGGCAGGCCGAGCAGACCGTAGCGCACGCCGTGGCGCCAGGCGCCAGGGCCAATGAAGCGGGCGGCCGGCTCCTGCAGCGCCGCGCTCATGAGGCCGGCCGCGAGGCGGTGCCTGAGGCCTCGATCAGCGTGCGTCGCATGCCCGGTTGCGAGGTCTTCGGCGACAGCCAGATACCAAAGAACAGGCGCGAGAAGGCCTCGTCCGCGACTTCGCCGAGCCACTGGCCATTGAGATAGAAGCGCGCGCCAGCACCGGGCACATGCACACCGGTGATGCGGTCGCCGCGTTGCACATCGGGGAACAGGGCACTCATCGCTTTCAACCAGCGCTCGGCCTGAGCGGGATCAATGGTGGCCAGCCCGCGCATTTCCTCGATCGAGCGTTCGGCGATGTCGGGTCCCTTGAAGCTGCGCAGGTAGTTCAGCTCCAGGCCGAAGCGTTGCTCGGTGAAACGCTGCGCGTCGAAGCCTGGCGCCGCGTACAGGCTGGCGTCATAGACCTCGAAGCCCCAGACGCGCAGGCGCGCCGTGCCCAGCTTTGGCTGGTCCTTGAGCGCTGCGCCCACGGTGGTTTCGCCAGGCACCGCGTGCACAAAACCACCGGGCAGCGCCAGAAGGCAGGTGCCCAGCGCGAAGGCTGCAACGAGATGAGAGCGCATCGTGTCGGGCTCAGGTGGGTTTGCGCAGCGTGTACTGCACCACGTCGATGCTGCCTTGCTCGAAGGCCGCCTCGCAATAGGCGAGGTAGAACTCCCAGATGCGAAGGAAGCGCTGATCGAAGCCGAGCTGCAGCACGCGGTCTTTCTCGTGCAGGAAACTTTCGCGCCAGATGGCCAGCGTGCGCGCGTAGTCGCGGCCGAACGCGAATTCGTCCACCACCTCCAGGCCCGCCAGTGCGGCCTGCGCGCGGAACTCGCGCGGGCACGGCAGGCAGCCGCCGGGGAAGATGTACTGCTGTATGAAGTCGGTGCCCTTGATGTAGCGATCAAAGTGCACGTCGTCGATCACGATGCTCTGGACGCAGGCCCGACCACCCGGTTTGAGCAGGCGCTGCACGCTCTGAAAGTAGGTGGGCCAGTACGCACGACCCACCGCCTCGACCATCTCGATCGAGCAGATGGCATCGAAAGGCGCGTCGTTGATGTCGCGGTAATCCTGCAGGCGCAGATCGGCGCGGTCTGCGCGGCCAAGCTTCTGCATGCGCTCCTGCGCGAACCCGAGCTGCTCGGTGGACAGCGTCACGCCGACCACGCTGGCATCGAACTCGGTGGTGGCCTTCTCGGCCAGCGCGCCCCAGCCACAACCGATCTCCAGCACGCGGTCGCCCGGCTGCACGCCGGCCATGCGCAGTGCGCGGCGCACCTTGGCGTGCTGCGCGGCCACCATGCTCTGGCCCGGCTCCTCGAACCAGGCCGACGAGTAGTTCATGGTTTCGTCCAGCCACAGCGTGTAGAACGGATTGCCCAGGTCGTAGTGGGCGTGGATGTTCTTGCGGCTGTTGGCCTTCGAATTGCGGTTGAGCAAATGGCGCACGCGGTACGCAAAACGGCCCAGCCAGGAGCCGTAGATCACGTCTTCCACCTCGCGCCGGTTGGCCACCATCAGCGACAGCAGGGTGGTCAGGTTGGGCGTGCTCCAGTCGCCATCTATGTAGGTTTCCGCGAAGCCGATGTCGCCCGATTTCAGCGCGGCGCCGCACACGTTCCAGTTGTGCAGCTTCATGCTGGCGTGTGGCCCATCGGCCTGGCCAAAGCGCTGCACCGTGCCGTCCGGCAACTGCAGGGTGAGGCTGCCGTGCACCAGCCGCTGCAGCAGTTGCAGCGTGGTGCGCGCGGCCGCCGGCGCGTTGCGGGGCAGGTCGAAGCCGGCGGGGTTTCGGGAAGCGGTGGTGGAGTTCATGGGTGGCGGGGTTCGGCGTTCACGGGGGTCGCGGGCGAGACGGCGGCGGTGACGAAATCGCCCGGAGCGGGCGGCTGGCGGAAAAACGGCGCGCTCTTGATCCACAGGCGCAGCGCCTGCCAGTGGATGCGCGCGATCACCCCGAAGGTCATGGCCGGGTAAGACCAGAGCGCGCGGCGCAGCGTCTGTGCGTTCAGCGGCAGCAGCTCGCCACTCACGCTGGTGTTGAGCAGCGGCGCGTCGCCGCCATCGTCGAAATAGTCGACGCGCGCCACGGTGCGCGGCAGGGGGAGCTGTGCGCGCATGAAGACGAAGCGGTAGCGGCCACGAACCGGGCAGAACGGTGAAACGTGGAACACCTTGTCGGCCTCGCAGGGCTGGCCATAGCGCGGCGCGTCCAGCAGGTAGCAGTGGCGCTCGCCAAACGTGTTGTTCACCTCGGCCAGCACCGCGCGCAGAGTCCCATCGGCGCGGTGGCAGTACCAGAAACTCACGGGCAGGAAGGCGTAGCCCAGCACGCGTGGGTAGGTGTGAAGCCACACCTCACCCACCGCGTCGTCGATGCGGTGCGCGCGCAGCACGTCGTCGAGCCAGGCCAGGCTGTCGGCGCGGCCGTCGCCATGGTCCGCGTCGTGAAAACTCAGCGCCGCGCGGCGGTTGCGCGCGAGGTCTCCGTTGCCTTCGGCGCGCAGGCTGCGCATTGGCAGCATGAGGAAGTACGTGGCGTAGGCGAACGCGTGGCGGCGCGGGCGGTGGCGCGTGTGGCGCACCTGACCAAAACCGATCTGCGCCACCGCCTTTGCGGCGCTCATGCAAACACCCCGGGCAGCGCGTGGCGTCTCGCCTGCGCGGCCTGTTCGATCGGCACCAGGCCGTGCGTGTCTATGATGCTGCGCGCCGCGCGCAGGCCCGATTTGAGCCCGTCCTCGTGAAAACCGTAGCCGGTCCAGGCGCCCGCGAACCACGTGTGGCGCTGGCCCTGCATGTCGGGCACCCGCGCCTGCGCACGGATCGCCGCGAGGTCGAACACCGGGTGGTCGTATTCGTACTCGCCGAGCACCTGCGTCGGCGCGATCTCGCGCTGCGGGTTGAGCGACACCACCACGGGTTGCGTCACGGGCAGCGGCTGCAGGCGGTTGATGAGGTAATGCAGGCAGACCTGCGCCGATTCCACGCTGGCCTGGGGCGC
Organism: Hydrogenophaga sp. IBVHS1; assembly: GCF_002127265.1. Classification (GTDB taxonomy): domain Bacteria; phylum Pseudomonadota; class Gammaproteobacteria; order Burkholderiales; family Burkholderiaceae_C; genus Hydrogenophaga. Next base: position 289,700 of record NZ_NFUU01000003.1, on the reverse strand, counting down.
GCGCTGGTAGTTCCAGGCCGCCCAGGCGCGCGGGTTGGCCGGCAGCACGGAGGCGTCGGTGTGCAGCACGGCGCGGTTGGGCTGGTAGCGAATGGCGGCCAGTACCTCGCGTTCGTTCTGGCTCGCGCCGTTGCCCAGCAAGCGCAGAGACTGGTCGCTGTGGCAGGCCATCACCACCGCGTCAAACCGCTCCACCTGGCCGTCGGTCACGATGCGCACACCCTCCGGGTCGCGCAGCACCTGGCGCACCGGCGTGGCCAGTCGGCGGTCGGCGATGCGGTCCACGATCTTCTGGACATACTGCCGCGCACCGCCTTCCACCGTGTACCACTGCGGTCGGTTGGTGATCTGGATCAGACCGTGGTTGTGGCAGAAGCGAACCATGGTGGCCACCGGGAACGCCAGCATCTGGTCGGTCGGGCAACTCCAGATGCAGCCCATCATGGGCAGGAAATACCAGTCGCGGAACTCGTCCGAAAAACGGTGGGAGCGCAGGAAATCACCCAGCGGCTGCAGCAGGGCGCTGTGCTCGCCCAGATCCTCGCCCTTGGCGGCCAGGCGCGAGGTGATCCGGTTGAAGCGCACGATATCGGCCAGCATGCGCAGGAAGCGCGGATTGGCCAGGTTGCGCCGCTGCGCGAACACTGAAGACAGGTCGCTGCCACTCCATTCCAGCGTGCCCCCGCCGGGGCCAGCGCCGTCGGCCTGCACCGAGAACGACATGTCCGACTTCGCGATCGGCACATCGAGCGAAGAGAACAGCGCGAGCAGGTTCGGGTAGGTGCGCTCGTTGAGCACCAGAAAACCTGTGTCGACACCGAACGTGGTGGGCGTGCCCTGACCGTCGGGCAACGTCACGTCCACGGTGTGCGTGTGGCCGCCGAAGTACTCGCCCGCCTCGTACAGCGTGAGGTCGGCGAGGCCATGCAGGGTGTGGGCGGCGGCGAGGCCGGCAATGCCGGAGCCGACGATGGCCACCCGGATCGGGCGCGGGGGATGCCCTGCCATGGGGGGCTGCTGGAGGTCCGAGTACATCATCGTGACCTCAGGCCTTGACCGCAGAGCGGTGGCCACTTGTACAAAAGACTGCGAAGCGCCCCGAAACGAACCAGGGAGGGAGGGAGGAGGAGGAGAAGCGCCTCGGGATTTCAGTCGGGTCTTGACGACTCGACAGGCTTCGCAGTGCAAAACGGTATCTGTTTGCTGGGAGACCCATGGCCCGCCAAAAGTTCCAGCGTCGCGTCGCTTTGGGGCGCGCGTTCGGTGGGCAAAGAGGGAAAAATGGGTTCATGGGTGTCAGAAAATACTGATGGGTTTTATTGTGACTGCTTAGTCACTATTTAGTCGAGAGAAACTTTTCAATGTCCCTCAACAAGGCAGGGTCTTTGGGTTCGACGCGGCTGCCGTAGCTGCGCACGGCCTCGCCGTCGCGGGCAATCAGGTACTTGTGGAAGTTCCATTGCGGCCGCTCGCCGGTGCGCTGCGCGAGCTGCCGGTAGAACGGATTGGCGGCGGAGCCGGTCACGCTGGTCTTGCTGAACATCGGGAATTTCACGCCGAAGGTGTTCTCGCAAAACTCGGCGATCGCCCCATTGCTGCCGGGCTCCTGACGCCCGAAGTCGTTGGACGGAAAGCCCAGCACGACCAGGCCGGTCGACTGGTACTTCGCGTTGAGCGCCTCGAGCCCCTCATACTGGCTGGTGAAGCCGCAGAAGCTCGCGGTGTTCACCACGAGCACCACCTTGCCGCGGTACTGGCACAGCGACTGCGGCTTCTCATCCTGGAGGCGGTCGAACCGGTGCTGCAGGAGCGCCGGGCAACCGGGCTCGGCGGCCAGCACCCCACCGGACAGCGCAAAACCGATCAAGGCCGCCACCAGCGAGCGCCGCATGCCGGCGCTGGCGGTGGGGGATGGTCCTTTTCTCATGCCGGCAACTCCATAATGACGGGGTTCATTGAAACATTTGTCCATGACAAACTCAAGCTCTGGCAGCGTCAACTGGTACACCATCGCCGACATCGAGCGCGACACCGGTTTGTCCAAGGACACCCTGCGCGTCTGGGAGCGGCGCTACGGCTTTCCCGATCCTCAACGCGACCCACTCGGCGAACGACGCTACGACGATGCCCAGCTGGCCAGGCTGCGCCATATCCGGCGCCTCATCGACGCGGGCCACCGGCCGGGCCAGGTGGTGCCGCTGCCGCTGGAGGCGCTGCTTGAACTCAATACGCAGCCCGCGCCGAGCCGGATTCAGACCCGGGCCCGTCGCGCGATGGCCGCGGCACCAGCGCCTTCCGCGCACGAGGAACACGAGGTCTGGTTGCAGATGCTGCACCGGTACGACGCCAGGTCGCTGCGGCAAGCAATGGACGAGATGCTGCAGGCGCACGGCATCGCGCGCTTCCTGCTCGAAGGCGTGGCGCCCATGAACGAGCTGGTGGGGGATGCCTGGCTGGCCGGTCGCCTGGCGGTGCACCAGGAGCACCTGTACAGCGAGGTCCTGCAGTCGATGTTGCGGCAGGCGATCTCGCAAGTGAATCTGGCGCGTCCCATGGCCGCACCACGCGTGCTGCTGACCACCCTGCCCGGCGAGGAACATGGCCTGGGCTTGCTGATGGCGGAGTGTTTCCTGGCGCTCGAGGGTTGCGAGACGGTGCCGCTGGGCGTGCAGACGCCCTTGTCCGACATCGTGAACGCGGTGTCGGTCAGTGGCGCCCACATCGTCGCGCTGGGCTTCACCGCGGCACAGAACCCGCGCGATGTGCTGGGCGCACTGGAGCAGTTGCGCAGCCGGCTGCTGCCGGAGGTGAAGATCTGGACTGGCGGCCGTTGCCCGGCCCTCAGCAGCGTGACGCGCGGCCCGGCGCGTTCGATGGCCGGCTTCCAGCACCTGGCCCGGTTGCAGGACATTCCCACTGCCGTGGCCCTCTGGCGCGTGCTCGTGCAAGAGGCCCGCTGACCGGCTGGCTGCCAGGCGCGTGCAGCGCCGGCGTTTCAAAAACTCACAATGTCCCGCTTGCCTGTGGAAGGCGGCGAGATCAATACTGCGCCTGATCAAAAAACGGCATGTGCCCGAGCAGGCACATCCAAACGGAGCGCAGGCAGTGGCGCCCAACAGCCACGCCGAGCGGTCCGCTTCATGAGGGGGGTCTCATGTCGCCCATCCGCCGCCGCTGTCACCGGCCCTTTGCGTGGAGCGGCTGATGCCTGTCTCACCCGAAACCCGCAAACTTCGCGCGCTGGCCAAGACCCAGCTGTTCGTGATGGATCTGCCGCTGGCCGACGCGTCTGGCCTGCTGGCCAGCCAGTTCGGTGGAGCCGATCTCAAACAGCCGGTGGTGTGGCGCGATGCCGAAAGCGAGTTGCTGGTGAACCCCGCCCGCACCCGCGTGCGCTACGCGCCCGGTTTCGTGTTCGTCGAGCTCTCGGTCTTCACCGACCAGACCGGTGACGCACAACTGCTGCTGACCTACAAGATCGGCGGTTCGCCCAACGAAGCCAGCCTCACCGCCGTGGCCGAGTCGCGCCCGCGCGGCGACGCGACGCTGGCCGCGCGTTGGGCCGAACCCGTCACGTCGCTGGTGTGGTTTGCGCTGCTGCGCTGCGGGCAGGTGATGCTGGGCCGGCGGCGCGCCAAGTCCCCGCTGGTGGTCGCTGGCGTCTACACGCTGGGCAAGGTGCTGAGCTTCATCGCCACCGAGCCGGTGTCCACCGCCGCACTGCGCGACTACTACGCCGACGTGCGCGCGGGCGACCAACCGCTCGACCTTTCCATTCTCAATCGCCGCTATCTGGGCAGCGTGCCACTGGTGCGCCGCTGACCCGCCGCCGTCACCCACCGCAGGAGCAATCCCATGGCCGACACCATCGCACTCACCCTCACCGCCGCCGGCGAAACCGTCGAAGGCGACAGCAGCGTCACTTCGATGGACCGGGCCGACACCATCGAGGTGCTCTCGCTCGAGCAGCAGGTGTCCACCGCGTTTGATCGCGCCACCTTGTTGCCCACGGGGCGCCGCATCTACGCACCGATCCGCTTCACCAAGCTCATGGACCGCGCCACGCCGTTGCTGCGGCAGGCGCTGTCGCAGAACCAGGTGGTGTCGGGCTCGTTCCGCTGGTTCCGTCCCAACCCCGCCGGCACCGGCGGCGCTCAGCATTTCTTCACGCTCGATTTCACCGATGGGCGCATCACCAAGTGCACGCTGCGCCTGCCCGACACGCTCGATCCCGCGCAGGCCACGCTCGCACCCATGGAGGAAGTCGAGCTGACCTTCGCCACCATCACCTGGACGCATGTGCCGGGCGCGGTGGAGCACACCGACACCGTTCACACCTCGGCCTGAAGCTGGCGCACCCGCCATGTCCGCCAGCTTCGCTTCCGATGCGCTCGACCCGGTCGTTCGCCAGGTCGGCGAGGTGGCGGGCCTGCTGCGCGCGGGTGCTGGCGACAGCGTCGAGTTCAACGAAGCCTTTGCGCGCGACCCCGCCGCCGAACTCGCGCGAGCGCTCAGCGAGCGGCAGGAAGAAGTCATCGAACTGCTGGGCCAGCTCATGGGCCAGACCGATGGCGAGGTGCTCGGCCTGCCCGCTGCCGGGGACGAAGACCGCTGGATTCCCATTCGGGGGCCCGATGGCGACACCGGCCTGTTCCTCGTCATGCGCAGCGCCACAGGACGCCTGTTCGTCGGCGTCGGCTGGAAATGGAGCGTGACCGAAGGCGACCTCGTGGTGTCGCTGTGGGCGCACGTGCCGCTGCTCTCCACCGACGGCACCGGCCCGGGCACGCGGGTCGAGATCGCTTCCGAATCTGCGCCGCTGCGCCTGGCGGCCGACGTGTCCCTGCGCAACGGCTTCGGCACCGCAGGCCTGGCGTTTCGCGGCGTGCGCGGCAGCATTTCCATCACCGGCATCGAGCGCCCGCCCGATGTGGCGCTGGTGCTGCTCGGCCTGCAGTTGCCGGGCGAGGCGGCGCCGCGCGACCGCTCGCTGGCCGATCTCATCAACCTCCCTGGCTCGGCCTGGATCGAAACCGCCGTGGCGCTGTTCACCGCGCAGTTGCGCGCGGCAGGCGACGCGGGCGCCGACCGTGCGGCGGCGGTGGTCGACGAGTTGCTGCCCTTGCTCGGCATCAGTGCGCCGGCGGGTCGCCCGCGCCTGCGCTGGGAAGATCTGCCCACACGCGGCACGGCGGTGTTCGACGACTGGTTCCTCGCGCTGGTGGGCACGCCGGGTGCCATGGTGGGCTGGCTCGGCCACTGGCAGCAGCTGCTGGTGGCCGGTGTCGGCGCGCCCGTGCCCATTGCGGTGGAGGGCGCGGGCACGCGCCCCGATCCCTGGCGCGTCGGTGTGCGCGTGGCCGAGGTCGAGGCGCTGGTCACGGCGGCGGTGGAAACGCAGGCCAGTGGCCAGCGTTTGCTCTACCTCGGTTTGCGCGCGGGCTCCATGCCCATTCCCCTCGCGGGTCCGCTGCGGCTGGTGTTCGGTGGCGCGGCCGAGGTGGTGGCCATTCCCATCGGTGGCCCTGGCGCACTGCGCGCCTTGCCCTCGCTGTCGGTCGGGCTTACGCTGGCCAGCAGCACCGGTTCGCTGGTGGACCACACCTTCGGCGCCGGCGATCCGCTGGCCGCGCTGGCGCGCCTGCGCGTCGGTTCGCTGCAAGCCGGCTTCGGGCTGGACGCCAATGGTCAGCCCGCACCCGTGCTGCAGCTGCGCGGCGTGGAGTGCGCGCGTGGCAGCTGGCCGCTGCTCGACCTGTCGTCGGCCGATGCGGTCATTGATGGCCTGGGCGCCGTGGTCGGCAACGCGATCCAGCAGCAGATCGAACAAGGCCTGGGCCTGCTCGATGGGGGCGCCCATGCCGGGCGGCGCATCGCGGCGCTGATCGGGCTGGTGCCACCAGCCGGCATCACCGGTGCCTGGCCCGTTCCGCTGCTCACCAGCGTCGACCTCATTGCGCAGTTTCTCGGCGACCCGCTCGGCGCCATCGGGCGTTACCACGCGAGTGCGCTGGTCACGCCGGTGGCAGGTGTGCCCGCGTGGCGCCATCTGCTGGCCGAGCTGGGCGAGCTGCTGCGCATCGAGGGCGTGAGCGCCTTGCCGCTTCGGGGCAGCGGGAGCGCCGCCGATCCATGGCGGCTGGAGCTGGCCGCCACCGACGCGGGCGCTGTGGTGCTGCGCGCAGAAACCGGCCTGCTCACCGGCCGCCCGCAGGTCAAGCTGGCGGCGGCCTTCGAGCCGCGCAGCCTGCAGGTGGATGGGGTGCAACTGTCGTTTGCGGTGCTGGCCGAACTGCTGCACCTGGATCTGGCGCCGCCCACCGGCACGGGCACCGCACAGGCGGCCTGGTTGCCGCTGTTGCGCGCCGAGTTGCGCCTGCACGGCGCGCTGCAGACGCCGCCGCTGGGTGGCCTTGAACTCAGCGCACAGGCCCTGGGCGCCGCGCTGGAATGGCGGCAGGTGGGCGGGGCTCAGTGGCGGGTGGCCCTGACCGCCCCCGGCGCGCGATGGCTCGCTGGCGGTCGCGCCATGGTGCTGCCCGACCTGGTGCTGGACCACAGCGGCATGACCGGCTGGGCGCTGGACGCGCCCGACCTGGGCGGCGCGCTCGGCGCGAACACGCGCGACGCGGTGGCCGAGCTCGCGCAATACCTGCTGGGTCACCTCATGCTGGAGCACGGTGGCCCGGCCGGTTTTGGCCTGTCGGCGTTGCTCGGCCTGTTGCCCGAAGACCCTGGCATCGCGCTGCCGGCCTGGCGCGGTGGTGAGGCCGGCATCGCACTGCCGGCCGACTTTCCCCGCCTGCAGCCCGCCGACTGGGGCGCCTTCTTCTCCAATCCCGCACCCGTGCTGCGCGCGCATGTCGCGGCCATTCTTGCCAACCCGCGCCACGCGCTGCCGCTGCTGCGCTGGCTGGGGCTTGCGCTGCAAGGCCTGGCGCCCACGCGAACGCGCGAAGGCGAGCTGCTGGACTTCGAGCAGGCGCGCAACGGCCTGGGCGATTTCCCGCACGACCCTGCGCTGGAAAGCACGGACGCGCCCGAGGCCAATGGCGATGCGCCGCTCTCGTTGCCGCGTCTGGAAGACCTTCCCTTCACGCTTGAGGGCGCAGGCACTTTCGAGCAACCGTATGCCATTGGCCTGCGCGCCGCCAGCGCACGCGGTGTGCAAGGCCTCGTGTGGCTGGACCCTGAAGGCCCGCCCGAAGGCGATGCACTCGCGGCCGCCATCGCCACGCTCGCACCCGCCTTGCGAGACCTCGGTGCGCTGCCGCTGGCGCAACTGGCGCCCGCTCTCGACGTGCTGTCGCGCCTGGACGCCGGCATCGCCGATGCCCTCTCGGGTGTGCTGCCCGCATCGCTGGGCACCGGGCTCGCCGCGCTGGAAGATTTTCTGAGCGGCAGCGATGGCCTGGTGCTCTCGGCCAGCCAGGTGCCACCCGCCGCCAGCGGCTGGAGCGCACCCGCCGCACCGCTGGCCGCCAGCCATGTGCACGCCCTGGCAGAGGCCGAGGTGGTGGCCGAGATTCGCCGCCAGGTGCTGGCATGGGACGCGGCCGGCACCGCGCCGGTGCTGCTGCTCGGCGCGCCGTTTTCCAGCAACGCCGCGTGGGCGCCGGTGCAAAGTGCACTGGGGGGCAGCACCGCCACGTTCAGCTTCCGCATCGCCGGCACGGCACCCGAAGCCGTGAGCACGGCGCCCCTGGCGGGCACGGCGCGCCTTACCGCCGCCGAACTCGCGGTGTGGAACGACGCACCGGGCCTGGCACCCGGTGCACGCGCCGTGCCGCTGGAGGCGACCGCGGGCGTCAGCAGCCAGGCCGAGCAGGTGGCGCGCCTCGTGCAGCGCATCGCGCAGGCGCAACCTGGCCAGCGCATCGTGGTGGTGGCGCACTCAGCCAGCGGGCTGGCCGCGCGAGCGGCCCTGCAGCGCGCAGGCATCGCGCCGCTGGTGCGCGGTCTCATCACCGTGGGCACCCCCCACATCGGCACGCCGCTGCCCTGGCTGGCCAACCCGCCGTTGACCGAAGCGCTCGGCGCGCTCCAGCGGCTGGGTGCTTCCGCGCCGCTCGCGGGCAGCCTGCGCGAGGCGCTGGATGCGCTCTGGGGTTTCGTGCGCGAGCGCGCGCCCGATGGCGCGGCCTGGCTCTGGCCGGCGCAGGCCTTCGCGCCGGTCGGTGGCCTGGCCTTGCCGGCGGGTGTGGATGGCCACGCGATCGGCTTGCGCCTCGCGGGGGCGTCGCTGGCGGCCAACCTCGGCGAGTCCATCGCTGCGCGCGCGCAGCAGTTGCGCGACGCACAGGCCGCGCGCGCACCGGTGTCTCACATCGGCTTCGGGCTGGCGCTCGCACCGGCTGTGCCGGCGTCGGAAGGCACGCTGCGGCTGCGCACCCACGCGCGGCTGGACCTGGCGCGTGTGCAGGTGGCCACCGGCGCCCACGCGCGCAGCCTGCCACGCCTGGTGCTCAAGGCCGAGCTCTGGCGCAGCGAAGGCTGGCTGGTCGGCGGTGCCAGCACACGGGTGCGCGTGCGCCGCGCCGAGCTGGGCTTCGACATCACCGAGGCCGGCATCGTGCCGGTGTTGCGGCTGGTGGACGCGGCAGTGGATGGTGTGCAGGCGCCGCTGGCCACGCTGCGCCGCCTCACGGAAGGCGGCCCCTGGGTGCCCGACGACCTGCTGGTGCCCGCACTCGATGCGCTGCTGGCGCAACTCACCAGCGGCAGCGGGCGCGACGCCAACGTGGTGGCGCTCGCCCGGCTGCTCGCCAGCGTCGAACTTTTAAAGCAACGCGTGGACGGCGCGGCCGACGACAGCGGTGGCTACGCCATCCACCCCGAAGGCTGGGCTTCGCTGCTGGCCGATGCGCCGGCCTGGCTGGCGCGCGAACTCGCCGCCGTGTGGCCCGACGCGTTGCGCCGCGAAACGCTGGTGGCACACCTGCGCACGGTGCTCGGCCTCACGGCGAACGACCTCTCGCGCCTGCTGCTCGAATCGGCCAGCGACGAGCCCGTCTGGCGCGCCTTGCGCACGCTGCTGCAGGCCGTGGGTTTGCTCGAAACGTCGGCGCGTGGCGCCATGCCGTGCCTGACAGCCTGGCTGGCGTTGCTGCGCGATCCCGTGGCCTGGCTCACGGCGAATGTGCGCCCGTTGCTGGTCGATGTCACCCGCCGCCAGACCTTGCTCAATGCCCTGCGCAACCTGCTGGGCGTTCACGACGTGGGCCTGTCGGAGGTGGCGTTGCCGCTCGGCGGTGGCGTCTCCCTGTATGTGCAGGCGCTGGGCCGAGTGGCGCTGCGGTTCGACACGCGCATCGCCGGTGCGCTCACGCTTGGCGGCGACCTCGCGCTGGAACTGTCGCAGGGCGCCGCGCAGATCGCACTGCGCGTGCAGCCCGATGCGGTGGCCACCGGCCTCAGACTTTCGATCGATCTGCCGGCGGGCGCGGCCACCGCGCAGTGGGGCCTGGCCGTTGACTTCAGCGACGGCGCGCGCACCGCCCCCTACGCCGCGCTGCCGCTGGTTCCCCTGCCCGCCGACCTGCCCGCGCGGCTCGGCGATCTGCTGCCGCGCCTCACGCTCACCACGCTGGCCAGTGCGCTGCTCGATGGCGTGGTGCTGCCACGCGTGCCCGAACTCGCCGGTGTGTTGCAAGCCCTCGGGCTGGCTTCGCGCGCCGTGGGCGGTGAGCGTGCGCGCGTGCGCAACCTGGCGCGCGTGGTGGCCGATCCACTGGGCTGGCTGCAATCCGAGGCCACGCTGTTCCGCGCGCGCACCGCCGGCACCGGGCTGGAGCTGGACCCGGCGCGCGTGATCGCGCTCACCCGCGACCTCTTCAACACCTTCGGCCTCACCGACAGCGCGGGCGACGTGCACCTGCCGCTCAACCTGCGCCTGCGCGGTGTCTCGGCCCCGCAGGCGCGTTTGCAGCTGGAGACCACCGCGCCCATCGCGCTCGAAGGCGGGGTCACGCTCGGCGGCAGCTTTGAACTCGGCTGGAGTGCGGCCGGCAGCTTTGGCGCCGGGGGCAGCCTGAGTCTGGGCGCACCGCTGCCCGCCGGCAGCCCGTGGGGCAGCCTGGTGGTGCAAGCCGGCATGGTCGACGACGCCTTCATGCTCGCGTTGGGTCCCGAAGGCGCGCCCATTCAACTGCTGCCGTTCGCCGGCTTCGACGCGTCCACCGCGGGCGCGCTCGCCGAGCGGCTGTTGCCCACGCTGATCGACGCCACACTGCGCGCGCTCTCGGCCTCGGGCGATGCGTCGGTGGCCGCTTTCGTCACGCAGCTGCGCAACGCGGCCGCCGCGCTGCAGGTCGACACCGCCGCGCGCCTGCAGACGCTGGTGGACGACCCGGTGCTCTGGATGCGAGGCCGCTTCTCGGCCGCGAACGCCCCGGCTTCGGTGAGCGCCATCGCAGCGTTCATTCCAGCCGGTGCCCACATCACGGCGGTGGGCGGTGAACTGCGCTTTGCCCCGCCGGGTTCACCCGTGGTGCTTGGGCTCGGTCGCGCGGGTGCCGGCATCGGCCTGGGCGTGGAGCTCAACGTGGACCTCGGCCCGGTCACGCTCACGGGCGAACTGGCGGTGGGCCTGAACGACGCCGGCACGCCCGCGCCCGAAGTCACGGTGACGCTCGGTGCGTCGGTGGACGAAGGTGTGATCGAGCCCGGCGGCGTGTCGATCCGCCCGTCCATCGGTCTGGCCATCGGCACCGGTGCGGTGAGCCTGTGGCTCTACCCGATCGGCAACGTGCCGGGCTCGCCCGATTTCCGGCTCGACGTGCTGCCCGCCTTTGCCTTTGGCGTGGACGACGGCGGCACCATTGAAGACGCACTGCTCGCGCTGGCGCGCCGCGTACTCGTGCCGGTAGCGGTGGAGACCGTGCTCGACACCGCCGAGGTCACTGGCTGGCTCAACAGCGATCTCGGGCGCGGTGTGCGCGCCGGCCCCATTCTGCAAAGCGCCGGCCTGCTGGTGGACGATGGCGCGAGCGGCTGGAACCTGGTGCCGATCGACGAACTGGTGAACGACCTCACCGACGCCAACGGCCCGGTGGCGGTGGTGGAACGCCTGATCGGCGCCGCGCTCGAAACGCTGGCCACCGCGTTCGACACCGAGCCCGTGGTGGACTTCGGCGTGGTGGGATCGGGCCTGTTCGTGCACCGCGAAGGCAGCAGCGCGCCGAAGCTCTACGGCCTGCGCGTGTGCCTGCCCGAACTTCGCCTGGGTGAGGACCCCGAGATCATCGTGCGCCTCGGTGGCGATACCGACTGGGTCGCTGCCGCCGGTGGGCCGGCCACCACCTTGCCTGGCCTCTCGCTGCTGCTGCTGAAAGACAACGGCAGTGGCAACCCGCGCTTCCAGATCGAACCGGTGATCGAGCTCGCCGGGGTCGGCATCGACGTGAGCGGCCGCGCCGACGAGCCGCTGTTCGACCTCAGCGGCTTCCAGCTCGGTGGCGTCGAATCGCTGCTCTACCTGCGACTGGAACTGCCGCTGAACGCCAGCCCGCGCGTGAAGTTCGGCGTCTACGGCGACCTCGAACACATCGCCATACCGCTCGGCAGCTCGGACAGCAACCCGGTGGCGCAATCGCTCATGAGCGGCAGCGGTGGAGACAGCGCGCCGGTGAACCCGCGCTTCTCGGTGCGCGCGGCCTACATCGAGAACTTCTGGCTCGAACTCGGCGACACACCCGGACGCAACGAGGTGTGGTTCCCGATCCAGCGCACCTTCGGGCCGGTGAGCATCCAGCAGATCGGCATCCGCTGGATCGGTGGGCCGGATCTGAAAGGCGCCATCCTGCTCGACGGTGGCGTGGCGCTCGCTGGCCTCGCCGTGGGCGTGGACGATCTCTCGCTCACGATTCCGTTTGCCGACATGGGCGACCTGTCGAAATGGGAACTCGGCCTGCGTGGCCTGGCGGTCAGCTACGACGGCGGCGGCGTGCGCATCGGCGGCGGCCTGCTGCAGGCCGACCTGGGCGACAGCGACGACGTGCGCTACGACGGTTTCCTGCTGGTCGAGGTGGGCGGCAAGAGCTTTGTGGCGCTGGGCTCGTACGGCGTGGTGAACGGCGACCCTTCGCTGTTCGTGTTCGTGGTCATCGGCATTCCCATCGGTGGGCCGCCCTACTTCTTCATCACCGGCCTGGCCGGGGGTTTTGGCTACAACCGGGGTCTGGTGGTGCCGGCCATCGAAGGCCTGCCGCAGTTCCCGCTGGTGGCGGCCATGAGCGATTCGTCGGCCGTGACCGCCGCGCCGATGGATTTCCTGCAGCGCATGGGCCCGGCCGTGCCGATGGAGCGCGGCAGCTACTGGTTTGCCGCCGGCCTGAAGTTCAGCTCGTTCGCGCTGGTGAACTCGCAGGCGCTGCTGTATGTGCTGCTCAACCGGGGGCTGGAGATCGGGCTGCTCGGCATGTCGAAGTTCGAGCTGCCGCCGGCGGTGCCGCTGGTCAGTGTGGAGCTGGCGCTCAAGGCGCGCTTCTCCACCATCGAAGGTGTGATCTCGGTCGAGGCGCGCCTCACCGACAACTCCTGGGTGCTCTCGCGCGACTGCCGCCTCACCGGCGGTTTCGCCTTCTTCATCTGGTTCGCGGGTGAACACGCGGGCGACTTCGTCATCACCATTGGCGGCTACCACCCGCGCTACACACCGCCCGACCACTACCCGGTGGTGCCGCGCCTGGGCTTCAACTGGCGCGTCTCCAACTGCATCTCCATCAAGGGCGAGGCCTACTTCGCGCTCACGCCGCGCCAGGTGATGGCCGGTGGTCTGCTGGAGGCGGTGTACGACAGCGGCGACGTGCGCGCCTGGTTCCGCGCCTGGGCCAACATGTACATCCAGTGGCGCCCGTTCTGGTTCGAGGTGGAGATCGGCATCTCCATCGGCGTGTCGGTCGACACCTGGCTCGGGCGCGTGAAGATCGAGACCGGCGCCTCGCTGATTGTGTGGGGCCCGGACATCGGTGGCGAGGTCACGGTGGACGTGTTCGTCATCAGCATCACCATCCCCTTTGGGGCCGACCGCGTGGTGCCGCAGGAGGTGCTGTCGTGGGACCAGTTCCGCACCGCGCTGCTGCCACCGGAAGACGAGAAGCTGTTCGCCGGTGGCATCGAGCGCGGGCTGGTGAGCGGCAGCCCGGCCACCGGGCCGTGGAGCGTGCTGCCCGAGTTCGTGATCCGCACCGAGAGCTTCATTGGCGCCAGCGAGGTGCGCCCGGGCAGTGGCGGCATCGACCTCGGGGCGCGGGGCACCCTCGCCATCGACATCAAGCCGATGAACCGCACCGGTGTGTCCAGCGTGCACCATGTGCGCGTGCTCAACCACCTGGGCCAGGACGTGACGCACCGCTTCCAGGTGTGCGAGGCGCTCAGCGGCAACGTGGCGCGCGCGCTGTGGGACACCGATACAGGCCAGCCGGACCGCAGTGTGATTCCCGCCTACACCGGCATGCGGCTGGTGGCCGAGATCGACCGCAACCTGCTCGACCACACCGACCCGATTCCGTGGGAAAAACTGTTCGACACCGGCGTGGTGCACCCGCTGCCGTTCGCGCGCGAGCTCGACCTGCGCCACACCGTCAGCGTCTGGGCCAATGCCTCGCTGGCGCTCGATGCGCACGCCGCGCAAGGCAGCCAGGCGATCTGGCAGGCGCAGCAGACCGTGCTGGCCAGCGCCGAATGGAAAACGCGGCGCAGCGCCACGCTGCAGGCGCTCTCGGCCGAAGGCGTGCGCGTGACACCTTCCAACCGATCCGGCGACGTGATGCCGCGCGGCAGCTTCCGGCGCGCACGGCGCAGCGCGCCGCCGCTGGTGCGCTCACTGCACGAAGGCCTGGCGGCGGACGCCGTGACGGGTGTGGACACAAAGGTTGTGCCGCCGGTGGCCGACCCCGGCGTGCAACGGCAGCGCATCGTGCCCGTGCTCGACGCCGTGATCCGCCAGCGTGTGGAGCCCACACTGGATGCCGAGGCCAACATCCGCACCACCGTGTCGCCCCGACGCAAGGAAGCGCTGCGGCTCGATGCCCACCGCATGGCCGAATTGCTGGCGCCGCCCATGGCCGGCGCCGCCGTGATCCTGCAGGGCAATGCCACCGAACCCCGCGCCACCGGCCTGGCCATGGCCGCGCCCAAAGTGGTGCGCTCGGGCACCGCCTCCGTTCGCGAAACCGCCTGGCTCGATGCCGTGGGCCGCGCAGCATTGCGCAGCGAGAAGCCCATCGACCTCACGCACCGCAGCCTCAAGGCCAAAGCCGGTGCCCCGCTGGACCCCGGCAGCACACTGCGCTTTGTGCTGCCCTCGCGCGACGTGGAAGGTGAGCCGCCCACGCTGCACCTCACTGGCGAGGGCGCGGCGCGCATCACCGTGCTCGACCGGGGCGGCGAACCGCTGCTGGACGTGGAGACCGTCGGCCGGGCCAGGCAGGCCCTGCCCCAGGGCGCCTCGGTGGTGGCCGTGACCGGACTGGGCCGCGTGCGCGAGAAGCGGCGCACGCCAGCGCTGGGTGCGGTGACGCTGGCCGAGGCCACGCACGCCGTGCCGGTGGTGGGCTGGCAGTCGCACAGCGAGCTGGTGGCCTTGACCGACACCACCTTGCTCGCGCGCGGTGCGCTGTTGCGCCTGTCGTCCACGGCGGGTGCCGCAGCGCGGCGCGGCACGGTGCGCGCGCATGAGGCGGTGAGCCGCCAGACCGGGCTGCAGACACTGCTGCCGGTGGGCGTGCGCAGCGTGGTGGTGGTGCTCGACGACGGGCCGGGCGAACCCAGCGGAGACCTCGCCAGTTCGCTCGGCCTCTCGGCGCGGCATGCCGAGCTGGCCAGCGAGCCGGAGGTGATTGCCGCCGGCGGCCGCACGGTGCTGGTCTACGAGGTGCAGAAGACCGACGTGGACGCGCCGTGGATCGAGATTTCGCTGGCCTTCACCACGGCGTGGAGCGTGTGTGGGGTGATGGGGCTGCAGGCTTCGCCAGACGTCTGGGTACCGCTGTTTGCCGAGTCGGAGCTGGACACGCTGGTTGAAGACGGCCCGCTGTCGGCCACAGGCAGCTTGCGGCTGCATTTCACGGAGCACTGAGACCACCATGGCCACCCTCCCCAACCCCGCGCGCGGCGAAGTGGTCTTCCACGCCGTCTGCCGCCCTGCCCTCGGCGCGGGCGAGTATTCGCTGCGCGTCTCGCACGAACTGAAGGCCGGCGCCGCCCGCGTTGACACCGGCTCCAAGCCGCTGCCGCCCGAGCGCGTGTACCCCTTCGCGATCGACGCACCGCGCTTCACGATGGACCCGTCGATGATCCACGCGGTGTTCCCGCCTACCAACGGGGTGGGCAGCTATGTGTCGCGCCTGCCCATGATCGTGCTGCGCCGTCGCACTCTGCCGTGGGAACGCCAGCTCGCGCCGGGCGATGCCACGCCGTGGCTGGCGGTGCTGCTGTTCGAGAAGGGCGAGGCCACCACGCTTTCGCCCTGCACCGTGCGCGATGTGGTGCAGGGCGCCAGTAGCCCGCTCTCGCCGAGGCTGAGCCTGCCCGACGTGCCCGAGGCGATGCTGAACCAGCCCTGCCTGGGCCTGGAGATGCCGCTCGATCTGTTCCAGGACATCGCGCCGATGCAGAGCGAGATCGGCCTGCTCACGCACGTGCGACAGGTCAACACGGAAGACAAGGAGCTCATGGGCATGGACGACGACGGCTGGTTCGCCGTGGTCGTGGGCAACCGCTTGCCCGAGCCCGGCAAGAAGTACGAAGCCTGCCTGGTATCGCTCGAAGGCACGCAGGCCTTTCTGCCCACCGAGGCGCAGACCACGCCACTCACCGCCGCCGATCTGAGCCGCCCGGTGGTGGCCGATTTTGCGGACAAGGCGCAGGTGTGGAAAAACCTGGTGGTGGCGAGCGACCCGAGCCTCGATGCATCGCAGGTCGAACAACTGCTGCTCGACCACATGGAGCGCACCGGCTCGGCCTACCAGTGGGCCGGCGATGCGGCTGCTGCACCTTCGGGCGTGGCCGCGCAGCAGCCACGCACTCGTGCTGCGGGCGCCACCGCCATGCGGCAGCAGCAAGTCAAGGGCAAGGCCACCAGCGTCTCGGGCAACCGCCAGTCCGCGAAGAGCAGTGCGTGGATCGAAGTGGCGCAGTCCGACAAGGTGGTGGGCTCGGCCATCAACAAGGGCGGTCGCGCGATCGGTATCCAGCTGCTGATGCCGAAGGTGCGCCTCTTCATGCTGGCGCAATGGAGTTTTGAATGCCGCGAAGGCGGCGACTTCGAGGCCATCATGCAGGCGCTGCCGCGCAACGGCGGTGTGGCCATGCTGGGCCTGCCGCCCTCGCTCGCGCAGGCGCCGGGCGGCACGGGTGCCGCGGTGTGGCGCGCCGCGCTCGACACCGGGCATGTGCCGCTGCCGCACCTCACGCGCGACGGCGAACAGACCATTGCCTGGTACCGCGGCCCGCTTACACCGGTGGGCGTGCGCCGCGAAACCGTGGGGCCGTACCACCACGCCGACCAGGCGCGCCGCCTCGACCCCGCCACCGGTCTGGAGAACCTGGGCTACGCGGCCGCGTTCGAGATCGGCCGCCTCATGGCGCTGGGCGACCCGCGCTTCGCGCTCGACCTCATGCACTGGCGGCGCGATGGCCGCCTGTCGCTCGACACCGCGCTGTTCAACCGCCTGATCACGGCGCGCCTGGCAAGGCCTGGTCTGGTGCTGCCCGAACTGCTCAACCCGCGCGCCATGTTGCTGATGCCGCGCATCCTCACCAGGCTCACCGCACGCTCGTTCGACGGCCTGATGAAGGGTGGGCGGCTGGGTGCCTTGCGCGATCCCACCGGGCTGGTCGCGCTGCGCGAGCGGCTGCCCGGGCTGGACGCCACCCAGGTGGCCGAAGCCAAGGGGCTGGACGTGGTGGTGGTGCAGAGCCTGCTCGGCGGCCTGACGCTTGCCGGCACCGTGCTCGACGAGATCGGCTTCGCCCAGATGGCGCCGCAGGAGGCGCGGCTGGACGTGCTGCTGCAGGACCCGCAGCGCCATTTCGCGCCGCAGGTGCAGGCCTTTGAAAGCCGTCTGGGCGGTTTCCGCCGCCCGCTCTGAACACCGGGAAACCCATGGACAACTGGCTCACCACTCCGCTCTACCTCGGCGCCTTGCGCACCGAGGAACGCCCCGCGCTGGCGGCCAGCGCCGAGCGCATGCCCGCCGCGCTGACCGACTGGCTGGCGCGCCTGCGCCTGCTCTACGGCGTGCCGTTCAACTACCTCGTGCCCGACAGCCGCCTGCTGCCGCAGGAGTCGGTGCGTTTCTTCTACATCGACCGCAACTTCACCGATCGCCTGGTGGATGGGGCACTGAGCGTGGGCAAAAGCACCACGCGCGAGTACGCACAGGCTCAGGCCACCCACAGCGGCGTGCGCGCCAAGGTGGATGAAGAGGAGCGAGTGCTGCGCCCCCGGCTGCGCAAGACACCGGGCATCGCCCGCATCGTGGCGCCGCAGCCGGCCGATCTCACCGGCCTGCTGCTGCGCTCGCGCGCTGTGTCCGGCTGGCCGGGCCTGGAGGTGAAGGCCTACCGCGACATCACCACCGCACGACCGGAAGGCCGGCCGCTGCCGCTGCTGCGCATGGACCGCCTCGCGCCCGACGTGCTGCTGTGCGTCTTCGAGGGCGTGCCCACGCGCGTGGACGTGGAAGAACCGCGCGAAGGCATTCAGTTCGGCGTGGACCTGCAGGACCGCAACGGCGATGGCCTGGTGGAACCCTCGGCCGACACGCCCAGTGGCTTTCGACTCAAGCTGCGCAAACTGCGCGGCGCCAGCACCGGGCAGACCGTGGCCGGCAACCGCACCGTGGCGGTGCCGGTGCGCCGGTCGAACCGGCGCGTGCTGCACGTTCGTGCGCTGCGCGATCTGCTGCAGCAGCAACTGGTGGCCAGCGGCGATGCCGACGCGAACCCCGGCACGCTCACCTCGGGCGAGCTGGCCTTGCAGATGTTCCAGTTTCCGTTCCAGCAGCGCTTCGAGGGCAATGGTTCCGGTGCTTACACCGCGAGTTCCCAGTACATCGATACGGTGCTGCAGGTGGCGGTGATCGCGCAGCCGCTGAGGGTGGAAGAAGTGCGGGCGCTGTTCCCGCTGGCGCAGTGAGCACACCATGGCCCAACGTCTTTTCCAGACCGAACTCCTCGCCCGCAACCTCGCCATGGCGCACGGCATTGCGCCGGCCACCGCGCTCGACTGGGACGAAGGCGCGTGGCAAGGCGCGCGCGTGCTCGTGCCCATCGTGGTCGAGGCACTGTCGCTTTCCGCTTCGGTAGCGAGCACCGCGCAATGGGCTTCCGTGGCGGTGGACCCCTTGCAGGTCGGTGCGGCGCGGCCCGATCCGTTCGACACCCACACCGGCCGCCCTGCCGGCGTTCACCTGCACTGGGCGCTGCCCGATGGGTTGACGCGCGGCGAACGCAGCAACGCTGCGCCCGACGCGCCGCTGGCCGCATCGGCCCAGAGCGCCACCGAGCAGCCGGACGTGCGCGATGGCACGCGCACGCGCTTCTCCAGCGTGCCCGACCGCTGGCTGGTGGTGCGGGTGCAGGCCGGCGCCACGCAGACATCGCCCCGGCGCGCCGCCGCCTGGGTGGTGGCCGGTGCGCTCGACCCCGCACGCCGCCGCGCCGTGCCGCTGGCCGACTGGCGCGAAGACCGCGCCAGTGCAGCGCCTCCAGTCACCGCCATGGGCCCGGGCGATCCCACCTTCGCCGTCTACTACGACAACACGCAGAATTTTCTCGCCTTCCACGATCCCCTGCAGGGCGTGGCCTCCGGCCCGCTCACCTACCTGGTGTGCGGCTGGCACGCGCGGCTGGAAGACGACCCGCTGCACGCGCCGACCACCGAGCAGCAGTGGCTGGGTGTGCTCGAACGCCTGGGCTGGATGGTCGACGCCGATGTGATCCGCACGCTGCGCAGAAAGGCCATGGCCGAGCAGCGCAAAAACATCCTGAAGAGCGCCGATGAGAGCGAAGAGGGAAAGTCCGGCGTCGAGATCGGTGCCCGCAACGCCGATCGCGAAAAGGTGTCGGTCGGCACCGGCTTTGCGCAGTTCGCGCGCACCCACGACAAGACCCGCTACGCACGGCAGAGTTTTTTCGAGCCCTACTGGCCGCGCCAGATGCTGTGCCACGGCGCGGTGTTCGATGTGGCCTGGGGCGGGCGCGGTGGCGGCTTCGACCACCCCTCGGCCGGTGTGCCGCCCGGCGGTTCGGTCGGTCTGGCGGTGGGCCACACCGCGGCGCAGGCACTGGCCGCGCTGTCTGCGCGGCAGTCGGGCGATGCCTCCATGGCGCGCCTGCTCGACGCCTTTGCCACCGGCGCGCTGTCCGATCTGTCGCAGCAGAGCGGCATCGCCCGGCTGGAAAACCACCTGCACGCGGAAGATTTTTCTTCCATGCCCGGTGGCTTTGTGGTCGACCAGATCGAGCAGGGCGACGAGTTCGCACCCGCTTCTGGCGCCGAGACGCCGCCGGCGCCGCGCCACACCGCGCAGGCCGGTGACGGCGTGGTGCGGGGCGACAAATACGAAGGGCGCGAGATCAAGGTGAAGCGCAGTTTCTACAAGGCCGGCGCCACCCTGCAGGAACTGCAGTCTTCGATGTCGGGCAGTGCGAAGCGCGCCGCCGATGCCGCGCCGCAGGCCCAGGCTCGCCGCAGCGAGACCGTGCGCCGCGCCATGCCACGCTGGTTTGAACCGCGCGATCCGGTGCTGCTGATCAGCCAGGGGCGGCGCGCCTACAAGCACGGCGAAGATCGAGGGGTGGATGGCGTGCTCGGCTGCCGCATCAGCGGCCAGACTGTGCGCCAGCTCAGCGTGAACCCCTGGGCCGAATTCGGCGGCGGCATCCGCAACGGCCCGCTGGTCGATGTGGTCGGCAGCGACCTCTGCACCGACGACCTGCGAAGTGGACAGATTCCTGCGGAGTGCGGCGCGCTGTTGCACGAAACCCTGTTGCTGGACCCCACGGTGGTCACCGTGGCGCGCGATGTGGTCATCAAGCGCGCTGGCGCTCAGGCCCAGCGGCTCAAGGCCCGCGTACTCACGCCAGCGGCCACCGGCAAGCGCGTGCAGGTGGAGCAATCCATGTGGCTGGCCGCCGCGCTCGATCCGCAGATCGACCTGCAGGCACTGGCCGCCGTCTCCGGCCTGCAAGGCACCCTGCCCAAGCCCATGGCCCTGCAGTTCTGGCGCCGTCCGTGGACGCCGATCGAACTCGCCTGGGAAGTCGCCTGGTACCCATCGCCCGGTGCCGAGCGCGACTGGGTGCTGCAGCAGACCGACTTTGCGCTGCGCACCGGCGTGCCCACCGGCACCGAGGGCGTGCCCGCGCTCACCCTGCGCGGGCGCAGCCTGCTCACGCCGTCGGTGGCGCGCACGCTGGAGCGGCAGCTCAAGCGCTTTCTCGACGACGAAGCCAGCGGCGCGCGCGACGAAGCCACGCCGGCCGAAGAGGCCGACCTTGCGCGCGTGATGCGCGACTTCGCGGGTCTGGACGTGCTCGGGGCTTCGCTCTCTGGCGTGCACGACGTGCTGATGGCGCGCCAGCCGGTACCTGGTGTGGCCGGCACCCCCGCGCCGGACGACTGGCAACCCGTGCCCGATGCCACCGCGCTGTGGCTGCTGCGCGCCGGGCACCTGCGCGTGCTGCGCGCGCGCGTCATCGACGCCTTCGGGCAGTTCCACGACCTCGTGGCCTCCGTGCTCAACGCGCCGGTGCGCGCGGAAGACCTGGTGAGTCGCGCCGGGCCAGCCTTTCTCGCCATGCCGCCGCGCGTGCAGGAGCCGGCGCGCCTCATGTTCCGCCTGCTCGACGCTGCGGACGATGCGCGCGAAGCCACCCGGCTGCATTCGCCGGTGTGCGGCTGGCTGGTGCCCGATCACCTGGACGAGGCGGTGGAAATCTTCGACGCCGCCGGCCAGGCGCGCGGGCAGCTTCAGCCCGCCGACGATGGCCGCACGCTCGAATGGCAGGGCGTGCCCGGTCAGCAGGACCCGCTGGGTGCACCGCCCGCGCTGGCGCAGCCGCAGCTCGCGGGCGTGGTGCAGGGCCTGCTCGCACACGGCCTGCGCGACCGCGAGCGGCTGGCCAGCGACGCGCCCCCGAGCGAGACCGCGCTCTCGGCCCTGCTGCGCATGATCGACGCCACGCTCTGGAGCACCGACCCGGTGGGCCGCGCCGGCAACGAACACCTGAGCCTGCTGGTGGGCCACCCGCTGGCGCTGGTGCGCGCGGAGTTGCGGCTGGAAGTGCAGTCCGACCCACGCGCAAGCAACTGGCAAGGTGCGCTTTACAACGATGCGCGCGCCGAACTCGAACGCACGCCGCTGCCGGTGCGTCTGGGCGAAGTGCTCGCGCTCGACGACGGCCTCATGGGTTACTTCGTCAACGACGACTACAGCCGCTTCCACCCGGTGCACGAATCGCTCGCGCCACAGGCCCGGCCCAGCGGCCCCGGCGAAGGCTACCTCGGCTCCATGGCCCTGCCGCCCGGCACCGATCCGCGCGCGGTGGAACACCCCTACATCGACCGCTCACCCCTGGTGGAGATCCGCCCCGGCCAGCGCATCCGCCTCACGCTGGTGCTCGACCCGCGCGGCGCGGTCCACGCCACCTGCGGCTTCCTGCCGCGCAAGAAGATCGAGCTGCTTCGGGAGCACGTGGCGCCCGCACTGGAAGCACTCGCATTCACCTTCCGTGTTGGCCCGGTGCTGGTCGACCCCGACGCCGTGCGCATGCCCGTGCCCGCGGAAATCGCTGGCGGCTGGAGCTGGGTGCGCCGCATCAACGTGACCACCTGGCAGGAAGACCCGGTGGTCAAGGCCAGCCAGGACGCCCTGCTGCCCGACGCCCCGGCCATGCTCAGCGAAGGTTGGCTCAAGCTCAGCGGGTCGCTGGCGAAACCGCCGGAATGATTTTGAAGGGCTATCCCGCACCCATACCCCTGCGCAACACGATGATTTCTAAGAGGTTTTTCCCCCACCGCATAAAATGCGAGGAGTTTCGAAAGACCTGCATGCTCTACCCTGAACTCTTCAAACAACTTGAATCCGTGCGCTGGGACATGGACAAGGACATTCCCTGGGACCAGTTCGATGCCGCTGCGCTCACCGATGAGCAGGCCCAGACCATCAAGATGAACGCCATCACCGAGTGGGCCGCGCTGCCGGCCACCGAGATGTTCCTGCGCGACAACCGCGACGATTCCGACTTTTCTGCCTTCATGTCGATCTGGTTTTTTGAAGAGCAGAAGCACTCGCTGGTGCTCATGGAATACCTGCGCCGCTTCCGGCCCGAACTCGTGCCCACCGAACAGGAACTGCACGACATCCGTTTCGAGTTCGACCCGGCGCCGCCGCTCGAAACCCTGATGCTTCACTTCTGTGGCGAGATCCGCCTCAACCACTGGTACCGCCGCGCCAGCGAATGGCACACCGAGCCGGTGATCAAGCAGATCTACAGCACGCTCAGCCAGGACGAGGCGCGCCACGGTGGCGCCTACCTGCGTTACATGAAGCGCGCCATCGGCAAGTTTGGCGACGAGGCGCGTTCGGCTTTTGCCAAGGTGGGCGTGCTCATGGCGAGTGCGCGGCGCACCGCGCAGGCGCTGCACCCGACCAACCTGCACGTGAACAAGACGCTGTTTCCGAACGACACCATTCAGAGCCGGCTGCCCAACCCCGAGTGGCTGGAGCACTGGCTGGACAAGCAGATCGATTTCGATGCGGTCTGGGAAACGCGCGTGGTCGAGCGCATCCTGCACAACATGAGCCTGCTCATGGAGCAGAGCTTCAAGACCGTTCAGGAACTCAACCGCTTCCGCAAGTCGCTGGCGGTGGTCACGCCCGCGCCCCAGGCCACCTGAATCCTTCGCCGGCCGACCACGCCGGCCACCACGCCACCAGCAGGCCCAGCAGCACGCCCCACACCACGCCGCTGAGGTGGGCGGCCTGCACCACCGACATGTCGTTGGCCCGGTCCCAGACCACGGGGTACCACCAGCCGCGTTCCAACACGGTCTTGGTGAGCACGCCCAGCGCCAGCAGCACCCCCCAGCGCCGCGCCTTGCGGATGGGGATGCGCTTGAAGATGAGCTGCACCGCGAGCACCATGGCCCCCGCGTGCAGCAGGCCTGAAAGACCCACCGCGTAGCCGATCTGCGGCCACAGCAGCAAGGTGAACTGCGTCAGTGGCCAGGCGGTGAGCCAGGCCATGGCACAGCGAAGGCTGGGGCGCACCACCCAGGCGAAGGCGGTGAGCGCGCCAAGGGCGAGCTGGTTGCCGATGAGGTGCGGGGTGTTGAGGTGAACCCAGGCGCTGGTCCACAGCGTCCAGGGGCGGTCAGCCCAGTGGTCGGCGCGCCAGGTGAGTGTCTCCACCGCGTCTGACTGGGCCCACCACAACAACATGCTGGCCACGCCGTGCATGCAGCACACCAGGAGCCAGGCGCGCGACCGGTTCATGCCACCGCGGCACCAGGCACCAGCTTGCGGCCCAGCACGTGCTGCCACAGCGCGCGCACGGCAGCCGCCGCCTCCTCCACCCGCACCGGGTCTACCTGCGTGGGCATTTCGTCCAGCCGCGCCAGGTGTTGAATCTGGCGCAGCTCGCGGTAAGCGCGCGCCGCCGCCTCGCCCATGCCCGGTTCCAGCAGCCCCGCTTGCTCGGCGCGGCGCAGCAGGTTGATGTTGCCGGTGTTGGCGCGCAGCTCGGGGTGCGCGTGCGAATGCAGCAGCACCAGGTACTGCACGGCGAACTCCACATCCACCATGCCGCCAGGGCTGTGCTTCACGTCGAACTGCTCGCCGCGCACCGGGTGGGCCTGGCGCACCTTGGCGCGCATGGCCACGATCTCGTCGGCCAGCGACGGCGCATCGCGCGGAGCGGTGATGACCGATTCGCGAATCGCATCGAAACGGCCGGCCAGGGAAACACCACCCAGCACGAAGCGCGCGCGCGTCATGGCCTGGTGTTCCCAGGTCCAGGCGGTGTTGCTGCCGCGCTGCTGCTGGTAGTTGGCGTAGGCGGTGAAGCTGGTCACCAGCAGGCCCGAGTTGCCGTTCGGGCGCAGCGCGGTGTCGATCTCGAACAGGTCGCCTTCGCTGGTCTTCACGGTCAGCCAGTTGATCATCTTGCGCACAAAGGCGGCGTAGATTTCGGCTGCGTTCTCATGCTCGTCCTCGTAGACAAAAACGATGTCGAGGTCACTGCCGTAGCCGAGCTCCTTTCCACCGAGCTTGCCGTAGCCAATGATGGCGAAGCTGGGCTCGGCACGGTGGCGGTTCTTCAGGCGGGCCCAGCACCAGCGGGCGGTGGTGCGCAGCACGGAATCGGCCAGGGCCGAAAGGTCGTCGGCCACCTGTTCCACCGTGAGCACTTTTTCCACGTCGCGAGCGAGCGTGCGGAACACCTCGGCGTGGTGCGCGCGGCGCAACAGGTTGAGCAAAGCTTCCTCGTCGTCCTCTCCGGTGGAATGCAGCGCGGCGCGGCGCGCCTCCAGCTCGGCCTCGAACTGCGCGGCGTCGAAGCGGTCGGTCAACAGCTGCTGGCCGGCGAGTTCATCGATCACGCCGGGGTGCTTGAGCAGGTAGCGCGCTGGCCACCTCGCCGCGCCCAGCAGGTGCAGCAGGCGCTCGTGCACCGAAGGGCGCTCCTGCAGCAGCGCCAGATAACTCTCCCGGCGCAGCAGGGGTTCGATCCAGTCGGCCATGCGCAGCGCGGCTTCCTCGCTCACGCGGCCTTCGTCGAGCCAGGCGCCGGTGCGCTGCACCAGCCGCACCAGGCGCGAGCGGGTGTCCTCGCGCAAGGCCAGCACGCGCGGGTGATCGCACCACTGGCTCACCTTGGCCGCAAAGGCGGGCGGCAATTGCGCGAGCACCGTCTGCAGGTCGTCGCTCGAGCTCCGGGCGCCCGTGCCATTCTTGCCATTGCAGCCTTTGCCGCTGCAGCCGCCATTGGTGGGGCCGCCCAGCAGCGTGTCGAATTCCTGTGCCACCAGCTCGCGGTGGGCATCAAGCGCGTGCAGGAAGGCGCACACATCGGGGTAGTCCAGCGTGGCGGCCAGCCACGCCAGATCGTCGTCCTGCGTGGGCATCACGTGGGTCTGCTGGTCGTCCAGGTACTGGATGCGGTGCTCCACGCGGCGCAAAAATTGATAGGCCTGCGCCAGTGCTTCGGCGGTGGCCTGCGGCATCAGACCGGCTTTGCACAGGCGCTGCAGGGCATCGAGCGTGGGGCGCGTGCGAAGCTCGGGGAACTGGCCTCCGCGCACCACCTGCAGCAGTTGCACGGTGAACTCGATCTCGCGAATGCCGCCGCGCGAGAGCTTGACGTCGTTGGAACGGCCGGGGTTGCCGGCGGCGCGTTTGGCCGCGTGGTCGCGAATCTGGCGGTGCAGGTTGCGCAGCGACTCGAAAACGCCGTAGTCGAGGTAGCGGCGGAACACGAAAGGCAGCACGGTGCCACGCAACTGCTGGGCACCGCCGTCGCGCACGCAGGCCAGCGGCGCGATCACGCGGCTCTTGAGCCAGGCGAAGCGCTCCCATTCGCGGCCCTGCACCAGGAAATACTCTTCCAGTGCGCCGAGCGACACCGCGCTCGGCCCCGAGTTGCCGTTGGGCCGCAGCGCGAGGTCGACGCGGAACACGTTGCCGTGCTCGGTGGTTTCGCCCACCGTGTTGTAGATGTGCTTGACCGCCTTGCCGAAGTACTCGTGGTTGCTGATGCGGTTGCGGCCCTGCGCGTTGCCGGCGGTTTCGCCGTCCTGGTCATACACATAGATCAGGTCGATGTCGCTCGACACGTTGAGCTCGCGCGCGCCGAGCTTGCCCATGCCGATCACCCAGAGCCGCGCGCGCCGGGGCTGGCCATCGGGGCCAGTGGTCTGCGGCTCGCCATGAAGCTCATCGAGGTCGGCGAAGGCCAGCGTGCAGGCCGCGTCCAGCGCCAGCTCGGCCAGCTCGGTGACGGCGCGCGTCACCCCTTCCAGCGGCGCGCCTTGCTCGCAGTCGAGCACCACCAGGCGCTCCAGCACCAGCTGGCGCAGCACCCGCAAAGCCGCCGGCATGGGCAGGCCACGCGCGAGCAGGGTCGTCAGGCAGACCTGCATGGTGGCGTGCACCGGTGCGCCCGGGGGCAGGCAACTCAGTTCATCGGGGTAGCGGCGCCGGATGCGCTGGACGAAGCGCGAGCGATCGGCCTGGCGATCGGCCGGCGTCAGCGGCGGGCAGGCGTTCACATTTGATGACAAACCGGAAACTCCCGCTGCGGAACCCGTGGAATGGCTGGCCGTCATAATTTGCGGTGGACATGAATCAAAGACCGGCTCCCATCGCTGCTGCCACGCGAACCCTCAAGACAATTTCGTTGGCAACCCGACTCATGTTGTGGCTGGTTCTGGCGGGCTGGAGCCTGTTTGCGCTGACCTGGTTCGGCCTGCACGCGTGGATTGTGCCCCGAATCGGCGAATGGCGCCCCGACCTGGAAAGGTGGGCCAGCTCGGCGGTGGGAGTTCCGGTTCGGGTGGGTGAAATACGGGCCAGCGACAGCGAGAACGGGCGTTCCTGGCTGCCCGCGCTGATGCCCTCTTTCGAGCTGCGCGACGTGCAGCTCATCGACTCCCAGGGCCGCGTGGCCTTGCAGTTGCCGCTAATCCGCACCGCGCTCTCGGCGCGCTCCCTCTGGCGCGGCGGTTTCGAGCAGATCGTGATCGACCGCCCGGTGCTCGATGTGCGGCGCACCGCGCAAGGCCGCATCGAAGTCGCCGGGCTGGACCTGGCCGGTCCGGGCGAGGGCAACACCCGGGGTGCCGACTGGTTTTTTGCCCAGAGCGAATTTGTCATTCAGGGTGGCACGCTGCGCTGGACCGACGACCTGCGGAACCAGCCTGCGCTGGCGCTGGAGAACCTGGACCTCGTGGCGCGCAACACCACGCTCACGCACCAGTTTCGTGTGGATGCCACGCCGCCGCCGGCGTGGGGCGAACGCCTGAGCCTGCGCGGGCGCCTGCGCGAACCCCTGCTCGATCTGAACCGCGATGGCGCACGCCAGAATCCCTGGCACCGATGGAACGGCGAGGTGTTCGCCGACTTCACCCATGTCGACGTGGAACGCCTGCGCGCCTATGTGGACCTGTCGGACTGGGGGGTGGAAGTGCGCGCGGGACAAGGGGCTTTGCGCGCCTGGGCCGACGTGCTCGACGGGCAGCTGGCCGGCGTCACGGCTGATCTTGCTTTGCAGGGCGTGCAGGCGCAGCTGGGTCCCCAGCTGCCGGTGCTCGCCATCGACGACTTGCAGGGCCGGCTGGCCGCCACCTGGTCCAGCGATGGCTACGAGCTGTCGACCGAGAACCTGGCGTTTCGCACACCCGAGGGCGTGACCTGGCCGGCCGCCAGCCTGCGCCTGGCGCACACCGTGGCAAGCGAGGGCCGAGGCGCCAGTCTGCAGCTCAATGCCCAGCGCTTCGACCTGGCCGCGCTCGCGTCCATCGCCAGCCGCCTGCCCCTGCCCGCACCCAGCCATGGGCTGATCGAACAACTGCGCCCCGCCGGGCAGGTCAATGGCCTGAACGCGCGCTGGCAAGGGCGGGCCGGTGCCGGGCCCGCCGCCGAAGGGGGGCTTGATCTGGCCAACGGCAGCTACCAGGCCAGCGGGCGCATCGTGGGCCTGGCGCTTTCGGGCCAGTCCAGCGGGCGCATGTCGAACTCCGGGCGCTACCCGCTGCCCGGACGGCCCGGCATCAGCGGCGCCACGGTGGACTTCGACTTCAGCGACCAGGGCGGCCGCGCGCGCATCAGCGTCCGCGATGGCGCGCTCGAACTGCCCGATGTGTTCCAAGAAGCGCGTCTGCCGCTGGATCGCCTGGAGGCCGACGCGAGCTGGCGCCTGCAGGGCGAGCGCATTGAGGCGCAACTCGACAACGTGCAGCTGAGCAACGCCGATGCCGAGGGCACGGGCAAGGCGAGCTGGCGCACCGGCGACAGCGCGGACAAGCGCTTCCCCGGCGTGCTCGACCTCACCGCCACGCTCACCCGTGCCGAGGCCACCCGCGTGCACCGCTACCTCCCGCTCACCCTGTCGGCCGACGCGCGGCGCTACGTGCGCGAGGCGGTGCTCGGTGGTGCCTCGGACAAGGTCGATTTCCGCGTGCGCGGCGAAGTGGCCGAAGTGCCGTTCGAGGACCCGGGCGACCAGGGCGAGTTCCGCATCTCGGCCCGCCTGCAGGACGTGGACATGGACTACGTGCCCACCTTCCTGCAGTCGGCTGGCGAAGCCCCCTGGCCCGGCCTGCGCAACGTGGCGGGCGACCTGGTGCTCGACCGCAACACCTTCAAAGTGACCGTGACCGAGGCGGGCGTGGCGGGCGCGCCGGGTGTGCGCCTGAGCCAGGGCGAGGTGGGCATTGCCAACCTCAAGGGTGATTCGGTGCTGGTGACCAGTGCGCGCGCGCAAGGCCCGGCGAACGAACTGCTGGGCTTCGTGCAACGCTCACCGATCAACGCCATGACCAGCCAGGCGCTGGCGCGCGCGCGCATCGGCGGCGCCGCGCAACTGGGCTTCGGCCTCAAGCTGCCGCTGCACGACGCCCGGGCCACCGAGGTCAGCGGCAGCGTGCAGTTCGACGGCAACGACCTGCAGGTGACGCCGGAATCGCCCCTGCTCGGGCGCGCCAGCGGCACCCTGGCGTTCAGCGAAAAAGGCTTCACGGTGCGCTCGGCGCAAGCCCGGCTGCTGGGAGGCGAAGTGCGCTTTGAAGGCGGCACGCGGCCCGATGCAGAGGGCGTGCAGCGTGTGCAGTTCCGGGGCCAGGGCGAAGCACGCGCCGAGGGTCTGCGCGACGCCGGACTGGGCTTTGTCTCGCGCCTGTTCCAGAACGCCAGCGGCAGCGCCAGCTACACGCTGCAGCTCGGCTTCAAAGGCGGCCAGCCCGAGGTGCAGCTGGCCAGCAGCCTGCAGGGCATGGCGCTGAACCTGCCAGCGCCGCTGGGCAAGACGGCCGAGGCCAGCTTGCCGCTGCGCTACGACAACACGGTGCTCGACATGGCCGGCGACAACGCGCGCAGCGACCAGTTGGCGATCCAGCTCGGCACGCTGCTCGCGCCCGTGCTCGCCGTGCAATACGAGCGCGACCTGACCGCCAGCGAACCCCGCGTGCTGCGCGGCGGCATCGCGGTGGGGCTCGCCGATGGCGACGCCACACCGCTGCCGAACGAGGGCGTGAGCGCCAACGTGCTGCTGGACCGCATCGACATCGACGCCTGGCAACGGGTCTTTACCTCGGCCACTGGTGTGGACGTGCGGGCCGCTGCCGCTCCGGCAGTGGCCCCGCGCTCGGGCGCGGGCGGCGCGGCAGGCGCCACGCTGGGCTACCTGCCCACAACCATGGCCGTTCGCGCCAACCGGATCACGGCGGAGGGGCGCACCTTCAACCGCGTGGTGGTGGGCGGCTCGCGCGAAGGCAGCCAGTGGCGCGCCAACATCGACGCCGACGAGCTCAACGGCTATGTGGAGGTGCGCCAGCTGCCCAGTGGCTCGATCGGCAGCGTCTATGCCCGGCTCGCGCGGCTCACGCTGGCGCCGTCTGCGGCCACCGAAGTGGAGCAGCTGCTGACCCAGCCCACCAGCGTGCCCGCGCTGGACATTGCGGTTGACGACTTCAACATGAGCGGCCGCGCTCTGGGACGGGTCGAGATCGAAGCTGTCAACCGGGGCGGGCCAGCCCGCGCCGCCGAATGGCGCCTGAACAAGCTTCGCCTGAGCGTGCCCGAGGCGCGGCTGAACGCCACCGGCAACTGGGCCGCACTGGGCGGTGAGGGCGGCCCGGTAACCCAGCGTCGCACCGCGCTCAACTTCACGCTGGATGTGGACGACTCCGGCGAACTGCTCAAGCGCTTCGGCCGCGAAGGCGCCGTGCGCGGTGGCAAAGGCCGCATCGAAGGCAACATTGGCTGGCTCGGTTCGCCGCTCTCCATCGACTACCCCAGCCTTTCGGGCCAGCTGCGCGCCGAATTCGAGCGCGGCCAGTTCCTGCAGGTGGAGCCCGGTGCCGGGCGCCTGCTGGGTGTGCTCAGCCTGCAGGCCCTGCCGCGCCGGCTGGCGCTCGATTTCCGCGATGTGTTTTCGCAAGGCTTCGCTTTCGACTTCGTGCGCGGCGACGCCCGCATCGAGCAGGGCGTGCTGTTCACCAACAACCTGCAGATGAAGGGTGTGAATGCGGCGGTGTTGATGGAAGGCAGCGCCGACATCGCGCGCGAGCAGCAGGACCTGAAGGTGGTGGTGGTGCCCGAGATCAACGCCGGCACCGCCTCGCTGATTGCCACCGCCATCAACCCCGCCATTGGCCTGGGTACGTTCCTTGCGCAATTCCTGTTGCGCCAGCCGTTGCAGAGCGCCACCACGCAGCAGTTCCACATCACCGGCGGCTGGGCCGATCCGCAGGTGGAGCGGGTGGAGCGCGCGGCGCCAGCGCGCGACGCGGCCAAAGGCACACTGCAGTAAGCTCGCCAATCCTTCGAAAGGTTCCGCATGAAAGTCGCGTCGATCCAGATGGTTTCAGGCATCAGCCTGGACATCAACCTCAGCGAAGCGCTGCGCCTGCTGCGCCAGGCCGCCAGCGCCGGTGCCGAACTCGCCGTGCTGCCCGAGTACTTCTGCTTCATGGGCGTGAAGGACGAAGACAAGCTGCTGCTGGCCGAAACGCCCGGGCTGGGCAAGGTGCAGGATTTCCTTTCGGACGCCGCGCGCGATCTGAAGATGTGGGTGGTGGGCGGCACGCTGCCCATGGCAACCGAAGACCCGGCGCACGCCGCCAACGCCAGCCTCGCCTACAACCCGCGCGGCGAATGCGCCAGCCGCTACGACAAGATCCACCTGTTCCGCTACGACAACGGCCGCGAACACTACGACGAAGCCACTGTGCTGCGTGCCGGCGACACGCCCACGGTGTTTGAATGCCGCGACCGCAATGGGCAGGACTGGCGCATCGGCCAGACCGTGTGCTACGACCTGCGCTTCGGCGAGCTCTACCGCATGCTCGCGGCCGACATCCTGCTCGTGCCATCGGCCTTCACCCACACCACCGGCCAGGCGCATTGGGAGGTGCTGCTGCGCGCGCGCGCCATCGAGAACCAGGCCTTCGTGATCGCCAGCGCGCAAGGTGGCACGCACGAGAACGGCCGCCGAACCTGGGGCCACACCATGATCATCAACCCCTGGGGCGAAGTGATGGCGATGCACGCCGAGGGCCCGGGCGTGGTGCTGGCCGACCTCGACATCGAACGCCTGCGCAGCGTGCGCGAACAACTGCCTTCGCTGCAGCACCGCCGACTCTGACCGTGGCCATCATGCGGCCCTCGCGCTGGCGCCAGGCCTTGCGTTCGCGCCGCTGGCTGCTGTGGGGCGCCCTGCTGCTGCTGGTGCTGGTGCTGCTGGGTGTGCTGGTGTTCCTGGCCACCGAATACGAAGAGGGGCGCGACCAGACCGCGCTGGAGCAGGAAGCCGCCACGCTGGTGAGCGACATCCGCAGCGGCCTGGTGCGCAACGTGCAGACGCTGCAATCGCTCCACAGCGTGGCGCCCACGGTGGACAGCTGGGATGCCCCGGCCACCGAGCTGCTCGCACGGCACCGTGAAATGGCGCGCATTGAATGGCGCGGCAGAAACCTGCGCCTGCTGGCCCACCGCGACACCCCTTACCTGGCCGACCTTTACGGCATGCTGCGCCGCGCCAGTCTGCCCGCCGAAGTGAGCCTGGCCTGCGACAACGCGCGGCGCATTTCGGGCCCTTCTTATTCCAGCAGCTACTTCTGGCCCATGGTCGGCGGCCAGGGGCTCGAACTCATGGAGATGTGCCTGCCGGTTTCGCGCTCGGCCGAGTCCGATGGTTTCCTGGTCGTCACCTACTCGCTGCCCGGCATCCTGGCCGAGCTCACCAACCAGGCTTCGCTGCGCGGGCGCGGCCTGGCCTTCAACGAAGCCGACGGCACGCGCCTGGCGCTGCACAGCATGGTGCCCGGCCCCCGGCGCACGCTCACCGCCCGCACCGTGCTCGACATGCCCGGGCACACGCTGATCCTGCAACTGCAGGCGCCACGCCAGGCCGGCGGCCTGTTCCCCAACGTGCTCACCGCCGTGGTGGGCGCGCTCTCGCTCGCGCTGCTGGCGGTGCTGTTCCTGCTGGGGCGCGACATCCGCCTGCGCCAGCGCGCCGAGCTCGACGTGGCCGATGCGCTGGCGTTTCGCAAGGCCATGGAAGATTCGCTGGTGACGGGCCTGCGCGCGCGCGGCATGGACGGCCGCATCACCTATGTGAACCCTGCGTTCTGCCAGATGGTGGGCCTGCCGGCGGAGCAACTCATTGGCACCGGCCCGCCCGCACCCTGGTGGCCGCCCGAGCTGGCCGACGAATACCAGCAGCGTCAGGCCGTGCGCCTGGCCGGCAAGATCTTGCCGCGCGAAGGTTATGAGTCGGTGTTTCAGCGCAGCGACGGCACACGCTTTCCCGTGCTCATCATCGAAGCCCCGCTGATCGATGCGCAAGGCAACCAGACCGGTTTCATGAGCGCCATTCTGGATTTGACGGAACAGCGCCGCGTGGAAGACCTCAACCGCACATCGCAAGAGCGCCTGCAGGCCACGGCGCGGCTGGCCACCGTGGGCGAAATGGCCTCGCTGCTCAGCCACGAACTCAACCAGCCGCTGGCTGCGATTTCCAGCTACGCCAGCGGCACGCTGAATCTGCTCGAAGAACCCGCCGGCCAGCTGCCGCAAGCCGATTTGCTGCAGGCCATGCGCCGCATCAGCGAACAGGCCGAACGCGCCGGCCGCGTCATCAAGAGCGTGGCTGATTTCGTGCGTCGCCGCGAACAGGTGCGCGAAGCCGTCACCCCGCAAAGCCTGATCGACGCCATCCAGCCCCTGCTGGCCCTGCAGGCCAAGAAGCAGGGCATCCGCCTGCATATCGAAGTAGCGCCCGGCTGCCCCGCCGTGCTGTGCGACCGGACGATGGTGGAACAGGTGCTGCTCAACCTGGGCCGCAACGGCATGCAGGCCATGCCCTTCGACGACCCGCCGATTTCGTCGGGCCTGCGCGTGCTGAGCCTGGCGGTAGGCCAGAGCCGCGCCCACGCCGGTCTGGCGCCCGGTGGCGAGCCGCGCAAGAGCTGGGTCAACTTCACCGTCACCGACCACGGCCAGGGCCTGAGCAGCGAAGTGCAGGAAAAACTGTTCACCCCGTTTTTCACCACACGGGCCGAGGGCATGGGGCTGGGTTTGAGTTTGTGCCGCACCGTGATCGAGCAGCACGGCGGGGCGTTGACGCATGAAAATGCGGAGCCGAGGGGCACGGTGTTCCGGTTCACGTTGCCTGCGGCGGGGTGATATGCGCGTGATTCGCAAGCTCTTCCTCGCCGTCGTACTGGTCGCATTGACGGTGGCCGCCATCGGTGTGGGCATCGTCGTTCAGCCGCTGGTCATCCCCATGGTGTCGACGCCGCCAGCAGTGAGCGCCAGTCAGCTCGAGCAACACGTCAGGCACTTTTCTGAAGACCTTCACCCGCGCAACCACGAGCATATTGAGAACCTCGAACGGGCTGCCGACTACATCCAGAAGTCACTCAAGGCCTCCGGCGCGGCGGTGTCCAATCAGGAAGTGCGGGTGGAGGGAACCCGATACCGGAATGTGATTGCAAGGTTCGGCCCGGCTTCAGGCCCTGTGCTCGTGATCGGCGCGCACTACGACACCCACGGTGACACCCCCGGCGCCGACGACAACGCCAGTGGCGTGGCGGGGCTTCTGGAGCTGGCGCGCCTGCTCGGCCGCTCACCGCCGCCGCGCGCCATCGAACTCGTGGCCTACACACTGGAAGAGCCGCCCCACTTCCGCACCGAACACATGGGCAGTGCATGGCACGCAAGGTCCATGAAAGAAGCCAACCGGGACGTGGAACTGATGCTGTCGCTCGAAATGATCGGCTACTTTTCCGACCAGCCAGGAAGCCAGCGCTTCCCCTATTCGGTCTTTTCATGGCTGTACCCGAACCAGGGCAACTTCATCGCGCTGGTGGGCAAGCTGGACCACTTTGCCCTGATGAGAAAGGTGAAGGCCGCGATGGCCGGCGCCACCTCGCTCCCCGTCCGCTCCATCAATGCCCCGCCGACCCTTCAAGGCATCGACTTCTCCGACCACCTGAACTACTGGAAAGAAGGCATGCCGGCGATCATGGTCACCGACACGGCGTTCCTGCGCAACAGCAACTACCACCGGGTGGAAGACACGTTTGAGAAGCTGGACTATGAGCGGATGGCGAAGGTGGTGCAGGGGGTTCATGCCTTCGCGCAGTTGCGATGAGACACAGGCCTCTCGTTTGAGCGGGGCGCCCCGTTCAACTCAGAGTGTGTCCGGCTGGCGGCGCATTCTCGCCAGAGTCAAACTGGTGACGATCCACCGTCACCCTGTGCCCTCGCTGGCAGCCGCCAACGCTCCTGGCCCTAACTGCGGAGCCTCATTCTGGGTGGTTTGTCGGGGTATCTGGTAGCCACATTTCTCCGATTGGTGACTTCAATCTCCACCATCCAGGCCGGGTGCGTGATGATGCGCGCTCATTGAATCCTGAGGAGCAAGGGTAGTCATTCAGCCAGCGCAAGGCTGATGCGCTCTGCGCCTCTTCAGGTATAGCAACACGGCCCGTCCAGAAATGTGGGATCACACCACGCTGACGGGCCGCAGACTCAGGGACGGCTTCTTGACATTTTGTGGCGATGGATTATTGCGTGATGCTGTAGCGGGGGTCAGTGCGTTCTTTCGCCCCCTCGCGATCATGCTTTTGAGATACCGCCTCTTCGGCCTGATCCATTTGGGATTTGACACCGCTGCCATATTTTATGGATGACTTGATTTCAATTCAATTTGCATTTTGTACAGGGCCACTGAAATGAAACTTCAAATATTCCGATGGGTGATATTTATATCTCTGCTAAGTTCGGAGGCCCTTTTAGTTGGGTCTTACTACGTCCCCAATACAGCCATCGCAAAAGCTGGCCTGATTCTCTTCTTCGCATGTTTAACTTTAACGACTCTGTATTGGCTTCAAGTTCCAGAAATACGTTATGCAACCCACGATTCAATTGAAGAATGGACAGAAGAATTGAGTACGCTATTCTTTCATTGGCCGATGCCAAGGAGTGGGAGTTTGTCCCCATTTCCATCGCGCTTTGTGGTGGGTAGAGGAGTGAATGAAGAGCATTTTCAGAAAAAGCGTTGGAATCTGAAAAGCCATATGCGACGTCATCTTTTAGTCCCGACTGACAAGAAGCGTTCACCACACCCCGGCATCTGTAGTTTCAGGGGCGGCTCTGCTAATTCTTTCAATTGCAAGTCCTACGAGCGACGCAGCGCTGCAGCACGGATTGAGGGTTTTTTGGAATGGAGGTCATTGGGTAGTGGAAATCGAGTTGTATGCAAAGAGTTGATGCAAATTGGAGCAGTAGGCTAGAAATGAACGATATCAAAGAATTGCGCGAAGCTCTGCTTCATACCCCCGATGGGTGGAGTGTCTTGCTGTGGTGGCTAATAATTCTTCTTGCCTTGGTGAGGGCAATTAGTTTTCATGGAATTCTTCTTGAGCAAACTAGATACCTATTCTTTTCATTGATAGTGCTTCTTATCTTCATACGCTTCAGAGTTACTGGTGCGCATAGGCGCAGGATGAATCACTGGGCATTGCTAGGCGTCAATTGTTTTGGGATATTTTTGATTTATAAGGAGCTAATCTGATGAGTGAACCATTGGCGAATGTGCTTAAGACCCTAGATGGAATTAAATCTGCGTGGGAGCTGGGGAACTCCACCATGGTTGCTGCAGATGCCGCAAAGTTAGCGGCGCAATTAGCAGCAGGAATAGCCGCAGAAAGTGTCCTTAGAAGTTACTCTGCCTTGGACGGTTTGGGGAAAACGCTGTCGCTGTGGCGTTTAGATAATGCAATCGCTGGCAAATCAATAGCGAGCCATCAAGCGCTTTCTGGAGTTATTGCTGGCGAAGCTGTTGGGATGCTAATTGATGCCATACGTGCTTTGCACTTGGGCTCGAATTTGTACGAATTTCTTCATCAAAATGAAGCACGTTTCGATAGCACTCTCCGTTCCGCCTTCAGCCTGGCCGAAGGCCAAGCCTCCCCCATCATCCTGGACCTAGACGGCGACGGCACCGTCGAAACCACCCCTCGCGATGCAGCTGGCACCGGCCTGTACTTCGATCTTGACAACAGCGGGTACGCCGAACGCAGCGGCTGGGTGGGCGCAGACGACGGCCTGCTCGTGCGCGACCTTAACGGCAACAGCCGCATCGACAGCGGCGCCGAGCTCTTTGGCAACCACACCGTGCTGGCCGACGGCAGCCGCGCCTTCAACGGGTTTCACGCGCTGGCCGAGCTCGATGAGAACCAGGACGGTGTGATCGACGCCAGCGATACCGAAACTTTGGGCAGCCTGCGCATTTGGAAAGACGCCGATGGCGACGGCCAGACCGATGCTGGCGAACTGCTGACTTTGGCGCAGGCCGGTGTGAGTGCCCTGAACGTGGGCTACACCGACCACGGGGTCCAGACCCCGCTGGACCCGCAAGGCAAGCCGCTCATCGACAGCATTGGACTCGCGTGGCACGAGAGCAGCGGCGAGTTCGAGGTGCACGTGAGCGAGATGGTGGATCAGCTGCGCAGCGGTTAGCGGCCACCGAGGTGATTCGATCGGGCAGTGATCTGGTGCTTCGCTGGGCGGGCAACCACGGCAGCAACGTGCTCGATGGCGGTGCCGGGGCCGACACCCTGTGGGGGTTTGGTGGCAACGACACCTATGTGATCGACAACGCGGGCGACAACATCCGTGAAATGTCCAGCGAGGGGCAGATGGATGTGGCGCAGCTTTGGATCAGCTTCTCCTTCCTGGCCAACGGGGCCAACCGCCAGGTCTTTGTGGAGCGCATCGAGATCATGGGCAGCGACGCGCTGAACGCCACTGGCAACAACAAGGGCAACCAGATCGTGGGCAACGGCGCGGCCAACGAACTCAGGGGCGGCGGCGGGGCAGACACCTTGCTGGGCGGTGGTGGAGACGACCGGCTGGTGATCGGCACGGCCGAGCGGGCCAGCCTGGGCACTTCACGCCACGAGGGCGGCAGCGGGCAGGACACGCTGGCGCTGGCCAGCGACCAGAGCGGGGTGCTGCTGGACCTCACGGCCTATGGGCAGACCACGTTCACGGGCATCGAACGCCTGGACCTCACCGGGGGCGGGAACAACACCGCAAAACTCACCATCGACCAGTTGCTGCACATGCCCGATGCGGGTGAAGACCGGCTGATCGTGCTGGGGGACGCGGGAGACGCGGTGCAGCTGGTGAGCGGCTCGGGGAGCTGGAGCAGCGCGGGCACGCAGAACTGGCAGGGGCTGGACTATGCCGTGTACGCGCACAGCGGGGCGGCGGGGCGGGAGCTGCTGGTGCAGCAGGGGGTGCTGGTGATTTGACGGGCTGGGGCGGGTATTCGGGGGCCGTTCCAGCGGCCCACTTATCATCCGCCCCATGACCCAGCACCCGGACGCCAAGATCTACCTCGTCGATGACGACGTGGGCGTGCGCGAGGCGCTGGCCTGGTTGCTGCGCACGCGGCGGCTGCTGAGCGAAGGCTACGACAGCGCAGAGGCTTTTGTGGACTCGGCTTCGGTGTGGCGCGAAGCGCCGAGCGCGCCGTGTTGTGTGATGCTGGACGTGCGCATGCCCGGCATGAGCGGGCTGGCGCTGTTCGAGCGCTTTCTTGCTTTGCCCTGGCAGGCTTGTGCGCCGGTGATCTTTCTCTCGGGCCATGCCGATGTGCCCACGGCGGTGGACGCGGTCAAGCGCGGTGCTTTCGATTTCTGCGAGAAGCCGTTTTCCGACAACCTGCTGGTGGACCGGGTGGAGCAGGCGCTGAACCAGTCGGCGCTGGTGCTGGCGCAGCGGCGAGCGCAGACCGAGCTGCAGCAGCGGCTGGAGAGCCTGACCGACCGGGAGCGCGATGTGATGGACCTGGTGATTGCCGGCCTGCCCAACAAGCTGGTGGCCGACCAGCTCAACATCAGCGTGCGCACGGTGGAAGTGCACCGCTCGCGCGTGTTCGACAAGATGGGCGTGAAGTCGGCGGTCGAGCTGGCCAACGTGCTGCGCCCGTCATGAAGACGGTGGCTTCTCCTCCTGCTTTTCCCGCTCCGCCGCATCGGGCAGCTCGCCTTTCTTGCGGCCGGAGAACATGGTCCACCACACGATGAACACCAGCAACACCAGCGCGCCCAGCGCTTCAAGCAACAACAAGGTCATGGATCAAACTCAAGAGTGGCCCGGCCGGGTGGCCGGAAGGTGGGTGGCACGCCTGGGCCTCGGAGTGCTGATTGTAGGAAGCGTGGTGTCGTGCTCGGTTGGCGTGCGGCCCGATCCGGGTCCGGTGGCCGTGCCGACCGGGCCGAGCGTGGTCGCGGTGCCGGACGACACCACCCTGCCGGCGCCGATCCAGCGCGCCAAAAGCCGCTGGACGCCGGTGCGCTGGAGCGAGCTGCCCGGCTGGGGACAGGACAGCCTGCACGAGGTGTGGAACGCCTGGGTGCGCGGCTGCGAGCGCCCCGCGCCGGGCCAGGCCACGCCGTGCCGCGAGGTCCGCCAGCTCGCCATTGCCACGCCGGCCGAACAGCAGGCCTGGGTGATGCGCCGCTTTCTGCCCTACCGCATCACCGAGACCGATGGCAGCGAGCCGCCCGGCCTGCTCACCGGTTACTACGAACCCATCATGAACGCCAGCCGCGTGCGCACCGAGCAGCACCGCACGCCGCTGTATGGCCCGCCGCCCGGTCTGCCATCGGGCCAGCCCTGGTACAGCCGCCAGGAGATCGACACCCTGCCCGCCGCGCAGGCGGCTTTGCAAGGCCGTGCCATTGCCTGGCTGGCCGACCCCATCGATGCGCTGATTCTGCAGATTCAGGGCTCGGGCCGGCTCAACCTGGTAGAGAGCAACGGCCAGATGCGCCAGGTGCGCGTGGCCTACGCGGCCCACAACGGCCACCCTTATAAAAGTGCGAATCGCTGGCTACTTGATCAAGGTGCTATTCGCGACGCCTCTTGGGATTCCGTAAAGGTCTGGGCAAAGCAGAATCCTGCAAAGGTCAACGACTATCTGTGGAGCAACCCGCGCACGGTGTTCTTCCGCGAAGAAGCGCTGAGCGAACTCGATGCGCGTTTCGGCCCGCGCGGCGCACAGGGGGTGCCGCTCACGCCGGGGCGCTCCATCGCAGTCGATCCGCAGAGCATTCCCTACGGCACCCCGGTGTGGCTGGCCACGCAGGGCGTCACGCTGAACCAGCAGAAGCTGGTGATGGCGCAGGACACGGGCGGCGCCATCGTGGGTGCTGTGCGCGCCGATCTGTTCACCGGCTGGGGCAGCTGGAACGACGAGGCCTACACCGTGGCCGCCGCGCTCAAGCAGCCGTTGCAGATGTGGGCGCTGCTGCCGCGCTGATCGGGCGGCTCAGGCCGCCGCGCGGCGCCTGAAAAACCAGCTGCTCAGCGCCGAAGGCCGACCCGTTTCCTTCTCGATGGACCCGAAGTCCTGCGGTGGCAGATTCTTCAGCACCGCGGCAGGTCGCTCGTTCACCAGCCGGTTCGCCTCGGTGCTGCCCACCAGGCGGCGCGCTACCTCCAGCCCCTCGCTCAGCCGGGGCAGGCGCCGCCCGGTGGAGTGCGCGTCGGTCGCCAGCAGGTGCGTGTGGCCTTCACCAATGAGGCGCTCGCCCCAGTAGCGCGCGCGTTTGCCAAACACGCCCGTCAACGACCCTGCCGTCACCTGCATCCAGGCGCCATGCTCGATCAGCCGCAGGAACACGGGGTAGTGGCTTTCCACCCAGCTCAGGCGCTCCGGGTGCGTGATGATGGGCGTGTAGCCTGCCTGGATCAGTGCCAGCACGGACGCTTCCAGCCGCGGCGGCGGCGTGGTGTGGGAAGGCTCGAGCAAGAAATAGCCCGAGCCGTTCAGCGTCGGCACGCGCCCGCTTCTGAGCCCATCGATCAGGCCGGGCACCAGATGCACGTCGGCCCCCATCACCAGTTTCAACGCAATGCCATGCCGGTCCAGTTCGGCCTGCAAGGTGGAGATCGCGTGGGCGATGCCCGTGCCATCGTTCATGCACATGCCGGGGTAGATGTGTGGCGTGCAGGCCAGGGTGTGGATGCCATCGGCCACGGCGATGCGCGCCATCGCCAGCGAATCGCCCAGCGTCTTCGCCCCGTCGTCGATGCCCGGCAGGATGTGGCAGTGCAGATCGATCATCGCGGACCACCCCTCGGGTTGACGAGCTGGTACGTGCCCGCCATGAACACCGGCTGCTCTCGCGAGAGGATGTCGTACGCGAGGTTGACCCGCGTGGCGGCGTCGGCGGGCCAGCGTCCACCGGCGACCTGGAAGTCCGGGTGGGTCAGGCGGATCATCAACCGGTAGTGCGCGCGCAATTGCGCGGGCTCGAACCCCGCCTTCAGGCCCAGCAGGGTGAGCGGGTCCGAGCCTGGGCGCAGCATCACCGTGCGTACAAAAAAGCGCGCCGCGCGGTGCAGCTCCAGGCCCTTCACGGCAGCAGCTGACAAGCCCCCAACTGGTCGCCCTGCGGCGAGCAGCATCACGCTGCCGACGTGCTCGAACAGCGGGCGCGGCTCGCGCAGCGCAACCGGAAAGCGGCCGGGTGAACGCTCGAAGTCCAGCAGCGCGGGCAGCAGACGGCTCCAGTTGGGCTGCGTCATGGCGCTTCTGTCAGACCGCAGAGGGACCCAGCGTGGGTTCGATGCGGTTGCCGGCCGCCGGCGGCAGGGGCGGCGTGTTCGCGTCCGGCAGCGGTTCTGCCCTGGTGGCGCGCGGCGTGTTCCGGTCGCCA
This sequence comes from Hydrogenophaga sp. IBVHS1, assembly GCF_002127265.1. Taxonomy (GTDB): domain Bacteria; phylum Pseudomonadota; class Gammaproteobacteria; order Burkholderiales; family Burkholderiaceae_C; genus Hydrogenophaga. The sequence goes on along the minus strand of NZ_NFUU01000003.1, from coordinate 248,725 downwards.
TAGCTGGCGCCGTAGTACGACGCGTAGGCGTAGTCGCCCGCGTGTTCGTTTCGGGCGTGCGTGAGCACGATGCCCATCGGTGCCAGCCCCGCGTTGCGCAGGCGGCGCAGGGCGTCCTTGATGCTGTCCTTGCGCGTGCCGCCGGCTTTCACCGCCAGCACGATGTGCTGGATCTGGTTGCCCAGCACGATCGCGTCCGCGATGCCCAGCAGCGGCGGGCCGTCGATCACGATCTGCTGGTAGCCCAGGGCCCGTGCCTGGTCCAGCAGCTCGCCCAGCCGCGGTCCCATCAGGAGCTCCACCGGGTCGGGCGGCACCGGGCCGGCCGTGATCACGGACAGGTTGCTGACCGTGGTGTCCCGGATCAGCATCTCGGTGTCGACGTCCCCGCTCAGCAGGGTGGACAAGCCGCTGTCATTGGGCACCTTGAGCATTTTGTGCAGCCAGCCCCTGCGCATGTCGGCATCGATCAGCAATACCTTCTGGCCCAACTGGGTGAAGTTGATCGCCAGCGCGAGCGCCGTGGTGCTCTTGCCCTCGCTCTTGCCGCAGCTCGTCACCATGAAGCGCTGCGGCGCGCCATCGGGCGTGCTGAACTGCAGCGCCGTGCGCATGGAGCGGTAGGACTCGGCAAACGTGCTGCGCGGTTCGCGGTAAGCCAGCAGGGCCACCGGTTCCTTGCGGCCGCGTTGGGGCCGGGTGAATGGAATCAGGCCCAGCAGGGGCAACTGGTACCGGGCTTCGATTTCGCTGGCGTTTTTCAGGGAATCGTCCATCTGCTCGCGCAGCAGGGCCGCCAGCATGCCGAGAAACAGGCCCAGCATCACGCCCAGCCCGAGATTTAGCTTGACGTTGGGACTGGCCGGGAACAGCGGCGCCGAAGCCTCGTCGACGATGCTCACGTTGTTGGCGGTGATCCCCGCCATGACGTTCACTTCCTTCAGGCGCTGCAGCAGGCTGTCGTACACCTGCCGGTTGGTGTCCAGTTCGCGGCTCAGCAGGTTCATGTCCACGCTGCGGTCCTGCACGCTGAGCACCTCGCTGCGGCTGCCGGCCACCCTGGCCCTGAGCTGCTCTTCCGCCTTTCTGGCGGAGATGTACTGGCCCTGGATGCTGGAGAGGATGTTGTTCACCTCGGTGTCGATGCGCTTGTCCAGTTCGGCGATCTGCTCCCGCGCGGCCACCATGGCGGGGTATTCCGGCTTGAAGATGGAGCGGTTCCTGGCGTATTCGGCTTCAAGGCGCGCGCGCTGCTCCTTGTAGGCGCGGATGGCCTCGTTGACCACAGCCTGCGGCGAGCTTTCGGGATTGAGCCGCACCTGGTTGTACAGCGTCTCGGCCCGGATGCGGTCTTGCTCGGCGCGGGCCAGCGCGGCAGAAAAGTCCACGAAGGTTTGCGTGGCCGCGCTGCCCTTGTCGCCCAGGTTCAGGATCTCGTTCTTCTTGGCGTAGTTGTTGATGACACGCTCGCTCTCTTCCAGGCGGGCCTTGGTCTCGCGGATCTGCCCCTCCAGGTACTGGCGCGCGTAGATCGACGAGTGCAGCTTGCGTTCGATGTTGGTGGCAATGAAGGCCTTGGCCATGGCATTGGCAATGCCGGCGGACAGCTCCGGGTCGGGGTTGAGCACCTGGATCTGCACCAGGCGCGAATTGCGGATGGGTTCCACGCTGAGCGCCTGCTGGAACCGTGCCACCGTGGCCGTTCGGCTGAGCGAGGCCGGATCGGCCGGTGGGAAGACCAGCGCGCGCAGCTGGCTCCAGCCTTCTCCGGCGTAGCCCAGGGCCACGTCCAGCGGCTCGAAGCCTGTGTTCCAGGCGGGCGCCCGATCAGCGGTCTCCGTGGGTGGCGTGGCGGGTGCGGGCTTGTACAGGCCGAGCTCATCGATCACCCGTTCGGCCAGGCTGCGGCTTTTCATCAATTCGATCTGCGTGCGCAACTGGAGCTGATCGGCCAGCGGCCCTTCATCCACCTCGGCCTCGGCGTTGAAGCCCACCACCTTCTGCGCCGAGCGATCGATCTGCAGCAGGGCCGCGCTGCGGTACTGGGGGGTGATCTGCAGCGTGTACACGCCGGCCGCCAATGTGCACAGGGCGGCAATGCCCAGAATGGTGCCCTTGTGCCGGACGAGCGCGTTCCAGAGTGACTTGATGTCGATGCGGTCCTCGGAGTTCGATGAACGTTCGCTCGTCACAAGCATGTGCTCGGACAGGGCGGCCTCGCGGCGCAATGCCAGCGCGCCCCGTGAGCCGGGCACGGCGGGATAGGGGTGTTGGTCAGTCGAAGCCATGGCAGAAGCCTCCCCTCATTTGAACGGGTTGAGTGTGTTCAGGATGTCGCTGAAGAGCGAATCCCGGAGGGCCGCGCGCCGGGCATTGCGCTGGACCACGATGACGTCGTCCGGGCGAATGTCCGGGTCCTTTGCCTGGCCAGCGCGCACCTTGTCGAGATCGTGGATGAACTGCTCACGCGCGCCGACGGGGCCGTTGCGGTAGACCACGATCTGGTTGATGTCGGCGTAGGGCGCGAACCCGCCCGACAAGGCCAGAGCGCGCAACAGGGTGAGCTGCCCCGTGACCGGGTAGATGCCCGGCCGGATCACCGCGCCTTCGATGGCGACACGCTGCGTGGTGAACTCCTTGATGAAGAGCGACACCTGCGGGTCCATCAGGTATTTCTCCTTGTACCGTTCCGCGATCAGACGCTCCGCGGCCTGCGAGGTGAGCCCCGCCACCGGCACCGCGCCAATCAGCGGCAGCGACAGTTCGCCCGAGGCGTTCACGCGCACATCGCGTTTCATGTCGGGCACGCCGAACACGTCGAACTCCATCAGGTCGTTGGGCGCGATGCGGTAATTCGAGTCGATCGTCGTCGGCGCCTCCAGGGGGGCAGTGGCGCTCCGTGCGTCCACGGAAGCGGGCGTCGCCACGGCGCCGGTGGCCATCTGCGCCTGCAGTGGCAGGGCGGTGGCCAGTGCCACTGCCCCCATGGCCCATAGGGCCCGTTGAGTGGTTTTCATGTTGGGTACCTCCTGGCGCGCAGCGCCTCCGGGTTGTCATCGTTGAGCCGCCACAGCAGGTGGGCGCCGCAGGCCAGGCCGATGCCCACCGCGTCCGCCAGCCAGTCGTTGAAACTGGCGGAGAAGTCGGGCAAAAACATCTGGTGCACCTCCACCGCCGCGCCAAGCGCACAGGCGAGGGCGGCCAGGGCCCAGGGCTTCCAGCGCAAGGCCCAGGCCAGCGCCGCGTACACCGCCAGAAACACCAGCCCGTGGGCCAGCTTGTCCACCTCGCGGTACCCGTCGCGCACAGGCGACCACATCGCCAGCGCGTAGGCTGGTGCGAGCAGCAGGGCTACCCAGGCGAGGCGTTTGAATGCCGCTTGCGTCATGCAGGCACTCCCTGCACCAGATCCCGCAACTGCGACTCGAAGCGGCGCAGGATCGCCCGTTGGCTCAGCTCGGCTTCGGCATAGCGGCGCCCGTTGGCGCCCAGTTCGGCGCGCAGCGCGGGGTCGGCCGCCAGCGTTCGCAGCGCGTCGGCCATGGCCGTCGGGTTCTCCGGCGGCACCACGAGGCCACAGGCCGCGTCCTGCTCCACCACCCGGCACAGCTCGGTCCCGGGTTGTGCGGTGGCCAGCACGGCGCGCCCGCTGGCCAGCATGCCGGTGAGTTTGGAAGGCATCACCAGATCCGCCGCATCGGCACGCTGGGGCAGCAGGTGCACATCGGCCAGACCCAGCCAGTCGTTCAGCCGCTCCAGCGGCTGCAGGTCCAGAAAGCGCACGTTGGTCAGGCCGGCGCAAAGCGCCTGCAGCGCATCGCGTCCGGTGCCGTTGCCACCGATCACCAGCTGGATGCGCGGATCGTCCTGCAGCAGGCGTGCCACATCGGCGAGTATTTCCAGACCCTGCTTGTTGCCCATGTTGCCGGAATACAGGGCGACCATGGCGTCTGGCGCCAGGCCCAGCTCGGCCCGGTAGGCGCTGCGCGTGGCCAGCGGCGCGATGCCGTGGATGTCGACCCAGTTGGGGAAGTGCACGATCCGCTCGGCCTCCACGCCCTTGCCCAGCGCGCGGTCCACCATGCGGCCGGAAATGGTGGAGACGCGGTCGAAGCGGCGCATCAGCCAGCGCTCGGCGCGTTGCACCCAGCGGCGCAGGGTGTTGCCTTTGATGAGCCCCAGATCGAACGCGGCGTCCACTTCGTAGTCCTGAATGTGCAGCCAGCTTTCAGCACCGCGCAGGGAGGCAAACGCGACCGCGGCGGGTGCACACATCAAAGGCGGCTCCACCACCCACACCACATCGGGCTTCCAGCGCCATTGGGCCCACAGCACCGGCAGGCTGCTCAGCGCAAAGCTGGCCAGGTGCAGCAGGCGCTTGAGGCCGCCCGGGCGGTGCGGCACCCACACCGGTGTTCGCATCACCTGAATGCCGTGCCAGGTTTCGGTGCGGTATTGCCGGCCGCTGTAGCCGGAGCTCACCTTCCAGTCGGGGTAGTAAGGGGGCGCGGTGATCACACGCACCTCGTGCCCGGCGTTGGCCAGCCACCGCGCCATCTCGCCCGTGTATTTGCCCACGCCGGTGAGTTCGGGGGCGAAGTTGATGCCGTAGAAGAGCAGCTTCATGGCGAGCCTTTCGTGGTGGATGGACCTGCGGGAGCTGCAGCGCTGCTGCCTTTCTGGACAGCCTCGCCGACAAAAGCGCGAACGCCCAGCAACTTCATCTGGTAGTGGCTGATGTTCTTGTGGCTCTGCGCCGACACGATCAGGTAGAAGTTCTGCCGTCGGGCGATTTCGGGCACGTAGGGATGGGCCGCTTCCAGCACCTGCTTGCCGTTCAGCCACCACCTGACGGTCAGGGTCTCGGGCGAGTACGACACCCCGAAGACGTTGGGCTGGGTTCTGTCCAGCGGGATCTTCGACGTCGGGTTGGGGTTCTGGATCTTCTTGTAGTTGGGCCAGATGCCGGACCATGAGATGGCGGTGTGGTGGCCCCCGGGTCCGAAACCGCCTTCGTCGATGTCGAGTTCAAACCAGCGCTCGAAGCCCTTCGGATCGCCTTCGTACACGTCTTCCATCCGCGGGTTGTGTTCGATCGGCATGAGCCAGACGGCGGGGAAGTTGTCCCGGTGGTTGGAAGACGTCGCGACCTGGGCTTCGATGTAGAACGGCCGTGCCCCGCTGAGCAAGGGGAACTGTCCGCCGAGGGTCGAGTTCGTCTTCACGGTGGCCAGCACGCCACCCCGCTGCATCACCACGCCATCGTGGGCCTGTTCATAAAAGCTCTTGTCCTTGAGCGGGGTGGAATACACGCCGCTGTAGTACTTGTGCCCGTCGGCCCGCCCTGTGAAGTCCACGTCCGCGAGCCGGGGGCAATCCCGGAACAGCGGTTGCAGCGCGCCCACCTGCGTGGCGCCTTCGGGCGTGGTGGCGTCCAGGCAGATCAACGCGTCATTGGCGTGCGTCCAGGCCGGCCATGCCAGGCACAGGGCGGCCAGTGCGCAGGGGATCGGCCGGGTCGGGGTGGGGATGTGCATGAGGGTTCCTCTTCAGAGTCGGGGTGCGAGCTGGTTGTCGCGGACAGCCGGGGTCGCCACGGCTTCGCTCAGCGGCACCAGCTTGTGCCCGGTCAGCCGGCTCAACTCGGCACAGATGGCGGCCTTGTCGCGCAGTGGGGCCACGGCGCGCTCCAGCTCCATGACCTTCGCGCCCACCAGAAAGCGGTACCAGTAGCCCTGCAGGAAGTGGTAGACCAGCCCGCTGCGGCCATCCAGAAAACCCAGCTGGAAAAAGTAGCGCCACAGGAAATACAGGAGCGCACTGAGCGTGAACGGCAGGCGGTTGTAAAGGCGCTCCTTGACCCAGCGCTTGAACGAAGCCTGAAACGAAGCGCTGCGGGCATTGAGTGCGTCGTCCCGGGCGAACAGCCCCAGCCGCTGGTTCAGCACTTCGATCGCCTCGCGCGTGGCGTACTGGTTGTGCTTGCTCGTGAAATAGCTCAGGTCGTTGAGGTTGTGGTCGGCAAAGCCGCCGTTGAAGGTGACGGTGCGCCCACCAGAAACCACCATGTGCTCGTCCATCCAGCGGTCTTCGACGCGGCCCTGCCCGCGGCGCCACAGGCGCAGCATCACGAGTGGAAAGCGCCCGCCGTGGCGCACCCACCGGTCCATGAAGATGTGCTTGCGCTGGAGATTGACGCCCGCCACGTCGCGCGGCAGCCGGGGCAATTCCTCGGCGATCTCGCGGGCGAGATCGGGCTCGATGATCTCGTCCGCATCCAGGCGAAGCACCCACTCGCCGCGGATGTCGAGGTGGTCGAGCGCCCATTGCAGCTGCCTGGCCTGGTTGATGAACGCGTGGGTGTGAATCTCGGCACCCAGGTCTCTGGCGATGTCGGTGGTGTCATCGCTGGAGCCGGAGTCGACCACGCAGATCTGGTCCGCGAACGCCTTGATGGACAGGATGGCCCGTGCGATGTGGCGCGACTCGTTGTAGGTCAGGATGATCGCCGTGATGCTCATGGTGATCTCCTCAGTGAACGGTCACGATTTCAGCCGCGGGCCGTCGCGGCGAAAAGGCCACCGTCGTTTCGGGCGCGACGGGTTCACCGAAGGCGATCATCATGATGAGTCGCTCGCCCGCAGGAATGCCGCCCACGCGGCGGATCGCCGATTCGGTCTTGTGGTCGATGGCCAGGTTGAGCGGACAGGCGCCCCAGCCCATCGATCGGCAGGCCAGCAGCAGGCACATGGCGAACAGCGCGCCGTCGACATACCCCTGGTTGCGTTGGCCGGGGCCACCCCAGGCGCAGATCTCCGAACTCACCACGAACAGGTTGCCCACCGATTCCGAAAAGCCGCGAGAGCCTCCTTGCAGCGCGAGCAGTTCCTTGATCAGAGCGGGATCCCGATAGGTGTGCACGCGGCTGGACTGGCGGTTGCACTGAGAAGGCGCCATCTGTGCGAGCGAGATCGCTTCAACGATCCGGTCGGGGTCGATCGGCGAGGAGCGCAGCGTGCGCACGCTCGAGCGGCTGGCGATGAGGTGCTGCAGGCTGCCGGGCGGCTGGGTCTGGAACGAGTAGTCCCGGGTGCCGCCTTTCCAGGGCTTCGGCAGCCGCGCTTCCCAGCCTTTCAGGTAACCCGTGATCTCGTCGAGAAAGGGATCGGACATGCCGGCCCGCGCATGAAAGTTCACGTAGGCGTCCAACGCGCCCAGCGACATGTGGGCAGGCACCGGCGAGTGCTGGAGGTCGTAGCGCGACAGCGCGGCCATGACGAAGCGGATCTTGTCCTTGCCGAACAGCATCTTCGGATGCCGCAGCGAAAGTCCCTTCTCGATCGTGTGGGCCTCGATGATGATTTTGTAGAACGCGCGTTTGGACTTGTCCGCGAACGGCGAGTAGGAGTTGAAGCGCAGGAACAGCACGGCGTCGCGCATGGCTTCGCTGAAGATGCCTGCCACCTTGACGAGCTTGTTAAGCATGGCGCTCCCTCACCACACGGTCCTTGATCTTTTGACAAGGGTGTCCAGCGCAGACCGACCAGGCGGGCATTTCGTGGAGCACCACCGAGCGCGCCCCGATGACGGCGCCTTCCCGGATCACCACGTTCGGATGGACAAAACTCTCGGCGGCGATCCACACGTGGTCCTCGATCACGATGGGGCCGGTGACCAGTGGCCGGGCCAGTGAACGGATGTCGTGCGAACCGGTGCACAGGAAAGTTCGCTGACTCACGGCGACCTTGGAGCCGATGGTGATGCGGTCCATGCTGTAACAGTCCACGCCATCACCCAGCACGGAGAACTCGCCCATGGCAAGGTTCCAGGGCGCCCACACGCGGCACGACGGTGCGACGCGGCAACCGGTGCCCAGCTGGGCGCCAAACGCGCGCAGCAGGAAGCGCCGCCAGCCGTGCAGCGCCCAGCGGGGCGTGGTCCGGAAAGCCAGCAGCCACACCACCTCCCACGCCAGCCGCCGCAGCTTGGAGGCGGCGGTGAACCGGTTGCGGTACTGCAGCGAACTGAAGTCCATCGCCGAATCGCTCATGGGAAGACCGCCTTCAATTGCGAACTCAGGAACGCATTGCCAGCCTGCCGAAGCTCCGCCAGTCTCGCGTCCACCGCAGCCCAGTCGATCTCGCTGGCCATCAGTGCCTCCACGTTCTGCGCCGAGAACGACGGCGCGAAACGGTTCTCCAGCCCCACGGCGCGCAGCAGGTGGGTGGCGCGGGCATTGGCGGCGGCTTTTTCGCCCGTCAGCCCGGCCACGATGAAAGGCTTGCGCAACAACAGCGCGAACACCGTGCCATGGAAGGAATTGGTCACCACGAAACGCGAGTTCTTCACCAGAGAGACCCACTCGCCGGGATCGGGATACACGGTGGTGCCGATCTCCGACCAGCGCCGGTGCGGGTTGTGCGGCGAGAGGACCGGGCAATTCAGCTGCTTCGACACGACGTCGGCGGTCTGCCGGATGTTGTCGGGCGAACGCAGCCCGTAGCAGAAGATGTAAGGGTCGCCAGGTGCGGACGTTGCGCCTTCGGTCAGCTCCGGGTAGTGGCTGTGCAGCAGCGTCGGATCCGGCACGTTGGCAGGCCGATGCCCCGTGGCCCGTTCCACCAGTGTGATGCCCGAGGCTTCGCGCACCGAAATGGCATCGAAGTTGCGCAACAAGCGGGGCAGCTGCGCGGCCTCTGCCGTGGACACACGGTCTCTGCCGAAACTGGCGGCGTAAGAGATCTTTCTGGCCGGGAACGCATGGGCGAAGGACAGAAAGTAGTTCGGATCGAAACCGAAATGCTGGGATGGACTCCAGATCTGGTCGCTGCCCGCCACGATCAGGTCGTAGGCCTGCGCCGCGGCGAGCGATGCACCGTTGTCCGTGGGTGCGGCGTCGCTCCGCACACCCAGAAAATGTTCCCTGAACCGGACGAACTTTTCTTTCTGGCCCCGGTGACCGAAGTGCTGGTGGATGAACGAAGACACCGCCAGGTACACCACCTTCAGATTGGCCTTGATCTTCGCCGGCGACGTGGGCGCGCTGAGCCGGCCACCGTGCTCGATGTGCGCGGGCCGGTAGTCGATGAAGCTGGCGTGGTGGCCCTGCTCCGTCAACCAGCGGCGCAAGGCATGGGCCTGCAGCGCGGCACCGTAGTTGTCGCTGAAGTGGAAAGTGAGAATGCCGACGTTCATTTTTTCAGCATCTTTTGAGAAGTGGGCACGCCATGCGGCTGCGGGGTGGGTTGACAGGTGGCGAGCAATCGCCGGGTGTTGCGCTGAAAGCGTGCGGCCACCGCCACGCCGCCCAGCCGGAGCGATTCCGCGCTGGCCAGTTCTGCCCGGTTCCATTGGAAATCTTCGAAGAAGCTGTGCAGGCGCTGCAGCAGGGCGTCGGCGTCGTCGGCCTCGAACACGTAGCCGTTGTGTCCGTTTTCGATCACGTCGCTGGCTCCGCAGCGGTCGCTGCAGATCACCGGCGTGCCCACCATCAGGGCTTCATTGACGACCGCGCCCCAGCCGTCGAAACGGCTCGGCAGCACCAGCACGTCGGCGGCGGCCATGGCCTGCAGGATCCTGGCGTTGGGCAGCGCCTGCGAGAAACTGACCCGCCCGGCAATGCCGAGCTCGCTGGCCAGCTGCCGGAGGTTCTGCTCTTCTTCGCCTCCGCCGATGATGCGAAGGTGGGCCGATGGCAGCGCGAGCTGGCTGAACGCCTTCAGCAGCAGGTCGACCCGCTTGCGCGCGATCAGCTGGCCCACGTACAGGATCTCCTTGTGGTCGCGCTGCACGGGCAGGTGCTGCACGGGCTTGCTGTCCACCACGTGCAGGAAGGGCACGATGCGATCCCTGGGGTAACCGCAGGACGAGAAGAACCGTTCGCCGCCGTAGCGACCGGAATGACCGATGCAGAACACACCGCTCAGATGGCGCCGATAGCGCAGTGCGTCCCAGGTGTAGAGCAGCCAGCGGGGCCACAACCGCGCGCCCGCCTCGTAGCGGTTTTCCGTCATCAGGAAGCGGTGCACCGGAGCACCCAGGCTGGCCTTGAAGGCGCAGAGCGGCAGCGCGAAACCGCGCAGGCCGAAGAAGACCTGCACCGAGTCGGGCAGCGTGGCCAGTTCGGCGATCTGCTCGGGCGAGGGCGCCGCGTGCACCTGAACCTTGCCGGTGTCGGGCAGCGGGTAGCCGCGGTCGCGGTAGTAGGCGGGCAGGTCCTGGGTCACACACCAGTGCACAGTGTTGCCGGGATGGTTCGCCAGCTCGCGGATGTAGGCGGCCTGGTGGAACATCAGGTAGGAGTGCCAGAAGACGAAGGTCATGTGGGGGTCCAGCGGATTCGGTGGGTCAGGCCGTTGCGGGGTGGAGCAATCGCGATGCGCCTGCGGTCATGCGGGTGGACAGCCATCGCGTCACCACCGAAAAAATCACCAGGGGCACCAACGCGAGGAACAGGAGAACGGCATACCCGAAGTCGTAGTTCTGCGCTTCCAGCCAATGGATCCACGCGGTCTGGGTCAGATAGATCTCAAGCGTCAATCCGCCCAGCAGCGCGATGGCGGGGAACAGCGGTGTGGCCCGCAGGGGCCGGAGCACCGATTCAGATGCAAAGAGATGAAAGCTGAAGTAGACGATGGGGTACAGCAGGACATGGAACACGAACTGCAGGTGGCCCAGGTCGTAGCGGAACACCGTGAGCTTGGTGACCAGGAACAACAGCAACGAGATCAGCAAAGAAGCGATGGTGAAGAGGCTGGCTCTGGGCGTCATCTGCAGGCGCGCGACCAGGCAGCCCAGCAGGGTGATGCCGAAGTAATTGATCCACTTGAAATAGTCGTCGCCCTCAACAACGAACGTCGACAGGTCCAGCTGGCTGTAGAAGAAGGCGTACGGAATGAGCAGCAGCGCCATGGCCGTAGCGATGCCAGCGGGTTTGAGTCGCGCCAGATAGAAGATGGGCACGTAGAACGCCATCACGGCCGAGATGAACCAGAACGGTGTCGGCCAGACAAAGATCTTCGCGAGGTCGGCGATGCCTGTGATGCGGATCATGCCGATGGCAAGCATGGCGCAGGCAACGATGAGCACCGCGGGGTACAGGCGCAGGACACGTTTCTCGAGGTAGTCCAGCAGCGACGGCGCGGAGGCGTCCTTGCCGGCGCCGTTCAGGCTCATCGCCAGGCCAAAGCCCGACAGAAAGAAGAACAGGGAATTGCCGATGGCGCCGCCCGTGGCAATGCGTTTGTCTGGCACGAAGGCATCCAGGTGCGACAGGGTGATCAATGCGGTCGCAATGAACAGCATCAGCGTGGTGTCTGTTTGTCTGCGTGTCATATCAAGCTCCGATCCGGGTGGTCCGAGGGATGTTCAGAGAAGAGAAGGTCTCGCGCCTGACCGGCAAAGTGCGGTGGACTCGGCCGAGGTTGAGCTGCAGGGTCAACACGAGAATCCACAGCGAATAGGGATTGCCCACACCGATCAGGTAACGGTTGAAGATGGACTGGGCCAGGATGAAGACCAGCATCAGCCCCGCCATGAACAGCTGGTACCGGTGCTGGCCCGGCTGCAGGCCTTGCTGGAGCGCGCGCCAGGCGGTGACGACGAACGCCAGCACGATCAGCGAGCCGAAGAACAGCCCGTGTTCCAGTGCCAGGTTGATGTATGAACTTTCGACCGGAAATCCAATGACCTCGGGCAGCGCCGAGCGGATGCCCCGGCCGGTGAAAAGCAGCACGGCGTCGGAGAACACCAGCTCGATGCCGGCGCGCCAGATATCGGTGCGCCCCGTGGCGCCGGAGTCCACACCGCGGGTGGGCGAGTCGAGGTCGAGGATGAGCGACAGGTACTCTTTGATGTCCGCCCGCTTGAAGAAAATGACCATCACGCCGATCAACGCAACCAGCACCAGGCTCACGCGCGAACGGCGGGAGCCGCGCAAGGCGATGAGGCTGATGCCGGTCAATCCGGCGGCGGCCAGCGCCAGCATGCCGGCGCGTGCCGATGCGGCCAGCAACACGCAGAGGCACAGCACCACCATGGCCATTGCAAAAGCTTTTTCGGTCCTTCTGTGCGTGGCCAGATAGCGCTGAAAGAACAGCAGCGCACCACCGCCGTACACCAGCCCGCTCAGGTTGGGGTGCATGCCCAGCGGCTGGTAGCGAACCAGTCCGAGGCCGTATTCCACACTGCCCGAGAGCGAGGCGAACCAGGCCGGGGACTCCAGGGCGAGCACTGTGCCGATGAGCGCCACGTAGGCCCACCGGAACACGGCGACCAGCTCGGCCGCACCCCGGTGCCGAACCAGAAATGCAACGGCCGTGAGCACCAGAAGCAACATGGCACCGTACATCGTCGACAGCACGTTGCCGGTCACCCAGGCCACCAGCATGGCAAACAGGAAGGCGGTGGCGAACATCCATTCGACCAGGCTGGGCCGAATGCGCAGGGTGCCGCCAGACAGCGCGGCAAAGAAGCCGGCCATGAGCAGCAGGCTGATGGCCCCCATCTGGGAAGCCTGCAGCGCCGGGCCTTCGTAGTACCACCCCGTCAGGTAGATGGAGCCGCCCAGAAACCAGCGCGACAACTGTGTGTTCAGGCCGCGCATAGGTCACCTGTCTGCGCGAGGGCCGCGTGAAGGGTCTGCATCGCAGGCCGCCACCGGGCCGAGCCTGTGACGTGCCGGATGTGTTGAAGCGTGGTGACCAGGCGCTGCGGCTGGTTGGTGGAGAACAGCAGGCGGTTGGGGCACCGGGCCAGTGCGTAGGCCAGGGCCAGGGTGCCGGTGGCTGCGGCCGGGTCTGTGCCCGCGGGCAGCAGGCTGGCCAGCTCGTCTGTGAGCTGGCTGTCACGTTCCATTTGCCGTGAGATGGCCGGTGCAATGAAGCGGAACGCACCGTGCAGAACATCGGTGGGCGCGTCAGGCATGTCGTCGGTGCCGGGCACCGGGCAGCGGTATTGCAGCACCGCACCAAAGCGCACGAGGTCGCCCAATGGTCCTCCCGTCGAGGAGCCATAGGCCACCAGCTGGCCTTGGGCGACGTAGCGGTCGAACAGCGGCTTCAGGGGAGCCAGCGTGTCATGGGGTTGCGCCTCGTGCAGCAGCAGGCCATCCACCCGGTCACGTTGCAGCAAGCGCAGGCTGGTCTCGAACGATCGGGCGATGGAGTCCGGGTTGAAACTGGCCGGCGTGGCGCGCTGCGCCAGGCCCTGCAGCACCGCCCGGCGCAGGCCGGGGATGTGGTTGGCCAGCGGCTTGACGATCGCCCGCGCCGTCTGCATGAGGCCGGGCGATGAAGGCCGGGCGAGCCCCGCCTTGGTGAACACCGTGACGACCTCCTGCCGGCCCTTGAGGGCTTCGCCCAGCACGGATTCGGACGTGCCCAGGCCGTAGGGTGGCGCGGTGTCGAAGTGTCGAATGCCCAGGTCCAGCGCCGCATGCACGAGCCGCAGGGCGTGGGCCTTTTCAGCGCCCCCCTTCAGACGGCCGCAGCCAAAGCCCAGCCGCTGGGCAATGAAGTCGGTGGGTTGGTCCATCTTCATGCGTGGGCCGGTTCAAGGTGAAGCCGATCGGCGAGCCGCGCGGTCAGCGCCAGCGCGGTGAACGTGGGGTTGGCGTAGCTGGAGGTGCGGAACACGGCGGCACCGGCGACATACAGGTTGCTGGTGCCGAACACGCGCAGCTCGCTGTCGACCACGCCGTCGCGCGCGTGGTGTCCCATGCGGGTACCACCGCACTGGTGGTAGGTGTCGGTGGCGCGGTCCAGCGCGTGAGCGTCTTCGGCGTCGAGCAGCGCATCGATCTCCACGCGGGCCAGCCCGGCCGCCTGCAGGCTCTCACCGACACGGCGCACAAAGGCGGCCATGGCCCGCACCTCGGGCTGGCCGCCAATGCGCCAGTCCAGCGTGGCCAGTGGCATGCCGAAGCGGTCCCTGCGCTCGGGGTCGAGCGTGATGCGGCTGTCCTGGCGCGGCAGCTGTTCGGCATGCATGACCAGCCAGACACCGCGGTCGGCCGGGTTGTAGATGCGGTGATGCCGCAGGTACTGCACGATCATCGGCACCCAGGCGCTGCCCATGCCACGGACGTGGCGCAGCATGTCGCCCATGCCCTGGTGCGACAGCCCGCCGCGCCGCAGCGACTTGACCATCACCTTCAGGTGCTGCAGATGCTCGCTGATGCTGGACTCGAACGCGAAGTAGCCGGTGACGTTGAGCGCTGCATCGGCGCCGACGGTCCCCGCGTCGGTGTTCAGCCGCAGCTTGGGCTGGTACTTGTGGCCCCCCAGCACGATGTTCTGGAAAGTGCGCAGGAAGCGGGGCTTGTCCAGCAGGTGCACCCGGCCGCCACGCATTTCGAGGTGGTCCTGAAAGCCCGCGCCCACCCACGGGTTGCCGGCCCAGGGAGCCTGTGGCTGTTCGGCCGCACAGGCAAGCATCAGGCGGGCGATTTCGATGGTGCCGTTGGCCAGCACGAAACGCTCACCGCGGATGGCTGTGGCGGTGCCGTCGGGCAGCGCCACACGCACGGCCAGCACGCGGCTGCCGTCCGGCGCCAGGTCCAGGCCGGTGGCGTGCGCATGCAGCAGCACGGTGAGCCCGGGCGCGTTCTGCAGGCGTTCATGGAAGTACCGCGCCAGCGCCGGCTCTTTGAGCCAGCGGGTGAGGAACAGGGTGAAGCCGGGAATATCGGGGTACTGGTCGCCGAAGAGTTTGTGTGCCTGCGGCGTGCCTTCATCGAGCACATCGGCCAGGCGAAGCTCTCGGGCCACGGCTTCGTACCAGGGCTGCAGATCGTCGAAGTCGATCGGCCAGGGCGCATCGGACACGCCCGGGCGTGCCTCGAAATCGGAGCGGATGAAGCCGGTGAGCTGGCCCCCCCAGAGGTTGGAGGTGCCACCCAGTGCGCGTCCCCGGGCCACGGAAATGCCGCTGTGGGCCCTGCCGATGACGGTCGCGTCGTTGAGTTCCTGCGCGGGCGCTTCAAAGCTGCCACCACCGGTTTCCAGCACCAGCACGCGCTGGCCCTGGCGCTCCAGCAGCACCGCCAGCAACAGGGCCACCGTGCCACCACCGACGATGACGACATCATTCGGCGTGTCGGGTGGAGCGGTGTGGTTCAGGTCGACGATCATGCGGCGGCCCTCGCGCTTCGCAGGTGGCGCACCGCGCGTGTGGCGGTGAACCAGACCAGCGCCTCGCCCAGCAACATGGCGCCCACCACGCCGGTCATGCCGGTGTGGTCCCAGACCAGCCATGCCACCAGCAGCGCCACCACGGCGGCGGCCAGGCTCTGCCAGGCCAGACCGGCATGGCGGTTGATCGACATGAGCACGACGCGCGGAACCTGGGTGGCCGAGCACACGGCGGCGTAGAGCAGGAACAGCGCCATGCCGGTGGCGGCAAAGGGAATCTGGCCGTGGGTCCAGATGTGCAGCAACCAGGGAGAGATCAGGTACACCAGCAACGCACCCGCGGCGGCCATCAGCAGGCCCAGGCGGTTGGCCCGGCGGTAGAGCTTCCAGAAGGCGCTGTCGTTCTGGTGCCCCTTGAGCGCGGTGAGTTCCGGCCAGAGCGGGTTGCTGAGGGCGCTGGTGAGCTGCACCACGGTCCGGGCGAGGGTGCGGTAGGTGTTGAACACGGCGGTGGCGGCGGGGCCAAGCGTGGCGGCCACCAGCAAGGTGAAGCCTTGCAGGCTCAGCGCGTTGGTCAGCGTGAGCGAGAGGAACAGCATGCCCGGCTTCGCGGCCTGCCTGATATCGGCCAGGCTGGCACGCTGCACGCCCCAGCGCAGAAAGTCGGTGCGCTGCTGGCTCAACCAGATGCAGAGCAGCGTGTAGCCCAGGCGCGCCAGCAGCGCCGAGGCGGCGACCCCGATGAAACTCTGCGTGAGCACCAGACCCGTGATGCCGCCCAACCATTCGGCCAGGCGGCCGGTGGTGACCAGGTAGGTGCCCGCTGCGTAGCCGCCGGTGGCCTTGTAGATGACCTCGGCCAGGCTGCAGAACAGGCCGAGCACCACGCTGAAGGACAGCAGCATGATCACGGTTTTCCAGTGCGGAGCCTGCAGCGTGGTGGCAGGCAGCAGCAGCAGGGCAACGCCCACAATGAGCAGCACCAGCAGCGAGATGGACAACAGGAACGCCACCGCGCTCTGGAACACCTCGGCCGCCCGCGCTTTCTGGCCCTGTGCAATCAGGCCGATCATCTGGTTGCTCGAGGCAGTGGAGATGCCCGCGTCGGCCAGCGACAGGTAGAAGGGAAGCGCCGTCAGCGCCAGCCAGTAGCCGTAGGTGGCCATGTCCCAGTGGTGCAGGAAGAGCGGCAGCGACACCAGTTGCGTGCCGATGCTGACCCCCTGCGCATAGCCGTAGGCACCCGCCCCCGTGGCGATGCGCCGCGCGATGGACGACGCGCCGACAGCCGGTGTGCGCAAGGGGTGAGGGACAGACATCGGGAAGATCCGTGGTTCAGTGTTCGCTGGACACCGCCATCGGGTAGCCGTGGTTCTTGAGCAAGGCGTGGCGCTGTGCGTCGTTCAGGTCGGCGCTCGCCATTTCGGTCACCATTTCCTGCAACGCGATTCGCGGCACCCAGCCCAGCTTGTTCTTGGCCCTGGAAGGGTCGCCCAGCAGGGTTTCCACTTCGGTCGGGCGGAAGTAGCGCGGATCCACCTTCACGATCACGTCGCCTGGCTGGAGCGCCGGGGCCTTGTCGCCCTCGACGGCTTCCACGATGGCCCGCTCCTCCACGCCTTCGCCCTCAAAGCGCAGGGTGAGGCCCAGCTCCTTGGCGGCCATGTCGATGAACTGGCGCACGCTGTACTGCACACCGGTGGCGATGACGAAGTCTTCGGGCTTCTGCTGCTGCAGCATCAGCCACTGCATGCGCACGTAGTCTTTGGCGTGGCCCCAGTCGCGCAGCGAATCGAGGTTGCCCATGTAGAGGCAGTCCTGCAGGCCCTGCGCGATGTTGGCCAGGCCGCGCGTGATCTTGCGGGTGACGAACGTTTCACCCCGGCGTGGCGATTCGTGGTTGAACAGGATGCCGTTGCAGGCGTACATGCCGTAGGCCTCGCGGTAGTTCACGACGATCCAGTACGCGTAGAGCTTGGCCACGGCGTAGGGGCTGCGCGGGTAGAAGGGCGTGGTTTCCTTCTGCGGCGTTTCCTGCACCAGACCGTACAGCTCGGAGGTGCTGGCCTGGTAGAAGCGGGTCTTCTTCTCCATCCCGAGAATGCGGATGGCCTCCAGCAGGCGCAACGCGCCCAGGCCATCGACATCGGCTGTGTATTCAGGGCTCTCGAAGCTCACCGCCACATGGCTTTGTGCTCCCAGGTTGTAGATCTCGTCGGGCTGGGTTTCCTGCACGATGCGGATCAGGTTGCTGGTGTCGCTCAGGTCGCCGTAGTGCAGGTGGAAGCGTGCGTTGTCGATGTGTGGGTCCTCGTAGAAGTGATCCACGCGCTGCGTGTTGAACTGGCTGCTGCGGCGCTTGATGCCGTGCACGATGTAGCCCTTCTCGAGCAGCAGCTCCGCGAGGTACGAACCGTCCTGGCCGGTGATGCCGGTGATGAGCGCTACCTTGGGCCAGGCCTTGAAATAGGGGGGGTTCTTGGTCATGGTTCGTTCCTCACTGAGTGGTGGATGGGCGAAAGGCGGAAAGGGGGGTGGGGGGCGAGTGCGCCAGGAAGTCCTGGTAGGTGAGTTCCAGTCCTCGGTGCAGATCGACCTTGGCGTGCCAGCCCAGGCTTTGCAGGCGGCTGCTGTCCATGAGCTTGCGGGGCGTGCCGTCGGGCTTGCTGGCGTCAAAGCGGATCTCGCCGGTGAAGCCGGTGGCGCGGGCGACGCTGTGGGCCAGATCGGCGATGGTCACGTCGGGCCAGTAGCCCACGTTGATGTGGCTGACCATGGGCTGGGCGTGCAGCTGGTAGACGGCGTTGGGCAGGTTCATCACGTGCACGCAGGCGGCAGCCATGTCCTCCACATACAGAAATTCACGCATTGGCGTGCCGCTGCCCCAGATCGCGACCTCTGGCAATCCGGACACCTTGGCTTCGTGGAAGCGGCGGATCAGCGCAGGAATGACGTGGCTGTTTTCAGGGTGGTAGTTGTCGCCCGGTCCGTAGAGGTTGGTGGGCATGACGCTGCGGTAGTCGACGCCGTGGCTGGCGCCGAATTGCCGGTTGTAGCTTTCGCAGAGCTTGATGCCGGCGATCTTGGCCACCGCATAAGGCTCGTTGGTGGCTTCGAGCGGCCCGGTGAGCAGCGCCTGTTCGCTCATGGGCTGCTCGGCGAGCCGCGGATAGATGCAGCTGGACCCGAGGAACAGGAGCTTGCGCACGCCGTTGCAGAACGCGGCTTCGATCACGTTGGCCTCGATCATCAGGTTCTGGTAGATGAAGTCGGCAGGGAAGACGTGGTTGGCATGAATGCCGCCCACCTTGGCCGCGGCGAGGTACACCTGCTGCGGTCTGGTGTGTGCAAAGAAGGCGCGCACGGCCGCCTGGTCGGTCAGGTCGAGTTCAGCGCGGGTGCGGGTGACGATGTGGTCGGCGGGATGGCCGGCAGCGAGCAGCTGGCGCACGATGGCCGAGCCAACCATGCCGCGATGGCCTGCCACGTAGATGGTTTCAGGTGTGTTCATGGGAGGGACGTGGGTGGGTTGAATCAGCAGGCGCCTTCTTGCCTGAACACCACGCGCACGGTGCGAAGCAGGATGACGAGGTCGTACCAGAGCGACCAGTTGCGCACGTACCAGAGGTCCATGTTGATGCGGTGCTGGAACGTGCTGGCGCTGCGCCCGCTGATCTGCCAGAGGCCAGTGATGCCGGGTCGCGCCTTGCCGTAAGCGGCGATGCTTTTGCCGTACTCGCCCAGCTCGCGGGCCAGCAGTGGGCGCGGACCGACCAGACTCATGTCGCCCCGCAGGACGTTGATGAGCTGGGGCAACTCGTCGATGCTGGTGCGCCGGATGAAGTGACCGATCTTCGTGATGCGAGGGTCCTGCGCGAGCTTGAAATTGCTGGCGAGGTATTGCACGTAGAGCTTTTCGTTTTCGGTCTTCCAGCGCTCCAGCGCGCCGTCGGCATCCATCACCATGCTGCGGAACTTGAAGAAGTCGAACAGCCGGCCGTCTACCCCCACGCGCTTCTGCACGAACAGGGCGGGGCCGGCGTCTTCACGCCGGATGCGCCATGCGACCCAGGCAAACAATGGGGAGAGCAGCACCAGCAGCACGGTGGCGCCCACGATGTCGAGCGCACGTTTGAGCACTTGCGGGCCGCGGCGGTTGAGGTTGTTGCGGGCGCGCAGCAGCAGCACCTCATGGCTGAAGAAGTGGGAGACCTCCATGCCGTAGATGGGCAGGCCACCGATCGCCGGCACCATGACCAGGTCGTCCCGCGTGAGCATGAGTTCCTGCGCGAGTTCGCGCAGCCAGTTGTTGTCCCGGATGCCGAGCACGCCCACCAGTTGGTGGGGTGCGGGTCGGGCGAGGAACTCGCGCACGCCGGGTGTGAGCGCGGTGGGCGCGGCCACTTGTCCGCCGCCGAGTTCAACCAGCCGCGCGCCCGGGTCTGGGCAGACCACGGCCACAGGCTGGTAGCCCAGCAGCGGCTCGCTCGCCAGCGCGGCGGCGGCTTTTTCAACGTCGTCGGGATGACCGATGAGCACGTAGGGCTGGGTCAGCAGACCGGCACGCAACAGGTAGGTGCGGATGGCCAGCCGTGCCAGCGGCAGACAGATCAGCACCAGACCCCAGGTGGCACCGGTCCACAACCGAGAGAGCGGCCACTTGGCGAGGTAGATGACCATGGCGTCGAGCAGCGCCGCCAGCACAACCACCTGGATCATCTGGCGCGCTTCGTCCCACCAGGGTTTTCGGCGGTGGTCCGCGTAGTGGCCCTGCACGGTCCACATCCAGCTCACCATCGCCAGCGCGATCACAGCGAACAGCGTGGTGCGAAGGTGACCATTGGCGGCCCACCACACGTTCATGGCCTGCGAGAAGTTTGCTTCGTCGCGAAACCATGCAGGCAGGCGCCCGGCGATGAAGCAGAACCCGAGCACGCTCAGGTCGGTCAGCACCAGCCAGGCTTTGACCTCGTTCTGCCGCTGCGCAAGGTTGGCCCACGGAGCGAGACTTCGAGCGAGGTCGTGCTCGTTGTAGAGAGGGACGACGGTGCCCTGCCGGTCTTCAGCCGGCGGGGGTTTCTCCTGCGGGCGGGCGATTGCGGTGCTCATGTCAGCACCTGCCGCCCATGGCGTGAATCGTTGGACAGGCCCCAAGCGGGTGCACGGCATGCACTCGCTTGGCGCGCAGGAATATTTGCTGGTGGTTGAAGCACGACATACATGGACACCCTGATTGAGTTGGTCTTGCGCCGGCATGCGTTCATTCATGCACTGGCGTTTCACCTTTTTTAGGTCACGCACGGCGGCCGCATGTAACGAGCTTTGATTTACTGCACAGGAATTTGCAGGGCATCAATCCACGTATGAGGCCCGGTGTCGAGGCAGCGGAAGGCCTTGCGCCTTAATTGATGGAACTTATCGTTACGCTGCCATTTCGAGCCTTGCGGAAAATGATTCGATGCGAGTGGCAGAGCCGATTGACCTGGATGCGCAAACCGAGCGCGAACTGCGAAAACTGTCCAAGGGGCGGCGGGTGGAGGCCCGCGTGCAGCAACGCGCCAGCGTCATCCTGCTGGCGGCCCAGGGCTGGCAGAACAAGGACATCGCCGATGCGGTCAAGCTCGACCGGCGGCAGGTGGCCATGTGGCGACGGCGGTTTATGGAAGGCGGCGTGCAGGCGTTGCTGCAAGACGCTGTGCGTTCGGGTCGCACGCCCAGCGTGACGCTGTCGGTCGAGTCGCTGATCGTGAGCAGGACGCTGCGCGAGCAACCGGCGGAGGCCGCGCACTGGAGCACGCGCACGCTCGCATCAGAGCTGGGCCTGAGCCCCACAACCATCCGCCGGGTGTGGCAGCGCAACGGCATCCAGCCGCATTTGCAGGAGCCCGTCTCAGGATCTCATCGCCGCTCGCGAGACAGGCCGATCGATATGGTGGGGCTCTACCTGAACCCGCCTGAGCGCGCGCTGGTGCTGACGGGTCTGCCGGCGAAACCCGGACGCGCCAGCACCACGAGCCGCGACCCCCAGCGCAGTGGCCTTGCCATTCTGTTTGCCGCGCTCAACCTGCTGAATGGTGCAAGAACCTCCGTGTTTCAGGCCCGGCATCACCACGAGACCTGGATGAAATTCTTGCGCCTGATCGATCGCAAGACACCCAGGCACCTGCCGTTGCACCTGATTGCCGAAAGCAGCGCAACCCATGAACACCCGGAGGTGCTGGCCTGGCTGGCCAGACACCCGCGCTTTGTCATGCACTTCACGCCCTCCAGTGCGTCCTGGCTGAAGACCGTCACGCGGTTCCTGTCGGCTATTCCGGAGGAGCAAATCGGACGTGACAGCTTCACCGACATGGCCGGACTTCTGCAGGCCATGGCGCAGTACATAGAGAACCGCCCTGAACACCCAAAACCGTTCATCTGGACCGCCAGCGCGTCAGAAGAGGTCGGCGGCGTTACCCGGGCCTCTCCGACGCGTTCAAAACGATAACTTAAGTGCAACTCAAAATGACGCACTGCAGCATAAAACCGGCTCGGGAAGGCTATTAGGCTGTGTGCGATGCTTACATCCGGAAACCCGTTTGGCGCGCTCGTTCCACAGATATGGCGGTTCAGATCGCCGAGATGTCGGTCTGTACTGGCCAGTTCAGAGCGTCGAGGCTGCCGTCGCTGCTGCGAAAGCGGTGCTGAATCAGCACGGTGTAGCGCCCTGGCTGGGCGCCACAGAGGCGGTAGCCGTTGGCCACCAGGCTCAGCTGCATGCCACTTTGTGGGGCGGTTTGCACCTCCCAGGTGCCGATCGGGGCGGCGTCCTGGCGCAGCGACACGCAAAAACCCCGCTTCATGTTCGACACCACCACCAGCCGTTGCAGCGCGCTCGCCTCACCGTCGGCGAAGGTGTCGAGTTGCCTGGGATGGCTGTTTTCCAGCACCTGCATCACCGGGGGAATGACGATGCGGAAGTCCAGAGCGGCGCTGGCCGGGCGCGACGCCCCACCCAGGACGCTCTCGCTCATGCCCGTCGCGGGCGTGAGCAGCCAGCCCACCGCCAGCAGGGCGGCTGACAGGCGGTTTGGGCGGGGCAATAACTTGGACATGCCCAAACTATCGACCCCCGATCCCTCAACTTGAGGGGCTTTTACGGGTCAGTTCAATCGACCGCCTGGCGGAAGCATTCGGTCTGGTGTCGGCTTCTTGTCTGCCGAAGCAGGCAGAACGCCGCTTGGTTCCGCAGCGCATCGGAATGATCCGATGTGGGCAAAGATGAATTCCCCTTATCCAACTCAAGAGGTCATGTTATGAAAACCCATCGAATCCTTGCTGCCCTTATTGGTATTGCTTGTTCGAGCGCCTTCGCAGCCCAGCAGGGTACGCTGGGCGCCACCTCGACCGGCAGTTTCACCAACACGTTCAACGCCACAGGGTTGCGCCAGGTGCAGGTGCTGGGTCTGTTTGACGCCACGGTGTCGATCGATTCCGGCATGATCAACGCGTTCACTTCCAGCCCAGGCACCCCAGTTCAGGGCGTGGCGGACAACTTCTGCGTGGTGGATACCTACGGCGGCGCCGTCGGCCTGACGGTGACGGCCAATGAATACAGCGCCACTACCCTGCGGCCTGTGGCTCGGGCTGCGAGCGGCTCGATCCTGGGATACCAGCTGTCGATGGAGTCCGTTGCCAATCCGGGCTTCAACACCGTTATGGATTCGACTCTGCCCACCCAGATCGTTCCCAATGGGTTTTCGGATGCCAGCCAGTGCGGTGGGGGCAACATGCGAAAGGCAATCCATGCGATGGACCTCGACGGTGGGGTGATCATCGACGGCCTGTTGCCCACCAACGGTAACGTTTACTTCAGCCAGGTGACCATCACCGCCACGCCGAACTGAAGGTTTGAATATGTGGCGGCAACGGCTTCGATGGTTGTCGGTCACGCTGCTGTGCCTGCCGGTGGTCTCCGTGCAGGCACAGCAAGCCTGGTACATGGAGTCCAGCATGCTGTTGCTGGAACCGTCGAACCGGTACGTGGCCACCGTGGTGGCCACCAATCCCACGCCTCAGCCGGTGTACCTGCGCGCCAGCACCACCGCGCTGCTCGCACAGGATGGCCGGCGTGAGCGGGCGCCCGACAGTGGCCCGGTGCTCTCGGTGTATCCGGCGGAGTTCGTGCTGCACCCGAACAGCTCGTTTGCGGTTCGGGTGGTGGCCGATGCGCGCAAGCTCGAAGGCACCAACCGCAGCTTCTACCTGAAACTGCGTGATGTCTCGAACCTGGTGGCAGAAGGCGCTGGCAGTGCCATGGCCACCAGCACCTTGCTGGCGCATGAAGTGCTGGTGTCGGTCGGTGCGAGAAACGCAGCGACCGTGAAGCCGGATATGTTCGTGGTCAGACGCGATGATCAGGGGCAGTGGCGGTTGAGCAACCGCAGCGGGCAACACGTGTATTTGCAGGGGGGCTATGGGTGCGACAACGCGCAGCAATCGCTCAACTCCTGCAACATGCTGCGAGATTTCCCCCGGCAGTCTGCGGTGATGGACGAAGAGTTGCGGATTCCAGCCCCGAACGCACCGTTTCTAGGCGTTCTGCTGAAGCCCAGCCTGAGCCAGCAGAGTCTGCCGCAGGCGCTCCTGATTCCCGTCCCTCCCTGAGGCGAGGGGATATGCGGCATGCCGTTCAAGTTGCGGGTCTTGGTGCTGTGGGCGGCGCAGTTCGGGGTGGCGCTGGCGGCACACGCGCAAGTCTCGGTGAAGCGCCTGGCGCCACCAGGCTTTGAGACCCTGCAGACGCGCTCTGTCGAGCAGCTCATTCACTTCCAGGGCATACCGCAACCCGGCATGGTGCTGTTGGTGCGCAGCCAGATGGCGCAAGCTGTGCAGGCCGGCGACACCGTGGTCGTCGCTCGTGCCACCAGCAAGCCACTGACAGGGCTTCTGGGCCAGCTCGGTGTGCATCCACGCGCTGCGCGGGCGTGGGTGGATCGGGCCGAATTCGAACTCGGATCCAGCAGTTGCCTGCCGCTGAAGCGTTCGGCCGACTGCCTGCCGATCTGGCTGGATGCGGATGAGCAGGGACGCGTTTCGCTGCTGTCAGGCGAGCCGCGGGCACCCGAGGCCAGAGACGGCGAACTCGCCCTGCTGGGCAGTGCCTACGCCTCGACCAGCTGGGCTTTTCAGTCGAAGAATAGCTCGGGCTTGCGCTACGGCCTCTCGACGCAGGGCATGGTGTCTTCGCGCGAGAACTACCTTGAATACGATCTGCTGGCGGGCAGCACGCGGCAGAGTGGCGCCATCACACCCAACCTGCTGGTGTGGGGCACACGGCTTTTCAGCGGCGCGGCGGCGCATGCCGGACTCTTCAGAGCCAGTGGCCTGGGGGGTGAGGCCAGCGCCACACAATTCTTTGTGCGGCCCCGCTTGCTGGGTTTCGCGGTCCGGTCCGAGGGGCGCATGCTGCGGCCTGGCGAAGTGGCGCAAGTTCGCATCACGTTGCTGGCGCCGGCCCGGGTCACCATCAGCGCCAACGGGGTGCAGTTGTATTCGGCCTTGCTGGGTTTGGGCGAGCAGGTCATCTCGCTGCCCGGCTTGCCGGGCAACTTCGTCGATGTCCAGACGGAGGAAATGAGCGGGGAACGTCAGACGTTTCAGGCCGCGGTGGTCGGCAGCGAATTCAGCGGCGGCCAGGCCGACTCGTGGCGGTTTGAACTGGGCCAGACGGTGGCCAATCCAGGCCTGGCGATTGCTTCCCATAAGGAGGGTCTGTTGCTGACGGCCGTGCGCGCCCAGCCCTGGAAGGCGTTCAACTGGCAGGCGGCGATGCAGTTGAGCTCCGGCGGGGCTGCGCGCCTGGGCTTGAGCTTGGTGCCCCACGAGGGCCGGTGGGGTGGCAGCGTAACGGTTGGCCATCGGGGAGAGTTCGCCTTCAGCGGCCATGCCTCCACGCGCCTGCTGGACGTGCTCGAAGCCGGGGTGAATCACCTGCATTACCGCGCGCCGACCTGGAACAGCGGGACGGCGACCCTCCCCTGCTCCATGGACCGCACGCTGTGTTACGCCAGCGTTTCGCAGGAACGCACCTCGGTGCAAGCGAGCTGGTTGAATTCGCGCTGGCCCATTCACCTGAGTGTGAGCGCATCGCGCAGCGGTGGATTGTCCAGCCGGCAGATGCTGTTGCGCACCTCGATACCGCTGAACATCGGCGCAAACCGTACGCATCTGCAAATCGGGTTGAGGCAGATGCAACCGTCGGGCACCCGGGCGGTGTTTGCCTTCCTGAGTTTCATGCTGGATGCCGAGGGCACCATGGTGAACTCCTCACTGAACGCGCAAGACGGACGCACCGATCTGGGGGTGGGCTACTCTCGGCGCCTCGACGACGTATGGGGTGCGCCAGCCACAATTTCTCAGGGAATCTCCGGCCAGTTCGGCACGGGCTCGGCACCGCCTTCGTTTCATCACCAGTTCAGTGGCAGAGCCGGGCCCATCGGCGCCCACCTGTCGGCCAGCCATGGGGGGCAGGGCTCTGGGGTGATCAACGCTGCTGGCACGGCGCACTACGGCCTTTCGCGGGGCCGGCTGGCGTTCACGCGCTACTCACCCGAACTGGGCCAGTCGACGCTGTCACCCACCACCATGGCAGCGGTCAAATTCGTGAACGACTCCATGGACGAACAGATGGTGACCCTGGGCATGCGGACCATTGCCGTGCCACCCCAGGCGCGTTTGTTGATTCCCTCGCTGGTGGGTCACTCGCCCGACGTCAGGGTCGCACCCGGCCCGGTAGAGGATCCGCAGGGCCTTGCCATGCCGAAATACCTGCACGCCGGAAACATCGAGGAAATCCGGGTGCGCGACGGGAGCTGGCAGCGCGTTCGATTCATGGGTTCGGGTGGCCAAGCCTCAGGGGTGCAGGGGCTGAAGACGACCCACGTGAGACGCAGCCTCGATGGCGCGGAGGAGCGCATCTACCAGGACGCTCAGGGCTACGCCTTTGTGTTTGAACCTGCGGCAAAGGACACGCGGGTCCGTTACCTCGACGTTTACAACAGTCGCGAAGTCACACGTTACCGGTGCGAGGCGCCCCCTCCCGCGCCCGTGCTGTTGGCGGGCATTTACCCCGAGGTGGAATTCCAGTGCGAGGTGCTGGTGTCGCCTGCGGCCGCCAGCCCGCCGCGCTGACGGGCGCGGCGCTTTATTCGCTGCGCTGAACCGGAATGCTCAGGCCGATGCTCTCGCGAATGCGCACGTCCACCTTGACCTGGCCCTGGTCCACCACCGCCCACGGCAGGGGCAGCGTTTCGTTGCGCACGCTCAGCATGCGTGGGCCAGCGGCGACAAAAGGAAACTCGAATCGGCCCTGGCTGTCGGTGCGCACGGCGTAGCGGTTGTCGAGGAACACCGTGACGTTGGGCACGCCGGTCTCGCTGGCCTCCTGGGTGCCGCTGCGATTGGCGTCGAAGTACACCGTGCCTTCGATGCGGCCGCCGCCGTCTGAAGGTCTGCCCCCCAGCGGCACATTGCGGGTACCGGCTTCCAGCTCGTAGCGCAGCACGGCGAAAAACGACCGGTCCGAAAGCGGCACCACCACTGGCGCGAAGGGGGCGAGCGGGTCCAGCGAGGTGACAAAGCGGTTGCGGCCGGTGGACCGGTTGTAGTTGGCTTCCACGCTCCAGTGGCGGTCGATGCGCCAGTCGGCCCCGAGGTTCATGCTGTGGCGCGACTGGCCCGAGCTGCCGCGTTCGGTGGTGAGGTTGCCCCGCAAGCCGGCCCGGCCCGACAGGGGCATGGACAGGCTCATGGCCGCGCTCCAGAGCGATTCGGCCGGCTGGTCGAACAGCGCCCCGTTCCTGCCCAGGCCGAGGCTGGTGGCGAACGACCAGCCTTGCGGCACCAGCCAGTCCTGGTCCCAGGTGAGGCGGCGCGAGTCGTAGTCGGAGTCGCCCTGTGTGAGTTCAAGGTGCAGGCCGCTCGTGCCGAAGCCGTTCTGGAAGCGCCAGTCGCCGTAGGTGCTCCAGGCGCTGCCATTGAACTGGCGCACGGTGGCACCGGCGCCAAAGGAGTGGTCGCGGTTGAGGCGCCAGCGCGCCGAGCCGGTGGCGAAGTAGCCGCTGGCGTTGCGCCCGCTGACCGAGTCGAGCCAGTCGAGCGAGCCCTCGGCCGACCACTGGCGTGTGCGCCAGCTTGATCGCGCGTAGGCGCCCACGATGTCGTTGGCCAGAGGTTGCTGCGCCCAGCTCAGGTCGGGCTCGAGGCGGTAGGCGCCGAGGCCGTGTTTGCGCGGGCCGTCGTCCCATTCGCCGTCGACCCAGAAACCCTGGCGCCCACCCGGCACGTTGCTGGCCTGCGTGTTGAGGAACTGGCCCTGGATGCGGTGTTCGGCGCCCTCGTGCCGCAGCGCGAACAGCGTGGAGTTGGCGTCGATCAGGTCGCTCGCCTGGGTCGGAACGTCGAGGTTGGACACGCCCCGCGCGTCCTCATGTTGCACCGCCACCGTCCAGCCCTGGTTCGCCAGGGGTGAAGGGTCGCTGGCATTCAAGCGCCACTGGCCGCCGAACGTGCTGCGCTGGCCAGGAATCTTGCGAAAGCCACTCGCCGGCAGAAAGTCGAGCCGGCCGGCCTCGCCTGTGCTGGCCTGCAGTTGCAGCCCTTTGCCGGTGTTTTCCCATTCACCGCTGATGCCCTGCACGATGGCCGAGGGCACGAAGATGCGGGTGGGCAGGCGGGTGATGCTGGGTGCCGGCGGATTGATCACGCCGAGCTCGTGGTTGGCCAGCCAGCCGCCGGCCAGCGGCATGGCGCGCTGGCGCAAGGTCACCGCCCCGCTGCTGTCGCTCGGCGCATAGGTGCCATCGATCGACAGCGTGCCGTGGTTCGGCGTCTCCAGCAGGCCGTAGATGCCGTAGCCGATGCGCGCGCGGTTCGTCGCATCGAAAGGCTGCGTACCCAGGCGGGTCTCGAGCCGCAGGAACCGCGGCCAGCCCTCGCGGTTGTACTCGGCGGCATCGTCTGCCTCGATGGGCTCGGGCGGCAGGTTTTCGATCACCCGGTCCACGTAGCCGCTGGCGGGCGGCGCAGCGGCTTGCGTCCAGGCCGTGAGCGGAGCGGAGAAACCCAGTAAGGCCAGCAGGCAGTGGGCAGAGCGGGCCGCCGCTCCCGTCATGGGGCGAAGCTCGCGTCCAGCGGCAGGCGGTTCTTGCCCCATTCCAGGTTGCCCTTCACCTTCAGCGGAAAGCGCACCTCGGGCGCCTTCTTGCCGTCTTCCACCACCGGCATCAGGCCGATGCTTCGGGTCTCGCCTGGCAGGATGGGCAAATCCGCGGGGGCCATTTCCAGGCGGGCGCCGCTGGCATCGGTGCCATTGACGAAGCCCTCCAGGCGACCATGGGCGTTGCCGGTGTTGCGCACGTCGATCACGGCGGTGGGCGTGCCGTCGACCGTGACCACGCGCGTGCGTGCAATGTCCAGCCGGGGCTGTGCGTCGCCCACGGTGGCGTAGACGATCACCCCGATGCGGCCGCCGACCGGGAAGTTCAGGGCGCCTTGAACACGCGCCGGCTCCAGGCCTTCGACCATGATGGCGAAGCGGCATTCACGCGCGGGCGTGCCCGGCGGGGGCGTGATCTCGAAGCGGTAGCGGTAACGCGCATTGGGCTCCACTGTCAGCTCGCGCCGCTCCACCGCCACCCAGGGGCGGCAGCTGTCGGGCGCCAGCGTGTCGCTGAAGGCGACCGAGCTGTCGGGCAGGAACGACCAGTCGTTGGTGTAGACGCGGTACATGCCTTTCTGCAGACCCACGTGCTGGATCTCGAGGACCTGGCGCAAGGTCTGGCCAGCGTCCACCTGGACCTCGAACCGTGGCGGGGTGATGTAGGCGGCGAAGCCCTGGGCGAGTGCGCCCAATGGGGCGACCATCAGCAGACAGGCCGCTGCTCGGAGTGTCAGCGTGCGATACAGGGTGGCAAGAAAACGCATCGGCATGGGCATTCAGTCCACATCCAGTTCGAAATGAAAGTTCAGGCGCCGCGAGTTCGACTGCCAGTCGGCGTTCGAGCGCAGCCGCACCTGCAGCTGGTCCTCGAGTGTGGCACCGGTGATCGCGCCTGCGAACACCAGCGCGCGCTCGCCCGACAACAGGCGCCCGGGTTGCAGGCGCCCCTGTGAAGACCAGGTCGCCTCGACGTCGGAAGCCTGATCTCGCGGCAGCACCATGTAGATGCGGCCACTGCGCCCGACCCAGCTGCGGGTGTCGATGCGAATGTTCACGCGCACCCAGGCTTCCATGCCGCCGGCGTAGGCCTGGCCCGAGCGGATCGGCAGCCACTGCATCTGCACATTGGGCGGCACCGTGTAGCTCAGCGAATCGTCGAGCCGATGCGGATTGGCCCACAACGGCGGGCACAGAAGTGCGCCGCCGAGTGCGAGGGCGAATAAACGCTGGGCCTTCGTCATGGGCTGCTCAGCGTGTAGGTCACGCGGCCGTTGTAGGTGCCCGCCGCCCGCACCGCACTGTTGGCGTATCTGAAGGCATGGCAGTTTTCGATGTAGGTGTTGCCCGGCACGGTGGCCAGTGTCTGCGAGGCACCGTTGAAGGTGCCGGCAGGAATCACGTTCGGTACGCCACTGCCGGGTGCGGACACGGTCCAGCTGATCTCGCTGAACGGAATGTTGTCGCCATTGGCGTTGGTGAGCCCACCCACCGAACTCACGCTGAGGGTGGCGCTGGTGGCGCCGCTGTTGCGCCGGTAGCCTGCGCCCACCATGATCGCGCTGGCCGGTGTGGGGCAGGTGTTGTTGCCGTCGCCGTACAGGCTGACCGACTGCGTGGTGTTGGTCGTCATGGCTTGCGGCGTGCCATTGCCGACCTGCGTCACCGGCACGGTGACCTGGACAAGGTTGATGGCGCCGCTGGTGCCGGCGGTCCCGTTCAAGGTACCGCTTGAGCCGCTCAGCGCACCATTTCCTACGTGCAGGAAGAGGCGGCGGCTGCCCGACGTGATCGACAGCGACCACGCATGGGCCGCTGCCAGTTCAAGCAATAGCAGCGAAGCGAGACAGGCGCGCGCCGCCTGGCGGGCCACGCGGTTCGACATCAGGGCATCGAAGCGGTGTAGGTCACGCGGCCGTTGGTCGTGCCGTAGGTACCCGGGGCCACCACTGCGGCGTTGGCGTAGCTGAAGGTCCAGTTGGCCGAGCGGTCGGTGACGCAGGTGCCGGAGGACAGGGTCACGTTGCTGCCGGCGCCGGTGCCGGTCAGCGGAATGGCGGGGCTGGGCAGCGCAGCCAGGCTGCTGACGGCGGTGATCTGCGTCCAGGGAATGGTGTCAGCGGTCGCATTGGTCAGGGCGCCGGTGGTGGTAGCGGTCAGCACGATCTGGCCGTTGTTGCCCAACACGCGAACCGGAACCACGTTGCCGGTGATGGTGCCAGCAACGGCGGCGCCGCCGCCACCGACGGCAGCCGGGTTGGAGGTGTAGTCGAAGGTGACGGTGTCGATGGTGGTGTTGGTGGCCAGGCCGGCGGCGCCGGTGCCCACGCCGAGGAACAGCACACGGGGCACGATCACCTGGAAGTCCAGGCGGGCCGTGGCACCGCCGGTGCCGCCGACCACGAGTTGCGATTCGGCCGAAGCCAGGAACGGAGTGGCCATGGCCAGGGCCAGGGCGGACTTGAGCAGCAGCGAGGAGGTTTTCACGACGTTTCCTTCAGTAAGTGGTGCGGAAGGTGGGTTGAGCACTTTCCGGTACCCGTTCCACAGTGGATGACGGAGCGGATGTTACGGAAAGATACCCACCCCCGCAAGGCTTATTGACGGAAAAATCTCACACTTTTCAAGCACTTACGGCGACTTTGTTAATCAACGGTTAAAAGTCGCGGATGGGCGGTACAAAAAAGTGCTCAAGTTCACGGCGCCTTTGCCGTGGTCGTACTTCCGGTTAACAGGTGAGACAACGGAAGTGCACTTCCTGATTTCACTTCGCCAAGGGAAAAGCTGGTGTGCAGGTCCTTCACGTTGGGCAGGTTGAGCAGCACCTCGCGGGCGAACTGGCTGAAGTGGTTGAGGTCGCGGCTCACCACCTGCAGCTCGAAGGTGCCGGAACCGCTGATGTAGTGGCACGACACCACCTCGGGAATGCCCCGTATCGCGTTTTCCATGGTGCGCGTCACGTCGCCGCTGTTGCGGTCGGCGTCCAGCCGCACGAAGGCCAGCACGCCCAGGCCGATCTTCTCGCGGTCGATCTCCGCCCGGTAGCCGCGGATGAAGCCCGCCTCCTCGAGCGCGCGCACCCTACGCCAGCAGGGCGCGGCCGAGAGGCCCACCCGCTGTGCCAGTTCGGCATTGGTCAGGCGTCCATCGGTTTGCAGTTCTTGCAGGATGGCAATGTCAAACTTGTCGAGTGTTCCCATAATTGAGCGATTTTAGAAAGATTCTTTCTGAATGGTCGGGAAATCGAGCATCAAAAGCAAACACCTGTCAGCGACTCGGGCATACACTGTGCGCCACACTGGGGGCGGACATCTACCCGATGCCCGCCCCTTCCCACGACTTGAGCCGACGCGCCCACGAAGCGATCCGTCCAACCCGGAGACAAAAAACCATGAACGCCCCCCTGCCCGAACACATCCGTCGCGCACTGGAAACCGTCACGCTGGACGACAAGTACGCACTGGACGCTGGCCGAGCCTTCATGAGTGGCGTGCAAGCCCTGGTGAAGTTGCCCATGCTGCAACGCCAGCGCGACGCCTTGCAGGGCAAGAACACCGCCGGCTTCATCAGCGGTTACCGGGGCTCGCCACTGGGCGGCTACGACCAGGCCTTGCAGAAGGCAGCGCCGTACCTGAAGTCCCAGAACATCGTGTTCCAGCCGGGCGTGAACGAAGAACTGGCCGCCACCGCGCTCTGGGGCACCCAGCAACTCGGCTTTGCACCCGCCGGCACCAACAAGTTCGATGGTGTGTTCGGCATCTGGTACGGCAAGGGCCCGGGCGTGGACCGCTGCTCCGACGTGTTCAAGCACGCCAACATGGCCGGTACCACGGCCTGGGGCGGCGTGATTGCAGTGGCCGGCGACGACCATGTGGCCAAGAGCTCCACCGCCGCTCACCAGAGCGACCACATCTTCAAGGCCTGCGGCCTGCCGGTGTTCTTTCCCACTTCGGTGCAGGACATTCTTGACCTCGGCCTGCACGCCATCGCCATGAGCCGCTTCAGTGGCGTCTGGGCTGGCATGAAGACGATTCAGGAAATCGTCGAGTCCAGCGCCACCGCCGTCATCGACCCCGATCGCGTGAACATCGTGATCCCCGAATTCGAAATGCCCCCGGGCGGCCTGCACATTCGCTGGCCGGACCACGCGCTGGACCAGGAAGCCCGCCTGTTCGACTTCAAGTGGTATGCCGCGCTGGCCTATATCCGCGCCAACAAGCTCAACCACAACGTGATCGCTGGCCCGAACGACCGCTTCGGCCTGATCGCCAGCGGCAAGGCCTACAACGACACCCGCCAGGCCCTGCTCGATCTTGGCCTGGACGACGAAACCTGCCGTCGCATCGGCCTGCGCCTGCACAAGGTGGCTGTGGTGTGGCCGCTCGAGGCGCAGACCACGCGCGAATTCGCCACCGGCCTGAAAGAGATTCTGGTGGTGGAGGAGAAGCGCCAGGTCATCGAATACCAGCTGAAAGAAGAGCTCTACAACTGGCGTCCGGATGTGCGCCCCAATGTGCTCGGCAAATTTGAAGAAGTCGAAGGCGACTTCAGCGGTGGTGAGTGGTCCATGCCCAACCCGAGCGCGCGCACGCTGCTGCGCGCCAACGCCGACCTCTCGCCCGCGATCATTTCGCGCGCCATCGCCAAGCGCCTGAAGAAGATGGGTGGTGTGCCCGAGGACGTGATGGCGCGCATCGACTCGCAGCTCGCCATCCTCACCGCCCAGGAACAATCGCTGCAGACCCTGCTCACGCAGGGCGTGGCCGGTGCCGAGCGCCAGCCCTGGTTCTGCTCAGGTTGCCCGCACAACACCAGCACCGTGGTGCCCGAGGGTTCGCGCGCCATGGCCGGTATTGGTTGCCATTTCATGACGATCTGGATGGATCGCGCCACCGTGGGCTTCACGCAGATGGGTGGCGAGGGCGTGCCATGGGTGGGCCAGCAACCGTTCAGCAAGGACCAGCACATGTTCGCCAACCTGGGCGACGGCACCTACTTCCACAGCGGTCTGCTGGCGGTGCGCCAGAGCATCGCGGCCGGTGTGAACATCACCTACAAGATCCTCTACAACGACGCCGTGGCCATGACTGGTGGCCAGCAG
This sequence comes from Hydrogenophaga sp. IBVHS1, assembly GCF_002127265.1. Lineage (GTDB taxonomy): Bacteria > Pseudomonadota > Gammaproteobacteria > Burkholderiales > Burkholderiaceae_C > Hydrogenophaga. The sequence goes on along the minus strand of NZ_NFUU01000003.1, from coordinate 215,295 downwards.
GTGGGCGAGCGGCCTGAAGGCCACAGCGTGGTGCAGATCGCGCAGAGCATGCGCGCCGAAGGCGCCGTGAAGATCACCATCGTCACCGACGAGCCCGAAAAATACGACAGCGTGACAGGCCTGCCCTCGGGCATCGCCATCCAGCACCGCGACACGCTCGATGCCGTGCAACGCGAGTTCCGCGAGATCAAGGGCACCACCGTCATCATTTACGACCAGACCTGCGCCACCGAGAAGCGCCGCCGCCGCAAGCGCGGCACCCTGGTCGATCCTGCGAAGCGCGTCGTCATCAACGAACTGGTCTGCGAAGGTTGCGGCGATTGCGGTGTGCAATCCAACTGCCTCTCGGTGGAGCCGCTTGAAACCGAATTCGGCCGCAAGCGCACCATCAACCAGAGCACCTGCAACAAGGATTTCTCGTGCGTCAAGGGCTTCTGCCCGAGCTTCGTCACGGTCGAAGGCGGCCAGTTGCGAAAGCAGGACAAGAAGAGCGCCAAGATCGAGTGGACCGGTGGCGCGCTGCCCCACCCGGTGCTGCCCACGCTGGGCGCCGAGCCCTGGGGCGTGATCGTTGCCGGTGTGGGCGGCACGGGCGTCATCACCATCGGCCAGCTGCTGGGCGTGGCCGCGCACCTGGAAGGCAAGGGCATCGTCACGCAGGACGCGGCCGGTCTGGCCCAGAAGGGCGGCGCCACCTGGAGCCACGTGATCATTGGTGCGCACCAGGACGACATCCGCACCACGCGCGTGGCCTCCGCGTCGGCCGACCTCGTGCTGGGTTGCGACCCCATCGTCAGTGCCCACAAGGAGACTTGGCAGCGCCTGCGCGCAGGCCGTTCGCACGTGGCGCTCAACGCCAACGCCACGCCCACGGCAGCCTTCGTGCGCAACGCCGACTGGCAGAACCCGGCGCAGGCTTGCGTGGACGCTCTGGTGTCCAACCTGGGCGCCGAGGCCGTTGGCGTGTTTGACGCCGAGACCGCGGCCACCCGCCTCATGGGCGACAGCCTGTACACCAACCCCATGATGCTGGGTTACGCCTGGCAGCGTGGCTGGGTGCCGCTGGGCCTCGACGCGCTCATGCGCGCCATGGAGCTCAACGCGGTGCAGGTCGAAAAGAACAAGGTCGCCTTCGAGTGGGGCCGCCGCGCCGCGCACGACCCCAACGCCACGCAGGCGCTCTGGCAGAAGGCCGGGGCGGGTGAGCAGGTCATCCAGTTCAAGAAACGCGACTCGCTCGACGACCTGATTGCGCGCCGGGTGGCATTTCTCACCGACTACCAGAACAGGTCGTACGCCAGCGAATACGAACACTTCGTGGCTCGCGTGCGCGCGGCCGAGGCGCCGTTGGGCAAAACCATGCTGAGCGATGCGGTGGCACGCAACCTCTTCAAGGTCATGGCCTACAAAGACGAGTACGAAGTGGCCCGCCTGCACAGCGATCCCAGCTTCCATGCCCGCCTGGCCCAGCAGTTTGAAGGCGACTTCAAGCTCAAGGTCCATCTGGCGCCGCCGCTGATCGCAAAGAAGAACCAGCGCGGCGAGCTCATCAAGCAACCGTTTGGCCCCTTCATGTTCACCGTGTTCCGCGTGCTTGCAAAGCTCAAGGGCCTGCGCGGCACCGCGCTGGACATCTTCGGGCGAACCGAAGAGCGTCGCTCCGAGCGAGCGCTGATCGTCGAGTACCGGGCCGATATGGAAGCCCTGCTGGGCGGCCTGAATGCCTTCAACCACGACCTGGCCGTGGATCTGGCACGGCTTCCCGAGCAGATCAAGGGCTTCGGGCACGTCAAGGAACGCAACCTGGCCGCCTCTCGCAGCCGGCGCGAGGCACTGCAGACCCAGTGGCGCCAAGCCAGCTCGACCCAGGCCATGGCCCGGGCGGCCTGAGCGCGGGGGGTATACCGCGCCCCCGCGCCCTGCCGCATACAATCTTCGGTTGAGTCCAGGCCGCCCGGCGGCGCCTAGCAGGCGCTCCGGGCCATTGGCATTTTCGTGACCCTGAATCTGTTGGAGACCTCCCGTGTTCATTTCCTCTGCTTACGCCCAAGCCGCTGCCGGTGGCGACACCCAATCCACCCTGCTGGGCCTGCTGCCGCTGGTTCTGATGTTCGTGGTGCTCTATTTCGTGATGATCCGCCCCCAGCTCAAACGCCAGAAAGAGCACAAGGCCCTGGTCGAGGCGCTGGCCAAGGGTGACGAAATCGTGACCGCCGGTGGCTTCCTGGGCAAGGTGTCCAAGATCGGTGAAATTTACGTCGGCGTGGAACTTGCCGACGGTATGGAGGTTCAGATGCAGCGCACCGCTGTGGTCCAGGTTTTGCCCAAAGGCACTATTAAATAAGCACCCCCGCACGGGCCGGCACTTGCCGGCCCGTTCCCCCTCTAGGGGGCAGCGCGTGCAGCCCGGCTAAGCCGGTTCCGCCGCGTTTCACGACTGCTACCCCTCACGCCTATCTGGCACCTTGCTCATGAACCGATACCCGATCTGGAAGTACGCGATCATCGTCGTTGCCCTGTTGGTCAGCGCGATCTACGCGTTGCCCAACCTGTTTGGCGAATCTCCCGCTGTGCAGGTCTCGGCCGGGCGTTCTTCGGTGCGTGTCGACGCAGGCACGGTGACGCGGGTGGAACAGACGCTGGCGGCACAAGGCATTCAGCCTTCCCTGGTGCAGTTCGACGCCAATTCGGTCAAGGTGCGCTTCGATGACACCGACACCCAGCTCAAGGCGCGCGATGCGCTGGAAAAAGCGTTCAACCCCGATCCGGCCGACGCCGGGCATGTGGTCGCCCTCAACCTGTTGCCACGCACGCCCGCCTGGCTGGCTTCGCTGGGTGCCTCGCCCATGTACCTGGGGCTGGACTTGCGCGGTGGCGTGCACTTCATGTTGCAGGTCGACATGGCTGCAGCCCTGCAACGTCGCATCGACGTGCTGGCAGCCGACTTGCGCACCCTGCTTCGGGAAAAGAGTGTGCGCCACGGCGGCATCGGTCGCAACGGAGTGACCATTGAGCTGCGCGCCGGTGACGCGCAGACGCAGGCAGCCGCGTTCGACCTCATCCGCGCCCAGTTTCCCGACCTTCAGGTCGAGCAGACACCCGATTTCCGTCTGCTCGCCACCATGGCGCCTGAAGCCGCGAGGCGTGTCCAGGAACAGGCCCTCAAGCAGAACATCACCACGCTGCACAACCGCATCAATGAACTCGGTGTGGCCGAGCCCGTGATCCAGCAGCAGGGCATCGACCGCATCGTGGTGCAGTTGCCCGGCGTGCAGGACACCGCCAAGGCCAAAGACATTCTTGGGCGCACCGCCACGCTGGAGCTTCGGCTCGTGGACGAAAGCGCCGATGGCCTGAGCGCCGAGCGCGGCGCCGGCGCCGTGCCCTTCGGTTCCGAGCGTTATCTGGAGCGCAACGGCCGCGCCGTCATCGTCAAGCGAGAAGTCCTGCTGACCGGCGAGAACCTCACAGACGCCCAGGCCGGCTTCGACAGCCAGACCCAGGAAGCGGCGGTTCACCTCACGCTGGATGCCAAGGGCTCGCGCGTCTTCCGCGACATCACGCGCGAGAACGTCGGCAAGCGCATGGCCATCATCCTGTTCGAGAAGGGCCGGGGTGAAGTGGTCACCGCGCCTGTGATCCGGGGCGAGATCGGTGGCGGTCGCGTGCAGATCTCGGGCGCCATGACCAGCGTGGAGGCCACCGACACGGCCCTGCTGCTGCGCGCGGGTTCGCTCGCTGCTCCTATGGAGATCGTCGAAGAGCGCACCATCGGCCCGACCCTCGGCGCGGAAAACATCGCCAAAGGCTTCAACAGTGTGGCCTGGGGTTTTGCGGTGATCGTGCTCTTCATGTGCGCTTATTACGCCCTGTTCGGCGCGTTTTCCAGCCTCGCACTGGGATTCAACCTCCTGCTGCTGGTGTCGCTGCTGTCGATGCTGCAGGCCACGCTCACGCTGCCGGGCATCGCGGCCATGGCGCTGGCGCTGGGCATGGCCATCGACTCCAACGTGCTGATCAACGAGCGGGTGCGCGAGGAGTTGAGGCGCGGGTCTTCACCGCAAGTGGCGATCAACGCCGGCTACGACAGCGCCTGGGGCACGATCCTGGACTCCAACGTCACCTCGCTGATCGCCGGCGTCGCGCTGCTGATCTTCGGCTCCGGACCGGTGCGCGGCTTCGCCGTGGTGCACTGCCTTGGTATTGTCACCAGCATGTTCTCCTCGGTGTTCTTCTCGCGTGGGGTGGTGAACTTCTGGTACGGCCGCAAGAAGAAACTCAAGACCGTCTCCATCGGCACCGTCTGGCGCGCCGACGGTCAGACCCCCGCCGTCAAGGGCGATTGAACGAGATCACGCACCATGGAATTCTTCCGCATTCGCCGCGACATCCCGTTCATGAAGAATGCGTTGTTGCTCAACGCGATCTCCTTCATCACCTTTGCCGCCGCCATCTTCTTCCTGACCACCCGCGGCCTGCATCTCTCGGTGGAATTCACCGGTGGCACCGTGATGGAGGTGGCCTACGAACAGCCGGCCGATCTCGAATCCGTTCGCAAGGTCATCGAGGGATTGGGTTATCAGGAAGTGCCGGTCCAGAACTTCGGCACCTCGCGCGATGTGCTGCTGCGCCTGCCCGCCATGCAGGGCCAGAGTGCAGGGCAGCAGAGCGAAACCGTGCTGGCCGCGCTCAAGGCCCAGAACCCGAGCGTCGAGCTGCGTCGCACCGAGTTTGTCGGGCCGCAGGTCGGCCAGGAGCTGGTTTCCAGCGGACTCAAGGCGCTGGGGCTGGTGATCGTGGGCATCATGATCTATCTCGCCTTCCGCTTCGAGTGGAAGTACGCCGTGTCGGCCATCATCGCCAACCTGCACGACGTGGTCATCATCCTGGGCTTCTTCGCCTTCTTCCAGTGGGAGTTCTCGCTGGCCGTGCTGGCTGCGGTGCTCGCCGTGCTGGGCTATTCGGTCAACGAGTCGGTGGTGATCTTCGACCGCATTCGCGAAACCTTCCGCCGACAGCGCAAGATGACGCCGCCGCAGGTGATCGACCACGCCATCACCTCCACCATCAGCCGCACCATCATCACGCACGGTTCGACCCAGATCATGGTGCTGTCCATGCTGCTGTTTGGCGGGCCAACGCTCTATTACTTTGCGCTGGCGCTCACCATCGGCATCTGTTTCGGCATCTATTCATCCGTGTTCGTGGCTGCGGCCATTGCCATGTGGCTGGGCATCAAGCGCGAAGACCTGATCAAGTCCTCCGGCACGAAGAACGATGGCGACCCCGGCGATCCGAACGCCGGCGCTGTCGTTTAAGCGCCAACATCGGGTCTCCGGGGCCCTGGCGAGGGCTGCGGGCGGGGTGCCGATGAAGCCATTCGTGTCATACTGAACGCATTGTGTCGCCACCCGATCAGCACGTTTCTTCCCTGGCCAAACAGGCACGTGAACTCTTCGTGGTTCATGTGGGACGTGCCCTTCCCGAAATCGTCAAGGCCTGCGACACGCGGCTGACCTCGGTGCTGGACCAGGCCGGTCCCGCACGAGAAATCCAGGCCCGGCGCGACGCCTGGACCGCCTTCCAGAAAAACCAGACCACCTGGCTCAACCAGAGCCGCAAGTCGTTGCAGCGCACGCTGCTGCCCCGCTTCTCGAATTCCGGCAATCCCGTCAGCGTTTCGGGCCAGCTCGAACTCGTGGCTGAAGGTGCCATCGACGACCAGATCCTGGCCTCCCGACTGGCCATGCAGGTGCTGGACCGCTCCTCCACCGAGCTCAACGAACTTCGTTTGCGGGTTCAGCACCTTGAGGGTCGCCAGGAACTGCCCCGCGGCGACGTTCTGCTGCCCGATGTGATCGCCCGCATTCTGGTCGACCAGTGGCTCGACGCCCACATGACCCGCGAAGCCTGGACGCTGGTGCACGACGCCATGTCGCCCATCCTGGCCGGCAAACTGCACGAAGCCTACAAGGCGGCCAACGAATTCCTGGTTGCCAGCGGAGTAATGAAGGAGATCGACCTGCAATCGCTGGTGAAGCGGGTGCCAGGCTCCCGCTCCGAAGGCCCTGCCGCCGCTGCTGCCCCCCCTCGACGCGACCTGCCACCCGGCATGCGACCCGTGCCGGCGCAAGGTCCTGGCGCACGCGCAGGCGCCAATGGCCAGGCGGCCGGCGCCGCCGGCAGCGAGCAGGGAGCGGGTGCAGGTCGCAGCGGGCCGCATTCATCCGGCCTGGGCGTGAACGAAGAAACGCGGCTCATGACCGGCACCTCTCCGCTGGCCCGTGCGCGCATGCGAGCGCAGGGCGTGGTGGGGCGCCTCAAGCGCATGTTGATGGACCGGGTGGGCGGTGACTTCGAGGCCACCCAGGTGATGCCACCTTCGCCCGGCTTGCAGCAGGCCATGCAGCGTTCCATGGTCGCCTCTTCCAGCGCCAATGCGGGCCTCTATGTGACCGGTGGCTCGGGCCCGGCGCCGGTCTATGTGGATGCCACCCACGTCGAGAGGGCCGCCACCGTGCTGCGCCAGCGCACGGTCGAGCTCAAACAGGCCGCCAGCACCCCGACTGAAAAAGCCACCATCGAGGTGGTGGCACTCATGTTCCAGAGCATCCTGGCCGAGGAACGCATTCCGCCCAGCGTGCGCGTGTGGTTCGCCCGCCTGCAGATTCCCGTGTTGCGGGTGGCGCTGGCCGAGCCCGAATTCTTCAGCCCGCTGCAGCACCCGGCCCGCCGCCTGATCGACCGCATGGGTTCCTGCGTGATGGGCTTTGAGTCCAACGTCAGCTCGGCCGCGCTTGAATCCGAGATCAAGCGCGTGGTGCAGGTGATCGAGCAGTACCCCGAAACTGGCCGCCGCGTGTTCCAGCTCGTGTTCGACGAGTTCCAGAAATTCCTGTCCACCTACCTCAGCGAGCAGGGCAGCGCCAGCCGCTTCGTCAGCGTGGCGCAGCAGGTGGAGCAGAAGGAAACGCTGTCGGTCCAGTACACCATCGAGCTGCGCAAGTTGCTCGACGAAGTGCCGGTGCGCGACGAAGTGCGCGATTTCCTTTTCAAGGTCTGGGTCGACGTGCTGGCCGTGGCCAGCGTGAAGTACGGCTTGCGTCACGAAGAGACCGCCGCGCTCAAGCAGGTCGCCTCCGACCTGCTCTGGGCGGCCAGCGCCAAGCCCAACCGCAACGACCGCGCCCGCGTGATCCAGCAATTGCCGGGGTTGTTGCAGCGCCTGCGTCAGGGCATGGGGCTGCTGGGTTTCCCCGCCGGCATGCAGGACCAGCACATCAAGTCGGTGAGCGACACCCTGGCCGATGCCTTCATGTCGCGCACCGAGGCGATCTCGCAGGAAAGCCTGGACAACCTCTCCGAGCGCCTGGCCAACCTGGAGGATTACCTCCCAGCCAACGGTGTCGGCGACCTGGAGCTCGACAGCGAGAGCATCGAAATGATCACCGGTGTGGACGCCGGAAACATCGAGGTGATCAACCAGGGTGGCAGCCAGCCCAACGAAGCCATGCGTTCGTGGGCTGTCGAGCTGCAGATTGGTTCCTGGTTTGGCCTGGACCACAACGGCAAGCTCAACAGCGTGCAGCTCGCCTGGCGCAGCGAGCGCGGCCAGCTCTACCTGTTCGTTACCAATGGGGGTCGTTGCTTCCTCATTCAGGCCAATCGCGTGGCGGCCTATCTGCAGGCCGGCCTGCTGGTGCCGAGCGAGGAAGAGGCGCTGACCGTGCGCGCCACGCGCGATGCACTCGCCAAGCTCGACGCGAATCCCGAGCGTCTGCTGAACTGAAGCTGCCGGTGTTTCAGCCTCGACCGAGGCGTTGAAGCAGCCCGCCCGGCAAACGGCTCACGTCTCCCTGCAGTTCCAGTTCGAGCAAGCGCGCCTGAAGGTGGGCCGTGCCGAGCCCCGTGCGGGCCTGCAGGGCATCAAGGCTCACCGGGTCGTAACCCATGGCCATGAGCAGGGTGTCTTCACCCTCGATGTCGGCGTCGGGTCCGCCATCCGCCGATCGCCCCTCGACGATGCGCAGGTCTTCCAGAATGTCCTGCGCCGATTCAACCAGCTTGGCACCCTGACGAATCAGCGCATGACAGCCGCGCGCCTGTGGCGAGTGGATCGAGCCGGGAATGGCGAACACCTCGCGGCCCTGCTCTGCGGCCAGCCGTGCCGTGATGAGCGAACCTGACTGCACCGCTGCCTCCACCACTAGCGTGCCTTGAGAGAGGCCGGCGATGATGCGGTTGCGTTGCGGAAAGTGGGCCGCCAGCGGAGGCGTGCCGAGTGGGTATTCGCTGACGATCGCACCTTGCGCGCCGATGCGATGAGCGAGTGAAAGGTGCCGCTTGGGGTAGACCCGGTCCAACCCGGTGCCCACCACGGCAATGGTGGGCGCGCCGGCCTGCAGGGCACCCTCGTGCGCCGCGCCGTCCACGCCGAGCGCCAGGCCTGAGACCACACACACGCCAGCTTCGCCCAGCGCGTGGGCAAACTGTCTGGCATTGGCCTCCCCTTGCGGAGTGGGGTTGCGGCTCCCCACGATGGCCAGACGACGTGCATGGTGCAGCGCCTGCACGTCGCCCTGCACGTAAAGCATCAGCGGCGGATCGGCCATCTGCAGCAGTTCGATGGGGTAGAGCGCATCGCCCAGGGTGAGCACGTGGCGCCGCGCATCTTCGGCCAGCCAGGCTTGCAGTCGATCGACTTCTGCGTTTAGATTTTCAGGCAGCGTGCTCAAGGCGCGCGCGGCCCGGGTACCCACCACGGCTTGCCACGCGGCGGGATCGTGCTCAAAGATTTCCTGCGGCAGCCCCAGGGCGGCCAGCAGCTTCCTTGCGGATTCGGTGCCCACGCCCGGCGTGAGCATCAGCCGCAGCCAGGCGGCCAGTTCTTCCCTCGTCATGCGAGGGTCAGGGGTTGCCGAAGCGGTCGCCCACCTTCACGCCCGTGCTGATCTGCAGCACGAGGGCATAGGACACCTTGTCAAAGGTGCGGAAAACCATCATGAGGCCGTTGCGTTCGCCGGGCAGGCGGATCTGGGGGCGCGCCTGGTCGGTGGTGTCGGTCAGGCTGTTGGCTTCGCGTTGCAGCGCCAGCACATGGCCGCGTTCCAGGCCGTGCGCGCGTCCCCGGTTGATGGTCACGACCTGGTTCTGCGCCGCGTAGTTCACCGCGTTGCCGTACACCGAAACGACCTGTCCGTTCTGCGCTGTCTCGGGCGCACGCGGCACGTAGTTGCTGAGCTCGCGCTCGGGTTCGGGCAGCATGCGGTCGCCCACCCGCATCTCTTCCTTGGCGGCAACGATGTCGATGGCGGCAGGCACCAGCTCGCTGGTCACCGTGCCATTGGAGGCGGTCGAGTTGCGGCGTGTCTCGCTGCTCACCAGCTGGGCCTTGCCCACGTACTGTGCTTCGTAGCCGAGCACCTCCCCGGTGGTGGGATCCTTCAGCGGTGTGGCGTTGCGGAACACGCGGTAGTCGATCGACTTGCCATCCACCACGGCCAGCGGCTCGCCCTGCGGGCTGTCGCCGTAAAGGGCCCGGGCGTAGGCACGGTCGCCGCGGCTCAGCAGCACGCGATTCTCTTGCGTGGCCACGATGCGAGGCGCGCGAGAAAAGGTGGCCTCGTCCACGATCATGGGCTCGGTCAGGAAAGACTCGATGGCTTGCAGCGACACCGGCGGGATGGCCGATTCGCCCAGGCTTTCATAGCGTGTGCGTGGCGTCACGCGCACCGTGCCCACTTCGCCACTGCCATTGGGTCGCGAGGTCAGGAGGCGCGCGCGGCCATCTGACTTGTCGAGGTAAAGAACCTGGCCCGGGTAAATGCGGTGCGGGTTCTGGATGTCCTGGCGGTTCATGCCCCAGAGTTCGGGCCAGCGCCACGGCGTCTTGAGAAAGATGCCGGAAATCGCCCAGAGCGTGTCACCGCGCTTGATGGTGTAGCTGTCGGGTGCGTTCGGCGCCAGCTCGGACAACGGTACGCCGGCCTGGGCCACCTGGTCGGCGGTGGCGCGCTGGCCGGGGGTGATGGGGAAATTCTGAGCCGATGCGCCACCGGCCAGCAGAATGCCCAGCGCAGCGGCGGTGGCAAAGGCCAGCGGGCGCAGCGAGCGCGAAGGACGGATGTTGGCGGACAGGCGGGTGTTCGATGGCATGTGGTGGCCCCTGGGGCGGCAACCTCCGGTGGTCGGGATGCCTTCCCCGAAGGGGCTGGCAACCGATCGCCGACGGTGCTCGTGTCTTGACAAGTCGCATTTGATTTTGCGCCCAAGCCCTTGATTAGGCAATGTAAATGGCGGTGGCATTTCACGCTCCGTCGCAAAAGTGGCGAAAATAGCGACAGCGTTTTCCGCTTGTCCCCGGCTTGCCGCCAGCCGTCGCCCGGCTACAGTGGATGGGCTCGTTACCCCCCGGACCATTTCCTTCGCATTCATGAACCCGCCGCCGCTTCTGACCATCCTGAGCTACCCCGATCCGCGCCTGCACACCGTGGCCAAACCGGTGCAGGCCGTGGACGAACGCATCCGCGAGCTGATCGACCGCATGTTCGCCACCATGTACGACGCCAACGGCATTGGTCTGGCGGCCACGCAGGTGGATGTGCATGAGCGTCTGGTCGTGATTGATGTCAGCGAATCGCGCGACCAGCCGCTGGTGCTGATCAACCCGGTGATCGAATGGATGAGCAGCGAGAAGCGCAAGGGCGAGGAAGGCTGTCTTTCCGTGCCGGGCATTTACGACGGTGTGGAGCGAGCCATTGCCGTGCGTGTGCGCGCGCTCGACCGTGAGGGCAAGGAACGTGTGACCGAAGCACAGGGCATGCTGGCCGTGTGCATTCAGCACGAAATGGACCACCTGCTCGGCAAGGTGTTCGTGGAATACCTGTCTCCCCTGAAGCAGGGGCGCATCAAGTCCAAGATGGTCAAGGCCCAACGAGAGGCGTTGCGCGCATGACCACGCCATCCACGACGACGACGATCGGGCGCCTCCTTCGCGGGTCGCTGCACGTTCTCGTCGCGTGGGTGCTGGCTGGCTGCATGGGCATTCCTGAACGCATCGAGCCCGGCACACCGCGCGCTCAGATTGAAGAGCGGCTGGGCTTGCCGACGGCGGAATACGCGTTGCCCGATGGTCGGCGCCTTCAGTATTCGCGCCAGCCAGGCGGGCAGCAGGTCTACAACCTGGACCTCGATGCCGGCGGACGCCTGCGCCGGCTCGAACAGGTGATGGACTTCAACTGGCTGCAGCGAAACATTGCCCTGGACCGATGGACCCGAGCCGACGTGCTGCGGAACCTCGGGCGTCCCGCCCTGATTGAGCGCGTGGTCAGCTTTCGGGGCGAGGTCTGGAGTTACCGTTTTCTGGAAATGAACTCACCCCGCCAGGCGCATCTTCATATCGACCCCGAGGGCGTGGTCCGGCGACTGATGTTCACCGACGAACTCATGCGCGACGATCCGCCGGATCGCCTGTAGAGCGCAGCCCCTTCTTTCGACGCACCTCATGAAACTGGTTTTTGCCGGCACGCCGGAATTCGCGCGCGCCGCCTTGCAGCGCCTGCTGGCGGCGGGCTTCGAGGTACCGCTGGTGCTGACCCAGCCCGACCGGCCTGCCGGGCGGGGCATGAAGTTGCAGGCCTCGCCGGTGAAGCAGCTCGCGCTGGAACAGGGCCTGGCGCTGGCACAGCCGCGCAGCCTGAAACTCGACGGCAAATACCCGCAAGATGCCGCCGCCGCGCGCGAGGCCATCGTGGCCGCGCGTGCCGACGCCATGGTGGTGGCGGCCTATGGGCTGATCCTGCCGCAGTGGGTGCTGGACCAGATGAAGCAGGACGGGCGTGCGCTGGGTTGCCTCAACATTCACGCCTCGCTGCTGCCGCGCTGGCGCGGCGCGGCGCCGATTCACCGCGCCATTGAAGCAGGCGACGCGCAGACCGGCGTGACCATCATGCAGATGGACGCGGGGCTGGACACTGGCGACATGTTGTTGCGTGAGACCCTGCCGATCCGCGAGGACGACACCACCGGCGGCCTGCACGACCGCCTGGCGGTGCTGGGCGCGCGCCTGATCGTTGAGGCGCTGGAGATCGCCGCTTGTGGCGGCCTGCAGGCGCAACCGCAGCCTGCCGAGGGCGTGACCTACGCGCACAAGATCGAGAAGTCCGAGGCGGCACTTGACTGGACGGCACCCGCGTTGGTGCTGGCACGGCGTGTGCGAGCGTTCAACCCCTTTCCAGGCGGGGCCACGGCCCTGGGCGGCGAGGCGGTGAAAGTGTGGTGCGCGCACGCCGAGACCAGCGCCGACAGCCGTCCCCCGGGCACGGTGCTGTCGGTGGGCGAAGACGGCATCCGCGTGCAGACAGGCGAGGGCGTGCTGGTGCTCACCGAGCTGCAGCGCGCGGGCGGCAAGCGGCTGCCGGTGTCTGAATTTCTGCGTGGCTTCGGTTTGCGCGAAGGGCAGGTGTTCGACGCCGCTTCGTCTGCCGGGGAGACCGCCTGATGTTCCACCTGCGTGAACACCGCGCCCGCGAGGAGTTCTGGGAAGGCGTGCGCGACCAGTCCAGCGTGGCCATGGGCATTGGCGCCTGGGCGCTCATGACCGGCGTGGCCATGGTGCAGTCGGGGCTGTCGGTGCTGGAGGCCGTGCTCATGACGCTCATCGTCTACGCAGGCAGCGCCCAGCTGGCGGCCGTGCCCATGATCACCGCAGGCGCGCCGATGTGGGTGATTCTGGCGGCGGCGTTCTGCGTGAACCTGCGCTTCGTGGTGTTCTCCGCCCACCTGCGGCCCTACGTCATGCACCTGCCGCGCTGGCAGCGCCTCGTCACCGGTTACGTCACCGGCGACCTGAGCTACGTGTTCTTCGCGCGCCGATTTCCCCACGTGGGTGCCACGCCCGACGAACTCGCGCGGCAGCAGGCCTACCTCATGGGCAATTGCGCGGTGAACTACGTGGCCTGGATGTCCATGAGCATGCTCGGCATCGCGCTGGCCAATGCGATCCCGCTGGCGTGGGGGCTGGGCTTCGCCGGCATCCTGGCGCTGCTGGGCGTGTTGTGCTCGCTGGCGTCTTCAAAGCTGCGCGTGGTCTCGGCCGGCGTGGCGGGAGCGGCGGCGGTCGCGGCCTGGGCCTTGCCCCTGAAGCTCAACATCCTCGTGGCCATCGCGAGTGCGGTGGCGATCTGCCTGGTGCTGGAAAAGCTGCGGCCACACGAACCCGGCACGGGAGCGAGCCATGCTTGACGTGGACCTCATGACGCTGGTCACCATCGTGCTGCTGGGCTGCATCACGGTGATCACGCGCGGCTTTTTCTTCATCTCCAGCAAGCCCTGGACGCTGCCGCACTGGGCGCAGCGCGGCCTGCAGTACGCGCCCATTGCCGCGCTGGCGGCGGTGGTGATTCCCGAGATCGTGATGGCTCAGGGCGAACTGGTGGCCACCTGGCGGGATGCGCGGCTGTTTGCAGCCGCCGCCGGCATGGCATGGTTCTTCTGGAAGCGCGGCGTGCTCGGCACCATCGTCACAGGGATGCTCGTGTACCTGCCGTTGCGACTCGGTCTGGGCTGGTGAACCAGGGTTGCAGCAAGCGCCAGCCCACCAGCGACACACCGCCGCAGATCAGCAGCGTCCAGAGGGTGTGACTCGGCGGATGCGCGCCGCGCACGGTCTGCACGGCGCCTGCCAGCAGGCCGAACACCAGCACCCCGAGCAGCCATCGAAAGCCCACTCCGGCACGCCGTGACACGCCAGAGGGGGGAGCGAGCCAGGGGAGGCACAGCGCGACGAAGCCAAAGGCGCTGGAGGCGTGCCCGCCAGGGAAGCAGCGCCCGGGTCCGCCATCGGCCACGCCCCAGCGCCAGTGCGCCACCGGCTCGGCCATGCCACCGAACTGGCGCCAGTCCCAGGGGCAACTGGTGAGGCTGGCGTTCTTGATCAGGTTCACCGCGAGCAACGACAACGACACCAGCACCATCACCGCCACACGCTCACGCCGCGGCGGACAGCTTGCGCGAGAGGGCCACAGGGCCCACACCCAGAGGGCAGCAAACACTCCCGTGGCGGCCTGGCGCATGCCTTCGTGCAGCACGCGTTCCAGCCACCAGTCGTGTTGCAGTGGGAAGCCGGCCGGGGAGCCGATGAGCTGCATCACAACCTTGTCCAGACCGCTCAATTCCCAGAGCAGGGTGAGCATCGCGGCTACGGCCCACCAGGCTGCAAGCCGCCCAGGCGGCAGAGGGCGACATGTTGCGGGATTCATCGCCCACAGAATGCGGGGGTTGGATTAAGACCCCCTTAAGTGGACTCGCCATAATGGCCATCGAGCTTTTTCAACGACCCAGGACCTCAGCAACATGCGCGCACTCGTGGTGGAAGACGACCCCGACATCGCCAGCGGCCTTCAGGCCTCCATGCGCCGCGCTGGCTATGCGGTGGACCTGTGCACCACGCTGGACGCGGCCTGGCTCGCGCTTTCCGTGGAACCCTTCGATGTGATGGTGCTCGATCTCGGCCTGCCCGATGGCGACGGCATCGACCTGCTGGCCCGCCTGCGCCGCCAGGCTGCGCCGGTGGCGGGCCGACAAAGCCTGCCGCGCAACGACATGCCGGTGCTGATCATGACCGCGCGCGATGGGGTGAGCGACCGCATCGAAGGGCTCGACGGTGGCGCCGACGACTACATCGTCAAACCCTTCGATGCCAACGAACTCATGGCCCGCCTGCGCGCCATGCTTCGACGCGCCGGCGGGCGCAGCAACCCGGTGATCGAGCACGGCGAACTGGTGATCGATCCCGCCACGCACTCCGTGTTGCGCGCGGGCCAGCCGGTGGCCCTGGGCGGCAAGGAATTCGCTTTGCTGCTGACCCTGCTGCAGGCGTGCCCTCAGGTGCTGTCCAAGTCGCGCCTGGAGTCTTCGCTCTATGGTTTTGGTGAGCCGCTGGAGAGCAACGCCATCGAAGTCCATATCCACCACCTGCGCCGCAAGCTGGGCGAGCAACTCATCAAGACCGTGCGCGGCGTCGGTTACTTCGTGCCCCGGCAGGAAGCCGGCGCGTGATGGTGGATCCTGCGCAGCCCGCGGGCCGCCTGCCTCCGTTGTGGCGCCACCTCTGGAGCTGGGTGGTCGGCGTGTTGCTGGTGGTGTGGACCACGCTGCTGATGGTGGCCTGGTACACCGGTCACCACGAGGCCGAAGAAGTGACCGACGGCCAGCTGGTGGCGGTCGCGCGCCTGTGGCTTCCAGTGGTGACAGGCCCTACCCAGGCCGCGCCCGAGGCCATCGGCGAAAACCGGGCGCGCGCCTACGTGCAGGACGTGGCCGTGATCCGCTGGCAAGGCGCCCAACTGTTGACCGACACCCACGGCCTCGCCACCAGTCTGGGGCTGGAGCAGCCCCCGGCAGCGGGCTTTTCCCAGCGCCTGCAAGACACGCCGGCCGGGCAGGCGCACTGGCGTCTGTATGTGGCCGAGAAGGGCGATGCGCGCGTGGCGGTGATCATGAACATGGACCAGCGGCTCGATCTTGCGCGCGACATGGCGCTGAAGCTCGCACGCCCGGCGCTGTTCATACTGCCTTTGGTGGCGCTGCTCCTGTGGTGGGCATTGCAGCGTGGCCTGCGCCCGCTGGACCGCCTCTCCAGCGACGTGGCCGCGCTCGACGGTCTGGCCGGTCAGCGGCTGGACACGGCCCACCGTTTCCGCGAGTTCTCCAGCACCGTCTCGGCCATCAACTCGCTGGTCGACTCTTTGCAGGCCCGCGCGCGCCGCGAGCGCGGGTTCGCCTCCGACGTGGCGCACGAGTTGCGCACCCCGCTGGCCGCGCTCACCCTGCAGGCGGGCGCGGCGCGGCACGACCCTTCGCCGGAGCGGCTGGCTCAGCTGGAGGCCACCGCGCTGAGGGCTGGGCACATCCTCGCGCAGTTGCTGGACCTGGCGCGCGCCCAGCGCGGCGGGTCGCAAGGCGAGGACCCGGCGTGGAAACCGGTCGCTCTGGGTGACCTGGTGGCGAACCTCGTGGCCAGCCATGCGCCCGCTGGTTTCCAGAGCGGCCACGAACTCTCGCTCGACCAACCCGAAGACGTGGTCACCGTGCGCACCCAGCCGCTGCTGCTCGAGCTGGCGCTGCGCAACCTGATCGAGAACGCGCTGTCCCACACGCCGCCGGGCACGCAGGTGGGGGTGCAGGTCTGGCGCACCGCCGACGCGGTGGGCGTTTCCGTCAGCGACGATGGCCAGCGTCCCGGTGCACCTGTCGTGGCGGCGACAGCAGGCGCGAGCGGCCTCGGCCTGGGCCTGCGCCTGGTGGCGCGCATCGCCGAAGAACTGGGCGCCACGCTGGAGCGCAACGCAGGCGAGGCGCCCATGACGACGCGGTTCACCTTGCGCTGGCCGCTCACATAAGGCTCGTTTAACCCGGGCCGCCGATGCTCCGGGCGCCAGCGTGTGCTGGACCCTGCGAGCTGTCGATGTCGGTCTACCCTCTCGTTCGTCTTACTTCCCTGCGGTTGCCGCGCCTCGGCCTGCCTGCCGGCTGGAAGGCGCAACCCTTCCATACCGTGTGGCCGCTGGCCTTGTGGATGGCCGTGGTGAGCAACCTGCCGCTGTGGCAACGCGTCGATCTGCTGACCGCAGCCCAGGCGCATCGGCTGCCGCTGCTCGCCGGATTCGGTCTTCTGATGGTGGGCGCCATGGTGGCCCTGCTGTCGCTGCTGGCCTGGCCCCGCGTTTTCAAGGTGGTGGCGTCCACGCTGGTGCTCGTTGGCGCGTTCAACAGCCACTTCATGTGGCAGTACGGCGCGGTGATCGATCCCACGATGTTCGCCAACGTGGTGCACACCGATGCGCGCGAGGTCCGCGATCTGCTGTCTGCGCGTCTGCTGGTGACGGTGCTGCTGCTGGCGGGGCCACCGCTGTGGTGGATCTGGCACCGGCCGCTGGCCACGCGCGGCTGGTTGCCACAGACCGGGCGCAACCTGCTGGGGCATCTCGCCGGCCTTGCGCTGGTGGTGGCCATGGGCCTGCTCTGCTACCAGGACCTGGCCTCGCTGATGCGAAACCACAAGGACCTGCGGTACATGGTCAACCCGCTCAACACCGTGTACGCCGGTACGCGGCTGGCCACCGACCTGTTGCCCCGCCAGACGAGCGCGCTCCTGCCGGTGGGGGAAGACGCGAAACTCGGCGCCACCTACGCCCGTCAGGCAAGGCCGCCGCTGCTGCTGGTGGTGGTGGGTGAAACGGCGCGTGCGCAGAACTTTGGCCTGAACGGTTACGAACGGGCCACCACGCCGGCGCTGGCGCGCTGGCAGGCCGAGGAAGGCCTGGTGAACTTCAGCCAGGCGAGTTCCTGTGGCACCAACACCCTGGTGTCGGTCCCCTGCATTTTTTCGCCGCTCACGCGCGCCCAGGGTGGTGACCGCACACCGCGGCACGAGAACCTGCTCGATGTTTTGCAACGCGCCGGACTGGCGGTGTTGTGGATCGACAACCAGGCCGGTTGCAAGGGGGTGTGCAACCGCGTGCCCCACGCCAGCGCGGGAGACCAGCCGGTGCCCGGCCTTTGCGATGGCGGGGAGTGTCTGGACCCGGCCATGCTGCACGGCCTGGACGAACGCCTTGCCGAGCTCGACCCGGCGCGCAGCGCGCGGGGCGTGGTGCTGGTGATGCACCAGATGGGCAGCCACGGCCCGGCGTACTTCAAGCGCACACCCGCCGACCGCAAACCCTTCCAGCCCGAATGCACGAGCAACACCTTGTCCGACTGCCCGCACGAGCAACTGGTGAACGCCTACGACAACACCATTGCCTACACCGACCATTTCCTGGACCTTGCGCTGCAGTGGCTCAAGGCCCGGGCGGATGGTGGTGTGAATGACACGGGCCTGATCTACATGTCCGACCACGGTGAATCGCTGAGCGAGAACGGCCTGTACCTGCACGGTGTGCCCTACGCGCTGGCGCCGAGCCAGCAAACCCGCGTGCCCATGGTCACCTGGTTGTCACTGGGGCTGCAGTCGCGCGATGGCATTTCGCTGGACTGCGTGCGCTCCAAAGCGGACCAGGCGATCTCGCACGACAACTTCTTTCACACGGTGCTGGGCCTGATGGATGTGCAGACCAGCGCGCACGACCCGGCGCTGGACGCGCTGCTGCCTTGCCGATCCCTTTGAGCATGGTCCGTGGGGTATGTGGGATTGACGGGTTTCTGTTTCCTACAATGCGGCTTTTCCCCAGCCGCGCCAGCGCCCGCCCACCATGCAATTCATCCGTTTCTCCGACCTCTGTGCCCAGGGCCGCGCCAAGGGCCAGCGCGTCTTCATTCGCGCCGACCTGAACGTGCCGCAGGACGACGCCGGCCACATCACCGAAGACACCCGCATCCGCGCCAGCATTCCGGCCATCCAGATGGCACTGGACGCCGGCGCCGCCGTGATGGTGACCAGCCACCTGGGCCGCCCCAGCGAAGGCGCTTTCAAGCCCGAGGATTCACTGGCTCCCGTGGCCGCTCGCCTGGGCGAGCTCATGGACCGCCCGGTGCGCCTGGTCGCCCAGTGGATCGACGGCGACTTCTCGGTCGCCCCCGGTGAGGTGGTGCTGCTGGAGAACTGCCGCCTGAACGTGGGCGAGAAGAAGAACAGCCCGGAACTGGCCAAGAAGCTCGGCGCGCTGTGCGACATCTTCGTGCACGACGCCTTCGGCACCGCGCACCGCGCCGAGGGCACCACCTACGGCATCGCCGAGACCGCACCCATTGCGTGCGCCGGCCCGTTGCTGGCCGCCGAGATGGACGCCATCGGCAAGGCTCTGGCCGCACCGAAGCGCCCGCTGGTGGCCATCGTCGCGGGTTCCAAGGTCAGCACCAAGCTCACCATTCTGAAAAGCCTCGCGGCCAACGTCGACCAGCTCATCGTGGGCGGCGGCATCGCCAACACCTTCATGCTCGCCGCTGGCCTGAAGATCGGCAAGAGCCTGGCCGAGGCCGACCTGGTGAGCGAAGCCAAAGCCGTGATCGAAGCCATGAAGGCGCGTGGCGCCGAGGTGCCGATTCCCACCGACGTGGTGACCGCCAAAGCCTTCGCGGCGGACGCGCCGGCCACGGTGAAGAAGGCTACCGAGGTGGCCGACGACGACCTCATTCTGGACATCGGCCCCGAAACCGCGAAGAAGCTGGCCGACCAGTTGATGAAGGCCGGCACCATCGTCTGGAACGGCCCGGTCGGTGTGTTCGAGTTCGCGGCGTTTGAAAACGGCACCAAAGTCATCGCCGAGGCGATCGCCAAAAGCAGCGCCTTCAGCATTGCGGGTGGGGGCGACACGCTGGCGGCGATTGCCAAGTACGGCATCGAAAAAGACGTGGGCTACATCTCCACCGGCGGCGGCGCGTTCCTCGAGGTGCTGGAGGGCAAGACGCTGCCGGCGTTTGAAGTGCTGCAGCGCCGGGCCGCAGGCTGAGTCAGCGCTGTCGGGTCGGGATGCGGGCCACCACCCACACCCCGATCAGTGCCGCAATAAGCAGAACGGCCAGCACCACCGGCTGGTGCCGGAATCCCCAGGCCGACAGGCCCACCATCAGCACCATACTGACCTGCGCCACGGTCTTGGTGCGCCGGGTCAGGCTGCGGTGCGTTTCCCAATCGCGAATCATCGGCCCCATGAAGCGGTGGTTGAGCAGCCAGCCGTGCAGGCGCGGGGAAGCCTTGGCATAGCAGGCCGCAGCCAGCAGCACGAAAGGGGTGGTGGGCAGGCCAGGCAGCACCACGCCAATGATGCCCAGCGCGAGCGAGATGCTGCCAGCGGTCCACAACAGCCAGCGCACCGTGCGCGAGCGGTGCAGCGTCATGGTGCCCACCATCCCAGTGGATGGCGCGCCAGCGCGATCGAGGCCATGAAGGCCACGCACAACAAGGCAGCCGCCAGGAACAGCGCACGCGCCCGAAGGGAGGGCGCGCGCCGCAGCGCCATGGACCCGAGGGCAATGTAGACCAGCAGCAGGGCGAGCTTGAGGCCGAGCCAGGGCGTGTGCAGCGGGTTGAGCTGCAGCAGCCACCACAGGCTGGCGCCTGCGGTCAGCAGTGCGCTGTCGAGCACCACGCTCAAGCGTCGCCAGCCCAGGCTCAAGGGCCAGCCCTGGCCTTGCAGCACACCCAGTCCGCGGACGGCAAACACGCCCACACTGCCCACCACCAGCGCCAGGTGCGTCTTGAGCAGCAGCGGGTAGGTCCAGGCGATGTCCGGCGTTGGCATGGGGAAGGTTGTGCAGTCGGTCGGTGAAGATCGCCGTCAGCATAGCCGCTCCCCCGGGCGGTGGCGCCGCTACCGCATCAGCAGCAGCTGGGACGTGCCGGTTCGAATTGCGGAAACAGCTGGTTGTTCTCGAGGTGGATGTGGGCGATCAGATCGTCCGAGAACTGGGTGATGCCGGCATACAGCGCCCGCCAGGTGTTGCAGGCGCCCTGGGGGGGTGTGGCGTCGTGGGTCATGGACAGCAGGCGCTCCAGCTGCTCACCGTGGCTGGTGTGCTCCTCGCGCATCACGCCGATGGGGTGCACGGTCATGCCACGCCCGCCGGCCTTGAGCATCGGGAACAGGATGTTCTCTTCCTTGGCCATGTGCTCCAGCATCTCGGCCTCGATGGCCTCCAGGTGCCCGGCCAGACCGGCGGGCACATCGGGGTGCTCGCGGTGCACGGCCTCCACACGGCGCGCCATGCGGATCAGCTCGGGCAACTGCTCGCGGTGCACCGCGTGGTAACGCGTGAGGATGTGGTCGATCATCTCGGCGGGTGCTTGCGGTACGGGCGCGTTCTCTGGCCGCTCCAGCGCCGCCAGGTCGGCCAGTACCGCATCCACAGCCAGGCCTTTGTTGTCGCAGGCCTGCTGCAGGGCGATCTGACCGCCACAGCAGAAATCGAGCTTGAGGCGGCGGAAGATGGCGGTGGAACCGGGCAGGTCGACGGCGATTTGCCCAATGGGCTGGCTGGCGCGGTTGACGGTGTCTGCCGGGGCAAAGGTGGTGTCCATGGCTAGGGTCCTTTAATATTCATATGGAATGAATATATTAGCGCATAAAATGCACGCCATATGAACATTCAAGCCGTCCAGAAGGACATCGGCCTGAAGGAGGATGCACCATGCGATTGACCCAATGGACCGACTACAGCCTGCGCGTGCTGATGTATTGCGCCGCCAGCGAACAGCGCGAGCAACCCGCCACCGTGGGCGAAATCGCTGAGGCGCACGGCATCTCGCGCAGCCACCTGACCAAGATCGTGATGACGCTCTCCGGCCAGGGCCTGCTGGAAACCACGCGCGGACGGGGCGGTGGTCTGCGCCTGCTCAAGCCTGCGCACACCATCGTGCTGGGCGAGGTGGTGCGCCAGACCGAGAGCGATTTCACCTTGGTGGAGTGTTTTGACGCCGAACACAACACCTGCCGCCTCGACGGCCATTGCCGCCTGAAAAGCGCGCTGCGCGAGGCCATGGACCGCTGCCTGGAAGTGCTCGACGGCGTGACGCTGGCCGACCTGGTTGCGCCAGCACCGGGTGCACGCGGCGCCCAGCGGGTGCGCCTGGTGCCCGGCCTGCCGCGACCGCCCGAGGCAGCAGTCCGTCGCTCCCGGGTATCTGCCGGAGGCGAAAGCCGCTAACCTGTGCCCATGGTGTCCACCGCCTCCCTCTCGACCAAGCTGGTGCGCATCGGCGCCGGGCTCCTGCTCGTCGCGCTCGCGTCCATCGGGCTCACGCTGTGGGTGACATGGCAGCTTGAAGGCGGTGCGGCGGCGGTGAATGAGGCGGGTCGCATGCGCATGCAGACCTGGCGGCTCACCAGCGTGGCTCAGGCCGGGCGCGCACCGCAGGAGGTGGCGACACTGGTGCAGCAGTTCGACCAGAGCCTGGAATTGCTGCGCCACGGTGACGCCAGCCGCCCGCTGTTTGTGCCCTGGGACGATGCGGTGGGCCGCGAATTTGCCACCGTGGAGGCGCTGTGGCAGAACCAGCGCCCGCTGTGGTTGCAGGATCGCCCGCCCGAACCCACGCAGGCGCTGGCCACCGCCGACGCCTTTGTTGAAGCCATCGACGCTCTGGTGCTGGCAATCGAGAAGCAGCTCTCCGGATTCACCGCCATCCTCAACCTGTTCCAGTTCCTGATGATGGCGCTGGCCATCGGCGGCGCGGTGGTCATGCTCTACACCGGCTACATGTATGTGATCCACCCGCTGGCGCACCTGCGCCAGGGCCTGCGCCGCCTGGAGTCGGGCGATTTCAAGGCGCGTGTAGAGGCCGAAACGCTGGACGAATTCGGACAAGTGGCGGCTGGATTCAACCGCATGGCGGCCACGCTGCAGTCGATGTACGCTGGCCTGGAGACCCAGGTGGAGACCAAGACCCGCCACATCGAGGCGCAGCGCGCCCGGCTTGAGACGCTGTACGAGGTCAGCGCCTTCCTGGCCCGTGCCGGCAGCATCGAGGAACTCTCGCGGGGGTTTGCCCAGCGTGTGCGCGCGGTGGTGAAGGCCGACGCGGTGGCGGTGCGCTGGAGCGACGAGGCCAGCCAGCGCTACCTGATGCTGGCCTCCGACTGTTTTCCCCAGGACATGTTGGAAGAAGAACGCAGCCTGCTCGCCGGGGCGTGCGCCTGCGGCAACCTGCAGGCCGATGCGCGCACCCGCGTGATTCCCATCCGCAGCCATGACGACATGGAGGTGCGCCACTGCGTGCGCGCCGGCTTCGAGACGCTGGTGAGCGTGCCGGTGCGCCTGCAGCAGCGGATCATTGGCGAGATCAATCTTTTCTACCGATCGCAGACCAGCCTGAGTGCGGGCGAGACCGAGCTGCTGGACGCTCTGGCCAGTCATCTGGCCAACGCGCTGGAGAGCCTGCGCGCCTCGGCGCTGGAGCGTGAAGCGGCGGTGGGCGAGGAGCGCGCGCTGATCGCGCGTGAACTGCACGACTCCATCGCCCAGTCGCTCGCGTTCCTCAAGATCCAGGTGCAGCTGCTGCGCAACGCCACGCAGAAGGGCCAGGACGAACGCGTTATGAGCACGCTCGACGAACTCGACGAAGGCCTGCGCGAAAGCATCAACGACGTGCGCGAGCTGCTGGTGCACTTCCGCACCCGAACCAACACCGACGACATCGAGCGTGCATTGCAGGAGACGCTGCAGAAGTTCCAGCACCAGAGCGGTCTGCCGGCGAAGCTGCATGTGGAAGGCCACGGCCTGCCCTTGCCGGCCGATGTGCAGATTCAGGTGCTGCATGTGCTGCAGGAAGCGCTCTCCAACGTGCGCAAGCACGCCGGGGCCAGCCACATCCAGCTCGACGTGGTCAAGGGCGCGCGCTGGCGTTTTCGCGTACGGGACGACGGCGCGGGCTTCGATGCGCTGGACACGCCCGACGATTCCCACGTGGGCTTGAAGATCATGCGCGAGCGCGCTGCCCTCATCGGGGCGCAGGTCGACGTGAGTTCCGAGCCGGGCCACGGCACCACCGTGTCCCTGACCCTGCCACAGCATCCGGTGGCGGCCAGTCCCATTGCTGCACCTGCCATCGAGCACACCATCCCATGACCGCCGCCCTTCGCCGCCCGATCCAGTTGCTCGTGGTCGACGACCACTCCCTGTTTCGCCGCGGTCTCATGGCGCTGCTCTCGCAGGACCCGCGTTTTGAGGTGAGCTGCGAGGCGGGCGACGTGGGCGAGGCGCTGCGCTGTCTGGCACGCCAGCGGCCCGATGTGATCCTGCTCGACAACCACCTGCCCGGCGTGCTGGGGGTCGATGCCATCCCCGCGCTGCGCGAAGCCGCGCCCGGCAGCCGGGTGCTCATGCTCACCGTGAGCGAAAACGAGGCCGACCTGGTGGCCGCGCTCAAGGCCGGCGCAGACGGCTACCTGCTCAAGACGGTCGAGTCGCACCACCTGTGTCAGGCCATCGTCAAGGTGATGGACGGCGAGTCGGTGGTCAGCCCCGAAATGACCACCAAACTGGTCGCGGCGCTGCGTGCGCAGCCGCCGGCCAGCGGCGAGACGGGCGAGGAGCCGCCTGCAGGCAGCGCCGATGTCGAGCTGGCGTCGTTATCGACGCGCGAGCTCGAAATCCTGCATCTGATCGCGCGCGGCGACAGCAACAAACACATTGCCCGCCAGCTCGACATCGCCGAGACCACCGTCAAGATCCACGTGCAGCACATTCTGCGCAAACTCCACCTCACCTCGCGTGTGCAGGCAGCGGTGTTCGCTGCCCGACATGCTTTTCAGGATCGGTAACCGCCATGGCCTTGCACCACCTCGACTCCGGCGAAATCGCCAACCTGCGCCACCTTGGAGGTGACGCGCTGAGCACGCAGTCCATCGCCTTGTTCAAGTCCGAGCAGCTCGAGGTCATCCGCCTGCGCTTGCCGTTGGGCAAATCCATGCCGATGCACCAGGTCCCGGGTGAGATCACCGTGCAGTGCCTCGAAGGTGTGATCGATTTCGAGACGCCCGAAGGCGTGCAGTGCCTGCAGGCCGGCCAACTGCTCTTTCTGCATGGCGGTGTGCCCCACAGCCTGTTCGCGGTGGAAGACGCCAGCGTGCTGGTCACGATCGTTCTTTCGCATTGATCCAGATCAAGTGATGGCCGCAAACCGGCCGGCCTAGTTCTTCCGGACGCACCGCGTCCCGCCACCATCGTTCTTCAGAGCCGCCCCGGGCGCCCGGGAGGCGGATAGCCACGCAGGCGCCCAGCGCCGAAAGTCTTGCCATGCCCCGCGTGGAGAAAGACAACATGGCTTCTGAACTGAACAACGACAAAAAAGCGTGGTCCGTGCTGATCGTCAGCACGCTGGCCTTCACCGTGTGTTTCATGGTCTGGATGATGTTCGGCGTCATCGGCATCCCGATCAAGAAGGCGCTCGACCTCAACGCCACCCAGTTCGGCCTGCTCATGGCCACGCCGGTGCTCACCGGCTCGCTGGTGCGCGTGCCGCTGGGCATCTGGACCGACCGCTACGGTGGCCGCATCGTGATGACCATCCTCATGGCCATCACCGTGCCGGCCATCTGGCTCATGAGCTACGCCACCGCCTACTGGCATTTCCTCACCATCGGCCTGTTCGTGGGTCTTGCGGGCGGATCCTTCTCGGTCGGCACGCCTTATGTGGCGCGCTGGTTTCCGAAGAGCCGTCAGGGCATGGCCATGGGCGTGTACGGCGCGGGCAACTCGGGCGCGGCGGTCAACAAGTTCGTGGCACCGGTGCTGCTGGTGGCCTTCGGCTGGACCATGGTGCCGCAGGTGTACGCGGCCATCATGCTGGGAACCGTGGTGCTGTTCTGGCTCTTCACCTACAGCAACCCCGACCACCTGGTGCCGAGCAACGTGTCCTTCATGGACCAGCTCAAGGCACTCAAAGACCCCAAGGTGCTCAAGTACTGCCAGTACTACAGCATCGTCTTTGGTGGTTACGTGGCGCTCTCGCTGTGGATGGTGCAGTACTACGTGGGCGAGTTCGGTCTGGACATCCGCGTGGCCGCGCTGCTGGCGGCCTGCTTCTCGCTGCCCGGTGGCGTGTTGCGTGCGGTCGGCGGGGTGATGTCGGACAAGTTCGGCGCGCACAAGGTCACGTGGTGGGTGCTGTGGGTGAGCTGGATCTGCCTGTTCCTGCTGTCGTATCCGCAGACCGACTTCACCGTGGCCACCGTGGACGGTCCGAAGACCTTCCACATCGGACTCAACGTTTACCTCTTCACCGCGCTGATGTTCATCCTGGGCATCGCCTGGGCCTTCGGCAAGGCCAGCGTCTTCAAGTACATCAGCGATGACTACCCGAAGAACATCGGCGCCATCAGCGGCATCGTGGGCCTGGCCGGTGGCCTCGGCGGCTTCGTGCTGCCCATCCTGTTCGGCGCGCTGATGGACATCACGGGCATCCGCTCCAGCGCCTTCATGTTGATGTACGGCGTGGTCTGGGTCTCGCTCATCTGGATGTACTGGACCGAGGTGCGCCAGACCGAGGTCATGGGCGCCAACGCCAAACCCTTTTCTCTTCAAAGCTGACCCCACGCGTCGGTTCACAACACCATGAGCAACACACACAAGATCGGCCCCGACATCGTGGACTGGCGCCCGGAAGACGAGACCTTCTGGAACACCACCGGCAAACGCATCGCCTACCGCAACCTCTGGATTTCCGTGCCGGCCCTGCTGTGCGGTTTCGCCGTCTGGGGCATGTGGGGAATCATCACGGTGCAGATGCTCAACCTGGGCTTTCCCTTCACCCAGGCAGAGTTGTTCACGCTCACCGCCATCTCGGGTATCTCGGGCGCCACCATGCGCATCCCGGCGTCTTTCCTGGTGCGGCTGGCGGGTGGACGCAACACCATCTTTCTCACCACGGCGATGCTGCTGGCCCCGGCCATCGGCACCGGCTTTGCGCTGCAGCACCCCGAGTGGCCGCTGTGGTCGTTCCAGCTGCTGGCGCTGTGGTCCGGCGTGGGCGGCGGCAACTTTGCCAGCTCGATGTCCAACATCAGCACCTTCTTTCCGAAGCGCCTGCAGGGCACGGCGCTGGGCCTCAACGCCGGGCTGGGCAACTTCGGCGTGACCACGATGCAGATCGTCATCCCGCTCGTGATGACGCTGCCCTTGCTCGGGGCCTTTGGCGGCGACCCGATGACGCTGGTGAAGGACAGCGGCTGGATCTTCGGCAAGATCGCAGCAGGCACACCGACCTGGATCCAGAACGCCGGCTTCGCCTGGGTGATCTCGCTCGTTCCCCTGTCGATCCTGGCCTGGTTCGGCATGAACAACCTGAAGACCGTGTCGCCCGACACCGGCAACCCCATCGTCGCGTTCGCCAAGGTCACCTACCTCTACACCCTGGCTTTCATCCCGGCCATCTTCATGCTCTGGCTGTACCTGCCAGCGCCCACCGGGCTGGGCATCCTGAACATGTGGATCGCCATCCCGCTGGACATCGTGCTGGCGCTGCTCATGATGCGCGTGGCCGCCTTCGGTGCCATGAAGGAGAACGTGGCTAAGCAGTTCGCGATCTTCGGCAACAAGCACACCTGGTCGCTCACCGCGCTCTACATCGTCACCTTTGGCTCCTTCATCGGTTTCTCGATGGTGCTGCCGCTGGCCATCACGGTGATCTTCGGGTTCCAGCACGTGGCGGACGCGGCTGGCTTGATGACGCACACGCTCAAAAACCCGAACGCGCCCTCGGCCCTCACCTACGCCTGGATCGGCCCCTTCGTCGGTGCCGCGGTGCGCCCCCTCGGTGGCTGGATCTCCGACAAGGTCGGGGGCTCCATCGTCACCCAGGTCATCTCGGCGGTGATGGTGCTGGCCTCCGCCGCAGTGGGCTACGTGATGATGCAGGCCTACGGCTCGGCCACACCCGAGCAGTACTTCCCCGCCTTCATCGGCCTGTTCATCGTGCTGTTCTTTGCCAGCGGCATCGGCAACGGCTCGACCTTCCGCACCATCGGCGTCATCTTCGACCGCCAGCAGGCCGGCCCCGTGCTGGGCTGGACTTCGGCCGTGGCCGCCTACGGTGCCTTCATCGCGCCGGTGGTGATCGGCGCGCAGATCAAGGCCGGCACCCCGCAATACGCCATGTACGGCTTCGCCATCTTCTACGCCGTCTGCCTGGTCTTGAACTGGTGGTTCTACCTGCGTGCCGGCGCTGAGATCAAGAACCCATGAAGTCACTTCGCTCCACGGTTGCTTCAGGACTCAGGCCGGCGTGGCGCGCCGCTTCGTCCGTGTCCCCCGCCCTTCGGGCTCCTCCTTTTACCTACCGAAGCGGCGCGCCACGCCGGCCTGAGTCTGGAGACGATGTCGGCGCGCAAAAGCCTTCAGTCATTGCGCCCAGCCGTGCAGCCAGCCGATGGCAGTGGGGTGGATGCTGCAGTGAGGTAAAGGAGGAGGCCGCAGGCCGGGGGACACGAACGGAAGCATCCACCCCACTGCCATTGGCCCCCACAAAAGCAGGCCTGCAATCCGAGCCGAACCAACAACCGAATCGACGGCAGATGACCCCAACAACACACCCCAACCGGAGCATCCCATGAGCCATTTTCTGGACCGATTGAGCCACTTCTCTCTGCCCAGGGAAACCTTCTCAGGTAACCACGGCCAGACCACCGGCGAAGACCGCACCTGGGAAGACGCCTACCGCAACCGCTGGGCGCACGACAAGATCGTGCGCAGCACCCACGGCGTGAACTGCACGGGTTCCTGCTCCTGGAAAATTTACGTCAAGGGCGGCATCGTCACCTGGGAAACCCAGCAGACCGACTACCCGCGCACGCGCTGGGACATGCCCAACCACGAACCGCGCGGCTGCGCGCGTGGGGCTTCGTACAGCTGGTACCTCTACAGCGCCAACCGCGTGAAGTACCCCATGGTGCGCGGGCGTCTGCTGGAGCGCTGGCGCGCTGCATTGAATGTGGCCAAGACACCGGTGGACGCCTGGGCCAGCATCGTCGAGAACCCCGAGGCCCGGCGCGACTACCAGCAGGTGCGCGGCATGGGCGGCTTCGTTCGCAGCACCTGGGACGAGGTCAACCAGCTGATCGCCGCCGCCAACGTCTATACCATCAAGCAGCACGGGCCCGACCGCATCATCGGCTTCAGCCCCATCCCCGCCATGAGCATGGTGAGCTACGCCGCTGGCTCGCGTTACCTCTCGCTCATCGGCGGCGTGTGCATGAGCTTTTACGACTGGTACTGCGACTTGCCGCCGGCCAGCCCGCAGGTGTGGGGTGAGCAGACCGACGTGCCCGAATCGGCCGACTGGTACAACAGCTCGTTCATCATCGCCTGGGGCTCCAACGTGCCACAGACGCGCACCCCCGACGCCCACTTCTTCACCGAGGTGCGCTACAAGGGCGCCAAGACGGTGGCCGTGACGCCCGACTACTCCGAGGTCGCCAAGCTCTCCGACCTCTGGCTGCACCCCAAGCAAGGGACGGATGCCGCACTCGCCATGGCCATGGGCCATGTGGTGCTGAAGAACTTCTATTTCCCCGACGGCGGCAAGCCGCGCAGCAGTTACTTCGACGACTACGCGCGCCGCTACACCGATCTGCCGCTGCTGGTGATGCTGAAGGAACACACGCTGGCCGACGGCAGCAAGACCCTGGTGCCCGACCGCTATTTGCGCGCCAGCGACTTCAACGGCCAGCTCGGCCAGAAGAACAACCCCGAGTGGAAGACGGTGGCCTTCGACACCGGTGGCAAGGCCGTGCTGCCCAACGGCTCGATCGGCTTCCGCTGGGGCGAGGCCGGCCGCGCCGATGAAGGCAAGTGGAATCTGCAGGCGAAAGAAGCGCGCAGCGACACCGACGTGAAGCTCAAGCTCTCGGTGATCGAGGACGGCGTGCAGGACACCCAGGTGGTGGACGTGGCTTTCCCCTACTTCGGTGGGAACGCCGCGCCGCACTTCACCGCCAACGCGCAGAGCGGCGCCATCAACCACGCCCGCGTGCCGGCCGTGCGCCTGCGCCTGGGCAAGGCCGGCGAAGAGCGCCATGCGATGGTGGCCACCGTGTTCGACCTGCAGGTCGCGCAGTACGGCATTGACCGGGGTCTGGGCAGTGGCGCGAAGAACTTCGACGACAACGCCGCCTACACGCCCGCCTGGCAGGAGAGCATCACCGGCGTGCCGCGCGACCAGGTCATCACCGTGGCGCAGCAGTTCGCCGACAACGCCGACAAGACACACGGCAAGTCCATGGTGATCATCGGCGCGGCCATGAACCACTGGTACCACGCGGACATGAACTACCGCGGCGTCATCAACCTCTTGATGATGTGCGGCTGCATCGGCCAGAGCGGTGGTGGCTGGGCGCACTACGTGGGCCAGGAAAAGCTTCGACCGCAAACCGGCTGGGTGCCGCTGGCGTTTGCCACCGACTGGTCACGCCCGCCACGCCAGATGAACAGCACCAGCTTCTTCTACGCGCACACCGACCAGTGGCGCTACGAGAAGCTTGGCATGGAAGAGATCGTGAGCCCGCTGGCCGACAAGACCGCGTTCGGTGGCAGCATGATCGACTTCAACGTGCGCGCCGAGCGCATGGGCTGGCTGCCCAGCGCACCGCAGCTCAAGACCAACCCGCTGCAGGTGGTGAAAGACGCCACCGCCGCCGGGCTCGACGCCAAGGACTACGTGGTGCGCGCGCTGAAAGATGGCACGCTGGCCATGAGCTGCGAAGACCCGGACGCGCCGCAGAACTGGCCGCGCAACATGTTCGTGTGGCGCAGCAACTTGTTGGGCTCCAGCGGCAAGGGCCACGAGTACTTCTGCAAGCACCTGCTGGGCACCGAGAACGGCGTGCAGGGCAAGGATCTGGGCAAGGACGAAGCCAAACCCGAAGAGGTGGTGTGGCACGAGCACGCGCCCCAAGGCAAGCTCGACCTGCTGGTCACGCTCGACTTCCGCATGAGCACCACCTGCCTGTACTCCGACGTGGTGCTGCCCACCGCGAGCTGGTACGAGAAGAACGACCTCAACACCAGCGACATGCACCCCTTCATCCACCCGCTCTCGGCGGCGGTGGACCCGGTGTGGCAGAGCCGAAGCGACTGGGAGATCTACAAGGGTTTTGCGCAGGCCTTCAGCGAGGTCTGCGTGGGCCACCTGGGGGTGGAGCAAGAGGTGGTGCTCACGCCCATCATGCACGACACCCCCGGCGAACTCGCGCAGCCGTTCGACGTGAAGGAATGGCGCAAGGGCCACTGCGAACTCATCCCCGGCAAGACCGCGCCGCAGATCACCGTGGTGGAGCGCGACTATCCCAACACCTTCAAGCGCTTTACCGCGCTGGGCCCCTTGCTCGACAAGCTGGGCAACGGCGGCAAGGGCATCGGCTGGAAAACCGGCACCGAGGTGGAGCAGCTGGGCCAGCTCAATGGCACCACGCTGGACGAGGGCGTGACCAAAGGCATGCCGAAGATCGTGACCGACATCGACGCCTGCGAGGTGATCCTGCAGCTCGCGCCCGAGACCAACGGCCACGTGGCGGTGAAAGCCTGGGCCGCGCTCGGCAAACAGACCGGCATCGATCACACGCACCTCGCGATTCACCGCGAGGACGAGAAGATCCGCTTCCGCGACATCCAGGCGCAGCCGCGCAAGATCATCAGCAGCCCGACCTGGAGTGGCATCGAGAGCGAGACGGTGAGCTACAACGCCGGCTACACCAACGTGCACGAACTCATCCCATGGCGCACCCTCACGGGCCGCCAGCAGTTCTACCAGGATCACCCCTGGATGATTGCCTTCGGCGAAGGCCTGGGCAGCTACCGCCCACCGGTGGACCTGAAGGCGACCTCAGGCATCCACAACATCAAGTCCAACGGCAACCCCGAGATCCTGCTGAACTTCATCACGCCGCACCAGAAGTGGGGCATCCACTCGACCTACAGCGACAACCTGATGATGCTCACCCTCAACCGGGGCGGCACCGTGGTCTGGTTGAGCGAAGACGACGCGAAGAGCGCCGGCATCGAGGACAACGACTGGGTTGAGCTGTTCAACATCAATGGCGCGGTGGCTGCGCGCGCGGTGGTCAGCCAGCGTGTGAACCCGGGCATGGTGATGATGTACCACTCGCAGGAAAAGATCATCAACACCCCGGGCTCGGAGATCACCGGCGTGCGCGGCGGCATCCACAACTCGGTCACGCGCATCGTGCTCAAGCCGACCCACATGATCGGCGGCTACGCGCAGCTCAGCTACGGCTTCAACTACTACGGAACGATCGGCACCAACCGCGACGAATTCGTTGTGGTGCGCAAGATGGACAAGGTGGACTGGCTCGACACACCGGCCGACGACCACCTGATCCGTGCCTACCAATCCCAAGGAGAGAACCCATGATCCCCCACGCTCACGTTCGTTCGCTGCCCCCCAAGGGGGTACATGCCTCCCTTGAGGCGGCTCTGCGGGAGGCATCATGAAGATCCGCGCCCAAATCGGCATGGTGCTCAACCTGGACAAGTGCATCGGTTGCCACACCTGTTCCGTCACCTGCAAGAACGTCTGGACCAACCGCCCCGGCGTGGAGTACGCCTGGTTCAACAACGTCGAGACCAAGCCCGGTATCGGTTACCCGAAGGAGTGGGAGAACCAGGAGAAGTGGCAGGGCGGCTGGACGCGCCGCGCCGACGGTTCCATCGTCCCCAAACAGGGCGGCAAGTGGCAGCTGCTCATGAAGATCTTCGCCAACCCGCACCTGCCGGAGATTGACGACTACTACGAACCCTTCACCTTCGACTACGACCACCTGCAGTCGGCGCCCGAGATGAAGCACACGCCCACCGCGCGCCCGCGCAGCCTGATCACGGGCAAGCGCATGGAGAAAATCGAGTGGGGCCCGAACTGGGAAGAGATCCTGGGCGGCGAGTTCGCCAAGCGAAGCAAGGACGCCAACTTCAACGGCTTCGAGGCCGCGCAGAAAGCCATGGTGGGGGAGTTCGAAAACACCTTCATGATGTACCTGCCGCGCCTGTGCGAGCACTGCCTCAACCCGGCGTGCGTGGCCTCGTGCCCCTCGGGCTCGATCTACAAGCGCGAGGAAGACGGCATCGTGCTGATCGACCAGGACAAGTGCCGCGGCTGGCGCATGTGCGTGAGCGGCTGCCCCTACAAGAAGATTTACTACAACTGGAAAAGCGGCAAGGCCGAGAAGTGCATTTTTTGCTACCCGCGCATCGAGGCCGGCCAGCCCACCGTGTGCAGCGAGACCTGTGTGGGCCGCATCCGCTACCTGGGCGTGCTGCTGTACGACGCGGACCGCATCCAGGAAGCGGCGAGCGTGCCCAACGAAATGGACCTCTACAAGGCCCAGATTGACCTCTTCCTGGATCCGCACGATCCGGCCGTGATCGAGCAGGCGCGCGCCGACGGCATCCCCGACAACTGGCTGGAGGCCGCGCGCCGCAGCCCGGTCTACAAGATGGCGGTGGACTGGAAGGTGGCGTTACCGCTGCACCCCGAGTACCGCACGCTGCCCATGGTCTGGTACGTGCCCCCGCTCTCACCTATCACCGCCGCGGCCAACGCCGGGCATCTCGGCGACAACGGCGCGATCCCGGACGTGAGCCAGCTGCGCATTCCGGTGAAGTACCTCGCCAACCTGCTCACCGCGGGTGACACGGTGCCGGTGGTGCGCGCGCTCGAACGCATGCTGGCCATGCGCAGCTACCAGCGCGCCAAACACGTGGACGGCGTGATCAACCAGGACGTGCTCGACCAGGTTCGCATGAGCGTGCGCGAGGTCGAGGACATGTACCAGACCATGGCGATCGCCAACTACGAGGACCGCTTCGTGATTCCGACCACCCACCGCGAATACGCCGAGAACACCTTCAACATCAAGGGCGGCTGCGGCTTCAGCTTCGGCAACGGCTGCTCCGAGGGCCAGACTGAGACCAGCCTGTTCGGCAGCGAGAAGAAACGAACGATTCCCATCAAGGCGGGGGTCTGACATGGGCTTGTTTTCCACCACCCCAAAGCCCGCCGTGCACACCCTGCGCGTGCTCGCCCACCTGCTTCGTTACCCCACCGCTGAGCTGCGCGAGCACGCCGGTGAACTGCGCGACGCGCTGCGCACTGAAGCCGCCTTGTCGGCCATGCGCCTGACCGAGCTCGACGCGCTGCTGGTGCACCTGAGCCAGCAGCCGGCGCTCGATGTTGAAGCGGACTACGTCGAGCTGTTCGACCGCGGGCGCAGCACCGCGCTGCACCTGTTCGAACACGTGCTCGGCGATTCACGCGACCGCGGCCCGGCCATGATCGACCTGATCCAGACCTACGAGAAGGCAGGCCTATTCTTCGGCCCGGCCGAGCTGCCCGACCACCTGAGCGTGTTGCTTGAATTCGCCTCCACCCAGCCCGCTGCGGTGGCGCGCGAGTTTCTGGGCGAGAGCGCGCACATCGTGCGGGTGATTTTCAGCGCGCTGCAGAAGCGGCAGAGCCCTTACGCCAGCGTGCTGGCCGCCGTGCTCGAACTCGCGGGCGAGAAAGCCGAACCGGTACCGGTGGCCGCCGACCCCGGTATCGACGAGAGCTGGGCCGAGCCGGCGGTGTTCGGCGGCTGCTCCACCGAAGGTCAGGCCCGGCCCGGCCAGCCACAACCGATCCGCATCGTGAAGACCACCCCTGGCCGCCACCCTTCCTCATCTTCAGGAGCACAGGCATGACCTCACTGCACCACTTCCTCTTCGGCGTCTATCCCTACATCTGCCTGGCGGTCTTCCTCATGGGCAGCCTGGCCCGCTTCGACCGCGACCAGTACACCTGGAAAAGCGATTCCTCGCAGCTGCTGCGCAAGGGCCAGTTGCGCTGGGGCAGCAACCTGTTCCACGTCGGCATCCTGTTCCTGTTCTTTGGCCACGCCGTGGGCCTGCTGACACCGCACTTTTTCTATGAAGGCTTCATGGATGCGGCGGTCAAGCAGCGGCTCGCCATCTACGCGGGCGGTACTGCCGGTGTGATCTGCTTCGTGGGCCTGTCGCTGCTGCTGCACCGGCGCATCTTCGATCCGCGCATCCGCCTGACCAGCCACCGCACCGACCTCGCCATCCTGATCATTCTCTGGGTGCAGCTCACGCTGGGTCTGATCACATTGCCGTACTCGTATTCGCACGCCGACGGCAGCGCCATGCTGGTGCTGGCCGAGTGGGCGCAACGCATCGTGACCTTCCGCCCCGACGCCTCGGGGCTGGTCAACATGGACTGGCCCTACAAAGTGCATCTGGTGCTGGGCATGACGATCTTCCTGCTGTTCCCGTTCTCGCGCCTTGTGCACGTGTGGAGCGGATTTGCCAGCGCGGCCTACCTGGTGCGGCCCTACCAGGTGGTGCGCAGCCGCCGTCTGGGTGTGCCGACCAAGCCTCGCTGAACCCAACTCAATCTCGGGAGCCCCCATGAACCAGGAACTTTCCCAACCGTCCTCCACCGGTTGCGGCAGCGGCGCCTGCGCCTGCAAAGGCCCGGAGGCCGCTGCGGCACCGGTGGCGGTCGCCAGCGTCAACGGCATCGCCCTGCACGAAGCCGGCGAGGTGCTCGACCCGCAGACCCTGCGCGAGCGCGCCTGCACCGAGCTGTTGCGCCAGCAGGCGGTGAGCGCGGGCTTGCTGCCGCGATTCACCGGCCTGAATGCGCCCGAGCCTGGCGACGATACGCGCCGCGCGATCGAGGCCCTGCTCGAAGCCGAGGTGCACTCCCCTGAACCGGGCACCGAGGAATGCCGTCGCCACTACGAGGCCCACAAGCCGCGCTTTGTGGTGGGTCAGGCGCTGCACGTGCGGCACATCCTGTTCGCGGTCACGCCGGGCGTGCCGGTCAACGCACTGGCCCAGCGCGCCGAGGCCGCGCTGCTCGAGCTCTCGCGTCAGGGGGTGTCCGGCGATCGTTTCTCGCAGCTCGCGGGGGAGCTCTCCAACTGCCCATCGAGCGCCCAGGGCGGCGACCTCGGCTGGATCACGCCGCAGGACTGCGCGCCCGAACTGGCCAAGGCGCTGTTCCTGCAGAACGATGCCATCCAGGCCGTGGGCCTGCACCCGCGCCTGGTGCACAGCCGCTTTGGCCTGCACATCATTGAAGTGCTGGAGCGCGAGCCTGGCCGTCTGCCCGAGTTCGCCGAGCTGCAGGCGCAGATCGGTGCGCGACTGACCCTTCAGTCTGAAGCCACAGCGCTGCGCCAGTACATGCAGTTGCTGGTGGGGCAGGCGCGGCTGGAGGGCGTGGAGCTGGAAGGGGCCGACACCCCGCTGGTTCAATGAGTGACCCCGCCGTCGTCACGGCAGCGGACGACCTGCTGTTGCGCCTGCGGCATTTCCGCTCCGACTATTTCCCGCGCCACCAGCAGCGCTTCCAGGATCTGGTGGCCGAGGGCCAGCACCCCAAGACGCTGTTCATCGGCTGCTCCGACTCGCGCCTCGTGCCCTACCTGCTGACCGGCGCTGGCCCGGGTGAGCTCTTCATCGTGCGAAATGTCGGGGCGCTGATTCCTCCCTACGACCAATCGCACGGACTTCACGGCACCATGGCCGCCATCGAATTCGCCGTGCTCAGCCTGCATGTAGAACGCATCGTGGTGTGTGGCCACAGCCATTGCGGCGCCATCCGCACCGCCTACGAAGGCGCGCCCGCCGAGGCCGTGGCGCTCACCGCGTGGCTCAAGCTGATCGACGAGGCCCTGCTGCCCGTTCAGCCCTGCGCCGAATCGATGCGCCGCACCGAGCAACGGGCGGTGGTGCTGCAGCTCGAACGTCTCATGGGCTACCCCATGGTGCGGCGTGAGGTGGAAGCCGGCGCGCTCACCCTGCACGGGTGGCACTACGTGATCGAGGACGGCGAAGTGCACGTGTTCGACGCGCAGCAGGGTGATTTCATCGCCGCCTCGCTGGCCTCCAACAGCGGCACAGGGCCGTATGCCCCTTATGTGGAACACGATGGTCAGATCCTGGTCGATTGAAAGCCCGCGTCGGCGGCGATGGCAGGCGCTTGCGTGCCCCCGGAAAAGGTGCACCATGGCATCCATCGACCCCGACCCTGCCCGCCCACCGGAGTAACCCCGACCATGAAACGCGACGCCCTGAAATCCGCCCAGACAGCCATCGGCCAGCAGCCCATCACCCTGGACGTGCTGCAAGAA
This sequence comes from Hydrogenophaga sp. IBVHS1, assembly GCF_002127265.1. Taxonomy (GTDB): domain Bacteria; phylum Pseudomonadota; class Gammaproteobacteria; order Burkholderiales; family Burkholderiaceae_C; genus Hydrogenophaga. Next base: position 178,648 of record NZ_NFUU01000003.1, on the reverse strand, counting down.
AAGTACCTCAAGGAGGGCGAGGCCAGCGAGGACGACATCTACCGCCGCGTGGCCCGCGCCCTGGCCTCGGTGGAGCCCGAAGCGGACCGCGCTCTCTGGGAACAGCGCTTCTTCGACAACCTGCAGGCCGGCGCCATCGGCGCGGGCCGCATCATGAGCGCGGCCGGCACCTCCATCCAGGCCACGCTCATCAACTGTTTTGTGCAGCCGGTGGGCGACTGCATTCAGGGCGTGGACGACGAGGGTTACCCGGGCATTTACGAAGCGTTGCGCGAAGCCGCTGAAACCATGCGCCGGGGTGGCGGTGTGGGTTACGACTTCTCGCGCATCCGCCCGCGCGGCGCGGCGGTCAAGACCATGGCCTCGCTGGCCTCGGGGCCGTGCAGCTACATCAATGTGTTCGACCAGTCCTGCGCCACGGTGGAGAGCGCGGGCGCGCGCCGCGGTGCGCAGATGGGCGTGCTGCGCATCGACCACCCCGACGTGCTCGAATTCATCACCGCCAAACGCACACCGGGGCGCTGGAACAACTTCAACGTGTCGGTGGGCGTGAGCGACACTTTCATGCGCGCGCTGGCCGACGACCAGCCTTGGGACCTGGTGCACCGCGCCCGCCCGGGCGAGGCGCTGCTGGCGCAGGGCGCCCACCAGCGCGCCGACGGCCTGTGGGTCTACCGCAGCCTGAAGGCGCGCGAACTGTGGGACACGGTGATGCGCTCCACCTACGACTTCGCCGAGCCGGGCATCCTGTTCCTGGACCACATCCAGCAGGACAACAACCTGCGCTACTGCGAGTCGATCGAGGCGACGAATCCTTGTGTGACGGCGGACACGTGGGTCATGACGGAAGATGGACCACGCTTGGTTGGAGAGCTTGTGGGGCAAGCCTTTCATGCGGTGGTCGATGGCAAGAGCTACGCCGTGCGCAGCGCCGGTTTTTTCGCCACAGGAATCAAACCGGTGTGGCGCCTGACCACGCGCGAGGGCCACGAGTTGCGCCTCACCGCCGATCATCGTGTGCGCAGGGTGGCGCGCAAGACCCGCTACAGCATGGAGCTGGACTGGACCGAGGCGGCGCGCCTGACGCCTGGTGACGAAATCGTGATCGGCGACCACCGCACCCTGCGAGGCTGGGACGGTGAAGGCACCCGTGCAGAGGGCTATCTGCTGGGTCTGCTGATCGGTGACGGCACCCTCAAGTCAGACAAGGCTGTGCTGTCCGTCTGGGCACCTGAGTTGCGGGTGGTGGGGCAGAACACCGTGGCATTTGCAGCCACCGGCGCGGCTGGCATCGTGCAGGCGGCTGAGTCCGCAGCGGCAAGCCTGCCGCATCGGGCCGATTTTGGTGGCTTCCAGCGCCCGGTGGCCGGACGGGGTGAGGCCCGTCTCTCCAGCGCGGCGTTGCGCGACCTCGCGTTTTCGTTGGGCATGTCGCCCGGCAACAAGATGATCACGCCCGCGATGGAGCGGCAGTCCTCCGGCTTCGCGGAAGGTCTGCTGGGGGGTCTGTTTGATGCGGATGGCAGTGCGCAGGGTTCGCAGGAAAAAGGCGTGAGCGTGCGGCTGTCTCAAAGCAACGAAGACTTGTTGCGAACCGCACAGCGCATGCTGCTGCGTCTGGGCGTCGCCTCGACCTTGTACCGGGAGCGTCGCCCTGCCGGCCTGAGCAGGCTGCCCAATGGTCGAGGTGCCTCAAGCGACTACGCGACGCAGGCCCAGCATGAACTCGTGATCAGCGGAGACAACCTGCATGTGTTTGCAGAACGCGTTGGCTTTCGAGACAACGACAAAGCTGCCCGGCTGGCACAGATGCTGAGCGACTACAAGAGAACGCCCAACCGGGAGCGCTTCGTTGCCACCGTGGACACGTTGCAGGCCGATGGTGAGGAGACGGTGTATGACGTCACGGTGAATGACGTGCACGCCTTTGATGCCAACGGGCTGGTGGTGCACAACTGCGGTGAGCAGCCCCTGCCCCCCTACGGCTGCTGCGACCTCGGCCCGGTGATCCTGCCGCGCTTCGTGCGCCACCCGTTCGGCTTCGGTGGTCTGCCCAGCTTCGACTTCGAGGCCTTCGAGCAGGCGGTGGCCCTGCAGGTGCGTGCGCTCGACAACGTGCTTGACGTGACCTACTGGCCGCTGCCGCAGCAGCGCGAAGAGTCGGCGGCCAAGCGGCGCATCGGCGTGGGCTTCACCGGCATGGGCAATGCGCTCGCGATGCTGTGCGTGCGCTACGACCGAGCCGAAGGCCGAACGCTGGCGGCACAGATCGCCGAGCGCCTGCGCGACGCGGCCTACACGGCCTCGGTGGCGCTGGCGCGGGAGAAAGGTGCGTTCCCGAAATTCGACGCCGACGGCTACCTGGCCGAGGGCACGTTTGCCAGTCGCCTGCCCGAGTCGCTGCGCACGGCGATCCGCACACACGGCATCCGCAACAGCCACCTGCTCTCCATCGCGCCCACCGGCACGGTCAGTCTGGCCTTTGCCGACAACGCATCGAACGGCATCGAGCCCCCGTTTTCGTGGATGTACCGGCGCAAGAAGCGCGAGGCCGACGGCACCACCACCGACTACGCGGTGGAAGACCACGCCTGGCGGCTGTACCGCGAGCTGGGTGGCGACATGGCTCAGTTGCCCGAGTACTTTGTGAGCGCGCTGTCCATGCCGGCGGTCGATCACCTGGCCATGATGGAGGCGGTGCAGCCCTTCGTGGACACGGCGATCTCCAAAACCGTGAACGTGCCGGCGGATTACCCGTACGACGACTTCAAGGGCTTGTACCAGCAGGCCTGGCGCGCGCAGCTCAAGGGCCTGGCGACCTACCGGCCCAACGCCATCCTGGGGTCGGTGCTCGACACCGGGCCCACCCCCGAAACCACGGCCAGCGTGGCCACCGTGGATCCCATGCGCACGGTGATCGAGAGCCGGCCCAAGGGCGCGTTGCCCGCTGTGGCCGACAAGATCGAGTACTGGACACAGGAAGGCCACCAGACGCTGTACCTGCTGGTGTCCTTCATGCCGGTGCCCACGGCCGACGGTTCGGGCACGGTGGAGCGCGCCATCGAGTTCTTCATGCCCGTGGGGCAGAGCGGCGAATCACAGCAGTGGGTGTCGTCCAGCATGCGGCTGCTCTCGCTGGCCGCGCGCGGGGGCTTTCTGGAGCGTGCCCTGCGCGACATGCGCAAGGTGGTGTGGGACCGTGGCCCCGTGCGCATGGGCACGCACCAGAAGGCCGACGGCACGCACGTGCCGATGTGGCACGACTCGGTGGTGGCGGCCATTGCCTATGCGGTGCAGACGCTGATTGCCCAGCGCGCCGGTGTGACCACCGCGTCGACACAACCTTCACCGGTGCTGGTGCAGGCCACGCCCGGCATGATGCCGGGCAAGAAGTGCAGCGAGTGCGGTGCGCACGCGGTGATCCGCAAGGATGGCTGCGACTACTGCACGCAGTGCGGCCATCTCGGGGTGTGTGGATGAACACCGCCCTGCTCACGCGAATGCCGCCGATGGCCTGCGAGGCAGATGCGGTGGAGCGCGAATGCGCCCGTGCCGCGGCCGACCTGATCCACGCGCGCCAGACTGTGTTGCCCAAACGCCTGCTGGCACCTGGTCCTGATGCAGACCAACTGCAGGCCCTGCTGGGTGCGGCTGCCGCCGCGCCCGACCATGGGCAGCTGCTGCCCTGGCGCTTCGTGATCGTGCCCCGCACCGAGCGTGCGTCGCTGGCTGAGGTGTTCGCGCAAGCCCTGCGCGAGCGCGACGCCAGCGCCACACCCGAGCAACTGGACCAGGCGCGCGAGAAAGCGCACCGCGCGCCCTTGCTGCTGCTGGTGGTGGTCGACGGGCAGCGCGGTGATCCGGCGGTGGATCTGCACGAGCGCATCCTCTCGGCCGGTTGCTCGGTGCAGAACATGCTGCTCATGGCCACCGCCATGGGCTACGGCTCGGCGCTTACAAGTGGCAAGGCGCTCGGCTCCCGGGCCCTGCGCCACCGCTTCGGCCTTCACGCGGGCGAACACGCCCTGTGTTTCATGAGCGTGGGCACGGTGGCCGCGCGGCGGCCTGCGCGCACGCGCCCCACCGTGGCCGACTACTGCAGCACGCTCGGCCCCGCGCCGGCACCCAACGCCAACTGACCCTGGAGACCCTGTGAACATACAAACCTTTGACGACCTGCTGAGCGCCGCGCGCAGCCAGCCGCTGCCGCAGCGCCTGCTGTTCGTGTTCGCCGGCGTCGAGCTGCCCGACGACGCCACACCGACCCAGCGCCTCGAATTCGAGCGCGGCGAGGGCGGTGCGCTGGTGCCGCAGATGTGCGTGGACAAGGGTCTGGACGAGCTCCACTCGTTCGATCAACTGTTGCAGGAGGCCGAAGCGTTTGGTCAGCCCTGGGGCATGGTGTTTGCCGCTGCGCTGGCCGGTACACCGGGCCGCGAGCCCGGGAGCGCCGAGGCCGAGCAGCCGCTGCAAGACATGGTGGAAGCGATCCGCCAGGGCCAGCTGCACGCCTTCATTCCGTTCGACCCTCAAGGCCAGGCCGTGGCCCTTGGCTGAGATGGCCAGTTCGGTCCCGCTCACCTCCATCACGATGCCCGGGCACCGAGCGCCTGCGGCGGGCTTCGAGGCGCCGTTCGAGATGCTGGGTGCCTGCCACGAGCGCGTCGAACGCATGCTGCGCCTGCTGGCCAGCCTGCAGCAGCATGTGCAGGCGCAGGGTTGGGACGAAAGCGTGGCCAGCGCAGCGCGCGACGTGATGCGCTATTTCGATCTGGCTGCGCCGTTGCACCATGAAGACGAGGAACGGCACGTGTTCCCGCCCCTGCTGAAGGGCGGTGATGCCGTGCTGCGACGGTTGGTGCAGAGCCTGCAGCAGGACCACCGTGACATGGAAGCGGCCTGGGTGGCGGCGCGCGGTGTGCTCGCGTCGGTGGCGCAGGCGCCGCCCCGGGGATGGGTGCACTTCAGCCCGCAGGAGACGGCCACACTCACCGGTTTCGCCGAGTTGTACGACCGCCACCTGCGCGATGAGGACGGGCTCGTTTACCCGGCCGCGCTGGCGGGCCTGTCGCCCGCCGCACTGCGGGCCATGAGCGCCGACATGATGCGTCGGCGCGGGCTCGACCCCGGCTGAAGCGCCGTTGTGCTCAGGCCTTCGGTCCCACGGTCAGCGCGACACTGCCCACACCTTCCACCGAGCCCGTGATCCGGTCGCCCGGCAGCACCGCGCCCACGCCTTCGGGCGTGCCGGTGTAGATGAGGTCGCCGGGTTGCAGGTGGTAGAAGAGCGAGAGGTCCGCGATGATCTCGCGGATGTTCCAGATCAGCATGTCCACGTCAGACTTCTGCTTCACCGCACCATTGACCGACAGCTCGATCGCGCCGCGCTCGATCACCACACCCGGCATGGGCACGATCTCGCTGCACACCGAGCTGTGCTCCACGTCCTTGCCCAGGTCCCAGGGGCGGCCCTTGTCGCGCGCCACCAGTTGCAGGTCGCGCCGCGTCATGTCCAGGCCCGCCGCATAGCCGTAGATGAGGTCTTGCGCATCCTCGGCCTTCACGCGAAAACCCGGCTTGCCGATAGCCAGCACCAGTTCCATCTCGAAATGGTAGTTGTTCGTCTCGCTCGGGTAGGGCGTGGTGGCGCCCGAGAGCGTGAGCGTCTGTGGCGCCTTGGTGAAGTAGAACGGCCGCTCCGCCGATTTGTCCACCGGCTTGCCCATTTCCACCGCGTGCGCGTGGTAGTTGCGGCCGACAAAGAACAGGCGATGAATGGGGAACTGCTCGGTCTGCCCCCGGATGGGCAGGGCAGCGACGGGGGCGGGCGGGAAGAGGTAGGTGGGCATGGGCGGTCAGGGCATGTGGGGCTGGTTGTCGGGGCGCACTTCGTAGACGCCGAGCTTGCGGTGCAGCGGCGATTCGTCGGCGATGAAGAGAAACGCCGGCGCGCTGGCCGAAGCGTTGCTGAGCGTGGTGGCGGTGTAGCCGGGGATGCAGCAGGTGTCGGCTTCCACCAGATCGAATGGCTGCGCAGCGGTGGCCACGCGCGCGCCGCCTTCAATGACGTGGAACAACACGGCCGGTGAGCGGGCGGGCAGTTTCAGTGTCTGACCCGGGCGCAGCATCAGGGCGTGAAAACCCAGGATGTTTTCCGCGTCCTCGCCGGTCTCCGGGTTCACGTAGGTCATCTGCACGGCATCGATGTCGGGGCGGTCTGCAGCCAGCGATTCCAGGGAAGCCTTTGCGTCGGCCCACGGGTAGCGCAGCATGGGGTAGCGCCTGCCACTGCGGCCGAACACCGGCGTGGGCACCAGGCCGCCGCGCGCGTAGGCGCGTTCACCTTGCCCCGGTTTCACGTCCTGACGCGAGCCATTCAGGTGGTAGCTCACCTCCAGGTAGTAGGCCAGCGGCAGGTCCAGCACGTCGAGCCAGATCACCGGCTCGGTGCCGTCGTGGCCATGCTCGTGCCACAGGCCCGTGGGCGTGAGGATCAGGTCGCCCCGTTGCATGGGGCACTTCTCGCCGTCCACCGTGGTCCAGGCGCCCTCGCCCTCCACCACCATGCGCACCGCGTTGGGCGTGTGGCGGTGGCTGGGCGCCCATTCGCCCGGCATCAGCAGCTGCATGCCCAGGTACATGGCGGCGCTGGCCTGCATCTTCTCCAGCGTGTGGCCCGGGTTGGCCAGCACCAGCACGCGGCGCTCCGCCTTTTCGATGGGCGTGAGTTCGCCGGCTTTCAGCAGCAGCGGCTTGATGGTCCTGTAGGGCCAGTGCGTGGCCTGCGTCTGGCGCGTGGGGATGGTGGGCGGCAGCACGCCACGCAGGCTGGGCCACAGCGGCACCAGGTTCTGCGCGCGCAGCTCGGCCACATAGTCGGCCGGCAGGTCTTCAATTCTTCCGAGGTCGTTCATGGGAGATCTTTCAATGCCTGGCGAGGCAGTTTTCGACGTTCCAGCCGTACAGCCATTCCATGGCGTCGTAGAAACGCTCGGGCGTTCGGCCGCGCCACAGGTCGTTGCGCACCAGCCGCTCCACGCCCTGCGCGTGGTAGATGCGGCCCATCTCGCGGGAGCTGAGCACGATGCGCGCGGTGCGCGCGACGCGCGAGCGCTGGTACAGATCAAACGCCTTTTCAAACTGGTTGCCGTTCACGCGCAAGGCCTCGCCCAGCGTCACCGCGTCCTCGATCGCCATGCAGGCGCCCTGTGCCATGTACTGCGTGGTCGGGTGGGCCGCATCGCCCAGCAGCGTGACGCGTCCAAAGCTCCACTGGCCAATGGGCTCGCGGTCGGCGGTGGCCCAGCGCTTCCAGCTCTTGGGCAGGTCGATGAGCTGGCGCGCCCTGGGGCAGATGCCCTGGAAGTAGCTCTGCACTTCTTCCTTGCTGCCTTCGGTCACGCCCCATTCTTCGGCCTGCCGGCTGTGGAAGGTCACGACCACGTTGTACTGCTCGCCGCCGCGCAGCGGGTAATGAACCAGGTGGCAGTTCGGCCCCACCCAGATGCTGGCCGCGTTCCATTGCAGGTCCTCGGGGAAGTCGGCTTTGTCCACCACCGCGCGGTAGACCACATGGCCGGTCACGCGCGCTTCGTCACCCACGTACTGCTGGCGCACCACCGATTTCACGCCGTCGGCGCCGATCAACGCGAGCCCGCGGTGGAGGTTGCCATGCTGGTCGTGCACGGCGACGCCCTGCGCGTCCTGCTCGATGCGCAAGACACGCGTGGAGGTGAGAAATTCCACCTGGTCACTCGCCTGCACACCCTCCAGCAAAGAGAGGTGCGCATCGGCCCGGTGGATCACCGCGTATGGGTTGCCGAAGCGCTGCCGAAACGCCTCACCGGTGGGAATCCGGCCCACCTGGTATTCGTCCAGCGCGTCGTGCATCACCATGAAGTCGGTGTACACCGCGCGCTTGCGCGCCTGTTCGCCCACACCCAGCGCGTCGAAGGCATGAAAAGCGTTGGGGCCGAGTTGCATGCCGGCGCCGATTTCGCCGAGTTCGGGCGCTTGCTCCATCACCTTCACACGAAAGCCCTGGCGCACCAGCGCCAGCGCCGCCGCCAGGCCACCGATGCCACCCCCCGCCACCAGAACGGGCAGGCCGGATGCTGTCGCTTCCATGTTGTCTCCTTTATCAGCCGTATGCTAATGATCAGTGTACTGATTGTAGGTCGGGTGCTAGCATCCCGGCAAGCTCCGTTCGTCACTCGCCAAGCCCATCGACCACCATGAAACGCAGTCAGACCCCGGCCATCGACATCGACGACCAGCCCGGACACAACATCCGCCGCCTGCACCAGATTTCGGTTGGCATCTTCCTTCAGGAACTCGGCGAAATGGGGATTACCCCGGTGCAGTACGCTGCCTTGCAGACCGTGGCCAACCATCCGGGCATCGACCAGCGCACGCTGGCGCGCACCATCGCACTCGACACGTCCACCACCGGTGGCGTGGTGGATCGACTGGAAGCGCGCGGCTGTGTGGAGCGCCGGACCTCACCCGAAGACCGGCGCGCCCGCCAGCTCTTTCTCACCGACGATGGCCACAAGGCGCTCCTGGAGGCCGTGCCCGCCATGCTGCGCGCGCAGGACCAGATCCTGGGCCCGCTCAGCGAGCGCCAGCGCACCGAATTCATGAAGCTGCTGCGCCTGCTGGTCAACACCAACAACGAACACAGCCGCGCGCCCAGCGAATCGATGAAGTGAAGTGAGTGCGCCTGCTCAGTCCCGCAGATGCGCCACCACCGCCGCCAGCACCTGGCCGTCGCGCAGCAGACGGGTGTGGCCGAGGCCGCTTGTCTCGAGCAGGCGCGCGCCAGCGATGGCATCCCGGTAGGCTTCGGCATCGGCGAAGCGGTTGATGCGGTCTTCCCGGTCGTGCACGATCAGGGTGGCTGCCGACACGCGCGGCCCCACCGCATCGGGTTCAAACTGGCGCATGAGGATGCCCTCGCGCGCCTCCACCCTTTGCTGCATGCGGATGCGGGTGTGTTCGCTCAGACCGAAAACCTGAGCGAACAGGCGCGTGTATTCGTGCGGCGAGGCGGGTGGCGCCAGCAACACCAGGCGCTTCGCCGGCAGGCCACGCGCGGCGGCGAAGGCCAGCGCATTGGCCGCCAGCGAGTGCGCCACGACGGCTCGAACTTCGTGGCCCTGCTGTTGCAGGCGGGCGTTCAGGTACTCGATGGCGCGAGCGAACTGCGGCAGGTTGCTGGTGCTGCCCAGGCTGTTGCCGTGGGCCGGCAGATCCACCAGCATGGGGCGAAACCCCTGCGCTGCCAGCGCCTGCGCCAGCGGCAGCAGCTGCGCGGCGTGGCCTCCCCAGCCGTGCAGCAGCAGCACCACGGGGCCGTGCGGGCCGGGTGGTGGCTGGTAGAGCGTCACGCTGGCCTGCTCGAACGCCCAGGGCGTGGCTTGCCAGCCTGCCAGCGCTGTCGAGTTGCGGTGGATCCACTTGGGGGGCAAAGGCGTGCCGAACAGCCGATAGGCGCCGCGCACGGCCAGCGCCGGCCACAGGCGTTCAGAAAGCCCCAGGCCCCAGCGCAGCCAGCGCGTGCCCGGGCTGGCCTGGTAGTAGGTGGAGGCGGTGTGAAGGGGGACGGTGCTCATGTCTTTCTCCGGTAATCGCACAACTGTGCGAAATGAGGGCAAAAAAAGGCGGTGGACAGGTGTTCAGGTCTCGTACGTCCTGACCAGGCGTGTCCAGGTGGCCTCGGCCCGCTCGGCGGCCCGGGGGTCGCGCAGAAAACGGACGTCGTGAACCAGCCCGATCATCAGGCTGCAGATTTCACCCACCAGTTGTTCGGGGTCGGTATCGGCCTGGAGGTGCCCGGCCTCAATGGCCTGCAGCACCGTGCGCCGCAAGGCCGCGCGCCATCGCGTCACCTCGCCCAGCAGCAGATCGCGCAGCTCGCCCTCGCGGTCGTCCAGCTCGAAGGCACCGGAGGTGTAGAGGCAGCCGGTGTGGGCTTCCACTTCGCGCAGGCGCATCAGCCAGCGCCGCACGATTTCTCTCAGGCGCGGCAGGCCCTTGGGCACCTGCATGGCGGGCACAAACACGTCGGCAATGAAACGGCGCCCGAACTCCTCGATGACCGCCAGCTGCAAGGCCTCGCGCGATCCGACGCGGGAGAACACACCGCTCTTGGAAACGCCAATGCGATCCGCCACCGCCTGCAGCGTGATGGCCTCAAGACCATCCGATGCGGCCAGGTCCAGCGCCGCGCCCACAATGGCGGCGCGGGTCATTTCGCTTTTCTGTGTGCGGGCGTCCATGGGCTGCACTTTAGCACGATTGTGCGAAAGTGCAAGCCGTGACACCCGCGAGGCTCTCGGCTATTGGCCGAAAGCGGGACGCTGGCTATGATCGCAGGCGCTCAGCTTCACGACCGTGGCCCAACCCCGAACCAGACCTCAGTTGAACGCCGACTTCCTGGCCATCATGGTGCGGGGCGTCTCGGTGATTGTGGGCGCGAGCGATGCCGAGCTCGTGCCCAGCGTGATGCGCGCCGTCGGCAGCCAGGTACGAACCGATGGCGAACACGTCACCGTGTACCTCAATCGATCACAGTCGAAACAACTGCTCCGCAACGTGGCCACCACCGATCGTCTGGCGGTGGTGTTCAGCGAACCCAGTACCCATCGCACCGTGCAGCTCAAGGCGCGGGGTGTGCGCGTCCGCGAGGCCAGTGATGCCGATGTGCCTGCGCTGCAGGCATACCTCGCCTCGATGACCGTCGAGCTGGGGAAGATCGGAATCGGACCCACGCTGGTGGCCGCCATGCTGGCCTACCGCCTCGAGGATGTGGTGGCGCTGGAGTTCAGCCCGGAAGAAGCCTTCGACCAGACGCCAGGCCCACGCGCGGGTCAGCCGATCGCGAGGGCCGCTTGAACACGGCCGATCTGGCGGAGGTGCGGCCCTGCCTGGAGGGCGTGATCCCGGCCATCATGGCCACCTGCGCAGCCGATGGCACGCCGAACGTGGCCTACATCTCGCAGGTGTTCTACGTGGATGAGCAGCACGTGGCGCTGTCTTTCCAGTTCTTCAACAAGACGCGCCAGAACCTCATGGCCAACCCGCGCTCCACGGTGCTGCTGCTGCACCCGTTGACCGCCCGCTTCTACCGCCTGCACTTGCGTTACCGGCGCACCGAAGAATCCGGCGCGGTCTTCGAGAGCATGAAGGCGCAACTCGCCAGCATTGCGTCGCACAGCGGTATGAGCGGCGTGTTCCGCCTGCTCGGCTCGGACATTCACGAGGTGCTGGAGGTGGAGCGGGTGAGCGGCGATCCGCTGCCTGAACCGCCACCGCGCTGCAGCATGCTGGGCGCGTTGCGCCGTGGCAGTGCAAGGCTGGCCCAGTGCGATTCGCTGGGCGCTCTGCTGGACGCGACCATGGCCACGCTGGGCTGGGATCTGGGCATCGACCACGCGATGCTGCTCATTCTCGACCCCGCCACGCAGCGCCTCTACACGGTGGCCAGCCGGGGCTACCCCTGGTCGGGCGTGGGGTCCGAGATTGCCTTGGGCGACGGTGTCATCGGCGTGGCCGCGCGAGAGCGAACACCGGTGCGGATCATGCACATGACCAACGCCTACCTCTACAGCCGCGCCATGCGGGAAAGTCTGCCGGGTGGCAAGGGCGCGCCGCCGGGCACCGACATCCCTTACCCGGGCCTTGCCGAACCGCACAGCCAGCTCGCGGTGCCGCTGCTCTCAGCCGGCCGGCTGCTCGGCGTGTTGTTTGTGGAAAGCCCGCAGGACATGCGCTTTGGTTTCGAAGACGAAGACCTGCTGGTCACCCTGGCGGGCCAGCTGGCGGCGGCCATCGACCTGATGCAGGAAAGCGCCGAGCCACCGGTGCAGGCGCCGCCGCCCGCAGACTCCGCGCTGGCGGCGCACAAGGCCGGGCCGGCCCTGCGCGTGCGCCACTACCGCAGCAACCACAGCGTGTTCGTCAACGACACCTACCTCATCAAGGGCGTGGCGGGCGCCATTCTGTGGAAGCTGCTTCAGGACCGACAGCGCCAGGGACGCAGTGAGTTCACCAACCGCGAATTGCGACTGGACGCCTCCCTTCGGCTGCCCGACGTGGCCGACAACCTTGAAGCCCGCCTGCTGCTGCTGCACCGCCGGCTGGCGGAGCAGTGCCCGCATCTGCGCATCCAGAAGACCGGCCGCGGTTGCTTTCGCTTCGAAGCGAGCGGCCCGGTCGAGCTGGAGGACGTGGCGGCTTAAGCGGCCACGAGGCCCGGCTCGGGCGGCAGACCCAGGCCGCGCGCGAGCTTGGCCCAGTCACGCGGCTTGAGCAGCCCCTTGGTGCCCGTGAGCATGCCTTCGAACACGGGGGCAGGCGCACCCGCACGCATGCCCTGCATCACGTCCAGTCGCTCGGGTGCGTTCAGTTGCGGCAGCATCCAGCGCATCACCAGCATCATCTCGGCCGGCGCAATGGTGGCCAGCAGGGCGTCGTGAATCTGGAGCAGTTCAACGTCGCTGTAGGCGGACCAGAGCGCGGTGTTGTGCACGGTCTCTTCCACATGCATGTGCTGGAAGTTGTCGGCCACAAACAGGGCGAGCGCCAGATACAGCGCCTGCAGCGCAGGCTCGCGCTCACGGACTTCCAGGGTGGTCACGGCGCGGGCAGCATCGCGCAGGTGGGCAATGTGGCGCAAGTGATCTTCGTGGTCGTGCGCTACCGGCTGAGCGACGCCGGGACAGCGGGCTTCAAGCGCGGGGTGGACGAAGGTATTTTCATGCGCGACATGGCCGGCACACAGCTCCAGGAGCTCATCCACCTGGGCCATGGCACGGCCCACATCGGCAACGTCCGTGGGGTCGGCGCGGCCGACCGTGAGCAGTGTGTCGGCCATGAAGGCGCGCAAGGCCTTGTGGATGCCGGCGTACAGATTGAAGCGGCCGAGGCCGGTGCGGGCGGTGGCGGCCACCTGGGCCAGTTCGAGAGCGTGGGATTGCATGGTGATTCCTTTTGGCGGGCGGCGCCCGGCGAGACTCTGGATGACTGCAACACCCCATGTGCTGCGAGTCATGGAGGGCAAGTCTAGAAATCCAGTGCAGCGCGCGCTGCTAAATAGCGCTTAAAGGAACCGTAAAAAAACCTTAAACGAAACAGATGGCGGTTTGCTCAGTCATGACCGCGCACGGGCCCTCGCAACTGCTTGACGGTCGAGCGCGTGGCCTTGCCTTCGAGCCGGCGCTGTTTGGACCCAAAGGTGGGCTTGGTGGGCTTGCGCGCTTTGGGCAGGGTGGCCACGCTGTCCACCAGCGCCTGCAGCCGTTCCAGCGCTTCGGCCTTGTTCTGCTCCAGGCTGCGGCTGGTCTGCGCCTTGATCACCACCACGCCCTCGGTGGTGATGCGCTGGTCGCTCAGCGCCAGCAGGCGGGCGCGCACCGGCTCGGGCAACGAAGAGCTGTGGATGGCGAAGCGCAGGTGCACCGCGTTGGAGACCTTGTTCACGTTTTGCCCACCCGCGCCCTGGGCGCGGATGGCGGTGAACTCCACCTCGGCGGGATCGACTTGGATGGACATGGCGGCAGTGTGCCATGCTCCTCGCGGCCGATTCAGTAGCGTTCCTTGGTACCGGTCACCATGGCCTTCACCAGGCGCGTCCGTTCAATGCGGCCCATCACCAGCGCGGCCACCGCGTGCAGTCCCACCAGCGGCAGGAGCCACTCGGCCAGACCTTCATGAAGTTCCTCCACCCAGCCCACGCCCCAGAAGGTGTCGGTGGTCTGCATCCAGCCGGTGAGCCCCAGGCCGAGCACCATGGCCATGAGGCCCAGCACCATCAGGCCGCCCAGCGGGTTGTGACCCCAGTGGTGCTCCGGCTTGCCCTGCAGCAGGGCGCGCACGTGGCGCGCCAGCCGCGCGGGGGTGGGGAAAAAATCGGCAAAACGCGCGTGGCGCGGGCCAACGAAGCCCCACAGCACACGCACGCCCACCCAGGCGGTGGCGGCGTAGCCCAGCCACTGGTGCAAGGCCTCTTCGTCGTCCACCACGAAGAGGTTCAGCAGCACGCAGACCACCAGCGACCAGTGAAAGACCCGAATCAGCGGGTCCCACACCGGCCTCGATTCTGCGACCGGGCGTGTGCTCACTTCTGTTCCAGCGCCTTGCCGCTGACCGGGTCGAAATAGATCTCGACCTTCTTGCCTGCCTTGTCGGTGCCGTAGATTTCGTAGCAGTTGCCCTTGGTGACTTTGAAGTTCTTGATCTGGTAACCCTGGGCTTCAAGTTCTTTCTTGAAGGAAGCTTCCGGTTTCCAGCTGTCCTTGGGGGCGGTGCAGGTGGGGGAGGCCATGGCAGCGCCAGCGGCGGCGATCAGCAGTGCGGAGACAACGAGTGATTTCATGAGGGAGGTCCTGTGCAATGAACCCCGCGAAAAGTGCGGGTGAAGGCATTGCAACCCTCCAGCTTGAAGTGAACCTTAAGCCGGGTTGTGACCGATGTCAGCAGAGGTAACGCGCCGCGTCAGTCGCTCGGGAGAGCGTCGCGCGCGCCGTCGGTTTCGTCCTTCAGGCCGATGCCGCTTTGCTGACGCTGCCGCGCCTGCGAAAGCAGCGCGTGCAGGCGCTTTGCGGCGCGCGCGGGCGGCAGGCCGGCGTCTCGGACGTTGGAGATGCAATTGCGTTCGGCGTCGGTGCGTCCCACACGCGGCGCCCAGGTGAAATAGACGCCCAGACTGTCGGGCGAGCTGAGGCCCGGTCGCTCCCCGATCAGCACCACCACCGTGCGCGCCTGAAGGAGATGGCCCACTTCATCGCCGATGGCCACACGGCCTTGCTCGACCAGTGCCACGGGTGCGATGAGCCATGTTTGCCGGGGATCGTCTCTCAGCCGCGGCAGCAGTTCCGCCAGCAGCGGGGCGGCATGGCGCATCACCGCCAGCGCAGAGAGCCCATCGGCAATCACGAAAGCGAGATCGGGCGGCGGTGTGGGCCTGGGCGTGCCTTGCAGCGCCTCGCGCGAAGCGGCGCTCAGGCGCCGGCCATGGTCTGGCCGCTGCAGGTAGGTGGCGCGGTCGGCGGCTGCGCTGTGCAGGTGCACCGTCTGCAGGCCGAGCGACTGGAGCTCCGTGGCCAGGTGGGTCGGGTCGAAGGCGAGGTGCACGGCATCGCGCGCCTGGGCGTGAGCGAGCTGAAAGGCCAGATGCGCCGCCGTGGGCTGGCTGTGCCCGGCGCGGCCGAGGGCAATGCGCGCGTCGGTGAAGCGCCGGAGTTCCTGCCACCCGGCAGGAATCACGGGCTCGTTCATGACGCTGTCAGCCGCGCGATGGCGGGGGCAAACGCAGCCGGCAAGTTGGTCGCCAGACGAAGGCCTTCGCCCGGCTCGGTAACGCCCATGCGCTGCAGCCAGGCTTCAAACTCGGGGGCGGGCCGCAGTCCGAGCAACTGGCGCATGGCCAGCGCATCATGAAAAGAAGTGCTCTGGTAGTTCAGCATGATGTCGTCGGCCCCCGGCACGCCCATGATGAAGTTGACGCCTGCGGTGCACAGCAGCGTGAGCAGCGCGTCCATGTCGTCGGCGTCGGCCTCGGCGTGGTTGGTGAAGCACACATCGCAGCCCATGGGCAGGCCCAGCAGCTTGCCGCAGAAATGGTCTTCCATGCCGGCGCGCAGGATCTGTTTGCCGTCGTACAGGTACTCCGGCCCGATGAACCCCACCACCGTGTTCACCAGCAGCGGGTGAAACTGGCGCGCCACCGCGTAGGCACGCGATTCGATGGTCTGCTGGTCGCAGCCATGGTGCGCGCCGGCCGACAGCGCGCTGCCCTGACCGGTCTCGAAATACATCACGTGCTCGCCGCGTTGCAGGGAGAGTGCCGCCGCGCGCGCTTGCGTCAGCAGCGCCAGGTCGATGCCGAAGCTGCGGTTGGCCGCCTCGGTGCCGGCGATGGACTGGAACACCAGGTCGACCGGCGCGCCGCGCTCGATCGCCTGCAGCGTGTTCGTCACGTGGGTGAGCACACAGCTCTGCGTGGGCATGTCGTAGCGGGCGATCAGTTCGTCCAGCATCGTCAGCAAGCGCATCACCTGCGGCACGTTGTCGGTGGCGGGGTTGATGCCGATCACCGCATCGCCACAGCCGTGCAACAGGCCGTCGAGCAGGCTCGCCGCAATGCCGGCCAGGTCGTCGGTCGGGTGGTTGGGCTGCAGGCGGGTGGCCAGCCGCCCGGGCAGGCCAAGCGTGCCGCGAAACCGCGTGACCACCTGGCACTTGCGCGCGATCAGCGCCAGATCCTGCACGCGGCAGAGCTTGCTCACCGCAGCCACCATCTCGGGCGTCAGACCGGGCGCGAGCGCCGTGAGCGCTGCGGTGTCTGCACCATCGCCGAGCAACCAGTTGCGGAAATCGCCCACGGTGAGGTGAGCCACCGGCGAAAAAGCGGCCGCATCGTGTGTGTCCACGATCAGGCGCGTCACTTCGTCGTCTTCGTAGGGCACCACCGCCTCGTTCAGAAAGTGCGCCAGCGGCAGATCGGCCAGCGCCATCTGCGCGGCCACGCGCTCCTGGCTGCTGTGTGCCGCCACGCCGGCCAGCTCGTCGCCCGAGCGCCGGGGCGAGGCGCGCGCAAGAAGGCTGCGCAGGTCGGCGAACGCGAAGCGCTGCGTGCCGACGGTGTGGTGAAAGCCCATGTGCCGCACTGTAATCTGCAAGGCGCTGGGATAATCGCGCCATGGCAAGCAAACAGCGTGTGGTGGTGGGATTGAGCGGGGGCGTGGACTCTGCGGTGAGCGCGCACCTGCTCAAGGAGCAGGGATACGAGGTCATCGGCATCTTCATGAAGAACTGGGAAGACGACGACGACAGCGAATACTGCTCGACGCGACAGGACTTCCTGGACGCGGCCAGCGTGGCCGACGTGCTCGGCATCGAGATCGAACACGTGAACTTTGCCGCCGAGTACAAAGACCGCGTGTTCGCTGAATTCCTGCGCGAATACCAGGCCGGGCGCACGCCCAACCCCGACATCCTCTGCAACGCAGAGATCAAGTTCAAGGCCTTCCTCGACCACGCCATGCGCCTGGGCGCCGAGAAGATCGCCACCGGCCACTACGCCCGCGTGCGCGAGCGCCACGGCGCCTTCGAGCTGCTCAAGGGCAAGGACCCACTGAAGGACCAGAGCTATTTTCTGCACCGGCTGAACCAGGCGCAGCTGAGCAAGACCCTGTTTCCGGTCGGTGAGCTGCCCAAGACCGAGGTGCGCCGCATCGCCGCCGATATCGGTTTACCGAACGCGAAAAAGAAGGATTCCACCGGCATCTGCTTCATTGGCGAACGGCCCTTCCGCGATTTCCTCAACCGCTACATCGCCAAGGAGCCCGGTCCCATCAAGGACCACAAGGGCCGGGTGCTCGGCCAGCATGTGGGCCTGAGTTTCTACACGCTGGGGCAGCGCCAGGGACTGGGCATCGGTGGCGTGCGGGAAAAGGGCGCGCAGAAGGGCGGCAACGAACACGCGCCCTGGTTCGTGGCGCGCAAGGACATCGAGAAGAACACCTTGTGGGTGGTACAGGGCCACGACCACCCCTGGTTGCTCACACCGCACCTGCGCGCGCACGACGCCAGCTGGGTGGCCGGCCACGCACCCGACACGGCAGACCTGGCCGCCAAGACCCGCTACCGCCAGGCCGACGCGCCTTGCCAGTTCCAGGCCGAAGGCGATGCCGGTTTCGCGCTGGACTTCGCCGAGCCGCAATGGGCGGTGACGCCGGGACAAAGCGCCGTGCTCTACGACGGCGAAGTGTGTCTGGGCGGCGGCGTGATCACCACCAGCGCGGAGTCACCGCGAGCAACCAGCCGGGGCGGCGCGCTGCTGCAAGCCTGACCGGCATTCTGTCGATTTCCGCGCTTCTGGTTCGTCGTGTCTGCAGAGCCGGCGGTTGTCGCCGGCTCCCTCAACCCACACATGAAGGAGAACCGAGATGCGTGTCATGGTGATCGTGAAAGCCACCCCATCGTCCGAAGCGGGTTTGATGCCGCGCACGGAGGACATGGCGGCCATGGGCCAGTTCAATGAAGAACTCATGAAGGCGGGTGTGCTGGTGTCTGGTGACGGCCTGCACCCCAGCATGCGGGGCAAACGGGTGCGTTTTTCAGGTGCAGCGCGAACCGTGGTCGATGGCCCGTTCTCAGAGACCAACGAGCTGGTGGCCGGCTTCTGGATCTGGCAGGTGAAGTCCCTCGACGAGGCGGTGGATTGGGTCAAGCGCTGCCCGAACCCGATGCCGGAAGACTCCGAGATCGAAATCCGCCCGCTGTTTGAAGCCGAAGATTTTGGCGAGGCGTACACGCCCGAATTGCGCGCGCAGGAAGACCGTCTGCGCGACGAGCTGAACCAGGCGTCGCGCTAAACGGGTGGCTTGAGCGTCGTCGCGTCCAGCTTCGCGTGAATCCGTCGCGTGGCGCGCCACACCACCCACAACACCAGCGGGATCATTGCGCCGGCGGCGATTTCCGGGTGGATGGGCAGGCCGGCGGCCTTGCCTGCCTTGCCCAGGTACAGCAGCAGGCTGATCACGTAATACGAAATCGCCGCGATCGACAGACCCTCCACCGTGGTCTGCAGGTGCAGCTGCAGTTCCTGGCCGCGCGTGAGCTTGGCCAGCAACTGCTGGTTCTGCGCTTCGGTGGCGATGTCAACCCGCGTGCGCAGCAGGGCACTGGTGCGGGCGACACGTTCCGACAGCGAGGTGAGGCGCTGTTCGGTGGCGGCCACTGTGGCCATGGCGGGTGACAGACGCCGCTGCATGAATTCACCGATCGTCTGCGTCCCGGGAATCGGCTTTTCCCGCAACTCGGCAATGCGTTGTGTCACCAGCGAATCGTAGGCACGCGTGGCGCCGAAGCGGTAGGTGTTTTCTGCGGTGGCGCGTTCCACGCGGGCAGCCAGTGAAATCAACTGATCGAGCAGGCCCTGTTCGGATGCCGCCTTGTTTTCCATCTG
Organism: Hydrogenophaga sp. IBVHS1; assembly: GCF_002127265.1. Taxonomy (GTDB): domain Bacteria; phylum Pseudomonadota; class Gammaproteobacteria; order Burkholderiales; family Burkholderiaceae_C; genus Hydrogenophaga. The sequence continues at coordinate 159,675 of NZ_NFUU01000003.1, read as the reverse complement.
TGCGGTGATGCCGGCCAGCTGTGCTTCGGCCTGGGCCAGCGTGGGCGAGAGCGCCTTGGCCACGGGCAGGCCGCGCAGGGCCATGAGGCGGTAGGTCTCCAGTTCCAGCAGGCGCTGCGAAATGCGCCCGGCGCGCGTGTCGCTGGTGCCCGGTGGGGTGATCACCAGCAGGTGTTCGAAACCCGAAGGCTGAATCAGGAAGTCGGTGGCCGCCCAGGAGTGGCCGCCGCCGAGCTGTGAGGCCACCACGGTCCGATGGCCAAACCATTGCTGCGCCTGTGCCATCAGCGTGGCCTGTGCCTTGGGCGTTGGCTCGGGCAGTTCGGCCTGCAGCATCACCAGCTGAATGGCGGCCACGGTGCGCCCCGGGATCTCGCCCAGCCACCCCGGTGGCGTCACCAGAAAATTCTGCAGGGGCGGATCGGTCGCACCAAGCCCGCAACCCTCGGGCAGCGGCTGCACGATGGAGTAGCGGGTGAACTCGGTGTGGCGCTCCCATTTCAGGGTGTATTCATCGAAGCGCAGCCGGAGAAAGTTGCCGCGCATCTGATCAGGGCTGAGCGCCTGCTGGCCGGGCAGGCGGCGCAGGTGATCGCATTCCTGCTCGCGGCTTACGCCCTCGTTGAGCACGGCCACGAACACCACCAGCGCCGGCAGATCGATGCGCGCCGAAGGCCGTGCGTGCACCTCGTTGTGCAAGTCCTCGCGCAGCACGTCGTCGGGTGGCAGCACCCGCAGGGAGGGTTCAGGGGTTGGCGTCACGGTGTGGGAGTCCAGGGTTGCAGCACCGAGGCGTCGGTCTGGATCAGCTCCAGCGGAAAACGCTGCCCGGCCAGATGGTCTTCCATGCAGCGAACCACCAGCGGGCTGCGGTGCCGCGCCGCGCTGGCTCGCACTTCATCGGGTGTCATCCACAGCGTGCGCACGATGCCGGTGTCCAGGGTTCGCCCCGCAACCACATCGCCCAGTTCGCCGCAGAAGGCGAAGCGCAGGTAGGTCACGTCTTCAGCGGCCCGCCCTTCGCGCGCCGGTCGCTGAAAGCGCGAGAGGTACACCCCCACCAGCGCGGTCGGCTGGAAGCGATGGGTGGTTTCCTCCAGCGCCTCGCGGGCCACGCCTTCGGCCGGGCTCTCGCCCGGGTCCAGATGGCCGGCCGGGTTGTTCAACCGCAGACCTTCGGGCGTGTGTTCTTCCACCAGCAGGAAGCGCCCTTCGCGCTCGATGACGGCGGCCACGGTGACGCTGGGTTTCCATCGGTTGTCCATCGGGGCATTATCTGTGCCGGTGGCCATCCCATGGGCCAAAGGGCCTGTTTCAGGTAAGCTCGCCCCGACTTTCATACCAACCCCGTGAGTGAGGAGACCCTCATGCTGATAGGCGTTCCCGCTGAGACGACAGTGGGCGAATCCCGAGTGGCGGTCACGCCCGAGACGGCGAAAAAATACGTGGCCCAGGGTCATGCGGTGCGGGTGCAGAGCGGTGCCGGCCTGGCCGCCAGCGCACCCGATGCCGCCTACACGGCCGTGGGCGCCGAGATCACCGATGCCGCAGGCGCGCTGGGCTGCGATCTGGTGCTCAAGGTGCGCACCCCGTTCGACAACGAGCTCGCCCTCATGAAGCCCGGCGCCACCGTGGTCGGCATGCTCAACCCCTTCGATGCCGCCGGACTGCAGCGCATGGCGAGCGCCGGCCTCACGGCCTTTGCACTGGAAGCCGCGCCGCGCACCACGCGCGCGCAGAGCATGGACGTGCTCTCCAGCCAGGCCAACATCGCCGGTTACAAGGCCGTGATGATGGCGGCCGACAAGTACCAGCGCTTCTTCCCCATGCTCATGACGGCAGCCGGCACGGTGAAGGCCGCGCGCGTGGTGATTCTGGGTGTGGGCGTGGCGGGTCTGCAGGCCATTGCCACCGCCAAGCGCCTGGGTGCGGTGATTGAAGCCAGCGACGTGCGACCCAGCGTGAAGGAGCAGGTGGAGTCGCTGGGCGGCAAGTTCATCGACGTGCCCTACGAAACCGCCGAGGAAAAAGAAGCCGCCGAGGGCGTGGGCGGTTACGCCCGGCCCATGCCACCTTCGTGGCTTGAGCGCCAGAAGCTGGAGGTGGCCAAACGCGTGGCGCTGGCCGACGTGGTGATCTCCACCGCACTCATCCCCGGACGAGCCGCGCCGGTGCTCATCACCGAAGACATGGTCAAGTCCATGAAGCCGGGCAGCGTGATCGTGGACATTGCAGCTGGCAAAGGCGCCAACGGCGTGGGCGGCAACTGCCCGCTCACCGAGACCGATCGCACCGTGGTCAAGCACGGCGTGACGATCATTGGCGAGACCAACCTGGCCGCGCTGGTGGGCGCTGACGCCTCGGCGCTGTACGCGCGCAACGTGCTCGACTTCCTCAAGCTCGTGCTGCCCAAAGACGCCACGGCCGTTCAGGTGCCGATGGACGACGACATCGTGGCCGCGTGCCTCATGACCCAGAGTGGTGAAGTGAAAAGGAAGTAAGCCATGGAAGCCGTATCCCCCACCATCCTCAACCTCATCATCTTCGTGCTGGCCATCTACGTGGGTTACCACGTGGTGTGGAACGTCACGCCTGCGCTGCACACGCCGCTGATGGCGGTGACCAACGCCATCTCGGCCATCGTGATCGTGGGCGCCATGCTCGCCGCCGCGCTGACCGAGACGAACCTGGGCAAGACCATGGGCGTGCTGGCCGTGGCGCTGGCAGCGGTGAACGTCTTCGGTGGTTTCCTCGTCACGCGGCGCATGCTGGAGATGTTCAAGAAGAAGGAACGGAAAGCACCGGCGGCCTCCGAAGGGGCTGCCAAATGAGCATGAACCTCGTCACGCTGCTGTACCTCGTCGCCAGCGTCTGTTTCATCCAGGCCCTCAAAGGGCTGAGCCATCCCACCACGTCCATCCGCGGCAACGTCTTCGGCATGACCGGCATGGCGATTGCCGTGCTCACCACCGCAGCGCTCATCGTGGAGCTCTCTGGCGGCAAGGCCTTGGGCATGGTCTGGGTGCTGGGCGGGCTGGTGGTAGGTGGTGCCATTGGCGCCATCATGGCCAACCGGGTCGAAATGACCAAGATGCCCGAGCTCGTGGCCTTCATGCACAGCATGATCGGCCTGGCGGCGGTGTGCATTGCCGTGGCCGTGGTGGCCGAGCCCTGGGCGTTTGCCATCGTGGCCAAGGGTGAACCCATTCCGGGCGGCAACCGCATCGAACTGGCACTCGGCGCCTTCATCGGTGCGGTCACCTTCAGCGGCTCGGTGATTGCCTTCGGCAAGCTCTCGGGCAAGTACAAGTTCCGCCTGTTCCAGGGCGCACCGGTCACCTTTGCAGGCCAGCACAAGCTCAACCTGTTGCTGGGCCTGGCCACCGTGTTCTTCATTTTCGGCTTCTGGCATTCGCAGAGCTGGATCGACATCGTGCTGGTGATCGCGCTCGGTTTCCTGCTTGGCGTGCTCATCATCATCCCCATCGGCGGCGCCGACATGCCGGTGGTGGTGTCCATGCTCAACAGCTACTCGGGCTGGGCGGCCGCAGGCATCGGCTTCAGCCTGAACAACTCCATGCTGATTATCGCGGGCTCGCTGGTGGGCTCCTCGGGTGCCATCCTGAGCTACATCATGTGCAAGGCCATGAACCGCTCGTTCTTCAACGTCATCCTGGGCGGCTTCGGTGGCGATGCCGCCGCCGCCGGTGGCGCGAAGGCCGAGGCACGGCCGGTGAAGAGCGGCAGCGCCGACGACGCGGCCTTCGTGCTGGGCAACGCCGAGACGGTGGTGATCGTGCCGGGCTATGGCCTGGCGGTGGCGCGTGCACAGCACGCGGTGAAGGAGCTGGCCCACAAGCTGACCGAGAAGGGCATCACCGTGAAGTACGCCATTCACCCGGTGGCCGGGCGCATGCCGGGGCACATGAACGTGCTGCTGGCCGAAGCCGAGGTGCCGTACGACCAGGTGTTCGAAATGGAAGACATCAACGGCGAATTCGGTCAGGCCGACGTGGCCATCATCCTGGGTGCCAACGACGTGGTGAACCCGGCCGCCTTGCAGAAGGGCAGCGCCATCTACGGCATGCCGATTCTGGAAGCCTACAAAGCCAAGACGGTGATCGTGAACAAGCGCAGCATGGCCGCAGGCTATGCCGGCCTGGACAACGAGCTGTTCTACATGGACAAGACCATGATGGTGTTCGGTGACGCCAAGAAGGTCGTCGAGGACATGACCAAAGCGATCGAGTAAGCCGCCTCGGCCCCGTTCATCTCCCAGCCGGGCAGGCTGGTGCGTACACGGCGCTGAGGCAGGTCGTTCTTTGACATGGCCCAGCGCGCGCCATTTTATTAAAATAATCGGCAAATTCCTTTAACAAGATCGTAAAATACACGGCTTGTTAAAGGAATCATTGATGGACGACGCTCAACGCGCGGGCCGCTACATTCAGCAGTCCTCGGGCTACAAAGCCTTCATTCCGGCCCCTCTCCCGCCGGAACCGCCTGTGGCTTACAGCGGGCCGCTCCAGACGCTGCTGTCGCAGGCCGATCGCCACATCGGTCGTCTGGACGCCTTGGCATCCATGCTGCCCAACCCGGATCTTTTCGTCGCCATGTACGTGCGGCATGAGGCCGTCCTTTCTTCCCAGATCGAAGGCACGCAGAGCACCCTGGAGGATGTGCTGGCCTTTGAAGCCGATGCTTCGCGCGATGACACTCCCAAGGATGTGGAGGAAGTCGTCAACTATGTGCGCGCCATGAACCATGGTCTGGAGCGTTTGTCTGAACTGCCCTTGTCGCTGCGCTTGCTGCGCGAAATTCATGCCGAACTGATGAAAGGCGTGCGAGGCGGGGAGAAGTCTCCCGGCGAATTCCGCACGTCGCAAAACTGGATTGGTGGGCGCGGCAGCACGCTGCGTGACGCGGCGTTCATTCCACCGCCGCCGCACGAACTCATGAATGCGTTGGGCCAGCTGGAGACGTTCCTGCACAGTGGCCGGGAGAGCGTGCCCTTGCTGGTTCGTTGCGGCTTGGCTCACGCTCAGTTCGAAACCATTCATCCCTTTCTGGATGGCAACGGGCGGGTGGGCAGGCTGCTGATCACCCTCATGCTCTGCGAGGAGCGTGCGCTCTCACGTCCTCTGCTGTACCTGTCGCTCTATCTCAAGGCGCACCGTGCAGAGTACTACGATCGACTGACCGCCATACGCTCGCAAGGCCATTGGGAGCCATGGTTGATGTTTTTCCTGCGCGGTGTCAGCGCGACCGCACAAGCGGCGACGAAGACCGCGCAGAACATTGTGGCCCTGCGCGACAAGCATCGGTCGGCCGTCGCCCGGAATGCCAAGGCGCTGGTGTTGCTGGATCATCTGTTCAAGCAGCCTGGCGTCTCGGTCAGCAGTGTGGCCAGGCTGATGTCATGCACCTTTCCCACGGCGTCGAAACTGGTGACCGATTTTGAAGCGCGCGGATGGCTGAAGGAAATGACCGGCTATGGTCGCAACCGGTTCTGGCGGTACCAGCCCTATCTGGATCTGTTCCACCACGAAGCCCTGGATGCCATGGTGGGCGATGCGCAGGGGGCGGGCCGGTAGGCGGGCTGCCGAAGCCAGCTGCAGCCTGTCAGAATCGCGTCAGTCAGAAATAGGGGTGCTTGATCGTCTTGTCTCAAACAGGGCGTGACCGCATCCACCACAAAGACGAGGAGATACCCAATGACCGACCCAACGGCACAACGTCCCTGGCTGAGTGCGTACCCCGAAGGGGTGCCGGCCGACATCGACGTGGCCCAGTACGACTCGCTCGTTCATCTGATGGAAGAGAGTTTCCAGAAGCACGCAGGCCGCACCGCCTACAGCTTCATGGGCAAGGACGTGAGCTTCGCGCAGACGGACAGCCTGTCCCAGGCGTTCGCGGCCTACCTGCAGGGCAAAGGCCTGGTCAAGGGTGATCGTGTTGCGATCATGATGCCCAATGTGCCGCAGTACCCGGTGGCCGTGGCTGGCATCCTGCGGGCCGGTCTGGTGGTGGTCAATGTCAACCCGCTGTACACGCCGCGCGAACTCGAACATCAACTGAAAGACTCTGGCGCCAAGGCCATTGTCATCATCGAGAACTTTGCGCACACGCTGGAGCAGTGCATCGCCAACACACCGGTCAAGCACGTGGTGCTCGCGGCCATGGGCGACCAGCTGGGCCTGCTCAAGGGCGCGCTGGTGAACTATGTGGTCCGCAACGTCAAGAAGATGGTGCCGGCGTTCAATCTGCCGCAGGCTGTGCGCTTCAACGACGCCATCGCCAAAGGAACTCGAGGCACGCTCAAGCGACCCGAGATCAAGCCCGACGACATGGCGGTTCTGCAATACACCGGTGGTACCACCGGTGTGAGCAAGGGCGCGGTGCTGCAGCACCGCAATGTGATCGCCAACGTGTTGCAGTCCGAGGCCTGGAACAACCCCGTGATGAAGCAGGTGCCGGCTGGCGAGCAGCCCACCAGCGTCTGCGCGCTGCCGCTGTACCACATCTTCGCCTTCACGGTGAACATGATGCTGTCCATGCGAACCGGCGGCAAGACCATTCTCATTCCCAATCCGCGCGACCTGCCGGCGGTCCTGAAAGAGCTGAGCAAGCACACCTTTCACAGCTTCCCTGCCGTCAACACGTTGTTCAACGGGCTGGCCAACCACCCTGATTTCAACACCGTGAACTGGCGCAACCTCAAGGTGTCTGTGGGCGGCGGCATGGCGGTGCAGAGCGCGGTGGCGAAACTCTGGCTGGAGAAGACCGGTTGCCCCATCTGCGAAGGCTATGGGCTTTCGGAAACCAGCCCATCGGCCAGCTGCAACCCCACCACCAGCACCGAATACAGCGGCACCATCGGCGTGCCGTTGCCCAACACCTGGATGAAATGCCTGGACGACGACGGTGTGGAAGTGCCGCAGGGCCAGCCGGGCGAGATCGCCATCAAGGGGCCGCAGGTGATGGCCGGCTACTGGCAGCGGCCGGACGAGACCGCCAAGGTCATGACACCCGATGGGTACTTCAAGTCCGGCGACGTGGGCGTGATGGACCCGCGCGGCTATTTCCGCATCGTGGACCGCAAAAAGGACATGGTGCTGGTGAGCGGCTTCAACGTCTACCCCAATGAGGTGGAAGACGTGGTGGCCCAGCTCGACGGCGTGATGGAGTGCGCCGTGGTGGGCGTGCCGGACGACAAGTCTGGCGAGGCGGTCAAGCTGGTCATCGTCAAGAAAGACCAGGCCCTGACCGAAGCCCAGGTGCGCGACTACTGCAAGACCAACCTCACGGGTTACAAGCAGCCCAAGGTGGTGGAGTTCCGCACCGAGCTGCCCAAGACGCCGGTGGGCAAGATCCTGCGGCGCGAGTTGCGCGACAAGAAGTAGTGGCAGGCCCCACCGCCCTCGTCAGCGCGCTGCACGAAGAGCTGGCCGCCGTGCTCGGGCTCATGCCCGACGAGCAACAGCAGATGTCCGGCGGACGCACTTTCTGGCGAGGTCATCTGCATGGACACGACGTGGTGGGGGTGCTCTCGGGCATCGGCAAGGTGGCTGCGGCCACCACCGCCACGGCACTCATCGAACGTTTCGGCGTGCAGCGCATCGTGTTCACCGGCGTGGCCGGCGGCCTCGCACCGGGCGTGCGCGTGGGCGACGTGGTGGTGGCGCGGCAGTTCCTGCAGCATGACATGGACGCCTCGCCCATCTTCCCTCGCCACGAAGTGCCGGGCTATGGACGCGCCACCTTCGATGCCGACGCTACGCTGACCGCGCACCTCACGCAGGTGAGCGACAAGGTGCTGCGCGAGCTACCGGCTGCTCTCGGCAATGAGGTGGTGCACGCCTTCGGCCTGCAATCGCCGCGCTGCCACCAGGGCTTGCTCGTCAGTGGTGACCGTTTTGTTTCCACCACTGCAGAAAGCGCAGCCCTGCGCGCAGCCTTGCCCGAAGCGCTGGCGGTAGAGATGGAAGGCGCCGCCTTTGCCCAGGTGTGTCACGACTACGGGATACCGCTGGCCGTGGTGCGCACCATCTCCGACCGAGCCGACGACGCGGCCCACGTGGACTTTCCGCGCTTCCTGCGCGAGGTGGCGAGCCGCTACAGCGCGGCCATCGTCGAGGCGCTGCTGCGAGGCTGAAGCGTTACCTCAACCATCCGCGCTTGCGGAAGTAGAGCATCGGCACCACCGCCGACATCACCATCAGCACCAGTGCCAGCGGATAGCCGTAGTGCCATTGCAGCTCGGGCATGAAAGCGAAGTTCATGCCGTAGCTGCTGGCCACCAATGTAGGCGGCAGCAGCGAAACGCTGGCCACCGAGAAGATCTTGATGATCTTGTTCTGGTTGATGTTGATGAAACCGACCGTGGCGTCCATCAGGAAGTTGATCTTGTCGAACAGGAAAGCGGTGTGGCTGTCGAGCGAATCCAGATCGCGCAGAATCTGGCGCGCGTCTTCGAACTGCTCGGAATTCAGCAGGCGGCTGCGCATCATGAAGCTGACCGCGCGGCGCGTGTCCATCACATTGCGACGGATGCGGCCTGACATGTCTTCGTGCCGCGCAATCGCCGAGAGCGCCTCGCTCAGCAGGTTGTCCGATGCGTTGCTGTTGAGCACCTGCTTGCTCACGGTCTCGATCTCGTCGTAGATGTCTTCCAGCGTGTCGGCGCAGTACTCGGCGTCGGCATCGAACAGCATGAGCAGCACGTCCTTGGCGTCTTCGATCAGCCCGGGCATGCGGCGCGCACGCATCCGCAGCAGCCGGAACACCGGCACGTCTTCGTCGTGAATGGAGAACAGCACGCCCTGGCTTTTCAGGGTGTCGTTGTGCTCGTTGAGGATGAAGGCCACGCGCACGGCGCGCGGGTCCTCGTCGTCGTCGATCAGGAAGTCCGAGCGCACATGCAGCTCGCCGTTGTCTTCCTCGAAGAACCGCGCGGATTCCTCGATGTCCTCGTCCATCGCGTCTTCAGGGATGGACAGGCCGAAGTGTTGTTTGACCCAGCGGCGCTCTTCGGGCGTGGGGTCTTCCAGGTCGACCCAGATGGGTTTGAATTGCGCGAGTTCTTCGAGCGATTCGATTTCTTCCTGGAACAGGCGGCCGTTGGCCAGGGTGAATACGTTGAGCATGGGAGCGCTCCCGGCGGTTGGGTGTTCTGACGAAGGGCGTTTCGGGCGGTGCTTTCAGCCGGCCGGTCGCCCGACCCAGGTGCCGCGCGGTGCGCGGCGGTCAGACGATCGCGGGGGCAGCTGAAAGCACACAACTGGGTGGCGTGCTTTCCATGAGGCTCTCCAAGTGAAGGACTGGGCGGATTATGGCACCGCGACCTGCGGGCCGAGCGCCGCTGGCGTGCCCAGGAAACCCATCAATTCGTCCTTTTTCCGCCAGGCGTCGTGTTCGCCCAACTCGATCAGCGCGTTGACGAAACCCGGTTCGAACAGCAGGTAGCTCGCCAGTGCCGCTGCGCTGCCTGCGGCGCTGCGCGCTGTGTCCAGTGCGCCCAGGCCAACCAGCGTGTTGCGCGTGGGCGCCGGCAGCTCGCGCATGTGCTTGTGGGCCAGCTCGTCGAGGGAAAAACTGGGCTGGATCGACATCACGTCCACGGGCCGGTAGGGCAACGCAGCCGCCAGGGCGGGCGGCAGGCGCGCCAGTGTCTGGCTCACGCGCTGGGCCTGCTCCACATCGGCCTGCAGCGTGTCGTGGAACACACTGGCCATGGCATGGCCCGCGATGGTGCCGGCCGTGGGGTCCCCGCTGTTGCGCGCGCTCATGCCCGAGCGCTGGGGCTGCCCCACCCCGATCACCAGCACCCGGCGCGCACCGAACTGGATGGCGGGCGACAGCGGCGAAAGCTGGCGCATGGACCCATCGCCGAAATGTTCCTTGTGTCCATCGACCCACAGCGGCACGGCGGGAAACAGGAACGGGATCGCGCTCGACGCCATCAGGTGTTCGATGGTGATGGGCTGAAATTCGGACCGGCGGCCAGGCCGGTGCCAGGGCTGCACCGGATGGTTGGCGCGCGTCTGGCAGAAAGTCCAGTGCTCTCCTGTGGTGTAGCTCGACGCGGTGACGCCCAGCACGTGGATGATCCGCTGCGCCAGCGCACGCTCGAGCGCGTCCAGATCGATGGCGCGGTGCAGCGTGTCCACCAGGGGCAGGGTGTCGAGCAGGGCGCGATGCCGCCGCACCTGGCGCGCCAGCGTGAGACCCGCCACGATGCGGTTGGCCCGCACCCAGCCCGGAGCCTCCAGCCGGTAGACGCTCTCCGAGCGCAGCGCGCTCCAGAAAGTGGCCAGGCGCGGCAGCGCCTCCAGGCCATGCACCGCCTGGCTGGCCAGGTAGGTGGCGTTGAGTGCGCCAGCCGAGGTGCCGAACAGCCACTGAAACGGAAAGGCCGGTGGCGGCGCAGGCGGGTGTGCCTTGGCGGGCAGCCGCGCAATCAGCATCGCCGCGATCGCCTTGAGCACGCCAACCTGGTAGGCCGTGCGGGCGCCGCCCCCCATGAGCACCAGGGCGCAGGCGTCGGGCTGCGCATCGGGGGTGGCGGGCAGCAGGGTGTTGTGGGTGATCAGGGTGTCGAGCGACAAGGGGAAGTGCTGCGTTTACATTGGCGGGCTGCCCAAAATCATGACACATCCCACCCTCTCACCTCGGCGCGAGCTCTGGCTCTTGCTCACCATCGCTGGCATCCAGTTCACGCACATCCTGGATTTCATGATCATGATGCCCCTGGGGCCGCAGTTCACGCGGCTCTTCGGCATCAGCGACGCCCAGTTTGGCCTGCTGGTATCGGCCTACACGCTGTCGGCTGGTGTGTCTGGTCTGGCTGCAGCCACGTATGTGGACCGCTTCGATCGCAAGCGCCTGCTGCTCACGCTGTATGTGCTGTTTGCCCTCGCCACGCTGGCCTGCGGGCTCGCACCGGGCTACGGATTCCTCATGGCCGCCCGAATTGCGGCCGGCATGTTCGGCGGTGTGCTCTCCGCCCTTTCACAAACCATCGTGGCCGACGTGGTGCCGTTCGAGCGCCGCGGGCGCGCCATGGGCATTGTGATGTCGTCATTTTCGTTTTCCACGGTGGCCGGTGTGCCGATCGGCCTGTTCCTCGCCTCGCACCTGAGCTGGCAGGCCCCGTTCATCGGCATTGCTTTCCTCAGTGGGGTGCTGGCGGTGGGCGCAGGCCTGACGCTGCCGCGGCTCGACCACCACCTGCTTCAGCGCGACCGCCCCTCCATCTGGCGTGGCATCGGCATGGTGCTGGCCGATCGCAATCACCGGCGCGCGTTCGGTTTCACCGCCATGCTCATGCTCACCGGATTCACCATCATTCCCTTCGTCACTATCTACATGCAGGCCAATGTGGGTCTGGTCGACGAGCAGATTCCGTACCTCTACCTCTGCGGCGGCCTGGCCACGCTCGTGAGCGCGCGCCTGTTCGGGCGCATGACCGATCGGTACGGCAAGGTGCGCACCTTCAACTGGCTCGGCATCGCCGTCATGTTCCCCATCATGGCCACCACGCTGGCGCCCCGGTTGCCGTTGTGGGTGGTGCTGATCATCGCCTCCTGCCTGTTCGTCTTCTTGAGTGGCCGCATGATCCCGGGCATGGCGCTCGTCACGTCCGCCGCATACCCACCTTTGCGCGGCACCTTCATGGCGCTCAACGCTTCTGTGCAATCGGGTGCCATGGGCCTGGCCTCGCTGCTGGGCGGATTCATCATCAGCCGCGATGCCGCCGGTCAGGTGCAGCACTACTGGGTCGCCGGCCTGTTCAGTGTGTGTGCCAGCTTCGCCGCCATCTTCATGGCGCGGCGGTTGCACCTGCACGATGGCAAGGCGAGCGCGGTGCCAGGCGCGCCTGAACCCGTGCTCCCCCCAGGGGTATGAACACCATTTTTTTACATTCTTTGTCAGGGTATCGGCTTGCGCCGGGCGCCTTTCATGGGCATAGTGGGTTCAAGACATCCCCGTGGCCGCAGGGGGTTTCGCCCCCGGCGGCTTTTGTCAACCCGGAGCAATTGGAGGTTCAAGTATGAATTTGACGATCAGCGGTCACCACATCGATGTCACGCCCGCCATGCACGGCTACGTCACCGACAAACTCGCACGCATCTCCCGACACTTCGACCAGGTGGTCGACATCAAGGTGCTGCTATCCGTCGACAAGCTCAAAGAAAAGGACCTGAGACAAAAGGCCGAGTGCAAGATTCACGTCAAGGGGCGCGACCTGTTTGCCGAGACCGTGCATGCCGACATGTACGCGGCCGTGGACAAACTGGCCGACATCATGGATCGTCAGGTGCTGACCTACAAAGGCAAGGCGCAGGACCACCACCACGAGACCGTCAAACGCGTCATGTGAAGCACTTCACGGCCTGCCTGGATCAGGCCGTAACGAATGTTGCAATGCAGCAAGCCGCTTGAATTGTCAAGCGGCTTTTTTGTTCCTTCGGTCTATTCAAGACAGCCCAACTCGGCATAATTTGCGGTCCGAAAGGGCTCACATGAACCGACTCTCCGCCATATTGCCCGCCGCGCAAGTGCTCGTCAGCGTGGACGCGACCAGCAAGAAACGCGCATTTGAAGAAGCGGGCCTGCTCTTCGAAACCCTTCACGGACTCAACCGCGCCCTCATCACCGACAGCCTGTTCGCCCGCGAGCGACTGGGCTCCACCGGCCTGGGTCACGGCGTCGCCATTCCCCATGGCCGCATCAAGGGGCTCAAGCAGCCGCTGGCTGCCGTGTTCCAGTTGGGCAACCCCATCGGTTTCGATGCGCCCGACGAGCAGCCCGTGCAGCTCATGATTTTCCTGCTGGTGCCCGAAGCGGCGACGCAGAAGCACCTGGAAATCCTCTCCGAGATCGCCGAGCTGCTGAGCGACAGCGCGCTGCGCGAGCAGATGAAGAACTCCGGCGATGCCGCTGCATTGCACAAGCTCATCACCTCCTGGCAATCGGCGCACGCCGCCGCCTGAAATTTTGGTCCCCCACGCTCCACCGTTTCACGGGTCACTGCCCCCCGAGGGGGCTGACCAGCCTTGGGGCGGCCCTGCGGCCGGTCGTCCCGTTTGAAACCCACCGTCGTCAGCGCCGATGTCCTCTTCGAGGACCATCGGGATGCCCTGAAGTGGCAATGGATTGCTGGCCTGGGCGCTTCCGAGCGGCGTTTTGACGAAGTCGCGATCCGCGCCGCACGCTCGGGTGCCGACCTGGTCGGTTACCTCAACTACATCCACCCCTACCGGGTGCAGGTGTTTGGCGAGCGAGAGGTGGCCTACCTCACCAGCCCGAGCGAAGACGACAACAAACGTCGGGTCTCGCGCATCGTCACGCTGGAACCGCCGGTGCTGGTGGTGGCCGATGGCCAGACCGCGCCCGACGCTCTTACCGCGATGTGCGAGCGTGCGCAGATCCCGATGTTTGCCACGCACGAGTCGGCGGCCTTCGTCATCGACGTGCTGCGCGCCTACCTCTCGCGCCATTTCGCCGACCGTGCTTCCATGCACGGCGTGTTCATGGACATCCTGGGCATGGGCGTGCTCATCACCGGCGAATCGGGTCTGGGCAAGAGCGAGCTCGGCCTGGAACTGATCTCGCGCGGCCACGGCCTGGTGGCCGACGACGCCGTGGACCTTTACCGCATCAACCAGACCAGCATCGAGGGTCGCTGCCCCGAGCTGCTGCAGAACCTGCTGGAAGTGCGCGGTATCGGCCTGCTCGACATCAAGGCCATCTTTGGCGAGACCGCAGTGCGGCGCAAGATGCGGCTCTCACTCATCGTGCATCTGGTGCGCCGGGAGACCATGGAACGCGACTATGAGCGCATGCCCCACGAGCCGCTGTACCAGGACGTGCTGGGCGTGCCGGTGCGCAAGGCGGTGATTCAGGTGGTGGCAGGTCGCAACATCGCCGTGCTGGTGGAAGCGGCCGTGCGCAACACCATCCTGCAACTGCGCGGCATCGACACCTACCAGGAATTCGTTTCGCGCCACCGCGCGGCCATGTCGCGCGGCGAGTAAGCGCTCAGGCCCTGTGCGACTGCCCTTTGTGCGGGCAGTCCGTCTTGGTGCAGTTGGCGTAGAGCGAAAGCGCGTGTTCCTGCAGGGCGAAGCCCCGGGTCTTGGCCACCATGTGCTGCCGCTTTTCGATTTCCGCGTCGTAGAACTCCTCCACCCGGCCGCAGTCGAGGCAGACCAGGTGGTCGTGGTGCTGGCCTTCGTTGAGTTCGTAGACCGCCTTGCCCGACTCGAAATTGCTGCGGGTGAGCAGGCTGGCCTGCTCGAACTGCATCAGCACGCGGTAGACCGTGGCCAGGCCGATGTCGGAGCGCTCCTCCAGCAACACGCGGAACACGTCTTCCGCCGTCATGTGGCGTTGCTTCGCGTTCTGGAACACCTCCAGAATCTTCAGCCGGGGCAGGGTGGCCTTGAGCCCCGTGCTCTTGAGTTCTTCGATGTTGGTCATGGCAGTGAACGGCGAGCGGTTGCAAGGGCTGATCCGGGGCGTGGGAGGCCCGGGACTACAATGTTCGGATCATATCGCCAGCGCCCTGCACACGCCGCAATTTCCGTCGGTTCGCACATGGAGCGCCGCGCTCACAAGGCCAGTTCTCATGCACCCATCCGGTCATCACGGCATCCCCGCCCAGAATCGCTCCCGCCCGTTGCGGGTCTTCGCCTGCGCGCTGGCACTGGTGGGCCTGGGTGCCTGCTCCGGCTACGGCGACGGCACCTACGGCCTCACCAGCCTGGTCACGCCCTACAAGATCGACATCCTTCAGGGCAATGTGGTCACGCGCGAACAGTCGCAGCTGCTCAAGCCGGGCATGACCCGCCCTCAAGTGCGCGATGTGCTGGGCTCGCCACTGCTCACCAGCGTATTCCACGCCGAACGCTGGGATTACGTGTTCACCTACAAGCGCCAGGGGCAGGAGCCGCAGCGCCGCAAACTCACTGCCTTCTTCAAGGGCGACGTGCTGGATCGCATCGAAGCCGATGAGCTGCCCTCCGAAACCGAATTCGTGGCCTCGCTCGATTCGCGCCGCAAGCCTGGCAAGGTGTTGCCACTGGAGGCCACGCCCGAGCAGCTCAAGGCGTTTCAGGAGCGCAATCCCGGAACCCCGGTCACGCCCCCGCCAAGCGCCCCCGCCAATGCGAACTATCCGCCCCTGGAGGGCGCCGGAGTTACTCGATGAGCGCTCCCTTGCGGGTCTGCGTGGCCGGCGCCAGCGGGCGCATGGGCCAGATGCTGGTGGAAGCCGTGCGGGCCAGCGGCGATTGCGCGCTCTCGGGCGCGCTCGACATCGCCAGCAGCCCTGCGCTGGGTCAGGACGCAGGCGCCTTTGCTGGCCATGCCACGGGCGTGAACATCACGGCCGACCTGTCGCAGGGCCTTGCGGGCAGCCAGTTCCTGATCGACTTCACCCGCCCTGAAGGCACCATGGCACACCTGCGCGAGTGCGCAAGGCAGGGTGTGGCGGTGGTCATCGGCACCACGGGATTTTCTGACGACGAGAAGGCCGAAATCGCGCAGATCGCGAAGCAGATTCCCGTCGTCATGGCGCCCAACATGAGCGTCGGCGTCAATGTCACGCTCAAATTGCTGGAGATGGCCGCCAAAGCGATGTCCACCGGCTACGACATCGAGATCATTGAAGCCCACCACCGCCACAAGGTGGATGCGCCCAGCGGGACCGCGCTCAAGATGGGCGAGGTGATCGCCGACGCACTGGGCCGCGATCTCAAGGAGTGCGCGGTGTACGCGCGTGAAGGCGTGACCGGCGAGCGCGACCCCTCCAGCATCGGTTTCGCCACCATCCGCGGTGGCGACATCGTGGGCGACCACACGGTGCTTTTTGCCGGCACGGGCGAGCGCATCGAGATCACGCACAAGTCGAGCAGCCGCGCCACCTACGCGCAGGGCAGCCTGCGCGCGGTGCGTTTCCTGGCCGACAAGCCGGCCGGGCTGTACGACATGTTCGACGTGCTCAACCTGAAATGACCGACAGCGCGGGCCAGGGGCTCCTGCAGACGCTGGCCCAGGCGGATGCGCTGGGCCGCGTGGTCGCGCTGCTTCTGCTGGCCATGTCGGTATCGAGCTGGGTGGTGATTGTCTGGAAGGCCTGGTTGCTGCGCCGCGCCGCGAAAGATGTGGGCCTCAGCACGGCAGCGTTCTGGCAATCCAGCGATCTGGACGACGCGCAGCGTCGCCTGGCGGCTTTCGATCCCCAGCGCATCGTGCTGCCCCTGCTGCAGGCCGCGCGTGGGCTGGACGACGCCGCACCCCGCACGCTGGCTACCGCAGCCGACCGATCACAACAACTCACGCGCGTGCTCCGCGGCGCCCTGCATGCTGTGCTGCACCGCCTGCAGTTCGGCCAGGTTCTGCTGGCCACTGTGGGCTCCACCTCGCCCTTCGTGGGTTTGCTCGGCACGGTCTGGGGCATTTACCACGCGCTCACCGGCATCGGGCAAGACGGCCGCTTTCGAATCGAACAGGTGTCCGGCCCGGTGGGCGAAGCCCTGGTGATGACCGCCGCCGGCCTGGCGGTGGCGATTCCCGCCGTGCTCGCCTACAACGTGCTCGGCCGCAGCATCGCGCGCATCGAGGCCGATCTGGAAGGCTTCGCGCGGGACCTGCGCGAGTTGCTGCTGCACAAGGAGTCGGCGAAATGAGGCCCGCCGCCGGGCCGCCCCAAGGCGGGTCAGCCCCCCCGGGGGGCAGCGACCCGCGCCAGCGGCGGAGCGTGGGGGCATGAGTTTCGGTGGGTTGGAGAAACCAGTCGGGCACCAGCCCATGAGCGAGATCAACGTCACGCCGCTGGTGGACGTGATGCTGGTGCTGCTGGTCATTTTCATCATCGCTGCGCCCGTGATGGCGGGCCGCCTCGCGCTGGATTTGCCGCAGGCCGAGGCGCCCACCACCGCGCAGGCAGGCGGCGAGGCCTTTGTGTCGGTCGAGGTTGATGCCCGGGGCCAGATTCACTGGGACGGTCAGCCTGTGTCTCAAGCGGCCTTGCGCGATCGCTTCGAAGAGACCGCCCGGCGCAATCCCGCCACCGAGCTGCAGTTGCGTGCCGATGCCAGCGTCCCCTACGGCCAGGTGGTGCAACTCATCGGTCTGGCGCAGTCCGTCGGGCTTTCGCGCATCGGGTTCGTGGCCGAGGCTTCGCCAGCTCCCGCGCGCTGAAAGCCACTGCGGGGTCGGCGAGCGGCCCAAGGCCTAAAATCCGGCATCTCCCCGCGCCGCTGCGCGCCGACTCCCCTCTACACACTGTCCCCGGCCCGTCCGGATCCTGGTTCATGCAAGAAAAGTACGCCCACCAAGATGTCGAGCGCGCAGCGCACGCCCACTGGAACGCCACCGATGCCTACCGGGTGAGCGAAGTCGAGGGCAAAAAGAAGTTCTACGCCTGCTCGATGCTGCCCTACCCCAGCGGCAAGCTGCACATGGGCCACGTGCGCAACTACACCATCAACGACATGCTGGCCCGCCAGTTGCGCATGGCGGGCCACAACGTGCTCATGCCCATGGGCTGGGACGCCTTCGGCCTGCCGGCCGAAAACGCGGCGATCAAGAACGGTGTGCCACCGGCGAAGTGGACCTACGACAACATCGCCTACATGAAGCAGCAGATGCAGGCCATGGGGCTGGCCATCGACTGGAGCCGCGAGGTCACCACCTGCAACCCCGACTACTACCGGTGGAACCAGTGGCTGTTCCTCAAGATGCTCGAGAAGGGCATTGCCTACCGCAAGACCCAGGTGGTCAACTGGGACCCGGTGGACCAGACGGTGCTGGCCAACGAGCAGGTGATCGACGGCAAGGGCTGGCGCACCGGTGCGGTGGTGGAAAAGCGCGAGATTCCGGGCTACTACCTGAACATCACCGCGTACGCCGAAGAACTGCTGGAGCATGTGCAGATCGGCAATCCCAAGGCCACGCTCAACGGCTGGCCCGACAAGGTGCGGCTGATGCAGGAGAACTGGATCGGCAAGAGCGAAGGCGTGCGCTTCGCTTTTCCGCACACGATCCAGGACGAAGGCGGATCGCCGATCGGTGGCGGCCGGATGTATGTCTTCACCACGCGTGCCGACACCATCATGGGCGTGACCTTCTGCGCCGTGGCGCCCGAGCACCCCTTGGCCACGCACGCCGCCGCGAGCAACCCTGCACTGGCCGCGTTCATCGAAGAGTGCAAGACCGGCGGCACCACCGAGGCCGAGCTGGCCACGCAGGAAAAGAAGGGCATGACCACGGGCCTGACCGTCACGCACCCGCTCACCGGTGAGGAAGTGGCGGTGTGGGTGGGCAACTACGTGCTGATGAGCTACGGCGACGGCGCGGTGATGGGGGTGCCCGCGCACGACGAGCGCGACTTCGCGTTTGCCAACAAGTACGGTCTGCGCATCCAGCAGGTGGTGTCGGTTGAAGGCGAGGCCTTCAGCAACACCGTCTGGGCTGACTGGTACGGCGACAAGCAGCGCGGCGTCTGCGTGAACTCCGGCGCTCTCGATGGCCTTGGCTACAAGGCCGCTGTCGACAAGGTGTCTGCCCTGCTGGCCGACAAGGGCATGGGCGAGAAGAAAACCACCTTCCGCCTGCGCGACTGGGGCGTGAGCCGCCAGCGCTACTGGGGCACGCCCATTCCCATCATTCACTGCGCTGAACACGGCGCGGTGCCAGTGCCCGAAAAGGACCTGCCGGTCACGCTGCCCCAGGACTGCATTCCCGATGGCTCCGGCAACCCGCTCAACCACCACGAAGGCTTTCATGCCGGCGTGGTGTGCCCCGTGTGCGGCAAGGCGGCGCGGCGCGAGACCGACACCATGGACACGTTCGTGGATTCGGCCTGGTACTTCATGCGCTACTGCGATCCGACCAACAGCGAGAAGATGGTTGCCGAGGGCGCCGACTACTGGATGCCGATGGACCAGTACATCGGTGGCATCGAGCATGCCATCCTGCACCTGCTTTACGCGCGCTTCTGGACCAAGGTCATGCGCGACCTCGGGCTGGTGAAGATCGACGAACCCTTCACGCACCTGCTCACGCAGGGCATGGTGCTCAACCACATCTACAGCCGCCGCACGGCCAAGGGGGGCAAGGATTATTTCTGGCCCCACGACGTGGAGAACGTGCTCGATGAAGCCGGCAAGGTGGTGGGCGCGAAGCTGAAAAACCCGGCCACCAGTGGCGATGGCCAGTTGCCCGTGGGCACCCCGATTGACTACGAGGGCGTGGGCACCATGTCCAAGTCCAAGAACAACGGTGTCGATCCGCAGGACCTGATCGAGAAGTACGGCGCCGACACCGCGCGCCTGTACACCATGTTCACGGCGCCGCCCGAAGCCACGCTGGAGTGGAACGACGCGGCGGTGGAAGGCAGTTACCGTTTCCTGCGCCGCGTGTGGGCGTTCGGCGTGAAGCTCTCAGCCGCCGGTGGCATGGGGGCGCTGGCGGCGGGCGTGGCGAAGCAACCGCTGTCCAAGCCCGCCAAGGCCTTACGGCTGGAGATCCACACTGTGCTCAAGCAGGTGGATTACGACTACCAGCGCATGCAATACAACACCGTGGTGTCGGGCGCCATGAAGATGCTCAACGCGCTGGAAGATTTCAAGGGCGATGGCAGCGCAGGCGACAGCGCCGCGCAGGCCGAAGGCTTCGGCATCCTGCTGCGCGTGCTTTATCCGGCCACTCCGCATGTCACGCACACGCTGTGGAGCGAGCTGGGTTACAGCGGCGAGCTGCTCGATGCCCCGTGGCCGCAGGCCGACGAATCGGCCCTGCAGCGCGATGAAATCGAACTCGTGCTGCAGATCAATGGCAAGCTGCGCGGCAGCGTGACCGTGCCCGCCGGGGCCGACAAGGCCGCCATCGAGGCCGCCGCGCTGGCCAACGATGCCTTCATCAAGCAGGCGGCAGGCGCCGCGCCCAAGAAGGTGATCGTGGTGCCGGGCCGGCTGGTCAACATTGTTGTCTGAGGTGCGACCCATGAATGCCATTGCCCGCCCCGACTCTCTGCCCCGGCGCCGCGTCCTGCGGCTTGTGGCTGCCGGCCTGACTGCGGTGGGGCTAACGGGCTGTGGCTTCGCGCTGCGCAAGGCGCCCACGTTTGCTTTTCAGTCCATTCGCCTGCAAGGCAATGAAGGCACGGCGGTGGCGCGTGAGCTGCGCGAGGCGCTGCAGGCCAACGGTCTGCAGGTGCTGACCTCCACCACCACGCCGGCTACCCAGCCGGCGCAGGTGGTGCTGACGGTGGTGACCGACCAGCGTGAGCGCGCCGTGGTGGGGCAGACGGCGGCGGGCCAGGTGCGCGAACTGCAATTGCGCACGCGTTTCGTTTTCCGCCTGCGCACCGCCAACGAAAAAACCCTGATCGACGACACCGAGCTGCTGCTCGAACGCGACATCAGCTTCACCGAAACGGCAGTGCTCTCCAAGGACGCCGAAGAAGCCATGCTGTACCGCGACATGCAGGGCGACATCGTGCAGCAGGTGCTGCGCCGGCTCGCGGCGGTGAAATCGCTCTGAGGACCGCAGGCCCATGCAGATTGCCGCGCCGCAACTTGCCGCCCAGCTGCAGCGTGGCCTGAGGAGCCTCTACACCCTGCACGGTGACGAACCGCTGCTGGTGCAGGAAGCCGCCGACACCATTCGCGCCACGGCGCGCGAGCAGGGCTACACCGAGCGCACCGTGCACACCGTGGCCGGCGCCCACTTCGACTGGGGCGAGGTGCTGGCCAGCGGCGGCTCCATGAGCCTCTTCGCCGACAAGCAGCTCATCGAGATTCGCGTGCCCTCCGGCAAGCCCGGCAAGGAGGGCTCGCAGGCGCTGCAGCGCATCGCCGAGAACGCGCAGGACAACGACAGCACACTCACGCTGGTGATCTTGCCGCGCCTGGACATGGCCACGCAGAAGGGTGCGTGGTTTGCGGCGCTGGAGAGTTTTGGCGCCACCATCAAGTTCGATCCCGTGGACCGCAAGGCACTGCCAGCCTGGATCGCGCAACGCCTGCAGCAACAGGGCCAGCGCGTGGCGGCGGGTGAAGAGGGCCAGCGCACGTTGCAGTTTTTCTCCGATCGGGTGGAGGGCAACCTGCTGGCCGCGCACCAGGAAATCCAGAAGCTGGCGCTGCTGCACCCGGCGGGCGAGCTGTCGTTCGATCAGGTGGAGGCGGCGGTGCTGAATGTGGCGCGCTACGACGCCTTCAAGCTGGCCGAGGCGGTGCTGGGCGGGCAGGTGCAGCGGGTGCAGCGCATGCTGGCGGGCTTGCAGGCCGAAGGCGAGGCGCCGGTGCTGGTGCACTGGGCGCTGTCGGAAGACATTCGCACGCTGCACCGGGTGCGCACGGCGCTGGACGCGGGCCGGCCGCTGCCAATGGCGTTGCGCGAGAACCGGGTGTGGGGCGTGAAGGAAAAGCTCATGGAGCGGGCCTTGCCTTTGTTGAACCTGGCCACGCTGTCTCGCTGGCTGGACGATGCTCACACCGTGGATGGGATCGTGAAGGGTCTCAAGGTGCCCACCTGGCCTGCAGACCCCTGGCAGGCTTTGCAGCAGTTGGCGCTGAAGGTTTCCCTGGCCTGCTCGGTTCGCTGACGGCGAGCGAAAACCAGCGACTAAACCAGACGCAAAGCAGCTTCCCGGAAATCGCTGGGCGATTGCCCGGTGTGCTCCCGGAAAACCCGGCTGAAATGTGCTCCGTTGTTGAAACCCCAGGAGAACGCAATCTCCGTGATCGTTCGCTGCGAACGTGCAGGGTTGGAGAGTTCGCGCATGCAGGCCTGGATGCGCTGGCGCTGGATGTAGTGGGCCAGCGTGTCGTCTTCTGCGCTGAACGCGTTGTGCAGGTGGCGCTTGCTGCAATTCAGCGCTTGCGCGATGTGATCCAGCGACAGTGAAGGGTCGCGCAGGTGCTGGCCGATGTGTTCGCGGATGCGGTCGCGAAACGCCTCGAGCTGCGTGGTGGCGTTGCCCTTGCCCGCCAGCTCCTGCAGCGAAAGCCGCACCAGTTCCACGATGAGCTCGCCCGCACCCCGCGCCGCGTTCTCGCTCATGCCCGGCAACTCCTGGTAGGTGGTGCGCATGGTTTCCAGCGCCACGCGCGCAATGCCGCTCACGCCGCCCACGTGTCGCGCCATCAGCGGCTCCAGCCGAAGCCCGCGTTCGGTGAGCTGGTCCTTCGGCAGCATCACGATCAGGTGCTCCACCCGCTCGGGGTTGGCAATTTCGTAGCTGCCCGTGGTGTCGTAGATGGCCCAGCCGCCCGGGCGCACCCAGGCCTCGCGGCCTTGCTGCTGCACCGCCGCACTGCCCTGCCACGGTGCCACGATCTTCAGGTAGGCGCGCTCGCTGCCGCGCGCCAGCTTCTGGCTGCGCAGCACGCGGTGGCGGTTGGCCTCCAGCTTGGTCAGGACCACGTCGCCCGCGTGCGAGGCCGACATGTGCCCGTCGAACAGCGTGTCGCCGTACAGGTCGGATTCCAGCCCGCCGAAATGCGTCCACACCCAGTCGCGCCAGATCGCCGCACGCTCGCCCGGGGCGACGATGTCGGTGCTCATCACGGAAGAGGAAGTCATGTGGAGTGCCTGGAAGGGGGAAACCAAATTATCGGGGCCGTGGTCGAGCTGCGCAGTGGGCGATTTCAAGGGTTAACCCGCACCGCCGTGCACGCTCCGGCAAGCCCCCAGTGCACCGCCGGCATAGCGTGCGGCGCCGGTTCTGCTTAGCATGAGGGCTCGGTCAACCCACAACGCCAGGAGACAAACCATGGTCCATCCCACTCGACGTCTGGTCATCAAGAGCGCCGCCGCCACGGTGGGCGCCATGTCCGTCGCTCCTCACTTGCTGGCGCAGACGGCGCCCGTTCGCATCGGTTATTCGATGTCTCGCACCGGGCCTTGGACCGGTGGCGCACAGGTGAGCCAGGAGCCCAACTACCTGTTGTGGGCCGAGCAGCAGAACGCGGCGGGCGGTCTGGATGTGAAAGGCACGCGCCGCAAGATCGAGCTCATCAGCAGCGACGACCGCAGCGACATGGAAACCGTGGTGCGCACCTACGAAAAACTCATGGGCAGCGACAAGGTGGATCTGGTGCTGCCGCCCTGGGGCAGCAACGCCAACTTCGGCGTGGCACCGCTCGCCAACCGTTTCGGCTACCCCTTCCTCGCGCCCACCGCGCTCTCGCGCCGCCTGGCCGAGATGAAGCTGCCCTACTTCTTCCTGCTGCTGCAGCAGCCCAAGCCCATGTGCGATGCGCTTGTGGACATGCTGAAGGCCAACGGCGCCAAGAGCCTCGCGGTGGTGTACGTGGACGACCTGTTTGGTCTGGAGAACTACGCCGCGCTCAAGGTGGCGCTGCAGGGCAGCGGCATCAGCCTGGTGCAGGACACCAGCTACCCCGGTGGCGTGAAAGACCTCGGCCCCACGCTGCGCAGCATCAAGGACAAGAACCCCGATGCGTTCGTGGGCTTCACCTACCCGCCCGACACCATCCTGGCCAGCCGCCAGAGCAAGGAGATCGGCTTCAACCCGAAATTCTTCTACGCCTCGGTGGGCACCGCTTTCCCGCTGTACAAAAACGTGATGACGCCGGCCGGCGCCGAAGGCGTGCTCGGCATGGGCTCGTGGAACGGCAAGACCAGCCCGGCCGCCAAGGCCTACTTCGATGCCCACGTGGCGAGCCAGAAGAAGGAACCCGATCGCTGGGCCAGCGGCGCCTGCTGGGCCGGCCTGGAGATTCTCACCGCTGCGGTGAAAGCGCAAGGCCTGGACCGCAAGGCGATCCGCGACTACGTGGCCAACACCACGCACAAGACCATCATCGGCGACATCAAGTTCAGCGGCAGCGAGAACGTGGGCACGCCGGGCACGGTGGGCCAGTGGCAGAACGGCGAGTTTGAAGTGGTGTGGCCGCAGAAGGTGGCCACGGCGAAACTCAATCCCGCGAAGCCCGCCTGGAAGTGATTTGACCCACCCCCGCGCCGCGCCTGCGGCGCGTCACCCCCTCAAGGGGGCAGCACGTGCGGCCCGGCAAAGCCGGTTCCGCCGTGCTCCTGGATAACACCCACTCTCTCGCATGTCCTTCTCCTCCTGGCTCGAACTCATCGCCTCCGGTCTCATCACCGGCGGCATCTACGCACTCGTCGCGCTCGGGCTGAACCTGCAGTACGGCTTGATGCGCATCCTCAACATCGCGCATGGCGAGTTTTTGATGGTGGGTGCCTTCGTCACCTGGATGGTGCAGACCTCCTTCGGCCTCTCGCCGCTGTGGATGATTCCGGTGTCGTTCGGGCTGCTCATGGCGCTGGGCGTGGCGGTGCACTGGCTGTGTTTCCGCCGGCTCACGGCCACTTCGCCCAACCTCGATGTGTTCGAGGCGCGCGGCCTCATGGTGGCCTTCGGACTCATGTTCCTGGTGCAGAACTTCATCTCGTATGTGTGGGGCGGCGATCTGCGGGGTTACGACTACCTCACGCAGCCGCTGGCCATCCCGCTGCCTGGCGGCGACGCGCAGTTCGCGGTCAACAAGCTGTTGGTGTTTGCGCTGGCGCTGCTGTTTTCCGGCGCACTCATCGTGCTGCTGCGCATGACGCTGCTCGGCAAGGGCGTGCGCGCGCTCATGCAGTCGCCCACCGGCGCGCAGCTTGTGGGCATCGACACCAAACGCCTGCATCCGCTCATGTTCGGCATTGGCCTCGGCCTCTCGGGCGTGGCGGGTTGCCTGCTCTCGATGGCGTACACCATCAGCCCATCCATGGGCGAGCCCTACACCGTCACCGCGCTCATCGTCATCACGCTCGGTGGCTTCGGCAGCATGGGTGGCGCGCTCGCTGGCGGTCTGCTGCTCGGCGTCATTGAAGCCATCGGCATGCATTTCACCAACCCTTCGCTCAAGGCCTTGTTGAGTTACGTGGTCTTCATCGGCGTGTTGCTGCTTCGACCCGAAGGCCTCTTTGCCAGAAAAACAAGAAAAGCCTGAGATGAACTCGCGTCAATTCCTCATCCGCGACCTGTTGGTCCTTTTCGGCTTCACCGGCTGGTGCATCGCGTTGCCGGGCTTCGCCAGCGAGTTCGTCGTGTCGATGGCGCTCACCTGCCTGATGTATGTGGCGCTGTCGTCGAGCTGGGCGCTGTTCTGCGGCACCACGCGTTACCTCTCGCTGGCCACCTCGGCCTTCTTCGGCATTGGCGCCTACACCAGCGCGCTGCTGCTGGAAACGGTGCCGTGGGTTCAGGCCATTGGGCTGGGCGCACTCATCGCCGCTGCCGTGGCGGTGGTCATGGGCGCGGCCGTGCTGCACCTGCGCGGCACCTACTTTGCGGTGCTCACCTTCGGCATGACCGAGCTGATCCGCCACGCCATCAGCTACTTCGAGAAGAGCGTCACCGGCACCGTGGGCCGCGTGCTCATGGTGGTGCCCGATCGC
This sequence comes from Hydrogenophaga sp. IBVHS1, assembly GCF_002127265.1. GTDB lineage: Bacteria > Pseudomonadota > Gammaproteobacteria > Burkholderiales > Burkholderiaceae_C > Hydrogenophaga. The sequence goes on along the minus strand of NZ_NFUU01000003.1, from coordinate 134,226 downwards.
GACACCATCTACTTCACCGTGCTCACCCTCGCGGTGGTCACCGTGGCGCTGTCCATCGGCATCCGCCGCACGCGCTTCGGCCTGGCCATGCTCGGCATCGGGGCCGACGAGCAGCGCGCGCAGACGCTGGGCGTGAACACGCGCCTGGTGAAGATCGCCGGCTTCGCGCTGACGGCCGCTGTGGCCGGTGCCGTGGGCGCAGCCATGTCGGTGCGCTGGACCTACATCGACCCGCACACCGTGTTCAACCCCTTCATTGGTTTCCAGACTGTGTTGATCGCGCTGATTGGCGGCGCCATGACGCTCTGGGGCCCGCTCATTGCGGCCATTGTGTTCAGCGTGCTGGCCGAGACGCTGCGCCTGCAGGTGCCGCAGGTCTACATGATGTCGCTCGGCCTGCTGCTGATTCTCTCGGTGCTGTACCTGCCGGGTGGCCTCGCTTCGCTGCGCACCGAAACCTTCCGCGCCTGGCGCGACAGCTTCAAGCTCTGGTGGAAGGACATCAAGGACGACCTGAGCGGCGAAACCAGGCGGCGCGAACAGCGAGAGAAGCAACTTCGGGAGCGCCGCAATGTCTTCTGAAACCCAGCCTTTGCTCGACGCCCACGAAGTGACCGTGCGCTTCGGCGGCCTCACCGCCGTGGACGCGGTCAGCGCGCGTTTCATGACGGGTGAACTCGTCGGCATCATCGGCCCCAACGGCGCCGGCAAAACCACCTTCTTCAATGCCATCTCGGGCGTGACCAAACCCACCAGCGGCACGCTGAAAGTGCAGGGACGTGAACTGGCCGGCAAGGCGCCGCACCGCTTTGCGGCCAACGGCCTGGCCCGCACCTTCCAGACGCCGCGCACCTTTGGCGACATGCTGGTGCGCGACAACATTGCCTTCGGCCTCAAGTTCGCCGGCCGGCGGCCGCGCAAGTACATCTTCTGGGGCGAAGAAACCACGGTGCCCTGGGTGCTGCGCACGCCCGAGAGCATCCTGAACCTCATCGGCCTCAGCGCGCAGGCGGATCTGCCGGCCGCTGCCATCACGCCCTCACAGCAGCGCCTGCTGGAGATTGGCATGGCGCTGGCCACGCGCCCGCGCCTGCTGCTGCTCGACGAAGTGGCCGCTGGGCTCACCGAATTCGAGCTGGAGGAAATGGCGCGCCTGATCCGCCGCCTGCGCGACGAGCTGGATCTCACCGTGGTCTGGATCGAACACGCCGTGACCACGCTGCTGCGCCATGTGGAGCGCGTCATCGTGCTGCACCAGGGCCGCAAGATCGCCGATGGAACACCCGCCGAAGTGGTGCGCAACGCCGAGGTGATCGAGGCCTACCTGGGCGACGAAATGAACGACAGCGAAGACGCAGAGGCCACCGCATGATGTGGTACCGCCAGACCCCATTCGAGCTCGGTGGCGGTGCGCGCGCGCGCCTCAAAGTAGACGGCCTCTCTGCAGGCTACGGCGCCTTCCTCGTGCTGCGCGATCTGAAGCTCGACATTCAGCCCGGCCTCACCGTGGTGCTCGGCCCCAACGGCGCCGGCAAGACCACGCTGCTCAAGGCGCTCAATGGGCTGATCCCGCGCATGGGCACCGTGCTGCTCGATGGCGAGGAACTGGCCGAGAAGACCCATGAAATCGTGCAGGCCGGCGTGGCGCTGGTGCCCGAGGGTCGGCAGCTGTTTCCGCAGATGACGGTGGCCGAGAACCTGGAGCTGGGTGGCTGGCTGGTGCCCAAGGCCGAGCGCGCGCGCCGGCTGGAACAGGCCTTTACCGATTTTCCCAAGCTCAAGGAACGCGCCACCCAGATGGCCGGCACCATGAGCGGCGGCGAACAGCAGATGGTGGCCGTGGCGCGCGCCATGATGTGCGCGCCGCGCCTGCTCATGCTCGACGAGCCTTCGCTGGGCCTGGCACCACGCATGGTCGACGAACTGCTGGCGATTGCCCGCCGCATTGCAGATGCCGGCACCACCGTGCTCATGGTGGAGCAGAACGTGAAGAAGGCGCTGGCCGTGGCCGACCGTGGCTACGTGCTCGAACGCGGCACGCTCGTGGCCAGCGGCCCGGCGAAATTGCTCGCCCGCTCCACCGTGATTCGCGAGGCCTACCTCGGCGCCGACAAAGACCCCGCCACCGGCACCACCAGCGCGGCCGATGCCGTGAATCGACGAAAAGCTCTGGCCACCACCGCCTGAAAAATCCCAAGGAGAAAACACCATGTCCGACATGTCCATGCTCATCAACGGCCTGAAGGTCACCGCCGAAAAAGGCGCCACCTTCGAACGCCGCAACCCGCTCGACGGCAGCGTGGCCACACGCGCACCCGCCGCCTCGCCAGCCGACGCCGTGATGGCGGTGGAAGCCGCCGCCGAAGCCTTCCGCACCTGGAGCGAGACCGGCCCCGGCGAACGCCGCGCGCTGCTGCTGAAAGCGGCCGATGCACTGGAAGCCAAGACGCCCGCTTTCATTGAAGCCGTGTCTGCCGAGACCGGTGCCACCGGCATGTGGGGCGGGTTCAACGTGTTCCTTGCCGCCGGCATGATCCGCGAGGCCGCCGCGCTCACAACGCAGGTGGCGGGCGAAGTGATTCCTTCGGACGTCCCCGGGTCTCTGGCCATGGGCGTGCGCCAGCCCGCCGGCGTGGTGCTGGGCATTGCGCCGTGGAACGCGCCCATCATCCTGGGTGTGCGCGCCATCTGCGTGCCGCTCGCGTGTGGCAACACCGTCATTCTGAAAGGCAGCGAGAACTGCCCGCGCACGCACCAGCTCATCATCGAAGCCTTTCAGGAAGCCGGCTTTCCGCCCGGCGTGGTGAACTACATCACCAACGCCCCGGCCGATGCTGGTGCCGTGGTGGAAGCCATGGTGGCGCACCCGGCCGTGCGCCGCGTGAACTTCACCGGGTCCACCAAGGTCGGCAAGATCATTGCCATGACCTGCGCGAAATACTTGAAACCCGTGGTGCTCGAACTCGGCGGCAAGGCACCCATGGTGATTCTGGACGACGCCAACATTGAAGACGCCGTCAACGGCGCGGCCTTCGGCTGCTTCGCCAACAGCGGCCAGATCTGCATGAGCACCGAGCGCCTCATCGTCGACGAAAAAATCGCCGACGAATTCGTGAAAAAGTTCAGCGACAAAGCCAAGGCCCTGCCGCTCGGCGACCCGCGCAAGCCCGAGCCCGTGGTGCTCGGCTCCGTGATCGGCATGAGCACGGTGGACCACTGCAACGCGCTGATCGACGACGCGCTGGCCAAGGGCGCCAAGCTGGTGTGCGGCGGCAAGGCCGACACCACCCTGATGCCCGCCACCGTGCTCGACCATGTGACCCCCGCCATGCGCATCTACCACGAAGAAACCTTCGGCCCGGTGAAATGCGTGGTGCGCGTGAAGGGCGTGGAAGAAGCCATTGCCTGCGCCAACGACAACGAATACGGCCTGAGCGCCGCCGTGTTCGGCGGCGACATCGCCCGCGCCTTCAACGTCGCTCGCAAGATCGACTCCGGCATCTGCCACGTGAACGGCCCCACCGTGCACGACGAAGCGCAGATGCCGTTTGGCGGCGTGAAGGGCTCAGGCATCGGCCGCTTCGGCGGCAAGGCGGGAATTGCCGAGTTCACCGAACTGCGGTGGATCACGTTGCAGACGACGCCGAGGCACTACCCGTTCTGATCTTCGGTTGACGAGTAGGGGGAGAAGAGCGAAGGCCCTGGAAGTGATGCTTCCAGGGCCTTTATTTTCGGATGGAATGTGTCGGGGGTGGGGTGATCGGAAGGCTGCTTCAGACTGAACTGAGTCATTCGGGCGCATCGCTTTGAAAGATCGCAGCGGCCATCACCAGCCGTTCAATTGCCTCCATCCGCACGGCAGCTGTACCACCAAGACCGGCCACCCAACCAGCTGGCAACCCTTGTTGCTACTCACTTGATGGGTAGCAACCTGCGATGAGCATGGCTAGACTTCTCGATTGGGCCAAGAGCGGGTACTCCTCATTGACCGCTGCACCGCAGCCTACCGCAGGCAGTCCGCGGCGGTGAAGAATCAGGCCGCCGACTCTCAGCGCATCGAGCTCAGCCCGAACGGATTACCTTCGGTGTCGGCGCACAGGGCAACCCAGCCGAATTCGCCGATAGAGAACTTGGGGCGCAGCAATCGCCCGCCGGCCTCCGACACGCGGTCAGCCTCTATCGCGCAGTCGTCCACGCTGAAATAGATCATGGTGCCCCCCGAGCCCGGGCGGCCATGCGGCGAACGCACCAGTGCGCCGCCAGCGCCGTAGACGCCCATGTCGGCTGGAAAGCTATGCATAACCGTTTCGCCGGTCGGGTCCCCGATGGGGTCCAGCCGGCGCTGGAAGACGGTCTCGTAGAAGGTAGTGGCGCGACCCATGTCGTCTACGTAGAGGTCGAACCAGCCAATTGCGTTGGGCTTTTGCATCGCATGCTCCTGAATGAAAAGGGAGCTGCCAGACTAGTCACTGCGCTCGTTGCCGTCTTGTAGAAATCGGACGCCAAAGGCCTTACGGTATTGGCCAGGCGTGTAGCCGATGGCGTCTCGGAAGGCATGGGTGAAGTGCGATTGATCGGCATACAGGTCGAGATGATGGCGCCGAAAGGATTGCTGCAGCCGCAGCACTTTGAGCAGATCGTGGGGTGCAAACCCAGTGATCTGCCTCAGCGTGCGCTGCAGCTGCCGCGTCGACAAGCCCGCCAGCGCCGCCATGTCAGCCACCGTGCGAATGGCGTCAAGCCGCGACAGAATAGCGGTCGTCAGCGGATGGCCTCTTACCAGTCCCTTTGCGATGCACCACCTCACTAGGTCGGCCAGCACCGGACCCATTGCGTCGAAGTCCAGCCCCGCGAGTTGCCGGTTGATGCGCACCAGGGGCAGGACGCCCTGGTAGGCGGTCCCCACGTAGCGGTCTTGGATCTCATCGCGATCACCTTGCCACGCACCGGGAAAGAATTGCACCCCGACGTAGTGGAAAACGGTTCCCAGGTTGAGCGTGATGGCCTCGGTGTGCAGAGCCGTGACCCCGGCCACTTCGGTATCGATCTGGTTGAACAGCAGGTTCACGCACGCGTCCGGCACTGCGTGGTAGTAGAAGTCAGCAGGCAACGGAGCAAGCGTGCGCAATTGCCAGAAAACGTGTACCACGTCGGCAAGGTCTTGCGTTGGCGGCTGCTCGGCGTAGCGCACCGCTGCACCGCGCTGGGAGAAGCCGTCGATGACAGGGGAGTAGGGAGCGGACTTCATGGTCTTCCTCAGGGCAGCCCACGGCTGCGTTCGGAGGTCGGTTTTTCGTGATGGACATCTGGGCCGAGAGTGCGCCACCGGCGCTATTCCGCAAGCCTGTCGCTGTAGGACCCGAACAGCTCAAGTCTTTTGCATTGTCGCCGCCGTTCCTCTGCCAATGGCTATGAGAGTGGCGGCGCGTGGTGCCGCTCATCGAGCGGGTTCTCAGGCTACCTGTGCGAACCGCCATGCACCCGCATCCTGACCGGTTGGAGGCATTGAGCTTAGAGCTCGTCATTGCCGTCTTGTGAAAGAAATCGGCCTGACAGTGTGTCTTGAGGCCAAAAGTGCATTTCCAGAACTGAAACGATATCCCGAACTGAGCCTCTGCTGAAGTGCCCAATCTCTCCCTACTTAAGGAGGGTTCATGGATTGCACCGGGCTGGGCAAGATTCAATGTCATCGCAACTGAGTACCAGCTGCTTGCGTTTGACTCTCCAACCCGCGCAGATACGAGTGTTGCGCTTCAATTATTTCCATGACGTTACACACCATCCTTGGGGCCAATGGACCGCTGGCTGTCGTACTGTCGCGGCAGCTCTTTTCTGCCAGTATTCAGATTCGCCAGGTTAGCCGCTCACCCAGGAAAGTGAACGCCACTGATTCCTGCATGACAGCAGATTTGCTGGACGCTCGCGCGACTGCTCGTGCAGTCGAGGGAAGCGACGTTGCCTACTTGGTCGCCGGACTGCCTTACGACACGCGGACGTGGAAGGAGCAATGGCCAAGGGTGATGGCCAATGTGATTGACGCCTGTATCCAGCACAAGGCCCGGCTGGTGTTCTTGGACAACGTGTATGCCTACGGACTGGTCGAGGGTCCGATGACGGAGCACACACCGTTCAATCCGTGCAGTCGCAAGGGGGAGGTACGTGCCACGGTTGCCACCACACTGCTGTCAGCGATGCGAACCGATCAGATCGTGGCGCAAATAGTCCGCTCGGCTGATTTTTACGGGATCGATGGGACTTTACCCAATCATGCGTTCTTCGACACGGCCGTACTCAATCGTCTGCGCCAAGGGAAAACCCCACAGTGGCTGGGTGATCCAGGCAGATTGCATTCGTTTTCATACCTGCCGGACATTGCTCGTTCGCTGGCGATGTTGGTCGACAGTCCCACTGCCTGGGGTCATACCTGGCACGCATTGACCAGCGCCGAACTCCTGACAGGGAACGAGTTCGTCGCCCTTGCATGCCATGCAACAGGACGGCCTTTCAGGCTACAGGTGGCGCCACGCTGGATCTTGAAGATCATGGCGATGTACCAGCCCGTCTTCCGGGAGAACCAGGAAATGATGTACCAGTTCGAGCGACCTTATGTGTTCAGCAGCGCGAGGATGACTGCGGCCTTTGGCGCTGTGGCAACCTCATACCGCACCGGTCTCCAAGCCGTGTTTTGACTCACTGGGTTGGAGCACGGGACATGGGCTAATGAAGACTGGCGGGAGTGGGGGTGGACTCGCTGACCATCTCACCGTGTGCACTATCACATCACCTGGCAATCTTGCGGTCGACGCGTGTAACCATGCCCCCATGAAAGGTGATGATCGTCATGGTCTGAGGGTCTCGCGCGTGGGGAAAGTAAGTCCAGATTATTTCTTCGGGTTGACCTCTGACAACACGTTGGAAAGCTTCGTGGTCGGGCTTGCCGATCTTCAGCACCACCTCCCCCTCGTCCATGCCTTTCCGAATGAACCTGCGTTCTCCGGCGTCCGCGGCCAAGCTCGATGTGCTGGCCAACGCGAGCAGACACACACCGACACATTCGAGTGAGGTCATGGGTTTCAAGTTGAACCTTTCGATCGAAGTTGTCTTCATGAGTCAGACCGGCTGAATAGCCTGCCGAACCAACTCTTGCCCGCCGCCGCGCGAGGAAGAGACTGGGCTCCGAGAGCCACCAGCTTGTCCTCCAGCCCCGTCCAGCCGACACGCCGCGCTGCTTGCACAGGAGTCAGGCCATCAAACTCGGAATGCAAGGTGGGGTCGGCCCCGGCAGCCAGCAAAAAATGGGCAACCTCCTCCTGTCCAGCGAGGATGGTCGCCACCAAAGGCGTGGACAGAAATTCGGGATGGGCATAGTTCACATCGACACCGCGGCTGACGTGGTACTTGAGCAAAGCTAGATCACCCTCTTCAGCGGCTGCAAACATCTCTTTCCAGTTGCCTCCATCCATAGGTCCTCCAGTCAGATCAGAGCCACGTTGATAACAAGGCGTGCAGCACAACAGGATCGAGGGGTTTGTATAGCACCAGATAGCCCTCCCGTTCGGCCTCCTGCAAGTCCGGTGATGAAAACTCCCCGCTGACCATGGCCCCCCCGGCCTGTGGGCAGCGGGCCAGCACCATCTTGAGGATCTCGAACCCGCTTTCACCCGAGCGAAGTCGCTGGTCGCAAAACACCGCATCGGGGATGAAGCCGGCGTCCAAGTGTTGCAGCGCATCCCCGGCTGTGGTGGCGAATCGGCCGCTCACGCCCCACCCTTCCAGTAAGGCCTTCCAGGCGGTCAGCACTTGAGGGTCGTCATCGAGCACCAGGCAGCAACCATCCAGCTGTGGCAACGGTGTCGATGTCTCCACTTCAGGCTGATTCCGATGGGCCGGCGCCACATGCACCGGCAGCCGCAGCCAGAACCGCGAGCCCCGGCCGAGGTGCGACTGAAAACCCAAGGTCGCATCCATGAGTCTCGCGCAGCGCGCCACCACCGCCAGCCCCAGGCCATGACCTGCACTGTCCAGGCGCCAGGCGTGCTCGTTGCGGAAGTACGGGGAAAAGATCTGTGGCCCGTCGGCTTCTGCGATGCCCACGCCTGTATCCCAAACCTCGACCTGCCAATGCGAATCGCGCCGCCGCAAGCCGATCAGGATGCCACCCCGCTCGGTGTAGCGCAGCGCGTTGTGCACCAGGTTGACCAGCGCCTGGCGCAGCAGGCTCGGATCGGCCCACACGTGGGCTTCCTGACGCGGCAACCGAATGCGCAGCGCCAGACCGCGCTGGCCCGCCTGCTCCCTGAACAGAGTTGCGGTGTCGCGCAGCAAACCCTTGAGTGCCACCGGGGCCGCACGCTGCTCGACGATGCCGTTCTCCAGCCGGGTCAGATCGAGCAAGGAGGTGAACATGAAATTCATCGAATCCATGCCGGTCTTCAGATCGGCCAGCAGCGGCATGAGCCCCGGCTCCCGGTTGCGCTGGGCAATGGCTTCCACCAGCAAGGACATGGCGTGAATCGGCTGACGCAGGTCGTGGCTGGCGGTGGACAGGAAGAGGTTTTTCTCCTGCAGTGCAAGCTCGGCGCCTTGCCGAGCTGCCTTGAGCTGTTCGATCAGCTGCTGACTGCGTTCCTCCAGCCGCACCTGGTCCACGAAGAAGCGGTGGGCGATGAGGGCGTCCCGGTACACCCCAAAGGTGAACAGCACACACAGCGGTAATACATACGGCCAATGCGCCGGAAACGCCCAGACGCTTAGCAAGGTGCATGTGACCCAGCCGGCGAAGAAGAAGCGCAGAAAGACGCTCATCGTCGCGTTCTGATGGGTGGCATTGGCTGCTGCGATGCAGGCCATCGACGCAAACAGCAACAACTCGAACTCATAAGGAGCTCGCCCCGCCGTGAGCACCACGGACGCGCTCAGACCCGCTCCATGCAACAGCGCGATGTGCTCGATGCGGTGCTGCCACTTGCGCAGTACACACCCGGCGTCGAGCGTTTTCAGGTCGCGCGCAAAGCGCCGCCCGATGACCAGCATCGCCAGCGCAAACACAACGAAGAATCCGGCCCATACGGCCAACCATGTGGCGTCCTGCAGCCGCGACAGGAACCACACCAGCGGCACAGCCACGAACGGCATGATCGCAATGCCGAGACGGTGACGGGCGAAGGTCAGATCCAGCATCTGGACCCTGCCGGTGGCCGACAGATCGCCGGTGTCGACGGGCAGCATTGGACCGAAGGTTTCGGTCATGCGCACGGCGGTGGCTCCAGAACCAGCCGCCGTCCACGCAGGTGGGTCAGTATCTCGACCCGGGTTTTCACCCCCAGGCGTTCCAGAATGCCGGTGAGGTGTTCTTTCACCGTGCTTTCAGACAGATCAAGCGTCAACGCAATGCGCTTGTTGGGCAGGCCGCGCAGCACCAGGGCCAGGATCTCGCCCTGTCGCGGCGTCAGGCCCAGTTCAGCGGGCGTAACTTCCCATTCGCGCGAGCGGGGTGCAGAGCCGGAGTGCGATGCATCGGACTCGAACCAGCGCTGACCCGCCAGCAAGGCTGCAAATGCGCGACCAAACAACTCGGGCGTGGCCTGTTTGTGCACGAAGCCCTGCGCGCCTGAATCCCGCACGCGTTGCTGCACGGAGGGGTCATCGTCGCCGCTCATGGCCAGCCACGGCGTTTCACCACAATGCAAGCGCCACTGCGCCAGCGAGCCCAGGCTGCTGCTATCGGCCAGCCAGACGTCGGCCACCAGCATCAGCGGGCAGCCGCTTGATCGCAGGAGCGCTTGCACCTCGTCCCAGCTGGCGGCCACGCACACCGTCAGAGCGGGGTGGATGGACTGCAGGTACTGCGCCATGCCGCGGCCCACCAGAGGGTGGTCGTCGAGCACGATGACGTAGGGACTTGGCTGCATGGAGGAGTCGGGTGGTTCAGCGAAAGCTTAGCGCCCATCCCCGGATTGCTGGCTGCAGCGCAGCAAAAACGCCGTTGATGCTGCCCAGCAATTTCCAAAGAGGGTGGGCGGCACCCCCTGCTTTCTCGGTTCGGGACTTGCCAGAAGACTTATCAAATGCAAAACAGAGATTCACCTGCATGGGAGGGGCATTTAGAGTTCAGCAGTACATTTCCCAACAGAGTTTTGGTCGGTTCTATTCACCTCGTTCAGCGAATAAGCACAAAACTTATCGCATCTCAGCCAACATTAACTGTTGTCGCCCGAGTGCAATCTTATTGATCGGGATTGCCTCATCTTTTGCAGTGGTCAAAGAGAACCCAAAACTTTGACGTGACTGACAGGATGTCCATGCTCAATCACGTGCTGCACGCATGAAACATGCTTTCCGCAGCCTGATTCAGAAACTACGCCCCGTGTCAGACTTCAATGCAGCAAATAAGTTACATCTAGAAATGAATAACTACGTTGACCATTTATTGATTCATCGCATCACTTGGTCTTAATCAGTGCAGCCTCGAAATCTCTTATAACAGAGGGCTCCCACGTTCGACGCTCTGGTGCATTGAATCCTTGTGGAGTTTTGCTAACAAGTTGAACCTTGTATTCACGCGCATCGGGTGTTGTCGGCGTTATGAAAATGGCAACAACTTTTCCCATTGGGGCAGACCCAACCCTCGACTTGATAGTGCCCGATGGCCTATGGCTTTCCACAATAGACATACCATTGCTCATCGCGCTGGTTGCAGCATTCCAGACTTGATCATATGAACGTCCATTTGTAGTGAGGACGATGCCATCTGCAGAGCCCGGTCTCAGCTCATCCGTGCTCACAGTCATCACGCCGCAGCCGCTCAAAGCGAGCGATAGCGTCAAAACACTAACGAGTTTCATTTTTTGCTCCTCAACTATTTTCTGCTTGTTTATTTTGCAAAGCCAGTAGGTGTTGGTTTACTACCCAAACACTTAAAAACAAGCTGTCGGCCTGAATTGCCAACACATTGAACAGAAATTCCCATGAACGAGCCGGTTGCATCAGACATCAGCTCACCCGTGATTGCATACTTTTTTTCTCCACCACACACCTCTGCAATAGCCTTCAAAGCCTCGCGCCTCCTGGCCGCTCCTGGAATGCCTTCGCTACAAAATCTGACATCACCAGTTGCTCCTGGAGTCATGCCTCGAATCCTGTCCTCTCCTGGGGAGTAGATATAGACTTTCTCAGTTTTTGAACTGAACACTGGATTCGCTGTGCTTGCACAACCACCAATCAAGGTTAGAGCAGATAGAAGAATGATGGAAAGTATTGGCTTCATGAGGATTCTGGATTGGGTTTAAGTTGACATCTTGATGGTGCTTGCAACTTGATTTTCCTTCTGGATACCCTGATGAGTCCATCCCTACTAAAGTAGGGTTCCAGTGCAACACCTTTTCTGGTCGTTTCCAGATTTTGCAGAGCATGCTGGAAACATTGAGATTTGTCTTGAGTTTGAGATAGTGGCGTCCCTACTTGAGGAGGGTTCACGGTTTCTTTTGCAGGATCAAAAATGAATTGATCATTCAATAGGCAAGGAAGCTTTCATGCATCGCTCTCAAGGTCTCTGCAAAGGCATCTCGTTGATTCTTCTGGTCGCCCTCCTGGGGGCATGCGGTGGTGGAGGAGACGGCGATACCCCGTCGGCAGTGACCTACACCATTGAAGGACAGCTCAGCGGCTTGGCCACCGGGCAGAGTGTGTCCATTTCGAACAACGGCACCGACACCCTCACACTGGGTAGTAACGGGGCGTTCAACTTCCCGAGGGCCGTGCCTGCGAATGCGGCGTATGCAGTGACCGTTCGCGCGCAACCAGCGGGCCAGCGCTGTAACGTGAGCCAAGGCAGCGGCAACGCCTCGGGCAACGTCGCCAACGTGGAAGTGCGTTGCGAAGCATTGGTGCCCAACACGGTCACCATCGGTGGAAATGTCAGCGGCCTCGGGGCAGGCAAGGTCGTCGTGCTGCAGAACAATGGGGCCGACGACCTCACGGTCAGTGCCAACGGGGGATTCACCTTCTCTACGAATGTGGCGGCCAATGCTGCTTACGCTGTTTCCGTGCTGACCCAACCAGCGGGACAGAACTGTGTGCTGACCCAAGCTTCCGGCACGGCCAGCGCTAGCGTTTCATCGGTGGAACTCACCTGCCGCAACTTGGTGGCCGGCGTCGTCAGGCCTGTGTACCTGTCTGACACCTACCGTGAAGACCGCGCTGGCCTGCTGGCACAGGCCAATGCGCAGGGAGCCAACGGCTACGCCTACCTCACCGGTTTTGCATCCAGCGCCAACGACTTCGTCAACCTCTACGTGAGAGACCTACCCACCACCTACACCTGGGAAGCGCTCGACCCGCAGAACACCGTTGCAGGGCTGCAGGCGCAGCTGAATACACAGGGAACACGCGGGTTCGCGCACAGCACCTTCCTGGTGGACAGCGTGGTGTATGTCAGGGACGTCGCGGGATTTGCACCATTCAGCTATGAGCTTTTGCCCAGCCAGACCACCAGCGCGGGCTTCCTGACCCAGGCCAACGGCCAGGGTGATAGGGGCTTTTTCTTTTTAGGCGAATTCGCCATCGGCGGCAGTACGGTTGCCATCTACAGCAAGGACAGCAGCAGCGCGCGCTACACCTACGAGTTGCAGACCGGCACGTCCGCCGCCACACCCGACGCCTTTCTGACGCAGGCGAACGCCCAGGGCCAGCAGGGTTACCGTTTCATCGGGGAATACTCTTTCTCTGGCAACGCTGGAAACGACGCATTCCGAAACGTGTATGTGAGGGACACAGCGCAGTCTGCCACGTTCGAATACCAGGCACTGCCCGCCACCGCGAGCGCAACGGCGCTGGTGACGCAGGCCAACGCCGAGGGTGAGCTGGGGTCGGTCTTCTACGGACCCGTGACGTTCTTTCCGGGTGGCTTCTCGCAACCAGGCGTCGCTCGCCATCTGTACATCAGGCCCGTCAATTGCAGCGGTACCTTGATCTGCCGCCCCGTCAGCCCGCTTTGACATCACTGGTCCAACACACTGATTCGCCAACATGAGAACGACCATCCACAGCACCTTCGAATCCAGCTCGGCCCCGGGTGATGCCTGGCAACAGCAAGATGCAAGTTGCCACGAGTCGGTTAATGCCGGGCGTAAACTTTCTCTTCAGGCTAGTCTGGTCGGAGCCCAGCTGCGCTGGCTTGTTCGGCCCTGGATGAGCCCACGCACACCACTTCATTTCCAACGACTCCTCTCGGGTTTGCTGCGATGGACCTTGCCCCAGGGCAGGGGCGTGATGACGCAACGGCTGAACCTGAATGGCCAACCCTGTGATCGGCATGTGCCCCTGCACTCCCCGGAAAGCGACACTGCCATCGTCTATTTCCACGGCGGCGGCTACACCGTGTGCTCTCCCAACACGCATCGAAGTCTCACGCGCATGTTGGCCTTAGAGACTGGAATGCCTGTGCATGTGCCGGCGTACCGGCTCGCGCCGGAGAACCCCTTTCCAGCGCAACTGGACGATGCTCGGGCCGCAGTGGCCACGCTGGAGAGCGAAGGCCTAGACGTGCGTAACGTGATCTTCGCCGGTGACTCCACGGGCGCCCATCTGGCACTGACGCTGGCCATACAGCGCAGAGACCTGGGTATGGCGCTGCCTCGATCGTTGATCCTGATTTCACCTTGTGTTGACTGGACACTGACCAGCCTACCCGCCACCAGCACAGACGCGTTACTTACTCCTGAATGGGTGACGTGGACACGCGACGGCTATGTGGCACCCGTATTGCGCAGTTCACCACTGGTGTCCCCGATCTACACGGACCTGCGCCACTTGCCACCAGTCCTCATCCAGTCCTCCAGCAAGGAGTTGTTCTGTCACGAAGCGAGGCGCCTGTACATGGCCCTGCTAGGGGGACACGCGAGCGTGACCTGGCAGGAGTGGCACGGCCTGTGGCACGACTTCCAGATGCATGCCGCACTGGTGCCCGAGGGACGCGATGCCGTGCGCCGCATGGCTCGATTCGCCCGAGCAGATGTATCGATCCACTGAGCCTGCTTGGATGGATCGAACAATCATGTGCGCTGTCGTCTGCCTAAGCTAAGGAAGGCCATAGGTTCTGACGGTTTGCGACGTTGAGAAGCAAGTGTCCCGCAGGCAGGAAGTGCTGGTCCGCGTGTTCGCGATCACCGTCACACCGGCAGACAGCCATACCGAACAGCCGCTTTGCGGCGATCAGCGTGAGTTCGCTCGGTGGCATCCAAAGTCAGCTGCCGCTGCACATCCGACGTCTGGAGATCGGCCGGCTGCTCCAGACTGAACTCGGACGCTGGTCATCGAGGCATGGACTCGTCGCGACGTCAACTTCCGGTCATAGAAGCAAGCAGCGCTCGAACGACGGCAAGTCCATCGAAACCTGTCATTGCCCTGGCTCTGTTGACTGGGACTGGCCTACTCGATTTTTTCGAGCCATTTATTCCTGCAAGATCGCTCGGTTGCGAATGGGGTGATTGTGCTGCTTGAAGCTCTGAGGTGTGAGGTAACCACGGTGGCGAATGGTCAAGCGAACTCGCTTGACCAGCTTGATGTCGAGTCGTATGGCTCGAAGTCGGTTGTCGTGTGACCACGCGAACCAACCACCAGGTAGTCAAAGAAATCGTCCGTGCCTCCAGCGGATCAGCGCTTGGTCAGCGCTGGCAAGCAATGTTTTGGAGACCAGATTCGGGCCGCCTTCAACGGAGATGGGGATGCCAAACCAGTGCTCGATGGGATGTTTGAATGCGAACTCTATGGCTTTGGCGTGGTCGGTGTCGCGTCCGACCGGGCTATCGCAGACCAGACTCCAAAGAAGCTCAAACTCAGACACAGTGGGTGGCAACTCGGTCATTCGGAATGCGCCAATGCTTCGCCATGCGTTGACACAGCCAATTTCGGCAAAGTCAGGTTTTTGTCCCAAACCCGGGCAGCCGATCTCGCGGCGCAACGCATCGAAGAACCATGACTGCGCGCTCAATGCGTTGAGGCATTTGATACCGAAAGCTTTGACCTCAGAGGTTGTGCCCGACAGGCGCACGCCGAAGAACGCAGGGCCAAAAAAAGCTTCAAACGCTACCTCAGTCCGATGAGCGAGGTAGCCGTCAAGCTCCGGCAGCGACGGCGGACGATCAGAAGGAAAAGACCAAGCTTGTTCCCACAAACCGTCTTTCGCAAACTGACACATGGTGGGTGCAGACATGAACTGAGGCAGGCTGTCACTGGTTGCAGATGGATACATGCGTGCCTTATGGGGAAGTTCTTGTGTCGGAGCTCTGGTTCGAGCTCAGTCAATAACAAGATGACCGGCGTCTCTCAGGGATTTCAGCGATGTCGCCCAGTTCTGTTCAGCGACGAGGACATGCTCGCCATCAAACGTGCAGACAACAAAGATGCCGATGCCTTGTGCGGATAGTGGCGCGATGATCGCCAACACAATACCGCTTGCATTGAATGCAAATGGCCCGACACTGCGCAGACAGCGCCAGTGCAATACACACTCGACATCATTTGGGATGCGTTGTTGCAGACAGACCAGCGTGAGCTCATCATCGGCGCGAACACTCGCACTGAAACCCGGCCCACTCGCCCAGCTGGGGATCGGAGCATCCCGCGCCAGCCTTGCAATGCCATAGAGACCTGGCACGACCCGCAAGGTGATGATCCGTTGGGATTGGCGGCTCATGTCGGTATCGCCTTACGCATCAGCACCCACTCGCCCGGGCTGTCAGACCCTGGAAATGCTGTAAAGGGGCGCCTGGCCCATTCTTCAAGGCCGCACCGCAAATAGAGCCTGTGGGCCTTGGTGTTGAAGCTGCCGACCAACAGCGTGAGTTGCCCAGCGCCGGTACCCCGAGCCTGTGACAAAGCTTCCTCTATCAGTGCTGAGCCGAATCCACAGCCTCGGTGTTCGGGATACAGCGCTGCCGCAGACAGATAGCAGCTACCTGCGGCGAGCGCTTTGAGTTCGTTCGGCGCGCGTGTAACGTCTGGCAGGATTTGCGACGGAGTCGGCGGTTCGCACATCGACGGCGGTAGCTGGCAGGTGTTGATGGCACCAACCACCTCTCCATCAAGCACTGCAACCCGCCAGTTGCTGAAATGTGAAAAGTGCAGCGTATCGTTGCGAATGATCGATCTGCCCACCTCGAAAGCAGACTGTCCCGCAGTCGCAGCATGAGACCAGAGATGAGAGGCGAGGCACCGCGTTGCCATGTCTGCTAGCAAAGCCAAATGGGTGCAATCACTCTTCAGTGCCGGTCGAAATTCAAGCTCAGACATCAATACTCCTCATGCTTAAACTTGACATCAATACGGGCGTTGCAGACCGGCAATCGTCCATTGAGTCAATGAGATTGGTTTGCAACCGCGCGCACCGGCCCAAGCGGGAACGCATTCAGGTGAAACTTTCAATTTGCGCGCACAACGCTGCGGGGCGGCTCGACTCCGCTCACAACACTCGAATCAGTCAGCGGTCGTCCGCGTCCCATCGCAAGCGGAACAACGCCTGCCCAGGTGCTTTCCCACTGCTCGGGCGTGTAGTCTGCTTTGTCATCCAGCACGCCAACTGCGCGGATTTTTGCTGAGGCAAACAGGATTTCGACACGCTGCACTTCGGTCGCCTTCAACTCTTTGGACAGCGGTGGCCGAACCTCTTGCCAACGACCGGGCATCAAGTGGTCACTCATCGCTTCCAGTGCCCTCAGTTTCTCAGCCTCGTCTTGAATAACTCGTGCAATGCCGTGGACCACGACAGATCGGTAATTCATGGATGAATGGAAGATTGAACGTGCATAGATCAGCGCATCCAGCAACGTCACGGTGATACACACCGGCATGTCTGCCACTGCCTGCTGGATGCGAGATTTGCGTGCGCCATGAATCAGCAGCTCGTCGCCCCAGCGTGCACAGGTCATCGGAATCACGACAGGACGACCGTCTTCGACGAAAGCAACATGGGCGATAAGCGCACGGTCAACGATATCAAACACCGTCGCCTTGTCGTACTTGCCACGCTCAGCTATCCGCCGTACTTGATTGACAGCGTCAATCGCAAAGTGTGTTTGGGTGACGGCAGCTGTAGGTATGTTCGCAGAGGAGCTCATGATTTGAATCCGAAGTTTCTACACAGAGCGACTATGGCTTGGCGGTTGATATCAGTACAATGCTTCTTTATGCGCCTACCATTCATTTTTGATATGTTATTTCTGTGCGACTCAACCATCGCCTGATCGAAACCTTTCGTACCGTTGTTTTGAGTGGCAGCGCAACGCGCGCAGCCGAACTGCTCTTTACGTCACAACCCGCCGTCAGTCGTGATCTGGCGCGACTCAAGCAGGTGCTGGGTTTTGCACTTTTTGAGCGTGTGAAGGGACGGCTTGCGCCCTCCGCGCAGGGGCTGGCTTTTTATGAGGAGGTCGAGCGCAGCTTTACAGGGCTGGTCGAGCTTGGTGCGCGCGCCGAAGCTCTGCGTCAATTCAAGAGCGGCACGCTATCGGTTGCAGCCCTGCCAGCGCTTTGCGATTCCCTGCTGCCCAAGGCTTGTGAGCGGTTCCACAGCAGGCATCCCGATGTGCTCATTCGCATCAGCGCCTTGGACTCTCCCGAGCTTGATGGCGCTTTGTCAGAGCAACGTTTTGACCTGGGTCTGGTTGAGCATAAACATCCGATAGCGCAAACTGTCACCACCTCGCTGTTCAGAGGCAATGAAGTTGTGATCATGGTGCCCACGCATCCACTGGCACGAAAAAAACACCTTCGGCTGCAAGATTTGACGGGCCAAGCATTTGTGAGCTACGGCTCACGTGATCCTTATCGCCGTCGGTTGGATGCCATGCTGGATCAGCACGGTATAAAGCGGCAGATTGTGGCTGAAACCAGCAGCGCAACATCGCTTTGCGCGCTGGTGCGCAGCGGTATTGGCTTGGCGGTGGTGAACCCGATCACGCCACGTTTCTCAAGCGGTTCAGGCTTGGTTTGCGTCAGCTTGAGTCCATCCATCGTCTACGAAGTGGATGTCGTCCAACCGATCAATCGCCCCAGTAACCCGCTCATCAATCTCCTCTTGGCTGATCTGCAGCAATGCCTTGAGCCCTGACAACGGTTTCGTTTTCAAACCGACGGGCTTGTCAGGCTCTGCGCAGTTGATCACGTCGAATATTGAGCCACTGGTTTGATGGATTCTCTGGTGCTGCTGCTCCAGCGGCACAGGAATGCATGAAGCAACAGCTCTCATTGCCCGTCTCCACGATGTGGCAGTAGTACTTGAGTCGATCAAGCAAGGCGGTGGTCGTCTTGGTGCAGCGCACCGGGCTTTCGCTCAATGAGCGATGTAGCGCGTCCAGTCGTAGAGGGTTTGATCACGTTTGAAGTTGCGCACCAGGCGCACCTGTCGCCCATCAGGCCCGACCAGCAGCAGGTCGTCCGCACAACCCGGCTATCGAGAGGATGCTCAACTGGCTGCGCCAGTTGGTCGCCCCTCAGTTCAAGCACTGGGCTGCACGTGCACCGCGCATTCAAGAGCTGTGACATGAATCGATACAAATCGCGACCTGGGTGAGAAGCGGAGAAAAGACTGCGTTGAGATCATTTGCTGTATCAACCTCCAGGAGATGAAGCAATGTTCAAGGCATTCGACCGCTATCAGGCGCTCGCATCAAATCGTCAACTTGTCGTCTTGGCACTTACGGGACTGGCGCTCAATCTCTGGGCCTCCGGCCTGCTGAACGCCGCGTACTCCGCATCGAAGTTCCCCGTTCCGTACTGGACGGCGCAGTTGTCATTCGACCACGAGAAGATCAAGGATTGGTACGCATTCCTGATAGCAAATCGCACCCTTGACCAGTATGTCTACACGCAGCTCGTTGACTTCCTCTTCATCGGCTCGGTCTTGATACTGCACACCTCAGCGCTGCTTGCCGTCTCACGGGCTTGCTCGGAAGGTTCGAAGGCGCGGAAGTACATGGTCTTAGCTGCGGCGCTCTCCACGATCGCCCCGCTCGCCGACGCAGTAGAAAACGCGATCTCTTTCGTCATGCTCTCGGATCCAGCCCGCTTTCCAGCCATGCTGGCCATTGCCTACTCTTCCATGGCCGCTCTCAAGTTCGCGATGTTCACCTTTGCGTACGCAGCACTTCCCGCAGGACTACTGGCTGCGCTCTATCTCCGGTTCGTCAGACTGCGTGGCCGTGCGAGTGAAGCCTGACTCTACGTTGAACCTCCGCTTTCGAAACATCCCATCGGCTGCTTTCAGTCTGCAGCGGTCGTCTAATGGCCAGAGGTCGACTGTGCAGCGATTGCTGTCCGTCAGGTCTTCATGTCGAGAGCCTGCTGTCGGCGGCAATAGCGGGCATTCGGGCTGATCCTGCGGCCAGCGCTAACGCGTCTGCTCCCCTCCAGTATCCGCCGACCATCGACCGCTTGCCGCCGGGCGGGTCGCCCGGAAAGCATGTCAGGGGTCCAGATGACCAGTATCAGGACTGCGGAGCCTCAATCGCCTCGTCGAGCTTGATGACGGTTTCGAGCATGCGCCGAACGATCGCGGCATCAAACTCTTCAGCCCGGTCCTCTTCATGGGTCCCATTGTTCAGGTAGTTCCACTCGACTTTGTGCTTCTCGCTGTATCCAAGCCTCTCCCCCATGAGAAGGCACGGCTTCCTGGAACACGGTCACGTCCTTCCTGTCTAGGAACTGGTGGAGCCCCGTCGCCAAGCTCATGAGGTCAGGATCTCCCGGACCTCTCATCCAGACACTTATCTGCGCCGACGGCCTCTTACTTGCAATCTTCTTCCAGAGACCATCAGCCTAAGCTTGTTAAGCTTGGTCGAACTGGTCGGGGCTGAGAAAGCCGCGCGTCGAGTGCCAGCGCGTTAAATTGCCGCCCAACCTTTCATCACACACCCAGGGAGGGGCGATGACATCCAGCCCGTTCGACCCACCGCTCACGTTTTCTGCAGATCTCAAACAACCCAGGCGCCTGCGCTGGTGGCTATATGGCAGCCTAACCATTGGGATTCCCATCGGCTTGGCGCCCGGGCTGCAGAGCGGAGGCGGAATGGGCCCCTTAGCCGTGGTGCTGGGGGTGTTTTTGCTGGTGGTTCTGGCTTTCGAAGGCTTGGTGATGCGCAAGCTTCCAAAGCAAGGCAGCCCGGTCTTCACTCTCACCCCGGATGTCATTGAGTCGCCTTACTTTCTTGGCGATACCAAGCGCTTTCGATGGGCCGACATTGACAGCGCCGAAGTAAGCAACGCCAACGGCGCTCAGATGCTGCAACTCAGGCTGCGTGCGCACCTAGGCTTACCCGATCGCCGCGACTTCATCCACGGGCGCAATCCATCACGCCCGTTGGCCGGACTGCACGCGCTCTCCACTCCCAACCAGGAAGCGCTTCTCGACGCCATCGCCTCGCGCCTGCGCCCCACCGGCATGGCCCTGCTCGACGGCCCCCCCACCGCCGCCCGGGCTGAAGCCAATCCACTGCGAGAGGCTCGCGAATGGCAGGAGCGCCTTGAGGCCCTGGCTCCACGCACCTGGGTCACCTGGAGCCTGCTTGGCATCAATGTCCTAGTCTGGATGGCGATGGTGGCGCTCGGCGCGTCAGCCCTGCGCGGTGACCCTGCTCTGCTTTACGCCTGGGGCGGCAACGCCACTTCGGCTGTGCAGGCTGGCGAATGGTGGCGGCTGCTTACGGCCACCTTCCTGCATGCTGGACTGATACACCTAGCCTTCAACATGCTTGGCCTCTACAGCATCGGGGCGCTGCTTGAACGCATCTACGGGCACACGCAGTTCCTGCTGATCTACCTCGTGTCCGGCCTGGCCGGCAGCGTAGCAAGCCTCCAGTTCTCGGCGCAGACCAAGGTCTCGGTTGGCGCCTCAGGCGCGGTGTTCGGTATCGCAGGCGCACTGATCGTGGGCGTGTACCAGCACCGCCACGCCCTGCCGAAACACTTCAGCCGTCCCCTGATCAGCGGCATGCTCCCTTTTTTGGGCTACTCGCTGCTGATGGGCTTGGCGCAGGCGAACATCGACAACGGCGCGCATGTAGGTGGCTTAGTCGCGGGCGCCTTAGTGGCCTGGGCTTTGCCCGAGCGCTTCGACCTCGACCGCTACCAGAAGCTGCGCCTGTCACGCTCGGCCCTAGTGGTGGTTGGCTCGGCGCTTATGCTGTTTTGGGGCGTAGGCCAGACCGCGCCCGCAGTCGTTAACGTGGGCGCGCAAGTGCGGGCCATGAACGACTTTCCCGCTATGGCGAGCGAGTTTGACGCAGCGATGTTGGCGTTGCGCCAGGAAGCCGAGGAAGTGAAGGCGGGGCGCATAACCCAGCTTCAAGCCGATGAGGCCTCGCGCAAGATACATGCGCCACGCTTCGCAGAGCTCGTGGGCCGCATGGAGACCACTGTGCCGTACCTGCCCGGCCGGACTGGCGAACTGGGACGCGAGCTACTGAACATTTCGCGCGCTTTTCAGGAAACGCTGGCGATGGAATCCGACATTGTCAAGGGGCAGCCGTTGCCCGCGAACCCCGCGCGTTCGGCTGAGCTGGCCCGGCAGATTCGGGCCTCAGCTGATCGCCTTGCACAGCTGCGCGCAGCGAGCACCAAGTAAGCATCGAGTGGGCGAACGATCCACCGTCTCGTAAAGAGAGTGCACAGACAGCTCTCATTGGGCCCACCAATGGGCAAGAGACAGATGTGCAACGATTGACGACATTCACGACGCGGTCACCGCCGCACTATCTCCTCAGTTTGCGGTAATCAGCCCGGTGCAATCACACGGATTGAAGGTCAGCACTTGGCGTAGTTCAGACGGTCTGGATGCTCATGTGTAGCGCGTACAGATCATGGCCGTGCCTACCCAAGATGTTCTTCCTCGCAGCGGTGGAGCCAGCTACGATCACGCTCACCGTGTGAGATGCAAACTATGCGGTGTGCTCGACCTGATTGACGGCATGGGAGGCCCTCTTGAGATTCTTAGCTCTTTCTGCGCTTGTCGTTTTTTGCCAAGTTGCTGCAGCGGAAACCGTCCAAGTCAAGTATCACGGTGCAGTGGTGCTGGACGCTTTCGCCTGTTCAGACGTCAGGGAGAGCAGTGACGTTTCTCGAATTTGCTACGACAAAGCCGAGCGATACATGGTCATTCAGCTCAAGACCACGAACTACCACTACTGCGAAATTGATGCCGCTACTGTTCAGGGCCTACTTCAAGCCAGCTCGAAGCGTCAGTTCTTTCAGACTCGCATTCGCGGAAGTGGATCAGACGGCCCATTCGACTGCCGAACTCATCCTATCCCCAAAAAATATCGGCAGTAATAGACAGCGTCGTCGATCGGCCAGAACTGGACATTTGAGGAGGGAGCATCGTGCGCGAAGCGAAGATTGCTGCTTGGTTCTTTTTCGTTGTGGGAGCTGGTGTGAGTCTGCTCAGCGCATGGGCGGCCGCCACATTGGCACCGCCGTCGCCAACCATCTCGTCGCTCCGCAACGGTCTGGCGCAAGTCTTGAAGACAGCACTTGGTGAGCCTGCCGGCCATGTTGCATACCACCTGCTTTGGTCGGCCCTCGGCGCTTGCGTGGCTTACGTTGCGCTGCGGGTACTGAAAGACCAGTCGAGGTAAGGTCCTAAGGCGTCAGTCCGCTCAGGGCCCTAAGCTGACCTGCGTAACCCCCCAAGTAGCCTGTCCAACTGCTCTCAAGAACGACGCCGATATGCAGACCTCACCATGCGGCAAGCCGCCACAAAGCCCATCCCGTTGAGGAATAGCCAGAGTGCCCCATATAGAAGCCTGATGAAAGTGGGCTCACTGGAGTAGATTGCTAAAGGACCTCGCTTGGGGTTGCCTGGCAGTACACCCGAATCAAGAAAGAAGATGACCCATGCGGCAAGAAAGGCAAGTGAAAGAGCGGCCAGCAACGTGCCAATTGCAACATCTCGCGTGCGCGAACTGATGATATTCAGTGCGCCTAGCCCGTAGATGAGGACTGGTGTACCTACCAACGCGAAGAAAATTAAGAGATGTGTAGGCACAGTTTCTCCGTCCGTTCTTGGCCGATGACTGTCATGCTGGCTCAGGCCCAGTGAGCACTTTGCAGACGTTTGCTTGGCGTGATGATTTCAGCAACTCTCAGATGCAACTTCGACGATCAGTCCCCATTGAAACGGATGTACAAAATCACAAACACGATGAATCCTATTGGGAGCACGTCCAGAATTCTCAGAAGCCAGCCGGGTGCTGTGTACTTTTCTGGGTTCCGTTTGAAATACCCCCCAATCCAAACGGCGTATGGAACTATGAAAAAGGCTTGTATGAACGCGACTCCGGTGGACAAAGCGGCAAAACTTTCCCCGTCGTCAATAAGACCCACGCCGGCACCCAGAAAGATAATGATGGTGGGCGAAAAGGCAACCATTGTCCACATCACAAACTTCAGGGCGTTATTCATACGTGCCTCCTTAGAGTCGTTGTGTCGAATGCCTCGAACGTCGGCTACTGGCCGGTGGCGTTCCTTGCGGTTTAGTCATTGTTGGCACTGAATGCCGGGGTCACGAAGATTCGTTTTTTGGAGATCCACCTTATACGATGATTTGCGCCTCGGATCCGATGACCAACTTTGCTCTCTTGCTATAGCAGTGATTCTTCCCTGTAGTCTTAAACTATCATGAAAATCAATGGTCAGATTGCTTTTAAGCTGATTTAGCCAAGGCGCGTCTCCGGCTTGCGGCGACCATGTTGCTTTTTCCGGGTCATAGATGAAGGCGACGTAGTACGCTCTATTGCAACGAAAATAGTTGGCCTTGTAATACGATCCAGACATGCTAAATATTGACACTAGCACAGGCTGATTCACGTCATTATCAATAGCAAGAAGCATCGGTCGAGCATCACCCGAATATCGATACTTCTTGCCTGCCCAATCGAATTCAATAGCGTGCTCATCAATCGGATGCCAACCTAAATCCATAGGGTTCCCTGAGTCCCCCGATATTGAATAGTCCTGCGATCGTTTAACCCAAATGGTCTCACCCGTATTTAGGGGTGCCTCTTCTTCCCAATTTGCTGTCTTGCTGCAACCGGTCAAGAGTGAAGCACTGGCAAGTGCCAATAAGACTTTGAGCATTCGCCTCAATCTGCCACCTCCCATAGTCACCATTTTTCCCGCCCCTAGTCTCTAACAAGAGCATGACGTTCATATTGGAATGTCCGCTTCTGGCCGATTGCTGAAGTCTAGCTTCCAGCTTGCAAGCTGCTACCCACCAAGATGGGAACACCCGCCGTAGGCACGGAACGGGCCGGGCTGCCCAAGTATTTTTCTGTCGCTCTGTCGACAGCTGTCCTCATGCTCGTGATTTAGCTTCCACATTGCACATCCGTTTGGAGCAGAGCCATGGTCGGGAAGCCAACCGCGCTGGAACGTAGCAGCAATGATTTGACAGATTTGAGCCGGAAGGTGCTCGCGCTCTACGACACCATCGGAAACACATACGAGAGATCACGGCGGGCTGATCCGTCCATTGCACAGAAACTCGCTCAAGAGCTGCGCCTGACGCCTGCTGGCAACTACCTCGATCTGGGATGTGGGACTGGCAATTACACCGTTGCCCTCAGCAGTTTGGGCGGGGAGTGGAGCGCCATCGATGTCTCCGAGACCATGCTGCGTCAAGCACGGGAAAAATCGAGGAACATTGCCTGGGTGCAGTCGAGTGCCGACGCCATTCCATTTCCAGATGCTGCGTTTGATGGCGCCATCTGCACACTGGCCATCCACCACTTCTCATCATTGAGATCGCCCTTCTGCGAAGTTCGCAGAACGCTTCGCTCGGGTGCGTTCGTCATCTTCACAGGCCTGGCAGAGCAGATGCGCGACTACTGGCTTTGCCACTACTTCCCGGAAATGATGGCTCGTTCCATCAAGAAGATGCCATCCAAGTCCCAGATTCGAGCGGCGCTGAACGAGGCAGGGTTCAAGTCGGTTGAGGTCACACCATTTTTCGTTACCAGCCAGCTTGAAGATATGTTCCTTTATTCGGGCAAACATCGTCCCGAGCTCTACCTGGAGCCGGCCGTTCGCGCCAACATCAGCTCTTTCGCCAATCTGGCCAACGCTGCAGAAGTTCAAGACGGGCTAGCCAAGTTGGAGGCGGATGTACTTAGTGGCGACTTCGCCTCGATCAAGGCCCGATACGCCTCGGAGGCTGGGGACTACGCGTTCATCACTGCGAGCATCCCAACCTGAACAAGCAGCGGCGGAAGATGCGATTGCCATCCCAGCTCTCCCCCATGTCGGCAGCGCCCCCAAAACCTGACGTTGATTCAACAAGAGCGCCGCCGTTCGGATGGCAGCTTTATGGCAAAGAACCTTGGCGCTTTTTGCGAGCGCGGATGGCGGCTCTCGCTGCGTAGTTGCCATTTGCAGTGAGAGGGCGGGGAGGCCGCAGCCGCACTCAAAAATCCGTCTCCCGAGCTTCCAGAATCAGCGAAGCAACCCGGGCGCCCTTGCAGTTCGCCTTGGCGCGCACGCGGCAATCGACATCTGGCTTGATAGCCAGGCGGCAGTGGTACTCAAGGCTGTCGGTCTCGCCAAGGTTGTGGCTCGGTATGCGGCGAGCCCATACACGCTTGCCGTCCACCTCCACGTTCAGTTCAAGCCAGCTCTCCCGGGCTTCCGGCAGCACATGCACCAGCAGGGTTGCATCAAGGTCGAAGGTGCGCTCGCGGCTCAGTGCGGCGGGAATCACCAGGGCGGCGACGGAGTCGGTGCCCGCGTCATACTTCCAATATTCCAGAGTCATGCGAAAAGTCTAAGGCCACAGCATCCCGCTTCCAACGCGCATGAAAACCTTCCGTATCCGGATTGATGGCCAGGCGGCTGAAGTGGAAGCCGACAGCGAGACCAGTTTGTTCGCTGCGATGACGCGGGCGGGAATGGCATGGCCGGTGTCCTGTCGCAACGGCACCTGTCGCACGTGCCTGGCTCGCTTGCTGCAGGGCCAGGTGCGCTACGAAATTCCGTGGCCGGGCCTGAGCGCTGAGGAAAAGTTGGAGGGCTATTGCCTGCCCTGCGTTGCCCGGCCCATGGCGGATGTGGTCATCGCCCCTGCTTGAGAATCGGGCGAAGCACGAACCCTTAAGCCGCTTCCACATGCAACCTCACCCCCAAAGCCCGCGCCACCTTGAGCACGGTCGCAAAGCTCGGGTTTCCCTCCGGGCTCAGCGCGCGATAGAGACTTTCACGGCTGAGTCCTGCGTCCTTGGCCACCTGCGTCATGCCTTTGGCGCGGGCGATATCACCCAGTGCACGGGCAATGCCCGCCGCGTCATCGGGTGCGTCGGTGAGCCAGGCGTCCAGGTAAGCGGCCATGTCCTCGGGCGTGCGCAGGTATTCGGTCACGTCGTAGGGGGTGGTCTTGGTGGTGGCGGTCTTGGGCATGGTGGTCACTCCTGGTAGCCCTGTGCCAGGGCGATGGCTTTGACAATGTCTTTGGTCTGGGTGGACTTGTCGCCACCGACCAGCAACAGCAGCAGCACGTTGCCTCGCTGCATGTAGTACACCCGGTAGCCGGGGCCAGCGTCGATCTTCAGTTCCGACACGCCGTCGGTGAGGTTCCGGTGCACGCCTGGGTTGCCATGAATCAGTCGATCGACACGGACCAGAATGCGGGCACGCGCCATGGGGTCTCGCAGGCCATTGATCCATCGGCGGTAGTCATCGGTCTGCTCGATACGCATCACGCGATTGTAGCCTGTGAGCTACACGTGTCAATGCTACCCCCGCCGGCTCAGCGCGGCTGCTGCGCCATGCGCGTCGGCGCGAACACGCTGCGCCCGAGCCAGCGCCAGAGCCGCTGCCCATTGCGCCCCGCGCCCTGCACCTTCAGGTCCCCCGACTGCATCTCGCGCTCCGGGGCGCTGTCGCCAGTCCAGATTTCGGTGAGCGCGCGCACGGTGGAGTCGACCAGCACGCTGACATCGTGGCCCGGGTCGTCGCGGCACAGGTCGGCCACGTGGTTTTCCACCACCAGCCACCAGAGCCGTTCGGTTGCGGGG
This sequence comes from Hydrogenophaga sp. IBVHS1, assembly GCF_002127265.1. Taxonomy (GTDB): domain Bacteria; phylum Pseudomonadota; class Gammaproteobacteria; order Burkholderiales; family Burkholderiaceae_C; genus Hydrogenophaga. Next base: position 107,173 of record NZ_NFUU01000003.1, on the reverse strand, counting down.
CCATCGCTGAAGCGGAAGTGCACCACGGTGCGTTCGCCGTCGGGGAACTCATCAAGGTGCGCGAAGCGGCGGATGTCCCACATCAGAAAACCCGCGTCGAGCTGCTCGGGCCGCAGCCGGCTGCCGATCCAGCGCGCGCCCCAGTGGCCGATGCCCACCACGATCGGCCGCAGCTCCTCGCCCGCGGGCGTCAGGTGGTATTCCCAGTTCTTCTCGACACGGCGCCGATCCACCACGCCGATTTCTTCCAGCTTGCGCAGGCGCTGCGTCAGCAGCGTGGCCGACATGCGCGGCACGCCGCGGTGGATGTCGTTGAAGCGGTGGCTGCCGCACAGCAGTTCGCGCACCACCAGCGGCGTCCACAGTTCACCCAGCACCTCGGCGCCCCGAGCAACCGTACAGAACTGCATGTAGTCGATCATGCGGGCCAGTCTAGTCGTGTGCCGGCGGATCGCCTACTCCAGATTCTGGACTTGAGGGCACCCCGCATCGCACTTACCTTGACGACCGACCGTGCATGTCGCACCGGTCAAAACCCAAGGAGCAACGCCATGACCGAGACCCTTGTTTCCGCCCCTGCCGCCCCGGCTGTCTTTGACGCCGAGAAGTTTCGCCAGACCACGCGTGCGCAGTGGGAGAACACCGCCGAGGCCTGGAACCGATGGGGGCCCTTGCTGGCCCGCTGGCTCGGCCCGGCCACCGAGGCCATGCTGGACATGGCGGCTGTGGGCCCCGGTTCGCGCGTGCTCGATGTGGCGGCCGGCGCCGGCGAGCAAACCCTCGTGGCGGCGCGCCGGGCGGGTGCGCGCGGCCATGTGCTGGCCACCGACATCTCGCCCACGATTCTTCGCCATGCGAATGCGGCGGCCGAGCAGGCGGGGCTTGCGAACGTGGAGACCATGGAGCTCGATGGCGAGCGCCACGACCTGCTGCCCGGCGCTTCCTTCGATGCCGCGGTGTCGCGGGTGGGCCTGATCTATTTTCCGGACCAGCAACGCGCGCTGGCCGGCATTCGCCATGCGCTGAAGCCTGGCGGGCGTTTCGCCGCCGTGGTGTATTCCACCGCCGAGCGCAATCCGTTCTTTGCCTTGCCGGTGGGCATCATCCGGCGGCGCGCGCAGTTGCCGCCGCCGTTGCCGGGACAACCCGGGCCGTTCTCCCTGGGCGGCGAGGGCGTGCTGGCGAAGGCGCTGGAGCAAGCCGGCTTCCGGGATGTCGAGGTGCGCAAGGTCGATTCGCCCGTTCGCCTGCCCACGGCCGCCGAGTGTGTGCGCTTCGAGCGCGAGTCCTTTGGTGCCCTGCACCAGATGATGGCCGGCCTGAGCGAGGACGAACGCGCCGAAACGTGGGCAGAGATCGAGCAGGCGCTGGCCCGCTTTGAAACACCGGCAAATGGTTTCGTGGGGCCGTGCGAGATGCTGGTGGGGGCGGGGACGCGCTGAGAGGGCGGCCCCGCCGGGTGCAATGCCTTGACGCTCAGCGGGCCGACAGGAAGTCGGCCACTTCCAGCAGCACCAGCTCGTTGTCATCGGCCTTGTTGGGCTCGCGGCTGCTGGAGAACGGCAGGTTGTTATCGTTGCCCACCACGATGTGCCGCTCATCGACCATGTCGACGTTCTCGATGGTGAAGAAGGGGAAGGTCAGCACGCCGTTGTTCAGCGGCTTGCGGGCCAGCTTGTTGGGGTCGCTGATGTTCATGAGGTCGATGTAGCCGATCTTGCGCACCGGGCCGCCCACGTTGGCTTCGCTCAGCTCCACCTTGTAGACGCGCTTGAATTTGGCGAGGTCGTGGAAACAATCGGCGCGCTTGGTGGCTTCCGGGCAGGCCTTCTCGGCCGTGCCTTCGCCGTTGTCGCGCTCGATGATCAGGCCCTCGGTCGGGCTGATCATGTTGAAGTCGCCAATGGCGTGGTGGTTGGCTTCCAGCACGTATTTCCAGTGGCGGCCCGTCCATTGTTCGGTCTTCACATCAAACTCCAGCACGCGCAGGTAGTGCTTGCCGTCCACGGCTTCGGCGCCCTTGGTCGCCTCGTCGTAGAGCGCGCCTTCGAGCAGCGCATAGAGCTTGCTGCCGTCTTTCGATGCGGCCATGCCCTCGTAACCCTTGGAGCGACGCACCTGGAACTTCACTTCGCCGCCCGGGGCGCCGGGTGTGGTCACGGCCGGGTGGTCGGGCGAGCGAACCGCCTTGCCGTCCACCTGCGTCTCGAACACGGCCTGCACCTTGCCGTTCATGCCGGCCTTGATGAGATAGGGGCCGAATTCTTCGCCGATCCAGATCGATCCACCGGCAAACTGAAAGCTTTCCAGGTCGAAGTCGGAGCCGGTCAGGTAGCGCTTCTTGCTGCCTTCGTGCACCACGCGGAAGGGCACCTTCTTGTCCGGGTCGTGCAAGAAAACGGTTTTCAGGCGCGTGAACTGGCCGCTCTTGAAGTCGACCTTGTAGTGGTTGAGGTAGAGCCCGAAATCGGGCGAGTTGGCCTTGGAGCCGGCGCCGTTGTCGGTGAGGATCCAGAACGTGCCATCGGGCATTTTCTTGATGCCCGAGTGGCCCTGAACAGGCTGGCCTTTGAACGGCAGCGAAACGCCCGTGGGGCGGCCACCCGACATGCCTTCGACACTGCCGATCTTCTCGACCAGTTTGCCGGTGGTGAACTTGCCGCTGACCTGCAGGTCGGCCGGAGCGTCCTTGGGCGCGGCAATCACGGTTTGCGCGGGCAGCAAGGCGTGACCGGCGAGCGTGGCCGGGTGGGCGGTCTGGGCCTGGGCGGCAAAGCCCACGCTGGCAGCGGCCAGGGCGAGCAGGGCAGAGGTGTGCTTCATAAGGGGTGCTTTCGTAGGTGTCAGAAGACGTGCGCCACGCTCAGCGGGCGACGCGGGCCAGTTGCCCAGCTTGTCCGCTTGCCATGACGACGACGCGACACTTTCATGACGAAGGGTTGACGCCCTGCTACCGTGCGACCATTCGCAAACTCTCACCAACTCTGACAAAGGCCCACCATGCGCCGCTTCGTGCTCCCCGCCCTCCTGTTGCTCGCCGCTTCTGCTGTCGTGGCGGAAGAAATCGGCTCCGTCGACACCGTCTTCAAGTTCATCGGCCCGGACCACAAGATCGTGGTCGAGGCCTACGACGATCCGGGTGTGACCGGTGTCACCTGCTACATCTCGCGCGCCAAGACCGGTGGCATCAAGGGCGCGTTCGGCCTGGCCGAAGACAAATCGGAAGCGTCCATTGCCTGCCGGCAGGTCGGCCCCATTGCCATCGCCAAACCGGTCAAGGAACAGGAAGAAATCTTCAGCGAGCGCACCAGCCTGATCTTCAAGCGGCTGCGCATCGTGCGCATGGTCGATGCAAAACGCCACACGCTGGTCTACCTCACGTATTCCGACCGGGTGATTGAAGGTTCGCCGCAGAACTCGGTGACGGCCGTGCCGGTGGATCGCGCTACGCCGATTCCGCTGCGTTGAAGCGCGGAAACCTCGTGGCCTGGCCGGCGGGCAGACGGGTCATGGCCGCTTCAAACAAAGGCTGAGACAGCCAGTCTGAAAGCCAGGTCCTCAGGGCTGGCAACGGCAGTGCGCCAAACCAGGCGGGCTCTACCGCCGCGAACTGGCGCACGAACGGGAAGACGGCGATGTCCGTGGCGCAAGGGATTTCGCCGCCCAGCTGGGGCGAGACTTGCAACCGCGCTTCAAGTGGGATCAGGAGGGCTTGCACCGCCGCATCGCGGTGCAGCGCCCGGTCTGTTTCGTCGAAGCGCTCGGGGTATTTGTAGCGGTCCAGGTCGAGCTTGAAGCGGCCATCACAAACGCCGAGCAGTTCGATGTTGGCCGTGGTCTGCGACCGCTGCCACCGGCCTTCGGGGTCGTTCACGCCGAACGCCCATTGCATGATGTCCAGGCTTTGATCGATCACGCCGCCATCGGCGAGGGCAAGCACGGGCACCGTGCCCTTGGGCGACAGCGCAAGCATGGCCGCCGGCTTGTCGCGCAAGACAATTTCATGCGCGTCGAATTCGATGCCCGCCGCCAGCAACGCCATGCGCGCGCGCATGGCGTACGGGCAGCGACGGTAGCTGTAGAGCAGGGGTGCGGTGAGCGAGGTCATGACCTGTCATTACATCGCAATGGTGCCGTTCTGCCTGTAACCTCGACCCCCATGACATCTGACACCCAAGAACCCATTCACGAAGACCGTCTCTGGAGCGATGGCCCCTGGACCGCCCGCGTCATCAAGAACGAAGACGACGACGGCTGGGCCGTGGCCATGCACCTGGACGGCGCGACCGAGCCGGCGCTGGTGGGGCCCTGGACCATGGGCCGCGACAAGAAGAACCCCAAGCCGCTGGACACGGCGGCCTTCAACACGCTGGTGAAAACCGCCAAGGAAGTGATCCGGCGTTCCGAGCAGCAGCTGCATGCGCAGCTGAACAAGAACCTCACCGTCACGATGGACGGCCGCCGCATCCGGGTCGTCATGGCCATCGTGCCCGACGAAGAGGGCGCCACCGCCACCCTGAGCGCGCACGACGAATTCGATGCCGAGCTGGCCCGCGTGCCGGTGCCGCCCACCTTCAAGCTGACGGTGGACAGCGCGCAGGCCTGGATCGCTGCCGGCTTTGAGCGCCCGCGCTGAACCTCTGCGAAAATCCCCGGCATGAACGCGACCAACACCACCGAACTCATGCACACGCTCGGCCAGCAGGCCAAGGCGGCGTCGGCGCTCATGGCCAAGGCCAGCGCGGCCACCAAGCTGGCGGCGCTGCGCGGCCTGGCCGCCCTGCTGCGCGCAAACGTGGATGCCCTGCAGGTGGACAACGCGAAAGATCTGGAGCGCGCCCGCGCCAATGGCCTGAGTGAGCCCATGGTCGACCGCCTCAAGCTCACGCCCAAGGTCATCGAGACCTGCGCGCAGGGCTGCGAGCAGCTCGCGGCCATGCCCGACATCATTGGCGACATCACCGGCATGAAGCAGATGCCCAGCGGCATTCGCGTGGGCCAGATGCGCGTGCCCATCGGCGTGTTCGGTATGGTCTACGAGAGCCGGCCCAACGTCACCATCGAAGCCGCGTCGCTGTCCATCAAGAGCGGCAACGCCGCCATCCTGCGCGGCGGCTCGGAAGCCATCGAATCCAACCGCGCGCTGGCCGCGCTGGTGCAACGCGCGCTCACCGATGCCGGCCTGCCGGCCGATGCGGTGCAGCTCGTGCCCACCACCGACCGCGCCGCCGTGGGTCAGCTCATCACCATGCCGCAGTATGTGGACGTGATCATCCCGCGCGGTGGCAAGGGCCTCATCGAGCGCATCAGCGCCGAGGCCAAGGTGCCGGTCATCAAGCACCTGGACGGCAACTGCCACACCTACGTGGACGACCCCTGCGACATCGCCATGGCGGTGAAGGTGGCCGACAACGCCAAGACGCAGAAGTACAGCCCTTGCAACGCCACCGAGAGCCTGCTGGTGGCGCGCGGTGTGGCGGCTGATTTCCTGCCGAAGATCGGCGCCATTTATGCGGCCAAGGGCGTGGAAATGCGGGTGTGCGCCGCCTCGCGCGCGCTGCTGGCGGGACTGACAGGTGCCAACCTGAAGGACGCTACCGAAGCGGACTGGTCCGAGGAATACCTGGCACCGGTCATCAGCATCAAGGTGGTGGAGGACGTGGACGAAGCGATTCGCCACATCAACCACTACAGCAGCCACCACACCGACGCCATCCTTACCACCGACCACATTCACGCCCAGCGCTTCCTGCGCGAGGTAGATTCGGCCAGTGTGATGGTGAATGCGAGCACCCGCTTCGCAGATGGTTTTGAATTCGGCCTGGGCGCCGAAATCGGCATTTCCACCGACAAGTTCCACGCCCGTGGGCCGGTCGGCGTGGAGGGCCTGACTTCGCTGAAGTACGTGGTGCTGGGCGAGGGCGAAGTGCGCGGCTGACTTCACATCTGGAGGAGCTTGGCCATGTGCCGGAACATCAAAACCCTGTTCAACTTCGAGCCGCCTGCCACCGAGCTGGAGATCCGCGATGCCTCGCTTCAGTTCGTGCGCAAGTTGAGCGGCTTCAATGTGCCTTCTCAGGCGAACGAGGCTGCATTTGACCGCGCGGTGGAACAGGTGGCTGCGACGGCGCGGGAGCTGATGGCCTCGCTGCGCACCACAGCCGAGCCGCGCAACCGCGACGTGGAAGCGGCCAAGGCCCGGGCCCGATCAGCGGCCCGATTCGGCACGCCGGGCTGACGATCAGCGGCGGCCCGGCCACTCGGTGCCGCCCTCGCCCTCGAACACCGCACGCAGCAGATTGCCAGCCTGAGATGCCAAGGCGAGCAGGCCCCAGATCATGGGCCACGGACTCGCCCGCGTGGGCCGCATGCCTCCATCCCACCACCAGGCAAAACCGCCGGCCAGGGTGAACAGGGCGCCCAGCAGCAGGAACACGACCATCAGCAGCACCCGCAGGCCGGTGCTCTCGGGTGGGCGCAGCACGCTGGCCCAGGCGGCCAGCGCGGTGATGAAGGCGAGAAAAGTCATGTTCAAGGCTCCGGGGTGGCCTGATTGTGGGTGAAATGCGCTCCGGACCGCCTTGAAATGGCCGTCATCCGGCCCCATTACACTGACTGCCTCCCCCACCAGTCGTACCCCACCCTCCTATGGTTCCGCACCTCGTCACCGCCTTGACTGGCCCCATCAACGAGCTCGAGCAGCGAATCCTCGAGTCCACGCCGGTGATCGAGCGCTGGTTCCGGCTGGAGTGGATGGAGCACACGCCGCCGTTCTACAGCTCGGTGGACGTGCGAAACGCCGGCTTCAAGCTGGCGCCGGTCGACACCAATCTGTACCCCGGTGGCTGGAACCACCTCACGCCCGAAATGCTGCCGCTGGCGGTGCAGGCGGCCATGGCCGCCATCGAGAAGATCTGCCCCGAGGCCAAGAACCTGCTGCTGGTGCCCGAGAACACCAAGGACATCTTCTACCTGAGCAACCTGGCGCAGCTGCAGCGCATCTTCTACATGGCCGGGCTCAATGTGCGCCTGGGTTCCATCTCCAACGACATCAAGGCGCCCACCACCATTGAGCTGCCCGGTGGCGAAAAGGTGGTGCTGGAGCCGCTGATCCGCAGCAAGCGCCGCCTTGGTCTGAAGAACTTCGACCCCTGCACCATCCTGCTCAACAACGATCTGAGCGCCGGCGTGCCCGGCATTCTGGAAGACCTGCACGAGCAGTACCTGCTGCCGCCGCTGCATGGTGGCTGGGGCACGCGGCGCAAGAGCCATCACTTCAAGGCTTACGAAGAAGTGTCCAAGCGCTTCGGCAAGCTGCTCGGCATGGACCACTGGCTCATCAACCCCATGTTCAACCAGTGCGGCCAGGTCGACTTCAACACCGACGCCGGGCTGGATTGCCTGCGCACCAACACCGATGCGCTGCTCGGCAAGATTCGCCGCAAGTACAAGGAATACGGCATCAACGAGAAGCCGTTCGTGGTGGTCAAGGCCGACAACGGCACGGGTGGCATGGGCATCCTGACCGTGCGCGACGCCAAGGACATCGACAACCTCTCCGCCAGGACCAAGGCCCGCATGGCCGAGACCAAGGGCGGCCAGGAAGTGCACGAGGTCATCATTCAGGAAGGCGTGCTGACCAACGAGCGCATCAACAGCGCGGTGGCCGAGCCGGTCGTCTACATGATGGATCGGTATGTGGTCGGCGGCTTCTACCGCGTGCATGCCGACCGTGGCGTGGACGAAAACCTGAACGCCCCCGGTTCCAGCTATGTGCCGCTGGCTTTCGAGCAGAGCGCGCAGCTGCCGCAACCCGGTGTGAAGCCCGGTGCCAGCGTGCCGAACCGCTTCTATATGTATGGCGTGATCGGCCGCCTGGCCATGCTGGCCGCCAGCTACGAGCTGGAAGCCACCGACCCCGACGCCGAGGTTTACGAGTAAGTTGCTGCAGCGCAACATTTTCTGTGAGCGCGCTGGTTTAGACCGCTGAGCCCACAGACAAGCCCGGTGGCCGGGCGCAAAATCGCGTTCCCCCGACAACCGAACCCCGTGCCGACAGGCCGGGGTTGTTTTGTGTCAGTTTCCAAGTCGTCACTAGCTGCGCTCACCCTGGGCGCCATTGGCGTGGTGTATGGCGATATCGGCACCAGCGTGCTGTACGCCGTCAAAGAGGTGTTTGGCTCTGGCCACGTGCCGTTCACCCACGCCAACGTCTACGGGATCCTCTCGATCCTGTTCTGGACGCTCACCGTCATCGTCTCGCTCAAGTACGTCTCGCTCGTGCTGCGCGCCGACAACAACGGCGAAGGCGGGCTTATTGCCATGCTGGCACTCGCCTCCATCGCCGTGAAAGACCGCCCTGCGCTGCGCCAGGGCCTGCTGGCCGTGGGCATCTTCGGCACTGCGCTGTTTTATGGCGATGGCGTCATCACGCCGGCCATCTCGGTGCTTTCCGCGGTGGAAGGTCTGGAGGTGATCTCGCCGCATTTCAAGCACTACGTGGTGCCCATCACGCTGGTGGTGCTGTTCGCCCTGTTTGCGGTGCAGAAACGCGGCACCACCGGCATTGGCCGCTTCTTCGGCCCCATCACCCTCGTCTGGTTCCTCACCATCGCGGTGCTCGGCGTGGTGCAGATCATCGACCACCCCGAAATCCTGGGCGCGCTCAGCCCGCTGCACGCGCTGCGATTCATGTGGGAACAGCCCGGCACCACCTTCATCATTCTGGGCGCGGTGGTGCTGTGCGTCACTGGCGCCGAAGCGCTCTACGCCGACCTGGGCCACTTCGGCAAGCGGCCGATCCGCCTGGCGTGGTTCCTGGTGGTCATGCCTTGCCTCACGCTGAATTATTTTGGCCAGGGCGCGCTGCTGCTGGCACGGCCCGAGGCGGTGAAGAACCCGTTCTTCAACATGGCGCCCGAGTGGATGCTGCTGCCGCTCGTGATCCTGGCCACCATGGCCACGGTGATCGCCTCGCAGGCCTTGATCACCGGCGCATTCAGCGTCACCAAACAAGCCATCCAGCTCGGCTATCTGCCGCGCCTCAAGGTGCAGCACACCAGCGTGCGGCACACCGGCCAGATCTACATCCCGTTCGTGAACTGGGGGCTGTTCGTTGCCATCGTGCTCGCCGTCGTCATGTTCAAGTCCTCCACCAACCTCGCGGCCGCCTACGGCATCGCGGTCACGCTGGACATGCTCATCACCACGGTGCTCACGTTCTACGTGATCCGCTACAGCTGGAGGTACCCGCTGTGGATGTGCCTGGCCGCCACTGGCTTCTTCTTCATGGTCGACCTGGCGTTCTTCAGCTCCAACCTGCTCAAGCTTTTCGCGGGCGGTTGGTTCCCGCTGCTGATTGGTGGCGCGGTGTTCACACTCATGATGACCTGGAAGCGCGGCCGCGCGCTCATGGCCGAGAAGCAGCACAGCGAGTCGATCGAACTCGCCAGTTTTCTCGATGCCTTGTTCGTTGCGCCGCCTGTTCGGGTGGAAGGCACGGCCGTGTTTCTGACCGCCGAACTGGGCACCGTGCCCAACGCCATGCTGCACAACCTCAAGCACAACAAGGTGCTGCACGAGCAGAACCTGTTTGTGACCGTGCGCAGCCACGAAGTGCCGTGGATCGGGCTGGAGAAACGCCTGCAGATCGAGCCGCTGGGGCACGACTGCTGGCAGGTGGTGGTGAACTACGGCTTCAAGAACGACCTGGATCTGCCCGAGGCACTGGAAGCCTTGCGCGGTCGCGGCTGCGAAGTCGGCCCCATGACCACCAGCTACTTCCTCTCCCGCGATGTGGTGGTGCCCACCATCGGCAGCGGCATGGCGCCCTGGCGGGAAAAGCTGTTCGCGCAGATGCACCACAACGCGAGCGGCGCGGCTGAATTCTTGAACTTGCCGAGCAATGCGGTGATCGAGCTGGGGTCGAAAGTCGAGATCTGAAGGAAGGCGCGTCGCCGGGCACAATCGCGCGATGTCGTTTTTTCGAGATGTCAACCTCTCCGCCGCCACCGCCGGTTTCGTGGCCGTGCTGGTGGGCTTCACCAGTTCGGTGGCCATCGTCTTCCAGGCCGCGCAGGCTTTTGGCGCCACCCCGGCGCAGATCACTTCGTGGATGTGGGCGCTGGGGCTGGGCATGGGCCTGTGCTCGGCGGTTCCCTCGCTGATCCTGCGCCAGCCGGTCATGGTGGCCTGGAGCACGCCGGGCGCGGCGGTTCTGGCCACGGCGGGGCTGGCGGGTGGTTTCACCATGGCCGATGCGGTGGGTGCCTTCCTCATCAGTGCCGCGCTGATCGTGCTGGTGGGCGCCACCGGCTGGTTCGAGCGCGTGATGAACCGCATACCCATGGCCATTGCGGCCGCCCTGCTGGCCGGTGTGCTGGCGCGCTTCGGCCTGCAGGCTTTCGACGCGGCGAAAACCGAGCTCGCCCTGGTGGTGCTGATGCTGCTCGCCTACCTGCTCGGCCGGCGCGTGCTGCCGCGTTATGCGGTGCCCATCACGCTGCTGGTGGGCGTGGTCTGGGTGGTGGCGCATGGCCAGTTCAATGCGGCGGCCGTGTCGTTCGAGCTGGCCATGCCGGTGTTCACCCTGCCTGCCTTCAGCCTGGCCGCCTTCACCAGCCTGGCACTGCCGCTGTTCGTGGTCACCATGGCTTCGCAGAACTTGCCCGGTGTGGCGGCCATCCGCGCGGCGGGCTACGACATGCCGATCTCTCGCATCATCACCCTGAGCGGCGTGGCGACCCTGGTGCTCGCGCCCTTCGGCGCATTCGCGCTCAACCTCAGCGCCATCACCGCCGCCATCTGCATGGGCCCGGAGGCCCACGCCGACCGCGACAAGCGCTACACCGCCGCCGTGGTGTGTGGCGCCTTGTATGTGCTCATCGGCCTGTTCGGCGCCGCCATCACCGGGCTGCTGATCGCCTTCCCGCGTGAACTCGTCATGGCCATTGCCGGCATCGCCTTGCTGGGCAGCATCGGTGGCGGTCTGCACGCCGCGCTGAAAGACGAAGCGCACCGCGAGGCCGCGCTCATCACCTTTCTCGTCACGCTCAGCGGCGTGGTCATTGCCGGCATCGGCTCGGCCTTCTGGGGCGTGGTGGCCGGCGCGGTTGCGCTGTTTGTGCAACAGTACGGGCTCAAATCCTCGAAGCCATCCGAATGAAAAAGATCCTCATCGTCGCCGACCCGCTCGAGTCCTTCAAGATTTACAAGGACACCACCTTCGCCATGATGCGCGAGCTGCAGAAGCGCGGCCACGCGCTGGCCACCTGCGAGCCCGAGCAGATGCAGTGGCAAAGCGGCCACCCGGTTACCGCGCTGGTGCGGCATGTGACCCTCACGGGCGATGCCCACGCCTGGTTCAAAACCACCGCAGAAGTGCGCGACCCGCTGCACAGCTTCGACGCCGTGCTCATGCGCAAGGACCCCCCCTTCGACAGCGAATTCTTCTACGCCACCCACCTGCTGGAACAGGCCGAGCGCGAGGGCGCGCGCGTGTTCAACAGCCCCCGCGCACTGCGCGATCACCCGGAAAAACTCGCGCTCATGGAGTTCGCCGCCTTCGCGCCGCCCACGCTGGTGACGCGCCTGCCAGCCGCCATCCGCGCCTTCCACGCCGAACACAAGGACATCATCTTGAAGCCACTCGACGGCATGGGTGGCATGGGCATCTTCCGCGTGGGCGCGGATGGCATGAACCTCGGCTCCATCATCGAGACGCTGAACCAGGGCGGCAGCACCAGCGTGATGGTGCAGCGCTACCTGCCGCAGATCGTGGACGGCGACAAACGCCTTCTCGTGATTGGCGGTGTCGCCGCGCCTTTCTGCCTGGCGCGCATTCCGCAAGGCAACGAAATCCGCGGCAACCTGGCCGCTGGCGGCAAGGGCGTGGCCTTGCCGCTCTCCGAGGGCGACTGGGCGATTGCCAAAGCCATCGGCCCCAAGCTGGCCGAGCGCGGTCTGCTGCTCGTGGGGCTCGACGTGATCGGCGACAAGGTGACCGAGATCAACGTGACCAGCCCGACCTGCTTCCAGGAGATTCAGCAGCAGACCGGCTTCGACGTGCCGGCCATGTTTGTCGATGCGCTGGAGAAGGCGCTCGCATGACCGACGCCGTGCCGCCGGTCGAGCAACCGCGCAACCCGCTCCACGGCAAGACCCTGGAGTCCATCGTCGCGGCGCTGGTTGATCACTACGGCTGGGACGGGCTGGGTGAGCGCATCCCGGTGCGCTGCTTCAACCTCGATCCCAGCATCGCGTCCAGCCTGCGGTTTCTGCGCAAGACGCCGTGGGCACGCGAGAAGGTAGAGGGCTTGTACCTGTTCATGCTGCGTGAGGAGCGGCGCGCGGGGCGGGGGTGAGCCGCCGCGTCAGCGGCAGATGCGGTAGGGCCCCTGGTCCAGGTGAAAGTGGTCGCGGTGCGCCGCGTTGTAGTCTGGCCCCAGCGTTCCCTTGAAAAACTGGCAGGCGCCGTCGCGCACGTTGCGCAGGAAAGCGGCTTCCGGCCCCTCGCCCTCCCAGTGGTTCACCAGGCTGATCTGGCGCCCGTCGCGCAGCCGGAAGCCCGCCACGTCGAACGCATTGGCGCTGGCGTGCTGGCTGCGCCGCTCGCCTTCGCCTCGCGCACCACGCACATTGCGGCACGCGTAGCTGCCGAAGTGCTCGACACGCGCCACCGGCTGGCCAAAGTGCGTTTGCGCTGCGGGCTGCAGCGCATGCCGCTCCCACATCTTCAGCGACAAAGCCGCGCCGCAGGTGAGCGTGAACGCCGGGGTGAAGCGCGCATCGTCCACGCGAACGGCATCCTCCCAGCCACAGCCATCACCCGTGTCGTTGTCGGGCGCGGGCGTGTGTTTCAACGTCGACCCGACCAATGCAGCGCTGCACAGCGCCGGGTCGGCGGCGGTGCGATCCAGCTTGTAGCGGGTGAGCCAGTTCGGTGGCTCGGCCACATCCAGCGCGGCCCACGGGTTCCAGTGCGGTGGCACCACGATGCGGCCGCTGTGCACAGCCCAGATTGCGATGCCTGCGGCGAATAGGAGTAGGGCCAGCAGGTAGCGAATCATTCATGGGTGGAGGGCGGTGCGCATTGGTTAGTTCAATGCGATCGAGGCCTTCCGCTCTTTCGCGCGCTCTGAGCGCGCCGGGTGGTGCACGCTGGACGGACGTTCGTTTCCACAAACTGCGCATGCGAACCTCTTCTCATGCAGGGTCGGTTGCGCTGGCGACAATCCGTCGCCCACCGGCATCCACGCTGGCGCTGCACCACCTTGTCGATATTTACGCTCTTCAGAAGAACCCAAAGCGCTGCTGCAGAAGACAGCGCCGCAGCCCGTTGTGTGTGTCAGCCCTCGTCTGCGCCGGTGCGAGAGACGCCGTTTGAAGAGATGACACGGCTGACGGGGCCGTACGACCATGAAACGGTGTCACTGGCCAGGTGCAAGGCCTGCAGCGGCATCTTCCTGTTCTACGCATCGCTGGTGCAGGACGAGCACTGGCAGTACTGGTGCCCCATCGATCCGGCAGAGCGCGATCTGCTTCTGGAGGAAGACGACCTTTGGGATCCCCAACGGTCGATCCACGCACGTGCCCTGCTCGAGCAACATGGGTACCTCCTGTTCGATCCGGCCGGAAAATTCGAATGGGTAGCGCCTGGTCGTGCGGTGTCAGAAGGCACGCCGTGGTGACAAAGAGCGGCGCGGGAGTTTGACCCTCCGAAACATCTGAAAACACTATTTCAGCGTCGATGGTGCAGACTGGGCGCCGTTCCGTTTTTCGACAGCGAGTTGCTCGCCCAACCAGGTAGTTTCATGAATTTCCTTCCCCTCGTTTTCACGCTCAGCGCCGTGGCGTTCGCCCCCATGGCCGCCGTGGCACAGGCGCCTGCCTCCCAGCCGACCGCCAAACCCGCTTCCAAGCCTGCAGCAAAGCCTGCGGCAAAACGCGCACCGCTGGCTCGCTCTGCGGCCAAAGCCGTGGAAGAAATGACGCCGATCGATGAGCATTCGGACGTGATGCTCACGGAAGCGGATCTCGCCGTGGCCCAGCGGGTTTACGTGGGGAGCATTCCCTGTGAGCTGGGCGCATCCGTGGAGATAACCCCCGCCAAACGGCAGGGATTTTTTCTGGTGCAGGTCAAGAGTGTGCGCAACGCCCGCTACTACATGCACCCGGTGGAAAGCCGCACTGGCGCCATCCGTCTGGAAGACCCCAAGCGCGGCGCGCTCTGGCTGCAGCTGGGCAACAAGTCGATGCTCATGAGCCAGAAGCTGGGCGCTCGGGTGGCCGATGAATGCATGAGCCCCGAACAGCTGACCCTGGCCGATGAGATGAAAAGAAACCCGCCCAAGGGTCTGCTGGACCCGCTCGATCCACCTGGCACCATGCCGCCCGCGCCAGCGGCCATGGCCAGGTAGGTGGTTCAGGGACGGTGATTCGGAGACGGCGAGAGGACCAGCGCAATCACGCCCGCCACCAGGCCCGCGCCCAGAATCCAGGCAGGAATGAGCGCGCCGGTTGAGAAGATTGAGTCCATGGAAGCTCCTTTCAGGCAGGCTTGCTGCCGGGTTGAACGATAAGGACTGAATTGGGGCAATCAGCATGCCCAGTGGGATGCGGCGTCGTCTCCGTCCTACACAGAGCTGGCGCGGCGGCTGACGTGTGCCAGCAAACACGTCCCCTACGATGACACCGTCAGCAAATCACCAGGAGCATTTCATGAACACCGTCATTTACATCGTGGGTCTGATCGTCGTCGTGGGTTTCATTCTGAGCTTCTTCGGCCTTCGCTGAACCTCGTTTCCATCGTTCATCGTGGCCCGGCGCGCAGGCGCGCCTTGGCCAGTTCGATGAACGCACGGGTTTTCATGGGCGGTTCGTGCTTGCCGGGCCACGCCGCATAGAGAAAGACCTGCGGCAGCTTCACGTTGGGCAACAGCCGCACCAGTTGACCCGTGGCCACTTCGTGTTCCACCACCAGGCTGGGCGCACCAAACACACCGGCTCCTGCAAGAGCCAGTGCGCGCCCACCGGCCGTGCTTGATGTGCTCAAAAACCGTTTCAGCTGCACCGACTGCTTGCCATCGCGCGTGCGCACCAGCCAAGGCTGCGGAATGGGCGTGAACGCTATCCACGCATGCGAGGCCAGCCCCGCCAGCTGCTTCGGCATTCCACGTTCCTTCACATAGTCTGGCGAAGCCACACACCACACATCGAAGGTGGCCAGCGGTGCCGCGCGCAGACTGGAATCGCGCCGGCCAGTGGCGCGCACACTCAGGTCCATCCCCTCGGCCACCAGATCCACCAGATGGTCGCTTGGGCGGTATTCAACCTGCATGCCCGGGTGCAACCGCACGTATTCCGCGATCACCGGCGCCACCCAGGTTGCTGTGATGTCGGAAGACGTGAGGCGCAGCACGCCGGTCAACTGGGCCGCCTGCCCACGGGTCTTCTCCGCCACACGCTGAGCCTGGTCCAGCAGGGCGCGCGCGTCTGCCAGCAGCGCTTCTCCGCTCTCGGTGAGCGTCTGCCGCCGCGTGGACCGGTGCAACAGCTGCACGCCCAGTTCGCGCTCCAGCGCGGCCACATGCTGGCTCGCGGCCGATTTCGTGATGGCCAGATGCTCGGCGGCGCGCGTGAAGCTGCCGGTGGTGCACACAGCCACAAAAGCTTCGAGGTGGGTCAGTTTCATTTGTCCAGTTTCACTGAACAATCAATTTTCGTAAAGGTGGTTTTTCCGAACAGGGAACAGGGGCACGATGCGGGCACCTCATCACTTTCATCGGAAGGAACTCACCATGTACGTTCTCCTCGGCTCCAGCGGCCAGATCACCACCCAGCTTGCACACCGGCTTCTCGGCGCAGGGCACGACGTGCGCATCGTCGGCCGCAACCGAAACGCGCTGACCGCGCTTGAGAAGGCCGGTGCGCAACTCGCCGTGGGCGACCCCGGCGACGCCGCGTTCCTGGAGCGCGCGTTCACCGGCGCCACCGCCGCCTACACCATGACCCCACCCTGCTACTCGGAGCCCGACATGCGCGCTGCGCAGGACCGCGTCGGGTCGGCCATTGCAGAAGCGCTGCGCAAGGCGCGCGTCCCCCGTGTGGTCAACCTCTCCAGCGTGGGGGCCGAACTGGCCGAAGGCACCGGGCCCATCGCCGGCCTGCATGCGCAAGAGCAGCGTCTGGCCGGCATGAGCGAGGTGCTGCACCTGAGGCCGGGGTCGTTCATGGAAAACTACCTGGCCGCGTTGCACCCGGTCGTGGCGGCGGGTGTGCTGCCCGGGCTGGAGACGGCAGACGCCACCGTTCCCCTGGTGGCCACGCGCGACATCGCCGCAGTGGCGGCGCGCGAGCTCACGCAACCCCAGCGAAACGGTGTGCTGATTCTTCACGCGCCACAACACGCTACACCCCGAAAGGTGGCGGCGGTGCTGGGCGAGGCCATCGGCCAACCCGGCATGCCCTATGTGCAGACTTCCGCAGAAGAAATGAAGGCCGTGCTGCTGGCACAGGGCTTTTCCAGCGATGCGGCCGACCAGCTGGAAGCGCTGGCCCGCTGGCTCTCGACTTCCCCACTGGCTTCGGTGTCCGCTGCACCGGTCGAAGTTCAGCCCACCACGCTGGAGATGTTTGCGCGCGACACCTTTGCCCCAGCCTGCAACGCCATCAGAACACCCGTGTTGCAGGCATGAAAAAACCGCCCCGAGGGGCGGTTTTTCAAGAGGGAGGGCGCGTCAGGTCTTGGCGCGGATGGTCTTGATGGCGCGGTCATGGGTGGCCTTTGCATCGGCCTTGCACACCTTCTCGGCATCGCCCTTCTGGTCTTCGCATTTTTCCTTGGCGACGTCGTAGGCGGCGTCCGCCTTGATTTCCTCGACCTTGCGGGCATTGTCGGCGGTGGGCTTGTACTTGTTCTCCAGCTCGGCCTTCTCCACCTTTTCCTTGCCCTCGGCCTCTTCCTCGCACACGTCCTTGGCGTTGGCCTTCAGGTCGTCGCAAGACTTCTTGGCAGTCTTGTAGTTCATCTCCGTGCGCTCTTTGGCCGCGTCGTATTCGGCTTTGGTCATCGACTGTGCGGATGCAAAAGCGGATGCGGCGCAGAGTGCGACGGCAGTCAGGGTCTTCATGTACATGGTGTTGACTCCAGGTGGTTTCGAGAGCCCACATCTTCAGCCCGCTGCGGTGGCGGTTTCGTAGGAAAAACGCGTCGGGCCTTGTAGGACAAAGCGTAGCGCTCGCCACCCAAAATCCTCGACCCCCAGACGCTCCGTTGTCCTACAGCATCATGCCCGTGCTCAATGCAACCTAGGGCATGGACATTCCACCGAACATTCACGCCTGGCAGAAGGCCGAGGCTGAGCTGGCGGACATCGAGCGTGCATTCCGAGCCATGTCTGCAGACCTTTCTGCAACCGACCGCGAAAGGGTGACGAAGCAACTTGCGGCGTTGAGAGCGGCGCGGCTGCGCGTTCGATTGCTGTTTGAAGAGATCATGAGCGAGAGTGCCTGGATCGTGGAGCGGCTGGCTGCAACCGACCGGCTTCGCATTGTGCAGAGCACACCTCCGCCACAGCCGGACCCAGACCGCTGGGTGTCGTGAACCGCGCCTGAACGTCAGGCGAGCCTCACAACTTCTCGGTCTCCCCGACCTTCGGTTGCCACTTCATCAGCCGCTTCTCGATCTTGCCCACCACCGCATCGAGCACCAGCGCAAACAGCGTGAGCACCACGATGCCGGCCATGACGGTGTTGATGTCGAAGCTGCCTTCGGCCTGCAGGATGAGGTAGCCCACACCCTGGCTCGAGCCGAGGTATTCGCCCACCACCGCGCCCACAAAGGCCAGGCCCACGCTGGTGTGCAGGGAGCTGAAGACCCAGCTCGTGGCGCTGGGCAGATACACATGGCGCAGCAGCTGGCGCTGGCTGGCGCCGAGCATGCGGGCGTTGGCCAGAATCACGGGGCTCACTTCCTTCACGCCCTGGTAGACGTTGAAGAACACGATGAAGAACACCAGCGTCACGCCCAGCGCCACCTTGCTCGCTATGCCCAGGCCGAACCACACGGCGAAGATCGGCGCCAGGATGATGCGCGGCATGGAGTTCATGGCCTTGATGTAGGGCTCCAGAATCGCCGACGCCATGGGGCTGAGCGCGAGCCACAGGCCACCCAGCAGGCCACCGATGGCACCAATGGCAAAGGCGAGCAGCGTCTCCGTGAGCGTCACGCCCAGGTGCTGGTAGATGTCGGCGTCGGTGACGAACCAGGTCCAGATGCGCTCCGCCACGCGCACCGGTTCGCCGAAGAAGAAGGCGGCCTGGCGGTCGTTGTCGAACATGAAGGGCGTGATGAGCCCCGGCGTGGTCATCACGTACCAGAACGCAATCAGCGCCACCAGCAGGCCCACTTGCCACAGGCGCAGCGTGCTGGGCTGCGGTTTGATCAGCTTCCACATCTCGTTCAGGCCGCTTTCTGCAGTTGCTGCTGGTAACCCTTGAGCACTTCTTCCCGCATCACGGACCAGATGGCGGCGTGCAGTTCGACGAAGCGCCGGGTGGTCTTGATCTCGGCCACGTCGCGCGGGCGCGGAATGTCGATGATGAATTCACCGATCGGGTGGCTGGCCGGGCCGGCACTCAGGATGATCACGCGGTCGCTCATGGCGATGGCTTCATCCAGGTCGTGCGTGATGAACAGCACCGCCTTTTTCTTGGCGGCCCACAGGTCCAGCACTTCGTTCTCCATCAACTGGCGTGTCTGGATGTCGAGTGCGGAGAAGGGCTCGTCCATCAGGATGATGTCGGGGTCGAGCACCAGCGTCTGCGCCAGGCTGGCGCGCTTGCGCATGCCGCCGCTCATCTGGTGCGGGTAGCGGTCGCCAAAACCGCCCAGGCCCACGCGGCGCAGCCATTCCTCGGCCTGCGCTTTCGCCTCGGCCTCGGCCACGCCCCGGAACGACAAGCCCGCCATCACGTTGCCCAGCGCGGTGCGCCAGGGCATGAGGCTCTCGGTTTGAAACATGTAGCCGGCGCGGGTGTTGATGCCATTCAGCGTTTCGCCGAACACCTTCACCGTGCCGGTGCTGGGCGCCAGCAGGCCGGCGGACACGTTCAGCAGCGTGCTCTTGCCGCAGCCGGTGGGGCCCACCACGCTCACGAACTCGCCCGCGCCCACGGTCAGCGTCACGTTGCTCACGGCGGTGTAGCGCTGACCGGGGTCGTCCTTGCTGATGAATGTGCAGGCAACACCCTGCAGGTCGATCGCGGGGCTCGTCGAACTCACGTGTTCAGCCCTTCGGGTACTTGGCGTTGGCCTTCTGCACGAAAGCGTTGGTGTACACGGCGTTCAGGTCGAGCTTGGCCTTGGCAATTTCGGCGTCCACGCTGGCCAGCGCCTTGTAGGCGGTGTCCGAGCCCTTGGCGGGGAAGCTGCCATCCTTGGAGAGTGCGCCCTTGGCGGCCATGAAGGCGTCGATGTAAACCGCGCGGTCGCCCAGCAGGTAGCTCTCGGGCACGGCCTTGATGATGTCGCCCGGGCCAGCGGCCTGAATCCACTTGTTGGCCCGCACGATGGCGTTGGCCATGGCTTGCGCGGTGTTGGGGTTTTTGTCCAGGAAGGGCTGCGGCGCATACAGGCAGCCGGCGGGCATGGGGCCACCGAACACCTTCTCGGCCTCGCTCACGATGCGCGTGTCGGTGACGATCTTCAGGTCGCCCGAGCGCGTGAGCAGGGTGATGACGGGGTCGAGGTTGCTGATGGCGTCGATCTGGCCCGCGCGCATGGCGGCCACGGCACCGTTGCCCGCGCCCACGCCCACAATGCTCACGTCGCTGGGCTTCAGGCCCGCCTTGGCCAGCACAAAGTTCACCATCACGTTGGTGGAACTGCCCGGCGCGGTCACGCCGATCTTCTTGCCCTTGAGGTCGGCCACGGTCTTAAAGTTCGGCATGGTCTTGGGGTTCACGCCCAGCACGATCTGCGGCGCCAGGCCCTGCAGCGCAAAGGCGCGCATGGGCTGACCCTTGAACTGCATGTTCACCGTGTGCTCGAAAGCGCCCGACACCACATCGGCGCTGCCACCCACCACCGCGGCCAGGGCGCGCGAGCCACCGGCGAAGTCCACGATGGTGAGGTCCAGGCCTTCGGCCTTGAAATAGCCCAGTTGTTCGGCCACGGTGAGCGGCAGGTAATACAGCAGGTTCTTGCCGCCCACCGCAATGGTGGCCTTGGGCTTTTCCAGCGTCTGTGCGAACGTGAAGCTGGGCAGGGTGGCAGCGGCCAGGCCGCCTGCGATGAGGTGTCGTCTTTGCACGGTGTTGTCTCCTGAGGTGAGAGGGGGAGCTTGGGCGCGGCGCTTCGGTGGCACATGCGCGGGCCATGATAGTAGGCCTTGACTTGCATCCGATTGCCACCCGGGACATCCCCGAGAAACCCGCTCAGGCCAGCGGCAGGCCGTCCACGAACACCTTGAGCTCGTCGGGCTCGAAGGCGGTCCACTGCTCGTTGCTGGTGAGCGGCGTGGTCACCACCACGGCGGCGCGGTCGCCGGGCTGGTTCAGGTCGGCGAAGTTCACGGTCCAGTCGCGGTCCATCAGCGTGGCTTGCGCAAAGGGATGCTGGCGCACCAGCCAGTGCAGCCTGGTGCTGCAGTGCGCCCACAGGGCTTCGCCGTTGGAGAGCAGAAAGTTGAAGGTGCCGAAGCGGCGCACTTGCGGCAGCAGTTCCTGCAGCGTCAGCGTGAGCTCGTTCACATCGGGCAGGCTGGCGTGCGATTTCGCCAGCTCCTGCATCAGCCAGCAGAAGGCTCGCTCGCTGTCGGTGGTGCCCACCGGGCGAAACAGGCTGTGAAGGGGCGGGTGGTAGTCCTTCAGATCGCCGTTGTGGGCAAACACCCATTGCCGTCCCCAGAGCTGGCGCACGAAGGGGTGCGCGTTCTCCAGCGCCACTTCACCGATGGTGGCCTTGCGCACGTGGGCAATGATGTTGCGGCTCTTGAGCGGGTAGCCCTGCAGGAACTCCGCCATGGGCGAATTGGCGGCGCTCGCGTGGTCCACGAACAGGCGCAGGCCCTTGCCCTCGAAAAAGGCGATGCCCCAGCCATCGGCGTGGTGGTCGGTATTGCCCCCGCGCTGGCAGAAGCCGGTGAAGCTGAACGAAGCGTCGGTGGGGGTGGCGCAGTTGAGGCCAAGGAGCTGACACATGAAGGCTATTTTGCCCCTTCAGTGGAAGGCGCTGCCCGCAGCTTGAGCGCCGCCACGATCGCCAGCGCACAAATCGCGGCCAGCATGAGAAAAGTCTCGTTGAACGCGTCCATGCGTTCGGCGCCGGTGGCCCCGGATTCGAGCTGCGCTCCATGCGCGGCCAACCGCCATTCGAGCACGATGCCGCACAGGCTCACGCCGGCGGCGCCGCCGAGCATGCGCAAGAAGTTGATGACGCTCGCGCCCTGCGGAATGTGCATGCGGTCCAGACCGCGCATGGCGCCGATGTTGAGCGAAGGCAATATGAAGCCGAGCCCGATGCGCCCGAGCACCGCCCAGATCACCAGCAGCGGAATCACTTGTGTGGGGCGCTCCGGGTTCACGGTGATCATGAGCGCGAACGACGCCGTCAGCAGCACCAGGCCGATGGTCACCAGACGGTGCGTGGGTTGCCGGTCGGCCAGACGGCCCACCATCGCAATGCACAGCGCGAGCACGATGCCCGCCGGCAGCAGGATGGTGCCCACGTAAGAGGGCGAAAGGCCCAGCCCCATCTGCATGTACACCGGCAGCAGGTAGGTGGAGCCGAACAGCGCGATGCCGTAGATGAAGGCCACGATGCTGCCCATGGCGAAGCGCCGGTCGGTGAACAACGAAAGGTTCATCAGTGGGTCGATGCCGTGGCCGTGGCTGCGCTTCTTGAGCGTGCGGCGTTGCAGCCACACAAACACCAGCAGCAGCACCGCCGCCGCACCCAGCAGCGAGCCGGCAGCCAGCGCGGTGCCGCCGTGCAGTTCCACCAGGCCATTCAGCAGGCACAGCGTGCCGGCCGTGGCCAGCAGCAGACCGCGCCAGTCCAGCGCGGCGCCGGTGCGGTTGGCCGCCACGCCACCCGGCGCGGAGGTGGGCACATAGCGCTGCGCCAGCCACAGCGAAACGATGCAGAACGGCACCACCATGAAGAAGATCGAGCGCCAGCCGAAGCCGTCTACCAGCAGGCCGCCGATGCTGGGGCCGAGCGCGGGTGCGAGCACCACGCCCATGCCGAAGACGCCACTGGCGCGGCCCTGCTCGTTCGATTCGAACGCGCGCAGGATGATGATGGCCGGAATCGGCTGCACCACGCCCGCCGCCAGGCCTTCGACCACGCGCGCGGTCAGCACCAGCGGGTAGTGGTTGGCAAAGCCGCCCACCACGCCACCGATCAGCAGCATCCACATGCAGCCCATGTAGGTGCGGCGGTAGCCGTAGCGCGAGAGCAGCCAGGGCGTGGTGAGCATGGAAACCGTCATGGCCGCCATGAAGCCTGAAGACACCCACTGCGCGCGCTCCTGCCCGAGCGCAAAGTGCTGGCTCAGGTCGGGGATGGCCACGTTGATGATGGTCGAGGACATGATGGACGCAACCGTGCCCACCATCACCACGAACAGCAGCAGCCAGCGGTAGCGTGGCCCGTGGCGCGCCTGCAGCGCGGGCAGGGAGTTGTCGCGCTCCTCAGCCACCGCCGGCCTTCTGTGCGGCCGCCGCCACGCAGCCCGGGCACAGGCAGGCCTGGCCACGCGCGGCCTCGGGCAGGGTGTCCAGCAGGCCCGGCGGAAAGCTCGCGCTCACGCACCAGCAGGGGGGCTGGGCCTCGCCGGTCTCGCGCTCGATTTCCATGGCGCAGCGGTTGTCGTTGCCGCAGAGCGGGCAGCGCGTGGGGTCGAAGGCGGACGGGGTGGTGGGCATGGGGGCTTTTCGGGCGTGGGCAGGCGCACGCTGAAGGCTATGTTAGTTTGCGCCCCATGACCACCCCTTCTTCCTGGCCCTGGACCCTGCTGCTCGCCGGCCTCGTGGTGCTGGCGCTGCTCACGGTGTCGGGCTGCACGGTGTGGCGCATCGGCCAGGCGGGCGATCTGGCGCGGCGCAGCGAGCCGCTGCAGCACAGCCCGGCCAGCCCGGCGCTGCGCCTGCTGATCGTGGGCGACAGCACGGCCGTGGGCACCGGCGCGAGTTCGCCGCAGACCAGCCTGGCCGGCCTGCTGGCGCGCGAATACCCGCGCCTGCGCATCGACAACCGCGCTCGCGACGGCGCAAAATTCGACGACGTGGCGAACCAGCTCGGTGGCGCCGATCGCTACGACCTGGTCTTGATTCAGGCCGGCGGCAACGACGTGATTCGCCTGCGCAACATGGACACCGTGGGCGCCGACATCGACCGCGTGCTCACACTGGCGAAGGCGCGCGCCGACCGCGTGATCCTCATGCCGGCCGGCAACGTGGGCAACGCGCCGTTCTTCTACCCGCCGGTCTCGTGGTTCATGAGTTCGCGCGCCAGCACGTTGCACGGCCTGGTGCGAGAAGCCACGCAGCGTCATGGCGCCGTGTACGTGAACCTGTACAAGGACAAGGCCAGCGATCCGTTTGTGCAGCAGCCCGGGCTGAATGCGGTGGACGGCCTGCACCCGAGCGATGCAGGTTACCGCGTGTGGTTCACGGAGTTGATGAGCCAGGCGGCACTGGCGCCGGTGCTGGCGCCGGCGCGTTGACCGGTGTTTGACGCGCGCGGCCCAGGCGACCGAGCGGTTGCTCCACCGCGTGGTGAAAGGCGGCACCGGCCAGGTTGCAGGCCAGCCAGGCCAGCAGCACGCCCAGCGTCTGCACCAGTGGGTCGGCGCTGCCGTAGCGCGTGAAGAGCGCATTGACCACCAGCGCCACCGGAAAATTGAGCAGAAACACCGAGTAGGAAATGCGCCCCAGATAGCCCACCGCGCGGCTGCGGGGCCAGGTGGTGAGCCAGCCGTGCAACTGCGCCGCCGCCAGCACCGCGCTGACCACCAGCGCCAGCGCAATGCGCGCACGAAAATCCAGCGCCAGGGCCAGGAACACCAGCGCCAGCAGCGCGGCCATGGGCCAGCGGCCCTCGCGCCAAGCGGCCGGGTTGCGCGTGGCCCACCCGGTGAGCACGCCCATGCCGTAGGCGCCGAAGAAATACAGCGCCCAGGCGTCCCAGTCGGCATCGAGGTTGAAATGAAACAGCGAGACCAGCACCCCCACCGCCACCAGCACCTGTGGCCAGGGCCCACGCACGCCGCGCGAGATCCACAGCAGGCCAAGCAGCAAGGCGTAGAGCTGGAAGTCGATCGCCACGTACCACACGCCGGCCGAGAGCGAGTCCACATCCAGCAAGGTGTGCAGCAGCAGCGCATGCCACACGAACTGCCAGAATTCCGCTCGCTCGGGCAAGGAGTCGTGCGCCATCCACTGCCGGGCCAGCTCGGTGCACACCACCGCCACGACCAGCGCCGCCGTGTAGGGCAGGGCGATGCGCACATACCGCTGCCACAGCAGACGGCCGGGGGATTGCGTGGGAGCCAGCGCGCCCGCGGGCGCCAGGCTGCGCGCCGCCAGGAAACCCGCCACCACCAGGAACACCTGCACCGCCATGCGCGCGTCCTGGCTGAACCAGGCCACCAGGTCGGGCAGCACGCGGTGCGTCCAGTCGGACATGGGGCCGTAAAAGGCCAGGTGGTGCAGCACGATGAGCTGCGATGCCACGGCCTTGAAGGCGTCGATCAGCATCAGGCGCTGGGGCGCGCCTTCGGGTGGGCTGAGAGGCAAAGTGGGGGACATGGGCGCCTGTGGGTACGCGTTATGGTAGCGGCATGAACACCACCACCACGCCCCCCGAAGGCCGCATCGTCACCGAGGTGCGCGATCAAATTCTGCTGATGGGCATTGACCGACCAGCCAAGCGCAACGGCTTCACACCCGCCATGCTGCAGGCGCTGGCTGAGGCTTACACGCAGCTGGACGACGACCCGGCCCTGCGCGTGGGCGTGCTGCACGCCATGGGCGATCACTTCACCGCCGGGCTCGACCTGCCGGCCTTCGCACCGCTGATGCAGCGCGGCGAGCGCGCCATCACGCCAGGCCTCGTCGACCCGACCGACGTGGGGCGTGCCGGATACCGGCGGCGCGACAAGCCGGTGGTGGTGGCGGTCAAGGGCATCACCTACACCATCGGCATCGAGCTCATGCTCGCGGCCGACATCGTGGTGGCGGCGGACGATGGCCGCTTCTCGCAGCTCGAAGTGCAGCGCGGCATCATGGCCACAGGCGGCGCCACGCTGCGCATGGCCGAGCGCTCGGGCCTGGGCAACGCGATGCTGCACCTGCTCACGGCCGATGTGTTCGACAGCGCCGAGGCCCTGCGCCTGAACTTTGTGCAGCGTGTGGTGCCCGCCGGCAGCGAGCTTGACGAAGCCCTGCGCATCGCGGGCCAGATCGCGCTGCAGGCGCCGCTCGCCGTGGTGGCTACGCGCCTGAACGCGCGCAAGGCGGTGGAAGAAGGGCCGCTGGCTGCGGCGGCCGAATTTGAGCCTACGCAGCAGCGGCTCTCGCAGAGTGAGGACGCGCGCGAGGGTGTGCTGGCGTTCAGGGAGCGGCGCGCGGCGCGGTTTCAGGGCCGTTAAACGCCCGCCACCAGCCCATCGCTGCGCGGATCGGCCGCGCCTTCGATCACGCCGCTGGCGTGCCTCACCAGCGCTCCCGCGTGGCCCATGGTGTCGCTGAAAGCCTCGGGCAGCACATCCACCACATGGCCGGCTGTGCGCAGTTGGGCCACCAGCGCGGGGTCGAAGCGGTTCTCCAGCTTGAGCGTGGTGCTCTCATCGCCCCAGGTGCGGCCCAGCAGCCAGCGCGGCGCGCTCACGGCTTGCTGCAGGGGCTGCCCGAAGCGGGCGTAGCGCGTGAACACGGCGGCCTGGGTTTGCGGCTGGCCTTCGCCGCCCATGGTGCCGAAGGGCATGACGCGGCCGTCGTGGAACACCGCCAGCGAAGGGTTGAGCGTGTGGAAGGGTTTGAGCCCGGGTTGCAGGTTGTTGAGCGCTTTCGGGTCCAGCGAGAAACTGGTGCCGCGGTTCTGCCAGCAGATGCCGGTGTCCTGCAGCACGGTGCCCGAGCCGAACTCCCAGTACACGCTCTGAATGAAACTCACCGCGCGGCCTTGCGCGTCGATCGCACCCATCCAGATCGTGTCGCCCGGTGCGGCGGGGTCGGGCCAGGGCAGGGCTTTCTTTGAATCGATCTGTGCGGCCAGGGCATCGAGTGCGGCGGCCTCCAGCAAGGACTGTGGATCGGCCGGCAGGCGGCTGCGATCGGTCACCACGCGCTCGCGCACCCGGAAAGCGCGCTTGGTGGCTTCCACCAGGCCGTGCAGGTGAGCAAAGCCTTCACCCTCGGTCACGCCCAGTCGCTCGAACAGGCCAATGATCATGAGCGCCGCCAGGCCTTGTGTGGGCGGCGGCAGGTTGTAGACGGTGCTGTCTTTCAGCTGCACGGCGAGGGGTTCGACGAGTTGCGCCGCGTACGCCGCGAGGTCGCTGGTGCGCAGCGGGCTTCCCACGCGTTCTAGCTCGGCACCGATGCGTGCGCCCAGTTCGCCCCGGTAGAAGTCGTCAAGCCCGCGCTCGGCCAGCGTGGCCAGCGTCTGGCCCAGCGCGGCTTGCTTCAGCAGGTGGCCCGCCTCGGGAGGCGCACCATTGACCAGGTAGGTGTGTGCGAAACCGGGCGCGTCCTTCAGGCCGGCGAGTTTGTCGCGCGTGAGCTGGGCCTGGCTGTTGGTCACCACCACGCCATGGTGGGCGTGGCGGATGCCATCGGCCAGCAGGCGGGAAAGTGGCAGGGCCGAGCCCCACGGAGCTGCCACCTCCAGCGCTTTCGCCCAGCCGCCAATGGTGCCGGCCACGGTGAGCGCGGCGGTGGGGCCGCGCGCGGGAATCGCATCGAGCCCGGCGTAAAAATCGCGCGAGGCGAGCGCGGCGGCCGGGCCGCAGGCGTCGATGGCCACCATGGGCTTGCCGGGTTCGTGGATCAGCCAGAAGCCGTCGCCGCCAATGGCGTTCATGTGCGGGTAGACCACCGCAATCGCGGCCGCCGCTGCCACCATGGCCTCCACCGCGTTGCCGCCGTCGCGCAGCACATCCCGCCCGGCCTGCGCGGCCAGGTGATGCGGGGCAACCAGCATGCCGCCCAGGGCTTTGAGGGTATGGATCATGGTGAGGGTCTCTTCTTCATGTGAGCAGTCCGTAGAACATGCGGATGGCGGTGAGCGCCAGGAACGCCGCGAACACCTGCCGCAGACGCCGGGCATCGATGCGGTGCGCCAGTTTCGCACCCCAGCCGGTGGTGAGCAGGGTGGCCGGCACGATGATCGCCATGCCGAGCAGGTTCACATAGCCCAGGCTGAAGGGCGGGCGCAGCGGCACGTCGAGCCCGTTGAGCAAAAAAGCCACGGCGCCTGGAATGCTGATGACCATGCCCAGCATGGCGCCGGTGCCCACCGCGGTGTGCATGGGTACGCGCAGGGCGTTGAGAATCGGCACACTGAGCGTGCCGCCGCCGATGCCCATCAGCGTGGATACGCCGCCGATGCCGCTGCCGATGGCGGCCGTGCCCAGCGTGCCGGGCAGGCCGTCACGCAGCGCAAAGCCGTCGCGCTTGAACGCCATGTTGATGGCCACCACCAGCGCCACCGAAGCGAACACGGCCGTGAGCGACAGGCCACTGAGGAAGCGGCTGGCCACCGAACCCACCAGCACGCCGATGACCACCCAGGGCATCAGCCGGCGAATGAGCGACATGTCCAGGCTGCCGCGTTGGCGGTGTGCTCGGCTGGACATGATGGAAGTGGGCACGATGGTGGCGAGCGAGGTGCCCACGGTCACATGCATGCGCACCGATTCGTCGATGCCCAGCAGCGTGAACAGGTGGTAGAGGACCGGCACGATGACGATGCCACCGCCCACACCGAGCAGGCCGGCCAGCACGCCCGCCACCAGCCCGGTGGCGAGCAGGGCGAGCGCCAGGCCCAGCAGCCAGACGGTGCTGTGCTGTTGAAAGATCTCCATGGTGCTACCAGCCGATCGCCTTGGGCAGCCAGAGCGCGATCTGCGGGAACTGGAACAGCAGCACGAGCGCGACGAACTGCAGGCCGATGAAAGGCACCACGCCCTTGTAGATGTCCTTGATGTTCACCTCGGGCGGCGCCACGCCCTTGAGGTAGAACAGCGCCCAGCCAAACGGCGGCGTGAGGAAGCTCGACTGCAGGTTCACCGTGATCAGCATCGCCAGCCACACCGGGTCCACGCCGAGGTTGATGAGGATGGGCAGGAACAGCGGCACCGCGATGTAGCTGATCTCGATCCACTCGACGAAGAAGCCGAGCACGAAGATGATGAGCATCATGAACCAGATGGCGGTGTTCACGCCGCCTGGCAACGCCTCGAACATCCCGGCGATCAGGTCTTCGCCGTGCAGGCCCCGGAACGAGAGCGCGAACACCTGCGCGGTCATGAGGATGAACATCATGATGGCGGTGATCTTGCTGGTGTCCAGCGCGGTGTCTTTCAGCGTCTTCCAGGTGAAGCGGCCCGAGAGCGCGGTGATGACCACCGCGCCCACCGCGCCCATGCTGGCGGCCTCCGTGGGGGCGGCGATGCCGCCGACAATGGA
This sequence comes from Hydrogenophaga sp. IBVHS1, assembly GCF_002127265.1. GTDB lineage: Bacteria > Pseudomonadota > Gammaproteobacteria > Burkholderiales > Burkholderiaceae_C > Hydrogenophaga. The sequence goes on along the minus strand of NZ_NFUU01000003.1, from coordinate 78,478 downwards.
GCCCAGCACGGCCACCACCAGCATCACCGGCGGCACCAGCACCTTGAAGAAGCGCACCCAGAGCTGGCGGCGCGACACCGCGTCGCGCTCGGCGATGGGAATCGGCGGCATGGTGCCCGGGCGCAGCCAGCCCATGATCACCAGATAGACGATGTACACACCCGCCAGCAGCATGCCCGGGCCCACGGCGGCGGCGAACAGCGTGCCCACCGAGAGCTGCATGATGTCCGAGAGCAGGATCAGGATGAGGCTGGGTGGAATGATCTGGCCCAGCGTGCCGGAAGCGCAGATCACGCCGCAGGCCACGCTCTTGTCGTAACCGCGCCGGATCAGGGTGGGCAGCGTGAGCAGCCCGAGCGTGATGATGGTCGCGCCCACGATGCCAGTGGTGGCCCCCATGAGCACGCCGAACAGCACGATGCCGATGGCCATGCCGCCCTTGAGCCCGCCGGCGATGTGACCCATCACGTCCAGCAGGTCGTCGGCCAGGCGCGATTTTTCCAGCATCACCCCCATGAAGACGAACAGCGGAATCGCCATCCACTGGTAGCCACTGACAATGCCGTAGAAGCGCGCGGGAATCAGGTTGAACAGCGTCTCGCCAAAACCCAGCCAGCCGAACACGAAACCGCTGACGGCCAGGCTGATGGCGACCGGGATGCCGATCATCAGCATCGCGAAGAAACCGACCAGCATGAGGACCGCGTAGGTCGACATCTCAAACATGGGTCGACTCCCCGGGCGTTTCAAGCGGTGCGTCGAGCAGGCGCACCAGCTGCGCGAGCTGTTGCAGCACCAGCAGGCCGTAGCCCAGCGGAATGAGCGATTTCACCAGCCAGCGCAGGGGAATGCCGCCGGGGTCCGGCGATGCCTCGCTGATCGAGCGCGACTGCTCCACATAGCCCAGCGAGAGCCAGATGAACAGCAAGCTCACGGTGATGAGCAGCAGCGCGGAGATCACATCGACCACGCGCTTGGTGCGGGGCGAGTAGCGCGTGTAGAACAGGTCCACGCGGACGTTCTCGCCGCGCTGCAGCGCGTGGGCCATGCCCAGCAGGATCAGGGCGGCCAGCAGGTGCCACTCGAGTTCCTGCGCCCACACCGATCCGAAACTGAAGCTGTAACGCAGGATCACATTGGTGGCGACGAGGCCGATCATCACCAGCGCGATCCAGGCGGTGAGCCCGCCGATGCGGTCGATGGCCCCTTCAACAAGCGTGGCCAGCGGCCGCAGTGCCTTCAGCATGTTTCTGCGCTCCGCTTCAGCCGCGAACCTTGAGGTGGTAGGCCTCTTCGCTGATCTCGCTCCATCGGTCGTACTTGGCCTTGAAGGCGAAGTAGGAGTCGTGCACCTTCTTCGTCAGCGGGTCCTTGATGGCATCGGCCAGCACCTTGTCGGTCTCCACCTTCAGCGCCTTGACCACGTCGTCCGGCAGCGGCCGCGCGATCACGCCCTGGTTCTTGATCAGGTCTTCCATCGCTTCGGAGTTGGCCTTCTGGCACCAGCCCTCGCTGATCACGTTGCACGCTGCCGAGGCGTTGGTCACGATGGCCTTCAGGTCGGCGGGCAGCTTGTCCCACGCGGCCTTGTTGATCAGCAGTTCGGACACCGTGGACGACTCGTGCCAGCCGGTGGTGTAGTAATACTTGGCGGCTTTCTGCAGGCCCAGGCGACGGTCCTGGAACGGGCCCACGAACTCGGCCGCGTCGATCACGCCGCGCTCCAGCGCAGGGAAAATCTCGCCGCCCGGCAGCACCTTCACGTCCACACCCAGGTTGGCGTACACCTTGCCGGCCAGGCCGGGGATGCGCATCTTCAGTCCTTTCAGGTCGGCCACGGTCTTGATCTCTTTCTTGAACCAGCCCGTCATCTGCACGCCGGTGTTGCCGCAGGGCAGGGCCACCATGCCGAAAGGTGCGTAGACCTCGTTCCAGAGGTCGATGCCGCCGCCGTCGTACAGCCAGCCGTTCATGCCCTGGAAGTTCATGCCGAAGGGCACGGCGGTGAAGTACTGCGCGGCGGCGGTCTTGCCGGTCCAGAAGTAGGCGTTGGCGTGGTTCATCTCCACCGTGCCCGCGCGCACGGCATCGAAGCCCTCGAAAGCGGGAATGAGCTCGCCCGCGCCGAACACCTGGATGTTCAGGCGCCCGTCGGACATCTCGCGGATGCGTTTGGCGAGATCGGTCGCGCTGCCCGGGCCGTCCATATAGAACGGCGAGCCCTTGCCGTAGGCGCTCGTCATCTTCCAGTTGAATTTGGTGGCCGACTGGGCCTGTGCGAGCGCGGGGGCACCGAGCACGCTCGTGGCGAGGGCGGCGCGTGAAAGGAACTGGCGGCGGATCAGGGACATGGCGGCACTCCTGTGGATGGCGGGTTGGGTGGAAAAACGCTGCCGTTTGTAAAGCGACATCCACCCCTCTTCGCAAGCGCCATGCCATGCGTTTCGCACGGCCAAGTCCTTGATTTGCCAGCATTTCCCGCCGCTTCGGCTGCAAGGCTTCCGACTTGGTGCACGTGCGGAGGGCTGGCCGACCCGGTGCCCCGTGCCGAATGTTCAGTGATTCGCCATCGGGGTGCCGTTTGTCAAGTGAAAGGAGGGAACGGGCCACGCATGGAAACCATGCCCGCCCTCTGGCGGACACCGGGTGCACAAACGGTCGTTTCGCACGCTGCCGGTGCGCGCGCACCAATCCGGGCGCGTTCTACAGGCGCGCGCCGCCGCGCCGGTTCTTGACCCGCGTGAGCAGGGTCTTGCAATCCACCGACAGGATCTCCGGGCGGTTGAAGATGTGGCGGCGCACGAAGGCCTCGAAGGTTTCGGGGCTCTCGGTGAGTGCGTGCACATGCAGGCTTTTGAGGTCGCTCATGATGTAGAGGCTCACCACCTCGGCGCAGTCGGCCAGCTCCTGCGCGATGCGCTCGATGGCCGCTGGCGCCACCTGGATATCGAGAAACGTCGAGTTCACCTGCCCCAGCTTCTCGGGGTTGATCACCGCCGCAAACAGCTCGATCACGCCGTTGGCCTGCAGGGTCTGCACGCGGGCCCGGGCGTGCGCACGCGAAATGCCGAGCTGGCGTGCGATGTCGGCGAACGAGGCACGGCCGTCTTTCACCAGTATGTTGAGCAGCGCGCTGTCGAGTTTGCTCAGGGCGACGTCGGCGGCCTGGTGGGGGGGATTCTGGGTCATGGAGGAGACGAAGCAACAGGCGGGCCAGGCCCGTGCGCCGCAGGGCACCCGCCCACTGCCGTTCATCGCGCAGGTGACTCTTGCGAGACCCCGAGGGCTGGTGGTGAGCCGCGCAGAGGCGTACAACGGGGCTCAGGAAACGGTATGAACGGTATAGCTCGTTTTTTCCTTTGCGCCTCGCGCCGGCTGCTGGTGTGTCTGATGGCACCGCTGGCGGCCCACAGCGCCTGCCTGGACGACCCCGCCCGCGCCCACGAACTGCGTGTGCTCGACGAGGCCCAGGTCATCGACCTGATGGACCAGCACCCCGTGGTCGCCGCGCCGCAGAAGCTGCACCGCATCATGGCCAGCCTGATCGCCGCCTCGCCCCGCTTGCGCGCCGGCCCCAGCATCCACCTGCTCGCCTACGAAGACCGCGAGCTCAACGCCTACGCCGCCGACCACGGCCTGGTCATCCTCACCAGCGCCATGTGGAGCGAGAAGCAGGCGCTGTCTGATGACGAAATTGCGGCCGTCATCGCCCACGAACTCGCCCACATCGAAGGCCGGGATTCGCTGGTGGAGGCCTGCACAAATCTGGAGCGGCTGGGGCTAGCCGACCTGCGCATCGAAGACGCCCGCGACCGCATGGCGCTGGAAATGTTCAACCCCCGCTCACCCGCCGCCCGCGCGGCCCGCGAAGAACTGCATGCGCAGGAACACGCCGCCGATGTGCGCGGCATCGAGCTGCTGCGCCTGGTGGGTCGTGATCCGGCGGCCATGGTGAGCGTGCTCGCCAAGATCCACGGCACGGAAGCCACGGGGCTGAATCTGCTGATGGGATCGTCGCACCCGGATGTGAAGGAGCGGCTGTGGAAGGCGCGGGACGCTGCGCTGGGCGCTGGGCGCAAATGAACAGGCTATCGACTTGTTGACAGACGTCGGCAAAGTTCACCAAGAGGCATCGCCTCTATGCCATGTCCCAGCGGGTAGATCTCCTTTCCCGGATACACCACCACTTTGTGCTGCGGATTCAGGTCTTCACAGGCGGAATGGAAACCGCGCTCCACCTTGGGGCGCAGGCTGCGTTTGACTTCGACCGCCCACAGCGTGCCGTCCTGCTGGCTTAGCAGCAGGTCGATCTCCGCTCCGCCACTGGTGCGGTAGAAGTGGCCTTGCACGCCGGGCGCGGCGCAGGTCAGCAGGTTTTCCACCACCATGCCTTCCCAACTGGCCCCCACCACTGGATGCGACAGCACCCCCTCCATGGAACCGATGTCCAGCAGCGCGTGCACCAGACCGCTGTCGCGCACATAGACCTTGGGCGACTTGACCAGGCGCTTTCCCACATTGGCGTGCCAGGGCTGCAGGCGGCGCACCAGCAGCAGGTCACACAGCAGATCGATGTAGCTGTGAGCGGTCTTGGCGTCTACGCCGAGGTTGCGCGCAAGCTGGGCTACGTTGAGCAGGCCGCCCTGTTGATGGGCCAGCATGGTCCAGAAGCGCCGCAAGGTTTCTGCTGCGATGCGTGGTCCGAGTTGCGGGATGTCGCGCTCGAGGTAGGTGCGGATAAAGTTTTGCCGCCAGCGCAGGCTGCGCGCGTCGTCGGCCGCGGTGAAGCTGTCCGGAAAGCCACCACGCAGCCACAGCGCGTCGGCGGCCTCTGCGCCGGTTTCCATGGTGGTCAGAGGACCCAGCTCCAGGTAGGCGATACGGCCTGCGAGCGTCTCGCCCGATTGCTGCAGCAGGTCGAGCGACGCAGAGCCCAGCAGCAGGTAGAGCCCCTGGCGCCGACCATCGCGTCTCGCCTGGTCGATCAGGCCGCGCAGCACTGGGAACAACGCGGGTGTGCGATGCACTTCGTCGAATATGACGAGCTTGTCCTGGTGCTGTGACAGGTACAGCTCCGGCTCCGACAGACGTGCACGGTCGCGTTCCGACTCCAGATCCAGATAGAGGCTTGGGCGCTGTTGCGCGACTTCCAGCGCAAGCGTGGTCTTGCCCACCTGCCTTGGCCCCAACAGTGCCACGGCGGGCATGTGGGCCAGTTCTTCGAGCAGCTGGGGAGTGGCTTGGCGATCAAACATCCTTGCAATTATGGAGTTTAATTCCATGTTTTGCAAGGATGCTTGGAGTCAGTGGTGGGCTCAAGCCAACGCCGCCAGCATCGCCTCACCCCATTCCCAAGGCCCGCTGATCGTCAGCGTGATCGTCGTCCAGTCGCCTTCGGTCTGCATCAACTGGTCGGCGTCCCACGCACCACCTTCGTCCAGTGGGCCGCGCGGGCCGGGGCTGTGGGCCTCGGCCCAGGCCAGCACGGCCTGCACCTCCTTCATTGCCTCGGGCAGCTGTGCGGCGCGCACGCTGGCCATGGCGTCCCAGGTGCCGGTGCCTTCCCCGTCGTCGCTGGCGTCGAAGATCAGGTAGTGCAGGGACCCGGTCATGGGGTCGTCACCGAGGGCTGGTGTCCCTGCGCAATCCACTCCACCCAGAAATCGATGCAGGCCTGAATCTTGGGCAGCCGCTGGCGCGCCGTGGAAGTGACGGCGTACAGAGGCACGGGCTGGTCATCCACGAAATCGGCCAGCACCGGCACCAACAGCCTTTGCCGCACCAGGGGTTCGGCCGCCAGCGTGGCGAGCCGGCCGATGCCCAGGCCCTGCATCACCATGCTCGCGGCCATGCCAGTGCTGTTGGTGCGCCAGTAGCCTTCCACCGGCCACTTCAACGCGTGCCCGTCCACAATGAAGGGCCACTGGTTGAGGTGCGGGGCAGCGGTGTTGGTGATGAGCCGGTGCCGGTGAAGCTCGGAAGGGTGTTGTGGCAGGCCGGCGCGTTCGGCGTAAGCGGGTGCTGCGTAGAGGGCGCGGCCCAGGTGACCAAGGGCACGCGCCACCTGCGTGTCGGGCAACGACGATCCGCTGCGGATCGCCATGTCGACGCCATCGCGCACCAGGTCCGTCAGCCGGTCGTTTACCTCCAGATCCACCCGCAGCAGAGGATGCCGTCGGTTCAGCTCAGCGAGGCTCGGCAGCAGAAAATACTGCGCGATCACGGTGCTGGCCGCTACGCGCACCAGGCCGCTGGCGCCACCCGTCTGCTGCGCGAACTCACCCTGGAGCTCGTCGAGCGCGCCGGTGATGCGCTGGCAATAGCTCAGAAAGGTTTCGCCTTCGGCGGTGAGCGACAGCCCGTGCGTGGACCGGTGCACCAGGCGCACGCCAGAGGTTTTCTCGATGCGGACGAGCGCGCGCGACACCTGACTCACCGGCACATCACGCTCGCGCGCCGCCGCAGACAGGCTGCCCAGCGCCGCCACACGGGCGAAGAGTTTCAGGTCGTCGAAGGCCAGGTTGTCCATGCGTGCGATGGTAGGGACTTCTGCCTTGCACGGGATGCAAAACCGTTGTGAACCGCGCGGCGTTTCCGCTCGGTGGTTGGATGCCTAGAGTGCAGCCACCCCCTTGAAGGAGCGCAGCATGAACCCGGAAAACCTTTACGCCACCCTGTCACCCGAAGCCTACGCAGCCCTGATCGACGGCGTTCGCCGTCAAGCTGAGCGCGAGCGCCGAGTTGCGATTCGGGCCTGCGGTTCTGCTGTGTTGAACTGGCTGCGGCGGGCGCTGAAGAGTAGAAGGCTGATCAGCTCGCGGCCTTCACCTTCAACCGCCAGGCATGCAGCAGCGGCTCGGTGTAGCCGCTCGGCTGCGCCTTGCCCTTGAACACCAGGTCCAGTGCGGCCTGGTAGGCCATGCTGGTCTTGAAGTTGCCGGCCATCTTCTTGTACAACGGGTCGCCGGCGTTCTGCTGGTCCACCACAGCGGCCATGCGCTCGAAGGTCTTGATCACCTGCGCTTCGGTCACGATGCCGTGGTGCAGCCAGTTGGCCATGTGCTGGCTGGAGATGCGCAGCGTGGCGCGATCTTCCATCAGGCCGACGTTGTGGATGTCAGGCACCTTGGAGCAGCCCACGCCCTGGTCGATCCAGCGCACCACATAGCCCAGGATGCCCTGCGCGTTGTTGTCCAGTTCCTGCTGCTTCTCGGCGTCGCTCCAGTTCGGGTTGCTGCTCACGGGAATGGTGAGCAGGCCAGTCAGCAGGTTGTCGCGATCGCGCACCGGGTCGGATTGAGCGGCTGCTTTCTCCAGGCCCTTCTGCACCTCGCTCACCAGCACCTGGTGGTAGTGCAGGGCGTGCAAGGTGGCGCCCGTGGGGCTGGGCACCCACGCGGTGTTGGCGCCGGCTTTGGGGTGGGCAATTTTCTGTTCGAGCATGGCCTTCATGAGGTCGGGCATGGCCCACATGCCTTTGCCGATCTGCGCCTTGCCGCGCAGGCCGCAGCTCAGGCCCACGATCACGTTGTTCTTTTCGTAGCTCTGGATCCAGGCGCTGGCCTTCATGTCGCCCTTGCGCACCATGGGGCCGGCCAGCATGGCGGTGTGCATCTCGTCGCCGGTGCGGTCGAGGAAGCCGGTGTTGATGAAGGCCACGCGGCTGGCGGCGGCGGCGATGCAGGCCTTGAGGTTGACCGACGTGCGGCGTTCCTCGTCCATGATGCCGAGCTTGACCGTGCTGTCCTTGAGGCCGAGCAACTGTTCCACGCGGCCGAACAGTTCGGCGGCAAATGCCACCTCGCGCGGGCCGTGCATCTTGGGCTTGACGATGTAGACCGAGCCCTTGCGCGAGTTGCGGATCGCATCCTTCTTCGAGCGCTTCAGGTCGTGCAGGGCGATGGTGGTGGTGACCACCGCGTCCATGATGCCTTCGGGAATTTCCTTGCCCTCGGCGCCCCAGAGGATCGCGGGGTTGGTCATGAGGTGGCCGACGTTGCGCAGGAACATGAGCGAGCGGCCGTGCAGGCGCACCGCGTTCTTCTTGCCGTTGGGCGCCGTGTACTCGCGGTCGGCATTCAGGCCGCGCGTGAAGGTCTTGCCACCCTTGCTCACCGATTCGGTCAGCGTGCCCTGCAGAATGCCCAGCCAGTTGCGGTAAGCCAGCACCTTGTCTTCGGCGTCCACGGCGGCAATCGAGTCTTCCAGATCGAGGATGGTGGAGAGCGCGGCTTCCACCACGAGGTCACTCACGCCGGCCGCATCGCTCTTGCCGATGGGCGTGTTGCGATCGATCTGGATGTCCAGGTGCAGGCCGTTGTGCTGGAGCAGCACGGCGCTCGGGTTCTTCGCTTCGCCCTGGTAGCCCACCAGTTGCGACTTGTCGGCCAGCTTGCTCGTGCCGCCATCGGCGAGTGCGACCACCAGATCACCGTCCTTGTTGATGCGGTAACCCGTGGAGCCCACGTGTGAGCCCTTCTTCAGTGGCGCGGTGCGGTCCAGCACGTGGCGCGCGTATTCAATCACTTTGGCGCCGCGTTTGGGGTTGTAGCCGCCCTTGGGGCCGGCCTTGCCGCAGCCCTTGTCTTCGGAGATCACGTCGGTGCCGTACAGCGCGTCGTACAACGAGCCCCAGCGCGCATTCGCTGCGTTGAGCGCATAGCGTGCGTTCAGGATCGGCACCACCAGTTGCGGGCCAGCTTGCACCGCCAGCTCGTCGTCCACGTTCTTGGTCGTGGCCTTGGCGTTTTTCGGCTCTGGCACCAGATAGCCGATGGTCTCCAGAAACTTGCGGTAACCCGCCATGTCGCGAATCGGGCCCGGGTTGGCCGCGTGCCAGGTGTCCAGCTCGGCCTGCAGCCGGTCGCGCTCGCCGAGCAGCGCGGCGTTCTTGGGCGCCAGGTCGGCCACGATGGCGTCAAAGCCCTTCCAGAATTTCTCCTGCTCCACACCCGTGCCAGGCAGCACCTGCTGGTTGATGAAGTCGAACAGTTCGGTGGCGACCTGAAGGCCGTGGATGGCAGTGCGTTGTGTCATGGGGGGCTCCAGCGGATGAGTGAACAGAAGACGAGGGCAGGAACGGCAGGCTCGTGCATGGATGGACTGTATTCCACACCTGGGCGCGCATTGAAGAGCTTTTTTGCGACTGATCTGTGACTTCGGCGATGGTAATGAGCCGGGCCTCAGCAGATGCCTGATCGCGAGAAGAATCTCACGTCATATGCCCAGCGCTGACCAGACTGCATTTCCGCTGTCATGCGCCTGTGGCAGCATGAACGCAGGCTCAAACAACGCCCGGTCAGTTTCGGCGAAGGGGCCAAGGAGGCTATTCAATGTTCACCTACATGATCTTCGGGGTGCTGCGCGGCTCTCGTGAGGGGCTGCAGTTTCAAAGTTGTGTGCCGGAGCTGGAACGACACCCCGAGCTTTGGGCAGACGAGTGCCCCTTTCCCATTGCCAGCGTGGCGCAAGCGCGCATCGAGCTGGCGACTGGCCTCAACGCTGAGGCAGCGTCTACCCCACCCGACCACTCAACTGACGTGCCGCCGTCAGCACCCGCGTCACATGCCGCTCGTCAAAGCGATGCGCCGGCATGGTCAGCGTGAGCGAAGCCGCAATCGATCCGTCCACATGAAACACCGGCGCCGAGATGCCGGCCACTTCCGCCAGGCGGTCGCCCACGGCGGTCATGAAACCATCGGCCCGAATGCGGGCGTGCAGACGCTTCTCGGCCTGGGTGGCCTTACGGCTGTCGTCTCCCGCGCCATAGGCCGACAGCACACGCCCACCCGTGCCCTGGTGCAACGGCAGCACATCGCCTGCGCGAATGTGGTCGCGCACCGGGTGCGGTGAATCCACGCGGTAGAGGCACAGGCGCGTCTGGTTGGGCGCCTGGCCCTGGCGCACGTGGTACGCGGCGCTTTCGCCGGTAGCGGCCACCAGCTGGCGAAGCACGGGCATCACCACGCGATCGAGCGAAAACGACGCCGCGTAAATGCCGTGCAGCCGCGCCACCTCGCCGCCGAGGGCATAGCGCCCATCGTCCAGCCGTTGCAGCAGGTGCGCGTGTTCGAGCGACGCGAGCAGGCGCAGCACCGTGCTCTTGTAGAGCCGGGTGCGTTCGGCCAGCTCGGCCAGCGACAGGGCTGCGTCGCCCGGGCGGAACGCGCCAAGCAGCGAGAGCGCGCGGTCCACCGCGGCGGTGCCGCCCGTGGCGGCGTGCGCGTCGGCAACGGATGGGGTCTGCGCTTTGCGGGGCATGGAGATCGGCTCAGGTTGACAGCGTCGGGATGATCTGCCATTCTTTCATCAGAGAGAATATCGTTCTGTCTAACGAAACGCAAGCCTTCCACTCCTTTTCATGTCTCCCACCCCCGAAGTCCTCATCAGCGAAGTCGGTCCTCGCGATGGGCTCCAGTCCGTCCGGGCCACCATGCCCACAGCCGACAAACTGCGCTGGATCGACGCGCTCGTGGCGGCCGGTCTGCGCGAGATCGAGGTGGGCTCGTTCGTGCCGGTCAAGCTGCTGCCGCAGATGGCGGATGTGGCGGATGTGGTTCGCCATGCGCTGCGGCACGACGGCCTCACCGTGATGGCGCTGGTACCCAACCGGCGCGGCGCCGAGGCTGCGCTGGCCGGCGGCGTGCACAAGATCACCCTGCCGGTGTCGGCGAGCGAGGCGCATTCGCTGGCCAACGTGCGCAAGACGCGCGAGCAGATGCTGGTTGAACTGCGCGAAGTGCACGCGCAGCGGCGGGACACGGCGCCCGATGTGGCCATGGAGGTCGGCCTGTCCACCGCGTTCGGCTGCACCCTGCAGGGCTCGGTGGCTGAAGACGACGTGATCCGGCTGGCCGTGGCCTGCGTGCATGCGGGTGCCGACGAAGTGGGCCTGTCCGACACCACCGGCATGGCCAACCCGGCGCAGGTGCGCCGCCTGTTCACCCGCTTGCGCGCCGAGCTCGGCGAACGCGCGGGCGCCGCCCACATGCACAACACGCGCGGCCTCGGCCTCGCCAACTGCCTGGCGGCGTTCGATGTGGGCGTGCGCACGTTTGATGCCTCGCTGGGCGGCCTGGGCGGCTGCCCCTATGCGCCCGGCGCTTCCGGCAACGTGGTCACCGAAGACCTGGTCTTCATGTTCGAGGCCATGGGCGTGCGCACCGGCGTCGACATCTCCAGACTCATCGCCGCGCGCGAGCCGCTCAAAGCTGGCCTGCCCGGTGAGCCCGTGTACGGCATGACGCCTGAAGCCGGTCTGCCCAAGAATTTCTACCCATGAAAAAACTCCCCTTTGAAGGTCTGCGCGTCGTTGAATTCACCCACATGGTCATGGGGCCCACCTGCGGCATGGTGCTGGCCGATCTGGGTGCCGAGGTCATCAAGGTCGAGCCACCCACTGGCGACAACACGCGCCGCCTGCTCGGCTCGGGCGCGGGTTTTTACCCGCTGTTCAACCGCAACAAGAAAAGCCTGGTGCTCGACCTGCAGTCGCCCGAAGGCCAGGAGGCCGTGCTGAAGCTGATTGCCACCGCCGATGTGGTCAGCGAGAACTTCAAGCCCGGCACCATGAAGAAGCTGGGGCTGGACTACGAGAGCCTGAAAAAACTCAACCCGCGCCTGATTCATGTGAGCCACAAGGGTTTCCTGCCTGGGCCGTACGACCACCGCACCGCGCTCGATGAAGTGGTGCAGATGATGGGCGGCCTGGCCTACATGACCGGGCGTCCTGGCGATCCGCTGCGTGCCGGTTCGTCGGTGAACGACATCATGGGCGGCCTGTTCGGCGCCATCGGCGTCATGGCCGCTCTGAGCGCGCGCGAGAAAACTGGCGAAGGCTGCGAGGTGCAGAGCTCGCTGTTCGAGAACAACGTGTTCCTCGTCGCGCAGCACATGATGCAGTTTGCCGTGACCGGCCAGCCCGCCGCGCCCATGCCCGACCGCATTTCGTCCTGGGGCATCTACGACGTGTTTCAGGTGGCCGGCGGTGAACAGATTTTTCTGGCTGTGGTGAGCGACACGCAGTGGGCGATCTTCTGCGAAGCCTTCGGCTACCAGGACCTGAAAGCCGATGCGCGCCTGATGGGCAACAACAACCGGGTGCGCGCGCGAGACTGGCTCATTCCCCTGCTGCGCGAACGCCTTGCGCTGCAGAAGGCGGCCGAACTGGCCGCGCTGTTCGAACGCCACGGCCTGCCCTTTGCGCCCATCACCAAACCCCATGAGCTGCTGGACGACCCGCACCTGTGCGCCACCGGCGGGCTCGCACCCATCACCCTGCCCGATGGCCAGCGCGCCGGCGAAACCGCCCAGACCGTGCTGCTGCCGCTGGCGCTCGACGGCGAACGCCTGGGCGTGCGCCGCAGCCCACCCCGGCTCGGCGAACACAGCGACGAACTGCTGACCTCTCTGGGCTATTCGAGCGAACAGGCGGCCCAACTCAGCCGCACGGTGCTCAAAGCAGACTGAAAAGTCATCAATCCTGTCAGATCTGTCATGCGTCCGTGCGTCAGAGTGGGGTAATCTGCCCCGGTGGACAAACTCAAACAACTCGAAACCTTCGTGGCCGTGGCCACGCGCGGCAGCCTGACCGCGGCCGCCAAAGCCGAGGGCGTGGCCCCGGCCATCATCGGACGCCGGCTCGATGCCCTGGAGGCCCGGCTGGGCGTGAAGCTCATGGTGCGCACCACGCGCCGCATCACCCTCACCCATGAAGGCAGCGCCTTTCTGGAGGACTGCCAGCGCCTGCTGGTGGACATGGCGAACGCCGAGGCCAGCGTGAGCGCTGGTGGCGTCAAGGCCAGTGGCCACCTGCGCATCACCGCGCCAGCCGGCTTCGGGCGGCGGCATGTGGCACCGCTGGTGCCGCGCTTTCGCGAACTGCACCCGGAGGTGACGATCTCGCTCAACCTCAGCGACCGCGTGGTGGACGTGGCCGGCGAGGCTTACGACTGCGCCGTTCGCGTGGGCGATCTGCCCGATTCATCGCTGGTGAGCGTACGCCTGGCCGACAACCGCCGGCTGTGCGTGGCCACGCCGCGCTACCTGCGACAGCACGGAAGCCCGCAAACACCGGCCGATCTGGCGCGTTTCGACTGCCTCACGCTGTCCAGCGACGCCTCGCAGACCCGGGGCTGGGCCTTCGCCGTGCCCACCGATGGCGGCGACAAGACCATCGTTCATTTGCGCCCCGGTGGCCCGCTGGACTGCACCGACGGCCAGGTGTTGCGCGAATGGTGCCTCGCGGGCTACGGCATTGCCTGGCGCAGCACCTGGGAGGTGGAGGCCGACATTGCCGCTGGCCGGCTGGAGAGCGTGCTCGACGATTTCGCCGCGCCGCCCAACGGCATTTTTGCGCTGTTTCCGCAGCGCAAGCACCTGGCGCTGCGGGTGCGGTTGTGGATCGATTTTCTGAAGCACGAGTACGCGCGGCCGGAATTCTGGGCCGGCGCCGGCGCACGCTGAACCGCCATGCCGCCGGCGCTGGAAACCTCCCGGTTGCGATTGCGACCTCTCACCGAGGCCGATGCGCCCTTCATCCTCAAGCTCGTGAACGACGCCGACTGGCTCGCCTACATCGGCGACAAGTCGGTGCACTCGCTGGAGGACGCCCTGCGTTACCTGCGCGAAGGCCCCATCGCCATGTACGCCGCGCTCGGCATCGGGCTGTGCGCCATGGACCTGAAGGCGCCCGAGCCGCGCCCGGTGGGCCTGTGTGGTTTGCTCGTCAGGGAAGGTTCACCCGACGTGGAGCTGGGTTACGCGCTGCTGCCCGAAGCGCGTGGCCAGGGCCTGATGCGCGAGGCCGCGCTGGCCTGGATGAACTATGGCGATCGCCAGTTGAAGCTGCGCGAGATGCACGCCTACACGCACGCGGAAAATGACGCCTCCCAGGCACTGCTGGCCAGGCTGGGCTTTGCCTTGTTGCCCCCTGCACCACCCGACGAAGACCCGGCCACGGTGCGCCGGCACTGGCGTCTTTCGTTCAGCGCATGAAGCCCCGGGCAGCCGCCGGGCGTCGCAGCGAAAGCCAGGCAAACAGACAGCCCACCAGCGCACCGGCCAGCACGTCCAGGAACACGTGCTGGCGGATCGCCATGGTGGACCAGACAATCACCACGCATTGCAGCACGCTCAGCACATGCAGCGTGGCGGGTGCGCCCACCTCGGAAAAAATGCGGCGCAACCAGAACGCGGTGTACACGGCCGACGCCACGTGCAATGAAGGACAGGCATTGCCCGAGGCGTCCAGCCCCTTCATGAAGGCCAGCTGAGGGTGCAGCGACCAGTCGATGTCGGGCACCGGTGCCTGCGTGGGAAGCAGCCAGAACACCAGCAGGCAGGACGCGCACAGCGCCGCCGTCCACAGGCCGTAGCGCAGCAGCTCCCGAAAATTGGGCAGCAGGGCAGAAGGCAGCGACACGTAGACCCAGAGCGACACATAGGCGGCGAATCCGGCGGGCGTGAAGGGCACCCAGTCGTCGATGGCCAGGGTCGGTACCGGCCAGGGTTCGCGCGTGGGATGGTGCAGCACCCAGAAATAGCCCTGGAAGAACAGCACCATGAAAACGGTGGTGCCGACCGCCTTGAGGTACCAGAGCGTCACGAATCGGGCCAGCAGCTGCCCGGGCCAGGCGCGATCGGGGGGGGGTGTCATGGTGTGCGGGGGCTCGATCGGCGGTGGAGGGGGGCTAATATAATCCGTAGCCCTTGGAAGCACGCGCGGGGTGGTGCCGGCAACAGGCCTCACAACAACAAGAAGGCGGCTGCTTCCCGGGAATTCCCCCCGCATTCGTTCACATGCCCGGGCTTTTGCTCTGGTTACAAATTGCCGGTCACCACTCGGACCCATCAAATGAGCTCTGCCGATCTGATTCGCACCTTTCTTGTTGATCGCCTGGGCGTCGAGCCGGACCAGGTGCAGCCGGCGTCGCTGCTCGCCGATCTCGGTGTGGATTCGCTGATGCTGGCCGAACTCCTGTTCGAGGCAGAAGACCGGCTGGGCATCCAGATCCCGTCCGACCTTCCGCTGCCCAGCACCGTGGCCGACATGCAGGCCACGCTTGACACGCTGACCGCCGCAAAGAGCGGCTGACCCATGCAGGCCCGCCGCGTCGCGATCACCGGCCTCGGGGTGATCAGCCCCTACGGTGGCGACATCACCGACTTCTTCGAGCGTCTGGTCGCTGGAGAGTCGGCGTCGCGCCACCTCCTGACCGACGACCTGCCGCGTCCCCTTTCCATTCCTTTCGTGAACTGCCCGGGCTTCGACGCCGAAGCCGCGCTGAGCAAGCCGCTGGTCGTCACGATGGAGCGCTTTGCCCAGCTCGGCATGGCGGCAACGTATCTGGCCTGGGAACATGCCGGGCTGCCGCGCCAGCCCGAAGAGGCCAGCGGCGAAAGCCGCGAGCACTGGGGCTGCATCTGGGGCACCGCGCTGGGGGGCCTGGCCGCCTTTGAACGCGGCAGCCGAGACTTCTGGCAAAAGGGCCGCGAACGTCTGTCGCCGCTTTCGGTCGTACAGGGCATGAACAACGCGGTCAACGCCCATGTGTCCATCCAGCTCGGGCTGGGCGGCATCAGCACCAGCCACACAGCGGCCTGTGCGTCTTCCGGCATCGCCATCGGCGAGGCGTTCCGGCGCGTGCGCAGCGGCGACGCCGATGTGATGCTCGCCGGCGGCTCCGACGTGTGCCAGACCTACCATGTGGTGCGCGCCTGGGAAGCCATGCGCGTGATGGCGCCGGGCGGTGCGGACACCTCGGCCACCGCCTGCCGACCCTTTGCCGCCGACCGGAGCGGCCTGGTGCTGGGCGAGGGCGCTGCGGCGCTGGTGCTGGAGGCGTGGGATCACGCCGTGGCGCGCGGTGCCCGCATCCATGGAGAAATCATCGGCTATGGCACCAGTTGTGACCACAGCCACCTGGTGCGTCCGCAGCGTGAAGGCCAGGTTCGAGCCATGCGCTCCGCGCTCGCCGACGGTGGCCTCACCCCGGCAGACATTCACTACGTCAACGCGCATGGCACCGCCACGGCCGAGGGCGACCCGGTGGAAATCGCCGCCCTGCGCGAGGTGTTCGGCGAGCTGGCGCCCGGGCTGCCTGTGAGCGCCACAAAATCCATGCACGGCCACCTGCTCGGCGCCGCCGGTGCCATCGAGGCCGTGGTGACCGCGCTGGCGCTGCGCGAGCAGGCCGTGCCACCCACCGCTCATCTGGCAGGCCGCATCGATCCGGCCTGCGAGGGCGTCGACCACGTGCTCGAGGGTCGCCGTGGTGTGCCCATGCAGGCCGCTCTTTCCAGTTCCTTTGCCTTCGGCGGCAGCAACGCCGTGCTGGCCTTTCGTGCTCCGCCGCGTTGACGCTTCTTTTGAACCTGAATGACTTCCATGACCCAACCTGTTTCCCCTGAAGCCGTCGACGCCCTTTGGCCTGAGGTCGTGGCCCTGATCATCGAAGCCCTCAACATGGACATCGCACCCGGCGAGGTCGAACCCGACGGCCCGCTGTACGGCGACGGCATGGGCCTCGATTCCATCGACATGCTCGAAATCTCGCTCGTCATCTCCAAGCGATATGGCTTCCAGATGCGGTCGGACAACGAAGACAACGAGAAGATCTTTGCTTCGCCGCGTGCCTTGGCGGCTCACATCGCCAGCCAGCGCACGCAATGACGCTTCTGCGCAACCTGGGCGTGCTGCTGCTGATGGCGGCCTGGGTGGTGGCGGCGCATGTGGGGAGTGCGGGTTGGGGTAATGCCGATTTCAACACCGCGGTGGCCGTGCTGCCGGTGATCGCCGCACTCTTCATGGCGTTGTGGCGCCTGCCCCAGTGGGCCTGGCGGGTGGTCGGTGCGCTGGCCGTGCTCGGGATGCTGGCCTGGTTCTGGCCGAAGTTGCGCCACAACGTGCCCTTGCTCTACTACCTGCAGCACCTGGGCATCCATGTGGCGCTCGGCGTGTTCTTTGGGAGGTCGCTGCTAGGCCCCGGTGACGCGCTGATCACGCGCATGGCGCGGCGCATCTTCGGCCACGAGCTCTCCGATCGCAAGGTGCGCTACACGCGCAACGTCACACTGGCCTGGACGGTGTTCTTCTTTGCCAACGCGCTGGTGTCCACCCTGTTGTTCATCTTCGCGCCTCCGGCCATCTGGTCGGTGCACGCCAACCTGCTCACCGGCCCGCTGCTCGGCGTGATGTTTCTGGTCGAGCACCTGTGGCGCCTGTGCGTGCTGCCACCGCACGAACGCCCGGGCATCGCCGACATCGTGCAGGCCTACCGGCGCGAATCGGTGCAACGCTCGGCGCGCACCACGCCGCCGCCCACGGCATGAGCGCCGCGCCGGGCCGTTCCCAGGCAAGCTCGCCCCGCAGCCCGCAGGGCGAAGGTACCCCAGTGAGCGCGGCTTCCGCGCTGATCAGCGACCGGCAACTGGACGACGTGCTGGCCTGGCGTGCCTGGCGGCCCGTGCGCGTGCGCGAGTTCCTCGAAGATGCGCAGGCGCTGGCGAACCACCTGCCTGCGGGCGGCTGGCTGCTCAACCTGTGTGAAGACCGTTACCACTTCGCAGTCGGGTTTGCCGCCGGCCTGCTGGCGGGCAAGGTCAGCCTGCAGCCTTCGTCGCAGTCGCCGGAGACGCTGCAACGTCTGGCGGCCGACTACAAGGGCTCCTGCTGGCTCAGCGAACAACCCGATGCGGTGCCCGGTCTGCCGGGCTGCCGGTTTCCCGATCTGGCCGCGCTGCCGCGCACGGTCGTGCACGAGATGCCGCAGATCGACGATCAGCGCCTGGTGGCCATCCTGTTCACCTCGGGCTCCACGGGCCTGCCGCAGCCGCACCGCAAGACCTGGGGCAAGCTGGTGCGCAATGGCCGGGCCGAAGCCGAGGCGCTTGGGTTGCTCAAGCAACCGCAGACCATCGTGGGCACGGTGCCGGTGCAGCACAGCTACGGCTTCGAATCCACCTTGCTCATCGCCCTGCACGGTGGCTGCCAGTTCTCGAGCGGGAAGCCGTTCTACCCGCAGGACATCGTGGACGCGCTGCAGGCCGCGCCGCGCCCGCGCATGCTGGTCACCACGCCCTTTCACCTCGCCACGTTGCTTGCCTCCAATCTGCCGGTGCCGCCGCTCGATCTGGTGCTGTCGGCCACGGCGCCGCTCAGCCTCGATCTCGCGCGCCGCACCGAAGAGCGCTGCGGTGCCCCGGTGCACGAAATTTACGGTTCCACCGAGTCGTCGGCACTGGCCAGCCGGCGCACGCTGGACGGCGCGGCCTGGCAGCCGATGCAGGCGGTGCGGCTGGAGCAGGAAGGCGACACCACCCACGCCAGCGGTGGCCACGTCGAAGGCCGCGTTCCGCTGGGCGACATCATCGAAACCTGCGCCGACGGCCGGTTCCTGCTGCACGGCCGCCACGCCGACCTCATCAACATCGCTGGCAAGCGCACCTCGCTGGCTTACCTCAATCACCAGCTCGGGGCCCTGCCCGGGGTGATCGATGCGGCCTTCTTCCTGCCCGATGCGCCCGAAGGTGAAGAGGCCGTGATGCGCCTGGTGGCTTTCGTGGTGGCCCCCACGCTCGATGCGCGCACCCTCATGGCCGGCCTGCGCCCCCGGCTGGACGCCATCTTTCTTCCGCGCCCGCTCGTGCTGGTGGAAGCCCTGCCGCGCAACAGCACCGGCAAGCTCACGCGGCAGGCGCTGCAGACGCTCTACGACCAGCAGGTGGGTGATGGACAGCGCTGAGTTCACCTGGGTCGTGCCGGTCGAACACCCGGCCTTCGCCGGGCACTTCCCGGCGCGTCCCATCGTGCCCGGCGTCGTGCTGCTCGACCAGGCGCTGGTGTTGGCGGCGCGCCTGCACGGTGTGCCGGCCACCGCCGGGTGGCAGGTCGCGCAGGCCAAGTTCTTCGTGCCGGTGGGGCCGGGCGCCGTGCTGCGCTTCGCCTTGCAGGTCACGCCGCGCGGCGCCATTGGCTTTCGCGTGATCTGCGACGGCCGCGATGTGGCCAGCGGCAACCTGGTGCCGCTCGCGCCATGACCCACGGGCCCACGCCTGAATGGATGCGCGAGCAGGAGCGTAGCCACCTCGGTGCGCTGCGCCTCATGGTGTGGATCTCGTTGCGCCTGGGCCGCCCGGTCGGCCGCCTCGTGCTGCGCGGCATCGCCCTGTATTTCGTGCTGTTTTCGCCGAAGGCCCGCCGCAATGGCCGCGCCTACCTCGAACGCGCGCTGGGCCGCACACCCACCTGGGCCGATGGCTACCGCCACGTGTTCAGCTTCGCCAGCACCGTGCACGACCGCGTGTACCTGCTCAACGACCGCTTCGACCTGTTCGACATTCGCATCGTCGGCGGCGAGCTGGTGAGCGAGGCGCTGCAGCGCCAGCCCGGCGCGCTGCTGATGGGCGCACACCTGGGCAGCTTCGAGGTGTTGCGCGCCGTGGGCCACACGCACGCCCAGGCGCCGGTGGCCATGCTCATGTACGAAGAGAACGCGCGCAAGATCAACGCCATCCTGCACGCCATCAACCCGGCAGCGCGGCACGATGTGGTCGCACTCGGCCATCCCGATTCCATGCTGAAGGCGCGCGACCGGCTGGAGGCGGGCAGTCTTGTGGGCATGCTGGCCGATCGCTCGCTGGCGAACGACTCCACGGCAGAATGCCTGTTTCTGGGGGCGCCAGCGCGCTTTCCGGTCGGACCTTGGCGCATGGCGGCCATGCTGCGCCGGCCGGTGTTCTTCATGGCCGGCCTGTACCTCGGTGGCAACCGCTACGAACTGCACTTTCAGCCGCTGGCCGATTTTTCGACCACGGAGCGAGGCGAGCGCGACGCCGCGATGACCGCAGCCATGCAGGCCTACGCCGACCGGCTCGGCGAGTTCTGCCGCCGCGCGCCCTACAACTGGTTCAATTTCTTCGATTTCTGGGACCGCTCATGATCCGACGCCTTTTCACTGGTCTCCTGCTGCTGGGCTTCACCGCCCTGGCGCATGCGGCTTTCGACATCGACCAGCTCATGACCGAGCTCGCCCGCAACCCCGGGGGCCAGGCGAAGTTTGTCGAGAAGCGCCACCTGGCGCTGCTCGACAAGCCTGTGGTCGCCACGGGCGAAATGACCTACACCGCGCCCGACCGGCTGGAAAAGCGCACCCTCACACCCAAGCCCGAGACCATGGTGCTCGACAAGGACACGCTCAGCCTGGAACGCGATCGGCGCAGGATGTCGATCCAGCTTGGCCAGCGGCCGGAGGTGGCGGCGTTCGTGGAGAGCATCCGCAGCACGCTCTCGGGCAACCGCGCATCGCTGGAGCGCAGCTACCAGCTCGCCCTCACCGGCCAGCTGGATGCCTGGGTGCTCACGCTGGTGCCCACCGACGCCCGCATCGCCAAGCTGCTGCAGCGCATCACGCTCAGCGGCGTGCGTGAGCAGGTGCTGGGCATCGAATACCTGCAAGCCGATGGTGACCGCACCGAAATGAGCATTGAGCCGGTGATCGTCAAATGACGCGTCCTGCGCTGCGCGCGCTGTTCATCTGGCTCTCGGCGATGGCGCTGGGCGTCGTCTTGCTCCTGAACACCCGTTTCTCGGCCGACATCTCTTTCTTCCTGCCGTCGCGCCCCACCGCCGAACAGTCGGTGATGGTCGACCAGTTGCGCGAGGGCGCTGTGTCGCGGTTGCTGATGCTGTCGATCTCCGGTGGCGACGCAAAGCAGCGCGCCGATGCCTCGCGCGCGCTGCGTGCTTCGCTGGCTGGCGATGAGGCCTTTGCCACGGTGCAGAACGGTGAGCCCGAAGCGCAGGACGCCGCGCGCGATTTCCTGCTGGATCGGCGCTACCTGCTCAGCAGCGCGGTGGCGCCTGAGCGCTTCAGTGTGGAAGGCCTGCGCAACGCGGTGAACGCCAGCATCGACCTGCTCAGCTCCTCGGCCGGTCTGCTGTTCAAACCCTTTCTGGCGCGGGACCCCACCGGTGAACTGGTCGAACTGGTGTCGGGCCTGGGCTCCGGCGTGCAGCCCAATGAGGTTGAGGGTGTGTGGGCCTCGCGCGATGGCGAGCGCGCCATGATGCTCATGCAGACCCACGCGCTGGGCTCCGATACCGACGGCCAGGCCGCGGCTGTCGAGCTGATCCGGGAACGTTTTGCGCAAACCACGCGCCAGAGCGGGCTCGAAGCCCTCACGCTGGAGATGTCCGGGCCGGGCCTGTTTGCGGTGCGCGCGCGCGCCACCATCCAGGAAGAGGTGACGCGGCTGTCGATCATGAGTTCGGTGATCCTCGCGATCCTCCTGGGCTTCGTGTACCGCCGCGCACGCCTGCTGCTGCTCACGCTGGTGCCTGTGCTCAGCGGCACGCTGGCGGCCATTGTCATGGTGGGGCTGGTGCACGGCACCGTGTTCGGCATCACCGTGGGTTTCGGCGCGGCGCTCATTGGCGAAGCGGTCGACTACGCCATCTATTACTTCGTGCAGTCCGGCCGCATGGGCGTGGGCTCCTGGCGCGAACAGTACTGGCCCACCATTCGGCTGGGCGTGCTCACCTCGCTGCTGGGTTTTGGCGCGCTGCTGTTCTCTGGCTTCCCGGGGCTGGCACAGCTGGGCCTGTACGCCATCACCGGGGTGCTCACGGCCGCGCTCGTCACACGCTACCTGTTGCCCCACCTCGCGGGCCCCGGCGTGCACCTGCACGACGGCGCGCGCCAGGGCCGCGTGTTGCGCCCGCTGGTGGAGCGCGCAGGCGTGCTTCGCTGGCCATTGCTTGCGGCGGTGCTGGTGGCGGGCGTTTACCTGGCGCAGAACCGCAACGAACTCTGGTACCCCAACCTCTCGGCGCTTTCGACGGTGACCGAGGCCGAGGGCGAACTCGACGCCCGCCTGCGGGGTGACCTGGGTGCGCCCGATGCGCGCTACATGGCGGTGATCACCGCGCCCGATCGCGAGAGTGCCTTGCAGGCGGCCGAGCGGGCGGGCGCGCCGCTGCGCCGGCTGGTGGAAGAAGGCCGTATCGGCGGCTTCGATACGCCGGCGCGCTTCCTGCCAAGCGAGGCCATGCAGAACGCACGCCGCGCCAGCCTGCCGACCCCGGAGGAGCTCGCCGCGCGCCTGCGGGTGGCGCTGGTCGACGCGCCGATTTCTGCCGATCGGCTGCAACCTTTTCTGGACGATGTGCGCGCCGCAAAGGCGTCTGCCAACCTCACGCGGCAGGACCTGAATGGCACCGGCCTCGGGCTGGCGGTGGACGCCTTGCTGCTGCAGCGTCCGCAGGGCTGGAGCGTGTTGTTGCCGCTGCGCCCCACGCCCGGCGCAGACATCCCGGTGGACGAAGTGCGCATGGCGCTGGCCGGCAGCGGCGCGCTGTTCGTCGACCTCAAGGGCGAGTTCGACACGCTCTACGGCGACTACATCAACGAGGCCATCCTGCTGTCGCTGGCGGGGTTTGCCGCCATCGTCGTGGTGCTCGCTTTCGTGCTGCGAAGCCCGGCGCGCCTGCTGGGGGTGATGTTGCCGCTGGTGATGGCGGTGATGCTGGTGGTGGCGGGGCTTCATGCCAGCGGCGTGCGGCTGCACCTGCTGCACCTGGTGGGCTTGCTGCTCACCGTGGCGGTTGGGTCCAACTACTCGCTGTTTTTCGACCGGCTGGCGCTGGGCGAAACGCTGGACGACGAAACCCTGCTGTCCATCGGCGTGGCCAGCACCACCACCGCCATCGGCTTCGGCGTGCTGGCTTGGTCGTCGGTGCCGGTGCTCAAGGCCCTGGGTGTCACCGTGGGACCGGGTGCCGTGCTCGCGCTGGTTCTGTCGGCAGCGTTCGCCGTCAGAAAGCGGGCGCCGTGACCACCGCACTGCGCACCGTGGGCACGTCCGGCTCGGCACCGCACCTGATGGTGATGCTGCCCGGTGCGGCCATGCGCCCTGAAGCGGTGTTCGAGGCCGGCTTTGCCAGCGCCATCGAACGCCGGGCGCTGCCCCTGGATCTGATTTGCGTGGACATCGATGGCGTGGGGCTCGGTGCGGTCGACCGATGGGAGCGTCTGCAGCGCGAAATCATCGAGCCAGCGCAGGCGCGTGGCGCTCGCGTGTGGCTCGGCGGCATCTCGCTCGGCGGCATGGTGGCCATGGCGCACGTGGCGGCTCGGCCGGGCGTGGCGGCGGGCCTGTGCCTGCTGGCGCCCTACCCGGGCAGCCGGCCCAGCACCAATGTGATCGAGCGGGCCGGTGGCCCCGACCGCTGGCGACCCACCGAGGCCGACCTGCGCGACCCCGAGCTGCGCGTCTGGCAGTGGCTGCAGCGCCCGCCGGTCGACCTGCCGGTGTTCATCGGCCACGGCAGCGACGACCGCTTCGCCGAGCGCATCCAGCAAGTGGCGGAGCGTTTCCCGCCGACCTCGCGCCACATCGTCAGCGGTGGGCACGACTGGGCGGCCTGGTTGCCGCTGTGGGAGCGCTTCCTCGACGTGGGCCATTTCGGTCGCTGAAATGCCCGCGCGCTGGACACCCTCTCCCTTTCTCTCGGCGAGCGCAGCCGTGCACGCCGCGGCCGTGCTGGGCGCGGTGGCCGTGCCCGCCGCGTGGCCGTGGGCGGTGGGCGCGCTGGTGGCCAACCACGCGCTGCTGGCGGGAGCCGGGTTGTGGCCGAGTTCACGCCTGCTCGGCCCCAACCTGATCCGCCTGACCGAAGCCGCCGCCCAGCGGCGCGAGATCGCACTCACCATCGACGATGGCCCGGACCCCGAGGTCACGCCGCGCGTGCTCGATCTGCTTGATGCCGCGAACGTGAAGGCCAGTTTCTTCTGCATCGGCCACCTCGCGCAGCGGCATCCCGAGGTGTGCCGCGAGATCGTGCGGCGCGGCCACCGCGTGGAAAACCACGGCCATGCACACAGCAACGCCTTCTCCCTGTTCGGTCCCGGCCGCATGCGGCGCGACATTGCACGGGCGCAGGCTACGCTCACCGACATCACCGGGCAGGCGCCGCACTTCTTTCGCGCCACCGCCGGCCTGCGCAACCCTTTCCTCGACCCGGTGTTGCAGGGCCTCGGCCTCTCGCTGGCCACCTGGACGCGCCGCGCTTACGACACCCGCACCGGTGACCCCGAGCGCGTGTACCAGCGCCTGGCCACCCGCCTGGTGGCCGGCGACATCGTGCTGATGCACGACGGCCACAGCGCTCGAACGCCCGAAGGCCAGCCGGTGATCCTCGCCGTGCTGCCGCGCCTGCTGCGCACCATCGCCGAGCGCGAGCTCCATCCCGTTACCCTGGTCCGATCCCTTTCATGAACCGTCCCTTCCTCAACCGGCTGGTGGCCGAAGCCAGCCAGACCTTTCGCCCCAGTGGGCACTTTGCGCACCACTACGCGCGCGGCAAATTGGGCAACGACACCATCTTTCACGAGATGTTGCGCCTGGGCCTGCTGCCCGAGGGGGGGCGCTACCTCGACCTCGGCTGTGGCCAGGGCAGCCTGTTCGCCTGGCTGCTGGCGGCGCGGCGGCTGCACGAGCAGGGCCAATGGCCCGCCGGCTGGGCACCGCCACCGCAGCCACGCCAGCTGCGTGGGGTGGAGCTGATGCAGAAAGATGTGGAACGCGCCGCGCGCGCCTTTGGCCCGCAGCACCCGGTGGTGCGCGTGGAGCAGGGCGACATGAACGCGGTGGACTTCGGTCGGCCCGACGCCATCATCATCCTGGACGCGCTGCACTACTTCAGCCATGCGCAGCAACGCGAGGTGCTGGCGCGCATCCGGCAGGCGCTGCCGCCCGGTGGCGTGTTCCTCACCCGCATTGGCGACGCCGGTGCCGGCTTGCGCCACCGCATCTGCAATGGCGTGGACCGCCTGGTGACCTACGCGCGTGGCCATCGCCTGCCCAGGCTCTACTGCCGCACGCTGGCCGACTGGGTGGCCGAACTCCAGCGCCTGGGTTTTGTGGTGGAGACCCAGCCCATGAACGGGCACAAGCCCTTTGCCAATGTGATGCTGGTTTGTCGGGTTCCGCACTGAGTGGCGGGCGTGCCCATGCCACCATCTGAGACAATGCCCGACCCCTTTTTCCGACTGTGCCCGTGAAGCCCCTGCTGCTGTCCGCCTACACCGCCACCACCTGTCTCGGTGTGGGACTGAACGCGCACCGCGCGGCCGTTCGCGAGGGCCGCAGTGGTCTCGCACCCTGCACTTTTGAAACCGTGGATGTGCCCACCTGGGTGGGCGAGGTGGCCGGTGTCGACGATGTGGTGCTGCCCGAAGCGCTGGCCAGCTACAACTGCCGCAACCACCGGCTGGCCCTGCTGGCTTTGCAGGCCGATGGTTTTGAAACCCGGATGCGCGAAGCCGTGGCGCGCCATGGCGCGAGCCGTGTCGGCGTGTTCATGGGCACCAGCACCTCCGGCATTTTGCAAACCGAACTCGCCTACCGCCGCCGAGATCCTGTTACCGGCGCGCTGCCGCCCGACTTCAGCTACGCCGGCACCCACAACCCTTACGCGCTGGCCGAGTTTCTGCGCCAGCACCTCGGCATCACCGGCCAGTCGACCACCATTTCCACCGCGTGCTCGTCCAGCGCCAAGGTGTTTGCCGCCGCCGCGCGCCAGATCGAGCTGGGCACCATCGACGCGGCGCTGGTGGGCGGCGTGGACTCCCTGTGCCTGACCACGCTGTACGGTTTTGCTTCGCTGGAACTCACCTCCCGCGAGCCTTGCCGCCCCTGCGACGCTGGCCGCGATGGTATTTCCATCGGCGAGGGCGCCGCCTACGCCCTGCTGGAGCGCGCAGAACCCACCCGAGAGGTGGCCGTGTGGCTGCTGGGTGCTGGAGAGTCCAGCGATGCACACCACATGTCGGCACCCCACCCTGAGGGTCTGGGGGCGCGCATGGCCATGCAGGCTGCGCTTCGCTCCTCCGGGCTGCGGGCCAGCGACATTCACTACATCAATCTGCACGGCACGGCCACACCCGCCAACGACGTGTCCGAAGGCAAAGC
Organism: Hydrogenophaga sp. IBVHS1; assembly: GCF_002127265.1. Taxonomy (GTDB): domain Bacteria; phylum Pseudomonadota; class Gammaproteobacteria; order Burkholderiales; family Burkholderiaceae_C; genus Hydrogenophaga. The sequence continues at coordinate 52,507 of NZ_NFUU01000003.1, read as the reverse complement.
CGTGGCGGCGGTGTTCGGCGAAGGCGTGGTCTGCTCGTCCACCAAAGGGGCCACCGGCCACACACTCGGCGCGGCCGGTGCGGTCGAATCCGTCCTGTGCGCGCTCGCGCTGATCGACCAGTTCGTGCCGGGCAGCCCGGGCACGCGCGCCCTCGATCCCGCCATTCCCATTCGGTACCAGCTGCAGGGCGCGAGCGCACCGCTGCGCCATGCGCTCACCAACTCGTTCGGTTTCGGTGGCAGCAACTGCAGTTTGTTGTTTGGCCGCAGGAGCCGCGCATGACCGCCGCCCTGACCGCCTGGATCAACGGCGTGGGCCTGATCGCGCCGGGTCTGCCCGACTGGCCGGCCGCGCGCGCCGTGTTGAGGGGCGAGCAGGCCTGGCTGCGAGCGCCCTCGGTGCTGCCGGCGCCGGCCCTGCTGCCGCCGGCCGAACGCCGTCGCGCCAGCCGTGTCATCAAGCTCGCGCTGGGCCTCGGCCTGGAGGCCGCGGCGGGCGACGATGTGTCTCGCCTGGCCACCGTGTTCACCGCGTCGGGCTCTGATGGCCACAACTGCCACGCCATGTGCGAACAACTGGCCACCGACGACCGCCACATCTCGCCGACGCGCTTCCACAACTCGGTGCACAACGCGCCCGCCGGCTACTGGGGCATCGCCACCAAATCCATGGCGCCCTGCCAGGTGCTTTGCGCCTACGACGGCAGCTTTGGCGCCGGCCTTCTCGACGCGCTCGGCCAGGTGGTGCTGGACCAGCAGTCCACCTTGCTGATGGCCTACGACAGCGAGTATCCCGAGCCCTTGCACCGCGTGCGGCCGCTGCCCGACTGCGCCGGGGTGGCGCTGCTGCTGGAGCCGGTCGCCACGCCACGCTCGATCGCCCGCATCTCGGCCTGGACCACCGACACGAGCGCCACGCCGTGGCAGCACGCGCCGCTGGAGCCCCTGCGCGCCAGCGTGCCGGCGCTGCGAGGCCTGCCCATGCTGGAGCGCCTCGCGCGGTCGCAGTGGGGTGAGTGCGTTCTTGATTACCTCCCCGGCTTGCAGCTCGCGGTGCGGATCGAGGCCGCATGAACCGCATGGACCGCAATTGGATCGCAGAGCGCATTCCCCACCAGGGCGACATGTGCCTGCTCGACGAAGTGGGTGCGTGGAGTGCCGACCACATCGAATGCCTCGCCACCGGTCACACCGATCTGGCGCATCCGCTTCGAGCGGCGGGGCGCCTGGGCGCGGCGAACGGCATCGAATACGCGGCGCAGGCCATGGCGGTGCACGGCGCACTCGCCGCTGGAAAAGAGGGCGCACCGCGCCAGGGCTACCTCACCAGCGTGCGCAGCGTCACCCTGCATGTCGAGCGTCTGGACGACCTGGAAGGCCCGCTGCGCGTGCGCGCCGAGCGCCTCTCTGGCGACAGCAACCAGGTGCTCTACCGCTTCAGCCTGCACCACGGCGAGCGCTGCCTGCTCGAAGGGCGTGCCGCGGTGGTGCTCGACGCCGAACAACTCGAATCAGGGACACGCGAATGAACAAACGGGCCCTGGTCACCGGCGGCAGCGGCGGCATTGGTGCGGCGATCTGCCAACGCCTGGCCGCCGAAGGGCACCACGTCATCGTGCACGCGCACCGCGCGCTGGACAAGGCCGACGCCACGGCCGATGCCATTCGCGCCAGCGGTGGCAGCGCCGAGGCCGTGGCCTTCGATGTGACCGACCGCTCCGCCTGTGCCAGCGCGCTGGCCGCTTTGGGCGAAGCCGGCGCGATCCAGATCCTGGTGAACAACGCCGGCATCCACGACGACGCGGTGTTCCCCGGCATGAGCGGCGATCAGTGGGACCGGGTGCTGGACGTCTCGCTCAATGGTTTCTACAACGTGACCCAGCCGCTCGCGATGCCCATGATCCGCACGCGTTGGGGCCGCATCATCAGCATTTCTTCGGTGGCCGCGATCATGGGCAACCGCGGGCAGGTGAACTATGCGGCGGCCAAAGGCGCGCTGCATTCGGCCAGCAAGGCGCTGGCGCTCGAACTCGCCAGCCGGGGCATCACCGTCAACGCGGTGGCGCCCGGCATCATCGAAACCGACATGATCGAAGGCGCCTTCGACAAGGAAGCCATCAAACGCCTGGTGCCCATGCAGCGCGCGGGGCGGGTCGACGAGGTGGCCGAGCTGGTGGCGTTCCTCGCCTCCGACAAGGCCGCCTACATCAGCGGCCAGGTCATCTCTGTGAACGGAGCGATGGCCTGATTGCGGCAGGCGCTGCGCGCAGCAGCCTCGGCGCCACCACCGGCACCGTCAGCATGGTGCTGGCCACCGCCATCAGCAGCAGCGCGGTGAAGGTCTCGCTGGTGATGACCTGGCGGTCCAGCAGCACGTTGGAAAAGATGATCATGATCAAGGCCTTGGTCTGCAGCAGCCAGCCGATGGTGGAGGCCTCGCCGGCGGGCCACCCGAGCCAGCGACCGGCGGCGTGAACGCCCAGGAGCTTGCCACCGACCGAAGCCACCAGCAGCATCGCGGCCGCGCCGAACACCGCTGCACCGCCCACGGCCCAGTCGGTGCGCAGGCCGGTGGAGAGAAAGAACACCGGCATGATCACCAGCAGCACATGGTGGCGCAGCTGATCGAGTTTTTCCTGATCGAACCATTCGGCGTCCATCACCACCCCGGCGAGGAAGGCCCCCACCATGTAGTGCAGGCCGCACCAGTCGGCGCCGAAGGCACACACCGCCAGCCAGATCAGGCTGACATACCAGCGGTCGGGTTCGGGCAGCCAGCGCATCAGGCGCCGGAAGGCCCAGGCGAGTGTGGCGAATGCCAGCACGAACACCACCTGCTTGCCCACGCGCTGCCAGTCCATGAGGATCAGCGCCAGCACGCCCCAGATGGCGATGTCGTCCAGGCTGGCGTAGCGCAAGATGCGCTGGCCCAGCGGCTGGCGCAGCACCTGAAGCTTCTCCATCAGAAGTATGAGGATGGGCAGCGCGGTGACCGCGCACGCCATGCCCACGCCCAGCACGAATTGCCAGGGTTGTGCGGAGGCGCCGATCCAGCCGACCTGGCCCAGCAACAGCACGGCCGCCGCGCAGCCCGCCAGCATCGGAACGCCCAGCGCCAGCCCGGCGGTGATGCCGCTGTCGCGCCGGTGCTTCCAGGCCTGGCGCAAGTCCAGCTCCACGCCGGCGATCATCACGAACAGCATCACCGCCCACCAGGCAATGCCGTTGAGCGACTGGATCACCGCCGGGTTGAACACGAAGGAGTGGTATTCAGGGAAAGCCTTGCCCAGCACGCCGGGACCGAGCAGGATGCCGGTGACGATCTGCACCACCACCAGCGGCGCCCAGTAGTCGGTTCGCAGCACGCGCCAGATCAGCCAGGGCACGGTGAAGATGATCGCCATCGCGATCAGGAAGATTTCTGTGGTGTTCATGCCGTTCAGCGGGTGACGCGCCGCCACACCAGCAAGGGCAGGCGCAGCACGAACCCGGCGAACAGGCGCGTGTGCATCCAGCTCAGCAGCAGGTTGTCGCGCAGGTAATTGAAGTGCGACACGCCGCCTTCCTGCGGCGTGAAGTAACGCACCGGCGCGTCCACATTGATCGGCCGCACGCCGGCCCAGCACAGCCGCACCACGGCTTCGGGGTCGAAATCGAAACGGCGCATGAAACGGGTGCTGCGCATCACGCGCACCAGCGGCGCGATCGGGTAGACGCGAAAGCCGTAAAGCGAGTCGCCAATGCCCATGCCCAGCGTTTCCAGGTTGGCCCAGGCGTTGGACACCTTGCGCCCGTTCACGCGCAGCGCGGGCGCCTCTGGCCCGAACACCGGCTTGCCCAGCACCATGGCATCGGGTGCGGCCTGCGAGGTGGCCATGAAGTGCGGGATCAGTGTCTCGGGATGCTGACCGTCGGAGTCCATGGTCAGTGCGTGCGTGAAGCCGGCCTGCGCAGCGCGCGTGACGCCCTCCAGCACGGCCGAGCCTTTACCGCTGTTCTTCGGCAACACCAGCACGCGCAGGCCGGGGTCGGTCGCTGCTTCCTCGCGCAAGAGATCACCGGAGCCGTCGGTGCTGCCGTCGACCACCACCCACACCGGTGTCCATTGCGCGCGCGCGGCGCGCACGGTGGCGAGCACTTTGCGGCCGGGGTTGTAGCTGGGAATGAGGACCAGGTGGGTGGTGCTGTGCGTCGGCGTCATGGTGTCGTGGGTCCGGCGAGCTCGGCGCGCAGGTGTGCTTCGAGCTCGATGGTGAAGGCACGGGGATCGCGCGGGGGGTCGAAGCGCCGGCCGAGCCGGATGCGGCAGTGCAGCGGCAGACGGGGCGCCTTGTGCAGTGCCCAGCCCTTGCCGAGGTAGGGGCTGGAGAACTCGACGATCAGCGTCTGCACCGGCACACCGGCGCGCGCGGCAATGATGGCGGCAGTGCGAGACAGTGGATTGACCGGGTTGGCGGGGTAGCCCGGCGTGCGCGTGCTTTCGGGAAAGATCAGCAACTGCGCGCCCTGACGCAGTGCTTCGCGGCAGCGCAGCACCATGTGCAGCGGTGGGTCGTTTCGCACATAGCCCGCCATGCGGGCGCCCGCGCCGAACAGGGGGTTGTTCATCACGTCCGCCTTCATCACGCAGACCGCGTTGGGCAGTCGGGAAGTGATCAGCACCGCGTCGAGCAAGGACGGGTGGTTGGCAGCGATGACCATGGGTCCCTGGTCGCGCAGCGCGTCGATCGCCTCGATGTCGAAGCGGCAGGCGCACAGCAGCCGGAGCACGCCGATGTAGAGCTGGAAGCCGCGCATGACCATCTGGCGCCCCAGCCAGTGGCTGTTCGAGCGCTTCAACACGGGGCGCAGCGCGCACGCGAGCGGCAACCACGCCAGACAGATGAGAGCGAGCGCGCACAGGCCCACCACCATCGCGAAGTGTTCATAGACACTCCACGGAAGGGACGACGGCCGGATGCGGGCGCTCATGGGGATGGCAGCGCCTGAATGGCCTGGGATTCGACCTCCACCAGCAGGTCGCTGCGGCAGATGTCGGCCTGCACGCAGACCAGCGGTGCGCCACCCAGCAGCGCCTGCAGCGTGCGCTGCACGGCATCGGCGTCGCTGGCGTGTCGCACGTAGGCGCGGTGGGTCATGCTGGCCAGTGCAAAAAGCGGGCGTGAGCGAGCCAGGCGATTGGCCTCCTGCACCACGCATTCGAGGTTGCGCACGGTCTCGCGGCATTGCGCGGCCACGTCGCCCGGGTGCAGGGTCTCGTGCCCCACGATGCTGGCTGTGCCAGAAACGAACAGCGCCTCCTGGCCTTTCGGGTAGGCCAGCGCGGCGCGAGAGAAGGTGGGTGCACGCGGCCCGTATTGCGATGGGTAGCGCCACGCACTCACCTGGCGCGGATTCTCCACCGGCACCACCGGGCTGGTGCCAGCGAGAAAGGCCACGGACAAGGGACCGCCGTGAAAACCGATGGCGCAGGCCGCAGGCACCTGACCGCCGGTTTCGCGGTGGGCCTGCACAAACGCCTCGTAGCGTCCCAGGTTGAACTGCCGGTAGCGCTCCAGCCCGTGCGATTCGCCGTTGATGCGACCCAGGTAGTTCCACACCCGCCACAGGTGCGGCACACCCTGCTGGCGCAGCAGGCAGAACACACGCTCGTAAGCCAGCTGGCTCACTGCCTGCAGCGCAGACACTCCGCCGTCTGGCGCGGTGATGTCGTCCTCTTCAAGCTCGATCACGCCATAGAGCATTTCGGCGTTGCGTCGCCAATGGATGCCATCGCCATGGCCCTGCTGAAGCGCGCCGTCGGCGTGCCAGATGTCGTGCCGATGCACACAGGCATCTGCCAGCAATGGAGCCCGCAGAAGCTGGCGCGGCCACGCCACAGCCGCCTGCGCAGCAGAGGTGCCGATGCTGGCGCCGCCCAGCACCTGGTGCCGGGAATCGACCCGGACACCGTCGCTCAGGGCCTGCGCAAGGGTGTGCCGCAGGCTCACGACGGATGCGCCAGCGCGGTCTCGTCGGCCGGGCGGATGTTGTGGCGGCGCTGGCGCCAGGCCGCGAAAGCGCGCCGGGGCTGGAACAGGTTGGCGGCGAAGTAGAGCGCCTTGAACGCCAGCATCGAACGCCCGATCGGCGCGCCGCCATAGACGTCTCCCGCCAGCGTCGACAACAGGGCTTCCTTCACGCGGAAGACGTTGCGCGGCCCCATGAAGAAGTCCCGCATGATGGGGTTGGTGACGCGGTAGATGAACCACGAGAAGGCCTTCGGGCCACGGCGGCTCTGGCGATCGAAGTGCCTGAGCGCAGCGCGTGCTTTGGCCGGCTGGCGCAGGCAGGTGTCGATGGTTTCGGCGCCCAGTTCACCACCGTTCATGGCCAGCCACACACCCGACGAAAACACCGGGTCGATGAAGGTGTAGGCGTCGCCCAGCATCAGGTAGTTGTCGCCATGGTTGCGCTGCGCGGCGTAAGAGAAATTGCCCGTGGCCTCGACCGGGGCAGCCAGATGGGCATCCTTCAGCCGCTCGGCCAACCCCTGGCAGGTGGCGACGTTGTCCATCAGGAACTGCTCCACACTGCGCCCGCCGCGCGTCTTCATGTGGTACGGCCAGGTCACCATGCCCACGCTGGTGACACCACCCGTGAGCGGGATGAACCAGAACCAGCCATGGTCGAACCAGAAGATGGTGATGTTGCCCTCGGCCTCGCCTTCGTTGCGGCGCGCGTTGGCAAAGTGGCCATACACCGCCGCGCTGTTGTGGCGCGGGTTGCGTTCCTTGATCTTGAAGCGCGACGCCAGAAAGGTGTCGCGGCCCGACGCGTCCACCAGGAACTTCGCGTCCCACACCGTGGCGCGGCCGTCGTCGTGCTCGGCGTGCACGCGCACGGTGCGGTCGGGCAGGAACTCGACCGATCGCGCCTTGCAGCCTTCGTGCACCTCCACGCCTTTGCGCTGTGCGTTGCGGATAAGGATCTCATCGAACTCGGCGCGCTTGACCTGGTACGCGTAGGGCATGGATTTGTCCCATGCATCGGCGAACTCGAAGGTCTGGCTTTGCGCGTGGTTCGGCGAAACGAATTCGGCGCCGGGCTTGTGTTGCCCGATGGCGCGCACCGCATCGGCCACACCCAGGCGCTCCAGCAGGGGCAGGTTGGCTGGCAGCAGCGACTCACCTATATGGAAACGCGGGTGGTGTGCCTTCTCCAGCAGCACGACACGGTGACCTTTGGCCGCCAGCAGCGGCGAGACGGTGGAGCCGGCAGGCCCCCCGCCGATCACGAGAACGTCGCAAGTCTGACGTTCGGGTCCCTGGTGGTCTTGGTTCATTTGGACGCACCGGCAGTGCCGTGTCGGGCAGGCCTGCGGTGCCGGGGCAGTGGACAGCCGGAAATTGTACCGGCCGTCCATCGAACGAAGTCAGAGCGTGCGGCGGCACAGCCGTCAAGGTGTCGAGCCACGGCGGCCGGCGAGTGCGGCCAGCCCGAGCGTCGCGCCCACCGCGTTGCCGAAGTTGCCCAGCGCCAGGCTGGCTAGCATGAAGGCGGACAGCAGTGGCCAGGGAGGCCGGAGGTCGGTCGAGGGTCAGCTTCCTGACGCGCCGATGAGGAACTCGCGAACCAGTTCGTCAACGATGTTCGCTTGCAGCGCGTCTTTGGGTTTTTTCAGCGGGTCACGTGAGCGGCTTGTGGAGAGCGCGCGCTTGATTTTGATGAAAGCATCGGGCGCAAACGTGTGCATGCGGGCCATGGTTCCATTGCTGGCGACGACCACTTGTGAGAACCGTTTCGCTCCAAGCATGCGAGAGCCGCTGCTCACCTGCACAGCCCATAGATCGACGTCCTTGTGGCTCATTCGAAGAGGATGTGGATCAACATCCCCGGCCTCCCGCCGTATCACGTCCACTTCGAACCCATGGGCGTTGACGGCGGTCTGCAGTTGATCGTCGCGGACCTCGAAGGTCTTGTCGGCTTTGCGCAAAACGTCGAGGAAAGAGAGATCGGCCTCCTGCAGACGCGAAAAAAAGGTGATTCGCTTTCGAGTGTCGAACAACACGTCCACGTCTTGCGTGGCGAGAGCTTGCGGTGCAATGCGCACACCCGCAGCTGCCTCGTAGGCGTAGAGGGCGTGGGTGCCAACCGTCAGCAGGTGGGGCGACAACCCGTACTGCTCGAAGCGCTGAAGGATCGCGATCAGGATGTTGGGACAACGTCCCACGCGAAGCGCGCGGTTCAGCCTTTCATGCCTCGTCACCGCTTCTTTCAGGCGTGTCAGTCGCTCGCTCAACAGTGCCTTGCGTTCGTGGAAACGAAGGTACATGGCCTCGGTTTCCACGCTTTTTGGCCCCAGGCGGGTTTGTTTTGCCGCTGTGTTGGCGCGAACCAGGTAGCTGTGGCCTCGGTCCTCACGCCAGAACAGGGTCCCGCGCATCTCGCTGGCCGCCTGTCGAGCCTGTTCCATGGCGGTGTAGCTCGATTCGGCGTCAATGTACTGACGGAGCTGGTCTTCAGACAAGGGAGTGAAATTCATTTCGCACAAGATTTTTTAGAAAATCTATTTTCTTGTGCGAAAAGCAGTCGGTCAAGGGTGTCGCATCGGCAAGATCTAGAACAGGCTGGAGAGCAGCCAGAGCGCGGTGCCCCACATCATCAGCGCCACCAGGCCATCCAGCGCACGCCATACCTTCAGCGAGTTGAGCCGGCGGCCCAGCCAGAAGGCGGCCGTGCCGAGCACCACGAACCACACCAGCGAGCCAGTGGCCGCGCCCAGGCCAAACACCTTGCTGCCCTGGCCATAGGCCAGCGAAGCGGTGCCGATGAGCACGGCGGTGTCGAGCCAGGCGTGGGGATTGAGCCAGGAGAAGGCGAGCGCAGAGAGCACTGCCTGGCGGCGTGAGACGGGTTCTGCTGCCACCGGCGCCGAACCTTCGTGTGCCATCGCCGGGGGGTGCAGGAAACGCTGAAACGCCTGCCAGCCATACACCGCCAGGAACAGCATGCCGGCGCCGATCAGCGCACCGTGCAGCTTGTCGGACAGACCGCCGAGTTGCGCCAGGCCGAGCACGCCCAGGCCAATCAACACCACGTCGGCCAGCGCGCAGACCAGCACGGTGAGCCACAGGTGCTGGCGCTGCAGCCCCGCGCGCAGCACGTGGGCGTTCTGGGGGCCGATGGCCATGATCAGCGACATGCTGAGCAGCATGCCGGCGGTAAAGGTGGGGAAGGCGAGGGCCATGACGAACTCCAATACGAATGGGAGGAGTCTGCTCCTGATTGCATACAAATTAAACCAAGTTAACTTAAACTCTGATTGATTAAAAACCAATTGATCAAACCATGCTGGACGCCCGTCAACTTGAAGCACTTGCCGCCGTGGTCGAACACGGTGGGTTCGGGCCGGCTGCCAAAGCCCTTTCGCTCACGCTGGCCGCCGTGTCGCTGCGCATCAAGTCGCTGGAGGACACGCTGGGTCAGCGCCTGCTGGTGCGTGGCAAGCAGGTGCGCGCCACGCCGGCGGGGCAGGCGCTGCTGGGCCATGTCAAGCAGGTGCGGCTGATGGAGGCCGATGTGCTCAATGGCTTGCAGGGCGGCTCCCCGGGCGATGGTGTGCGCTGGCAGAACCTGTCGGTGGCGATCAACGCCGACTCCGTGGCGAGCTGGTTCCTGCCTGGCGTGGCGCCGCTGCTGCGCCGCCACCACCTGCTGCTGGAGATCGTGATCGACGACCAGGACCACACCCACGATGCACTGAAAAGTGGCGACGTGATGGGCTGCGTGACCACACTGGCCAGCGCCATGCGCGGCTGCGTGGCCGAGCCACTGGGGGCGATGCGCTACCTGTGCGTGGGCGCGCCCGATCTGCTGAAGCGCTGCCGCACCCCGCGCGGCGCGGTGTCGCCGCACAAGCTGCTGGCCCAACCGGCGGTGATCTTCAACCGCAAGGACGCGCTGCAGGACGCCTTCCTGGAACAGCACTTCGGCCTGCGCCAGCCCCACTACCCGCGCCACTTCGCGCCTGCGGTGGAGGCCTTCGAGACCGCCCTCGAACTCGGCCTGGGCTGGGGCATGGTGCCCGAACAGCACCTGACCCGGCGCGTCGGCCTGCAGGAGGTGTTGCCCGGCGCGTCGGTGGACGTGGTGCTCTACTGGCAGCACTGGGCGCACGAGTCGGTGTCTGCCCAGCGCCTCACGGCGGCGGTGAAGACCGCGGCGCGCGAGCACCTGCGGCCGATGCAAACCGCCCCTGCGGTGCCCCCCGCCTAAAATCGCGTCCCTATGCTCAAGATCAAACAGGAATTGCTCGACGGCCTCGCCGCCGAGCTGGAAACGCTGTCACCCGGTGCGGGCGCCAAGGCGGCGTTCGAATCGCCCAAGGTGGCGGCCCACGGCGATTTCGCCAGCACGGCGGCCATGCAGCTGGCCAAGCCGCTCAATCTCGTCCCGCGCCAGCTGGCCGAGACCCTGCGCGGTGCGTTGCGCGCCCGTGTGGAATACGAACAGTGGGTGTCCGATATCGACATTGCCGGCCCGGGTTTCATCAACATCCGCCTCAAACCGTCTGCCAAGCAGCAGATCGTGCGCGAGGTGCTGCAAGCGGGCGCCGCCTTTGGCACGCAGCCGTCCAACGGCCAGCGCCTGATGGTCGAGTTCGTTTCGGCCAACCCCACCGGACCGCTGCACGTGGGCCACGGCCGCCAGGCCGCGCTGGGCGACGCCATCTGCAGCCTCTACCAGACGCAGGGCTGGCAGGTGCACCGCGAGTTCTATTACAACGACGCGGGCGTGCAGATCGGCACGCTGGCCACCTCCACGCAATTGCGCGCACAGGGCAAGAAGCCTGGTGACGCCGAGTGGCCCGAGGCGGCCTACAACGGCGAGTACATCCAGGACATCGCCAACGACTTTCTGGCGAAAAAGACCGTGAAGTCCGACGACCGCGAGTTCACCGCCAGCGGTGACTTGAACGACCTCGACGGCATGCGCCAGTTCGCCGTGGCTTACCTGCGCCATGAGCAGGACCTGGACCTGCAGGCCTTCGCGGTGAAGTTCGACCACTACTACCTGGAGTCCAGCCTGTACACCAGCGGGCGCGTGGCGGCCACGGTGCAGAAACTCATCGATGCCGGCAAGACCTACGAACTGGACGGCGCGCTGTGGCTGAAGTCCACCGACTACGGCGACGACAAGGACCGCGTGATGCGCAAGTCGGACGGATCGTTCACTTACTTTGTGCCCGACGTGGCCTACCACATTGCCAAGTGGGAACGCGGTTTCACCAAGGTCATCAACATCCAGGGCACCGACCACCACGGCACCATCGCGCGGGTGCGTGCCGGGCTGCAGGCGGCGGGCGTGGGCATCCCGCCCGGGTACCCCGACTACGTGCTGCACACCATGGTGCGCGTGGTGCGCGGTGGCGAAGAGGTCAAGATCAGCAAGCGCGCCGGCAGTTACGTGACGCTGCGCGACCTGATCGAATGGACCAGCAAGGACGCGGTGCGCTTCTTCCTGCTCAGCCGCAAGCCCGACACCGAATACACCTTCGACGTCGACCTGGCGGTGCAGAAGAACAACGACAACCCGGTGTATTACGTGCAGTACGCGCATGCCCGCATCTGCTCGGTGCTGGCCTCGTGGGGCGGCGACCTGGCCAGGCTCCACGCAGCGGACCTGTCGGCGCTCGACAGCGCACCAGCACAGGCCCTCATGCTGCTGCTGGCAAAGTACCCCGCCATGCTGACCGATGCGGCGCGCGACTTCGCGCCACACGACGTGACCTTCTACCTGCGCGAACTTGCGGCCAGCTACCACAGCTACTACGACGCCGAGCGCATCCTGGTCGACGACGAGCGGGTGAAAACCGCGCGGCTGGCGCTGGTCGCTGCCACTGCGCAGGTGTTGCACAATGGCCTCGCTGTGCTGGGCGTCGGTGCCCCGCAGAAGATGTGATGGTGAACCCCGCAATGAAAAAGAAATCCCCTCAGGCGCGCAACACGTTCGGCGGCACGCTCATCGGCTTCGTGGTCGGTCTGCTCGTGGGACTCGGTGTGGCGCTGGCCGTGGCGGTCTACGTCACGCGCGTGCCGATTCCCTTCGTCGACCGGGGCGTTTCACGCAACTCCGACCTCGACGCGCTCGAGGCCGAGCGCAACAAGGGCTGGAATCCCAACAGCACGCTCGGCCGCACGCCACCGGCGGTCGGCGCACCCGCCGTTCCCGCGCCCGCGGCGGCGGTACCGCCCGCAGGTCAGGATGGCGCCATCGTGGTGCCACCGGCCGATGGCCGCCCCTTGCCCGCACCAGCGGCCGATCCGCTGGGCGATCTGGCGAAGTCCCGCATAGGGCAGGCCGCGCCCGCCCCCGCTGCTTCCGCACCCGCGCCGGCCGGCGTGGATCCGTTCACCTACTTCGTGCAGGCCGGCGCCTTCCGCTCGCAGGACGATGCCGAAGCGCAGCGCGCCAAGCTCGCCATGCTCGGCATCGACGCCGCCATCACCGAGCGCGAGCAATCCGGTCGCACCGTGTACCGCGTGCGGGTCGGGCCCTTCAATCAGAAGGCGCTGGCCGATCTCACGCAGGAGCAACTGCAGGTCAATGGCGTCGAAGCGGCCCTCGTGCGCGTCCAGCGCTGAGGGAACTTTTGCCGAAGCGTCCGGCCCAACGGGGCCTGCGCATCGGGCGCAGTCAAGGAGTCTGATTTCATGCAACGTCGCGTCTTTTCCCGGTCCTTGCTGGCCGGCTCCGCGCTTGGCGCCGTCGGCGGCCTGACGCTCAATCCCGCTCTGGCCCAGCGCGTCGCCCCCAAGGAGGGTGTGGACTTCGTGCGGCTGCCGCGTCCCGCACCGGTTCAAAGCACAGCGGGCCAGGTGGAGGTGGTGGAGTTCTTCGCCTACACCTGCATCCACTGCCACAACTTCGAGCCGATCTTCGACGCCTGGATCAAGAAGCAGCCTGCGCAGGTGGTGGTGCGCCGAACGCCCGTGGCTTTCAGCCCCGCCTTCGTGCCCATGCAGCGCCTGTATTACTCGCTGGAGTCCATGAACCTGGTGGAGAAGCTGCACGCCAAGGTGTTCGCCGCCATCCACGAAGAGCGCCTGGCCCTGACCACCCCGGCGGCGATCGTCGACTGGGTGGCGAAGCAGGGCGTGGACCGTGCCCGCTTTACCGAGGTCTTCAACAGCGGTCCGACCAGCGAGAAGGCCGCCCGAGCCGCCAAGCTGCAGGACGAGTACGGTGTGGAGGGCACGCCCGCCCTGGGTGTGGCGGGTCGCTACTATCTCAGTGGGCAGGGGCCGCGCACGCTGGTGGTGGCGGATGCGCTGATCGCTGAAGTCAGGAAGGGCTGACGCCAGGACAGGGTGGCCCCCCCGCCGCGCTCTGCGCGACCCCCTCGAGGGGGCGACACCTGAGGCCCGGCAGAGCCGGTTCCTCGGTGTCTCTGGATCAGGCGCCTCGCTTACGGCACATTTGCACGGAATGCCGAATCGCTTGCACAAAGCGGTTTCGCAACCCATCTGGCGGTGTCTGCGCCGCTACAATGAATGCAAGTTTCGTGCCCTCATACCCCATGCCTGCATTCCCTCATTTGTTTCGAGCTGTTTCCTCCGTTGCCTGCCTGACGCTGGGGCTTTGGTGGAGCGGCCCGGCGCTGGCTGAAAAGGCCGACCGCAACCAGCCGCTCAACGCCGAAGCCGATTCGCTGCGTTACGACGACGCCCGCCAGACCAGTGTCTTCACGGGCAACGTGGTCATTACCAAGGGCACCATCCTGATCCGGGGTGCGGTGGTGGAGGTTCGGCAGGATCCCCAGGGCAACCAGTTCGGCATCGTCACCGGCAGCACCGCGAACCCGGCCTTTTTCCGGCAAAAGCGCGATGGGGTGGATGAGTTCATCGAAGGCACGGGCCAGCGCATCGAGTACGACAGCCGGGCGGACACCGTTCGCTTCATCGGCAACGCGGTCATGAAACGCTTCAAGGGCACCCAGCTGAGCGACGAAACCACCGGCAGCGTGATCGTCTACAACAACAGCACCGACGTGTTCACCGTCGATGGCGGCAACGCCAACCGCACCGCTTCCAACCCCACCGGCCGCGTGCGCGCCATGCTCACGCCGGTGCCCAAGGAGGCGGCGCCGGGTTCGGCACCTCAGCCCACACCGCCGGCCACGCTGCGGCCCAGTTCCCGGATCGAAGAGGGACGCCAGTGACGGCGATGCGCGCCGACCAGGCGGGGCGCGTCAGCGGACCCGCAGCCAGCCGGCTGGAAGCGCGCGGCCTGCAGAAAGCCTACGGCAGCCGAAAGGTGGTCAAGGACGTGTCGCTCGCCGTTTTCAAGGGCGAAGTGGTGGGGCTGCTCGGCCCCAATGGCGCGGGCAAGACCACGTCTTTCTATATGTTGGTCGGCCTGCTGCGCTCGGACGCCGGGCAGATCCTGCTCGATGGTCAGTCCATCGAGGGTTTGCCAATTCACCGCCGTGCGCGCCTGGGGCTGGGCTATCTGCCTCAGGAGGCTTCGATCTTCCGCAAGCTCAATGTGGCTGAAAACGTGCGCGCCGTGCTGGAACTGCAGGTGGATGACAAAGGCAAGGCCCTGAGCAGCGAGGCGGTGGAGCGCCGGCTCGATGACCTGCTGAAGGACCTGCACGTGGAGCACCTGCGCGACTCGCCTGCGCCCGCACTCTCCGGTGGCGAACGCCGCCGCGTCGAGATCGCCCGTGCGCTCGCCACCGACCCGCGCTTCATCCTGCTCGACGAGCCCTTTGCCGGCATCGACCCGATCGCCGTGATCGAAATCCAGCGCATCATCGGCTTCCTCAAGTCGCGCGGCATCGGGGTGCTCATCACCGACCACAACGTGCGCGAGACACTGGGCATCTGCGACCGCGCCTACATCATCAACGACGGCCACGTGCTCACCAGCGGCACGCCGTCTGAAATCGTCGAAAACGCCGACGTGCGCCGGGTGTATCTCGGCGAACATTTTCGTATGTAGGCCGCATGAAGCAGGGCCTGTCACTCCGCGTCTCGCAGCACCTGGCGCTCACGCCCCAGTTGCAGCAGTCGATCCGCCTGCTGCAACTGTCCACGCTGGAGATGGCGCAGGAGGTCGAGCAGATGCTTGACGAAAACCCTTTTCTCGAACGCACCGAAGAAATCGCGGAGCGCGAGGCCTTTGGGCTGGAGCAGCTCGATGCGCCGGTGAGCGCGGGCGAGCAGATCGCCGAAGCTTCGGTGCCCGATTCGCCAGCCCCTCTGCTGTCCCCCACCGAAAGCACGGGTTCAAGCAGCGATGGCCCCGACGCTGACGGTCTGGAAGGCAAGCTCGATGGCGCCAGCCCGGTGGAAGAAAGCTGGGAAGGCGACGGCACGGTGGAGATGGCACCGGACGACAGCGAGTGGGGTGGGGACGCCCCCGCACGCAACAGCGGCTCGGGCGATGGCGAGGAAACCGCCAGCGCCGCCGACCTCGCGCGCGCGCCGGTCAGCCTTCAGGATCACCTGCACGACCAGGCGCGCTGCCTGCGCCTGTCTGATGAAGACCGCGCGGCGCTGTACTTCCTGATCGAGTCCCTGAACGATGACGGCTACCTCGAGGAAAGCCTCGCCGGTCTGGCGGGCGCCTGGCTGCACCTCTCGGCAGTGGCGACACTGGTCGAGAACGACCCTGCGGTGCAGGAGGAGCGCGAGGCACTGGAGCAACGCCTGGGCGTGGCCCTGCAGCTGCTGCAGCACATGGAGCCCTCGGGTGTGGGCGCGCGCGACCTCGGAGAATGCCTGCGTCTGCAGATTCTGGAGCTGCGCAACACGCCCGAAGCGCGCGCCGCACTGGCCATCTGTGGCCAGCCGCTGGAGCTCATGGCCAAGCGCGATGTGAAGCGCCTGTGCAACCTGTGCGGCATCGACGACGAAACCGTGCGCGCCGCGCTGGGACTCATTGCACGCCTGGAGCCCAAACCCGGGCGGCGCTTCGTCGACGTGGAGCGCAACGTGGTCGTGCCCGACGTCATCGTCACACGCGCCGGTCGCGGTTTCAAGGTCATCCTCAATCCCGACGTGATGCCACGCCTGCGCGTGCACGACGTGTACGCCAACGCCATGCGGCAGAACCGTGGCGGGCGCGACAACGGCGGCGAAGCCGGTCACGCCGCCATGCAGCAGCGGCTGCAGGAAGCGCGCTGGTTCATCAAGAACATTCAGCAGCGCTTCGACACCATCCTTCGTGTCTCCAGCGCCATCGTGGAGCGCCAGCGCAATTTCTTCATGCATGGCGAGCTCGCCATGCGCCCGCTGGTGCTGCGCGAAATCGCCGACGAACTCGGCCTGCACGAATCCACCATCAGCCGCGTGACCACCGCCAAATACATGTCCACGCCCTTCGGCACCTACGAGCTGAAGTACTTCTTCGGTTCCTCGCTGGGCACCGAGACCGGTGGCAACGCGTCGAGCACCGCCGTGCGCGCACTGCTCAAGCAATTCATCGCTGCCGAGGAGCCGGCCAAGCCGCTGTCGGACAACCAGCTCTCCGACCTGCTGCGCGAACAGGGCATCGAGTGCGCGCGGCGCACGGTGGCCAAGTACCGCGAGGCACTCCGCATTGCGCCCGCGAACCTAAGAAAAGCGCTATGACCCCCACGCTCCGCCGCTTCGCGGGTCGCTGCCCCCCAAAGGGGCTGTTTCGCCTTGGGGCGGCCCGGCGGCGAAACCTTACCCCCACGCTCCACCGC
Organism: Hydrogenophaga sp. IBVHS1; assembly: GCF_002127265.1. Taxonomy (GTDB): domain Bacteria; phylum Pseudomonadota; class Gammaproteobacteria; order Burkholderiales; family Burkholderiaceae_C; genus Hydrogenophaga. The sequence goes on along the minus strand of NZ_NFUU01000003.1, from coordinate 35,787 downwards.
TTCGCGGGTCGCTGCCCCCCGAGGGGGTTGTTTCGCCTTGGGGCGGCCCGGCGGCGAAACGCTCTCTTATGAACCAACTGCAAATTTTCCTTCCCTGCGCCGCCGGCGTAGAGGACATGCTCGCCGCCGAGGTGAGCCGCATCACCGGCGAGGCCGCGCCCTTCAAGGCGCGCGGCGGTGTGGCGGTGAACGCCTCGTGGCGCGACGCCATGCGCCTGAACCTGCATTGCCGTCTGGCACAGCGCGTGCTGGTGCAGCTCTGGCACGGTGAGTACCGCAGCGAGGCAGACCTTTACCGTGCCGCCAGCGATGTGGCGTGGGAGATCTGGTTCACGCCGGCGCAGACCATCAAGGTCGAAATCACCGCGCAGCACAGCCCACTGACTTCGCTGAATTTTGCCGCGCTCAAGGTGAAGGACGCCGTGTGCGACCGCTTCCGCGAGAAGCGCGGCGAGCGCCCCAGCGTCGACACCACCTGGCCCGACGTGCGCATCCACGTGCACCTGACCACCGACACCGTGAGCCTGTACATCGACACCTCGGGCGAACCGCTGTTCAAGCGCGGCTGGCGCGAGGACAAGGGCGATGCGCCGCTGAAGGAAACCCTGGCCGCTGCCATGATTGCGGCCACCGGCTGGGAAGCCTCTGCCGACCAGCCGCTGGACGACATCGCACCGCTGTACGACCCTTGCTGCGGCAGCGGCACGGTGGTGATTGAAGCGGCGCAGATCGCGCTGCGCATTGCGCCGGGTCAGCTGAGGCGTTTCGGCTTCGAGAAACTGCTGCCGTTCCAGCCGCACGTGTGGCAGGCCATCAAGGAAGACGCCGTCAAGCAGCAACGCGAATGGCCCACCGGGCACGCCCCCATCGTGTTCGGCAGCGACGTGTCGTTTCGCATGGTCGACTTCGCTCAGCGCAACGCCGAACGCGCGGGCGTGGCGCATGCAGTGGAACTGCGCGGCGGCGACGCCCTGCAACGCATGCCGCCGAGCGATCGACCCGGCGTGCTGCTGCTCAACCCACCGTACGGCGAGCGCATCGCCGCCGCCGGCGTGGCGGGTGAGAATGCGAGCGCGCGCGCCCAGCGCAGGGAGCCGCGCACCTTCACCGTGGGCCAGGGGCAGGGTCGCGAGAGCGCGCAGATGGCCGACGGCGGCGATGGCAGCGAATTCTTCAATCAGCTCGCCGCGCACTGGAAGAGCCACTATGCCGGCTGGAGTGCATGGCTGCTCACACCCGATCTGAAGCTGCCGGGCAAGATGCGTTTCAAGGAATCGCGCCGCGTGCCGCTGTGGAACGGCCCGATCGAATGTCGGCTGTTCCGCTTCGATCTGCTGGCCCGCAAGGCCCGGCCCATCACCGAGTCCTGAACATGGTGGCGCCGGGTGACCCCACCGATGTGCTGGTGCTCGACACCAACATTGCGCTCGATCTCTTTGTCTTCCGAGACCCCGCCATCGCCCCATTGCGCGAATGGCTGGACGGCACTGGCGTCAGCTGGCTCGCCACCCAGGCCATGCGCGAAGAGCTCGCCCGTGTGCTGGGTTACCCGCAGATCGCCCGCCGGCTGAGCGCGCAGGCGCAACCTGCGCAGAACGTGCTCGATGTTTTTGACCGCTGCGTCCGACTCGTGCCCGATGCCCCCAAGGCCGCCTACACCTGCAAGGACGCCGACGACCAGAAGTTCATCGACCTTGCCGTGCAACACCGCGCCACCCTGGTGAGCAAGGACGACGCGGTGCTCTGCATGGCACGGCGTCTCGCGCGTGTCGGTGTGAACGTCTGCCGTGAATGGAGTCCCGCGCATGTCTGAACGCCTGACACTCGCCACCTTGCTGCTCGCCCTGCTGAGCCTGAACGCGCACGCCATTCAACGCTGCGAGCTCAACGGCGAGAGCGTGAGCCGATCCGACGGCAACACCACCGCCGGCAAGAGCGGCCTCATGCGCTGCACCGACGAAGACGGCCAGGTGCGCCGGCTCGACCAGACGCTGCGCGATGGCCGCACCGTAGGGCCGGTGCTCATGGTGCTCGCCGACGGCGAACGCCGCGAGTACAGCATCAACGAACGTGGCAACCGCGATGGCGTGGCGCGCACCTTTGACGGCAAGGGCACGCTGCGCAAGGAAGAAAACCTGGAAGACGGCACGGCGGTGGGCGTGCAGAGGAATTTCGCAGAGGCCGGCCACCTGCAGGAACTGCACTTTGCGCTGGGCCGGCGCACTGTGCTCACCATCGGCTACTTGGCCGATGGCACGCTCAAAGAACTGCGCTGCGCACCGGTGACGCTGGTGCCGCAAGATCGAGACGTCTGTGGCCACGGGGGGCGTGCCAGCGAAGTCACGCTGTACCGCGAAGCCGGCAAACCTTCCGGCACCGTGAGCTACCTGAAGGGTCAGATGCAGCGCCAGACCCTGCTGGACCGCGAAGGCCGGCTTGTGCGCAGCGAAGAACTCAAAGAGGGCCGACGCATCAAGCGCGTGTTCTATGCGTCGGGGCAACCGCGCTCGGAGACCGACTTCATCGAGCGCGATCCCAACAGCAGCGAAGGCCGTGAGGGCACGGCTCGCGAATGGGCCGAGAGCGGCCAGCTCACGCAGGTGACCACCTGGGCGGGCGGCTACGAGCAGCGCATCGAACAGTGGTACCTGAACGGCAGGCAAAAGGCCCGCCAGCAGATTCGCCGCGAAGGCCGAAACCAGGAGCGCACCACCGAGAGTTTCTGGGACAACGGCAAACCCGCCGCGGTGAACGAGGAGCGGAATGGGCGCTTGTGGGGCTGGCAGAAATACTTCAGCGAAGAAGGCGTGCTGATGCGCGAAGACGAACACGGCGAGCGTGGTGTGCTGCAGCGGCGAAGGCACTACGATGCCAAGGGCGGTCTGGAGCGCGAGGAACGTTTTCTGGAAGACGGCTCGCGCATCTGAGCGCTGCCGCGGATTCAACATTCAAGGAGAACGGACATGGTCATTCGCGTCGTGCGACTGGGCAGCAAAAGAGTCGAGCAGGAGGGCGTGCGCATCGGCACCGTGAGGCGGCCTCCCCGGGGCGTTCCCAAGACTGAGTTTGCGTCGGGCAACTGGTACGACGTGTGGTACCCCAACCTCTCGCCCAGCATGGAGACCATGAAGCTCGGCCAGGAAGCGCGCACGCCGGCCCAGTGGCTGGGCTTCTCGCGCAAATACCGCGCTGAAATGGCCCACCCCGATCACGTGCGCAGCATCGAGCTGCTGGCAGGCCTCTCCCATCAGAGCAACTTCTCGGTGGGCTGTTATTGCGAGGAAGAATCCCGTTGCCACCGCTCCATCCTCCGCGAACTCCTGCTGGAGAAGGGCGCGCGGGTGGAGCCAGTGGCCAGCTGACCACCCCCCACCACGGAGACACCTGAATGGTTCCTTTCAATGACTGGCTGCTGTTCGTCGGCGCCGCGCTGCTGATCGTGCTCACGCCCGGGCCCAACATGATCTACGTGATCTCGCGCTCGATCTGTCAGGGGCGCAAGGCGGGGGTGATCTCGTTGCTTGGCGTCATGGCGGGTTTTCTGGTTCACATGTTCGCTGCTGCGCTGGGGCTCACCGCGCTCTTCATGGCGGTGCCCCTGGCGTACGAACTGCTCAAGTGGGCTGGGGCGGCCTACCTGCTCTACATGGCCTGGCAGGCGGTGAGGCCGGGCGCCAGCTCTCCGTTCGAGGCCCGCCAGCTGCCGGTGGATTCGCCGCGCAGGCTCTTTTTCATGGGTTTCCTCACGAACCTGCTGAACCCCAAGATCGCCGTCTTCTACCTGGCAATTTTTCCGCAGTTCGTCTCGCCCGAACACGGTTCGGTCTTCCTGCAGAGCATGGTGCTGGGCTTCACGCAGATTGCCGTGAGCTTCACCATCAATCTGACCATTGCGCTGTTCGCGGGCACCTTGGCCACGTGGTTCGTGCACCACCCGCGCTGGATGGCGGCGCAGCGCTACGTCATGGGGTTCGTGCTGGCCGCGCTGGCGGTGCGCCTGGCCATGGAGCCGCGCAAAGGCCTCTGAAAACCGATCGCCTCAGCCCAGGCTGAAACGCTCCGCACTCGAGCGATCCCAATAGGTGGTGAACACCGCGTGCTGGGCGGCCACGTCGGTCAGCAGCGCGCCGGCCGGCGTGCTGGGCAGCAAATTGGCGAGCAGCCGCACCTCGTTCTCGCTCACGCGGCGCACCAGGTGGTGGGCGGTGATCTCGCTCGGGTGCTGCAGGCCGGCGGCCTGCACCAGTTCCTTCAGGGCCTTGAGCGTGTTCTGGTGAAAGTGGTACACGCGGTCGGCCTTGTCGGGCACCACCAGCGCCTGCTGGCGCACCGGGTCCTGTGTGGTCACGCCGGTGGGGCAGGTGCCGGTGTGGCAGCTTTGCGCCTGAATGCAGCCCAGCGCAAACATGAAGCCGCGCGCGCTGTTGCACCAGTCCGCGCCGATGGCCATGGCGCGCACGATGTCGAACGCGCTGATCACCTTGCCCGCGCAGCCAATCTTGATGCGGTCGCGCAGGTTCACGCCCATCAGCGTGTTGTGCACCACGCGCAGGCCTTCCTGCAGCGGCGCGCCCACGTGATCGGTGAACTCCAGGGGCGCCGCGCCGGTGCCGCCCTCGGAGCCGTCGACCACGATGAAGTCGGGCGTGATGCCGGTCTGCAGCATGGCCTTGACCATGGCGAACCATTCCCACGGGTGCCCGATGCAGAGCTTGAAGCCCACCGGTTTGCCGCCGGAGAGTTCGCGCAGCTGCACGATGAAATGCATCAGCTCCACCGGCGTGGAGAACGCGCTGTGCGAAGCCGGCGAGATGCAGTCGATGCCCACCGCGATGCCGCGCGCAGCGGCAATCTCGGGCGTCACCTTGGCGCCCGGCAGGATGCCGCCCACACCGGGTTTGGCGCCCTGGCTGAGCTTGATCTCGATCATCTTCACCTGCGGGTCCGTGGCGTTGGCCTTGAAGCGCTCGGGGCTGAAGCGGCCTGCGTCGTCGCGGCAACCGAAATAGCCCGAAGCCACTTCCCAGATGAGGTCGCCGCCGTGCAGCCGGTGGTAGGCGGAGATGGATCCCTCGCCGGTATCGTGCGCGAAGCCGCCGCGCTTGGCGCCAGCGTTCAGCGCCTGTATCGCGTTGGCCGAAAGCGACCCGAAGCTCATGGCCGAGATGTTGAACACGCTGGCCTCGTAAGGCTGGGTGCACTCGGCACCACCGATGGTGAGGCGGAAATCGTGCGTGGCGATGTGGCTCGGTTGCAGCGAGTGGTTCAACCACTCGTGGCCGTTGGCGTTCTGGTCGTGCTGGGTGCCGAACGGGCGCTTGTCGGTCTCGCCCTTGGCGCGCGAGTAGGCCAGGCTGCGCTGGCTGCGCGAGAACGGCGTGGCCTCGTTGTCGCTCTCCAGAAAGTACTGCCGCATCTCGGGGCGGATCTTCTCCAGCATGAAGCGCAGGTGGCCGATGACCGGGTAGTTGCGCAGCACCGAACTCTTGGTCTGGCGCAGGTCCCACAGGCCCACGGCCGAGAGTGCTGCGAACACCAGCAGGGTCCAGCCGCCCACCCCGAACCCGACCAGGGTGAAGAGGCTCAGCAGCGCGATCAGCACGCACAGGCCGAAGGCGGTGTAGCGAACCGGATAGAGAGCGTTGAGGCGTTCGAGCATGCGGGCTTTCTCGGTGGAGGGCAGGGCTACACTGGCGGCCATCATAAAGACGCCGACCATGAACACCTCGCCCGAACCCCTGGAACACACCGATTACCACGCCCTCGACGAGATTCTTGACGACCTGCGCACGCGCGATGAAGAGGTGCCTCAATGGGAATTTTGCGAAGGCGCCATGGCCGCATTGCTGTGCACGCGCCGCCCCATCGAGCCAGCCGAATGGCTCCCCGTGCTGCTCGGCACCGGCCCCTTGCCCACCGCACCGCAGGACGAGGGCACGCACTTTGCCAACACCGCGCAGTACGAACGCTTCATGGCGTTGTGGTCGCGGCGCAGTGCCGAGGTGGCCGCGTCGCTTGTCGCTCCGGTGGAGACGCTGGAAGACGAGCGCAGCTACCACCCGGAACTGATGGACGTGCGCGGCGCGGTGGGCGCGTTGCCTGAGGCCGAGCGCGCCGAGTTCAAGGACCAGGACCTGCCCGCCTACGCCCAGGTGTGGGCGCTCGGCTTCATGTTCGTGGTGGAGAACTGGTCGGACGACTGGGCACCGCCGCGCGACAAAGACACCGCCGCATGGATCGACGAGGCGCTGGACCGCATCGTGGCGCTGACCGAAGACGACACCGGCAAGCCCACGGTGAACATGCACGACGAGGAAGGCCCGCCGAGCGTGAGCGACGAGCGCCTGAACGATTTCGGCGCCTCCATCTGGGCGGTGTACGACCTGTGCCAGATCGGCCGCAGCCTCGGGCCGCGGGTGGAGCCGGTGCGCAAGGCACCCACGCCAGGCCGCAACGACCCCTGCCCTTGCGGCAGCGGCAAGAAGTACAAGAAGTGCCATGGGGAGTGATGTACGCCAACAAGCGCAGCACAACCTGCGCAACTTGAGTGGCTAGGCCCGGTCATGACAAAGCGCCGTCAACAGAAAGCCCAGTTCTACGCCCTCCGTTACCACGGAGGCACGCGGAACAATGGCGTCGCCAAAAGGCAATACCTTGCCTGGCGAGGCGCGCAGCAGCCACCGATACCGGAGCGCTGCGATAACCGTGCCTGTCGCTTTTTCTCGGAGCCTCTGATCTGGAACGGGTCCCCTCTGGAATTGATTCTTGAGCATGCGAACGGCGTCAACACGGACAACAGGACGTCAAACCTCCGTTTGCTCTGCCCCAACTGCGACTCACAAAACACGACGACCCGAGGTGGGGCGAACGCTGGACGAGTCGTCAAGTCTGCTGGCGGATTCGCGCTGGTGGAGCGCGATGGCAAGAAGAGTCATCTATTGCCAGCCGAAACTGGGTCGTTCCGGCTGGCGGGCAGTTGACGTGCAGAGCCTATCGGAACCTTGCGAGAAATAGCGTAGTCGCTTGGCCTTTAGCTTCGAATATCTGAGCAAATGAACACCATTCAAACCCGCATCGCAACGATTGCCGACTTGGACAGCATCGCTCCGCTTTTCGATGCCTATCGGCAGTTCTATGAGCAAGCGCCCGACCTTGCAATGGCCAGGGCGTTCATCGGCGAGCGTCTCAAAAACAGCGAGTCCGTTGTTCTCCTGGCCTTCAACGGAGCGCGGCACATCGTGGGCTTCTGCCAGCTCTACCCCACCTTTTGCTCGGTTGAAGCAAAGCCGACCTACACGCTCTACGACTTGTTCGTTGTCCCCGCAGCGCGCCGGTCAGGTGCTGGCACGGTGCTGCTGCGGGCGGCCGAGAAGCTTGCGGCGGAAACGGGAAAGGCGAGACTGGACCTCACCACGGCCAAGACCAACAAGCCCGCGCAAGCCGCATACGAATCGCTCGGGTGGGTCCGCGACAACATCTTCTATGCCTACAGCAAGACTGTGGGAGCTTGACCGCGTGCTTCACCAGCGCCGCCTCGCGGGTGTTTTGCCCTGCCATTGCGCTCCTACATTTTTTACATTTCTTGATTGACGGCTGAATATTCATTCGCTTAAGATCGCGTCGCCATGAAACCCAAGGACGACGACAAACAGCAGGCCATTGCCCGCGCCACCCTGGCGCTGGTGGAGCGCGTGGGCCTGAGCGGGTTGACCATGGCGGGCATTGCGCGCGAGGCTGGCCTGGCGACCGGCACGCTGTATGTGTACCACCGCTCCAAGGAAGAACTGCTCAACGTGCTGTATGAGCAGGTCAAGGGGGCACTGGTGGGGCTGATCGATGTCGACATCGACCCCAGCACCCCGTTTCGCTCCCGCTTTCAGATGAACTGGACACGGCTGCTGAGGCACCGGCTGGCGCATGGCCCGGAGGCTGTGTTCATGGACCAGTACTACAACTCACCCTGGTTCAGCGAGGCATCGCGCCAGTTCTCGGCGCGGTTCGCGGCCGGATGCCTGCGCTTTTTTGATGAAGCGCGGGAACAGCAAATCGTAAAGAACGTGCCGACGATGATGCTGGCGGCGCATTTTTTTGGCTCCGTTCGCGACACCGCCAGCCTGATGCGCAGCGGCGACCTGCCCGATACCGAAGCCGCGCTGGCGCAGGCATTCTCGATGTGCTGGGACGGCATCAAGGCCTGAAAGCCATGTTCATCCATCCCTGAATCACCCATTAAAAGCGAATGAACATTCATTCATAACCCCCCCGATTTCCTCACACCCCTCAGGAGAAAACCACGATGCCCACCACGCTCAACATCAATGGCAAAGACGTGCGAGTCGACGCCGACGCTTCTACCCCCATCCTCTGGGCCCTGCGCGACACGCTGGGCATGACCGGCACCAAGTTTGGCTGCGGCGCCGCGCTCTGCGGTGCCTGCACCGTGCACGTCAACGGCACGGCCACGCGCTCCTGCGTCACGCCGATCTCGGCGGTGGTGGGGCAGAAGATCACCACCATCGAAGCGCTTGAAACCGACCGCGTGGGCAAGGCGGTGCACCAGGCCTGGGTCAAGGCCGACGTGGCGCAGTGCGGTTACTGCCAGAGCGGCCAGATCATGAGCGCCACCGCGCTGCTCAAGGCCAACAGGAATCCGACCGACGCCGACATCGACACCGCCATGGCCGGCAACATCTGCCGCTGCGGTACCTATGCGCGTGTGCGCGTTGCCATCAAGGATGCGGCCCGCTCGCTGGCCTGAAAGGAACTGTCATGCACCTCCAACACCACACCGCTGATCAGATTCGCGCCCACCTGCCACCCGCGCTGGCGCACCGCCTGGGCGACGCCGAAGCGCTCGAAGGCATCGCGCGCCGCAGCTTCCTGAAGATCGCCACCGCCTCGGGTTTCGCGCTGGGCGCGTATCCCTTGATGGCGAACGCTCAGCAAGGCGCAGCGCAAGCGGCCACGGGCCTCAAGCCCGACCAGCAACCCGCCGCCTTTGTGAAGATCGCGCGCGACGGCACGGTCACCGTCACCATCAACCGCCTGGAATTCGGCCAGGGCACGCACACCGGCCTGGCCATGGTGCTGGCCGAAGAGCTGGACGCCGACTGGAGCCGCGTGCAGGCCGTGCACGGCAACGCCGACCCGGCCTACAACGACCCCGCCTTCGGCATGCAGATCACCGGCGGCTCCACGGCCGTGAAGCACTCGTACACCCAGTACCGCGAACTCGGTGCACGCACGCGGGCCATGTTGTTGGCGGCGGCCGCGAAGCAGTGGGGCGTGCCCGCCAGTTCGCTGGCCACAGAGCGCGGCGTGGTGATCGGCCCCGGTGGCAAGAAGCTCACCTACGGCGCACTGGCCGACGCCGCCATGCAGCAACCCGTGCCGGCACAGGTCACGCTCAAGGACCCGTCGCGCTTCAGGATCATCGGCCAGCCCACGACGCGGCTGGACGCCAAGGCCAAGGCCAGCGGCCAGCAGAGCTTCGGCATGGACGTGCGCCTGCCCGGCATGCTCACCGCCGTGCTGCAGCACCCACCGGTGTTCGGCAGCAAGGTGGCATCGGTCGATGACGCCGCCGCGCGCGCCGTGCCGGGCGTGAAGGCCGTGCTGCGCGTGCCTTTGCACGACGGTGGCGAAGGCGTGGCGGTGGTGGGCGAAGGCTACTGGGCTGCGAAGCAGGGCCGCGACGCGCTGAAGGTGCAGTGGAACGACACCGGCCGCGAGAAGGTGGACAGCGCGAAGCAGCTCGCGAGCTACCGCGAACTGGCCGCGAAGACCGGCAACATCAAGCACGACGCCGACATGGCGCCGCTGGCCAGCGCGCCACAGAAAATCAGCGCCGAGTTCGTGTTTCCTTACCTCGCGCACGCGCCCATGGAGCCACTGAACTGCACCGTGCAGCTCAGTGGCAGCGGCGCCGCCGCGAAAGCCACGGTGTGGACCGGCACCCAGATGCCCGGGCTGGACACGGCAGCCGCCGCGCGCACGCTGGGCATCAAGCCCGAGCAGGTGACGATGAACGTGCAGATGGCGGGCGGCGGCTTCGGCCGGCGCGGCCTGCTCACCAGCGACTTCGTGGTGGAGGCCTGCACCATCGCCAAAGCCACGCAGGCCGCTGGCATCAGCGCGCCGGTGCGCACCGTGTGGAGCCGCGAGGACGACGTGCGCGGCGGCTACTACCGGCCCATGCACGTGCACCGCGCCGAGATCGGTTTCGATGCGCAGGGCAAGGTGCTCGCCTGGGACCACGTCATCGTCGGCCAGTCCATCATGGCGGGCACGTTCTTCGAACCCATGATGGTGAAGAACGGCGTTGACGAAACCATGGTCGAGGGCATGGGCAAGCCGTACACGCTGCCGATGCGGCTTTCGGCGCACCACCCGAAGCACAACGTGCCGGTGCTGTGGTGGCGCAGCGTGGGCTCCACGCACACCGGCTACGTCATGGAAACACTCATCGACGACATCGCACGAGCCACAAAACAGGACCCGGTGGCCTACCGCATGAAACTGATGGACGCCAAGGCCGTGCGCCACCGCGCGGCCCTGCAACTGGCGGTGGACAAGAGCGGCTATGGCAAGAAGACCCTGAGCGCTGGTCGCGCCTGGGGCGTGGCGGTGCACGAGTCGTTCGACTCGGTGGTGGCTTATGTGGTCGAGGCCTCGGTCGTCGACGGTGCACCCAGGCTGCACCAGGTCACGGCCGGCGTGCACTGCAACCTGGCGGTGAACCCGAAGAGCGTGGAAGCGCAGATCCAGGGAGGGGCGCTGATGGGCCTGTCCATGTGCATTCCAGGTGCGGCCATCACCTTGAAGGACGGTGTGGTCGAGCAGAGCAACTTTGGCGATTTCGCGGTGCCGCGCATCACCGACATGCCGGCCATCGCCGTGCATATCGTGCCCAGCGCGGATGCCCCCACTGGCGTGGGCGAGCCGGGTCTCCCGCCGCTGGCGCCTGCGTTCGCCAATGCCATTGCGCAACTGACCGGTAAGCCGCTGCGCGAGCTGCCGTTCAAAGTCTAGAACGACGACAGGTCGTACGGCCCGCCCTGCGCCAGCGCACGCTGGTAGGCGGGCCGCTCGTGAATGCGGCGCAGCCAGTCGGCCAGCTTTGGCCGGTTCTTGAGCAGGCCGCGCGCGTCGGCGGCTTCAATGCCAAAACTCATCTGCACGTCGGCGGCGCTGAATGAGCGTCCGGCAAACCAAGGGCCGTGCTCGGTGAGCTCGCCTTCGAGGTAGTCGAAGTGGCGCTTGAGGTTGGGCGTGACCAACATGCCCTTGACCTGCGTGGAGATCGCCTTGGCCACCGGCCGCACGATGAAGGGGGCCTTGCGCTCGATCTGGTCGAACACCAGCTGTAGCAGCAGCGGGGTGGCCAGCGAGCCTTCGGCGTAGTGCAGCCAGTAGCGGTAGCGCAGAAACGAAGGCGTTCCCCGCTCGGGTGAGAACTTGCCTTCGCCGTACGTTTCCACCAGGTACTCGAGGATGGCGCCCGACTCGGCCAGTGTGGCCTTGCCGTCGGTGACCACCGGCGACTTGCCCAGCGGGTGCACCTTCTGCAGCGCGGGTGGCGCCAGCATGGTCTTGGGGTTGCGTTCGTAGCGCTCGATCTGGTAGGGCACGCCGAGTTCTTCGAGCATCCAGAGCACGCGCTGCGAGCGCGAGTTGTTGAGGTGGTGAACGGTGAGCATCGGTGTCTTTCTTTAGAGGAAGGATGGCGATCAGGCCAGCGCGGGCGGCAGGGTCTGTGAAAGAAAGTCCCACACGCGGCGGATCCGCGGGTTGCTTCGAATCTCGCGGTGCACCGCGAGCCACATGGGGAGGGCGGGAATGTCGAGCATGGGCAGCAGCGGCACCAGATCCGGATTCTGCCGCGCCGCGTAGCGCGCCAGAAAACCCACGCCCATCCCGGCGCTCACGGCGGCCTGGTAGGCGTTGAGGTCGTCGGTGCGCACGGCGAAATCCTCGCGCTGCATCGGCATGCCCATGCCGGCGAATCCGCGCAAGATGTCGGTGTTCCGGTCGTTGCCGATCACGTCGTGCGTGAGCAGGTCGGCCGGCGCGCGGGGCGTGCCGCGCCGGCGCAGGTAGTCGCGGTGAGCAAAGGTGCCAATGGCCACTTGCCCGACGCGTTTGGCCACCAGCGAACTCTGGTCGGGCCGCACCATGCGCAGGGCGATGTCGGCCTCGCGTTGCAGCAGGTTGCTCACCGCGTTGCTGGACACCAGTTCGATCTGGATGTCTGGATGCAGCTCGCGCATCTGGCGCAGCAGCGGTGGCAGCAGCATGCAGGTCACCGGCTGGCTGGCGCTAATGCGCACCGTGCCACGCGCCAGCGCCTGCGCACCGGTGGCCTGGCGCGCCAATTGATCGGCGGCGGCCGACATGGCGCGCGCGGCATCGGCCAGGCGCTGCGCGTGCGGCGTGGGCAGCAGGCCACGACCGGTGCGTTCGAACAGGACCACGCCGAGCTGCGTTTCGAGTTCGCCGATATGGCGGCCTACCGTGGGCTGGCTGGTGGAAAGCGCACGCGCCGCGCCCATGAGGCTGCCCCGGTCCAGCGCGGCGAGGAAGGAGCGGATCAGTGTCCAGTTGAAATCGCCGGTATGCATTCCTGAATAGCTGTTGTTTGATCTGAAGCAATTGTGTATGAGCGCGGCTGTTTCCACAATGCAGTCCATGGCACCGGCGTTCGGTGCGCCAAGGAGTTCTTCCATGACGTCCCATCTCACTTCCTCGAATTCACCTGGCACGGTGCTCGTGCTCGGCGGTCGCGGTCGATTTGGTCTTGCAGCAGTTCAGGCCTTTGCGCGCAATGGCTGGCGCGTGTTCGCTCAAGTTCGCCCGGGCGCCAGCACGCCGAAGGTGAGCGGCGTGCAGTGGCTGGCCCACGCGGTGGACAGGCCAGCCGGCGTGCAGGCCTTGATCGCAGAAGCCGGGGGCGCTTCGGTGGTGGTGCATGCGCTCAACCCGCGCCAGTACACGCGCCAGGCCTGGGAGCGGGAAAACTGGCCGCTGCTGCAGTCGGGTATGGCGGTGGCCAAGGCGTTGGGTGCCACGCTCATGCTGCCGGGCAACGTCTACAACTTCGGCCAATCGATGCCAGCGGCGTTGATGGAAGGCGCACCTTATCGGCCGAGCATGGCCATGGGCCGCATCCGCAGCGGTATGGAAGAACAGCTGGAACAGGCCACGCAGCGCGGCGAACTGCGCGCGGTGATCGTGCGCGCCGGCAACTTTTACGGGCAAGGGCAAGGCACCTGGCTGGACCTGGCGATGCTGAAAGACATTCGCCGTGGCAAGCTGGTGTTTCCCGGTCCGCTGGACGTGGCCACGCCCTGGGCCTACCTGCCCGACCTGGCCCAGACCTTCGTGGAGCTGGCGCGCGTGCGCGCCGACATGGCGCCGTTCGAGTCTCTGCATTTCAGTGGCCACACACTGGCCGGGCACGACTGGGTGCGCGAGCTGCAGCGTGTGGCCCGGCAGCAGGGCTGGCTGCGCGAGGAGCAGGACCTGCGCGTGGCGGGCCTGCCCTGGCCATTGCTGCGCCTGGTGGGCCCGCTGGTGCCGAGCTGGGGCGCACTGGCCGCACTGCGCTACCTCTGGATGCAGCCGCACCAACTGGACAACCGCCGGCTGCTGGGTTTCATCGGTCATGAGCCGCACACGCCATGGCCGCTGGCCCTGGCCCGCACGCTTCAACACCTCGAGCTGTTGCCCGCCGTGTCGGCTCAACCCGAGCCCATGGTCGCGCAGGCCTGACCCAACCATTCAACGTTCAAGGAGCCCGACATGCAACGCCGTCTTTTCATTCGCCTGGCCGGTGGTGGCGTGGTCGCCGCCGCCACTGCCACCACACTGGCTGGCTGCAGCAGCGCCATGCCACCCGAAGCCATTGCCGCCTGGCAAGCACCCGGAGAGGGGCAGTCCGATGCGCGCCGCTGGATCCTTTCGCACGCCATCCTCGCGCCCCACTCGCACAACCTGCAGTCGTGGCTGGTGGACCTGAGTGTGCCCGACGAGATCACGCTGTTCATCGACCAGAAGCGGCTGCTGCCGGAGACGGATCCGTTCTCGCGGCAGATGATGATGAGCCAGGGCACGTTTCTGGAGCTGCTGGATCTGGCGGCGAAGCAGAAGGGGTTGCGAGCGGAGATCGCGCTGTTCCCGCAAGGGGTGTTCTCGCCGACCAAGGTGGACGCACGGCCCACGGCGCGCATCCGCCTGGTGGCTGACGCCTCAGTAAAGCCCGACCCATTGTTCGCGCAGATACTGCGCCGCCGCACCAACCGCGAAGCCTATGAAGCGCGGGAGCCCGAGGCGGCGGCGCTGCAGGCCATCACCGCCAGCGTGCAGCCGCACCCGGTGCGCGTGGGCTTTGTCGGCAGCACGCAGGCCGAGGCACTGCAACGGCACCGGCGCATTGCGAAGGAAGCCTGGCGCATCGAGCTCGTGACGCCGCGCACAGTGATGGAGTCGTTCAAGGTGCTGCGCGTGGGTCCGAAGGAAATCGCCCAGCACCGCGACGGCATTTCACTCAACGACCCGATGGTGCGCGCGCTCGACGCGGTGGGCCTGTTCGACCGCAGCGTCGCCCCCGCGCCCGACGACTTCGCCACCACCAGCCAGCTCGACGAGTTCAACGTGAAGATCGACACCACGCCCGCGTTCTTCTGGCTGGTGACGGAAGGCAACGACCGGATCACGCAGATCAACTCGGGCCGCGCCTATGCGCGTGCGCAACTGGCGGCCACGGCGGCCGGCCTGTCGATGCACCCCTTGTCGCAGGCGTTGCAGGAGTACCCGGAGCAGGTGGTGCCCTACACCGAGATCCATCAACTCGTCGATGCGCCTGCGCCGCGTTTCACGGTGCAGATGTGGGCGCGGCTGGGGTACGCGCCGGTGATCGAACCTTCACCTCGGCGGGGGTTGGCTTCGCACATTGTCAAGACTTGAACCAGGGCCTGCTAACCCAGATCAGAAGAACCGATCGAAAACTCGGACGCAGCCTCTGCAGTTCAACATTTGTTCGTACGTTTTTGAGCGATATGTCCAACCAGGGCGATGCAAAGTCCGTAAAGCAAAACTATTCCGCCAACCGTCTCAGCGTACGGATAGACAAGTAGTGCGGGTAGCAGCGGGAGCGCTATCGTTGGCAAGAGAAGATTCCAACCTTTGTACAGGCAGAACGAATAGATCGTCCAGCCGTAGAGAAGCGTTATTGGAACGGCAACAAGAAGTGAAGAATAGAAGAACACGAGAGTACGTGTGAGCGTGCCTGCGGCATCTCGGGGCAAACTGTGTGGAAGCATGAAGATGTCCAACAGCAGAGATGCAATGAGGCTGCCAAGAACCATGCCTGAGATTGCCGGTGCAGCGCATTTTTGCAGTGCCTGGTAGAACGTCGTTGCATTGGGATTCGCCAAACTTCTTCGAGGCTGCAGAGCTGCAGCAATGTGCCCTGTGATGAGCCGCGATCCTTGCGCGTCAATGCGCCGGTATGCGTTCAACGAGCAATGCTTAGCGTCATCGAAAGGAAACCCAGAAAGCTGACGATGGCCCTCGCAACATGAGACCACTCCCAAACGTTGCGCATGTGCGTCCAGGTTGCATCTGGGGAGGCAAACCATCCGAAAAACATGCTGCTCACTCCGTCAAGATCTGTTCCTTTTAGCCAGTGAGAATTGACGGGATGGGTGACAACCCAGTAAATGGCATGAACTCCGACCATGAGGCCTAAGGTCCCGGCCACCCACCAGAAGCGTGGAGTCCCAGGAGAAAGCAAGAACAGCAATGCGGAAAGCACCAGCATGGAACCGAACTCACCGATCAACCCTCCGATCGTGAAGCCCGGGTAGTAGATTGCTTGAACTGCCCGGTAGGTCTTCTCGTCAAGTCGAAGCTTTCCAGGAAACTCCAGCGCGTGTGCGAAAGACAAGCCCATGGTTACGGCGACCAGGAGCAGCGCAAGCAGCGACAAGGCAAGAATCATGGGTGTCTGTTTCTGGTCAGGGGTCATGTGGATTCAGCGCAGATATATGAACTGAATTGTTGGGATCTGCTCAGCCCCGTCAATTACCTGACGCGTAATACTCGCGCTGCCCTGAACTGCTCACGCGTCGAACCTGAATGCGTCGGGCGCAACATCGATCACAAGGCTTTGCAGCGGACAATGCAGACGCCCCTCTCGGTGCTTCGTATGTGCCTACGGGAATCAAGGAAGCCGTCGATGGAAGCCCCACCAACCACACGTATATCCATCCTGTCTCTGCCCGAGAGCGGGACCATGGCGGCCTTCGGGCTGCATGAGGTGCTGGGCGCCGCCGGTGCCGGGGCAGGCCCTGCAACAGGCGCGCTGGAGGTGACCCTGGTGGCCCGCGACGCGCGCCCGTTCACGGCCAGCACCGGCTTGTGCGTGACACCGCAGCAGAACCTCACGGGAGCACTTGCGGACATCGTCATCGTGTGCGATATCCATCTGTTGCCAGACGAAGCACCGGAGGGCCGTTGGCAGGAAGAGATCGCCTGGGTACGCCGTCACCTCCGCGACGGCGCGCTGGTATGTTCGACCTGCAGCGGTGCCGTGCTGCTGGCCGAGGCAGGCCTGCTGGACGGACACGACGCCGCGTCGCACTGGACCATGGCCGAACTGTTCAGAGATCGTTACCCGGCGGTGCGTTTCCGGCCTGAACGGATCCTGTGTGACAGTGGCCACGCGGGCCGGCTCATCACCACCGGCGGCGCCTCGGCCTGGCAGGACCTGGCGCTTTACCTGATCGGCCGCTTCTGCGGCGCCCAAGAGGCGGCGCGCATTGCGCGACTGTTTCTGCTGGGCGACAGGGGTTTCGGGCAGTTGCCGTTCGCTTCGATGGCACGGCCCCGCCAACACAGCGATGCGGTCGTTGCCCGCGTACAGGCCTGGCTGGTAGACAACCATGCAAGGCCCAACCCAGTTCTGGCGATGGTCCAACAATCGGGCCTGTCGGAGCGCAGTCTCAAGCGGCGCTTCAAGGTGGCTACCGGCTACACACCGGTCGGGTATGTGCAGACCCTGCGGATTGAAGAAGCCAAGCAGATGCTCGAAACCGAAGGCGCGTCCATCGAGGACATTGCGGTGGCAGTCGGCTATGAAGACCCAACCTTTTTCAGGAAGCTTTTCAAGCGCCTGGCGGGCGTGACGCCCGCCCAGTACCGCCAGCGCACGCGCGTCCGGGGTCTGGTGCCGTAGTGGCACGTTTGCCCCGAATTTGGTCCGAATACCTCTACCGCGGCTGCGCCTTGAGCTTCAGCATCGAGGCCGCAAACCAAGGAGATGCACATGGACTTCTACTATTTCCCCACAAGCAGCAGCCAGGCGGCGCACATCCTGCTCCACGAGACCGCCTTGGCGCATGTCGCCCACCACGTCGACATCTTTACCGGAACCATGGAGGACGGCCAGCCCTACGCGCAGGTCAATCCCAATGGCTATGTGCCCGCGCTGGTGTTTCCAGATGGACGCCTTCTCACCGAGAACGTTGCCCTGCTCGACTGGATTGCGTCACGTGCGGGGCTGTCGCCGGCGGATGAAGCGGGCCGGACGCGGCAACTGCAATTGCTTGCCTTTCTGTCCACCGAGGTTCACAAGCCCTTTGTCCGCCTGTTCTTCGCCGCGGACGAAGGCGAACGGGCGGAGCTGCGGACGTCGCTGGTGCAGCGCTTCGGCTGGCTGGGCCTTCAGCAGCAGGGGGAGCACATGCTGGGCGCGGAGTTCAGCGCGGTGGATGCGTTCGCCTACGGCATGCTGCGCTGGGCCGCCACGCACGGCATCGAAGTCCCGACGGGCCTGACCGCGCTCGCAAGAAGAGTCGAAAGCAGGACCGCGGTCCAGGCGGTTCTGGCGATCGAAAAAGAAACCCCGCTGTTCGCCGCCTGACCCTCGTCCAGGAACAGCGACCCTGCTGCACCTTTGCGGCAACCAGGAGCACGCAATGAAAAAAATCGTACGTAATGGAAACGTGGACATTGCCACGGAAACCTTTGGCGATCCCGCCTCCCCACCCTTGCTGCTCGTCATGGGGGTGATGGCCTCCATGCTGTGGTGGCCGGATGCGTTCTGCCGCATGCTGGCCTCGTCAGGCCGCTTCGTGATCCGTTTCGACCACCGCGACACCGGCCTTTCAACGACGTTCGAACCGGGTGAGGCGCCTTACGCCATGGAGGACATGGCCGACGACGCGATCGCAGTCCTGGATGGTCACGGCGTCGCGCGCGCCCACCTCATCGGCATGTCGCTTGGCGGCATGGTCGCTCAGATCGCCGCGTTTAGCCGCCCGGAACGGGTGGCCACGCTGACTCTGATCAGCACCACACCCGTGGGCGCTGACACCGCAGGCCTGCCAGACATGTCGCCCGCGTACCTGGCTCACTGCGCCGATGCTGAACAGGTCGACTGGACCCAGGATGCCCAGGTGATCGAGCATGTCGTCAAGGACATGCGGATGATTGCGGGCACCGCACATTCCCATGACCCGGCAGCCGCCCGCGCCCTGGTCGAGCGCGACGTGGCGAGGGCCCGGCGCTTCGCCAGCGCGACCAACCACTTCACCGTGGAAAGCCGTGGGAACTGGCACGGGCATCTCTCTAAGCTGCGCGCGCCTCTGCTCGTCCTGCACGGCACACATGACCCGATCTATCCCATCGAGCACGGCCGCAGGATCGCAGACACCGTGGCAGGCTCGCGACTGACGGCGATTGAAGGCGGTGGGCATGAACTTCATCCAAGCGACTGGCTGCAGATGGTCGAGGAAATCGTCCTGCACACAAATGGTGGCGAATGGTGCGGGCGTGATCTCCATGCCCGAAATTGGCCGGCGCAAACCACATGATCGCTATTGGTGTTGACACGCCCTAGACGGACAAGAGGAAAGAAGCCTCCGCCAGGGAAACCCCGTTCACCCGCACTTCCACCACATGCCGCCCTGGATACAAGGTCCGTGTGGTGACCGGTCGCAAACTGTGGCGCTTGGAGAGCACGCGTTCCTCACCCGCCGCCAGTGAAAGCTTCCAGCCCTTGAACACCTTGGGCGAAGAACCACCGTTGGCGCGCACGTGGTGCACCGCGTAGTCCACTTCCAGCAGCTGCGGCTTGCGCGCGGTCGAGCGCAACACCACGTTCAGCCCGATCTCGCCACCGACGGAAGCACGCGCCGCCGACAGCTTCAGTGAAGCCTCGCCCTTCAACCCACTCGCCAGCCCCCACGCCGCCAGCGTTGGCGCATGGCCCGACTTGATGAGACCTCGGCTGGCGTGGCGCAGCAGCGCGCTGCGCTCTCCCGGCGCGTCGATCAGGTGGTCCCGCACCCAGCCTGCCACCAGATCCGGGTGGTCCTTCGCGATGTCATTCAGGTGGTTGGCCACGCTGCGGCGCACGTAGCTGCTGGCGTCGTCCTGCAGGGCGCGCAACAGCGGCAGGGTGGGCGAGGGGTCCGCCACCAGCGCCTGCAGCCGGAGGCCCCAGGGCAGGCGGGGGCGGCTGCCTTCGCTCACCAGGCGCCGCACATGCGGGCTTGGGTCGTGCACCCAGTGGTTCAACGTGTCGAGCACCTGAACCGGGTGCTGCTGGATCAGTGGACGGATGGCGAATTCGGCCGTGAAGCGTTGCGTGAGCGCGTGCAGACAGGCGAGGGCGGTGGGCACATCGTTCACACCCTGCCGCGCCACGAACTCGCCCATGGACCACACCGCCCAGCCGCCCACACCCGAAGCTGCCACCGCCGCGCTGTGCGACACCGGTTCACCTCTGGCGTCCAGCGCGAGTGGCGGCGCCAGACTCGTCTGAACCACCTCGCAGGCGTGCGTGAAATCCTCGGGCAGCGTGGCCTGCAATGCGTCGGCCATCTGCATGGCGCGCGCCTTGAACTCCAGCGCTTCGAGTCCTTGCGTCGCCTGCGCTTCGAAGCGCTTGCGGTCGAACTTCGGCCAGGCGCGCCGCAGGTGCGCGCCGGTGGTGGCCACGGTGTCGCGGTTGATCAGGTTCTTGAACGGTTCCATGACAACTCAGGAGGAGGAAATGCGTTGCAGCAGACCGGAGAGCGCATGCTGCACCGTGGCCTGGCGCACGGCTGCACGATCGCCATCGAAGCGCTGGTGTTCGGTAAACACACCTGCGGGTGTGGCCCAGCCGAACCACACCGTGCCGACCGGTTTTTCTGCGCTGCCACCCGTGGGGCCGGCCACGCCCGTGACGGCCACCGCGAGCTGTGCGGGTGAATGCGCCATGGCGCCGGCGGCCATGGCGCGCGCCACAGGTTCGCTCACCGCACCGTGCTGGTCGATCAGGGCCATGGGCACACCCAGCAGTTCGCTCTTGGCGGCGTTGGAATAGGTCACGAAGCCGCGCTCGAACCACTCGCTCGAACCCGAAACCTCCGTGCAGGCGCCCGCAATCAGCCCGCCAGTGCAGCTCTCGGCGGTGGCCATCATCAGGCCGCGCGCCTTGAGTTCGCGGGCCAGCGCTTCCACCAGGGCAGGGATGTGTTCCATGGTTCAGACGCGCCAGAGCGCGATGACGATGAGGGTGCAGAAGGCGGCGGCGAAGTCGTCGAGCAGGATGCCGAAGCCGCCACGCGGGCCGAAGCCCTTGAAGGTCTGGTCGGCCCAGGCCATGGGGCCGACCTTCACCATGTCGAACACGCGGAAGATCAGGAAGGCGGCGAGCTGGTCCCAGAAGCCGCCAGGCTGGATCAGCCACAGCACCAGCCAGAACGCGACCACCTCGTCCCACACGATGTGGCCCGAATCGGCGATGCGCATGTGCTGCGCGGTCACCGTGCATGCCCACCAGCCGATCAGTGTGGCGGCCAGGATCAGCAGGCCCCAGTCCAGCGGTGACAGCAAGGGTTCGAGCACCAGAAACGCCACCCAGGCCCAGAGTGTGCCGGCGGTGCCCGGGGCGAACCGGCTCAGGCCCGAACCCGCACCCAGGGCAATGAAGTGCGCCGGATGGGAGAACAGAAAACCCCAGGTCGGGCGGACCATCGGGGCGGTGGCGGTGTCGGTCATGCGCGGATTATCGGGCGAGCCATGCTTGTTCCCCGGCACGCCCGGCGCGATACTGCGCCTTCGCCGGGCAGACGCCCGGCAGAGGGGAGCGGGCATGGCCATGAACACCGGGGCGATCCTCACGGCGTTGATGCTGGGCGTGGTGCTGACCGCGCTGGCCGCGTGGATCGTCAGCAGCCTGTACCGCCGCCGCATGCTGGCGCTGATGGGCAGCGCGCCGCCACCCGACGCCAGCCATGCCGGCGAATCCACCGCAGACGCAGCGCCGGCCCGAGCCCGCACGCCGCTGCGACCCGACCCCCGCGCCAGCCGCCATGCCCAATGGCGCCACCTCGCGGTGCTCACCGGTCTTTCGCTGCTGATCGGCGTCACGCAGTCGGTGCTGGCCCTGCTCTTCATTTATGGCGACGACCTGCTCAGCCTCGGGCGCGCGCTCACGCTGGGCGCGGTGTACGCCTGGCCCATGGCGCTCACCTGGGGTCTCATGCGGCGCTGGCCGTGGTGGCGCACGTTGCTCGCCATCCTGGCCTACCTGCTGGTGATGTTCGCGCTGGTGAGCTGGCGCTCCATCTCGCCCCGGCCGCTCACCGAGTCGTTCGCATGGCTCGGCGGCCTGGTGCTGATTCCGGTCACGGTCACGCTGCTGATCGGTGCGAGCGGCCGCATCCGGGCGGTGGCGCCTTATCTGCTGCCGATCTTCCTGCTGCTTGCGGGCTCCTCGGTGATTGCGCTGCAGTTGATGGTGCTGGGCGTGAACTATCCGCCGCGCTGGCTGGTGGTGCTCGTGGGCATTGTCGGCGCCTGGCCGGCCATCGTGCTGCTGGCGCTGGCGCCGTGGTTGCTGCTGGCGTGGCCGGCCTGGGCCATCGCACGAACGCTGGCTCGCGCCTACCGCGACAAGCGCTTCTCCGATCTCTGGTACCTGCTCGCCGCCTACTGGCTGGTGGTGCTGGCCGCCACGGCGTTGCCCGCCTTGCAGGGCGTGGGCCTGGTGGCACTCACCCAGCTGCTGCCCTGGCTGTGGATTCCGCTGGCCAGCTGGGCGCTGCGCGGCTGGCTGGCACCCCGCAGCGCACCGCCCACGCTGCTGGTGCTGCGGGTGTTCCAGCAAGACGCCACGGTGCAGACCCTGTTTGACCGCGTGATCGAGCGCTGGCGCCTCACCGGCAACACCGTGCTCATCGCCGGCACCGACCTGCTCAGCCGCACGCTCGACCCGGACGACCTGTTCACCTTTCTCAACGGGCGTCTCGCAACGCGCTTCATTGGCAGCGAGGCGCAAGTGGCTGAACGCCTGCGCGGCTTCGATCTGGCGCCGGACCCGGATGGGCGCTACCGCGTGAACGAGTGTTACTGCTTTGACAGCACCTGGAAAGCCGCCCTGGCCGCGCTGGTGCAGCAGACCGATGTGGTGCTGATGGACCTGCGCGGCTTTCACGCGGGAAAGCTGGGTTGTCGCCACGAGCTGCGCGTGCTGGCCGAGGCGACCCACCTGCATCGGGTGGTGCTGCTGCACGATGGTTCCACCCAGCGCGCTGTGGCCGAGGCAGATGTGGCCGGCGCGCCGGCCGGGCGCTTTGTGTGGGTGCTAACCCTGGGCGAAGTGATCGAAGCCCTGCACGCGCACTGACTGCGGTTGGCCTTGGGCGTCGAGCAGGCGCACGCCGTTGCCGCTGGTGATGCGGCCGATGCGGGTGACCGGCGTGCCGCTGAGGACGCTGGCCGACTGCACCCCGTCGCGAGCCGCCGGATCGGCGGTGAACAGCAGCTCGTAGTCGTCGCCACCCGCCAGCAGGCATTCGAGCCGCTCGGCATCGGGCAGGGCCGCCAGCTCGGGCGCCACCGGCAGAGCGCTGAGTTCGATGTCGGCGCCCACGCCGCTGGCGGTCAGGATGTGGCCCAGATCGCCCACCAGACCATCGCTCAGATCGATCGCCGCATGCGCACCCTCGACCGCCGCCAGGGCCACGCCCAGCGCGTTGCGCGGTGTTGGCCGCTCAAGCCGGGCGCGCAGCGCTGCGCTGGTGGCGGCCCCGGCCCAGGCGGTGCCGCGCTGGTGTTCCAGCGCCAGGCGTGCTTCGCCGGTGCGCCCGCTCACATACAGGTCGTCGCCGGCGCGCGCGGCGCTGCGCCGCAGCGCCCGGCCGGCGGGCACCTGACCGAACACGGTGATGCAGATGTTGAGCGGGCCGCGCGTGGTGTCGCCGCCCACCAGCGGGCAGTGGTGGGCGTCGGCCAGCGCGAAAAGGCCCTGGGCAAAAGCCGCAAGCCAGGCTTCGTCGGCCTCGGGCAGCGCCAGCGCAAGCGTGAAGCCCAGGGGCCGCGCGCCCATGGCGGCGAGGTCGCTCAGGTTGACGGCCAGGGCCTTGTGCCCCAGCGCGGCGGCGTCCACCGTGGCGAAGAAGTGCCGGCCCTGCACCAGCATGTCGGTGGAGATGACCAGTTCGTGACCCGGCGCGGGCCGCAGCGCCGCGCCGTCGTCGCCCACGCCCAGCACCACGTCGTCCGGCAGCTTTACGCCGGGACGCAGGAAGTGTTGACGGATGAGCTCGAACTCACCCATGCGGCTTGGGCTGCGGGGGCGGCGCGTCGTCGATCACGGGGGCGTGTCGCGGCGGCAGCAGGAAGCTCAGCGGTGCGGCGCGAATGCGGCGCTTGATGGCCGACCGGATCAACTGGCGGTTCACCTCGCTCACGCTCTGGGCTTGCAGCGCGAGCCGGAAGGCGAGGTAGAAACTCACGCCCAGGTTGAGCGGTCCGATCACCAGCACGCCGGCAATGGCCCACCAGAATTCGGACTCGCGGAACACGTCCCAGCCCAGCGCCACGGCCGCCGCGGCGACCTGTCCGGCCGACAGGGTGACGTGTCGCACGTCCAGCCCGATGCCGAAGAAGGCCATGAAGGCCGGCACCAGCCCGAGCATGAAACCCAGCGAGATGTTGGCCGCCAGACCCGAGATGTTGCGGCGCATGAATTCTGCCCAGCGCGCGGCGCGCTCGCGCCCCAGCACCGCAGTGAAGCGGGGGTTGTGCTGCATGGCCGAGTCCAGGTTGTGAAACACGTACCAGTTCTCCACCCAGCCGGCGATGATGCTGGAGACGAACAGCAGCACGCCGGTGAAGGCCGCGAACAACACCAGCGGCCCGAGGATGCTGATGTCTTTCAGCACCTGATGGGCCTTGGCCTCGTTCACCATGGCTTCGCCGGTGATGAGCATCATGGCCAGGCTGATCAGCACCACCACCGGAACCACCAGCCCGATGTTGCCCACGATCGAAGCAATCTGCGAGCGGAACAGGTTGGCCACTTCATCGACGAAGACGCGCACCGCGCCCGGCTGCTTGATGTCGCGCAGCTTGGCCACCATGGCAGGTGCCGTCACGGCCGGCTGCTTGGTGGCCAGCGTGAGGTGCAGCAGCATGATCACCACGAACGAGGTCGCGTAGTTCACGCCATTGGCGAAACCACCCCAGAATGCGGTGAGACCCAAGCCGACCATCAGGAACTTCACCCACACCGTCAAGCCGACGATGGCGCCGCCGCCCGCTGCCTTGCGCAGCATCTCGCGGTACTCGGCACCATTGCGGGTGATGTAGTGCTCGCCGCTCTCGGCGCTGCGTTCGGCCACCTTGGCCGCCGTGAGGTGCGAACTGGCGGCGATCAGCGAGCGCACGCTCCGGTTGTCAATGCCGACCTGCGCCAGGTCGGCCAGCAGGGCGACGGTGGCGCGCTCGGGCTTTTCGGACTGAAGGCAGTCCAGCAGTTCCTTGATGCGCACAATGCGCTCGCGCAACTGCCGCAGCCGGAACACGATGCCGACCGAAACGCCATGTTCTTCCAGGTGCGAATAGACGGAGTAGGCCGCGTGCCGGCAAGCGTCCAGCCGCAGGCGAAGGCCGTCGGCGGCGGCCAACGCTTCAGCGCTGTGCGTGCCGTGCGAGCGCACCGCCAGGCGCAGCGCCTCGAAATCGGTGGGCAGTTCGTGAAACGGCCTCGCGGCCTGGGCTTCGGGCGACATGCGCACGCGGATTTCGGACGCAAAACCTGTGGCGCAGACCTGGCTCACGCAAAAGGTCAGCGCGTCCATCAGCGCGCTTTGCCAGAAGCCGGCGGCAGAGGGCGCCGACGCTGGGGCGGCGTCCGTCGGGGTTTCGATCAACAGGTCGTGCACGCGCTTGAGCGTGGCGCTGTCCAGCGCCTTGAGCCAGCGCACGTCGAACCGGCTGGACAGCAGCAGGTCGTACAGCTCGGCCATGTCGGTGGTCTCGGGCGTGCCGGGCAGCACCTTCTTGCGCAGGCGGTTGCCGAACTCGCTGAGAAAGGCGGTGCGCGGCGCAAAGCCATGGTCGGCCAGCAGCGGCGTGAGGTCCACCGTGCGGACGAAACGACCCCACCACAGACGCCAGCGTGCCTGCGCGCCTGGCTGCGATTGCACGGCGTCCAGAAACGCCTGCACGCGGGCCACACTGGCCTGCACATCGCTGGCGTCACCCCGCACCCATTTCAGGGCGTCAATGAGCCAGAGGTGGCGGCTCGCCAGCGGTGCGTCGGGATCGAGCGTGTCGAGTGGGGTGGCGGTGTTCATGCGATCGTGGGCAGAAGGGCCGCTGGCTGAAAACCGCTGCTCAGTGCAGCACCCTGGCAGGCGCTTCGCCCGCGCCCGGCGCGCGCAGGGTGAATTCGGGCACCTCGGCTTCGAAGCGCTCGCCATCCTCGGCCACGCAGAAAAAGCTCCCGCGCATGCGGCCACTGGGCGTCGCCAGCCGCGTGCCGCTGGTGTACTGGAACGACTCGCCCGGGCGCAGCAAGGGCTGATGCCCCACCACGCCCAGACCCTTGACCTGCTCGGTGTGGCCGCGCGCGTCGTCGATGATCCAGTGCCGCGAGATCAGCTGTGCCGTGACCTCACCGGCGTTGGTGATGGTGATGGTGTACGCGAAGGCGAACTGCTCTTCTTCGGGCGAGGATTGCTCGCTCAGGTACTGGGGCTCGACCTCGCAGGTGAACAGGTATCGGGGCATGGCCGGCATGTTACCCCGCCACCCTGAAGCCCCTCGGCGCCTGCGAGAATACGGCCTCCACATCCTCCAGCCGGCCACCGACCATGACGTACCGAATCGCCCCGTCCATCCTGTCCGCCGACTTCGCCCGCCTGGGCGAGGAAGTGAAGAACGTCATCGCCGCCGGTTCCGACTGGATCCATTTCGACGTGATGGACAACCACTACGTGCCCAACCTCACCTTCGGGCCGATGATCTGCCAGGCCCTCAAGCCCCACGCGAAGAAGCCCGACGGAACGCCGGTGCCGATCGACGTGCACCTGATGGTGCAGCCGGTGGACGCGCTGGCCGGCGCCTTCATCGACGCCGGCGCCGATCTGGTGAGTTTCCATCCCGATGCGAGCGCCCACGTGCACCGCAGCGTACAGGCCATCAAGGCCAAAGGTGCCAAGGCGGGCCTCACCTTCAACCCTGCCCAGCCGCTGGACGTGCTGGACTGGCTGATCGACGACATCGACCTCATCCTCATCATGAGCGTGAACCCCGGCTTCGGCGGCCAGAGCTTCATCGACTCCGCCCTGCGCAAGATCGAGGACGCGCGCCGGCGCATCGAGGCCAGCGGCAAGGACATCCGGCTGGAGGTGGACGGCGGCATCAAGCCCGACAACATCCGCCGCGTGGCCGACGCGGGCGCCGACACCTTCGTGGCCGGCAGCGCGATTTTCGGCAAGCCGGACTACAAGGCGGTGATCGACCAGATGCGGGCAGCGCTGGCGTGATGGAGGGCGTGCGTGCCGTCATCGTGGACCTGGACGGCACGATGGTGGACACGCTGGGCGACTTCGATGTGGCCCTGAACCAGACGCTGAAAGACCTGAAGCTCGCGGCCGTTGCCCGCGCCGACATCGAGCGCATGGTGGGCAAGGGTTCGGCGCACCTGATCCGGTCGGCCTTGCTGCATGTCGGACTGGGCCTGGAAGAGGCGGCGGCACGGCAGGCCGAAGCATGGACGCGCTACCAGGCGCACTACCTCGCCATCAATGGCGAGCACAGCGCGGTCTACCCCGGCGTGCTCGAAGGCCTCATCGCATTGCGCGAGCGTGGCCTGCCGCTGGCCTGCCTCACCAACAAGCCGCTCGGTTTTGCCCGCCCGCTGCTGCAGGCCAAGGGGCTGGACGGTTTCTTTTCCCTGGTGTTTGGCGGCGACAGCTTTGAGCGCACCAAGCCCGACCCATTGCCCCTGCTGAAGACTTGCGAAGCTCTGGGCACGGCGCCGGCGCACACGCTGATGGTGGGCGATTCGCAAAACGACGGCATCGCCGCTCGCGCGGCCGGCTGCCCGGTGGTGCTGGTCACCTACGGATACAACCATGGCGATCCGATCGCGCAAGCGCCGCACGATCGCCTGATCGATTCCCTCGCCGAACTACTTTGACTTGCCCAGCAGGGCGTCTTTCAGCATCCAGTCCGCCGGTTTCTGCCCCAGCCAGATGCGCATGAGCGCATCGAAGAACTCGGGCTCCTTGAACGCCTCGCCCTCAACCTTGCCCTTGACCGTGATCAACGTGCCGGTACCGGGAATCCAGTCAACCAGAAAGGTCTCGCCGGCCAGCAGCTTCTTGTGGTTGCTGAAGATCTGGCTCATGCGCAGCACGCCCGGAATGAGCTTGGAGAAAGCCGCGCGCTCCATGTTGTCTTCCATGCCGCGCGAGAACAGCTTGCCCAGTTCGGCCGAATCGATGTCGCGCAGCATGGTGATGGTCAGCCGCTTGGGGCCTGGCGTGGCCAGCACCGCTTCGGGCGAATCGGCCTTCTGGCTCAGGTACAGGCCGGCGGTGTAGACCTTGAACACCGCCTTGTAGCGCACGCCCGCGCCGTTGAGCACCAGCGGCTTGTCGGCCAGGGTGATGCGGTCTTCGAGCTTGACGCCCGAGACGTCGATGGTCGCGCTCAGGGCCAGCGCCGGTAGGCAGAGCGCGGCGGCGCCAATGAAGAGCTTGAGTCTCATGGATGTAACGTCTCCGTGATGAAGGGCGTGCGGCCCAAAAGGAACAACCGTGCTATTTTCAGGCGGCCACAGCCGAAGGCAGGCCTGTTGGCGACAGCGCAGTGCGCGCCGCCGTGATTTGGGACACATGAGGTTACGTGTTTGCTACACTGGCCCACCATGTTCAACCCATGCACAACCTTCTCAGGTGGTCTGCCGAGCCGCAATGGCCGGGGAGCCTGGCCCTGGCGCAAGCCAGCGTAAACGTGCACCCTCCCCGGGGGTTGTCGCGGCCAGCCTGGTTGCCACATCGCCCACCCCTCGCCCGGCAGCGCGCCTGACCGGATGGCATGGACCCCAGCCCCGCCCGATGTGTCGATGGACCGCAGGCGCGGCCGAAGCAAGAAACGAACATGATCACCGAACTGGAATTCAAGAGCCTGACCCAGCAGGGCTACAACCGCATCCCGTTGATGGCAGAGGCCTTCGCGGATCTGGAAACTCCCCTTTCGCTGTACCTCAAGCTCGCCCACGGGCGGGGTGACGGCAAGCACAGCTTTCTGCTCGAATCCGTGGTGGGCGGGGAGCGCTTCGGGCGCTACAGCTTCATCGGCCTGCCCGCCCGCACCTTGCTGCGCGCTACCGGCTTTGGGGTCGAGGCGAAAACCGAGGTGGTGCGCGACGGTGCCGTGGTGGAAACCCACCATGGCAACCCACTGGACTTCATTGCCGCCTACCAGCAGCGCTTCAAGGTGGCGCTGCGCCCGGGTCTGCCGCGCTTCTGCGGTGGCCTGGCGGGCTACTTCGGCTACGACGCGGTGCGGCACATCGAAAAAAAGCTGGAAAACACCTGCCCGCCCGACACCCTGGGCTGTCCCGACATCCTGCTGCTGCAGTGCGAAGAGCTGGCGGTGATCGACAACCTCTCCGGCAAGCTGTATCTGATCGTCTACGCCGACCCGGCCCAGCCTGAGGCGTACGCCAACGCCAAGAAGCGGCTGCGCGAATTGCGCGAATCGCTGAAGTATTCGGTGAGCGCGCCCGTGGTCAAGCCCACCCAGGGCTATCCGGCCGAGCGCGATTTCGCCAAAGCCGACTACCTCGCCGCCGTGAACCGCGCCAAGGAGCTCATTGCCGCGGGCGATTTCATGCAGGTGCAGGTGGGCCAGCGCATCAAGAAGCGCTACACCGAGTCGCCGCTCTCGCTGTACCGCGCGCTGCGCTCGCTCAATCCTTCTCCCTACATGTACTACTACCACTTCGGGGATTTCCACGTGGTGGGGGCATCGCCCGAAATCCTGGTGCGGCAGGAAAACACGGCTGAGGGCACCAAGATCACGATCCGCCCGCTGGCCGGTACGCGGCCGCGCGGTGCCACGCCCGAGCAGGACAAAGCCACCGAGCTGGAGCTGGTCAACGATCCCAAGGAGCGCGCCGAGCATGTGATGCTGATCGACCTGGCGCGCAACGACATCGGCCGCATTGCCAAGACCGGCACCGTCAAGGTGACCGAGGCTTTCGCGGTGGAGCGCTACAGCCACGTGATGCACATCGTGAGCAACGTCGAAGGCATGCTGGTAGACGGCATGACCAGCATGGATGTGCTGAAGGCCACCTTCCCGGCCGGCACGCTCACTGGCGCGCCCAAGGTGCACGCCATGGAAGTGATCGACCAGCTCGAGCCCACCAAGCGCGGCATCTACGGCGGGGCCTGCGGCTACCTGAGCTATGCCGGCGACATGGACGTGGCCATCGCCATCCGCACCGGCATCATCAAGGACCAGACGCTCTACGTGCAGGCCGCGGCCGGCGTGGTGGCCGATTCGGTGCCCGAGATGGAATGGAGGGAAACCGAGCACAAGGCGCGCGCGCTGTTGCGGGCGGCCGAACTGGTCGAGGAGGGACTGGAATGAGCAAGCCGCTGCAAGTCCTCATGGTGGACAACTACGACAGCTTCACCTTCAACATCGTGCAGTACCTGGGTGAGCTTGGTGCCGACGTGACCGTGTTGCGCAACGACGAGGTCACGGTCGCCGAGCTGCAGGCGCGGTTCGATGAGGGCCGCATGGATCGTCTGGTCATTTCCCCCGGCCCGTGTTCCCCCGCCGAGGCCGGCATTTCCGTGGCGGCCATCCAGCACTTCGCCGGCAAGCTGCCCATCCTCGGCGTGTGTCTCGGGCACCAGAGCATCGGCGCGGCATTCGGCGGCAAGATCATCCGCGCGCAGGAGCTGATGCATGGCAAGACCAGCGTCATCAGCACCACGCGGCAAGGCGTGTTTGCGAACCTGCCCGAGCAGTTCACCGTGAACCGCTACCACTCGCTTGCCATCGAGCGCGCGAGCTGCCCGGACTGCCTGGAGGTCACGGCCTGGACGCCCGACGGCGAGATCATGGGCGTGAAGCACACGACGCTCGCCATCGAAGGCGTGCAGTTCCACCCCGAGAGCATCCTGACCGAGCACGGCCACGCCATGCTCAGGAATTTTCTGGAGCAAGCATGAACAAGGTCGATCTGAGAAGCGACACCGTCACGCAACCCACGCCGGCGATGCGCGAGGCCATGATGGCCGCGCCACTGGGCGACGACGTGTTCGGCGACGACCCGAGCGTGCACGCCTTGCAGGCGCGCATTGCCGCCATCACCGGCAAGGAAGCGGCGCTTTTCATGGCCAGCGGCACGCAGAGCAACCTGTGCGCCATGCTGTCGCATTGCGAGCGGGGTGACGAATACATCGTGGGCCAGAACGCGCACACCTACCGCTACGAAGGCGGTGGTGCGGCGGTGCTGGGCAGCATCCAGCCGCAACCGCTGGTGCAAAACGCTGGTGGGCAGATGGCACTGGCCGACATCGCCGCTGCCATCAAGCCTGACGACCCGCATTTCGCGCGCACGCGCCTGCTGTGCCTGGAAAACACCTGGAACGGCCATCCCATGCCTGCTGAGTATCTTGACTCGGCCACCGCGCTTGCGCGAGAACATGGACTGGCGGTGCACCTGGACGGCGCGCGCGTGTTCAACGCTGCGGTGGCAGCGGGTGGCGATCCGTACGCCGCGGCTCGCGCCATCGTCGATCGTTTCGACAGTGTCTCGGTGTGCTTCAGCAAAGGGCTTGGCGCGCCGGTGGGCTCGGCCTTGTGCGGCTCGAACGAGCTGATTCGCCGTGCGCTGCGCTGGCGCAAGATGCTCGGCGGCGGGCTGCGCCAGTCGGGCTTGCTGGCGGCGGCGGCGCACCACGCGCTGGACCACCACGTGAAGCGCCTGGCCGACGACCATGCACTCGCGCAACGCCTGGCTCAGGGACTCGCCGGTATCGAAGGCCTGAGTGTGCGATCCGCACAAACCAACATCGTTTTCGTGGACGTGGCGAACGGACGCGGCCCCGATCTGCTGGCCCACCTTGAGCGCGATGGCGTGCTCGCCACGGGGCTCATTGGCTTGCGATTCGTCACCCACCTCGACGTGGATGCTGCCGGCATCGAGCACGCCATCGCCAGCGTGAAAGCCTTCTTTGCGCAGAGCGGTTCTGCGTCGGCCGGAAGGTCCAGCGGTACGGCGGTGTACTGAAGCCGGAGGCGCTCCATGCCCGACCTGCCACAGCTCCTGCTTTTCATGGCGGCCGGCTGGCTGCTCAACCTCACACCGGGTCCGGACGTGCTCTACATCGTGTCGAACGCGCTCAAGAGCGGTGCGCGCGCCGGCATGGTCGCGGCGCTGGGAATCGTCAGCGGTTGCTTCGTGCATGTGTTCGCCGCTGCGGTGGGCGTGAGCGCCTTGCTCACCACCTCGGCCGCTGCATTCACCGCGCTCAAGTGGGTCGGCGCGGCCTACCTGCTGTGGATGGGCGTTCGCATGCTGTTCTCCCAATCCGCGCCACTGGTGATCCCCACTGAGGCGGCCGCCCCCGAAGTGGACCTGTGGCGCGTGTTCCGCCGGGGCTTCCTCACCAACGTGCTCAACCCCAAGGTGGCGCTGTTCTTTCTCGCCTTCGTGCCGCAATTCATCGCGCCCGACGCGACCAACAAAGCGCTGGTCTTTCTGCTGCTCGGGTTGATCTTCAACCTCAATTCGCTGCCCATCAACTTCGGCTACGCATGGCTTGCCGCCTGGTTCGCGCGCCGTGTGAACGTGGTGCAGCGCGGCATGCGCTGGCTCGATCGGGCCGCCGGTGCGCTCTTCATTGGCTTCGGCTTGAAGCTTGCCATGACCGACAATCCCGCCCAGCCATAAGATAGGAGACACCCATGCCACACACGCAAGCCCAAGTCCACAAGATCACACCGCAGGAAGCCCTGCAACGCACCATCGAGCACCGCGAAATCTTCCACGACGAAATGCTTCACCTCATGCGACTCATCATGAGCGGCGAGATGTCGCAGGTCATGATGGCGGCATTCATCACCGGCCTGCGCGTGAAGAAAGAAACCATCGGCGAAATCACCGCAGCCGCACAGGTGATGCGCGAGTTTTCGACCAAGGTGGTGGTTGCCGACAAGACCCATCTGGTCGACATCGTGGGCACCGGTGGCGACGGTTCTCACACCTTCAACATCTCCACCTGCTCCATGTTTGTGGCCGCCGCGGCCGGCGCACGGGTGAGCAAGCACGGCGGGCGCAGTGTCTCCAGCAAGAGCGGCAGCGCCGACGTGCTGGAGAGCCTGGGGGTCAACATCAACCTGTCGCCCGAGGCCATCGCGCGCTGCATCGAGCAGGTCGGCGTGGGTTTCATGTTTGCGCCCAACCACCACCCCGCCATGAAGAATGTGGCGCCGGTGCGCCGCGAGCTCGGCATCAAGACCATCTTCAATATCCTGGGGCCGCTGACCAACCCGGCTTCTGCGCCCAACATCCTCATGGGTGTGTTCCACCCCGATCTGGTCGGCATCCAGGTGCGCGCGCTGCAACGCCTGGGCGCCGAACATGCCGTGGTGGTGTACGGGCGCGACGGCATGGATGAGGTCTCGCTCGGTGCCGCCACGCTGGTGGGTGAACTCAAGGGCGGCGAGATCACCGAGTACGAGATTCATCCCGAAGACTTCGGCATCACCATGGCCAGCAGCCGCGCGCTGCGCGTGGAAACGCCAGAGGCGTCGCGTCAGATGCTCATGGGCGTGCTGGAGAATCGCGACGACCCGGCATTCAAGGCTGCGAGCGAAATCGTGGCGCTCAACGCGGGCGTGGCGCTCTACGCGGCCAACGTCGTGCCCGACATGGGCGCGGGCATCGCGCTCGCGCGCCGCACGCTGGCCAGCGGCGCGGCACTGGCCAAGCTCGAACAACTCAAGGCCTTTGTGGCCTGACCGGAAACATTCATGAGCGACATCCTGCAGAAGATCGTGGCCGTCAAGCACGAGGAAATCGCCGCCGCGCTGCGCAAGAAGCCGCTGGATGCGGTGCGTTTCGACGCCGAGGGCCGTGTGCTCACGCGCGATTTCGAAGGCGCACTGCGCGCCAGGATCGCCGCTGGGCAGGCGGCCGTGATCGCCGAGGTGAAAAAAGCCAGCCCGAGCAAGGGCGTGCTTCGCGAAGACTTCATCCCTGCCGACATCGCGCAAAGTTACGCCGAAGGCAACGGCGTGGTGAGTGCGGCCTGCCTCTCGGTGCTCACCGACCGGCAGTTTTTCCTGGGAGAGCCCGATTTCCTCAAGCAGGCCCGCGCCAGCTGCGATCTGCCGGTGCTGCGCAAGGACTTCATGGTCGACCCCTACCAGGTGTACGAAGCCCGCGTCATGGGTGCCGACGCCATTTTGCTGATCGCTGCCTGCCTGGACGACGCGCGCATGGCAGAGCTGGAGGCGCTGGCCATGGATCTGAACATGGCGGTGCTGGTGGAGGTGCACGACCGCGCCGAATTGCAGCGCGCCCTGAAGCTCAAGACCCGGCTGGTGGGCATCAACAACCGCAACCTGCGCACCTTCGAGGTCTCGCTTCAGACCACGCTGGACATGCTGCCCGACGTGCCGGCCGACCGTCTGCTGATCACCGAATCGGGCATTCTTTCCCGTGGCGACGTGCAGACCATGCGCGCGGCCGGCGTCAACGCCTTCCTCGTGGGGGAGGCTTTCATGCGGGCGCCCGAGCCCGGCCTGGCGCTCGCCGACTTGTTCTCATGACCGCCGACGATCTGCCTGCGGCGTTTGCCAGCCTGCCGCCGGCATGGGTTGCGGCACTGCCGGGATGGACGGATGAGCGGAAAGCTGAGGTCATTCGCCGGGTGCGGGAGGTGTCTGCCGACCGCCCTATTGCCCCGGTTGACCCGTTCAGGGCGCTGCGCTTCGGCGGACCTGAAGACGTCAAGGTGGTGGTGTTCGGCCAGGATCCCTACCCGAGGCCAGGACATGCCGACGGGCTGGCATTCTCTGCCGGCCACGGCAAACCGGCGTCCCTGCGCCGTATTTCCCAGGTCCTGGCTGCAGATCGGCCCGGCTGGGTGCCGCCAGCCACCTGGCGCCTCGACGGCTGGGCGCGCCAGGGCGTCCTGTTGCTCAATCCCACCCTGACGATCGAGGTGGGTCGTATCGGGAGCCACCTGGAGTGTGGTTGGCAATCACTCACTTCCGATATTGTCAAGACGCTGTGCCATCTTGAGCGACCGCCTGTGTTCATGCTGTGGGGCAGCAAGGCGCAAGCCTTTTTCTCTTCTGCGCGCCCTGAGGGCATTGCGCCCAGGGTTCTGGAGACGCGTCACCCGTCCAACGACTTCAGCCGGGGTTTCATGGCAGAAGGCAGCCACTTCCTCGCCACCGCCGACCTCATCGACTGGTGGGCCCTCTGAAGGAGGGTGCAAGCACCCCGAATTCCATGGCATAATCGCGGGCTGCGCTATGGAGGGGTGGCCGAGTGGTTAAAGGCAGCAGACTGTAAATCTGCCCGCTTATGCGTACGCTGGTTCGAATCCAGCCTCCTCCACCAGTGACCGATGTGATGTGTTTGCGATGGGAAATCGCGCCCGGATGGGTTGGTGCCGTGTGGTGCCGGTTTGTTCAGGCGGGAGTAGTTCAATGGTAGAACCCCAGCCTTCCAAGCTGATGACGCGGGTTCGATTCCCGTCTCCCGCTCCATGTCTGTTGGTGGCCGGGCTTGCCTGGTTTTGTGAGTGAAATGAAGTTTTGAACGGCATCCGGTTTGTTGGGTGCCTTCGCCCTTGTGGCTCAGTGGTAGAGCACTCCCTTGGTAAGGGAGAGGTCGCGGGTCCGATTCCCGCCAAGGGCACCAGTTATTTTCATGTGTTCTGGTGTTTCGGCAGTTTTGATTTTGGAGCTGAAAAATGGCAAAAGAGAAATTTGAGCGGACCAAGCCGCACGTGAACGTGGGCACCATTGGTCACGTTGACCACGGCAAGACCACGCTGACGGCGGCGATCACGACGGTGCTGGCGGCCAAGTTTGGCGGCGCGGCCAAGGCCTACGACCAGATCGATGCGGCACCCGAAGAGAAGGCCCGCGGCATCACCATCAACACCGCACACGTGGAATACGAAACGGCCAACCGCCATTACGCCCACGTGGACTGCCCTGGCCACGCCGACTATGTGAAGAACATGATCACGGGTGCTGCGCAGATGGACGGCGCCATTCTGGTGTGCTCGGCCGCTGACGGCCCCATGCCCCAGACCCGCGAGCACATTCTGCTGGCCCGTCAGGTGGGCGTGCCCTACATCATCGTGTTCCTGAACAAGTGCGACATGGTGGACGACGCCGAGCTGCTTGAGCTGGTCGAGATGGAAGTGCGCGAGCTGCTGGACAAGT
>NZ_NFUU01000002.1 GCF_002127265.1 Hydrogenophaga sp. IBVHS1 | reverse complement strand
GTGGCACATCGCTGTCCAAGGCGTACAAGATCATCGAGCGGTTCTCCGAGGACATCGACCTCACCTACGACATCCGCAAACTGATCCCGGATCTCACCGGTGACGGGTACTTTCTCCCGGCAAGCCGCAGCCAGGCCAGCAAATGGAGCAAGGCCGTCAGGGATCGGCTCCCCGACTGGATCGGATCGACCGTACAGCCCCATCTGCAGGCAGCGCTTGAGCGCGAGCGACTTGGGGCAACGCTGGAAATCGCAGGCGCGGAGCACGACACACTCCAACTGCACTACCCGGCAATCAAGCAGGGCACTGGGTATGTTTCACCCGTCATCACGCTGGAGTTTGGTGGCCGCGCCACTGGGGAGCCGCATGGCGTGCTCCCCATCACCTGCGACATGGCCGGTCATGTCGATGGCGTGTCGTTCCCCCAGGCACTGCCGCAGGTGATGGGTGTGGCACGGACCTTTTGGGAGAAGGCGACAGCGACACACGTCTACTGCGCGCAGGGACGAATCCGAGGTGAGCGGTACGCGCGCCATTGGCACGACCTGGCGGCCATCATGCGCAGTGAACACTTTGATGCTGTGATTGCTGATCGCGCCGTGGCTCGGGAGGTAGCGGAACACAAGTCCTGGTTCTTCAGCGAGAAGGCCGCCGACAACAAGACCATCAACTACACCTTCGCCGTCCTGGGCGCGTTGCGGATCGTGCCCGAGGGGGGCGCACGAGACGCGCTGGCCGCTGACTACGCCAAGATGCTGGAGGACGAGGTCGTGGTGGGTGATGCCCTGCCCTTCGATCAACTGATGCAGGCCTGCGCCCAGGTGCAGGCTCGGGCCAACGCTGCCGCTCGGACATAAACCTGGTCGTTCGATAGCGACGCCAATCTCGAATGCGCCCGCGGTGCTGATTCAAAGTATCCCCGTAGGAATGGTGTTGAAAACACCCATTATCAATACCGACGCGCCGGCCAGAAAAATCCGCCGGCTTTCATACAAGTATGGGTGCGGCGCGGGCTCTGTCGTAATATGTATGTATGACCACCTTTGCCGAAACCCTCAAAAAAGAGATCGCCCGCGTGGCTCGCAAGGAACTGCGCGAGGAGATCACATCGCTGCGCAAGCTCAGCACGACCCAGCGTTCCGACCTCTCGGCCTTGAAGAAGGAGGTCAAGTCGCTTCAGTCGAGTCTGAAGAAACTGGAGAAGTTGCGCGCGGCACCCTCCTCCTCTGGCTCCTTGACCAAACCTTTGCCGGCGGTCAAGCCCACTCCCGATACACCCCGGGGAAAACCAGGTCGCAAGGTGATGTTCACTGCGGAGCGTCTGAAAGCCCAACGCGCCCGACTCGGCTTCACCCAGGAACAAATGGGACAGCTGCTGGGCGTCTCTTCCTTGTCAATATGGAAGTGGGAGTCCGGCGGCGCCTCGCCAAGGGCTGCGCGTGTCCCGGAAATTTTGGGAAGAATTGCAATGGGCAAGCGTGAAGCCTTGTCGCTCATTGAACAGCACGCGGCCTAAAGAACCCGCTTTAGGTCGAATAAATGCGCTCTGAGAACTAGGCATCGTGCATCACCATACGGTGGGCAGGCTTGCACCTGCCCACCTTCTTCATCAGCGCAGAGACACCTCAACACCGTTCTCAGGCTGAACGCCGCCGCCCAAGAGCGGGACGACGAGGACGCGGCCGGGAAGCAACTTTTGAAGTAGCGCGTGGACATCTTTGAGCACTTCCAACTTGACCCCCTCCTCAAGGTTCACGGTGAGAACGATGCGCTCGTTGTGTGGCATTTCGATCCCCAATGCTGCACGCCCGGTCAGCCACGCACGCTCCACACCAAGCATCAGCAAACCCGTGGCGACGCCGGGCGTGTTCTGAAACATCTCGATCCGCTTTTCGATGCGCAGCTTTTGCAGCTTACTCATCATAGAGACCGAGCTGAGATAGGCCGTGGAGATGTCCTTGCGCCAGTGGCCCAGAGCCTCTGACACCTTCTTGTACGCGTGGTCAACCAGTTCACGGTTCTGTTTGAACCACGCTGGCGTCTCCTCACCCTCGGCTGGCGGGCGGTGGCCAGTGATGTCCTCGAACATGTCTGCTGCGAACTGGTGACGCAGGCCGTGACTCGAGACCCCCATAGCCTTCTGGTTGATGCCGTACTTGCGCAGCACGTGGTAGTACTTGGTCCGCGCCTCTTCCATCGTCATGCGCTCGTAGCCCATCTCACCTTTGTTGTTGTGCTTATCAGCCCAGGCGCGCGCGCGCTCAAGAACATCGCGCTGTTTGGCTTGCTTCACAGGATCCTTCATGAAGGGCACAAAGCGGCCCAAACCACCCTTCGTGCCCAGATTGATCGCAATGCCATCACGGCGCTCGGCCTCACGCGGGCGAAAGCAAAGCGCCTCTTTGACGCGCAAGCCGAAGTGCAGTTCGAGCTCGAACAGGATGGCCTCCTGAGGGTTTTCGACGGCGACCACTTCGATGATCGCTTGGGCATCCACCCCGGCCGCCTTCCAGCTCTTGCTGCCGTGAGTCACCTGCGCACGCGTCACGGCGGATTTTTCAACACCTTTCGCCTCCAGTGCCACGTAGAGCTTTTCGCGCTTCGGGATCGCTTCCATCTTGCCGATGAGTTCGCAAAACTTGCGAATCGCCGACAACTTGTTTTGAATCGTCGAGCTGCTGTGACCCAGATCATTTGCCCAGTACGCAGTTAGCACCACAGCGTGACGCTGCCCAATCTCGTCGATGCGCTGAATAGGCATGTTCAGCTTTCGCAGATCCTGAATGATGTTCATCAGAGTGCGTCCGAACGCCGTGCGAGTCTTCTCAGCGACGACTCGTTTGCGGCCGGTGAAGGACTGAAGGTCCAGATCCTGCAGAAAATACGTCATCTGCCGCCGCGGGTCGTTGGGATGCGCCTTGATCGCTTCTTGGGCGCGCAGCTGTGCACTGCCCGGGCCGCCCCTGGTGAGCGTTTCCGCACGTGACTTCACTTGGTGTGCGCGACGTTTGCCGCGACCATTGCCTGATGCTTTCGCCATTTCTCTTTCTCCTGTTGTGACTTTCGTCGTGATGAGGGTTAACACCTGCGGGCGCCCAACGCACCCGCATGCCTAAACCTTCAGGCAGGCCCAAACCGCCAGATCGCTCTGGCTTTTCATTCGTCTTTTTGCTACTGGTCGCCCGGTACAAGGCCCCTGGGCATGGCACGTCAGTCTTCGGTGATTTCCGTTTTTCGTTAGCAAGCTGTCCTGCCGGCACAGGTGGAATCCCCGTGTGACCCCCATCCTTGCTGGATGAGCACCCCAACGCAGTTACGGCGTTGGGGGGGTACTGTCTTTTTCAGACAGAGCCATGTGGGCTGGCTAGACCGGGGTAGTTATTCACTACCCGGGTGAACTCACTTCACCGCCAGACTGATTTGGCGGCGTTGTCCTTTGCTGCTTGTCCAACCTGCCCCTTTTTAGGCCCTGAGGGCTCCCGGCTAACGCGCCAGGCGGGAGGTACTTGTGACAAACCACCCGCAGGTAGTCGTCAGTGCAAAGTCAAAACGTGAGTTGATCTATACGCTTACGCGTCCACACCCGCTCCGTAGCTCAGAGCGTTGGCTGGCGGCTTCCAAGAAGGAAGGCCTGGTTGGCTTGCTGCGGGCAGTCCCCATTCGGGGTCGCCACTTCTGAACCGCGTCGCGGGCTCAGCAGCTGGTCGTTATTCGACCTGTTTTGCGGCGCTCCATACAGAGCACCGTCTTGGTTTGCGACTTCCAACGTGGGAAGTCGGCTTGTTGCCTTAGGACACTCATGGTGAAGCGTCGGTTAGCAGTTTTCCCTGTGTAGGGAGTGGGACATCACTGGGATGTCTAAGTACCAGAGGTACAGGTGAGCGAATAGTAGATGCTGTTTGCAGTCTTGTCTTGTGATGCGGACCAGTTGGGGACAGATACCGCTCAACGCAGGCTGCCCGAGCCCTTGTCCACAGATGGCAAAACACTCTCCCGCAGCGTGTCATTCATGCCAAAAGGCAAAAAAGTCATTTCAGATCAAAAGCCTTCATATCACTCTGGTTGCCACCACTCCTGCAGACACACAAAGTGGGTTGGGTGAAAGGGCCCTGTGGATATCTCGCCATCAACACGGTACTTGAACGCGTAAAACGATTCTTCGATTGAGGAAACAAGAAGTGGCAGCCCTGCCCTCTAGCTCCCTACATCAATAGAGCCACCTGATTGCGCGTATCCACACGAAGGTTCACACCGCAGTGAGGCGCGATTCTCTAGCTGACCCACACGTTGTGACCGCCCATGGCCACTCGTGGCCTCACTTTCGAAGAAGCCAGCTTCAGCCCTGCGTGCGCACTGCGCGTCGTAGCCGCAACTGGCCTGCCATGGCCTCCTACGGCCCCTACCCTGACGTGGTTGCCGGGACTCGCCTCCCGCGCGGATGCTTTGTGGCCGCCAGTGACCTCAGGTGGCCCGCCCTGGCCACTACAACAGCGTGGACAAGGGTTCGCTTCGCAAGAGTTGCAGTTTGTGGCCTGCACTGGCCCGACTTGGCCTCCCGTGGCCAGCAACTGGTCCGCATCGCTTGCAGAGGTGCGAAGGCCCCAACAGAATTCCCAGCAGCACAATTTTGTGCAGGCAAGAAACCTGGAGAGACCTATGAAACGCGACGCACATCTGATCACTGTTCCCGCACGAGCCATCGACGTGGGCTACGCCAATACCAAGTTCACCTGTGGCCACAAGGTGGCACGAGGTGTCCCACTCATCCATGCGGACCTGTTTCCGTCGATCACCGCCACCTTACGGGCAGGCGCTACTTTCCGACATGCCCCCGGCACCCTTGGAGCCGACGGCTGCATCAGCGAAATCAATGGGGTGCCTCACTTTGCCGGTCGTGGGGTCGAGATGCACCTCAAGGGGCTCCAGCCACGGCACGTCATGAAGGACTACTGCACCTCTCCCTCCTATCTCGCGCTCATGCGGGGAGCCATGCACTACATGCTCAGTGACGAAGGGAATCCGAAAGAGATGACGATTCAGCACCTGACCGTAGGACTCCCCCTCAACACCTTTGACGCATACGGTGACCACCTGCGCGAGCTGGTCATCGGCCGACACGCACTGAACAGCCCAAATCCTGAAGTGGGTGCAAGGCACGTAACGGTGCTGGACGCCTCCGTCATGGTGCAACCCCTAGGAGCCCTTTACTACTACGGCCTCACGCACAAGGACTTCGAGATGAGCGGTTGGAATCTCGTGGTCGACGTGGGCGGCGGAACGATTGACTTTCTGGCGGCCTACGACAAGGTCCCCAACTACGAACGGTCGGGTGCTCATCCAGAGTCGATGCTGGCGTGCGCGTACGAAGTGGCCAAAGCGATCAATCCGGAGCTCAAGAATCAATACGGTGTGATTCAGGCGATTGACCTGGCCATCCGCGACAACCGGGAAACCGTTCGCATTGGCGGCGAGGACTACGAAATGGCCCGATACAAGGGTGCCATCAACGAGGTCCTGCGCAGGGGTTACGAGGCAATGCTAAACACGGTGGGCGCCTTGAATGACTTTGACAACATCTTGGTCTGCGGTGGTGGTGGTGCGGTGTTCTTTGAATTTCTCCGTGAACACGCACCCGGACTGCGGCGCCGCCTGAAGATGGATGGTGGCTCAACCTTCTCCAACGTGCGCGGCTTCCAAGTAGTCGCCGACTA
This sequence comes from Hydrogenophaga sp. IBVHS1, assembly GCF_002127265.1. Classification (GTDB taxonomy): domain Bacteria; phylum Pseudomonadota; class Gammaproteobacteria; order Burkholderiales; family Burkholderiaceae_C; genus Hydrogenophaga. The sequence goes on along the minus strand of NZ_NFUU01000002.1, from coordinate 643,342 downwards.
CGCTGCGAATGAAGCCTACGCGAACGGTTGATCAAAGGGATCACACCATGGCGCAACGAAAACGATCACAGAATCCAGACGAAGCTCTGCGGGTCCGAGTCACGATTCCCCCCGATGGAGTTGGAGTCCTGGACTATCTCAAGGGGATCAGCCCTGCAGGTCTCAACATGGAGATCCTGCAGTTGGTCCACTTGGGCTACCAGTTCCGAATGGCCATGGGCCGCTGGAGCTTGCCGCCTTTCGGCCAACTGCATCCCACGCCAACTGCAGTTAAAGCGTCAGTCGCTCCCCTGAATCTATCGGTTCCCACTGGCGTACCTGAAAACATCCAAGTCAATGCTGCCAATCCCTTGGAGGAAGGAGCATCCGTTGCCAGCCCGTTCGATGCAAGCTTTAAGAGCATATTCGGACCCGCGTACGAACGAACAAGGAACCGAAAGGCGTCGGCCTGACTTGGCCAGGAGTGGGATGAAGTGACGTAGTCACCATCAGCTCGATCAACAACAGATCGTGGTGAGGTGAATACTTCAGGGTGACTCTTCACTGCAACCCATACAAGTACGCTTGCGCCGATTCTCCTCTGCAAGCCTTGCAATTTCTCTGTTCAACCAACGGATTCCACAAATGGCCAACAGGATTCCAACAAGCATGAATACCTTGAGCAGATCTGGCGCCGACATTTGAACTCCTGGTTGAACACAATCGTTGAAAAATATTCTAGGCGTCCATGCTCAGAAAGCAAGCTGAGCGCAGCGGAAAAGCGTGCTCCTGCGAATGTCATCGCAACTTGGTTTGTTGAGCATTGGCAACGGGCCCCTAGATTTTCCATTCACCCGATGTACTCCGCTCGCCAGCGGCCTGCAGGGCGAGCTGCAGTCGACGAAACATTGTCCGCGCGGCCTTGACATCAGGGCCTCTTGTGCGAACTTGGTCTGACCAATCCACACGCAAGAGGAACGAATGACTCCCACTCACCAAGAAGCGATTCGCGCCACGGCGTGGCGCCGCAGCCTGAGACAGCACTTCGACGTTGCCGCGCTGAATCGATCTATGACCAGGGCACCCCACTGGCTCTTAAAGTCAGTGTGCGGACGCAACCTGCTCGTGCAGAAGCTGCGTCAATTGCGGCCCGGCCTGGCATTCTCGTTCTGGGCGACCAGTAGTGCTTTGGATCCCCTGCTCGAGGCCATGGTCGACGAGCTTGGGCTGCGCACGATGCCTGAACCTAGCAACCTGCAAGAGCAGATTTGCTTTCTGCGTTGGGCCCTTGCACGAATCATCGCGAGGGAACCACGGCGCTCGCTTGGCCGAGGTTCCTTCCTCACAGGAGCTCGGGTATGAACTCCACAACTTGGCTGGTGCTCGGGTTCATGATTTTTGTTGTCGTAATCGCGTTTCAAGGCAACAGCAGCGCGAGAGGCCGATCATCAAACTCCGATGACGACGATGACGATCCCTACAAGCAGATTCAAGATCAGATGGAGGAGGACCACCTGTACCGCCTCTGGCAGGACAGCGACTACTGATTCAGTCATGACAAAGTCATCACCGATAAGCCAAAGCCAAAAGGCGTGCGACTGGATTCGTGCGAAACAGTCCACCCGTCGAGCTGGAGAGATGCCATGAACGAAAAACCACAACCACCAAATGTGTGGTGTTTGAGCAAGATGGAACAAGGACGCCAAACCAGGGATGCTGGGCGTACTTCCAAGCTCACGTGCGAGCACGCTATGCATCCCAGGGTACAAGCTGCAGAGGATCTGGACCAAGTCGCAGTCACAGCGACTCGGCTGGCATACCGGCACCGCCAAAAAGTCACATTCAATGAACTCTTGGTGATCCCCGCACTGTTCAGCGAGATGGACCTTGTGAGCGTCAAAAGTGGCCCAGCTCTATCACCGCGCTCAACACATTGGGACTTGGTTCAGGATGGCCTGCGACATTGGGCACCCGAAGGCGTTCGCACAAATGTCCTGCGCCGGCTACCGTGGGTTGCAGAGCTTGAGCACTGGGGGCCTGAGACCACCCGCTTCTTGCTGGAACACGCGCTGCCCGGAGGTGCCACGTTTCAACATAGGCTGGCGCTTCAGGCACATCAACCCGAAAACAACTCAGCGCTGCGCGTCGGCTTCATCCTGCTCGTGGCAAGCAGTGAACGAGGCTGGCCAAGCAGATGGCTCAGCCGTTTGCACGAAGACGAACGCCTTAGAGCTGTCCTGAAATTCGTGTTGGAGATAGACGGTGCATGCGTCGCGAAGGTAGGTCCGGTATTACCCGCCGCAGAGGCATTTTCCAAGGGAATCTGCGACTGGCTGACGCTGGAGATCGAGCTCTCAGGCCATGACACCTGGGATCTTCGTCTCGACCGATGCGATGCGGATCGCAGGTGGATCCATATCGCGCGAGCTGGCGATGCAGCGTCAAAGCTTCGCGTCCCCCTCCGGTCCCATCTGATTGGCTCGACGGGCCTGTCACGAATCGTCTCCCACCTGGGCCTGCTAGCCGCGCGCCACCCCGAGGTACGGCAGTGAAGCGCTGTCTTGAGATGTATCTGCTTGCGCTTGGCGTCTGTGGACTCTCCCTTGGCTATGTGGCCTGGCCTGGGACCGCATGGGGCGGCGCTCTCAGCATCCTGCTGCCTTTCATGTGCGGACTTCAGCCGACGCGTCTGCGAGCTTTAGCAATCTCTGCTGGCTATTACCTTGGCGCGCTGAGTCCCTATGCGATCAGCGAGCTGCTGGTCACGCAGGGCATAGATGGGTGGGAAAGGCTGGTGACCACTAGCCTGGTTCTGGCCTTCTCTTCGGCGGTATGGTCGCTCAATGGTGGCCACCACCCGACAGCATTTCGACCGTTCATCACATTGTTGGGCGTTTGGTTCGTGACACTCATCACGCCGATGGGTGGATGGGGTTTGGCGCATCCTGGCCTGGGTTGGCTCTTCATCGGCAAAGGGGGAATGGGCGCGCTGACCTTTGTCGTTGCTGGCGTATTGACCTCGCTGCTGGTCACCGCCATTCGCAGAGAACGTGAGCAGCAAGCACCGGTGAGCGTGATCTCCGGGCGATCGCTCGCCTTTGCCATCTGCACCACTGTGATATTGGGAGGGACCTTCGATCAGACGGCCGCGCCGAGCCACGCAGGTCCGGTCGCAGCGATGCCGACCAATCGATCTCAGGTGGAGCTTCAAAGGTCCGACATACAGCGTAATCAAGCCATGCGTCTGGATGCGCTGCTCGGCAAGCTCGCCTTGGTCAATTTGCAGTATGAACCGATCCTGCTGGTGTTCACACCCCAGTGGCACTTCGGGGTGAAGCTTTCCACAGAACGGGAGGCGGTCCTAAAGGAACTTCGTACGGCAGTGACTCACCACAAGATCGGGCTAGTAGTGAACTTGGCCACTGCGATCTCGGAACCCTCGCCAACAAGTTCTTCGGACTGCACAGCTTTGCTCCCGAATACGGTGGCCATCTCAATCACGATGCTGAATCGCGTCTGCAATGTCGAGGTGATAGCAATAAACTCATCTGTTCGAGAGAACACTGGCCGTGCTGCCGATCGACCGCCGCTTCCACGCTTTGAAGTTGCGTATCAACGTTGGCCGCAGTACGAGTTGAAGCCGTCTCTGGAGCTCTGGTCTTCACTCGCGGCATCGGGCAGTCAGGCGCGTATCGTCGTTCTCAGTAACCCGGGCGATATCCCTTGGATGGCCCACACCATCCGTTTTGCAGCAAAACACGTGCTTTCCGTCGCCTGGGCCACGCGCAGCGGCGCTGTCATTGGCCACCCAAATCAACCAAATGTGGAAGTCGGAGGACTGTAGCCCAGCGCTTGCATGACCGCTTTGATGGCCGGCTGCACCCCAAAATAGTTTATTAGCATCGATTGGAGCGTATTTTGGCTTTCGGCGGTCTGCCGGTAACCTATACATTCCTCAAACATGAGGCGAGCATACGCAAGACGCAGGTCTTGATAGGTTATCTGCATTGAACTGGTAGAGATATAGTGGACTGCGAGCGTACGCTCAAACCTTCGATAGCTCTGATCTTTAGACAAACCTTCATATCTCATTGTATTGCCGGAAATTTTCACTGAATGTTGCAAACAGCGAGAGTAAACCTTACATTGACGATGTAGCGAACGGGGCAACTTCGCAAAAGGGACTAAACGTGACCGCCCATTTGTTTCCCTCGATTTGATAAGCAATCCATCAGGCGTAATTGATTCGAGCGGCTTAAAGTTCAGAGCCTCGGATAGCTCAAGACCAGACACCAGCATCAGCTCACACAACAACGCCTCATGAGGGCTAGTTGTTGCCACCCTCGCTATTAGTTCTTCGCACTCGGCTATGAACTCTCTTGAACTTGCCCTTGCCCTTGCCAGCCAATCTACAACTGACATACATCTGGTGTTCTCAACGTCGGGATTGCGCATGGCCCTCTGTCGCTTGGGATTCTTCGGGATATCGTCTTGCATTTGAACTGTTCCAGTGCAGTAGTTGGGGGTAAAAAGAGCCTAGGCCCTTGAAAGCACCTCAACATTAATGCCCTTCCCTCGTCACGCTCCCCCGCCTAACGCGGGGAGAACCCACCGATATCGACCCCCTGTTGATTAAATTCACTAGAGCTGCATCGTTTCGACGTACAAAATTGAACGGGTGAATGTCAGATGCCCGCGCTGGGCGCGAGAGGACGGATTGACACTTCTGTCGCTAGTTCTGAACCATAAGAGAGTCTCTCGATCGACTGCTACGCCCATACGCCATGTCCACGCCCATGTTTTCCTCACACGAGCCTCGACCATGACTTCAATCACGCTCAAAAAAATGATCTTGACACCGCCGTTGGGTCGATTCTCACCGTGACGAAAGACGAGCAAAACGCGTCCGCCCAGCAACGAGTCAGGAACACACCGGGGCACACCGAGTTCCCCCGCAATCACTGCCTTAACCCGGAGGATCGGATGTACCGCCTCCTTGAGGTGAACATGGAAACCCTGAGCGGCGCTGCCCGTCAATCCAAGCGCCCTACACGCCGGCTGGCAACATCACTTGCGCAACTTCTGGGGCATCACGTGTCGACCAAGCAGGTGCACACGTTGGTGCTGAGCTCTCTAGAAAGCAGTGCTCTCATGGAACCTTGGAATAGCTCTAGGACAAAGCACCTCAATGAAGTCGCTTGTTCAGCGCGTGTCGTGTTCTTAGGAGCAGCTGGCAGTCGTCGCTGACAAGGGTAAGTGCGCGGGACTGGTCGGGATCGATTGACCAGGTTCGGTCTGCCCAATACATTTCTAGTCACCGTACGAGAGTACGTGAAGGCACATGCCTTCCTTCAACTTGAGTTCACCGTTAATGATGAGTGAACTCTGCATGGATCAGCGTTGTGACAAGTCTCGAATGAAAAGACTGGTCATGGTCGTCTGATTGATTCTGATCTGACCAAGATACCTAGGTCGGCGCACGCAAGTGCGTGAAGGCGAAATCCTTCAATCATCGCGAGCTACAGCCATTCACGCGCCAGCTCCGCACCGGCCGCCTTCTGCGCAGGCCACACAGGCATTTTCCGTTCCGCTCTTCGCAAAGCGGGCTGTTCATTTTTTTCCTTTTCATCATTTGGGCAAGTTGTCTGTGCCCAGGCTCGGCTTTGCCTCACTGAGGCGCTTGCGTACTGCCGCGCTCTTGACAAGTGACTGACCTATGCAATCTTGATCAGAGAGAACCACACATGAAAGAAAAACCACGGCACGACTTCGACGATGAGCTCCCTCTGTACTGCATGAACCGCCAGCGTGCCATTCAAGCACTTTGCGTCAAGCCAAACTACTTCGACACGCACATCAGGCCGCGCCTGAGAACAACAAAGCAAGGCACTTCTCTCCTGTTCCTTTGCGAAGAAGTGAAGGCAATTGCATACGAAATGTTCAATGCACCCGGCACTGAGTTCCCTCGCGCCGACGACACGCAAACCAAACCTGAGAAAACGAGTGCAACACCATGGGAAAAAAATCAACCGGCATCTATCAACGTCAAAACGGTAGCTGGGTCGTCGACAAATTCGTCGAAGGCGTTCGTCTTTACCAAAGCTTTGAATCGTATGAAGACGCAGAAGCGTGGCTCACCCGGGAACTAGAGGTACTACGGCAGACGCGCGTCCATGGCGGCACCCCGCAGATCACCTTCGACCAAGCAGCTGGACGCTACATTGAAGAGAATGTGCATCTTCCGTCAGTAGAGTCATCTGGCTATCACCTGAAGGCGGTGATGCCGTACGTTGGCGACCTTCTGCTTGAGCAAGTTCACTCCGGAACACTGCAGCCTTTCATCGATGCTCGACGCAAGGCAAAGATCTCACACAAAACGATTAATCTGAGCTTGGGAGCGGTGCGTCGAGTGCTCAATCTGGCAGCGGGCACATGGCGCGACTCCGAGTCGGGCAAGCCTTGGCTGGCCTCGGCCCCACTAATCACCATGTTGCCTTTGACAGGTTATCAGCGGTCGCCGCGACCGATCACCTGGGACGAGCAGGAGCGTTTGCTCAAGGAGTTGCCGAAACATCTTCACGACATGGCGCTGTTTATCCTGCACAGTGGCGTACGAGATGACGTGGTTTGCAATCTCCAATGGGATTGGGAGATCCCAGTACCGGAGCTCAACATCTCTGTGTTCGAGACTCCACCAGAAAACGTCAAAGGTCGCCGCACTTCAAAGCTGGTGGTGTGCAACCGCATTTCTCAGGCGGTGATTGAGGAAGCACGAGGACATCACCCTACCCACGTTTTTGCAATGTCTTGGCGCCACCGTGAACTGGGCCCAATTAAGGCAATGAACAACAGTGCGTGGCAGGCAGCACGCTCAAGAGCAGCACTGGGCGATCTGCGTGTCCACGACCTTCGACACACCGTGGGCATGCGACTGCGTGAGGCAGGAGTCAGTGAGTCGACTCGACGAGACGTGTTGTGGCACAGCAATCGCTCCGTCACCAACCACTACTCAATGGCCCAGATTCGAGAACTTCATGAAGCTCTGGAGAAGATCACACAGCCGACCAATGGCTGGAACAAGAGCCTCCAGGCGCTGAAAGCGGAGCATGCGGTGCGGAAAGCTGGCACACGGACTTGAGCCTCGGATGCTGATGATCAATTCCGAGTCCCGCAAAAGTCCCGCAGCAAAGAAAAACGGGCTAGCTCTTTTGGAGCTAACCCGTTGATCTAGAACGATGTTCTGGTGCGGCTGGCAGGAATTGAACCCACGACCCCTTGGTTCGTAGCCAAGTACTCTATCCAACTGAGCTACAGCCGCGAAGCCTCAGATTGTAGCAGCAATTTTTACGCTGGTAGGCCGTGTTGGACTTGAACCAACGACCAAAGGATTATGAGTCCTCTGCTCTAACCAACTGAGCTAACGGCCCGGAAGCGGCGATTGTAGGTGCCGCGCCGAGCACCATTTCATTCACTTGTGGTGGCTGAGCGCATTGCCCACCAGCTTTGACGTCACGTCCACGATCTGGATCATGCGTTCATAGGACATGCGCTGCGGCCCGATCACGCCCAGCGTGCCAACCACCTGCCCATCCACCTCGTAGGGCGCGGTGACCACGGAAAGATCTTCGTAGGGCACGACCTGACTCTCACCACCAATGTAGATGCGAATGCCATCGGCCTGGGCAGAGACATCCAGCAGACGGATAAGCTGGGTCTTCTGCTCGAACAGATCGAACATGCGGCGCAGGTTGCCCATGTCGCTGGAGAACTCGCTCACCGAAAGCAGGTTTCTCTCGCCAGACACCACCACCTCGTCCTGGGCCTGGCTCGCCTCGGTGCCGATGTCCACGGCCATTTTCATGAGCTCGGCGATCTCGCCGCGCAGGGCATCGACCTCGGTGCGAAGGCGCTCGCGCACCGCTTCCATGGTGAGGCCGGCGTAATGGGTGTTGAGGAAATTCGACGCTTCGAGCAACTGGGACTGGGTAAAACTCACCTGGGTGTGGATGATGCGGTTCTGAACCTCCCCATCGGGCGAGACCAGGATGACGAGCACCCGTCTGTCAGAGAGGCTGAGGAATTCGATATGGCGAAACACCGAGGTGCGACGAGGTGCCATGACGACGCCGACGAACTGAGACAGGCTCGACAGCATCTGCGCGGCCTGGCTGATGACCCGGTGCGGCTGGCCAGCGTCCAGGCCCGGGGCGGTCATTTCGCTGACGGGCGACAGTGATTCGCGCCGCACGGTGAGCATGGTGTCCACGAAAAGCCGGTAACCCTTTGCGGTGGGTATGCGGCCGGCCGACGTGTGCGGGCTGGCGATGAGGCCCAGTTCTTCCAGGTCGCTCATCACGTTGCGGATGGTGGCGGGCGAGAGTTCCATGCCCGCGGCCTTGGCGAGCGTGCGCGAGCCCACGGGCTGACCGTCGGCGATGTATCGCTCGACGAGGGCCTTGAGGAGCAACTTGGCGCGGTCATCCAACATCGTTTCATTTTAAGGAAGGTCGGTGGGCTCCAACCGGCGAAGTACGAGGGTTTTCGGGCAATCCCCCACAAACAAGCTATGTTGTAATTTGCCGCATGAGCCTGCCCCCCGAGACCCGGTCCGCGCCTTCCGCCAAAGACCATCCCCTTCGATTCGCGCACGTTGTCGTCATCGGCAAATACCATGCGCCGGGCGCGCGCCACGCGGTGGAGGAGATCGCGAACTTCCTGCTGGAAGAAGGGTGCGACGTCTCGTTGGAACAGGAAACTGCCCTCAACACCGGCTTGCTGCAGTACCCGGCCCTGGACGTTCCCGCGATGGGCGAGCACTGCGACCTGGCCTTGGTGGTGGGTGGCGACGGCACCATGCTGGGTATCGGAAGGCGTCTGGCACGCTACGGCGTTCCGCTGGTGGGCATCAACCAGGGTCGTCTTGGCTTCATCACCGACATTCCTTTCGACAGCTACCGGGACAAGCTCCGGCCCATCCTGCATGGCCATTTTGAGGAAGACCCGCGTGCCCTCATGGCGGCCACGGTGTGGCGCGACGGGCGCTGTGTGTTCGAGGCCACCGCACTCAACGACGTGGTGGTCAACCGGGGCGGCGTGGCCAGCATGATCGAGCTGCGCGTCGAGGTCGACGGTCACTTCGTGGCGAACCAGCGGGCCGATGGCCTGATCATTGCCTCACCCACCGGATCCACCGCCTACGCGCTGTCGGCCGGCGGGCCCATGTTGCACCCCTCCCTGGGTGGCTGGGTGATGGTGCCCATTGCACCCCACACGCTGTCGAACCGGCCGGTGGTTCTGCCTTCGGACTGTGAGATCGCGGTCGAGATCGTTTCGGGTCGCGACGCCAGCGCCAATTTCGACATGCAGTCGCTCACCAGCCTGCTGCACGGCGACCGAATCGTGGTGCGCCGCTCCGAGCACGCGCTTCGCCTGCTGCACCCGTTGGGCTGGAGCTATTTCGACACCTTGCGCAAAAAGCTGCACTGGAACGAGGGAGCATGACCCGATGAGCCTTCGACGCATTGTCCTGAAAGACTTTGTCATCGTGCAATCGCTGGACCTGGAACTGGAGGGCGGCTTCGGCGTGCTCACCGGCGAAACCGGCGCCGGCAAGTCCATCCTGATCGACGCGTTGCAACTCGCTCTGGGTGCCAGGGCTGAGAGTGGTGTGGTGCGCGAAGGCGCGGCACGCTGTGACATCGCGGCCGAATTCGACGCGCCGGCCTCGCTGGGGCCATGGCTCGAAGAGCAGGGTTTCCCCATCGAGGACGGCTTGTTGTTGCGCCGCACGGTGGACACCGATGGTCGCAGCCGCGCGTGGATCAACGGCAGCGCGGCCACGGTGGCTCAACTCAAGACACTGGCCGATGGTTTGGTCGACATCCATGGCCAGCATGCCTGGCAGAGCCTCACCCGCGCCGACGCAGTGCGCGAGCTGCTGGATGCCTACGCCGGCATTGACACCGCGCCCGCCTCCAGAGCCTGGACCCAATGGCGCCAGAGCCGCAAGGCGCTGGATGCAGCCATCGAGAAGCAGGCTACGCTGCAACAGGAAAGCGAACGCCTGTCCTGGCAGATCGCCGAACTCGACAAGCTCGCGCCACAGATCGGCGAGTGGAGCGAGCTCAACGCACAGCACGGTCGACTCGCGAACTCGCAAGCGTTGATGGAAGCGGCCCAAACCGCCATCAACGCGCTGGACGACGACGACACGAATGCGGCTGGCCTCATCCATCGCGCGCTGGCAGCGCTGCAGGCCCAGGCCCATATCGAACCGCAGTTCATCAGCAGTGTTGAAGCGCTTGAAGGCGCGCTGGCCCAGGTGCAGGACACGGTGCATGGGCTGCACCACTACGTGCGCCACGCTGATCAGGATCCGGGAAATCTTGAGGCCCTGGACCAGCGCCTCGCGCTCTGGGTCTCACTGGCACGCCGCTACCGGCGCGCACCGGAGGAGCTGGCCGAGGTGCACGCGCAATGGAAGGAAGAGCTTGCCCGCGTGGACCAGGCGCTCGACATCGACGCGCTGCAGAAGGCCGAGCGGAGCGGCTGGAAAGCGTTTTCCGCCGCGTTGCAGTCGGTTTCCAAAGAACGTCAGAAGGCGGCACCCAAGCTTTCCAGGGCGGTCACTCAGACCATGCAGACCCTGGGCATGCAAGGCGGTACCTTTGAAGTGGCGCTGTTGCCGCTGGACGAGCCCCAGGCGCATGGCGCCGAGCAGGTGGAGTTCCGCGTCGCGGGTCATGCCGGCGCCACCCCCAAGCCAGTGGGCAAGGTGGCCTCGGGCGGCGAACTCTCGCGCATTGCGCTGGCCATCTCGGTCGTCACCAGCCGCCTGGGCCAGGCGCCCACGCTCATCTTTGACGAAGTGGATTCGGGCATCGGCGGCGCCGTTGCGCACACGGTGGGCCAGTTGCTGCGGCAGCTTGGCAAAGACCGTCAGGTGCTGGCCGTGACACATCTTCCCCAGGTGGCCGCTTGCGCTGACCACCACCTGCTGGTCAGCAAACAGGCCGTGGGACGGCAGACCCAGAGCACGGTGGCGCCCATCGAACACGAAGTTAGGGTCCGCGAACTCGCCCGCATGCTGGGCGGTGGCGAGCAGTCGGAAATTTCGCTGGCGCATGCGCGCGAGATGTTGACCACCTGAGTGCCCACTGAGATGAACGCGCCGCTCACCCCTGACTCACCAACCCAACTGGTTCTGATCACAGGCATGTCCGGTTCGGGCAAATCGGTGGCGCTCACCGCGCTGGAGGATGTGGGGTTCTACTGCGTCGACAACCTGCCACCCGAGTTGCTGGAAGCCTTCATTGAACTGGAGCAGAACCAGCGCGCGGACAAGGTGGCGATCGCCATGGACGTGCGCAGCGCTTCCTCGCTGCCCGGTCTGCCGCGACGCCTGGCTCGCCTGCAGAACGATCCCGACCGTCCCGTCAACCTCACCACCGTGTTCCTGGATGCGACCACTGAAACCCTGGTGCGTCGCTTCTCCGAAACTCGCCGGTTGCATCCGCTCTCGCTCAAGGTGGTGAACGACCAGCACCGCGCCCTGGTGGATGCCATCGAGCACGAGCGCGAGCTGCTGGCCGAGTTGCGCGAGCAGGCGCTGGTGATCGACACGAGCCTGATCCGCCCCATGCGGTTGCGCAGCCAGGTCAAGGACATGCTGGGCGCAACACAAGCCCCACTGACGCTGGTCTTCGAGTCCTTTGCATTCAAGCGGGGTGTCCCCATGGATGCCGATTTCGTCTTCGACGTGCGCATGTTGCCCAACCCGCACTACGAAACCGAGCTCAAGCCCCTGAGCGGACTGGACGTGCCTGTGGCCGCGTATCTGGCGGCACAGCCAGAGGTGGTCCAGATGGAGCAGCAGATCAGCGACTTTCTGCGGCACTGGATGCCACATATGCTGCGCGACCACCGCAGCTACGTCACGGTGGCCCTTGGTTGCACGGGCGGTCAGCACCGTTCGGTGTATCTGGCGGAGCGCCTGGCGCAGGCTTTTCGTGCGGAATGGTCCACGCGGGTCCGCCACCGCGAGCTGGACGCCTGGCTGCGCGCTGCTCCCTAAATCAGGCGGCCAAGCAGTTGGCGAACTGGCGTGGGCAAGCCATGGTCGATCAGCGCGTCGGCCTCGACCCATTGGCCTGTGGCCATGGTCGGAAGATCCGAATCGGGGATCGCGTCCAGCAACATGGGGTGAAGGTGCAGCTCCCGGTGGGTGAGACTGTGTGCCACGGGCTCCAGAGGTTGCAGCTTCTCGCGGAGCAATGGGGGTAACACGTCGAAAAGGGCTTTTTCTTCGGCGAACACCGGCGGGCAATACAGGCCGGCCCAGATCCCCGGAGCGGGCCGGCGCTCCAGCCAGAAGCGTTCCTGCCCGCTGGGGTCTTTTGTTCGCAAAAGCAGCAACCACCAACGCTCGAATTTGCGCACCAGACGCCGGGTTTTCACCGGGAAACGCTGTTCCTCTCCCGCGCCGTGGGCGCGGCAGATCGACCGCACCGGACACCGTGCACAGGCTGGTCGACTGCGCTGGCACAGCGTCGCCCCCAGATCCATCAGTCCCTGTGTGTAGGCGGTCATGTCGTCTGGCGTGGGCGCGTCGGGCAGCAGCGCCTGAGCAATGCCCCAGAGCTCGCGCTGCGGTCCGGCCTGCGCCAGATCGCCTTCAAATGCCAGCAGCCGCGACAGCACGCGTCGCACGTTGCCATCCAGAATGGAAATGCGCTCACCATGACAGAACGCTGCAATCGCAGCCGCCGTGGAGGCGCCGATACCCGGCAGCGTCTGCAACACCTCGGCGGTGTCCGGAAACACGCCGGCGTGTTCGGTCATCACCACCTGAGCGCAACGGTGCAGGTTGCGCGCCCGGCTGTAGTAACCAAGACCGCTCCACAGGGCCATCACGTCGTCTGGCAATGCCTCAGCAAGCGCCTTCACATCGGGAAAGCGTGCGAGGAACCGGGGGAAATAAGACAGCACCGTGCTCACCTGCGTCTGCTGCAACATGACTTCAGAGAGCCACACGCGGTAGGGATCGCGCGTCCCCTGCCAAGGCAGCCCGCTGCGACCCGCGCTGCGCTGCCACTCGATGAGGCGCGATGCAAACTCGCGCGGCAAGGCCGGGCGCGTCATGCCGCCAGAGCTTCGGCGGGTTCGTCCTCTGGGGCTTCCAGCAGATGGTCGGTGAGCTCGGCCAGCTTGGTCTCGAGCTGGTTGAGATCAGCCTGCAGGGATTGCAGCTCACGAATGCGTTCGTCGAGGCCGCCAGCGGCCTGCTGGATGCGCGCAACCGCCTCGATCCGACGGCTGAAATTTCGCCGGCGTTCGCGCAATTGCGCGTCAAGCTGGGCGGCGGCCGACTTGTTCCACAACTCCACCTCATTGACGGCGGTGTCGTACACCACGCGCAGGCGGCTCATGAGCGCCCGCGCCAGGCGCTCCGCAAACTCGGGCTGCGCCAGACGCAAAGCGTTGCCCAGGCTCAGGTATTGCAGGTGGCTCTTTTCAATCAGGTCGAGGTCTTTGACGTACTGACCCAGCCTCGGCGGCGTGGGCGCCTGAAGCGAGAAGCTGTACTCGGCGTTGAGATTCTTGAAGCTGCCCTCAAGCATGGACTGGATGTCGCCAGCCATGCGGTCGGCCTTGATGAGGTCGGCACGCAGGCGATCGAAGGTCTGGTCGTAGGCGCGGCGCACACCCAGCTTGATACCGGGTTGCTTGAGGGCCTTGCCCAGCACGCCCACCTCCGCCTTGAGGTGTGTCGAGCTGAGCAGCGCAAACAGGTCTTTCAGCAAGCGCAGGTGCACCGACCGCACCGCCTGGATCTTGGCGCCGCTGGCATCGAAATCGGCCTGCTCCTGCTCGATGCGCAGACGCATCTGTTTGATCACGCCGGTGTTCTTGCCGCGCAGACCTTCGAGTTCCTGGATCTGTTCAACCAGATCGCGGGCGCGGGTGTGCACCATGCGGCCGGTTTCGATGCGCAGTGACTGGATGCCCGAGGCCACTGCCGCACCCAGGATCTTGCGACGCTGGCCCAGCAGGTCCACACCCAGCGCGGTTTCCAGCTCCATGAGGTTGCTGGCCTGCAGCAGCTTCTTGTCGCGGCTCACCTTGGCCAGCAAGCCCTTCTGTGCAGACACCGCCAGCACCTGCCGCGGCTCCAGGCCCAGAATTTCGGCGGAGTCGGTGCGCTGGGACGCAATCTGCAGTTGCACCTGCTCGGGTGAACTGAGCGCGTCCCACATCGTGTCGATCTTGTTGAGCACCACCAGGCGCGACTCGCGACCCTCACCCAGCACCGCGAGATGCTGGCGCCAGATGGTCAGGTCGGACTTGGTCACGCCCGTATCGGCGGCCAGGATGAACACCACCGCATGCGCCTGAGGCAACAGGCTCACGGTGAGCTCAGGCTCGGCTCCGATGGCATTCAGGCCAGGCGTGTCCAGAATCACCAGGCCTTGCTTGAGCAAGGGATGCGCCATGTTGATCAACGCATGGCGCCAGCGCGGCACCTCGATCAGGCCATCGGCACCGGGCAGGGGGTTGTCCTCGGGAACCTCTTCGTGCCAGAAGCCGAGCGCGGCGGCCTCGGCCTGCGTCACCCGGCGCACTTCAGCCACCTTCTGGATCGCGCGCGCCAGCTGCTTGGCGTCGGTGACGTCAAGGTCGACACGCTCCCATTTGTCCGGCGCGTTGCGCCAGTCCAGCAACGACTGCGGCTGCAGCCGCGTCTCGATTGGCAGCAGCCGGAGGCAAGGGGGAATATCGGCGTCGTAGCCGAGCTCCGTGGGACACATGGTGGTGCGCCCCGCGCTCGCCGGCATGATGCGACGCCCATAGCCAGCAAAGAAAACCGCGTTGATCAGTTCGGACTTGCCACGCGAGAACTCGGCCACGAAGGCCACCATGATCTTGTCGTTCTTTACCTGCGCGTGCAGTTGGTCCAGCCGCTCGCGCACACCGGACTCCATCAGGTCGTGGTCCGTCAGCCATTCAGACAACAGCCTCAGGCGCAAGGCAAACTGCTTGCGCCACACACCGTGTTGCTCGAAGTCCTGATTGAAACTCATACGGGCGATGGTCCTTGAATCGGCCAATATAGCATCGCCAACTCTGAGAATGCGGGACGGTTTCCAAGGCCGACAGCCGGGCGCCCCAGCCGCATCAACGGCGCTCAGACCTTCTGGCAGACCGGGCAGAAAAACGTGGATCGCTGACCCTGGCGAATGGTCTTGATGGGTGTCCCGCATGCACGACAAGGCAGGCCCTGGCGACCATAGACCATGGCGTCAAGCTGGAAGTAGCCGCTCTGGCCTTCGGCGCTCGAGAAATCGCGCAAGGTACTGCCGCCAAGCGCCACCGCGCGCTGCAGCACGGCAACGATGGCCGCATGAAGCCTGACCGCGCGCGGACCGCTCAGACGATCGGCCCGCAGGGTGGGCCGGATCCCGGCCATAAAAAGAGCCTCGGAGGCATAGATGTTTCCCACGCCCACCACGATGTCACCCGCCAGCAGCACCTGTTTGATGGCGGCACGGCGCAGGCGCAGCGCGAGGTGGAAACTGCGTGAATCGAAAGCACCTTCCTCCAGCGGCTCCACGCCCAGACCACCGAGCAGCTTGCGCGCCCGCCCGTCGTCCAGGGAAGAGGCGTAGACCACCGCGCCAAAACGCCGTGGATCGTGCAGGCGCAATACGCCCAGACTGGTGCGCAGTTCAAAATGGTCGTGCGTGCCGGGTGGCGGCAGGGAAGGCGCGAACTGCAGGCTGCCCGACATGCCCAGGTGCAACAGCAGCAACCCTTGGTCCAGGTGGATCAGCAGGTATTTGCCCCGGCGCGCTACCGACAGGACCTCGCGCCCCACCAGGTCAGCCGGTTCGCAGCCGAGGGGCCAGCGCAGGGGCTTGCCCATCTGGAGATGCTCCACCTTGGCGCCCGCAATGCGGTCGGCAAAGCTGCGCCGGGTGACTTCGACTTCAGGCAATTCGGGCATAAGACCGGTCTATTTTTCGCTAATTCTGAATGGCGTGGAACGGCAGTGAGGTCTTCGGATCACACCGGGTCGCCCAAGGACCCTTCCATTATCATGACCCGATGAAAAACGCGCCTTGCCACGCCGCTGCCAGATCCTCACTTGCCGCCGGCCTGATTGCCACCGGATTGCTTTGCACAGCGCTGGGCGCCGCAGCACAGACGCCCGCCCCGCCCTCGCCCACCCGCGAAGCCGCGCAGGCTTCACCGGAGGTCGTCAACTCCGGACTCAACGCGCCGCTGTTCTACCAGTTGCTGCTGGGTGAACTCAATGTGCGCGCAGGTGAGCCGGGCACCGGCTACTCGCTCATCCTCGATGCCGCCCGAAAGCAGCGCGACGCCAACCTTTACCGCCGTGCGGTCGATCTGGCGCTGCAAGCGCGCTCGGGCGACGCTGCACTGACTGCCGCGCGCGCCTGGTCGCAGGAACTGCCCGGCGGCACGGAAGCCAACCGCTACGTGTTGCAGATCCTGCTGGCCCTTGACCGCGCCAGCGAAACGGCGCCGGTGCTCCGTTCCATCCTGCAGGCCACAGCCGGCGAGCGAAACGACACCATCAACGCCATCCCCCAAACCTATGCGCGCGTGACCGACAAGGCTCTGGCGGCGGCGGTCGTGCGCGAGGCGCTGGAGCCCTGGTTGAAGCAACCAGCCCACGCTGCAGTGGCCTGGACCACCGTGGGACGAATGGAGCTGGCGCAGGACCGCCTGCCACAGGCGCTCGCTGCAGCGCGGCAGGGCCACGAGGCCGAGCCCGCCTCGCCCTACCCCGCCCTGCTGGCACTGGAACTGCTCGAGCGTGGCCAGACGGATGCCGAACCGCTGGTGCGCCGGCAATTGCTGGTGAGCACCACCGCATCACCGGAAGACTCCGCCGTGGCGCTCGCCTATGCCCGCATCCTGCTCGACCTTCAGCGCAACGGCGACGCGCGCGCGCAGCTCGAACAGCTCACAGCCCGCCAGCCGGACCAGGCAGAGCCCTGGCTGTTGCTGGGTTCGTTGCAGGTGCAGGAAGGCACCCTGCCCGCTGCCACCGAATCCCTGCAGCGCTACATGGCACTGGCGCGACGCTCTGGCGACGAACGCTCCGCCCGCGGCCTCACGCAGGCCTACCTGCTGATGGCTCAAGTTTCGGAAAAGCAGAACGATTTCACCGCCGCCAACGCCTGGCTGGACCGCATCGAAAACGCGGACGACATCATGGCCGCACAGATGCGCCGCGCATCACTGCTGGCGCGTCAGGGTCAATTACCGCAGGCGCGTGCCTTGTTGCGCAACCAGCCTGAGCGCCGGCCAGAGGACGCGCGCCTCAAGCTCGTGGCCGAGGCACAGTTGCTGCGCGACCTCAAGGCTTACCAGCAATCCTACGAGGTGTACGGCGAGGCGGCGCAACGGTTTCCAGAAGACACCGACCTGATCTATGACCAGGCCATGATGGCCGAAAAGGCGGGCAAGAGCGACGAGATGGAAAGGTTGCTGCGCCAGCTCATTGCCGCCAAGCCCGACTACCACCACGCCTACAACGCCCTGGGCTACTCGCTCGCCGATCGCAAGGTGCGCCTTCCCGAGGCCAAGCAGCTGATTGAAAAGGCGGTATCTCTGGCCCCCGGCGACGCCTACATTCAGGACAGCCTGGGCTGGGTCGAGTTCCGGCTCGGCAACGGCGCCCGTGCCCTGAGCATCCTGCAGGCCGCCTACGCCAAGCGCCCGGACGCCGAGATCGCGGCACACCTGGGTGAAGTGCTGTGGGCGCAAGGCCAGCGAGACCAGGCCTTGAAGATCTGGCGCGAAGGTCTGCTGCTGTCAAGCGACAACGAGACCCTGCAGGAAACCCTCAAGCGCCTGCAAGTGAAGCCATGACGCTGTGGCGCCCCTACCTGAGCGGCGGCCCTGGGTGGCGCCTGTTGGGTGCACTGACCCTGGCAGCCGTGCTCGGTGGCTGTGCGACCGCCCTCAAGCCGGTACAACCGGGCGAGTTGGCCTGGAGCGGGCGCCTCGCCCTCAATGTCGACAGCCAGCCCCCTCAGTCTTTCTCCGCCGGATTCGACCTTCGAGGCTCCCCCGTGGCCGGCGAACTGCAGCTGATCTCTCCCTTGGGCAACACCCTGGCGCTCGTGGTCTGGGACCGCGCTGGCGCCGAACTCCGCCAGGGCGGGCAGGTCACGCGGCGCGGCAGCCTGGACGAACTCACCACCGAGCTCAGCGGCACGGCAGTGCCCGTGGCGGCTTTGTTCGGCTGGTTGAACGGCCAGCCCGGCGATGTGCCCGGCTGGCAAGCCGATCTCACGCGCCAGCCGGAAGGTCGCATCAGTGCGCGCCGCACTGAGCCCTTGCCCACCGCGGAACTGCGCGTCGTCCTTCAGCCATGACCGGACGCCTCCCGCTGCGGCGCCTGCTCGATGTCCCCGCGCCGGCGAAGCTCAACCTGTTCCTGCACATCACCGGCCGCCGCGACGACGGGTACCACCTGCTGCAATCCGTGTTCATGCTGGTCGACTGGTGCGACCTCATGCACTTTGAAAGGCGGAGCGATGGTGAAATCGACCGTGAAGACATTGGTCCCGGCGTGTCGTCGGCCGAATTGCCGGCTGAAGACCTTTCGGTTCGCGCCGCCAAGGCGCTGCGCCAGGCCACCGGCTGCACCCAGGGCGTTCGTATCGGTCTGGAAAAGCGGTTGCCCGCCGAGGCCGGCATGGGAGGGGGCTCCTCGGACGCGGCCACCACGCTGCTGGCACTCAACCGGCTTTGGGGCCTGGGCCTGACGCGCCGCGACCTTGCCGCCATCGGCTTGCAGCTCGGCGCCGACGTGCCGTTCTTCGTCGGTGGGCGCAACGCCTGGGTGGAAGGCGTGGGTGAGCAGATCACGCCACTGGACCTGTCGCCGGCGAGATTTGTCGTGGTGAAGCCTCCCGGCGGGGCGTCGACGCAACGCATATTCAGCTCGCCAGAGCTCAAGCGAGATACAAAAACTGCTACAATCCAAGGCTTTGCTGCAAACGACGCGCGAAACGAAATGGGTGGGAGGTTCCAGGTTTCTGGGACGCTTGAAGTCCGGGA
The DNA here is from genome assembly GCF_002127265.1 of Hydrogenophaga sp. IBVHS1. Classification (GTDB taxonomy): domain Bacteria; phylum Pseudomonadota; class Gammaproteobacteria; order Burkholderiales; family Burkholderiaceae_C; genus Hydrogenophaga. The sequence continues at coordinate 624,265 of NZ_NFUU01000002.1, read as the reverse complement.
AATCCTGGCTTTCGGGCACAACGACCTCCAACCCGTGGCTCAGGCGATCTGCCCCGAAGTGGGCCACTGCATTCAATGGCTGGAAAGCCAGGGGCTGCAGGCGCGCATGACCGGATCGGGGACCGCGGTGTTTGCGCACCTGGCGCAGGCCACGAACCTGACACCCGCCCCTGGCGGCTGGATGGTCCGGGAATGCGCCAACATGGATGCACATCCATTGCTCGACTGGTGCGCCGACTAGAATCGGCCTGCGCAACAGCCCAGGCAGTGGCTGCGCAACCAGCGACGTTTTTTTGGTGGGCTGACCGGCATCGCGTCGAGCAGTCTTCCTGCGTAGGGGAGTCGCCAAGTTGGTAAAGGCACTGGATTTTGATTCCAGCATGCGAGGGTTCGAGTCCTTCCTCCCCTGCCACCCATTTTTCGAGCCAATCAGGTAGGCACACGGCCACGCCGGACGCGGCCGTCGTTCAAACCGCTGGGAACACCATGCAAGTTCAGCCCCCGGATTTCATGATCTTCACCGGCAATGCCAACCCGGTGCTGGCATCCGAGATCGCCCAGCATCTGGGCACGCAACTCGGCGCGGCCAACGTGGGCCGCTTCTCCGACGGCGAAGTGACGGTCGAGATCACCCAGAACGTGCGCGCTCGCCACGTCTTTGTGGTGCAGTCCACCTGCGCACCGACCAACGAGAACCTGATGGAACTGCTCATCATGGTCGACGCGCTCAAGCGCGCCTCGGCCGAGCGCATCTCGGCGGTCATTCCTTACTACGGTTACGCCCGCCAGGACCGCCGCCCGCGTTCGGCGCGTGTGCCCATCTCGGCCAAGGTCGTGGCCAACCTGCTGCAGACGGTGGGCGTGAATCGCGTGCTCACCATGGACCTGCACGCCGACCAGATTCAGGGCTTCTTCGACATCCCGGTCGACAACATTTACGCCTCGCCTGTTCTGCTGGGCGACCTGCGCACCAAGAACTACGAAGACCTGCTGGTGGTCTCACCCGACGTGGGTGGCGTGGTTCGCGCACGCGCTCTGGCCAAGCAGCTCAACTGCGACATGGCCATCATCGACAAGCGCCGGCCCAAGGCCAATGTGTCGGAAGTCATGCACGTGATCGGCGACATCGACGGCCGCAACTGCGTGATCATGGACGACATGATCGACACCGCCGGCACGCTGGTGAAAGCGGCCGAAGTGCTTAAGGAACGCGGCGCCAAGAATGTGTATGCGTATTGCACGCACCCCATTTTCTCGGGTCCGGCCATTGAACGCATTGCCAAGGGCAGCGCGCTCGACGAGGTCGTGGTGACGAACACCATTCCCCTTTCGCAGGCCGCACAGGCCTGCTCCAAGATTCGCCAGCTCTCCGTGGCGCCGCTGATGGCCGAAACCATCGCGCGCATTGCTTCCGGAGAGTCGGTCATGAGTTTGTTCGCCGATCAGGACAACCTTTTCTAGGTTCCTGAAGGCGGCAAAAAGCGGGTGGCGTCCATGGTGGGCGTCGCTCTTTTGAAACAGAGGCGTTCTGGTCGCGGAACCCCTCCAATGGAGAATGACATGCAATTCGTCGCTTTTGAGCGCGCCAAGCAGGGTACGGGTGCGAGCCGCCGTCTCCGCAACACCGGTCGCGCGCCCGGTATCGTTTTCGGCGGTGAAACGCCGGCTGCCACCATCGAGCTCGATCACAACGCCCTCTGGCACGCCTTGAAGAAGGAAGCGTTCCACTCGTCCATCCTCGACATGGAACTCGCTGGCAAGGTGCAGAAAGTGCTGCTGCGCGATGTGCAGTACCACCCGTACAAGCCGCAAGTGCTGCACGTGGACTTCCAGCGCGTGGACGACCGGACCCGCCTGCGCAAGAAGGTGCCACTGCACTTCGTCAATGCGGAGAACTCGCCTGCGGTCAAGACCGACAAGTGCGTGATCAGCCACGTGATGAACGACATCGAAATCGAATGCCTGGCCAACAAGTTGCCTGAGCACATTGAAATCGACCTCGGCGAAGTCACCAAGGGCGCCACCGTGCACACCGGCGACATCAAGCTGCCCAAGGGCATCAAGCTCGTGATGCACGGCCGCAAGAACCTCACCGTGGCGACCGTGGTCGAGCCGGTGGAAGAAGTGGTGGCCGCTCCGGTCGCCGCGCCTGTGGACGACAAGAAGGCTCCTGCCAAGGGCAAAGGCAAAAAGTAAACTTTTGCCTCTTCAGTTCAAAAGGCCCGCTCGCGCGGGCCTTTTTGTTTTCCCCCTCGATAATCCCTCCCCATGATCAAGCTCATCGCCGGCCTGGGCAACCCGGGACCGGAATACGAACACACGCGCCACAACGCCGGCTTCTGGTGGGTGGACGAAGCAGCGCGGCTGCTGAAAACCTCACTGCAAATGGAACGCGGCCATTTTGGGCTGGTGGCACGCGCCAGCGTGGCGGGCCAGAGCGTGTGGCTGGTGGAACCGCAGACCTTCATGAACCTGTCGGGCAAGTCGGTGGCTTCGGTGGCGCGCTTCTTCAAGATCGCGCCCGAGGAAGTGCTGGTGGTGCACGACGAACTCGATCTGCCGCCCGGTGAAGCAAAGCTGAAGAAGGGTGGTGGTCATGCCGGTCACAACGGGCTGCGCGACATCCATGCCCAACTGGGCAGCCCGGACTACTGGCGGCTTCGCGTGGGCATCGGACACCCGGGCAACAAGAACGAGGTGGCGAGCTGGGTGCTGAAGAAGCCATCGCCGGACGATCGCATCGCCATTGCGCAGGCGCTGGATCGCAGCCTCAAGGCCCTGCCCCATTTGATCGCAGGCGAAATGGACAAGGCCACTGCGCTGATTCACACCAGTAAACCGCCTCGTCCGAAACCGCCGCGGCCTGCAGAAGTGCCTGCCGCTCAGCCCGACGTGGGCGGAGGCGCCGGAGCCTCACCAGCCGCCGACAAGGGCTGACCCGCCTTCTGCAGCCGCTGGTATTTCTGCCACAGCGTCTCGCGCGATTCGATGTGCGCCGGATCGACGGGAATGCAGCTCACCGGGCACACCTGCACGCACTGCGGCTCGTCGAAATGGCCCACGCATTCGGTGCATCGGGCCGGGTCGATCTCGTAGATCTCCACGCCCATGTAAATGGCCTGGTTCGGACATTCGGGCTCGCACACATCGCAGTTGATGCATTCGTCGGTGATCAGCAGGGCCACGTCTCGGCTCCTGTTCAGGCTTGCAAGGGTCGGGGCTTGAGTCGCTTCGCCACCGGTTCGCTGACCATCTGCGAGACGTCTCCACCCAGCTGCGATATCTCGCGCACCAGCGTGCTGGAGATGCACTGGAGCTCGGCTTGCGGCAGCAGGAAGACCGTCTCCACCGCGGGGTTCAGCTTGCGGTTCATCGCCGCCATCTGGGCTTCGTAATCGAAGTCGGTGAGGTTGCGGATGCCGCGCACCACGGCGCAGGCGCCTTGCCGCCGGCAGAAATCCATGATCAGGCCTTCGAACGGCAACACGCGCACCTGGCCCGGCATGCGCGCAGCGACCTCTGCCGCCATGTCCAGCCGTTCCTGGAGCGAAAACCGGGTCTTCTTGTGGTGCGCAATCGCCACCGCCACGATCACTTCGTCAAACAGCAGCGCGGCACGGCGCGTGACGTCCTCATGACCCAGCGTGAGGGGGTCGAAGGTGCCGCTGTAGACCGCCACGCGGGGCTGGCGGGCTGTGGAAACGGGGTCTGGGGTCATCCCGAAGATTATGCGCGAGGGCCCGCAGGGGGCTCTTTACTGCGCAGGCAATGGCCGCAACAGGTGAAAGGCCACCGCGCCGGCGCGGCCCTGTCGGTGCATCTCCAGGCCGAGTTGCGCCAGTTCGTCTTGCAGCCAGGGGCGGGAGGCTTCCAGGTAGATCAGGCCGTCTTCACGCACCGCCTGGCGCGCGGCGGCCAGAGCCGCGACCACCAGAGCGTCGTTCTGGCCTTCGGCGAAGGGTGGATCCAGAAACACCACGTCCAGACCCTGGCCGAGCCGCTGGCGCAGCGCCGCCACGCCGTCGCCCCGCTCCACACGCACCGCGCCAGCCTTCAGTTTTGTAACGATCCGGCTCAGGTTGTTCAGCAGGGCGGCGTCCTGCTCCACCAGCACCACCTCGGCGGCACCGCGCGAGGCGGCTTCGAGCCCGAGCGCGCCCGTGCCGGCGAAGGCATCCAGGCAGCGCCATCCTGTCAGGTCCTGCCCCAGCCAGTTGAAGAGGGTTTCGCGAACTCGCGAGGGCGTGGGTCGAAGTCCGGGCCGATCGGCCACGGGCAGTTTCGTGCGTTTCCACTGGCCGCCGATGATGCGGACCTCGTGCGGGGTGGTGACGGGTGCACGCGTGGCGCTGGCAGGTGATTTCTTCATGCTGCCGAGCTTAACGTCAGCGCGTGACTCAGGGCTTCGCGCCCACCACCACCGTGACCATGCGATCGGGCCGAATCGCTTGGGCGAAGGCGCGCCGGATGTCGGCCACACTCACGCGCCGCACCTGATCGGTCCATGTGTCCAGATAGTCCAGCGGCAGACCGTTCCAGGCGATGTTGGCCACGTTGTCGAGCAGCTTGCGGTTGCTGTCGATGCGCAGCGCGAAGCCGTTGATGAGAAAGTCCTTGGCCGCCTGCAGCTCGGCCTCGGTGGGGCCTTGCGCCACAAAGTTGCGCACCACCTCTCGCGACACGTCCACCGCCTGCGCTGCCTGGTCGGGCCGTGTCGTCAGGCCGATCTGAAAGGCCCCGGCGTGTCGACCGGGTGAAAAGTAGCTGTAGACGCTGTAGCTCAAACCGCGCTTTTCGCGCACCTCGGTCGTCAACCGCGAGACGAAACCGCCGCCACCCAGGATGTAGTTGCCCACGAACAGGGGGAAAAAATCCGGGTGGTCGCGCGCGATGCCGGGTTGGCCGATCAGCACCTGGGCCTGGGCGGCATCGAACGGCAGGCGTTCTTCCACGGCACGTGGCAGATCGGACACCTCGGGCACGCTGGGCAGAGGTGCGCAGCCGTGCGGCTGCACAGCCGCCATGAGCTGGCCCACCATGCGATCGGCACGGGCACGGTCGATGGCGCCTACCAACGTGACCTGCGCCCGGCAGGCAACCACATGCCGCCGGTAGAAGGCCTGCATGTCGGCCACGCCAATGGCCTGCAGCGTGGCGGCATCGGTCTGCTGCCCATAGGGATGGCTGCCATAGACCGCGCGAGCGAACGCACGACCCGCAAGGGTGCCGGGCCGGTTTTCTGCTTCCTTGAGAGACGCCAGCATGCGTTCGCGATCGCGCTGCCACACGCGCTCGGGCCAGGCTGGCGCGGCGAGTTGCCGCGCAGCGAGGGCCACGGCGCGGTCCAGCAACTCGGGTTCGGTGAGCGTGCGCAGAGACACGCTGAAACGGTCGGTACCAGCCTGCGCGCCAAACTGGGCACCAAGGTCCACCCAGGCTTCGCTCAACTGGTTCTCGTCCAGCGCGGGCTGACCGCCCTGTGCCGCCACGCCATCCGACAACAGGCCAGCCGTCGCGCTGGCCAGACCCGCCTGCCGCGCCGGGTCACGGCGACTGCCACCGTCGAAATCGACCTGTACGTCGAGCATGGGAATCGACGGGCTGGGCACCAGATAGACGCGCGCGCCGCTGGCGTGGGTCCAGTGTTCGATCGGAATGGCGGCGTGCGCGGGCAGCGCGGCCAGCAGGGCCAGTGCACTGGCGGTCAGCGTCGCCCATCGGATCAGAAGCGTGCGGGACGGTTGGGTGGAGAAGGTCATGGTCACTTCGCTGCAGGCGGTGTGGGCACCAGCACGGCGGTGGTGAGCTGATCGTCGGAAAAATAACGCTGTGCAACCGACTGCACTTGCGCGGCGGACACGCCTCGCAGTTGTGCCATGAGGCGCTCTCCGGCGTCCAGCCCCATGCCATTGATCCAGTAGCTGCCCAGCTCGCGCGCCTGGTTGACCACCGAGTCGAGCTTGTACACCTCGCTCGCCGTCCATTGGGTCTTGACGCGTCGCAACTCGGCATCGCTCACACCTTCGCGCGCAATGCGCGCCACCTCGGTCTTGAGCGCGGCGGCGGCCATCTCGGCGCTCACGCCCCGGGCGGGCACCGCGCTCAGCGAGAACTCCTGCGGGCCGCGCCCCATGAGACCAAAGGATGCACTGGCGCCATCGGCGAAGCGCTTGCCGCCATGACCAGCGCCCTGCACCAGGGCGCGGTCGAGGCGCGCACCGCTGTAGCCATCCAGTACAGCGGCCAGCACGGTGAGCGCAAGGGCATCCTGGCTCTTGCTGCTGTCGTCGCCCACCCAGCGCGGTGCCTTGTACACCAGCGCCACCACGGCCTGCTCGGCCACGGCGCGGTATTCCATGCGGCGCGGTCCCAGCTGCGGAGGCTCTTCGCGCGGCTTGCGCGCCGGCACAACGCGCGCAGGAATCGCCCCGTAATGCTTCTGCGCCAGCGCCAGCACCTGGTCCACATCCACGTCGCCAGCCACCACCACGGCGGCGTTGGATGGGCTGTACCACTGGCGGTAGAAGTTGCGCGCGTCGTCGGGCGTCATGGCGTCCAGGTCGCTCATCCAGCCGATGATGGGCCGGCGGTAAGGGCTGGCCTGATACACCATGGCATTGAGCGCTTCATACATGCGCGAGCGAGGTGATTCCTCGGTGCGCTGGCGACGTTCTTCCTTGATGACCTCGATCTCGCGCTTGAACTCCGCATCGTCCCACTGGTTGCGCGCAAACCGATCGGCCTCGAGCTTCATCACGTCCTCCAGACGTTCCGCCGGCACCTGCTGGTGGTAGGCCGTGGCGTCGCGGCTCGTGAAGGCATTTTCGCGACCGCCCAGTGCGGCCACGCGGCGCGAGAACTCGCCGGGCGCCAGATCGGGCGTGCCCTTGAACATCATGTGTTCCAGCACGTGTGCCACGCCGGAAGTGCCATCGACCTCGTCCATCGAGCCCACCCGCACCCAGAGCATGTGCACCACCGTGGGCGCGCGCCGGTCGGGCCGCACGATCAGCGTCATGCCATTGGCCAGCGTGAAGGAACGCGCAGCGGATGCCGGTGGAGCCTGCGCACCCGCACCACCCGGCAGCGTGAGCGCAAGGACCAGAACCAGAGGGGAAAAGCAGGCACCCAGGCGGGCGAAGAGCAGGCGTGGGGAGCGTTTCATAGAATGCAATGGATTCTAGAGATTCGAAAATGTTCTCGTTCTTCCGCAAAAAATCCCCCGCACCCTCCCCCGCCGTCGCTCCACCAGCCGAGTTGCCGCCGCCCGTCATCCCCGCTTCGGTGGCGATTCCGGAGAGCGCGACGCCACGCCAGGGCTGGCTCGACAAGCTCAAGACCGGGCTGCGCAAGACCGGCAGTGGCATTGCCACCGTCTTCACGGGAACGCAGATCGACGATGCGCTCTACGAAGAACTGGAGTCGGCCTTGCTGATGGCCGATACCGGTGTGAAAGCCACCACGCACCTGCTCGCCGACCTCAAGCGCCGCGTGAAGGAGAGCAAGACCACCGACCCCGCAGCCGTCAAGGGCTTGCTGGCCGACGCGATCGCGGATCTGCTCAAGCCCTTGCAGAAGCCGCTGGTGATCGGCGAGCACAAGCCCACCGTGATCATGGTGGCGGGCGTGAATGGCGCCGGCAAGACCACCTCCATCGGCAAACTCACGCGCCATCTGGCCGATGGGGGTGCCAGCGTGCTGCTGGCGGCTGCCGACACGTTTCGAGCCGCCGCGCGCGAGCAGCTCGCCGTCTGGGCCGACCGAAACACGGTGGAGATCATCACGCAGCAAGGCGGTGACCCGGCCGCCGTGAGTTTCGACGCCGTCACCGCCGGCAAGGCGCGCGGGCGCGACGTGGTGCTGGTGGACACCGCAGGGCGTCTGCCCACACAACTGCACCTGATGGAAGAACTGCGCAAGATCAAGCGCGTGGTGCAGAAGGCCGACGCTTCAGCGCCGCATGAGGTGCTGCTGGTGATCGATGGCAACACGGGCCAGAACGCCCTGCATCAGGTGAAGGCGTTCGATGAAGCGCTCACGCTCACGGGTTTGATCATCACCAAGCTCGATGGCACAGCCAAGGGTGGCGTGCTGTGCGCCATTGCGCGCGAGAAGCCGGTGCCGGTCTATTTCATTGGCGTGGGCGAAAAGCTCGAAGACCTCGAAACCTTCGACGCGCGCGAGTTCGCACAGGCCCTGCTGGCCTGAACGAAGCCGGCCTCAATCTTCAGAGTAGTGCCGCCACCGCCCCATGGCATTGCGCATGGTGAGCAACTGGCGTTCAAACTTCGGACAAGCCTGGCACATCGCCATGTGCAGCCGCAGGGCCATGCGCTCCACCAGCGGCAAGGCGCGGTCTTCCCTGGCGATCAGCAGGGCGCTGACCTCTTTGCATGTTCTGCGCAGTGGGTAGACGGGCTTCATGGCGTTTTACGGGCAAACCAGTTGAGTTCGAGACATTCACGCAGCCGCAGACGGGCGCGGTGCAGCTGGACGTAGAGGTTGGTCGGCGTGAGCGACAGTTCCTTACAGATTTCCTCGCTGGAGAGTTCCAGCCACTCTCGCATGAGAAAGAGACGTCCCTGCACGGCGGGCAGTTTGTCGGTACAGGCTTCGAGGATCGCAAAGAACTGCCGGCTGTTCAAGTCCTGTTCCGGATTTCCCCAATCGGCCGGACTCTCCGCGTAGTGGCCATCGACGCGGAAGGCCATGTCTTCCAGCGGATCGGCCTGTTCGTCGTCCGATCCGCTGGATGAACAGACCTCGCGGCGGTGGTGGCGAAGGGCATCGATGATCTTGTGCTTGAGGATGCCCACCAGCCAGGTTTTGAGCTGCGAACGCTGCTCAAAACCCTGCGGTCGGGAGAGTGCGGCCAGCATGGTTTCCGACACCGCGTCTTCGGCCCAGGCTTCGTTTCGAAGCTGCATGCGGGCGAATTTGAGCAAATACGCACGCAAATCGGCAACTTGTTGCTCGAACGAGGCGGCGTTGGGCTGGGGCATGGGCGCTGAGTGTAATGAAACGGCATGACGGACGACGAAAGCACTTCAAGGAGGTTTTCATGTCCCACCCGTTCTCCTCGGTCAGCACACGACCCATCGCCGGCTTCTTGCTGGGTTGCGCCATGGCGCTGTGCATGGCGTCCGCCAGCGCACAGGCCCTGCCCGAACTCAAGGGAACCACGCTCGACGGTCAACCCTATGACCTCGCCCGGTCGCGCGGCAAGGTGGTGATGGTGCTCTTCTGGGCCACCGACTGCGCGGTCTGCCGCGACAAGATGCCCGAATTGCGGGCCAACGTGAAGGGCTGGCAGGGTCAGGCCTTCGAGCTCGTGACCGTGAGCACCGACCGGGATCGCCGTGCCGCCGAAACCTACCACCAGCTGGTGCAACTCACCGTGCCGCCCGCCCAGCGCTTCGTCAGTCTCTGGGCGGGCGATCCGGCGTACCGCGACAGCTTTGGCTCGCCCGGCACCCTGCCCGCGGTGTTCCTGCTCGACAAGAGCGGCCGTGAGGTTCAACGCTATCAGGGACGCGTACCCGCCGAGGCCTGGGATCGCATTGCCGATCTGCTGTGATCAGAAAAAAACTTTTGGTCATGCGTAAGAAAGCGCCGCATTGGCGGACCAACCATCAACCAGCCCGCAAGGAACATCGCCTGCCGGACCTGCGAACTGGTTGATGCCCTTTTGTCTCTTCTTCAACCACCAGGAGTTTTCTCATGAACCAACGCCAACTGATCGCCGCCGCCGCCACCTCGCTGATGTCGATGGCCCTGTTGTCCTCGCCGGCCCTCGCCCAGAACGCCGCCAAAGAGAAGTGCTTCGGCATCGCCAAGGCCGGGCAAAACGATTGCGCCAATCTGGCGGGCACCCATTCCTGCGCAGGCCAGGCCAAGGTTGACAACGACAAGGGCGAGTGGAAGTACGTGGCCGCAGGCACCTGCAAGCAGATGAAGGGCATGACGATGGATGAGGCGAAGATGGGCGCCAAGAAGTCCTGATCGCATCCCTTTCACCGGCTTTCCCATGACCGCCGCCGACCGCTCCGTGTGCCAGCCCGCCTGGGCTTGCGAGACGGGCATCGGCTGGCGGCACGCTCACTACGCCAGCCTGCTCGAACAACGGCCGGCGCTGGATTTCATCGAAGTTCATTCCGAAAATTTCTTTGCACCCGGTGGTGCCGCGCGTGCGGTGCTGCGACAGGGGCGAGAGCGCTATGCGGTCAGCCTGCATGGTGTGGGTTTGTCGCTGGGCTCGGCCAGTGGTATCGATGAGCGACACCTCGATCTGCTCGCCGCCCTGGTGCATGAGATGGACCCGGTGCGCGTGAGCGACCATGCCTGTTTTGCGCAGGGCGTTACTGCCAGCGCGGGCGTGGTGCACGCCTCCGACCTGCTGCCGCTGCCCTTCACGCGCGAAGCGCTGGATGTGCTGTGCGCCAACGTCCTGCATGTTCAGGAGCGCCTGCGCCGCCCGATCGCGGTCGAAAACCTCTCGGCCTATGTGCAATGGCAAGGTGCCGAGATGGCCGAGCCTGAATTCCTCAACCAGCTGGCCCGCCGCACCGGCTGCCAGTTGCTGATCGATGTGAACAACATCTATGTGAACGCGCTCAATGCCGCACTCCCCGACCCACTGACGGCTTGCATGCAGTGGCTTGATGACATCGCGCCCAGCAGCGTGGCCGAGCTGCACCTGGCCGGCCATGTGGATTGCGGCGATATCGTCATCGACGACCACGGCAGCCGGGTGGTGGACCCGGTGTGGACGCTGTACCGCCAAGCGTTGAAGCGGTTCGGCGCCGTACCCACCCTGATCGAATGGGACACCGACGTGCCTGAACTGGACGTGCTGCTCGACGAAGCAGCCCGCGCACGCAGCCACGCCGCCTGGGCCCTGCAGGGCACTGCCCCGAGGCTGGAGATGGCATGACGGCGCTGATGGTTCAACAGCAAGCCCTGCTGGATGCGCTGTTCACTCGCGCCTCGCTGGAGGTGCAAGACCGTTTGCAAGCGCTGCTGGTGCCCGATGCCACACGCGGCCATGCGGCCTACCGGGCCCATGGCCACGCCCTGGCCGAGCGCACGTTGCAGGCAGCCTACCCGGTGCTCGCCGAGTTCATCGGCAGCGAAAATTTCGGGCCGCTGGCACGGGAGCTGTGGCATTCGCATCCTCCCCGATGCGGCGACCTGGGGCGCTGGGGCGAGGCGCTGCCCGATCTGCTCGGCTCGCTCGCCGCACTCGCCGACGAACCTTGCCTGCCAGACCTGGCACGCGTGGAGTGGGCGCTGCACCAGGCGTCGGGCGCGCCCGATGCGTTCTTGGATCTCCCGAGCTTCGAGCGCCTTGCACAGGACGACCCGCAAGGCCTGGGGCTTCGGCTGGCGCCGGGCATGGCCATCATCTCGAGCCCCTGGCCCGTGGTGAGCCTGGTGCAGGCGCATCGCGAGCGCACGCCCAGCCTGGCGCAAGCTGCCCAGCGCCTGCAAGCGGGCGTGGCCGAGTGCGCCGTGGTGTGGCGCCAGGGCCTGCGCCCTTGTGTGGCGGCATGCTCGCCCGCCGAAGCCGCGTGGCTGGAGGCGCTGAGCCAGGGAAGCTCGTTGCCGCAAGCCTTGAGCGCTGTCGCCGGCACGGATTTCAATCTCAGCCACTGGCTGCAGCAGGCCGTGCAACAAGGCGTAGTGCTCGGCGTGGTCTCCCTCCCGCTCTCCAACCAGGAACCGTCATGAATTCACCCACCTTGCTGCAACGCGGCTTCGCGCTCTGGTCCGGCCTGACCCACGCACTCGATCTGGCCCGCCCCGCCGGGGCGCTGGCCGCTCGCCTCTATCTGGCGCAGGTGTTCTTCCTGGCAGGGTTGACCAAGGTCCGCGACTGGGACACCACCTTGCTGCTGTTCACCGAGGAATACCGCGTGCCGCTGCTTTCGCCATCGATCGCGGCTGTGGCGGGCACCGCGGGCGAACTGGTGTTGCCGGTGCTCCTGCTGCTGGGGCTGGCGGGTCGGTTCGCCGCACTCGGCCTGTCGGTGGTGAACGCGGTCGCGGTGATCAGCCTGGCCGAGATCGCACCCGCGGCGCTGCAGCAACACATCACCTGGGGCGTGCTGCTGGCGACGCTGGCGCTGTATGGCGTGGGGAAATGGTCGCTGGACTGCGCCTGGATTCATCCGAGACTCAACCGTACGGCGCGCTCGGGCATGGCCATGAACTAAGCTGGCGCACTGAAGCACCCACCGGAGAATGACCCGTGCCCTTGATCACCCCTCAAATCAACCGCCGCCAACTGATGCTGGCCGCCAGTGCAGGCGCACTGGCCCCCGCCCTGGCGCAGACGAATGCCACGGCCTGGGCTGCTTTGGAGCAGGCCGCGCGCGGCCAGACTGTTTACTGGAACGCGTGGGGCGGTGGCGCCCAGACCAACACTTACATCCAGTGGGTGGCACAGCAGATGAGCGCCCTGAATGGCATCACGCTGCAGCATGTGAAGATCACCGACACGGCCGATGTGGTGAAGCGCGTGCGGGCCGAAAAGGCAGCCGGGCGTGGCACCAGCGAAGGCACGGTGGACCTGGTGTGGATCAATGGAGAGAACTTTGCCGCCATGAAGCGCGAAGGCTTGCTGCACGGGCCCTTCGCCGAGGCTCTGCCCAATTTCCGCTGGGTGGATACCGAGGGCAAGCCGACCACGCAGAACGATTTCTCGGTGCCCACTGAAGGCATGGAATCGCCCTGGGGCATGGCGCAGTTCACACTGTTTGCCGACAGCAAGCGCCTGCCGCAGCCGCCGCAGAGCATGCAGGCCCTGCTGGCGCTGGCGCGCAGCCAGCCTGGGCGCGTCACGCACCCGCGCCTGCCCGATTTTCACGGCACCACATTCATCAAGCAGGCACTGGTCGAGTTCGCCGCCGACCGCAACGCGCTGGCCAGGCCGGTTACCGATGCGGCGTTTGCCGCACAGACCGCCGCCCTCTGGCCGTTCCTTGACGCGCTGCGCCCGCACCTGTGGCGCGCCGGCAAACAGTTCCCGCAGAACGCGGCTGCGGTGCGCCAGATGATGGCCGACGGCGAGCTGCTGCTGGCGATCACCTTCAACCCCAACGAAGCGGCCAACGAGATCGCCGCGAAGCGCCTGCCTGCCACCGTGGTGAGCTGGCAGTTCGAGAAAGGCACCATCGGCAACACGCACTTTGTCGCCATTCCGTACAACGCGCGCGCCAAGCCGGCGGCCCAGGTGGTGGCCAATTTCCTGCTCTCGCCCACCGCGCAGGCGCGCAAGGCCGACATCGCGCACTGGGGCGACCCCACGGTGCTCGACATCCCGCGCCTGCCCGCCGCCGAGCGTGCACGGTTCCAGACCGGCGCCTTGCCCGGCCTGGTGCTGAAGCCGGCGCCCACGCTGCCCGAGCCGCATGCCTCCTGGGTGGACCCGATCGAGAAGGAATGGACGCGTCGCTACGGTGTCTGAAACCGGAGTTGCCCGCCGCCTGATGGCGGCCGCCTTGCTGCTGCTGGCGGCCGTGCCCATGCTCTGGACTGCGCTGGAAGCCTTGCGCAGCGGCTCGCAAGCTGCGGCCTGGCGCGCCTTGCCGCAGGAGCCTGCGTTGTGGCATGCCCTGGCACTCACGTTGTGGACTGGCCTGGCCTCGACCTTGCTGGCCTGGTGGTGCGCGGCGGCGCTGCTGGCGCAAGGTTTCGTGCGCCACCAGCTCGCCCGCGTTCTGCGCGGCCTGCCCCTGATGCTGGCCACGCCGCATGCGGCGCTGGCCATCGGTCTGTTGTTTCTGCTCTCGCCAAGCGGCTGGCTGCTGCGCGCGTTTTCACCCTGGCTCACGGGCTTCGACAGCCCACCCCCATGGCCCACCACGCAGGACCCCTGGGGTATGGGCCTGATCCTCGCGCTGGTGGCCAAGGAAATTCCCTTTCTGCTCTGGACCGCCGCCACGCAACTGCAGCGCGACGACGTGAGCCAGCGCTGGCGGGCCGAACACGCGCTGGCGCAGACGCTGGGCTACACGCCGCGCCGCGCCTTCTGGCTGGTGCTCTGGCCCCAACTGGCGGTGCGGCTGCGCTGGCCCTTGCTGGCGGTGCTGGCCTACAGCCTGACCGTGGTCGACATGGCCCTGGTCATCGGACCCGCGACGCCACCCACGCTGGCGGTGCTGGCTTGGCAATGGCTTCAGGATGTGGAGCCTGCCACCTACGCCCGCGGTGCCGCCGCGGGCGTGTTGCTGGCCCTGCTGGTGATGGCGTGCGGAGTGCTCTGGCTCGCCGGGCAATCACTGGCCCAAAAGGCGCAGGCGAACGGTCGCGGTCAACGGGGCCGTGCGACTTCAGCCCGTGAGCCAGCGGGCGCGGGTCTGTGGTTGCTGGGTGGCCTCTATGCCGGGGTGCTGATCGCGCTCTTGTTGGGCAGCGTCAGCGGCGTCTGGGCGTTTCCCGCCCTCTGGCCCCAGACCTGGACGCTCGAAGCCTGGGAGCAGGTGGTGCAGAGCAGCGGCACCGCCTGGACGACGCTGTGGCTCGCCTCACTCAGCAGCGCCATCGCACTGACCTGGAGCATGGCCTGGCTCGAACTCGCCCCGCGCCGCTGGGACCAGGCCTTGCGTCCGGTGCTCTACCTGCCACTGGTGCTGCCGGCGGTGCTGTGGGTGGTGGGTCTGTATGGCGTGGGCCTGCGCTGGCAACTCGAAGGCAGCGCCACCGGTCTGCTGCTGGCGCACACGCTCATGGTGCTGCCCTATGTGCTGCTCGCGCTGAGTCCCGCTTACCTCGGCTTCGATCCGCGCTACGCCCAGCTCAATGCCAGCCTGGGCCACGGCGGCTGGCGATTCCTGTGGCGGGTGAAATGGCCCTTGCTGCGGCGCTCGCTGGCCTCGGCGGCGGCCGTGGGCTTTGCGGTCAGCGTGGCGCAATACCTGCCCACGCTGTATGTCGGCGCGGGGCGTTTCGCCACCGTCACCACCGAAGCCGTCACGCTGGCATCGGGCGGCCAGCGTTCGCTCACCAGCGCGTACGCCGGCCTGCAGATCCTGCTGCCGGTGCTGGTCTTCGCGCTCGCCGCCTGGCTGGGCCGGCCACGCCGTTTCAGGCATGCTCCCGGCTCATGACGCTCTCTGTACACATCCAACGCCTGGCCACGCGCGACCGCACGCTGGTGGAGGGCCTGATGCTGGACGTCGCGCCGGGGAAAGTCCTCACGCTCATGGGCCCCAGTGGCTGCGGCAAGAGCTCGGTTCTGGCGGCGATTGCTGGCACGCTGGACACCCAGGCCCTTCGCTTTGAAGGCCGTGTGCAACTGGACGGGCGCGACATTGGCGCCCTTCCCACTTCGCAGCGAGGCGTTGGTCTGCTGTTCCAGGACGACCTGCTGTTCGCCCACATGACGGTGGGCGAGAACCTGTTGTTCGCCGTGCCGCCCGGGCCCAAGGCCGAGCGCCATGCGGAAGTGGAGCGCGCGCTGTCCGAAGCCGGTCTGGCGGGCTACGGCGCGCGCGACCCGGCCACGCTCTCGGGTGGTCAGCGCGCGCGGGTGGCGCTCATGCGTGCGCTGCTCGCCCGGCCTCGAGCGCTTTTGCTGGACGAGCCCTTCTCCCGGCTGGACGCTGCGCTGCGCGAGCAGTTCCGCGCCTTCGTCTTCGACCACCTGCGCGACATGGGCATCCCCGCCGTGCTGGTCACGCACGACGCGGCCGATGTGGCCGACACCGAGCTGGTGGTGGAGCTCGCGCATGTTCGATAAGGCCTTGCAGGGCGCGCTGAGAGCGCCACTGGCGCGCGCGGCCCGCCTGTTCGTGGCGCTGGGCATCGGCGCCAACGCACTCAGCTTCATCGGGTTCGGCCTGGGCGTCGCGGCGGCGGCATCGATCGCATTCGGCCATTTCCTCACCGGCCTGGCGCTCATGCTGCTCTCGCGCCTGATGGATGGGCTCGACGGCGCGGTGGCGCGCGCGACCAAGCCCACGGATCGAGGCAGCTTCCTCGACATCACGCTCGACTTTCTGTTCTACGCCTCCATCCCGCTGGCCTTCGCGCTCGCCGCCCCGGCCGCAAACGCCCTGCCCGCCGCCGTGCTGCTCACCACGTTCATTGGCACGGGCAGCAGTTTCCTGGCCTTTGCCATCGTCGCGGCGCAGCGAAAAATGAGCTCGCTGAACTTCCCCGACAAAGGTTTCTATTTTCTCGGCGGCCTCACCGAGGCCACGGAGACCTTGATCGCGTTTGCCGCCATGTGTCTGTGGCCCGCTTGGTTCTCGCAGATCGCCTACGGCTTCGCTGCACTGTGCGCCATCACCACGGTGCTGCGCATCGGCTGGGGTTACAGCCGCTTCGATTGACCGCGGGCTGCCTATACTTCCCGCACCCTCTCTCTGCACCAACATCTGCCATGAGTCCTGCCACCGCCTGGCTGGAAGCCGCGTTCCTGGGTCTGATCCAGGGACTCACCGAATTCCTCCCCGTCTCCTCCAGCGCCCACCTGCGCATCATCGGCCCGCTGCTGCCCTCCGGTGGCGACCCTGGCGCCGCCTTCACCGCCATCACCCAGATCGGCACCGAAGCGGCCGTGTTGTTGTACTTCCGGCACGACATTGCGCGCATCTTCCTGGCCTGGTGGGCGTCCCTCACGCAACCCGCCAAACGCCAGGACCCGGACGCGCGCATGGGCTGGTTGATCATCATCGGCTCGGTGCCCATCGTGGTGCTGGGCCTGCTGTTCAAGGACGCCATCGAAGGCTCGCTGCGCAACCTGTACATCACGGCCACCATGCTGATCGTTTTCGCGCTCATCCTCGCGGCAGCCGACCGCTATGGCCGGCGTGAACGCACGCTGGATCGGCTGACCTGGACCCACGGCGTGCTGTTCGGGCTGGCCCAGGCAATGGCGCTGATTCCCGGCGTCTCGCGCTCGGGCGGCACCATCACCGCCGGCCTCATGATGGGCTACACCCGCGAGGCCGCTGCGCGCTACTCGTTCCTGCTGGCCATTCCTGCAGTAATGGGCTCGGGCTTCTACCAGCTTCTCAGGAGCTGGCAACACGGCAGCCCGGTGGCCCCTGGGCCCACGGCACTCGCCACGGTGATCGCCTTCGGCGTCGGCTACGGCGTGATCGTGGTGTTCCTGAAGCTGGTGTCCACGCGGAGCTACATGCCCTTCGTGTACTACCGCATTGCACTGGGCCTGCTGGTCTTCGGGCTGCTGGGCGCGGGCGTGTTGAGCGCCCATTGAGCACCGCAGACTCCGGCTACTGGTCGTTGCGCTGGAGGGGCTTGGCGCCCTGGCGCACGCTGTTCTGGCGCGACATCGTCGCCGTGGGCAGCGCCCTCAATCTCTTCACCGGCTTTGTTGCGCTCTTCCTCCTCTCGCAAGGACAGCCCGTGTGGTGGGCAGTGGCCGTGCATTTCGCGCCAGTGCCCTACAACGCCTTCCTGGTGCGCTCGCTGTGGCTCACCCGACCAAAACCAGGCTGGGCCATGGCGGGGGCCGGGGCCTGGTTTGCGGGAATGCTGGTGGTCTGAGATAATTATCTCAATGCATTGAGTAAATTATCTCAACCGATTGAGTAAATCAGATGTCCAACGAAATCCGTCGCCAGGGCCTGGACCGTTTCCTCCAGCGCATGCGCGAACCGCGTCGTTTTCTTCAGGTCGTCGCAGGGCCACGCCAGGTCGGCAAGACGACACTGGTGCGACAGGCTCTTGACTCACTTCGCGCATCGCCGGAGAGTCAGGCCATGGCGCAGCACAGCGTGAGCGCAGACAACCCGGGCTTGCAGGGTGCGAGTTGGTTGTCCACTCAATGGGAAACCGCCCGTTCGCTGGCGACGCAAGTGGGCGCCTGTGTGCTGGTGCTCGACGAAGTGCAGAAAATTCCTCGCTGGACCGAAGAAGTCAAACGACTTTGGGATGAGGACACAGCCGAAAAACGCGACGTTCGCGTGGTCGTCCTTGGCTCGGCGCCGCTGTTGATTGCACGAGGGCTGACCGAAAGCCTGGCAGGCCGATTCGAAATGACCCGCCTGGGGCACTGGCGCTACAACGAGATGCGCGAGGCTTTCGGCTTTTCACTGGAGCAGTACATCTTCTACGGCGGATATCCGGGAGCTGCACCGCTGATCGACGACGAGTCTCGCTGGGCGGCCTATGTTCGTGACGCCCTCATCGAAACCACGATATCCAAGGACGTGCTGCTCATGGCGCCGGTGCAGAAGCCGGCCCTGCTGCGCCGTCTGTTCGACCTGGCGTGCCGCTACAGCGGACAGATGCTGAGCTACCAGAAGATGATGGGCCAGCTGACCGATGCCGGCAACACCACCACGCTCGCTCACTACCTCGAATTGCTGGAAGGCGCGGGCATGGTCTGCGGACTTCAGAAGTACTCGGGTCAGGCCATTCGGCAACGGGCATCCAGCCCAAAGTTACAGGTGTTCAACACCGCTCTGATGGGAGCCATTGCTGCTTCCGAAGGTTTTGGCTATGAACGCATGCGCGCCACGCCGGAGCTGTGGGGGCGCATGGTGGAGAGCGCGGTGGGAGCCGAGTTGCTCGCACGAAATCTCAACCATGGCAGCTCGCAACCGCTGATTCACTACTGGCACGAAGCGGGCCGGGAGGTGGACTTCGTGCTGCGTCAGGGCGCCGATCTTTTTGCGCTGGAAGTGAAGAGCGGCATGCATCAGGGGAACGTATCGGGGCTGGACGCCTTCACCGCCGCCTTTCCCTCAGCGCGTCCCCAAGTGCTGGGCACAGGTGGCCTGTCATTGGAAACGTGGTTCAGCGCGGCCTGAGCCTTCGCGTTGTCTCCCAGCGCAACCAGTCCGCAGGCTCGTCCACATCCCACAGCGTTGGCAAAACCCGGTAGCTTGCCCCGGCTTCGCGAAGGCGATCCAGCGTCTGCTGGAGCACTTGCGGCGTGCTCCAGTCGACACGCTCAAACACCTCGGGCACAGGTCTGCGCAAACCGATCAGCACATAGCCACCATCCTCGGCCGGGATCAACACCGCGTCGTGCGATTGCAGGGCATCGGCGGCTTGCTGGAGGTGGTGGGCGCTGAGCACCGGGCAGTCGGTGCCCACGATGATGAGGGGCATGCCGGTCGCGCGCTCGAAGTGCGAGTGCATGGTGTTGGCCATGCGGTGGCCCAGGTCGCCTTCGGCCTGCGGCACGGCAGGCACGCCATGGCGAGAACTCAATGCACGGAAGAAGCGGTGGGTATCGTCCGGAGCGCACCAGAGAGTGAGTGGCCCGATGCTGGCGGCGCGCACCGTGGCCAGCGTCTGCAGCGCAAACACTCTTTGGGCACGGGCCGCACCTGCCGCGCCGAGCAGGGGGATCAATCGCGTCTTGGCCAGACCCGCCACGGGCGCCTTGGCCAACACAGCCACGGCCGCACCCGCACGCGGGTGGTAGCCGTAACGCCGGGCGAGCGTGTGGGCATCGACGCCGCGCCAGAACGCAGCGCGCAAGCGCCACATGAGCGCCACGGTGCGCCAGAAGCCTTGCTGGTCCCAGCGTCGGCCCGAGGTGGTGACGCGTTGATTCAAGCACGTTGGCGGGCCGATGCGCTTCAGGCGTCGGCTGAGGTCGATGTCTTCCATCAGCGGCAGGGGCGCAAAGCCACCCAGCACCTGGAACGTGTCGCGTCGCACAAACATGGCCTGGTCGCCGGTGGCGATGCCGGTGTGGCGGGAGCGCAGGTTCATGAGCAGGGCCACCAGCGGCAGCAGCGGGTGATGGCCTTCGATGCGCACATCGAAGCGGCCCCAATGGTGACCGCTGTCGATGCAGTTCGCCATCAAGGCGTCGGCGTTGGCGGGCAGCTGGGTGTCGGCATGCAGGAACAGCAGCACCTCGCCCTGCGCCGCACAGGCGCCCGCGTTGAGCTGCGAAGCACGACCGCGTGGCGCCTCCAGTGCCCGATCGGCGTGGACGCTGGCGAGGGACAGCGTGTTGTCCTCACTGCCACCGTCCACCACCAGCAGTTCGGCGCCGCGTTCGCGAAACGGCGCCAGCGCAGCGAGGCGCGCGGCCAGCGTGGTGGCTTCGTTCAACACGGGGACGACGATGGTCAGCTTCATGCGGGCAGCAGCTGTTCGAGCGCGGTGAATTCATCGCGCACCCGGGACACGACCGGCAAGCTCAGGTAGTGGTCCACCCGATCCCGCACGTGGGCCACCAGCGCAGCTTCGCTGTGCTGGCTGGACCAGTCCTCACCGTCGGGCCGCGCACTCGCCGTTGCGCCCGAGGTGGCCCGCCACTTGGCGCACCAGCTGAGCGACCACAACCACATCGCCCGGCGCAACGGCAGGTGCCAGGCTGCCGCACCTTCACTCGCTGAACCGGCGGCACCGGTCCAGGCGGCGTAGAAAAGGCCGACCTGCTCAGGTGTGAGCTCAGCGCGCGTCTCCACGTCCCAGGTGGTGGAGGTGTAGAGCGTGGCGTGCGCAAGATCCAGCCCGGGGTAGGCGTAGCGGCATTTCTCCAGGTCCACCAGCATGGCCCGCCCATCGGCCTGCACGATGAAATTTCCGGGATGGGCGTCGAAGGCGATCAGGCACTGCGGTGGCCTCGCGCTGGAGGCCAGCAGCGTCTGCACGCTGCGCCATTCGCCTTCAATGACCCGGGCCACGGAGGGTTCGAGTGAGGCCGCTGGCAGGTGCTGCATCTGCGCCGCAACCTCATCGCACAAGTGGCGCAGCGGGTCTGACGGGCTCAGCAGCGGAGCGCGCTCACGCGGCACAGGCAAGGCGTGCAGGGCCGCCAGCGCCGTGGCCATGGCGCCCAGGTCGGCCGGCAGCTGGGCCGGGCGGCCTTCGATTTCCTGCACCAGCAGCGCTCCTCGTGGCAGGCAGGTTGAAGGCTGCAGCCAGCTTTGCAGCGCGGGGGTGTGGGCGCTGACCACGGCACGCTCGAAACACGCGCGCTGGTAGGTGAGGTTGTCGAACGCGGCCAGCCCCATCTGACTCTGCTTGGGAATGCGCGCCAGCAACCCGCTGCCCACCAGGCGCACATGGTCGTGCGCCAGGCCCTTGTCTCGCAGGTGCTCCAGCGGCAGCGCTGCTGCGGTGTGCCCGGCAGCCCGCAGGGCGTCGCGCAAGCTCTGAACGATGTCCTCAGAGCGCTTCAAACCTCGGGGCCCTCGCTGTCCCGAGTGCCCAAGAGTGTAAGAATGGCCAGCGCCGAACGACCGATCTGCAACCCCTCCACTGGAACCATCGTGAACATTCGAAGAATCCTGCTGCTCGTGGTGGTGTTGCTGGGCATCGTGGCTTTTTTTGCGTTCGATCTGGACCGCTTCCTGAGCCTGGAGCAGCTCAAGCAAAGCCAGGCCGCGTTCGCCGAACTGCATGCACGCTCGCCGCTCCAGGTGGCGCTGGCGTATTTTGCCGTCTATGTGGCGGCCACCGCACTCTCGGTGCCCGGGGCCACCATCATCACCCTGGCCGGAGGCGCCATCTTCGGCCTGTTCTGGGGCACGGTGCTGGTGTCGTTCGCCTCCAGCATGGGCGCCACGCTGGCCTTTCTGGTTTCTCGCTTTGTGCTGCGCGATGGCATTCAGGCGCGCTTCGGCTCACGCCCGACCGAGATCAACAAAGGCATCGAGAAGGACGGCGCCTTCTACCTCTTCACGCTGCGGCTGATTCCGGTGGTGCCGTTCTTCGTGATCAATCTGGTGATGGGCCTGACCCGCATGAAGGCGCTCACGTTCTACTGGGTGAGCCAGCTCGGCATGCTGGCGGGCACACTGGTTTATGTGAACGCCGGCACGCAGCTGGCGAGGCTCGATTCGCTGCAAGGCATCCTCAGCCCGGCGATGCTGGGCTCGTTCGTGCTGCTGGGCCTGTTCCCATTCATCGCCCGCTGGATCGTGGGCGCGGTGCGCAGGCGCCAGGTGTACGCCCGCTGGAAGGGCCAGCGGCCCGCCAGTTTCGATCGCAACCTGATCGTGATCGGCGCGGGCGCGGGCGGCCTGGTATCGGCCTACATCGCCGCCGTGGTCAAGGCCAGGGTGACACTGATCGAAGCGCACAAGATGGGCGGCGACTGCCTTAACTACGGTTGTGTGCCGAGCAAGGCCTTGATCAAAAGTGCCAAGCTCGCCCACCAGATGCGCCACGCCGACAACTACGGCCTGCACGGCACCGAGCCAGCATTCAGTTTCAAGGCCGTGATGCAGCGCATCCAGGATGTCATCCGCGCCATCGAGCCACACGACAGCGTGGAGCGCTACACCGGGCTGGGCGTGGAGGTGCTGCAGGGCTACGCGAAACTCACCAACCCCTGGACAGTAGAGATCGCACTCAACGGCGGCAGCACGCAGACCCTGACGGCCCGCAGCATCGTGCTGGCCACGGGTGCTCGGCCCTTCGTGCCGCCTTTGCCAGGCCTGGACGACAGCGGCTATGTGACCAGCGACACGATGTGGGAACGTTTCGGTGAACTCGATGAATTGCCGCGCCGCCTGGTGGTGCTGGGCGGTGGTCCGATCGGGTGCGAGCTGGCGCAGGCGTTTGCCCGGCTGGGCTCCCGGGTGACGCAGGTGGAAATGGCGCCGCGCCTCATGCTGCGCGAAGACGATGAGGTGAGTGAACTCGCGCGCAAGGCCCTGGTGGCCGATGGCGTGGAGGTGCGCACCGGTCACAAGGCGCTGCGCTGCGAACGCGAGGGTGATCAGAAGGTGCTGGTGGTGGAGCACGCCGGCGTGGAGCAACGAATCGCCTACGACGAACTCATCTGCGCCGTGGGTCGCAGCGCGCGGCTGGAAGGCTACGGTCTGGAGGAACTCGGCATCCCCACGAACAAGACGGTGGACACCAACGAGTACCTGCAGACGATCTATCCGAACATCTACGCCGCGGGCGATGTGGCCGGCCCCTACCAGTTCACCCACGTCGCGGCGCACCAGGCCTGGTACGCCGCAGTCAACGCGCTGTTCGGCGAGTTTCGCAAATTCAAGGCCGACTACCGCGTGATTCCCTGGGCCACGTTCATCGACCCGGAAGTGGCGCGCGTGGGCCTGAACGAGCAGGAAGCAAAGGAAAAAGGCATCGCAGTGGAAGTGACGCGCTACGGCATTGACGACCTGGACCGCGCCATCGCCGACAGCGAGGCTCACGGCTTCGTGAAAGTGCTCACCGTGCCCGGCAAGGACACCATCCTGGGGGTGACCATCGTCGGCACGCACGCGGGCGATCTGCTGGCCGAGTACGTGCTGGCGATGAAACACGGGCTGGGACTCAACAAGATCCTGGGCACCATCCACACCTACCCCACGCTGGCCGAGGCCAACAAGTACGCCGCGGGCGAGTGGAAGCGCGCCCACGCGCCAGAGAAGCTGCTGAACTGGGTGAAGAAATACCACGACTGGAAGCGCGCATGACATCGCGCCGGGCGGTTCTGCTTCTGCTGTTGCTGACCTGCTCGAACCTGTGGGCACAGCCCGCGCCCCTGCCGGCTTTGCTGCAGGCAAATGGCACGCTCAACCCGGCGTGGCGCTACGTGGGGTTTCCCAAACAGCACGCCGATCTGCCGCCCACGCGCTTTGAAGCGGGCAGCCCACAAGGCGTGGCCGCCGTGCAGGTGCTCACCGCCTCCTCTTACGGCACGCTGGTGCACGATGCGCGCGGCCCGGCGCCCGCGCGCCTGCAGTGGCGCTGGCGGCTGGACCAGCCGCTCTCCGGTGGCAAGGCAGCGGCAGACATCCTCACCAAGGCCGGAGACGACGCGGCGCTCAAGGTCTGCCTGATGTTCGACCATGGCCTGGACCGCGTGCCTTTTCTGGAACGCACGGCGCTTCGCATCGCGCGCAGCGTGAGCGGCGAGGCCCTGCCCGCTGCCACCGTGTGCTACGTGTGGGACAGCACGCATCCAGCGCTCACGCAAGGCGCCAACCCCTACACCAGGCGCGTGCGTTTCATCAGTCTGCAAGGTCGCGGTGCACCCCTCGTGCGCTGGGTGGAAGAATCGCGCGACGTGGCCAGGGATTTCATCGATCTCTTTGCCGACGAGCTGCCCGAAGGCCGGGCCACAACGCGCACCGCGGTGCCCGCCGTGACGCGTGTGCTGATCGGTGCCGACAGCGACAACACCGGCAGCACCAGCAGCGGCTGGGTGGCCGATGTGCGCTGGGCGGCAGACGCGCCCTGAGCCAGGCCGTACCATCGGGCGCATGCACCACGGCATCAAGAAACTCCTGCTGCTCGGCGCCGGCCACGCGCATGTGGAAGTGCTCGCCCGCCTGGCAGAGCGCCGCCCGGGCAACCTCGACGTGACCGTGCTCACGCCCTACCCGCACCAGACCTACAGCGGCATGACGCCCGGCTTTGTAGCAGGCCACTACAGCGAGGCCGATTGCCGGATTGCGCTGGAGCCCCTGATGCGCGCGGCCGGCGCCCGGTGGATTCAAGGGCGCTGCAACGGCCTGGACGCCGAGGCGCGCGGCGTCCAGGTGCTCGCCACCGGCGGCACTCAGGGCGTGCCGGCCACACTGGCCTATGACCTGCTTTCCATCGACACCGGGGCCGTGCTTGACCGCGCCCGGCTGGAAGCCGAGATGCCGGGTGCTGCCACGCATGCACTGGCGGTGCGCCCCATCGAGGCCTTCACCACCTTCTGGCCGCAAGTGATGGAACTGGCACAGCGCCAGGCGGTGTCATTGGCCGTGGTGGGTGCGGGCGCGGGCGGCATCGAACTGGTGTTTGCCGCCGAGCAGGCCATCCGGTTGCATGGTCATGTGGGCGCTCGCTTCACACTCATCACGGGCGGTCCTGAAGTGGCGGCAGGCTATTCGCCGGGCGTTCAAAGGCGCGTGTTGCGCCAGCTCAAGCGGCGCGGCATCACCGTGCTGCGCGAAGCCTGCACTGGCGTGAGCGAAGGCGAGCTGCACCTGGGCAACGGCGCCCGCCTGGCTTGCGATGTGCCCTTGCTGGCCATCGGCACACACGCGCCGGCCTGGTTGCAAGGCAGCGGGCTGGCACTATCCGAAGCGGGTCATGTGCAGGTCAATGAGTTTCAGCAGAGCACCAGCCACCCGAATGTGTTCGCTGCGGGCGACGTGGCGAATCGAATGGACCAGGCGCATCCCCGAAGCGGGGTCTACGCCGTGCGGGCCGGCCCGCCGCTGGCGCACAACCTGCTCGCCGCGCACGAGCGCCAGCCGCTCAAGCCCCATCAGCCGCCGCACCATTCGCTCAACCTGTTGTCCTGCGGCACCGGCCATGCCATTGCAAGCTATGGCCCGTTGCATCTGGAAGGTGCCTGGGCCTGGTGGTGGAAGAACCGGATCGACCAAGGGTTCATGGCGCGCTACCGGCGGTAGCCGCGCGCGGGGTGGGCTCTGGGTAGACTTGGTCCAGCCATTCTGCAGACACACCATGCCCATGCCATCCGCCGCCCGCTTTCTTGCATCTTTGTTGCTGGTCTCCGTCGCCAGCACCGCTTCGGCCCAGGCTCCTGCGGCCACCCCCGACAAAATCCATCCCTGGCAGGCAGCCCCACCGCGCCTGACGGCCGAGGCCTACTTCACCAATCTCAAGGACGGCGACCGCATTGAGACGCCTTACCTTCTCAAGTTCGGGCTGTCGGGTGGCTGGGGCCTGGCGCCCATTGCACAGGCAGGTCGGGCGCGCAGCGGCCACCATCACCTGCTGGTGAACCGGGATCTGCCTTTGAACTTCAAGCAAGCTCTGCCCTTCAACGACCAGTACATCCACTTCGGCAAGGGCCAGATGGAAACCGTGCTCACGCTGGAGCCCGGCACCTACACACTGCGCATGCTGCTGGCGGACCAGAAACACCTGCCCCATTTCGTTTACAGCAAGCCGGCCACCATCACCGTCACGAAGAAGAACCCTGTCGATCCCGCCACCTTGTCCGTCAAGGGACTCAGTCTCGGGCTGGACGGTCCGGTGGTCAAAACGCCGTTTCGCGTGCAGTTCCACGCCTCGGCGCTCAACGTGGCGCACCAGGCACAGAAGATCCCCGACACCGGGCATTTCCGTCTGACCGCCTCACCAGCGACCGGCTCGGGCACGCCGACCGTGATCGATTTCGCCGAAGGCCAGACGGAAGTTTGGCTCGCCCCACCGGTGGGCAACTACAACCTGCGGCTGGAGCTGGTGGACAACGTCGATGGCGCCAAGCGGCTCACCACGCCCGCCGTCGCCAGCGTTCGCGTCGAGTAACTCAGCAGCCGAGCTGGTCGGCAAGATCCAGGAAATCGCGGGCGTGCAGGGTGTTGGCCGGGTCCGGCGACACATCCTTTGTGCGCGCCGCGCCGAACTCCTGCGGTCGCTCCACGTAGGCGGTGGAAAGCCCGCAGCCGCGCGCAGCGGCCAGGTCGTCCTGGTGCGCGGCCACCAGCATCACCTGAGCCGGCGGCACGCGAAACACATCCGCCACGCCGAGGTAGGTGCGCGGATCGGGTTTGTAGGCGCGGAACACCTCGGCCGAGAGCACGCAGTCCCAGGGCAGGCCGGCGCGCTTGGCCATGTTCGTCAGCAAACCCAGGTTGCCGTTCGACAAGGAACAGATGGTGTGCCTGGCCTTCAAGCGGGTGAGTCCGCGCACTGTGTCGGGCCACGGGTCGAGCCGGTGCCACACGTGATTGAGGTGATCGCGCTCCGCCTCGCCCAGATGCGCCAGGCCATAGCGGGGGAGCAGGCCGTCCAGAATCATGCGGTGCAGGTCGTCGATGCGCGTCCAGCCCAGCTCGCCCGAACGCACCCGCTGCATCGCCGGCTGATAGCCCTCGCGCCAGGCCAGTGCAAACGCATCGCCATCCACCTGCGGGTACAACGCCTGCACTTCCCGCGAGATGCTGCCGTGCCAGTCCACGACCGTGCCGAAGATGTCGAAGGCGAGGATGGGGGTGGGCAGGTGATGCATGTGGAATTGCTCCTCACCGAGGGGGGTGAAACAAGGTCTGCCAGGACCAGACGGGCCAGTCGCTGCGCAACTGATTCTGCTGACCACCGTAGAGCACGCCGCCCGAATCCATCTGGTTCGGATGGTCCCGGGAAAATTGCCTCAAGGTCTTGAAGTAGTCGGGGTTCACGGTAGCCCCCGCCTTGATCTCCAGAGCGCGGAATCTTCCAGCTGTGGGCAACAGCAAATCCACTTCATGGCCCGTCGCGTCCCGGTAGAAATACACAGGAGCGTTCTCACCCTGGTTGTAACGATCCTTGATCGCTTCCATCACGACGAAATTTTCAAACAGTCCGCCCCAAAGAGGATCGCGAGTTACCTGATCGGGTTCACGCAAACCCAGGAGCCAGCAGGCCAGCCCCACATCATGGAAATACAGCTTCGGACTCTTGATCAAGCGCTTGCTGGTATTGGTGAACCAGGGCGGCAACAAATGCACGATGAAGCTCGTCTGCAGAAGGTCCATCCATGCGCTTGCCGTCGGCTGTGAGATTCCCGCGTCGTTGGCCAGGCTGGATAGATTGAGTAAATTTCCAACGCGGCCGGCGCACAGGCGCACGAAGCGTTCAAAGCGTTGTAGATCGTGCACCGCCGTCAGTTGTCGCAGATCGCGTTCGACGTAGGTTGAAAAATAGTCGCCGAGCGCTTGCGCGGGTTCCAGCCCCCGATCATGGATGCGGGGATAAAACCCGGTCTGGATCCATTGCGACAAAGACCGCTTTTCGGCCAAGGGGTTCAAGCGAATGACTTCGCCCGCTGTGAATGGCAACAGACGCAGCACAGCTGTACGACCGGCCAGCGACTGGGTCACACCGCGCATGAGCTCAAACTGCTGACTGCCCGTCAGGATGTACCGGCCAGGCCTGGAATCCTCATCCACCAAGCCCTGCAGGTACGACGTGAGCTCGGGTGCACGCTGTATTTCGTCGAGGATGGCGCCATCCTGCAAGTTGGCAAAAAAGCCTCTCGGATCTTCCAGCGCGAAGCGCCGAACATCAGGGTCTTCCAGCGTGATATAGGGCAACTCGGGGAAAACGGTGCGAGCCAGCGTCGTCTTTCCACTCTGGCGCGGACCAGTCAGCGTGACCACCGGGTACTGGCGGGCCAGCTTTTCGAACAGGGGTTGAATTGCACGTGAAACCATGCCGGCAAGCATAGCTTGATTTCTGCAAATTCAAGAAATTTTCTTGAATTTGCAGAAATCTCTTTAGCGCCCCCTGATCGCTGTCACCTCGATCTCGATCTTCATGCGCTCATCCAGCAGGCCCGCCGAGATCATCATGGCGGCCGGCAGTGCACGGCCGAGGTGCTTGCGCATCGCGGGCCAGCAGGCTTCGAACTGCGAGGCGTCTGGCACCACGTAGTTCACGCGCACCACGTCGTCAAGGCTGGCGCCAGCCTGTTGCAGAGCGGACTGGATGTTCAGGAAACACTGCTCGGTCTGCTGGACGATGTCGTCCGAGATCGTCATGGTGGCGTAGTCGTAGCCGGTGGTGCCGGCCACAAACACCCAGTCGCCCGCGACCACGGCGCGCGAGTAGCCGAGTTGCGCTTCGAAGGGGGAGCCCGAGCTGATGCGTTGACGGTTCATGTTGCGTTCTCCGTGATCAATCCACTTGCAGGCGCACACCATCGGCGCGCGCCGCCACGATCTCGCCCACTTCGGCCGCCACGGCAAAGCCATGGCGCTCGAACACGGCCAGCACCTCGGCCACCGCGTGGGGCGCGCAGGCCACCAGCAGGCCACCGCTGGTCTGCGGGTCGGACAGCAGCGCCCGATCCACCGGTTGCAACGCATTGCCCAGGTGGATCTCGTGCCCATAGGCGGCCCAGTTGCGGCCGGAGGCACCGGTCACCATGCCGGCGCCGGCCAGGCTTCTCACACCCTCGATCAATGGCACGCGGGCCATGTCAATGCGCACCGTGGTGTTCGAGCCGCGCGCCATTTCCAGCACGTGGCCAGCCAGGCCAAAGCCCGTGACATCGGTAAGGGCGTGCACACCATCCAGCGCGGCGAGGTCGGGGCCGGGGGTGTTGAGCTTCGTTGTGTTCGCGATCATGCGGGCGTAGCCCTCGGGCGGCAGCGCGTCTTTCTTGAGCGCGGCGGAGAGCACGCCCACGCCGAGGGGTTTGCCCAGAATCAGCCGGTCGCCCACTTTCGCATCGGCGTTGCGCTTCACGCGGCCGGGATGCACCAGGCCGAGTGCGACAAGGCCGTAGATCGGTTCCACCGAGTCGATGGTGTGGCCGCCTGCAATCGGAATGCCGGCCTCGCGGCACACGCTCTGACCGCCGGCGAGGATCTGGCCGATGGTCTCGGTGGACAGCACGTTGATGGGCATGCCCACCAGCGCGAGCGCCATGATGGGCGTGCCGCCCATGGCGTACACGTCGCTGATGGCGTTGGTGGCGGCGATGCGGCCGAAGTCGAACGGGTCGTCGACGATGGGCATGAAAAAATCGGTGGTGGCAATGAGCGCCTGCTGATCGTTGAGCCGGTACACGGCCGCATCGTCGGCGGTCTCGATGCCCACCAGCAGCTCCGGCGGCACCGGCATGGCGCTGGTGCCCTTGAGGATTTCGCTGAGCACACCGGGGGCGATCTTGCAACCACAGCCGCCACCGTGCGAGAGGCTGGTGAGGCGGGGTTCCTTGCGGGCGGATTCAGGCAGGGGAGCGTTCATGGTCGGGCATCCGTGGCATGGCGCGCAGGTCCGCGCCGGACGCCCATTGTGCGACAGGCCTCAGGCCGGCGCCCAGAACGCGCTGAACCAGCCGCGCTCGTCGGTCCAGTGGCGTGCGGCGCCGAAGCCGGCCTCCTGAAGCAGCGCCTGAAAATCATCCGGCTCCCACTTGCAGGAGTTCTCGGTGTGCAGCCGTTCGCCAGCGGCGAAGCGCCTCTCGCCGCCCGGCCAGCGCACTGTCTGCGGCGTCTCGGCTTGCAGGTGCATTTCGATGCGCGAGAGCTCGGCATTGAACAGGCCCACGTGTCGCCAGGCTGCGGGCGCGAAATCGGCCCCGAGCAGGCGGTTGACGTGCAGCAACAGGTTGCGATTGAACGCGGCGGTGACACCCAGCGCGTCGTCGTAAGCGGGTTCGAGCACGGCGCGCGGCTTGAGCCGATCCACACCGATCAGCAGACCACTGCCGGGGCCGCCGGCAGCACACACCTCGTGCACCTGGCACAACAGCGCCAGCGCTTCATCAGGCAGGAAATTGCCGATGCTCGAACCCGGGTAGAACACGCAGCGAGGGTGCTGGCCCAACGCGCGGTCGGCGAGCCATTGGGTGGCCGTCGCGCCCAGCGTGAAACGCTGCGAGAAGTCCATCCCCATGCCCAGCATGGGCAGATCGGGGTGGCGCTCCTGCAGGGCGGCGAGGGTGTCGCGCAGATAGTCCACCGAAATGTCCACCGGCACATAGGCCGATGGCTGCAGCACCGGGAACAGGCGCGTGGCCTTTTCGCAGCTGCCGGCGCCGAGATCGATCATCACCGCGCCTTCGGGCACGTGGCGCGCCATGTCGGCACCGTGGCGCGCGAAGATGGCGGCTTCGGTGCGCGTGGGGTAGTACTCGGGCAGTTCGGTGATGGCATCGAACAGGCGCGAACCCAGCGCGTCGTACAGAAACTTGGGCGCGATCCGCGGCGGCGTTTCGCCGAGGCCGGCGAGCAACTCGGCGCGCACCACGCTGGCGGCGGGCAGCTCGAACTGGACGAACTGGGGTGTGGGGATGGTGTCTTGTTTCACAGGCTTCTGGCCAGTCGCAGCCCGCTGAACTGCCAGCGCGCATCGGTGGGGAAAAAGTTGCGGTAGCTCGCGCGGATGTGCGAGGCGGGCGTGGCACAGGAACCGCCGCGCAACACGTACTGGTTGACCATGAACTTGCCGTTGTACTCACCCACCGCGCCCTCCGCTGGCTGGTAGCCGGGATACGCGCCGTAGCTGCTGGAGGTCCACTCCCACACGTCGCCGTACATCTGCACCAGACCACTGCCGGCCTGGCGCGCGGGCATGGGGTGCAGCGCGTTGCCATCCTGCAGGTTGCCCTGCACGGGCAAAGGCGCGGCGGCGGCTTCCCACTCGGCTTCGGTGGGCAGGCGGGCGCCCGACCAGCGGGCAAACGCATCGGCTTCGAAGTAGCTGATGTGCGTCACGGGTGTGTGCGGGTCGAGTGGCATCTCGCCGTGCAGGGTGAACACCGTGGGCAGCGCATTTGCCTCCGTCGGCAGCGTCCAGTACATCGGCGCGCGAATGCCCTGCGATCGCACCCAGTCCCAACCGGCGGCAAGCCACCAGCGCGGCTCCTGGTAGCCGCCGTCCTGCACAAACGCCAGCCATTCCCCATGCGTCACCGGCCGGTTCATCAGCGCGTAGGGTTCCAGCCATTGCCGGTGACGAGGTGTCTCGTTGTCGAAAGCAAATCCGCTTCCCTCGTGACCCAGCTCGACCAGGCCGCCTTCCATGTCCACCCAGGCCGAGTTCACTCGGCTGACCGGCGTCAATGGCCAGGGACGGTGGTAGGCCGGCCGCAAGGGGTTGATCGACAAGAGGTGCTTGACGTCGGTGAGCAGCAGCTCCTGGTGCTGCTGCTCGTGCTGCAGCCCCAGCGCGATCAAACGCAGCGCAGGCTCGGCGGCACCGCTGTGGATCAGGCGCGTGATGCGCTCGTCCACCTCATCGCGCCAGCGCCAAACCTCCGCCAGATCGGGCCGCGTGATCAGACCGCGCTGCGGTCTGGAGAACTGTTCGCCCACACCCTGGTAGTAGCTGTTGAAGAGCACCCGGAACGCCGGATTGAAGGGCTTGAACTCAGGCTCAAAGACCTCCAGCACAAAAGTCTCGAAGAACCACGTCACATGCGCCAGATGCCATTTCACCGGGCTGGCGTCGGGCATGGACTGGGCCTGGCAATCCTCAGCCGACAACGGCGCCGCCAGTGCCCGGCTGCGCGCCCTCACTTCGGCGTAATGCGTGGCCAGCGGGTGCGGCGCGGAATGCGGTGAGGTTCGGGCGTGCATGGCGTCAGGCTCCAGGTCGAAGTCGCTGCAGCTGGCCGTCGCGGTCGTCGGTCAGCAAATAGATGAATCCGTCCGGGCCTTCGCGCACGTCGCGCACGCGCTGACCCAGCTCGGGCAACAGTTTTTCTTCCCGCACCACGCGCTCGCCATCGAGCACCAGGCGAGCCAGGTAGCGGAACTTCAGCGAGCCGACCAGCAGACTGTCCCGCCAGTCCTTGCCGTATCGGTCGCCCTTGATGAAAGCCATGCCCGAGGGCGCGATCGACGGCTTCCAGTAATGCAGCGGCTGCTCCAGTCCGGCCTTGCTGGTGATGCCGTCGCCAATCTGGCCGCCACCGTAGTTCTCGCCGTAGGTGATGACCGGCCAGCCGTAGTTCTTGCCCGCTGCGGTGATGTTGATTTCATCGCCGCCTTGCGGGCCGTGTTCAATGGTCCAGAGGCGACCGTCCGGTGCGAGCGTGGCGGCCTGCACGTTGCGGTGCCCCAAGCTCCAGATCTCGGGCAAGGCACCGGCGCGCCCCACATACGGGTTGTCGGGCGGTGCGCTGCCGTCGGGCCGGATGCGCACCACCTTGCCATGGTGGTTGTCCAGCGTCTGCGCATCGGCCATGCGCTGAAAGCGGTCCCCGAGCCCCAGAAAGAGGTGGCCATCATCGGTCTGCACGATGCGGCAACCGAAGTGCAGGCGGCTGCTGAACTTGGGTTGCTGGCTGAAGACCACCTTCACGTCTTCCAGTGACTTGCTGTCGGTCGACAGCCGGGCGGAGGCCAGCGCAGTGGAGTTGCCCGAGCCCGCCGCGCCAGGTTCTGCGTAACAGAAGTGAACGGTGCGGTTGCGAGAGAAGTCGCGGTCGGCCACCACATCGAGCAGACCGCCCTGCCCCACGGCATCGACCCTGGGCACACCCGCCAGCGGCTCCCCCACACGCCCGTTGGCCTCGACCACCCTCATGCGGCCGGGGCGCTCGGTCACCAGCATGCGGCCCTCGCCAATGAAGGCCAGGCCCCAGGGGTTCTGAAGCCCGCGGGCAACGACTTCGGTGGTGAGGGTGGGCGACTGGGCATGCAACGCTGGGGCAATCAGCGTACCCACCAGGGCCAGCAGGGGCAGCAACGGAGAGGGGAATGAAGGTGTCATGGTGGGGGAAGAAATTGCGGAAAAGTCGGCGGCAACTGGGTTGGTGCGCCCACACCGCGCAGGGTTCCCGGCATCAGCCCATGGGCTTCACACCAAACAACCAGGCATGCGCCCACAACACAAAGACCACGTAAATACCCAGACCCAGCACCAGCGCGATGGCGTCGTTGGCCGCACTGCCCGGAAGCGCGGGCGCCGGACGGACCAGGCCGGCCGCCGCACGTCGCTTCACCGAAATGCGGTCCACCACCGCCCAGGCGAGAAAGCCGCCGAACAGCAACACATCGGCCAGGGTGCCATTGGCCAGCAGGTGCGCCGTGGCCCACAGCTTCACCGACAGCAGCATGGGGTGCTTCGCTGCACGCTGAATGCGCCCGGGCAGGTAGGCGGCCAGCAGCAACACAAACACCGGAAGCATGAGCAGCAAGGCCGCATGGCGCAGGCCAGTGGGCGGTGTGTAGATCACCACTGGCGCCTGGCGCGCCAGACCATAGCCCCACACCATGAGCGCCAGACCGACGAACGACACCAGCGAATACAAGCCCTTGAACCCGCCTTCGCCCATGCGCCCAGCCAGCGCATGGCGCCCCTGCGGCGACACGATGGACACGGAGTGCACACCCAGGAACAAGACCAGACCGACGATGAGCCACACCATGAGCATCCCCTCTTGTGATCGCCGCACCGGAACGCCCGGCACGGCTTCAAGGAAGGGGCACTGTAGCGCCGATGGCGCGCCGGCGCGAGGTGAAGGTCAAGCCCTCAGACAGGCGTTTCAGGTTGCGCGCGCCGCAGGCGTTCGCGGCTGTTGGACAGGTGGAGCCGCATGGCCTTGCGCGCGGCATCGGCGTCGTGCTGTCGAATGGCCTGGTAGATGTTCTGGTGCTCGCCGTGCACGCGCTTCAGGTAGGCCAGCCGGCCTTCGGGCGCGCTGCTCGCGGTGTTGAGCCGGGTGCGCGGAATGATCATGGTGCCGAGGTAAGTCATGAGGTCGGCGAAATGGCGGTTGCCGGTGGCCCGCGCCACCTCCATGTGAAACTGGAAATCCGAGGGCACGGCATCGGACGACTCGGCAATCGACGCCTCGAACGCGGCCAGCGCGTTCTCCATGTTCTGCAGGTGGCTCTCGTCGCGCCGTTGCGCGGCCAGGCTGGCGGCCTCGCTCTCGAGGCTGATGCGCAGCTCGAGCAGCGAGATCACGTCGGCCACAGTGGCGAAATCTTCCGGGGCCACCCGGAAATTGCTCTGCTCGGCCGGCGCCATCACGAAGGTGCCAATGCCATGCCGCGTCTCCACCAGGGCGGAAGCCTGGAGGCGGGAAATGGCTTCACGAACCACGGTTCGGCTGACGTCGAAGCGGGCCATCAACTCGGATTCGGTGGGCAACTTGTCGCCGGTCTGCAGCCGGCCTTCGCGCACGTCGGCGGCCAGGGTGTCGACGATTTCGGGCACCAGGCCGCGCTGGCGGCGGGGACGCGGCAGCGCCGTGGCTTCCGGGTCTAGGGTTTTCACTGAGAGCATGGTTTTTTCCTTGACACGCCATTCTCGCGTTCACACAATCCGCCCAAGTTGTCTGACAACCGACAACAGACAACTGGTTTTGAGCGCACTGTAACAAACCCGTTGCCAAAGTCCAAGCCCTTTGCCCGCCGCCATCGCACACCCCATGGAACCGACGCTCAAGACCCATCACCGCCTTCTGCTCACCGGCGCCGCCGGCGGCCTGGGCACGGCCCTGCGCGAACGTCTCAAGGGCAACTGCGAGGTGCTTCGGCTCTCGGACAAGGCCGACCTGGGCATCGCCAGGGCGGGCGAAGAAATCGTGCAGGCCGACCTGTCCAGCGCCAGTGAGGTGGACGCGATGGTGGAAGGCGTGGACGCCATCGTGCACATGGGCGGCATCTCGGTGGAAGCGCCTTTCGCGGCGATCCTGCAGGCCAACATCCTGGGCGCGTACCACCTGTACGAAGCCGCGCGAAGCCACGGCGTGAAGCGCATCGTGTTCGCCAGCTCCAACCATGTGACCGGTTTCTACAAACAAAGCGAGACCATCCATGCCGACCACCCGGCACGCCCCGATGGCTTCTATGGCCTGAGCAAGGCCTTCGGTGAAGACCTGGCCCGGCTGTACTTCGACCGCCACGGCATCGAGACCGCGTGCGTGCGCATCGGCTCGTCGTTCCCGGAGCCCAAGGACCGCCGCATGCTGGCCACGTGGCTGAGCTTCGACGACCTGCACCGCCTGATCACCGCCTGCCTGAGCACCCCGGTGCTTGGGCACAGCATCGTCTTCGGCATGTCGAACAACGCGGTGACCTGGTGGGACAACAGCCGCGCGCGCCACATCGGCTTTGTGCCGCGAGACACCTCCGATGTGTTCCGCGACGCCGTGTTTGCGCGAACCAGCGCGCCCGATCTGAACGACGCGGCGGCCATCTACCAGGGCGGCGCCTTCGTCAAGGCCGGTCCTTTCTGATCATGAACACGTCCGCCGAACTGCTGGTCGACGCGCGCAACGGCGTGGGCGAAAGCCCCGTCTGGGATGCGCAGCGGCAGTGTCTGATCTGGGTGGACATTCCCGGCCGCTCGCTGTGGTGCTGGAACGCCAGCACCGGCCAGACGCGCCAGTGGCCCACACCTGAAATGACGGGCTGCATCGCGCTGCTGGACGGCTCGGAGGTCGAGCCGCACGGCCGCTGGGTGGCCGCCATGGAAACCGGTGTGGCCGTGCTCACGCCACTGGAAAAGGGGACCGTCGAACTGGAACACCTGGCCCCCGTTCAGCATCCGCAAACCGGCATGCGCTTCAACGACGGGCGCTGCGACCGCCAGGGCCGCCTGCGCGCCGGCACCATGGTGTCGGACATGACGCTGGCCGCCGCAGTGGGCCGTGTGTATGCCTTGAACGGCGGCGTGCTGAGCAGCCTGCTGAGCGGAATGATCACGCCCAATGGCATGGCCTTCAGCCCCGACGGCCGCACCATGTACCTCTCCGATTCGCACCCTCAAGTGCAGACCGTGTGGGCCTTCGACTACGACACCGACACCGGCACGCCGCACCGGCAACGCGTGTTCATCGACATGAAGCCCCTGCCCGGCCGCCCCGATGGCGCTGCGGTGGACGAAGACGGTGGCTACTGGATCTGCGCCAACGACGCCGGCCTGGTGCACCGCTTCACGCCCGACGGCCGGCTCGACCGCTCGCTCGCGGTACCGGTGAAGAAACCCGCCATGTGCGCGTTCGGCGGCCCGGGCATGGACATCCTGTTCGTCACCTCGATCCGGCCCGGCGGCGATCTGGCGGACCAGCCGCTGGCCGGTGGCGTGTTTGCTTTGCGTCCCGGCGTGAGGGGCCTGGACGAGCCGAAGTGCTTCCTTTGAAGCAGCCCGGCATTTTCACCTCGACACATCAACCAACGGAGACACCATGAAAACGCATCGCCGACTGATTCTGAGCCTGGCCATGGCCGGCCTGCTGCCCTTGAGCACCCATGCACAGAACATGGTGCTCAAGGCTCACGACACGCACCCCGCGGGCTACCCCACGGTGGCAGCCGTGGAAAGCATGGGCAAGAAGCTGGAAGTCGCGACCAGCGGCCGCATCAAGCTTCAGATGTTCCCGGGCGCCGTGCTCGGCGAGGAAAAGGAAGCCGTGGAGCAGACGCAACTGGGAGCGATCCAGATTGCGCGCATTTCACTGGGCGTGATCGGGCCCATCGTGCCGGAGGTGAATGTCTTCAACATGCCCTTCGTGTTTCGGGACGTCGCCCACATGCGCAAGGTGATCGACGGCGACGTTGGCGCCGAACTGCTGGACAAGGTCACCAAGAGTTCTTCACGCCTTGTGGCGCTGGGCTGGATGGACGGCGGCTCCCGAAGCCTCTACACCAAGAAGCCGGTGCGCAGCCCGGCCGATCTGAAGGGCCAGAAGATCCGGATGATGGGCAACCCGTTGTTTGTGGACACCATGAACGCCATGGGCGGCAACGGCATTTCCATGGCCTACGGCGAAGTGTTCACCTCGCTGCAGACCGGCGTGATCGACGGCGCGGAAAACAACCCGCCCAGCTACTTCACCGCCAACCACTACACCACGCCAGCCAAGTACTACGCGCAAACGAACCACCTGATCATTCCGGAAATCTTCGTGATGTCCAAGGTCACCTGGGACAAGCTCACGCCCGCCGACCAGGCACTGGTGAAGAAGTTCGCGCGCGAAGCGCAACTGGAACAACGGGTGTTGTGGGACAAGAGCGTGGAGGACTACAGCGCCAAGCTCAAGGCTGCCGGGGTGGAGTTCATCACTGTCGACCAGAAGCCTTTTTACGACGCCACCGCCCCGGTGCGCGCGAAGTACGGCGTGCAACTTGCCGACCTCATGAAGCGCATCGACGCGGTCAAGTGAAGCGGCATTGACGACATCACCATGGCAGAAACGATTCATCGCGCGCTG
The DNA here is from genome assembly GCF_002127265.1 of Hydrogenophaga sp. IBVHS1. Classification (GTDB taxonomy): domain Bacteria; phylum Pseudomonadota; class Gammaproteobacteria; order Burkholderiales; family Burkholderiaceae_C; genus Hydrogenophaga. Next base: position 586,731 of record NZ_NFUU01000002.1, on the reverse strand, counting down.
GACGCAATCTACCTCGCGTGCATCTGGGTCGCAGGAGCATGCATCTTCCTGATGTCGCTCTTCATCCCCTGGGGCATCTTCGCGCGCTATGTGCTGGGCACGGGCTCGCAATGGCCTGAGCCCATTTCGATCCTGCTCATGGTGATCTTCACTTTCCTCGGCGCAGCCGCGGCCTACCGCGCCGGCGCTCACATTGCTGTGGCCATGCTCACCGAGCGCGTGCCACCCGAAGTTCGGCGCGTGATGGCCTCCGCCGTCAGCGTGCTCATGCTGCTGGTGAGCCTGTTCATGGTGTATTACGGCACGTCCCTGTGCATCGGAACGTGGCAACAATCGATTCCTGCCCTGCCGTGGATGCCAGTGGGGCTCACCTATGTGCCCGTGCCACTGGGCGGCTTCATCACGCTGCTGTTCGTCCTGGAATATCTCGTATCGGGCGACCAGAGCCAGCGCGATGTGGTGCGTTTCGACCAGATCGATGACGCGCAGGAAGGTGCCGCCTGATGGACGCGTTCATCCTGCTCGGCAGCTTCTTCGTGCTGATGCTCATCGGCACACCGGTGGCCTATGCGCTGGGCATTTCAGCCCTCATTGGCGCCTGGTGGATCGACATCCCGCTCGACGCCGTGATGATCGCCATCAGCAGCGGCGTCAACAAGTTCTCGCTGCTGGCCATTCCCTTCTTCGTGCTGGCGGGTGCCATCATGGCCGAAGGCGGCATGGCACGGCGACTGGTGGCCTTTGCCAACGTGCTGGTCGGCTTCATTCGAGGCGGTCTGTCGCTGGTGAACATCCTCGCCTCCACCTTCTTCGGCGCGATCTCCGGGTCGTCCATGGCGGACACCGCATCGGTGGGCACGGTGCTCATTCCGGAAATGGTGAAGAAAGGTTACCCACGCGAATTTGCCACCGCGGTCACGGTCAGCGGTTCCGTGCAGGCCATTCTGATCCCGCCCAGCCACAACGCGGTGATCTATTCGCTCGCGGCGGGAGGCTCGGTGTCCATCGCGGCGCTCTTCCTGGCAGGCGTATTGCCTGGGCTTCTGCTCGGCCTGACCCTGGCCGTGATGTGCCTCGTGATCGCCAAACGGAAGAACTACCCCAAGGGCGATGTGATTCCGATGCGCCAGGCGTTGCGCACCTGCGCTGACGCGCTGTGGGGCCTGATGACCATGGTGATCATCCTCGGCGGCATTCTCTCGGGCGTGTTCACAGCGACCGAGTCCGCCTCGGTGGCGGTGGTGTGGGCTTTTCTCGTGACCATGTTCGTCTACCGCGACTACAAGTGGCGCGAGTTGCCCAAGCTGGTGCACCGCACTGTGAAGACCCTGGCGATCGTGATGATCCTCATCGCTTTCGCGGCAGGCTTCGGCTACATCATGACGCTCATGCAGATTCCGCTGCAGATCACCACCGCGTTCACCACGCTCTCGGACAACCGCTACGTGATCCTGATGATGATCAACCTGATGCTGCTCGCCCTGGGCACGCTGATGGACATGGCACCGCTGATCCTCATCCTCACGCCCATCCTGCTGCCCGTCGTCAAGGCCATTGGTGTGGACCCGGTCCATTTTGGAATGATCATGATGGTGAATCTGGGCATGGGTCTCATCACACCCCCGGTGGGTGGGGTGCTGTTCGTGGGCAGCGCGGTGGCCAAACTCCCGATCGAATCGGTGGTCAAGGCCCTGCTGCCCTTCTATGTGGCGCTGTTCGGCGTGCTCATGGCAGTCACCTACCTCCCCGCCATTTCTCTCTGGCTGCCGCAGACCGTGCTCGGCCGCTGACCCACTCTCACTTCCCTGGAGATTCCCATGCCATTGAACCGCCGACAACTTCTCGCAACCTCCGCAGCATTGGCCGCCACAGGTTTCCCCGCACACGCACAAAGCTTCCCCAACAAGGCAGTGCGCATCATCGTGCCCTACCCACCCGGTGGCTCTTCGGACATCATTGCTCGCGCCATCAGCCAGCCGCTGTCCGAAGGCCTCGGCCAGTCGGTCATTGTGGAGAACCGCCCGGGCGCCAACGGCAACCTGGGCGCCGATCTGGTGGCCAAGTCCACGCCCGACGGTCACACCATCCTGCTGTGCGATGTCGGCGCGCTCGCGATCAGCCCCTCGGTCTACACCAAGCTGTCTTTTGATCCGGGCAAGGACCTGCGCGGCGTGACGATGCTGGCCTACTCGCCGCACATGCTGGCGGTGCACCCATCCGTCAAGGCGAATTCGCTCAAGGAGCTGGTGGCACTGTCGAAAACGAGCGACCTGAACTTTGCCGTGACCGCCGTGGGCAGCGCGCCCCACGTGGCCGGTGTGGCGGTGGAGCGCGCCACGGGCGCGAAGTGGATCTACGTTCCGTACAAAGGCGGTTCGCAGGCCGTGGCCGACACGGTGGCCGGCCAGACCCAGGTGATCATGAACGGCATGCTGGCCACACTGCCGCATGTGCAGAGCGGGCGCCTGAAGGTGCTGGGTATCTCGAAGAAAACGCGCATGCCGCTGGTGGGCGACGTGCCCACGCTGGCCGAGCAGGGCGTGACCGATTTTGAATCCGGCACCTGGCAGGGTGCGCTGGTGGCCAATGGCACACCGGCCGCCACCCTTGCGCGCCTCAACGCCGAGCTGATCAAGGCCATTCGCAGCCCCGACGTGCGCGCCCGGCTTACCGGGCAAGGCGCGGAGGTTGTCACCATGCAATCCGCCGAGCAGGACCGCTTCTTCGAGCGCGAGCGCAAGCGCTGGGCCGAGGTGGTCACGCAGGCCAACATCAAGCTCGACTGACGTGAACGCCCCCGTGTGCGACGCCGCACCCGGGCCACAATGCGGCGGATGAATCCAGCGCACTTTCCCAATCTGCTCGACCCCGACCGCTTTCAGGGCCAGGTGGATGGCAGCTCCACTGCGCTCTACTTCCTGCGCAACGCGCACGGCGCGGTGGTGGCCATCACCAACCTGGGCGCCAAGGTGCTGCAGATCGTGGTGCCCGATCGCGACGGTGTGCTGGACGATGTGGCGCTGGGCTACGACTCGCTCGACGCCGTGCTCGCGGGCTCCCCCTCGATGGGCGCCTTCGTGGGGCGGTACGCCGGACGCATTGGCGGCGCGCGTTTCATGCTCAACGGGCGCGAGCATCGCCTCGTGCCCAACGCCGGCGCCCACTGCATCCACGGCGGCCCACGCGGCTCGCGCCACCGCGTGTTCAAAGCCACGCAGACCGATGCCCGGACGCTGCAGTTGCACCACCGCTTTCTTTCCCCGGAAGATGGCTTTCCCGGCACGCTCGACCTGCAGCTCACCTACCACCTGACCGACGACAACGCGCTCTCGATCGAACACCTGGCCACCGCACTCGACGACGCTGGCCCGGCAAGTTTCACCAGCCACATCTATTTCAACCTCGATGGCGTCGACGCAGGCCAGCGCATCGACAGCCAGGTGCTGCAGGTGCCTCATGCGAACACGGTTCTGGCCACCGGCACCGATGGCATCGCCACGGGCGCTCTGGTCCCGCTCGAAGGCCACGTGCACGACCTGCGATCGCCGAAAACGCTGGGCACGCTGCCCGACATCGACCTGAGCTACCCGCTGGAGCCCAACCCCGCCCACGCGACGCGACTGTGCGCGCATCTGCACAGCCCCACCAACGGTCGAACGCTCGAGGTGTGGACCAGCGAGCCACTGCTGCAGGTCTACACCGCTGGGCAGCTCGGCGTCTCCGAAAAACCGGATCTGGGCAAACAAGGCGTTGCCCACCGCCCGCGCGGGGCGGTCTGCCTGGAACCGCAACACTTCCCCAACGCGCCCAATTGCCCCACGCTGCCCCAGAACCTGGTGGCGCCCGGGCAGCCTTACAGGGGCACCACGGTGTACCGCTTCGGCACGAACTGAGGGACGCTCAGCGGACCCCCGTTTCCTAAGCTCGCCTCCATCTTTGTCGATGGAGTTCGCCATGTCCTGGCTTGTGGGTTTCATGCTGACCGCCGTGTCGGCTGTGATGGTTGTCGGGTTGCCCCGTTTTCCTCATCGGGCCACGCGTGCCCCATGGTGGCGTGGCCGCGAGCTGCTTGCCTCGGTGGTTCATTTCTGCCTGGCTCTGTGTTCCCTTGTGCTGATGGGGCTGGCCCTCGGCCCGCAGGTGAGGTGACACGCCATGTGCTCCACCGCCCCCGTCCATGTCCGGCCACAGGACACACTGGCCGACCTGCTTGCCATGCTGCACACCGGCCAGGGCGATCCGCTTTCGGGCGCGCAAGCGCTGTTGCGCGCGCATCCTGCTTTCGTGGCTGGCCACTGCCTGCACGCCGCCCTGCTGGTGATGGCCGGCAGCGAAGACGCGCTGCCGGCTTTGGCCCACACCCTGCAACGGGCTGAGGCCTTGCCCGCCGGCACCGTCAGCGAGCGGGAACGCCACCACCTGTCGGCAGCCCGCGCCTGGCTCGAACGCGATCTGAAGGAATCCCTGCAGCTGTACGGCGACATCGCCGCCAACAATCCACTGGACACCCTGGCGCTTCGGGTGGCGCATTTTGGCGACCTGCAGTGGGGCCGCACCGCGCAACTGCGCGACCGCATTGCCGCGGCACTGCCGCACTGGAACGACCGCATGCCAGGATACGGCCACGTGCTGGGCATGTACGCCTTCGGTCTGGCTGAAAACGCAGAGCACGCCCAAGCGGCTGAGGTGGGTCGGCGCGCCTTGAGTTTCGACAAGCGCAACGCTGGCGCGGTGCACGCCGTGGCGCACGCGCTGGACATGCAGGGCCAGTCCCGCGAGGGCATCGAATGGCTGCAAGGCACATCGTCTGACTGGACCTGCAGCGCGAGTTACGCGCCGCACCTGTGGTGGCACCAGGCTTTGTGCCATCTGGATCTGGACGACATCGATTCAACCCTGCGCATTCTCGATGCGCACCTGCCCACCGGCGAAAGCGCTGGGGCGCCCGCGCTGGTGGACGCGTCGGCCTTGCTGTGGCGACTGCAGCTGCGGGGCATTGATGCGGCCGAGCGCTGGCAACGAGTGGCGAGCGCGTGGGCGGTCACACCCGAGCGAGGACTGCGGCCGTTCAACGACACGCACGCCATCCTGGCGTATGTGGGCGCGGGTCGGCAGGAACAAGCCGAGCGGTTGATGAAAGCCCTGCGCGCCAGCGCCGAGCGCACGCAAGACCTGCAGGGGCTGATTGCGCACGCGGCGTTGCCGGTGTGCGAGGCGGCCATGAGATTTGGCGCGGGCGACTATGCCGCTGCGGTGCAAAGCCTGCTGCAACACCGCCACCTGGCGCAGCACTGCGGGGGCAGCCGGGCTCAGTGCGATCTGGTGCAACAGACGTTGCTCGAGGCTTCAATGCGCGACGGCCAGTGGGAACTGGCGCGTTCGCTGGTCGAGGAGCGCATTGCGGCACGGCCCCACAGCGAGATGAACCACCGCCTTATTCGGCGCTGCGAAAGGCGCGACCGGCGCTGCCGACCGATCGCGCACTGACCCGTTACGTCGCCCGAGCGGCGATCCGCACCACGCCGGCTTCCAGCGCCTGCACGATCAGCCGCGTGCGGCCGTCGGCAATGTGGTGTTCGCCAGCGGACAGCAGGGTGTCGCGGGAATCACCGTCCTGGGTGATCCACAGGCCGCCCTGCAGGCAGTCGATGCGGTAGCCCAGGGGCCGCGCAATCGACAGCAGCTCGTTCTTCTTCATCGCCTTCGTCTGGTGCTTCACGCCGGCCGAAGCGCGGCCTTGCAGCCGCTGGAAGATGGGCAAGGTGTGCGTGCTGTTCACGGTGTTCTCTCAGGCCGGCGTGGTGCGGCGCTCAGACAGGCTCCAGGGTCTTGTGCTTTGCAGCGGCGTGATCGGCAGCTGGTGCACCTGCCGCTGTGCCTGCAGTGCCTTGGCCAATGCGTGCTGTCCATCGCGCCGGGCCGCCTCTTGCGCGGTCAGCGTGAGCAGGTCACGCTGGGCGTGGCTGCCGCCGAGCGCCTGCGCCACCGGCAACACCGGCAACAGCAGGTCAACACAAAGTGCGTGCTGCCCGGCCACCATGGCGGCCATGGCGTTGCGAGCGGGGATGGTCACAGCACTCCATTCGGCGTAAGCACCGGGGCGCGCTTCTGCGGCGGCGGCGGCCCGCTCCAGTTGACGCATGCCCTCTTCGTCTCCCGCAGCGGCAAAGCTGATGGCGGCATGCACATCGAAGAACCCCATTGCGCCAAACAGGCCCTGCGTGCGCCAGCGTTGCGCCAGCGTCGCCCAACGCGGGCCCACATCCACGCCTCGCATCGCCAGGCGCCACAACAGCGCGCTGGCGTCTGCCAGGTCCAGTGCCAGCGCGGTGGGCGACGGCGTCACGGCCTGGTCATAGAGCGCCAGTGCGGCGGCGTGCTCGCCACGGGCCAGGTGCATCAGCGCCAGGTGCCAGTGGTTGTGCACGGCCAGACCGTTGTTGGCTTCCCAGGCGCTGCGGGTGGCGTTCATCCACTGGATGCCGTCGGCCGCGCGACCCTGCATTTCGCACACATGGGCCACGGCGTGGATCGCCCAGGTGTCGTGCGGTTGCATCACCACCGCGCGGCGCCCCACCTCTTCGGCCTGTTCGTAAGCGAAGCACTCTTCCAGACCGAAGGCCTGCATGCCCAGCACATAGCCGTAGCCCGCGTCGCTCTCGCTCCAGGCGGGCAGCACCCGGGCAATGCGGTCGCGCAGCATCGTGGTGCGGCCCAGCGCCAGGTCGGCGGTGTGCGCAAGCTGCAGGGCCAGCAGGTCGCGCGGATGCTCGATGAGATGTCGATCGAGCTGGCGGTTCCCATCGTTCATGTCGCCAGCGGCCCAGGCGCGCAGCGCAGCGTGCAGCGATTGTTCGCGCGCGGTCGGTGCAAGCGGGCTGGCTGCGGCCTGCTCCAGGCTGGCGAGCGCTGGTGCGTTCATCTGCGGGTCGTAGGTGGCCAGCATCATGCCGGCCATCAACAGATGACCAGAAATGAAGTCGGGGTCCTGCTGCAGGGCCGGTGTGAGCACGGCGACGGGATCGGCGCGGTAGCTGTTGAGCAGATCGAGCGTCTGGTCGTAGGCGCGTGCCGAGTTGGCGTGCACGGTGGACAGCGTTTCGCCACGAAGGTCTTTGAAAGTCACGGTGATTCTCCAGAGGGTGATGAAGGTGGGCCCGACGTGTGCGTCGGGCATCGGCAGCGGCCCTGTGGCCAACCGATGCACCCAGCTTAGGAAGCGACCGTCCGCTGACAGTCCTCTGGCTCAGGGAACCTGGCGATGCGCCCGCACGAAGCGCTCGATCTCGTCCAGCGCGGCGCTGGTGTCGCCATACCAGAGGGGATGGTCGACGCCCTCCAGGAGAACGAGTCGGGCGCCCGGAATGTGCTCGGCAAGGTAGCGCGCCGCGCCTTCGCGCACGATGAGATCGCCCTCGCGCTGCAGCACCAGCGTGGGCACGCGCAGCGCGGGCAGGCGATCGCACACGTCCATGCCGCCGAGCGCGCGCAGCAACAAGGGAATGCCGTTCTTGGACGCCGATTGGCGCAACATGCGCGCCCACCAGTCGCGGGTGGGCTGGTCGTTCGCCATCGAGGGGGCGAACTGCGCAAGGCTGGTGGCACCGCCCCAGGATGATTGCAGCTCGTGCAACCATTTTTTCTGCTGCTGCTCGGTGAGTGCCCATGGATAGTCGGGTGACCAGGTGCCGCGCGCCCCGCTTCCGTAGAGCATGAGGCCCTGCACGCGAGTGGGGAACACCGACGCGTACTCGACCGCGATGGCCCCACCGACCGAATTGCCCAGCAGCCACAACTGCTCCACACCCAGCGCCCGGCGCACCGCATCGATGTCTTCCACCCCCGCGCGCGTGGACTGCTGCTGATCGACACGATCGGACAGGCCAGTGCCTCGGCGATCGACGAGCACCACTCGAAAGGAGCGCGCCAGGCGATCAAGAATCGCGCGGATGCGCGGCTCTTCCCACGACACCTCCAGGTGCGACCAGAGCCCGAAAAGGATCACCAGCGTGGTGTCGCCACCGCCCAGCTCGAGATAGGCCACCGAGCCATCCACCGTATCGGCAAACCGGATGGGTGGCGACAGGCTGGGGCGTGCCGCGCGCTGCTCAGGCAACACGGTGAGCTGCGCCCTGGCGTCCGCATAGGCCGCCTCGATCTGAGCTGAAGGCCGAATGCCCAGCTCGCTGCGCAGCACTTCGGCACAGGCGAAGTAAGCGGCCTCGACGCCGGCTGCATCACCGAGCCGGGAACGCGCGGTGAGCAGCACGGCGTGGCCCAGGTCAGACAGCGCATCGATATCGATCAACCGGATGGCGACTTCGGCGGCGAGTGCGGGCTCGCCGCTGGCGCACAGATGTTCCGCCGCGCGGCTGAGCGCGCGCACCACCAGGCGTTCCTGCTCGCCGGAGCGTGCATCCAGCCAGGCGCTGAACACATCGGAGTCGAGCTCGAAGCCGTTCAGCACCTGGTGCGAATCACTCGTCAGCAAGTCCTCCAGTGACTCTCGGGCACGGGCGCCGGGGGGTGTGGCCAGCCATTGCTGGGCGCCCTGGCGAACGCGGGCAACGTCGGACATCGCGCCCTCTCCCATGCCGTCGAGCCACAGCGCATCGGCGTCGCCCAGCAGCAGATCGAGCCCAAGCACACCGTTGACCTCGTGACACAAGCGGCGCAAACGGGCGCGCGCGGTTTCCGGTGGTGCGTCGGGCCACAGCGTTTCGGCCAGCTGAGTCCGGGCCACCTTGCGCGCCAGTTCGCTCAGGTACACCAGCAAGGCCAGCCCTCGCTTGAGCTTCAGGGGTCTGGGATGACCGTCAACCCAGATCTCCGGGTAGCCTTTGCAACGAATGTCGACGCGGCCCCGCACACCGGCCTCCAGCGAGGCGGCGGCATGCTTTGCATCGATCGTCGCAGCGGTGACCATGGAAAAAATTGTAGGTGCCAGGCAGACCACCATGCGCCCGTGCGTCGGGCGGAGCGCGGGCGCCTGGCATGAGCGTCAACTGAAAGTTAGCGCAAACTCGCTATCAATTTTATATAAATCAACGATTTACCACACTGCGCTGGGCGCAGGCCGCCGCTATTTCCCCAGCGCCACAGCCAGAAACCGCAGCCCATCAGTGGCCAGGAACTTGTCTCTTAGCACTCGCTCATAGAGAGTGCTAATATTCTTGACTGAATACCTGAGGAGGGTTCCTATGTCTCACTCTCTTGCCCCTATCGCTTCCGCCACCAATGGCTCGCTCGCCGTGGCCAACCCCTGGGCGCTGGTGCCGCCACTGGGCAATCTGGACGCCTACATTTCCGCGGTGAACCGCTTGCCGCTGCTCACGCTGGAGCAGGAGCAGCAGGCTGCGCGCAGCCTGCGCGACAACAACGATCTGGAGGCCGCCAGCCAGCTGGTGATGTCCCACCTGCGCCTGGTCGTTTCCATTTCCCGCCAGTACCTGGGCTACGGGCTGCCCCATGGCGACCTGATCCAGGAGGGCAACGTGGGCCTGATGAAGGCCGTGAAGCGCTTCGATCCCGATCAGGGCGTGCGGCTGGTGAGCTACGCCATGCACTGGATCAAGGCCGAGATTCACGAATACGTGCTCAAGAACTGGCGCATGGTCAAGCTGGCCACCACCAAGGCACAGCGCAAGCTGTTCTTCAACCTGCGTTCGCGCAAGCAGGGCTTCCGGGCCGACGCGCTCGATGGTGACACCCACCGCGATGTGCTGTCCGACGGCGAAGTGGGCGTGATGGCTCGCGAGCTCAACGTGAAGCCGGAAGAAGTCCGCGAGATGGAAACCCGCCTCTCTGGCGGTGACGTGGTGCTCGACCCCGCTCCGGGTGACGACGGCGAGGACAGCTTCGGCCCCATCGCGTACCTGGCCGACGCCACGCATGAACCCACCGCCGTGCTCGAATCCGCGCAGCGCGACCTGCTCGCCACGGAGGGCGTGGCCATGGCGATGGGCGAACTCGACGAGCGTTCGCGCCGCATCGTCAGCGAACGCTGGCTGAAGGTGAACGACGACGGGTCCGGCGGCATGACACTCCACGAGCTGGCGGCCGAGTACGGCGTCAGCGCCGAGCGGGTGCGCCAGATCGAGGTGGCGGCCATGAAGAAGATGCGCAAGGCGCTGGCCGCTTACGCCTGAACGTTTTCATCCCAAAGAAAAGAAGCCGCCCGAGGGCGGCTTCTTTCATGGTGAGCCCGTGGCAGATCAGTGCTCGCGGCGCAGCGCGGGAAACAGGATCACGTCCCGGATGCTGGGGCTGTCGGTCAACAGCATCATCAAGCGGTCAATTCCGATGCCGCAACCACCTGCCGGCGGCATGCCGTACTCCAGTGCCCGGATGTAGTCGGCATCAAAAAACATGGCTTCCTCATCGCCGCCGTCCTTGGCTGAAGCCTGCGCCTGGAATCGCGCTGCCTGATCTTCGGCATCGTTCAGCTCCGAAAACGCGTTGCCAAACTCGCGGCCGGTGATGTAGAGCTCGAAGCGCTCGGTGACCTCCGGGTTCGCATCGTTGGCGCGAGCCAGCGGCGAAATCTCGGTGGGGTGGTCCATGATGAAGGTCGGATTCCAGAGCTTGTCTTCGACCTTCTCTTCGAAATACAAGACCTGCAAACTCGGCAGACTGCGGCCTGAAAGATGGTGTTTCTCTTCGCTCAAGCCCAGCTTCTTCAACTGGCCTGTCAACCATGCGGAATCGTCCACCTGGTCGCCGGCGTCGGTGTACTTCGCGATGGCTTCGCGAATCGTCAGCCGCTCGAAGGGCGACTCCACGTCCACCGGCTGGCCCTGGTAGGTGAGCGGCTCGTTGCCTCGCACCTGGCGCACCACGTGGCGAATGAGCTGTTCGTTGAAGTCCATCAGGTCCTGGTAGTTCCAGTACGCCGCGTAGAACTCCATCATGGTGAACTCGGGGTTGTGGCGAACGCTGATGCCTTCGTTGCGGAAGTTGCGGTTGATCTCGAACACGCGATCGAATCCACCCACCAGCAGGCGCTTGAGGTACAGCTCGGGCGCGATGCGCAGAAACATCTCCTGGTCGAGCGCGTTGTGGTGCGTCTTGAACGGCTTGGCATTCGCACCACCGGGAATCGGGTGCAGCATCGGCGTCTCCACTTCCAGGAAGCCATGGCTCACCATGAAATCGCGGATGCTGGAAAGCGCCTGACTGCGCGCCACGAAGCGCTTGCGCGCCGCCTCGTCGGTCATCAGATCCACATAACGCTGGCGGTACTTGATTTCCTGGTCGGCGATGCCGTGGAACTTGTCGGGCAGAGGACGCAGGCTTTTCGTGATGAGGCGGATGCGGTTGGCCTGAATGGTGAGCTCACCGGTACGGGTGCGCATCAGCACACCTTCGACCGCGATGATGTCGCCGAGGTCCCAATGCTTGAACGCGTTGTGGATGTCCTCACCCACGCCATCGTTGTTCACATAAATCTGAATGCGGCCGCCAGAAGGCCCAAACGATGCGTCCTGCACGGTGGCAAAACTGGCCTTGCCCATCACGCGCTTGAGCATCATTCGCCCAGCCACGCTGACCTTCACGGATTCGGCTTCCAGCGCTTCCTTGGTTGCCTCGCCGTACTTCGCGACCAGATCAGCGGCCCTGTTCGCCGGCTTGAAGTCGTTGGGGAACGCCACACCCAGCCCCTGTTTTTGCGACTCCCGCAGGGCCTTGAGCTTCTCGCGGCGTTCGGCGATGAGCTGGTTTTCGTCGTGCGCGGACGCGCCGGAATCGGGGGTGTGGGCTTGGGTCATGAATGAAAAGAGGGTTGAGCACTGGTGTGCGCAACCCTCGATTGTAGTTTTGAGCGGGCTTGCGTCCGCCCCGGCCTCATTCGCCTAGATAAGCGGCCCGCACCTTGGGGTCGTCCAGCATGTCACGGCCAACGCCGGTCATGATGATTTCGCCGGAGTCCATGACATAGGCGCGGTCGGCGATCTGCAGTGCACGGCGAGCGTTCTGCTCGACCAGCAGGATGGTCACGCCCTGTGAGGACACATCGCGAACCACTTCAAAGATCTTGTCGACCATGATGGGCGAAAGGCCCATGGATGGCTCATCGAGCAACAGCACCTTGGGCTGGCTCATGAGTGCACGCGCCATGGCGAGCATCTGCTGCTCGCCTCCACTCATGGTGCCGGCCAGCTGGTCCTTGCGTTCGCGCAGCCGAGGAAAGATGCCGAACATGCGCTCGATATCCTGCGCGATGCCGGCCTTGTCCCTGCGGATGTAGGCGCCCATCTGCAGGTTTTCGGTGATGGTCATGCGCGTGAACACGCCACGGCCTTCCGGCACCATGGCCAGGCCTTGCTTGACCAGGTCCCAGGCGCCTTTGCCCTTGATGCTTTGACCCTGGTATTCGATGTCGCCGGCTTCATAGGCCAGCGAGCCCGTCACCGCCTTCATGGTGGTGGTCTTGCCGGCGCCGTTGGAGCCAATGAGCGAGATCAGTTCGCCCTCGCGCACTTCCAGATCGACGCCCTTGACGGCCTTGATGCCGCCATAAGACACCTTGAGGCCGCTGATTTTGAGGAGTGTGTTTGCCATATGCATGAATCCTTGATCAGTGGCCGCCCGTGCCGAGGTAGGCCTCGATCACCTTGGGGTCCCTCTGTACGTCCGCGGGAGAGCCGGAAGACAGTTGCTTGCCGTAGTCGAGCACGGTGACGCGGTCGCAAAGACCCATCACCAGTTTCACGTCGTGCTCGATCAGCAGAATGGTGCGGTTGTCTTTGCGAATGCGGTCGATGAGTTCGCGCAGCTGAACCTTCTCGGTGGCGTTCATGCCGGCAGCAGGCTCGTCGAGTGCAATCAACTGAGGGTCGGTCGCCAGCGCTCGGGCGATTTCCAGGCGACGCTGGTCGCCGTAGCTCAGGGTGCGCGACTTGTAGTCGGCAAATTTCTCGATGCCCACGTAGGCGAGCAGCTCGCGCGCCCGGGCGGTAATGGCCGCCTCTTCGCGCTTGAACCCGGGCGTGCGCAGCACCGCGCCGATCAGGCCCGAATGGGTGCGCACATGGCGCCCGACCATCACGTTTTCCAGCGCTGTCATTTCGGCGAAAAGCCGGATGTTCTGGAAGGTACGGGCGATGCCGGCCTTGGCCACTTCGTGCACAGCGCTGGGCGTGTAAGGCTTGCCCGCGAGTTCGAAAGAGCCGCTGTCGGGCGTGTACAGGCCGGTGAGCACGTTGAAGAACGTGGTTTTGCCGGCGCCATTGGGACCGATCAGGCCGTAGACCTGCCCGCGCTTGATTTCGATACCCACGTCGCTCAGCGCCTGCAGGCCGCCAAAGCGCTTGGATACGTTCGCTACCTTGAGGATGGTGTCGCTCATTTTTATTCTCCGCTCACTTGCTCAAGGACTTGCCGTGCTCGGGCGCTGGCCACAAGCCTTTGGGTCGAATGAGCATCACGACCACCATGGCCAGTGCGATCAACAACTGCCTCAGGATCTCGGGCGCCAGGCGGCCGTCGGTCATGGCCGTCAAGGGGTGCGCCACATGGCGAAGCAGTTCGGGCAGACCGGCCAGCAGCAAGGCGCCGAGGATGACACCTGGAATGTGGCCGATGCCGCCGAGCACCACCATGGCCACCACCATCACGGACTCCATCAGGGAGAAGGATTCGGGGGAGACAAATCGCTGGAACGACGCGAACAGCACGCCGGAAACCCCACCGAACGAAGCACCCATGCCGAAAGCCAGCAGCTTGAGGTTGCGCGTGTTCAGGCCCATGGCCTTGGCGGCAATCTCGTCTTCACGAATCGCCATCCAGGCGCGGCCAATGCGCGAGTCCTGCAGGCGGTACGAGATGATCACCGCGAGCACCACGAAGAACAGGAACAGGTAGTAATACAGCGTGACTGGCTGGAAGGAGTAGTCACCAATGGTCAGGCGCTTGCCGAGGTCCAGGCCGAACACCGAGATCGTGTCGATCTGGCTGATGCCCTTGGGGCCGTTGGTGATGTTCACCGGACGGTCCATGTTCAGCAGGAAGATGCGGATGATCTCGCCGAAGCCCAACGTGATGATGGCCAGGTAGTCGCCACGCAGCTTGAGCGTGGGCGCACCGAGGATCATGCCCACCACGCCCGCAACGATTGCCGCCAGAATCATCACCCACCAGATGCTGTAGTGAAGCCCGTCCGGAAACATCGCCTTGATGGCGGGGAATGTGTCGGCCAGATGGGGCGAACCCAACAGCGCAAAGACATACGCACCCACGGCGAAGAACGCGATGTATCCAAGGTCGAGCAGACCCGCGTAACCCACCACGATGTTCAGGCCCAGGGCCAGCAGCACGTAGAGAAGGGCGATGTCCAGGATGCGGACCCAGGAATTGCTCCCGGTGGATTGCAGGATGATGGGCAACAGCAGCAAGGCCGCGGCCGCGATCAGGAAGACGATGAATTTGCCGGTTTTCGTGTTCAGCATGGTGCTTCTCCCTTCCGGTCAGGCGCGGTCGGCCACGCGTTCGCCCAGCAGGCCCGAGGGGCGCAGCGTGAGCACAATGGCCAGCACGATGAAGGCAAAGATATCGGTGTACTGACTGCCCAGCACGCCACCGGTCAGCTTGCCCAGGTAACCCGCACCCAGCGACTCGATCAGCCCCAGTGCGATGCCGCCCACCACGGCGCCGGCAAGGTTGCCGATGCCGCCCATGACAGCCGCCACAAAGGCCTTAAGCCCCGGCATGAAGCCCATCGCGTGCTGCACGGTGCCGTAGTTGGAAGCCCACATCACGCCGGCAATGGCCGCCAGCATGGCGCCGATGATGAAGGTGGCGGAGATGACAACGTCGGGCTTGATGCCCATGAGCGCGGCGACGCGGGGATTTTCTGCCGTGGCCCGCATGGCGCGGCCCAGGTTGGTGCGGTTGACCAGCCACATGAGGACTGCCAGCGTGATCGCCGTGGTCGCGAGGATGACGACTTGAGTGACGGACACCACGGCGCCAGCGAACTCGATCGGCTCACGCGACAGCATGGACGGATAGGACTTCGGATTCGGCGCCCAGATGATCATCGCGAAGGTCTGTAGCAGCAGCGACATGCCGATGGCGGTGATCAGGGGCGCGAGCCGGTTCGAGTTGCGAAGAGGCCGGTAGGCGAGCTTCTCGATCGAGAAATTCAGGATGGCACAAACCACCATGGCGATGACCGTGGCAAAGAGCAGGACCATCCAGGTCGGCATGCCGGTGGAGGCGTCCATCATCCAGCCAATGACGGTCCAGCTGGTGAGGGCCCCCACCATCAGCACGTCGCCGTGCGCAAAGTTGATCAGCCCGATGATGCCGTAGACCATGGTGTAACCCAGGGCTACCAGCGCATACATGCTGCCCAGCACCAGACCGTTGATGATCTGCTGAAGCAAAACTTCCATGAAGGTTCTCCGTGTTTGTGATCAGCCACTTGCGTTGTGCGCCAGGGCCTGCTTCAAGCTAGCAAAAAACCCGCCAGACTTGACC
Source organism: Hydrogenophaga sp. IBVHS1 (assembly GCF_002127265.1). Taxonomy (GTDB): domain Bacteria; phylum Pseudomonadota; class Gammaproteobacteria; order Burkholderiales; family Burkholderiaceae_C; genus Hydrogenophaga. The sequence goes on along the minus strand of NZ_NFUU01000002.1, from coordinate 571,251 downwards.
TAGTAACAGGACAGACTGCGGGTTGGTGGGCGATTGTAGCTAGGCGGTTTCGGGCTCCCCATGCGTGTAAGCCCCTAGCAGGCGCGGGTTAACCCTGAATTCGACGACGCCAGTGGAGCTGCATCAGCGGGTTACCCATTCCATTAGCTATTGTGATCGTTACGGGCCTTGATCTCCCGCAACTTATCACCAATGCGCAATTCCAGGCCACGAGTTACCGGCTGGTAGAAACCAGGATCGGCCATACCCTCCGGCAGGTAGCGCTCACCCGCCGCAATGCCGCCTTCTTCATCGTGCGCGTACCGATATCCCTTGCCGTAGTCGAGCGACTTCATCAGCTGGGTCGGCGCATTGCGCAAATGCATCGGAACGGGTCGCGTACCGTCCTTCTTGACGAACGCCCTGGCGGCGTTGAACGCTTTGTAGACCGCGTTGGACTTGGGAGCCACCGCCAGATAGATCACACATTCGGCCAGCGCCAACTCGCCTTCCGGGCTGCCCAGCCGTTCGTAGACTTCGGCTGCGTCCAGCGCCAGGCGCAGGGCCCGCGGATCGGCCAGACCGATGTCTTCGCTGGCCATGCGGATGAGTCGCCTGGCCATGTACCGAGGGTCGGCGCCCCCATCCAGCATGCGCACGAGCCAATACAGTGCGGCGTCCGGGTCCGATCCACGCACGCTTTTGTGCAGTGCGCTGATGGTGTCGTAAAACTGCTCGCCGCCTTTGTCGTAGCGGCGCATGCGTTCGCCCAGCACCTTGAGCAGCCATTCATCCGTCACTTCGGCCAGCTTCTCTCTAGCGGCCGCCACCGCCAGCGTCTCCAGCGTGTTGAGCAAACGGCGCGCGTCACCATCGGCGTAGGCAATCAACCGATCGGCCGCCGCTGCTTCTACCGGCGGCACAGCGTCGATGGCGCGGGCTTTCGCCACGATCAGACGCAGGTCGTCTTCAGTGAGGGGCTGAAGCACATACACCGCCGCGCGCGACAGCAAGGCCGAATTGACCTCGAACGATGGGTTTTCGGTCGTGGCACCGATGAAGGTGAACAACCCGCTCTCCACATGCGGCAGAAACGCGTCCTGCTGGCTCTTGTTGAAACGGTGCACTTCGTCAACGAACAGGATGGTGCGCTGCGAGGTGAGACCGCTGCGTGCCAGTTCGGCACGCTCCACCGCCTCGCGAATGTCCTTGACGCCGCCGAGCACCGCACTGATGGTGATGAACTGGGCATCGAAGGCGTCTGCCATCAGACGTGCGATGGTGGTCTTGCCCACGCCGGGCGGCCCCCAGAGGATGCAGCTGTGCGGCTGGCCGGATTCAAAGGCCAGGCGCAAGGCCATGCCCTCCCCCAGCATGTGCTGCTGTCCAACCACGTCGGCCAGGGTTCGAGGGCGCAGGCGCTCCGCCAGCGGAACGTGGTCACCGGCAACAGACACGGGGATGACTCGCGAAAAACCGGCTCAGGGCCGGATGACCGAAGCGCCGGGCGGTGGCTGAAACTTGAAATCGGCTGTCTTCAGGGCGGCGTTGTCGCGCCACTCGCTGAAGGTGAGCACCGAGCGCTGGCCCAGGCTGTCCTCGATGTCGAGCACCGAAAGCCGGCCCTGGCGAAAGCCGACGCGCACCATCTGCAGCTGGCCATTGCGGTCCTTCGGCTTGGCTTCCAGCCATTCAAGGCCGTCGCGAGCGGGGGCGGCCTTGAGCTCAAACGCCTCCGACAAGCCCTTCATATCGGCGCCCGATGCGATCAACGCCGCAGGTGTGCTGCCCAGCGCGTCCTTCTGCGAACGCGAAGTGACCTGGTTCAGATCCACGTCGTGCAACCACAGGGTCTGACCATCGGCAACGATGGTCTGCTCGAATGGCTTGGTGTACTGGAACCGGAAGAGATTGGGGCGCAGAAACTCGAAGCGGCCGTTGGAGGTTTTGCTGCGCGCCGTGGTTTCAGTGCTGCGCTTGGGCGAGGTCACCACTTGCGTGAAGCTGGCCTGGCCGCTGCTGACCTCGCGCAGAAATTTTTCCAGATCCTGCAAACCGTCGGCCTGCGCACCGAAACTGGACCAAGCGAGGACACCAGCGAGAAGTAGTTGTTTCATCATGAAGTGTCTGACCCGTTGGCGCTCATTTGGTTGCAGGCGGGTTCAATCGCCACGCGACGGCATGAGGATGTCGCGCTGGCCGCTGGAGGTGAGCGAGCTCACCAATCCCGCCTTCTCCATGTCTTCCAGCAGCCGAGCGGCCCGGTTGTAACCAATCTTGAGCTTGCGCTGCACGTAGGAAATACTGGCCTTGCGGTCCTTGAGCACGATCTCCACCGCCTGGTCGTAGAGCGCGTCCTTTTCACCTCCGCTCTCGCCTCCACCCTCGCCGAACAGGTCGCCACCGTCGCCATCGCCCGTACCGCCTTCGAGCACGCCATCGATGTAATTGGGTTCACCACCCTGTTCTTTCAGGTAGGCCACCACGCGGTGCACTTCCTCGTCGCTCACAAAAGCGCCGTGCACGCGGATCGGGAAGCCGGAGCCCGACGGCATGTAGAGCATGTCACCCATGCCGAGCAAACTCTCAGCGCCCATCTGGTCGAGAATGGTGCGGCTGTCGATCTTGCTGCTCACCTGGAAAGAAAGGCGTGTGGGAATATTGGCCTTGATCAGACCGGTGATCACATCCACGCTGGGTCGCTGCGTGGCCAAAATCAGGTGAATGCCGGCCGCGCGCGCCTTTTGTGCCAGGCGGGCAATGAGTTCCTCGATCTTTTTGCCCACCACCATCATCAGGTCGGCGAGTTCGTCGATCACCACCACGATGTAAGGCAGGCGCTCCAGCGGTTCCGGCTGCTCGGGCGTCAAGCTGAACGGATTGCCGATGATCTCGCCGCGCGCTGTGGCATCGTCGATCTTGGCGTTGAAGCCCGCAAGGTTGCGCACGCCCAGCTTGCTCATCAGCTTGTAGCGCTTCTCCATTTCGGCCACGCACCAGTTCAGCCCGTTGGCCGCGTGCTTCATGTCCGTGACCACCGGCGCAAGCAGGTGCGGAATGCCTTCATAGACACTCATCTCCAGCATCTTCGGATCAATCAGCAGCAAGCGCACATCGCGCGCGTCGGCCTTGTACAGCAGCGAGAGAATCATGGCGTTGATGCCGACCGACTTGCCCGAGCCGGTGGTGCCCGCCACCAGGCAGTGCGGCATCCTGGCCAGGTCGGCCACGATGGGCTGACCGCCAATGTCCTTGCCCAAGCCCATGGTCAACATGGACTTCGCATCGTTGTAGACCTGAGAGCCCAGGATTTCGCTGAGCTTGATGGTCTGGCGCTTGGCATTGGGCAGTTCCAGCGCCATCAGGTTCTTGCCGGGAATGGTCTCGATCACCCGGATGGAGACCAGCGAGAGCGAGCGAGCCAGATCGCGCCCGAGGTTGACGATCTGCGAGCCCTTCACACCCGTGGCCGGTTCAATTTCGTAGCGCGTGATCACCGGACCTGGCGCGGCAGCCACCACGCGCACGTCGACGCCGAAATCCTTGAGCTTCTTCTCGATGAGGCGACTGGTCATCTCCAGCGTCTGGCTGTCCACGCCGGCTTGATGCAGCGGTGCGCTGTCGAGCAGATCGACCTGAGGCAGCTTGCTGTCGGGCATCTCGGAGAAGAGCGGCTTCTGGCGCTCTTTGGCCACGCGCTCGCTCTTGGGCACATCAACCAGGGCGGGTTCGATCACCACTGGCGTCGGATGCAGTTCCTCGATCTCGACGCGTTCAACCTTCACCACCTCTTCGCGCTCGCGCGCCGCCTTCTCGCCAATGCGCTGATCTTCCACCGCCTCGCGTTTTTCGCGGCGAGCTTCAAACCAGCCATCCAGCGTGTGCCCCACCACCTCGGCCCAATGGCCCCAGGAAAAGCGGAACACGGCCGGCAGACAGGCGAGCAACAGAGCCAGCATGGCGATGGCCGCGCCGTTGAAGCCGAGCCAGCGTGTGGTCACCGATCCCAATGCATGTCCCAGCACGCCGCCGGCATGGTCGGGCAGCAACGCTTCCAGGCGGTACAAGCGGCTCCACTCCAGCACCGTGCTGGCCACCAGCATCATCGCCAGCCCCAGCGCATACAAGCCACGGCGTGCCCACGGACGCTGCCAAGGCCGCAAGGCGTCGAGTTCTTGCGCCGTAGGCTCTGGCGTGCCCCGGATCCAGCGCGCAAGCGCCGACAACCAGGACCGCACACCAGCCAGGAAACACCACCATACCGAAAAGCCCAGCAGGTAGTAGCTCCCGTCGGACAACAGCGCACCCAGGCGACCGCCCCAATTGCCCACTTCGGCCGAGGTTCCGGTGGTGCTCCAAGCCGGGTCGGCGAGCGAATGACTCAACAGGGCAAGCAGCCAGAAAAGCAACGCCGCAGCCCCCAGCACCAGAACGATCTCCTGGGCAAAACGCGACACGCCCACCGCAGGCGCGGCGCTGCGATCGGCATTGAGGGTGTTCAGTGAATAGGTCATGAGCCTTGCGGATTTTCTGCCGCAAGCTTACCCCATGGAGGGGCCTGGACCAGGCGCGGGCAAGGCCCCTTTAAGGGCTCAGCCGAGCGAATTGAGGCGTTCCTTGATGATGGTGCTGCCGTCTTCTGCCAGCTCGATGAAGCCACGGTCTTCCAGATCCTTCATGACCCGGCTGACCATCTCCCGCGACGCACCAATCATCTTGGCCACGTCCTGGCGCGAGACGCGGTCCTTGATGACGAGCTGCCCGTCCTTGTCGGGCCTTGCGAACTCCAGCAGCGCACGGGCCACCCGACCATACACATCCATCAGCGCCAGCGACTCGATTTTCCGGTCGGCGTGGCGCAAGCGTTGCACCAGGCCCTTCATGACGGCGTAGGCCATCGACGTGTTCTCGGGCAGGCAGCGCGCAAATTCGGTGCGGCCCAGAATCAGCACGTCGGTCTGCACCTCAGCCTTCACCGTGGCGGAATGGGGCTGGTTGTCGATCAGGCTCATCTCGCCCACATAGTCGCCCGGGTTCATGGTCGCCAGAATCACTTCGCGGCCACGGGTATCGGTGGTCACCACGCGCGCACGCCCCGTGAGCACGATGGCCAGGCAGTTGGATTTTTTGCCCTGTTCGACGATGCACTCGCCGCGCTTGAAGCGGCGCTTGATGACCGAATCGGCGACCGCCTCGGCCTGAGCCTGTGTCAGGGTGGAGAACAAAGGCACCCGGCGGATCAGATCGAGATTGGACAGAAGCGACATGCGTGTATTCCTTGGTTCAGTCGGCGCTCATGGCGCTCTTTCATACAATGACCGTCACACCCTGGGCACGCTGCGGGACTGGTTTTTTGCCTGCTGGCGCCCATATACCCTACTACTCTAAACCACTTGGCTCCAAATCCGATGGGGCGCGCCACATGAAACACGCGAAAGTACTCATCCTGGGTTCGGGCCCAGCAGGCTACACGGCCGCCGTCTATGCCGCTCGTGCCAACCTCAACCCGGTGCTGATCACAGGCATTGCTCAAGGTGGCCAGCTCATGACTACCACCGACGTGGACAACTGGCCCGCCGATGCGGAAGGTGTGCAAGGCCCTGAACTCATGCAGCGCTTCCTGGCGCATGCCGAACGCTTCAAGACAGAAATCATCTTCGACCACATCAACGCGGTCGACTTCAGCAAGCGGCCCTTTGTGCTCAAAGGCGACAGCGGCGAGTACAGCTGCGACGCACTCATCATCGCGACCGGCGCATCGGCCAAGTACCTGGGCCTTCCCTCCGAAGAGTCCTTCATGGGCAAAGGTGTCTCGGGCTGCGCCACCTGCGATGGCTTCTTCTACCGCGAGCAGGAAGTCAGCGTGATCGGTGGTGGCAACACGGCCGTGGAAGAGGCGCTCTACCTCTCCAACATCGCCAGCAAGGTCACGCTGGTGCATCGACGCGACACTTTCAAGGCCGAGGCAATCCTGGTCGACAAACTGATGGACAAGGTCGCCGCCGGCAAGATTGAGCTCAAGTTGCACAGCACGCTGGATGAAGTGCTGGGCGACCAGACCGGCGTGACCGGCGTTCGCTTGAAGAGCGTGAAGACCGGCGCCACAGAAGACGTGGCCGTCAAGGGCTGCTTCATCGCCATCGGCCACCAGCCCAACACCGACCTCTTCCAGGGCCAGCTCGACATGAAGGACGGTTACATCACCACCCGCTCGGGGCTGCAAGGCATGGCCACCATGACCAGTGTGCCGGGGGTTTTCGCCGCGGGTGACGTGCAAGACCATGTCTACCGCCAAGCCATCACCAGTGCTGGCACAGGCTGCATGGCCGCGCTCGACGCCCAGCGCTTTCTGGAGCAAGCGCCCGCCTGATTCGCCAGTTTCCCCTGTCTTGGCTATAATGGCGGGCTTTGCTGAGAACGACTGGCTTGTCCGGGTTTGAAGCAGATTTCGGGTTACCGCCACCCATTCCTGGCGAGGTGAGGCTGTTGGGCCCATCCGGATGCACATCCGGGACGTGGTCCACAGCTGTTTGAAATGATCGGAGTGTCCTTATGGCACGCGTCTGCGACGTCACGGGCAAGAAGCCCATGGTCGGGAACAATGTTTCCCACGCCAACAACAAAACCAAGCGCCGGTTCCTGCCGAACCTGCAATACCGCCGTTTCTGGGTCGAGACTGAAAATCGCTGGGTGCGTCTGCGCGTCTCTGGCGCCGCACTCCGCCTGATTGACAAAAACGGCATTGACGCCGTGCTCGCCGACCTGCGCGCACGCGGTCAGGCTTAAGGAGAAACGCACATGGCTACCAAAGGCTCACGCGAGAAGATCAAGCTGGAATCCACTGCTGGAACCGGTCACTTCTACACCACCACCAAAAACAAGAAGACCACGCCCGACAAGATGCTGATCAAGAAATTTGATCCGAAGGCACGCAAGCACGTGGACTACAAGGAAATCAAGCTCAAGTAATTGAGCGATTCCCCAACAAAAAGCCCGCTGTGAAAACAGCGGGCTTTTTGCATTCCGGGCGCGATGCCCGGAAGTCAAGGTTTCAAGCGTGGGCCGAACGCAGGCGGATCGAGAAGTCGCGCAGGGCGGCAATGCCGCTTTCCTCGGCCCGGCGACACCAGGCCTGCAGGTCGGTGGCGAGCTGCTCTCGCGTGGCGTTGGTGCTCGACCACAGGGCACGCAGTTCCTCTCGCATGGTCACCATTTTGTCCAGCACCGGGTGCTCGGCCCGCACCTGCGCCAGTTGAGGCTTCACGTTCGCAGGCACCTTGTCGTCGTCGCGATGCAACCAGTGGCGGGCGGCCTGCAGCACCGTGGCGTCTCCGCGCCGGCTCTGCAGGTTGTCGATCTCGCGCTTGCAGGCTGCGCGCATCTCTCGGGCGTAACCTGCCATCACCTCGTAGCGGTTGGCGATGATGGCTTCCAGCGTTTTTTCGTCTGCCACAGGGCGCACATCGCCATAGGCCATCTTGGGCGGCACCTTCTTGACCGACGCCAGGCCGACAGAGCGCAGCATGCTGATGTACATCCAGCCGATGTCGAACTCGTATGGCTTGACCGACAGCTTGGCCGACGTCGGGTAAGTGTGGTGGTTGTTGTGGAGTTCTTCGCCACCGATCAGGATGCCCCAGGGCGACACGTTGGTGCTCGCATCTGCGGCCTCGAAGTTCCGGTAGCCCCACCAGTGGCCAATGCCGTTGATGATGCCGGCTGCCGTGACCGGGATCCAGATCATCTGGATGGCCCAGACGGTCAGGCCCAGCGCGCCGAACAAGGCCACGTCGATGATCAGCATCAGGCTAACGCCCAGCTTCGACTGACCGGTGTAGAGGTGCTTCTCGATCCAGTCGGTGGGCGTGTTGTGGCCGTAACGCTCCAGGGTTTCCTGGTTCTTGGCTTCGAGGCGATAGAGCTCGCTGCCTTCATAGAACACCTTCTTGATGCCGAACACCACGGGGCTGTGCGGGTCACCCTCGTGTTCGCACTTGGCGTGGTGCTTGCGGTGAATGGCAGTCCACTCCTTGGTCACCATGCCGGTGGTCATCCACAGCCAGAAACGGAAGAAGTGCGAGGCGATCGGGTGCAGGTCCAGCGAGCGGTGAGCTTGATGTCGATGCAGATAGATGGTGACGCTGGCAATGGTCACGTGGGCGAAGACCAGGGCCACGAGGATGGCCTGCCACCAAGTGGCACCAGTCAGGCCCTGATCCAGAAAACGGACCAGACCATCCCAGAGCGACAAGAAGACCTCGAAAGCAGAAGAAGACATTGAATTCCTATAAGGCGCGAGCGGCACGAGAAGCTCCCCATTTTAAAGGAGGGGCTTCATTTCTCCAACTCAGCGGTCCACGATGTGAAAAGGCGAGTTTAAGATGGTGCGATTTTCCGAGACTTCAAGGCTTTTTCCGCCAGACGGCGGCAAAGAAGCCGTCAGTTGAGTGCCGATGAGGCCATAAACGAAGCCACTGGCCGGAGTTTCCCGCACACAAGGAGTTGGCGTCTTTTACGCCGAGGTCGTCGAGCAAGGCACGGACGGGCAAGGTCTCGAACCCCGGTTGGGCGCTCGAAAATGCATCGGCCACAGCCTCGTTCTCTGCCGGCAGCAGGCTGCAGGTGGCGTAGACCAGCCGACCACCTGGCTTCAGGAGACGGGCCGCGCTGGTCAGGATGGCCTGCTGCAGTTCGGCCTGCGTCGCCACGGTCTGGGGCGTCTGTCGCCATTTCAGGTCGGGGTTGCGCCGCAGGGTGCCCAGGCCGGAGCAAGGTGCATCCACCAGCACGCGGTCGATCTTGCCGGCCAGCCGTTTGATGCGGTCGTCCCGTTCGTGGGCGATGGCCACCGGATGCACGTTCGAGAGGCCACTGCGGGCCAACCTTGGCTTGAGGGCATCGAGGCGGTGCCCGGAAGTGTCGAAGGCGTACAGCCGGCCGCTGTTGCGCATGGCAGCGCCGATGGCCAGCGTCTTGCCGCCCGCTCCGGCGCAGAAATCCACCACCATCTCACCGCGCTTGGCATCGAGCAACAGGGCCAGCAGTTGCGAGCCTTCGTCCTGCACCTCAACCTCGCCCTGCACGAATGCAGGCAGCTTGGCCAGGGAGGGTTTGCCCACCAGACGAATGCCCAGCGGCGAATAGGGCGTGGGTTCAGCGGCCAGGCCCGCCTCGCGAATCGAAGCGAGCGCCGCTTCGCGCTTGGTCTTGAGCAGGTTCACCCGCAAATCCAGCGGTGCTGGCTGGTTCAGGCTCGCCACCAGCGCATCGAATTCATCGCCCACCTGTTCGCCCAGGGCGGCCGCCAGCCAATCCGGCAGGTTGTGCCTGTGCTGCGACATCAGGTCGGCGTCGGACACGGCATCGCAATGGTCGAGCCAGCTCTTTTCTGACTCGGTGAGCGCGCTCTTGACGAAGGCGCGATCCCCTGGAAACGCCAGGATCGCCAGTCGGCGCCACTTGGAGCCACTGCCGGACCTGGCCAGCCACTCCAGCTTCAGGCGCTCGCGCAGGATGGCGTAAACACTGTCGGACAAGGTGGCGCGCTCGCGCGGACCGAGCGACCGGTTCTCTCGAAAATGACGCGCGACGACCGCGTCGGCGGGGTGCTCGAATTTGAAGACCTGCTCGATCAGGGCGGCGCTTTCGTCCAGTAAGGCTTTGGGGTGCATAGGTGCGTATTGTCCTCTGGGGTGGGCACGGCGCCGGGCCGTCCCAAGGCGAGACCCACCCCTTGGGGGCAGCGACCCGCAAAGCAGCGGAGCGTGGGGCACGATAATTCGCGGTTATGTCTGAAATCTCCGATCAGGTGCGCCGCCGCCGCACATTCGCCATCATTTCCCACCCCGACGCCGGCAAAACCACCCTCACCGAGAAGCTCCTGCTTTTCTCTGGCGCCATCAACATCGCCGGCAGTGTGAAGGCGCGCAAAGCCGCGCGGCACGCCACGAGCGACTGGATGGAGATCGAAAAGCAGCGTGGCATTTCGGTGGCTTCGTCGGTGATGCAGATGGAATACCGCGACTGCGTGATCAACCTGCTCGACACGCCCGGGCACCAGGACTTCAGTGAGGACACTTACCGGGTGCTCACGGCTGTGGACGCTGCGCTCATGGTGATCGATGCCGGCAATGGCGTGGAGCCGCAGACCCGACGGCTGCTGCAGGTTTGCCGTGCGCGCAACACCCCCATCCTGACCTTCGTGAACAAGATGGACCGCGAAGTGCAGGCCCCGCTGGACCTGATGGATGAGATCGAGCGCGAACTCGGCATGACCGTGGTGCCATTCACATGGCCCGTGGGCATGGGCAAGACTTTCCGTGGCGTGTTCGACCGCCGCACCGACCAGATGCGCGTGTTCGCCGCGGGCGAAGATCGGCGCGGTGGTGACGAGGATGTGCTGGTCGGCCTGAACAACCCCGAGAGCGTCAAGCGATTCGGCGCCGAGTTCGAACAGGCGCGCGACGAGCTGGAGCTCGTGGCAGGCGCCTCACCTGCGTTCGAGGAAGACCAGTTCCTGGCGGGCAAACAAACGCCCATGCTGTTCGGCTCGGCGGTGAACAATTTCGGTGTGCGTGAAGTGCTCGACGCGCTGGTGGATCTGGCACCACCACCGGGCGACCGCGCCGCGATCCAGCGCGTGGTACATCCCGATGAGCCGAAGTTCAGCGGCGTGGTGTTCAAGATCCAGGCCAACATGGACCCGGCGCACCGCGACCGCATCGCCTTCGTGCGTGTCGCCAGCGGCCATTTCGAGCGCGGCATGAAGCTCAAGGTGGTGCGCTCGGGCAAAGACCTGCGGCCCAACACCGTGGTGAGCTTTCTCTCGCAACGGCGCGAGCTGCTGGACGAAGCCTTTGCCGGCGACATCATCGGCATCCCGAACCACGGCGTGCTGCAGCTGGGCGACACGCTCACCGAAGGCGAAAGCCTGCAGTTCACCGGCCTGCCCTTCTTCGCGCCGGAAATCATCCGCAGCGTCGAGGTGGCGGACCCGCTGCGCAGCAAGCAACTGCGCGCCGGCCTGACGCAGTTGGGCGAAGAAGGCGCAATCCAGGTGTTTCGCCCCGTGGCGGGCTCGGTGCTGTTGCTGGGTGCTGTGGGTCAGCTGCAGTTCGAAGTGGTGGCACACCGGCTGGAGCACGAATACGGTGTGAAGGCGCGCATCATGAACAGCCCTTACCAGGTTGCGCGCTGGGTGACGTGTGCGCCTGAAGACGGCGGCGACATCGAACTCAAACGTTTCATCGACGCCAACAGCCACCGCGTGGCGCTGGACGCCGTGGACGCGCCCACGTTGCTGGTGGACCACGCAGCGACGCTGCGCGCGGTGGAGGCGAACTGGCCGAAGATCAAGTTCCACGCGATGCGGGAGCACGCGGGGCTTGTGTTTGCGAAGGGTGTCTGATCAACCGACGGAGAGCAGCCTCTCCACGGCTCGCGGATAGATGGCGTGTTCCTGCGTCAGCACCCGCGCAGCCAGCATTTCCGCCGTGTCGCCTGGCAGCACCGGCACCACGGCTTGCGCCAGGATTTCACCGTGGTCCAGTTCAGGCGTGACTCGGTGCACCGTGGCGCCCGCAAAGCGGCAGCCCATGTCGATCGCGCGCTGATGGGTCTTCAAGCCGGTGAATGCGGGCAGCAGACTGGGGTGGATGTTCACGAGGCGGCCCTCGAAGTGCCGCACGAAACCGGGCGTGAGGATGCGCATGAAGCCGGCCAGCACCACAAGCGCGGGTTCGTGGCGATCGATCTCGCGCATCAAGGCCGCGTCGAATGCCTCGCGGCTCTCATAGGCGGCGTGGTCCAGCGTGGCCGTGGCGATACCGTGCGCCTGCGCCCAGGCCAGACCTTGCGCAGCGGCCTTGTTGCTGATCACCGCCACCACGCGCGCGCCAAACCGCACCTGCCAGCGCCGCGCACGCGCTGCCTCCACGATGGCAGCCATGTTGGAGCCGCTGCCAGAGATCAGAATCACAATGTTTTTGTTCACGCCAGACATGGCCGGGAAGTGTAATGACCTCAGACTCGACATACCCCGCAACCCCTCGCCCGCGCGGCCACGATTTCGCGCTGCGCCCGCTCTCTGCCGCTGAAGCCCGCGTGCTCGGCACGTTGATGGAAAAGGCGCGCACCGTGCCCGACAGCTACCCGCTCACGCTCAATGCGCTCGTAACGGGCTGCAACCAGAAATCCAGCCGCGAACCGGTGATGAATCTCGCCGATGCGCAGGTGCTGGAAGCGCTGGACAACCTGCGCTCGCTGCACATGGTGCTGGAGGGCAGCGGCAGCCGCGTCACGCGCTACGAACACAACTTTGCTCGCGCCGTCGGCGTGCCCGAACAATCTGCCGTACTGCTCGGCATGCTGATGCTGCGCGGACCGCAGACCGCGGGCGAGCTCCGGCTGAACACCGAGCGCTGGTACAAATTCCTCGACATCGCCTCGGTGGACGGTTTCCTGGAGGAGCTGCAGGACCGCAGCCTTGAAAAAGGCGGCCCGTTGGTGGTGAAGATGTCGCGCGCCCCGGGCGCCCGGGAGCAGCGTTGGGCGCACCTGCTCTGCGGCCCGGTCGACCTGGCAGCTATGTCAATTGCCCCGCATTCCACCGCCGCCACTGAAGACGAATTGATCGCCCTCACCCGCCGCCTCACGGCTCTGGAAAACACGGTGGCTGGCTTGCAGGACCAGCTGCAGAATCTGAACGAACAACTCGGCTTGTCGCAGCCCGGACAGCCGTAAAACGAACGGTCGTGCGAAACTGGCCGGCGTCGATCAACTTGCCGGCACCCCGGGGTGGCGGCCCTCAGGAGACAACCCCATGGATCTGGCATTCACGCCGGAAGAGCAGGCGTTCCGCGAAGACATCCGCGCCTGGGTCAAGGCCAACCTCCCGGCCGAGATATCGCACAAGGTGCACAACGCCCTGCGCCTGACGCGCGACGATCTGCAGCGCTGGGCAAAAATTCTGGGCAGCAAAGGCTGGCTGGGATGGGGCTGGCCGAAGGAATTCGGTGGCCCGGGCTGGAACGCGGTGCAAAAGCACCTGTTTGAGGAAGAATGCGCCCTGGCCGGCGCGCCGCGCGTGGTGCCGTTTGGCCCGGTGATGGTGGCGCCGGTCATCATGACCTTTGGCAACAAGGAACAGCAGCAGCGCTTCCTGCCCGGCATCGCCAGCGGCGAAGTCTGGTGGAGCCAGGGCTACAGCGAACCGGGCTCGGGTTCGGATCTGGCCTCGGTGAAATGCCGCGCCGAGCGCCAGGGCGACAAGTTCATCGTGAATGGCCAGAAGACCTGGACCACGCTGGGTCAGTACGGGGAATGGATCTTCTGCCTGGTGCGCACCAGCAACGAAGGCAAACCGCAGACCGGCATCTCCTTCCTGTTGATCGACATGAAATCGCCCGGCGTCTCGGTGCGGCCGATCAAGCTGCTCGATGGTGAGTGCGAGGTCAACGAGGTGTGGTTCGACAACGTCGAGGTCCCGGCGGAAAACCTGATCGGCGAGGAGAACAAGGGCTGGACCTACGCCAAGCACCTGCTGAGCCACGAGCGCACCAACATCGCCGATGTGAACCGCGCCAAGCGCGAACTCGAGCGCCTGAAGCGCATTGCCAAGGCCGAGGGCGTGTGGGACGACCTGCGTTTCCGAGACCAGATCGCGCTGCTGGAAGTGGACGTGGTGGCGCTGGAGATGCTGGTGTTGCGCGTGCTCTCGGCAGAAAAGTCGGGCAAGAACTCGCTCGATATTGCGGGCCTGCTCAAGATCAAAGGCAGCGAGATCCAGCAGCGCTACAGCGAACTCATGATGCTCGCGGCCGGCCCTTACAGCCTGCCCTTCATCGAAGAAGCGATGGAAGCCGGCTGGCAAGGCAACTTCCCAGGCAGCGTCAACGCCAACGCGCCGCTGGCCTCGACCTACTTCAACATGCGCAAGACCACCATCTACGGTGGCAGCAACGAAGTGCAACGCAACATCGTCGCGCAGACGGTTCTGGGCTGAGGAGCACACAGATGGACTTCGATTTTTCCGACGATCAAAGCGCGCTGCGCGACGCGGTGCAGAAGTGGGTGGAGAAGGGCTACGGCTTCGAGCGCCGCCGCGCCATCGTGGAGGCCGGCGGCTTCGACCGCAAGGCCTACGGCGAGCTGGCCGAACTCGGCCTCACTGGCCTCTACGTGAGCGAAGACGACGGTGGCCTGGGCATGGGCCCGGTGGAAGGCCTGGTGGTGATGGAGCAGCTCGGCCGTGGCATCGTGCTCGAGCCGCTTGCGCAGACGCTCATCACATCGGGCTTGCTGGGTGGCTATGCCACTGCAGAGATCAAAGCCGCTTGGCTGCCCCGAATGGCATCGGGGGAAGCGCTGGTGGTGCTGGCGCACCAGGAACGCAAGGCGCGCTACCGGCTCGACGTGTGCTCAACCACCGTCACACAGGCGGGCGAAGGCTGGAAGCTCGCCGGCACCAAAAACATGGTGCCCGCCGCAGACCAGGCCGATGCCTTCGTCGTACCCGCCATGGCCGGGGGCCAGATCGCTCTGTTCCTCGTCGAGCGCGGCGCCCCGGGTTTGAGCACCAGTGGCTACCTCACGCAGGATGGCGGACGCGCCGGTGACGTGACCTTCAAGGATGCACCAGCGCAACGAATCACCGCACAGGGCCTCACTGCACTGGAGCACGCGGTGGACATCGGCATTGCCGCCGCCTGCGCCGAAGCGGTGGGCGTGATGGACAAGACCCTCGCCATCACGGTCGAGTACATGAACACCCGCAAGCAGTTTGGCGTGGCCATTGCCAGCTTTCAGGCGCTGCGCCACCGCGTGGCAGACATGAAGATGCAACTGGAGCTGGCGCGCTCCATGAGCTACTACGCCAGCCTCAAGCTCAACGCCCCTGCACCCGAGCGGCGCGCCGCCGTGGCACGCGCCAAGGTGCAGCTGGGCACGTCCATGCGCTTCGTCGGCCAGCAGGCGGTGCAGCTGCATGGTGGTATCGGCGTGACCGATGAGTACATCGTGAGCCACTATTTCAAGAAGCTCACGCAGCTGGAAATGACGTTTGGCGACACGCTGCACCACCTGGGTGAAGTGTCTGCCCGCATGCAGGACACCGCCGGGGTGTTTGCATGACCACCCGCCGCACCGTCTTTGCCCTGGCCGGCGCCAGCCTGCTGCTGGCCGCCTGTGCCAGCACGCAGCACAACAACGCACAGCCCCCCATCGTGTTCGTGCACGGCAACGGGGATTCGGCCTCGATCTGGCAGACCACGGTGTGGCGCTTTGAAGCGAACGGCTGGCCACGCGAGCGCCTGCACGCCATCGACCTGCCCTACCCGCTGGCGCGCGACGACGACGGCAAAGCCCTGCCGGGTCGTACGTCCACCGGCGAGCACATGGCGTTCCTGAAGGCCGAAGTGGACAAGGTCATGAAAGCGACGGGAGCAAGCCAGGTGGTACTGGTGGCCAATTCGCGCGGTGGCTATGCCGTGCGCAACTACATTCAGAACGGCGGCGGCGACAAGACCGTGAGCCACGCGGTGCTGGGCGGTGTGCCCAACCACGGCGTCTGGGCCATCAAAGGCTTTCGGGAGGCCAACGAGTTCGCTGGCACCGGCCCGTTCCTCACCGCGCTGAATGCCCCGAAGAACGCGGCAGGGGATGAAGTGGTGGGCCCGGTGAAATGGCTGACCATCCGCTCCGACAACAACGACAAGTTCGCCCAGCCCGACGGCCTGTGGATAGGCGCGAAGGGCACGCCCACCAACGTCACCTTCGACGGCCCGGCGCTCAAGGGCGCCCAAAACGTCGTGCTGCCGCGCGTCGACCACCGCGAAACTGCGTTCTCGCCAGCAGCCTTTGACGCCACCTGGCGCTTCATCACCGGCCAGGCGCCCAGAACACTGGTCGTGGCGCCGCAAGCCCAGCCAGTGCTCAACGGGAAGATCACCGGCCTCGGGCTGTCATCGACCGATCCCGCGTCGGGCAACTACTCGAACAACCTGCCGCTCCCCGGCGCGCAGATCGAGATCTACGCCACCGACCCAGCCAGTGGCGAACGCCGGGGTGCGGCTGTTCACCGCAAGACCGTTGGTGCCGACGGCCTGTGGGGGCCCTTCACGGCGCAAGCCGGTGTGCCCTACGAATTTGCAATCAGTGCCCCGGGCTACGCCACCACCCACATCTACCGCAGCCCTTTCCCACGCAGCAGCGAGCTCATCCACCTGCGCGCCGAGCGGCCGCTGGCGGCCGATAAGGACGCCAGATCCACCGTCACGCTCACGCGGCCTCGCGGTTATTTCGATGGCGAGCGCGACAAGATGGCGTTTGACGGCAAAGCTTTGCCGGGCGTGCCGCCTTCCGGCGCCGGCATGTCGAGCTCGAAAATCAAGCTGATGGAAGACGGCGTGCGGGCGATTTCAGCGGAGTTCAACGGCGAGAAGATCACCGGGCGGACCTGGCCGGCGACCGACAACCACCTGGTGGTGCTCGAGCTGACCTACTGAGCCCGGGCCCAGCCTCAGGCGTGCAGCCGCGAGGTCTTGGGCAGATGGGACATCAGAAACTCCATCTGGTCCGCCAGAATGCGGCGGTTGCGCAGAATGAAGTCTTCCCAGAGGCTGGGCACGTAGGGTGTGTAGAGCAGGCCCATGTTGGCCTGCTCGGGGGTCCGGTTGCCCTTGCGGTGGTTGCACGAGCGGCACGCCGTTACCACGTTCATCCAGAGATCCCGGCCGTTTTGCCCCAGCGGCACGATGTGCTCACGGGTGAGTTCTTCCTCATGGAAATGGTCACCGCAGTAGGCGCAAATGTTGCGGTCACGCGCAAACAACTTGCTGTTGGTCAGCGTGGGGCGCAGATCGAACGGGTTGATTCGCGGCACGCCCTGGGTGCCAATGATGGAATTGACCGTGATGATGGACTGGCGTCCGGTCATGGCGTTGTGCCCGCCATGGAACACGGCGATCTCCGCGCCCATCTCCCAGCGCACTTCGTCGGCGGCGTAATGCAGCACGGCTTCTTCGAGGCTGATCCACGACTGTGGCAAGCCCTGCGCGGAGAGTTTCAAGACCTTCAAGACGGGCTCCTTCTATCGAACTAGTCAACAGGAAGGGCGGCTCCGTGGGGAGCCGTCCGGCGGCTGCAGCACGGGGCTGCGGGCGCATATGATCGTGCACCAATATAGCAAGACTTTGTGAGCGGGCCATGGCAGCGGGCGCATAAGCCACAGATGGCACCCCTCCAACACCCCTTGATGGCATGAAAATCTTTCGCGGTTTGCGCTCCCAACACGCCAGTTCTCCCGGCTGCGCACTGACCATTGGCAATTTCGACGGCGTGCACCGAGGCCACCAGGCCATGCTGGCGCTGCTCAACAGCGAAGCCCAGCACCGTGGCGTACCCAGTTGCGTCATGACCTTCGAGCCGCATCCGCGCGACTACTTCGCCGCCCTGCACCAGAAACCCGAGCTCGCGCCGGCCCGCATCGCCACACTGCGCGACAAACTGCAGGAACTCGAACGCTGCGGCGTCGACGAGTGCGTGGTCCTGCCGTTCAATGCCAAGCTGGCCAACCAGGCCCCGCAGGCCTTCATTGAGGAAACGCTGGTGCGAGCGCTCGGCGTGCGCTATGTGCTGGTGGGCGACGATTTCCGCTTCGGCGCGAAGCGCGCAGGCGACTACGCCATGCTCGATGCGGCAGGCACGCGCCTGGGCTTCGACGTGGCCCGCATGCAGAGCTACGAGGTGCATGGCATGCGGGTATCGAGTTCGGCGGTGCGCGAAGCGCTGGGCGCTGGCCGCATGGACGTCGTGACCGCCCTGCTGGGCCGGCCCTACAGCATCAGCGGCCACGTAGTCCACGGCCGACGGCTCGGCCGCCAGCTGGCCGAGAGTGCGCCCGGTCGGGGCGACGGTTTTCGCACGCTCAATCTGCGTTTTTCCCACTGGAAGCCCGCTGCCAGCGGCATTTTTGCAGTCCTCGTGCATGGGCTTGGCCCCACCCCGGCCTCACCGCCGTTGCCGGGCGTGGCCAACCTGGGCGTGCGCCCCTCGCTCGATCCGGACGATGTCAATGGCGGGCGCGTGCTGCTGGAGACCCATTGCCTGCAATGGCCCGAAGCCTTTGCCCGCAGCCTGCCCAACGGGGAGGCCTACGGTAAAATCGTGCGCGTGGAACTTCTGCACAAACTGCACGACGAGCTGAAATACGACGGCCTCGACGCCCTGACCCAGGGCATCGCGCGGGATTGCGACGACGCGCGCGCCTATTTCGCTTCGCTGCACGCGCAGACCCACCGGCAGACCACGCGCGACCGAATTTAACGACCTGTCCGTCCGGTCGCCGCCCTTCGACAGGCTCAGGGCGAACGGTTTCCAGTCTCCCGTCCCCCTCATTCCCCGTTCGGGCTGAGCTTGTCGTAGCCACCACGGAAATCCGGTCATGTCCGACACCACCTCCACCACCGACTACCGCAGCACCCTCAACCTGCCCGACACACCCTTCCCCATGCGCGGCGACCTTCCCAAGCGCGAGCCGGGCTGGGTCAAGGACTGGAAGGAAGAAGGCCTGTACCAGCGGCTGCGCGTCGCCCGCGCCGGCGCACCGCTGTTCGTGCTGCACGACGGGCCGCCCTATGCCAACGGCAAGCTGCACATCGGCCACGCGCTGAACAAAATCCTCAAGGACATGATCGTCAAGAGCCGCCAGCTGGCCGGATTTGACGCGCAATACATCCCCGGCTGGGACTGCCACGGCCTGCCGATTGAAAACGCGATCGAGAAGCTGCATGGCCGCAACCTGAGCCGCGACGACATGCAGGCCAAAAGCCGCGCTTTCGCCACCGGGCAGATCGACCAGCAGCGCGAAGACTTCCGCCGCCTGGGCGTGCTCGGCGACTGGGAGCGCCCCTACCGCACCATGGACCCGGCCAACGAAGCGGGCGAGTTGCGGGCCTTCAAGCGCGTGATCGAGCGCGGATTTGTCTACCGTGGCTTGAAGCCGGTGTACTGGTGTTTCGACTGCGGCTCGTCGCTCGCCGAATTCGAGATTGAGTACGCCGACAAAAAGAGCGAGACGCTGGACGTGGCCTTCGAGTCGGACGACAGCGCGAAGCTGGCTGCCGCCTTCGGCCTGTCATCCATGCCCGCGGGCAAGTCCGGCTTCGCCGTCATCTGGACCACCACCGCGTGGACGATCCCCGCCAACCAGGCGCTCAACGCGCACCCCGACTTTACCTACGCCCTGGTCGACACGCCCAAGGGCTGCCTGGTGCTGGCCGAGACGCTGGTCGAGAAATGCCTGGAGCGCTTCGGCCTCACTGGTAAGGTGCTCGCCACCGCCTCGGGCAAGGCGCTGGGCGGCCTTAACTTCCGCCATCCGCTGTTCGACGTGGACGCCGGCTACCAGCGCCTTTCGCCCGTGTTCCTGGCCGACTACGTGAGCGACGCCGACGGCACCGGCCTCGTGCACTCGTCACCCGCTTACGGCCTGGACGACTTCAACTCCTGCACGGCCCACGGCATGAAGGTCGAGGACATCCTCAACCCGGTGCAAGGCAACGGCGCCTACGCGCCCGATTTCCCGCTGTTTGGCGGCCTGCACATCTGGAAGGCAGTGCCGGTCATTCTGGAGGCGCTGAAGAACGCTGGCCGCCTCATGGCCACCCAGACCATCACGCACAGCTACCCGCACTGCTGGCGGCACAAGACGCCGGTGATCTACCGTGCCGCCGCGCAGTGGTTTGTGCGCATGGACGATGGCGAAGGCGTGTTCACCAAAGAGAAGGCGCCCAAGACGCTGCGCCAGACCGCGCTGGACGCGATCGAGCAGACCCAGTTCTTCCCGGCCAATGGCAAGGCGCGCCTGCACGACATGATCGCCAACCGGCCCGACTGGTGCATCTCGCGCCAGCGCAGCTGGGGCGTGCCGATCCCGTTCTTCCTGCACAAGGACAGCGGCGAGCTGCACCCGCGCACCATGGAGATCCTCGACCAGGCAGCCACCATCGTGGAAAAAGGCGGTATCGAGGCCTGGAGTCGCGTCACGACCGAAGAGATGCTGGGCGCCGAAGACGCGAAGCAGTACACCAAGAGCACCGACATCCTGGAGGTGTGGTTCGACTCGGGCTCCACCTTTCAGCACGTGCTGCGCGGCAGCCACGCCAGCGCCTACGACCGCCTGCCCTACCACGCGCAGGGCCCCGAGGCCGACCTGTACCTGGAAGGCCATGACCAGCATCGGGGCTGGTTCCACAGCTCGCTGCTGCTCGGCTGCGCGCTGTACGACCGCGCGCCTTACCGCAGCATCCTCACGCACGGCTTCAATGTGGACGGCCAGGGCCGCAAGATGAGCAAGTCGCTGGGCAACGTGATCGAGATCGAGACCTTTGCCAAGGACCCGGGCGCTGAAATCGCACGCCTGTGGGTGGCCTCCACCGACTATTCGGGCGATCCGCCGATGGACAAGAAGGTGATCGCCCGCGTGACCGACGCCTACCGCCGCATCCGCAACACGCTGCGCTTCCTGCTGGCCAACGTGAGCGACTTCGATCCAGCGAAGGACGCGGTGCCATTCGATCAACTGCTGGAGGTGGACCGCTACGCGCTCTCGCGGGCGGCGCAGCTGCAGGCCGAGGTGCTGGCGCACTACGAGGTGTACGAATTCCACCCGGTCGTGTCCAAACTGCAGATCTACTGCTCGGAAGACCTGGGCGCGTTCTACCTCGACGTGCTCAAGGACCGCCTCTACACCACGGCACCCCACAGCCTCGCGAGGCGCAGTGCGCAGACCGCGCTGCACCAGATCACCCACGCCATGCTGCGCTGGATGGCACCTTTCCTGAGCTTCACGGCGGAGGAAGCATGGCCAGTGCTGGCGGGTTCGCAAAGCCAGGGTTCAATCTTCTTCGAGACCTTCGCCAGGCTGCCCGAACCTGATCAACCCTTGCTGGACAAGTGGGAACGTCTGCACCAGTTGCGCGATCTGGCCAACAAGGAAATCGAGAAGCGCCGGGAGGCCAGCGAGGTGGGTTCTTCGCTGCAAGCCGAACTCACCATTCGCGCGCCTTCGAGCCAGCTGGCCGAACTGGCCTCGTTGGGCGAGGACCTGAAGTTCGTGTTCATCACCTCGAAGGTGACGCTGGTCGCGGTGGAGGGCGCCGAACTCTCGATCGAGGTGACGCCGGCCACCGCGCCGAAGTGCGAGCGTTGCTGGCACTACCGCGACGATGTGGGCGCCGATGCCGCGCACCCCACGCTGTGCGGCCGCTGCAACAGCAACCTGTATGGTGCGGGCGAAACCCGCCTGGTGGCCTGATGTCGCGCACTTCCACGGCGAGTATCTGGCCCTGGCTCGGTCTGGCGGCGCTGCTGCTGGTGCTGGATCAGGTCACCAAACAGGTGATCCTCGCCAGCTACCAGCTCGGCGACAGCACCTATGTCACGAGCTTCTTCAACATCGTGCGCGCCCACAACACCGGTGCCGCGTTTTCCTTTCTGGCCGAAGCCGGCGGCTGGCAGCGCTGGTTCTTCACGGCAGTGGGCGTGGCGGCATCGGTCTTCATTGTCTGGATGCTGCGGTCGCATCCCGGCCAGAAGCTGTTTGCCTTTGCCCTCGCCTGCATTCTGGGCGGCGCGCTGGGCAACGTGATCGACCGGCTGGTGCACGGCTACGTGGTGGACTTCCTCGATTTCCACTGGCGCTTTCTCGAAGGCATGTTCCCGGGTGGCCATTTCCCCGCGTTCAACATAGCCGACGCGGCCATCAGCGTGGGCGCCGTAACGCTGATCCTGGACGAGATCCTGCGCCTGCGCCGCAGCCGCTGAGAACCCGTGCCGCTCCTCGGGTCAGGCCCGGGGACCGGCGTCACGCGCGACGCGTATAGTTTTGGAGTTCATGAAACATCTCCTGGATCTTCTGGCCGCCGTGGCCCTGCTCGTATGGGGCACCCACCTGGTTCGCACTGGCGTGCTCCGCGTCTTCGGCAGCAACCTGCGCCAGATTCTGGCCACCAGCACCGGCAACCGATTTGCCGCTGCGCTCTCTGGGCTGGGCGTCACGGCCCTCGTGCAATCGAGCACCGCCACTGCGCTCATCACCGGCTCCTTTGTAGGCCGCGGCCTGATCGCGCTGCCCGCCGCACTGGCCGTGATGCTGGGGGCCGACATCGGCACCAGCCTCATGGCGGTGCTGTTCCACTTCGATCTGTCCTGGCTCTCGCCGCTGTTCATCTTCATCGGCGTCACGCTCTTCATCTCGCGCCAGGGCACGCAGGTGGGCGATTTCGGGCGTGTGCTGATTGGCCTGGGCCTGATGCTGCTGGCGCTGCGGCTGGTGTCGGCGTCCACCAGTGTGCTGACGCAGAACCCCGCCGTGCAGTTGATGCTGGAGTCGCTGGGCAGCGACCGGCTGCTGGAAATCCTGCTGGGGGCGACGCTCGCCGTGTTGTCGTACTCCAGCCTGGCGGTGGTGCTGCTCTCGGCCACGCTGGCCACGCAGGTGGTCGGTCTGGACGTGGCGCTGGGCCTGGTGCTGGGCGCCAACCTGGGCAGTGGCGTGCTGGCCGTCATCACCACGGCCAAATCGGGCATCAGCACGCGCCAGGTGCCGCTGGGCAACCTGCTGTTCAAGGTGTTCGGCGTGGCGATTGCGCCGTGGCTGATCCCGTTCTGGCTGAGGCTGGTGCAACCCCTCGTGCAGGACCCGGCCACGCTCACTGTGCTGTTCCACTTGAGCTTCAACGTCATGGTTGGCCTGGTGTTCATCGGCCTCACAAAACCCATTGCGCGCATGGTGGACCGGCTGCTGCCGCTGCAGGCCGGCAACAGCCCGCTGGACCGGCCCAAGCACCTTGACCCTTCGGCACTGGCCACACCCTCGCTGGCCATTTCCTGCGCGGCGCGCGAGGCCATGCACCAGGCCGATATTGTGGAAACCATGCTGCGCGGCGTGGTCACCGTGCTCAAGACCAACGACCTGAAACTTGCGCAGGACCTCCGCAAGCTGGACGACACGGTGGACAGCCTCTACTCGTCCATCAAGTACTACCTCACCAAGATCTCGCGCCAGCAGTTGAGCGAAGAAGAAGGCCGGCGCTGGACCGACATCATCAGCTTCACCATCAACATGGAGCAGATCGGCGACACCGTGGAGCGCGTGCTGCTCGACATCGAGGACAAGAAGATCCGCAAGGGGCGCGATTTCTCAGAGGCCGGCATGGCCGAGATCACCGAGCTGCATGCGCGCCTGATCGACAACCTGCGCCTGGGCATGAGCGTGTTTTTGAATGGCAATGTGCGCGACGCCCAGCGTCTGCTGGAAGAAAAGGTGCGCTTCCGCGACATGGAACGCGAATACGCCGCGACCCACCTGAACCGCCTGTCCGACCAGAGCATGCAGAGCATGGACACCAGCGCGCTGCACCTGGACCTGATCAGCGACCTGAAGCGGATCAACTCGCACATCTGCTCCATCGCTTATCCGATTCTCGATTCCGCGGGTGTGCTCGCACCCAGCCGCCTGCGCCCACCTGTAGAAGCGACCGACCGGACCTGACGCCGGCAGCGAAAAGCTTGCTGTGCTACGCTGACAGGCCGCTTTTTCAAGCGCGTTGAAACAGGAGACCAACATGCCCGGATTGCTGCCCCACGTCGACCCTGATGGCTTGCTCGAGTTCTCGGTGGTCTACACCGATCGCGCGCTCAACCACATGTCCCAGCGCTTCCAGGGCGTGATGACCGACATCTCGGCCATGCTCAAGCGCGTGTACGGAGCCCGCTCCGCGGTGCTGGTGCCGGGCAGCGGTACCTTTGGCATGGAGTCGGTGGCGAGGCAATTTGCCCACGGCAAACACGTTCTGGTCATCCGCAACGGCTGGTTCAGCTACCGCTGGACGCAGATCTTCGACATGGGCGCCATCCCCGCCAGCCACACCGTGATGAAGGCGCGGCGTGTGGGCGAAGGCCCGCAGGCTGCCTGGGCGCCTGCGCCCATCGAGGAAGTGGTGGCCACCATTGCCCGCGAGAAGCCTGCGCTGGTGTTTGCCCCGCACGTGGAAACAGCTGCCGGCATGATGCTGCCCGACGACTACCTTCGCGCCGTGGCCGACGCGGTGCACTCGGTGGGCGGTCTTTTCGTGCTGGACTGCATCGCCTCGGGCGCCATGTGGGTCGACATGCAGGCCACGGGTGTGGACATTCTCATCAGCGCGCCGCAAAAGGGCTGGAGCAGCTCGCCGTGCTGCGCCATGGTCATGCTCAGCGAGCGCGCACGCGCGGCCATCGACGGCACCCAGAGCACCACCTTTGCCATGGACCTGAAAAAATGGCTGCAGATCATGGAGACCTACGAAGGAGGCGGCCACGCGTACCACAGCACCCTGCCCACCGACGCACTCACGCGCCTGCGCGACACCATGAAGGAAACCGAGGCCTATGGCGTCGAGCGCGTGCGCCAGGAACAGATCGCGCTGGGCACACAGGTGCGCGGTTTGCTGCAACGCCATGGTTTCCCGAGCGTGGCGGCGCAGGGGTTCCAGGCACCCGGCGTGGTGGTGAGTTTCACCACCGACCCGGACATCCAGTCGAGCAAGAAATTCCTGGCACAAGGCCTGCAGACCGCCGCCGGCGTGCCGCTGCAATGCGACGAAGGAGCTGATTTCAAGACCTTCCGCATCGGCCTATTCGGCCTGGACAAGTGGCACGACGTGCCGGGCACGTTGAAGCACCTGGAGCGGGCGCTGGCCGAGGTGGCTCCGAAGCAGGCACAGCCTGCTTGAGTTGGGTTTTTTGCTCGCTGCGCATCGCGTGCAGTGACCTCGCAGGATTGGGGCGTGATGGCGCTCTGCTCCGCGAATGTCCCCCGGGGCTGGAGGCCCCTCCTCCTTTATTTCGCTGCGCAGAACACCATCACGCCCCAATCTGTGACGTTTTTGAATTCACGCAGGCTCGATGCTCAGGGCAACAGTACCGTGCAGCCCGTCGTGGAACGCGCCTCAAGGCTCTCATGCGCCTTGCGCACATCGGCGAGCGCAAATCGCTGGTCGATGCGGATCTTCACCTGACCACTCGCGATCACCGCGAACAGGTCGTCGGCCATTGACTGGGTGCGTTCGCGGCTGGTGATGTGGGTGAACAGGGTCTGGCGCGTGAGGTACAGCGAACCCTTGGCACCCAGAATGCCCGGCGCGAAGGGCGGCACGGGGCCCGAGGCATTGCCGAAGCTGGCTAGCAGACCAAAAGGTTTCAGGCAGTCGAGTGACTTCTCGAAGGTGTCCTTGCCCACCGAGTCGTAGACCACCTTCACGCCCTGACCACCGGTGATGTCCTTCACACGGGCCACAAAATCTTCGGTGCGGTAGTTGATGGCATGGCTCGCGCCATGTTCCAGCGCCAGCTTGCATTTGTCGTCCGATCCGGCCGTGGCAATGAGCTTGAGGCCCAGCGCCTTGGCCCACTGGCAGGCGATCAGGCCCACACCGCCAGCGGCTGCATGGAACAACACAAAGTCGCCGGCCTCCAGACCTTCCACCGGCTTGCAGCGCTTGAGCAGGTACTGAGCCGTGAGCCCCTTGAGCATCATGGCCGCGCCGGTTTCAAAATCGATGCTGTCTGGCAATTTGCACACGTTCATGGCAGGCATCACGCGCACATCGCAATAGCTGCCCGGCGGGTTGGCGGCGTACGCGGCGCGGTCGCCCGCTTTCAGGTGTGTCACACCTTCCCCTACGGCCTCGATCACACCCGCACCCTCCATGCCCAACGCCAGCGGCATGGGAAACGGGTAGAGGCCGGTGCGCTGGTAGACATCGATGTAGTTCAGCCCCACCGCGTGGTGGCGAATGCGCACCTGCCCCGGGCCAGGATCGCCCACGCTCACGGTGTCGATCACCAGTTGTTCAGGGCCGCCGGCGGCGTGGATGCGCACGGCGCGACTGGACTGTTCGCTCATGTCGGGTCTCCTCTTGTGATGACGAAAGCGGCCATGCTGCCACGAATCCGGGAGCTCGCGCTCGCTCGTGCGCAGCATCCCCGGCCGGTGGCCGGTCTTGAAGGGGCCGCTACAGTGCAGCCATGTCCGAGTCTGATCGTCCCCGCCTTTCCCTCCCCACCACCTTGCTGTTGCTGGCGCCCCCACTGCTGTGGGCCGGCAACGCCATCGTCGGCCGCCTCATGCAAGGTATCGTGCCGCCCGTCACGCTCAACTTCCTTCGCTGGACGCTGGCGCTGGCCTTGCTGCTGCCCCTGGCGGGTTGGGTGCTGCGGCCGGGCGCCAGGAGCATGTGGCCGCACTGGAGGCGTTTCGCGCTGCTCGGTTTGCTGGGGGTGGGGTGCTACAACGCGCTGCAATACGTCGCCCTCAAAACCTCCACGCCCATCAACGTGACGCTGGTCGCTGCGAGCATGCCGGTGTGGATGCTGCTGCTGGGCCGGCTGTTTTACGGCGTGGCCGTATCGCGCCTTGCTGCCGTGGGTGCGGCGTTGTCCATTGCGGGGGTGGTGGTGGTGCTCACGCGCGGTGAACTCGCGCAGCTCAAGGCCTTGCAGCTGGTGCCTGGCGACGCCTGGATCCTGCTCGCGGCGATCTTGTGGTCTTGGTACAGCTGGCTGCTGGCGCGCCCGCGCCCGGGTGAAGACCCGCCCCACATCAAATCCGACTGGGCCGCGTTTCTGCTGGCGCAGGTGGTCATGGGTGTGGCGTGGTCGGGCCTGTTCGCGGCCGGCGAGTGGCTCACCTTGCCCGAGCCTGCGGCCGGAACATCGGCCATTCAATGGGGCTGGCCGCTGGCTGCGGCGCTGGTGTATGTGGCTGTGGGGCCTTCGCTGCTGGCCTACCGCTGCTGGGGCGCGGGTGTGGCCCGCGTGGGCCCGGCCATGGCCGCGTTCTTCTCCAACCTCACGCCCCTGTTTGCGGCGCTCATGTCGGCCACGCTGCTCGGCGAACCACCGCGCCTGTACCACGCGGTGGGCTTTGTGCTGATCGTGGGAGGCATCCTGGTTTCGTCGCGCCGCTGAAACGTCAGAACGTGCCCGGGTAGGCGCCACCATCCACCAGGATGTTCTGGCCCGTGATGTAGCCCGCGTGCACGCTGCACAGAAACGCGCAGGTGGCACCGAACTCCTGCGGGTCGCCGAAGCGCTTGGCCGGTATGGTCTTGCGCCTCACATCGGCAACGGCCTCGGCGGGCTCGCCGGTTTTGGCGGAGGTCCCCGCAAACAGGCTCTTGAGGCGGTCGGTGTCGAACGCACCGGGCAGCAGGTTGTTGATGGTCACGCCTTGTGCGGCCAGCGGGCTGCGCGCCGCGCCCGCAATGAAACCCGTGAGGCCGCTGCGCGCGCCGTTGGACAGGCCCAGAATGTCGATCGGCGCCTTCACCGCGCCCGAGGTGATGTTGATGATGCGGCCAAAGCCGCGCTGCGCCATGCCGTCCACCGTGGCCTTGATCAGTTCAATCGGGGTGAGCATGTTGGCGTCCAGCGCCTTGATCCACACCTCGCGGTCCCAGGCCCTGAAATCGCCAGAAGGCGGGCCGCCGGCATTGGTGACCACAATGTCGAACGCGGTGCCGGGCCCACCGCTCACCGAGAACGCGGCCGCACGACCTTCGGGCGTGGTGATGTCGGCCGCCACACCGAGCACCGTGACCGTTGGCGACGCCGCGCGCACGCCAGCCACCGCTTCCTCCAGGTCGCGCGCACGGCGCGCCACCATGACCACGTTCACGCCTTCGGCCGCCAGCGCCTGCGCGCAGCCCAGCCCCAGCCCCTTGCTCGCGCCACCCACCAGCGCCCACTTGCCCTTGATACCCATGTCCATGCGTCGATCTCCTGAAAAAGAAGGTTTATTTGCTCGCGGCGGACGAGCCGAAGCGCGTCACCAGAAACACGCCCGAGAGCACCAGCACGGTGCCCGCCACGATCCAGCTGTTGAACGGTTCACCCAGAATCAGCACGCCCATGACGATGGTGGACATGGGGCCGATCATGCCGGTCTGTGCCGCCAGGCCCGCGCCAATGCGCTCGATCGCCATCATCACCATCACCACCGGCGCAAACGTGCACAGCGTGGCGTTGAGCAGGGAGAGCCAGATCACCTCAGGCGCGACCAGCGCTGCGCTCAATGGGCGCAACAGCGCGAACTGGACGATGCACAACACACAGGCCACGCTGGTGGCCAGACCCACCAGTCGCATCGAGCCCAGGCGCTTCACGATTTCGCCGCTGTAGACGAGGTAGATGGCGTAGCTGATGGCACTGCCAAACACCAGCGCCGCACCCAGCAACGCGTCGGGCCCCTGCAGGCCAGCCTCGTGACCGAACACCAGCAGAACGCCGCCATAACTCACCGCCATGGCAATGGCCTGCAGACCCGTGATGCGCCGCTTGTAGATGACCCAGCCCAGCACCAGCACCAGCGTGGGGTTGAGGTAAAGGATCAGCCGCTCCAGGCTCGCGCTGATGAAATGCAGACCCCAGAAATCCAGAAAACTGGCCAGGTAGTAGCCGGTAAAACCGAGGCCGATCACCCCCAGCCAGTCGCGCCGTTTCAGCGTCAACCGCCGCGCGGTCTGCCCGCCCTGCCGGTAAGACGCCCACCACGCCAGCGCCAGGAACAGCGGCAAGGAGAACAGCATGCGGTACATAAGCAGCGTGACCGCATCCACGCCGTACCGGTAGGCCAGCTTGACGATGATGGCCTTGGCGCTGAAGGCAATGGAGCCCGCAATGGCGAGCATGAGGCCGGTGGCGAGGTGCGGGCTGGGATGGGGCGCTGAAACGGACATTCGCCCGATTATCGGGACATCCTATTCCCTTGCGATCCACACGATCGAGCCCAACAATGCTCTTCAGCGCCCCACCCCACGCCGCCCCGGCTGCAGCACCACCACCAACAGCAGCCCGATCGCTGCCATCAGCAGCAAGGCAGACACCGGTCGTTCAAGGAAAACGAACCAGTCCCCACGCGAAAGCTGCAGCGCACGGCGCAAGTGTTCCTCTAGCCCGGGCGCGAGCACAAAGCCCAGCAGCAGCGCCACGCCCTCACAGCCCAGGCGTTGCAGCACAAAGGCCAGCAAGCCCAGGCCAATGACGAGCCACACGCCCCAGCCGTGCGGTCCAAGGGCAAGCGCTCCCAGGCCACACGCCACCATGAGGCCCGCCAGCAACGCGCGGCGCGGGATGCGCAGCACACGCAGCAGCGCCGGCTGCCACCAGCGCGCGAGCGGCAGGTTGAGCAAGATCAGCAGCACATTGCCGACCCACATGGACACCAGCAACCCCCAGAACAGCGCGGGCTGCACTTTCATCACCGAAGGGCCGGGCTCGATGGCGTGCAGGCCGAGTGCACCGAGCAAGAGCGCCATCACGGCGTTGGGCGGCAGGCCCAGGGCCAGCATGGGCAGGTAGGCGGTTTGTGCGCCGGCGTTGTTGGCGGCTTCGGGGGCGGCCACGCCGCGGAGGTTGCCTTCGCCCAGCGGCGGCGTGCGGTTTCTCGATGCCACTTTTTCCACCTGGTACGCCGCCAGCGAAGACAGCAGCGCGCCGCCGCCGGGCACCACGCCGAGCACCACGCCCAGGCCGGTGCCACGCAGCAGGGCGGGCACGGCGTCGCGCCATTCCGCGCGCGTGGGGCTGTCGTCCATGCCTGGCGATTCCTGTGCGGGTGATTCACCGGTTGCAGGTGCGAGGATGGACAACCCGGCCAGTTCGGCGGCCACGGGTGCGACCACGAAGAAGCCCAACGCAAGCGCGATGAAGCCCACGCCATCGGTGAGCCCTTGTTGCCGACCCATCAACGGTTCCAGCGCTTCGGGCACGAAGCGGGCTGTGCCGGTGTGCACATCCCAGCCGGTGAGGCCAAGCAGGATGCCGAGCACGGCCATGGCCAGCGCCTTGAGGAACGAGCCCGAGGCCAGCACAGTGGCGCCCATGAGGCCCACCACAAGCAGCATGAAGCGCTCCGCCGAACCAAACTGCAGGCCGAGCGAAACCACGGGCAACACGAGCGCAGCCACCACCGCGATGCCGAGGCAACCGGCCGCGAACGAACTCACGGTGGCCATGGTGAGCGCCGCGCCGGCCCGGCCCTGGCGCGCCAGCGGGTGGCCGTCCAGGCTGGTCATGACGGACGAAGCCTCGCCTGGCTGGTTGTGCACGATGGCTGGCAGCGAGCCGCCGTATTGCGCGCCGTAGTAAACACCGGCCAGCACCAGCAACGCGGGCAGCGGTGGCAGGCCGAGCGTGGCCGGCAGCAGCAGCGCGATGGCGGTGACCGGACCCAGGCCGGGCAGCAGGCCAAACACGCTGCCCACCAGCACTCCCAAGGCAATGAGCATCAGCGGCTGCAACGCCCCCACGGCGGTGGCGCCCAACATCAAGGAATCCCACAAGGAAAGCGACATGGTCAGCGCCTCGGGGTTCAACCCGCGCCAGGCCCGGGCCACAGGGGCACGTGGAGCCCAAGCAAACCGACCCAGACGACGCTGACCAGCAGCGCCAGCGAGAAAGACCACCACGCGGCACGCGCACCGCCACCCACGGCCACCGCCAGCAGCAGGCCGGCCACGCCGAGCACCAGGCCGAGGGTGGGAAAACCTTGCAGGGCGGACCCGAACCAGGGCCATTGCGAAGGACCGGTGCACAACGCCAGCCACACCAGCCCGCCCAGCACTCGCAGCATCGGCCCCAGGCCCCAATGCGGCACGCGCCCGCCCCCCACGGCTTCAAAGGTGAGGGCCTTGAACAAAATGAGCACGCCCAGCAGGCCAAGCAACAGGCCCATGAGCAGGGGAAAAAAGCCAGGCCCCATGTCGGCAGCCGAGCCCAGCGGGTGCCGCGTGGCGGCCCAGCCGAAACCCACACCGAAGGCCAGAAACAGCAGGCCAGCCAGAAAGTCCTGCAGGTTCTTGATCATGGCCTGCGCTCAGCGGCTCACTGCACGGGCGGCGTGCAGGCCAGCACTTCGTCCATGGTGGTCAGGCCTTCGGCCACGCGGGCCGCGCCGCCCAGGCGCAGCGGGCGCATGCCGTCCTGCACGGCCTGCTTGCGCAGCACGTCCAGGCGCGGCTCGCGGCTGACCTTGTCCTTGAAACCTTCGGTGACCACCAGCAATTCATACAGGCCCATGCGCCCACGAAACCCGGTCATGCGGCAATCGACGCAGCCCACCGGCTGATAAGGGCGGTAGCTGCCGCTCACCTGCCAGGGCTTCACCAGCTCGGCCAGGGTTTCGCGCGAAGCGGCCACTTCTTCTTTGTCTTGCGGCTTGCGGCACGCGGGGCACAGCGTGCGCACCAGCCGCTGCGCCAGCACGCCGAGCACGGTGGCGTTGATGAGGTAGGGCGGAATGCCCAGCTCCATGAGCCGCATGATGGCCGAGGGCGCGTCGTTGGTGTGCAGCGTGGTGAACACCAGGTGGCCGGTGAGCGCGGCCTGCACCGCCATTTCTGCGGTGGCGAGATCGCGCACCTCGCCCACCATGATGATGTCCGGGTCCTGCCGCATGAGGGCGCGCAGGCCTTGCGCAAAGTCCAGGTCCAGGTGCGGCTGCACCTGCGTCTGGTTGAAGGCCGCCTCGATCATCTCGATCGGGTCTTCCACCGTGCTCACGTTCACCTCTTCGGTGGCCAGCCGCTTGAGCGTGGCGTAGAGCGTGGTGGTCTTGCCGGAGCCGGTGGGACCCGTCACCAGCACGATGCCGTGCGGGTGTTTGGTGAGCCCTTCCCAGCGCTGCGCGTCGTGCGCGGCGAAGCCCAGCGCGGCGAGATCTTTCACGGTGGAGTCGGGGTCGAAGATGCGCATGACGAGTTTCTCGCCGAACGCCGTGGGCAGCGTGGACAGGCGCATTTCCACCTCCTCGCCACGCGCCTGGCCCACGCCTGGCCTGAGGGTCTTGATGCGACCGTCCTGGGGGCGGCGGCGTTCCACCACGTCCATGCGGCCGAGCAGCTTGATGCGCGCGGTCATGGCGTTCATCACGCCGATCGGCATCTGGTACACCGGGTGCAGCACACCGTCGATGCGGAAGCGGATCACGCCCTGCTCGCGCCGGGGCTCCAGGTGGATGTCGCTCGCGCGCTGATCGAAGGCGTATTGCCAGAGCCAGTCCACCACCTGCACCACGCCCTGGTCGTTGGCGTCGAGCTGCTTGTTGGCCTTGCCCATCTCCACCAGTTGCTCGAAGCTGCCAAAGCCGGCCTGGCCCCCGCTCTTGTTGGCTGCGCGCACCGACTTGGCGAGCGCAAAGAACTCGGCCGTGAAGCTGCTGATGGCCTGCGGGCTGGAGAGCACCAGGCGCACGGTGCGGCGTGTCTGGCGCTCCACCTCGGGCACCCAGTCGCGCAGAAAGGGCTCGGCGGTGGCCACCACCACTTCGGTGGGGCTCACCAGCACCGGCAAGACCTTGTGGCGTTCGGCGTAGGCCGCGCTCATCACGTCGGCCACCTTGCCCACGTCCACCTTCAGCGGGTCGATGCGCATGTACTCCAGGCCGCTGCGCGTGGCCAGCCATTGCGTGAGCTCCTCGACATCGAGCACATGCCGATCGGCCTTGCGCGACATGCCCACCACGGCAAGGCGCTGCAAGGGATGCTGCGAGCTGTGGGCCGAGGCGCAGCGTGCAATCGTACGCTCGGATTCTTCGGCGGAGATCACACCGTCTTCGCGCAACCAGTCCACCAGGCTGCGCCAGTCCAGCGGGGCTTCGATGATCTTGATCGGGGTGGTCGGCTGGGAGGTCTTCATGCGACAGTCAGGATACCGGTTTGAACAGGCGCAGCCACTTCACAGCGGGTAAACCCCAGCGCGTCTGCACCGCTTCGGCGCGCGCCAGCAGCGCCATGCGGGTGGGCCGCTCGGGCGTGCGTTGGGCCAGCACCACAGTGTTGCCCTCTCGCGTGGGTTTGAAGGCCCACACGCCGTCGGCACCAAATGCCGCGCAGATGCTTTGCAGGGAGCGTTCGTAGCTCGCGTCGCGGCCAAACAGATTGACAGTGAGCGCGCCGTCGTCGGTCAATGCGGCTCGGCAATCGGCGTAAAAGTCGGGGCTGTCGAGCACCGGCGCGGCGGCCTC
Source organism: Hydrogenophaga sp. IBVHS1 (assembly GCF_002127265.1). Taxonomy (GTDB): domain Bacteria; phylum Pseudomonadota; class Gammaproteobacteria; order Burkholderiales; family Burkholderiaceae_C; genus Hydrogenophaga. The sequence goes on along the minus strand of NZ_NFUU01000002.1, from coordinate 538,208 downwards.
GTGGTCGTACAGGTCCACCTGCAGCGCGTCGTAGGCGGCGATGTGGTCGGCGCGGCGAATCTCTTCACCCGCATCGGCCAGCAGCACGCGCAGGCGCGGTCCGTCTGCCGGCAACTTGAACCATTGGTGACACACCGCCAGCACCTGCGGATTGATCTCGATGGCCGTGGTGTCCATGCGCAGTTTCTTGAAGCAGAACTTGGTGAGCGCGGCCGAGCCCAGACCCAGTTGCAACGCGCGCCGCTTCGCCACCGAATCCGGCTCCACGAACAGCAGCCAGGCCATCATGCGCTGGACGTAATCGAGCTCGATGTCGAATGGTGCATCGAGCAGCATGGAGCCCTGAATCCATTCGGTGCCGAGATGCAGGAAGCGAACTTCGCCATCCTCGGACACCGTGACTTCGGGCAGGGTTTGCGGCGTGCGCCGCTTGAGGGCTGCAGCGTTGGCTCCGGCCTTCATGAGCCGATACCCCGGCTATCCGCCACACATCGGCAGAGGCACAATCCGTCGGCCTGCAGGGTCCTGGGGGGGACGCCACCGCAAGGTTGGCCAGGTGGGTGTGAATGCTGCATCTGTTGGATCACCTTCTACTAAAGGAAAACATTATGAACACGGAAGTCATCTGGAATTTCCTCGTCACACAGGGCGCCGATTTCGGCCTCAAGGTGCTGGGCGCCATCGCGGCCTGGATCGTGGGCCGCTGGCTCATCGGCATTGCGGTGGGGCTGATTGGCCGGGCCATGGAAAAGGGCCGCAAGCTCGACCAGACGCTGATCCAGTACCTGAAGTCCATCATCTCGGTGCTGCTCACGATCGTGCTGATCCTGGCGATCCTCGACATCTTCGGCGTGCGCACCACGTCGTTCGCGGCCTTGCTCGCGGGCGCGGGCCTGGCGATTGGCGTGGCCTGGAGCGGCATGCTGGCCAACTTCGCGGCAGGCATCTTCCTGCAGGTGCTGCGCCCCTACAAGGTGGGCGATTTCATCTGTGCGGGCGGTGTGACCGGCACGGTGAAGGAACTGGGTCTGTTCGCCACCACCATCCTCACCCCCGACAACGTGACGACCATCGTGGGCAACAACAAGGTGTTTGCCGACAACATCCAGAACTTCAGCCACGAACCGTTTCGCCGGGTGGACTGCGTGGCGAAGGTGGCCAATGGCGTGGATGTGAACGACGCCATGGCGCGCCTGCGCACCGCCGTGGCGGCCATTCCCAATGTGGTCACGTCACCCGCCCCCGATGTGGAAATTCTGCAGTTCACACCGGAAGGCCCCTTGCTTTGCGTGCGCCCCTACACGCACACCGACCACTACTGGCAGGTCTACTTCGACACGCACAAGGCGGTGGTGAGCACGTTCGGCGCAGCAGGGTACCCAGTGCCTGAGACGCCTGTGCTGCATCGGACCGTGGCCACGACAGTCTGATTTTTTCAACGGCGGCCGCGCAACTACACCGGTTCAGCGCGGAGCGGCTGGGCGCTCTGCGCAGCGAAATAAAGGGGGAGGCGGCCTCCCGCCGCCGGAGGACATTCGCGGAGCAGAGCGCCCAGTCGCTCCGAGCCCGCGAGGTCAATGAGCGAGATCCTGAAAGTCAGATCTCAGCCGCCTCAACAAGAAACCGGACCCGCCGCTGCCCCTGCCACTCATCCGCGTCCAGCCGAAACGCAATCTTCACGCGCTCGGGCAACGGCTCGGTGTGGCTGAACCAGATGCCGTCGACCGGCTCGCCCTGGTGCTTGAGCTTCAGCGCCAGGTGCTTCTCACCCACCAGCCGCTGCGACACCACCTGCACTTCCTCGCAGAACACCGGTGGCGCAAAACCCTGACCCCACACCTCCTGGTGCAGCGTGTCCACCAGATCGGGCCGGCGGTACTTCGTCTCCAGCGGACCATCCGCCTCCATACGGCGTTGCAGCGTGGCGGCGTCCAGCCATTCGTGTGCCACCTGCTGCAGCGCGGCTTCAAAGGTTTCCAGGTGCTCTTCGTCGATGGTGCAGCCTGCTGCCATGGCATGGCCACCAAAGCGCAGCAGCACCCCCGGGTGGCGCTTGGCCACGAGGTCGAGCGCATCGCGCAGATGAAAGCCTGCAATGGAACGGCCCGAGCCCTTGAGCTCGTTCTCCTTGCCATCGGCGCCGCTGGCCGCGAACACAAACGTTGGCCGGTGCAGCTTGTCCTTCAGGCGTGATGCCACGATGCCCACCACGCCTTCGTGGAAGTCCGGATCAAACACCACCAGCGCAGGCGGCGGCTCTTCGGTTTCGTCGAACATCTCCTCAGCCAGTTGCAGCGCCTGCTCGCGCATGTCGCCCTCTATCACCTTGCGTTCGCGGTTGATGCCATCGAGCGTGCGCGCGAGTTCATCCGCCCGCAAGGCATCGTCGGTCGTCAGGCATTCGATGCCCAGCGTCATGTCGGCCAGGCGGCCCGCGGCGTTCAGGCGCGGGCCAAGCGCAAAGCCGAAATCAAAGCCGGTGGCGGTGGCCGGCTTGCGCGCCGCCACGCCAAACAGCGCCGTCATGCCCGGTGGCATGGCACCGGCGCGCACGCGCTTCAAACCCTGCGCGACCAGGCGTCGGTTGTTGGCGTCGAGCTTCACCACGTCGGCCACGGTGCCGAGCGCCACCAGCGGCAACAGCGCGTCGATGCGCGGTTGTTCCTGCGCGGTAAACACGCCGCGCTCGCGCAACTCCGCCCGCAGCGCCAGCAACAAATAAAACATCACCCCCACACCCGCAATCGACTTGCTCTCGAAGGTGCAACCGGGCTGGTTGGGGTTGACGATGATGCAGTCCTGCGGCAGCGTGACCTCGCCATCTTTCATGGCAGGCAAGTGGTGGTCGGTCACGATCACCTGCAGGCCGAGTTCGCGCGCCGCGCGCACACCCTCCACGCTGGCGATGCCGTTGTCCACCGTCACCAGCACGTCTGCCCCCTGGGCCTTCACGCGCTTCGCAATGGAGGGCGTCAGGCCGTAGCCATCGGTCACGCGGTCGGGCACGAGGTAGTTCACGCGGTCGAAGCCCATGGGCGCGCCGAGCAGGCGCAAGCCGCGCAGTCCCACGGCGCAGGCGGTAGCGCCATCGCAGTCGTAGTCGGCCACGATGCAGATGGCCTGTTTCAAAGCCATGGCGTCGGCCAGTGCGCGCGCGGCCTCCTGTGCGCCGAGCATCTGGGTGGGTGGAATCAGGCGCGCCAGCGCGTCGTCGAGTTCGTCCTTGCTGGTGATGCCGCGTGCGGCGAACAGACGCGCCAGCAGGGGGTGCAGGCCGCCTTGCTCCAGCGCCCAGGCTGCGCGCGGTGGCACGTCGCGGGTGATGATCTTCATGACGAAAAGAGGTCTTTCATGGGGTTCACAAGGTATCGAACACGGCCAGAGACGGCCGCGCAGAAAACATGGAGGCGATGCGCGCGCGGATCGACGTGGGGCGCGGCTCGTAGGTGATGGCACGTTGCTCGCCGGCCAGCGTCAGCTTCACTTGCTCCCCCGCTCGGCAGGCGCGAAGCAACATCGCACAGGCGTCCGCATCCACAACCCGCCAGGCCTGCTGGTACGCGGCGGCGTCCAGCGCGAGTGCGCTGGCACACAGGCGGTTTTCAACCACCAGCTGCGGCACGGGTGCGGGCATGGCACTGAGCGCGCCCGCGCCTGTGAGCCAGACCGCATTCACAGGCAACTGGCCGTGCCGGGTCCGCTCGTCGTTGACGCGGTGGGTGTAGAACAGCATCTGCATTTCGTTGTGCAGCCGTTGCCACAGCGGCCCGAAGCTGCCTGCGCTGTGCTGCAACACATCGGGCGTGAGCTGGCGACCGGCGAGGCGGTCGGTGGACCAGGTGGTGAGGTCGCGCAAAGGCTCGCCCGTGGCCAGCCACGCGCCGGGGCTCATGTAAGTCAGGCGCATGCCGTCTTCCGCGAAATAGGGTGCGGCGGCTTCCAGCAAGGCACGGGAGTCGGCCTCCTGCAGCCCGAGCAGCGCGGCGTCTCCCAGGCGCACCTGATCGCCCCCTACCTGCAGGTGGCAGGGCTTGATCCAGCCGCAGGGCTCGCCCACGGTTCGCGTTTCGAAGGCGGCCCAGGGCACACGGCCTGGCTCTGCGGGCAGGCCGAGCAAGCCCGCCAGCACCAGCTCGTAAGGCATCGACGGCGTGTCCGGTCCGCACTCGGTGTGCGAAACCGCCTGCATCCCGTTCAACAAGGCGACCAGGTTCGGCAGGTCTTCCACGGCCGGGGCCGGCCAAAGGGGTTGCTGGTCGGAGGCGCCGGCGGTGGCAAAGGGGATGAGAAGGTGGCGTGCGGCGGCAGACATGAAGGGATTGTGGGGGATGCCACAATGCCGGCTGCCATGCAAACCCCCTACGAACTCATTCTGGGCTGGCGCTATACGCGCGCTGGCCGTGCCACCCGGCGAAACGGCTTCATTTCCTTCATTTCCGGTGTCTCCATGCTGGGCATTGCGCTGGGGGTGGCCGCACTCATCATCGTGCTCTCGGTCATGAACGGGTTCCAGAAAGAGGTGCGCGACCGCATGCTCGGCGTGCTCGCGCACATCGAGGTGTTCGAGCCCGGCGGCCAGGCCATTCCCGACCTGCCCCGCGTGCTGGCCAGCATTGAAGGCCACCCGGAGGTGCTGGGTGCAGCGCCCTTTGTGGGTGCACAGGCGCTGATTGCGCGCGGCGAAGACATGAAGGGCACGCTGGTGCGCGGCATCGATCCGGCGCTGGAACCCAAGGTGACCGATCTGGCCGCCGACCTCGCTGCCACCGTGCTGCCGCGCCTGGTGCCGGGCGAATACGGCGTCATCCTCGGTGGCGAACTCGCGCGCAGCCTGGGCGTGATCGTGGGCGACAGCGTCACCCTCATTGCCCCCAGCGGCCAGGTGACGCCCGCCGGTGTGGTGCCGCGCATCCGGCAGATGAACGTGGTGGGGGTGTTCAATTCCGGCCATTTTGAATACGACTCTGCCCTGGCCCTGCTGCACCAGGAAGACGCCGCGCGCATCTTCCGCGTGGAAGGCCCGACCGGCGTGCGCATCAAGATCAAGGACCTGCACGCGGCGCGCGAGGTCGCCATCTCCATCGCCGCCGGGCTTGATCCTGGCCTGCTGGTGCGCGACTGGACGCGGCAGAACCGCACCTGGTTTGCCGCCGTGCAGCTCGAAAAACGCATGATGTTCATCATCCTCACGCTGATCGTGGCGGTGGCCGCGTTCAACCTCGTGTCCACGCTGGTGATGACCGTGACCGACAAGCGTGCCGACATCGCCATCCTGCGCACGCTGGGTGCGAGCCCGCGCAGCATCATGGGTGTGTTCATGGTGCAGGGCGCCATGGTCGGCATCATCGGCACCGGCGCGGGCCTGCTGCTCGGCCTGGGCGTGGCCTTCAACATCGACACGCTGGTGCCCGCGCTCGAAAAGCTGCTGGGCGCGAGCTTCCTCCCGCAGGACATTTACCTCATCAGCCGCATGCCCAGCGATCCGCAGCAGGCCGACATCATGCCCGTCGCGGTGATCTCGCTGGTGCTGTCCTTCCTGGCCACCATCTACCCGAGCTGGCGCGCGAGCCGCGTGAATCCTGCCGAGGCCTTGCGCTATGAGTGACATCGTTCTTCAGGCCAAGGGCCTCACCAAACGTTTCCACGAAGGCCGGCTCGACGTGACCGTGCTCACCGGCGTGGATCTGACCGTGCGCGCCGGCGAAACGGTCGCCATCGTGGGTGCGTCGGGTTCGGGCAAGAGCACGCTGCTGCACCTGCTCGGCGGGCTGGACGCGCCCACGCAGGGCAGCGTGCAGCTCATGGGGCAAGCGATGTCGGGATTGAGCGCTGCGCAACAGGGCGATCTGCGCAACCGCCACCTGGGTTTCGTGTACCAGTTCCACCACCTGCTGCCCGAGTTCAGCGCGCGCGACAACGTAGCCATGCCGCTGTGGATTCGCCGCATGCTTCGCGCCGAAGCGGCCGAACGCGCATCGAAGATGCTGGATCGTGTGGGGCTGGCGAGCCGCCTGGGCCACCGCCCGGCCGAACTCTCGGGTGGCGAGCGCCAGCGCGTGGCCATCGCTCGCGCGCTGGTCACACAGCCCGCCTGCGTGCTGGCCGACGAACCCACCGGCAACCTGGACCGCAACACCGCCGAGGGTGTGTTTCAACTGATGATGGAACTCGCCCGCGACCAGGGCACGGCCTTCATTGTGGTCACGCACGATGAAGCACTGGCGGCGCGCTGCGGCCGAGTGCTTCGCCTGACGACGGGTGTGCTGACTTAAGGTTTTGTTCTTGTGAACCGAAGGGGCTTGTCCATCCCCTTCACATGCACTCGCATCGTCTTGCCCTGCACTTCCACCCGCTCGGCCTTCTCCAGCGCGCCGAGGTAGCGCGCCTCCTGCTCGCCCACCGCACCCGCGCAGGCCATGCGCGTGGCGCCCATCTGGCCGATGGCGATGCGGTCGCTCATGAGGGTGTAGGAGCCAAAGAAGCGGTTGCACGAGCCATTGCCGGCCACGCGCCCCGCTTCTGGAAACGCCAGCGTGGCCTCCACGCGATCCAGCACCCCGGTGCCCCCCAGGTCCTCCAGGCGCCATTCGCTCCCCACCAGCGGCGCGGCAGCGGGCGTGCCTGGCATGGCGCAGGCGGAAAGAACCATCAACACGGGAGCAGCGAGCCCGGCGAGGCGGAAGGTTGACGACATGGAGATCCCTTTCGTGACGGCACAATGGCCCGTTATACCGCCATGTGGATCGACACACACTGCCATCTGGATGCTCCCGAGTTCGGCGCGGACCACGCGCTGGCGGTGGCCGCGCGCGAACGCGCCCGGGCGCTGGGCGTGGGCCGCTGCGTGATCCCGGCCGTGGAGCGCGCCAACTTCGACACCGTGCGCGCGCTGGCCCACCGCCTGGGCGACGCCTACGCACTGGGCATCCATCCCCTGTACGTGCCGCAGGCACAGAAGAGCGACCTGGACGCGCTGGATGCGGCGCTGAACGAACACCGAGACGACCCGCGGCTGGTGGCGGTGGGCGAGATCGGGCTGGATTTTTTCGTGCCGGCGCTGTGCACACCCGAGATGCGCGAGCGGCAGGAGGTCTTTTACCGAGCCCAGCTCCGGCTCGCGCGCAAGCACCAGCTGCCGGTGATCCTGCACGTGCGCCGCAGCGCCGATGTGTTGCTCAAGCACCTGCGCGAGCTGCCCACCGGGGGCGGCATCGCGCACGCGTTCAATGGCAGCGAACAGCAGGCGAACGCCTTTCTGGACCTCGGCTTCAAGCTGGGTTTCGGTGGCGCGGTGACGTTTGAACCCGCGAAACAACTGCGCCGCCTCGCCAGTGCCCTTCCAATCGGTGCGCTGGTGCTGGAGACCGACTCGCCCGACATTCCGCCGCAGTGGCTCTACGCCACAGCGGCCGAACGCGCCGAGGGTCGCGCACAGGGCGTGAACACACCCGCCGAGCTGCCGCGCATCGGTGCCGTGGTGGCCGAGTTGCGCGGCATGGGTGTGGACGCTATGAAGGCGGCCGCGCAGGCCAACGCGTGGGCCGCCCTGCCCCGGTTGAAGGCGCTCGCATGAAACGCCTGGTGGGCCTGCCGCCGCTGCTTGACGCGCACACGCGCGTGCTGGTGCTCGGCAGCTTCCCCGGCGTGGCTTCGCTGCGGGCGCAGCAGTACTACGGCCATCCGCAGAACCATTTCTGGAAAATCCTCGGCGCCCTGTGGGCCCTGCCCCTGCCCGCCATGCCCTACGAACAGCGCGTAGCGGTGCTGCACGAGCGAGGCATGGGTGTGTGGGACGTGTACCGGGCCTGCGAACGCGAAGGCAGCCTGGACACCTCGATCGAGAACGCCGAGCTCAACGACTTCGCGGCCCTGCGGCGAGCGTGTCCTTTGCTGGAGGCGATTGCGCACAACGGTGGCGAGAGTTTTCGCCATGCCCGGCACACGGAGCTGCTGGGGTTGCCGGTCTACAAGCTGCCGTCCACCAGCCCGGCCAACGCCAGCTGGAGCTTTGACCGCAAACTGGCGGCCTGGGCCGAGGTGCTGCGGCGCCACGGCGTGGCCTGACTACAAAAGCGACACGTACCGCAGGGAGACGTCTTGTCCAGAGATACCGAGGGTCCGGCTCCGCCGGCCCCAGGTATCGCCCCCCTTCCAGGGGGGAGCGCCGAAGGCGCGCGGGGGGTGGCTTAATTCAGCTCATCAGGGCTTCGCGCACGGCCGCCAGCTGCTGGCGCGAAACGGCCAGCCGTTCTTCGACGCCATCCAGCCGCACCATCCAGCCCTCGCCCTCCACCGGGTCGTTGTGCTTCTCCACCGCCCGCACCGCCCGGCGCGAGACCAGCGCATTGCGGTGCACGCGCACGAACAGGTGGGCATAGCGCTGCTCCAGGTCGCTGAGCGCGCCGTCGTAAATGTGTTCCTTGTCGGCCGTGCGCACGGTGATGTACTTCAGCTCGGCCTTGAGGTAGATCACATCGGTCAGCGCCACGCGTTCGCTGCGGCCGCGTTCCTGAATGATCAGGCTCTCGGGCAAGCCTCCGTCGCCGTTGCCTTCGCTTGCCGTCAGCAGGCGTTGCGCCTTCTGCAGCGCCTGCTGCAGGCGCTCGCGCCGCACCGGCTTGGTGAGGTAGTCGATGGCTTCGAGTTCAAAGGCGTGCACCGCGTGTTCCGCGTACGCCGTGACGAAGATCACCGCCGGCGGCCTGGCCATTTCGCGCAGGGTGTTGGCCAGCGCAATGCCGTCCACCCCGGGCATGTGGATGTCGAGCATCACCAGATCGCACTGCGTGCGCTGGATCTGCTCCATCGCCTGCACCGCGTTCGATGCCTCACCCACCACGTCGGTGCGCGGCTCGGTGCACTCGGCCAGCAACGCACGCAGCCTCGATCGGGCCAGCGCTTCGTCGTCAACGATCAATACCTTCAATGCCATGTCACGCTCCGTATCCAGAACCCGTCCAATACGCGCTTATACCGGTATTTCGAGCCGAACCTGAAACACACCGTTGACCAGCGCGCTCTGAAACCGGCCCTCCACGTCGTGAAGGAGGGTCAGCCGCTGGCGCACGTTGTCCAGCGCCAGACCGTTGCCAGGGCGACCACTGCCCGCCGGCACGGTGTTGGTCACCTTGATCACCACCACACTGCCCCGGCGCTGCGTGCTGATGCGCACGATGGCACCTGTGGGGCTGGGCTCCACACCGTGTTTGACGGCATTCTCCACCAGCGGCTGCAGGATGAGCGGGGGCAGCTTGGCCTTGGAAGCCGACTCGTCCACGCTCCACTCCACCTTGAGCCGCTCACCGAACCGTACCTGTTCGATGCCCAGGTAGTGCTCGGCCAGCTCAAGTTCCTGCCACAGCGGCACGGCCTCCTTCGGGTCGGCCAGGGCATGGCGAAACAGCTCGCTCAGGTCTTCCAGCAGGCTCTCGGCCTTGGCCGGCTCTTCGCGCACCAGGGCAATGGCGCTGTTGAGCGTGTTGAACAGGAAGTGCGGACGGATGCGGGCCTGCAGCTCGGCCAGCCGCGCGGTGGTGCCAGCGGGCGTGCGCGCCTTGGCACGCCACATGAGGGCGGCCACCAGCACCGCAGACACCAGCGCACCGGCGGCCGCGCTGGCCACCCAGGGCGCAAGATCCGCCAGGCCCATCAGCACCAGCAGGCCGCAGCCGTACAGGCCAGAGATCGCACCCAGGGCCGTGGCCGCGACCCATTGCCCCGGCATGGGCAGCAAGCCGAGCTGGCGCTTGAGGCCGCAAACCGTGAGCAGCCAGGCCAGCACAGCCGGCAAGGCCGCCCCGGTGAGAATGGCCATCTGTGTCACCCAGCCCACCACGGTGTGGACGCCGAACATGGAGGCCACCGCCACCACGGCCTGCACAAACAGCACTGCGCGCAGCACCGTGCCCACCTGGCAAGTGTCGAACACCTGGACGCGAGCCCGCATGTGCTCAGGCATCTCCGAGAGCGGCCGCGCACCCGCGGCATGCGCGAGCTCCTGGAAGCTCGATAAAATTCTGGAATCTTTCATGGGAAGCGTTTTCCGTCCTCGGGTCGGCCAACATGAGGGCCAGCACAGGGAACCATCGCGCCGTCCACCGGCCCGGGCAAGCACCTCGTGGCCCCTTCCCTGGCGGACATCCGCTTCATTCGTCTCCCATCCAGCCGCTGGCAACACCATGTCCACCAATCAACTCGACAAGAAATCCGAAGCCTGGTCCGCCCTATTCTCGGAGCCCATGAGCGAGTTGGTCAAGCGATACACGGCCAGCGTGTTCTTCGACAAGCGCCTGTGGCAGGCCGACATCACCGGTAGCCTGGCCCACGCGGACATGCTGGCCACGCAAGGAATCATCGGCCGCGACGACCTCGAGTCCATCCAGCGCGGCATGGCGCAGATCAGCGCCGAGATCGAAGACGGCAGCTTCGAATGGAAGCTCGACCTGGAGGACGTGCACCTGAACATCGAGGCGCGCCTGACCCAGCTGGTGGGCGACGCGGGCAAGCGCCTGCACACCGGCCGCAGCCGCAACGACCAGGTGGCCACCGACGTGCGCCTGTGGCTGCGCAGCGAAATCGACCTCATCATCCCGCTGCTCAATGAGCTGCAGGCCGCGCTGGTGGACGTGGCGGAGAAGAACGTGGAGGTGATCCTGCCCGGCTTCACCCACCTGCAGGTGGCACAGCCGGTGAGCTTCGCGCACCACCTGCTGGCCTATGTGGAGATGTTTTCGCGCGATGCCGAGCGCATGGTCGACGTGCGCCGCCGCACCAACCGCCTGCCGCTGGGGTCGGCCGCGCTGGCCGGCACCACCTACCCGCTGGACCGTGAACTCGTGGCGCGCAGCCTGGGCATGGTGGACGAGCGCGGCGAGCCGCAGGTGTGCCAGAACAGCCTGGACGGCGTGAGCGACCGCGACTTCGCCATCGAATTCACCGCCGCCGCCTCGCTGTGCATGGTGCATATCAGCCGCTTCAGCGAAGAACTCATTCTGTGGATGAGTCAGAACTTCGGTTTCGTGAAGATTGCCGACCGCTTCACCACCGGCTCTTCGATCATGCCGCAGAAGAAAAACCCCGACGTGCCCGAGCTCGCGCGTGGCAAGACCGGCCGCGTGGTGGGCCATCTCATGGGCCTGATCACACTCATGAAGGGCCAGCCGCTGGCCTACAACAAGGACAACCAGGAAGACAAGGAGCCGCTGTTCGACACCGTGGACACGCTGAAAGACACGCTGCGCATCTTCTGCGAGATGGTGGGCGGCCAGCTCAACCCGGCCACGGGCACCAAGGAAGGCGGCATCACGGTGAATGCCGTTGCCATGGAAGATGCTGCCAAGAAGGGCTACGCCACCGCCACCGACCTGGCCGACTACCTGGTGAAGAAGGGCCTGCCATTCCGCGACGCCCACGAAACCGTGGCCCATGCCGTGAAAGCCGCTGTGTCGCACAACTGCGACCTGTCAGAACTGCCGCTGGCCGTGCTGCAGGGCTTCAACGCGTCGATCGAGAAGGACGTGTACGAGTGCCTTAGCCTGCGCGGCAGCCTGAATGCGCGCAACACCCTGGGCGGCACCGCGCCCGCGCAGGTGCGCTCGCAGATCGCGCGGCACCGGGCGCGCCTGGGCTGAAAACCGGGTCGCTCAAGTCGGCGCCCTGCCGCGTCGATAAGCTGGGAAGCCCCTCGTCCGCCACTGGCAGATGAGGCTGTCCGCCCCTCTCAGGAGGTTTCCCATGTCCAGTCTGCTGCTCTCCATCGCGGCCGTGCCGCTGCTCGCGCTGGCCTGGTGGGGGTTCCGCCGGTCGAGCCTGCAAGCCGTTCGTCCAGCGCCCAAGGCCGTGGTGCTGCGTGCGCCTGCCAGCAGCGCGATGGCGCCCGTGGTGCGCGAAGAAGCCCTTGCCCCCGAGGCGCTTACCCGGTTTCACTGGCGCACTGAAGCCGAGATGGAGCCCGACAAGCGCGACCGGCTGATGGCCGCCATCCGCGACATTCCGCATCCACCCCAAGCCTTGCAACGGATCCTGGCACCCGATTTCATGGCCCGCGCCAGCTCGACCGAGCTGCGCGAAGTGATCATGGGCGAACCCCTGATCGCGGCCAAGGTCGTGGCTTCGATCAACAGCCCGTTCTACGGCCTGCACACGCCGGTCACAGACCTCGGCCAGGCGGTCACGTTCCTTGGCATCCAGAGCGTGCACAACACCTGCCTGCAACACATGCTGGCCGGATCGTTCAAACCGAAACTGCCTGGCGTGCAGAAGACCTTCGACACCTTGTGGAAAGCCAGCGCCATCGCCAGCGAGATCGCTTCGCGCCTGGACAAGGCGCTGCACCTGCCCGCGCAGGGTTCTCTAGCCACCCAGGTGGTGCTGAGCTTCGTGGGCCTGCTGGCCACCGCCTCCGTCATTCCACCCACCGGGGTGTCCGCGTGGCTGCAGCGAGACCGCCTGGGCCGCGCCCGGCTGGAGCAGGACCTGCTGGGCCTGTGCAGCGGCGAGATCGGTCACCTGCTGCTAACGAACCGGTGGGCGTTGCCGGCCTCGCTGGTGGCCGACGTGCGCGACGGCAGCCGTCTGCTGGTGACACCGCCGCAGGCCCTTGGGCCCGAGCGTGTGCCCCGGCTGGCGCTGGCGTACCTGTGCGCCCACCTGGGCGAACGGCTTGCTCTGGGCCAGTTGCACTCGCTCGAAAGTTACCTGCCGTCCGAGGACGAGTCGGCCGACATGCACCACCTGCGGGCCTGCCTTGCCCACCCGGCGTTGAGCCGCCTGAACGCGGCGCTGCACGCGCCCGAGTTGTTGCGCGCGGTCGCACAGATGCAGGCGCCCGCCACGCCAGACTGACCCGGTTCTTTCGGCTACCCTTGGCTTCGGCCATGGAGGAACCCTTGAAGAACACACCGTCCCGCTGGATCGCAGCCGCCCTGCTCGCCTGCGCCTTTCCCGCCTCTGCGCTCCAGATCGTCAACCTCTCGCCCCAGGGCGAAGTCGCCCGGGTGCGACAGGTGGTCGTGAAGTTCAATGAAAGCGCCATCCGCTTCGGTGATGCGAGCGCGCCGGCGCCGGTGTCGCTCAGCTGCAGCGATGCGCAAGCCACCAGGGGCAATGGCCGCTGGATCAGCGACCGGGAATGGGCCTTTGAGTTCGAGAACGACCTGCCACCGGGCGTGAAGTGCGGCGTGCAGGTCAAGAGCGGGTTCAAGTCGCCCCAGGGCATCGAACTCGCCGCCAGCAGTTACCAGTTCAGCACCGGTGGGCCTTTCGTGCAGAACATGCGCCCCGGCCCCTCGGCACGCATTGACGAAGAACAGTATTTCGTCCTCCAGTTGAACGGAGCGGCGACCGCAGCCAGCGTGCGGGCCAGCGTGTGGTGCGCGGTGGAAGGTCTGGGCGAGCGCGTGCCGGTGCGCCTCATCGAAGGCAACGACCGCACCGCGCTGCTGAAGTCGCAACACCTGGACAAGCTCGCCACCCAGGACCCGCTGCGCTACGTGACGCTGGCGTGCAACCGCCGCTTCACGCCCGATTCCCGGGTGTCGATCGTGTTCGGCAAGGGCGTGGCCACCCCATCGGGCGTGGCGAATACGGTGGAGAAGCGCTTCGACTACCAGGTGCGCGAGGCCTTTGAGTTGAGCTTCAGCTGTGAACGCGAGAACGCGCAGGCCGCCTGCCTGCCGATCCGCCCGATGCGGCTGGACTTCAACGCGCCCGTGCCACGCAAGGTGGCCGAAGGCATCCGCCTGAAGTCGGCGCAGCAGACGCACAAGCCGGTGTTCGAAGACGAAAGCGCCGATGGCGACAGCGTCGTCTCCGAGGTGTCGTTCAAGCCGCCCTTCGCCGAGCAGGCCGCCTTCACCATCGAGCTGCCGAAAGACTTCAAGGATGCATCTGATCGCGCGCCGGTGAACGCCGACAGCTTCCCGCTGCCGGTGCGCACAGGCCCGATGCCGCCACTCGCCAAGTTTGCGGCGTCGCCGTTCGGCATCGTCGAACGCTTCGCCGAGCCCGGTGGAACACCCCTGCTGCCCGTGACGCTGCGCAACGTGGAAGCCACACTTCAGGTGCAAGGCATTCAGGCGGGCCAGGTGAGCGATCTGCAGCCCAGAACCGACGCCGACATCATTGCGTGGTTCCGAAAGGTGCAGCGCTACGACCAGTTCAACGTCTCGCGCCAGCAGGCACAGGCGGACACCAAGGGGCCGCTGCCCAAGGTGCTGGAGGACCGCGACAAGCGCTGGGTCGAATCGCGCGCCGTGACGTTGCTGCAGGGCCAGGCCGGCGTAAAGATGCTGGACCTGCCCCGGCCCGCCAACAACGACCCGCGCCCGTTCGAGGTGGTGGGCATCCCCTTGACGCCAGGTTTCCATGTGATCGAGATCGCCTCGCCAGCGCTGGGCGGCGCGCTGCTGGACGAACGCTACGGCACCTCACGCACGATGTATGTGCGCACCTCGGCGCTGGTGACCAACCTGGGCGTGCACTTCAAGCTCGGCCGCGACAACGCGCTGGCCTGGGTCACCACGCTGGACAAGGGCAAGCCCGTGACTGGGGCCTTGGTGCGCGTGTCCGATTGCACGGGCAAGGAGGTGGCCAGCGGCACCACCAACGCACAGGGTGTGGTGGACATCAAGGGCGTACCGCCCGAGGCGGCGCGTTGCCGTGCCGGCGGCGTCGACGAGGGCGGCGACGACAGCCGCCGGGCTTACTTCGTCAGCGCCCGTGCGAAAGACGGCGCCATCGAGGACATGGCCTTCACCTGGAGCGACTGGCACCGCGGCATCGAACCCTGGCGCTTCAACGTGCCCACCAGCCGCGACGCCCGGCCCGACGAACGCGCCCACACGGTGTTCGACAGAACCTTGCTGCGAGCCGGCGAAACGGTGTCGATGAAGCACCTGATCCGCACGGAAACCAGCCAGGGTTTTGGCGTGCCGGCCACCCAGCCCGACACGCTGCTGATCACCCACCTCGGCAGTGGCCAGCAGTTCACACAGCCCGTGGCGTGGCGCCGAACAGCCACCGGCGGCCAGAGCGCGGAGAACACCTTTGCGGTGCCCGCCAGCGCCAAGCTGGGAACCTACCAGGTGATGCTGAAAAGCGCGGATGAGCGCGAGCGCCAGTTCAGCTCGGGTGAGTTCCGCGTCGAGGAATTCCGCCTGCCGGTGCTGGAGGGCCGCATCACGCCGCAGGCGAAGCAGGCACTGGTCAACGTGCAGTCGGTGCCCACGGACCTGCAGGTCAACTACGTCTCGGGCGGCGGTGCGGCCAACCTGCCGGTGCGCGTGTCGGCCCTGGTGCGCGGCAAATCCTTGTACTACAGCGACTTCGAGGCCTTCAGTTTCCAGCCGCCGCGCACCGGCGATGCCGGCACTGAAGGCGGTGAAGGTGGCGAGGAAGAAGCCGCCGCCGCGCAGGACCAGCGCGTCATTGCCGACAAGCTGCCCGTCACGCTGGACCGCAATGGCGCCGGCAAGATCGCCATCGACCAGGTGCCCACGGCGGCACAGCCGCAGGAGCTGCTGCTGGAAGCCACCTACGCCGACCCCAATGGCGAGGTGCAGACCTTGCGCAGCGTGTCCACCCTATGGCCCGCTTCGGTGGTGGCAGGCATCAAGACCGAAGGCTGGGTGTCGGCCAGTCAGAAGATCAAATTCCAGGCGCTGGCGCTGGATCTCACGGGCAAGCCCGCCGCCGGTGTTGCGCTGGACGTGAAAGCAGTGGCCCGCATCGTCACCACCAGCCGCAAGCGCATGGTGGGCGGCTTCTACACCTACGACAACCAGACGCAGACCAAAGAGCTGGGCTCGGTGTGCAGCGGCAAGAGCGACGCGCGCGGCCTGCTGCTGTGCGAGGCGAAGCTGGGCGAACCGGGCGAGGTGGAGCTGATCGTGACGGCGAAAGACGCGTCGGGCCGCAGCATCCAGGCCGCCAGCTCGGTGTACGTCACGCGCCAGGGCGAGCTCTGGTTCGGCGGCGAGAACCACGACCGCATCGACCTGCTGCCCGAGAAGAAAACCTACCAGCCCGGCGAGACGGCCATCTTCCAGGTGCGCATGCCGTTCCGGTTTGCCACTGCGTTGCTCACGGTGGAGCGCGAAGGCATTGTGGAATCGCAGGTGGTGCAGCTCAACGGGCAGGACCCCACGGTGCGCCTGCAGATCAAGGAAGGCTGGGGACCCAACGTGTATGTGAGCGTGCTCGCGTTGCGCGGCCGGCTGCGCGAGGTGCCCTGGTATTCCTTTTTCACCTGGGGCTACAAGGCCCCGCGCGAATGGTGGACTTCGTTCTGGTACGAGGGCCGCGAGTACGTGGCGCCCACCGCGCTGGTGGACTTGAGCAAGCCCGCGTTCCGACTCGGTCTGGCCGAGATTCGCGTGGGCACGCAGGCGCACCAGCTCGACGTGAGCGTGAAGGCCGACCAGGAGAGCTACGCTGTGCGTTCGCAGGCCAGGGTCACCATCAGCGCGAAGTTGCCCAACGGCCAGCCCGCTGCCAATGCCGAAGTGGCGCTGGCCGCCGTGGATCAGGCGCTGCTGGAGCTGATGCCCAACAGCAGCTGGAACCTGCTCGATGCGATGCTGCAGCGGCGCTCGTGGGGCGTTGAAACATCGACCGCGCAGATGGAGATCATCGGCCGGCGGCACTACGGCCGCAAGGCGGTGCCCGCCGGCGGTGGTGGCGGCAAGAGCGGCGCGCGCGAACTGCTCGACACCCTGCTGCTCTGGAACCCACGGGTGGTGCTGGACGCCAACGGTCAGGCGGTGGTAACGGTGCCGCTCAACGACGCGCTCACCACCTTCCGGATCGTCGCGGTGGCCGACTTGGGCACTGGCATGTTCGGCACCGGTCAGACCAGCATCCGCGCCACGCAGGACCTGCAGATCATCAGCGGTCTGCCACCGCTGGTGCGCGAGGACGACGAGTTCCGCGCGCAGCTCACCTTGCGCAACACCACGGCCAAAGCGATGAAAGTGGAGGTGGCGCCGCGCGCGACGCTGATCGAGCTGAAACCGCAGACGGTGGACATTCCTGCGGGCGAAGCGCGCGAGGTGGCATGGACGGTGACCGCGCCCGCCCAGCTGGCGCAGACGCGTGCAGAAGCAATCCTGTGGGAGATTGAAGCGAAAGACACGCTGGGTGGCGCGAAGGACGCGCTCAAGGCCCGTCAGCGCATCGTGCCCGCCGTGCCGCTCACGGTGCAGCAGGCCACGCTGGTGCAGCTCGATGGCGCGTTCACCCTGGACGTGAACCCGCCGGCCAACGCCGTGCCGGGGCGCGGCGGCTTGAAGCTCGCGTTGCAGCCCAGACTGGCCGAAGGCCTGCCGGGCGTGCGCGACTGGTTCGCCAACTACCCCTTCGTCTGTCTGGAACAAAAGACCAGCAAGGCCGTGGGCCTGCGCGATGCAAAACTGTGGCAGGGTGTGGTGGCGCAGTTGCCCAACTACCTCGACGCCGATGGCCTGGCCAGCTATTTTCCACCGCGCGAAGGCGACGCCAACCGGGGCAGCGACACGCTCACCGCCTACCTGCTGGCGGCCACCCACGAGGCCTCGACGATCGACGCTGCTTTTGGTCTGCCCGACGACGTGCGCGCACCCATGGAGCGCGGCCTGATCGCTTTTGTCGAAGGCCGCATCACGCGGGAGTTCTGGAGCCCACGCAAAGACCTCGACGTGCGCAAGCTCGCCGCCATCGAGGCGTTGTCGCGCTACGGCAAGGCGCGCAGTCGCATGGTGGGCAGCATCACCATCGCGCCCAACCAGTGGCCCACCAGCGCGGTGATCGACTGGCTGAACATTCTGAAGCGCGTGACCGATGTGCCGCAGCGCGAGCAGCGCATGGCCGAGGCCACGCAGGTGTTGCGCGCGCGCCTGAGCTTCCAGGGCACCAAGCTCGCGTTCAGCACCGAGCAGGACGACTACTGGTGGTGGCTCATGACCAACGGCGACGTCAACACCGCGCGGCTCATGCTGGCGGTGATGGACGATCCGGCCTGGCAGGACGACATGGGACGCCTGGCGAATGGCTTCATTGGCCGTCAGCAAGGCGGCGCCTGGCACACCACCACGGCCAACCTGTGGGGTGGCCTGGCGCTGGAGAAGTTTTCGGCGAAGTTCGAGGCGGTGCCGGTGGCGGGCGTGACGCGCGCGGCCATGGGCACGGGCGCAGCCGCGATTGACTGGGCAAAGGTCGACCGCGTGAAGACCACCGACCCCACCGGCGCCCCGAACCAGATGCAACAGGATGGCACCCGTGGCGTGCCGTGGTTCGGTGCGCCTGCCAGCCCCGGCAACCTCCGCAACAACACCGGCTTCCTGCCGTGGAACGCCAGCGGCGGCAAGGACACGTTGACCGTGACGCACCAGGGCACCGGCAAACCCTGGCTCACGCTGCAGTCGGTCGCGGCGGTCCAGCTCAAGGCGCCATTCAGCGCCGGCTACACCATCAAGAAAACCATCACCCCGGTGGAACAGGCGGTGGCGGGCCGGTACACGCGCGGCGACGTGCTGCGCGTTGGCCTGGAGGTGAATGCCTCGGCCGACATGACCTGGGTCGTCATCACCGATCCCATCCCGGGTGGCGCGACCATTCTGGGCGGTGGCCTCGGGCGCGATTCCCAGATCGCCACCTCGGGCCAGAACAGCCCGACCGGCAACGCCTGGCCGGCGTTCGAGGAACGCAGCTTCGAGGCTTACCGCAGCTACTACGAGTACGTGCCCAAGGGCGTCATCAAGATGGAATACACGGTGCGCCTGAACAACGCCGGTGAGTTCTCGCTGCCACCCAGCCGGGTGGAAGCGATGTACGCGCCCGAGATGTTCGGTGAGACGCCGAACGCCCGGGTGAAGGTGGAGATGCCGCGATGAACGCCTTGCGCGCGGCCGCTGCCATGGCGCTGCTGGGCGTAGCGGCAGTGGCGCACGCCCTGCCCTCCTTCAATGAAGTGCGCAGGAACTGGCAACCGTCCGACACCACCGTGGTCGACCGCCACGGCGAATTCCTGCAGCGCCTGCGCACCGATGCCACCGTGCGCCGCGGGCAATGGGTGGCGTTGCAGGACGTGTCTCCCGCGCTGCGAACGGCCATGTTGCTCAGCGAGGACAAGCGATTCCACGAACACAGCGGCGTCGACTGGCGCGCCATTTCAGCCGCTGCCTGGGGCAACCTCTGGAACACGCGCACGCGCGGCGCCTCCACCATCACCATGCAGCTGGCCGCGCTGCTGGAAGACGAAGGCGGTTTCCTGCAACGCGGCGCGGGTGGCCGCAGCGTGCCGCAAAAGCTCGGGCAGGCGGTGGCCGCGCAGCGGCTGGAACGCCACTGGCGCAAGGATCAGATCCTGGAGGCCTACCTGAACCTCGTGCCTTTCAGGGGCGAGGTGGTCGGCATCGACGCGCTCTCCCGCACCCTGTTCGGCAAGGCCGCGCACGGCCTGGACGAGCGCGAAGCCGCCGTGGCCGCAGCGCTGGTGAGGGCACCAAACGCCAGACCGCGCGTGGTGAGCCAGCGCGCCTGTGGTGTGCTGAAGCTGATGCAGGCTGGCACGCCGGTCGATTGCGCCGGGCTGGACATGTTTGCCACCGCCTCCCTGCCCCAGCGCAGTTTCGACGCCAGCGAAGGCATCGCGCCGCACCACGCTCGGCGGCTGCTCACCGCCGCCACCAAGGCCGGAGCCACCATGCCGACCACGGTGAACTCCACCCTCTCGGCGCCGCTGCAGCGCTTCGGTGTGCAGACCCTGCAGCGACACCTGCGCGAGCTGCGAGGCCGCAACGTCCACGATGGCGCGCTCGTGGTGCTGGACAACGCCAGCGGCGAGGTGCTGGCCTGGGTCGGCTCGTCGGGCGAGATGAGCGCGGCGTCCGAGGTGGATGGGGTGCTGGCGCAGCGCCAGCCCGGCTCCACCCTCAAGCCGTTTCTCTACGCGCAGGCCATCGCCGAGCGGCGCATCACGGCGGCTTCCCTGCTGGAGGACTCACCCACCAACATCCCGACCGCTGGCGGCCTGTACATCCCGCAGAACTACGACCGCCTGTTCAAGGGCTGGGTGTCTGCGCGCACGGCGCTGGCTTCTTCGCTCAACGTGCCGGCGGTGCGCACGCTGGTCATGGTGTCGCCCGATGCCTTCCACCGGCAGCTCAAGACCATCGGGCTCCCGCTGCGCGAGTCCGGCGGCTACTACGGCTACAGCCTGGCACTGGGCAGCGCCGAAGTGTCACTGCTGTCGCTCACGAACGCCTTCCGCACGCTGGCCAATGGCGGCCGGTATGGCCCAGTGGGGTCGCGGCCCCAAGCCTTGCCCGCCATCGACCCGCGCGCGGCGTACATCGTGGGCGACATCCTGAGCGATGCGAACGCACGCGCCCGCACCTTCGGCACCGACAGCATCCTGGCCACGCGCTTCTGGGCGGCCGTGAAAACCGGCACCAGCAAGGACATGCGCGACAACTGGGCGGTGGGCTGGTCCGAGCGCTACACGGTGGGCGTGTGGGTGGGCAATGCGGACGGTGCGCCCATGTGGGACGTGAGCGGCACCAGCGGTGCGGCACCGGTGTGGGCGGCGGTGATGCAGCACCTGCACGCGAGCACCCCCAGCCGCGCGCCGGCCGCACCTGAAGGTCTCGTGCAGGCGCGCGCCACCTTCGGCGACACCGATGGCGGTCGAAGTCTTGAAGCGGCGCGCAGCGAGTGGTTCATGGCCGGCACCGAGCAGACCAGTTTTGCGATGCACGCGCCCGCCGCCACCGGCACGCGCGCCCCGCTGCGCATCCGCGCACCCGCCCCCGGCACCATCATTGCGCTGGACCCGGACATTCCGCCCAACCGCCAGCGCCTGACCTTCACGGCCAGCGGCAACGGCGGCCGCTGGCGGCTGGATGGCAAGCCCTTGGCGCAGGGCACACAGGTGCAGTGGCTGCCGTGGCCGGGCCGCCATGTGATGCAGCTCACCGATGCTCGCGGCAAGGTGCTCGACGAGGTTCGGTTTGAGGTGCGCGGGGCGGGCGTGAAAAGCACCGGGCAGGCACGCTGACTTGATGCGCGTCAAGGCGCGCCAGCCATGCTGGCCGTAGAGTGGCACCCCATGGAACAAACCGCACTGCACAGCCTCGCCTGGGGCCCCGAACTCACCACGGGCGACGCCCGAATGGACGCAACCCACGAAACGTTCGTCGAACTCCTCAACCAGCTGATGGCCTTGCCACCCGAAGCCCAGATGCCCCTGTATCTGCGCGTCATCGACCACACGGTGGAACACTTCGCGCAGGAAGAACGCTGGATGCTGGCCACCGGCTTCGCGCCCGAGAACTGCCACGCGCTGCAGCACGCCAGCATTCTGGAGACCCTGCAGGCGGTCCGGACGCATACCGACCAGGGTGACAACACCCTGATCGGCCGGCTGGCCGTTGCGTTGGCCGAGTGGTTCCCGCAGCACGCCGCCACCATGGACGCCGGCCTTGCCCTGCACCTGCAAAGTCTGGGCTACGACACCCGCACTGAAACATTGCCCGAAGACTCACCGGTTCGGCCCGCCACCATGTCCGGCTGCGGCAGCGTGAGCTGCAGCGGTTAGGCCCTGATGGAACAACGCCGGGCAGACCTCCCCGCCCTGCTGCAGGCGTTGCAGAACCCGGCGCGATACCCGCATGAGGCAGACGAAGTGCAGCTCATGGAGACGCATGGCGCCTGGGTACTGCTGGCCGGAGAACACGCTTACAAGATCAAGAAACCGGTTCAGCTGCCCTTTATGGATTTCGGCACGCTGGAGCAGCGCCGCGTGGCCTGCCAGGCCGAGCTGCGGCTGAACCGCCGCTTCGAGACCAGCGACCCGGCCACCCGCCTCTATCTCGACGTGCTGCCCATCATCGGCACGCCCACCGAACCGGTCTGGGGCCGCCCCGGTGAGGACGACGAACACGCGCTGGAATACGCCGTGCACATGCGACGCTTTGACCAGGCCCACCGGCTCGACCACCTGTGCGAGCGCGGGGCGTTGAAGCCCGCGCACCTGACATCGCTGGCGCGGCGCCTGGCCGAATTCCAGGCCCGCAGCGCGTGCACGCGCGCCGACGGACCCTGGGGAAGCCCCGAATCGGTGCTGGCGTTTGCGCAGAACAACCTGAGCAGCCTGCAGGCCACGGCCCACCCGCCCGAGGGCCGCGCCCGCCTGGACGCCCTGGCAAGCTGGACGGCGATGCGCTTCGCGGCGCTGGCCCCGGCACTCGCGCAGCGGCAGTTCCAGGGCCGGGTGCGCGAGGGCCATGGCGATCTGCACCTGGCCAACCTGGTGCTCATCGGTGAAGAGGTGGTGCCTTTCGACGGCATTGAGTTCAACGACGCGCTGCGCTGGATCGACGTGGCCAGCGACATCGCCTTTACCTGGATGGACCTGCAGGACCACGGCAGGCCAGGTCTTGCCAATGGTTTCCTCAGCGACTGGCTGGACGCCAGCGGGGACACCACGGCCCCCTTCGTGCTGCCCTTTTTCGCGGTGTACCGCGCCCTGGTCCGCGCCAAGGTGGCCGCCATTCGCAGCACGCAGCCCGGCGCCCACCGCCATGCCGCACTGGCCGAGGCGCGCCACTACATCGCACTAGCCCACCGCCTGGCGCACCCCGCCGCGCCGCGCCTGCTCATCACCCACGGTCTGTCGGGCAGCGGCAAGTCGCACGCCTCCCGCCGCTGGCTGCAGGAAGAAGGCAGCGGGCGGGTAGTCCGCCTGCGCTCGGACGTGGAGCGCAAGCGCCTGCACGGACTCGGCGCCCAGGCGCTCAGCGGCTCGGGCCTGAACACCGGGCTGTACAGCCCGCAGGCCCACCAGGACACCTACGGCCAGCTGTTGCTGCGCGCACGCGCACTGTTGCAGGACGGCTGGACGGTGCTGGTGGACGCGGCTTTCTTGCGCCGCCACGAACGCGACGTGTTTGCGTCGCTGGCTCAAGAGCTGGGTTGCCCGCTTCATCTGCTTGCGCCAGAGGCACCGCTGGAGGTGCTGCGCGATCGCATCCGGCAGCGTCAGGCACAGGGAAACGACGCTTCGGAGGCCACGCTGGCGGTGCTGGAACAGCAACTGGGCTGGCTTGAGCCGCTGGACGCGGCCGAACGTGCCCTGTGTCTTCCCCTGCCGGATTGACGGCGCGCTCAAGAAAATTCACAAACCCGCGTCGCGCTTTCACGGGCCATGGCCCGGGCTCGCGGCTAACATGCAGGCCAATAACCCATTGGAGACAAGCCACATGACCGTCATCACCACCGTGGAAGACCTTCGCGTGCTCGCCCAGCAGCGTGTGCCGCGCATGTTCTACGACTACGCCGATTCCGGCTCGTGGACCGAGAGCACCTACCGCGCCAACGCAGAAGACTTCCAGAAGATCAAGCTGCGCCAGCGGGTGGCGGTGAACATGGAGAACCGCAGCACCCGCAGCACCATGGTCGGCCAGTCGGTGGCGATGCCGGTGGCGATCGCACCCACCGGTCTCACCGGCATGCAGCACGCCGACGGCGAAATTCTCGCCGCACGCGCCGCCAAAGCCATGGGCGTGCCGTTCACGCTGTCGACCATGAGCATCTGCTCGATCGAAGACGTGGCGCACCACGCTGGCGACGGGTTCTGGTTCCAGCTTTACGTGATGAAGGACCGCTCCTTCATCGAGCGCTTGATCGACCGCGCCAAGGCCGCGCGTTGTTCGGCGCTGGTGGTCACGCTGGACCTGCAGATTCTTGGCCAGCGCCACAAGGACCTGAAGAACGGTCTCTCGGCGCCGCCCAAGCTCACCATTGCCAACATGATCAACATCGCCAGCAAGCCGCGATGGGCGCTGGGCATGCTCGGCACCAAGCGCCGCCAGTTCGGCAACATCGTCGGCCACGTGAGTGGTGTGGCCGACATGAGCAGCCTGGGCGAATGGACCGCCAAGCAATTCGACCCCGCACTCAACTGGGGCGACGTGGAATGGATCAAGCAGCGCTGGGGCGGCAAGCTCATCCTCAAGGGCATCCAGGACGTGGAAGACGCAAAACTCGCTGTGGCCTCCGGTGCCGACGCACTGATCGTGAGCAACCACGGCGGGCGACAGCTCGACGGGGCGCAAAGCAGCATCGAGGCGCTGCCGGCCATCGTGGACGCGGTGGGCGGCCAGATCGAGATCCACATGGACGGCGGCGTGCGCAGCGGTCAGGACGTGCTCAAGGCACGCGCCCTGGGTGCGCGCGGCGTCTACATCGGTCGGCCATTTTTGTACGGCCTGGGCGCCATGGGTGAAGCCGGTGTGGCCAAATGCCTGGAGATCATTCACCGCGAACTCGATCTGACGATGGCCTTCTGCGGCCACACCAACATCGAGAACGTGGACAAAAGCATCCTGTTGCCCGGCACCTACCCCACCTAGTCTTCGTCCATGAACTCGCCTGTCCCGCCGCGCCCCCGCACCTCGAAATTCTGGCTCTCCGTCAGCGTGTTGCTCGTGCTGGCGCTGCTGCTGGGCGGCGCGGCCACCGTGAGCCTGTACGAGCAGATGAAGGCGCAGCTGGAGCGCCTGCAGGGCCAGGTGACCTCCACACCACAGATCCGCTATGTCGCCGTGCTGCTGGATCAAAAGCAGCTCCCGGCCCTGCTGGTGACACTCGATCCGCAGCTCGGCATGCTGGAGCTGCAGCGGCTCAACCATTTGCTGGAAGGGCCCGAGGACACCATGCAGCTCTGGGCCCTTTCCGCCGGGCATCCACCGCGCTCGCTGGGCATCATCCCGGCCAAAATCCGCACGGCCCAGTTGCCCACCACCGAATCCGCCCTGAAGACCGCCGCGCAGCTTGCCGTCAGCGTGGAGGTCAAGGGCGGGGTGCCGGAAACCGCGGGCCCGCGCCAGCCTTACCTTTTCCAGGGCTGGCTGATTCAGCGGGCGATCTGAGGCCGGGGCCTCACTGCAGCAGCAGGCTGGTGTTGGTGGCGTCGATGCCCACCGGTCCGTCCCCGGCAGGTGCCGGCGGCCCGACCGCAATCAAGGCGCCGGAACCCGCATCAATCGCGTAGCTGGACACGTCGTCGGACGTCGCATTCGCCACGTACGCAAACCGGCCATCGGGGCTGACACCCATCGACTGCGGCCCGTCACCGGCCGTCACCGGCACACCCACTGCGCTCAACTGGCCGCTGACTGGATCGATGGCGTAGACGGAGACATCGTCGGACAACCGGTTCGCCACGTACAGCCAATGCCCCCCGGGATGCACGCGCACGGCGGCCGGCGCATCGCCCGTGGCCACGGGCGCTCCCAGTGGCGAGAGCGCACCCGTCACGGCGTCGATGGCGTAGCTCACCACGGTGTCGTCGTTGGTGTTGACCACGTAGGCGAAACGCCCCGTGGGATCGATGCCGAGCGCGGTGGGGCCGTCCCCCGCCGCCACCGGCACGCCGATCGGACTCAGCGCGCCTGTCAGGGCATTGATG
Source organism: Hydrogenophaga sp. IBVHS1 (assembly GCF_002127265.1). Lineage (GTDB taxonomy): Bacteria > Pseudomonadota > Gammaproteobacteria > Burkholderiales > Burkholderiaceae_C > Hydrogenophaga. The sequence goes on along the minus strand of NZ_NFUU01000002.1, from coordinate 512,764 downwards.
GTGTAGGCCGACACCGAGTCCGACAACAGGTTGGCCACCCAGGCAAAGCGGGTCTGCGGATCGACCACCACCGAGCGCGGGTTGGTGCCGGTGGCCACCGCCAGGCCCACGGCATTGAGCGCGCCGGTTGCGGCATTGATGGCGTAGGTCGAGACATCGTCCGACAGGTCGTTGGCCACGTAGACGAAGCGGCCGTCGCGAGAGACTGTCACCGAGCGAGGCCCGTCGCCAGCAGCAAACTCGCCGACCGGGGTGAGGGCGCCGTCGTTGATGGCCACGCTGTAAGCCGACACGCTGTCACCGCCGAAGTTCGCGACGTACACGAAGCGGCCTGCCGGATGCACGCCCACCGCAGCAGGGCCGCTGCCCGTGGGGAGCGCCGGGCCCACGGCACTCAAGGCACCCGTGGCGCCGTTGGCGGTGAAGCTGGAGATGGTGTGGTCGAAGGTGTTGACCGCATAGGCCAGGTCGAGTCCCTGCGCCTGCAGAGGTGCGCCCTCGCCCATCTCGTCGCCACCACCGCCACAGGCGGTGAGCGCAAGCGTCAGGCCCATCATGATCAGTTGGTGTTTCATGGTGTCACTCCCTGGCGCCAGTGGCGCGACGGGCGGCGGAAGACGGCACCGAGGCCCGCGCAGCCGGCATCCGAACAGTTTGCGCCGGCACGGCACGCTGCGGCAGGGCACGGGGCGCAGCAGGCGCGACCAGCCTCGCCGCAGGCATCGCCAGTGAAGCGGGCGACACGGGCGACGCGGCCTGAATGCCGCCGGGTGGCTTGGCCTGGCAGTCGAAGTTGTATTCGGCCTTGTTCGACTGGAAGCTGAAGTTCTTGCCCACGATCTGGTACCAGCCGCTGTACTGCGCGGTGGAAGCGTTGGGCGCGAAGCTGCCGGTCGGGTTGCCGGGCGCGGGGGTGGCCACCGGCGTGGTCAGCGAAGGGCCGTCGCCCTTGCCCTTGTTGAAATCGATGTCGTCGACAAACATCACGGTGCTGGAGTGGTCGGTCTTGAGCGTGCGCGAAGGCGTTTCCACGCCCTTGTGGTTGCGGTAGGCTGTGGGCGCGCTGGGTTTCGGTGTCGGCGTACACGTTTTCGGCGTGGCTGCGGTAGGCGCAGCCTTGCAACAGCAAGGCGGAAAGCACCAGCGCGGAAGTGATGAGCGGGGTTTTCATGGCGGGCTCCTTGGGGCGGCGTTGAGGTGCCACCTGAGTCGCCCCGACCAGCAATCCGGTTCAAAGAAAAAAGAATGAACCGGTCGCCGCCAGCGCACGACTCAGTGGGCGTCAGGGCAGCAACCCGACAACCCATTCACCCCCCGAACAGGAGCGCACCATGAACACCACCGCCATCCAACCCACCGCCTGGCAGGCCCGCCGTCTGCTGCTGGTGCTGTGCATTGCAGCCGCCACCAGCCACGGCGCGCGTGCGCAGAGCGCCGCACAGAGTCCCGTCTTTCCCGCAGTTCCGGCCGCACTCGCCTCGAACGACAAGCCCGATCTCTTCATCTACCGCCACTACGGCACGCCCGAAGAAGCCGGCTCGCCGCGCGGCTTCCCCCATGTGGAGTTCTGCGGTGGGCACGACGGACAGGGCGGCCCGGCCCGGCGCGTGTACTTCGAGGTCTTCAACCGCGGCGGGGTGGCCTCGCCGGCCAGCCAGGTGCGTGTGCAGTTCACCAACCCGAAGACCCAGCAAGTTCGCGTGGTAGACGTGGCGGTGGCACCCCTTGCACCCCACGCCAATCTGGTCAAGCGGGTGGCCATTCCACCCGGCTGCTACTCGGCCGGCTCGAACGCGCAGTGCAACTTCACCATCACCGCCGACCCCGACCAGCAGGTGGCGGAACGCTTCGAGAACAACAATGCGCAGCGCTCGTATTGCGTGGGTCCCTCTTTTTGATGAGGTCCCGATGAACGCCCCTTGCCGCACGGCATTGCAGTCCTATACTGCCTCCGCATGCACGCTTCATCGCGCCAGGACGAGTCCGATCTCCGAGCCGATCTCGACGCGATCATCGAACAGGATGCGCAGGCCATGAAGCGTTTCTACCTGGCCCTTGCGCCGTCCACCTTCCAGTTCGCCATGCGCCGCCTGAGCGATCCGGTGCAGGCCGAGGAGGTGGTGGTGGAGACGATGTACGAAGTGTGGTGCCATGCCAGCCGCTATGCAGGGCAGTCCACCATCCGGACCTGGGTGCTGGGCATTGCCCGCCACAAGCTGCTGGACAAGCTGCGCGACCGTTACCGGCACCAGCACGAGTCGCTCGATGACGAAGCCGAAGGCGGCAACGATGCGGAGTCGGAGGCCCCCGAGGGCTTCGAGCGGGTGGCCCGGCGTGAGCACCACGACATGATCGTGCACTGTGCCGGCAAGCTGCCCGAGGATCAACGCGAGGCCCTGCACCTGGCGCTGTACGAAGACCTGCCGCTGGCCGACATTGCGCTGGTGCAGGCCTGCCCGGAAAACACGGTGAAGACGCGTCTGTTCCACGCGCGCCGCAAGATGAAGGAATGCCTGCAGCGGCTCTTCAAGGACGTCAATGGCCCATTCGCGGGAGCCGGTCATGGCTGACGACCTGATCGATCCCGACCGGCAGCAATTGCGCGAATGGTTGCCGCTGGCGGCCAACGGCACGCTGTCGCCCGAACTGCTCGCCCAGCTGGAATCGGGCCTGGTGAGCCACCCCGACCTGCGCCACGAACTGCTCTGGCTGCAGACGCTGCGCCAGACCGTGCAGACCGCACCGCTTGACCCCCTGCCCGGTGGTGATCTGGGCTGGTCGAAGCTGGAACGGCGCCTGTCTGCCGATGGCGCGAAACGAAAGTCCGTTGTGCCGGTGCCATCGCAAGACTGGGCCTCGCGGTTGCGGGACTGGCTGCAAGCGAACTTCGGACCGGTTCTGGTCACGGCCTGTGTGCTGATGGTGGCGCAAACGGTGCTGATCGGCACCTTGATGCGGCAGGAATCGACCTTTGAGGCGGCCGGTGGAGGGTCGCCGGGGGCAGCGGTGGCGTCGGGCGTGTTGCTGCACGTCACGGTGCGCCCTGGTGTCACGGAGCTGCAGCTGCGCGAAGCGCTCGGGCGCTTCAACGCCAGCATTGTGGAAGGCCCGAGCGCGCTGGGCATTTACACCTTGCGCGTGGCGGGCAGCGGCTCGGCGCCAGACGCCCGTGGGCTGTCGCAGCGCCTGATGAGTGAAGCCGGTGGCGTGTTCGACAGCGCCGCACCGGCAAAGGAAGATTGACCATGCGCACCGCACTGCTGCTGGTGGTCCTCCTGCATGCCTGCTGGGCCAGCACTGCTTTTTCACAGACCAGCGGCGGGCGCGGCACGGGTGGCGGCGCCCGCGGTGGCGACTGGCGCGCACCCCCGGCTGTGCGCACCCCGCCGCCAGCCGTGGTGGTGCCCACGCCCACGCCCGCTGCGTCTCAACCCCACGAGGTGGAGCAAGGACAGTTGCTGCTGCTGTCGCGGGATTTCCGCATCACGCGACAGGTACTCGGCACGCTGCAGGCCGAGGCCGTGCTCCCGGTGGCCACCGCGCGCCTGCGCACGCTGGGCTGGGACCTCGCGCTGTTCCAGTTCGCCGACCACGCAGCCGCGCTCGAGCGGCTGCTGCAGTGGCGCCAGCGGTTCCCCCAGCTGAGCGTGGACTTCAACCACCTCTATCTGGCGCAGTCTGACGTGGAAGGGCGCGAGTACGCGTTGCGCATGCTCGATCTGCCGCAGCCCGCGCCATCCGTTCCGGGGGCAGGCGTGCGCATCGGCATGCTGGACACCCGGGTGGAAGCCACCGACTGGCTGAAGCAGGCCACGCTCATCCGCAGGCCTTTCATCAACGACGCCTCCGCCCGAGAGCCCGATGTGCCGGCGTCGCCCGCCCACGGCACCGCCATTGCGAGCCTGGTGGCGCGTGTGGCACCGCAGGTGCGCATGTTCGCCGCCGAAGTGATGGCCGCGCGCGGCGACAAGACGGTGACCAACAGCTACCGGCTTATTCAAGGGGTGGACTGGTTGCTCGGCCACCAGGTGCGCGCCATCAACATGAGCCTCGCCGGCCGCCCCGATATCAACCTCGCCACCACGGTGGACGAACTCATGCGGCGCGAAGTGATCGTGGTTGCCGCAGCAGGCAACCAGGGCAGCAGCGCCCCACCCGCCTACCCTGCCGCTTACGCCCTCAACCATGCCGGCATGCTGGCGGTGACGGCGGTGGACGTGCAGGGGCAGTTGTACGAGCAGGCGAACCGGGGTGGCTATGTGTCCGCCGCCGCGCCCGGCGTGCAGATCTGGGTGCCTGCGGCAACCTCGGCCGCTGGTGCGGTGGGTGCGCGGTACGTGAGCGGCACCTCGTACGCCAGCGCCTACGCGGCCGGCGCGGTGGCGCGCTGGCTGGCCACCAACCCGGGTCAGGGTGCGGCCACCGCCACCCGCCGCCTGCGTGCCACCGCGCGCGACCTCGGACCCACGGGACGCGACGAGTCGTTTGGCGACGGGCTCCTGCAGGTGAATGCGGCGCTTCGCCCCTGAAGCTATGCTTGCCGCGTGACCGAGCCTGCTTCTTCGCCTTCCCCTCTGCCTCGCCGCATCGCGCACCTGGACATGGACGCGTTCTTCGCGTCGGTCGAGTTGTTGCGCTACCCGCAGCTCAAGGGCCTGCCGGTGGTGATTGGTGGTGGGCGAAGGCGCGAAGACGACATGTTCGAGCGCCTGCGGCAGACACACCCCGAACGCGACTGGAGCGGCACCGATCTCGCTCGCATCCCGCCGGAGTTCTTTCCCCGGCTGGAGCACTACGCAGGCCGCGGCGTGGCCACCACCGCCACCTACGCGGCGCGGCAGTTCGGCGTGGGCTCGGCGATGGGACTCATGAAGGCCGCGAAACTGTGTCCGCAGGCGATCCTGCTGCCGGTGGATTTCGACGAGGTCAAACGGGTTTCGCGCCTGTTCAAGAGCACCATCCGCGAGATCGCACCCGTGGTGGAAGACCGGGGCGTGGACGAGGTCTACATCGACTTCACCGACGTGCCTGGCGGCCAGCGCGAAGGCGGGCGCGTGCTGGCGCGGCTGATCCAGAAAAGCATCTTCCAGGCCACGGGCCTCACCTGCTCCATCGGGGTGGCGCCCAACAAGCTGATCGCCAAGATGGCGAGCGAATTCAAAAAACCCAACGGCATCAGCATCGTGCAGATCGACGATCTGCAGAGCCTCATCTGGCCGCTGCCCTGCCGCAAGATCAACGGTGTGGGCCCGAAGGCCGATGCGAAGCTGCAGGGCCACGGCATCCACACCATCGGCGACCTGGCCCAGCGCGAGCGCGGGTGGCTGATCGAACATTTTGGCAAGAGCTATGGCGCCTGGCTGCACGAGGTCTCAATGGGTCGAGACGAGCGCGCCGTGCAAACCGAAAGCGAACCGGTGAGCATGAGCCGCGAGACCACCTTCGACCGCGACCTGCACGCCGTGCGCGACCGTAGCGAGCTGGGCGCCGTGTTCACCCGGCTGTGCGAGCAGGTGGCCGACGACCTGCAGCGCAAGGGTTACGCGGGCAAGACCATCGGCATCAAGCTGCGCTACGACAATTTTCAGATCGTCACGCGCGACGTGACCATCGACGCGTTCACGAGCGACGCTGCCACCATTCGGCGCCAGGCCGGCCTGTGTCTCAAGCGGGTGGACCTGAGCCGGCGCATCCGCCTGCTGGGCGTGCGGGTGGGGAAACTCGTCAAGCCCGGGACAGAAGGGGACGCCACCGCCAGCTACATTGAGCCTCGACAACGCCACCGAGACAAACACCGCCATGAACACACTGACCTGCTTTTCCCTGAGCTCGACGGCTGACGTCGCTCACCTCGTGCTGGACCGGCCCGCCGAGCTCAACACCATGAACCCCACCTTCTGGCGCGAGCTCGACGACGTGCTCTCCCGGATTCACCGCGAAGGCACGGCGCGCGCGCTGGTGATCAGCAGCACCGGCAAACACTTCAGCGCCGGCATGTCGCTCGACACCTTTGCGGGCGCCATCAGCATGGACGACCAGAGCCCGGAAGGCCGCGCTGCCATGTTCGATCTGCTCACCGACATGCAGGCCACGTTCACGAAGCTGGAGAACCTGCGCATGCCGGTGATCTGCGCCATCCAGGGCGGCTGCATCGGCGGCGCGGTCGACATGGTCACGGCCGCCTGCATCCGCTACGCCAGCGCCGACGCGTTCTTCTGCATTCAGGAAATCAACATCGGCATGGTGGCCGATGTGGGCACGCTGCAGCGCCTGCCCAAGCTGATGCCGCTGGCCGTGGTGAAAGAGCTGGCCTATACCGGCCGTCGCCTGCCAGCGGCCCGCGCGCTGGCCTACGGGCTGGTGAACGAGGTGTTCGACACCCACGTGGCCACCGTGGCTGCCGCGCTGCAGTGCGCGAAGGAAATTGCAGCCAAGCCACCGGTCGCCATCTGGGGCACCAAGCAGGCGGTGAACTACGCGATCGACCATTCGGTGGAAGACAGCCTGCGCCAGATGGGCTGGCTACAAGGGGCGGTGTGGAGCAACGCCCATGTGCGCGAAGCCATCACCGCCGCGAAAGAAAAACGCGCCGGCCAGTTCACGCCGCTGACGGGCCTGCAACCGTTCAAATCATTGGGCTGAGCGCCCCGCGCATCACAGGTCTGCGCTGGCCACCGCGCTCACGCGCGGCCCGAAGCTGGAGATGTTGGTGAGCGTGGCGTTGTGGTGGGCGATCACCTGCGGTGCGCTCAACACCGCGTTGCCCGCCGAGGTGTGCGCGTCGGCCACCAGCGTGACCGGATAACCCAGCGCCAGCGCCCGGCGCGTGGTGGTGTCGATGCAGAACTCGGTGTGCATGCCGCAGACGATCACTTCGTCCACGCCACGCGCCTTGAGCAGGGCTTCAAGGTCGGTGTTCAGGAAGGCGTCGGGCGTTTTCTTGCGCACCCGCAGATCACCAGGTTGCACCTGCAGGCCATCGGCCAGTTGCCATTCGCGCGTGCCGTGCGCCAGGTAGCCGGTGGTGGACTCGTGCTGGATGAAGACGATGGGCACGCCGGCCTCGCGCAGCCGGTGCGTCAGCTGGTTGATGCGCGCGATCACGGCGTCCGATGCCCAGGCTCGCCCCTCGCCTTCACACAGGCCTTGCTGCATGTCGATGACCAGCACAGCGGTGGTTGTCATGGGCGCTCCTCAAAGGGTTTCAGGACAGGCGGTAGGTGGCCAGGTGCAGGCTGGTCTCGGTGCCGCTGATGCCGCGGATGAGGCGGATGCGCTCGAGCACCTGCGAGAGCTCGGTGAGGCTGGTGGCGCGCAGTTCGGCGAGCAGGTCCCAGCGGCCATTGGTGTCGTACAGCTCGGCCACGCCAGGCTCGCCGAGCAGGCTGGCGATCACCGCGCGGGTCTGGTTGCCTTCCACGGCCACGCTCATCCAGGCGCTGATCTCATTGGGCTCGGCGTCGGGCCGCAAGCGCACGGTGTAGCCAACGATGACGCCGCCGTCCTCCAGCCGTGTGATGCGGTTGGTGACGGTGCCGCGCGAGACGCCGAGCTTCTTCGCGAGCGCGGCCACGTTGGTGCGCGCGTCCTTGCGCAAGAGGGAAATGAGCTGCTGGTCGATGGCGTCCATTTGCACATTATGCTAATTCAGGATGGCTTTTTGCCAGTTTTCAGACGAAATTTACGCAACATTGACGATTTACATTGAAACAGCGCTTGGGGACACTGTGGGCTACCCCAAGGATCACGCCATGAAAACTTCCGCCACCTCCCTGCCCACCCTGTTCCTCAGCGCCCAGGATGTCGCCACGCTGGTCCATCGCCTCGGTCTGCCCGCCGCTCTCGACCGCCTGGCCGGCACCCTTCACGCCGACTACCTGCGCTGGAAGGATTTCGACAAATCGGCCCGCGTGGCCAGCCATTCTGCCGATGGCGTGATCGAGCTGATGCCGATCGCCGACGACACCACCTACGCCTTCAAGTATGTCAACGGCCACCCCAAGAACACCCAGAGCGGCCTGCCCACGGTGATGGCCTTCGGTGTGCTCGCCGATGTGGCCACCGGTGTGCCGGTGTTGCTGAGCGAGCTCACGCTCACCACCGCACTGCGCACCGCCGCCATGTCGGTGGTGGCTGCGCGCGCGCTGGCCCGACCGAACAGCCGCCGCATGGCGTTGATCGGCAACGGCGCGCAGAGCGAATTCCAGGCGCTGGCGTTTCACCACCTCATGGGCATCGAGGAAATCCGCCTCTACGACACCGATGCCGCCGCCACCCGCAAGCTGATGAACAACCTGCGGCAAACCAGCCTGCGCCTGATCCCCTGCGAGAGCATCGCGCAAGCCGTGCGCGGCGCCGACATCGTGACCACGGTGACCGCCGACAAGACCAACGCCACCATCCTTACGCCCGACATGATCGAGCCCAGCATGCACATCAATGGCGTGGGCGGCGACTGCCCCGGCAAGACCGAGCTGCACCCCGATGTGCTGCGCATGGCGTCGGTGTTCGTCGAATACGAGCCGCAGACCCGCATTGAAGGCGATCTGCAGCACTTGCCCGCCGACTTCGCCGTGACCGAGCTCTGGCAGGTGCTGGCCGGCAACACCGCTGGCCGTACCAGCGCCGAACAAGTGACGCTGTTCGACTCGGTAGGTTTTGCGCTGGAGGACTACTCGGCGCTGCGCTTCCTGCGCGAGGCGGCCGGCGAGCTGGGCCTGGGCCAGGCGCTGCCGTTGATTCCTGCGCTGGCCGACCCTAAGGACCTGTTCGCATTGCTGCGCGTGCAAACGCCCACGCTGGCCCTGGCGGCCTGAACGCGGCGAGCCGCTCTTTCGCTACGATGGACATCCCCTATCGCAGCGCACGCCATGCAGACCTTCCACAACCCCCACCACGCCGGCCACGCTGGTCAACAGGAAATGTTTCGGGGCCGCATGGTGCCTTGCCACGAGGTGCCGGCGCGGCTGGACTATGTGCTGGCCGAGCTGCAGCGCCGGCCCCTGGGCGCGCTGGATGTGCCGACCCTGAGCGATGCCGCGCTCGACGAGGGCATCGGCCGTGTGCACAGCGCGCGGTACCTGGCGTTCCTGGCCAGCGCGTGGACCGAGTGGGTGGCCATGGACCCGGCCAACGCGCAGCGAGACGCCCTGCCTTCGGTGTGGCCGTTGGGCAACCCGCATGCCTTTCGGCGGGACGTGCCGCCCGCCAACTTCGCGGCCCGGCTGGGCCTGTTCTCGTTCGACTCGGGCTCGCCCCTCACGGCCGGCACCTGGGCTGCCGCGCGCGGCGGCGCCGCCTGCGCGCTGGCGGCAGCGGCCGCGGTGGCCAGCGGCGCGCGCAGTGCGTTCGCGCTCACGCGTCCACCAGGGCACCACGCGGGCGCCGACTTTCTGGGCGGTTACTGCTTCCTGAACAACGCGGCCATTGCCGCGCAGGCGCTGCGCGACGCGGGCCACGCCAGGGTCGCCGTGCTGGACGTGGACTACCACCACGGCAACGGCACGCAGACCATCTTTTACGAACGCGCCGATGTGCTGACGGTCTCGATCCACGGCGATCCGGTGACCGAGTACCCCTTTTTCCTGGGACACGCCGACGAGCGCGGCGCGGGCGCGGGGGCGGGCTTCAACCTGAACCTGCCGTTGCCGCGCGGCAGCGGCGTGGCCGTATGGCGAGCGCAGCTGGACCAGGCGCTGCAGGCGGTGAGCGATTTCGGGGCACAGGCGCTGGTGGTGCCCATGGGGCTGGACACGTTTGAAGGCGATCCGATCTCGGGGTTTACTTTGCGAAGTGAGGATTATTTCGCGGTGGGCGCGGCGCTCGCGTCGGCCCGGCTGCCCACGGTGTTCACCTTTGAAGGAGGCTACGCCGTGGCCGAGGTCGGCACCAACGCGGTCAACCTGCTGGAAGGGTTCCAGCGGGCATGCCCCTGAATCCATCTCACGGCCCGGTGCGTATCCAGAACAGCCGGGCGTGCGCGCCCATGTCCCACCACCACCATCCACCATCCGTGAGCCCCCACCATGACCCCCGCCGGTCGTACCGCACAATGCGCCCATGAGCGCACAACCCGACGACGAACTGATCGCCCTGATCGAGCGCGTCGCGCTGCGCGACGAGGCGGCCCTGAAGGCCTTGTACGACCGAACCTCGTCCAAGCTGTATGGCCTGTCCCTGCGCGTGGTCGGGCAGCACGAGTGGGCGGAAGACGCCTTGCAGGAGACTTTTCTGCACATCTGGCGGGCCGCCGGCGACTACCACGCCAGCCTGAGCCCGCCAATGGCCTGGCTGGGCCTGATCGTGCGCAGCCGCTCGCTGGACCTGCTGCGCCGCCGCCGCGCCGAGCGCACCCATCTGACCGACGAGATCGACGACGTCATGGCCGACACGATGGAGGGCGATTCGCCCAACCCCATGGACGTGAGCCTGGCCAGCCAGCAGGCCTGGGCGTTGCACCAGTGCCTCGGCAAGCTGGAGAGCAAGCAGCGCGAGGTGGTGAGCCTGGCCTACCTGCGCGACCTCTCGCACAGCGAACTGGCCGAGCAGCTGAAGCTGCCGCTCGGCACGGTGAAGACCTGGATCCGGCGCGGGCTCGAGCAGCTGCGCACCTGCATGGCGCGTTTCGCGTGAGGGCCGCCCCGTGAACCTTCTGCAAAACCCCGAGCTGCTCGACAAACTGGCCGCTGCCCATGCCTTGGGCACCCTGCGAGGCGGCGCGCGGCGCCGCTTCGAGGCACTGGCCCGCGAGCAGGCGCCGGTGCGCGCCGCCGCGCTCGTGTGGCAGAGCCGTGTGGCCAGCATGAACGAATTGCAGGCGCCCAGCGAACCCGCACCGGCGGTGTGGACGCGCATCGAGAACCTGGTGCGCGCCGAAGGCGAGCAGCAGGCCATGGCCGCCGCCCGCACCGCACCCAAAAAACCTCAGGCCGGCGGCTGGCTGCGCAGTCTGGCGCTCTGGCGCGGCACCACCGCTGCGGGTGCGCTCGCCACGGTGCTGGCGGTTGTTACTGCCGTGGGCCTGCGCGACAACCTGGGCGCACAGATCGGTGAACTGCAGGCCAGACTGGAAGCCACGCCAGCGATCGAGTACGTCGCTGTGCTCAACGACGACAAGGCCAGCGCGTCCATGCTGGTGACCTTCGATCCGAAGAGCAAGAAGCTGACACTACAGCGCGTGGGCGGTTTCCAGGAAGCCAGCGACAAGTCGCTGCAGCTCTGGGCTCTGCCACCTTCAGGCGGACCACGCTCGCTCGGTGTGCTGACTCAGGAACGGCTGCTGCAGCTGGCTGCCGATCAGACCGATGTGCGCGAAGTGCCGGCGCTGGCCATCAGCCTGGAACCCAAGGGCGGTGTGCCCAGCGAACGCGGCCCGACCGGACCGGTGCTGTTCAAGGGCGCGTTGATCCAGAAGATGCTCTGAACCCGGCCCGCAGGCTCACTGCCGCGCGGTGCGCACGTTGGCGGGTGGCGACTGCGGGTGGCTGCTGCGCCAGGGGTTGATGTCCAGCCCGCCCCGGCGGGTGTAGCGCGCATACACCGTGAGCTTGGCGGGCTTGCACCGCTGCCAGATGTCCATGTAGATGCGCTCCACGCACTGCTCGTGGAATTCGTTGTGGTTGCGAAAACTCACGATGTACTGCAGCAGCCCGCCCTGGTCAATCTGCGGTCCGCTGTACGCGATCTGCACGCTGCCCCAGTCGGGCTGGCCGGTCACGAGGCAGTTGCTCTTCAGCAGATGGCTGACCAGCGTTTCATTCACTGGTTTTTCATCGAGCGCCGCCGTGAGCAGCTCGGGCGCAGGCTGGTAGTGGGTGCACTCCACATCGAGTCGGTCGATCGACAGCCCGCTCAGTTCGTGCACGGGTTCGGCATCGAAATGCTCGGGCAGCAACAACTTCAGCCCGGCGCTGGCCTGCACCGGCCCGCCATGCCAGATGGCGGCGCTCACATCGTTGCGGATGCGCTCACGCACCGCATCGGCGCCGGCGAAGCAGGTGTTGTTGAAGCTGTTGAGGTAGAGCTTGAAGGACTTGCTCTCCACGATGTGCGTGCTCTCACACGGCACGGTGATGTGGGCCAGCGCCACCTGCGGCTTGCCGCGCGGGTTGAGCCAGCTCAACTCGAAAGCGGTCCAGAGATCGGCGCCGAGAAATGGCACGCTGCCGGTGATGCCGATCTCTCGACGCTTGCCTTCGCGAGGCAGGGGGAACAACAACGACGCGTCGTATTGATCGATGTAGGCCGAGGCTCGGCCGAGCTGGGATTGTTCAGGGGTGTTCACACGAATTCTCGTTCTCGGAGCCACTTGGTGGCGACCCATTTCTCGCCCTCGATCACCGGCGCGCCGCCATGCAGGGTGCGCGTGGAGGGGTGGGGTCGGTCGTAGCTGAAGAACACCGCGTTGCCGCGCACGGGCGCCACTTCGAAGCCCACATCGGGGAAGGTGGTGCCGCCGCCACGCGCGGGTTCATTGAGGTACATCACCAGCGTGGCCACGCGCTGGCCACCACGCCGCAAGATGGTGGGCGTACCGGGTTCCGCCGGGTCGAAGTAATCGTAGTGCGGCTTGTACTCGGCGCCGGGGTGGTAACGCAGCACCTGGAAGCCCTCGCCGTTCTCCACTGGCCAGCGCACCAGCCGGGCAATGCGCGCCTCGATACGCGCCACCTCGGGAATCTGGCCGCGCGTGAAGAACATGCCGCTGCTGGTGCGGTTGGGGTTCATTTCCTCACCGCCGGTCTTGGTCTGTACCGTGAGCGACCGCGCCAGCTGTGGCCGAGCCGCTTCGATGAGCGCATCGCACTCCTCGCTGCTCAGCAGGTTGCCCAGCACCACCACACGCGGGTTGTTGAGCGTGGCGATGATGTCCACCACCCGGTCGCCCGCGTCGATCTGACGCGGGGACTGGCTCAGGTCCAGATCGGGCACGGGCACGCCTACCTGCGCCGGAGCGGCAACGCTGCCCACCGGGGCGGCAGCGACCGGCCTGGTGGCCGCCTGCGTGCGCAAGTGCTCGCGCAGCGTGGTGTCGAGTGCTTTCATCGCCACCGACTCGCTCCAGCCCGAGGCCACCATGGAGGCCAGTACCACGTCTGGGGTGAAACCGGCCGCAGCCTGTTCGACGATCCAGCGGCGCAATTCGGGAGTGATGGTCTGGTGGGCCATTTGAAACCTCATCAGGTTCGGGCGTCGCGGCGGAACACCAGCCGCTCCGTGGTGGATTCGGCCCCGTGGAACCGGTAGCCTTCAAGATCGAAGCGCTTGAGCTGCTCGACAACAGTGACCCGGTGCTGCACGGCGTAGCGCACCATCAGGCCGCGCGCGCGCTTGGCCATGAAGCTGATCACCTTGTAGCCATCGGGCTTGCGCTCCTCGAAAGTGCAGGTGACCACGCGCGGCACCAGCGCCTTGCGGTCGACCACCTTGAAATACTCTTCGCTCGCCAGGTTGACCACCACCGGGCTCAGTTCGGCGGCGGCGCGCTGATTGAGGTGCTCGGCGACCCGCTTGCCCCAGAACTGGTAGAGGTTGGTGCCGTGGTCGGTTTTGAGCCGCGTGCCCATCTCCAGGCGGTAGGCCTGCATCAGATCGAGCGGGCGAAGCACACCGTACAGACCGCTCAGGATGCACAGGTGCTGTTGCAACCAGTCCAGGTCGGACTCGTGCAGGCTCTTTGCGTCCAGGCCACCGTACACATCGCCATCGAAGGCCAGCACCGCCTGCTTGGCGTTCTTCGGGGTGAAGCGGGGCCGCCAGGCTTGGTAGCGCGCGGCGTTCAGGCCGGCCAGCGCATCGGAGAGGTCCATGAGCTCGGCAATCTGCTGCGGCGATTTCTCGCGCATCACCCCCACGAGTTCGCTGGCCTGCTTCAGAAACAGCGGCTGGGTGTGGGTGGCCACGTGGGCCGGCGTCTCGTAGTCGAGCGCCTTGGCGGGGGAGATCAGAAACAGCATGGCGAAAAGATGAAAAAAGGGCTTCCCGAAGGAAGCCCTGATTATGACCACGGGTGGGATTTACTTCAGATCACCGGCCAGGCTCGCCAGGGTCTCAATCGGCACCTGCATGTGCGCAGGGTAATGGGTGTGATCGCAACCGATCTTCACCGCCGCACCCGCCTGCACCGCCGCGCGCATGGTGGGCGTGAACTCGAAGCGCACGAAGTGCACCGCCGAGGTTTTCTCGTCGTTCTCGCGGTCCAGGTCTTCATCGGCAATGGCGTAGACACGCGCATGGCCTTCCACTTCGACGAACATGCGGTCTTCTACGCCGATGAGGCGCGCGAGTTCGCGTTTGCGCTCATTCACATCGGTGTATTCGATCATCATGGTCGCTTTCCAGTTGGTGCCATCGGGCACCAGTGGCGCGTAGGCCTCGATCTCCTGTTCGATGCCTTCCTCCTCAAAGATTTTCTCGATGCGCAGCATCTCCTGGATCTGGTAACGGATGGTGGTCTCGCTCTCGAACTGCAGATGGATGTGCTCGCCGAGCTGCACGCTGCGCAGCTTGCGGTGCGCGATGACCTCAGGCTTGTGCACCTTGCGCCACTTGGTGTAGGCCTCCAGGCTCATGAGCGTGTCGGCGGTGATGCGGCCGGTGAGTTGCATGCGGGTTCTCCTTACTTCAATCCGTAGGCCTGGGCCACCAGACTGAGCGGGTGCTTCAAGGTGGGGGCACCCAGGCCATTGACCTCGAAGCCTTGGGCAATGTGGTGGCCGCCGAGCGGGCAATCGGAACTGATGTAGTCGGGCTTGCTGCCGTCCTTCATGTTCGCCATGGCCTTGAAAACGGGCTTGCCGATCTTCATCGCCGTCTGGTGGTAAGCCTTCTTCACGCCGAACGTGCCAGCGTGCCCCGAACAGCGCTCGATGGTGTTGAGCGTGGTGTCGGGAATCATCTTCAACATCTCTTCGGTCTTGCGCCCGATGTTCTGCACGCGGCCGTGGCAGGGAATCTGGTAGCTCACGTTGCCCAGCTTCTGCGGAAACTCGGTCTTGAGCAGGCCGTCCCGCTTGCGCGCCATGAAGTACTCGAACGGGTCCCACAGATGCTCCTTCACCAGCTGCGTGTCGGCGTCGTCGGGAAACATGAGCGGGATTTCCTGCTTGAACATCAGCGCACAGCTGGGCACAGCGGCAAGGATGGCGTAGCCGTCTTTCGCGTACTTCGCCAGCACCGGGATGTTGGCGGCCTGGCTCTTCTGCACCGAGTCGAGGTCGCCGAGTTCGAGCTTCGGCATGCCGCAGCACTGCTCCTTCTCAACGATCACATAAGGAATTTCATTGTGGTCAAGGATCTTGAGCAGGTCCAGGCCAATGCCGGGTTCGTTGTAGTTGATGTAGCAAGTGGCAAAGATGGCGACCTTGCCTGGTGTCTTCTCGCCGTCCGTCACCACCGTGGCCTTTGCCACCGGTGTGCCGGAGCGAAACTTCTTGCTGGCCAGATCCGGCAGCCAGGCGTCCTTGTCGACACCGGCCACACTTTCCATGATGCTGCGCGCCGCCTTGGTGTGGGTCGCCGCATTGGCCACCTGGACCACGATGGGTATGCCCGCAAACTGCCCATGCACATCGGTGGAGGCGAGAAATTTCTCTGCCAGGCCGACTTCGCCCTTCTTGAACTTGATGGCCTTGGCGCGCAGCATGGTGTGCGGGAAGTCCAGGTTCCATTCGTGCGGCGGCGTGTAGGGGCACTTGGTCATGTAGCACAGGTCGCACATGTAGCACTGGTCGACCACCTTCCAGTAGTCCTTCTTGTCCACGCCGTCGACTTCCATCGTCGAGCTCTCATCGACCAGATCGAACAGCGTGGGAAAGGAACCGCAAAGGCTCACGCAGCGGCGGCAGCCGTGGCAGATGTCGAAGATGCGCTCCAGTTCGTGGAAGCACTTTTCTTCGTCGTAGAAATCGGGGTTCTTCCAGTCGAGCGGATGGCGCGTGGGTGCCTGCAGGTTGCCTTCGGTGGCCATGTTGTCGTCCTCGTCTCGTGCGGGTTTTTGTCGCGGGTTCATGAAAGGGCTCGGCCAAGAGCCCTTTCATGAACGCGCCGCAAGCGCGGCGCGGGCGTGGGTCAATCCACGAGTTCGTTCAGGGCTTTTTGATAGCGGTTGGCGTGCGAGCGCTCGGCCTTGGCCAGCGTCTCGAACCAGTCGGCCACTTCATCAAAACCTTCTTCGCGTGCGGTCTTGGCCATGCCGGGGTACATGTCGGTGTACTCGTGCGTTTCGCCGGCCACGGCTGATGCGAGGTTGTTGCGCGTGGAGCCGATTGGCAGCCCGGTGGCCGGGTCGCCCGATTGCTCCAGGAATTCCAGGTGGCCGTGCGCGTGGCCGGTCTCACCCTCGGCGGTGGAGCGGAACAGCGCCGCCACATCGTTCTGGCCTTCCACGTCGGCCTTGTTTGCGAAGTACAGGTAGCGGCGGTTGGCCTGGGACTCGCCGGCGAAGGCGTCCTTCAGGCATTGCTCGGTCTTCGAGCCTTTCAATGCGGGCATTTGGTATCTCCTTGCGTGGGTGGAAGAAACGCCCAGAAGCCCGAAAAGCACTTTCGTTCTCCTGGAGCCTGAGCACGTTACGCCGGCTGGGGAGGAAGGTCTAATTGTTCTGGACTATCCACCCCATTGGAGTCGACTATTGATGCGGACGAATTGATAACCGTTCTCAACAACATCGACACACCCCTTGGAAAGCCGCAAACTGGAGCGCGCCGCAGGCCCTTTAATTACGATAAGGGAAATGCATTGCATAATGGTGAATCGATAAGCCGCTTCAGGAGACAACCATGCCGTCCAACGCCACGCTGCCCGCACCCGCTCCCATCCAGCAGCTGCACCACTACGCTTACCGCGCCAGGGATGCGGAAGAAACCCGGCGGTTTTACGAGGACATCCTCGGTCTGCCGCTGTACCACATCATTCAGAGCGACTACGTGCCCAGCACGGGTGAGTACTGCCCGTACACGCACTTCTTCTTCCGCCTGCAGGATGGTTCCTTCATTGCGTTCTTTGATCTGGGTGACGACGAGGCCGCCGAGCCGAGCCCGAACACGCCGAAGTGGGTGAACCACATCAGCTTCCGCGTGAATACGGAGCAGGAGCTGGAGAACACGAAGGCACGTCTGGAAGCGCATGGCATCGAAGTGCTGGGCGTGACGGACCACCACATCTTCAAGAGCATCTATTTCTTCGACCCCAACGGCATCCGTCTGGAGCTCACGGCGCAACTGGCCGATGAGTTCGAGATGCTGAAAGAGAGCAAGACGGCGCATGCGAGGCTGGGCGAATGGAATGCGCGCAAGGAACAGTGGCGCAAGGAACGCGCCGAGGGTAAGTCCGCTGCACCGCTGAAGCCACAGCAGAACGACCGGCCTGAGGTGGCTGCGCGAGTGAAGGCCTGATTTCTTGGCGTTGTGGTGATTCCGGTTGGCGCAAGCGGGGGAGAAGGACTCCGCGAATGTCCCCCGGGTCGACTTCGCCGCCCCTCCTCCTTTATTTCGCTGCGCCCTTCTCCCCCGCTTGCGCCAACCTCTGGGCACGCGACTGTAGGCCAGCCAGTGCTTCACAGGCTCG
Source organism: Hydrogenophaga sp. IBVHS1 (assembly GCF_002127265.1). Lineage (GTDB taxonomy): Bacteria > Pseudomonadota > Gammaproteobacteria > Burkholderiales > Burkholderiaceae_C > Hydrogenophaga. Next base: position 495,199 of record NZ_NFUU01000002.1, on the reverse strand, counting down.
TTGACCTCTGGTGCTCTGCGCAGCGAAATAAAGGAGGAGGCGGCCTCCCGCCGCCGGGGGACATTCGCGGAGCAGAGCGCCTGAGGTCAACGAGCAACGCGAGGTAGTCGAATGGAATCAGCAAGAAGGAGCAACGCATGTCCCTGACAGCGTACAAAGAAACCGCCCACACCAACAGCTACCAGTTCACCGCCGGAACAGGGTACGAACTTCCCGAATATCCGTTCGTTGCACCACCCGAACTGCAAAGTAAAGAGGCAGTGCGGCACCCGGTGGTCATCGTGGGCGGTGGCATCACCGGCCTCACCCTGGCCTGCTCACTCGCCCGCCTCGGTGTCAAAGCCGTGCTGATCGACGAAGACAACACCGTGGGTGTCAAAGGCGCTTCTTCACGCGGCATCTGCTACACGCAGAAATCGCTGGAGATTTTTGAACGACTCGGCATCTTTGAACGCATCGCCGCCAAAGGCGTGCAGTGGAGCGTGGGCCGCACCTTCGCCGGTGAAGACGAGGTCTACAGCTTCGACCTTCGCCAGCAAGGCAACTTCCACCTCTCCAGCCAGCCGCCCTTCATCAACATCCAGCAGTTCTACATCGAAGGCTTCCTGGTCGAGCGCATTCAGGAACTCGGCGTGGTCGACCTGCGCTGGCAGAACCGCCTCACCGCCTTTGAGCAGAACGCCGAATGCGCCACGCTCACCGTGGAAACGCCGGCCGGCAGCTACCCCATCGAGGCCGAACATGTGATTGACGCCACCGGCTCGCACAGCCCGCTGCGCAAATGGCTCGACGTGCCGTTCGACTCCCGCCGGGGCGACGATCGCTGGTGCATTGCCGACGTGCGCTTCAGCACCCGCCCACCGCTCGAGCGCCATACCTGGATCGAAGCACCGTTCAACGAGAACCGCGCGGTCTGGCAACACCTGATGGCAGACGATGTGTGGCGCATCGACTACCAGATGGCGCCCAACGCAGACCCCGAGTACGTGAGCCGCGAAGACGTGGTGCGCGAGCGCCTGCAGCGCCAGTTCGGCGCCGACGTGCAGGTCGACATCGTCTGGGTCGGCCCCTACGCCTACCGCAGCGAATGCGTGCACGGCATGCGCCACGGGCATGTGTACCTCATGGGCGACTCGGCCAAGGTGGTCAGCCCCTTTGGTGCGCGTGGCGGCAACACCGGCGTGGCCGATGCCGACAACCTGGCCTGGAAGCTGGCCGCCGTGTTGCGTGGCAAGGCTGCGCCCGCGCTGCTGGAGAGTTACAACCAGGAGCGGCTGGAGGCCGCGCAACAGAACGTGAACGTCACCAACCGCACCGCGCGTTTCCTGCGCCCTGCCGATGGCAGCGAGCGGCTGTTCCGCCAGGCCGCCATCGGCCTGGCCAAGCAATACCCGTTCGCGCGCAGCCTCATCAACACGGGTCGCATGGCGGTGGCCAACCCATACAGCCGGTCGTCCGTCTGCAGCTACGCGCCCGGGAGCGCGGCCGGTCAGTCGGTACAAAACGTGCACTTCGCCTGGGCTGACGGCCAGCCTGGCAAGGTGAATGACCTGCTGGACTGGGCGGCGGGCGACCTGCTGCTGCTGGTGTTTGGCGAACCGAGCCACACCGGGCTGCAGCGCCTGCGCCGACTGGCCGCGACCGCGCCAGTTCGCAGCGTGCAGGTGGTCGATGCCCGGTCTGCACCGCAGGCAGCGGAACATGTGCTTGACTCCGAAGGCCAGCTGCAAGGTGCCTGCCAGATGTCCGGCCACGGCTGGGCGCTGCTGCGACCCGACGGTTATCTCGCCGCGAGCGGAGACGCCATCAACGGCGGCCTGGTCGAGGCCATCGAACGTTCGCTGGGCCTGCGAGGAGACACCCCATGAAGACGACACCCCAGTTCCAGGACCCCGACGCGTTCTACGAGCAACTGCTCGACGCGCAGGCCGGCCTGAGTCGCGACGAAGCCGAGCTCTTCAACGCCCGCCTGATCCTGCTGCTGGCCAACCAGATCGGCGATGAGCGCGTGCTGCGCGAATGCATCGCCGCAGCAGCGCAACGATAGAATCGACGGCTCCCCTGTTCTCCCTGACGGCATCCTGCGGGATGCCGTTTCCATTCTGGCGCGCCCCATGACCGACACCCTGAACCAGCCTGGCCTGCAATCCCTGGCCAAATCGTTCGAACCCGCCCCCATCGAAGCCCGCTGGGGCCCGGAATGGGAACAGCGCGGCGTGGGCGTGGCGGGTTTTCGGGGCACGGGCGCACCCAAGGCGGGCGCGCCTTCGTTCTCCATTCAGTTGCCGCCGCCGAACGTCACCGGCACGCTGCACATGGGCCATGCGTTCAACCAGACCATCATGGACAGCCTCACCCGCTACCACCGCATGGCGGGTGCGAACACGGTCTGGGTGCCCGGCACAGACCACGCGGGCATTGCCACCCAGATCGTGGTGGAGCGCCAGCTGCAGGCGCAAGGCATCAGCCGCCACGACATGGGACCCACGCCGGCCGAAGCGCGCAAGAACTTCGTGGCCAAAGTGTGGGAGTGGAAGGAACAGAGCGGCAACACCATCACCACGCAGATGCGCCGCATGGGCGACACGGTGGACTGGAGCCGCGAATACTTCACCATGGACGAGAAGCTCTCGACCATCGTCACCGAAACCTTCGTGCGCCTGTACGAGCAAGGTCTGATCTACCGCGGCAAACGCCTGGTGAACTGGGACCCGGTGCTCAAGACGGCCGTGTCCGACCTCGAAGTGGAAAGCGAGGAGGAAGATGGTTTCCTCTGGCACATCGCCTACCCACTCACCGACGGCAGCGGGTCGCTCACCGTGGCCACCACCCGCCCCGAGACCATGCTGGGCGACGTGGCGGTGATGGTGCACCCCGAAGACGAGCGCTACACCGCGCTCATCGGCAAAACCGTGAAGCTGCCGCTGTGCGACCGCGACATTCCCGTGATTGCCGATGCCTATGTGGACCGCGAATTCGGCACCGGCGTGGTGAAGGTCACGCCGGCGCACGACACCAACGACTACGCGGTGGGCCAGCGCCACCAGCTGCCCATCATCGGCGTGCTCACGCTCGATGCGGCCATCAATGAAAACGCGCCCGAAAAATACCAGGGCATGGACCGCTTCGTGGCCCGCAAGGCGGTGGTGGCCGACCTGGAAGCCGCTGGCTTGCTGGTGGAAACCAAGAAGCACAAGCTCATGGTGCCGCGCTGCGCGCGCACCGGTCAGGTGGTGGAGCCCATGCTCACCGACCAGTGGTTCGTGGCCATGCAGTCCAAAGGCAACGAGCAGAACACCAGCGGTACGTCGATCGCCGAAAAGGCGATTGCCGCCGTGCAGTCTGGCGAAGTCACCTTTGTGCCGGAGAACTGGGTCAACACCTACAACCAGTGGATGAACAACATCCAGGACTGGTGCATCAGCCGCCAGCTCTGGTGGGGCCACCAGATTCCCGCGTGGTACGACGAAGCCGGCAACGTGATCGTGGCGCGCAACGAAGCCGAAGCGCAGGCCAAGGCCCCGGGCCAGACGCTCACGCGCGACCCCGATGTGCTCGACACCTGGTATTCGTCGGCCCTCGTGCCTTTCAGCACCATGGGCTGGCCGAACCAGAAAGACGGAGAGACCGAGGACTACAACCTCTATCTCCCCAGCAGCGTGCTCGTTACAGGCTACGACATCATCTTCTTCTGGGTGGCCAGGATGATCATGATGACCACGCACTTCACCGGCCGCGTGCCGTTCAAACACGTCTACATCCACGGCCTGGTGCGCGACGCGCAGGGCCGCAAGATGAGCAAGAGCGAAGGCAATGTGCTCGACCCGGTCGATCTGATCGACGGCATCTCGCTGGCGCCACTGCTGGAGAAGCGCACCACCGGCCTGCGCAAGCCCGAGACCGCGCCCAAGGTGCGCAAGGACACCGAGAAGGAATTCCCCGAGGGCATTCCAGCCTACGGTGCCGACGCGCTGCGTTTCACCTTCGCCGCGCTGGCCTCGCTGGGCCGCAGCATCAACTTCGATTCCAAGCGCTGCGAGGGCTACCGCAACTTCTGCAACAAGCTCTGGAACGCCACGCGCTTCACGCTGATGAACTGCGAGGGCCAGGACTGCGGCCTGAAAGAGCACACCAAGGCCGAATGCGAGCCGGGCGGTCCGTTCCACAACTACATGCACTTCAGCCAGGCCGACCGCTGGATCAGCTCGGTGCTGCAGAAGGTCGAGGCCGAGGTGGCCAAGGGCTTCGCCGAATACCGGCTCGACAACGTGGCCAACACGCTCTACGACTTTGTCTGGAACGAGTTCTGCGACTGGTACCTGGAGATCGCCAAGGTGCAGATTCAGACCGGCGACGCGTCGCAACAGCGCGCCACGCGCCGCACGCTGATTCGCACGCTCGAAGCCATCCTGCGGCTCGCCCACCCCATCATTCCGTTCATCACCGAAGAGCTGTGGCAGAAGGTGGCGCCCGTGGCCGGTTTGCCCGGCCCCACGGTGAGCGTGGCGCGCTACCCCGAGAGCCAGCCCAGCAAGATCGACGAAACGGCGATTGCCCACGTGGCCAAACTCAAGTCGCTGGTGGATGCCTGCCGCACGCTTCGCGGCGAAATGAACGTCTCACCCGCCACGCGTTTGCCGCTCTATGTCTCGGGCGACGCTGACTTCATGCGCGCCGCTGGCCCGGTGCTGCAAGCGCTGGCCAAGTTGAGCGAGGTGCGCGTGTTCGACGATGCAGCCGCCTGGGCCGACGCCGCGCAGGCCGCACCGGTCGCCATGGTGGGTGACGCCCGCCTGTGCCTGTTCATGGAGATTGACCTGGCGGCCGAGAAGGCTCGCCTGGGGAAGGAAGCTGCCCGTCTGGAAGGCGAGATCGCCAAGGCCACCGCCAAGCTCGGCAACGAAGCCTTCGTGGCCAAAGCACCGCCGGCGGTGATCGATCAGGAGAAGAAGCGGGTGGCCGACTTTTCAGCCACGCTGGTCAAGGTGCGCGAACAGCTTCAGCGCCTGTAAACCAGAGACACCGAGGGTCCGGCTCCGCCGGCTCCAGGTGTCGCCCCCTTCCAGGGGGGAGCCGCGAAGCGGCGCAGGGGGTAGTCAGTTCCTATGAAGAGCGATGGAGCTCCACTGTGACGGCGTGACCGTCTGCGGATCACCCGGCTCCTGGTAGTCCAGGCTGTCGAGCACCGAGAAATCGCTCACGCGGTTCTCGGCATGCGCGGCCGCACCCGGTGACAGCGTCTCGTGGATGCGGTGCGCCACATACCAGCTGGCGCGCAGCTTGGCTTCCCGGGTGTGCGAACCCAGGCGCGGCGTGAGGTGCAGGTTGGGTATGCCGTGCAGCGGCGTGCCTTCTGCCGCGAACTGCGGGTTGGCGCCATCGAGCAGGCAGGCGTCGATCCGGCCATCGCACAGGGCCAGCGCCAGCGCCTCGGCGTCGAACAGCGAACTGCGGCTCACACCCACCCACAACTGGCCCGGCTTGCAGTGGTTGAGCAGGCGCTCGTTGATCCAGCCCTTGAAGCGCGAGGCGTACACCATCTGCAGCGAGATCGCGTCCGAGTGGTTCAGCAGCTCCTGCAGCGAAACGGGTTCAACCTTGAGCTTGTCCCAGATGTCGGCGGCATGGTGCACCGCCGGGTCGTAGCCCAGCAAGCGCACGCCCAGGCTGCGCAGCATGGGCGCCAGCGTGTGCGCCACAGGGGCAAGACCCAGCAGACCCACGGTGCTGCCTGAAAGCTCGCGACCCATGCGCACCTGCGAAATCTTGCGACCCAGCAGCGCGCTGATCATGCCGCGGCGGTACAGCATGAGCAGGCCATACAGCAGGTACTCGGCATTGGAGCGCACCGTGGCGCTGCGCGCCTGCAACACACGCACGTTGCGCCGTGCGCAGGCATCCAGATCGGTGTTGTCGCTGGAGATCTGCATGCGCGCCACGATTTCGAGCTTGGGCGCGAAATCGAGGAATTCGTGCGAAACCACCACATGCGGCGGCAGCACGATGGCGCGCGACTTGTAGGTGCTCTTGCGCAATTCCGGCAGGTCGTCGGCCAGTTCCGGGCGGAAACTCACCTCATGGCGTTCCTGCAGCCAGGCCAGCGCCTCGGGCACAAGCGGATCAAGGAGCAGGACTTCCATGGTGCAGGGCGGGTTGGAGGTCGTTGAGGGGAGGTGAATGGCCGATCAGCGACGCTTGAGCACGCTGATGTGGTCGCCACCGAGAGTGGCCTGCTCCAGCAGCACGTTGCCGGTCTGTTTGGCAAAGGCCTGGAAATCGCGCACCGAGCCGGCATCGGTGGAAATCACCTTTAGCGTCTGGCCGCTGTGCATGTCGGCCAGGGCTTTCTTCGCCTTCAGGATGGGCAGCGGACAGTTCAGACCGCGCGCGTCGAGTTCTCGATCAGCATTCATGGGGGGGTATTCCTGGGTTCTTGACATTCTAAGCCGGGCGCACGGCCGCTGCAGCCAGCGCTGCCCCCATGCGCCCGCTGACCGGTTCAAGCCGCCGGACTTGCGGCGCCCGGGCGTGGCGGATCGTCCCGAAACCCGGGTTCAATGCCGCGCGCGCGCAGCCACTGCGCCAGTGCCAGCCCGGTGCCGGCGCGCCAGCAGAGCACCTGCTCAGGTGGCAAAAGCCTGTACTCCACCAGCTCCGGCGAGAGCTTCACGTCGCCGTGCACGCGGGCGTGGTAGGTGATGATGACCTGGTTCATGCGCTGGAAATCGTGCACCGCCACAAGCGAGAGTTCGTCCACCACCAGGGTGGTCTCTTCGGCGATCTCCCGCCGAATGCCCTCTTCGGGCGTTTCGCCCGCTTCCATGAAACCGGTGATGAGGCCGAACATGTCTGGCCGCGGCCAGGCCGCGTTGCGCGCCAGCAGGATCCGGCCGTCGAGCTCGACGATGGCCGCGAGCACCGGTGTGGGATTGTTCCAATGCGTGAAGCCACAGGCCGGGCAGCGCATGCGCTCCACCAGGCCGCTGTCTTCCTGCAGGCCGAGCAGTTCAAGCGGTGTGGCGCAGCTCGGGCAGAAGCGGTATTCGCTGCTCATGATCGGCAGCGCCTCATGCCGGAAAAACGCCGGTCGACAGGTAGCGGTCACCCCGGTCGCACACGATGAAGACGATGGTGGCGTTCTCGACCTGGCGCGCAATCTGCTGCGCCACCCAGCAGGCGCCGGCCGCCGAAATGCCGCCAAAAATGCCTTCTTCACGCGCGAGCTGGCGGCACATCTCTTCGGCATCGGACTGATCCACATAGACCAGTTCGTCCACCCGGCTCGGGTCGTAGATTTTCGGCAGGTACTCCACCGGCCATTTTCGGATACCCGGAATGCGCGACCCCTCGCTGGGCTGCGCGCCGATGATTCGCAGGGCCGGGTTCTTTTCCTTCAGGAAGCGGGAGACGCCGGTGATGGTGCCGGTGGTGCCCATGGCACTCACGAAATGCGTGATGCGTCCGCCGGTCTGTGCCCAGATTTCCGGTCCGGTGGTTTCGTAGTGCACGCGCGGATTGTCTTCGTTGGCGAACTGATCGAGCACGCGACCCTTGCCTTCGGCCTGCATGCGCTCGGCCAGATCGCGCGCCGACTCCATGCCGCCGCTCTTGGGTGTGAGGATGAGTTCGGCCCCGAAAGCCTTCATGGTCTGCGCGCGCTCGATGGACAGGTCTTCCGGCATGATCAAAACCATGCGGTAGCCCTTGATGGCCGCAGCCATGGCCAGCGCAATGCCGGTGTTGCCGGACGTGGCTTCGATCAACGTGTCGCCGGGCTTGATGTCGCCGCGCTCTTCTGCGCGCTTGATCATCGACACCGCAGGCCGGTCCTTCACCGAACCGGCCGGGTTGTTGCCCTCCAGCTTGCCCAGAATCACGTTGCCGCGCGAGGCGTTCTGCGCAGCGCCGATGCGCTGCAATACCACCAGGGGCGTGTTGCCGATGGCGTCTTCAATCGTCGGGTAATTCATGGCGTCACTGTGCCATAATTTCCGGTCGCCGTTCCGAGCAGCCCGGGTGGTGAAATTGGTAGACGCGCCGGACTCAAAATCCGGTTCCGAAAGGAGTGTCGGTTCGATTCCGACCCCGGGCACCAGATACGAAGCCGTGCAGTTCTACTGCACGGCTTTTTTCATGCCCGCTCAGGGGCCTCAAGGCTCAGCCCCTGTGCCACCGTCGGGTAGCGCAGCCGCAGCCGCAGTTCGTGCTTCATGCGGTCGTTGCGCAGTCGGCGCGACTCGCCCATGAAGCTCAACAGGGACAGCGGCAACAGATCGCCCGCCGCGTCGCGCGCGATGCGCTGGGGCCGGGGCAGACCATACAGATCGGCTGCGAAGTCGAAGTAGTCGCCCATCTTGAGGTCGGTGTCGTCGACCACGTTGACGTTACGCTGCGTGCGGCCGCGCCAGAGTGCCAGCACACAGGCGCGCGCCAGATCATCGGCGTGGATGTGGTTGGTGTAGACGTCGTCCTCGGCGCGCAACACGGGGGTGCCGCGCTGCAGGCGCTCGCGCGGCGTGCCACCTGCCCGATCGGGTGCGTAGATGCCGGGGATGCGCAGCACCGTGGTGCGCACGCCGGTGGCGCGGCCCAGCCAGTGCACCGTGGCTTCGGCGTCCACCCGGCGCCAGGCGCGCGGCGTCATCGGGCGCGCGGGCGTCGCCTCGCTCACCCAGCGGCCTTGCGCGTCGCCATACACGCCACTGGTGGAGCCGTACACCAGCGCAGCAGGCAACGAGCGCTGCACCAGGGCACGCACCAGGGCGCGGATTCGCGGATCGAGGCGCCAGTCGGTGGTTTCGCCCGAAGGGGGCGGCGCGAGGTGCAACACGCGGGTGGCGATACCGGCCAGGCGGCGCAGGGCACGAGCGTCGTCCAGATCCCCTTGCAGCGGTGTGATGCCGATCTGGCGCAGAGCGGTCACCCGTTCGGGACTGGAAGTGAGTGCGATCACGCGAGCGCGCCGCGCTGGCGCAAGCAGGCGCGCGGCGCGTGTGCCGACGTCGCCGCAACCAATGATCAGAACCCGCTCACGCCGGAAGCGCGCGGGCAATGCGCCCAGGAGGCTCATGCGAAATCCGAATTTGAGACAATGCCCGATTGCCGCGAGCGCACCATGCGCGCGGGCCGTTCAAAGACCAGATCGCCAGTATGACATTCCAGATCACCGTGCAGCCCAGTGGGCGCCAGTTCGCAGCCGAACCCGACGAAGCCATGCTGGCGGCCGGCATCCGCCAGGGCATCGGCCTGCCCTACGGCTGCAAGGACGGGGCTTGTGGCTCCTGCAAATGCAAGCTGGTCTCGGGCCACGTGGTGCACGGCCCGCACCAGAGCAAGGCCCTCAGCGCCGATGAAGAAGCCGCAGGCTACGTGCTCACCTGCTGTGGCGTGGCCCACAGCGATGTGGTGCTTGAATCGCGCCAGGTGACCGAAGCCGGCGCCTTCTCGATCAAGAAAATGCCGGTGCGCGTGAATTCGCTGGAGCGCGCTTCGCACGACGTGATCGTGCTGCGGCTGCAACTGCCCGCGAGCGACGTGTTCCAGTACCACGCTGGCCAGTACGTCGAATTCCTGCTGCGCGACGGCGACCGCCGCAGCTACTCCATGGCCAACGCGCCGCACCTGCAGGCCACACAGCCGGGGCTGGAACTGCACCTGCGCCACATGCCGGGTGGCAAGTTCACCGACCATGTGTTCAGCGCCATGAAGGAAAAGGACATCCTGCGCATCGAAGGGCCGTACGGCAGCTTCTTCCTGCGCGAAGACAGCGAGAAGCCAATCGTGTTCCTGGCCTCGGGCACCGGGTTCGCGCCGATCAAGGCGGTGATTGAGCACATGTTGCACAAGGGCATCGAGCGTGCCGCCACGCTGTACTGGGGTGGCCGCAGGCCGACCGATCTCTACCAGGATGCCTGGATCCAGGCGCGCCTGGCCGAGATGCCCAACCTGCGCTATGTGCCCGTGGTGTCCGATGCGCTGCCCGAAGACGCGTGGACAGGCCGCACCGGCTTCGTCCACCAGGCCGTGCTGCAGGACTTCCCCGATCTCTCAGGCCATGAGGTGTACGCGTGTGGTGCGCCCATCGTGGTGGAGTCGGCACATCGCGACTACGTGGCCTTGGCCGGCCTGCCCGACGAATGCTTCTTCGCCGATTCCTTCACCAGCGCGGCCGACAAGGTGGCGTGATTTTTCCAAGACCCCAGGAGACAACGACATGACCAACCGCCGACAAGCCATTGCTGTTCTGGCCGCCGCCAGCCTCACCGCGCCCAGCGTCAGCTGGGCACAGGCCGCTCCCACGCGCATCGTCGTGCCGTTCGCCGCCGGTGGTCCCATCGACGTGACCGCGCGCGTCCTCGCGGAGGCTGTCAAGGGCACACTGGGCACGGTGATCGTGGAGAACCGCCCGGGTGCGGGCGGCAACATCGGCGTGAGCGCGGTGGCCAAGGCGCCAGCGGACGGCCTCACGCTGGGCATTGCCACCACGGCCTCGCACGGCATCAACCCCTGGCTGTTCAAACAACTGCCCTACGACCCGGCCAAAGACTTTGCCGCCATCACCCAGATGCTGCGCGTGCCCAACGTGCTGGTCATGAACGCCGAAACCGCAGCGCGCCTGAAGGTCAACTCCGTGGCCGACCTCATCGCGTACGGCAAGGCCAACCCCGGCAAGCTCAACTACGGCTCCGGCGGCAACGGCAGCGCGGGCCACCTGGCTGGCGAGCTGTTCAAGAACCAGGCCGGCATCTTCGCGGTGCACATTCCTTACAACGGCGGCAACCCGGCACAGCTCGGTCTGCTCTCGGGCCAGGTGGATTTCAACTTCGACAACCTCGCGACCGCTGCGGCCAACATCCGCTCGGGCAAGCTCAAGGCGCTGGCCGTGACCACGCCGCAGCGCACGGCCGTGATGCCCGATGTGCCCACCGTTGCCGCCACCCTGCCCGGTTTCGAGATCGACACCTGGTGGGGCCTGATCGCTCCGGCCGGCACGCCAGCCGAGACCGTGCGAAAGCTCAACGCGGCTTTCAATGCCGCGCTGAACTCGCCCGATGTGAAGGCGCGCTTCGCGCTGCTGCTGGCCGAACCCGCGCCCAGCACGCCCGAGCAGTTCGACGACTTCATGAAGCGCGAGCGCGTCAAGTACGAGCGCATGGTCAAGCTCTCGGGCGCAAAGGTCGACTGACTCAGCCCAGACGCACCGGCACGAAGATCTGCTCACCATCGCGCTGGATCAGCAGAGCCAGCGATTTGCTGGACTTGCCGAGCAGCGCGCGCACCTGATCCACGCTCTGCACTTTCTCACCATTGACGGCGAGCAGCACATCGCCCTGCTGCACGCCGGCCAGCCCAGCGGGGCCCCGGGCGTCTTCCACCAGCAGGCCACCCTCCACACCCGCTTCCCGCCGCTCCTGTGGTGCCAGCGGACGCAAGGCCAGGCCCAAGCGGCCCTGGTCAGCCGGGGTGTCGGCGCGCGCCGCCTTCACGGCTTTGTCCGCGGCATCCCCGAGTTTCGCGTTCATCGCCACGGCCTTGCCTTCACGCCACACATCCAGCCGCACTTCTGCGCCCGGCGCGGTCTGGCCAATGAGGGCCGGCAGGTCGCCCGAGCCCACGATGGTCTGGCCGTTCACCTTGCGAATCACGTCGCCCACCTGGAGACCCGCCTTGTCTGCCGGGCCGCCGCGCTCCACGCTGGAGACCAGCGCCCCTTCCGGCGTGTCGAGCTTGAAGGACTCGGCCAGGGTCTGGTTGATCTCCTGCACCGCCACACCGAGCCGCGCATGACGGGCCTTGCCGTGGGCCACGATCTGGTCTTTCACCTGCAGCACGGTTTCCATGGGAATGGCGAAGGACAGGCCCTGGTAACCGCCGGTGTGGCTGTAGATCTGCGAGTTGATGCCCACCACCTGGCCGCGCGAGTTGAACAGAGGGCCACCCGAATTGCCCGGGTTGACCGCCACGTCGGTCTGGATGAAGGGCACGAAGCTGTCGTCGGGCAGTGAACGTCCCTTGGCACTGACCACACCCGCCGTCACGCTGTTTTCGAAACCGAACGGTGAGCCAATCGCCAGCACCCATTCACCCACCTGCAGGTCGCGCGCGCTGCCCAGCGGCACCACCGGCAGATCTTTCGCCTCGATGCGCAGCACCGCCACGTCGGTCCGGGGATCGCTGCCCAGCACCTTGGCCACGAACTCGCGCCGGTCGGTCAGCTTGACGGTGACGCGTTCGGCGTTCTTCACCACGTGCGCGTTGGTCAGCACCAGGCCATCGGCGCTGATGATGAAACCCGAGCCCTGACCGCGCGCGGGCATCTGGCGCCCGCCACCACCAGGCGCATCGGGCGCCTGAAAACGCTTGAAGAATTCAAAGAACGGGTCGTCGGGATCGATGCCGGGTGCGCGACGGGCGGTGGCTTGTGGCTCTTCGTCTGCGCCCGCCTTGCCGATCACGCTGATGTTGACCACGGCCGCGCCGTGGCGCTGTGCGATCTGCGCGAAGTCGGGCATGGCGACCGAGGCCACCGCCGGTGACGGCACTGCAACGGCAGGCACGGCGGCGTTGGCGTGGTAGCCCGTCGCCAGGCCAACGCTGGCACCGCCCACAATGCCGGCCGCCGCCAGCGAAAGCACCAGACGCGAGGCGGTGAGTGACAAGGTTTTCATGAAGGCTCCTTCAGCAGGGACAGGTTGAACATGTCGCTACTTTGGGCCTGCAGAGTTAGACCAGTCTTAGGCGGTGAGCACGGGCAAGCGCAGACCGATGCGCAAGCCTCCGAGTCGGGGCGACCGCTCCAGCATCAGCTTGCTGCCATGCAACTGCGCAATGGCATTGGCGATGGCTAGCCCCAGGCCACTGCCAGTGGCGGTGCTGCCGGGCACGCGGTAGAAGTGGTCGAGCACGCGGGCACGGTCGGGTTCGTCGATACCCGGGCCGCTGTCATCGATCGTCAGCACCAGTTGCGAGCCCTCGCGCCGCACCGCCACATCAATGGTGCCGCCTTCAGGCGTGTACTTCACGGCGTTGTCCACCAGATTGGCCAGCAGAATGCGCAGCGGCTCGGCATGCCCCATCACCAGCGCGGGATCGTTTTCACTCAAACCCAGGTCGATACGTCTGGCCGCAGCCAGCGGCGCGGCGTCGGCCACCACCTGGGCTGCCACAGCCGCCAGCGAGAGCGATTGGGCCGGTGCTTCCTCCAGTCGGTGCGCCTGCTGGCGCGCCAGCACCAGCAACTGCTCCACGAGGCGGGTAGCGCGGTCGATGCCGGCCAGCAGACGCTCCACCGCGAGGTCGCGCGTGGCATCGTCCCGCGCTCGCTGCAAGCTTTGCGCCTGCAGTCGCAACGCCGCCAGCGGCGAGCGAAGTTCATGGGCCGCTTCGGCCACAAAGTGCTTCTGGGCATCGAAGGCGTGGCGAACGCGACCCAGCAACAGGTTGAGTTCGTGCACCAGCGGACGCACTTCGTCTGGCAAGCCTTCTTCGCCCACCTCCGTGAGCGCATCGGCATCGCGCAGGGCAAGCTGGCGCTGCACGCGCGCCACCGGTGCCAGCGAAGCACTTACCACCCACCAGGCCACCAGCATCAGCAGCGGGGCCATCCAGGCGATGGGCCACACCGTGCGCCAGGCCAGGTTGCGCGCCATGGTCTGGCGCGGTCGCATGTCCTGCGCCACCTGGATCACCTGCGATCGCGCCCGCATCGAATACACGCGGTAAGGCTTGCCATCGACCTCGATGTTCGAGAAACCCAGCACCGCGCGCTGCGGCAGGTCGGCGCCTGTTCCGGACTGGAACACGCGCAGGCCATCGTGTGTCCAGACCTGCACAAAAAAATCGAAGCTCTCCTGCGGCATCGGTTCCTGGCCCGGCAGACCCAGCCCTGGCAAGGGCACGCCGGCGCGCAGGGCCTGCGCCATCTGCTCCATGTGGTAGTCGAAAATGCCATCGGCCTCGGCTCGGGCCTGGCGGTAGACGATGGCCGCCTGCAGGCAGGCCGCGCCCACGATGGCCAGCAGCAAGAGCCCCAGCAGGCGGGTGCGCAAAGAACGGGTGGACACGCCGCGCATGTTCAGCTGCCCTTGGGCACCATGTAACCCACACCGCGCACGTTCACGATCAGGCCGGCGCCGAGCTTCTTGCGCACGCCGTGGATGTAGACCTCGACCGCGTTGCTGCTCACGTCGTCCTTCCAGCCGTAGAGTTTTTCCTCAAGCTGTTCTCGCGAAAGCACCAGGCCCGGGCGCGCAATGAGCGGTTCGAGCACGGCCCATTCTCGCGCCGAGAGCACCACCGGTTTCCCTTGCGCACTCACCTCGCGCGTGGCGGTGTTGATGCTCACACCCATGTGCTCGTAGACCGGCTCGGCGCGGCCCGAAGCGCGGCGCAGCAAGGCGCGAATGCGCGCCAGCAGCTCGTCCATGTCGTAGGGTTTGAGAATGTAGTCGTCCGCACCGGCATCGAGACCCTGCACGCGCTGCTCAACCGAATCGCGCGCGGTGGCGATCAGCACCGGCACGCGATCCTTGCGCGCGCGCAGCTCGCGCAGCACCTCCAGACCATCGCGGCGCGGCAGGCCCAGGTCGAGCAGCACCAGGTCGTACTGGAGGGATCTCGCCGCTGTGCCGGCCATTTCGCCATCTCGCACCCAATCCACCGCGTAGTGCTCGGCGCGCAGCAGGTCGAGCACGGCCTCGCCGATCATGGTGTCGTCTTCAACCAGCAGCAGCCTCATGGGTGGATGGTGCCGGGGTCGACTTAGACCGGCCTTAGGACTGCGCCAGCAGCTTCTTCACGTCGCCCGCCAGCGCAGCGGCACCGCTGCCATAGCGGTGGTACAGGCGGATGCGGCCTTGCGTGTCGTACACGTAGCTGCCGGCCGAGTGGTCCATGGTGTAGCTGGTGGGCGTGGGGCCATCCACCTTTTTGTAATAGACCTTGTAGCTCTTCGCCAGCTCGGCCAGCGCGTCGGGCGCGGCGTACAGGGCCAGGAACGTGGGGTCGAAACTGGCCATGTACTGCTTCATGATCTCCGGCGTGTCGCGTTCCGGGTCGACGCTGATGAACAGCCCTTGCAGGCGATCGCCATCGGACCCCAGCAGGCGCTTGACCTCGGCCAGTTCGCTGAGAGAAGTGGGGCACACGTCAGGGCATTGGGTGAAGCCGAAAAAGATCACCACCACCTTGCCCTTGAAGTCGGCCAGCGTGCGCGCCTGGCCGTTGTGGTCGGTGAGTGAGAAGCCGGTGGCGTAGTCGGCGCCGGTGATGTCGATGGCGGCGAAAGACTCGGCCACGTCGTCGGAGCAGCCTGCGAGCAGCAGGCCGGCGCAACCGAGCGAGGCGAGCAGGAGTTGGCGGCGTTGAAAGTGCGAAGGCGTCATGACGTCAGATGTAGTGGTCCACCAGCAAGGCGGCGAATAACAACGAGAGGTGGATCAGGGAAAAGCGAAACGTCTTGCGGGCCAGCGCATCGGAGTAGTTGCGCCAGAGCGCAAAGGCGTAGCCACAGAAGCCGATGCTCAGCACAATGGCGGCGGCAAGGTAGATCCAGCCGCTCATGCGCATCACGAAGGGCATGAGGCAAGCGGCAAACAGCACCACCGTGTAGAGCAGGATCTGCAGCCGCGTGAACTCCGAGCCGTGCGTGACCGGCAGCATGGGCAGGCCGGATTTGCGGTAGTCCTCCACACGGTAGAGCGCCAGCGCCCAGAAATGGGGCGGTGTCCAGAGGAAGATGATGAGGAACAGGATCAGCGCCTCGGGAGCGACCACGCCGGTCATGGCGGCCCAGCCGAGCACAGGCGGCATGGCGCCCGAAGCCCCGCCAATCACGATGTTCTGCGGCGTCAGCGGCTTCAAGATCACGGTGTAGACCACGGCGTAACCCACGAAGGTGGCGAAGGTCAGCCACATGGTGAGTGGATTGACCCAGTAATACAGCACGGCGGAGCCTGCGGCGCACAGCACGGCGGAGAAGCTCAGCGTCTTGAAGTTGGTGAGTTCGCCTTTGGCGGTGGGGCGCCAGGCGGTGCGTTTCATCTTCGCGTCGATGTGCTGTTCGACCACGCAGTTGAAGGCCGCTGCCGCGCCCGCCACCAGCCAGATGCCGAAGCAGGCAATGGCCGCCAGCTGCACCTGCGCCCAGCTCGGTGTGCCGGGCACCGCCAGCACCATGCCGATCAGTGCACAGAACACGATGAGCTGGATCACGCGCGGCTTGGTGAGCGCGTGGTACTGGCGCCAGACCGAGGGCAAGGGCAAGGCAACAGGAGGGGTGGACGCAGCGGTCATGAGGTGGGCCGGGAGAAATGCAGGGGAGACGAACCCACGGAGGAGGCCTCGGGCTGACGGGCGCGGCGAGTACCCGCCATGGCGCCGGTGAGCACAATCACCAGCGCCGCGGCGCCACCCGTGTGGCCCACGGCGGCCAGCAAGGGCCAGTCCAGCACCACGTTGGTGAGTCCGCTGGCGAACTGCCACGCGGCAAGCAACAGCAACGCCTGCGCAGTGCCACGCAGGTCCGGCTCGCGCAGGAGACGCCAGCCCAGCCAGATCATGGCGGCGAGCACGGCGTAGGCCATGAGGCGGTGAACGTAGTGAATGGCGGTGAGCGCAGGAAAGGCGATGGCGTCGCCTGCGCGGTTCTGGCCGAGCTCTCGCCAGAGCGTGAAGCCGTCGCTGAAGTTCATGACAGGCCACCAGCTGCCCTGACAGGTGGGAAACTCGCTGCAGGCCAGCACAGCGTAGTTGGTGCTGACCCAGCCACCCAGCGCAATCTGTGCCCAGAGCAAGGCAGTGACCAGACCCAGCGCCAGGCGCAACCGGCCGCGCAATGCCACAGGCCCCTTGCTGCCCGGCTCCGCCAGCGAATAGCTCACCGACTGCGCCCGCAGCAGCGCCAGCAGGGCCATGCCGCCCAGCAGGTGCAGGGTCACGATGGCCGGAAAGAGTTTCATGGTGACGGTGAGCGCACCAAACGCGCCCTGCAGGCACACCCACACCAGCGTCACCAGCGGCCACACAAAAGACACCGCGAGGCGGCGACGCTCGATCCAGCTCACCAGCGCCAGCACCAGGATGAGCACGCCCACCGCAGTGGCGAGGTAGCGGTGGATCATTTCGACCCAGGCCTTGGAGAAGGTGACCGGCCCCGTGGGCATGGCCTGCTGCGCCGCCGCGATGGAGGCGCTTGCACCCACCGGGCTCGCGCTGCCGTAGCACCCCGGCCAGTCGGGACAGCCCAGGCCCGAGTCGGTGAGGCGCGTGAAGGCGCCAAAGAGCACCAGATCGAAGGTCAGGAACAGCGTGACAAGCGTGAGCACGCGCAGGCGGTGCGCGGGCGGCGCATGGCGGTTGCGCAGCCACACCCAGGCCAGCGGCCCGAGCGCGATCACCACGCCCAGGAGCATGAGGCGGGCGACGGGCGCGAGGTCGTACAGGGGTTGCGCGTCCATGTCAGTTTTGCCTGCCTTCTTTATCCCAGAAGGCGGACGCTCTCAGCAAGCGGTCGAGATCGCGCTTGGCTTGCGCGGGATCGAGGTTGGCTGGAAACCGCATCATCCAGTTGCCCAGCGGATCGACCACATACAGGTGGTCCTCGATCTTCTGGCCCGGCGCAGGCTGGAGCCACGTGCCCAGTGCCTGCGCATCCACATGCAGCACCTGCGCGGCAGCGGTGGCCTGCTTCAGCGGCTCGGAGAGCATGGTGTCCCCGGTGCGCAGCCACACCCAGTCGAGACGATCCTTCTCGCGGCCGAGCGTCTCGCGCAACTGGCGTTGCAGGTACAGGTGTTGCTGGCAGGCCTCGGCGCAAGCGCTGTCGGCCACGCTGACCAGCAACCACTGGTCTTTCAACGACGTCAGCGGCACCTGCTGGCCCTGCGCGTTGGTGCCACTCCAGTTGGGCAGTGGGCGTTGCGGATCGATGAGTTCGCCGTAGTTGCGCCGGCCTTCCGGACGGATGACGTAATAGGTGAAGTACGAGGCAATCACCGGCGCGGCGCACACCAGCATGAGGCCCAGCAGTTTCCAGCGGCCAGCACGCGTGCTGGCCACCGCCTGGGCGCCGGCCTCATCCAGGCGGGGCAGGCTGTGCACGGTCATGGTCAGGGGTTCATCGGGCGTCTGTGCCATCGGGTCTGCGCTTTCGGCGGGGGGATAGGATCTGGAACCAGACAAAGAGGATGCCCGCGAGGGAACACAGGGCGAACCATTGGAAGGCGTAACCGTGGTGCTTGCTCACATCCAGGGCCACTTGCGGCCACTCGCGCAACAGGCCATCGGAGGCATCACCGGATTGCAGGACCGAAACGTCCAGCGGCGACAGGCCGGTTTCACGCGCGAACGCCGCGAGGTCGATATTTTGCCGGATCGGGCCTGCGCCCGCCTCACCCAGCTCGTATAGCTTGCCCGGGGGCGGGGCCAAGCGTCCCTGCAGGCGCACCGTGCCAGTGGGCGTTGGAACGTTGGGCACGCGGG
The DNA here is from genome assembly GCF_002127265.1 of Hydrogenophaga sp. IBVHS1. GTDB lineage: Bacteria > Pseudomonadota > Gammaproteobacteria > Burkholderiales > Burkholderiaceae_C > Hydrogenophaga. Next base: position 476,719 of record NZ_NFUU01000002.1, on the reverse strand, counting down.
TGCGGTCGGTGAAATCGCGCGGCACCCAGCCGCGCTGCACCAGCACCACGCGCTCGCTGCCCTGCAGCCGGAGAGGCGTGACCAGGAAAAAGCCCACACGGGTGTTCATCTGTCGGTTGTCCAGGAACACGCTGGCATTCGGCACCCATTCACCCACCAGATCCACCGGTCGATGCACACCGGTCCTCGGGTCTGCGGCTTGCAACAGATCGGCATTGCCCCAGGCAGACAGGCCACTGCGGTCGGTGATCTGGGCCTGCAGCGCCAGCTTCTGACCCGCACGATCCAGCTGCCACAGACCCAGCGAGGCTGTGACCGCCATGGTGAAGGCCGTGGCGGCGGTGACGATCCAGAAGCGCATGCGGGAACGCGGCATGGGTTCAGCACCAGGTGCGCGAGGCACCGATAATCCGGGAGATGAAATATCTGGTCATTGTGGCGTTCGTTGCCATCATCGGAAGCCTGGGTGCCGCGTTGGTCTACATGATGCGCGGTGGCCAGGGTGACGCCGCAGAAGGTGGCGCGCCGCGCAAGAACCACATGGCACGCGCGCTGGCATTCCGGGTCGGTTTCTCCATCCTGCTCTTCGTGGTGGTGCTCATCAGCTACCTGATGGGCTGGATCCAGCCCACCGGCCTCCCCCTGCGAGGTTGAACCGCCCACCCTCTCAGCAAAAAAGCGCCGGAAGGCGCTTTTTCTTTGGGCCACATTCAGGGGCGGAGTTCCCGCCCCTGCGATGCATCACATCCAGTAAACCAGGATGTACAGGCCGAGCCACACCACGTCCACAAAGTGCCAGTACCAGGCCGCACCTTCGAAGCCGAAGTGGCGCTGGGCGGTGAAATGGCCCTTCTGCAGGCGCAAGGTGATGAACAGCAGCATCAGCATGCCCACGAACACGTGGAAGCCGTGGAAGCCGGTGAGCATGAAGAAGGTGGAGCCAAACACGCCGGACGAGAGCTTGAGGTTCAGGTCGGCGTAGGCGTGGGCGTATTCGTAGCCCTGCACGCACAGGAAGATGATGCCCAGCAGCACGGTGGCCCACATGAAGCCGATGGTGCGAGCACGGTTGCCCACTTGAAGCGCGTGGTGAGCGATGGTGAGGGTGACGCCCGAGGTGAGCAGCAGTGCGGTGTTGATCGTGGGCAGCCAGAACGGGCCCATGGTCTGGAAGGGTTCGACGATGCCGCCAGGCGATGCGGTGGCACCGGCCTGCACGCTGGGCCACACGGCCGTGAAGTTGGGCCAGAGCAGCGAGTTCTCGAAGCTGCCCAGCGCAGGCACCGAGTGCGTGCGCGTCCACCACAGGGCGGTGAAGAAGGCGCCGAAGAACATCACCTCGGAGAAGATGAACCAGCTCATGCTCCAGCGGAACGAGAGATCGATCTTGCGGCCATACATGCCGCTTTCGCTCTCACCCACCGACTGGCTGAACCACTGGAACAGCACGACCAGCCAGAACACCAGCCCGAAGGCCAGCGAGTAGGCACCCCACCCCGCGCCGTTCACCCATTGACCCGCGCCAAGAATGACGAAGAAAAGGCCGATGGCGGCCATCACCGGATGGCGGGAGGGACCGGGAACGTAGTAGTAGGGCGTCGTGCCGTGGGATGCTGCTGACATGCTCACTCCTGTATTGCTTTCGCTTGTATCAATGTCTAGAAATCAAAAAAATCGGCGCTTCGCTGACCTCAGCCGGCCACCCAGTTCACCAGCAGGATGAGGCCCAGCACAAAGAGCGCCGCCATGCCCAGGCCCACTGCGATCAGGTGCAACGGGTTGAGCTTGGCGATGTCGTCCTGGTAGTCGGCGTTACGCCGCACCCCCAGAAAACCCCACAGCACCGCCCTGACGGTGCCGAGGAACGAACCTTTGCGTCGATGAACGGGGGTTTTCATACCGCTCCCACCGGTTTGACGATCACCGGGCTCAAGGCCTGCGGCATCTCGTCCTTGGGCGCGTCGGGCACCTTGCCGCCCACTTCGAAGAAGGTGTAGGACAAGGTGATGGTGCTCACGTCTTTCGACAGCCGCGGGTCGATCACGAAGGCCACTGGCCATTCCTTCTTTTCACCGGGCTGAAGCGTGTACTGGGTGAAACAGAAGCACTCCAGCTTGTTGAAATGGGCCGCAGCCTGTTTCGGCGCGTAGCTGGGGATGGCCTGCGCGGCCATGGTGCGGTTCTGGATGTTCTGGAATTCGTACATCACCGTGGTGAGCTCACCGGGGTGCACCTGCAACGACCGGACTGCCGGCTTGAAATGCCAGGGACCCCGGGCATTCACATCGAACTCCACGGTGATGGTGCGTGTGCGGTCCACCTGGGAGTTCGCGGGCATGCTGGAGGGCGCCGCGCCGGGCACCCGCAGTTCGGACACCGCCAGCACATTGATGCCCAGGGCCTCGCAGATGTGGCGGTAAATGGGCACCAGCGCGTAGCCAAAGGCGAACATGCCCAGCGCGATCACGCTGAGCTTGGCCACCATCTTGAGGTTTTCGCGCTGAAGTGCCACGGAATGTGTCCAGTTCGTCGGGTCAGAAACCCAGCAGGAACCGCTTGCCCACGAAGCCGAAGAAGAACACCACAGCCACCGAGGCCAGGATCAGGCCCAGGCGGCGGTTGTTCTTCTTCTGTTCGGATGTCGTCATGTCCATCACCTTCAAATCAGCCGATCACGCGGGTGGCGGTGGCGTCCAGCTTGGGCGGGTTCTCGAACGTGTGGAAAGGAGCCGGCGAAGGCACTTCCCATTCCAGGCCTTCAGCGCCTTCCCAGGGCTTCTGTGAAGCCTTCTCGCCCTGGCCGCGCATGGCGGGCAATGCGACGAAGAGGAAGAAGTACACCTGCGCGATGCCGAAGCCAAAGGCGCCCACCGAAGCAATGGCGTTGAAGTCGGCGAACTGCATCGGGTAGTCGGCATAGCGGCGCGGCATGCCGGCCAGACCCAGGAAGTGCATCGGGAAGAAGGTGACGTTGAACGAGATCATCGACCACCAGAAGTGGATCTTGCCGCGCGATTCCTTGTACATCACGCCGGTCCACTTGGGCAGCCAGTAATAGATGCCGGCAAACATGGCAAACAGCGAGCCAGCGACCAGCACGTAGTGGAAGTGCGCCACCACGTAGTAGGTGTCCTGCATCTGGATGTCGATCGGTGCGACCGACAGGATCAGACCGGTGAAGCCGCCGATGGTGAACACGAAGATGAAGCCCACGGCCCACAGCATGGGCGTCTCGAAGGTCATGGAGCCCTTCCACATGGTCGCGATCCAGTTGAAGATCTTCACGCCCGTGGGCACGGCAATCAGCATGGTGGAGTACATGAAGAACAGCTGGCCCGTCACCGGCATGCCGGTGGTGAACATGTGGTGTGCCCACACGACGAAGCTCAGAATGGCGATGGAGCCGGTGGCGTACACCATGGAGGCGTAGCCGAACAGCTTCTTGCGCGCGAAGGCGGGCACTACCTGGCTGACGATGCCGAAGGCCGGCAGGATCATGATGTAGACCTCGGGGTGGCCGAAGAACCAGAAGATGTGCTGGTACATCACCGGGTCGCCGCCGCCAGCGGGGTTGAAGAAACTGGTGCCGAAGTGGCGGTCGGTCAGCGTCATGGTGATGGCGCCAGCCAGCACGGGCATCACGGCGATCAGCAGGTAGGCGGTGATCAGCCAGGTCCAGCAGAACATGGGCATCTTCATCAGCGTCATGCCGGGTGCGCGCATGTTCAGGATGGTGACGATGATGTTGATCGAACCCATGATGGACGAGGCGCCCAGGATGTGCATGGCAAAGATGCCGGCGTCCATGCTGGGGCCCATCTGCAGGGTCAGCGGCGCGTACAGCGTCCAGCCGGCGGCGGGAGCACCACCGGGCATGAAGAACGACGCCACCAGCATGATGGCCGCCGGAATCATCAGCCAGAAGCTGAAGTTGTTCATGCGGGCAAAAGCCATGTCGCCGGCCCCGATCTGCAGCGGGATCATCCAGTTCGCAAAACCCACGAAGGCCGGCATGATGGCGCCGAACACCATGATCAGGCCGTGCATGGTGGTGAGCTGGTTGAACAGCCCGGGGTTGACCAGTTGCAGGCCAGGCTGGAACAGCTCGGCACGGATCAGCAGCGCGAGCACGCCGCCCACCATGAGCATGGTGAAGGCGAACAGCAGGTACAGCGTGCCGATGTCTTTGTGATTGGTGGCGTAGACCCAGCGACGCCAGCCCGAAGGGGCGTGGTGGTCGTGATCGTGGTCGTGGCCGTGCGCGTCGTGGTGGTCAAGAACTGCACTCATCATCGATTCCTTTGAGACTCTAGTTATTCAGCCAGACGGATCACTTGCGGGCGGCCTGCACTTCGGCGGGCTGAACGATCTTTTCGGTCTTGTTCGACCAGCTGTTCTTGGCGAAGGTCATGACCGCTGCCAGCTCGGTGTCCGAGAGCTGCTTCCAGGCCGGCATGGCACCACCAGCGGCGCCGTTGAGCATCACGGTGGTCATCTTGAGGTGGTCGGCATCGGTCACGATGGCCGAGCCGTCCAGCGGCTTGATGGGGCCAGCGCCCTTGCCATTGGCCTGGTGGCAGGCAGCGCAATTGGCGGCATAGACCGACTCGCCGCGCTTGACGAGGTCGGTGAGCGTCCAGACCTTGCTGGGATCGTCGGCCGCAGCGGCCATGGCCTTCTGGCGCTCGGTCACCCAGGCGGTGTACTGCTCGGCCGTCACCACCTTCACGTGGATGGGCATGTAGGCGTGCTCCTTGCCGCAGAGCTCGGCGCACTGGCCGTAGAAATCGCCGGTCTTTTCGGCGCGGAACCAGGTGTCGCGCACGAAGCCAGGGATGGCGTCCTGCTTGACGCCGAAGGCCGGCACCATCCAGGCGTGAATCACGTCGTTGGCGGTGGTGATGATGCGAACCTTGCGGTCCACTGGCACCACGAGCGGGTTGTCGACCTTGAGCAGGTAGTCGTCGGTGGCCTCGGGCTTGCCGCTGTTGGACATGACGCGGTGGCTGTTGTCCAGCGTGGAGACGAAGCCGATGCCCTCGCCTTCACCCTTGATGTAGTCGTAGCCCCACTTCCACTGCATGCCCGTGGCCTTGATGGTGAGGTCGCTGTTGGTGGTGTCTTTCTGGGCCACCAGCACCTTGGTGGCGGGCAGCGCCATGCCGATGACGATGAGCAGGGGGACGATGGTCCAGCCCAGCTCCACCCAGATCGGCTCGGCCAGGGCCTGCGACTTGTGGCCGACCGACTTGCGGTGCTTCAGGATGGAATAGAACATCACGCCGAAGACGATGACGAAGATGACGGCGCAAAGAACCATCATGAACCAGTGCAACCAGTGCTGTTCCACTGCGATGCGGGTCACCGGGGGGTGGAAGTTCAGCTGATTGACCGCCGGGCCGCCCGGCAGGTCCTTCACTTGGGCCGCCACCGAGGTCCAGGCACCAACGCCCAGCACCAGGGAGGCACCAGCTGCGCGAAGCGCGGACCACCGATTTCGCAGGGAATGCACCGTTTTCTTCGTCGTACTCACTTTAAGCGCCTCAAATATAAGTATTGATTTATATCAATGCCGATTAGAACAAATTTTCCCGGGCTCGCCCATCGAAACCCCACCCAACGCAAACGTCACACTCCGCGCAAGGCCAGGCGGATTTCCCTCGCCAGCGCCGGCCGAAGATCGGAGCGAAGGTAGCGCCCGACTCGCACCGACTGGCCTCCAACCCGGACTTCGATCAACTGACCGGCATCCCCTCGCGGCTCCACCCGCACCCACTCGCGGGCAAACTCGCTCCGCTTGATCCTGCCCGCCGTCTCCTGCTCCACCACCAGCTGGCCTTCCAACAAGTGGATGCGCTCGCGGTCGGTGGCGTGGCGGGCGTACAGCAGGAAAGCCGACCCCACGGCCACCAGTTCCAGCAACGCAAAAGGCAGCACCAGCGTGGCGCCCTGCGACCAGAAACCCGCCGCGACACCCAGCGACACCACACACAGCGAGGCGTAAAGCCAGCCCAGCTGAGCGGGTGTGACCGAACAGTTGCGCTTGAGCGACCACTCCATGCCTTGCTCAGACTGAGTCGCGAAGCGATAGACGCTGCAGGTATGGCTCACCAACCACCACCGATTCAAGCTGCCGCCGACCCAAAGGCCGACGCGCCGATGCAGGGAAGATGCCCTTGACGAAACGACAACCGCAGATTGTAGCGGCGCTCACCCGCTGCCCCGGGCAGTACCAGCACATCCGAGTGCGATGGGATGGAATCAGCGGCGCGGATTTCGCAACATGGCACGCATGTCGTCCACAGGCACTGTCGTTGAGGGGCCAAGTGCCACGCGGGGCACGGGCTTGAAGGCGTGGCCGTAGATGACTTCGAAGGTCAGTAACAACCGCCCGTCGGGCGCTCGGGGTAGCTCGGCTTCGATGGCCTCGCACAGGCGCTCTCGCCAGGCGCGCGAACGGCAGGCCGGGAAGCGATCGGTGCTCAGGTTGCGCCCGAGTTCCCCCAATTCCTTGAGCAGGGGCTCAGCCCCGCTGTAAGACAGCGTGATGCGCTCCATGTCCATCACCGGCTCGGCGAAACCGCTGTGCACCAGCATGTCGCCCCAGTCGTGCATGTCGGTGAAGGCGTGTGCGGGCGCCGGCCAGCCGTGCCTGGCGTACACCGGCCGAAGTTCGCGCAGGCTGTCCGGACCCAGGCAGGAGAACATGAGGAAGCCATTGGTCTCGATGTGCGCGTTCCAGCGCTGGATCAGCGTCTGTGGGCGCGGCTCCATGTGCAGCAGCATGTTGGCCCAGACCATGCGCACCCGGGTCTGCGCATCGGCGGGCTGGGCGCCTTTGTCTCGTCCCCACTTGAGAGGATTCCAGGCTGGTCCGGCGTTTTCGCGCGTGGCCTCGAGCGCGTCCTGCAGTCGCTCGGCCGCCACGAAGCAGCGGGCTTCTGCCAACAGGCCGCGCAAATTCCGGTGCGCCCGCAGGCCGCCAGCCACTGGCTCCCAGTGCAACCAGCTGGCGGGTTGCTCGCGGAACCATTGCAGCCGTTCGGCCATGCGCGTGGCCACCTCTTCGTGCAACCAGGGGCTTTCGCTTCGAGGGTGCCGCCGCCAGCGCAGCGCGGCAACCGGATCCAGCCCGGGCACGGCGGTTTCGGGAACGGGAGACGGATTCAATCGGGGGGCCTGTGGGGGAGTACTGGGAAAAGCGGCCCAGTATATTGGCGCCCCATGCTCTCCACCTGGCGCACCCTGCTGCAACCTCTCCCGGGCATTTGCCAGGTGTGCGGCGGGTGGCCCACACGCCCGGTGTGCGAAAACTGCGCCCGGCGCTTTGCCGGGCCAGCAGCGCGATGCAGGGGCTGCGCTGCACCGGTGCCCGAAGGCCTCTCCCGCTGCGGCGCCTGCCTGACGCGCATCGAACCGCAGCCGCTGCAGGCCTGCGCCGCCGCGGTGGACTACACCTATCCCTGGGACCGCCTGATCGCGCGCTTCAAGTTTCGCGGCGAACCGGGCTGGGCCACCCCCTTCGCACAACGAATGCTGCAGTCGGCGCACGCGCGCGACCTGCTGACGCAGTGCGGGCTGGTGGTGCCGGTGCCGCTCACGTCCACCCGGCTGGCCGAACGCGGCTACAACCAGGCCTGGGAGCTGGTGAAGGCTGTGCAACAGCAGGCCCGGTTGCAAGGCATGGCCCTGCCCGCCCTGGCCAGCCCGGACGCGCTGGTGCGGTTGGTCGAAGCGCCGGACCAGCACAGCCTCTCGCGCGAACAGCGCCTGCAGAACCTGCGCGGGGTGTTCGCCGCGCACCCCGATCGCGTGGCTCACATTCGCGCTGCCCACGTGCTGCTGGTGGACGACGTGACCACCACCGGTGCCACGCTGCACGCCGGCGCGCAGGCGCTGCTGCAGGCCGGTGCGGCACGGGTGAGCGCCCTGGTGTTCGCAAGAACGCCGCCGCCCGACTGACCCGCCCGAGGTACAGTCGCTGCCCACACCACCGTCCGTGCCATGTTCCACATCGTCCTCGTTGAACCCGAGATTCCGCCCAACACCGGCAATGTGATTCGCCTCAGTGCGAACACCGGCTGCACCTTGCATCTGATCGAGCCGCTGGGTTTTTCGATGGACGACCGACACATGCGCCGCGCCGGACTGGACTACCACGAGTACGCCGATGTGCGCCGCCACGCCGACTGGGCGACCTTCCTGAAGGCCGAGTCGCCCGATCCGCAGCGCCTGTTCGCCTTCACCACGCGCGGCAGCCACAGCATGTTCGACAACGCCTTCGCCGCGGGCGACTGGCTGGTGTTCGGCTCCGAAACCCGTGGCCTGCCCGAAGCCCTGCGCGAAACGTTTCCCGCCCCGCAGCGGCTTCGCCTGCCCATGGTGGAAGGCCAGCGCAGCCTCAACCTGTCGAATGCCGTGGCGGTCACGGTGTACGAGGCCTGGCGCCAGATTCAATTTTCCCGACCGGTTCCGTGATGCAGGTCACGCGGGTGCGGGGGAGCCTGCTTCACAACGCCCGCGAAACGCGCAACATCGCGCCTGCAGCCTGTTACAGGCCATGCCGATCATCCAATGGCATCGCCCGACCAGCTAACCGCCAACCTGCGGGCTGCACGGAGACCACATTGATTACTTCTCTTGCCCGGATCTTCGGGGTGAACTCGGCGCCGCATCAGCGCTCAACCCGGTCGGCCAGTCTGAAAGACCTGGCCATGATCCGCAATCAGTTGATGCGCAGCATCGCGGACTGCACGGCCCAGGCCGCACAACGCCTGCGCACCAAGATCGATCAGGCCCGGACCGCGCAGGAACTCTGGATGCTGCGCAACGACGCCTTCCAGATCATTTCCCAGCAGCACAACCAGTCCATTGCCGCCGAGCGCATCAATGCGCTGATCCAGAGTTTCGATGGCTGGCTCGAGCCCAAGCAGCTGGTTCGCATCAAGTAGAGAAACCCCCCCGCCGCTGCGTCCCTCTTCAGGGATACAGACGCGCGATGGATTCGGCCACGCAGGCCGGTTTGTCGCCTCCCTCACGCTCCACCACCACGGCCCAGGTGATCTGCAAGCCGTCGCGTTCTATCGGTTCGGCCGCCTGAAGCGTCAACCGAGCTCGCAGCCGGCTGCCCACGGGCACGGGAGAGGGAAAACGCACGCGGTTCAGGCCGTAGTTCACGCCCATGCGGGCACCCTTGATATCCAGCGCGGCGTCGAAAAACGCGGGCAGCAGCGACAGCGTCAGGAACCCGTGCGCGATCGGCGCGCCAAACGGCCCGGCCTTCGCGCGTTCCACGTCCACATGGATCCACTGGTGATCGCCGGTGGCTTCGGCGAAGCGATTCACCTGTTCCTGTGTCACCACGGTCCAGTCGCTCACCGCGACCTCTTGCCCGACGCAGGCGGCCAGCTCGGCCAGGGTCTCGAAGGTGCGCATCACCGGTCAAGCCACTGGCAGATGCCTTCCCACTGCGCCAGGTCTTTTTGCAGGCGACCCGGCGTCACGTCGAACAGCGTGAGGCCGCGCGCGGCCAGGTGCACATAGTTCTGCGTATCGCGCAATGCCCCGAGCACCGGCAGGCCGAGCGACACCACGAACTCGCGCAGCTTGTCGGCGGAGATGGTGCGCATGTCAACGCGCATGCCCACCAGGCCGACCTGCACCTTGCTGGCGCGACTGGACTGCGCCAGTTCATCAAGGAAACTGCGTGTGGCGTACATGTCGAAGATGCTGGGCTGCAAGGGCACGAGCACCTTGTCGGCCACCTTCAGCACTTCTTTGAGGCGCGCGCCCTGCAGCCCGGCGGGTGTGTCCAGCACCACATGGGTCACATCCTTCGGAGGCCGCCCGACCAGCTCTTCGGAGATGTCCCAGGTCTGGATGGGGCGCGCGGTGGGCGGGCGCAAACTGAGCCACAAGGCCGATGACTGCTGCCGATCGGCATCCCCCAGCATGACCGCATGACCCTGGCGGGCGAAGTAGCCGGCGACATTGGTCGACAGCGTGGACTTGCCCACGCCTCCTTTGGGATTGGCAACCACCACGATGGGCATGTGAAGCTCCTTTGTGCGTGTAGACACCCCGGCCGCATGGCGCGGTGGGGAAGGCGGAATGGAGCCCTATGGTATCGCCACGGCGTCCCACACCAGTTTGCAGCCGGTGAGGAACATGCCGGTATAGACCAGCCGATAGAACACCACGGGCTTGATGCGATGCGCCACGCGCACGCCCACCCACACGCCGATGGGTGCGAACGGCAGCAGTGCCAGCGAGGTGGTCATGTTGCGCAGATCGAGCAGGCCCAGCCAGGCGTAGGGAATCCATTTCGAGAGGTTGACGAAGAAAAAGAAGAACGCCATGGTGCCCGTGAACAGCACCGGCGAGAGTCGCATGGGGATCACGTAGGCGTTGATGGGCGGGCCGCCCGCATGCGCAATGAAGCTGGTGAAACCCGAAGCGACGGTGAGGAGCGCGCCCACCCATTTCGGTGGAGGAGCGCTGTCTGCGCGCGGCGGAAACAGCAGCCGTTGCGCCAGGAACAGCAAGGTGAACACACCCACGATGCCGGCCACCAGGCGGGCGTCCAGCACCTTGAAGAGCAGTGCGCCGATCACGATGCCCGCCAGACCCCAGGGAATCAGGAACATCAGGAGGCGACGGTCCACGTCTTTGCGAAAGGCCGCCATGCCCAGCAGGTCCATGAGCAGCAGCACCGGCATGAGGATGGCCGCGGCCTGCGGCACGGTGACCGCGAGCGCCATCATGGGCACCGCCAGCGAGCCGAAGCCGGCACCAAAGCCACTCTTGCTCAGGCCCAGCAACAGCACCGCAGGAATGGCGACGAGATAAAAATACGGGTCAGTGATGAGGGGCATGGAAGAGGACAATCCGGACGATGCACAACGTTCAATTCTGGGGCGAAACACTGCGCCTGCTGGTCGAGCTCGCCGCCACCGCCGCCTTTGCGCTCTCGGGCATCCTCATGGGCGCTCGCATGCGGCTCGATGCCGTGGGCGTGGCGGTGGTGGGGTTTCTGGCGGCGTTCGGCGGCGGCACGCTGCGCGATCTGCTGCTGGACCAGCGCCCCTTTTTCTGGGTACGCCATGTGGAAATGCTGTGGGGCGTGCTCGCGCTGTGTGCACTTGCCATGCTTTTCCTGCGCGGGCGGCATGTGAAGCTGACCGAGCGCGCCATCCAGTGGCCCGACGCGCTGGGCCTGGGCCTGTTCACCGCCACGGGCGTGCACCAGGCGCTGCTGCTGGATATGCCGGCGCTGGTGGCGGTGCTCATGGGTTTGATCACGGGTGTGTTTGGCGGCGTGCTGCGCGACGTGGTGTGCAACGAGATTCCCACCGCGTTCAAAGACCACCGGCCTTACGCGCTGTGCGCGTTTGCCGGTGGCTGGCTCTATGTGGGACTGTGGCAGATCGAGGCGCCAGGATGGCTTTCACTGGTCGCCTGCGTGGTGTTCACGGCCGGATTGCGCGGCCTCGCGCTGTGGCGCAACTGGCAGCTACCGGCCTGGCGGCTGTAGCGTTCAAACGCGCTCGAGGATGAGCGCAATGCCCTGCCCTACCCCGATGCACATCGTGCAAAGCGCATAGCGACCGCCCGTGTGGTGCAGCCGGTTGATCGCCGTGGTGGCCAGGCGCGCACCGCTCGCACCCAGCGGATGGCCCAGCGCAATGGCGCCGCCCCAGGCGTTCACGCGCTCGTCGTCGTCCTTCAGGCCCAGCATGCGCAGCACCGCAATGCCCTGCGCGGCAAACGCCTCGTTGAGCTCGATCACGTCCATCTGCTCCAACTTCAAGCCCGTGAGCGCCAGCACCTTCTGCGTGGCCGGCGCGGGACCGATGCCCATGACGCGCGGCGCCACGCCGGCCGTGGCCATGCCCACCACGCGCACTTTGGGCGTGAGACCGTTTTTCGCAGCCGAGGCTTCATCGGCCAGCAGCAACGCACACGCGCCGTCGTTCACGCCACTCGCGTTGCCGGCGGTCACGGTGCCGTCAGGCCGCACCACACCTTTCAGTTTCGCCAAAGATTCCAGGCTGGTCGCGCGTGGGTGCTCATCCTGATCCACGACGACGGCATCGCCCTTCTTCTGCGGAATCGTCACGCCCACGATCTCGCGCGCGAGGTGACCTGCCTGTTGGGCGGCCACGGCCTTCAACTGGCTGGACAGCGCCATGCGGTCCTGCGCCTCGCGCTCGATCTTGTGGTCGGTGGCCACGTTCTCGGCCGTCTCGGGCATCGAATCGACGCCGTACTGCGCCTTCATCAGCCTGTTCACAAAGCGCCAGCCGATGGTGGTGTCGTACACCGCGTTGTTGCGGCTGAAGGCCGACTCGGCTTTGGGCATCACGAAGGGCGCGCGGCTCATGCTCTCCACACCGCCCGCAATCATCAACCCGGCCTCCCCGGCCTTGATGGCGCGCGCTGCGGTGCCCACGGCATCCAGCCCCGAGCCACAGAGGCGGTTGATGGTGGCGCCCGGCACCTCGACCGGCAGACCCGCCAGCAGGCTGGCCATGTGCGCCACATTGCGGTTGTCCTCGCCGGCCTGGTTGGCGCAGCCGTAAATCACATCGACCACGGTCGCCCAGTCCACACCAGGATTGCGGTCCATGAGGGCTTTGAGTGGAATGGCACCGAGGTCGTCGGTGCGCACACTGGACAGGGCGCCGCCGTAGCGGCCGATGGGGGTGCGGATGGCATCGCAGATGAAAGCTTGTCGGTTCATGTCGGTTTTCCTCGGGTCGGTCCATGACTGTAACCAAGCGGGACTGTAGAAAAAAGCACTCACTACAATCCAGCGCCAACGGGATTCAACACAGGAAGAGCATGAGAGAAATATTGCTTCCGCGCGCCCACGAAGGCACTCAACCAAGCCGTAAAAAGAAACGCAGCGCGCTTTCCAACGGATTTCTTGTTTCGCCTGGATGTCGCCGAAAAAGCCGAGGTGGTCACAAACTGTGACCACCTATCCAATCTCAAATTTTCGCGGGCGCTTCCATTTGCGTTTACCGAGTTTGGTGCAATCGCGTTGGCCAACGTGCTCGCCTCCAGTCAAGCCGTCGAGAACGCCAGGGCCACGAGCAACAAGCAGCCTTCTTGAGTGGGCGCGCTTGGTATAAACAAGCGCTTTGCGCCCCGTGCGATTTCATTCAGCCGGGGAGCCCTTCGATAGTCAGCAAGGGAACCGACACCATGGCCAAAGGACGCGTCAGCGGCGAGATCACGCAGAAGGCCATTCGCGAGGCGTCCATCCGCCTGATCGCGCGGCACGGCTACCACGGCGTGAGCCTGCGCACGCTGGCCGACGAGATCGGGATTCAGGCGGCATCGCTCTACAACCACATCGAGAACAAGCAGGACCTGCTTTTCGTGCTGCTGCGCGGGATCATGGAAGACCTGGTGGCCGAGGTGGCGCAGAAGGTGGCGCAGGAACAGGGCACGCTCTCCAAGCTCTGCACCTTCGTGGCGGCGCATGTGGAGTTCCACGCGCGTCGCCAGCCCGAGGTGTTCATCGGCACCATGGAGCTGCGCAGCCTGCTGCCTGAAAATCGCCTCGTGCTCGTGGCGCTGCGCGACCGGCACGAGGAATTGCTGCAGAGCCTGGTGGATGCGGGCATTCGGGAACGCGCCTTTTCCGTGCCGAGCGCTCGGGTGGCCACTTTCGCGATCCTCGCCTTGCTCAACGGCGTGGCCAACTGGTACCGCAAGAACGGGCGCCATTCCATTCCCGATCTGCAACGCATGTATGTGGAGCTCACGCTCAACCTGCTGGGTACCTCGCCGGCCGTTCAGGAGCTGCTGCGCAGTCGGGATTTCACCCAGCCGCCACCGGCTGCTACGGGCGTCAAAGGTAGCCGCCGTTCACCCCCAGCACCTGCCCCGTGATGAACGCAGCGCCCGGGCCGCAAAGGTAGAGCACGGCATCGGCAATTTCAGGTGCAGTCCCGAGGCGGCCCATGGGCGTGGCGCGCACATGGCCGGCCGCGATGGCAGGCGGCAACTGCGAGCGCATGGCCGTGTCGATGAAGCCCGGCGCAACCGCGTTGACGCGGATGCCGAACGGCGCCACTTCCTGCGCCACGGCGCGGGTGAAAGCGATGATGCCGGCCTTGGCCGCCGCGTAATGCGGCACGCCGTTGCCACCCGAAAGCCCCATGATGGAACTCATGTTGACGATCGCGCCCGAGCGGCGCGACTGCATGCCCGAGAGCACGGCGCGCGTGCAGTAGAAAGTGCCGTCGAGGTGGGTGGAGAGCATGGCGCGCCATTGCGCGTCGGTCATGCTGGCGGTGGCGTTGGTGGGCGTGCTGATGGTGCGGCCCTGCTGCAGCTCCTCGAGCTGGGCCGTGCGGCTGGCCAGGTTGCGCGCGTATTCGGCGCCGCCGATGATGCCGGCGTTGTTCACCAGCACGTCGATGGGGCCGAGGTCGCTGGCCACCGCCTCCATGGCGCGTTGCACCGCGCCCGAGTCTGCCACGTCGCAGGCATAGGCCCGTGCGTCCGGCAGGGTCTGCGCCACGGCGCTCGCGCGCGCCAGGTCCACATCGAGCAGGGCCACGCGCGCGCCTTGCACGACGAACGCGCGGCTCACCGCTTCACCAATGCCACCCCCGGCGCCAGTCACGACGCAACAGCGCCCGGCGAAAGCAGCGCTCACGGCGTCACGCCCGAGCGCAGCGCCTGGATGGCCTCCAGAATAGCGGTGGTCTCGGCCCCGGCGTTCGGAAACACCCGCATCGCGCGGTCGTCGGCGATTTCTTCCCAGCGCTCCACCAGCGTCTCAGGCTCTGGCGCGGCAGAAGGATCGAGTTGCAGGCCCATCGTGCTGCACACCTGCACCAGCGCGTAGTGCCCCGCAGCGGCCGAGCAGATCACGCCCGCCTGCTTGAACTGCTCGCTGCACAGCACCGCCACGGCCGCCGACACGTGGGCCGGGTTGAAGTGGGGAACGATGTCGGCCGGCAGGACGCCTTCGGTCATGTTGGTGGCCGCCACCGGTGCGATGGTGTTGACCAGAATGCCGTACTTGCCGCCCTCCTGCTTCAGGGTGTTCATGAGGCCGATCATGCCCATCTTGCCCGCCGCGTAGTTGGACTGGCCGAACGAACCGTACAGGCCCGAGTTGGACGTGGTGAACACCACGCGACCATACCCATTCTTCTGCATCACCGGCCAGGCGGCGCGGGTGCAGTAGGCGGTGCCGGAGAGATGCACCTTGAGCACGAAGTCCCAATCGGCCATGTCCATCTTGCCGAAGGTCTTGTCGCGCAGGGAGCCGGCGTTGTTAATCAGGATGTCGAGCCGGCCGAACTCGCTCACCGCCTGATCGACGAGGCGCTGGGCGCCCCCGAACTCGGCGATGGAATCGAAGTTGGCCACGGCCTGCCCGCCGGCGGCGCGGATCTCGGCCACCACCTGGTCGGCCACTCGCTCGTTTTCGCGGCCGGGTTCGCGTGAGCGGCCCATGTCGTTCACCACCACCTTGGCGCCACGCTCGGCCAGCAGCAGCGCGTGGCTGCGACCCAGGCCGGCGCCCGCGCCCGTCACGATGGCCACTCGGTTGTCGAATCGGATTGTCATTTGGGTTTCACTCCTGTTTGAATTTCTGCCGCGCGTTCGCGCAGCGTTTTCTTGTCCAGCTTGCCGGTCGGGTTGCGCGGCAAGGGCTCGGTGCCAAGCGTCCAGCTTTCGGGCACCTTGTAGTCGCCGAGCTGCGCAGCGCAGAACTCCGCCAGGGACGCGAGCGCGGTGCCTTCGGTCACGCACACGAAGGCATGCACGCGTTCACCCAGCACAGCGTCTGCGCGCGCGACGATGGCGGACTCGATCACACCCGGGCAGCGCGCCAGCACGGCCTCGACCTCGGCGCTGTAGATCTTGTAGCCACCGCGGTTGATGAGATCTTTCAGGCGGTCGTGCACGAACACGTTGCCTTCTGCATCCACGCTGCCAATGTCGCCCGAACGCCACCAGCCTGCGACCACGCCCTTGGTCGTGGCATCGGGGTCGTTCCAGTAACGCGCAATCACCATCGGGCCACGCAACCAGATCTCGCCCGATTCGCCGGTCGGCATTTCCACGCCCGTCTCCGGGTCGGCAATGAGGATCTCCACGCAGGCCAGCGGCCGACCCACCGAAGCCAGGTTCGACGGCCCGGCGCCGACCGGCAGCATGATGGCGGGGGAGCAGGTTTCCGTGGCGCCGTAGCCGTTGACCAGCGTGAGCCCGGGCAGCTTCGCCGCCAGCGCCTCAATGGTCGCGCCCGGCATGGGCGCGCCGCCGAAGTGGCCCAGGCGCCAGGCCGAAAGCGTGGACCAGTCGAAGCCCTCAACGCGCAGGCACAGGTTGTACATGGCCGGCACCATGATGGTGTAGGTCATGCGCGCGGCGGCGGCCACTGGCAGGAATTCTTTGGCCTTGAAGTACGGCAGCAGCGTGAGCGTGCCGCCGGTCCACAGCGGTGCGATCACCCCGCACAGCAGGCCGGTCACGTGGCTGATCGGCACCGCAACGACCGACTGGTCGTCTGGCCCGAGGCCAAGATTGCCCGCGTGGTGGATCACCGAATGCGCGACGTTGAGGTGCGCGATGGCGGCGCCTTTGGGCTTGCCGGTGGTGCCCGAGGTGTAGAGGATCATGGCCACGTCGTCTTCGGCCATGCCTTCGTGCGGCGGCGGCGCGAGCGCACCGTCGGCGCTGGCGAACAGACGGCCTTGCCCCGGCTCGGGCAGGGGCACCACGGCGAGCGCTGGGACTTGCTCAAGCGCGGTCCGCGCGCGATCGGCCAGCTCGGCGTCGTGCAGCAGCAGCCGCGCACCGGCGTCGGCCACCACGTGGGCCACTTCGGCCCCCTGCAGGCGAACGTCCATCGGCACGGCCACCGCGCCCAGGCGCTGGATCGCATAGAACAGCGCCACGAACTCGGCGCGGTTGCGCACCTGCAGGGCCACGCGGTCACCCGGTGCAATACCCAGCCCGTGCAGGCCGGCGGCCATGCGCGCGATCTCGCCATCGAGTTCGCGGTAGGTCCAGCGGTGCTCGCCGAACACCAGGGCCGTGCGGTCGCCGTGGGCGCGCACCGCCGCCGAGAAACCAGCGAACACGTTGCGCGCACGGTCCTGGAAACACCAGACGACGCGGTCGCCAAAGTGGCGCTCACGGCGCCGGGGCAAGGCGTTGAGGGCAGCGGTGGACATGGGCCTCAGGCGGGCACGAACACCGGCACCGTCACGTCGCCATCGGTCTTGCGAAACGCCACCTTCACCCGCTGGCCGATAGCGAGCGCATCCAGGTCTGCGTCCACCACATTGCTCATCAGCGTCAGGCCTTCGTCCAGCGTCACGTACGCGAGCGCATAGGGTTGCGGCACGCGCCGCATCACGCTGAAAGAATAAATCGTGCCGTTGCCGGCGCTGTCCTTCCAGCTCGTTTTGTCGCTGAAACAGTGCGGGCAGATGGCGCGCGGGTAGTGGTGGAATTGGCCGCAGCCCTCGCAGTGCTTGAGCACGAATCGGCCGTCGGCCGCCGCGTCGAAGAATGGCTGGTTCTCGATGTTGGTACCGGGACACGCCGGCGTGCGCTGTTCTGTGGTCATGATGTCAAACCCCTTCCATGATGAGGACGCCGGCGCCATGGCGGCTGCCCATCCAGCCGCCCATGCCGCTGGCCAACGCCAGCTGGCAGTTCTTCACCTGCACCGCCGGGTGCGCTTCGCCGCGCAATTGCCGCACGGCCTCGATCACCTTGGTGATACCACCGCGGTTGGCCGGGTGGTTGTTGCACAACCCACCTCCATCGGTGTTGAAAGGCAGCTTGCCCACACCAGAGATCAGCCCGCCATCGGCCACGAACTTGCCGCCCTCGCCCTTCTTGCAGAAACCCAGGTCCTCGATCTGCATCAGCGCGGTGATGGTGAAGCTGTCGTAGATGGAGGCGTACTGAATGTCGGCCGCTGTGACGCCCGCCTGCTCGAACGCCTGCCGACCCGCCCACGCGGCAGCAGAGTAGCTGAGGTCGATCTGACCGCCACTCGGGTGCTTGGCCGCTTCGCCGGTGCCGATCACGCGCACGCTCTTGCGCTTGAGCGTCTTCGCGATCTCGGCGCTGGTCACGATCAGCGCACCGCCACCATCGCTCACCACACAGCAATCGAGCCGGTGCAGCGGGTCGGAGATCATGGGCGAGTTCACCACCTCTTCCACCGTGACCACTTTCTTCAGCATGGCGTTGGGGTTGTGCTGTGCGTGGTGCGAAGCGGCCACCTTGATCCAGGCGAGCTGTTCGCTGGTGGTGCCGTACTCGTGCATGTGCCGCATGGCGCACAGGCCATACGTGTTCACCACCGTGGGGCCATAGGGTTGCTCGAACGGCATGTCGGGAATGTTCCAGTCCACCACCGGCTCGGCGTTCAGCCCAGCGGCGCGCGGCCGGCCAGCCAGCGTGATCAGGGCCACGCTGCACTTGCCCTGCGCAATGGCATTCGCCGCATGCGCCACGTGCAGCAGGTAGGCCGAGCCACCGGTGTCGGTGTTGTCCATGTAGCGCACCTTCAGGCCGAGGTAGTCGACCATGGACAGTGCGCCCAGGCCCGGCGCTTCGGTGTCGCAGAAGTAGCCGTCGATGTCGTCCTTGGTGAGGCCCGCGTCTTCCAGCGCGCCTTTGGCCACGTCGGCGTGCAGTTGCGCGAGCGACTTGTCGTCGGCCTTGCGGGTGGGGTGCTCGTAGGCACCCACGATGTAGGCATTGGCCTGGCTTGCCATGGGAGTTACCTGCTTTCTCTTGTGTAGATGGGTTGGCAAAAATGGGTCAATGGCGCAGCAGCGCCTGGCCGTGGTCGAGCACGGTCACACCGCGCTGCGGCACCCGGCCGCGCAGCGACACCGCGTCGCCGTCGAACCAGAGGTCAAAGGCCAGCGCCTCACCCGGGTACACCGGTGCGGTGAAGCGCGCCTCGAAATGCGCCAGGCGCGAGGCATCGCGGTTGCAAGCTTCGCGCACCACGGCGGCTGCGGCCATGCCCCAGCTGCACAGGCCGTGCAGGATGGGCCGGTCAAAACCGGCGGCTGTGGCAAACGCGGGGTCCACATGCAGCGGGTTGCGGTCGCCGGTGAGCCGGTAGAACATGGCTTGCTCGGGGCGAACGTCGATGTGCACCGTGCGATCGGGCGCGCGCTCGGGCACCGGGTGCGGGTCGGGTCCGCGTCCGGCGGGGCCGCCGAAGCCACCATCACCGCGCGCAAACACGGTGGAGAGCAGCGTGGCCAAAGGGGCATCGATGCCCGGCTCGCGCAACACGGTTTCGGCCAGCAGCACGGCGCCGCGCCCGGGGCCTTTGTCGTAACAGGCGGCGATGCGGAACGCCGAGCGCACCCGGCCCTGACTCGGCAAAGGCCGGTGCAGCGTGACGCGCTGTTCGCCGTGCACGATCTTCGTGATGTCCACACCCGCGCTTTCCTGCCAGGTGTCTTCCCAGGCCACCACCGCCGCCTGAGTGGGAACGCTCTGAAGGCCGCGCTCGAACACGAACCCCAGGTCGGCCGGCATGTCGCGGCCCATGCCCACGCTCAGGTTGTAAAGCAGGGTGTCGCGCTCGGTCCAGTGGAACTCGCGCTCGGGAAAGGTGAGCCGCATCAGGGCGGCGTGGTCGATGGCCATGCCGTTTCCTCAGAGCGTGGCCACGTCGAGTTCGACGAACAGCGGATCGGCACTGCCGAGGATCGGCAGCCAGTGCGCCAGGCGCGTCAGCTCGAAGCGGTAGAAGTAGTTCGCCGCCGCCAGCTTGCCCTGGTAGAAGGCGCGCTGATCGCCGGATGCGCCGGCGGCCAGGCCGCGCGATGCCGCCCCCGCCTGGCGCAGCCACATCCAGGCCACCGCCACATGGCCCAGCATGTCGAGGTACATGGTGGCGTTGGCGGTGTAGCGGCGCTCATCGGCGGCGTGAGCCTGCATGGCACGCGTGGCCGCTTCCACCTGGTCCAGGGCGTCGTCGAGCTGGCTCGCAAAGCCGCCCGCCTGCTCGTCGCCGCGCCATGCATCGATGTCCTCGCGCATGGCGCGAAGGAGCAGCTGGAAAGCGGCGCCGTCGGCCATGCGGATCTTGCGACCCACCAGGTCCATCGCCTGGATGCCGTGCGTGCCTTCATGAATCAGGTTCAGGCGGTTGTCTCGGTAGAACTGCTCCACCGGGTAATCGCGCGTGTAGCCGTAGCCGCCCAGCACCTGCATGGCCAGTTTGTTGGCCTCCAGGCAGAACTCGCTCGGCCAGCTCTTCACCAGCGGCGTGAGGATCTCAAGCAGCAGGTTGGCGCGATCCTTTGCAGCACGCGTTTCGCCACTGCGCACGTCGTCCACCAACCTTGCGGCGTACAGGCACAGCGCCAGCCCGCCTTCCGCGTACGCCTTCTGCGTGAGCAGCATGCGGCGCACGTCGGCATGTTCGATGATGGGCACCGGCGGCGTGCTCGGGTCTTTGGAGCCGGGCAACCGGCCTTGCGGCCGGCCGCGCGCGTAGTCGAGGCTGTAGAGGTAGCCGGCCACGCCCAGCATGGCCGCCCCAGCGCCCACCGAGATGCGCGCCTCGTTCATCATGTGGAACATGCAGCGCAGACCCTGGTGAGGCTCGCCCACCAGCTCGCCCACGCAGGCTTCGTTCTCGCCAAAGTTCAGCAAGGTGTTGACCGTGCCCCGGTAGCCCATCTTGTGGTTCAAGCCCACCAGCGTGACGCCGTTGGACTCGGCCGGCTGGCCCTGTTCATCGAGGCGCTTGCGCGGCACGATGAACAGCGAGATGCCGCGCGTACCGGCGGGCGCGCCGTCGATGCGTGCGAGCACCAGGTGCACGATGTTTTCCGACAGCTCGTGCTCGCCGGCCGAGATCCACATCTTCGTGCCCTTGAGGTGGTAGGTGCCGTCGGGCTGCAGCGTGGCGCGCGTGCGGATGTCGGCCAGCCCCGAGCCGGCGTGCGGCTCGCTCAGGCACATGGTGCCGAGGAAGCGCGCGTCCAGCATCGGCTGCACGTACTTCGCGCGCTGAGCCTTGGTGCCGAACTCGCGGATGACTGCCGCACCGGAGATGGTGAGGAAGTTGTAGCTGGAGGTACCGATGTTGGCGGCCTGGAAGCACGCGAGACAAGCCAGCAGCAGGGTGTAGGGCAGTTGCTGGCCGCCTTCGTCGAACGGGCGGTCGGCGGCCATGAAGCCGGCTTCGGCAAAGGCGCGCAAGGCCTCGCGCACCTGCGGCACCACGCGAACCTTGCCGTTCTCCAGGCGCGGCTCATCCAGGTCGGATTCGCGGTAATGCGTCTGGAACTTGTCGGCCGCCAGCGTCTGCGCCACGTCGAGCACGGCGGCAAAGCTGGTGGCGTCGTGGTCGGCGTGTTCGGGGCGCTGCGTGAGGTCGAGCGCCTGAAGCACCTCGAACAACTGGAAGTCGAGGTCGCGCCGGTCGACGGTGGGCAGGGTGCTGGAAAGGCTCATGGGTCAGTTGGTCAGGTAACCGCCGTCGGCGCGCAGCGTGGCGCCGGTCACGTAGGCGGCCAGGGGCGAGGCGAGGAACACCACCGGGCCCACCAGGTCTTCTGGCTGGCCGATGCGGCCCAGCGGCACGCGGCGCATCAGGTTGGCCATGCGGGTCTCGTCTCCGGCCGATGGCGACATGGGCGTAGCGATGGCGCCGGGCGCAACCGTGTTCACCCGCACGCCGTCCTTGCCGAGCTCGCGCGCCAGGGCCACCGTGAGCATGTGCACGCCGCCCTTGGACGCCGAGTAGCCCACCGTGTTGCCGGTGTAGACCGTGGCCGCGATGGAGCCAATGTTGATGATGGCACCGCGCGTGGCCTTGAGCGGCGCGAGGAATGCCTTCGCCGTGTTGAAAGGACCGTTGAGGTTGGTCTCGATGGTGTGTTTCCACGCATCGCCCACGGCGTCGTCCTCCATCGGCACGTATTCGATGACGCCCGCGTTGTTGACGAGGATGGACACCTCGCCGATCTCGGCGGCGATGCGCGCGGCCGCCGCCGCACAGGAAGCGGCGTCGGTCACGTCCATGGCCACCGCGTGGGCGCGGCCACCGGCGGCGCGCACCGCAGCCACGGTGTGATCGAGCGAACTTTCGGTGCGCCCGGTCACCACCACGGTGGCGCCATGCGCGGCCAGCCCGAGCGCCAGGCCGGCCCCAATGCCGCCGCCACCACCGGTGATCACGGCGATGCGGTCCCTGAGCAGATCCTGAACGGTGACGGTGGTCATGCTCAGTCCCTCTTCTGGATGTTCATCAGCGGCGTGGCCATGAAGCCGCCATCGACGGTGATTTCCTGGCCATTCACGTAGGCCGAGGCGTCGGAGGCCAGGAAGCCCACCACCGAGGCGATGTCTTCAGGAACGCCGATGCGCCGCGACGCCACCACCGCCTCGCGCGCCGCGAGGTTGGCTGGCTGAGCGTAGAACGGTTCGGACATGGGCGTGCGCACCAGGCCGGGGCTCACCGCGTTGGCGCGCAGCCCCAGCGGGCCCCACTCCACCGCCATCTGCCGCGTGAGCGCGAGCACCGCGGCCTTGCTGGGGCCGTAGGCGCCGATCGCGTTGGGCACGCTGGCGGCAATGGACGCGAGGTTGACGATGCTGCCGCGCCCGGCGCGCCGCATGGCCGCACCGAAGTGCTTGGCGCAGAAGTAGGCGCCCTTCAGGTTCACGGCAAACACGCGGTCCCAATCGGCGTCGACCATGTCGGCCAGCGGCATGGGGGGCGGCATCACGGCCGCGTTGTTGACCAGAATGTCGCAGCGACCGGCGAGCGCGTCCCACTGGTGCGCTGCCTCGGCCACATCGTCTTCGCGGCCGATGTCGCAGGCCAGAGCGTGATGGCCCGCGGCCGTGTCGGCAACGGGAGCGCGCAGATCGAGCGACAGCACGCGCGCACCCATGGCGGCGAGCTGCGCCACGATGGCGCCACCCAGGCCGCCACCGGCACCGGTGACCACAGCGGTGCGGCCCGCCAGCGCGTTGGAAGAAAAACTTGTCATTGAAAAGTGTCCGTCGTGTTCAGGCGGTGGGTTGCTGCCAGCGGGGGTAATCGGTGTAGCCCTGCGCGGACGGCCCGTACCAGTCGGCTGGCAGGCGCTCCACCAGCGGGTGGCCATCGCGCAGGCGCTCCACCAGGTCCGGGTTGCCAATGAAGTCGCGGCCGAAGGCGATCAGGTCGGCGCGGCCCTCACCAATGTCGCGCTGCGCGCGCGCCAGGTCGTAGTTGCCCGCCGCCACCAGGGTGCCGGGCCAGCGCGGCCGCACAAAACCCAGCACGTCGGGTGCGCGCTCGCCCTCGCCACGCTGCACCGTCTGGTTGCCTGATACTTCGGCGCCCACCACGTGCAGGGCACCCAGCGAGAGCTTCGCCAGTTCGGCGATGAGGTGGTCGTACACCGGCGCGTCGTCGGGGCTTTTCGCGCCATTGAATTCCGAGAACGGCGTGAGCCGAACGATCACCCGTTCCGCGCCGATGGCGGCGGCGCATGCCCGCGCCACCTCCACCAGAAATCGCGCTCGCGCCGGGATGCTGCCGCCCCACGCGTCGGTGCGCTGGTTCGAGCTTTCATGCAGAAACTGGCTCGGCAGGTAGCCGTTGGCAGCGTGGATTTCCACGCCGTCGCAACCCGCCTCCAGCGCGCGGCGCGCGGCCTGCGCGTAGTCGGCAATCACCTGCTCGATCTCTGCGCTGTTCAATTCGCGCGGCACCACCGAAGGCTGCAGCCCGCTGGGCGTAACGAGGGTGCGCTCGTGCTTGAGCGCGCTCGGCCCCACCGGGTGCAGGCCAGGCTGCATGTTGTCGGGGTGGCCGATGCGGCCGGTGTGCCAGAGCTGCATGAAGAAGGTGCTGCCCTCGGCATGCACGCGGCGCGTGATCTCGCGCCAGCCCGCCACATGGGCGTCGGTCCAGATGCCCGGCACGTTCAGGAAACCCTGTGCACCCGGGGAAATGTTCACGCCCTCGGACACGATGACACCCGCGCCGGCGCGCTGGCCGTAGTACTCGGCCATGAGCGGCGTGGGTGTGCCGTCGTCGGTGGCGCGCGAGCGCGTCATGGGTGCCATGGCCACGCGGTTCTTCACCACGAGCGTGCCGAGCCGGCCTGGCTCGAACAGGGCATTCTGCGAAACGGGGGAGGTCATGGATGCTTCTGGTGACTGGCCGTGCTGGCCAGGGGTCGTTCGTAAGAGGGATCGCTGCGGTCCCAGCTGCCTTGTGCATAGCCTTCGGGCATGTGCGCCTTGAGTTCGCCTCGCCACTCGATCAGTGTGCGACGGTGCGCGATGCGCCATTCACCACCGCGGCGTTCCAGCCGGTCGATGTAGCGCGCCGCACCCAGTGCCACGGTCTCGCCGTCCTTGCGTCGCAGGCCGTAGAGGCAGTGGCTCTGGGCATGCGCCGTGTCGCCATCGATCTCGCAGCCATGCGTGGTGATGTGGTGCGTGTGGGCCAGGAACCGCGCCGCATGGAAGGTATTGGCCCAGTCAGCCAGCGCGCCGGGTCCGCCGGTAAACGGGCCGTGCTCGTCGATCGCGTCCGGGTGGAACGCGCTCGCGATCATGGCCGCGTCGTGCCGGTCGACTCCCAGGCAGTACCGGTGGATGCAGTCCAGGATGGCCTGACGATCCAGCAGGTACTGCAGCGACTGTTCACTGGTGGGCGCCACGGGTTCAGTCGAGCGACAGGTTGAGCTGCTTGATGAGCTTGCCGTACTTGTCCGAATCGCTCTTGACCAGCGCGCCGAATTCTTCGGGCGTGGAGGTCACAGCTTCCAGCGTCTGGGCCTTGATCCAGGTCTGCATCTGCGGCGTGGCGATGGTCTCGCGCAGCGCCGCATTCAGGCGGGCCACCACGGGTGCGGGGGTGCCAGCGGGCACGAAGGCACCGAACCAGCTGCTGGCCTCGAAGCCGGGGTAGCCAGACTCCGCGATGGTGGGCACATCGGGCAGCAGATCGGAGCGCTGTGCGCTGGTGAGGGCAATCACCCGCACCTTGCCGGCCTTGATGTGCTGGATGGCACTGGGCACGTCCATCATGAGGATCGGAATCTGTCCACCCAGCAGATCGGCCAGCGCCGGTGCGCCGCCGCGGTAGGGCACGTGCTGGAGGTCCAGCCCGGCTGCCGCCTTGAACGACTCCATGGCCAGGTGCACCGGGTTGCCCGCGCCCGAATGGCCGAAGCTCTGTCCGGGCTTGGCCTTCACCTGTGCCACGAATTCCTTGAGGTTGTTGGCGGGGTGATCGGCGCGCACCATGATGGCGAACGGAATGCGCGTGAGCACGGTCACCGGCTGGAACGACTTGATGGGGTCGTACGGCGGCTTCTTGAACAGGAACTGGTTCATGGCCACGGTGGACGGATCGAAGATGGCCATGGTGTAGCCATCAGGCGGCGCGGCAATCAGCGTCTGCGCGCCAATCACGGTGCTGCCACCCGGCTTGTTGTCGACCACGATGGGCTGGCCGAGCTTTTCAGAAAGCACCTGGCCGGTCTGGCGCGTGAGGTTGTCGGTGGCGCCGCCCGCGGCGTACGACACGATCACGCGGATCGGCTTGTTGGGAAAGGGCTGCGCGGCAGCGCCAAAGGCGGTGGCCAGCGCGGCAACGGCCACGAACGCCTTCGCGATCTTGATGGTCTTGAACATGGTTCTTGTCTCCTGAAGTCCCGCAAGGGACGGTTTCCGATTGATGAACAAACAAACAAACAAACAAAACTGACTGACTGACGAAAAAACTGACTCAGCGCGCGCGACCCGATTGCTCAGGCCACCACCGCATCTCCCTCTCTCTGAACCGCACGCAGTGGCGCGGCGCTGTCTTGCGTTGAAACCTCGGCCAGGTGGCGCCCGGCGATCCAGCCGAAGGCCAGCGCCGGCCCGAGCGTGATGCCACCACCGGGATAGTTGCCACCCATCACGCTCAGCGCGTCGTTGCCCACGGCGTACAGGCCGGGAACCGGCTTGCCGTCGGCGGCCAGGGCGCGCGCGAATTCGTCGGTGCGAATGCCGGCAAAGGTGCCCAGGTCGCCGGGCAGCAGCTTGATGGCGTACCACGGCCCCTGGTCCAGCGGTGCCACGCAATGGCTGATGGGGTGCTTCGCATCACCCAGGTACCGGTTGTAGGCCGTGGTGCCTTTGCCGAAGGCAGGGTCCAGTCCGCGTGCGGCGGGGCCGTTGAATTCAGCGATGGTCTGCTCCAGCCCGGCAGCGTCGAGCCCGGCCTTGCGGGCCAGCTCGGCCGGTGTGCTGCCGCGCAGCAGGTAACCATTGCGCAGGTGCGGCCACAGGGGCAGCGGGAAGGGTTTCACAAAGCCCAGGCCGTAGCGGCGCAAGGCCCGGTGGTCTGCCACCAGCCACGCGGCTGTTTCGCCTTGCTCCCGGCCGATGCGCTGCATGGCCTGGCCGAAGTCGTGGTACGAGTTCGCCTCGTTCACGAAGCGCCGGCCATTGCGGCCCACCGCGATCACACCTGGCTTGTAGCGATCGATCAGGTGCGGAAACACACCGAAGCTGCCATCCGAGCGGGGCACGCGCGACACCGGAATCCACGCCGCGTTGTTGGGCAGGTTGCCTTGCGTGGCCGCACCAGCGGCCTCGGCCATGCGCCAGCCATCGCCGGTGTTGCCGGGGGGCGCGGGCGACCAGTGCTCGGCACCCGTGGGCGCATGCGGAAAGAGTTGCTTGCGCAGCGCCGGGTCTTGCGGAAAGCCGCCAGTGCCCAGCACCACGCCCCGGCTCGCGCGCACCGTGCGGCGCTGGCCGTCTACCTCCACCACCACCCCGCGCACGGCACCCGATTCGATCACCAGCTCGCATACTGGCGCACTCGTCACAACCTCCACACCCGCATCTCTGGCGCTGCGGAACAAACGGGCCGCGAGCGCGTTGCCGTTGGTGAGGCGCTGGGCACGGCCATGCACCAGCATTTCCTTCGCATGCGTCAACAGGCGGCGTGCGACGTATTTCGCTGAAGTCAAGGACCGCGTCACGTTGAAGAAGTGCTGCACCTCCTGGCTGGCGTTGAACATCATGCCGACGAAGGTGATTTCCTTCAGCGGCGGGCGCAGCCGTTTCGCGTCGGCCCCCAGTTCACCGGCATCGTACGGCGCGGCCAGAATGGCCCGGCCCCCCGGTCGGCCGCCCGGGGCATCGGGGTGGTAATCGGAGAACTCGGGCACCGCGACGAACTGCAGCGCGGTCTCGCGCTCGAAGAATTCCACCGCTTTCGGACCCGCATCCAGAAAGGCTTCGATGCGCTTCTCGTCGTAGTGGGCGCCCGTTTCGTGCCGCAGGTAAGTGCGCACGGCATCGGGCGAATCCTCAATGCCCAACGCCTTCGACTTCGGGTTGCGGGGAATCCACAGCACGCCGCCCGAACGCGCGGTGGTGCCACCAAACAGCGGCTCCTTCTCCACCACGAGCACGGAGAGGCCCGCCTTGGCGGCCGTCACGGCGGTGGCCAGGGCACCCGCGCCCGAGCCGGCCACGATCACGTCATAGCGGTCCTTCATTTCAGTTCCTTGCCGGCGAACTCGCCTTCCAGAAACTTGTTGGGCTTGAGGAAAAAAGAAATCACCAGCGCGCCGTTGGGCGAACGCGCCAGATGCCGGTTGCCCTTGGGGCGCCACACGTAGTCGCCTTCGCGCACTTCACCTTCGTCGTCCACGATGCTGCCCGAGAGCACATAGGTCTGCTCGATCTCCACGTGCTCGTGCAGTGGCAGCTGCGTGCCCGGCTGCCAGCGAAACAGCGCCGTCAGCAAGCCACTGCTCTCGTCCTGCATCAACACCTTCATGTCGATGCCGGGCGTGGGCGTGGGCTTCCAGGGAATGCTCTGCACATCCACATAGCGCGACTCGTCATCGCCGAGCTGGTCGTGCTGCGGGTGGAAGGGCGTGGTGGCGTTCATGGCTTGTTGTCTCCTGGGGTCTGCGTCAGGGGCACATTTTTAACTTACGTTTGTTAGTTTAACAAGCACATTCCGACTTACGGTCTCTTATTACGAGATTTTTGTGCGAATTTTGCTGGTAGATTCTTTGCACCGGTTATCACTCTTAAGATACGAACCCAACCAAACAGAAGAGAAAAGACATGCTGATCGAAGAACGCTGTTATGTGCTTCACGCCACTTCGTCTCCCGCCGATTTCATGGCGGCCTACCGCCGCAGCGGCGGCATGGAACTGCAGACACGAATCCTCGGCGGGCTGGTGGGCTACTACGCCACGGAAGTCGGTGAGCTCAACGCCATCGTCAGCATCTGGCGCTACGAGTCGTTCGAGGAGCGGATGAAGCGTCGCGCGGAACTCGCCGCCGAGACAGGCTGGCAGAGCTACCTGGCCGAGGTGCGCCCGATGATCAAGTCCATGAGCAACCGGCTCATGAACCAGCTGCTTTGAGCGCTGCGCCGCCCAGCAGCCTGGATCGGCTGCTCCGCGTCATTGACCTGTTCACGCCCGAGCAGCCGCAGTGGACGGCAGACCGCATCGGCGAGGTCATGGGCGTCTCGCGCGCGACGCAGTACCGCTACATCAAGGCGTTGATGAACGCGGGTCTGCTGGCCCCCGCCGGCGAGAGCCGCTACCGGCTGGGCCCACGCTTCGTGGTGCTGGACCGGCAGATCCGCCTGTCAGACCCGTTGTCTCACCACGGCCCACCGGTAATGCAGCGGGCCTGCGCGGAGCTGGGCAGCGCGCAACTGCTGTGCACCTACTTTGCCTCAGAGGTGCTGTGCATCCACCAGGAGCGCGTCGATCCGCGCATCCGCTCCAGCATGGAACGCGGCCGGCCTTTTCCGCTGTTCCGTGGCTCGCCCTCACGCGCCATCCTGGCCTGGCTGCCCGAAAGCCGGCTGCGCAACCTGATGCTGCTGCACGCGCACGAGATCCGCGAAGCCGGCCTGGGCGACAACTGGATCGACTTTCGCCAGAAGCTCAAGGCCATCCGCAGCCAGGGCCACTACATGGGGCTCGGCGAGATCGATCCCGAGTTGATGGGCATCGGCGTGCCCATCCTGCGCCCGGGAGGCGAAGTGGAAGGCAGCCTAACCACGATCATGCCGCTGCGCCGGGTGAGCGATGCCGAGCTGGCGCGCGTGATCCGCGTGACCCGCGCCGCTGCGGCTGAAATCAGCGAGCTGGTCGTCAGCGGGGAATGACGATCGGCTCGCTGGTGCGTGCTACGCTAAAAACCATGTTCAATCCCTCACAAGCCGACGTCAGGCGCTTCTATTGCGCGGTCTACGACAAATCCCGCAGCAATGAGCCGATGGAAGCCATCGAGACCCTGGCGGCGCAGTGGATCGCGGAGCATCCCGAGCACCACGCCGAACTGTCCGATGTGGATGCCGCGCTCGCACGGCTGGGTGAGGCCGACCCGGCGCGCGACAACCCCTTCCTGCACCTGTCGATGCACCTGTCGATCAGCGAGCAGTGCAGCATTGACCAGCCACCCGGCATCCGGCAGGCGGTGGAGCTGCTGGCGGCGCGGCGCGGCGACCTGCATGCGGCGCACCACGAGGTGATGGAGTGCCTGGGCACCATGCTGTGGGAGAGCCAGCGCGCCGGGCGGCCGCCCGATGGGCAGGCCTACATCGAGGCGGTGCGGCAGCGAGCAACCCGCGACTGAAACAAAAAAAGCCGCTCACAGAGCGGCTTTTGATCGGGTGGAGCCCGGCTTACTTGAAGCGCGGCTGCGGAACGACTTTGAGTTCGCCTTCGACCGAGGCCATGTACTTGGCGATTTCGCGCATCTCGGCGGGCGTGTACTGCTTGGCGATGCCGGCCATGATGCCGTTGGAGCGGCCGATCACGTTGTTGCCTTCAACTGTGTAGGCCTTGAGTGCGAAGAACAGATAGTCGGCGTGCTGGCCACCGATCTTGGGGTAGCTGGGGTCGATGGGCTTGCTGAAGTTGGCGCCGTGGCACGAAGCGCAAGCGCCCTTGGCCACCAGCGCCGCTGCGGTCGTGCTGGCCGTCTTCGGCGTTTCAGGCGCGGTCTTGTCGGCATGCGACGCGTAGAAGGCGGCCAGGTCGGCCATGTCCTGCTCGCTCAGCGAGGCGGCAATGCCGCGCATGGTGGGGTGCTTGCGATCGCCCTTCTTGTAGGCGTTCAGCGCGGAGAAAATGTACACGCCCGACTGGCCAGAAATCTTGGGCACCTTGTGGATTTCGGGGAAGCTGTTCTGGTAGCCCTGGATGCCATGGCAGCCGATGCACATTTCGGCCTTTTTCTGGCCGGCCTGCACATCGCCCGTTGCGCCCTGGGCCTGGGCGGAGATGGCCACCACGGAAAACGTCGCAGCGGCGACAAGGTTACGGGCGATCGTGGACAACGTTTGGATCATTTTGCAAGCACAATGAAAGGGACGGCTGATGAAAAATCAACCGCTGATTATATAGACTGGTCGAACGCCACCCTACCCCCCAACCCTTGCACGAAGCGCTTCCATGAAATTCAAAGGCTCCGAGAACTACGTCGCCACCCAGGACCTGATGCTGGCGGTGAACGCCGCCATCACCCTGCAGCGCCCGCTGCTCGTCAAGGGTGAGCCGGGCACGGGCAAGACCATGCTGGCGGAAGAAGTGGCGCAGGCGCTGAAGTTGCCTTTGCTGCAGTGGCACATCAAGAGCACCACCAAGGCGCAGCAAGGCCTGTACGAATACGACGCCGTCAGCCGCCTGCGCGATTCGCAGCTGGGCGACGAGCGCGTGAAAGACATTCACAACTACATCGTCAAGGGCGTGCTCTGGCAAGCCTTCACGGCCGATGAGCCGGTCGCCCTGCTGATCGACGAGATCGACAAGGCAGACATCGAATTCCCGAACGACCTGCTGCGCGAGCTCGACCGCATGGAGTTCTACTGCTACGAAACGCACGAGTTGATCCGTGCGAAGCACCGCCCGCTGGTGTTCATCACCTCCAACAACGAAAAGGAGCTGCCGGACGCTTTCCTGCGCCGCTGCTTCTTCCACTACATCAAGTTCCCCGATGCCGAGACCATGCAGCGCATCGTGGACGTGCACTTCCCCAACTTGAAGAAGGAACTGCTGGCTGCGGCCATGAAAACCTTCTACGACGTGCGCAACCTGCCCGGCCTCAAAAAGAAGCCCAGCACCTCGGAGTTGCTGGACTGGCTCAAGCTGCTGATGGCTGAAGACATTCCGCTGGAAGCCCTGCAGAGCGCCGACAGCAAGGTCAGCGTGCCGCCGCTGGTGGGCGCGCTGCTCAAGAATGAGCAGGACACCACGCTGTTCGAGAAGCTGGTGTTCATGAACCAGAGAAACCGATGAGTCGTTTCATCGAACCCGTCACCCTGACCGGGCGCAACTGGGTGGTGCTCGAGCCCATGGAGCGCCGCCATGCTGACGAGTTGCTGGACGCGGCGAAAGATGGCGAGCTCTGGAACCTCTGGTACACCGGCGTGGCCACGCCCGACGCCGTGATGGGCTACATGGACGCGGCCATGCGCATGCGCGACGAACTGGGCGCCATGCCCTTCGTGGTGCGCCGCAAGGCGGATGGAAAGATGGTCGGGTCCACGCGCTACTTCAATGTGGACGCGAAGAATCGCCGCCTGGAGATCGGCCACACCTGGTACAGCCGCAGCGTTCAGCGCACCGGCCTGAACACCGAAGCCAAGCTGATTTTGCTCAAGCACGCGTTCGAAAAACTGGACTGCGTGGCTGTTGAGTTCCGCACGCACTGGTTCAATTTCGACAGCCGTGAAGCCATTGCCCGCCTGGGCGCCAAGCAGGACGGCGTGCTGCGCAACCACCAGATCAGCCCCAACGGCACGCTGCGCGACACGGTGGTGTTCAGCATCATCGCCAGCGAGTGGCCCACGGTGAAAGCCCACCTGCGCTGGCAACTCAACAAGCCCCGGGCTTGATCAACTGCCTCAAGGAGATCGCACCATGCTGATCGACTTCTTCTACACCCTGCGCTCGGCCAAGTTGCCGGTTTCGGTCAAGGAATACCTGATGCTGCTGGAAGCGCTGCAGGCCGACGTGGTGGGGCCGCGCAACCCCGAGGCCTGCTCCATGGATGACTTCTACTTCCTGGCGCGCACCGCGCTGGTGAAGGACGAAAAAAACTACGACAAGTTCGATCGCGCCTTCGCTGCTTACTTCAAGGGCGTGGAGATGATCGCGGACTTCACCAAGCCCATTCCCGCCGACTGGCTGCGCCAGGAGATGGAGCGCATCCTTTCGGAAGAGCAGAAAGCCAATGCGCCCAAGATGGACTGGGACGAGCTCATGGAGACGCTGAAGAAGCGCCTGGAGGAGCAGAAGGAGCGCCACGAGGGCGGCAGCAAGTGGATCGGCACCGGCGGCACGTCGCCATTCGGCAACAGCGGGCAAAACCCGCAAGGTGTGCGCATCGGCGGCAAAGGCGGCAACAAGAGTGGCGTGAAGGTGTGGGAGCAGCGCGCCTACCGCGACTACGACGACACGCAGGAACTCGGCACGCGCAACATCAAGGTGGCATTGCGCCGGCTGCGGAAGTTCGCGCGCGAGGGCAACGACTTCGAGCTCGACCTGCCCGACACCATCCGCGCCACCGCCGCCAACGCCGGTTACCTGGACATCAAGATGATCCCGGAGCGGCACAACAACGTGAAGGTGCTGCTGCTGATGGACGTGGGCGGCACGATGGACGAGCACATTCAGCGCGTGGAGGAGCTGTTTTCGGCGGTCAAGAGCGAGTTCAAGCACCTGGAGTTCTATTACTTCCACAACTGCGTTTACGACTTCATGTGGAAGAACAACCGCCGCCGCTACGCGGAAAAGTTTCCCACGCTGGACATCATCCGCAAGTACAACAAGGACTACAAACTGATCTTCGTTGGCGATGCGACGATGAGTCCTTACGAAATATTGCAACCTGGTGGCAGCGTGGAATACAACAACGAGGAAGCTGGCGCCGAGTGGCTGCAGCGCCTCACGCACGCTTTTCCCAAGTTCGCCTGGATCAATCCGGAACCTCAGGGCGTGTGGCAGTATCGACAGAGCATCAGCGTGATCCAGCAACTCATGAGCCAGCGCATGTACCCGCTGACCTTGAAGGGGCTGGAGGACACGATGCGTTTGCTCTCGAAATAACCCCCGAATGAAATTGGCCAATGCGGACCGGGCTGGCCGGGTCTGCTTCTACCTGCTTTGCGGGTTGCTTCTGTCACCGCTGCCGGCGCTTTCGCAAACGCCGGCAGAGCCTGTGGCCGCCCCGGCCGAGGCCACAGGCGATGACGCCGCCGATGACGAGCCTTCCCGCGAAGAGACGCGGCGCACGCGTGCGGCCCGCCCGCCGGCCGGCCCGCGCTTCGAGATCGACGTGCAGGCGCCCGATGCCATCCGCGATTTTCTGCTGCGCCACATGGAGCTGCAGCGGTTTCGCGAGCAACGCAACCTCGACGCCAACGAACTGGGCCGCCTGCTGGTGCAGGCGCCAGCCAACTTGCGCGAGCTGCTGGCCACGCTGGGGTTTTTCACCCCCGTGATCGAAGTGACCGGCCCGCCCGGTTTGGGCGAGACCACCGCCACGCAAAACGGCGCGGCAGCATCCGTGCCGCTGGGCACAGTGACGATCCGGGTCGAGCCGGGCCCGGTGACGCAGATCGGCAGCGTCAACGTGTCCTTCGTGGGCGACATTGCCACCGCACCGGAGGCCGCAGATCAGCGAGCCGACATCCAGCGCGAGGCCGCGCTGAGCCAGGGCCTGCCCTTCTCGCAGGCCGATTGGGACCGCACCAAGTCCGCCGCGTTGCGTCGCCTGATCGCGCAGCGCTACCCGTCTGGCACCATCCAGAACAGCCTGGCCGACATCGACAACACCCAGCGAACCGCCAACCTCTACATCGAACTCCATTCGGGCCAGGCCATGCGCATTGGCGACGTGGTGGTGCAGGGCGCTGAGCGCTACGACGCGGCGACCGCCGAGCGGCTGGTCCGGCTCTCGGGCCTGACCCCGGGCAGCGACTACGACCTGGCGAAGCTGCAGGACGCCCAGCGGCGCATTGCTGAAAGCGGTTACTACGACTCGGTGTTCGTCTACGTGGAGCCCACGCTCGACGGCCAGTCTTTGCCGGTGATGGTGCAACTGCGCGAGAGCAAGAAGCAGAAGGTGGTGATCGGCGTGGGGGGCAGCACCGACAACGGCGCACGCCTGTCGCTCGAACACACGCACAACAGCGTGCCAGGTATCGGCTGGCGCGCCCTGAGCAAGCTGCAGCTCGAGCGCATCGACCAGCTGGCCAGCACCGACTGGAGCTCGCCGCCGGACGGCGACGGCTGGCGCAAGATTGTGGGCGCGCAACTCGCCAAACAGCTCAACGACACCACGGTGACCAGCAGCCAGCGCATGCGGTTGGGCCAGACACAGCTGGGGGTGGAATACGACCGCAGCTATTACCTTCAATACGACCGCGCACGCGTGGTGAACGAGGCGGCGCGCAATGCTGCCACCGAGATCGCCGACTCTTCCATCACGGCCAACTACGCGTGGACGCGCCGGCGCTTCGACGACCTGATTTTTCCCCAGCGGGGTTACGGCCTGGCGGTGGAGCTGGGCGCCGGCTACACGCTGGGCACCACGCGCCTGCCCTTCGGCCGCACCCAGGCCCGCTGGCTCACCTACTGGCCACTCGGCGGTCTGGCGCCCGTGGCCACGCCGGTGCCCGGCCAGGCCCGGGAAGTGAGCACGGCTTCTCGCCGCACGCAGCTGGGCCGCCTGGCGCTGCGGGTGGAAGGGGGTGCCGTGATCGCGCGCGACGCCGCACCCATCCCCGACACGCAGCTCTTCATCACCGGCGGCGACAACTCCGTGCGCGGCTACGGTCTTCGCGACATCGGCGTGCAGCGCCCCGACGGCACCATCGGCCCCGGCCGCTACAAGGCGGTGGTGAGC
This sequence comes from Hydrogenophaga sp. IBVHS1, assembly GCF_002127265.1. Classification (GTDB taxonomy): domain Bacteria; phylum Pseudomonadota; class Gammaproteobacteria; order Burkholderiales; family Burkholderiaceae_C; genus Hydrogenophaga. Next base: position 441,780 of record NZ_NFUU01000002.1, on the reverse strand, counting down.
CTCGAGTGGCAGCGCCCGATCTTCAACAGCGACAACCGCTCCAACTGGGAGAACGTGGTCTTCATCGACGGCGGTGCGGTGGCCAACAAGGCGGGCGATCTTGAGCCCGTGTGGGGCGTGGGCACCGGCATCCGCTTCAACAGCCCGGTCGGCCCACTCCAGCTGGACCTGGCCTACGGCCTGAAGACTAAGCGCTTCCGCATCCACCTGAACGTGGGTTTCAAGTTCTGACCTGAGCATGAGTTCAGCGCCCGACATCATCTCCCCACCACCTTCGCGCGTTGGCCGTGTGGTGCGCTGGGTGTTCGGTTCGCTGGCGGCGCTGCTGGTGCTGTTGCTGCTCGGGTTTGGCCTCTGGGCGGCATCGCCGGGCTCGCTGGCGCAGGCCATTCGCTGGGGCCAGTCGTTCATGGCGAACCAGGGCATTGAAGCCGGAACGATCGAAGTGGCCGAGGTGGAAGGCAGCCTGCTGCGCGGTGGTCGCATCGCCCGCCTCAGCTGGCAGCGCGACGGCCTCAACGTGCAGGCCACCGAAACCCGCATCGGTCTGAGCACCTGGTTCTGGGCCGACGCGCTGCTCGGACGCGGTGTGCGCCTCTCCCAACTCGACATCGCCCGCCTGCAGATCGACGACCAGCGCCCGCCCAGCCCCCTGGAGCCGCTGCAACCCATCACGCTGCCGCTGCCCGTCACCCTGCCCTGGTCCATTGGCGAGCTGGTGATGGAGGGCAAGAACCCGTTCACGCTCACTGGTCTCAAGGGCCAGTACCGGTACCGCCCGGCCGACAGCGTGTGGAGCCTGGGCGTGGCCGACGCACACCAGATCGACCTGGAGAACCTGCAGGTGGCCGGCGGACGCTACCAGGTGCAGGCGGTGCTGGGCGCGCAAGCCCCCATGCCCTTGCGCGTGGACGCGCAGGGCGAAGTACAAACCACCGTGCCCGGCGGCGGCGAGGCCGCGACGCTCAGCGCAGTGGCCCGCATCACCGGCACGCTGGCCACGGTGGACGCCGCGCTCGCCGCCACTGCGAGCCTGCGCAGCGCAGCAGCCGGCGCTGAGGCGACCACGCTGGACGCCAAGGCGCGCCTGCGCCCGTGGCTGCCCCAGCCGATCGAGTCGGCCGACGCCACCATGAACCGGCTCGACCTGGCCGCGCTCTGGCCGCAGGCGCCCGCCACGTTGCTCAGCGGCACCGTGCAGGCGCGGCCCGATGGCGACGCCTGGCGCGCTGAAGTGCGACTGGCCAACGCCGCCAGCGGCCCGGCCGACCAGCAGCGCCTGCCGCTGGAGCGGCTGAATGCCGACCTGGAACAACGCGGCGCGCGCTGGACGCTCACCCGAATCGACGCGCAACTGGGCGGCGGAACCGTGCAGGGCGAAGGCTGGTGGCAGCCCGCCACCGGCGCGCAGGCGTCACCGCTCGGCCAGTGGCAGGGCGAATTCAAAGCCAGCCGCATCAACCCCGCCCAGCTCTGGAGCACGATTGCTCCGGCGGCGCTGGATGGTCAGTTCACGGCGCGCGCCGTGGACGCCAACACCCCGCGCGCGGCCATTGACCTGGTGGCCCGCGTGCGGCCCTCCGGCACGCAACCCAGGGCCAGCGCCCTGGCCGGCCTGCGCCTGCGAGAGCTCGACGTGCAAGGCCTGTGGCGCCCATCCACCGGCAACGCCGCGCAAGGAATGCTCGACTTGCGCGAAGCGCGCCTGAGTGCGGCCGACGCCACACTCGAAGGCCGAGGCACCTTCGACACCGCAGCGCGCAGTTTCGACGGCCAGCTCGCCCTGCAGGTACCTGGCGCACAAGCCGACTGGAAAGGCAAGGCAGCGCATGCGCAGGGCGGTGGCGACCTGGACCTGCAACTCGCCGACGCCAGCCGCGTGCTCGACTGGGTGCGCAGCCTGCAGACGCTGCCCGTGGTGGGCCCGCCGATCCGCAGCGCGCTGGAAGGCCAGCCCGGTCTGGCCGCAGAAGGCAGCGCGCGCCTGCGCGCAGGCTGGCAAGGCGGTCTGGGCTTGCTGGGCTACCCGGCGCCCGCCACCGGCGCCACCCCCGCTGCGGCACCCCGCTTGAGCGTGAACCTGGAATCGCCGCGCCTTCGCCTCACGCGCGATGTGGCCAGCGGTAACCCCGCCGCCCCCACCACCCCGCAACGGATCGACCTCAGCGCACTCAAGCTCCAGGCCAGCGGCACGCCCGATCGGCTGGCGCTGGAGCTGGCCGGCCGCGCCGAGCAAGGGCCCTGGCGCGCCACGCTCGACACCCAGGGCTCGCTGCAACTCGGCACCGCGCGCCAGCCCGACATCGACACCGGGCGCATCGACCTCAACCGCTTCAAGCTGCAGGCCACCGACAGCGCGCGCGCCGACCGCACCGTGGAATGGACGCTGGAGAGCGCGGCCGTGCTGGGCGTGCAATGGCAAGGCGCGCGCAGCGGCAGCCTCCGCCTGCAGGCCGATCCGGGCAGGCTGCGGTTGCAACCTTCGTTCAACCGCCGCTCGGCCACGGCACCCCCCGCACCGGGCAACACCGTGGCCGCCGCCGCAGCCGCCACTACGCCCAGCACCACCAGCCCCATGACCCTTGCCTGGGAGCGGCTCACCTGGAAGGCCGGCGCGCTGGACACGCGCGGCCAGCTCACGGGTTTGCCGCTGTCGTGGGTGGACGCGCTGGCCACTGCCGAAGGTGCGCGCTACGGCCCGCTGAGCCAGGCCGGCCTGGGTGGCGACGTGGTGTTCGACGGTTCGTGGGACCTGTTCCTGCCGGCCGATGCGGGCACGCCGCCGCGCCTGTCGGCGCAGTTGCAGCGCCGCAGCGGCGACCTGTCGGTGCAGACCGATGGCGCCTTCGACGAGAACACCACCTCCACCCAACGCCTGCAGACCGGCATTCGCGAAGCGCGCCTGAACATCGACACGCAGGGTGCCAATGTGCAGGCCCGCCTTCGCTGGGACAGCGAACGGCTGGGCCTGGCCACCGCCGATCTGTCCACCACGCTGAGCCCACCCAGCGGGGACCAGCCGGCCTGGCACTGGCCCGAGCAGGCGCCATTGCGCGGCACCCTTCAGGCCAACCTGCCGCAGGTGGGGGTGTGGTCGGCGCTGGCACCGCCGGGCTGGCGCGTGCGCGGCACGCTCTCGGCCGATCTCACCGTGGCCGGCACCCGCGCTGCGCCACTGCTCAACGGCAAGCTCAACGCCGACGACCTGGCGCTGCGCTCGCTCGTCAACGGCATCTCGTTCTCGCGCGGTCAATTGCGCGCCACGCTGGCCGGTGAGCGCATCACCATCGATCGCTTCTATCTGCAAGGGCGTGGTGGCGTGGAGAACGGCGGCACGCTGCTGGCCAGCGGCACCACCGAGTGGCGCAGCGTCACGGTGAACGGCCAGTCGCGCCGCCAGCCCGTCATCAGCCTGCAGGCCACGGCCACCAAGTTGCGCGTGTCCAGTCGGGCCGACCGCCGGCTCACGATATCCGGACAGCTCCAGGCCGATCTCGACGGCCCCGCCCTGAAACTGCGCGGGCAGCTCACCGCCGATGAAGCCCTGTTTGTGCTGGCCGACGAAACCACCCCCACGCTGGGCAAGGATGTGGTGGTGCGCGGCACCGAAATTCCACTGGAAGATCCGAACGCGTACCGCGTTCAGCCCGACGTGCTGGTGGACCTGGATCTGGGCGACAACTTCGAGGTGCGCGGCCAGGGGCTGCAAACACGCCTCATCGGCCAGATCAACCTGCGCAGCACGCCCGAGCAGCCCACGCCACGGGTGCTCGGCGAAGTGCGCACCGTGCGCGGCACCTACCGCGCCTACGGCCAGGCGCTGAACATCGAGACCGGCGTGCTGCGCTTCACCGGGCCTTACGACAACCCCACGCTGGACATCACCGCCGTGCGCCCCAACACCACGCAACGCGTGGGCGTGATCATCAGCGGCACCGCGCAAGTGCCCCGCGTGCGGCTGTTCTCGGACCCCGAAATGCCCGACAGCGAGAAACTCGCCTGGCTGGTGCTGGGCCGCCCCGCCAGCGGCGCGGGGGCGGAAGCCGCCGTGCTCCAGCAAGCCGCGCTGGCGCTGCTGGCGCGCAGCGGCGGCCGGCTCGATGGTGGCCTGGCCGGCGCGCTGGGTCTGGACGAGTTGTCTTTTGCGGGCAGCTCCACCAATGCCGACGGCTCCACCGCCTCGGCCGCCGTCACGCTGGGCAAGCGGCTGTCCAACCGCCTCTACCTCAGTTTCGAGAGCAGCCTGGCTGGTGCGATGGGCACGGTGTCGATCTTCTACGACCTCTCACGCCGCGTGACGGTGCGCGCGCGGGCGGGTGACGAGAACGCCATCGACCTGATCTTCACCCATCAATACGACTGAAGCTCAGGCCGCTTCAGCCACCACACCCTCGTTCACCTGGGCGTGAATCTCGGCTCCGGCCGCAGCGAGGGCCTTCGCCTTCGGTTCCGGACCCATGGCCACGCCTTCGGCGCGAACGAAGCGCACGTCGGTGATGCCGAAGAAGCCCAGCACGGTCTGCAGGTAGGTTTCCTGATGTTCCATGGCGCGGCCACCTTCGCTGGTGGAGTACACGCCGCCGCGGCTCAAGCCCACGATCACGGTCTTGCCGCCGGCCAGGCCCACGGCGCCCTTGTCGGTGTACTTGAAGGTGCGGCCGGCCTGGGCCAGGCGGTCGATCCAGGCCTTGAGCTGGGTCGGAATGGTGAAGTTGTAGAGCGGCGCGCCGATCACGACCACGTCGGCGGCGAGGAACTGGCTCACCAGCGCTTCAGACAGCGCGTTTTCCCGGCGCTGCGCGTCGGTGGAGGCGGCCTGACCGGTGCGAAACCCGAGCGCTTCGGCGCTCAGGTGGGGCACCACGTCGGCGGCCAGATCCAGGTATTCCACCTGTGTGCCGGGGTGGGTGGCCACCCAGGCGGCCACGGTGCGGGCGGTCAGATCGCGGGAAACCGACTGGTCGCCGGTGATGGAGGAATCGATGTGCAGCAGTTTCATGGAGGGCTCCTGAGGTTGAAAGCCACGTCCGTGGCCATGGATAGATTGTGATTTCGCATCGATTCCTTGATAAGTCGGCAAAATCACGCCACATCGTTCCACCAACAGGACAATCAGGAACCCGCCATGCAAGACCTCAACGACATGCTCTTCTTTGCCGAGGTGGTGGAGCGCGGCGGCTTCGCGGCGGCGGGCCGCGCGCTGGGCGTGCCCAAGTCGAGGCTGTCGCGCCGCGTGGCCGAGCTGGAAGCCCAGCTTGGTGTGCGCCTGCTGCAGCGCACCACACGCAAGCTGTCCCTCACGGCCATTGGCGAAACCTACCTGCGGCATTGCCTGGCGCTGCGTGAATCGGCACAGGCTGCGGCCGATGCCGTGGCCGAGGTGCAGACCGAGCCGCGCGGCACCATCCGCGTGGTGTGCCCGGTGACGCTGGCGCAGACCGTGCTGGGCGATGTGCTGCCCATCTACCTGGCGCGCCACCCGCAGGTGCAGGTGGACATGGAGGTGAACAACCGCGTGGTGGACCTGGTGGAAGAAGGCGTGGACGTAGCGCTGCGCGTGCGCCTGACGCTGGAGGAAAGTGGCAGCCTGGTGATCAAGCGGCTGGACGAGGCGCGTTCGGTGCTGGTGGCGAGCCCCGCCTTGCTGGCGCGCCAGGGCACGCCAGCCACGGTGGAAGAAGCCAGCCGGCTCGACAGCGTGGCGATGTCGGCCATCGACGGCGCGGTCAGCATCCCCCTCTCGCACGCCGACGGCCGTGAAGCGGTGCTGCAATTGCGCCCCCGCCTCATCGCCGACGACCTGCTCACGCTCAAGCTCGCGGTGCTCGGCGGCACCGGCATGTGCTCGTTGCCCGACTACATGTGCGAAGACGAACTGCGCGACGGCCGCCTGGTGCAACTGCTGCCCGAATGGACGCGGCCGGTGGGCGTGGTGCACGCGGTGTTTCCGTCGCGCCGTGGCCTGTCGCCCGCGGTGCGCAGTTTCCTCGACTTTCTGGGCGAATACGTGCCGGTCTGCGGCAACCTGCTGCGCATGCCAGCGGCCTTGCGGCCAGACAGGCCCCCGTACAATGCGGGCTCTTTTTCGCCGCCATAGTTCAATGGATAGAACTACGGTATAAAAAAGTTACGTAAAAACAATGAGTTAGCGACGTTTATTTCCAGCTGTCACTGTTTTGTCACGGCCTTCGCTTTTATTCGCGCAGTTGGAAACTTTGCGCTGCGCTACTTCACTTCGCGGTAGACGCGCAGAGTGGCGTTCATCGTTGAGCACTCTGATGTGAGAGCGTTTATTGCTTGACGCAAGGCCAGCGTAGCCTCGTTCTTGCTCCGAAGGAAGGTGCCACGATCAGATGGGTCCTTCATGTACGTTAAGTACACAGATATCAGGCTGTCGGTTGCGTCCAGCTTCGCGTGACTGTCGAGACAAGGCGGCAGCGGCGTCTTGTAAAGCTCTCGATTCACTGCTTGAAGCTTCTCAACATATGGGGCCATCTGTGAAGCCGGCACTGCATCGGCCAGCTCTGCTGCGTCCTTGAACTGGTTCAGCAAGTCTCCGATCGTGTTCCTTTGCTCAAGCCATTCGTCGATAGTCGCTGATCGCTGTGCAGCCAACTGACGATCCTTCCAGTTGCCGTACACCAAGAACGCGGCCAAGACGGCGAGCACGACTCCTGCAATCCATCCCATCCTCTTCATTCAAGTCCTCCCTTTGTTCACTTGTGAACTTTAACGGCTACTTCTGGCCGGTACACTTCGCCCTGTGCGGCCGTAGCTCAGGGGATAGAGCATCTCCCTCCTAAGGAGAGGGTCGAAGGTTCGAGTCCTTCCGGCCGCACCATCACATCGCTGTTTGATCGAGCTTGCCGCTGTGCTGCTCGGACACGGTGACAGGTATAGGCCAGAAGCAAATCTGACCAAGAAGGTGACCAATGAACGACCTGCAGGCCGCCCTTGCTCCGTTTCAGGCAGTCTGGAGTTTTTTCACAAACCCAGCCAATAAGCAGCTTTTTTTGGACGTGGGCAAAGCCGCAGTTGTCATAGGCGGCTTGTTCGGGGCATATCTCAGAATTCGCGCAGAACGCATGAAGAGTGCGCCTCAACTTGCCACTGACATCACCTCATGGGACGCGTCGTCTAAATTTCCAATCATGCCGATCCGCGAGTTCGATGCTCTCGCGTCGTTTCCATTCATTCCATCAAAACTGAGCAAACGCGTCGCAGCAGAAGATGGTTGCTACACAGTCACCAACATCCGAGTGTGGAATGCTGGCAAGGGCTCCATCACTGGGCCACTACTGAACCACGCCATAAGAATATCGATCTCAGTGCCGACAGGTAGCGGCATTCACTACGACTTCACGTCGATGCTGAGCAATGATCCAGACATCGAGATGCACCTCTCCCGCTCTACATATAACGTCGACACACAACGCCGAAACATCAGTCTCGCATTCGACCTTATGCGACCGGGCAAAGGCATCTTGATATCTGTCAGACACGGAGCGGCGCACGGCGATGACATCGCGATCAAAACTTCACTTCCTGGGTATCCGGATGCGGTCGCGGGCACCTATGTAGTCTTCCGTCACAAAGTGCATGTGTGGATGACTCGAATCAACAATCTCTCAATACTGCCATTCGCCGTTGCCTCATACCTGCTCTTCATCTGGGGCTACCTCGTTGTGGGCGCTATCGCGACTTGCATGACGTTCACGGCCATCTGGACTGCATACGCGGCACGATTCCCGAATTTGGCACCATCTGATCTGGTGTGGGATAACGCTAGCGCTCGTTTAATCCGCCTCAAATGAGTTCGTATTTCGCAGTCGACAGCACCCCACGAGAAGAAGCCCGACACGATAGTCTGACTCTATCTTCGGTCGACCTTCCATAGGTCGAGGTAGCAAAGTTGTGGAGCTGCGATGTTGCAGTGATCCACAAGGAATCAATCATGGCTACCCAACAAATGTCTTTCTTCGCTTCTGTGCAGTCGTTCGCAAAGCCCTTCGTCAATCCACATTGACCAGTTGATGGCTTACAGCTTCGTCACTTACTTGGTCATATGTGGGCTAACACACCCCTGAATCGTGTCGGAATGAAGCTACAGAGCAGTAGCCGCTCATCAAGAAGCTGAGAAGCCTTCATCCTGCGAGCCAACGCGGGGCATAACGCACACACTCGCCAAGAGTGAAGGGCCGTGAAACACGGCTTCTGGGGACGACAAGATCTACATCCCACTTATGCGTTAGAGAAGCAGTTGATGAACTGCATGCAAGAAAGAATGTGTTGGGAGTATGTGAAAGTAAGGTATTGGCTCCCAAGCTACGCAGCAAGTGATTGAAGACAAGCTGCACCATGTAGTGTCCGCGCTCAAGCGGCCCATCCGAGGACGGCTTCCAAGTCATGTTGCGCCAGGAGTAGATATAAGCAAACCACGCTCCGATAAAGTTCTGTTTCAATCTCATCAGACCAGACTGTCGTGAGCAAGGGGTATCGTGAATCAAGCAGATTTTTTTGTTTGTGGCTTCACGATACCCTTTCTATCTCCCTCCTGTCATGCCTTCAATTGATCAGTTTCACATCGATCAAAACTGACTGCATGTCTCTCTTGCACTGAGTCAGGACGAAGTCGTAGCGATATTCCAGCAGGCTGACGCTCCATCAAACAATGAGTTTCAAAGTTCGTTGCGCGTAGCAGTAATGACTGCCGACGCATCTGTCGCGGCCGGTGATGAAGCAAAGATACGCCAAGTCATCGAGGGTTACAACGCACGTGACCTTATAGGTAGAACCTTCACACTTTCGTTCTGGGTGCGTTCATCCAAGACAGGTACGCACTGCGTGGCGTTCAAGAACGCTGGTGCGGATCGAACCTATGTCGCGACCTACACTGTGTCGGCAGCCGACACATGGGAGAAGAAGTCGGTCACTGTCACTGGCGGCTTGATAACTGCAGGAACTTGGAACTGGACCACCGGAGTTGGTCTCAATGTGGACTTCACGCTGGTTTGCGGTTCCACCTTCCAGACAACAGCAGGGGCTTGGCAAACAGGCAACTTCGTAGGCACATCAGGTCAGGTAAATTGCCTCGACAATCCCAGCAACTTGTTTGCCATCACAGGTGTGCAACTTGAAGTTGGTGCAGTTGCTTCGCCTTTTGAGCATCGACTATATGGCCACGAACTCGCGCTGTGCCACCGGTACTTCCAGCGTTTTCAACGCGGTCCGGGACAGTTGATTCACTACTTCCCAGGCGCAGGCGGCGCAGCCTATGTTGATAGATTCGCATACAAGCAACCTATCCGCGACCCATCTACAGCATCAGCGACAGTTGTCGGGACGCCGAACTACGTCAACAGCAGCGTGCTGTTCTTGTTCCCGGACTATGACGCGGTCTACGCCCGTTGCACTGTAACGGCCACAGGCGGCTACTCGGTGGACACCTACGCATTGACGCTTTCTAACGAACTCTAAGTCTTTGCGCCTGAGTCCACCTTTGGCATTTCTTTCTTCTCTCGCTCAGAAAGACCGGGCAACTGCACTGCCTTCAAGATCACGTCACCAGCGTTCAGTACCTTTTCTGCATTCGTTTGAGCAAGCTCCGCCTTTCCCATCTTTAGGTAAGTGCGATACATGCTTGCAAAGTAGTAGGTGTCACTAAACGCTTGACGCGCTTCTGGCTCAAGGTACAAGCAGTTGTCGTTCCACCATTGTTCGCAAGTAGTGATCAGCTCGCTGAAGGCATGAAGCTCATCATCTGTGGTTGTATTCATCCTAAGGTACAACTGCCTCCAGAGTGAGAAGGCCTCTTGATGCGCCTGTAGTCGTCGATCAAGAGCAGCCATTCGAAGCTGATTCGTAGTGCGACGTTCTTCCAAGTCGATGGAGAACTTGTGCTTCACTTCCTCGACCAACGTAGTGAGGTGCCCGATGTCTTCCTTCGTTGCGAGGTTCTTCCCCTTGACCTGCCCCCTTCTGCCATACCAATCGAAAGTAGGAAGCCCGGGGTTGAAGGTTAATCGATGGGGTGGTGGGTTGATGGGAATTGAGCTGCATCGCCAGCGCGCTGGCGATGCAGCTCAGCGAAACGAGCCGGTGGCATTCGCCCCAGGCTGCTGTGTGGCCTGACCTCGTTGTAGTCGGTGCGCCAGACCGCCACCGCCATCCTGGCCTGATGCAAGGTCTGGAACCAGCACTCGTTGAGGTGCTCATCGCGGAACTTGCCATTGAAGCTCTCGATGTAGCCGTTCTGCATCGGGCGCCCCGGCTGGATCAGGATGTGTCGGATGCCATGCGCCTGAGCCCAGGCCATGAATGCTCGGCTGGTGAACTCCGGCCCGTTGTCGGTTCGCACCGCCTTGGGATACCCGCGAAACAGCGCAGCGCGGTCCAGGACACGGGTGACGTACTGGCCCGAGATGCCGAAGTCCACCACGATGTCCACGCTCTCGTGGCTGAAGTCGTCGGCCACCGTGAGGTACTTCAGACGCCGTCCACCCGAGAGGCTGTCGCTCACGAAATCCATGCTCCACACCTCGTTGACCGTGCGTGCCAGCTGCAGCGGCACGCGCTCATTGATGGGCCGCTTGCTCTTCTTGCGCCGGCGCACGGCTAGGTTGGCTTGCCGGTAGAGGCGGTACACGCGCTTGTGATTGACGCCGGGGAATTGGGGGCGCAACAGGTCGTGGATGCGTCGGTAGCCAAAGCGGCGACGCACATGCGCGATCTCCACGATCTTCTCGTGCAGATCCAGCGTGGCTTGGTCGGCCGTCGGTGGATGTCGGTAGCTGTCGCGGGAGAGCCCCACAAGCCGGCACGCTCGGCGTTCGGACAGATGGTGCTCGCTCACCATGCGCCCAACCGCCTCACGCCTGGCCTGTGGGGCTAGCGCTTTACCCCCAGAACGCTCTTGAGCGCGTGCATATCCAGATGCGCCTCGGCCAGCAGCCGCTTGAGCTTGGCGTTCTCGGACTCCAGCTCACGCAGGCGCTGGGCCTCCGAAACCTGCATGCCGCCGAACTTGGCGCGCCACTTGTAAAACGTCGCATCGCTGAAGCCGCCATTGCGGCACAGCTCCTTGATCGGCATGCCGGCCTCGGCCTGCTTGAGGAAGCCGATGATTTGTTCCTCGGTGAATCTGCTCTTCTTCATGTCCGTCATTCTCCTGGTGGTTGACGGACTTCACTAACTTCAGCTTGGTACGGCTGGTGGGGGGCAGGTCACCCTTTTCGTCAAGGTACCCGGTCAGGTACGTGCGACCGAACCACAGCACTGCGACAGCAACAGCAAGACCCGACAGGGAGCCGATCCCGAGTGCTTGGAAGAATGTGACTGCATCCATTTTTGGCACTTCCTATCTGTTTCCGGTATCTTCATTGAGCTACGCTGGGGAAAACGGTATAGCCGGCCAGCTTGCATCCTTCTTAATCTCTTCGATCCAGCTTGTTGCGAGAGCTGCCTCAGCTGGAAAGGACGCTATGTTCTTTGCCTTCAGAAACAATTCAAAGTGGTTGACTGAACTGACCAAGTCGCCCTTTGCCAACTGGTAGAACATGCCAAGACAAAAGTGAACATGCTCCTTTGCAGGCTCCTTCTCAATAATCCAGAATAGGAACTCTTCAATCTGTATGAGTATGTCTGCATCGATCTCACTCTTAGATGCGTACCGGTAGTGTCTCGCTGCGGACTTTAGGTCTCCGCTGTACCCCTTCAAGAACGCCATGTTGTAGTTCCATAGCGGGTCGAACTTGTTCTTCAAGGGTTTCAAGGCGGTGAGCGCACCTCTTACATCCCGGTCGCACACAAAGAGCTTGATCGCCAAAAGGAACCGCACACGTAAAGTGACTGGAACCTTCATCTCGTTGAACTTGTTCAACGACTCTCTGAAAGTTTCAAGAAGCTCGTCCGCGAATGTATTGAGCCATTCGCGATATGCCCAGGAAGCCTTTGCCTCATACAGCTCAGCTATTCGCAATGGTAGCCGCTCGCTAAGAACGCGGTAGATTCCAAACGTCTTGTCCTTTTGCGTAAGCCTCTCTTGTGCGTCACGATATAAGGTTTCCGAAACGTCAAGGTCACCGGACATCGCAGCAGCAACGCCGAGAATGTATTTGGCAACTACCTCCGCCCATTCAGCAGTGAACCTAAAACTCAGTAGGTCGTTGTCCTCCGCGATCATCAACCTACGCGGAAGCAGCTCGGTGAACTCCTTGACAAATCGGCGTCGGATTTCCATCGACGCTTCCCTGTGAGCTACCAAGCCTTCCAGCTCCACAACATGCTGCATCTTTCCTTCTAAGCGGCGCATCTTCACGCGACCGAAGATCATGAAGTGACCGTTGGTTGCCTGGCGAATGCGCATTGCATCTTCTGGTCGATGCACTCGCTTGGTCACATGGTCGGGCATCTCAAGCAGATAAAGAATTTCGCCCGCTGACCCAGACTCGATGTTCGAACGCAACGGAGCAATGAAATCACTCCGAATGCGCCTACTCTCCGCATCGTCTTCACATGCAATTGAAACTACAACTCCGAGTCTCCCTGGCTTATTCTTTGGTAGTCTCCGAGACACATGCCACGCTATCAAGACTGCTGCGAAAGTTGCAAGAATGGTCAGCGCACCTGCAAGTGTCGGGAAGTTGAGTGCATTGATGACCGCCACTGATACAAGCAGTGCGAATACTTCGGCCGTCAACAGACCACGAAGCTCATACCAATGCCTTGCTACGAGATCTAAATAGTCATCTGCATCAGTCGGTGTCATTTTTGTCCCCTTAACTGGACTATACCGATGCAACAATGAGGTCCCGTTCTTTTGGCTTCGCTCTACTCAATCGTGCAGTCGCCAAGGAAAAGCCCGCACGCAGCGGGCTCTACATGGGGTCAAAAAAGCCCTACAGCGCTTTAAACGACCAAGCGCAAGGCCTGGGTAGCTGGATTGGGCTCTGCTTGCAGCGCGGGTTCCTGTTCCCCATCAGTCAAACGAACAGCTTTCCGCATCACATCGTCTTCAATGACATGCACATACTGCATCGTGCTTTGAATGGTCTTGTGACCCAAGAACTTCTGGACCTCCACCAAGTTCATTCCTGCCTGGAGCAAGTGAACGGCCCTTGAGTGCCGCAGTGTGTGCAACACGACCTTGCCTTCGGACTGATTCAGCTTGGCTCTCCCCACTGCCTTCCGAACCCAAGCACCTTCATTGTCACGACCCTCCTTTGAGCCGAAGACAAGATCACCCTTGTCCATAGCGCGACGACGAGCAAAGACTTCCTTCATCGTGGCCGTCATGAAGAGGGTTCCATCCACACTGCCCTTAAGCCGTTTGATGAACACTGTTCCCTTCTTCAGGTCCACTTGATTCCAACGCATCGCTGATATCTCTTTGTAGCGGCACCCGGTCTCATAAAGCAGCTTCACGAGGTCAAAGTTCTCCTGCCTCTGTGCCTTGAGTATTGGGTCGTTGACCAGCTGAGGATCAAGAACAGCAACCAATGCCGCGTACTCATCCTTCGTGAGCCAACGCAAGCGACCACTGTCATGCTTGATGCGCTTCATCTTCTTGCGCACCGTGTAGCCCATGTCGCCCACATGCGCGATCATCGCGTTGAAGTAGGAGACGCTGACCTTCAGCGTGCTCTCCGCATACCCTTCATCACGCTTGTCCTGAAGCACCTTCTGAAGGTCTGCATCAGTGATCCTGTCCAAGTAGTGGTCTGGGGCTTCGCGGAAGTACCGAAGGTGAATCTCACAGCCCTGATGACTTGGAAGGTGTGACCTGCTCTTGATGAACAAGTCGAGAGCGTCATGCAGCTTGATTGGCTTCTTGCCCGCCAACACAACTTCCTGCACCACTTCAGCTCTGCGCTTGGCCAAGATGCGCTCAGCGTCACGGCGGACACTCGTGTGCGTGCTCTCCGCTACCACCTGCCCCTTCACAATGAAACGCATGTGCCAGGTCCCGCCGCGTAGCAACAGCCCGCCGTAGTTCGTCGCACTCTTCCCCATTTTTTTCCTCTGTAGCTGCCGCTGTAGCGCACGGACGGACTGTCACGATTTTGTCACGACGGCTGCTTTAAATGCTACGGAGTTGTTCTACTTTTTACGACCTGTTTTTAGCAGGAAATCGGCGAATTTTGTCACTGCTTTTTGGCGTGTTGGGCAGCACATACAAAAGCGAGTGTCGACCGTTTTTACTTTGTTTTAGAATCTAGCAAACACGGGTCCTACAATGCAAGTAGACACTAACATTTTAGATATAAGACTACAATGGATAGAACGACCGCCTCCTAAGCGCTAGATACAGGTTCGATTCCTGTTGGTGTACCAGCCCCATCCCTTCGATGCACACACCGCTGACACGCGATCAGCTCGTTGAACAACTGCGCGCGCTGGGCCTGCGCAGCGGCGATACCGTGATGGTGCACGCATCGCTCAAGGCCCTCGGCCCGGTTCAAGGCGGTGCCGCCGACGTCGCTCACGCCCTGATGGACAGCGTGAGCCCCGGCGGCTCGCTCATGGCCTATGTGTCTTGGGACCGATCGCCCTACGAAGAGACGCTGAACGGTGCGCAATTGGGCGCTGCGGAACGCGAGGCCTGGCCCGCGTTCGATCCGCAGACTTCAGGCACCTACCGCGGCTTCGGTTTGCTCAATGAGTTTCTTTGCCAGCTGCCCGGTGCCGTGCGCAGCGCACACCCCGACGCCAATATGGCCGCGATCGGTGCGAAGGCGCATGAACTGGTCAGCGAGCACGCGCTGGGTGAGGCCTACGGTCCCGGATCGCCACTCGAACGTTTCGTGCAAGCGGGCGGACAGGTGCTGATGCTCGGTGCGCCGCTGGACTCGGTCACCGTGCTGCATTACGCAGAGGCCATCGCCGACATTCCCGGCAAGCGGCGCGTGAGCTACGAGCAACCGGTGCTGGACGAACACGGCCGCAAGGTGTGGCGGTGCGCCGATGAATGGGATTCCAACGGCATCCTCGACTGCTTCTCCGAAGAGGGCGCGATGGATGCGGTGGAAACCATTGCCAGGGCGTATGCGTCAGAAGGCCGGCACCGCACCGGACGCGTGGGTCGGGCCGATTGCCATTTGTTCGATGCACAGGACATCGTGGCCTTCGGCAAGGGCTGGCTCGAAGCACGTTTCCGCTGAAAGACCCACGGTCGCGGTGAGGTTTGCGATGCGCTGGCCAGCAGCGCCAAAAGACTGTATATCCTTACAGTATGAACACCGTGGCCCGCAAGATCCGCATCCTGGCCGATGCCGCCAAATACGATGCCTCGTGCGCCTCCAGCGGTGGCACGCGACGCAACTCCAGCGACCAGAAGGGCCTGGGCTCCAACGAAGGCATGGGCATCTGCCACAGCTACGCGCCCGATGGCCGCTGCATCTCGCTGTTGAAGATCCTGCTCACCAACTGGTGCGTGTACGACTGCCTCTATTGCGTCAACCGCATCTCCAGCGATGTGGAGCGCGCGCGCTTTTCGGTGGAAGAGGTGGTCAACCTCACGCTCGATTTCTACCGCCGCAATGTCATCGAGGGTCTGTTCCTCAGCTCGGGCATCATCCGCTCGCCCGACTACACCATGGAGCAGCTGGTGGAGGTGGCGCGGCAACTGCGCGAGGTGCATGCCTTTCGCGGCTACATCCACTTGAAGACCGTTCCCGATGCCGACGAGGCTTTGCTCGCGCAGGCCGGGCGGTTTGCCGATCGCCTCAGCATCAACATCGAGCTGCCCAGCCAGACCTCGCTCGATGCACTGGCACCGGGCAAGAGCAGCCAGCAGATCCGGCAGTCAATGGCGGGCATCCGGTTGCGGCTGGACGATGCGCGCGAACAGAAGGTGCAGTCACAGCGCATCCGCTCCCTGCCCGGCCAGCAAGGCACCGGCGCCACGCCGCCGCGTTTTGCGCCGGCCGGCCAGAGCACGCAGATGATCATCGGCGCCGACGACTCAGACGACCGCTGCATCCTGCAGACCAGCGCCGCGCTGTACGCCGGGTACCGCCTGAAGCGCGTCTATTACTCGGCTTTCAGCCCGATCCCGCATGCCAGCGCCAAACTGCCCGGCCAGGCCGCGCCGCTGGTGCGCGAACACCGGCTGTACCAGGCCGACTGGCTCATGCGTTTCTACGGTTTCGACGCCGCCGAACTGGTGCTGCCCGGCGGCATGCTGTCGATGGAAACGGACCCGAAGCTGGCGTGGGCGCTGGCGCACCCGGAGTTGTTTCCGGTGGACGTGAACCGCGCTTCGCGCGAGGCGCTGCTGCGCGTGCCGGGCCTGGGCGTTCGCTCGGTGCAGCGGCTGCTGGATGCGCGCCGCGTGCGCCAGCTGCGCCGCGCCGACATGGAGCGCCTGGGCAACGCAGGCCGCAAGGCGCTGGACTTCGTGCACCTGCCGGATCACCGGCCCGGCGCGGTGGCGCTCACCCTCCAGACGCCGCCGACGCCCAGGAAGCTGGCACAGCCGGATTTGTTTGAAGCCGCCGGGGTCAGCGCCTGAGCATTGACATGCACTGGCAGGTTGACCACCAACCCAACGACGTGACGCACGCGCTGCGCGCGCTTTCGGCCGTGCTCGCCTGCGGCGCGGCGCCACAAGACGTGAAGTGGACGGAGGGTGAGGCAGCGCAAGGCGACCTGCTCGATGGAACAGCAGCGCCCCCGCCGCCCACAGAGGCGGTGCCAGGGCGCGCATTGCGGCAGTTGCCTGTCGGCTTCATGCCCCTGGCCGAGACCGTGGCCCTGCACGCGCAAGCCGACCGGTACGAGCGGCTGCACGAACTGGCCATCGATCTCGCTGACGATCCGCGTCGCTGGCGCGACGCGCTGGACCCGCGCCGACTCTCGCTGGAGCGCATGGCGCGCGAGGTTCGGCGCGAGATTCACAAGATGCACGCCTTCGTGCGCTTTCGCCAGCTCGACGAAGGCAACGGCGAGGTGCACTACGTGGCGTGGTTCGAACCGGTGCACCACATCGTGCGCGCCGCTGCGCCGTTCTTCGCCAGGCGTTTCGCCGCTATGCACTGGGCCATCCTCACCCCGGCGCTGTGCGTGCACTGGAACCGCGAAGGGCTGGAATTCACACCCGGCGTGGACCGCTCTGAGGCGCCGCCGCCCGACGCCGGTGAGGCGCTCTGGCTCGACTACTACCGCAGCATCTTCAACCCCTCGCGCGTCAAGACCGCCGCCATGTTGCGCGAGATGCCGCGCCGCTACTGGCACAACCTGCCCGAAACGCAGGCCATCTCCGGTTTGCTGCAGCAAGCGCCCGAGCGCAGTGCGCGCATGGTGGCGCAGGCCAGCGAATCGCAGCGGCGCATGCCCATCGGCGTGCCCCGCGTGGCCGAACGAGCGCCGCGCACACCGCAGGAACAACTGTCCGATCTGGGCCGGCGCGCGCGCCACTGCACCGATTGCCCCATGGCTGCGGCCGCCACGCAGACCGTGTGGGGCGAAGGCTCGGTGGGCGCGCAACTCATGATCGTGGGCGAACAACCCGGAGACCAGGAGGACCTGGCGGGCCGTCCGTTCGTGGGGCCTGCGGGCCAGCTGCTGCGCCGGGCCCTGGTCGAACTCGGCTGGCCTGCCGGGCAGCTCTACCTCACCAACGCGGTGAAGCATTTCCATTTCCTGCCGCGCGGCAAACGCCGCCTGCACAAGACGCCCGGCCAGCGCGAGGCCGAGGCGTGCGAACAGTGGCTGGAGGCGGAGATCCGGCTAGTGGCACCGCAGGCGATCCTCGCGCTGGGCGCCACCGCTGCGTCCAGTGTGCTCGGTCGCAGTGTGGGCGTGGCTCAAAGCCTGGGCAGCTGGTGGCAACGGGCCGACGGTCTGCCGGTGTGGGTGGTGCACCACCCGGCAGCGGTGCTGCGGCGTGCGGAGTCGGGCGCGCCAGATTTTGAAGCCTGGGTGGAAGCAATGCGCCCGGCGCTTCAGCGCAGCATGGCGTAGCCCACGCCAATGGCCGCCGCCAGCCCCACGGCATCGGCAAACAGCGCACAGGCCAGGGCATAGCGCGCGTGCTGCACGCCCACGCTGCCGAAGTACACCGCGAGCACATAAAAAGTGGTTTCGGTGGAACCCTGCACGATGGCGGCCAGGCGCCCGGCGAACGAATCCACGCCGTGCGTCTGCATCACGTCGATCATCAGACCGCGTGCGCCCGCGCCAGAGAGGATCTTCATCAGACCCACCGGCAACGCCGGCAGGAAATCGGTGTTCCAGCCCATGGCGGCCACGGCCGCGCCAATGCCCGAGAGCAGAAAGTCCATGCAGCCGGCGGCACGAAACACGCCGATGGCAATCAGGATGGCGATGAGGTACGGCACGATCTGGATCGCCACGCCAAAGCCTTCCTTGGCGCCTTCAATGAAGGCGTCGTACACGTTGATGCGCTTCCAGGCACCCGCCAGCACAAACAGCATCACCACGCCCAGGATCACGGCCGCGCCGGTGGTGCCCGCCACCCGCGCCGCCTGCTCTGCGGGCAGTTGCGAGAGCGCCGTGACGGCCGCCGCCAGCAGCCCACCCACCGCCAGCACCGGCAGCAGAAAACGCGCGCGCCACAGCGGCAGGCGCTGGCACACCGCCACCGCGAGCACGCCAGCCAGCAGCGCCATGAAGGTGACCAGCAAAGTGGGCAGAAAGATGTCTGCCGCGTTGAACCCCGCCCCCAGGCCCTGCTTGAGGGCGATGCTCTGGCGGATGGCGATGACCGAGGTGGGAATCAGCGTGAGGCCGGCCGTGTTCATCACCACGAACATGATCTGCGCGTGGCTGGCCGTGCCCGGAGGTTCGGTGTTGAGCGTCTGCAGCTCGCGCATGGCCTTCAGGCCCAGCGGCGTGGCGGCGTTGTCCAGCCCCAGCAGGTTGGCCGACATGTTCATGGTCATGGCGCCCTGCGCGGGGTGGCCCTGGGGTACCTCGGGGAACAGGCGCCGCAGCAGCGGACCGGCCAGCCGGGCGAGCAGCTCGATCATGCCGGCGCGCTCGCCCACGCGCATGAGCCCCAGCCAGAGCGCCATGATGCCGGCCAGGCCGAGGGAGATCTCGAAGCCGGAACGCGCGCCATCGAACATGGCGGTCATCAGGGCCTGCAGGATGCCGTATTCGCCGAGCAACCAGCGCACCACAGCGGTGGCGAACGCCACGGTGAAGAATCCGATCCAGACCCAGTTCAGCGCCATGGGGAGCGATGGTAGCCGCTGGACCCTGCCGACCATTCGTCGCCGGCCTCTGCAACGCTGTCGAAACGCCCCGGCCCGCTTCGTCGTAGCCATGCCGACAGAGCAACCGGGCTCCCTCGAGACCCGGGATTCCCTCAACTCATCCGGAGATGTCCATGTCAGTTCAGCTATCTGCCTACCTGTCTTACGACGGCAACTGCGCCGAAGCCATGAAGTTCTACGCCAAGGTGCTTGGCGCCAAGCTTGAAGCGCTCATCACCTACGGCGAGATGCCCGGTGGCGAACCCGTGCCACCCGGCCAGGCCGACCGCATCATGCACGCCTACCTGGTACACCCCGACTTCGCCATCATGGCCGGCGACGCGCCACCCGGCGTGCCGTTCCAGGGCATTCAGGGCTGCATGATGGCCATCACCTACCCCACCGTGGCCGAAGCCACGCGCGTGTTCAACGCGCTGGCTGAAGGCGGCAAAGTCGGCATGCCGCTGGGCGAAACTTTCTGGGCCGATACCTTCGGCATGGTGACCGACCGCTTCGGCACCCCATGGGGCGTGAACGGCGGACCGAGGGAGATGCCGGCCGGCTGAGCGCTCAGAGCTGGCCTTCGGTCAGCGTGTCGAGCTGGAAGCGCCCGCTGCGGTCCCACAGCCAGGTGTCCACGTACTGCACCCGCCCGAACCCGCCAGGCGAGGGAAACGGCGCGGCGGCGCGCACCAGGCGTTCGATCTCGGCCATCACCTCGGGCGCATGGCTCGGCCCGCGCAGCCAGCGCGTGGCGCCCACGCGCCCACCCTGCAGCACCTCGATCTCAAGCACACCGATGGCGTAGAGCATCGGAGGCAACTTGCCGTGGTGGATGCGATCAGGGTATTTGCGGTAAAGATGGGTCGCGGCTTCACGCTTGTAGGCAGGGCTGGCGGGCGCCTGCCCTGGCAGCGGAGGTCGGATGGAGCAGCCGGCGAGGAAGGCACCGATGCTGGTGACGGCGGCCAGTGAGAGGAACTGACGGCGATCTTCAGTGGAATTTTTCATCGGGGCATTAAAGCAGCGCGCCATGCACGGCACAAGCTGCGCAACACCCGCTTACCGCTGTCGCAAGGTGCGGCTCAGCAGAATCACCGGCACCAGGCCCACCAGCACCAGCGTGAGCGCGGGCAGCGCGGCCTCGCCCAGACGCTCGTCGCGCGCGAGCTGGTAGGTCACCACGGCCAGGGTGTCGCTGTTGAAGGGGCGCAGCACGAGCGTGGCGGGCAGCTCCTTCATCACGTCCACGAACACCAGCAGCGCAGCCGCTGCGGTGGAGCGCTTGAGCAGCGGCCAGTGCACGCGCATGGCCAGACCCAGCCCGGTGGTGCCGAGCATGCGGGCGGAATCGTCGAGGCTGGCGGGAATGCGCGTGTAGCCGCTCTGCACCGATTGCAGCGCCACCGCCGTGAACCGCACCAGGTAGGCCCACACGATGCCGAGCACGGTGGCGGTGACGAAATAGCCCACGCTGGTGTCGGGCTTGACGGCCTGCAACCAGCCCACCGGCAGAAGCAGGCCCACCACAATCACAGCGCCGGGCACGGCGTAGCCCAGGCTGGCGAGCTGTACCACGCCACGCGTGAGCGGGCCGGGACGCGCGCGCAGCGCAAAGGCCAATGCCAGCGCGATGCCGGTGGCCAGTGCGGCAGCCAGCCCCGCGAGCCACACGCTGTTGCGAGACCACTGCAGAAACGCGGTCCAGGGCAGGGTGTCCCAGCCGCCCACGAGTGGCCGCAGCATGAACACCACCGGCAGCACGAAGCCGAACAGGATCGGCAGCGCGCAAACCGCCACCGCGGCCACCGCGCGACCGCCGATCAGGCGCACGGGTTGTGCCTCGGCACTGCCCGCGCGCTGGCCGCGCAAGGTGGCAAACCTCATGCGGCGCTGTGCACGGAACTCCAGCCACAGCAGCAGTGCCACCACGGCCAGCAGCATGGTGGCCAGCTGGGCCGCCGCCGCGCGGTTGTCCATGGCAAGCCATGCCTTGTAAACGCCGGCGGTGAAGGTCTGCACGCCGAAATAGCTGACCACGCCAAAGTCGGCCAGCGTTTCCATGAGCGCCAGCGCCACGCCCGCCGCCACGGCCGGGCGGGCCAGCGGCAGCGCCACCTCGCGGATGCGGCGCGCCAGCGGCGCACCCAGCAACCTCGCGGCTTCCATCAGTTGCGCGGCGCGCTCGCCCAGCGCGGTGCGGGCGAGCAGGTACACATAGGGATACAGCGAAAAGGTAAAGACCCAGACCGCCCCGGGCGTGTTGCGGATTTCGGGGAACACCCGGCCCGACAGGCCAAAACCTTCGCGCAACCAGACTTGCAGCGGACCGCTGAACTGCAAAAAGTCGGTGTAGGCGTAGGCCACCACATAGGCAGGCATGGCCAGCGGCAGCAACAGCGCCCATTCGAAAAAGCGGCGGCCAGGAAACTCAAACAAGGTAACGATGCTGGCGGTGGCCATGCCGACCACCCCCACACCCACCGCCACGCTCGCGCAGAGCAGCAGGGTGGTGAGCGCGTACTCCGGGAGCACGGTCTGCGCCATCTGCCCGAGCACATCGCGCGCCACGGCATCGAACTGGAACCACGACCCCACCAACGCCAGCACCGGCAGCGTGAGTGCCAGAGCGAGCAGGATCAAAAGGGTCGGAGACAACCAGCGTGGCATGGGCAGGGGAAGAGATGGAAGGGCCTATGACCCACGTCAACACAAATGAGAATTGTAGTTATCTACAATGCCTCATCCATGTTCCTGAACCTCACCCAGCTCAGTGTGCGTTATGCCGGCCTGCCCCAGGCCGCCGTGGATGGCGTGTCGCTCGGGCTGCGCGCGGGGGACATCGGCGTGCTCATCGGGCCATCGGGTTGCGGCAAGACGACGCTGCTTCGCGCCGTGGCCGGCCTGGAGCGCGCCAGCAGCGGCAGCATCGTGCTTGGCGGCGAGACCGTGAGCGATGGCCAGCACCACATGCCGGCCGAGCAGCGCCGCATCGGCATGGTGTTCCAGGACTACGCCCTCTTTCCGCACCTCGACGTGGGCCGAAACATTGCCTTCGGCATCCAGAAGCTGCCGCGCGCCGAGCGCGAAGAGCGCGTGGCCGAAGTGCTGCGCCTGGTGGGCCTGGCCGGTATGCAGGCGCGCTACCCGCACGAGCTCTCGGGCGGGCAGCAGCAGCGCGTGGCGCTGGCGCGCGCGCTGGCACCGCGCCCTCGCCTGCTGCTGCTCGACGAACCCTTTTCCAATCTCGATGTGGACCTGCGCGAGCGGCTGGCACACGAGGTGCGCGGCATCTTGAAAGCGGCCGGTGCCACAGCCCTCTTCGTCACGCACGACCAGCTCGAGGCTTTTGCCATCGGCGACGTGATCGGCGTGATGCACGAAGGCCACCTGCACCAGTGGGAAGACGCCTATGCGCTCTACCACCGCCCGGCCACGCGCTTCGTGGCCGAGTTCATCGGGCACGGCGTGTTCGCACCAGCGCAGATCCGCATGGATGGCAACGATGTGACGGTGCAGACGCCGCTGGGCGCGCTGCAAGACGTGGAGGAATGCCCGCTGCCCACGGCCTACGAGGCGGGGCTGTGCGATGTGCTGCTGCGCGCCGACGACATCGTGCACGACGACCATGCGCCGGTGAAGGCGCAGATCCTGCGCAAGGCGTTCCGGGGTTCGGAGTTTCTGTACACCCTGCGCCTGGCCAGCGGCGAGGTGCTGATGACGCACGTGCCATCGCACCACAACCACGCGGTGGGCGAGTGGATCGGCATCCGCGCCGAGGTGGACCATGTGGTCACCTTCGAGCGCGGATCGGGCGCTAACTCGCCACCCGCACCGGCAGGCGCGAGACCACCAGCCAGTCCAGCAACAGCAGCGCCAGCAGCACCGCGCCACTGAGCGGGAACGCCAGTGCCACTGCGCACATCAAGGCGGCGCCTCCCTTCCACAACGGCAGATCGCGCGGCACAGGCGGTGCCACGATGCGCCAGCCGCTGCCAGCAGGCCGCCGCTTCCACCACATCACCATGCCGCTGATGCACAGCAACGCCACGCCCGCGCAGAACAGCAGGTTGAGCGCTGCGTTCCAGAGCCCCAGGTCGCCCTGGTGCAGTGCGATGCCCACCGCCATGCCTTTCGCCACCAGCGAGTAGTCGGCGAACGCGGCCTCGGCAATCACGCGGCCGCTGTACCGGTCCACATGCACCGTGCGGTCGCGCGTGGGGTTGCGCAGGTCACCGCTCATGGTGTCGGCCGAGATCGTGAACACACCGTTGTCTTCCTGCGGCAACTGGATGTGGTGCTGGCCTTCAAAGCCGAGCTGCCTCGCCAGCGCGGCCACGGTGTCCAGGTTCACGGGCTGACCGGCAGGCACGCCCACTGTGCCCGCATCGGAGCCAGAAGCGGGCAGCTGCGTCTGCTCGAGTCCCCACGGCACTTCGTGCTGGCCTGTCGCATTGAGACGGGCGTGCGTGGCATCGGACATGGGCACGTTGTCCCATTTCTCCGCGGGGAAAGATCCCCAGGGTTGAACGACCTTGCCACCCCAGATGCCGGCCCACGACAGCCCCGTGAGCAGAAAGGCCAGCAAAACCGCGCTGATCCAGAACCCCACGCTGCCATGCAGCGAACGCCACCACAGACGGCCCTTGAGGCGCAGATCCGGCACCAGCACCTGAGCCCAGCGCGTGCCACCGCGTGGCCACCACAGGTAGATGCCGGTGAGGATCATCACCACACCGAAGCCGGCGGCGATCTCGATCAGGCGGTCGCCCAGATCGTCCATGAGCAGGGTGCCGTGGATGCGCTGCGCCCAGGCGAACACGGTGTCGTCCTTGTCGACCAGGTGCAGCACGCGCGCACTGTAGGGGTCTACCGCCACCGCTTCGGTGAGGCCGTCGCGCGCCACCACGAACCAGCTGGCCTGGTCAGGGGCGCGCGGGGCCACATATTCGAGCAGCGCGCCTTGCGAGCGCAGCTCCATCACGGCCTGCGCCTGCGCGCTCACCGGTTGGGCCACCGCCTGCGGCGTGACATGAACCACCGGGCCGAGCCGCGTCTGGAAGCCGGTAAAAAACACCATCACCGCGCCGGTGACCGCGAGCATGAGCAGAAAGGGCACCACGTAGAGCCCTGTGTAGAAGTGCCAGCGCCAGGCCACCGCATGAAAACCGGAGGCGTGGGACGGCCTGATCCCCGCGTCCCGCATGGACGCGTGTTCAAGGGAAGCCATAGCCTCAGTGTTTGTGTTTGCCGTGATCGGCGGCGGCAGGTGCGGCGCCACCGGCACCGCCCAGTGGGCGAGCCGTGGCTTTCACCTCCAGCGTCTCGCGCTTGCCGTCCTGGCTTTCAAAGACCAGCGTAACAGGCACCACGTCGCCCGCCTTCACGGGTCCCTTCAGGTCCATCAGCATCACGTGGTAGCTGCCCGGCTTGAGTTCGACTGCCTTGCCTGCGGGAAGGCTCAGGCCGGCGGTGAGGGCGCGCATTTTCATCACGTCCTTCTCCATGGCCATTTCGTGGACTTCGACCACGCCAGCAACGGGAGACTTCACCGCCACCAGGCGCGTTTCGACCTTTGCGGTGAGCTGCATGAAGGCACCGGTGGCCTTCTGCTGGGCCACGGTGGCGCGCACCCAGGCGTCTTTGACTTCGACGTTGGCGGCGGGGGCCTGAGCCCAGGCGCTGGAGGTGAGGGCCAGCAGCGAAGCGATGAGAAATTTGTTCATGACGGAATCCAGCGAATGAGGGAGGGCATGGCCCGGGCCGCGAAGCGGCGGGGGCACGACAGGCAGCGCAGCGAAAACGCCGCGCGGTTCGCTAGACCCGGGGCGGCGCGCGCGACAGCGCGGCGGGCCATGGCGACGCGGGAATCGCCGATTGAAAACGCGCCTGCGGCAACCCGGTCGGCATGGCCAGCGCGAACGATGTCGAACTGATCAAGGGTGGCAGACCAGCTGCACCTTGCAGGCTGCACCACGGGCAGTGGCGCGAGGCATCGGCCATGGGTTTGCCGGCAGCCGGGTCTTCCAGACCATCGGCCTTTACCCACACCATGCCGCTGGCGCTGCAAACCTGCACCCAGCCTTCTCCACCTTGTGAAGCCACCACCGCCTGCGCCACGGCGGGCGCGAACGCGCCCATCAGCATGGCAAGCATGGCCAGCCAGGCGGCAAAACGGCGGGTGAATCGGGACATCGGCATGAGCCGGCAAGTTTATCAGCGCGTCAACTGCGGGACGCCCGCGCGGCCAGGGCAAGGCTAGGATCGTTCAACAAAACCACCCCAGGAGACACCCACATGCTCACCCTCTGCGGCTTCTCGGCCAGCAACTACTACAACAAGGTCAAACTCGCGCTGCTGGAAAAAGGCGTGCCGTTCGAAGAGGAACTGGACTGGGTCGGCGAAACCGACATTGCCTGCAGCCCGCTGGGCAAGGTGCCCTACCTCAAGACCGACCAGGGCGCCATGTCGGAATCGACCGTGATCCTGGAGTACGTGGAAGACGCCTACCCGCAGAAACCGCTCATGCCACAGGACGCGTTCGAGGCGGCCAAGGTGCGCGAGCTGCTGCGTTACATCGAACTGCACCTCGAGCTCGTGGCCCGCAACCTCTACCCCGAGGCCTTCTTCGGCGGCAAGGTGAGCGAGACGGCCAAGGAGAAGATTGGCCAGCAACTGGAAAAGAACATTGCAGCGTTCGGCCAGATCGCAAAGTTCTCTCCCTTCGTGGCTGGCAGCCAGTTCACCCTGGCCGACTGCGCGGCCGCCGTGCACCTGCCACTGGTGGCCAGCGCCACCAAGATCATCTATGGCCGCGACTACATGGCCGGTCTGCCGGTGCGCGAGTACCTGAAGACGGTGGGCGAGCGCGCCACCGTGCAGAAGGTGAACGCGGACCGCAAGGCGAACACCGAGCTGATGCTTGCGCGGGTAAAGAAGTAACACCCACCTCCCTCACCGAGCGACATGCTCGTGGGATGAATCGCCCTTCCCAGACCTGAAGCAGCACCCTTCGTGCCCTCTGCGCAGCGCTTCAGCACTTTGCTGATTGCCGCCGCCCGCAATCGCTAGATTCCAGCACCGTCCGCGCTCGTCCAGGCCCTCTCAGGCCAGGCGACGCGGCATTCCATCAATTCACTTGATGCGACGTGCTGTTCAACTCCTACACCTTTCTCTTCTTCTTCCTCCCGGTCGCTCTTGGCGGTTTTTTTCTGGTCGGGAGGTACCACACCACCGCCGCCGCTGCATGGCTGCTCGGTGCGTCGCTGGTGTTCTACGGCATGTGGAATGTGGCCTACGTGCCGTTGCTGCTGGGCTCGATCACTTTCAACTACATCGTCGGCGTCAACCTCAGCCGGTATGCCGCCGGGGGGCAGGATCTGAAAGCGAAATGGCTCATTCGCTTCGGAATCACGAGCAACCTGCTGCTGCTGGGCTACTACAAGTACGCCAACTTCTTCGTGTCGAGTACAGGAGCCCTGCTGGGTGATCCTTGGCAGATCGAGCAGATCATCCTGCCCATCGGCATTTCCTTTTTCACCTTCACGCAGATTGCCTTCCTGGTGGATGCGCACAGAGGCGAAGTGAAGGAGACCAACTTCATTCACTACGGTCTGTTCGTCACCTACTTCCCCCACCTGATCGCGGGGCCGGTGTTGCACCACAAGGAAATGATGCCGCAGTTCGCGAACAAGCTCACCTACAGACCGAAGTGGGATCAGTTCGCTGCCGGCATCGCGATCTTCACGATCGGGTTGTTCAAGAAGGTGGTCATTGCGGACGGCATCGCCCCGTATGCCAGCCCGGCATTCGATGCCGCCGCAGCGGGCCATGCGCTTTCGATGTTCGAGGCCTGGGGCGGCGCGCTCGCATTTTCGTTTCAGCTGTACTTTGATTTTTCGGCTTATTGCGACATGGCGATCGGCCTGTCATGCCTGTTCGGTGTCCGGTTGCCGCTGAATTTCAACTCGCCGTACAAGGCCGTCAACATCATCGAGTTCTGGCGGCGCTGGCACATGACCCTGTCTCGCTTTCTGCGCGACTACCTCTACATTTCGCTGGGCGGCAACCGCAGGGGCAAGTGGCGAAGGCATCTGAACCTGTTCATCACCATGGTGCTGGGCGGCCTGTGGCATGGCGCCGGGTGGACCTTTGTGGCGTGGGGGGCGCTGCACGGCCTGTACCTCATGGTCAACCATGCCTGGCGCAGCTGGCGCGCGCGGCAGGGGGACGGCCTGCAAACGCCAACAGCCGCGGGCCGGTGGCTGGCCACCGGCCTGACCTTCGTGGCGGTGGTGATCGCCTGGGTGTTCTTCAGGGCCGCAAACATGCCGGCCGCCATGACCATGATCGAGGCCATGGCGGGTCTGAACGGCATTCCCATCAGCACGGACGATTTCACCGCCTACAACCACATCTCTTCGGCGCCTTCGAAGCTGCTTCTCGCCCTGATTCTGTGTGCCACCGTGGTGTGGTTCTTTCCGAACTCACAGGAGATCCTGGCCGACCACCAACCTGCCCTCGCCTCCGTGACGACGAACAGTCGCATCCGTTGGCGGCCCACCCTCTTGTGGACCGTGCTGATCGCACTGTCTCTCTTCAAGGCCATACTCGACATGGGTCAAGTCAGTGAGTTTCTCTACTTCCAGTTCTAGAGCGCACCGGAACTTCTCCATCGGAATCCTCCTGCTGGCGTTCCTGCCGGCGGCACTGTTCTTCTGCGTCGGCATCTACCTGCAACCCCTGGACGGGGATCTCACCCGAATCGGCTCGCATGCGGAGCGGGACCATGGCTGGAATGGACCGCAGGCGGTGTTCGATCAACCACGGTACACCCAGGAGGACTACACCCGGAAGCACGACATGGTGGTGGTCGGCGATTCGTTCGCCATGGCCATGCCGCTTCACCAATGGCAGAACCAGGTCGCCGCAGCCACTGGCATGTCGATCGTCACGGTGAGTTCGTACACCACCACGGTGCAAGAGATTCTGCAGAGCAGCGTCTTTGCTTTGCAGCCACCGAGGTACTTCGTGCTCACCTACACCGAGCGGCACTTCCCCTCACAGATCGGCAAGGATGTTCAGTGCGACGGTTTCGTTCCTGTGCTGCCCATCCTCCGCCCTGTCGCGGCGAAACCTGCATCGGCCCTGCCCACCATCGACCATCCCCGAATCCTGCACCGGCAGACCCACTGGAGCGATTGGCGGGATGTCAAACTGGCCCACGCCGCAAAACATGTGGTGTACAGCGTGGTCCGCAGGGCTTTCGACTACGAGCCCACCAAGGCGCTGATCATCGGGCTGAGTCGGCCAGATTTGTTCTCCAGCGCAAAACCATCGAGCACGCTGGTGTTCCGTGGCGATGTGGAGAAAGTTGCCCAGTGGCGGGAGGCAGGGCTCGACGAGTTGAGCTGCCGCATCGAGAAGCTGCGGCAAAGGGTGGAAGCCAACGGCCACACCCGATTCATTCTCTTGGTGCCGCCCGACAAACTGACCGCCTACAGCCCCTGGACAACCCGCCGGGATCTCCAATCGTTGAGCCAGCTCGCAGAGCTCTCGCAGCGGCACCCCGCGGTGATGCCGCGCCTGGACCAGGCGTTGATCTCCGCTATCGACCGGGGGCACCAGGACGTCTACCTGCCCAACAACACCCACTGGGGCTCCAGCGGGCACCTGGTGGTCGCGCAGACGCTGATCGATTTCATGAAACTGCCGGCGCGGCCCTAGGGAAACCGCCGCACCAGCTCCACGCCCACGAACACCGAGCGTCTCGCGCCAGGTTCAAAGAAGCGGCCGTTGCCTTCGTTGACGATCACCGAACCCGCATGCACGCGATCCGTGAGGTTGTCGATGCGCAGGAACTGGCGCCAGGTCCAGTCGCCCCGGTTCTGCTCGAAGCGCACGCCCAGGTTGAACAAAGTGCTGGCCTCGGCGAAATCGGTGTTGCGGTCGTTCACTGCCATGCGCCCGGTGTGCGTGGCTTCCAGCGAAAACACGCTGCCGGCCCAGCCCGGTTTCCACGCCACCTGCACAAAGGCCTGCTGCCTTGCCAGCCCGGGCATGCGGTTGCCGGCTGCCACTGGCACGGTGGGCGTGGCGCAGGGCGTGGCGGTGCAGGTGAGGAAACCGTCGCGGTAGCGCGCGTCCATCCAGGTGTAGGCCGGGGTCACGGTGAACGGCCCCCACTCGAGCACGCCTGAGAGCTCCAGCCCGTGGCGGCGCGTGCGCCCGGCGTTCTGAAAGGTGGACCGACCGCCGCTGTTGGAGAGCACCACGATTTCATCGCGCGTGCGGGTTTCAAACAGCGTTGCGCTCCAGGTGCCCCAGCCCTGCCGGCCGCGCAAGCCCCCTTCTGCGCTCAAGCTGCGCGAGGCGTTGAGCGCGGGGTTCAGACCCGTGAGGCCCGAAGCACGGTAGGCCACTTCGTTCAGCGTGGGCGTTTCCAGACCACGGCCGAGGCTGGCGAAAGCCTGCAGCTGCGGCGTGATCTCGCGGCGCACGCCGAGCACGGGGCTGAAACCATCGAAGCGCACGCTCCCGCTGTCGTCCGGGTTGCCCGCGGCGATGTAGCGGTCTGCCGAGGTGAAGCGCACGGTGGAATGCCGCAGGCCCGCCATCAGCGTGGTGGCGTCGGTGCGCCACTCGGCCTGCACGTAGGGGTCGAGCGTGCTGGCACGGTTGGTCTCGTCGCGGCGCAGGTTGCCCAGCACACCCAGCGTGGGGCCGATGAAGTTCTCGTACCCCCGGCGCACTTCGCTCTGCCGGTCCAGCGCCAGGCCGGCGCTCACGGTGAGGCGCTGCCCGTTGTCGTAGGTGCGGTCGAGACGCCAGCGAGCGTTCCAGCCCCAGTAGTCGCGCGCCAGGTCGATCACGCCACCAGCGCTGCCGGGTGGAATCTGCGCGCCGGTGGGAATGGCCTGAAACTGCCGCACGCCGCGCTGGCCGCCGTAGCCCATGAGCTCGATGCGGTGGCCCTGCCCCAGCGCTTGTTCCCACGCCAGCCCAAGCTGGGTTTGCGAAACGGTCTTGCGGGTGTCGAACTGGGTGGCCACGGCCGTGGTCTGGCCCGGGTCGGCGTTGAACTCGGCGCGCGTGAGGCCCAGCGGGTCTTGCGCGGCACTGATCTGGCGGTTGAACACCAGCACGCTGCGCCCGCCTTCGTGGGCGCGCGTGAGCTTGAGGTTGCCGCTGGCGCGCGAGGCCGCAGATTGCGCACGCTCGCCGCCGGTGGCGAACTTGCCCACGTCGAGTGTGTAGCCCCAGCCGGGCGCGGCCTCGCTGCCCGTGCGGCCACTGAGCTGGGTGGACAGGCGCCACAAACCGTTGGCTCCCGTGGCCACCCCGGTGCGCCACTCGGTGGGCTCCTGGCCGTCCTGCGTGTAGAGCGCGATGGCGCCGCCTGCGGAAGCGCCGTACAACGCGGAGAACGGCCCCCGGATCACCTCGATGCGTTCGGCACTGCCCAGCGGAAAATTCGCCGCCTGGCCCTGCCCATCCGGCGCGCTGGCCGGAATGCCGTCCACATACAGGCGCACGCCGCGCACACCGAACGGCGCACGGGCGCCATACCCGCGCACCGAAATCTGCAAATCCTGCGCGTAGTTCTGGCGGTTGCGCACCACGAGGCCCGGCACGCGGCCGAGGCCTTCGGAGAGGTTGATCTGCAACTGGCCGGCGCGCAGCTCTTCGCCTTCGATCACCTCCACCGAACCCGGCGAGCGCCAGCTGCTTTGCCAGGCGCTCTCCCCCGTCACGATCACTGGCGCCAGCGCGCCAGCGGTGTCCTCGCGCTCAGGGGTCTGGGCGTGTGCAAAGCTGCTTGTCGCCAGCAGAACAAGACAGGCGCATCTAGTTCTTCGGCCGAATGGCATCGGCTGTGCCTTGAATGAACGCTTTGATTTTCTGGACGTCATCGGGGCTGAGCTTACCGGTGAAGTCCGGCATGCCGCGCGCGGAGGCCGGACCGTTGAACACGAACTTGTCGAGATTCTCGATGAAGGACGCGTCCATGTAGCCGAGGTTGGGAATGTTGCCGCCCCGATCCACACCGGGAACGCCGTGGCAGAACACGCAGTTGCTCACGTAGAGCCCGGTGCCGGCGGGCACATGGGCGGGGTCGTACTTCACACCCGCCACAAGCTTGCCGAGCTGGTAATTGACGAACGCCGGGGGCTGCGCCTTGCCGCCCACCGCGAAGGTGTAGACCGTGCCCGGGCCTTGCCGGTCGGTGGCGCGCTGCGCCAGACCGTACACACCGCCCCAGCCCACCGCGATGGACACGTACTGCTTGCCGTCGACCAGGTAGGTGGATGGCGCGGCAATCACACCGGTACCGGTGGGCGTTTCCCACAGCTGCTCGCCCGTGGCGGCGTTGTAGGCGATGAAGCGGCCGTCGGCCGTGCCCTGGAACACAAGGTTGCCGGCGGTGGTGAGGGTGCCCCCGTTCCAGGGCGAGATCTGCTCCTTGGTCCAGCGCGCCTCCTGCTTGATCGGGTCCCAGGCCACCAGGCGGCCGAAGGGCTTGCTGGTGGGCGGCTCCACGTTGGCGAAGGTGGCCAGGTTCCAGCCCATGTTGGCGTGCGGCTCGCCGGGTCGGTCGGCGTTGAACTTCCAGTCCTTGTTGTCCATGAGCGTGAGTGGCACGCCCTGCACCGGCATGTAGACCAGGCCCGTGGCCGGGTTGTACGACATGGAATGCCAGTTGCGTGCACCGAAGGCGCTGGGGATGATTTCGCGCGGGCGGTCGGCCGTGCGGGCGGCAGCGGTCTCGATCGGGCGGCCGTTCTTGTCGTAGCCGGTGGCCCAGTTCACGTCGACGAAATTTTTCGCCGAGATGAACTTGCCGTTGGTGCGGTCAATGACGAAGAAGAAACCGTTCTTGGGTGCGTGCAGGATCACCTTGCGCGGCTTGTTGCCGACCTTGATGTCGGCCAGGATCATCGGCTGCGTGGAGGTGTAGTCCCAGTTGTCGCCCGGGGTTTCCTGGTAGTGCCAGACGTACTTGCCGGTGTCGGGGTTGAGCGCGACGATGGAGGCGAGGTAGAGGTTGTCGCCGCCGGCCGGGCTGCGCTTCTTCTGCGCCCACGGCGAACCGTTGCCGGTGCCGATGTACATCAGGTTGAGGTCGGGGTCGAACGCCATGGCGTCCCACGCGGTGCCGCCGCCACCGGCCTCCCACCACTTGCCGGCGGGGTCCCAGGTCTTCGCGGCCCTGGCCATCGATTCGTCTTCAAACGGCTTGCTCGGGTCACCCGGCACGGTGAACCAGCGCCATTTCTGGTCGCCGGTCTTCGCGTCGTAGGCCGTGATGTAGCCGCGCACGCCGTACTCGGCACCGCCGTTGCCGATGATCACCTTGCCCTTGAAGACGCGCGGCGCACCGGTGATGGTGTAGCTGAACTTGCGGTCAATGATGGTGTCCTTCTCCCACACCTTGGCGCCGGTGGCCGCGTCCAGCGCGATCAGGCGGCCGTCGTACGCGGCCACGAACACCTTGCCCTCGTGCAGCGCCACGCCGCGGTTGACCACGTCGCAGCAGCCCTTGTAGCCGGCTTCGCGCGAGACCTTGGGGTCAAACGTCCAGATGCGCTGCCCGGTGCGCACGTTCACCGCGTGCACGATGCTCCAGGACGCCGTGACGTACATGATGCCGTCGACCACCAGAGGTGTGGACTCCACGCCGCGCGAGGATTCGAGGTTGTACGACCAGACCAGGCCGAGTTCCTTCACGTTGTTGGTGGTGATCTGGTTCAGCTTCGAGTGGCGCGTCTCGGCGTAATCCAGCCCGTAGCTGGGCCAGTCGGCGGTCTGCTTCGCGTTGTTTTTCATGAACGCGGCGTTCACCTTGTTCACCGTGGTGCTGATGTGCGCCGCCGAACCCTTGGCCGGGGCTTGCTGCGCCAGTGCGCTGCCCGCGAAGGCCAGCAGGGTGAGAAGGCAGGCCAGTGTGCGCCGCCCGATGACGGGGAATGGATTCGGTTTCATCGTGTCTCCTGGTGCGGCCCGATGGCAACGGGCCTGGCGTGGGGTGCCCCGCCATTCGGGCGCAGGGCAGACAAATCGTCGTCTTCCGGCGCCAACGTTTCACCTTCGGGATTTCCCTTAATCCAATGTGTTCCGGCGTGGAACACATGCGAGGAGGGCCAAGGGCTTACCCGCATGCGCGGGCGTTTCGATGGGCCGGATACTGCGTTCCGAGACAACCGCAGGACCACGCGAGGACACCGCCATGCCCCAGACATCGACGGGACGCCAGCACGCGCCGCACCAGCTTTTTTTTCGAACCGCAGAACAGCGCACAGCGCTGGCGCGCCAGCAATTCTTCGACGAAGGCGCACGGCCTTCGGGCCTGGTCGGCGAGGCGGTCATCCAGTCCTGGTTGCGCTGCTGCAAGGCCCGCCAGGACCCGGGTGAACGGGTGAGTTTCGAGCAGGTCACGCGCAGCCGCGCGCACGCCACGCTGAACCGCAACCGACAGCTCATGCAGGCCGGCAACCACGAGCTGAACCACATGGAAGCGGCCCTCAGTGGAACCGACTGCCGGGTCCTCCTGACCGACGCGCACGGCGTGATCATTCATGCCACCGAACTCACGCCGACTGCAGGCCAGCCGCTGCTCAAGACCGCCTCGCGCGTGGGCGTGAACATTGCGGAAACGCACATTGGAACCACCGCGCCCGGCATCGTGGTGCGCAGTGGCGAGGCCTGCACGGTAGCCGGTGCCGAGCATTTCTTTCAGTGCCTGCAAGGCCTGCACTGCGCCGCCGCGCCCATTCACGACATCCACGGTCAGCTCGCCGGTGTGCTCGACATCTCGGTGGAAGGTGGGCCGTTCCACTTCGACGCCGCTTCGGTGGTGGGCCTGTACGCCACCACCATCGAAAACCGCTTGCTCCAGCTGCAGTCGGTCGAACACCTGGTGCTGCACTTCCAGGCCAGCCCCACGCTGCTGGACACGCCGCTTGAAGCGCTCGCCGGCATCGATGCCAGTGGCCGCGTGCTCTGGCTCAACGCGGTGGCGCGCCGACTCACCGGTTGCACCGCGCAGGGTCAACCCATGGTGGAAGACGTGTTTGGTGCCACGCTGGGCTGGCTGCTCGGCCTGCCACGGCAGACCTCGGTGCAGACGCTGCACCTGCCGCATGGCCTGGGCGTGTGGATCAAAGGCCGGCTCACAGCCCCCGATGGCGCCGACTTCAAGCACGCCGTGCCGGTGTCCCGACCCACGCCGCAGGCCGCCGTGCAGCCCCAGTTGCAGGCCGCCATCCCCGAGGCCGAATCCGACAACACGGCCTCACGCTCCACCCTGGTGGACCACAGCCAGCGGTTGATCGAGAGCACGCTGGCTCAATGCGGCGGGAACATCGCCAAGGCGGCGCGGGCGCTGGGGGTTTCGCGGGGGATGTTGTATCGGCGGTTGCAGAAGGCGCGAGGGCAGGAAGGCGACGCTCGCTAGGACGCCAGCAGCCGCGCCACCTCGTCCTGCATGTCGCGCGCCCAGGTTCGCCGGTCCCGCCCTTGCGGCATCTGCGGCTCGCCGTAGCGCACCACCACCTGCACACCATCGGCGCACAGCGTCGCCCAGATCGAGCCCACCAAGGTGGCATCACCCACGAACACCGGTGCGTCGTGCCGTTCGCCGGTGCGGCTGTCGATGAAGCGCAGGGCCACCGGCAGGATGGGGGCGTTGGCCGAGATGGCGGCCTGGAACAGGTTGGCGTGAAAGGGCAGCAAGGCACGGCCGTCGCCGGTGGTGCCTTCGGGAAAGATGGCCAGAATGTCGCGCTCGCGCAGGCGCTCGGCCATGTGGTGCACCATGCGCATCGCGTCGCGCCGGTTGCCGCGTTCGATGTAGAGCGTGCCGGCACCCGTGATGAGCGCGCCGAGCAGCGGCCAGTGCTTCGCGTCGGATTTGGACACAAAGCGAGCGGGCTGGGCGGCATTCATCACCAGGATGTCGAGCCACGACATGTGGTTGGCCACCACGAGCAGCGGGCCGCTGGTGGGGGGATCACCGCGCACCACCAGCTCCACCCCCATGATGCGCAGCATCTGGCGGGACCATTCGCGCACCAGCAGCTCGGTCTGCGATGGGGTGAGGCGACCAAACTCCGTGCGGATGATCCACAGACCGCGCACCACGTGGCCCGTGGCGCGCACGACACGCCAGAGCGCGCGCAGGTGCTTCACGCGGTCGAGGCGCCTTCGGCCTGCTGATCCGCACCCGCTTGATGTGCGAGCTGCCCACCCACCAGCGTGGCTCGCACCGACACCGGCAGCTCGTGGCCACCAAAGGGCGTGTGCTTGCCCTGGCTGCGCAGCGCCGAAGGGCTCACTGTCCAGGGGCTGTTCGCGTCAAAGATGCAGATGTCGGCCACGCCGCCCACTGCCAGCCGGCCTACGCTGGCCTGCAGCGTGCCCAGACTGGCACCCAGCACCGCCTGCGGACCGCTGGTGAGCACCGTCAGCGCCTGCATCAGCCCCAGGCCGTCCTGCTGAGCCCAGGTGCAGGCCAGGCCGAGCAGCAGCTCGACCGCCGTGGCGCCGGGATCGGCCTCGGCAAAGGGCAGCGTCTTGGCGTCGCTGTCCACCGGGTTGTGGTCGGACACCAGCGCGTCGATGGTGCCGTCGGCAAGACCGGCGCGCAGGGCGTCTCTGTCGCGCTGCTGGCGCACCGGTGGCTGCAGGCGCAGGCGGCTGTCGTAGAAGCCGATGTCCACGTCGGTCAGGTGGAGGTTGTGCACGCTCACATCGCAAGTGACGGGCAGGCCTTCGGCCTTGGCCTGGCGCACCAGCGCAAGACCGGCGGCACTGCTGATGCGGCACAGGTGCACGCGCGCATTCGGGCTGCCGGGCGTTTTGCCCTGCACACCGCGCATGAGTTCAAACAGCGTGTGCAGCGCAATGGTTTCGGCCGCTGCGGGAATGCCCGCGAGGCCCAGGCGCGTGGCCAGCGGGCCACTGGCGGCCACGCCCTTGCCGAGCCAGAAGTCTTGCGGGCGCAGCCACACCGTGTAGCCGAAGGTGGCGGCGTACTGCAGCGCACGCTGCAGCACCTGCACATTGACGATGGGCACCTCGGCCTGGCCGAACCCGATGCAGCCGGATTCGGTGAGCTCGGCCATTTCGGTGAGCACCTCGCCCTGCAGACCGCGCGTGAGCGCACCCAGCGGAAACACGCGCGCCAGATGGAGCTTCTCGGCGCGGAACTTGAGCATGTCCACCAGACCGGGTTCGTCGAGCACGGGGTCGGTGTCGGGCGGACAAACCAGCGAGGTCACGCCACCCGCCACGGCCGCCGCCATCTCACTTTCCAGCATGCCGGCGTGTTCCTGGCCCGGCTCGCGCAGGCGCACGGCGAGATCCACCAGACCAGGCGCCACCACGCAGCCGGTGGCGTCGATGGTGCGGTTCGCATGGAAGTCCGCACCCACATTGCCGATGGCGATGATGCGACCCGCGGCGATGGCCACATCGGCCATCTCGTCACGACCGGTGGCCGGGTCCATCACCCGACCGTTCTGGATCAAAATTTTCATGTTGTTATGCCTCGTTCCCTGCAACGATGCCCATGACCGCCATGCGCACCGCGATGCCGTAAGTCACCTGCGGCAGGATCACGCTCTGCGGCCCGTCCACCACCGCCGAGTCGATCTCCACGCCCCGGTTGATCGGCCCCGGGTGCATGACGATGGCATCGGGTTTGGCCCAGCGCAGGCGCTCGGTCGTGAGCCCGAAGCTCTTGAAATACTCTTGGCTGGACGGCAGCAGCGCACCGCTCATGCGCTCGTTCTGCAGGCGCAGCGTGATCACCACGTCGCAGCCCTTGATGCCTTCTTCCAGCGTGTGGCACACGCGCACGCCCATGTGCGAGAGATCGCTCGGCACCAGCGTGCGCGGGCCGACCACACGCACGTCGGGACAGCCCAGCGTGGTCAGGGCGTGGATGTCGGAGCGCGCCACGCGCGAATGCAGCACGTCGCCCACGATGGCCACCGAGAGCTTGGTGAAGTCCTGCTTGTAGTGGCGGATGGTGTACATGTCGAGCAGCCCCTGCGTGGGGTGCGCGTGGCGACCGTCGCCAGCGTTGACCACGTGCACATGCGGTGCCACATGCTGCGCAATGAGATAAGGCGCGCCCGACTCGCTGTGGCGCACCACGAAGATGTCGGCCGCCATGGCGCTGAGGTTGGCGATGGTGTCGAGCAGCGATTCGCCCTTCGCGGTGGAGCTGCGCGCGATGTCGAGGTTGATCACGTCGGCACTCAGGCGCGTGGCGGCGATCTCGAAGGTGGTGCGGGTGCGGGTGCTGTTTTCGAAGAACAGGTTGAACACGCTTTTGCCGCGCAGCAACGGCACCTTCTTCACCTCGCGATTGCTCACGCTCACGAAGTTGGCCGCGGTGTCCAGAATCTGCGTGAGGATGTCGCGCGAGAGGCCCTCGGTGGAGAGCAGGTGAATCAGTTCACCATTCTTGTTGAGCTGGGGATTGCGTTGCGTCACGTTCAGACTTCCTCTTTTTCCAGCACGAAGCTCAGGCGGCCACCGTCGTCGCGCGCAAGATCGAGCGACTGACCCTGAGGCAGCTGGACCCGCGCAGCGCAGAAGTTGGCTTCGATGGGCAGCTCGCGCCCACCCCGGTCGACCAGCACCGCCAGCCGTACGCTGGCCGGGCGGCCGTAGTCGAAAAGTTCGTTGATCACGGCACGCAGCGTGCGGCCGGTGTAGAGCACGTCGTCGATCAGGAGCACATGCGCACCGTTCACGTCAAAGGGCAGCACGGTCTGCGCGCTGGCGGCCAGGCCGCGTTGGGCGAAATCGTCGCGGTGCATGCTGGAGGAGATCACGCCAGCGCCCCCAGGCAGGCCAAGGTCGCGCTGCAGGCGCTCGGCGAGCCAGGCGCCGCCCGAGGTGATGCCGGCCAGAACCAGCGGATGGGGCGCCGCCGAGATGAGTGCCTTGACGCCGCTCAGCAGCTCCGCGTAGAGCGCCTCGGCGTCGGGCAGGGAAGAAGAAGTCAAGGCAGGCTCCTCAGGAACTGTTCCAGGATGATGCAGGCCGATGCGGCGTCGGCGTCTTTCGCGCCCAGGCTGTGGGCTTCGGTGGTGCTGTAGCGCTCGTCCACCTCGAACACCGGCAGGCCATGGCGGCCCCGAAGCTGACGGGCGAACTTCAGCGCACGGGCGGTGTTTTCGTGGGGCGCGCCATCGGGGTGGAAGGGCACGCCCACCACCAGCGCGTCGGGCTGCCATTCTTTCAGGCGTTGGGCGATCAGCTCGAAACGCGCATCACCTTCGGCGGCGATGGTGGCCTGCGGTGTGGCGCTGCGCGTGAGGCGGTTGCCGGTGGCCACGCCGGTGCGTTTGAGTCCGAAATCGAACGCCAGGAACAACTGGCAATGCGCCGGGACTTCAAGGGTCGTGGGCGCGGGTGTGTTCACGGTCATGAGTGGCCCGCGTCGGGGGACAACATCCACGGCTGAAGGCCGAGCAAACCCATGGCGCGCTCGTAGCGCTCGGAAACCGGCGCATCAAAGATCAGGCTGGGGTCGGCCTCCACGGTGAGCCAGCTGTTTTCGGTGATTTCCGATTCAAGCTGGCCCTGGCCCCAGGAGGCGTAGCCCAGCGAGACGAACACCCGGCGGGGCCCGGCGCCCGAGGCCATGGCCTCGAGCACGTCTTTGGAGGTGGTCATCTCCAGGCCGCCGGGAATGGACAGGGTGGAGGCATAGACCGACTCGCCCTCGCCCGACACGGCTTCGTGCAGCACAAAACCGCGCTCGGTCTGCACCGGACCGCCCTGGAACACCGGCAGCGTGGCCAGGTCGTTGCGCCCCATGGGCAGATCGACCTTCTCGAACAGCCGGGGCAGAAGGATGTCGCTCGGCTTGTTGATCACCAGACCCAGCGCCCCGCGATCGCTGTGCTCGCACATGAACACCACGCTGCGGCCAAAAAGCTCGTCGCTGAGGCCGGGCATCGCAATCAGGAAATGATTGGTCAGATTGATGGAGGCAGAATCAGCGGACATGGCGGGATTTTAAGCCGCCCACCCCGCCGGGCGCCGCACGCCGGGAGCAACACCCGACAAAGCCATGAACCAGTACGACAAGGGCCTGATGTGGTTTCGCCGCGATCTGCGCACGCAGGACAACGCGGCGCTCTACCACGCGCTCAAACAATGCCGACGCGTCTGGTGTGTGTTCGTGTTCGATACCGACATCCTCGACGATCTGCCCCGGGCCGACCGCCGGGTGGAGTTCATCCGCGAATCGCTGGTGGAGCTGGACGAACGGCTGCGTGAGCTGGGGCGCGAACACGGCGTGCGCGGCACCGGGCTGATCGTGCTGCACGCGCGTGCAGCTGAGGCCATTCCGGCGCTGGCGCAGCAGCTTGGCGTGCAGGCGGTGTTTGCCAACCACGACGACGAGCCGGCCGCACTGGCGCGCGACGCCCGCGTGTTCGGCGACCTGGCGCACGCCGGCATCCTGCTGCACAGCCACAAGGACCATGTGATCTTCGAGCGGCGTGAAGTGCTCACGCAGGCGGGGCAAGCCTATGGTGTGTTCACGCCCTACAAGAACGCCTGGCTCAAGGCGATCACGCCGTTCCAGCTTCAGGCCTACCCGGTGGCGAACTACACCAAGGCCCTTGCACCGGTGCCCACTTCTCACACAGCGCCGGTGCCGCGCCTGGCCGACATCGGCTTCACACCCACCAACCTTTCTGAATTGCCCATGCCCACGGGCGAAACCGGCGCGCACCAGTTGTTCGAGGATTTCGTGGAGCGCATCGACCGCTACGACGAAGCGCGCAATTTCCCCGCCGTGAAAGGCCCAAGCTACCTGAGCGCGCACCTGCGCTTCGGCACCATCTCGATCCGGTACCTGGCATCGGTGGCTTACCAGATGCACCTGCAGGGCATCGCGGGCGCCAGCACCTGGTTGTCGGAACTCATCTGGCGCGATTTCTACCACCAGATCCTGGCGAACTTTCCGCATGTGGTCGACAAGGCGTTTCGATCCGAGTACGACACCATCAAGTTCGAGCGCGACAAGCACGCCAAGGAACAGTTTGCTGCCTGGTGCGAAGGCCGCACCGGTTACCCGCTGGTGGACGCGGCCATGGCGCAGATCAACCAGACCGGCTACATGCACAACCGCCTGCGCATGGTGGTGGCGAGCTTCCTGGTGAAAGACCTCGGCATTCACTGGCAGTGGGGCGAACGCTACTTCGCCGAGCACCTGATCGACTTCGACCTGGCGGCCAACAATGGGGGTTGGCAGTGGGCCAGCTCCAGTGGCTGCGACGCGCAACCCTGGTTCCGCATCTTCAACCCGGTGACGCAGAGTGAGAAGTTCGACCCGAGCGGCAAGTTCATCCGCCGCTACCTGCCGCAGCTCGCCGGCCTGCCCGATGCGGTGATCCATGCGCCGTGGAAGGCCAACGAGATCGAGCTGGCGTCTGCCGGGCTGGAGCTGGGCAAGAATTACCCGCTGCCGATCGTGGACCATGCCCTGGCGCGGGAGCGCACCTTGCTGCGCTACGCCGTGGTGAAAAACCCCGGCAAGCTGTAGGCCCCCACGCTCCTCCGCTTCCCGGGTCGCTCGCTAGGCTTCCGCAGACACCTTGGCGTAGTGCCCGATCAGGGCCAGCAACTCGTCTTCCGCGTACGGCTTGCCGAGGTAGTGGTCCACACCGAGTTCGCGCGCGTGTTCGCGGTGCTTCTCGGCAATGCGCGAAGTGATCATGATCACCGGCAGGTCCGACAGGCGCACATCGCTGCGGATGTTGCGCACCAGGTCGAAGCCATCCATGCGCGGCATCTCGATGTCGGACAGCACCACGGTGGGCCGCTCCATCTGGAGTTTTTCGAGCGCCTGCAGACCATCGGCCGCGAGCGTGACGCGGTAGCCCTCTCGCTGCAGCAGGCGCTGGGTGACGCGGCGCACGGTGATGGAGTCGTCCACCACCAGCACCAGCGGCACGGCGCTCATTTCCAGTTCGCTGGCGGCAGCGGCATCCGAGGCGCGGGCACTGCCGCTGCGCTGATGGGTAGCCACCCACGCCGGAACCTGGCTGCCGTACACCGTGGCCAGGGCCACCGGGTTGTAGATCAGCGCCACCGCGCCCGACGCCAGCACCGACATGCCAGCCAGCCCGGGCAACCGCGAGAGCTGCGTGCCCAGGTTCTTGACCACGACTTCCTGGTTGCCCAGCACTTCGTCCACGTGCATGGCCACGCGCTGCGCGGCGCTTCGGAAAATCACCACCGGCTGCGTGCGCCCGTGCACTTCCTGTGAGTGGGCAGACGACTGCAGCAGTGCGCCGGTCCAGTAGAACGGCACCTCTTCGCCGGCCACGTTGAGCGCGCCGCTGGCATAAGCCTTGTTCAGATCGTCGGTGCTCAGGCGGCGCACCACCTCCACCAGGTTGGAAGGAACGCCGAGCGTGAGTGAGCCTGCGCGCAACATCACCACCTGCGTAACGGCGGTGGTGAGGGGCAGCACCAGCTTGAAGCTGCTGCCCTGGCCTCGCTGGGTGGCGGTCTCGATGCGACCGCCAAGCGCCACCACGTCGCTGCGCACCACGTCCATGCCGATGCCACGGCCAGCGAGTTCGGAAACTTCGCGCGCTGTTGTCAGGCCAGGCTCGAAGACCAGCTGCGCTGCTTCCTCGTCGCTGAGTTGCGCGCCCGGGGCGATGCGCCCCAGCGCCTCGGCCTTGTCGCGCAAACGCTCCAGGTCCAGCCCGCCGCCGTCGTCGGTGAAGACCACCGACACATCATTGAGTTCCTGCGCCAGCCTGATCTCGATCTGGCCTTCCACCGGTTTGCCGGCCTGCTGGCGCGCCTCGGGCGCTTCGATGCCGTGCACCACGCTGTTGCGCAACAGGTGTTCAAAGGCACCGGTCATGCGGTCGAGCACGCCGCGGTCCATTTCAATGTTGCCGCCAGTGATGTCCAGCCGGACCTGCTTGCCGGTTTCCTTGGAGGCTTGTCGCACCACACGGTAAAGGCGCTCGGAAATGCCTTCGAATTCCACCATGCGCGTGCGCAGCAGGTCGCGCTGCAGTTCGCGCGTCTGGCGCGCCTGGGCGACCAGATTGTCTTCGGTGGACTCCACTGCGCGCTGCAGGTTGCGCTGCACCGTGGCCACGTCGTTGACCGACTCGGCCATCATGCGCGTGAGCTCCTGCACCCGCGTGAAGCGGTCGAATTCTAGCGGGTCGAATGACTGGTCGGCGTCGCGCGCCTGGGCCAGCCGCGACTGCATCTGCGTCTCGGCCTGCAGCTCGATGTCGCGCAACTGCCCACGCAGGCGGTCCAGGTTGCCGGTGAGGTCCTTGAGCGAGCCGCGCAGGGTGACGAGTTCGGCCTCCATGCGCGAGCGCGTGATCATCACTTCGCCGGTCTGGTTGACCAGGCGGTCCAGCAGCTCGGGGCGCACACGCACCGCGGCACCGGCGCGTGCCTGAATCGGTATCGGCGCCTGAGGCAAGCTGAGGCCAGCCAGCCCGACCTGCGCAGCGGCTTCGGCCCGCGCAGGTTCGTCGCCAACGGGTGCTGCTGCCTCCGGCTGCACCGGCTCGACCACGGCGGGTGCCGAACTGACCACCTGCTCGGGTGCGGTCTGCACCACGTCTTCGGTCTGGGGATCGGTGTTGCGCAACAGATCGAAGCGCGCGCTGATGGCGTCGAACGCGGTTTGAAGCGGTTCGAGATCGGCGCTGCGCTGCACGTCAGAGCCCAGGCGCTCGGCCGTGGTTTCCATGCGGTGCGCCATTTCACCCAGCCGCAGCGCGCCAGCCAGACGCGCGCTGCCTTTGAGCGTGTGCAGGTTGCGCAGCACCTCGGCGCGCGCGCTGCCGTTGTCGGGCCGCGAAACCCACTGGCGCAGGGCACCTGCCAGCTGAGGCAGCAGCTCCATCGCCTCTTCGGCAAAGATCGGGAACAGGTCGACGTCGATGGTATCGAGCGCATCGATGTCGTCGTCGATGTCCTGCACCGGACCGTGCGGCCGGCTCATGTCGGCATGCGGCGAGGTGAAACCGGTCGTGAGGTCGTCGTGGCTGGTGACCTCGAAGCCGGTGAGCGACAACACGGGCGATACCGGCTCGTCTTCCGGCACATCGAACGCCTCGACCAGCAGCTCGGGTTCGGCTTCGGGTTCCGGCTCGGGATCGTGCACCACGCGGTACAGCGCTGCGAGCAGATCGGGGTTGGGCTCCTTGAGGAAACCGGCGGCGAACTGGTGCAGCAGGCGGCGGATGTCGTCGGCGGATTGCTCGAACAACAGCGCCTGTTCGGCGGTGGCGGCGCGACCAGCCTGCTGGTGCAGCGCAACGGATTCAATGGCGTGCTCGAGCGCCCGGGCGATGTGGGAGAGCGATTCAAAACCCACGGTGGCCGAACTGCCGGCCAGCGAATGGGCGAGCGCCTCAGCCTGCTCGGGCACCGGCTCGTGGCGCTCCAGCGCCCATTCGGCCAGCACCGTGCTCAGGCGGCGGGACCACTCGTCGGCCTCGTTGAGGTAGACGTTGTAGAGCTTGTGGCCAATGCGCAGCGAGCCAATGACGCGCGTCTGGTCGTCCGGCATGGACTCGACCTCCGCTGCAGGGGCGGGCTCTTCGGGTGGCGGCACCTCTGCCACCGGCGGCGTGAACGGTTCGGCCGGCAGCTCGGCCACAGGCTCGGCCCAGTCCGACACCAGTTCTGCTTCCGCTGCAGGCTCGGCAACAGGTTCTGGCACGGGCTCTACCGGCATCTCGGGTGGCAGCTCGGCCTGCTGGCTGGACGACACCGCCGCCAGGCTCTCGAAGTCGATGTCGGCCAGCAGGGAGGGCGGCTCGTCGCTGACAGCAACAGGGGGTACTTCGACCAGGGCCTGGATGTTGGTCGGTTCAAACTCCGCAGCCAGCGCTTCATCAAACGTTGAATC
This sequence comes from Hydrogenophaga sp. IBVHS1, assembly GCF_002127265.1. Taxonomy (GTDB): domain Bacteria; phylum Pseudomonadota; class Gammaproteobacteria; order Burkholderiales; family Burkholderiaceae_C; genus Hydrogenophaga. Next base: position 397,626 of record NZ_NFUU01000002.1, on the reverse strand, counting down.
GGGTACCGACTCGGGCTCAGGCTCAACCACCGGTGGGGGCTTGGCGAGCGCATCGAGATCAAAACTGAAGTCCGGTTCGACGGTAGCAGGCACCGGCACTTCGACCGGCTCGGGCACGCTCAGCGTGACGGCTTCGGCGCGGGCCTGCGGCGGCACCGCCAGCGGCAGGTACTGGCCCTGCTCGCGCAACGCCTCGGCACTGGCGCGGAACGGCTGCGAGCGCCAGGCGTCGGCCTGCCGCGCGGAAATGTCGGCCACCCAGCGACCAAACTGGCTCATGGCCTCGCCGGCCAGGGTAAGCAAAGGCGGGCTGGCCGGACGTTGCTCGGCCAGCACGGTGTTGATCAGTTGCTCCATGGCCCACGCGGCTTCGCCGAACTCGTCGAGCCCGACCATGCGCGAACTGCCCTTGAGCGTGTGGAAAGCGCGCCGCAATGTGGTGAGGTGCTCCAGATCGCCGGGCTGCGCCTGCAGGTTCGCCACCGCCAGCAGGCCATTGGCCACCACCTCGCGCGCTTCCTCCAGAAAGATGTCCAGCAGGTCTTCTTCGTCGTTGTCTTCGGCGGCGGTGGCCTCAGGCTCCAGCGGCGCCATGTGCGAACTCTCGGACAGGCCCACCAGCGCCTGTGCACCGGCGGCGGCATTGTCATTGACCACCGCTTCAGCGGCTTCGCGCGCGGCGCGGGCCACGCCAGACTGCTCGGCCAGCGAGGCCTGGTCGGCCAGGGAATCGAGTTGCTGGCTCAGGTCGATCAGGCTGGCGCCGTCCTGCACGCTGTCCACCACACGCTGCACTCCATCGCTGATGGCGCGCGCATCGTCCTGCGCGGGCTGGTGCATGGCCTGGGCGCTCACGGTGCGGCCCATCAGGGGCAGCAGTTCGCCCTTTTCTTCGTCAAATACAAACAGCTTCTTCGCCAGCGCAGGCTGGTAGTTGAGCATGTCCACCAGGAAACTCAGGGCGCTCAGGTTGTTGCCAAGCTGCTGAAAGGTGCCGGCCTCGCGGGCCATCGCCTCGTCGACCTCGGTGTCAAGGATCTGGTCGACCGTGTTGCGCATGCGCGCCACGGTGTGCACGGCTTGTTCCAGGCCGAGAACCGAGAGCACACCGCGCATCTGCCCGAGCTGGGACACGGCCACGTGCAGGCCGGCCTTCTCTTGCGGTGTGCGGAAAAACTGGTCCAGCGATTTTTCAACTTCGCCCAGCGAGACCTTCAGTTCGCCGACCACGCTGCCCATGGTCTGGCGATCGCTCACGCGGCGGTAAAGCTGCTCCATCCAGGCGTCCAGTGGCTGGGCGGGCGCACCCGCCAGCACACCTTCCAGGCGCTCGGCCAGCGCCTGCGTGCGCTCGGTGAGTTCGGGCGCGCTGGGATCGAAATCCTCGAAGGCGGCTTCCAGGTAGAGCGTGGTGGTGGCCACTTCCATGGCCAGCTCGGGCCGCACGCCACCGGGCTCGTGCACGGCCGCATCGGCCGCCTTCACCAGCGCCTGGGCCAGCACGGTGCTGGCCGGGTGCAGCTTGAGCAGCGAATCCCCGATCAGGCCGAACTGGTCGGCCACCTGGCGGGCGCGGCTCTGGTCGCCACCCGAATACAGCGACCACACTTCCTTGGCGGTGTGGATGCGCTTGCGGGCCTGCGCCAGCACAGCGGGATCAAAGCGGCCAAGCGTGGCCTGGTGGTAATCCACCGGCGTGAGCCCGCCCAGCCCGAAGGCTTCGCGCACCGCCGCCAGGTGCGGCGTGGTGGCGGCCGACACCGAAACAGGCTGGGCACAGAAGAAAAGCAGGTCGTGGAGCAGCGTCTCGGAAATCTGGTTCTTGCCCTGCGCCAGGCCGGCAAACTGAAGCAGGATGCGAGAGGCCGCGCGCTTGACGTACACATCGGCCGGCAGCAAACGCTGGGCGACCGACTCGAAATGCGCTGCGGCGACGCGCCAGAAGGTGCGCACGCGCGCATCTTCCGCGCCCGCGCACAGGCCAGCGCACTGCTTGGCCAGCTGTTGCGCGGCGGCCGGGCTTTGTGTCTTGACGACCAGCAGCACCAGCCGGTCGAACAGCGAGCGCATGGCGGGATTGACCTGCAGTGGCGCCACACCAGCGGGCGCACCCACCTCGACACCTCGGTGCTCGAACGGCCAGAGATCGGCCGGGTGCACGCGCTCTGCCGCCGCAAGTTCCTGCACCTCGCGGTACTGGGCAAACAACGCAACCGGCTGCACCGGTTTGTTGTTCAGAACGGCTTCGAGGTATTCCACCAGCGCAAAACTCGCGCGCTCAACCTTGGAAGCAGCTTCCTCGTTACAGGAGTTGGGGCGCTGCACGAAACGCTGCACGGCAGCTTCCATGCCACGCAGCACCTGGGCCGGCGCACCGAGCCCGACCATCTCGAGCGCACCCACGGCCTGGTGCAGCTGCTGGCGAGCCAGGCGCAGCGAACCGGGGTCCACCGCCTCCAGGTCGTTCTGACGCGACTGCTCGGTTTCGCGCACGAAACGCTTGATGGCCTTGTTGGCGCCGTCGAGCGATTTGCGCAGTTCATCGAACACCCACGCCAGGGGACCCAGGTCGGCGACCGTGTCCATCGGCTGGCTGTCGGTGGTGTCGGTGGCGGAATCGAACATGGTGATCCAGGAAAAAAGCGGGCCTTGGGAGCGGGCTGGACTCAGGCGATCTTGAATCGGGCCACCGACTGGCGCAGTTCCTCGGCCATGGCCGAGAGTTCGCGCACCTGCTGGGCCGTGGAACGCGTGCCCTCACCGGTCTGTTCGGTCACGGCAAAAATGTGCTGGATGTTGCCGGCCACTTCGTTGGCCGAATCGGCTTCGCGCGACGTGGCGTTGGAAATCTGTTCAATCAGGTCTGCCAGACGGCGCGACACGCGATCGATTTCGGACAGCGCGGTACCTGCGTTGTCCGACAGCTTGGCCCCTTCGACCACACCCTGCGTGGAGCGCTCCATGGCGGCCACCGCATCCTGCGTGTCGGTCTGAATCGCCTTCACCAGCGCCGAGATCTGGCGCGTCGCATCGGCCGAGCGTTCGGCCAGTCGCTGCACTTCTTCCGCCACCACCGAGAAGCCGCGACCGGCTTCACCGGCAGAGGCCGCCTGGATGGCGGCGTTCAAGGCCAGCACGTTCGTCTGTTCGGTAATGTCGGAAATCAGCTCGGTGATTTCACCAATCTCCTGCGACGACTCGCCCAGGCGCTTGATGCGCTTGGAGGTTTCCTGGATCTGGTCGCGGATGGCGTTCATACCGCCGATGGCGTCCTGCACGGCCTGCAGACCCGACTCGGCTGCTTGCAGCGACGCACGCGCCACCGTGGCCGATTCCTGCGCCTGGCCCGAGACCTGGTTGATGCGCTGCGCCATGTCCAGCACCGACTGGCCGGTTTCGCGAATCTCGCGCAGCTGCTCGGTCGAAGCCGCCAGCAGCTCGGTGGAAGTGCTTTCAACCGCCGACGTGGTTTGCGCCACGCGAGTGGCCGTGGCCTGCACGTTGCCCACCAGCGATCGAAGTTCTTCCACCGTGTAGTTCACCGAGTCGGCGATGGCGCCGGTGATGTCCTCGGTCACCGTGGCTTCCTGCGTCAGATCGCCTTCGGCCACCGTCTGCAGTTCGTTCATCAGCCGCAAAATGGCCGCCTGGTTGGCGTCGTTGACGCGCTTGGCGTCCTGCTCCTGCGACTCAGCCGCCAGGCGCATCGATTCAGCGCTCATCTGGCGCTTGCGGCTGTCCTGCAACTGGACCACGGCGAAGCCTGCAGCGCACAAAAGCGCAAAAGCAGCCGACAGCGCCAGTGCAATCAGTTCGCCGCCGCCCAGACCGGAGCGGGAAGACAGGTCGCCCTGAAGTTTCTGCAGACCCAGGCGCAGAGGCTCGCTGTCCGCGATGATGCTGGCCTGCGCTTCGCGCGCAGACACCAGACCCTGCAGGTTGCCCAGAATGGCGCCCGCTTCCACCCGCGTTTCTTCATACAGCTTGAGCAATGCTTCCAGGCGCTCGCGCACCTGGGGATCCGCTGCGGCGCGCAGGCGCAGTTCATCGCTGCCCTTGAGCAGGCCTTCGGTGATTTCCTTGAAGGTGTTCAAGTCCTTGCCCAGCAGGAACACGGCCTCGGGGCTCACGCCTTCCATCGTCAGAAACTCGTTGGCCGACTTGCCGATGCGCTGGGTCAACATCACGAGCTGACCGGAAGCGGAGATTTCAGCGGCCGGTGCGTTCTGCTGCAGCTTGAGCGAGGACACAGTTTCGGCAATCTCCAGCAGGTCGGAAGACTGGCGGTTGATGGTGCGCAGCGCGGTGCCCACCTGGGTCAGGATGTTCTGTTGCGCCAGCACCGCCGAGGCGTTGCGCTCGGCCAGATCGATCTTGGGCAGCAGCTCATCGAGCTCGCTCGAATACTCCGGTCCCAGAGAGTCGAGGTCCAGTTCGCCATCGCCCTGCTTCAGGCCACGCACCGTGCGCGCCATCACATCGGAGCTGTCGCGCACCTCGGGGAATGCCGACGCACTGCCGATCATGGCCTGCGACACGCTCTTGGCCAGGCGCTGGGACTGCATCAGGGCCTGACCGCTTGCAGCCACCTGCTTACCGACCTTGTCGGTCTGGCTCAACGCAAACAGCGTCACCGAACCGAGCACCACGAGCGCAAAGGTGAACAGCACAGCCAGTGAACGCTGGTGCTGTTCTGCCGTACGGCGTCCGAGGATGGGCAGGGATACCAGGCCGGCCTGGTTGGCCGCATCGTCCTCGTCGTCCAGCATGGGGCTGCCGCCGAAGGCGTCGCCCGCTGGGTCCGGCGCCAGACGCGCCGCAGCCAGTTCGGCCACCTCCTGGTCGCTGGCATGGGACAGATCGGGTTCGTCACCGGCCTTCTTCTTGAAGAGTCCCTGGAATCGATCAAGCATGGCCATGTAAAAACCTTCCAACAGATAACGAAACGAAAAAGACCCAGGCGAGCCGGGGGAACCGGCCTTCAGGCCGCGATCGCCAGAAACTCGGGTTCGGTCACCAGCGCCTGCAGATCGATCTCCTGCCAGGACTGGCCCTGGAGGTCCACCAGCGAACGCGTGAAATAGCCGGGCGCATTCGCGGGAGCGTCGCCAACGGCACTGAACATGGTGGGGTTGCGCAGACCCAGCAGGCGATCGATCCACATCACCGCATTGACCCCGAGCGCCGCGTGAAGGCTTACCAGGCGGGACTCGGACGTCACGCGTTCGGCGGGCACGGCGCCAGCGGCGGGTGGCTCGGCCGAGAGGGCCACAAGGCGCGCCAGGTCGATCACGCCATGCAGGCCGCCGCGAAGGCTGGCCACGCCGGCATACCAGGGCTTGGTGTAGGGCACCCGATGAACAGGGGCCCACGGAAAGATCTCGCCGGATTGCACGAGCGGGAGCAGGTAGCGCCTCCCTTCGGCTTCAACCGCCAGCCAGGTCGCTGTGACGGCTTCGGTCTTGGCGACCGTCAAACGCTGGGCCAATCGTTCCTGGAGTTCCTTGAGGGACTGACGTTTGGCCATGCTGTGGGTGAATCAGGTCTGTGCGGCGATCAGCCGAGCGCCCGGATCTTGGACAGCAACTCTTCTGCATTGACCGGCTTGGTGACGTAGTCGCGCGCGCCCTGGCGCATGCCCCAGACACGGTCGGTTTCCAGATTTTTGCTTGTGCACATGACGATGGGAATGCTCGAAAACTGGGGGTCTCGCGTGATGGCACGCGTGAGCTGAAAACCATTCTGACCGGGCATCACCACGTCCATCAGGATCAAGTCGGGCTTTTCCTCGCCTAGCCGACGGAAGGCCTCGTCCGCATTCTCAGCGGTGCGCACGGTGTAGCCGTTTTTACCCAGCAGGTCGGAGAGCACCATGAGTTCGGTCTTCGAGTCGTCGACCACGAGAATCTTGCGGATGGGCATCAGAGTGCTCCAGTTAGGTTGGTACCGAACTGCTGCACGGCTTGCAGCAACTGGTCTTTGGTGAACGGTTTGGTGAGGTAGTCCTGTGAGCCCACCATGCGGCCGCGCGCCTTGTCGAAGACGCCGTCCTTGGACGAGAGCATGACCACCGGAATGCTGGCAAAGCGCAGGTTGCGCTTGATGATGGCGCAGGTCTGGTAGCCATCAAGCCGGGGCATGAGGATGTCGCAGAACACCAGATCGGGCTGGTAGTCGTTGATCTTGGCGAGGGCATCAAAGCCATCGTCGGCCAGCAGGACTTCGTGGCCACCCTGCTTCAGGAAAATCTCGGCGCTTCGGCGAATGGTGTTGCTGTCATCAACCACCAGGACTTTCAGGGCAGGTGTAGTGCTCACAGTTCACTCGCTCCAGGGTATGGGACAGGTGGAAAACGGGCCGGGTCGCTTGCACCAACCGGGGCTCTTCAAAAGACCATCACGCGCGCCGATCGAGACTCAGATCTGCACCATTTCAAAATCTTCCTTGCGGGCGCCGCATTCAGGACAAGTCCAGTTCATCGGCACCTCGCTCCAGGGTGTGCCGGGTGCCACGCCGTGGTCCGGCGCGCCGGTTGCCTCGTCGTAAATCCACCCGCAAATCAGGCACATCCAAGTCTTGGTTTCGGTCATGGTTATAGGAGGCATTGTTCTAGAATGCAAGCATTGTATCGAGCCATGTGTACCGCTCCACGGGCCGTTTCGGCCGGCTGTCGATCACACTTGGAACACGGCGTGACGCATTGCCTGAATGAGCGCCGCACCCCCTGACCCTCTCACAAATTTCATGCCCGATACACCCGATACGCCCGCCTCTTCCGTGGTCGCGGCGCCTGGCGAATCCTCTCTTCCCTGCGTGATGGTCTTCAACGCCAGCGACCCCAGCGGCGCGGGTGGACTCAGCGCCGACATCACCGCCATGTCCAGCGCTTCGGCCCACGTGCTGCCCGTGGTGACGGGCGCCTACGTGCGCGACACCAGCGACATTCACGACCACATTGCCTTCGACGAAGAAGCCGTGGCCGATCAGGCGCGCTGCGCCCTGGAAGACATGCCGGTGCAAGCCTTCAAGGTCGGCTTCGTCGGCAGTCCCGAGAACCTGAGCGCGATTGCCGAGATCACCACCGACTACGCGGAAGTGCCGGTGATCACCTACATGCCCGACCTCTCCTGGTGGGACGAAGTGGCCATCGAGACCTACCTGGACGCTTGTGCCGAACTGCTGCTGCCACAGACCACGGTGTTGGTCGGCAACCACAGCACGCTGTGCCGCTGGCTGCTGCCCGAGTGGGAAGGGGACCGCCCACCGAGCCCTCGCGAGGTGGCACGCGCTGCCGCGGTGCACGGCGTGCCTTACACGCTGGTGACGGGCTTCAACGCCGCCGATCAATACCTGGAGAGTCACCTTGCCACGCCCGAGACCGTGCTGGCAACGGCGCGCTACGAGCGCTTCGAGGCCACCTTCACCGGTGCGGGCGACACGCTGTCGGCCGCGCTGTGCGCCCTGATCGCGGGCGGCACCGATCTGCAGGCGGCGTGCGCAGAGGCACTGACCTACCTCGACCAGTGCCTGGACGCAGGCTTCCAGCCTGGCATGGGCCACGCCGTGCCCGACCGCATGTTCTGGGCACACGAAGACGACGGCACCGAAGAAGAAAGTGCGTCCGACAACACGCTCGACGCCGACGATTTCCCGCTCGACACCACACGACACTAGGGCCTGTTCACGCATGACCACCACGACCGACCGCAACCAGCAACTCTTCGACCGCGCCAAGGCCCTGATTCCGGGCGGAGTGAATTCGCCAGTGCGCGCGTTTCGTGCCGTGGGCGGCACGCCGCGCTTCGTACAGCGCGCCCAGGGCGCCTACTTCTGGGATGCCAACGGCCAGCGCTACATCGACTACATCGGCTCCTGGGGACCGATGATCCTCGGCCACGGCCACCCTGCGGTGGTGGAGGCGGTGCAGAAGGCTGTGCTGGAAGGCTTCTCCTTTGGCGCGCCCACCGAGCGCGAGGTCGAGCTGGCCGAAGCCATCATCGAGCTTGTGCCCAGCATCGACATGGTGCGGCTGGTGAGTTCGGGCACCGAGGCCGGCATGAGCACGATCCGGCTGGCGCGCGGCGCGACCGGGCGCAAGAAGATCATCAAGTTTGAAGGCTGCTACCACGGCCACGCGGATGCGCTGCTGGTAAAGGCAGGTTCCGGGCTCGCCACCTTCGGCAACCCCACCAGTGCGGGCGTGCCGCCCGAGGTAGTGCAGCACACGCTGGTTCTTGAATACAACAACGTGGAGCAACTCGAGGCGGCGTTCGCCGAGCACGGCGCCGAAGTGGCCTGCCTGATGATCGAACCCATTGCGGGCAACATGAATTTCGTGCGCGCCTCGGTGCCCTTCATGAAACGCTGCCGCGAGCTGTGCACACAGCATGGCGCCCTGCTGGCCTTCGACGAGGTCATGACCGGTTTCCGTGTGGCGCTGGGCGGCGCGCAGAGCGTGTATGCCAGGCTGATCCCGGGCTTCGAGCCCGACATGACGGTGATGGGCAAGGTGATTGGCGGTGGCATGCCGCTGGCGGCCTTTGGTGCCAAGCGCGCCGTGATGGAACAACTCGCACCGCTGGGGGGTGTGTATCAAGCCGGCACGCTGTCGGGCAACCCGGTGGCCACGGCCTGTGGCCTCGCCACGCTGAAAGAGATCCGCAAACCCGGCTTCTTTGAAGCGCTCTCGGCCACCACACGCTCACTGGTCGATGGACTCAAGGGCGCTGCGGCGGCCGAAGGCGTCGCGCTCAGTGGCGACAGCGAGGGCGGCATGTTCGGCTTCTTCCTGTTCGACGAACTGCCGCAGAACTACGCCAAGGTGATGACCACCGACGGCCCCCGCTTCAACACGCTGTTCCATGGTCTGCTCGACCGGGGCATCTACATCGCACCGGCACTCTACGAAGCGGGCTTCGTGAGTGCGGCGCACACCGCGCAGGACATTGCCGACACCGTGAGCGCGGCGCGCGACATCTTCAAGAAGCTGTAACGCGCGATGTCTTTGGTCGTGCTCAGTGGCGGAAATGCCTGACGCCTGAATAGACCATCACGACGCCGCGCTCGTCCGCCGCGTCGATCACTTCCTGATCGCGCATCGAGCCGCCGGGCTGGATCACGCAGCTCGCGCCCGCATCCACCACCACGTCGAGCCCGTCGCGGAACGGGAAGAAGGCGTCGCTCGCCACCGCCGTGCCTTGCAGCGAGAGCTTGGCATGACCGGCCTTGATGCTGGCGATGCGCGCCGAATCAAGACGGCTCATCTGGCCCGCGCCCACACCCATGGTCATGCCGTCCTTGCAGAACACGATGGCGTTGGACTTCACGTACTTGGCCACTTTCCAGGCGAACAGCAGGTCTTCGATCTGTTGTTCGGTGGGTTGCAGCTTCGTCACCACCTTCAGATCGGCGCGCTGCAGCTCGTGGTTGTCGGCGGACTGGATCAGCAGGCCCGAGCCGACGCGCTTGACGTCGTGCGAGTTGCGACCCTGGTCCCAGGCGGTGGGACCACCCGGTGGCAGATCGATCTGCAGCACGCGCACATTGGCCTTGGCCTTGAAGACTTCGAGCGCCTCGGGCGTGTAACCCGGCGCCATGAGCACTTCGACGAACTGCTTGCTGATCGCCTGCGCGCCCGCAACATCGAGAACGCGGTTGAGCGCAATGATGCCGCCGAAGGCGCTGGTGGGATCGGTCTGGAAAGCCTTGGCATAGGCCTCGGCGGCATCCTGGCCCACCGCCACGCCACACGGGTTGGCGTGCTTGACGATCACGCAGGCCGGGGCTTCGAAGCTCTTGACGCATTCCCACGCGGCATCGGCGTCGGCGATGTTGTTGTAGCTGAGTTCCTTGCCCTGCAGTTGCTTCGCACTCACCAGCGAGCCGGGCGCGGGGTACAGGTCGCGGTAGAACGCGGCGCTCTGGTGCGGGTTCTCACCGTAACGAAGGTCCTGCAGCTTGACGAAGCGGCCGTTGGACTGGCCGGCAAACTCGCTGCGCCGGGGCACAGCGGCGGCTTCGTCGAACTCGACGCTGGAGAGGTAGTCGCTGATGGCGCCGTCGTAATTGCTGATGCGGTTGAAAGCGGCCACCGACAGCGCAAAGCGTGTCTTGAGGCTGAGCTGGCCATGGGCCTTGAGTTCATCGATCACGGCCGGGTACTGCGCCGCGTCGGTGAGCACCGCCACATCTTTCCAGTTCTTGGCCGCGCTGCGCACCATGGCCGGACCGCCGATGTCGATGTTCTCGATGGCGTCTTCCAGCGTGCAACCCGCCTTGGCCACCGTGGACTCAAAGGGATAGAGGTTGACGATCAACAGATCGATGGTGTCGATGCCGTGGGTCTTGAGTGCGGCCATGTGCTCGGGCAGGTCGCGCCGCGCCAGCAGGCCACCGTGCACTTTGGGGTGCAGGGTTTTCACGCGGCCGTCGAGCATTTCGGGAAAGCCGGTGACCTCGGCCACCTCGGTCACGGGAAGACCTTGTTCTGCGAGCAGTTTCGCGGTGCCGCCGGTGGAAATGAGCGACACGCCCAGCCCATGCAGGGCCTGGGCGAGTTCGACGATGCCGGTCTTGTCGGATACGGAGATGAGTGCGCGCATGAAAGGATGGGGAGGAGAGTTTGGAAACGGAATCGCTCAATCGATGAGTTTGTGTTCGAGCAGCTTCTTGCGCAGCGTGTTGCGGTTCAGGCCCAGCCACTGCGCGGCGCGCGACTGGTTGTGCTGCGCCTGCTCCATCACCACCTCCAGCAGCGGTTTTTCCACCGCCTTGACCAGCATCTCGTGCAGGTTGTCCGGGTCGGTGCCGTTGAGGTCGCGGAAGAAGTCTTCCATGCTGGCACGCACACAGTCGTGCAGTTTGCTCTGTTTCATGCGGCCAGTTTCCAGTTGTCTCTCGGGATGGTTATTGTGTCGGCGGACCACTCGTCCAGGCTGTCGCTCACGCAGCGCAACTGCGCCTCGACGCTGGTGGTGGCGTTGACGCGTGAACGGAAAACGGCGCCCGCGCCCGGGGGCAAGGGCAACGCCTGCGCGTACCAGCCCAGGTGTTTGCGCGCACTGCGCACACCGGTGTATTCGCCGTACAGGTCGTAGTGGTCGTGCAGATGGTCGAGCAGCCAGACGCGCACCTCGGCCAGCGTGGGTGGCGGCAGGTGCTCGCCGGTGGCCAGGAAGTGCGCGAGCTCGCGGAAGATCCAGGGCCGGCCCTGCGCGGCGCGGCCGATCATGATGGCGTCGGCGCCGGTGCGCTGCAGCACCTCGCGCGCTCGCTCGGGGGAATCGATGTCGCCATTGGCCACCACCGGAATGCGCACACGGCTCTTGATGTGGGCCACGGTGTCGTGCTCGGCCTGGCCCTTGTAGCCTTGCTCTCGCGTGCGGCCGTGCACGGTGAGCATCTGCACACCTGCGGCTTCGGCAGCGAGCGCCAGCGTGGGCGCGTTGCGAACGCTGGCACACCAGCCGGTGCGCATCTTGAGCGTCACGGGCACGCCGTGTGGCTCGCTGGCGGCCACCACCGCTTCAACGATCTCGATGGCGAGCGCCTCGTCCTGCATCAGGGCCGAACCGGCCCACTTGTTGCATACCTTCTTGGCCGGGCAACCCATGTTGATGTCGATGATCTGCGCGCCGCGGTCGATGTTGTAGCGCGCCGCGTCGGCCATCATCTGCGCGTCGGTGCCGGCGATCTGCACGGCGATGGGTGCGGCCTCGCCTTCGTGGTTGGCACGGCGCGAGGTCTTGAGGCTGTCCTGCAGATCGGGGCGCGAGGTCACCATCTCACTCACCGCGTAGCCTGCACCCAGACGCTTGCACAGCTTGCGAAACGGCCGGTCCGTCACACCCGCCATCGGTGCGACAAACAGGGCATTGGGCAGGGTGAAGGCCCCGATTTGCATGGCGGTGGGAGAATCGGCGTCGAGCGGTTGAACGGCCGCGAGCCCTGCCCAGGCAGGGTGCGAGAGGAACGCGATTGTATCTGCCTGTTTTTTCAGCAGACGATATCGCCCCGAACTTTTTTCCATCCACCTGCCCAAGCCGATCGCGCCGGTCTTTCGCCGCGCCACTGCCGCCTCTCATGCCCGCCTGGATGACCCACCTGATGGAACTGCTGTCGCTGCCCGAGTTCGGGCTGAGCACGGTGTTCGTGGTGGCCTTCGTCTCGGCCACGCTGCTGCCCCTGGGCTCGGAACCGGCTGTGTTCGGCCTCGTCAAGCTCAACCCCGACATGTTCTGGCCCGCCATTCTGGTGGCCACCGCCGGCAACACACTGGGCGGCGCCGTGAGCTGGTTCATGGGCCTCTACACCCACAAGGCGGTGGATCGGGCACGCGGCAGTTCGACCGAGCTGCGGGCGCTGCACTGGCTGGAACGCTTCGGCCCCAAGGCCTGCCTCATGAGCTGGTTGCCCGTGGTGGGCGACCCGCTGTGCGCGGTGGCCGGCTGGATGAAGTTTCCTTTCTGGCCCTGCCTGCTCTACATGGCCATCGGCAAGTTCGCCCGCTACCTCACCATGACGGCGGCGCTGTTGTGGTTCTTCCCCGGAACCTTCCAGCCATGAGCGTTGCCTCCCCCGCCATGCCCCGTGCCCTGTGGGCGTTGATGGTGGGCAACTTCGTGATCGGCACCGGTGTCATGGTGGTGCCCGGCACCCTCACCGACATCAGCAGCTCGCTGAACGTGTCGATCCCGCAGGCCGGCCAGCTCATCACCGCAGCCGCGATTCTCATGGGCCTGGGCGCACCGGCCTTTGCAAGCCTGGTGGCCGGCTGGGACCGGCGGCGCCTGCTCGCCCTCTCGCTGATCTGGTACGGCCTGCTCACTGGCGCATGTGCACTGGCGCCGAGCTACGCCACCCTGCTGCCGCTGCGCGTGCTGGCGGTGATCGCGCCCGCCATCTTCACGCCGCAGGCCGCGGCCAGCGTGGGCCTGCTGGTCTCTCCCGCACAGCGGGGCCGAGCCATCACCTTCGTGTTTCTCGGCTGGTCGGTGGCCTCGGTCATGGGCATGCCGCTGGCGGCCTGGATCGGTGGCGAGTTCGGCTGGCGCTGGGCATTCGGTCTGGTGGCATTGATGGCGTTTGCCAGCGGCTGGTGGGTCTGGCGCGAAATGCCCAACGGCATCAAGCCGGCCGCTCTGTCGCGCCAGTCCTGGCAGGCCACGCTGGGTTCGGCGCCGCTGATGATGGCGGTCGGCGTGACGCTGCTCGGTGGCTTTGGCCAGTTCGTGCTGTTCTCTTACTTTGCACCGTACTTCGCGCAGACGCTCGGTCTGGGCGGCGGCGGGTTGTCGCTGCTGTTCCTGTGGTTCGGCGCGTTTGGTCTGCTGGGCAATGTGGTCATGTCGCGCTGGATCGACCGCATCGGCGCGCCGCAATCGGTGCTCATCGCCCTCGGTGCCATGGCGCTGAGCCTGCTGATGTGGCCGCTCGGCCAGGGCGGGCTGTGGCAACAGGCGCTGGTGCTTGTGCCTTGGGCGCTGGGGTGTTTTTCGATGAACTCTGCGCAGCAGGCAAGGCTGGTGCACATTTCGCCCGCGCTCGCCCCGGCCACAGTGGCACTCAACAGCTCAGGCATCTACGCCGGGCAGGCGCTGGGCGCCGCGCTGGGCGGCGTGATGATCGCGCAAGGCCACATGCTGCGGCTCAACGAAGTGGGCCTGTGGGTGCTGCTGCTGGCGATGGCCCTGAGCGTGTGGGCCGCGCGACTTCAGAAACGCTCTTGCGCGGCCAGGTAGCGCCACTGGCCTGAGGGCAGGCCGTCGAGCCCGATGCGACCCAGTCGCAGGCGGCGCACTCCCGCCGACTTCAGGCCCGCGCGCTCGATCAGGAATTGCACCTGACCGGGCAGCGAGCCCTTGATCGCCAGGCGCAGGCGCCGCTCGCTCTGCCAGCTCGCGCGCGCCAGTGGCAGGCTGGTGCCCTCGAAGAACATCAGCTTGCCGAGCGACTGCAGCACCGCCTCGCGTCGCGCAGCGTCATCGAGCTCGGCGTCGTCCTGCACCTCCACCAGCCACTCGTGTTCGAGCGGCGCAGAGCCGTCGGTGATCTTGCGCTGCACACCCGGGTTCTGGGTGAACACCATCAGCCCGCTCGCCTCTGCCTCCAGCGGCGACACCGGAATCAGCCGGTGGCCATGGGCCTTGAGCGGTCGCACGCCCGAACGATCGCCCTTGAACCGCGCGGCTGGCGAGAGCCAGCGGCCGGCCAGTTCGTCTGGCAGAAATGCCTCTTCGGGAAGTGCCTGACCCAAAGGCTTGTGCCAGATCAGGGTGACCGGCAGCAACGGCTCCAGGCGCGCCTTGGCGTCGAGTGTCACGATCTGATCGTCGTTCACGCGCGCCATGGGCTCTTCAACCACCTTGCCCTCCACGCGCACAAAACCGCCGGCGATGTAGAGCTCGGCGTCGCGGCGCGAGCACGGAATCTGCGCTGCAAGGCGTTTGGCCAGGCGCTGGGGTTCGGGCGTCGGTAGCTGAGACATGGATGAAATACGGAGGTGGTTACTTGAACTGGAGGCCAACGAGGCTACCACCTGCCCGAGCCCGCCGTTCATGCACCCTTCACTTGGCTGGCACCACTGCGGCGCTGCCACCCGTGGAAATGCGTTCGCCCGAGAGGGTGCGCTGCCCCAGCGCCACGGTCAGCACGGTGGCGGCAGCGGCCACCACCGACACCCAGAATCCGTTCTGCGCACCGAAATGATCGACCACCCAGCCGGTGACGAAGGCGCCCAGCGCCATACCGATGCCGATCCCGGTCATGACCCACGTCACGCCCTCGGTGAGCATCGATTCCGGCACAAGCCGTTCGATCAGACCGAATGCCGTGATGAACGTCGGGGAGATGGCCACGCCGCTGAAAAACACGGCTGCTGCCAGCAGGGTCACCGAGGAACCTGCCACGACCAGCGGCAAAGTGGTGATCCCCAGCACACACACCGCGATCAGCAGCAGCTGCTGCAGCGGCGTCTTGAGGCTGAGCGCGCCAAGCACCAGGCCGAGCACGAAGGACCCGACCGCATACACACCGATCACGAAGCTGGCGGCAGCCGGTTGCCCAAGCTCTTTGGTGATGGCGATCGCACATACTTCGGCGGTCGCGAAGATGGCGCCGACGAACACCAGCGCCAGCGTCACGATCTGGACGGCCGGCAGGCGAATGGCAGATCCCTTGGGCCCGTTCATCTGAGCGGGCCGTACACGGGGCTCTGTCTTGCGCTGGAGCAGGAACGCCGCTCCGCCCACCACCAGGAAGAGGGTGGAGGCGAGCACCCCGGCTTCTGGAAACAGCGCCGCGGCGAGCCCCACCGAGAGCGACGCACCGGCGATGTAGATCAGCTCATCCGCAGCCGACTCGAACGCAAAGGCCGTCGTCAGCTCGGGTCGATCCCGAAAGAGCTCGACCCAGCGGGCGCGCACGAGTGCCGAGATGCTGGGCATGGTGGCCGCCGCGACAGCGGTGGCAAAGAGGGTCCAGGTGGGCCATTGCTGGTCGACCGCCAACATCAGCAGGAAGAACCCTGCCGCAGACACCAGAGTTGCGGGTGCTGCCACCAGGCTCTGGCCAAACCGATCGACCAGCCGAGAAATCTGGGGAGAAAGAAAGGCGTTGGTCAATCCGTAGGTGGCCGCTACGGCCCCCGCCAGCCAGTATTCACCCAGGGTCTGAGACAGCATGGCGACGATACCGATGGGTGCCATGGCGATTGGCAAACGGCCCAGGAAGGCGGCAGCAGAGAATCCCTTGGCGCCGGGCTCGCTGAAGATTCTGGAATAGGGGTTCGACATCACTTGATCCTTGAATGGGGAGTCCGCGTTAACATACGCGGCGTATGCATCCTATTGACATACGACGCGTATGTCAATTCACCTACGCATCGTATGTGATTCAAAGACTGGCGAAATGATCAAACCCCGCAACGAAATGATTGCCGAGACGCGCGCCAAGCTCATCGCTGCGGCCCGCCACGCCTTTGGAACGGTGGGCTACGCGGCAGCCTCGATGGACGATTTCACCGCCGCCGTGGGCCTGACCCGTGGCGCCCTCTATCACCATTTTGGCGACAAGAAGGGTTTGCTGGAGGCCGTGATCGACGAGATCGACGACGAGATGTGCCAGCGCCTGAAGGTGATTTCTGATCGCGCGCCCGACCGCTGGCACGGCGTTGTGGACGAGTGGATCGCCTACATCGAGATGGCACTGGAACCCGAGATCCAGCGCATCATGTTTCGCGATGGACCGGCCGTTCTGGGCGATTTCTCCCAGCGGCCCAGCGCGCAGCGCTGCATCGAGGCACTCACGGAAAGCCTGCGGGCGCTGAGAGACGATGAGGTGATCATCGACGCGGAACCGGCGGCGCTGGCCCGACTCATCAACGGCGCCAGCAGCCATGCTGCAGCCTGGATTGCCAGCTCCTCCGAGCCTGGCACGACCTCGGCGCAGGCCGTGAAGGGTTTTCGATTGCTGCTCGAAGGTCTGCTGCGGCGTCCGCCCGCCGACTGAGCGAATCAGCTGCTGAACAGGAAGTTCATCACGTCACCGTCCTTGACCACGTAGTCCTTGCCTTCGGCGCGCATCTTGCCCGCGTCCTTGGCACCTTGCTCGCCCTTGAAGGCGATGAAGTCGTCGAAGCCGATGGTCTGGGCCCGGATGTAGCCCTTCTCGAAATCGGTGTGGATCACGCCCGCCGCCTGCGGCCCCGTGTCGCCCACGTGGATGGTCCAGGCGCGCACTTCCTTCACGCCAGCGGTGAAGTAGGTTTGCAGACCAAGCAACTGGTAGGCGGCGCGGATCAGGCGGTTCAGGCCGGGTTCGTCCTGACCCAGTTCCTTCAGGAATTCGAGCCGGTCGGCATCTTCCATTTCGGAGAGCTCGGCCTCGATCTTGGCGCAGATGGCCACCACGGGCGCGTTCTGCTTTTCGGCGAAAGCGCGCAGGCGATCGAGGAAGGGGTTGTTCTCGAAGCCGTCTTCAGCCACGTTGGCGACAAACATGGCTGGCTTGGCGGTGATCAGGAAGAACTGCTTGAGCTGGGCCTGCTCTTCCTTGCTGAAGTCGATGGTGCGCACCGGCTGGGTGTCGTTCAGCGCGGCCTGGCATTTCTCCAGGATGGCGAGCTGCTTGATGGATTCCTTGTCGCCAGAGCGCGCGGTCTTGCTCACGCGGTGAACGGCCTTTTCCACAGCGGCCAGATCGGCCAGGCAGAGCTCGGTCTGGATGACTTCGATGTCGGCGATGGGATCGACCTTGTTGGCGACGTGGATCACGTTCGGGTCTTCAAAGCAGCGCACCACGTTGACGATGGCGTCGGTCTCGCGGATGTGGGCAAGAAATTTGTTGCCCAGGCCTTCACCGGTGCTCGCGCCCGCCACCAGGCCTGCGATGTCCACAAACTCCACGATGGCCGGCACCACGCGCTCGGGCTTGACGATCTCGGCGAGCTGCTGAAGACGCGGGTCAGGCACCTCGACCACGCCGGTGTTGGGCTCGATGGTGCAGAAGGGGTAGTTTTCGGCCGCGATACCGGCCTTGGTCAGCGCGTTGAAAAGGGTGGACTTGCCGACGTTGGGCAGGCCCACGATGCCGCATTGGAGACTCATGGAATACCTCGAAAAACAGCCGTGCAGTGTATGCGATGCCCGTTTTCTGCCCGGCTCCCGCCGCCCTGCGGCACATGGCGCGAATCTTCAAGACGGCGGTCCCGGTGGCGGCGACAGTGCGCCCATCGTCAACCCCTCCGGAGAACTTCCATGAACGTCCTCGTGAACCGCCAGCGCTTCCAGATCCCGCCCGAATGGCAGGAGGAAACACTGCTCACCGTGTTGCGCGAACACCTGGGCCTCGTGGGCACCAGGTTCGGCTGCGGCGTCGGTCAGTGCGGCGCCTGCACCGTGCTGCTCGACGGACGCGCCCAGCGCAGCTGCCTGGTCCCGGTCACGGCCGTCGGCCAGCAGGCCGTGGAGACCATCGAAGGCCTGAGCAACGCAGACGGGCGCCTGCACCCAGTGCAGCAAGCCTGGCTGGACGAGCGCGTGCCGCAGTGCGGTTACTGCCAGGCGGGTCAGATCATGGCCACCGTGGCTCTGCTACGGCAGGACGCCGCACCGAGCGCGGCGCGCGTCGATGAAGCGCTCTCAGGCAACTTGTGCCGCTGCGGCACTCAGCAGCGCATTCGCGCCGGCGTGCAGCGCGCCGTGGTGCTGCAGGGGCAACGGTCATGAAGCGCCGCCAGTTTCTTCAAGCCGGTGGCGTGTTGAGCGTGACCATCCTGAGCGGCTGTGCCTTGCCGGTGATTCCCAAACGACCCGTCGCCCAGTACCAGGACGCACTGGGCTGGATTCGCCACCACAAGGGCCGTTACGAGCTGCTGCTGCCGCGCGTGGAGATGGGCCAGAACATCGGCACCGCGCTCAAGCAGGTGGCGTGTGCCGAGCTGGGTATTGAATGGGATCAGCTCACCTTGCGACTGCCGCACACCGGCGAGATGGCGCGAGTGCGCGCCACGGTGGGCAGTGAATCCGTGAAGGACTTTGCCGTGCCACTGGCGCAGGCCTGCGCCACCCTGCGCGACGCCCTCGCCGCAGGCCAGACTGAAGGCGAACGAGGGGCCGAGCCACGCCCTGTGGCCAGCTTGCGCGCCTTTCAGCCGGGTGCCCGCCACATGGGCCAGGCGGTGGCGCTCGAGCAGGGACACGCCATCGTCACCGGTGCGCCGGTGTTTGTCGCCGACGTGCGCCTGCCCGGCATGCTGTTTGGCCGGGTGCTGCGCGCGCCGGTTTCGGCCGAGCTGAAATCCACCCTGGCCTCGATGAACGAGGTCGCCGCGCGGCAGGTGCCGGGCTGGGTGGCGGTGGTGCGCGACCAGCGCCTGCAGCAGGGCCTGAGCGAAGGCATTGGCATCGTGGCGCGCACGCCCGGCGCACTCGACCGGGTAGAGGCCGCGCTGGAGGCGCGCTGGCTTTCGCAGGGCGGGTTCGACCAGGCCGGCATCGATCGCGCGGTGGACGTGGACCACCAGCTCGCGGGCGACGGATTCAGGTACAGCGTGCACGAAGACACCATTGAGAGCCAGGGGAAATGGGACGTGGACCTGCGCATCGACATCCCGCTGGCGGCACACGCGCCCATCCAGCCGCGCGCTGCCGTGGCCGCGTTCGACGCTCAAGGCGGACTGGACGTCTGGGTGGGCTCGCAGGACGTGTTCTACCAGCGTGACGTGATCTGCAAACAGCTCGGACTGGACGAAGACCGCGTGCGGGTGCACGCCACCCGCGTGGGCGGCGCGTTTGGCGGCAAGACGATCTGCACCGTCGAGTTTGAGGCCGCGGTGCTGGCGCAGGCGGTGCAGCGGCCTGTGAAACTGCAGTGGACCCGCGCGCAGGAATTTCGTCAGGGCTTCCACCGCCCGCCATCCAGTCACCGCATCCGCGCGCGCCTGCGCGATGGCCGACTCGACCAGTGGTGGCATGTGTTCGTGAGCAGCCACATTCTTTTCACCAACGCGGGGCTGCCCGCGTGGATGCAGCGCCTCACCGATTTCGTGACCGACGCCGGCGTGGCGCGTGGTGCGTCGCTGCCCTACCGATGCACGCGCAGGCGCGCCGAGTTCGCGCTGCACCGCCTGCCCGTGTTCACCGGCCCCTGGCGCGGGCTCGGTGCCGGGCCCAACGGCCTGGCCATGGAATCGGCGATCGACGAATGCGCGCGCCAGGCGGGTGTGGACCCCGTGACGTTTCGCCTGCAACACGCCGAGGACCCACGGTTGGCCCGCGTGCTGCGCGCAGCGGTGGACCGCGCCGGCACGCTGCCGGCTGCGCCGCCCGGCTTGCGACGGGGGCGCGGCGTGGCCTGCGGCATCTACAAGCAGGTGAGCTACGCCGCGGTGGTGGCCGAGGTCGAGGTCAACGCGCAAGGCCTCACGCGCGTCACGCGTCTGGTTTGCGCCCACGACTGCGGCACGGTCATCAACCCCGATCAGGTGCGCGCGCAGTGCGCGGGCAATCTGGTCTGGGGGCTGGGCATGGCGCTGAGCGACCGGCTGGAGGCCGCCAGCACTCGCATCGGTGCAGGCAGCTTTGGCGAGGCGCCGATACCATTGATGAACCAGATTCCGCCGATGGACGTGGTGCTGGTGGAGGAAGGCGGCGCACCCGGCGGGGCCGGAGAGACCGCCATTGTGTGCACGGCAGCGGCCATCGCCAACGCCGTGCGCGAGGCCACCGGTGTGCGCGTTCAGCGGTTCCCGATCGACCCCAGCCTCCTGGTCAAACCTGCCAACACATGAACGACTTCGCCTCCGAAGCCATGCTGCGCGTGGTGCGCGCCGGTCTCAAGCGGCAGGGTCTGGCCATGGACGGCCCGCCACCGGTGAGGCAGGCTCTCGTGCCACTGGCGGACAAGCGCGCCTGGCTGCACCGCCTGTGGCAGGCCCATGGGCCTGATGCGATCGTGCAACTGGGCGAGGCGGTGCATGGCATGGACGACGAGCCTCTGTTGCTGGCGTTCTCGCTCGCGCGCGACCCGGCCGATCTGCTGCAACGCTGGCAGCGCCTGGAGCGCTTCGTGCACTCGCGCCACCGCACGCGCGTGATCCAGCCCGAACCGGGGTGGCTGCGCATCCAGCACATATCGCTCGACCCGCACCAGGCGCCAACGCCCGCCGAAGACCTGCTGGTGTTCGGACTCCTCGTGGCGCTGTGCGAACGCCTTGAGACGCGGGATGTGCAGGCACGCCCGACCGCCCTGCGCGGCTGGAGCCGCAGCGAGCGCGCGTGGCGCCCGCATGCCTGGCCGCACGACGTTTCGGTCTGGGACCTGCGATGGCAGGCGGCTTGCGCCAACCCCGTGGTCGAGGCCCCGCCCGCCGACGTTGATGGCTGGATCGCGCACCTGCAAGCCCGGCTGGCCGCAGACCCGGGGCGCAGCTGGACTGTGCAGGCGCTGGCTCTTGCAGCGGCCTCCTCGCCGCGCACGCTGCAGCGCCGGCTGGCACTGCGCCAACTGAGCTTCACGCAATTGCTATGTGATGCCCGGCTCACCAGCGCAGCTCGCCTGCTGGCGGTGAGCGCCCTGCCAACGGCCGAGGTGGGCTATGTGTGCGGTTATGCCGACCAGGCGCATTTCACGCGCCAGTTCAAGCACCACACCGCCATGACACCGGGCTCCTACCGCAACGCGTTCGCTTTGCGCGCCGGGGCCTGATGCCTCAGTCGAATGTCCAGTCGGCGTTCACCGACTGACCCACCCGCAACATCTGTCCGTCGCCTTCGATCACGATGGCGTTCATGCCGAAGGTCACGGCACCGTTCAGTCGCCTGTCCTGCCGGTAGCCCTGCAGGGCGTCGCTCACGGCGGGGCTGGAGCTCGCCGTGTCGGGGTCCACATTGGGGATCGGGCAACGCGCGCAAGGTTTGACGGTCTCGATCACGGCCGCGCCGTCGCCGCCGGTGGCGATGCGCATGGGGCCCACACGGTCCTCGTCGTGCGCGTCCACGCCGTGCAAAACGATGTTGGGCCGAAACCGCCGCATGTCCACCGGCGCCTCACCGGCCGCCGTCAGGCGTTCGTTGAGGCCCTCGAGCGATGCCGTGCTGGTCACCAGCAGCGCGAAACCATCGGCGAACTGGGTGCCCGCCTCGCGGCCGCCCAGCCAGCGCGCGCTGCTGGGGCGGCGCACCTCGGGGTCGAATCGGGCCAGGCGCAACTGCTTCAAGCCCTCGGGGGCGTCGCGGCCCAGGAAATCGCTGAACCACTGGGCCGCCAGATCGCCCATGTCGCAGGCCTGCACCTCGTCGTCCCACACGCGCACCTTCAGCGGGCCTTCGGCGGCGTTCAGTTCGAGGTGCAGAGCCAGCATGCCCGGGGCACGCAGCACGAGCTGGCCCATCTTGAAGGTGGGCTGGATCAACGCCATGCGGGGCAGTTCGCGCTGGCTGACAAAGTCGCCCTGGCTGTCCACCACCATCCAGGCGCGGTCAAAGAGCAGGCCGGTGTCGGTCAGTTCGGCCTCTTGCACCTTCACACCGGCGCACGATTTCACCGGGTAAATCCAGAGCTGGTCGATGGTGGCCTGCACGTCGGCGGCGGAGTTGGATTGGGCTTCTGTCATGGTGGTGGGCTGCTGAAGGCGACCGGCGGGCGCGGGGCTTGCCTGGGTGCGAAGGCCCGGATTGTGCCCTGCTCCTAGAATCGCTGCATGAACCCGACCGCTCCCCGCCCCGGCTCGACCCGGCGTTTCGACGTCGCCATCCGAGGGGCCGGCGTGGTGGGCCAGACCCTGGCGCTGCTGCTGGCGCGCGACCGCTTGCGCGTGGCGCTGATCGGCGAGACCCGAGCCGAGTCCGGCCAGCCCGATGTGCGCGCCTATGCCCTGAACGCCGCCTCGCGCGATCTGCTGCGCTCGGTGCGCGCCTGGCCCGAGGCGGGCCCGCAAGACGAACGCACGCCCCCCATCACGCCAGTGACCGCCATGCAGGTCTGGGGCGACAACGGCGGCGAGCTGCGTTTTTCTACCGAAGACCAGGGCGCCGAAGCCCTCACCTGGATCGTGGACGTGCCCGCGCTGGAACAGCGCCTGACCGACGCGGTGGGCTTCCAGGGAAGCATCGAGCGCGTGAGCGAGGCACCGATCGCCGCGCTTACCGTGATCTGCGAGGGCAAGCGGAGCCAGACGCGGGCCGAACTCGGGCTGGAATTCGACGTGCGCCCCTATCCGCACAAAGCGCTGGCGGCGCGCCTGCGCTGCGAGCAGCCGCACGGCGGCATCGCCCGCCAGTGGTTTGCCAACGGCGAAGTGATGGCCCTGCTGCCGCTGGGCGGCGAGGCCGGGAACTCCGTGGCGCTGGTGTGGTCAGTCCCTGCACAGCAGGCCGACACCTGGCTGCAAGCCGATCCCGACACCTTTACCCAGGCCGTGCAGGCGCGCAGCGCGCAGGCCCTGGGCCACATGCACATGGAAAGCCCCGCCCAGGCCTGGCCTCTCGAACTCTCCCGCGCCCAGCGCTGGATCACCCGCACCGCACAGGGCGGCGTGGCGCTGGCGGGCGACGCGGCCCACGCCATGCACCCGCTGGCAGGTCAGGGCCTCAATGTGGGCCTGGCCGACGTGGCCGAACTCGCGCGTGTGCTGCAACACCGCGAGTACTGGCGAGATCTCGGCGACCTGAAACTGCTGCGCCGCTACGAACGTGCCCGCGCGGCCGAAGTGGGTGCCATGGGCTGGGTCACTGACGGCCTGTTCGGCATGTTCTCTCACGACGACACGCGCGTGCAGGCCTTGCGCAACTGGGGCCTTTCCGGCTTCGACCGCAGCGGCCCGCTCAAGCGCTGGATCGCCCGCCAGGCCATGGGGCAACCCAGTGCCTGAGTGGCTGAGCTGCTTGCCACCTACTCCCCGATCAGCCCACACCGGATTCCCGATGAAACTATTCAGAACCCTTCTGCTGGCGGCGCTGGCTGCCCTGTCTCTGGGCGCGCTGGCGCAAGAGGCCGCGATTCGCAAGGCCTTGGTCGAGCGCCTGCCCAACCTGCCCAACATCGAGGAAGTCACCAAAACCCCGGTGCCCGGCATCTGGGAAGTGCGCCTGGCCGGCAACCGCCTGCTCTATTCCGACAACAGCGGCAACTACATCTTTCAGGGCGCCCTGATTGACGCGCGCAACCGCGTCAACCTCACGGAGGCACGCATCGGGCAACTCACAGCGATCGACTTCAAAGACCTCCCCCTGAAAGACGCCTTCAAGCTGGTCAAGGGCAAGGGCACACGCCAGATGGCCGTGTTCGAGGACCCGAACTGCAGCTACTGCAAGCGCCTGCACCGCGAACTCGCCAAGATCGACGACCTCACCATCCATGTGTTCCTGATTCCGGTGCTGGGCGATGACTCGGTGGAGAAAACCCAGCGCATCTGGTGCGCCAAAGACAAGTCAAAAACCTACGCCGGCTGGATGCTGAACAACCAGCCCCCTGAGCCGGCGAGTTGCGACATTGCGGCCATTGAGCGCAACAGCAAACTGGCGAGCGAGCACGGGATCAGCGGGACACCCACGCTGTTCTTCACCAACGACAAACGCGTGCCCGGCTTCATCACGGCCGATCGCATCGAGGCGATGCTGAAGGAAGCCAAGCCGTGACGACAGCGCGACGCCGCTCCCCGTCCGCCCGCGCCGCCGTGCGCTACACCGTCTCCATCCTCAACGCCCAAGCCCACCTCTTTGCCATCACGCTGCAGGTGCAGAGCCCGGCGAAGAACCAGCGCGTGAGCCTGCCGGTGTGGATTCCCGGCAGCTACCTGGTGCGCGAGTTTTCCCAGCACCTGCAAAACCTGTGCGCCTGGCAGGCTGGCCAGCCCGCCACGCTGAAGCAGCTCGACAAACACCGCTGGCAGGTGGACTGCGAAGCCGGCAAACCACTCGAACTGCGCTACGAGGTGTACGCCTTCGATCCTTCCGTGCGCACCGCCTTTCTCGACGCCACCCGTGGCTTCTTCAACGCCACCAGCCTGTGTGTGCAGGTGCTGGGCCAGGAAGACCAGCCGCATGAGCTGGAGATCGAGGCCGTTCCGGCCACCGCCGGCTGGCAGGTGGCCACAGGCCTCGCGCCATTGCGCGTGGACCCCGACGGTTTCGGTCGGTACCAGGCGAAAGACTACGACGAGCTCGCCGACTGCCCGGTGGAGATGGGCCGCTTCTGGAGCGGCCAGTTCACCGCCGCCGGCGTGGAACACCGCTTCGTGGTCAGTGGTGCCGGCGCGTGGATGGATGGCCAGCGCCTCCTGGAGGACGTGCGCCGCATCTGCGAGACGCAGATCGCGTTCTGGCATGGCCACGAGGGTGAACAGCCCCCTTTCGGCCGCTACGTGTTCATGCTGTACGCCAGTGGCGACGGCTACGGCGGGCTGGAGCACCGCAACTCCACCGCCCTGATCTGCCAGCGCAGCGACCTGCCGCGTCAACGCGCGCCGGGCGAAAAGCCCGCGCCTTTGAAAGCCACCGACGGCTACACCACGCTGCTGGGCCTCATCAGCCACGAGTACTTCCACACCTGGAACGTCAAGCGTCTGCGCCCGGCCGAGTTCGCGCGCTACGACTACAACACCGAGAACCACACCGAGCTGCTCTGGTTCTTCGAAGGCTTCACCAGCTACTACGACGACCTGATGCTGCGGCGCGCGGGCCTGATCGACGAAGCCTGCTACCTGCAGCTCGTGGCCAAGACGCTCAACCAGGTGCGCCAGACACCTGGGCGCCTGGTGCAGACCGTGGCGCAAGCCAGTTTTGATGCCTGGGTGAAGTACTACCGGGTGGGCGAGAACACGCCCAACGCCACGGTGAGCTACTACACCAAAGGCGCGCTCGTTGCGCTGTGCCTCGACCTCACCCTGCGCGCCGAAGGCCACACCTCGCTCGACGGCGTGATGCGCGAACTCTGGCAGCGCTGCAAGGGCGGGCCGATGCGCGAGGCCGATCTGCTGCGCGCCCTCAAGCGCCTGGGGCGGCGCGGCTTCGACGGCGAGATCGCCGCCTGGGTGCACAGCACCGCCGAGCTGCCGCTGCCCTCCCTGCTGCAGGATGCCGGCGCCAAAGTGACGCACGAAAAAGCCCCGCTAGCGCAGCAACTGGGCCTGCGCGTGGCAGAAACCAATGGCAGCGTGGTGCTCAAGACCGTGCTGCGCGGCAGCGCCGCCGAAGCGGCCGGCATGGCGCCGGGTGACGAATGGCTGGCGATTGAACTGCCTGCTGTCAAGCGCGGCACCCTGGCCGAGGCCTGGCGCATCCACAAACTCGACGAGGTGGCCGAGCTCCGGGGTGTTCAACCCACACTGACCGCCGTGGTTTCGCGCGATCGCCGCCTGCTGCGTTGTGTGCTGCAGTGGCCCACCGAATCGCAAACAGTGCGTCTGGGCGTGGCCGACGCAGCGCGGCTGGCACCCTGGCTGCAGGAGTGACGTGATTCAGTAGCGCGGCAAACGCGCGACCAGCTCCTGGTCGAAGCGTTGCAGGGTGGCCTGACCCTTGAGGTTGGAGAGGCCGTCGCGAATCCGGGGCAACACGGTCAGCAGGTCGACCGGCGTCTTGCACGCTTCGACCCGCATGGCGAGGGGCTCTCCCATGGGCCCGAGCTGGTCATTGAGGAAACGCACCATCATGCGGCGCGCTTCGCTGAAAGGCAGCGGCGGCAGCGCCACCGGTTCGGCCTCGGTCAAAGGCACTGTGACGGAAAAAGCCGGTTGGGCGGCAGCACCGCCCGTCTGGACCTGCTCCACCCATCCCGCCGCCTCAAGCTGCTCCAGCAGGGGCGCGGCACTGCCTTCGCCGCCGGCGAGCTTGTCCAGATCGGACACCGGGCGTTTGCCATCGACCATGATGAGCAACGAGCGCAACCTGGGACCAAGACCAGGCGGTCGACTGGTCAGGGCTTCGCGACCCTGATCGGTTTTGACGAACAGTGTGTTTTTGTCCATGGGCATCCCAAACTTTGCCGAAATGTAAGCGCAGGCCGGGGACGTGCCAAGCGGGTTGGCCCTCAACGGTCGATTTCCGCGCCTCTTGCGGCGATGCATCCGCGCAAGAGGGGACTTTTCGCACAGCCCCAGAGGAGCCGCACACACTAGCGCTGTCGCAGATCCACCACCCTCTTGGCCTTGCCCTGGCTGCGTTCCACGCCGCCTTCGGCCTTCAGCTCGATTGCCACGCTGCTGCCCACATACACCTTGATCTCGTGCTGCAACAGCTGCGCCGCCGCACGCGCCTCGATGCTGTCGGGGGCGAGTCCTGCGCGCGTTTCCACAGCCACGGTGAGGTTGTCCATGGGGCCTTCGCGCGTGAGCACGCACTGGTAGTGCGCGCTCAGCTCAGGCCGCTTGAGGATGAGTTCCTCGATCTGGGTAGGAAACACGTTGACGCCACGCACGATCATCATGTCGTCGCTGCGGCCGGTGATCTTTTCCATGCGGCGCATGGTGCGCGCGGTGCCTGGCAACAGGCGCGTGAGGTCGCGCGTGCGGTAGCGGATGATGGGCAGCGCTTCTTTGGTCAGGCTGGTGAAGACCAGTTCACCCATTTCGCCGTCCGCCACCGGCTCGCCGGTCTCGGGGTGAATGATCTCGGGGTAAAAGTGGTCTTCCCAGATGGTGGGGCCGTCCTTGGTCTCCACGCACTCGTTGGCCACACCCGGGCCCATCACCTCCGACAAGCCGTAGATGTCCACCGCATCGATCCCCATGCGCGCCTCAATCGCCATGCGCATGTCGTTCGTCCAGGGCTCGGCACCGAAGATGCCCAGTCGCAGGCTGCTCTCACGCGGGTCCACGCCGATGCGCTCGAATTCATCCGCGATGGCCAGCATGTAGCTGGGCGTGACCATGATGATGTCGGGCCGGAAATCCTGGATGAGCTGCACCTGCCGCTCGGTCTGGCCACCGCCGAAAGGCACCACCGTGAGCCCGAGCTTCTCGGCGCCGTAGTGCGCGCCCAGCCCGCCGGTGAACAGGCCGTAGCCGTAGCTCACGTGCACCAGCTCACCCGGGCGGGCTCCGCTGGCGCGGATGCTGCGCGCCATCACGCCGGCCCAGGTGTCGATGTCTTTCAACGTGTAGCCCACCACGGTGGGCTTGCCGGTGGTGCCACTGCTGGCGTGGATGCGTGCGCAGCGTTCGCGCGGCACGGCGAACATGCCGAAGGGGTAGCTGTCGCGCAGGTCCTTCTTGGTGGTGAAGGGAAACTTGGCCAAGTACGCCAGACTGCGGCAGTCGTCCGGGTGCACCCCGGCCGCGTCGAACTTGGCGCGGTACACGGGCGAGTTCTGGTAGGCGTGGCGCAGCGTGCCCTGCAGGCGCTTGAGCTGCAGCGCACGCAGCTCGTCCACGCTGGCCTTCTCGATGGGTTCGAGTGGGAATGTGTTCATGCCGCCTCCGGGAAGACCGTGCCCTGAATGACCGCGCTCTTGCCGCGGAACATCGCCACCACCTCGCCCCGCTGGTTGGTGACCTTCATGTCGTAGATGCCATGGCGACCGGAAAGCGTCTGCTCCACGCCTTCGCAGGTCAGCATGTCGCCTGCATGCGAAGGCCGCAGGAATTCGATGCTGCAGCCTGCGGCCACAGCGTTCTTGTTGTGGCTGTTGCACGCAAAGGCGAACGTGGAATCGGCCAGCGTGAAAATGAAACCGCCATGGCAGATCTGGTGGCCGTTGAGGTGCAGCGGTTTCACTTCCATCCGAAGCACGGCGCGGCCGGGTTCACAGGCCAGCAGCTCCATGCCCATGGTGTCCTTGCTCGCGGTGTCGACCGCGAACATGGTCTCTCCGACCTTTCTGGCTTTCTCGAGCGGACTCATCATTCCCCCTTGAACTTCGCTGGCCGCTTCTCGCGGAAGGCCATCACACCCTCGATGTAATCGTGCGTGCGTCCCAGCGCCGACTGGGTGTCGCGCTCCACGTCGAGCTGCTGGTTCAGTGTGCGCGTGCTGGCGTCGCGCAGCAGCGCGCGCGTGGCCACGAGGGCCTTGGTCGGCATCACCGCCAAACGATCGGCCAGCGCCAGTGCTGCGCCCACAGCGTCGTCCGATACATCCCACACCAGGCCCCACTCTTTCGCCTGTGCGGCCGGCAGCTTGTCGCCCGTCATGGCCAGGGCCATGGCGCGCGGCAAGCCCAGCCGCTCGACCAGAAACCAGCTGCCACCCGCATCGGGCACGAGGCCGATCTTGCTGAAGGCCTGGATGAAGCTGGCGCCCGTGGCGGCAATGGCGATGTCGCAGGTCATGGCGAGCGACGCGCCAGCGCCGGCCGCCACGCCATTGACGGCTGCGATGGTGGGCATGCGCAGCCCCTGCAGCTTGCGCACGGTGGGATTGAAGGCCTGATCAATCACCGGCCCGGGATCGGCGCGCTGCACCAGGTCCGGCCCAGGCTCGAAGTCGAACTCGGCCAGGTCGGCGCCGGCACAGAAGCCGCGCCCGGCACCGGTAATGACCATGGCGCGCACCGCCGGGTTGGCCTCGGCCCGGTCCAGCGCGGCCCAGAGATCGCGGTGCATCTGGCGGGTGAAACTGTTCAGCGCCTCGGGGCGGTTGAGCGTGAGCAGGGCAACAGCCCCGCGCTCTTCGTACGCGACGGTGGTGGCGTTCATGGTCGTGCTGTCTCCTCGAATGGGTGGCCTGCGTCGCAATTTAACATTAACCAACCACTCGGTCGGTTAATGTTTTCCCGGGGGCAGAGCGTGTCTATATATAGTCACGGACTTTCAACCCGGTGCCGTTGCCCCCAGGAGATGCCATGACCGAAGCCACCCTACCCGAATTCATCACTGTGCGCACCGAAGGCCGAGTGGGCATCGTCACGCTGAACCGCCCCAAGCAGCTCAACGCCCTGAACAACGGCTTGATGGACGAACTCGGCACCGCGCTCAAGGCGTTCGACGCCGACGAAGACATCGGCTGCATGATCGTTACGGGCAGCGAGAAGGCCTTTGCCGCGGGCGCGGACATCGGCGCCATGGCCAGCTACACCTTCGCCGATGTCTACAAGGGCGACTACATCACACGCAACTGGGAAACCATCCGCTCGATCCGCAAGCCGGTGATCGCAGCGGTGAGCGGATTTGCGCTCGGCGGCGGCTGCGAGCTGGCCATGATGTGCGACTTCATCATCGCCGCCGACAACGCGAAGTTTGGCCAGCCCGAGATCAAACTCGGCATCATTCCCGGCGCCGGCGGCACGCAGCGCCTGCCGCGCGCGGTGGGCAAGTCCAAGGCCATGGACATGGTGCTCACCAGCCGCATGATGGACGCCAACGAAGCCGAACGCGCCGGCTTGGTGAGCCGCGTGGTGCCACTGGAAAAGCTGATGGACGAAGCGCTCGGCGCGGCGCTCATCATCTGCGGCTTCTCGCTGCCTAGCGTGATGGCCGCGAAGGAATCGGTCAACCGCGCCTTTGAAAGCAGCCTCTCCGACGGTGTGATGTTCGAGCGCCGACTGTTCCACGCCATGTTCGCCACCGAGGACCAGAAGGAAGGCATGGACGCCTTCGTGAACAAGCGCCCGACGAGCTTCCAGCACCGCTGAGAGGCCCGGAAAAGCTGGCTATAATGCGCGCTTCGCTGGCGATATAGCTCAGTTGGTTAGAGCGCAGCATTCATAATGCTGATGTCGGTGGTTCAAGTCCACCTATCGCCACCAGCATTCCAGAAGCGGACTCCGGCAACGGAGTCCGCTTTTTTCATTTCGGGCCCTCCCCATGGCGATCAAGTCCACCATCTTCAAAGCCCACCTGCAGATCGCCGACATCGACCACGGTTACTACGCCGACCATGCGCTCACCCTCGCCCGCCACCCCAGCGAGACCGATGAACGCATGATGGTTCGGCTGGTGGCGCTGGCGATCCACGCGCACGAGCTGCAGGACACCTGCCGGGGTGACGGCACGCTGGCCTTTGGCTCCGGTCTGTCCGACCCGGATGACCCCGATGTCTCACTGACCGACTTCACCGGCCGCAAGCGCCTGTGGATCGAGGTCGGTCAGCCCGAAGACAAGCCACTGGCCAAGGCGTGCAGCAAGGCCGATGCGGTGGTGGTGTATGCCTTCGGCAGCGCAGCCGACGTGTGGTGGCGAGGCATCGAGGGCAAGCTCTCGCGCCTGGACCGCCTGCAGGCCTGGCGCCTGCCCACCGAGGTGGCGCCGGCGCTGGCCCAGCTGGCCGAACGCAGCATGCAGCTTCAGGCCACGGTGCAGGAAGGCTCGCTCACGCTTTCCAGCGAGCGCGGCAGCGTGCACATCGAGCCGGTTCGCTGGAAGTAGCGAAAGGCCTCAGCTGTCGCTGCGGCGGTGCTCGACCCAGATCAACTCGCGCGTGTCCACGCCCAGCGCGGCCGCCTGCGCCACCAGCCGCTCGCGCACGCCTTCGGGCAACTGCTTGTCGCGCGAAAGAATCCAGAGGTAACCCGTGGTCGGGCCGATCACCATGGCCCAGCGGTAGCCCGGGTCAAGCGCGATCACGTGGTAACCACCGTAGAACGGGCCAAAGAACGAGACCTTCAGTGAAGCGGTGCTGGCGTCGCCCGTGAACCGCGCCACGCCAAGCGCCTCTTTCCACTCGCCTTTTGAGGTGTCGTACCCCCGGTTGATCACGGCCACCGATCCGTCTGCGTTCAGCTTGTAGGTGGCGTTCACGTCGCTCAGGCCGCGCTCGAAACCGTGGTCCAGCCGGGCGATCTCGTACCACTTGCCGGCATAGCGCTGCACATCGAACGGGCTGACCACTTTCACGCCGTCGGGCGGGGTGGTGAAACAGCCGCCGAGAAACGGCAGCACAGCAAGACAGGCTGCAAGGAGCCAGCGGTGCGGGAGGCGCGATGGACGGTGTGGTTTCATGGTGTCGCGGCATTGTGCGCCAGGGCTCGCGTGAGACAATCGCAGCCTCCCGCATACCCCTGTCGTGCGGTGCGATTTCCCCTCCCCACAGCCTCTGGACACACACCATGAACCGCTGCTTGCTCCCGACGGGCCTGATCGCCGTCCTGCTCTTCTCGCTCTCGCCGTTGTCGCTGGTTCACGCCCAGGCCGTGCAACGCGAATTCCCTGCCAAGGCCCTGCGTGGCTCCATGGTGATCGTGCAGCCGCCGCTGGTCGCCATGGACGACAAGCCCACGCGGCTCGCGCCTGGCGCGCGCATTCTTGACACCAGCAACCGGCTGGTGCAGTCGGCCACCCTGGTCAATCAGGAACTCACGGTGAACTACACGCTCGATCTGCGGGGGCAGGTGCACCAGGTCTGGCTGTTGTCCGAGGCCGAGGCGAAGGTCAAGCGCGCCGGCAGCGGCGTGCAGCGCAACTACACCTTCGAGTCGCAGCAGACCCCACCGGCTGCCGGCACCACGGCGCCCGTCAACTCCAACTGAGCGTCCCGCGCGGTCTTCGTCGCCGGCAACGCCCGGCAGGCCGCAGCCATTTCCGAACGGAATTTCCCATGAGCAAAAAAGTCTTCATCAAAACCTTCGGCTGCCAGATGAACGAGTACGACTCGGACAAGATGGCCGACGTGCTGGGCGCTGCCCAGGGCTACCAGCAGACGCAGGATGTGGAGGAAGCCGATCTCATCCTCTTCAACACCTGCTCGGTGCGTGAAAAGGCACAGGAGAAGGTGTTCTCCGATCTCGGCCGTGTGAGGCACTTGAAGGAAAAGGGCGTGCTGATTGGCGTGGGTGGGTGTGTGGCCAGCCAGGAGGGCGCGGCGATCATCAAGCGCGCGCCGTATGTGGACGTGGTGTTCGGCCCGCAGACCCTGCACCGCCTGCCCGAGCTGCTGAATCAGCGCGTGCGCCAGGCCCTGCCGCAAGTGGACATCAGCTTTCCCGAAATCGAAAAGTTCGATCACCTGCCGCCGGCCAAGGTGGACGGTGGCTCGGCCTTCGTGTCGATCATGGAGGGCTGCTCCAAGTACTGCAGCTATTGCGTGGTGCCCTACACGCGGGGTGAAGAAGTGAGCCGGCCCTTCGACGACGTGCTGGTGGAAGTGGCGGGTCTGGCCGACCAGGGCGTGAAGGAGGTGACGCTGTTGGGCCAGAACGTGAACGCCTATCGCGGCGCCATGGGGGGCACCAGCGACATCGCCGACTTTGCGCTGCTGCTCGAATACGTGGCCGAGATTCCCGGCATCGAGCGCGTGCGCTACACCACCAGCCACCCCAACGAATTCACACCGCGCCTGATCGAGGCCTACGCAAAGATCCCGAAGCTCGTGAACCACCTGCACCTGCCGGTGCAGCACGGCAGCGACCGCATTCTCATGGCCATGAAGCGCGGCTACACCGCCATGGAGTTCAAGAGCACCGTGCGCAAGCTGCGGGCCATCCGGCCCGAGCTGGCCATGAGCAGCGACTTCATCGTCGGCTTCCCCGGTGAGACCGACGAGGACTTCGACAAGATGATGAGGCTCATCCACGACGTCGGTTTCGATGCCAGCTTCAGCTTCATCTTCAGCCCACGCCCGGGCACGCCGGCAGCCAATTTGCCCGACGACACGCCGCACGACGTAAAACTGCGACGCCTGCAGCACCTGCAGGCCGTGATCGAAGACAACGTGAAACGCATCAGCGCGAGCCGCGAAGGCACGGTGCAGCGCATCCTGGTGGAAGGTCGCTCGCGCAAGAGCGAGGCCGAACTGATGGGCCGCACCGAGTGCAACCGCATCGTCAACTTCGACGGTGGCGCGCTGGCCGACCGCCTGATCGGCCAGATGGTCGACGTGCGGATCACCGAAACGCGACCGCACTCTTTGCGCGGTGAAGTCCTGGTACGCGAATCGGTATGACACCCCCGCGGCGCTTCGCGCCACCCCCTCAAGGGGGCAACACCTGCGGCCTGGCAAAGCCAGTTCCGCGGTGTTTCTCGATGATGCCCGCCTCCAAGAGGCTTGCGAGATGAAGCCCATGCGCTTTTCCTTCCAGCAGTTGCTGCTGGTGGCCTTCCTGCTGATCGGTGCGCTGCTCGGCGCAGCGGCCTTGCGCGCGCTGTTTTCGCTGGAGACGCTCATGGCGCAGAGCCGCGACAGCGCGGCACAGGCGATTGCGTTGTCCACCGCAGCGCAATCGCTTTCTGAACGCAGCCTGACCATGGAACGCGCGGCGCGGCAATCGCTGGTGCTGCGCGACAGTCAGTTGCGCCAGCGCTTCGACGAAGCCGCTGGCAATGCGCGCGACATCCTGCGCCGGCTCGAAGACAACGAGCTGCCCCCCGAGTTCGCCTACAACTGGCGCGAACGGCTGGGCGCCATCTCCGAGCTGCTCGACGGCCCACCCGAAACCGCGCTGGACCGCGAGCGCGAGGTGGCGCGCGTGTTTCGCGAGGTCGATGGCCACAGCGCATCGATTGCGCAGAAGGTGCAGTCGATCATCGGCGCGCGCAACGACGCGCTGCAGGCCCGCTTCGAGACCAGCCGCCAGGAACTCACCCAGCAGGTGGTGGGCTCAATCGGCGTCGCGGCCGTGATGGCGCTGGCCTTCGGCATCTGGCTGGCGCGCCCTTTCCAGCGGCTGGAGAAGGCCATTCAAGGCCTGGGCGAGAACCGGCTGGACGTGCCGATCGACATTCCCGGCCCGTCGGATGTGCGCCGCGTGAGCCAGCAGCTGGACTGGCTGCGCCTGCGCCTCACCGAACTCGATGCCGACAAGGCGCGGTTCCTGCGCCACGTGTCGCACGAGCTCAAGACACCGCTGGCGTCGATGCACGAGGGCGTGGCGGTGCTGGGTGATGGCGTGGCCGGCCCCCTCAACCCCAATCAGGCCGAGGTGGTGACGATCCTGCGGCACAACACGCAGCTGCTGCAGCACCAGATCGAGGCGTTGCTGCGATTCAACGCCGCCGCCTTTGAAGCGCGCCAGCTCAAGCGCGAGCGCACCGATCTGCTCGCGCTGGTGGAGGACCAGATCGACACGCAACGCCTGCAGTGGCAGGCCCAGGGTTTGCGCGTGCGCGTCGAGGGGGTGCCCGTGGTGTTGCCCATCGACCGCGAGAAGATCGCTTCTGCCGTGGGCAACCTGCTCTCCAACGCCATCCGCTTTTCACCCCAGGGTGGCGAGATCCGGTTGACGCTGGTTGAGCTGCCAGGACGCGCCTGTCTCGACATCATGGACCAGGGTCCGGGTGTGGCCGAGGCCGATCGCGACCGCATCTTCGAGCCGTTCTACCGCGGCGAACGCCAGCCGCAAGGCGCCCCGCGCGGTACCGGCATCGGCCTGTCCATCGTGCACGAGTACATTGTTGCCCACGGGGGTCGCATCGAATTGCTGCCCCGGCGCCAAGGCGCCCATATCCGTATCGAACTCCCATGCTGACCACCTCCCTCCGATTGAAATCGCCTCGCGCGGCGCGCACCGGCTTGCTCGCCGTTCTGGCCCTGGGCCTGGCCGCCTGCGGCACGGCGCCGGCCGCGCCACCAGCCGCAGGCACGCCGAGCGGCGTCACCCTCGCAACCCCTGCCCCGCCGCCGCCATTGACGGTCACGCCGCTGCAGCCCACACCGGTTCAACCTCCGGTGGTGCTGGACTCGGAAACGCCCCCGGTGCCCGATGTCATCACCGCCTTGCTCACCTACGCCGAACGCCTGCGCGTGCTCAGCCCGACCGACCTCGCTGCCGAGATCGTGGTGCAGGGTGACCCCGGCAATGTGCCGCTGCGCCAGATGCAGCTGGCGCTGGCACTCACGCACACGAATCAGGCGGCCGACACCGTGCGCGCACTCGCTCTGGTGCAGCGCGTGGTGGGGCACCCGGGGCCTGAGAGCGTGCCCTTCAAGCCACTCGCGCGCCTGCTGGCCGCGCGACTCACTGAACTGCGCCGCGTGGAAGAGATGAACGATCGGCAGGCGCAGCAACTGCGCGACAGCGCGCGCCGCATCGAACAACTCAACGAGCGCCTGGAAGCCATGCGCGCGATCGAGCGCAGTCTGAACTCCCGCCCGAGCGCGCCCCCGGCGGCACCCGCCTCGGCGCCGGGAGCGGCCCGGCCAGCACCCTGACCCACAGCATCCCGATGAACGCCGCCGTCACCACCACCGCCAGCTCCACGGGCTCACCGCGCGCGCGCGTGCTGGTGGTCGACGACGACGCAGACATGCTGCGCCTGCTGGCGATGCGGCTGGGCTCGGCCGGGTACCAGGTGACTTCGGTCGGCTCGGCCGAGGCCGCGCTGGCCCAGCTCGCGGTGGAACGCCCGCAACTCGTGCTGTCCGACGTGCGCCTGCCCGGCCGCGATGGCCTGTCGCTGTTCGACGAGATCCGCTCGCGCCACCCTTCACTGCCCGTGATCCTGCTCACCGCGCACGGCACCATTCCAGACGCGGTGGAGGCCACGGCCCGCGGCGTGTTCACCTACCTCACCAAGCCCTACGACGCCAAAGAGCTGCTGGAGAAAATCGCCCAGGCGCTGGCACTGGGCGCACCGGCCCACCAGAACACCCACATCGACGAAGCCTGGCGCAGCGACATCGTGAGCCGCTCCAACCGCATGGCCGACCTGCTGGCCGAGGCGCGCATGGTGGCGCAGAGCGACGCGAGCGTGCTGTTGCGTGGCGATTCGGGCACGGGCAAGGAGATGCTGGCGTGCGCCATCCACAAGGCCAGCGCGCGTGCGAACAAGCCCTTTGTGGCGGTGAACTGCGGCGCGATTCCCGAGGCGCTGCTCGAATCCGAACTGTTCGGCCACATGAAGGGCGCCTTTACCGACGCCGTGGCGAACCACAAGGGTCTGTTCCAGACGGCCGATGGCGGCACGCTGCTGCTCGACGAGATTGGTGACATGCCACCGGCGCTGCAGGTCAAGCTGTTGCGCGTGCTGCAGGAGCGCGCGGTGCGCCCGCTCGGTTCCAGCCAGTCGCTGCCGGTGAACGTGCGCATCATTTCGGCCACGCACCGGGATCTTGAAGAAGCCATGGCGACGGCGCAGTTCCGCGAGGACCTGTACTACCGCCTCAACGTGGTCACGCTCACCCTGCCCACGCTGGCCGAGCGCCGCGAAGACATCGCCTTGCTGGCCAACCACTTTCTGGCCAAGCTCGCCGCCAAGTACGGCAAGCGCAGCTCCGGCTTTGCACCCGAGGCCCTCAAGGCCCTGACCATGGCCGCCTGGCCGGGCAACGTGCGCCAGCTCTACAACGTGGTGGAGCAGGTGTGCGCCCTGTCCACCACGCCGCTGGTGTCGCTGGCGCTGGTGCAGCGCGCGCTGCGCACGCCTTCGGTGGAGGTGCTCAGCTTTGCCGATGCCAAGCAGCGCTTCGAGCGCGAGTACCTGGTGGACCTGCTCAAGATGACCGATGGCAACGTGGCCGACGCGGCCCGACTGGCGCAGCGCAACCGCACGGAGTTCTACCGCTTGCTGCAAAAACACGCCCTCACCCCGGGTTCGTTCAAGAGCGATGCACCGACGCTCCCCAACGGCGCTGGCAGCGATACTGTCGCCGATGAGTGACAGGCTCAAGCCCTTGTTTTAAAAGGCTTTTTCACCTTTTAAGCGCTGTGCTGTCGCCGAACGGCGACAAAAACGTGGTCTTTTGACCACTCGGGAATACCCTGAGCCCCGCCTCAGGCCAATTGCACACCGCAGACCGTTGATTCACAACGGGATTTTCAGGTTGGCACAGGGTTTGCCCTCTACAGGGCATGACCCGCCTTTTTTCACCGTTCCATCTTCTCCAGCGCGCACGCGGCTGGATGGTGCTGGGCGCGCTGCAGGCCTTGCTGCTCGGGGCGTCGGCACACGCTCAGACCTTTGATTTCGACAGCGTGAGCCGGCTGGCTCAAACCCGCGCCAGCGAACCGCACCGCCCAAACAGCGACAAGCTGCCGGCCGAGCTCGCCAACATCACATATGACCAGTTGCGCGACATCCGGTTCAAGCCGGCGCAGTCGGTCTGGCGTGCCGAGCAGTTGCCTTTTGAGGCCCAGTTCTTCCACCTCGGCCTGTACCAGACCGAGCCGGTGCGCATCCACGAAATCACGCCGCAGGGCACCGTGCGGCATCTGCCCTACCGGGGCGCCGACTTCGACTACGGCAAGAACACCTTTGATCCTGCGCCCTGGGGCGACCTGGGCCACGCGGGCTTTCGCCTGCACTACCCGCTCAACGGCAACGCCTACAAGGACGAACTGATCGTCTTTCAGGGCGCGAGTTACTTTCGCGCACTCGGCGCAGGCCAGCAATATGGTCTGTCAGCGCGCGGCCTGGCCATCGACACCGTCGGCGGCAGCGGCGAGGAATTTCCGCGCTTTTCCGAGTTCTGGATCCAGCGCCCGGCGGCCGGCGCCACCGAGGTGACCGTGCTGGCGCTGCTGGACTCTCCGCGCGCCACCGGCGCTTACCGCTTCGTGGTGCGCCCGGGCCAGCAGACCACCACCACGGTACACGCTCGCATCTTCCTTCGCGCGGGCGCCGGTCCCGTGAACACTCTGGGCATCGCGCCGCTCACCAGCATGTTTCTCTCGGGCGAGAACCAGCCCGCTGCGGGCGACTTCCGACCCGAGGTGCACGATTCCGACGGCCTGATGATGGTCAGCGGCGAAGGTGAGTGGATGTGGCGGCCGCTGCAGCGCCCGAAGGGGATCGCCGTCAGTTCGTTTGTCATGCAGAACCCGCGCGGTTTTGGCCTCATGCAGCGCGACCGCAGCTTCGCCAGCTACGAAGACGTGGAAGCGCGCTATGAGCGTCGCCCGAGCGCGTGGATCAAGCCGCTGGGCAACTGGGGCGCCGGCCGGGTGGAACTGGTGCAGCTGCCCACGCCCGACGAGACACACGACAACATCGTGGCTTACTGGGTGCCCAGCGCCTTGCCCGCACCAGGCCAGCCGCTGGAAGTGGCTTACGAAATGGCCTGGCAGGGCGATGCCCAGCAGCGCCCACCGTCGAGCTGGGTCACGCAGACGCGGCGCGGCTACGGCTTCACGCGCCTCACTGCAGCAGAACAGATCAAGCAGCCGCAGTACGTGCTCGATTTCACCGGGCCCGCGCTGGACGCGTTGCCCGCCGACGCGCCCGTGCGTGCCGTGGTCACCGCCAACGCCAACGGCCGCGTGATCGAAGCCCTGGCTTACCCCAATCCCGCCACGCGCTCCTGGCGCGTGAGCCTGCGCGTTGAGCGCATCGATGCGACTCAGCCCGTCGAGCTGCGCGCCTACCTCCAACACTCCAACGACACCGTGAGCGAAACATGGACACATCTGCTGCTACCCGAGTGAGCGTCAACGCCCACCTGCGCGAAGAGCGCCATCCGAACTCGGTCACCGCGCCGCCGATCAACCGTGGCTCCATGGTGCCCCGCCCCTGGCGCGGTTTCTGGAACAGCATCGGCACCGCGTTGCTGAGCACGGCGAGCCGCGCCTTGCCCCCTTACAACCGGGACGCTGCAGCTGCCGAAGCGGCCGAACCGACCATGGCCTGGCAACGCGCAGCCAACCGCCGCCGCGCGGTGTTCGCGCTGCTCACGGTGTTGAGCACCGCGTTTGCCACCAGCCTGTTTGCCGATGCACAACCCGTGCACCCCAACCCCTGGCTGCAATACGGGCAGCTCGCGCTGTTCGCCCTGCTCTCGGCCTGGGTGGTCACCGGTTTCGTCACCGCGCTCATGGGCTTCTGGGTCTCGCTGCGTGGCGACGCCCACACCCTCTCGGCAGCTTCCGTGCGCAACGATCCGATGAACCCGGATGCACGCACCGCGATCATCATGCCGATCTGCAACGAGGACGTGCCCACGGTGTTCGCCGGCCTGCGTGCCACCTGCGAATCGCTGGCTGCCACCGGCCACGCACGCCAGTTCGACGTGTTCGTGCTCTCCGACAGCTACGACCCGGCCATTGCAGCGGCTGAAAAATCGGCTTGGGAAGACCTGCGCGCCGCGCTGGCCGCCCAGCCGGATCTGCCGCAGATCGAGGTGTACTACCGCCTGCGCACCCGCCGCAGCCACCGCAAGGCCGGCAACGTGGCCGACTTCTGCCGCCGCTGGGGCAACGACTACCGCTACATGGTGGTGCTCGACGCCGACAGTGTCATGAGCGGCAGCTGCATCGTGTCCATGGTGAAGCTGATGGAAGCCAACCCCCAGGCCGGCATCGTGCAGACCGCCACGCAAGCCATTGGCCACGCCACGCTGCACGCTCGCGCGCAGCAGTTCGGCTCGCGCGTGACCGGTCGCCTGTTCACGCTGGGCATGCAATTCTGGCAGCTCGGCGAATCGCATTACTGGGGCCACAACGCCATCATCCGCGTCGAACCGTTCATGAAACATTGCGCGCTGGCGCCCATCAAGGGCACGGGCGGCATGTCCGGCGGCATCATGTCGCACGACTTCGTGGAAGCCGCGCTGATGCGCCGTGCCGGCTACCACGTGTGGCTGGTGTCCGACCTGACCGGCAGCTACGAGCAGCAGCCGCCCGATCTGCTGAGCGAGCTGCAACGCGACCGCCGCTGGTGCCAGGGCAACCTGCAAAACTCGCGCCTGATGGCCGAGCCCGGCATTCACCGCGTGCACCGCACCATGTTCGCCATTGGCGCCATGTCGTACATCTCCGCCCCACTGTGGCTGGCGTTCCTGAGCTTCGGCACCGCGCTGTGGGTGTCGGACGCGGGCATGGCCACGTTCTGGCAGGCGCTGCCGGACGAGCTTCGCGCGCTGTGGGCCTGGACCTTGTCCATGCTGTTCCTGCCGCGCGTGCTGGGTCTGCTGGCGGTGTTCATGAAGCGCGAGCAGAAGTCCTTTGGCGGCACCGCAGCGCTGCTGGGCAGCTCGGTGGTGGAAACCGTGCTGGCACTGCTGCAAGCCCCCATCCGCATGCTGGCGCATTCGCTGTTCGTGCTGGTGGCCATCACGGGCATCAAGCTGGAATGGAAGTCGCCCCCGCGTGAAGCCAATGGCGTGAGCTGGCGCGATGCCCTGACGAGTCTGGCCCCGAT
Source organism: Hydrogenophaga sp. IBVHS1 (assembly GCF_002127265.1). Taxonomy (GTDB): domain Bacteria; phylum Pseudomonadota; class Gammaproteobacteria; order Burkholderiales; family Burkholderiaceae_C; genus Hydrogenophaga. The sequence continues at coordinate 357,188 of NZ_NFUU01000002.1, read as the reverse complement.
GTCGCTCGTGATCGGCCTGCTGGGTCTGGGCGTGACCGCCATCAACCCGATGGCCCTGATCTGGCTCGCACCTGTCGCCCTGCCGCTGCTGCTGGCCGTGCCGCTCACCGTGGCCACCAGCCATGTGGACCTGGGTGCGTGGATGCGCTCGCGGGGTGTGCTACTGATTCCTGAGGAATCCTGGTCGCCTGCGGTGTTGCGCCGCGCCTGGCGGCATGCCAGCCGGTTTGCGCTGACTTGAAGCACCCCCCGCGTCGCCTTCGGCGCCACCCCCCTCAAGGGGGGCGACACCTTGGGCCGGCGGAGCCGGACCCTTGGTGTCACTGGACGGGCGTTACCTCTTGCCGAACCTGGCCATCAACACACTCCCCAGTTGATTCACCACCAGACCCATCAGCACCAGCCCGGTACCCAGCCACTGCTGCGGCAACGGCAACTCGCCGAAGAACACCCACGCCGCCCACAAGCCCACCACGGGCACCAGCAGTGAAAACGGCGTAACACGCCCGGCCGGGTGGCGCTTGAGCAGGCGCGTCCACAGGCTGTAGGCCAGCAGCGTGGCGAACCAGGCCAGGAACAGCACCACGAGCATGGAGCGCCAGGTCAAGCCCGCCACCTGAAGCCACACGAGCTGCGGACCATCCATCCAGACCGCCAGCAAGAGGAACGGCGCAATGGGGAACAGGCTGCTCCAGACAATGAAGGGCAAGGGGTCGTAGTCGGCCACGCGGTTCGCCAGGCGCGCCACCAGGTTCGACACCGCCCACATGAAGGCCGCCGACAATGTGAGCACGAAACCGGCCAGCGTCATTTGCCCGGGCCCGTCGCCATGCGCGGTGGCGATCAGCAGCAAACCCGCCAGCGCCACACCCAACCCCAGCCACTGCGCGCCCCTTGCGCGCTCGCCCAGCACCGGCACCGCGAGCAGCAGCGTGAAGAACGCCTGCGTCTGCATCACCACCGAAGCCATGCCCGCCGTCATGCCCAGCTTCAAGCCGAGAAACAGAAACCCGAACTGACCCAGCCCCTGCGCCAGGCCATAGCCGATCACATACCTCCACGGCAGGTTGGGAAACTTCACGAACAAAAGAAAGGGCAGCGCGGCCAGCGCAAAACGCATGGCGCCGAGCAGCATGGGGCCCACATCCTGCAGGCCCACCTTCATCACCACGAAGTTCAGGCCCCAGATCACCACCACGCCCAGCGCGCGCAGCAGATCACCACGGGACAACGGCAACACCGTCATGCGGGCGCCTTCACCGGGCGGCCTTGCGCCTCGCGCGCGGCCACGAACGCCTCGAACGCTTCGGCGCTGGTCTTGCGCGGCGTGTAGCCAAAGCGTTCTTTCAAAGCGGTGTTGAGCAGCACCGGGCGGTAGCGCAAAAAGTCGAGTTGCTCGGGACCGTAGCGTGTAAGCCCCAGCGCCGAGCCCACGCGCAACCCCGTGCGCAGCAGGCCGGCAGGCAGCACGCGCGGCTTTTTGTTCAGCCGGCGTGCAATCTCCAGCAAAGTGAGCGCGCCATCGCCCGCGAGGTTGTAGCAACCCGGCTCGGCGTGGCCGCTCAAGGCGTGCACGATGGCACCGGTCACGTCTTCGTCCCACACAAAAACGAACGGGCTGTCGCTGCCGGCAATCGCCAGAATGCGGGGCTTTTCAAACAGCGCGGTGATCTGGTTGTCCACCCGCTCGCCCAGGATGGTGCCGATGCGCAGCACGGTCTGGCGCAGGCCGGGGCGGCTCGCGCGCGTCTGCGCCAGCATCTCTTCGACCAGGCGCTTGTGGTGCGCATAGGCGAACACCTTGTTGCCGCGCAGCGGGTGCGATTCGGTGAGCCAGGGCGGGTTGTCGGCGTGGTAGCCATACGCGGCGCCGCTGGACGAAACCACCAGATGCGCCACGCCATGGGCCAGGCAGGCCGCGATCACGTTTTGCGTGCCGCCCACATCCACCGAGTGTTCGAACTCGCGGTTCGAGCCCTTGCCGGGCGTGACGATGGAAGCCAGGTGCACCACGGTATCGATGGCGTGGCGCGCCACGGTGTCGGCCAGGGCGGCGTCACGCACATCCTGCGCCACGTAGAGCACACCCGGCAGGCGGCGCTCGGAAGGCACCTCGCGCACATCCATCGCCACCACCTGCTCGATGGGCGACCGCTGCGCCAATGCCGTGATGAGGCCGCGCCCGAGAAAACCATCGGCGCCCGTGACCAGCACGCGCCGGGCCGCTTGGCCCGTTGTCATGGTTTTGACGCGGCGGGAATGCCGCCCTTCAAAGGCCGTTTTGCCCACCAGCCCGCCAGGATCAGGCCGGCGATGATGTCCCAGAAACCCCAGACGCCGGCGACCACGGCCATGCCGCCCAGGCCACCAAAGAAACTGAAGATGATGACCAGCCCCAGGCCCGCATTGCGGATGCCGACCTCGATGGACAGCGCACGCCGGTCGTAGTCCGGCAGGCCGGCGGCCCGCGCGATGACATAGCCGGTGCCGAAAGCCAACGCGTCGTGGATCACCACCGCCAGCAGCACCAGGCCGACGTAATCCAGGAAGTAACGCCAGTTGCCCGCGATGGCACCGACGATGAAAGCGATGAGCGCGAGGAAGCTCAGGATGCGCACCGGCTTCTTGAAGCGCAGCGTCCAGTTCGGGAACCGGTGCGAACACCACAGGCCGAGCACGAAAGGCACGCCGATGATGAGCAGGATGTGGCCGAACATCTCCAGCGGATCGAGCGCAATCGTCTTGAGCAGCGGCGCGGCAGTGGGGTGCATGCCGCCCCAGAACGCGAAGTTCAGCGGCATCGCCACAATGGCGATGGCATTGGACACCGCCGTCATGGACACGCTGAGCGCCACGTTGCCATTGGCCCGGTGCGTGAGGATGTTGCTCACGTTGCCCGGCGGGCAGCAGGCCACCAGGATCATGCCCAGCGCGATGCTGGGGCCCGGCTGCAGCACCAGCGTGAGCACAAACGTGATGGCCGGCAGCGCGATGAACTGCGCCACGATGCCCACGGTGAACGCCACCGGCATGCGCATGACGCGGCGGAAATCGTCGATGCGCGTGTCCAGCGCAATGCCGAACATGAGGAACGCCAGCACACCATTGAGCACAGCGAGCGAGGCCGGGTTGAAGTTCAACCGTATTTCATCGACGGGCAGCATGCGTGGTCTCCTGTTGTGTTCTTGTGTGGGCTCAGCGCTGGGCGGCAACCGCCTCGCGCACCGCCTTGCGGTAGGCGTCCTTGTTGACGTAATAGGCCATGCGCTCGAGCTGCAGGTATCTGTAGCCGCCCGAAAGATCCGGCGGCGGCCCGGCTTTGGCGGCTTTCAACGCGGCCGCGCTCGCCTTCCCTTCGTCCAGCCCCTTGAAGAAGCGCGCCACCAGTTCAGCCTGTTCGTAGCGGCCCTGCCAGCCCAGGCCACTGGCCTCCACCATGCCGAGCACGGCCAGGCGGTCGAATCGCGGCGCGAAGATGTTGAGGTAGAGCGAGGGAGCCATGCCCTTCCAGTTCAGCAGCGCATGGTCGAGGAAGGGGTAGTGCAGCTTGTAACCCGTGGCCGCGAGGATGAGGTCGTACTCGCCCTGAGTGCCGTCCTTGAAGTGCACGGTGTGACCATCGAGCCGGGCGATGTCAGCGCGCACGCCCACGTCGCCATGGCCGATGTGGTACAGGATGAGCGAGTTCACCACGGGGTGCGATTCGTACATCTTGTAGGCCGGCTTGGGGAAGCCAAAGCGCACCGGGTCGCCGGTGAACCACTTCAATACCGTGCTGTCGATTTTCTGCTTGAGCCACGGCGGCAACGTGATCTTGCCGCCGACCGAATCAGCCGGTTTGCCGAACACGTACTTGGGCACGAAGTAGTAGCCACGGCGCACCGAGATGTCCACGCTGCGCGCCTGGTGCACCGCGTCCACCGCAATGTCGCAGCCCGAGTTGCCCGCGCCCACGATAAGCACCCGCTTGTACTTGAACAGGTCAGCGTGCTTGTAGGCCGAGGTGTGCAGCAACTCGCCCGCGAAGCGACCCTCGAAGCTCGGCATGTTGGGTTCGGCCAGCGTGCCGTTGGCCACCACCACACCTTTGTAGTCGTCCACTTGCTGTTGCCCGTCAGCGGCTTCGGTCGTCACGCGCCAGAGCGTGTCTGGCGCATCGCTCACCGGCTCCACCTTCAGCACACGGGTGCCGAAGCGGTAGTGCTCGCGCAACTTGAAGTGCTCGGCGAAGGCGCTGAAGTAATCGAGCAGTTCGCGGTGGCTCGGGTAATCGGCCACCCGCTCGCCCATGGGAAATTCACTGAACTCAGTCATGCGTTTGCTGGAGATCAGATGCGCCGAGGCGTACACCGTGGAGCGAGGGTTGTGAATGTTCCACAGGCCACCCACGTCGGTGTGGGCTTCGAAACCCTGAAACGGAATGCCGTGCTTCTGCAGGCAGCGTGCGCCAGCGAGACCCGAAGGCCCGGCGCCGATGAGAGCGATCTGTTCGGTGGTGTTCATGGTTTGCGGATGCCGGGAATTTCGGTCGCGCCAGCTTCGCCCACACGCGGTTTGCGCGGTTGGCCCAGCAGAATGTGATCGTGCAGCCGCGCCGGCAGCATGCCCAGCAGGCGCGAGAGCCAGCCGATGCGACGCGGCAGCACGATGTGTTCGGTGCCAGCCGCCACACCGGCCAGCAGGCGGCGCGCGGCCTCATCGGGTTCGAGCAGGCCGGGCATGGCGAAGCGGTTGCCGGCGGTGAGCGCGGTGCGCAGGTAGCCGGGGCTGATGGTGTGCACCGTGAGCGCGGTGGGCCGAAGCTCGGCACGCAGGCTCTGCAGGTACGCAATGAGCCCGGCCTTGCTCGCGCAGTAGGCGCCATTGCCCGGCATGCCGCGCCAGCCCGCGAGGCTGGCCACACCCACGAGCGCACCGCTTCGGCCGCTGGCGCGCATGGGTTCCAGAAAGGGCTGGAAGGTGGTGGCCACGCCGAGCAGGTTGATCTCCAGCATGCGGCGCATCACCGCCAGGTCGCTCGCCTGCGCCGTATCGAAGCCCCCGGCCACGCCGGCGTTCGCAATCACCAGATCGGGCACACCGAAGCGGCCCATGAAGTCGGCGGCCATGGCCTGCATGGCGCTGGCATCGGACACGTCGGGCAGGTAGATGGCGCAGCGATCCGGCGCCAATGAGGCCAGGGCATTCAGCGCCGGCCGTTGAAGACCCACCAGCGCCACGCGCGCGCCACCGGTGATGAGCGCGCGCGCCAGCGCCTGCCCCAGGCCACCACAGGCACCGGTCACCACCGCGTTGTGAAAACTCGAAACTGGCAAAACCCCATGCCTCCAGAACCTTGTGCCCGCAATGTAGTGGGGCCTAGAATTCGTCTCGAAATAATTTACCGATTCGTCTCACTTTTCGAGATATGAGCACCGAACCCGACAACAGCCCTGGCCTGCGCCTTCTTGAATTGCTGGACCAGCTGGCCCGCCAGAGCAAGCCCATGGCGTTGCCCGAAGTGGTGGCGCTGACGGGCTGGCCCAAGCCCACGGTACACCGCATGCTGGCACAACTCGAGGGCGGTGGCTGGCTGGTGCGCGAGCCCGACGGCAGGCGCTACGCGATGGCCTCGCGCCTGCTGCGCCTCGCCGAATCGGTGCTCTCCAACAGCACCCAGCAAGGTGTGCGGCACGCGGTGTTGCGCCAGCTGGTGAGCGAAGTGGGCGAGAGCTGCAACCTCACCGCCCTGTCGGGTGCCGAGGTGGTTTACCTCGACCGCGTGGAGGCGGCATTTCCGTTGCGGCTGGAGCTTCGCCCGGGCACGCGGGTGCCTGCACACTGCTCTGCCAGCGGCAAACTCTTTCTCGCCTGGATGACCACGCGCCAGCGCCGCGCCCTGCTCGACGGCCTCACGCTCACCCGCTACACCGCCCATACGCTGACCGAGCGCAAGGCGCTTGAATCAGAACTCGATGCGATCCGCCGCGATGGCTATTCGGTGGACGCAGAAGAGTTTGTCGAAGGCCTGGTGTGTGTGGCGGTTCCGGTGTTTGCACCGGGTCACCGCAAAGTGCGCTGCGCACTGGCCCTGCAGGCGCCGGCCGCGCGGATGACGCTGGTGCAGGCGCGCTTGCAGTTGCCGCGTCTGCAGGTGGCTGCGCAGGCGCTTGCCCGTACCTTGGGTTGAAGTATTCGCCGGAGATTCCGGCAAGCAAACGCAAACCGGGCTTCACCCCATCCCAGGCAGTTTGGGCATGCCCTTCATGCCCCCCATGCGCTTCATCATCTTCATCATCCCGCCGCCCTTCATCTTCTTCATCATGTCCTGCATCTGCTCGAACTCCTTGAGCAGACGGTTCACCTCCTGAACCTGCACACCCGCGCCGGCAGCAATGCGGCGCTTGCGCGTGGCCTTGATGATCTCGGGCTTGCGGCGCTCCTTCAGCGTCATGCTGCAGATGATCCCTTCCTTGCGCTTGATGTCCTTCTCGGCGCGGCCCATGTCCACCTGACTCGCCTTCGCCGCCATCGCGCTCGGCAGCTTGTCCATGAAGCTGGAGAGCCCGCCCATCTGCTTCATCTGGCGAATCTGGTCCAGGAAGTCGTTGAGGTCAAAGCCCTCACCGCTCTTCACCTTCGCCGCCAGTTTCTGCGCCGCGGCCACGTCCACACCCGCCGTGACCTGCTCCACCAGCGCCAGGATGTCGCCCATGCCCAGCACGCGCTGCGCATGGCGCTCGGCGTCGAACACCTCCAGCCCGTCGAGCTTCTCGGACACACCAGCGAATTTGATGGGCGCACCCGTCACTTGCCGCACCGACAGCGCCGCACCACCGCGCGAGTCGCCATCGAGCTTGGTGAGGATGATGCCGGTCAGCGGCAGGGCGTCCTTGAACGCCTTGGCGGTGTTGATGGCGTCCTGGCCCTGCATGGCGTCCACGACGAACAGCGTCTCCACCGGGTTCAGCACCGCGTGCAGTTCCTGGATTTCGCGCATCAGGGCTTCGTCGATCGCGAGGCGCCCGGCCGTGTCGACCAGCAACACATCGAAGTAGTGCTTGCGCGCGTAGTCGAGGGCGGCGCGTGCGATGTCGACCGGCTTCTGGTCGGGCGTGCTCGGAAACCACTCGGCGCCGGCCTGCGCCGTCACGGTCTTGAGCTGCTCGATGGCCGCCGGGCGGTAGACGTCGCCAGAAACAGTGAGCACCTTCTTCTTGCGCTTTTCGATCAGGTGCTTGGCCAGCTTGGCCGTGGTGGTGGTCTTGCCCGCGCCTTGCAGGCCCGCCATGAGGATCACCGCTGGTGGCTGCGCCGCGAGGTTGATGTCGGCCACGCCATTGCCCATGGTGGCCGCGAGCTCGCGGTTGACAATGCCCACCAGCGCCTGCCCGGGCGTGAGCGAGCCCACCACCTCCTGGCCCAGCGCCTTCTCTTTGACCCGGGCGATGAAGTCGCGCACCACGGGCAGCGCCACGTCGGCCTCCAGCAGGGCCATGCGCACTTCGCGCAACATGTCGGTGACATTGCTTTCGGTGATGCGGGCCTGGCCGCGCATTTCCTTGACGATGCGTGAGAGACGATCTGATAGGGCTGAGGCCATGCTGCGCTCGGGTTGGACAAGGGAAATTGCCGCGGCGCCCGCGGCGCGCGGGCCGGCCAGCGGCCGGATTGGCCAGCGGGTCGGCGCGGCCAGGGCGCACAAGGCCCGTTAAACTGTGCGGATGATTTTAGAGCCTGATCAAAGTAACCCTGGATGAGCCTCTTGCCCGCGCTCGCGTCCAACCTGCCGGCCACTGTGTTGTCCGGTACAGCGGCGCTGGCCTATGCCGGCCTGGCCTTGGCCCACCCCCGCATGTCTGCGCCACAAAGCCGGGCGTTGCTGGGTCTGGCCTGGCTGCTGCATCTGGTGGTGCTGGTGCTGGGGCTGTTTGAACAGCCCGCGCGCTTTGGCTTTGCACCCGCCCTTTCCGTCACGGCCTGGCTGGTGCTCACCGTCTACCTCGTCGAGAGTCGCCTGTTCCCGCAACTGCGCGCCCGCTGGACGCTGGCGGTGCTGGGCACGGTGGTGGTGCTGCTCGCCCTGGTGTTTCCCGGTTCACCCTACCCGGCGCTGCGCTCGAACTGGCTGCCACTTCACTGGGCTCTGGGCATCGCCTCTTATGGCCTGATTGCTGCGGCGGTCGTGCATGCGTGGTTGATGCAACGCGCCGAACGCGCCATGCGCCTGGGCACCACCGCAGAATCTTCCATGCCCTTGCTCACGCTCGAGCGCCTCACCTTCCGCTTCGTGGCGGCTGGGTTTGCGCTGCTCAGCGCCACGCTGCTGGCAGGCTGGTATTTCTCCGAAAGCCTCAACCACCGCTGGGTCTGGGATCACAAGTCCACCTTTTCGGTGCTCTCCTGGCTCACCATGGGCGTGCTGCTGTGGGGCCGCTGGCAACTGGGCTGGCGTGGTCGCGTGGCGGTGCGCACGCTGTATCTGGGCGCCGGATTCCTGCTGCTGGGCTACGTCGGCTCGCGGTTTGTGCTTGAAGTGCTGCTGAACCGCAGCTAGGGCCGTCTCCCATGAAATACCTGCTCGTCCTGGCCGTCGTGCTGTTCGCCTTCTATATATGGCGCAACAACCGCCAGACCGACCGGAGCGACGCAGCCGCCCCCAAGGCACCTCCCGGGAAACCGAATCCGCCGGCCATCATGGTGGCTTGCCTCGAATGCGGCACCCATCTGCCCGACACCGATTCGGTGCGGGGCCGCCAGGGGGCGTACTGCAGCATCGAGCACCAGCGTCAACACGAAGGCGCCGCGCACTGACATGGCCAGGGAAAACAGCTCGCAGTTCGCCCCTTCGTGGTATTCCGCCTTCGAGGGCACCACCACGCAGAGCCGCGAGCAGCGCATGCGCGCTTTCGTGCGCCTGTGGCGCGCCTTCATGCGGGCGCGTGTGTTCATCGCCGCTGTGCTGCTGGCGCTGCAGGTGGTCGTGGTGGTCACCAAGACCGGTGGCCCGGACTGGCTGGTGCTGTTGTGCGCGCTGCATCTGTGCGCCAGCCTCGCGGTGCTTTACTTCTGGCGCCCGGTGGAACAAGGCAAGCCCATGAAGGTGCAATGGCTGGTGACCATTGGCGTCGATGTGGTGGTGTTCGCGCTGTTGCAGTTCTTCCAGGTCGGCGGCATCAACTACACGGCGCTGTTCGCGCTGCCCGTGCTGCTGGCCTCCATCCTGGGCCCGCTGTTGCTGGCGCTGGCCACAGCCGCCAGCGTCACGCTGTATTTGCTGGGCGAGGCGTGGGTGAGCGCGCCCTTGCTGAGCGATGTGTCCACGGCGCGTTTTCTGCAAACCGGCCTGACGGGCACGGGTTTCTTTCTGGTCGCGGTGCTGGCCAACCAGCTCGCGCTGCGGCTGGCGCGCGAGGAAGCACTGGCCGCCAGCAGCCAGGCGGCAGCCCGCACGCAAGCTCAGGTCAACGAACTGGTGATCGAAAGCCTGAGCGTGGGCGTGCTGGTGGTGGACCCGCACGGCGTGGTGCGCAATGCCAACCCGGCCGCGCAGGCGATGCTGCTGGGTGAAGTGTCGGCCGAGCCCGCCAAGTTGCTGCTGTCCGCCCGCTCCAGCTGGCACCACCTGGCCGCGCTGGTGCATGAAACCTTCGCCTCGGGCCAGTCGCTCGAAGCCGAAACCACCATCGACAACGAGGAACGCCCGAGCCAGCGCCTGCACGCGCGCACCAAACTCACGGCGCAAGGTGGTCGGCGCTCTGGCCTGTGCGTGCTGTTCCTGGAAGACCTGCGCGAGGTCGAGGCACGTGTGCGCACCGAGAAGCTCGCCTCCATGGGGCGCATGTCCGCCGCTGTGGCGCACGAGATTCGCAACCCGCTCTCGGCGATCTCGCAGGCCAATGCCTTGCTGGACGAGGAAGTGCGCGAGCCGGGACAGAAACGCCTGACCAGCATGATTGAGCAGAACGCGCAACGCCTCTCGCGCATCGTCGATGACATTCTGAACGTGGCGCGGGCCCAGCCCAGCCAGGGTGTGGGCGCGGCCACCTCACTGCCGCTGGACCAGATGGTGCGCCAGATCACGCACGAATGGGCGCGGCAGAACCAGGCCCAGCGCACCCTGGGTGTGCACGCGCACGCGCCCGCATCGCACGTGGGCTTCGATCCCGAACACCTTCGCCGCCTGCTCGTGAACCTGCTGGACAACGCCATCCGCCACGCCAGCGGCAAGCCTTCGTCCATCCGGCTGATCACGCAACCCAGTGGCAGCGACCACATCCGCATGTCGGTCTGGAGCGATGGCCAGCCGCTGGAGGCGAGCGTGATGCGCCACCTGTTTGAACCCTTCTTCTCGTCCGAGAGCCGCTCCAGCGGGCTGGGGCTCTACATCTGCCGCGAGCTGTGCGAACGCTATGGCGCACAGATCGCCTACCAGCGCACGCGCCTGGACCAGCGCGAAGGCAACGAGTTCTACGTGCTCATGCCGTCCTCCGTGCAATCCTCTGCAGGCCAGCAGCCGGTGCAGCAGAGTCTGTCGTACCCCGTGATCGATTCGCTGGCCACGCGCTCCGGCACGCAAGGCAGCACACTCTCGGGCGATCCCCCTCTGGCGACCCGATGACCGCCACCTCTCCCGCCTCGGTGCTGGTCGTCGACGATGAACCCGACCTGCGCACCCTGTACGAACTCACTCTGCTGCGCGAAGGCCATGCGGTGGTCGCCGCGCCCGACCTGACGCAGGCGCGCGAATGGCTGGCGCAGCGGCGCTTCGACGTGCTGATCACCGACATGCGCCTGCCCGACGGCCTGGGCCTGGAGCTGCTGCGCGAACTCGGTGAGCAACAACGCAGCGAAAAATGCATCGTGATCACCGCTTACGGGTCGGCCGAGAACGCGGTGGAAGCGCTCAAGTCGGGCGCCTTCGACTACCTCACGAAGCCGGTCGACCTCAAACAGTTGCGCGGCGCCGTCAGCGCGGCGGTGCAAAGCCAGCGGCCCGTGCCAGGCTCCGCCGCCACCACAACCCCCAACGGCGAACCCACGCGCAAGGTTTCGCCTCCCCCCAGCGGCGTGCAGTCGCTCAACCGCATCGTCGGCCATTCGCCCAGCATCGTGCAGATCAAGGGCCGCATCGAGAAGGTGTCGACCAGCATGGCGCCGGTGCTCATTCTGGGCGAATCGGGCACCGGCAAGGAGTTGGTGGCCCGCGCCGTGCACGACTGCAGCCACCCCAGCAGCGGCCCTTTCGTCGCCGTCAACTGCGGCGCCATCCCTGAAAATCTCATTGAGGCCGAGTTCTTCGGCGCGCGCAAGGGCGCCTACACCGGCGCCACGCAAGACCGCGAGGGTTACTTCCAGGCGGCCAAGGGGGGCACCCTGTTTCTCGACGAAATCGGCGACCTGCCGCTGGCCATGCAGGCCAAGCTGTTGCGGGTGATCCAGGAGCGGCGCGTGCGATCGCTCGGTGGCGTTCAGGAAGAGACGGTGGACGTGCGGCTGGTCAGCGCCACCCACCGTGACCTCACCGCGCTGGTTCAGATCGGCCAGTTTCGCCAGGACCTGTTCTACCGGCTCAATGTGATCGAACTGCGCACGCCCGCGCTGCGCGAGCGCCGCGAAGATCTGGCCAGCCTCGTGGGCGCGCTGCTCACCCGCCTGTGCGCCGAATCTGCGCAGAACGTGCCCGCGCTGTCACCGCGCGCACTTGCCTGGCTGCAAGCCCGGGACCTGCCAGGCAACGTGCGCGAGCTTGAAAACCTGTTGCAACGCGCGCTCGCCCTCAGCAGCGGCGAGACCCTGGAGCCCGAGGATTTCGGTGATGTCGACGACCGATCCGAGGTGCCCACACAGCCCGACCAGTTGCCCGAACCCAGCGCACCCATCGCGGTGGCATCCCGCCCCCCGGAGCAGATCCCCGCCGACCTGCAGGCGTACCTGGACGAGCAAGAGCGCCAGGTGCTGCTCAAGGCTTTGCGCGAATGCGATTTCAACCGCACGGCGGCGGCGGCGCGCCTGGGCTTGAACCTGCGGCAGATCCGCTACCGCATCCAGCGGCTGGGCATCGCCATGCCCACTGCGGACGACGATGCAGCCTGAGGAGGCGACCCCATCCTGGCGCGGTGGCTGGCTGTTAAGCGCTCGCCACAGCCCGTCACCCAACCACGGTGCACGCCCGGACGGCGCTCACATCGACCTCGTCGTCATCCATTCGATCAGCCTGCCACCCGGCGAGTACGGCGGCCCCGAAGTGGAACACCTGTTCACCAATGTCTTGAACTGGCAGGCACATCCCTACTTCGAGCAGATCAGGGGCATGGAGGTGTCGGCCCATTTCTTCATTCGACGCGATGGCGAGCTGGTGCAGTTCGTCGATGTCGAAGCCCGTGCGTGGCACGCGGGCGCTTCGCACTGGCAGGGTCGCGACAACCGCAACGATGACTCGATCGGCATCGAGCTTGAAGGCCTGGAGGGCGACACCTTCGAACCAGCCCAGTACCAGAGCCTGGTCAGCCTGTGCACCGAACTGGCACGCCGCTACCCGGTGGCGCACATCGCGGGCCATGAACACATTGCACCGCAACGCAAGCAGGACCCGGGGCCGGGGTTCGAGTGGGCCCGTCTTCGCCGGGAACTCGGTTGGGTGTCTGCGTGTTTTCCCGAGTCTGCGTTGAGCGACGAACGGGCCACGCCGCAAGCATGAGCAACCCCGCGAAGCGGCCTGGCGAGAGAGCCACGCAACGGCGCGGCATGCGGCGACAAATCGGCCGGAATGGCGCGCCCCGACTGCGTCTGAAAAATCAACGTCAGCAACGATCAGCGCTTCCCGCCGGCCCTCTGCACACGGCCCACCAGGCCGACGGTTTCGTCGGCGCACTTCTCCCGGTGGTATTTAAGAAACACTACCTGTAGTGGCTTGAATGGGGGCGGCACACCATATATAGTGTGCGCTGTGAGTTTCGGAACCATCCCCGTCCAGCAACGACACCGTCTGAACACTGGCATTCAGGCGGCTCTCGTCGAGCCTCTGCGCACCCTGCCCTGACGACGGCACCCGACCCGCAACCATCCCTGACGCCGAGCACCAGGCGCAGTCACCACACAACAAATGAAAGAGGAAACATGCTGACCGCTTCTCCCGTTCACACCCCCGCACAAGCCCAGATGAAGTCCACTGCCGGCATGACTGGCGCGGCTTCTCCTACAGCGAGCAGCTCGGTTTTCGCCCACTACCAGATCATCCGGCGCAACGGCGCTGTGGTGCCTTTCGAGCCCAGCAAGATCGCCGTGGCCATGATGAAAGCCTTCCTGGCCGTGCACGGCACGCAAGGTGCGGCCTCGGCCAGCGTGCGGGAAACGGTGGATGAACTCACCCAGAACGTGGCCCGCGCGCTGATGCGTTCGCGTCCCGGCGGCGGTACCTTCCATATAGAAGACGTGCAGGACCAGGTCGAGCTGGGCCTCATGCGCAGCGGTCACCACGAGGTGGCCCGGGCTTACGTGCTCTACCGTGAGCGCCGTACCCAGGAACGCGCACACCAGGCCGTGGCCGCCCAGCCAGCCGAACCCATCCTGCACGTGATCGACGGCGGCGAGCGCGTGCCGCTGGACCTGCAGCGCCTGCAAGGTTTGATCGAAGACGCCTGCAAGGGCCTGGGCAAAGACGTGAAGGCCGACCCCATCGTGGCCGAGACCAAGCGCAACCTGTACGACGGCGTGCCGATCGAGGAGGTTTACAAGGCGTCCATCCTGGCCGCGCGCACGCTGATTGAAAAAGACCCGGACTACACCTACGCCACGGCCCGCCTGCTGCTGCACACCATCGTCAAGGAAGTGATGGGCGAGGAAGTGCCTTCCACCGAAATGGGCGGGCGCTACGCCGAGTACTTCCCGACCTTCATCAAGAAGGGTGTCGACAACGACCTGCTGGACGAAAAACTGCTGCAGTTCGATCTGGCTCGCCTCGGCGCTGCGCTCAAGCCCGAGCGCGATCTTCAGTTCGACTACCTCGGCCTGCAGACGCTGTACGACCGCTACTTCCTGCACGTGCGCAAGACCCGCATCGAGCTGCCCCAGTCGTTCTTCATGCGCGTGGCCATGGGCCTGTCGCTGGGCGAGATCGACCGCGAAGCCCGCGCCATCGAGTTCTACGAAGTGCTGTCCTCGTTCGACTTCATGTCGTCCACACCCACCCTTTTCAATGCCGGTACGCTGCGCTCGCAGCTTTCCAGCTGCTACCTGACCACCGTACCCGATGACCTCGACGGCATCTACGAGTCCATCAAGGAAAACGCGCTGCTCTCCAAGTTCGCGGGTGGCCTGGGCAACGACTGGACGCGCGTGCGCGCCCTCGGCAGCCACATCAAGGGCACCAACGGCGAATCGCAAGGCGTCGTGCCTTTCCTGAAAGTGGTCAACGACACGGCTGTGGCCGTGAACCAGGGCGGCAAGCGCAAGGGCGCCGTCTGCACCTACCTGGAAACCTGGCATCTGGACATTGAAGAGTTCCTGGAACTGCGCAAGAACACCGGCGACGACCGCCGCCGCACCCACGACATGAACACGGCGAACTGGATTCCCGACCTGTTCATGAAGCGCGTGATGGAAAAAGGCGAATGGAGCCTGTTCTCGCCCAACAACGTGCCCGATCTGCACGACCTTTTTGGTGCAGACTTCGAGAAGGCCTATGTGGCCTACGAAGAAAAAGCCGCGCGCGGCGAGATCAAGCCTTACCGCAAGGTGCCCGCCAGCGACCTGTGGCGCAAGATGCTCTCGATGCTGTTCGAGACCGGCCACCCCTGGATCACCTTCAAGGACGCCTGCAACGTGCGCAGCCCGCAACAGCACACCGGCGTGGTCCACAGCTCCAACCTGTGCACCGAGATCACGCTCAACACCAGCGACACCGAAACCGCCGTGTGCAACCTGGGCTCGGTCAACCTGCTCAACCACATCAAGCGCACCGACGACGGCACCAAGGTGCTCGACCACGACAAGCTGCAGGTCACCATCAAGACCGCCATGCGCATGCTCGACAACGTGATCGACATCAACTACTACGCCGTGAAGAAGGCGCGCGACTCCAACATGCGCCACCGCCCGGTGGGTCTGGGTGTCATGGGCTTCCAGGACGCGCTCTACGAACTGCGCATTCCTTATGCATCCAACGACGCGGTGGAGTTTGCCGACCGCTCCATGGAAGCCGTCTGCTACTACGCTTACTGGGCGTCCACCGAACTCGCCCGCGAGCGCGGCCGCTATGCCAGCTACCGCGGTTCGCTTTGGGACAAGGGCATTCTTCCCTCCGACACGCTGGACCTGCTGGCCCGCGAACGCGGCGGCTATGTGGACGTGGACCGCTCCAGCACGCTGGACTGGGATGCGCTGCGCAAGAAGATCGCCGCCGACGGCATGCGCAACTCCAATTGCGTGGCCATCGCGCCCACCGCGACCATCTCCAACATCATCGGTGTGGACGCCTCCATCGAGCCCTGCTTCGGCAACCTCTCGGTGAAGTCCAACCTGTCGGGCGAGTTCACGGTCATCAACAGCTACCTGGTGAAAGACCTCAAGCGCCTGGGTCTGTGGGACGACGTGATGGTCATGGACCTCAAACACTTCGATGGCTCGCTGCGTCCCATCGACCGCGTGCCGCAAGAAGTGAAGGCGCTGTACGCCACGGCCTTCGAAGTGGAACCGCTGTGGCTGGTGGAAGCAGCAGCGCGCCGCCAGAAGTGGATCGACCAGGCGCAGAGCCTGAACATCTACATGGCGGGTGCATCGGGCAAGAAGCTCGACGACACCTACAAGCTCGCGTGGTTGCGCGGTCTGAAGACCACGTACTACCTGCGCACCACCTCTGCCACTCAGGTCGAAAAATCGACCGGTCGCACTGGTCAGCTCAACGCTGTGTCACTCAGTCCCGCTGTCGCGCAAGCTGCACCGATGAGCGCACCGACGATCGACGCAGAGCCCGCGACCGACATCAAGTTCTGCGCCATCGACGACCCCGGATGCGAGGCTTGCCAGTGATGCGTGTGTGCGTTGACGCACGTCGATGCGATCCGATGCGGGTCGCATTCGATGCAACACCGCAACACAAATTGCGCTCAACGCACATGATCACTTTGCATTTCAAGCAGACACTTTGATAATCCGAGCATTGGACAAATCTATGTTGACCTGGGACGACCAAATCACGCCCTCATCGAAGCCAGCGATCAGCCCACTGCCCTCCGGCATGTCGGGACTGCAAGCCTCACTGTCCAGTGAGCGCGCTCCCATCTTCTCCGCTTCGATTCCGACCGCTACCGCACCCAAGGCCGCCGCAACGACCGCGCCTGCACGCCGCATCAATGTGGCCGACAAGCGCATCATCAACGGCCAGACCGACGTCAACCAGCTGGTCCCCTTCAAGTACAAGTGGGCTTGGGAAAAATACCTCGCCACCTGCGCCAATCACTGGATGCCGCAGGAAGTGAACATGAGCCGCGACATCGCGCTCTGGAAAGATCCCAACGGCTTGACCGAAGACGAGCGCCGCATCGTCAAGCGCAACCTGGGCTTCTTCGTCACGGCCGATTCGCTGGCCGCCAACAACATCGTGCTGGGCACCTACCGCCACATCACTGCGCCCGAGTGCCGCCAGTTCCTGCTTCGTCAGGCATTCGAAGAAGCGATCCACACACACGCCTACCAGTACATCGTGGAGTCGCTCGGCCTGGACGAAGCCGAGATCTTCAACGCCTACAACGAAGTTCAGTCCATTCGCGACAAGGACGAGTTCCTGATCCCCTTCATCGAGGCGATCATGGACCCCCACTTCCACACCGGCACACCCGAGACCGACCAGCGCCTCCTGAAGAGCCTGATCGTCTTCGCCTGCCTGATGGAAGGTCTGTTCTTCTACGTTGGCTTCACGCAGATCCTGGCGCTGGGTCGCCAGAACAAGATGACCGGTGCCGCCGAGCAGTACCAGTACATCCTGCGCGACGAGTCCATGCACTGCAACTTCGGCATCGATCTGATCAACGCGATCAAGATGGAAAACCCGATGCTGTGGACCAGCGAATTCAAGGCCGAGATCAAGGAACTGTTTCTGAAGGCCGTTGAACTCGAGTACCGATACGCCGAAGACACCATGCCGCGCGGCGTGCTCGGCCTCAATGCCTCGATGTTCAAGGGCTATCTGCGCTACATCGCCAATCGGCGCGCCACGCAGATCGGCCTGGAGCCGATGTTCCCCAATGAAGAGAACCCGTTCCCCTGGATGAGCGAGATGATCGATCTCAAGAAGGAACGCAATTTCTTTGAAACTCGCGTCATCGAATACCAGTCCGGCGGGGCACTTTCCTGGGATTGATGCCACACCACAGCCGGGGCTGCATTGCCCGTAAAAACCTGAAATTGAAATGTATTTTGAACATTCAAGACTCTGTACCCGACGCGATGGCGGCGGTGGCGGAGTCTTGTCACAGGATTCAACACCTTGGGGCCAGTCGCGGATGCATCTGCGCGACTCCAGGGCGCTGAATCACTTCACCGGCGTCAAGACCGGATGAAGTGCTCTTTGCAACTTGATCAAGGAGAAAACAATGGCAACTGCAAAAAAAGCCCCGGCCAAAAAGGCCGCACCGGCTAAGAAGGCTCCGGCCAAGAAACCCGCTGCGAAGAAAGCAGCTCCGGCCAAAAAGGCTCCGGCCAAGAAGGCCGCTGTGAAGAAGGCCCCGGCGAAGAAAGCCGCACCGGCGAAGAAGAAGGCAGCTCCGGCGAAGAAGGCTCCGGCCAAGAAGGTCGCAGCGAAGAAGGCTCCGGCGAAGAAGGCCGCTGCCAAGAAGGCGCCTGCCAAGAAGGCCGCCGCGAAAAAGGCGCCTGCGAAGAAGGCTGCTGCCAAGAAAGCGCCGGCGAAGAAAGCCGCTGCGAAGAAGGCTCCTGCGAAAAAGGCCGCTGCGAAGAAGGCCCCTGCGAAGAAGGCAGCCCCAGCAAAAAAAGCTGAGCCGGCCAAGAAGCCGGCAGCCCCTGCTGCAGCACCTGCGGCGCAGACGAAGCTCAACCCTCAGGCTGCCTGGCCGTTCCCCACGTCCAGCAAGCCTTGAGTCTCTCGTTGAGATGACCCTGCAGCCCGGCGCGAAAGCGCCGGGCTTTTTCTTTTCTGGAGAGCCTAGATCGCGTACGTGTAGTTCTGGCCACCTCGGCTGGCGATCTTGGTAGCGCCCATGCGGTTGCCGAGCTCAACACAACGTTGCAGCGACCAGCCCTGTTCGAGGCCATGCAGCAGTGCTGCGCGGAACGCGTCGCCGCAGCCGGTGGGGTCCACCACTTCGGTCGCAACCACGCCAGGCACGTGCACCTTGCTCCCGCCATCCCACACATCGCAACCCTGCGCGCCCAACGTGACGACGAGCCCCTTCACCTGCGTGGCGATGGCATCGAGCGTGAGACCGGTGCGGTCGCACAGCATCTGCGCTTCGTAGTCGTTGAGCGTGACCCAGGTGGCCAGTTCGATGAACTGGCGCAACTCCTCACCGTTGAACATGGGCAGGCCCTGGCCCGGATCGAACACGAAGGGCACACCGGCCGCATGCAACTGGCGCGCATGGGTGAGCATGGCGTCGCGGCCGTCGGGCGAGATGATGGCCACAGAGAGGTCGTCGCGCTGTGGCACCGGATTGTCGTGCGCCATCGACATCGCCCCAGGATGGAACGCGGTGATCTGGTTGTTGTCGCGGTCGGTCATGATCATGGCTTGCGCGGTGTAGCTGTCGGCCGCCTTTGACACGTGGCGCGTGTCCACGCCCAAGGCCTGCAAGCGCTCCAGGTATTCGTGTCCGTCGTTGCCCAGCGTGGCCAGCGGCACGGCCTGTGCACCCAGCTGGCGCAAGCCGTAAGCGATGTTGCCGGCGCAGCCTCCATACTCGCGGCGCAGCCCGGGCACAAGAAAAGATACGTTGAGAATGTGCAGCTGACTGGGCAGGATCTGCTCGGCGAAGCGGCCCTCGAAGGTCATGATGGTGTCGAAGGCCAGCGAGCCGCAGACAAGAATGGGCATGGGAAGGGTTCCTTGGGTCAGGGATAAAAAACCAGAGCGCGGTAGCCTGCCATGGGCGTGGCATCTCCCAGCGCGAGCGCGAGCCGCAGGCTCACGCTGACCGAACCCTGAGCGGGCAACAGGGATGGCGAATCGGGCCACTCTTCGGGCAGAAAAACGCGGCGCGCAATCACCTGATCACGCGTGTCGGTGAGGCTGAGTTCGAGCGCGGGCAAAGCCAGGGGCGTCGATGCGGTGTTCTTGAGCACGAGGTCGAAAGAGTAGAAATCGCCCAGCCGCCGGACCAGCGCCGTGCTGTCGATCACGATGGCATCGATGCGGCGCACGGGCGCCAGCTGGCAACCAAGTGCATCGCAGGCGCGCTGCAACAGGGGCTGAAGATCGGGCCGCGCCGCCGCCAGTCGGTCGCGTTCGTGCAGGGCAACTTGCGCCATCAGCAAGGCGCCGAGCAGCAACATCAGCACGGCCAGCGCGGCGCGCATGCCGTTCGAGGACCAGAACGCTCGGCGGCGCGCCTGGCGAACGAAGCCGGGCACTGATAGTGGGTCCTCGAGTTCACTGCGCTCGAAATCCGAGGCGCCTGAGTTGGTGCTGGGAACGCCGCGCGCGGCCTGCGCCGCGGCGCTGACCTCGGCCGCAATCCCATCCGACGAGTCCTCGAACTCGTCTTCCCCAGCACGACCCACGCCGGCAGCGAAGCGCTGCAGATCGGTATGGAAATCCGACACCTCTGAATCGTCGTACCCGGATGCCGAGCTCTGAACTTCAGGCACCGAAGACGGCGGGGACGATTCCTGCGAATCCTGGAACCTTCGGGAACCTTCCAGCTGGCCCCACTCGCCCGACATTTCCGAATCCTCCATGATGGCGGTTTCGGGTTCTTCCTCGGGGTCGTACTCGGGCTCGGGAGCCGGGTCCACCTGACCTTCGGGTTCGGCGGAGGAGCCAGGCGCCGTCCAGGGTTGCAGGTAAAGCGTGGCGTCGAACACATCGGCGCAGTGGCCACAACGCACCCAGCCCTCGGAGATCTTCAGCTGGTCGGCGACGACCCTGAACATCGTTCCGCACGCGGGGCAACGGGTGGTGAAACTCATGCGCCGATTATTGCAGGCGGGTGCCGCCCGAAAAGATCAGGCCTTGCGTGCGGTCATGAGGACCCAGCCATCCTCTTCGTCGCTCACGTCCAGGGCCACCCAGGGCGCATAAGCAGTGCGCAGTTCGTCAACCTGGCGCGCCAGGATGCCGGCGAGCACCAGCTGCCCGCCCCGCCGAACGTGCGCGCAGAGCAGCGGAGCCAGCACGCGCAATGGTGTGGCCAGGATGTTGGCCAGCACCAGGTCGTGCTCGCCTGTGGCCAGATTCGGCAGCCCGGCGTCGAGTCGCGCCTGGTTGGCTTCCGCGTTCAATCGGGTCGACTCGACCGCCGAGGGATCGATGTCCACCGCCACGATGGCGCGCGCGCCGAACTTCGCGGCGCCAATGGCCAGAATGCCCGAGCCGCAGCCGTAGTCGAGCACACGCTGATCCGTGGGCGGGTGTTGGGCAATCCAGCGCAGGCACATGCGTGTGGTGGGATGGGTGCCAGTGCCGAAGGCCAGACCGGGGTCGAGCCGGATCACCTTCTGCGCGGCCGCAGGGGGCTCATGCCACGTGGGCACGATCCAGAACTCGGGCGTGATCGCCACCGGCTCGAACTGCGACTGCGTCAGGCGCACCCAGTCCTGCTCCAGCACCGCGCGCACGCCTTGCACCACGCAGCCTTCAAAGAAATCCTGCAGCTTGAGCAAGGCGGCCGCTTCCTTCGCGGCGGTCTCGGTGGGAAACAGGGCCACCACGCGCGATCGTTGCCAGCCTTCTTTGGGCGGAGGCATGCCCGGCTCACCGAACAGCGCCGTTTCCGCGTCCGTCATGGCGTCAGCGTCTTCCACCGACACGCTCAGCGCATCGAGCGCCACAAAGGCATCACCCACGTCGTCCACGGCCGCCTCGGGCACGAGGAGCACGAGCTCGAACAGGGTCCCTGCCGGCGGCAGGGTCAGCATGGAGGCTTCAGCGCTCACGTTGGGACAACCACTCTTCCAGATAATGAATGTTGGTGCCACCGGCCACGAAGCTGGCGTCCACCATCAGTTCCCGGTGCAGCGGGATGTTGGTCTTGATGCCTTCGATCACCGTCTCGGCCAGCGCTGTGCGCATGCGCGCCAGTGCCTGTTCGCGCGTGTCGCCATGCACGATGATCTTGCCGATCATGGAGTCGTAATTGGGCGGCACGAAGTAGTTGGCGTAGGCATGCGAGTCCACCCGAACACCGGGGCCGCCCGGCGCATGCCAGGTCGTGATGCGACCCGGCGAGGGCGTGAACTTGTAGGCGTCCTCGGCGTTGATGCGGCACTCAATGGCATGCCCACGCAACTGGATCTGCCGCTGCGTGAACGGCAGCTTCTCACCCGCGGCCACGGCAATCTGCGTGCGCACGATGTCGATCCCGGTAATCCACTCCGTTACCGGGTGCTCCACCTGCACGCGCGTGTTCATTTCAATGAAGTAAAACTCGCCGTTTTCAAACAGGAACTCGAAGGTGCCCGCCCCGCGGTAGCCGATCTTCTTGCAAGCCGCTGCGCAGCGCTCGCCGATCTTTTCGATCAAGCGGCGTGGAATGCCTGGCGCGGGCGCTTCTTCGATCACCTTCTGGTGGCGCCGCTGCATGGAGCAGTCGCGCTCGCCGAGGTACACGGCATTGCGGTGTTGATCGGCCAGGATCTGGATTTCGATGTGGCGCGGGTTCTGGAGAAACTTCTCCATGTAAACCTCGGGGTTACCGAAGGCCGCGCCAGCTTCTGCCTTGGTGGTCTGCACCGCGTGCAGCAGGGCCGCCTCGGTGTGCACCACGCGCATGCCACGCCCGCCGCCGCCGCCGGCGGCCTTGATGATCACGGGATAACCCACCGCCTTGGCGGTGCGCTTGATCACCACGGGATCGTCGGGCAGCGCGCCCTCGGAGCCCGGCACGCAAGGCACGCCCGCCCGGATCATCGCCTGCTTCGCCGAGACCTTGTCGCCCATCATGCGGATCGAGTCCGGCGAGGGGCCGATGAAGGTGAAGCCGCTCTTTTCGACGCGCTCTGCGAAGTCGGCGTTTTCCGACAGGAAGCCGTAGCCGGGGTGAATGGCCTCGGCATCGGTCACTTCGGCGGCCGAAATGATGGCTGGCATGCTGAGGTAGCTGTGCGCACTGGCCGCCGGGCCGATGCAAACCGCCTCGTCAGCGAGCCGCACGTACTTCGCGTCGCGATCGGCCTCCGAGTACACCATTACCGCCTTGATGCCCATTTCCCGGCAGGCGCGCTGGACTCGCAACGCGATCTCCCCCCGGTTGGCGATCAGGATTTTCTTGAACATGAATCGTCGTCTTCTTTATTCGATCACGTAGAGAGGCTGACCGTATTCCACCGCCTGGCCGTTCTCCACCAGGATCTGGGTCACGGTGCCGGACTTGTCGGCCTCGATCTCGTTGAGAATCTTCATGGCCTCGACGATGCAGATCGTCTCGCCTTCCTTGATGGTGTCACCCACCTCGACGAAGGCTTTGGCACCTGGACTGGATGCGCGGTAGAAGGTGCCCACCATGGGCGACTTCACCGTGTGCCCGGCAGGTGCTGCCGGAGCGGCCGCGACCACCGGCGCGGGCGCCACCTCGACGGCAGGCACGAGGGAGGGGGCCACTGGCGCGGGGGCCATGCTGTAGGTCACGGGGGCTGCCATGGCAACCGGGGCACTCTTGACAATGCGGACCTTGCCTTCGGCTTCGGTGATTTCAAGTTCTGACACGTTCGACTCGGAAACGAGGTCGATCAAAGTCTTTAGTTTTCGCAAATCCATGATTTCTCCAACGAATTTCGGTCAAATTGATTTAAAAGCATTTAACTTCATCGAAGTAGAAGCACATCAACCCGCCGGGGTGCCGCAGTGTACACGAGAGCAATCCGTTTGGTGCCTCGATCCAGGTGGTCTCGATGGTGCGTTGAGCCAACCCGTGTCATGCCGCTTTTTTGCAAGAAGTCGGAATTTACCCTGATTTTCGACTCAGTTCCTGTGGAATGACCAAAGGCAGCCCGGGACTAAACCAGCATGGCCCACTGACTCAGGTCGGTTTCGGTGAGCTTGCCCAACTTGCGGTGGTGAAGCTCACCCGACGCGCCGAACACCACACTGAAGGGCAATGCGCCTGCGGGATTTCCGAGCGTGCGGCTGAGCTCGGTGCCACCGAAGCCGGCCATGCCCACGGGAAAATCAAGCGGCAGCTTTTTCATGAAGCTGCGCACCGCACTGGGCTGGTCCACCGCAAGGCCCAGCACCTGCCAACCGCGCGCTGCCTGGGTTTTCTGAAACGTGTTGAGCATGGGCAGCTCTTCCACACAGGGAGGGCACCAAGTGGCCCAGAAGTTCACCAGCAGCGGCCGACCCCGGAAATCGGCCACGCGCACCTTCTCACCGTTGGGTCCATCGAATTCGCTCAGCCAGAAGGCCGCCTGCGCCTCGTCCAGCGCTGGCTGGAGTTGCAGCCGGCGCTGTGACCACCACGCGCCCGCCCCGGCAGCGGCCAGCGCCACGCCCGCCACCAAGACCGTGCGACGCTGCACTTTCATGCGGCCGCCTCGTTGCCTGATTCGCCCTGTACGGCCATGAGACGGCGCAATGCGGTCGCATCACCCCGCGGCTTCCGGCCTTGCGCGTCGGGCTTCAAGGCACCTCTCATGTCGTCGTGCGCATGCACCATCAGGTGCACCAGCACCCATTGGCCCAAGGCCTCGCTGCGGTCGCGCAGGCTCAGTGCCTGCACCGGTTCACCGCGCCAGCCGGACACTTCGCCGGGGTGGTATTCCACACGGTGATCCAGCAGCGCCCACTCCGGGGCCTTGGGGTCGTCGCAAAAAAGCTGGATGTAAATGTCGCTGTGTCGCGTGGCGGTGCCCTGCCACACGGCGCCGCCCAGGTGCGGGCGAAATGCCTCCAGGCGATCCATCCATACCAGGGCCCGTTCGCGCAGGGCACGCAGTTCAACGGGCTGGGTGTCGGCGCAGAACACCGCGATGTCTTCGCGCACCGCGGCATCGAGCGTCGCGTTGTCGGGCAAGGCCGTGCGTGCCGGCAAGCCCATCTGTTTCACCGCGCGGCGCTTGGCCGCCGCGTATTCCAGGCCTTCGTCCACCACGAAGCGGGCGGCCACGGCGGCGATCTCGGCGGTGATGACGTCTCGACGCAAATCCATGGGAAGGGATTGTGCCCGCTCAAACGGGGAAGCGCCCAGCGCGCGGCCATGCCCACAGAGACGCCGCTGCCGCCCCCTAGAATCGCCAGATGCACATTCACATTCTGGGCATTTGCGGCACCTTCATGGGTGGCCTCGCCGCTCTCGCCCGCGAAGCGGGCCACCGCGTGACCGGCTGCGACGCCGGCGTCTACCCGCCCATGAGCGATCAGTTGCGCGCGCTCGGCATCGACCTCATTGAAGGCTTCGGCGCCGACCAGCTGGCGCTCAAGCCCGATCTTTTCGTGGTGGGCAACGTGGTCAGCAGGGCCCGGCAAGCGGATGGATCACCGAAGTTTCCCCTGATGGAAGCCATCATGGACAGCGGAGCCGCCTACAGCAGCGGACCACAGTGGCTGGCCGAGCACGTGCTGCAGGGTCGCCATGTGCTTGCCGTGGCGGGCACCCATGGCAAAACCACCACCACCGCCATGCTGACGTGGATTCTGGAGTCCGCAGGTCTGCAGCCCGGATTCCTGATCGGTGGCGTGCCGATGAATTTCGGCCTCTCGGCTCGCCTGGGCACCGGAAACACATTCACCATCGAAGCCGACGAGTACGACACGGCCTTCTTCGACAAGCGCAGCAAATTCGTGCACTACCGGCCGCGCACCGCCATCCTCAACAACCTCGAGTTCGACCACGCCGACATCTTCGACGACCTGCACGCAATCGAACGCCAGTTCCACCACCTGGTGCGCACCGTGCCTTCTACCGGCCGCGTCGTCGTCAACGGTCTGGAGGACAGTCTGGAGCGCGTCCTGCACAAGGGCCTGTGGAGCGAGGTGCGCAGCTTTGGCGCAGCGGTGAGCGACTTCACCGCGCATGGCGAACCGCATGCGTTCGATGTGCTTCACAAGGGCCAGGCTGTGGGTCGGGTGGAGTGGGCGCTCACAGGCACTCACAACCAGCTGAATGCGCTGGCGGCCATCGCGGCGGCCGAACACGTGGGCGTGACGCCTGCGGATGCGGCCCGCGCGCTGGCCTCGTTCGAGAACGTGCGCCGCCGCATGGAAGTGCGAGGCACGGTGGCGCGTCCCGGTGGCGAGATCACGGTTTACGACGATTTCGCCCACCACCCCACCGCCATCCGGACCACGCTCGATGGACTGCACCGCCGACTCGGCACCTCGCCCGGTCGCATCCTGGCCGTGTTCGAGCCGCGCAGCAACACGATGAAGCTGGGCACCATGAAGTCTCAATTGCCCTGGAGTCTGGAGGCGGCAGACCTGTCCTTCTGCCATTCGGGCGGGCTGGACTGGGATGCCGCGGAGGCCCTGGCGCCCATGGGTTCAAGCGCCATGGTGGCGCGCAACATCGAGGAACTGGTGGACATGGTGAGCGCCGCCGCCCGGGCGGGCGACCACATCGTGTGCATGAGCAACGGCGGCTTTGGCGGCGTGCACGAGCGCCTGCTCAAAGCGCTTGCATCTCAATAGTTCAACGCCTGCCCAGGCACATCGACCGACACCACCGGTTTGGCCAGCGCGGCGCTGGCTGCACGCGCGAAGGCCATGGCCCATGGCCGGTGCGCGGCGTCACGAAAACGCACTTCGCCTGCCGCCTGAGCCACGCAAAGGATCTTGTCGGCCGTCAGCACCTTGCCGGTCGGCCGGATCGGGTCGCAGCCCAGAAAAGTGAACTGCTCGTCTAGCCAGCTTCGCGCGAGGTCGTGCGGCATGGGCTGCACTTCTTCAAGGTCGAAGTGGTAGGTGGACGGTTCACCCCAGCTCACGATGACTTGGCTGCGCATGGCGATTCTCCTGTTGCGTGCATTGTGGACCGCGCACCCTCGTCATCCAACCCGTAAAACCCCGATGGCTCAGGCCCGCGCGCTGCGCGCCGCCAGCACTGCATCAGAGAGCACTTCCAGCGCATGCTCCGAGTCGGTCCAGCCCAGGCAGGCGTCGGTGATGCTCTGCCCGTACTTCAGATCGCCAATGCGGTTCTTGCCAGGCGTGAACTTCTGTGCACCCGCTTCGATGTGGCTTTCGATCATCACGCCGAACACGCTGCGTGAACCTCCGACGATCTGCCCGGCGATGTCTCGCGCCACCTCGAGTTGCTTCTCATGCTGCTTGCTGCTGTTCGCATGGCTGCAGTCCACCATCAGGCGCGGTGGCAACTTCGCTGCTTCGAGTTCTTTCACTGAAGCGGCCACGCTCGCGGCGTCGTAGTTGGGTGTCTTGCCACCGCGCAAGATGACGTGACAGTCCTTGTTGCCGTTGGTCTGGACGATGGCCACCTGGCCGTTCTTGTGCACCGAGAGGAAATGGTGACCGCGCGACGCAGCCTGAATCGCGTCGGTCGCGATCCGGATGTTGCCGTCGGTGCCGTTCTTGAAGCCGATGGGCGCCGACAGGCCCGAGGCGAGTTCGCGATGCACCTGGCTCTCGGTGGTGCGCGCGCCGATGGCGCCCCAGGCGATCAGATCGCCGATGTATTGCGGCGAGATCACATCGAGGAATTCACTGCCGGCCGGCACGCCCAGGCGGTTGATGTCAATCAGCAACTGGCGGGCGATGCGCAGGCCTTCATCGATGCGGAAGCTCTCGTCCAGATAGGGATCGTTGATGAGTCCCTTCCAGCCCACCGTGGTGCGCGGTTTCTCGAAGTACACGCGCATCACGATCTCCAGCGAATCAGCATACTTGTCGCGCAGGGTCTTGAGGCGGCGCGCGTAGTCCAGCGCGGCGGCTGGGTCGTGGATGGAGCAGGGTCCGATGACCACCAGCAGGCGGTCGTCCTGGCCGTGCAGGATGCGGTGAACACGCCGACGGGTCTGGCTGATCAGGGCCTCCACCGGTGTGCCGCCAATGGGAAAGAAGCGGATGAGGTGTTCTGGCGGGGGCAGCACGGTGATGTCCTTGATGCGTTCGTCGTCGGTCTGGCTGGTCTTGTCGACAGGACGGGCATGCCAGGCGTCGCTGCTGGCGGGGACGGTTTTCGCGTTCATCACGGTGCTCCTGAGGATGGAATGAGTGGGAAGAGGACGAAAAAAAACCGCCGGGCTTTGGGCTCCGGCGGTTGTTTCGAGATTCGGTGATGCGCTTACAGCCTCGCCTCTCGTCCGCCGGGGACAGAGAACCAGAAGTAAAAGGCAAAAAAGGCGAAGCGCGGGGACATGGGGACGAAATGTAGCACAGGCAATTGGAAGTGCCGCTCAGGCGGTACCACCCACGGTGAGCCCATCGATGCGCAACGTGGGCTGACCCACGCCCACCGGCACGCTCTGGCCTTCCTTGCCGCAGGTGCCCACACCGCTGTCGAGCTTCATGTCGTTACCGATCATGGAAACGCGGGTCAGCGCGTCGGGGCCGTTGCCCACCAGGGTGGCGCCCTTCACCGGGTACTGGATCTGACCGTTTTCCACCCAGTAGGCCTGGCTGGCGGAGAAAACGAACTTGCCGGAGGTGATGTCGACCTGGCCGCCACCGAAGTTGGTGGCGTACAGGCCCTTCTTGATGCTGGCCACGATTTCTTCGGGCGCCTTGTCGCCGCCGAGCATGTAGGTGTTGGTCATGCGCGGCATGGGCACGTGGGCGTAGCTCTCGCGCCGGCCATTGCCCGTGGGCTTCACGCCCATCAGGCGCGCATTCATCGAGTCCTGGATGTAGCCGCGCAGGATGCCGTCTTCAATCAGCACATTGCGCTGCGAGGCATGGCCTTCGTCGTCCACGTTGAGCGAGCCGCGCCGGTCGGCGATGGTGCCGTCGTCAAGCACGGTCACGCCTTTGGACGCCACGCGCTGGCCGATGCGGCCGGCAAACGCGCTGGAGCCCTTGCGGTTGAAGTCGCCTTCCAGTCCGTGGCCCACCGCTTCGTGCAGCAGGATGCCGGGCCAGCCAGCGCCCAGCACCACCACCATTTCGCCTGCGGGTGCAGGGCGCGCTTCCAGGTTGGTGAGCGCGTAGGACACGGCTTCGTCCACATAAGACTGCACCATGGCGTCGTCGAAATAGGCCAGCCCGTAGCGGCCACCGCCGCCCGACGAGCCGGATTCACGCCGCCCCGTCTGTTCGGCGATCACAGTGACCGAGAGGCGGATCAGGGGGCGCACATCGGCCGCCAGCGTGCCGTCGGCGCGCGCCACCAGCACCACGTCGTATTCACTCGCCAGGCCGGCCATGACTTGCTTGACACGCGGGTCCTTGGCTTTGGCCATGCGCTCCACCTTCTCCAGCAGGGCCACCTTGGCGGTGCTGTCGAGCGTGGCGATGGGGTCGATGCCCGGATAGAGAGAGCGGGACTTCGCCACCTTGGTGGAAGGCACGCGCGCCTTGCGGCCTTGGCCCTGAGCGGAAATGGAGCGCACCGTGTGGGCGGCATCGAGCAACGAGTCCCACGACAGGTCGTCGGAATAGGCGAAGGCGGTTTTCTCACCGCTGACGGCACGCACGCCCACACCCTGGTCGATGCTGAAGCTGCCGGTCTTCACGATGCCCTCTTCCAGGCTCCAGCCTTCGCTGCGCGTGGTCTGGAAATAGAGGTCGGCATCGTCCACGCCATGCGACATGATCTCGCCCAGCGCACGCTGGAGGTGAGAGGGACTCAGGCCAAAGGGTTCGAGCAGGAGGCTTTGGGCGGTGGCCAGTCGGGCCAGGGTGGGTTCGCGAGCAATCATCGGGCCATTGTAAGAACCTCTGCCCCGCGCACGACCATCAGGGTCTTGGTGGCGCCCGGCGCAGCAGATCCAGCAGCGCGCCATCGTCCAGATCAGCCATGCCAGCTTCATGGGCTTGCGCAAACACACGGGCTGCGCACGCTCCAAGCGGCCCTTCAAATCCTGCTGCGGCCGCAGCCGCCACGGCCAGGCGGGTGTCCTTTTCCAGCAGCGTCACATGGGCGCGCGGCTCGAAATCGCCGGTCACCGCGCGTCGCATGCGGTCGCTGCCGATCCAGCTCTGACCGCTGGAGCGCTCGATCACGTCCAGCGTGGTGGTCACATCCAGCCCCATGCGCTCGGCCATGGCCAGCGCCTCAGCGGCCCCCACCAGATTGATGCCGGCGAGCAGGTTGTTGACCAGCTTGGTGCGGGCGCCATCGCCCACCCGTTCGCTGATGCGCATCACATGGTCCGACAGGGCAGACAACAGCGCCGTCTGACGCACCAGCACGGGTTCGGGGGCAGCCACCATCAGGCTCATGCGGCCGTCGCGTGCACGCACCGGCCCACCTGACAGCGGCGCATCGATGCAATCCACACCTTGCCGGGCCAGATCGGCCGCAATGGCCTCCACATCTTCGGGGGAAATGGTGGGGCAAAGGAGCACGGTCTGCCCAGGCTGCAACGCCTGCGCGGCCCCGGCCGGACCCCAAAGAACTTGCCGAACCTGGGCGGCGTCGACCACCACCACGATCAGGGCATGGCCAGGCCCAAGTGCCTGTGCCGCCTGCAGGGGTGCCCCGACCACGGAAGCGCCCGCGGCGGTGGCCTGACGCTGCCGTGCCGGATCGATATCGCACACCGTCAGGGCCCAGCCCGCCTTGCAAAGGCGTTCCACCATGGCCCCGCCCATGTTGCCGGCACCGATCACGCCCACTGGTGTGCGCGTCATGACTGCATGAACCTTCGCGACTTGGCGGTCGACATCAGAATGCCCAGTCCGACACCCATGGTCACCATCGCGGTGCCGCCGTAGCTCACGAACGGCAGCGGCACGCCCACCACCGGCAGGATGCCGCTGACCATGCCCATGTTGACGAACGCGTACACGAAGATGTTGAGCGTGATGGCGCCCGCCAGCAGGCGGGAAAACAGCGTGGGCGCCTCCACGGCGATGACCAGACCGCGCGCGATGAGGAACAGGAAGCCGGCCATCAACGCCAGCACGCCCACCAGGCCGAACTCTTCGGAGAAGGCGGCGTAGATGAAATCGGTGGTGCGCTCGGGAATGAACTCCAGGTGCGTCTGCGTGCCCTGCATGAAGCCCTTGCCCCAGACCCCGCCGGAGCCGATGGCGATCATGCCTTGGATGATGTGAAAGCCCTTGCCCAGCGGGTCCTTGGAAGGATCGAGCAGCGTGCACACGCGCTGGCGCTGGTACTCGTGCAGCACGCGCCAGTCGACGTCGGGGGCGCACAGCTGGGGCTCCATGAAGATCAGCACCACCACGCCCACCACGCCCAGCACCACGGGGGGCAGGATGAGCTTCCAGCTCAGTCCGGCGAAAAAAATGACGAACAGCCCCGAAGACAGCACCAGCAGCGAGGTGCCCAGATCGGGCTGTTTCAGGATGAGAGCCAGCGGAAACAGCAGCAGGATGCCCGCCACCACGAAATCCAGCGGCTTGAGCTGACCCTCGCGCCGATGGAACCACCAGGCCAGCATGAGCGGCATGGCAATTTTCAGCAGCTCGCTGGGCTGGATGACGATGCCCACATTGAGCCACCGTTGAGACCCCTTGCGCTCGATGCCGAACAGCTCGACCCCCAGCAGCAGCATCACGCCCAGCACATAGATGGGCACGGCCAGCGTCATGAGGCGGTGCGGCGGAATCTGCGAGACGATGAACAGCACGCCAGCCGCCAGCATCATGTTGCGGCCGTGGTTGGCGAAGCGGGTGCCGTGGTCGAAGCCCACCGAGTACATGGTGAGCAGGCCCGCACCGGCCATGATCAGGATCGCCAGCAACAAGGGCAGGTCGAAGCCCTGGAAGATCGGGGCGATTCGCTGCAGCGGGGAAGGTTTGTCAAAAACGACGGCCATGGACGCCGATTATCCTTCTCTCCATGAAGCCGACCGCCCCCACCACCCACCTGCTGTACCTGCACGGCTTCCGTTCGTCTCCCGGGTCCATGAAGGCGCAGAAGGTCGGAGCTCTGGTGAGCGAGCGGCATCCGCAGGTGCGCTGGTGGTGTCCGCAATTGCCGCCCTCCCCGGCCGAGGCCATGGCGCAGGTGATGCAGGGTGTTGCCGACTGGCCGCGCCAGAACATGGTGGTGGTGGGCTCCTCCCTCGGCGGCTTCTACGCCCGCTGGGTGGCGCTGCAGACCGGCTGCCGCTCGGTGCTGCTCAACCCGGCGGCTTTTCCTGCGCGCGATCTCTCGAAGTACATCGGCGAGCAGACCTCCTGGCACGACCCAGGCGAGCGGTTCTTCTTCCAGGCCAGCTATGTCGATGAGCTGCTCGCCCTGCAGGCGGACATTGAAAAACTGGCACCGGGGCAACCGGCGACGCCCGAGCGCCAGATGGCGATCGTGGCGCAGGGCGACGAGGTGCTGGACTGGCGCGAGATGCAGGCCTTTTGCCACGGCGGAACCCTCCGCCTTCTGCCCGACAGCGACCACGCCATCAGCGACTTCGATGACCACATCGACGCTGTTGTGCAATTCCTTTTCAACCCCACCTGAATTGGCCAGGGCGCGGTTCCCCGCATGGGACAATCGCCGCCATGCACATTCTGTTTGATGAAGCCGGCAAGTTGATGACCGGCCGCCTGTTGTCCGAAGCCGAAAACTCGCTCCAGGTTGAGCTCGATTCGGGCAAGCGCGTCAAGGTCAAGGCCGCCAACGCGCTGCTGCGCTTTGACAAACCCGCGCCCGCCCAGCTCATGCCTGCCGCCACCGCCCTGGCCGAATCCATGGAACTGGAACTGGCTTACGAGTTCGCGCCAGAAGACGAGTTCGGTTTTGCCGATCTCGCGCACGAGTACTTCAGCACCAGCGCGGGCACGTCCGAGCAGGTGGCTGCGCTGCTCTGCCTGCAGGGTGCTCCCCACTACTTCCGCCGCGCCGGCAAAGGCCGCTACAAAAAGGCACCGCCCGAAGTCCTCGCACAGGCGCTCGCCGCCATCGAGAAGAAAAAGCAGGTGCAGGCGCAAATTGACACCTGGGCCGCCGAGCTTGCTGCGGGCCAGTGCCCGGTGCCAGTGCGCGAACAGCTCTACCGAATCCTCTTCAAGCCCGACAAGAACGCGCCGGAATACAAGGCGGTGGTGGAAGCGGCTCACCTGAGCCACACCGCGCCATTGGTGCTGCTGCAGAAAGCGGGCGCCATCACCAGCGCTTACCAGTTTCATTGGCAGCGTTTTCTGTTCGATCAGTTTCCCAAGGGCACGGGTTTTCCGGTGCTGCAAGCGCCCGCCATCACCGACGATTTGCCGCTGGCCGCAGTGCAGGCCTTCTCCATCGACGATTCGCAGACCACAGAGATCGACGACGCGCTCTCGGTGCAGGGCCTGGGCAGCGGCACCATCACGCTGGGCATTCACATCGCGGCGCCCGGCCTGGCCGTCCAGCCCGAAGGCGCACTGGACCAGATGGCGCGCAGCCGCCTGTCCACCGTCTACATGCCGGGCCACAAGATCACCATGCTGCCCGACGAGGTGGTGCAGGCCTACACCCTCATGGCCGGTCGCGACTGCCCTGCTGTCTCGCTGTACGTGAGTTTTGACGAAGCCACGCTGGAGCAGCGCGAGACCCGCACCGTGCTGGAGCGCGTGCCGATCGCGCTCAACCTGCGACACGACCAGCTCGACACAGTGATCACCGAGACCTGGCTCAACGGCGATTCCCCTGCGACCCAGGCCGCGCCTGAAATCGCTGCGTTGCAACCCTCACTCGCCTTCCTTCACCGCCTGGCGCGGCACCTGAAGGCGCAGCGCGAGGTGGTGCGTGGCAAACCCGAGAACTTCAACCGGCCCGACTACACCTTCCGCCTTGAAGGCGTGCAGGGCGACGCGCCGGCGGGCGACGAACGCGTGGTGATAGGCACCCGCCAGCGCGGCGCCCCGCTGGACCTGATGGTGGCCGAGGCCATGATTCTGGCCAACAGCACCTGGGGCAACTGGCTGGCCGAGTGCGGTGTGCCCGGCATCTACCGCAGCCAGGCCAGCATGGCGCCAGGCGTGAAGGTGCGCATGGGCACCAAGGCCCAGCCGCACGCCGGCATCGGCGTGAAAAGCTACGCCTGGAGCACATCGCCACTGCGCCGCTATGTCGATCTGGTGAACCAGTGGCAGATCATTGCCTGCGCGCGCCACGGCCGCACCGCTGCGCTGGCAGCGCCGTTCAAACCCAAAGACGCCAACCTGTTCTCGGTGATCAGCGCGTTCGACGCCGCCTACACCGCCTACAACGGCTTCCAGAACGGCATGGAACGCTACTGGACGCTGCAGCACCTGCGCCAGAACGGCACCACCGAAATTACCGCCACGCTGATCAAGGACAACCTGGTGCGCGCCGACTCGCTGCCGCTGGTGCTGCCGGTGATGGGTGCGGACGGCCTGCCACGCGGCGCGCACGTGCGGGTGCGGCTGGGTGACATCGACGACATCACGCTCGACGTGCACGGCACGGTCATTGAGCGGCTGGACTTGCCGGCGGACGACATGAGTGAGGACAGCGGCTCGGGAGAAGACGGCGACGACGAGGAACTGGCGGCTCCGCTGGCACTGGCGATCGACGTGAACGAGGCCGAAGAAACCGCCCAGTCCCCTCAAACGCCCGACCCGGCAACCCACTGACAGCCCCACCGCTTTCACCACAGATAATGCGCCCGTGAAGTCCCCCGCCAAGTTCCTGAAACAACTGAGCACGCTGCAATTGGCGCTGGCCGTCTCGGTGGCGGTGCACGCGGCTTTGCTCACGGTGCGTTTCGTGAACCCCGAAGGCTTCAACCGGGTGTTCCAGGACACGCCCCTGGAAGTGATCCTCGTCAATGCCCGCAGCGACGAGAAGCCCGAGAAGGCCACGGCCATTGCACAGGCTTCGCTCGCCGGCGGTGGCGATGTCGAGCGTGGCAGGGCCACATCCCCACTGCCACCGGCCACGGTGGCGCGCATCGGCGACACCCCCGAGGAAGACGAACGCATGATCGAGGCGCTGCGCGAGCAGCAGAGCCAGTTGCTCGCGCAGGTTCGGCGTGAGCTCGCCAACATGCCGCCGCCCGATACGGAATCGGTCACGCCGAGCCGCGATTCGGTGGAGCGCGAACAGAAGCGCAAGGCGCTGGTGAAGATCCTCGCCGAGATCGAAAAGCGCATCAACGAAGAGAACGCACGCCCGAAGAAGCGCTACATCAGCCCGGCCACGCGCGAGGAAATATACGCCGTCTACTACGACGAACTGCGCCGCAAGATCGAGGACCGTGGCACGTCGAATTTTCCTGAAGCCGGCGGGCGCAAGCTGTATGGCGAGCTCACCATGATCATCACGGTCAACCACAGCGGTGCCGTGCTCGACACCGAGGTGGTTCAGAGCTCCGGCACGCCGCTGCTGGACCGTCGGGCCCAGGCCATCGTGCGCAGCCTGGTGTTTGGCCGCTTCAACGACGGCATGCGCCGTCAGGCCGACCAGATCGTCGTGGTGTCGCGTTTCCGCTTCACGCGCGACGAGACGCTGCAGACCCAGATGACGAGCCAATAGGCGCCGCACCGCATGAGATCGTTCGGACGTTGGCTGCTCTGGATCCTGCTCGCGGGCGTGTCCCTGCAATTGTTCTTCGTGGCGCGCATCGCGCTGATGGTGGCGGTGGACCCGGCCAGCACGACGTTCATGCGCTCCGAGGCCTGGCGCACCGCCGGCAGCAGCCGCGGCAGCGACAAACCGTGGAACTGGTCTCACCAGTGGGTGGACGATGCGCAGATCAGCCCTCACCTCAAGCGGGCGGTCATCGCTTCGGAGGATGCCGGTTTCATCGACCATGGCGGCGTGGACTGGGCCGCGATCGAAGGCGCCTGGCAGAAGAACGAGCGCCGTCAGCAGCAGGCCGAGAAACGCGCCGAGCGCCAGCCCGAAAAACCGGCCCGTGAGCCGAAGATCGTGGGCGGGTCCACCATCACGCAGCAGCTCGCCAAGAACCTTCTGCTTTCGGGTGAACGGCAATTTCTCCGCAAGGGACAGGAACTGGTGCTGGCGCTGCTGCTGGAAGCCTTGCTGGACAAGCAACGCATCCTGGAGATTTACCTCAACAGCGTCGAATGGGGAGAGGGCGTGTTCGGCGCCGAAGCGGCGGCGCAGCGTTACTTCAAGAAACCGGCCAGCCGCCTCACCCCCCACGAAGCCGCGCGCCTGGCCGTGATGCTGCCTTCGCCCAAGTTTTTCGAAACGCGTCAGGGCTCGGCGTATCTCGCGCGGCGCACCGGCACCATCGTCGCCCGCATGGGCGCCGTCACGCCACCATGAGAATCCCCGCCACCGTCATGAGCGTGTTCCTGCTAGGTCTGGTGCGCCTGCTCACCGGTGCGCAGGCGCGCTGGCATGGCTGCCCCCCCAAGGCCGAGCAGCGCATCTATTTCGCCAACCACCAGAGCCATGCGGACCTGGTGCTGATCTGGGCCGCGCTGCCGCAGGAATTGCGCAGCATCACGCGCCCCATCGCCGCCAAGGACTACTGGACCGCCTCGAGCTTCAAGCGCTGGATCACCACCGAGGTGTTCAACGCCGTCTATGTGGAGCGGGAGCGCAAGGGCGACGAAGACCCACTGGCCCCGTTGATCCAGGCGCTGGAGAGCGGCGATTCGCTGATCCTGTTTCCAGAAGGCACGCGTGGCCACGAAGAAGATCCACAACCGTTCAAGTCGGGCCTGTACAACCTGGCGCAGCGCTTCCCCGGCGTGGTGCTGGTGCCCGCGTGGATCCACAACGTGCAGCGCGTCATGCCCAAGGGCGAGGTGGTGCCGGTGCCAGTGTTGTGCTCGGTCACCTTTGGTGAACCGGTCGCGCTCGGGGCCGATGAGCCTCGTGCCGATTTCCTCGCGCGTGCGCGCGACGCCGTGATCGCTCTTCGGGAAGTCTGATGGGCTCCTTCCTTCGCAACCTCACCCCCGACCAGCAGGTCAGCCTGGTCTTCGTGGTGCTGTTCGGCTTGCTGCTCATCGCCAGCGGCGTGGGCGTGTTGCTTTCGCTGCGCGAAAGGCGCGCGGCCGATGAAGACGCTACCGGCTTGCGCGCGCTGTTCCTGCAGGACAACCAGGCATTGCTGCGCAGCTCCTGGATGATGATGCTGGTGTTCTGGGTGGGCTGGGCGATGGGCGAAGGCTTCGCCATCGTGCTGTTCGGCCTGGTCTCGTTCTTCGTGCTGCGCGAATTCATCAGCCTTTCGCCCACGCGCCGGGGCGACCACCGCAGCCTGGTGCTGGCCTTCTTCATCGTGCTGCCGCTGCAGTACGCACTGGTCTGGACCGAGCGATTCAACCTGTTCACCGTGTTCATTCCGGTCTATGTGTTCCTGCTGATTCCGGTGGTGAGCGCCCTGGGCAACGACCCGCAGCGTTTTCTGGAACGCAACGCCAAGCTGCAGTGGGGCATCATGGTCTGCGTCTATGGCATGAGCCACGTGCCCGCGCTGCTGCTGCTGAACTTCCCCGGTTTCGCGGGCAAGACCGCCTTTCTGGTGTTCTTCCTGGTGCTGGTGGTTCAGACCTGCATGCTGGTGCAGCATCTGGCGGCACGCGGACTGCGCAAGCCAGCCGCCCCGGCCATCAGCAACAGTTTTCACTGGCGCAGCTGGGCCCTGGGCCTGGCCGCAGGTGGCCTGCTGGGCGCGGCGCTGTCCGGCTTCACGCCCTTCAAGCCTTTGCCTGCGCTGGCCATGGCGCTGGTTGCCTGCGTGGCCGGCAGCCTGGGCCACCTGGTCATGAAAGCCATCAAGCGCGACCGCGGCGTGACGCACTGGGGCCTGGGGGGTCGATCCGTGACGGGTGCCAGCGGGCTGCTGGACCGCGTGGACGCGCTGTGCTTCGCCGCGCCTGTGTTTTTCCACTCGGTGCGCTGGACGTTCAACCTATGAGGATCCTCGGCATCGACCCGGGCCTGCAATGCACCGGCTTCGGCGTCATCGACACCGAGGGCGGGAGCCTGCGCTACGTGGCCAGCGGCACCATCCAGACCAGCCCGAAAGACGGCGCGCTGCTGCCGGCGCGCCTGAAGGTGCTTTTCGACGGCATTTCGGAGGTGGTGCAACGCTACCAACCCGATGTTTCCGCCTGCGAGATCGTGTTTGTGAACGTGAATCCGCAGGCCACGCTGTTGCTGGGCCAGGCGCGCGGCGCCTGCCTGACCGCACTGGTGGCCAACGGCATGCCGGTGGCCGAGTACACCGCCCTGCAGCTCAAGAAAGCCGTGGTCGGCTACGGCAAGGCCGCCAAGCCGCAGGTGCAGGAAATGGTGAAGCGGCTGCTGCAATTGCCCGGCCTGCCCGGCAAGGACGCGGCCGATGCGCTGGGTCTGGCCATCACCCACGCTCAGGTGAGCCGCACGATGATGGCGATCAACAAGGTATCCACCCTGCAAGCGCGCACCCACGGCGCTTACAAGGGGGGCCGGAGCTACTGACGCCGGAGACCGGCAGAATTGGTATGACCATTTTGTTTCTCTCGGGTATATTGGCCCGACTCAAAGGAGACGACAAAGTGACCCCCGAGCGACCCAAGGAAGCCTGGTATTTCGGCTGGAACATCGTGGCCGCCGCCACCGTGCTGACGCTGCTCACGGTGGGCATGCGCATGAGCATCGGTCCGTTTTTTCTGCCCATGGCCGAAGACCTCGGCTTCAGCCGCAGCCTGCTCTCGGGCATCGTGGCCGCCGGCATGCTGTGCTACGGCATCGGCATGCCCCTGGCGGGCTACCTGGTGGCGATTCGCGGCACCCGCTTCGTGCTGCTGACCGGCACAGCCATCATCATCGCCTCCACCATCTGGACCGTGCTCGCGCGCGATCCGGTGAGCTTCTTCCTGGCCTTTGGTGTGTGTTCGTCGATCGGGCTGGCTTTCACCAGCCCGGTGGCACTCACGCCGGTGCTCAGCCGCTGGTTCGTGCGGCGCCGGGGCACCGCGCTGTTCTTCCTCTCCACCGGTTCCATGGCGGGCATTGCCATCCTGACGCCGGTGTTTTCGTGGGCGATTGCGGCGTTTGGCTGGCAAGCCACGCTGCTGGGCTTCGCGGCGGCGTTCGCCTTGCTCGCATTGCCCACCGTGCTGTTCGTGGTGCGCGACGACGCCCCCATCCACGCCGACCAGCGACCGCAGGACATCGCCGCCGCAGCGGCCAATGCAGGCACCGCGCCGGCGCCGTTCACCCGAGTGCGCGACGCGCTGCGCACGGCCACCTTCTGGCAGATCGGCTTCGGCCTGTTCACCTGCGGCTTCAGCATGAACCTGATGGGCACACACGGCATGCCCATGCTGATGGACCATGGTTTCGATGCCGTCACCAGTTCGCTGGGCATCGGCACCATCGGGCTGGTGGCCATCTTCAGCACGCTCGTGCTGGGTCGGCTTTCAGACGTGCTGCCACGCCGCACGCTGCTGGCCGCCATCTATCTGGTGCGTGGCATCGGCTTCTTCGCCATGACCGCCGTCACGCTCCACTGGGAGCTGTACACCACGGCGGCCATTGGCGGTCTGGCCTGGGCCGGCAGCATCGCGCTCTCTTCAGCGATCCTGGCCGATGCCTACGGCGTGCGCCTGGTTGGCGTGCTCTACGGCTGGACCTACCTGGGGCACCAGGTGGGCGCCACCATCAGCTCGCTCATGGGCGGCTGGGCGTTCGACACCTTCGGCACGCACTGGGTTTCGTTTGGCTCGGCAAGCGCACTGCTGGTGGCCGCGGCCGTGGTGTCGATGAGCCTGCCGGTGCGGATCAAGCCGGCGCCGGCGCGGGTAAACCCAGGCTAGATCACCCGCTCGAGGATCAGCACGGCGAAAAAGCCGAGCGCCGCGAGCACGGTCCATTTCAAAATGATGATTCCCCAGGTGCGAAAACGCATCTGGCCGGTGCCGACGTAGAACGCGAAGCACACGCCCGCAGCGATCAGCAGCAACAGGACAGTCCAGCGGAACAACAGCATGTCGAACGAGCGACGGCTTACCAGGCCGGCGCGAGCTGCGCAAAACCGCTGGGCGCTTCGCGATCCTGCTGGAAACTCACCACCTCGTAAGCGTCGGGCCGCGCCAGCAGCGCGCGCAGCAGCTGGTTGTTCATGGCGTGGCCGCTGCGAAAGGCGCTGTACGCAGCCAGCAGGGGTTTGCCGATGATGTAGAGGTCGCCCATGGCGTCCAGAATCTTGTGCTTGACGAACTCGTCCCGGTAACGCAATCCGTCGGCATTGAGCACTTTCACGTCGTCCATCACGATGGCGTTGTCCAGCCCACCGCCCATGGCCAGGCCATTGGAGCGCATCATTTCCACGTCGCGCGTGAAACCGAAGGTGCGCGCCCGGGCGATTTCGCGGGCGTACTGGCCACTGCCAAAATCGAACTCCACGCGCTGGCCGGTGGAGGTCACGGCCGGATGATCGAACTCGATTTCAAAGGCGAGCTTGTAGCCATGAAAGGGGTCGAGCCGTGCCCACTTGAGTCCCCGTCCCTCACCCTCGCGAACCTCCACCGGCTTGGTCACTCGGATGAAGCGCTTGGGCGCGTTCTGCAGCACAATGCCGGCGCTTTGCAGAAGGTAGACGAAGGAGGCGGACGATCCGTCGAGGATGGGCACCTCCTCGGCCGTGATGTCTACATAAAGGTTGTCCAGCCCCAGGCCGGCGCACGCGCTCATCAAGTGCTCGATGGTGTGAACCTTGACGCCGCCGGTGGAGATGGTGGAGGCCAGCCGTGTGTCGGTCACTGCCAGCGCATTAACCGGAATCTCCACAGGCGCCGACAAATCCACCCGACGGAACACGATGCCGGTGTCGGGCGCAGCGGGGCGCAGGGTGAGCTCCACGCGCTGACCACTGTGCAGGCCGACGCCGACCGCTTTGGTCAGGGATTTGAGGGTGCGTTGCGCGAGCATTCGGTGATTTTAAGTTTTACGGTGCCTGCGTGCTGTTGGGAAAGGTGATGGCCGCGATTGAGAAAGGCATTGCTCCAATGTCCCCCGGGCGCGCAGGCGCATGGCGCTCTGCACAGCGAAATAAAGGGGGAGGCGGCCTCCCGCCGCCGGAGGACATTCGCGGAGCAGAGCGCCATGCGTCTGCGCGCCTGCGAGGTCTCACGCACGAAACACCCCCAACCCCGATCAATCCGCCTGCTTGCGCAAGAAAGCAGGAATCTCGAAATCGTCCATGCCACCCGAAGCCAGCGCATCCACCTTCGCTGCCGCCTGCGTGCGGTTGGTGCGCCAGACGCTGGGCACCGCCATGGAGTTGTAGTCCGGCTGAGCCGAACCCACGCCTGGGCCGCTCACGGCGGCATTGACGGTGGGCACGTTGAACGGCACGTTGTCGGTACCGGTGCGCAGCACCTGCAGCGGAGGCGCCGTGCGGCGAGCACCATGACGCGACAGACCCGTGGCCACCACCGTGACGCGCATCTCGTCGCCCAGGTTGTCGTCGTAGGCCGCGCCGTAGATCACATGCGCTTCCGGCGATGCGTAAGCGCGGATGGTGTTCATGGCCAGCTTCGATTCCGACAGCTTGAGCGAACCCTTGGCGGCGGTGACCAGCACCAGCACGCCCTTGGCGCCAGAGAGGTCGATGCCTTCGAGCAGAGGGCAGGCCACGGCCTGTTCGGCGGCGATGCGCGCGCGGTCCGGACCCGAAGCCACGGCGGTGCCCATCATGGCCTTGCCGGGCTCGCCCATCACGGTGCGCACGTCCTCGAAGTCCACGTTCACGTTACCGTACTCATTGATGATTTCGGCAATGCCGCCCACCGCGTTCTTCAGCACGTCGTTTGCATGCGCAAAGGCCTCGTCCTGCGTCACATCGTCGCCCAGCACTTCGAGCAGCTTTTCGTTCAGCACCACGATCAGCGAGTCCACATTGGCTTCCAGCTCGGACAGACCGTTGTCGGCGTTGGTCATGCGGCGGCCGCCTTCCCAGTCGAACGGCTTGGTGACCACGCCCACCGTGAGGATGCCCATCTCCTTGGCCACACGGGCGATCACGGGTGCTGCACCGGTGCCGGTGCCGCCGCCCATGCCGGCGGTGATGAACAGCATGTGCGCGCCAGCGATGGCTTCACGGATGTCGTCCACGGCCACTTCGGCGGCTTCGCGGCCCTTTTCCGGCTTGCTGCCCGCGCCCAGGCCGCTGGTGCCGAGCTGAATGGTCTTGTGGGCAGCGCTGCGTGCGAGCGACTGCGCATCGGTGTTGGCGCAGATGAATTCCACGCCCTGCACGCTGCGCGAAATCATGTGTTCGACCGCATTGCCGCCGCCGCCGCCCACCCCGATGACCTTGATCTGCGTACCCAGGTTGAATTCCTCGACTTCAATCATTTCGATGCTCATTTGGTGCTCCTTGTGTGGCCCTTCTCAGGGCGCCAGTGATTCAGAAAAACGCTTCGGATTCAGGAAAGGGATCGGGCTTCAGCCAGGCGGTCCCGTGCATTCCGTGCATCGGGGTCTTGGTCGGGTGCGTGGCGTGCGGAAGGGAACCCAGGTGATCGTGTTCATCAGAATGTCCCTACAAACCAGTTTTTCACTCGTTCAAAGGCGCCCTGCATGGAGCCCGCCTTTTGCGACACCTTGTGCCCGCGCACGCGCGCCAGGCGGGCTTCTTCAAGCAAGCCCATCACCGTGGCCGCGCGGGGCTGGGCCACCATGTCCGACAGCGCGCTGGTGTAGTTCGGAATGCCTCGGCGCACCGGCTTCAGGAAGATGTCCTCGCCCAGCTCGACCATGCCGGGCATGACCGCGCTGCCGCCCGTGAGCACGATGCCCGAGGACAGCATTTCTTCGTGGCCCGAATCGCGCAGCACCTGCTGCACCAGCGAGAAGATTTCTTCCACGCGCGGCTCGATCACGCCGGCTAGCGCCTGGCGGCTCAGCATGCGCGGCCCCCGGTCGCCCAGGCCAGGCACTTCCACCTGGGTATCCGGGTCGGCCAGCAGCTGCTTGGCGCACCCGCTTTCCACCTTGATGTCTTCGGCGTCCTTGGTGGGGGTGCGCAAGGCCATGGCAATGTCGCTGGTGATGAGGTCGCCTGCAATCGGAATCACCGCCGTGTGGCGGATCGCACCGCCCGAGAAGATCGCCACATCGGTCGTGCCCGCGCCGATGTCCACCAGCGCCACGCCAAGCTCCTTCTCGTCGTCGGTCAGGATGGCCTGGCTGGAGGCCAGCGGATTGAGCATGAGCTGGTCCACTTCCAGCCCGCAACGCCGCACGCACTTGATGATGTTTTCCGCCGCGCTCTGTGCGCCGGTCACGATGTGCACCTTGGCTTCCAGCCGGATGCCGCTCATGCCGATCGGCTCCTTGACCTCCTGGCCATCGATCACGAATTCCTGCGGCTCCACCAGCAGCAGGCGCTGGTCGGTGGAGATGTTGATCGCCTTGGCGGTTTCGATCACGCGAGCCACGTCGGTGGCGCTCACCTCGCGGTCCTTGATGGCCACCATGCCGCTGGAGTTGATGCCGCGGATGTGGCTGCCGGTG
Organism: Hydrogenophaga sp. IBVHS1; assembly: GCF_002127265.1. GTDB lineage: Bacteria > Pseudomonadota > Gammaproteobacteria > Burkholderiales > Burkholderiaceae_C > Hydrogenophaga. Next base: position 314,535 of record NZ_NFUU01000002.1, on the reverse strand, counting down.
ATGCCGGTGTAGACGCGCGCGATGCGGCAGTCGGCCATCAGCTCGGCCTCTTTCAACGCCTGCTGGATGCTCTGCACGGTGGCGTCGATGTTGACCACCACGCCGCGCTTCAGGCCATGACTGGTCGACACGCCGAGCCCCGCGAGTTTGAGATCGCCATTGGGCTGGACCTCGGCGACCACCACCATGATCTTGGCGGTGCCTATGTCGAGTCCGACCACCAAATCCTTGTATTCCTTGGCCATGATTGCTTCTTGATTACCTCGGTGATTGCGTTGTCCCGGCCGGCAGGTCGGTGACGGTGGTCACGCCTCGCATGCGCAGGGCGTAGCCGTTGGGATAGCGGAGATCGGCGGACTGCACCGCGCCGGCGTAGCGCTCGGTCAGCTGGCCCAGCGTGGCGGTGAAACGGCGGGTGCGCTCCATCAGTTCTTCTGGCGTGCCACGGCCCAGCTCGATGACGGCGCCGTTGTCCAGGCGCGCTTGCCAACCACCGCGCTCGCTGAGTTCAAGGCGCTCCAGCCCCAGTTGAAGGCGCGCGAATTCCGCGCCCAGAGTCTGGTAGAGCGACCACACGCGATTCGACTGCTCGGCCGGGCCCGCCAGTTCGGGCAAGCCGTCGCCGTCGTCGGGGCTGGCGTCGAAAACCTCGCCCTGCTGATTGACCAGCTGCCCCGAGCCGGACTGGCCCCACCAGGCCACGGCCTGGTGTTCTTCAATCGTGACGCGCAACCGGTTCGGGAACTCGCGCTGCACCACGGCCTTGCGAACCCAGGGTGCCGACTCGAACAGTTCACGCACCTGGCCCAGGTCGACGGTGAGGAAGCTGCCGGTCAGCCGCGTCTTCATCTGGGTGGCCAACTGCGCCCGAAAGGTCACCGCATTCTGGTGGGCCACATCGCCCTGCACGGTGATGGCGCGCACCGACCACACCGGGTGCTGCACCAGCCAGGTGGCGAACAGGGCCGTGCAAAGCACCACGAACACCACCACGAGCACGTGCGTCACCAGCGTCATGAGTCTGACGTCCAGTGGCAGCGGGGTCGGGCGGGTGGTGGCCATGGCTGGAGCGGGATCAGGCCGGGTTGTCCAGCGCTGCAGACGCGATGATCTGCAGGCAAAGGTCTTCGTAAGACAGACCGGCCGCCCTCGCCGACATGGGCACGAGCGAATGGCCGGTCATGCCGGGCGAGGTGTTGATCTCGAGCAGGAAGGGCTTGCGGTCGCTCGCGCGGATCATCACGTCGGCGCGGCCCCAGCCGCGGCAACCCAGGGCGCGGTAACTGGCCAGCACGATGCGCTGGATCTCGCGTTCCTCCGCTTGCGGCAGGCCGCTCGGGCAGTGGTACTTGACCGCATCGGTGAAGTACTTGTTCTGGTAGTCGTAGGCGCCATCGGGTGCCACGATGCGCACCACCGGCAAGGCTCGGGCCTGTTCGCCGGTGCCCAGCACCGGACAGGTCACTTCCTCGCCCTCGATGAACTCTTCGCACAGCACATCGGGGTCGTAACGGACCGAGAGCGCCACCGCGTCCTGCATGTCCGAGTAGCCGCGCACTTTGGTGACGCCGATGGAGGAACCTTCGCGCGGGGGCTTGACGATGAGGGGCAGACCCAGAACGTCGGGCACACCCCGGGCGTCCTCGCGCGTCTGGTGCTCCGGCGCCAGCACCACGTAGCGCGGCGTGGGCAGGCCTTCGGCGATCCACATGCGTTTGGTCATCACCTTGTCCATGGCAATGGCCGATGCCAGCACACCCGGGCCGGTGTAAGGCATGCCCAGCAGTTCCAGCGCGCCCTGTACCGTACCGTCCTCGCCGTGGCGGCCATGCAGCGTGATGAAGCAGCGCTGGAAGCCCTCGCGCTTGAGGTCCCCCAGATCGCGCTCGGCCGGGTCGAAAGCGTGCGCATCCACGCCCTTGGACTTGAGCGCAGCCAGCACACCCGTGCCCGACATCATGGAAACCTCACGCTCGGCCGAGCTGCCGCCCATGAGCACCGCCACCTTGCCCAGCGCCTGCACGTTCACCACCGTGTTCTCCATTCCGTTCATGCCTGGACTCCCTGTGCCAGTTCGATTACCTGCCCCGCCACGTTGCCCACGGTGCCCGCGCCCATGCACAGCACCACGTCGCCGTCTCGCGCGTTGTCCAGCACCGCCTGCGCCATGGTGGTGATGTCGTCCACGAACACCGGTTCCAGCTTGCCCGCCACGCGCAGCGCGCGCGCCAGGGAGCGGCCATCGGCCGCCACGATCGGGGCCTCTCCAGCGGCGTAAACCTCGGCCAGCAGCACGGCGTCGGCCTGACCGATGACCTTGACGAAATCCTCGAAACAATCGCGCGTTCGGGTGTAGCGGTGCGGCTGGAACGCCAGCACCAGCCGCCGACCCGGATACGCACCGCGCGCCGCAGCCAGCGTGGCCGCCATCTCCACCGGGTGGTGGCCGTAATCGTCCACCACGGTGCAGCTGCCGCCACCAGGCAATGCGGCTTCACCATAGGGCTGGAAGCGCCGGCCCACGCCTTTGAATTCGGCCAGCGCCTGCTGCACTGCTGCGTCTTCCACGCCGAGCTCCACCGCAATGCCGATGGCCGCCAGCGCGTTGAGCACGTTGTGCTCGCCGGGCAGGTTGAGCACGATGTCCAGATCGGGCAGTTCAACGCCGTTGCGGCGCTGCACCGTGAAGTGCATCTGGGTGTCGACCGCGCGCACGTTGACGGCGCGCACCTGCGCGTCTTCCGAGAAGCCGTAGCTGGTGATGGGCCGTGCAATGCGCGGCAGGATCTCGCGGATGGCGGGATCGTCCACGCACACCACGGCCGCTCCGTAAAACGGCATCTTGTGGAGGAACTCCACGAAGGCGGTCTTGAGGTTGCCGAAGTCGTGACCGTAGGTGTCCATGTGGTCGGCGTCGATGTTGGTGACGACCGAGAGCACGGGCAGCAGGTTGAGGAAGGAGGCGTCGGATTCATCGGCCTCGACCACGATGTACTCGCCCGAGCCGAGCTGCGCGTTGGCGTTCGCGCTGTTCAGGCGTCCCCCAATCACGAAGGTGGGATCCAGGTGCCCCGCGGCCAGCACGCTGGTCACCAGGCTCGTGGTGGTGGTCTTGCCGTGGGTGCCGGCGATGGCCACACCCTTCTTCATGCGCATCAGTTCGGCCAGCATCACCGCCCGTGGCACCACGGGGATCAGCTTCGCGTGCGCTGCGATCACCTCGGGGTTGTCTTCCTTGACCGCCGTGGAAGTCACGATGGCATCGGCACCTTCAATGTGCGCCGCGTCGTGGCCGACGAACACCTCGGCCCCCAATGCCACCAGCCGGCGCGTGACCGAGCTCTCGCCCAGGTCGCTGCCCGAGATTCGGTAGCCCTGGTTGAGCAGCACCTCGGCGATGCCGCTCATGCCGGCACCGCCGATGCCAACGAAATGAATGTGGCGTATGGCGTGTTTCATGTCTTCTGAACTTTCGCGAGTTGCTCGCAGGCGGACACCACGGCCGCCACGGCTTCTGTTTTTTTCATCTGCAAGGCTTTTTGCGCCATCGCCATCAATTGAGCTCGGGCCACGGTCTGAAGCGTGTGCGCCAGCGCCTGGGGCGTGAACTGTGTCTGGGGCACCAGCCAGGCAGCACCGGCATCCACCAGAAAGCGGGCGTTGGTGGTCTGGTGGTCGTCCACCGCCGCCGGGAAAGGCACAAACAGCGCAGCAGCACCCACGGCGGCGATTTCGGTCACGGTGCTGGCGCCGGCGCGGCAGACGATCAGATCGGCATCGGCAAAGGCCTGGGCCGTGTCGTCGATGAAGGGCGTGAGTTCGGCTTTCACGCCCGCGGCGGCGTAACTGGCGCGCAGCGCGTCGATCTGTTTCTCGCCGCTCTGGTGTGTGACCTGTGGCCGCTCGGCCTCGGGCAGCAACGCCAGCGCCTGCGGCACGGTGTCGTTCAACGCTTTTGCCCCCAGGCTGCCACCCACCACCAGCAGGCGCAGCGGGCCCGTGCGGCCGTCAAAGCGCGTGGCGGGCTCGGGCTGGCGCAGGAAGGGTGCGCGCAGCGGGTTTCCGATCCACTCGGCTTTCTTGAACACGTTGGGGAAGGCGGTGAACACACGGTCAGCGACGCCCGCCAGGATTTTGTTGGCCATGCCGGCCACTGAATTCTGCTCGTGCAGCACCAACGGCTTGCCGGCGAGCACGCCCATCATGCCGCCCGGAAAACTGATGTAACCACCGAGGCCCAGCACCACGTCGGGCCGCACCTTGCGCACCACCTGCAGCGATTGCCAGAAAGCGCGCAGCAGGCGCAGCGGCAGCAAGGCCAGCGTGATCACGCCCTTGCCGCGCACGCCGCCGAAGTCGATCGTCTCCAGCGGGAAGCCGCGCGGCGGAACCAGCCGGCTTTCCATGCTGCCGGGCGCGCCCAGCCAGTGCACGCGCCAGCCGCGCTCGCGCAGAGCTTCCGCCACCGCAAGGCCGGGGAAGATGTGCCCACCGGTACCGCCGGCCATGACAAGCGCGCAGGGTTGCTGTTTCATGCACGCCCTCCCCGCATCATCTGGCGGTTCTCGTAGTCCACGCGCAGCACGATGGCGATGGTCACGAGGTTGAGCAGGATGGCCGAGCCGCCGTAACTCATGAGCGGCAACGTGAGACCCTTGGTGGGCAATGCACCGAGGTTCACACCGATGTTGATGAACGCCTGGAACCCCATCCACAGGCCCACGCCCTGGGCTACCAGTCCGGCAAAAACCTGATCGAGCGCGATGGCCTGGCGGCCGATGTGCATGATGCGGCGCGTGAGCCAGAGGAACAGGGCAATGAGCACCACCACACCGATGAGCCCGAACTCCTCGCCGATGACGGCGAGCAGGAAGTCGGTGTGGGCTTCGGGCAACCAGTGAAGTTTCTCCACGCTGCCACCCAGCCCCACGCCGAAGATCTCGCCGCGGCCGAAGGCAATGAGCGAGTGAGAGAGCTGGTAGCCCTTGCCCAGCGCATGCTCCACGCTCCAGGGATCGAGGTAGGCGAACACGCGCTGGCGCCGGAAGTCGCTGGTCATGACCATGAGCGCAAACGCGCCCACCACCACGAGAGCCATCAGGAAGAACATGCGCGCGTTCACGCCACCCAGGAACAGGATGCCCATGGCGATCACCACGATCACCATGAAGGCGCCCATGTCGGGCTCGGCCAGCAGCAGCATGCCCACCACGCCCACGGCCACCGCCATCGGCGCCACGGCGTGGAAGAAGCGCTCTTTCACTTCCATCTTGCGCACCATGTAGCTGGCGGCGTAGAGCAGCACGGCGAGCTTGCCGAGTTCGGAGGGCTGGAAATTCATGATGCCCAGCGAGATCCAGCGCCGCGCTCCGTTGACGCCCTTGCCAATGCCGGGAATGAGCACCAGCACGAGCAGCAGCAGCGCGGCGGCGAACAGCCATGGCGCCATCTTTTCCCAGGAGCGCAGCGGAAACTGAAAAACCACCATGGCGGCGATCACACCGATCACCATGGAAATGCCGTGCCGCAGCACAAAGTGCGTGTGCGCGTAGTTGGCAAAGCGCGGGTTGTCGGGCAAGGCGATGGAGGCTGAATACACCATCACCAGGCCCCAGGCCAGCAGCGCCACCACCACCCACAGCAAGGGCTGGTCAAAGCCAAGTTCGCGCACGGCCACGTTGCGCGTGCCGGCGTAGGTGCGGTTGGACAGCCGCACCGGCAGGTCGTCGCGCGAGGAACCACCCGCCAGCGCACCCGCAAGGTCGCGACCACCCAGATGCGGCAGGCTCTCGCGCAGGCGCTGCAGCCAGGGCTTGGTGGGTGCAGGTTTCTTTTTCACTGGCCACTCTCCAGGCTCACACCGTGCTCAAGCGCCAGCGACTGGACGGCTTCCACGAACACGCGTGCGCGGTGCACGTAGTTGTCGAACATGTCCAGGCTGGCGCAGGCGGGCGACATCAGCACCGCATCGCCCGAACGCGCCTGCTGCGCGGCCAGGGTCACGGCCTCTGGCAATGTGCTGGCATCGAGCTGGGGCGTTCCGGCGTCTTCAAGTGCCGCACCCAACGCTGCGCGCAACAATGCGGCGTCGCGGCCGATGTACACGACCGCGCGGGCATGCCGCGCCAGCGGTGCGGCCAAAGGCGAGAAGTCCTGCCCCTTGCCATCGCCACCCAGAATGACCACCAGTCGCCGTTCGGCACCGAGGCCATTCACCGCCGCCAGCGTGGCGCCCACGTTGGTGCCTTTGCTGTCGTCGAAATACTCGACCTCGTCGACGATGGCCACCGGCTCCACGCGGTGCGGCTCACCCCGGTACTCGCGCAGGCCGTGCAGCATGGGGCCCAGCGCAGCGCCGGTGGAGGTGGCCAGCGCGAGCGCGGCGAGCGCATTGGCGGCGTTGTGGCGGCCGCGGATGCGCAGCGCGTCCACCGGCATGAGGCGCTGGAAATAGACCTCTTCGTCATCGTCGGCCGTGCGGCCCCGTTTGCGCGTTTCATCCAGTGCCAACGCCCGCACCAGCCAGGCCATGCCGTTGACCGTCTCGATGCCCCAGTCCCCCGCGCGCGTCGGCACGTCGAGGCCGAAGCTGGCCCAGGGCCGGGCGCTTTGCTTGCGGTTGCGGTTGCCCACCTTCACGGTCACCAGACCAGGTTGCAGGGCCATCACCAGCGGGTCGTCCCGGTTGAGCAGCATGAGCGCCTGCGCGCCGAACACTGCGGCCTTGGCCTGGCTGTAGGCCGGCATGTCGCCGTGCCAGTCGAGGTGGTCTTCGGTGAGGTTGAGCACGGTCGCCGCCGTGGGCACGCGGTCCCAGTCGCCACCGGCCGTGCCGTCGAGCTGGAAGCTGGAGAGTTCGAGCACCCACGTCGATGGCAGGTGGGCGGGTTGCGGCGGCGCGATGGGTGGCGGCACCAGCTGTGTCGGTCCTTCGTCATCGCCTTCGGCGGCAGGCGGCAACATTTCTTCGCTCGCTGCTTCGTCCGCGATGTCATCGAGCGGTGCAGCGACCACCGGCGTCTCGGGCGACACCTCGGGCGACACCTCGGGCGGCGTATCGGCTTGCACCTCGGCTGCCGCACGCTCGTCGTCGGCCTGCTGGGCGATCGCTTCGTGGTCCAGCGCGGCGCCAAGCACATCGAGCAGCGCCGGGCCGATGTTGCCGGCCACCGCCACGTTCACCCCTGCGCGCTGCAGCAGCAGGCCGGTGAGCGAGGTCACGGTGGTCTTGCCGTTGGTGCCGGTGATCGCGAGCACCTGGGGCCGGTACGGCAGGCGTTCGCGCTGGGCAAGTTCGCCCAGCGAGCGTGCGAACAGATCCAGTTCACCGACCACGGCCACGCTGCGCTGCCGGGCCCAGCTGAACACCGCCTGCAACGAAGCCGGTGCCAGACCCGGGCTGCGGGCGATCAGTTGCCAGTCACCACGCGCCAGCAGGGATTCGTCGAATGGACCCGCCACGAAACTGGCCTGCGGACACTCAGCCTGAAGGGCCGAGAGTTGCGGGGGTGACTCGCGTGTGTCGGCCACCGTCACGCGCGCGCCCTGCCGTTGGCACCAGCGTGCCATGGCCAGGCCGGAGGCCCCGAGCCCAAGGATGAGGACGGCCTGGTCTTTCATCTCAGCTTGAGGGTGGACAGACCCACCAGGCACAGCAGCATGGTGATGATCCAGAAACGCACGACGACCTGCGTCTCCTTCCATCCCTTCTTCTCGAAGTGGTGGTGCAACGGCGCCATCTGAAACAGGCGGCGGCCGGTGCCATAGCGGCGTTTGGTGTACTTGAACCAGGTCACTTGCAGCATGACCGAGAGCGCTTCCACCACGAAGATGCCGCCCATGATGGCGAGCACGATTTCTTGGCGGACGATGACGGCAATGGTGCCCAGCGCACCGCCGAGTGCGAGCGCGCCCACGTCGCCCATGAAGACCTGCGCGGGGTGCGTGTTGAACCAGAGGAACGCCAGACCGGCGCCCGCCATGGCGGCGCAGAAGATCAGCAGCTCACCGGCACCCGGAATATGCGGCAGCAGCAGGTAGCGCGAGAACACCGCGTTGCCGGTGACGTAGGCGAACACGCCGAGTGCCGAGCCCACCATGACCACAGGCATGATGGCCAGGCCGTCCAGGCCATCGGTCAAGTTCACGGCGTTGCTGGAACCCACGATGACCAGGTAGGTCATGACCACGAAACCGAACACACCCAGCGGGTAGCTGATTTCCTTGAAGAACGGCACCAGCAACCCGGCTTGCGGCGGCAGGTCGACCGTAAAGCCCGAGCGCACCCAGGCGACGAAGAGTTCGAGCACGCGCAGGTTGTTGCTCTCGGACACACTGAACACCAGGTAGAACGCCGCCACCAACCCGATCACCGATTGCCACAGGTACTTCTCGCGCGAGCGCATGCCCTCGGGGTCCTTGTGCACCACCTTGCGCCAGTCGTCCGCCCAGCCGATGGCCCCGAAACCGAGCGTGACCAGCAACACGATCCACACGAAGCGGTTGGACAGGTCGAACCACAGCAGGGTGGAGAGCGCAATGGCGAACAGGATCAGCACGCCGCCCATGGTGGGCGTGCCGCCCTTGCTCAGGTGCGTCTGCATCGCGTACTCACGGATCGGCTGGCCGATCTTGAGCGCGGCCAGCCGGCGGATGAAGAAGGGACCCGCCACCAGGCCCACGAGCAAGGCGGTGAGCGCGGCCATGACGGCGCGAAAGGTCAGGTACTGGAACACCCGCAGGGAACCGAATTCGGGCGAAAGGCCTTGCAGCCAGAGGGCCAGGCTAGGCAGCATGGGCGTTGTCCTTGAGATGGTCCGGCTGACGTGCGTGTTCAAGCCCCTGCAAGGCCTGCACCACGCGCTCCATGCGCATGAACCGCGAACCCTTGACGAGCACGCTGCGAAACACCGGGCGGTCGTCGCTCACCGCGGCGCAGATGGCGCCAGCCATGGCGGGCACTTCGACCCAATGCACGGGCTCCGGCGCACCGGCTTCACGCAGCGCGGCACAGGCCCGCGACATCCATTCGCCGGTGACGTGGACCGCTTCGATGCCTCGCGCCTGCGCATGGCGAAGCACTTCTTCATGAAAGGCCAGGCCCTGTTCACCAACTTCGCCCATGTCGCCCAGCGCCAGCAGGCGCGGCGCCGGCAGTTCGGCCAGCACGTCGATGGCGGCGCGCACGGAGTCGGGGTTGGCGTTGTAGGTGTCGTCGATCAGCGTGAGCTGACGCTCACCCAGCCGCAGCGAGAGTGCGCGTGATCTGCCGCCCACGGGTTCAAACGCATCGAGCCCGCGCGCCACGGCTTCGAGCGGAACGCCGGCGGCCAGGGCACAGGCGGTCGCCGCCAACGCATTGCGCACGTTGTGGCGCCCAGCGATGCGCAGGCGCACGCTGGCTTGCCCGGCGGATGAGTTGAACCGAAGTTCCCAGGCGCCACCCTGCCACTCCGCACTGACAGCGGTGACGTCTGCACCAGGGTCGGTATCGCTGAAGGTGAGCACACGACGCTGCGCAGCCAGCTTGCGCCACAGCGGCGTGTAGGTGTCGTCCGATGGGAAAACCGCCACGCCGTCTGCAGCCAGTGCCTGGATGACCTGTCCGTTTTCCAGCGCCACCGCTTCCACGCTGGCCATGAACTCCTGGTGCTCGCGCTGCGCGTTGTTCACCAGCGCCACGGTGGACTGGGTCAGGAGCGCGAGCTCGGCAATCTCGCCCGGGTGGTTCATGCCGAGCTCGACCACCGAGAGCTGGTGCCCCGCCTGCAGGCGCAGCAGCGTGAGCGGCACGCCGATGTCGTTGTTGAAATTGCCCTGCGTGGCGTGTGCGGACTCGCCAGCGGCCGCGCGCAGGATGGACGCAATCATCTGCGTGACCGTGGTTTTGCCGTTGCTGCCCGTTACGGCGATCAATGGCAGTGTGAACTGGTTGCGCCACAGCCGCGCCAGTTCGCCGAGCGCGCGCCGTGTGTCGGCCACCAGCACGCCGGGCAGGCCGGCCTCGACCAGGCCATGATCGGCGATGGCGGCCAGCGCGCCTTGTGCGTGTGCCTGGGGCAAAAATTCGTGCGCGTCGAAACGCTCGCCCTTGAGCGCCACGAACAGATCGCCAGGTTGCAGGCTGCGCGTGTCGGTGTGCACCCGGATGAACGGAAGATCCACCTGGCCCACCACCTGAGCGCCGCTGAGTTGCGAGAGAAGCTGGCCCATGGTCTTCATGCAGTGGCTCCCTGGCGCGCACGCCGCTGCAGCGCGTCACGCGCTTCGTGCACATCGGAGAAAGCGCGCTTCACGCCCATCACGTCCTGGTAGTCCTCGTGGCCCTTGCCGGCGATCAACACCACGTCGCGTGCGTCAGCCTGGGACACCGCCAGGTCGATCGCGCGCGCACGATCGGGTTCGACCCGTGCCGCGTCCGGGCTCGACAGGCCTGCCACCATCTGGAGCAGGATCGCTTGCGGGTCTTCGCTGCGCGGGTTGTCGCTGGTAAGCACGGTCTGCCCGGCCTCGTGCTCGGCGGCAGCGGCCATCAGCGGGCGTTTGCTGGCGTCTCGATCGCCGCCACAGCCCACCACCACCCAGAGCGAACCGCCGCGCTGCTGCACCAGCGGCTGCAAGGCCTGCAATGCTTTCTGCAGGGCATCGGGGGTGTGTGCGTAGTCGACCAGCACCAGGGGCTGCCCCGGCGCAGGGGCAGCCACCTGCTCCATCCGGCCGGGCACCGGCGTGAGGGCCGCACAGGCGCGCACCGCTTCGCGCAGCGACACACCCAGCGCGCGTGCCGTGGCGAGCACGCACAGCAGGTTGGACACGTTGTAGCGGCCGACCAGGGGCAACGTCAGTTCGTGGTTCTCGAGCACCTGGCCCTGCGTGTGGCGTTCACCGACCTGCAGGGCCATGCCTTCGTGTGTGAAGCGCAGGCCCGTGGCGAACAGGCGCGAACGCGCCAGGCGTTCGGTGCCCACACCTTCGGTCTCGATGGCCACTGTCCAGAGATCGAGACCTCGGCTGGCCAGCGAGGCCGCCAGCGACACGCCACGAGGATCGTCCAGATTCACCACCGCGCTGACCAGCGCGGGCCAGTCGAACAGGGCCGCCTTGGCAGCCCAGTAGGCTTCCATGCTGCCGTGGTAATCGAGGTGGTCCTGGGTGAAATTGGTGAACACAGCAACGCGCAGCCGCGTGGCGTTCAAGCGACCTTCCACCAGCCCGATCGATGAGGCCTCGATCGCGCAGGCCTTCAGCCCCTCATCGACAAATCGGCGCAACTGCGTCTGCAGCATCACCGGGTCGGGTGTGGTGAGTCCGGTGGGCACCAGCGCCTCGCCGCGTTCCGCCGCCACTGGCGGCTGGCCCATGCCCAGCGTGCCCACCACCGCGCAGGGCTTCTGGCAGGCCGAGAGCAGTTGGGCGGTCCACCAGGCGGTGGATGTCTTGCCGTTGGTGCCGGTGATGGCCACCATGTCCAGCGCTGCGCTGGGCATGCTGTGAAAAGCGCTGGCGATGGCACCCGCCGAAGCCTTGAGGCCCGGCACGGCGGCAATCCGCTCATCGGTGAAGCCGTGGGCCTCCACGCCGTCGAGCTCGACCAGCGCCGCGCTGGCGCCGGCACGCAGGGCATCGGCCACGAAGCGGCGGCCATCGGTGGCCGCTCCTGGCCAGGCCACAAATCCATCGCCCGCGCGCAGGCGGCGGCTGTCGCAATGCAGCTCGCCCGTCACACGCTCACGCAGCCATTCGGCCACCGCGTGGGGATGGAGGATGGTGCGCATCAGAAGGATTCCTCGACCACTTCGGTGACGATCTGCGGCTTGACGTTCATGTCCGGTTGCACGCCGAGAATGCGCAGCGTCTGCTGCACCGTCTCACTGAACACCGGGGCCGCCACCACGCCGCCGTAGAAGGCGCCGTTGCTGGGTTCGTCCACCATCACCGCCACCACGATGCGCGGCGATTCAACCGGCGCCAGACCAACGAACCAGCTGCGGTACTTCTTGTCGGCGTAGCCCTTGCCTTCCTGCTTGCGCGCCGTGCCGCTCTTGCCGCCGACCGAATAGCCCATGGTCTGCGCGCGTGAACCGGTGCCGCCCGGGCCGGCGGCCAGACCCAGCATCTGGCGCACGGCGACCGCGTTCTTTGCGCTGAACACGCGCACGCCTGCCACGGTATCGGCCGACTTCTGCAGCGTCACGGGAATCAGCTCGCCGTCGCGCGCGAACACGGTGTAGGCCTGCGCCAACTGGAACAACGAGGTCGACAACCCATAGCCATAGCTCATGGTGGCCTGCTCGATCGGGCGCCAGCTCTTGTAAGGCCGCAGCCGGCCGGCCACAGCACCGGGAAAGGGCAGTTGCGGTTTCTGCCCGAAGCCCACCTGGGCATACGTTTCCCACATTTCGCGCGGGCTCATCTGCATCGCCATCTTGACGGTGCCCACGTTGCTCGACTTCTGGATCACCTGCGACACCGTAAGCACCTCGTTCGGATGCGAGTCGCTGATGGTGGATCCGCCGATCGTGATGCGGCCTGGGGCGGTGTTGATGGGCGTGTTGGGCGTAACAAGCCCCTTGTCCAGCGCCAGCCCGACGATGAACGGCTTCATGGTCGAGCCCGGTTCAAAGCTGTCGGTAAGCACTCGGTTGCGCAGCTGCTCGCCGGTGAGGTTCTGGCGCCGGTTGGGGTTGTAGCTCGGGTAGTTGGCCAGTGCCAGCACCTCGCCCGTCAGCGTGTCAATCACCACCACGCTGCCCGCGCGCGCCTTGTGCTGCAGCACCGCGTCCTTGAGCTTCTGGTAGGCGAAGTACTGCACCTTGCTGTCGATCGAGAGCTGCAGGTCCGGTCCATCCACCGGCGGCACCACATCGCGCACATCTTCCACCACGCGCCCGAGGCGGTCCTTGATCACGCGGCGCGAACCGCTTTTGCCCGCCAGCTGTGCGTTGAAGGCCAGCTCCACGCCTTCCTGGCCGATGTCTTCCACGTTGGTGAAGCCCACCACGTGCGCACCGGCTTCGCCTTCGGGGTATTCGCGCTTGTACTCGCGGCGCTGGTAGATGCCTTTGATGTCGAGTGCGGCAATCTGCTTGGCCACGGGATCGTCCACCTGTCGCTTGACCCACACAAAGGTCTTGTCTTCGTGGGCCAGGCGCTTGCGCAGATCGGCCAGCGGCATCTCCAGCAGTTTCGCGAGCTGGCGCAGCTTGGGATCGGCGCGGTCCACGTCCTCGGGAATCGCCCAGATGCTCTGCGCCACTACGCTGGACGCGAGGATCAGGCCATTGCGGTCGAGCACACGGCCACGGTTGGCGGGCAGTTCCAGCGTGCGGGCAAAGCGCACTTCGCCCTGGCGCTGGAAGAAATCGTTGCCGAACACCTGCACGTAGGCGGCGCGCCCCGCGAGGCCCGCGAAGGCCACGGCCAGGCAGGCAACGATGAACTTGCTGCGCCAGACCGGCGTGCGGCTGGCGAGCAAGGGGCTCGCGGAATAGTTGATGCTGCGGCTCATGGCCTGCGCTCCGGCACGGGCGCCAGAGCCGGTTGCGGCTCGAATACGGTGACGTACTGCGTGATGCCCGGTGTGACGGGCCGCATCTGCAACTGGCGCGAGGCGATCAGCTGCACGCGCGCGGGCGTGGCCTGGGCTCGCTTCTGCACCTGCAGCTGCTCGTGCTCCGATTCCAGCTTGCGCGACTGCGCCTGCGCGCGGTCCACGGCTGCGTACAGACGGCGCGATTCGTACTGCGTGTGCACCAGGTAGAACGCGCTCGCGATCACCACAACCAGCAGGACGAGATTGAGACGGATCATGCGGCCGCCTCGGTTCGTTCGGCCACCCGCATCACCGCACTGCGTGAACGCGGGTTGCCTTTGACTTCTTCGTCAGAGGGCATCACGCGCTTCAGACCGCGCAGGGCCATCGGGGCGGGTTCGGCAAACGGCACGCGGCGATCCACCACGGCGCGCGAATGGCGCGCCATGAACTGCTTGACCATGCGGTCTTCGAGCGAATGGAAGCTGATCACCACCAGTTTTCCTCCCGGGCGCAATACTTTCAGACTGGCTTCTAGCGCTTGTTGCAACTCTTCAAGCTCGGCGTTGATGAAAATCCGAAGAGCCTGAAATGTGCGCGTTGCAGGGTCCTTGCCCGGCTCGCGGGTTTTGACCGCGCCAGCCACGATTTCGGCCAGCTCGCTGGTGGTTCGAAAAGGGCCCCGTTCCTGTCGGCGACGATCAATCGCCTTTGCAATCGATTGAGCAAACCGTTCTTCGCCATAGTCACGAATGACCTCCGCCAGGGTGGAAATATCGGCCGTCTCCAGCCACTGCGCCACGCTCTGTCCGCGCGTGGTATCCATGCGCATGTCCAGAGGACCATCGTGGCGAAAAGAGAATCCCCGCTGGGGATCGTCGATCTGCGGCGAACTCACGCCCAGATCCATCAACACGCCATCTGCGCACGCTGCGCCCAGCTCCGCCAGATGGGCAAAGCCTTCGTGCCGAATGGAAAAACGGCCATCGCTGGCCGCCAGTTCCTGCGCCACCGACACGGCCTGTGGGTCTTTGTCGAAGGCGGTCAGCCGGCCTTTCGCAGACAGGCTCTCCAGCATCAGGCGCGTGTGACCACCGCGTCCGAATGTGGCGTCCACGTAATGACCATCCGGGTTGATCGACAGCGCCTGCACAGCTTCGTTCAACAGGACGGTGTGGTGAGTCCATGTGCCTTGCACCATCGCCCTTAGAAGGAGAAGTCCTTGAAGACATCGGGCATGTCGGCCTTCATGGCTTCGGATTCCTGCGCCGCGTAGGTCGAGGCATCCCACAACTCAAGGTAGGAACCCATGCCCAGCAGCATCACGTCGCGGGTGATGCCGGCGCCCGCGCGCAGTTCGGGCGAGACCAGCACGCGTCCCGTGCTGTCCATCTCGACGTCCATGGCATTGCCGAGGAAAATTCGCTTCCACCACTGCGCTGCCATGGGCTGAGCTGCAATCCGATCACGGAACTCTTCCCACGCACTGCGCGGGAAAATCATCAGGCAACCATGGGGGTGTTTGGTGATGGTGAGCTGGTTGGAACCCGCACCCAGGGCGTCACGGTGCCGCGTCGGCACGGAGAGCCGACCCTTGACATCGAGATTGAGAGAAGACGCACCCTGGAACACCGCAGCCAATCCTTGAAAAACACTTTTCACCACTTAATTGCACTTTTCCCCACTTTAGCAGGAAACAGTCGCGCTGCAAGCGCGTGGCTACAGTTTTTTTCAATGAAATCAACCACTTAGGGCGCAAACATGCAAGCGGATGTTGAATCGACAAAAGCGCATTAAAAGCAAGCACTTAGACGAATCACTGCATGTGATGCTTCAAAACCCTCTGGCAGAGAGGGCTGTACGGGCAATCAGGTGTCTGCGCGGCAGTCTCGCGCCTGGAACTCAGAGGATGTAGCGAGACAAGTCTTCGTTCTGACTGAGTTCGCTCAACCGGCCGTCCACGTAGGCGGCGTCGATGGCGATGGTCTGACCACTCAGATGGGCCGCTCCAAAGCTCACCTCGTCGAGCAGGTGCTCCATGACAGTGGCCAGGCGGCGCGCGCCAATGTTCTCGGTGCGCTCGTTCACATCGCAGGCGATCTGCGCCAGGCGGCGGATGCCTTCGGGGCTGAATTCGACCGTGACACCCTCGGTCGCCAGCAGCGCCTGGTACTGGCGCACCAGCGAGGCGTGCGTCTGCGTAAGGATGGCCTCGAAGTCGTCGACCGACAGCGACTGTAGCTCCACACGAATCGGAAAGCGGCCCTGCAATTCGGGGATCAGGTCGCTCGGCTTGGCCAGATGGAAGGCGCCACTGGCGATGAACAGGATGTGATCGGTCTTGATCACACCGTATTTGGTCGTGACCGATGTGCCTTCCACCAGCGGCAGCAGGTCGCGCTGCACGCCCTGGCGGGAAACCTCGGCGTTGCCGCCGCCTTCGTTGCGCGAGGTGACCTTGTCGATCTCGTCGATGAACACGATGCCGTTCTGCTCCGCGTTGTGCAGCGCGCGCGTGCGGATCTCGTCTTCGTTGACGAGCTTGCCGGCCTCTTCTTCGATGAGCAGCTTCTTCGCCTCGGCGATGGGCAGCTTGCGCGTCTGGCGCTTGCCTGCACCCATCTGGCTGAACATGCCGCGCAGTTGTTCGGCCATTTCTTCCATGCCGGCCGGACCCATGATCTCCATCGGCGGCCGCTGCTCGATGAGATCGATCTCGATCTCCCGCTCGTCCAGCTCGCCTTCGCGCAGCTTCTTGCGGAAGTTCTGGCGCGCCGTGCTTTCAGTGGTGGCCACCACACTGGCCGGTTCGGCCGCCATGCTGCGCGGCGGCGGAATCAGGATGTCGAGGATGCGGTCTTCGGCGGCGTCTTCCGCGCGTGTGCGCTGCTTTCGCATCTCCACTTCACGCGTCTGTTTGATGGCGATTTCGGCGAGGTCGCGAATGATGCTGTCCACATCCTTGCCCACGTAGCCCACCTCGGTGAACTTGGTGGCCTCCACCTTGATGAACGGTGCATCAGCCAGCCGAGCCAGACGGCGCGCGATCTCGGTCTTGCCCACGCCGGTCGGGCCGATCATGAGAATGTTCTTGGGCGTGATCTCGGGGCGCAGCTTGTCGTCGACCTGCTGGCGCCGCCACCGGTTGCGCAGAGCAATGGCCACAGCGCGCTTGGCGCCTTTCTGGCCGATGATGAAACGGTCGAGTTCGGAAACGATTTCCTGCGGAGTCATTGAAGACATGAAGCCCCCTCGCTTGTCACTCCGTGTACTGCGCTGCCCCCCAAGGGGGTGCGAGCTTGCTTGGGGCGGCCCGGCGCGGCGCTCATGTCGTTGTCTCCAGCGTTTCGATGGTGTGGTTCATGTTGGTGTAGATGCACAGCTCACCGGCAATGGCCAGCGACTTGCGCACCACCTCTTCGGCGCTGAGTTCCGTGTGGTCGACCAGGGCTTTAGCGGCCGCCTGAGCGTAGGCACCGCCCGAGCCAATGGCGACGATGCCGTGCTCAGGTTCGAGCACGTCGCCGTTGCCGGTGATGATGAGCGAGGCGCTGTGATCTGCCACCGCGAGCATGGCCTCCAGGCGGCGGAGCACGCGGTCGGTGCGCCAGTCGCGCGTGAGTTCGATGGCGGCCCGCACCAGATGCCCCTGGTGCTTTTCCAGCTTGGCCTCGAAGCGTTCAAAAAGGGTGAAAGCGTCGGCGGTAGCGCCTGCGAAGCCAGCCAGCACCTTCTCGTGGTAGAGCTTGCGCACCTTGCGCGCCGTGCCCTTGACCACGATGTTGCCCAAGGTTACCTGGCCATCGCCGCCAATGGCCACCTGCACGCCTTGGGGTGTCTGCCGGCGAACGCAGATGATGGTGGTGCCGTGAAAGGATTCCATGGATTCGAGTTGGGGTCTTGGGAAGAAATTGCAACCGCCGGGCATGGCGGGTTTTGCAACGGATGGTACCGGGGTCGGCCCAAGGCCAGCGGACGCGAAGTGTCAGTCGACGCGAACAACCACTTTGGCGTATTCGGTAATGCCGATCACGTGGAAGAAAGCCGACACCAGGCGGTGCGCGTCCACGAACTGCACCAGACGGCCTTCGGCGTGGTGGCTGGAGACCCAGTTGAGCAGGGTGCCCGCTGCAGAAAAGTCCACCCGGATCAGGTGGCGGCAGGAAATGATGAGCACGTCGGCGCCCTTGAGCTTGCGCTCCAGCGCATCGAGCGTGGTCTGCGGATCGCCACGAATCTCGCCTGAGAGTTCCACCAGACCCAGCTGGCTGGTCTCCGACCCCTGGCTGTCGAGCAGCGACTCGCCACCGCCAGGGTAGCCCGAGGCCACCTGTTCCAGCACCGATTCGCCCAGCACAGACTGCCCAGCGTCACCGGGCTTGCTGTTGGACACCGACGTGTAGTGGCAGCGGGGCTTCTCCCAGCCCGGTGGCGACACCTCGTAGGTGACGCAAAAATCGAGCGCGGTCAGCTCGAATTCATCCGGGCGGTTCATGATGCGCAGCACGGCCATGCGCAGTTCCCACCAGAGCTGCTCCACGTCGCGCCGACTCGAAGGTGTCTGGCTCTTCAGCAGGTCACGAAACGAAGCTGCGCCCTGAAAACGCAGCTCCACATCCTGGTCGCCCCAGAGCGTGAACATGCCCAACAGGGCACGAGCGGCCTTGAGGTCCATGCTTTCCAGTGGCGTCCAGTCCAGCACCCAGGGCTGTGGCGCGCGCAAAAGCACGTTCTGCAGGGTACCCACCGCATGCGCGTCGAGTTCGGCTTCGCTGACCCAGACCGCGCGGTTCTGACCGGTGGAGGGGGTATAGACCTTGCCCGTCATGCGGGACACCGCATCGGGCATGTCGTACCACTGCGGTGCCGAGCGGTCGAAGCGGTTGACGAAGTCCACCGCGCGGCTTTCGAAGGGTGCGAGCTGGCCGGTGGCGCGGTATAGGTCGAACAAAGCCAGCCAGTCTTCCTGCTGGTCGGCCTTGCTGCCTCCCTCGTTCAACACCTCGAGCAAGCCCTGCTCCGCACCGGCATCGTCGCCATTCGCGAAGCGGATCGCGGCCTCTTCGACCTCGGGATCCTGCGCAATCTCCTGCACATCCAGCGCAAAAAAATGCGAGGCAGAGAACAGGGAAGCGGGACTGCCCGACTGCCGCTGCGACGTGGGCGCCATCAGGCCGGTGCGCGCGGGTGGCGTGGCCGCGGGCGGCGGTGGTGCGTCGGCCACCTGACGCTCACGAGAGGGTGACCAGGTCTTGCGGAGCGGCACCGGGGCACTCCCCGGCTGGGTGTCGAGCATCGACCGCTCCAGCCTCTGGCTGGCCGAGTTCGGGCCGGCCGACGCCGGGTTGGGCAGCGGGCCGGGTTCGGTTTCGTCGTACTGGGCCTTGCGCTGCTTGACGTTGGGGTCTGGTGCGGCCGGCACCGAGCTGGAGTCGTCCTTTTTGGAGGACGGGCCACCTGGGCCATGCGGCGCGGTGTTCAAACCCGAGCCCGTGCTCACCAGCGAGTCCGGTCCCTTGGTCTTCCACCACTGCATCGACATCTGGGCTTCGATCTCGTCGATCTTCTTCAGCGTCTCGGCGCGATCGTCCGGCTTTGAGGGCAGGCTGCTCTGGAAGAAAGACGGGCGCATGCCCTGACCTTCGCCCGGCGTGCCTTCACGGCTGCGGATCTTGCGGAGCATGTCGAACTCGCGCTTGCGCACGAAATCGTTTCGCCGCTTGCGCTCGATCATTTCCTTGAGCGCGGCCTTGCTGTACTCGCTCTCGCGGTCCGCAGAACGCGTGTCCAGATCCGACCAGCTCGTCGTCGGGTGGCGGACGAACTTCACCACCTTGGACAGGAAACCGCCGTTGGAGTCGTCCTTGGACATGGGTGCTGTTATCGCAATGAAGAAAGCGTGCCGGACCGGGTTCAGTCGCCAAACATCTTCTGCTTGAGCTCACGGCGCTGCTGCGCCTCGAGCGACAGGCTCGCGGTGGGGCGGGCCATGAGCCGGCCCACGCCGATGGGCTCGCCTGTTTCTTCGCAGTAGCCGTAGTCGCCAGAATCAATGCGGGCAATCGCCTGTTCGATCTTTTTGAGCAACTTGCGTTCACGGTCCCGTGTGCGGAGCTCGAGCGCGTGCTCTTCTTCGATGGTGGCGCGATCGGCCGGATCGGGCACGACCACGGTGTCCTCGCGGAGGTGCTCGGTGGTTTCGCCGGCATTGGCCAGCATGTCGGCCTTGAGCTGAGAGAGTTTGCGGCGGAAGAAGGCCAGCTGCAAGTCGCTCATGTACTCGGTGTCGGGCATGGCCTGCACATCCTGGTCGGTGAGTTGTTCCACCGACAGGGTCTTCCAGTTGTTGGCCCGCTTGGGATCTTTCTGAATGGATGAGGGGACGGGAGGGGTCATGACGGCGCGTTCGTTCATTTGGGAAAAGGTCGCTTTGGCAGCGTCCGGGGCGTGGGTGGGAACCACCGCGGCCTGGGTCATCTGCTCCATCATGACTTTCTTGGCGGCCCGCTTGCCCAATGGGCGCGGCGTGGGCTCCACCACCACAGGTGCGGGAGTGGCCGCGCGCTTGGCGCTGGAGGGCTTGGGAGCAGGCGCTGCGACGGGCGCGGCCTTGGTAACCGGAGGAATCACTTTGGGGGCAGCCGCCTTGGCAACGGGCTGGATCTTGGTTTTGGCGGCCTGGGCCGCCGGTTGGGTCGTCTTGGAGGGCACGGGCTTCCTGGCTGACGCCTTCGGCACCGGCAGGGGAGCGCTTTTCTTGACCGCAGGTCGGGCGGCAGGTTTGACCGCCACTTTCTTGGCGACCGGCTTGGGAGCGGGCTTCTTGGCGGCAGGTTTCACAGCGGCCTTCACTGGAGCCTTCTTGACAGGCTCTTTGGCGGCGGGTTTCGCCGTCACTTTGGACTTGGTGGCGGCCTTGGCAGGAGGCTTCGACTTGACCGCCGACCTGGTGGTGGCGGTCTTGCTGGCCACCGGCGCGCGTGACTTGGCTCCCGGTGCGGCGGGTTTGCCTGATTTCGCTGTCCTGGTTGCCGGGGCTTTCACAACGGTCTCCTCTGTGTACCTGACGATGCGGGATCTGGGGCCGGGGCGCCGCTGAGGGTCGTTATACCCCCATTGCCCAACGCCTTTGAAGGCGGGTGGAGGTCAAGCGTTGCAGACCGCCGGCCTGCCGACTTGGGCCGCGATTGTAACGAGACTGCTCCAAGCGGCCCGGATTCCTGCCCCGGGGGCAACCCGACACGTTGGAGAAGCGAGACAAACAACACGTTCGGACCTGGTTCTGATGGAGAAGCACGGACCTGCGGACTCGCACCCTCAGGCCAGGCTCTGGTCCAGACCCTGGATCAGGATGTCCTTGGGCAGGTCGATGCCGATGAACACCATCTTGCTCACCCGAGGCTCGCCTTCGGCCCAGACCGGTCCGAGGTCGCTGCCCATGAGCTGGTGCACACCCTGGAAGATTACTTTGCGGTCGGTGCCATCCATATGCAGCACGCCCTTGTAGCGCAGCATGCGCGGGCCATACACCTGAACGATGGCGCCCAGGAAGTCTTCGAGTTTGGCGGGGCTGAAGGGTCTGGTGGCCCGATACACAAAACTCTTCACATCGTCGTCGTGATGGTGGTGGTGACCGTGGTCTCCGTGGTCGTGCTGGTGCGAGGGATGGTCGCAGTGCTCACCATGTTCGTGTTCGTGATCGTGGTCGTGGTCGTGGTCGTGGTCATCGACCTTCAGGAAGTCGGGGTCGATGTCGAGCTTGGCGTTGAGGTTGAAGCCGCGCAGGTCGAACACTTCCTTGAGCGAAACCTCGCCGAAGTGCACAGGTCGCATGGGTGCGCGCGGGTTCATGTGCTTTAGGCGGTGGGTCAGCGCGTCCAGCTCCTCGCCAGTCACCAGATCGGCCTTGCTGATGAAGATCTGGTCGGCAAAGCCCACCTGTCGGCGCGCTTCCTGCCGGTCGTTGAGCTGATCGGCGGCGTGCTTCGCATCCACCAGCGTGAGGATGGAGTCCAGCAGGTACTGCTCGGCGATTTCGTCGTCCATGAAGAACGTCTGCGCCACAGGCCCTGGGTCGGCCAGACCCGTGGTCTCGATCACCACCCGGTCGAAATCGAGCTCGCCCTTGCGCTTCTTCTGCGCCAGGTCCTGCAGCGTGGCGCGCAGGTCGTCGCGAATCGTGCAGCAGATGCAGCCATTGCTCATCTGGATGATGTTTTCCTGCGTGTCCGACACGAGAATTTCGGTGTCGATATTTTCTTCACCGAATTCGTTCTCCACCACGGCGATCTTCTGACCATGCGCCTCCGAGAGCACGCGCTTGAGCAGCGTGGTTTTGCCCGAGCCCAGAAAGCCGGTGAGTATGGTGGCGGGAATGAGTGACATGGGGCGGGCGCGGCGATCGGTGGAGGGGGGAGCGGAAGCAAACCGGGGAGTGTATGCGAGCCCGGTCGGTTGCGCAGGCCGGGATCAGGGGCGCAGGTAGACGTAGCCTTCACGGGCCTGCAAACGGGCCACCTCGGCCACGCCCGAGGGCACCACCTTGGCTTCCATCGCCACTTTGGACGCATCGATGTTGCGCGAGACCAGCGTGTTGTTGCACACGAAGAACCCAACGCCCTTGGCGGACAGGTCGCCGATGGCCCCGGCGAAGGACTGGTTGGCCGTGTTGTTGGCACCGTCGAGCAGGAAATCGATGCCGGCGCCGTGCGTCACCACCACGATCTTGGCGGTGGGGTCGGCAGCCAGGTGATTCCGGATGTTCTGGATCGCGCGCGAGGCTTGAGGAATGCCGTCGCTCAGGTGGTAGACGACCTTCACGGCCGGCGGCGTCTGGGCCTGCGCCTGAAGCGTCGTGGCCATCACGGCGGCAAGCAACAGGGACTTGAAAGCGGCGAGAAATTTGAACACGGTGGTCTCCAATGGATGCAGGCAAGGGCGCATCCTACAAGCATCGGCCCGACCGGGGCCTCAGCGGGGAGATCGGACGCGAGGCGCTGCGGGTGCCAGCGAATCGTCGGCCGCCCCGGGCGCAGCACCTTTCGCATGCGCCCGGGGGTGCGCCGCGTCGTAGGCCTTGGCGAGGTGCTGAAAATCCAGCCGGGTGTAGACCTGCGTGGTGCTGATGCTGGCGTGACCGAGCAGTTCCTGCACGGCGCGCAGATCGCCGCTGGACTGCAGCACGTGGCTGGCAAACGAGTGCCGCAGCATGTGCGGGTGCACCGGTGTGGCCAGGCCGGCGAGCAGGGATCGGCGCTTGAGCCGCAGCCGGATGTGCTGAGGCGTCAAACGCTGGCCACGCGCGCCAATGAACAACGCCGGGTTGTCGCTCGCCCAGGCGGCGCGCAGCTCCAGCCAGCGAGCCAGGGCATCGAGCGCCTGGCGGCCCACCGGCACGCTGCGCCGCTTGGCCCCTTTGCCCAGCACATGGGCCTCGCCGTCCCGCGCGTCGATCCAGCCGCGCGCGCTGGCGCTGGCCGCCACATCCAGCCCCACCAGCTCGCCAATGCGCATGCCGCAGCCATACAGCAATTCGGTGATGCAGGCATCTCGCGCCTCCAGCGACGGAGGGTCGGCCGCTTCATGGTGCGAGGCCAGCTGAACCGCCTCGTCCACCCCGAGCGCCTTGGGCAGGGGCTTGCCGGCCTTGGGCGCGCGCACGTCCTGCACCGGGTTGTGGTTGATCAGGGCCTGGCGACCCAGCCACACATAAAACCCTCGCCAGCCCGAGAGGATGAGTGCAATGCCGCGCGCGCTGCGGCCACCGCCGTGCATCTTCGCCACCCAGCGGCGGATGTGGGGACTCTGCACTGCCGTAAGCGCCACGCCGGCCTCGCGCGCATGGGCGGCGAGTTTTTCAAGATCCAGCGTGTAAAGCTCGACGGTGCGCTCGGCCAGGCGCTTCTCCACGCGCACGTGGTTCAGGTAGGCCGTCACCAGCGCAGCATCTTCAACGCTGGTGGGGATGTTCATGGGCGCAAGCGGGAGAGCGCCGCGCTGGAGAGTTCACCAATGCGCTCCAGGAAGTCGGTACCCATGTCGGCAGCAAAGCGCTGGTGGTCGGCAGAGGCCAGCACCAGCAATCCGAACGCCTGGGGCGCCAGACCTGCGCGCAGCGGAATGAGGGCCACTGAGGCGGCCGAGGTCGGGTCGGCGAGCCACTGCGCAGCCTCCAGGCCGGGGTTGGCGCCGCAATAGGGATGCATGAGCGACGAGGCGAAAGACCGGACGTCTTCGCTCGCGCCCTGCGCAAAAGGTTCGTCTGCGAACTCAGGCGAGACGTCCCACACCTTGATCGCCACCTGAGGCACCAGGAAGTGCTCGCCGATGGCGCGCGCGGCCACGGTCGGCAGATCGTTGGCCTCGCGGGTCAGCAGCAGTTCACGGGTCCAGCGCTGCAGCTTGTCGGCAATGGTGGTGTTCTCGTGGCCATTGCGGATCATCTCGGCCGCCTTGAGCTCGAGGCCACGGATCTTCTCGCGGAGCATCTCGGCCTGGCGTTCCTGAAGGCTCACGGCGCGCTGGCCATGGGGGCTGGTGAGCTGCACGGCGGCCAGCAGGCTGGCGTGGCGCTCAAAGAAGTCGGGCGTGTTCGCCAGGTAATTGGCGATGTCGTCTTCGGTGATGGGGGGAATCTGGTTGGGGTTCATGGTGCTGCACTGTAGACGACATCACGCCAGGTCGGGCAGCTCGATCTCACCGTCAAACACGGTGGTGGCCGGGCCGGTCATGAACACCGGCTGATCGTGGCCCGGCGTGTTCTCCCATTCGATGCTGAGCACGCCGCCGCGCGTGTGCACATCCACCCTCGCATCAAGCAGGCCGAGGCGAATGCCGGCCACCACAGCGGCACAGGCGCCGGTGCCGCAAGCCAGGGTTTCACCCGCGCCGCGCTCGTACACCCGCAGGCGCACCTCGCCGCGGTTGACCACCTGCAGGAAGCCGGCGTTCACGCGCTGGGGAAAGCGTTCGTGCGATTCGATCCACGGACCCCAGGCCTGCACCGACGCAGTCTGCACGTCTTCCACCAGCAGCACGGCGTGGGGGTTGCCCATGGAGAGCACCGCGACCGGCACATCGCCGGCGTAGGGCAGCGCCAGCGGCCAGCGCTCGAAGTCGCCCATGGGCTCGGGCTGGAAGCCCTCGGCCAGGAAAGGAACGCGATCGAGTTCAAACACCGGCGGCCCCATGTTCACTGTCACTCGGCCGTCGCCGTGCATGCGCAGTTCCAGCTCGCCATTGATCACCTTCACGCGCAGCGGGTTCTTCTGGCTCAGTCCCTTGTCGTGCACGTAGCGCACGAAGCAGCGAGCCCCGTTGCCGCAGTGCTCCACCTCGCCACCGTCGGCGTTGTGAATGGCGTATTCGAAATCCAGCCCCGCGCCCGGCGAAGGCCGCACGCTCAGGATCTGGTCGGCGCCGACACCGAAATGCCGGTCGGCCAGGAAACGGTACTGGGCCGCGCTCAGGCCCAGGCGTCCCTGCGTCTCGTCGAGCACAACGAAATCGTTGCCCGCGCCCTGCATCTTGGTGAATCGGATGTGCATGGACGGGATTATCCGTCCAGCCCGTCTGGCGCGCACCGCACTGGCGCGGGGCCACAAGCTGGTGCACAGCGGGCGCACCGCGATGACTTGAACGGCGCCGGTCCCGCAACACTGCGCACAAACGGGGTGCTTTTCTGTACGCAATCTGAAGAAAAGTGCGTACAAAACGGCTGGCACGGCTTATGCAAACAGCGATCGTCATGAACGATCCCACGCCCCAGGCCGCCGGCATTGAACTGATCGCGCTGACCAAGCAGTACGCCGCAGGCAGCGTGGCGGTGGACAGCATCAACCTGCGCATTGCCAGTGGCAGCTACTGCTGTCTGCTGGGGCCTTCGGGCTGCGGCAAGAGCACCACGCTGCGCATGATCGCCGGGCACGAGAGCACCACCAGCGGCGACATCCTGCTGGAGAACCGCAACATCACCCACTTGCCAGCCGCTGGGCGCGGCACGGCCATGATGTTCCAGAGCTTTGCGCTGTTCCCCCATCTCTCGGCGCTGGACAACGTGGCCTTCAGCCTGAAGATGAAAGGCATCGACAAGGACGCGCGCCACAGGCAGGCGCAGGACCTGCTGGAGCGCGTGGCCATGGGGCACCTCGCCCAGCGCAAGCCCGGCGAGCTCTCGGGGGGCCAGCAGCAGCGCGTGGCACTGGCGCGCGCCCTCATCACGCAGCCGCGCGTGTTGCTGCTCGACGAACCGCTGTCCGCGCTCGACCCCTTCCTGCGCGTACAGATGCGCGCCGAGCTGCGCCGCTGGCAGAAGGAACTGGGGCTCACGTTCATTCACGTCACGCACTCCCAGGAAGAGGCGATGGCGCTGGCCGACACCATGGTGGTCATGGACCACGGCCGCATTGAACAGGTCGGCTCGCCGCACGAGGTCTACAACCGGCCCGCCAGCGAGTTCGTGGCGCGGTTCATGGGCGGCCACAACGTGCTGCAGACGACGCAGGGCAAGGTGGCCGTGCGCAACGACCACATACGCGTGGCGCCGCTGGAGGCTGGCGAGAACGGCTGGCCCGCCACGGTGAACGATGTCGAGTACCAGGGCAGCTATGTGCTGCTCGGCCTGCACCTGGCCGAGGGTCAGGCGGGCGAGAACGTCTCGGTGATGCTGCCCGAGGCGAGTTTTGCCCAGCGCCCCTATGCGCCGGGCGACCAGGTCAGCCTGAGCTGGGCGGCCTGGCAGGCGCACAGCTTTGCGCCGACCCTCAACGCCTGACTTTCCAGGCGGATTTTTTCCTTTCCTTCCCAACCCGCACCGCAGGAGATTTGCCATGTCGAAACCCGATCAAGAGCCCACCATCGCCGCCGCTGGCCTGAGCCGCCGCAGCCTGCTGCAAGGCACCGCCGGCATGGCCGGCATCCTGGCCACGGGGCTCGCGCCCGCCGTACATGCGCAAGAGAAGATCGTGCTGCGCTACCTGGGCACCGCCGTGAACCAGGACAAGGCGATCGCCGAGAAGTTCAAGGCCGACACCGGCATCGAGATCCAGTACGTGGCCGTGACCACCGACGACGTGACCAAGCGCGCCGTGACCGCCCCCAACAGCTTCGACCTGATCGACACCGAGTACTTCTCTCTCAAGAAGATCGTGCCCACGGGCAACCTCAAAGGCATCGATACCAAGAAGATCAAGAAAGCCGACAAGATCACGCCGCTGTTCACCACCGGCACGGTGGCCGGTAAAACCGTGGGTGACCAGGGCACGGCGCCCAAGAAGGTGATCTACCTCGAAGGCGAGAAGAGCAAGAAGTTCGCGACCTCGCCCACGCAGTACATGTCGCTGATCCCCACGGTCTACAACGCCGACACGCTGGGCATCCGCCCCGACCTGATCAAGCGCCCGATCGAGAGCTGGGCCGAGCTGCTCAACCCCGAGTTCAAGGGCAAGGCCGCGATCCTGAACATCCCCTCGATCGGCATCATGGACGCCGCCATGGTGGTGGAGGCCAAGGGCATCCACAAGTACAAGGACAAGGGCAACATGACCAAGGCCGAGATCGACCTGACGATCAAGACCCTGATCGAGGCCAAGAAGGCTGGCCAGTTTCGTGCGCTCTGGAAGGACTTCAACGAATCGGTGAACCTGATGGCCTCGGGCGAGGTGGTGATCCAGTCGATGTGGAGCCCCGCCGTGACCGCCGTGCGCACCAAGGGCATCGCCTGCAACTTCCAGCCACTGAAAGAGGGCTACCGCGCCTGGGCGGCTGGTTTCGGCCTGCCCGCCACGCTCAGCGGCCGCAAGCAGGATGGTGCCTACGAGTTCATCAACTGGTTCCTCGACGGCTGGGCCGGCGCCTACCTGAACCGCCAGGGCTACTACAGCGCCGTGCTCGACACCGCCAAGACCAAGATGGAAGCCTATGAGTGGGCCTACTGGATGGAAGGCAAACCCGCCTCGCAAGACATCAAGAGCCCCAACGGCGATGTGCTGGCCAAGACCGGCGCGGTGCGCGACGGCGGCAGCTACGAGGCGCGCATGGGTGGCATCGCCTGCTGGAACGCCGTGATGGACGAGAACGAGTACATGGTTCGCAAGTGGAATGAGTTCGTAGCAGCCTGAATGCCATGAGCAACACCACCACGAACCCCATCAAGACCGTGCGTGCCTGGTGGCAGGCCGCGCCGTTCACGCTGGTGTTCGTGGTGTTCTTCCTGATTCCGCTGGCGCTCACCGTCATGGTGAGCTTCTGGAATTTCAACGAGTACGAGCTCATTCCCGGCTTCACGCTGCGCAATTACGCGGCCATTTTCGAGGGCTGCTCGGTGCTCACCGAGCATGGCGACTTCTGCGTCTCGCTGTCCACCTACCTCTCCACACTCAAGTTCTGCCTGCTGGTCTGGGGCATCACGCTGGTGGTGGGGTTCGCGGTGGCGTATTTCCTCGCCTTCCACGTGCGCTCGCCCGGCATGCAGACGCTGCTGTTCGTGCTGTGCACCGTGCCGTTCTGGACGTCCAACGTCATCCGCATGATTTCCTGGGTGCCGCTGCTGGGCCGCAATGGCCTGGTCAACCAGAGCCTGATGGGCATCGGCGTGATCAACGAGCCCGTGGAGTGGCTGCTGTTCTCCGACTTTTCGGTGGTGCTCGCGTTCGTGCACCTCTACACCATGTTCATGATCGTGCCGATCTTCAACAGCATGATGCGCATCGACCGCAGCCTGCTCGAAGCCGCCAGCGACAGCGGCGCGAGCAGCTGGCAGACGCTGTGGAACGTGATCGTGCCGCTCTCCAAGACCGGCATCATCATCGGCTCGATCTTCGTCATCACCATCGTCATGGGCGACTTCGTCACCATCGGCGTGATGGGCGGGCAGCAGATCGCCTCGGTAGGCAAGATCATTCAGGTGCAGACCTCTTACCTGCAGTTCCCGCTGGCCGCGGCCAATGCGGTGATCCTGCTGGCGATCGTGCTCATGATCATCTGGGGCCTGACGCGCCTGGTCGACATCAGAAAGGAACTCTGATCATGGCCAGCCGGATTTCAGAACCCCGCGCGCCCGGCTTCTGGCCGCTGGCGATCGTCTTCGCGCTGTTCGTGCTGTTCATGTACGGCCCCATGTTCGTCATCTTCGTGCTCAGCTTCCAGGGGCCCGAAGGCGGCCTCACCTTTCCGCTGCGAGGTGTGTCGCTGCACTGGTTCTACAAACTCGCCGAAGGTCTGGGCACGGTGGACATTGGCGCGGCATTTCTGCGCTCGCTGTGGCTGGGCGGCGTGGTGATGCTGTTGACCGTGGTGCTCTCGGTGCTTGCCGGCCTCGCATTCCGCAAACCGCTGCGCGGCGGCAACGCCCTCTTCTACCTGACGGTGGCGAGCCTGATCATGCCGTCCATCATTGTTTCGCTCGGCATCGGCCTGCAGTTCCGTCTGCTCGATGGTGGCATCAAATGGCTGCTGGAGGCCATGGGCGCCACCGGCACGCTGGAGAATTACGGCACCGCGCTGGGCCTCATGACCTCCGCACTCGGCGCCCACCTCACCTGGACGCTGCCGTTCGGCCTGCTCATCATGTTCGCGGTGTTCAACCGCTTCAACCCGGCCTACGAAGAAGCCGCGCGCGACCTGGGCGCCACGCCCTGGCAAGGTTTCCGCCACGTCGTGCTGCCGCTGATCGGCCCCTCGGTGGTCGGCATCGGCATGTTCGGCTTCACGCTGAGCTGGGACGAAATTGCGCGCACCTCGCAGGCCATCGGCGATGTGAACACGCTGCCGCTCGAACTGCAGGGACTCACCTCCAAGGTGACCACGCCAGCCATCTACGCACTGGGCACGGTGACCACCGTGGTCTCGCTGCTGGTGATGGGGGTGGCGGTGTCGCTGGCGATGTGGCTGGGCAAGCGCCAGAAGAAGGGACGCGCGGAATGACCGGTGTTCCCTCGGCGAGCGACAGCACCATCTACGACCGCGTCGTCTCCGCCATCCTCGATCACCGCCTCCCGCCCGGCACCAAGCTGGTGGAAGACCGCCTGGCCAGTGCCTTCGGGGTTTCGCGCACGCTGATCCGACCGGTGCTGGTGCGCCTGGCGAATGAGCACATCGTCACCCTCACGCCCAACCGCGGAGCCACCATCGCCCAGCCCAGCGAGCAGGAAGCGCGCGAGGTGTTCGAGGTGCGTCGCCTGATCGAATCGCAACTGGTCGAACGCTTCGTGGACCGCGCCGTGCACGACGACATCCAGTTGCTCAGCCGCTGCATTCGCGACGAGGAAGCGGCACGGGAAGCCGGCGAGATGCGCCGCGCGATCCGCCTCTCGGGCGATTTCCACCTGCACATTGCCGACCGCGCCGGGCAGCAGACGATGGGCCGCATCCTGCGCGAGATGGTCTCCCGCACATCGCTCATCCTCATGACCTACAGCAGCAGCCATGCGCAGGCGCGGCGCGATGCCACTGCCTGCGGCTGCGTGGAACACCGTGCGCTGCTCGCCGCCATTCGCCTGCGCGACGCGCGCGAGGCGGCGCGTTTGATGCGCGACCACCTGGACCGGCTGGAGTCTCAGCTCGATTTTTCACCGTCTGGCGGCAAGGTGCCCGATCTCGAAAGCCTTTTCACGCCCTCGCTCTGAACGCGCCATGCGGCAACTGCTGGTCATCAACCCCAACACCTCGGCCAGCGTGAGCGAGCTGCTGCAGACCCATGTGCAACAGGCAGCGGGGTTGCATGTGAGCGTTCGCACGGTCACCGCCCGCTTCGGTTCGCCCTACATTGCCGACGAGGCCAGCTACGCCGTGGCGTCCCACGCCGCGCTCGACGCCTGGGCCCACGCACTTGTCAGCGAAACGCGTGCCCCCGACGCCGTGCTGATCGGCTGCTTCGGCGACCCCGGCCTGATGGCCCTGCGCGAGAGCAGCCCGGTGCCGGTGACTGGTCTGGCCGAGGCTGCGTTCATCGAGGCCGCGCGCCACGGACGCTACGCCATCGTGACCGGCGGCGCGCGCTGGGGCCCCATGCTGCAGCGCCTGGCGCAGGCGCTCGGGCAGTCTCAGCAACTCGCCGGCATCCACACCGTGGCGCCCACCGGCGCGCAGCTCGCGGCAGACCCGGTGGCCGCGCGCACCCTGCTGGCCCAGGCCTGCCGCGACGCCTCGCGCCAGTTGGGCGTAGAAGCCGTCATCCTTGGCGGCGCCGGGCTGGCCGGCATGGCTGCGCTCGTACAGGCCGAGGTGCCGATTCCCGTGATCGACAGCGTGGTGGCGGGCGCGCACTGGGCCCTGCGCAGCGCACCGCTGCCACCCGCGCGTGAGCGAGCCGGCTTCGACGTCGCCTGGCAAGGGCTTTCACCCGAGATGGCTGCGCTCGGAACGCGATAAGGACACTTGCCGCAAAATGCGGAAATGGTCCGACCCACCCAACTCCTGCACCCACCCCGCCCGAGCGTTCCCGTTCGCCCCGCCGCCACCGTGCTGCTGCTGCGCGACAGCACCGACGCCGCCAACCCCGGCATCGAGGTGCTGATGACGCGTCGATCGATGACGGCCAGTTTTGCACCGGGCGCCTACGTGTTCCCCGGCGGTGGCATCGACGCGGCCGACGCGCAGGCGCACGCCATCGCCTCGCGCCGTCCTACCCAGAGCGACCTGCACCTCACGCAGGCGATTGCGGCCATTCGCGAAAGTTTTGAAGAACTGGGCGTGCTGCTGGCGCACCGGGCCGATGGCACACCGGTGGACGACAGCGACATCGCCACGCTCGACCGCAAGGCTCCGTTTGCCGCGCAATGCCAGGCCAGGGGACTCACGCTGGACGGTGCCGGTGTGTTCGTGCTGGCGCACTGGATCACCGACCGCGACCTGCCGCGCCGTTTCGACGTGCCTTTCCTCGTGGCGCGCATGCCCGAGGGCCAGGCCCCGGTGGCCGATGAAGCCGAGCAGTTCGAGCCTTGCTGGGTGCGCCCGGCCGACGCGCTGGAACGCCACAAGGCCGGTGGTTTCTTCATCATCTTCCCCACCATCCGCACGCTGGAGCGGCTGCAGGCCTATGCGGATGTGCAGGGAGTGCTGGACGCCTGTGCCGAAAATGACGAACCGCTGTGGACCAGCTGCCCACGCGCAGGCCTCACGCATGGCGCCGAGTCGCGCCACATGGAACACGAGGCGCCCTTCGGTGAACTCGCCATGGTCTGCCCTGACGGCCAGATCGTGCACACGCTGGACTGGCAGCACGATCAGCCGGTGCAACTGCTCAAGAACGTGCAACGCCTGACCGCGCCCAACCCCGGCTACATGACAGGACCCGGCACCAACAGCTACATCGTGGGCGATCCGGCCAGCGGCCATGTGGTGATCGACCCCGGCCCCGACGAGCCCGAGCACATCGAACGCCTGTGGCGCGCGACCGGTGGCCGCATCAACGCCATCGTGTGCACCCATTCGCACCCCGACCATTCCCCCGGTGCACCCCGCCTGCAGGCCCTGTGCACCGACGCGGGCCTGGCCCGGCCACCCATCCTGGGTCTGCCCAGTGCCGCCACCGCGCGCGAGAACAGCCGTTTCTCGCCCGAGCGCTCGCTTTCGGATGGCGAGCAGATCATGCTGGTGGGGCAAGCGGGGCACGGCATGGTGTCGCACACGCTGGAGGTGCTGCACACGCCGGGCCACGCCGCCAACCACCTGTGCCTCGCGCTGGTAGAAGACGGCCTGCTCTTCACCGGTGACCACATCTTGAACGGCAGCACCACGGTGATCGACCCACCCGACGGCAACATGGGCGCCTACCTCGATTCGCTCGACAAGCTCGACGCGGCCTGCGTGCGGCACGGCATCGAATTCATATTGCCCGCGCACGGCTATGTGCTTGGCGATCTGCGGCGAAGCGAAAACAACCCTTCGGCGCCCGCGGAAGGTGGCGCACGCGCCGCGATCGCGCAACTCAAGGCGCACCGCTTGAAGCGCGAAGCGAAAGTGGCCCGCGCGCTGCAAGCCCTGCCCGAAGGTTCGCCCGACGACTGGGTAGAGCTCGCTTACGACGATGTACCCGAACGCCTGTGGCCGGTGGCCAAGCGCTCGCTCATGGCGCATGTGGAACGCATCCAGAGCCTGGGCGGCTTCAACCTCTGACCGCCATCGAGGCCCGACATGCCCAAGTCCACCAACCGGTACTCCCAATTCGCCAAGGCCGCTTCCCACTTCTGAGGGCGGCCCTGCGTCTTCACGCTGGCGGCCGCGCTCATCGGGGTCTGGCTGAAGAGGGGCGGCACCGACACCGACAGCCCGGAAGCCTGACGTTGCATCCTGCCCTCGCAACTTCCTCGCCACGCAGGTCAGCCACGCGCTTGAGGCCTCAGTGCACCGTGGCTCTCATCGCGTTCATCGCCTCCGCGCGCGCCGGTACCGCGTAGCTCAGCGGCGCCAGCGCGGCCTGGATGCGTGCCATCTGCGCTGAACTCACCAGTCTGCCCAGCAGTGTCTGGAAGCGCGGCTCCAGGGTGCCGGAAACGATGTACTGCCAGCGGTAGGCCTTCAGCACCGTGGCGTTCATCTGCTCGGCGCGCTCGCTGTGTCCGGCCATTCCGATGGTTGTCAAAAAGTACGTCGCATCGGCCTGGGCCTGCGCCTGCAGGATGCCGTCGACGCCGCCGACCAGTGCGATCAGGTCGTCCACCGCCGCATCGCGTTCTGCTTCGGACGCCAGTCTGGCGTCTTCACGTTGCCATTCCAGCTCGTCGATGATCGCGTGCTGCGATTCCTCCTTCCAGTGGAACAGGAACACATCCTTGAAGAGCGGCGACAGGTCTGGCGCGGCGTCGATGCTGGCGCGGTAGTGCGCCTGCGAGAACAGCTCGATGTGGCAGGTCAGCGCCAGCACGGCCCAGGTGCACTTGCCCAGCACGAAGGCGGCCACATCGTTGGCTGACACGTCGAAGCGGTAGCCCGCCGGCATGTCGGCGCCCACCAGCAACTCGATGCGGCGGAACAGCTCCTGGTGTTTCAGCTCCTCGTCGGTGAAGCGCACCAGGGCTTCCAGCGCGGTCTGGTCGCCAAGCCAGTGGTCGCGGCTCACCTCCAGCATCTTCGCGCCGATGAAGCGCTCGACCACGCCGAACATGTTGGCGTAGGTGCGGCCCTGCACCTGACTCAGGAAGCGGTGCTCGGCCGGGCTCAGGAAGGCCAATTCGTCGGCCAGCGACAGCCCGTCGGGCAGGAAGGTGTGGTCCAGATCGAAGCTGCGGCCGCGGATCACATCGTGATCGATGTCCCAGCGGATGCGTTTCGAGACTTCGATGGTCCTCGCGTAGCGAGAGATGTCCAGGGGAATGGCTTGGGTTTCCATGGTGTTTCCTTTCGGGTGGGATCCGTCGTGTCGACGTGAGCCAAGGATTCACCGGTGCGAGCGCCGGCGCATGAGGCGGATGTCCCGCATCCCTCAGCGGGGGAGATCGCAGGCTCCATGGCATGGGACGGACGACCCAGGCGCGAGACAATCGCGCATGCCCGCTGTTCAGCGTCCGCCCTCGAACCCGCGTCAGAGCCTGCGCTTCTGCACCGCGACCGATGGCACGCGCATCGCGATCGCGTCGATCGGCTCTGGCCCGCCGCTGCTGCGTGCCGCGCACTGGCTGAGCCATGTCGAGCACGACCTGCACAGCCCGGTCTGGCGACCCTGGCTGGCCGAACTCGCCCGCGACCACTACTACATCCGCTACGACCAGCGCGGCTGCGGCCTGTCCGACAGCTCGGTGGCCGACTTCTCGCTCGACGCCTGGGTCGGCGACCTCGAAGCCGTGGTCGACAGCCTGGGCCTGCGCCGCTTCCCGCTGATCGGCATGTCGCAAGGCGGCGCAGTGGCGATCGCCTACGCGGTGCGCCACCCCGACAAAGTGTCGCACCTCGTCCTGCCCGGCGCCTACGCGCGCGGCGCACTGCAACGCGCCACCAGCGACGCCGAGCGGCTGGAAGCCGAGACCCTGGTCAACCTGATTCGCCTGGGCTGGGGGCGCGACAACGCGGCCTTCCGCCAGGTGTTCACCAACCAGTTCATCCCAGGCGGCACGCCAGCGCAGCACCAGTGGTGGAACGAACTGGAGCGCCTGACCGCCAGCCCCGAGAACGCTGCCCGCACGCTCGATGCGTTCCACCGCGTCGACGTGACCGACCTGGCGCGCCAGTTGCGCGTGCCCACGCTGGTGCTGCATGCGCGTGGCGATGCGCGCGTGCCGTTCGACGAAGGGCTGCGGCTGGCCGCGCTGATCCCGGGGGCTCGCTTCGTGCCGCTGGACAGCGACAACCACGTGCTGCTGGACACCGAGCCGGCGTGGTCCACTTTCCTGGCGGAGCTGCGTGCCTTTCTGGGCACCGCGAAGGTCGATGCGGCCGAAGACGCCGGCGGTGCGGCGCTGACGCTGGCCGAGCGCGAGGTCTTGCACCTCGTGGCCCTTGGCCTGGACAACCCCGCCATCGCGCAGCGGTTGAACAAGAGCGAGAAGACGGTGCGCAACCAGGTGTCGAGCATCTTCGACAAGCTGGGCGTGCGCACGCGGGCGGAGGCGATCGTGTACGTGCGCGATCGGCAGCCCTGAGTGGCAGAAAAAGTGTGAAGCGCACCGTTACGCCGGATTCTGTGCATCCGGATTGCTCCGGATGTGACCGCCATTCATCTGGGCCGGGGGTCACCCCCCGGCTCGGTGCTACCTACCCGCCAGCTCCGCGGAACCACGTCAACGCTGGCCTATTTGGTATTGCTGCGCGTAGAGATTGCCCGTTTCACCCGAACTGAATCGGCTCGTCTCTGTTGCTCTGATCCTCACCTTAGGGCCCATCGAGCGAACTCTCAGAGCTTGTCGGTGGAGAGGTGTTACCTCCTACGCTGTCCTGTGCAGTCCGGACGTTCCTCCAGCACTCCCTTTCGGGGTATCGTGCCAGCGACGGCCTGGTGCGCTTCACCGCGCGATTATCCCCTGCGTTCGGAATCGCTCAGACGAGGCGCTCGATCTTGCGGTGGCGCCACACCAGCCGGTAGTAGGCCGTCTGCAGCACGAGCATGGCCACATAGGCCACCGGAAATGCCACCCACACACCCGGCAAGCCCATGTAGGCGTCGAGCGCGTAGGCCGCAGGGAGCTGGATGCCAAGGATGCAGAAGATGGAGATCGCCATGGGGACGAGCACCACGCCACTGGCGCGCATGATGCCGCCCACCACCGCCTGGAAGCCGAAGGCCAGGATGCTCCACAGCATGATGTGGAGCAATTGCTCGGCCTGCACGCGCACCCCGGGCTCGGTGAGGAACAGGCCCAGCAGGCTGTGCGAGAGCGCATAACCCAGCAGCACCAGGCCGCCGGTGAGCGCCGCATTGAGCCACAGCCCGGTGCGCAGGATCGCGCCCAGGCGGTCGACCCGGCCCGCTCCGATGGACTGCGCCGCCAGGATCGACGCCGTGATGGCAATCGACAGTGCCGGGAACTGCACGTAGTTCACGATCTGCGTGACCGCGCCATACGCTGCCGTGGCCTGAGAGCCGTGGCCGTTCACCAGCGCCAGGATCACCAGCTCCGACAGGGAAATCACCACCATCTGCAAGCCCGTGGGCAGACCGATGCGCATCACTTTGGCGAGGATGGCGCGGTCCAGCTTCAAGGCGGCCAGCAACTCGCGGTCGAACGCCAGCACGTGACGCAGGCGGCGCAGCCGCCACACCAGAAAACCCAGCGCCACGGCGTAGGACACCAGCCCCGCGTAGGCCGCACTTTGAATGCCCAGCGGCGGCAGACCCAGCCAGCCCTTGATAAGCGCCGGCGTGAGCAGCAAGCCCAGCGTGGTCGACAGCAGCAACGCCAGCAGCGGCGACACGGTGTCGCTCACGCCGCGCAGCAACTGGGTGAACAGAATGAACACCAGCAGCAGCGGCATGATGAGCAGCACCACGCGGGCGTAGGCCACGGCGTCGTCGATCACATCCAGCGGCGTGCCCAGCGCCTGCATGGCAGGGCGCGCCACCAGCAAGCCCAGCCCAGCCGCGACGAGGCCGATCAAGCCACCCAGCACCAGTGCGGTGCCCGCAATGGCTTTCACCTTGTGCGGTTCGCGCGCACCCCAGGCCTGGCCGATCAACACCGACGCGCCCGCGCCGATGCCGATCACGAGCGAAATGAAGAAGAAAACGATCGGGAACATGCCCGAGACCGCCGCCAGCGCGTGCGTGCCCAGCATCTGGCCGATATAGATGCCATTGATCGTGCCCGACAGCCCCTGCAGGATATTGGACAACACCATGGGCAGGAGAAAAACGAGGTAGACGCGCCAGAGCGGGCGCTGGACAGGGTGCTGCGGGACCATGTGATTCCAGAAAAGAAACGTTGAACGTCAGACCGCGAGTGCGAAGGCGTCTCGGGCCAGCCAGGACAGATGCGCCTGCACGTCGGGTGGCCAGTCTGCGATGCGCTGAGCAAAGGCTTCGGCGTCCTGGGCGAAGAGCGCGCGCGACGCTTCCTCAAAGCCCGCGAAACCGCCCGCAATGGCGCTCATGAAGCGGTAAGCCCGCTCCTTGGCGATCCGCTGGCCATCGCGATCCCCATGGACGCGACGGGCTTCCTCGACCAGGCGCCGCAACGCTGCTGACGCGCCACCGGGTTGTTGCGCCAGCCATTCCCAGTGGCGCGGCAACAGGGTCACCTCGCGCGCCACCACGCCCATGCGCGGCCGCCCGACTTGCGGCCCGGTCGCCGGCACTGGGGGGGAGGCCGCTCTGCTGGGCAACTCGGGGTAACCCGGTGGCCAGGGATGATCGACCTGCGCACCGGTGGCGTCGTCGAAGACCAGCACCCCACCGGCGGAGGGGTCGAGCGAAGCGAGGGTTTTCGCGACGGCTTCATAGGTGCCGAAGGCCACGCGGCGCGCGCCCAGGAAGGCGGTGCAGGAAGGGGAGCTGGAGGCAGTCATGCGCTGAATTATACCCGGGTTTATTATTTTTACCCGGGTTATTTAGAGGCACCGCCTGGATCGACCAGGCATTGGCGACAATACGCGGCCTCCGTCATCTGCTTGATCAACACAAGCCCCACGACACATGATCCGACTCTCCGAACTCAAGCTGCCGCTGGCCGACGTGCCAGCGGAACACCGCCGCGCTGCCGACGCACCCGCCGAGACCGACCTCGACCGCGAACCGCCACCGCACCCCGTGGACGCGCTGACGAAACTGGCGGCTGCCGCCCTGGGCATCGACAGACAAGCCATTGCGGAACTGCAGGTTTTCAAACGCAGTTTCGACGCGCGCAAGGCGGACCTGCTGGCGGTCTACATCGTCGATGTGGCGCTGGGCGACCCGGCGCAGGAAGCCACGTTGCTGGCGCAACACGCGGGCAAGCCGCATGTGCAACCCACACCCGACATGGCATGGCACCCGCCCGGGCGCGCGCCTGCGAACTGGCCGACCGACGAAGCCGATCGGCCCGTGGTGGTGGGGCTCGGACCCTGCGGCCTGTTCGCCGCGCTGGCACTGGCACAGATGGGGCTGAAGCCGATCGTGCTCGAGCGCGGCAAGCCGGTGCGCGAACGCACCAAAGACACCTGGGGCCTGTGGCGCCGCCATGTGCTCAACCCCGAAAGCAATGTGCAGTATGGCGAAGGGGGTGCCGGGCTGTTTTCCGACGGCAAGCTCTACAGCCAGATCAAAGACCCGCGTTTTCTGGGCCGCAAGGTCATGCACGAGTTTGTTGAAGCCGGCGCGCCACCCGAAATTCTTTACACCGCGCACCCGCACATTGGCACCTTCAAGCTGGTGCGCGTGGTCGAGGCCATGCGCGAGAAGATCGTTGCGCTCGGCGGTGAGATCCGCTTCCAGCACCAGGTACAGGGATTCGAGCTGGCTCCCGAAGGTGCGGCGCAACGCGTGGCCGCGCTGAGCGTGAAGCGCCTGGACACCGGCGAATCGTTCAAGCTGGCGGCGCGGCGCGTGGTGCTGGCGCCAGGCCACAGCTCGCGCGACACCTTTGCGCAGCTGTGGGACGCGGGCGTGTTCATGGAAGCCAAGCCGTTCTCGGTGGGCTTTCGCATCGAGCACCCGCAGGGCTTGATCGACCGCGCGCGCTGGGGCCGACACGCCGGGCACCCGCTGCTGGGCGCAGCCGACTACAAGCTGGTGCACCACGCAAAGAACGGGCGCACGGTCTACAGCTTCTGCATGTGCCCGGGCGGCATGGTGGTGGCCGCCACCTCCGAGCCCGGCCGCGTGGTGACCAACGGCATGAGCCAGTACTCGCGCAACGAGCGCAACGCCAACGCGGGCCTGGTGGTGGGCATCGAGCCCGCCGATTTCCCGTTGACTTTTCCACAGGATCAGCCGCTCTGGGCCGCTGCGTTCGGCGAGGTGGATGGTTCACGCTACGCCGACCAGGCCCGCACACTGGCACGACAGGGCACGACACACCCCCTGGCCGGCATCGTGCTGCAGCGAACGCTCGAGGCCCGCGCCTACCAGCTCGGCGGCAACAACTACAACGCGCCCGGGCAACTGGTGGGGGATTTCCTGAAACAGCAGGCCTCCAGCGCGCTCGGCGCCGTGGAGCCGTCGTACCAGCCGGGGGTGAACCTTGGCGATCTGGCGCCCGCCCTGCCCGCCTACGCCATCGAGGCCATGCGCGAGGCGTTGCCGGTGTTCGGCCGCAAGATCCGGGGCTACGACATGGCAGACGCCGTGCTCACCGGAGTGGAAACCCGCACTTCATCGCCGCTGCGCATCACGCGCGGCGCCGACCACCAGAGCCTGAACACGCGCGGCCTCTACCCGGCCGGCGAAGGCGCCGGCTATGCGGGGGGCATTCTTTCGGCTGGCGTGGACGGCCTGAAGGTGGCGGAAGCGCTGGCGTGTGACCTGCTGGGCATTTCTCACGAAGCTGCAACGAATATTTACAAAGAGCGCATGCCGGCTTGACACAGCGGGCGCAGAGTTCAGACTACCCCCATCAGGAGTTCCCCCATGAAAACCCCCGCTCTGATTCCCGTGATGACCGGCCTGCTTGCCTTGGCCGGCAGTGGCCTCGCACAGGCTCAGGAAGAACAAGGCCGCGTCATCAGCAGCACGCCGGTGATCCAGCAAGTGGCCGTGCCACGTGAGGTCTGCAGCGATGAAAGCGTGACCTACCAGGGCCAGAAGTCTGGCGCCGGCGCGCTCATCGGCGGCATCGCCGGCGGCGCCATGGGCAATGCCATCGGCAACGGCAGCGGCCGAGCCGCCGCCACGGTGATCGGCCTGATCGGTGGCGCCATCGTCGGCAACCGCGTCGAAGGCCCCGGTCAGCCCCAGACCGAAACCTACCGCCAGTGCAGCACGCAGACCTACTACGAAAACCGCCCGGTTTCCTACGACGTGGTCTACGAATACGCTGGCCGCCAGTACCGCGTGCAGATGCCGCAGGACCCTGGCCGCTTTGTGCGCCTGAACGTGACGCCGGCAGACGCCATGCCACCCCCGCCACCGGTCGTGACCTACCCGGCTTATCGCCCGCAGGTGCAATACGTGGAGCCCACCACCCGCATCACCATCGGCACGCAGTACTACCCCTACGGCGGACAAGCCGTGGTGCCGATCCATGGTTACCGTTGGGGCCCGGGCTATTACGACCCGCGCCGCGACGATGGCCGGCGCCATGACCGCCACGACCACCGCGACAACAACCGCTGGGACAACCACCGCGGCAACAACAACGACAACCGCTGGGACCGGCAACGCTGAGAGGCGAAATCCCCAAGAAAAAAAGCGACCCGAGGGTCGCTTTTTCTTTGTTCCGCCGACGGTGTTCAGCTCTTTTGCAGTGCCGCGATCCGTTCCTCGATCGGCGGGTGCGTCGAGAACAGCTTGCCCAGGCCACCCGTGATGCCCAGCGCCTGCATGGTCTTCGGCAGCTCACCGGGGGTGAGGCCACCCAGGCGGGCCAGCGCGTTGATCATGGGTTGCTTGCGGCCCATCAGGCCGGCGGCGCCCGCGTCGGCGCGGAACTCGCGCTGGCGGCTGAACCAGGCCACTATGATGGCCGCGAGGAAACCGAGCACGATGTCCATCACGATGGTGGTGATCATGTAGCCGATGCCTGGACCGGAGTTGCTGTCGCTGCCACGGCGCAGGAAGGCGTCGACCGCGTAGCCGATGAGGCGGCTGAGGAACACCACAAAGGTGTTCATCACGCCCTGGATCAGCGTCATGGTGACCATGTCGCCATTGGCCACGTGCGCCACTTCGTGGCCAATCACGGCCTCGACTTCCTCTTTCGTCATGTTCTGCAGCAGACCGGTGGACACCGCCACCAGCGCCGAGTTCTTGAACGCACCCGTGGCGAACGCGTTGGGCGCGCCTTCAAAGATGGCGACCTCGGGCATGCCGATGCCGGCCTTGTCGGCAAAGCGGCGCACGGTTTCCACGATCCAGGCCTCGTCGGCCGTTTGCGGCTGGTTGATCACGCGCGCGCCGGTGCTGAACTTGGCCATGGGCTTGCTGATCAGCAGCGAGATGATGGCGCCACCAAAACCGATGACGAGCGAGAACCCGGCCAGCGCCGTCATGTTCAGCCCGTTGGCTGTGAGAAACCGGTCCACGCCCAGGATGCGGGTGGTGATCAACAGCACCGCCATGACGGCGAAGTTGGTCAGAACAAACAGCAGGATGCGCTTCATGTTTTCTCCGTTGTTGCAGCGGCGGTGGGTCGCCGGCTGCGCTTCTGATCCTTCCGGATCATCCAGGTTCCCGATGCTTCGGGGGTGTCGGCACCAGGTGCAGCCCCCTTCGGGACGGCGCATGATACCGAGAAACCAGTATGGGGCCACGGGCCCGGAA
The DNA here is from genome assembly GCF_002127265.1 of Hydrogenophaga sp. IBVHS1. GTDB lineage: Bacteria > Pseudomonadota > Gammaproteobacteria > Burkholderiales > Burkholderiaceae_C > Hydrogenophaga. The sequence goes on along the minus strand of NZ_NFUU01000002.1, from coordinate 273,184 downwards.
ATCAAGCGCGCGGCGGCCGGAACACGGACGGATCGTCATAGAAACCGGGGGCTTCATTCGCAGGCCACCAACCGGGCACTCCCAGCACCGGCAGCGGCGTGAACGGCTTGCACGCCAGGGTCGGCGCATCCAGCCGGTCGGCCAGCCAGGCGTCCCACCTGGCCAGTTCATCGCCCAGCAAGAGAGGAACCGGCTCGCGGAACACGTGCGCGGTGATGGACTTGTACGGCGCCACCAGTTTGTCCATCAGCGCATGGCCGAAGAGCACCAGCCGGGCCTCTGCCCACAGCGCGCGGTGCGTGACGAACAGCGCCCGCCAGTCGCGCGCCAGCAGCGCTTGCCAGATCGCATCGGGCGCTTGCAGCAGCGCGGCGTTTTCGTCGAAAAGCGTGAGGGCGTCGCGCACCGCTCCGCGCACGGCGCCCACGCCCACCGCCCCGATCTCCGCCGCCTGCAGGCGATTCAAGCGCTGTTTGGCGAGCGGGAAGCGCAGCCAGCACAGGCCGTTGAGAAAGTCGTGCAGGTTCTCGCGGGTGGGCACCTGAGCAGTGTCGAAAATGAACTGCTCGTAGGCCACGCCGGGCGGCAGTGCTTCTTGCGGGACGAAACGCACCGGGCAAGCGGGTTGGGCGCCGAGCGCGTGTGGCAGCGGTTGGCCCCGGTCGATGGCGAGCGACACCGCCTTGCCGTGGTGCGCCAGCGGCGCGAGCCACGGCGCGTTCCAGTCGATCCGGGGCGTCAGGCCACCAGCCTCCACGGCAGCGCCTCGCCGCCGCGCAGCGGTTTCAGATCCGCCTGGCCGAAGCGGAAGCTCTCGGGTGTGGTCCAGCTTTCGCGCTGGAGGGTGATGGTGCCGGTGTTGCGCGGCAGGCCGTAGAAGGCCGGGCCGTGGACGCTGGCGAAGCCTTCGAGCTGGTGAAGCGCGTTGACCGAATCGAAGGCCTCGGCGTACATCTCGATGGCGGCGTGCGCGGTGTAGCAGCCAGCGCAGCCCATGGCGTGCTCCTTCAGGTGCGCCGGGTGCGGCGCGCTGTCGGTGCCCAGGAAGAAGCGGTCGCTGCCGCTGGTGGCCGCAGCCAGCAGGGCCTGGCGGTGCGTCTCGCGCTTGAGCACGGGCAGGCAGTAGTAGTGCGGACGGATACCGCCGGTGAAGATGGCGTTGCGGTTGAACAGCAGGTGGTGCGCGGTGAGCGTGGCGGCGGTGAATCGACCCGCTTCGCTCACGTACTGCGCGGCCTCCTTCGTGGTGATGTGCTCTATCACGATCTTCAACTCCGGAAAATCGAGCCGCAGCGGAATGAGCTGTTCTTCGATGAACACGGCCTCGCGGTCGAACAGGTCGATGTCGGGCGAAGTGACTTCCCCGTGCACCAGCAGCAGCAGGCCGGCGCGCTGCATGGCTTCCAGCGTCTTGTACGTCTTGCGGATGTCTGTCACGCCGGCATCGCTGTTGGTGGTGGCGCCTGCCGGGTAAAGCTTCAGGGCCACCACGCCCGCGTCCTTCGCCCGCGCGATCTCGTCGGGCGGCAGGTTGTCGGTGAGGTAGAGCGTCATCAGCGGCTCGAAACTCAAGCCGGCCGGCACGGCGGCACGGATTCGGTCGCGGTAAGCGATGGCCTGCGCCGCCGTGGTCACCGGCGGCTTGAGGTTGGGCATGATGATCGCGCGGCCGAATTGCGCGGCGGTGTGCGGCACCACGGTGGCGAGCGCATCGCCGTCGCGCACATGCAGGTGCCAGTCGTCGGGGCGCGTGAGGGTGAGGCTATCGAGCGGGGTTCGAGGGGCGTTCATGCCCCGATTGTCTCAAACCGCCGGCGTGCCCAGGCTCTCGCCAAGCCGGTCCCAGAACACCTGCACCGCCCGCTTGCCTTTTTGCGCGTCCAGCGGCCGCGCGCGGTAGATGCGGATGTCCAGCGACGTCTCCAGCCCGTCGCCCGCCGAAACCAGCTTGCGCGCGGCCACTTCGTTGCGCACCGCGCTGGCGGGCAAAAAGGCGATGCCGTGGCCCTCGAGCGCCATCGCCTTCAGGCCTTCGGCCATGTCGGTTTCGTACAGGCGGTCCAGGTGCATGGGCGTGCTGCTCTGCTTGAGCATCTGGTCGACCGCGCGGCCGAGGTAAGCGCCCGGGGCATAGGCCAGGTAAGGCTGCGGGTGGCCCGCGGTGCCCGGCAGCGCGTACATGGGCGCGCCCTTGGGCGTGGGTTTCACATAGGGCGCGAGCAGTTCCTTGCCCAAGGGCAGCATTTCGTAACGGGCGGCGTCGAGCTGAATGGGCTGCGCGGCATGGTCGTAGGCGATGAGCAGATCGCAACTGCCCTCCACCAGCCGCATCACCGCGTCATGCACGTTGAGGGCGATGAGCCGGCTCTTGATCGGACCGCAGGTTTCGCGCAAGCCCGAGAGCCAGGACGGAAAGAAAGTGAACGCCAGCGTGTGCGGCACGGCAAACTCGATCACGTCCTGCGCTGCGGCGGTGTGCGCGCGGAGCATGGCGCGTGTGCTTTGCAGCGCCTGCAGCATCTCCAGCGCCTGGTCGTACAGCGTCTGGCCGGCCGGCGTGAGGCGTGTGGGGTAGGAAGACCGGTCCACCAGATCGGTGCCGGCCCAGGCTTCGAGCGACTGAATTCGGCGGGAGAAGGCCGGCTGGGTGACGTGGCGCAGCTGCGCCGATCGGCTAAAGCTTCGGGTTTCCGCAAGACTCACGAAGTCTTCAAGCCATTTGGTTTCCATGGGGCGCGATTATGGAGCGGCGCTGGGGGGCGAACGGGTGGGAGTTACACCAGCCCTCCGTTCAATCAGCCCCGCTCTGCTGCAGCGCCCACATCCCCGCATACACGCCATCACGAGCCACCAGATCTGCATGCGCTCCGCGCTCCACGATCTCGCCGTTCACCAGCACCAGGATTTCGTGCGCGTCCACCACGGTGGACAGGCGGTGCGCGATCACCAGCGTGGTCTTGTTGCGCGCTGCGGTCTTCAGTTCGGCCTGAATGGCGCGTTCGTTGGCCGAATCGAGCGCCGAGGTGGCTTCATCGAAGATGACGATGGGTGGGTTCTTGAGCAGCGTGCGCGCAATCGCCACGCGCTGCTTTTCACCGCCCGAGAGCTTCAGACCGCGTTCGCCCACCATGGTGCGGTAGCCCAGCGGCAGGCGTTCGATGAAGCTGTGAATGTGCGCGGCCTGCGCCGCCTGCACCGCCGCCTCGTGCCCGGCGTCCGGGCGGCCGTAGAGGATGTTGTATTCGATGGTGTCGTTGAACAGCACGGTGTCCTGCGGCACGATACCGATGGCCTGGCGAAGGCTCGATTGCGTGACCGCCTTGATGTCCTGGCCATCCAGCGTGATGCGGCCGCCCTCGTCCGCATTGCTCACGTCGTAGAAGCGGTACAAAAGCCTTGCCAGCGTGCTCTTGCCGGAGCCCGATGGCCCCACCACGGCCACCGTTTTGCCGGGCGGAATCTCGAAGCTGATGCCGTGCAGGATTTCGCGCGCCGGCTCGTAGGAGAAATGCACGTTCTCGAAGCGCACCGCCGGCGGGCCTGCCAGGGCCAGTGCTTGCGCGCCCGGCTCGTCGGCCACTTCGCGTTCCTTCTCCAGCAACACGAACATCTTGTCCAGGTCGGTCAGGCTTTGCTTGATCTCGCGGTAGAGCACCCCCAGGAAGCCCAGCGGAATGTAGAGCTGGATCATGAAGGCGTTGACCATCACAAGGTCGCCCAGCGTGAGCTCACCACTGACCACGCCCTGCGTGGCGCGGTACAGCATGAGCACCAGCGCCACGGCGATCACCAGTTGCTGCCCCGCGTTGAGCATGGACAGCGTGGTCTGGCTCTTGATGCGGGCGCGGCGAAGTTTTTCCAGCGCCTCGTCGTAGCGCCGCGCTTCAAAGGTTTCGTTGTTGAAATACTTCACGGTCTCGTAGTTCAGCAGCGAGTCGATGGCGCGGCTCTGGCTGGTGGATTCGAGCTCGTTCATCTGCCGGCGGAACTGCGTGCGCCACTCGGTCACGATCACCGTAAAGGTGACGTACAGCACCAGCGCCACCAGCGTGATCCACACATAGCCCATGTCGAACTGCGTGCCTAGCAGCGTCAGCACCATGGCCACCTCGATCAGCGTGGGGATGATGCTGTAGAGCGAATAGGAAATGAGCGACTGCACGCCGCGCGTACCGCGTTCGATGTCGCGCGTCATGCCACCGGTCTGGCGTTCCAGGTGAAAGCGCAGGCTCAGCGCATGCAGGTGGCCGAACACCTGCAGCGCGATGCTGCGCGTGGCGCCTTCGGTGGCCTTGGCAAACACGAGTTCGCGCAGTTCGGTGAACACGCTGGTGGACAAACGCAGCAGGCCATAGGCCAGCAGCAGGCTCAGCGGCACCACCAGAAGCGCTTCCGCGCTGCCCGGTTTGATGGTCATGGCATCCACCAGCTGCTTGAGCAGCAGCGGTACGCTCACGTTGGCCATCTTGGCCGCCACCATGAAGGCCAGCGCCAGCACCACGCGCACCTTGTATTGCCAGAGGTAGGGCAACAGGCGCTTGAGGGTGGCCCAGTCGGACCGTGGAGCCGCCTTCGAATTGGGCGCGCCGGGGCTAGCGGGCAAGGCGATGGCGGGTTGGGCGGAGGAATCGGGGCGCATGCAGGAGAATGGAGATCGTCGTCCAGAGATTGTGCCCATGTCACTCGAATCAAGCCCGAACCCCGAAACCACCCTGCCGAAAGACCGGGAACTGGTGCTCAAGGTCATTCCCATGCCAGCCGACTGCAACGCCAACGGCGACATCTTCGGGGGCTGGGTCATGGCGCAGGTCGACCTGGCCGGTGCCGTGCTGCCGGCCCGTTACGTGCGCGGGCGCATGGCCACCGTGGCGGTGAACCAGTTCATCTTCAAGCAACCAGTGCGCGTGGGCGACATCCTGAGCTTCTTCGCCCACGTCACGCGCGTGGGGCGCACCTCCATCACGGTGCAGGTGGAGGTGTACGCCGAGCGTTTCCTCTCGCAGGGGCAGTACGTGAAGGTCACCGAAGCCAGCCTGACCTACGTGGCGATCGACCTGGAAGGCAAACCCCGGCCCATTCCGCGCGACGGTTTGAACCTGCCGGGCCTGGCGGGTTGATCTCCCGTCAGCCGGTCCAGCGGGAGCGCCAGGTGGCGTAGATGCGGTCGGCCAGCGCCTGGCTGCCGGCCTGATGGCGCGGCGTGGCGGCGTTCATGGAAGCGGGGTCCTGCACGCTGTCCGGGAAGCGTGGCACGTTCGCCCGGTAGGCCTCACCCGGCTGGTCCAGCCAGATGGCGATCTTCTGCGGCGTGATCTCGATGTGAAACTGCATGCCCAGGTGCGGGCCGATGGCAAACGCCTGGTGCGCGCAAGCTGGCGATGAGGCCAGCAGCTCGGCGCCCGGCGGCAGGTCGACAAATCCATCCTGGTGCCATTGGTACACCGTGTGCGCGGTCTCGGCGCCAAACCACGCGAGCGCCGCCGCACTGCCCGTGTGCGCGATCGGCCACCAGCCTACTTCGGGCCGGGGCAACGGCCGCACGCTCCCACCCAGAGCCCGCGCCAGCAGCTGGCCGCCCAGGCAATGGCCGATCACCGGAATGCCCAGCGCGTCGGCCTCTCGAATCAGCGCCTCGGCCTGACGCAGCGTGGGCCGGTCGTCGTTGGCGCCCCACGCGCCGCCCAGCACCGCCAGCCCCCGGTAGCCGCGCAGGCTCGGCGGATAGGTTTCCCCGGCCTCGGCGCAGCGCACATGCCACGCGATGCCCTGAGCATCGAGCCACTCGCCCAGATAGCCGGGGCCGTCCTCGTTCAGGTGTTGCAGGACGAGGACATCAGCAGGTTCGGAATCGAGGGCGCGCATGCACCCGATCCTAATAGCGGCCGCCGCGCACAAAGCGCGCGATGCCCGCCGCCGTTTCGGCCTCCTGTTCGATGAAACCGTGCGGGGACCGACCTTCGCAGGCGTCAACGCTGGAAAGGTGGGCGCCACCCGGCCCGCCCGTGACCGTGACGACCTGCTCGCGCACGCCCTGTGTGCGCGCCGTGATTCGCTCCATGAGCGCAGCCGGCGACCGGATGCAGGCATCCGCCGCGTGGCCCATCACCAGCAAGGGCTGGCGGATGTTCTCCAGCGGCAGATCGAAAACCGAGTGCGCCACCCACGGTTTGCGCGCGCCCAGCTGACCGGACACCACCGACGAAGACAGCACCACACCATCGGGCGCGGCTTCACCGGTGAGCCGAGAGGCGGCATTCACCGCCGAGATCGCCCCCCGGCTGGTGCCCAGCACCCACACCGCGCCCCGCGTTTTCGCCCGCACATCGGCAATGACTCGGCCAAGGTCTTGCGCGTGGCGGGCATCGACGCGGTAACCCCCCAGACCGTCCTCGCCGTGAAAGCCCGTGGGCGCGTCCACCAGCGCGGTGCCGAAGCCGGCCGCCTGAAAAAGGTGCATCGAGCGGACCAGCCAGTTGCCCTTGAGCCGGAGCGCGCAGCCCTGCGCGTCCAGCTTCGGGTAACCGTCACCACCCGGCAGCAGCAGAAAGGTGACAGGCGCCGCAGTGCCCGAAGGTGGCTGAAAGGCATAGCGCTGTGTGCTGCCCGGTTGCGCATCGATGAGCACCACCTCGCCACACCCACCGGGTGCGGGCTGCGCCTGTGCCAAGCCCACAGCGGCAAGCAGACCCGCAAGAAGCCACGCGCGCTTCATCGTGCGCCCTCAGAACTTCCCGTGACGCCCCTGCCCGGCAGCAAAGCGCCGTGCGCCTTCCAGTGCATCGGGAATGCGCTCGCGCCCGCGCACCCATTCCTGGTGCAGCGCTTCACCCAGCGGCAAATCCCACTGCCGCAATGCGCTCTCGCGGTCGGCGCGCATGGTGGCCTGGGGAAAGGCGGCGATCTGCCGCGCGAGCGCAATGGCAGCCTCGCGCGCCTGGCCGGTGGGCACCACGCGGTTGGCCAGGCCCATCTGCAGTGCCTCTGACGCTTCCACCTTGCGGCCGGTAAGAATCAGGTCCATCGCGTGCCCCATGCCGATCAGGCGCGGCAGGCGCACCGTGCCGCCGTCGATCAGCGGCACGCCGAAGCGGCGGCAGTAGACGCCGAAGTACGCGTCTTCTTCCACCACGCGCATGTCGCACCAAAGCGCAAGCTCCATGCCGCCGGCCACGGCCGCGCCGCTGACGGCGGCGATCACGGGTTTGGAGAGCTGCAGCCGAGACGGCCCCATGGGGCCGAGCGGGCGGGTGTCGTCGGCATCGAAATCGAGATCGAGCCCACCGGTGTCGCCCGACTCGGACAGGCGCGCGCCGTACTGCAGATCCCAGCCCGCGCAGAAGTGACCGTGCGCGCCGTGGAACACCGCCACCTTCGCGGCGGCGTCGTCTTCAAAGGCAAGGAAGGTGTCGTGCAGGGTTCGGGCGGTCGGGCTGTCGACCGCGTTGCGGACCTCGGGGCGGTTGAGGGTGACCACCCAGACATCGCCCAATTTCTCTGTCGTCACGGCATTCATGGCCACACCCCCACACGCGGCTGGTTCATGGCTTCGTTCACTTCGTCCTGTGTCACATCGATCTCCATTCGCAACAGCGCGCCCGCCATCGCCTTGCCCAGGTTGTCCAGCCGCAGGTTGCGCGCACCACCGCCTTGCAGCGCGCCGCGCAGCACGAACTTCAGCGCCAGGATGTTGGGCAGCGGCCAGGCGTCCACCTCGCCGGGCAACCAGGGCGCGAAATGGGCCTGCACACGCTCGGCGGTAACTTCGCGCACGAGCAAACGGTAGCCGGCTTCGTTCCACGCGAACAGGCCGAAGTCGACCCAGTCGGCCTTGTCGCCGCTGCGGGCGTGGGCAATGCGCACCAGTGGAATGCGCAGGGAGCTCATGCTGCCGCTCCCAACACGTCGACCTTCACGCCGGCTTCCACATCGGCACGTGGAATCAGCGTCGGCCAGATGCCCAGCAGTTCGCTGGTGTTGTGCAAGCCCGTGAAACCGCAGGTGTAGGCCGGCCCGCTCAGGCCCATCCAGGGAAACAGGCGGCCAAAGCCATCAGCTGCGGCCTTGTCGGGTGTGCGCAGCACCAGCCGTGTCCAGATCTCGTTGCTCTGGTTCAACGCGTCGGCTGCGGGCAACGGTGCCAGCGCGCCGTGCGCCGAGTTCAGCCCCGGGTACTCCACGTACAGCTCGTCGTGTGGGATGCGTTTGTCTTTCAACAGGGTGCGGATGGTGCTCTGCGCAGCCTGCGCCTTGTCCCAGGCATCGGGCCACGAGAACCCCCAGGTGACCTCGGCCTTGTACCCATCGCGAAAACCCGCCACCACCTTGAGCGTGTCGGTGGGCGCGGTGCCGCGCGCACCGGTGAGCCGCACGCGATCGTCACCCTCGTCCTTCAACTGAATGCCGCCCATGTCGAGCACCACGTCCGGCGAAAAGTAGGCGTGCGGGTTGTGCACTTCGTACAGCAGCTGCTGGCGCACGGTGTCGAAGTTCACGCGCCCGCCCGTGCCCGGCGCCTTGGTGATGAGCGCACTGCCGTCTTCCCACACTTCCGCGATCGGGTAGCCGATGTGCGCGAGGTCCGGAATGGCCTGCCAGGCGCCCTGGCTGCCGAAGTTGCCGCCGCTGCCCTGGCCCGAGCATTCCAGCAAGTGGCCCACGGTGAGGCCTTGCGCCAGCCGGTCCAGGTCTTCGCTGCGCGTGGCGCCATCGAGTTTCCAGCCCAGGCCGTGCACCAGCGGGCCGAGGAGCAGCGCCGCATCGGCCACACGGCCGGTGATCACGATGTCGGCGCCCTCGTCCAGCGCCTGCACGATCGGCCGCGCACCGAGGTAGGCGTTGCCGAACACCAGGCGGCTGCGCACCTGCGCCACCGGTTCATCGGTGAACAGGTGGGCGAAGTCGCCGGCTGGCGCGGCTTCGTCCTGCAGGCGAGGCAACACGTCGTCGCCACTCACCACCGCCACGCGCGCCTTCCAGCCCTTAAGGGCATAGGCCGCCAGCACCGCCTGCGCCGCGCCGTGCGGGTTCAGGCCACCGGCGTTGCACACAAAGCGCACGCCGCGCTCGCGCATGAGCGGCCAGAGCTTCATGAGCATGGGCACCACGTCGCGCGCGTAACCCAGCGCCGGGTCGCGCTGCCGGTCTTTCTGCAGGATCGCCAGGGTGAGTTCGGCCAGGTGGTCGCTGGCAATGAACTGCACACCACCGCGCTCGATGCTCGCGGCCACAGGCTCCCAGTTGTCGCCGTAGAACCCGAGGCCGGCGCCGATTCGAATGGATTTCATGGTGGACTTCATCTTGATGGCGCGTCCGCGACTCCCGATGGGGGACAACCCCTAGCGGCAGTCTCATGCAAGACAGCTATAAATTGCGCTCACCTGCTGGGCAGATTGCAACAGAGTTTGCAGCAAACCCCGCCGCCACGGCGACCAAGAACACACAGGAGACATCGAGTGCAATTGCTGCAGCTGCTGATCAGCGGCGTGGCCCAGGGATGTATCTACGGACTCATCGCGCTGGGCTTCGTGCTGATCTACAAGGCCACCGAAACGGTGAGCTTCGCCCAGGGCGACCTCATGATGGTCGGCGCCTTCTTCGGTCTGGCGGCCATGACCATGCTGGGCTTTCCGTTCTGGCTTTCGGTGCCGGCGGCCATCATCGGCATGGGCCTGTTCGGCGTGGTGCTCGAACGCGTGGTGATTCGCCCCATCCTGGGGCAGCCGGCGTTTTCCATCGTCATGCTCACCATCGGTGTCGGCTATGTGCTGCGCGGGCTCATCACCATGATCCCGGACATCGGCACCGAAACCCACACGCTGCCGGTGCCCTACGCCAACGAGGTGCTGCGCATGGGCGGGCTGGTGGTGTCGGCCGAACAGGTGGTGGTGATCGGCTCCACCGCGCTGCTGTGCGCCGGCCTGTTTGCCATGTTCCGCTACAGCAAGCTCGGCGTCGCCATGCAGGCGTCGTCGCAGAACCAGCTGGCGGCCTACTACATGGGCATTCCGGTGAAGCGGCTCAACGGCCTGGTGTGGGGTTTGGCGGCGGGCGTGGCCGCCATTGCGGGCCTGCTGCTGGCACCCATTACTTTTGTGCACGCCAACATGGGCTTCATCGGCCTCAAGGCCTTCCCTGCGGCGGTGGTGGGCGGCTTCGGCAGCCTGCCCGGCGCCATCGTGGGCGGGTTGATCATCGGCATCGTCGAAGCGCTCTCGGGCTTCTATCTGCCCGAAGGCTTCAAGGACGTGGCCCCCTACGTGGTGGTCCTGCTCATGCTCGTGCTCAAGCCCAACGGCTTGTTCGGCGAGAAGTTGCGCAAGAAGGTCTGAGGCCACCACGTCATGCGATTCATCTTCAAGACCGACTACAACCAGGACATCAAGCTCGCCAAACACGGCGGGCACACGTTCTGGTACAGCCTGCTGGGCCTTTTTCTGGTGGCAGCGCCGTGGGTGATCCAGGAATACTGGCTGGCGCAGCTCACTTTCGTGCTGATCTATTCCATCGTGGGCCTCGGGCTCATGGTGCTGGCGGGCTTCACGGGGCTGTTCTCGCTCGGCCACGCGGCCTTCCTTGGCGTGGGCGCCTACACGCAGGCCATCATGGTCAACGCCGGCATTCCGTTTCCGATTGCACTGGCCTGTGCCGGCCTGCTCTCGGCGGCCGTGGGCATGGTGGTGGGCCTGCCAGCGCTGCGCGTGAAAGGCATCTACCTCGGCATGGCCACGCTGGCCTTCGGCTTCATCGTCGAGGAAGTGATTGCGCGCTGGGAATCGCTCACCGGTGGCAACAAGGGCCTGATGGTGAACTACCCCAGCTTCTTCGGCTGGGAGCTCGATTCCACCAACGAGTTCTACTTTCTCTGCCTGGTGGTCACGGTGCTGGCCACGCTGGGCGTGGTCAACCTCATGCGCTCGTCCACCGGCCGCGCCTTCGTGGCCATTCGGGATTCGGAGATTTCCGCGCAGAGCATGGGCATTCACTTGGCGCGCTACAAGACGCTGAGCTTTGCGGTGTCGGCCGCGCTGGCCGGTGTGGGCGGTGCGCTGTACGCGCACAAGATCCAGTTCCTCTCGCCGGAGCAGTTCAGCATCATCCAGTCGATCGACCTGCTGCTCATGGTGGTGATCGGCGGGCTGGGCTCGATCCACGGCGCCTTCCTGGGTGCGATCTTCCTCATCGTCATGCCCCAGCTCATCTCGCTCGGCAAAGACTTCCTGCCCGCAGCCATTGGCCAGGCGGCCGGCCTGCAAGGCGCGGTGTACGGCATGGTGCTGATCGCTTTCGTGCTGTTCGAGCCCATGGGCCTGTATGGCCGCTGGCTCAAGGTGCGCGCCTACTTCCAGCTGTTCCCCTTCTACCGCAAGGGCATGTTCAAGCGCCAGAAAACCTTCCAGAAGTCGGATCGCCTGAAATGAACCAAGACGACATCCTTCTCTCGGCGAAAAACCTCAGCGTGCGCTTCGGCGGCGTGCTGGCCGTGAACAACGTGAGCTTCGACGTGAAGCGCGGCGAAGTGTTCACGCTGATCGGCCCCAACGGTGCGGGCAAGACCACGGTGTTCAACCTCATCAGCCGCATCTACACGCCCACCACCGGCACCATCGACTACGCCGGGCCCGACGGCACGCTGCGCCTGACCGACCAGGCGCCGCACCGCATTGCCAAGCTGGGCATTGCGCGCACCTTCCAGAACATCGAGCTGTTCGAGCACGCCACGGTGCTTCAGAACTTGCTGATCGGGCGCCACACACACCGCCGCACGGGCCTGTGGAGCGAAATCTTCTTCACCAGCAAAACGCGCGCGGCCGAAGTGGAAGCGCGCGAGAAGGTGGAGCACGTCATTGACCTGCTGGACCTGCAGCACCACCGCGAATCGCTGGTGGCGGGCCTGCCGTATGGCGTGCGCAAGGTGGTGGAGCTGGCGCGCGCGCTGTGCACCGAGCCGCGCCTGCTGCTGCTGGACGAACCTTCCTCAGGCCTGAACGTGGAAGAAACCGAAGACATGGCGTTCTGGATCAGCGACATCCAGAAGGAGCTGGGCATCACGGTGCTGATGGTGGAACACGACATGAGCCTGGTCTCGAAGGTGAGCGACCGCGTGCTCGCCATGAGCATGGGCACCGAGCTGGCCACCGGCACGCCCGCGCAGGTGCAGAGCGACCCGGGCGTGATCGAGGCCTACCTGGGCTCGGTGGACGATGTGTCGAGCCTGCGGCGCGAGAACCACAAGGTGGCCGCATGAGCATTCCGACGACCGACGCGCCGGTGCTCAAGCTGCTGAATGTGGAGAGCGCCTACGGCCCCATCAAGGCCATTCGCGGCGTGAGCCTGCAGGTGCGCCGCAGCGAAATCGCCACCGTGCTGGGCTCCAACGGCGCGGGCAAGACCACCATTCTCAAAACCATCAGCGGCATCATCGATCCGCGCAAGGGCAGCATCGAATTCAAGGGTGAAAACATCACCGCGCAGGACCCGGCGTTCATCGTGCAGCAGGGCCTTAGCCATGTGCCCGAGGGGCGCGAGGTGTTCCCGCTGCTCAGCGTGCGCGACAACCTGCAGATGGGGGCCTACACCCGCAAGGACCGCGACGGCGTGGCGCGCGACATGGAGGCGGTGTTCAACTATTTCCCCATCCTGCGCGAACGCGCCGCGCAGGATGCCGGTCTGCTCTCGGGCGGCCAGCAGCAGATGCTGTCCATCAGCCGCGCACTCATGGCGAATCCCGATCTGATCCTGCTCGACGAGCCCAGCCTGGGCCTCTCGCCCAAGCTGACGAAAGAAATCTTCGAGATCGTGGTGCGCATCAACCGCGAACGCGGCACCACGATCCTGCTGGTGGAGCAGAACGCCAACATGGCGCTCAACGCGTCCGACTACGGCTACGTGCTGGAGAACGGCCGCATCGTGATGGAAGACACCTGCGCCCACCTGCGCGAGAAGGACGACATCAAGGAGTTCTACCTGGGCATGAAGGAAACCGGCGAGCGCGGCGAGCGGCGCTGGAAGAAAAAGAAGAACTGGAGATAAGGATCATGAGCTACCTCTGGGACCTCTCGCATATCAAACCGCAGACCGAGGTGGTGCTGCAAGGCGACACCATTCCGGCCCTTTTCTGGAACGGCGTGAAGGAGCGTGGGCCGAACATCTGGATGCGGCAGAAGGACTTCGGCATCTGGCGCAGCTGGACCTGGAACCAGACCGGCGAGGCGGTGCGTGAAATTGCCCATGGCCTGATGGCGCTGGGTTTCGAGGCGCGTGAGACCGCGTCCATCCTCTCCAACACGCGGATCGAATGGGTGCTGTGCGACCTGGCGGTGCTGAGTGCCGGCGGCGTGGCCAATGGCATCTACCCCACCGACGCGGCCGAGCAAGTGCAATACCTTTGCGCCGATTCGGGCACCACCGTGCTGTTTGTGGAAGACGACGAGCAACTGGACAAGGCGCTGGAAGTGCGGGCCCAACTACCGCGGCTGAAGAAGATCATCGTGTGCAACATGGAAGGCCTGCGCGAGCTGAACGACCCGCAGGTGATGAGCCTGGCCGCGCTGCGCGAGCAGGGTCGAACCCACCTGCAGCAGCACCCGGGCGAGGTGGAAGCGCGCGTGGCCGCCGTGAAGCCCAACGACCTCGCCATATTGGTCTACACCTCGGGCACCACGGGCCGGCCCAAGGGGGCCATGCACAACCATCACGGGCTGGTGTACACCGTGCGCGGCTACAACACGCTGATTGCGCGCAGCGAGCAGGACGAATGCATGTGTTTCCTGCCCCTCTGCCACATTGCCGAACGCATGGGCGGTGAGTATTTCTCGCTCTACACCGGCGCGAAGCTCAACTTCGTGGAGAACCCCGAAACCGTGCCGGAGAACGTGCGCGAGATTGCGCCCACGGTGTTCACGGCCGTGCCGCGTGTCTGGGAAAAGTTTTATTCGGGCGTGATGATCACGCTAAAGGAAGCCAGCAAGGCGCAACAGGCCGCGTACGCCTGGGCCATCGGCGTGGGCCAGCAGGTGGCGGACCTCGTGATGGCCGGCCAGCCCGTGCCTTCCAGCCTGCGCATGCGCTTCACGGTGGCGCGGCTGCTGGTGCTGGACAACGTGCGCAAGCTGATCGGCATTCACCGCGCGCGTTTCCTCGTCACGGGTGCCGCACCCATCTCGCCCGATCTCGTTCGCTGGTACCTGGCACTGGGTGTGCCCATGCTCGAGGTGTGGGGCATGACGGAAACCTGTGGCGCGTCCACCGGCATACCAGCCGATCGCATCAAGCCCGGCAGCATCGGCCCCGCGGCCAGCTACAACGAAGTGAAGCTGGACCCGGCCACCGGCGAGATTCTGGTGCGCGGACCCAATGTGTTCACGGGCTACCTGAATCTGCCCGAGAAAACCGCCGAGACCATCGACGCCGATGGCTGGCTGCACACGGGCGATGTGGGCGTGGTCGATGAGGAAGGGTTTTTCCGCATCACCGACCGCATGAAAGACATCATCATCACCGCAGGCGGCAAGAACATCACGCCCAGCGAGCTGGAGAACGAACTGAAGTTCTCGCCCTACGTGACCGACGCCGTGGTGATCGGTGACAAGCGGCCCTACCTCACCGTCATCATCATGATCGACCAGGAGAACGTGGAGAAGTATGCGCAGGACAACGACGTGCCGTTTTCCAACTACGCCAGCCTCACCCGCGCGCCCGAGGTGCAAGGCCTCATACAAGCCGAGATCGACCGCGTGAACAAGAAATTTGCCCGGGTCGAACAGATCAAGAAGTTCTTCCTGCTCGACACCCAGCTCAGCGCGGAAGACGAAGAACTCACACCCACCATGAAGCTCAAGCGCAAGCTGGTGCAGACGAAATACGAGCCCCAGATCGAAGCCATGTACCGCTGAAACATCCGTCTTTCCAACCCCTCACCGACCACCCTCCAGGAGACAACACCATGAAGACCCGTTTCACTTTCACCACTGCCGCCGCAGCCGCGCTGGCGCTGGCGGCCGGCGCAGCCCATGCGCAGACGCAAGGGGTGAGCAAGGACGAAATCGTGCTCGGCTCGATCCAGGATCTGTCTGGCCCCATTGCCGGCTTCGGCAAGCAGGTGCGCCTGGGCATGATGCTGCGCGTGGACGAAGTCAACGAGCAGGGCGGCATCAACGGCCGCAAGATCAAGCTGCTGGTGGAAGACTCCAAGTACGACCCGCGCAATGCCGTGCTGGCCGCGCAGAAGCTGGTGAACCAGGACAAGATCTTCATGATGGTGGGCCACATCGGCACCGCGCAGAACATGGCCGCCATGCCGGTGCAGTTCCAGAAGAACGTCATCAATTTCTTCCCCGTGACGGCCGCGCGCGAAATGTACGAGCCGTTCCACAAGCTCAAGTACAGCTTCGCCGCCACCTACTACGACCAGATGAAGCTGGTGGTGCCCAAGCTGGCGAAAGAGAAGAACGCCAAGAAGGTCTGCGCCATGTACCAGGACGACGAGTTCGGCCTGGAAGTGAAGCGCGGCGCCGAAGACGGCCTGAAAGCCGCCGGCATGACGCTGGCGGTGGAAACCACCTACAAGCGCGGCGCCACCGACTTCGCCAGCCAGATGCAGAAGCTGGCTTCGGAGCAGTGCGACCTGGTGGTGATGGGCACGATCATCCGCGAGACCATCGGCGGCATCGCCACGGCCAAGCGCCTGGGCTTCAACCCGACCTTCGTGGGTTCCAGCGCCGCCTACACCGACCTCATCCACAAGCTGGGCGGCCCGGCCATGAACGGCTTCTACGCCGCCATGACGGTTCAGAACCCCTACACCGACGCAGCCTCGCAACCGATCCGCTTCTGGGCCAACAAGTACCAGACCAAGTTCAACGAAGACCCCACCGTGTTCTCGGTGTACGGTTACACGGTGATCGATGCCTTCCTGCGCGCCGCCGGCAAAGCGGGCAACAACCTGACCACCGAGAGCTTCATCAAGGCCATGGACACCATGACCATCCCGCCCGATATCTTCGGCAGCTCCGAGATGACCTTCGGCCCGCAAAAGCGCCTGGGCAGCAACGCCACGCGTTACTCGCAGCTGGTCGACAACCGCTGGAAGGTGGTGGGTGAATACATGAAGCTCGACGCCTCCAAGTGATCTGAATCCACAGCTATGACGCCGCCTGCTTTGGCAGGCTCTGCGTGCAGCCGCCAGTGCCTTGTGTGCTGGCGGTTTTTTTATGTTCAGTGCGGTCGACCTGCGGCAATCCAGGCCTCGGTGGCCGACAGGGTCAGGCGGTACCGGGCGCAGTTGAACACCTCCAGTTTGCCCAGTTCCTCCAGCAGCAGTGCCCGAAATCCGGGTGCCGAGTCGTCGGTGAGCGCCAGCTCTTCCAATGCGCTCTGCACGGGCCTGCGCTCGCGGACCACCATGCCCATGGCATCGGTGAGGCTCTCGCGGTAACGCAGCCGCGTCAGGTCGGGCGTCCCCAACGATTCCCTGACCACGGCATATTTCTTCAGCGAGCGTCGGTAAGCCCAGCCGAACAGATCTGCGGCCAGCGACACATCGCGAAACTCGTACACACCGAGCATGGCCCGCGCGTAATCGTGCACATCCACATCGAGGAAGGACAACGGCGCGCAGTTGTAGAGCATCAGTGGGATGTTGGCCGCCAGGCGGCTGGTGCGTTTGTTGCCGTCTTCAAATGGCTGCAAATAGGCCAGGTTCACCCACAGGAAGAAAGCCGCCTCGATGGGGTTCTTGATGAGCTTTGCTTTCTCGACGACGCTCTCCAGCATCTCTTCGAGAAGCGAGGGCACCTGGGTCGGCACATAGACGGTGTCGCTGATGTTGACCACCTTCTGCCGTATGGCGCCCAGCGCTTCGCTGTCGGCCAGCAAGTCCTGCATCAACACCGCGTGCAGGTTCCTCACCAGCGAAGTCGAGAGTCCCTGCATCGGCACGGCGTCCACCAGGAACTCGATGGCGGCCTTGTGGTTGAGCAGCATCACCGAATCCACATCGGTGCCCGCTCCTCCCCGCTTGAAGAGTTCCTCTGTGGCGAGTAGCGTGTAGCGGTTGCCCTCCAGACGGGACGACGCCCACGAAAGGTCGATCAGCAATTGCTCCAGCACCTTGCGGGCATAGGTTCCCGCCGGCTGCTGGTCCTGCATGCGCCCGAGGCGGTAGAGCTCGTTGGCCAGTTCCTGCGGCATCAGCCACGTGGTGTTGGGCACGTAGCGGTCCACGAATTCGCGCTGGTAGGTGACCGGGTTACGTGCGGCCAGAGGAACGTCCAGCCTGCGGCGCAGTTGGCGTGCAGCAGGCGACCATGCTGCAAGAGATTCGGGTTCGGCCGCGAGCAAGGGCTGTTGGCTGACCAGCCGATATCGTGTCGCCCGCGCATGGCCGTCACGGACCAGTTCGCCATCGGCAGACAGCGCGGCCAGGTGACGGCGCACGGTCGCAGAACTGCCCCCGGTGATCTCAAGCACCTTTGAGGAAGACATCCCCGATTCATCGGTTTCCGCCTGGCGCCGCAACGCCTCAAGTACGTGTTCGCGCGTGATTTTCATGCTGGTATCCGCTCAGTATCTGCTCATATTGAGCGGATATTAACAGTTTTGATCGGATATTCGCCATTTTTGAGCAGATACTTGTCGCCGCCAGTGACACAAGCGCCAAACGTGTCGCCAGAATCGGTTTTCTGCGACACGACCTCCATGACACTCTCCCCCACCACCGCCACCCTGCTGGCCGACGCGATCCTGGCCCTGCACGTGGGCATCGTCGTCTTCGTGGTCGGGCTGTTGCCGCTGGTGTTGCTGGGCGGCGCTCTGGGTTGGCGCTGGGTGCGGCGTTTCGGGTTGCGGCTCACGCACCTGGGCTTGATGGTCTTCATTGCCGGGCAGGCCTGGCTGGGGCAACTGTGTCCGCTCACGGTGTGGGAGCAGGACTTGCGGCGCATCGCGGGACAAGGCAGCTATGGCGAGAGCTTCATCGAGCACTGGCTCTCTCGCCTTCTGTACTGGGAAGCACCGTGGTGGGTCTTCGTGGCGGCTTACACGGGGTTCGCCTTGCTGGTGGCGCTGGCGTGGTGGTGGGTTCGGCCGCTGCGCCGGCCGGCGCGGTAACGCTCAGCGCACCGGCGCGGGCGGCTGCCATCCGCCGCCGAGTGCGGCCACCAGCGCCATGCTGGCCGCCAGCCGTTCCGCGCGCACGTCGATCGCCGCGCGGCGCGCCGAAAGGGCCAGGTTCTGCGCCGTGGCCACTTCGAGAAAGCTGATTTCGCCGGCCTCGTAGCGGAAGCCCACCACGCGCTCGTTCTCGCTGGCCAGTTCCACCAGCCGCTGTTGTTGCTGCTCCTGCTCGGCCAAGGTCGACACGCGCACCAGCGCGTCTTCGGTTTCGCGCACCGCCGCGAGCACGCCACCGCGCCAGGCCGCCGCCTGTTCGTCGTAGGCGGCGTTGAACGCCACTTCGTTGGCGCGGCGCGCGCCGCCGTCGAACAACGTGGCCGCCAGCTGCGGCCCGAGCGACCACACGCGCGCCGGCGCGTCGAGCAAGCGCGCGAGGTTGCTGGCCTGCAGCGTGCCACTGGCAGAGAGCGTGAAGTCGGGCAGCCACGCCGTTTGTGCCACGCCCAGCCGGGCGTGCGCCGCAGCGAGCTGCCGTTCGGCGGCCGCCAGATCGGGCCGCCGGCGCAGCAGCTCGCCGGGCAAGGCGGTAGGCACGGGCGGCACGGCGGGTAGTGCGGTGTCGATAGGAAACAGCGGGACCTCGGCTGGTGTGGCACCCGCCAGCAGCGCCAGCGCATTGGCTTCCAGCGCCCGCTGCCGCTGGAGCGTGAAGGCCTGCGTGCGCAGCGATTGCAGTTGTGTCTCGGCCTGGATCACATCGGCGCGCGCCACCAGCCCGGCTTCGTACTGCAGGCGCGTCACCTGCAGCGAACGCGCATAGGCCACATCGGCCTGCAGCTGCAGCGCCAGATTGGCATCGAGCGCGCGCATGCGCACGTAGCCCTGCGCGGCGGTGAGTTGCAGGGCCAGCCGCGCGGCGTCGCGCAGCGCGGCCAGCGCGTCCGCATCCGCCTCGGCGGCCACGCGCGTGCGCGCGGCGCGGCCCCACACATCGGGTGCCCACGACAGATCGAGGCCGGTCGCGTAGATCTGACGCGTGCCGGTGCCGCCGCCCAAGGTGCTGCTGGCAGTGCCGCCGCTTCTGGTGATGGAAGCGCCCACACCCAATTGCGGAAACGCCAGCGCACGCGCGGCATCCACCTGCGCCATGGCCTGCCGCCAGCGTGCCTCGGCCTGGGCCAGTTCGGCATTCGACTCGCCCACGCGTTGCAGCAAGCGGTTCAGCTCCGCGTCGCCGTACACGCGCCACCAGTCCGCCTTAATCGTTGCCGCGTTCGACGGCATGGTGGCGTACACGAACGCCGGTGGCAACGCGATCTCGGGCGAGCGGTGTTCGTCGACGGTGGCGCAGGCGGCGAGCAGCAGCACCCCCGTGGCGAGCGCGATGCGGCGGAATTGAAACGGCAATGGCGGCATGGGTTCAGGCAGGTCGGACGACCGGAGGATCTTCACGCCGGACGCGCCACACACGGCGGCGCAGGCGCTCCAGTGCAAGATAAACCACCGGCGTGGTGTACAGCGTGAGCAGCTGGCTCACGGCCAGCCCGCCGATGATGGCGATGCCGAGCGGTCGCCGAAGTTCGGCGCCTTCGCCCAGGCCCAGCGCCAGCGGCACCGCGCCCAGCAGCGCGGCCAGGTTGGTCATCAAGATGGGGCGCAGCCGGCGCAGCGCGGCTTCGTGAATCGCCTCCTGCGGCGCCAGCCCGCGCGTGCGCTGCGCGGCCAGCGCGAAGTCGATCATCAGAATCGCGTTCTTCATCACCACGCCGATCAGCAGGAACAGGCCAAGCAGCGCGATCAGGCTGAACTCGGTGTCTGAAATGCGCAGGGCCAGCAAGGCACCCACGCCAGCCGAAGGCAACGTGGAGAGGATGGTGATCGGGTGCAGCAGGCTCTCGTAGAGCATGCCGAGCACGAGGTAGACCGTGACCAGCACCGCCAGCAGCAACCATGGCTGGCGCTTGAGCGTGGCACGCAGGCTGCTCGGGTCGCCGCTGCGCTCACCGGTGGAAATGCTGGTGGGCAGCAGCAGGCCGCCCACCGCGCGGTCGATCGCTTGTTGCGCCTGCTGCAGGCTCACGCCCGGCGCCAGCGCGTAGCTGATGCCGGCCGAGGCGAACTGCGCGTCGTGCTGCACGCGGTCGCGCGTGAGGCCGTAGCTCCAGGTGGCAATGGCCGAGAGCGGCACGCGCTGGCCGGCGTCGTTCTGCAGGTCCAGCTTTTCCAGCGACGTGGGCTCGCTGTTGCCGCGCGGGTCGGCTTCCATCACCACACGGTACTGGTTCAGCGGGTCGTACAGCGTGGCCACCTGCCGCTGCGAATACGCGTTGTTCAGCGCGGTGGTCACGGTGTCCATGCGCACGCCCAGGCGGCGAGCGGCTTCGCGGTCCACATCCAGCACCACCTGCTGCGCATCTTCGCCAGCGCCAAAGTCCACGTCGCGCAGCTCGGGCAGCGCACGCAGCGCCTCGCCCACGGGTTTGGTGAATGCGCGCAGATCCGCCAGCGAATCGGAGCGCATCACGAACAGGTATTCGCCTTCGCCGCCGCCGCTGGAGAGGCGAATGTCCTGATCGACCGACATGTAGAGCACACCGCCGGGCATGGGCGGCGCTGTGGCACGCAGCCGCGCCACCACCGCCTGCGCCGACTCACCGCGTTCGGCCAGTGGCTTCAGGCGCACACGAAACCACGAGTTGCTGATGCCGTGGCGACCGCCGCTGGAGCCGGCCACGTCGGCCACCGCCGGGTCGGCCATGAGGATGCGCCGGTACGCATCGGACTTGGGCTTCATGCCCTGGAAAGAAAACCCGTCGTCACCGCGCACGAAGGCTCCGAGCTGCCCGGTGTCCTGCTGCGGCAGCATGCCTTTTGGGATGGCCACATACAGCCACACGTTCAGCGCCACCGTGCCCGCCAGCAACAGCAAAGTGAACACGCCGTGGCGCAACGCAAACCCGAGGCTGCGCGCGTAGCCCGACTGCACATCGGCCAGCAGGCTGGCGATGAAGCGTGCCACCGGCCCGGGCGCTCGCGTGCGCGGCCCGGCGGGCAGGCCGTGGGCGCACAGCGCGGGCGTGAGCGTGACCGACACCGCCAGCGAGATCAGCATGGCCGCCACCAGCGTGATGGAGAACTCGCGGAACAGCCGCTCCACCACACCCCCCATGAACAGGATGGAGAGGAACACCACGATGAGCGCGAGGTTCATGGCCAGCAGCGTGAAGCCCACCTCGCCCGCGCCCTGCATGGCCGCGCGCCACACGGTGCGCCGGCCCACTTCCTTTTGCCCCGCAGCGGCCTGCGCGGCGCGCGCGCGCTCGATGTGGCGCTGGATGTTCTCCATCACCACGATGGCGTCGTCCACCACCAGGCCGGCGGCCACGATGAGCGCCATGAGCGAGAGGTTGTTGAGCGAAAAGCCCTGCCACCACATCACCGAGAACGCGCCGATGAGCGCCACCGGCAAGGCCAGCGCCGGAATGAGCGCGGTGCGCAGGCTGCCCAGAAACCCCCACACCACCAGCAGCACCAGCACGCCCGAGAGCACCAGCGTGAAGCGCGCTTCGCGCAGCGTGGCGCGGATGCCGGGCGAGCGGTCGATCACCGCGCTGAGTTGCGCGTCGGCCGGCAGCAGCGCGCGCAACTGAGGCAACTGCGCGTGGATGGCGTCGATGGTCTGCACGATGTTGGCGTCCGCGCGCCGGCTGATCATGAGCAGCACGGCGGGCTGGTCGTTGTGGTAACCGCTGGTGAAGCGGTTCTCCACCGAGTCGGTGACATCGGCCACGTCGGACAGGCGCACCAGCGCGCCGTTTTGATTGCGCACCACCAGCGGCGCAAAGTCGGCCGCCGTGCGCAGCGGCGCGGGCAGCGCAATCTGCCAGCGCTGTGCGCCCTGCTCCACCTGGCCCAGCGGGCGCCAGGCGTTGGCGTCGGCAATGGCGCGGCGCACGTCGTCGAGCGACATGCCCTGGTGCGCCAGCGCATCGGGCCGCGCCTGCACCCGCACCGCCGGCAGCGAAGAACCCTCCACCGAGACCTCGCCCACGCCCACGATCTGCGCCAGCTTCTGCGCCAGCACGGTGGAGGCGTTGTCGTACAGCGCCGAAGGCGGCAGCCGGGGCGATGAGAGTGCGAGCGCCATGATGGGCGCCTGCGACGGGTTGATCTTCACGAAGGTGGGGTTGCCCGTCATGCCCGAGGGCAGCTGCCCGCGCGAGGCGTTGATGGCGGCCTGCACCTCGCGCGCGGCCTCGTCGATGTCTCGATCGAGGTCGAAGTTCAGCGTCACGTTGGTGCTGCCCTGGTTGCTGCTGGACCGGATGCTGATCACCCCGGCGATGCTGCCCAGCGCGCGTTCGAGCGGCGCGGCCACGGTGGACGCCATGCTCTCGGGGCTGGCGCCGGGCAGGCTGGCACGCACCTGAATCACCGGAAAATCCACCCGCGGCAGCGGTGCCACGGGGAGCATGCGCAGGGCGAGCAGACCGGCAAGCACGATGCTGATGGCGAGCATGCAGCTGGCCACCGGGCGGCGGATGAAGAAGCGGGCCAGCGCGTTCATGAAGCCGCCACTGCCTTGCGCCGCCGCGTCAACCGATCAAACGCCAGGTACACCACCGGCGTGGTGAACAGCGTCAACACCTGGCTGACGATGAGCCCACCCACCATGACGATGCCCAGCGGCTGGCGCAGCTCT
Source organism: Hydrogenophaga sp. IBVHS1 (assembly GCF_002127265.1). Taxonomy (GTDB): domain Bacteria; phylum Pseudomonadota; class Gammaproteobacteria; order Burkholderiales; family Burkholderiaceae_C; genus Hydrogenophaga. Next base: position 250,371 of record NZ_NFUU01000002.1, on the reverse strand, counting down.
GCCCCCGAGCCGCTGGCCAGCATGAGCGGCACGGCGCCGAACAGCGCGGCGAGTGTGGTCATGAGGATGGGGCGGAAGCGCAGCAGCGCGGCGCGGTGGATGGCCTCGCGCGGCGACAGGCCCAGTCGGCGCTGCGCGTCGAGCGCGAAGTCCACCATCATGATGCCGTTCTTCTTCACCAGGCCAATCAGCAGCACGATGCCGATGATGGCGATGAGATCGAGCGGGCGCCCGGCCAGCAGCAGCGCGGCCAGCGCGCCCACCGTGGCCGATGGCAGCGTGGACAGAATGGTGAGCGGGTGCACCGCGCTTTCGTACAGCATGCCCAGCACCAGGTACATCACCACCACCGCCGCCAGCACCAGCCACAGCGTGTTGGCCAGCGAGTTGCGGAAGCCCTCCGCCGCGCCCTGAAAGGCCAGCTCCACCGACGCCGGCAGCGCCACCTGCGCCTGCACTTCTTCAATGGCCGCCACCGCTTCGCCCAGCGAATGGCCGGGCGCAAGGTTGAACGACAGCGTGACGGCCGGGAACTGGCCTTGGTGGTCGATGGCCAGCGGCGCGCGCCGCTCCACCGCGCGCGCCACAGCCGAAAGCGGCACCGGCACCGCCGTGGCGCCACCGGTGGCGGGCTTCACGAACACGCCCTCCAATGCCTGCAGCCCGCCCTGCTTCGCGTCGTCCGTTTCCAGCACCACGCGGTACTGGCTGGCGTGCGTGAACAGCGTGCTCACCTGCCGCTGGCCAAAGGCGCTCTGCAAGGCCGAGGCAATGTCGCTCATGCGCAGGCCCAGGCGCGCGGCGGCGTCGCGGTCGATCTCCAGAAACGCCTGCAGGCCTTCGCGCTGCAGGTTGCTCGCCACGTCGGCGAGCTCGGGACGCTCAGCCAGCGCCTGCTGCATGCGGCCGGTCCATTCGGCCAGCACGTTGCGGTCGGGCGAGCTGAGCGTGAACTGGTATTGCGTGCGGCTGATGCGGTCTTCCATGCCCAGCTCCTGCACCGGCTGGAACCAGGCCTGAATGCCCGAGATGCCGCGCGCGCGTTCGCGCAGGCGTTCAATGAGCTCGCTGGCCGACACCGAGCGGTTGGCGTGCGGCGCCAGCGTGAGCAGCATGCGCCCGCTGTTGAGCGTGGCGTTGCTGCCGTCCACACCAATGAACGACGACACGCTGTGCACCGGCGCCTCTTTCAGCAACGCTTCGGCCAGCGCCTGCTGTCTTTCGGCCATGGCGCCGAACGACACGCTCTGCGGCGCTTCGGTCACCACCTGGATGGCGCCCGCGTCCTGCACCGGGAAAAATCCCTTCGGTACATATATATAGAGCAGTGCGGTCAGCAGCAGCGTGGCGGCGAGTACCAGCAGCGCCAGCGGCTGGCGCGCCAGCACCCAGTTGAGCCCGCGGCCGTAGCGCTCGATGGTGCCGCTCAACCAATCGCGCTGCGCGCCGTGCGTGGCCGGCCGGGGCAGCATGCGCGCGGCCATCATGGGCGTGAGCGTGAGCGACACCACCAGCGAGATGCCGATGGCCACCGCCAGCGTGACCGCGAATTCGTGGAACAGGCGGCCCACCACGTCGGCCATGAACAGCAGCGGAATCAGCACCGCCACCAGCGAGACCGTGAGCGAGATGAGCGTGAAGCCGATCTCGCTCGCGCCCTTGAGCGCGGCCTCCATCGGCGCGGCGCCTTCCTCGCGGTGGCGGGCAATGTTTTCCAGCATGACGATGGCGTCGTCCACCACGAAACCGGTGGCGATGGTCAGCGCCATCAGGCTCAGGTTGTTCAGCGAATACCCCAGCAAATACATGGCCGCGAAGGTGCCGATGAGCGAGAGCGGCACCGCCACGCTGGGAATGAGCGTGGCCGGCAGCGTGCGCAGAAACACGAAGGTGACCAGCACCACCAGCGCAATGGCGAACAGCAGCTCTTTCTGCACGTCTCGCACCGAAGCGCGGATGCTCTCGGTGCGGTCCGACACCACCTGCACCTTCACCGTGGCCGGCAGCGTGGCCGTGAGCTGCGGCAGCAGCGTGCGCACCTGGTCGGCCACGGCGATCACGTTGGCGCCCGGCTGGCGCTGAATGTTCAGCAGCACCGCCGGCGCGAGGCCACAGCCCTCGGTCTGCCCTTCGGCGCAGGCCATGCCGGCCCAGGCGGCGAGGAACCGGTCTTCCGCGCCCTCTTCCACCTGCGCCACATCGGCCAGGCGCAGGGGCGCGCCATTGCGCCAGGCCACGATGAGCCGCTGGTATTCGGCGGCGGAGCGCAGCTGGTCGTTGGCGTCCAGCATGGTGCTGCGCAGCGCGCCGTCAAAACTGCCTTTGGGCTGGTTGTTGTTCGCGGCGGCAATGGCTGTGCGCAGTTCTTCCAGCGTGAGCCCGTTGGCGGCGAGCGCGCGGCTGTTGGCCTGCACGCGAATGGCCGGGCGCTGCCCGCCCGCCAGGCTCACCAGCCCCACGCCCTGCAGGCGCGAGAGCTGGCCCGCCATGCGCGTGTCCACCAGATCCACCACGCGCGGCAGCGGCAGCGTTTCAGAGCCGATGGCCAGCGTGAGGATGGGCGAGTCCGCCGGGTTCACCTTGCGGTAGATCGGCGGCGCGGGCAGGTCGGAGGGCAGCAGGCTGTTGGCGCTTTGCAGCGCGGCCTGCACATCCTGCTCGGCCACACCCAGGTTCACCTCCAGCGCGAACTTCATGGTGATCACCGAAGCCCCGCCCGAGCTGGTGGACGACATCTGCACCAGCCCCGGAATCTGCCCCAGCCGCCGCTCCAGCGGCGCGGTGACGGTGCGCGCGGTCACGTCCGGGCTGGCGCCGGGCTGGAAGGTGAACACCTGAATGACGGGGTAGTCCACCTGCGGCAAAGCCGACACCGGCAACTGCCGCCACGCCAGCAAGCCCGCAATCAGCATCGCCAGCATCAACAGCGAGGTGGCGACCGGCCGCAGGATGAAGGGGCGGGAGATGGACATGTCAGTCCCCACCCATCCGTTCGCCCTGAGCTTGTCGAAGGGTCTTCACTTCGCGTCCGGAGCCAGCGGCGAAGCAGCCGGCACCTGCGCCGCCTGCTGCACGATGTTCACCGCGCGGCCGTCTTCCAGCCGGTCCAGGCCCTCCAGCACCACCGGCTCACCGGCGGCCAGGCCCTTGGTCACCACCGTACGCCCGCCGCTCGCCGGGCCGAGCGTGAGGGTGCGCACCTTCGCATGGCCATCGGTGATCACATACACATAGCTCCCGCGCGAACCGTGCTGCACGGCATCGGTGGGAATGGTGATGGCCCCGGGCAACTGCCGCAGCGAAAGCCGCACGTTCACGAACTGGTTGGGAAACAGCGCGTCGTCCGCATTCTCGAAGCGCGCCTTGAGCCGCAGCGTGGCGGTGGCCGCGTCGATCTGGTTGTCCAGCGTGTCCAGCCGGCCCAGCGCCAGGCGCGCGCGGTTGTCCCTATCCCACGCTTCGGCCTGCGGCGGCGTTTTGCTTCCATCGTGCGCCGCGCGCACATCGGCCACCAGCGGCTCGGGCACGCTGAAGATCACCGACACCGGCTGAGTTTGCGTCAAGGTGAACAAACCACTGGCGTCGTTCGCCGAAATCAGGTTGCCCGCATCCACCCGGCGCAGGCCCACGCGCCCGGCAATGGGCGCCACGATGCGCGTGTAAGACAGCTGCAACTGCGCGTTGTCCACCTGCGCCTGGTCACTCTTGAGCGTGCCGCGCAGTTGCTGCACCAGCGCGGCCTGCCTGTCCAGCACCTGGCGCGCCACCGCGTCGCGCTTGAACAGCATGTCGTACCGCGCCAGCTCGCTCTCTGCATTGCGAAGCTGCGCCTGGTTCTGCTGCTGCTGCCCCTGCGCCTGCGAGAGCGCCACCCGCAAAGGCTCGGGATCGATCTCGGCCAGCAACTGCCCGCGCGTCACCTTCTGCCCCTCGCGCACCAGCACACGCGCCAGTTGCCCCGCCACTCGGCTGCGCACCGTGACTGTGTTGTACGGCGCCACCGTGCCCACGGCGCGGGCCTGCACGGTGAAGTCTTCCACCAGCGCCGTTTCCACCCGCACGGGGATGGGAATGTCCCAAGGGCCGCGCGTGGCTGGGGGTGGCGCGGGTGGGCGCAGGAGGAACCACCAGGCGGCGAAACCGGTGCCCAGGAGCAGGGCGACCCAGAGCGCGCGGCGCGGCCAGGGGGATGGGCGCGCGGCGGGGGGGTTGGCCGGATCGTGAGGGGCGGACTGCATGGATGGACGCACTAACTAGAGGAGCTTGGAAAGAAGTTGGCGCCTTCATCACTAGGACGGCGATTGCGATGTGGTCGCGCTACGACACTGGCAGTATGGCAAGGGACGCCCGGTAACAGAGACTTACCTTCATGATAAGCAATGGATGCGAAAAGGAATGCGCGGGGTGTTTACGCGTGCAGCCAAAGGCCTGATCTGCAGCGGCTGCCGACCTTGGCCGCCGTGCTTACGCTGACCCACACCTTGCAGTCATTCGGCAGTGCGGTCGGCCGCTGCCATGAATTTCCGCTGATCGAAGTGCAGTTGACGCCGGCCACTGCTGGCGGCGCGCTTCGCGTAGCCTTGCGCCTCTGATCAAGTCCAGACAAGTCAGGCGCCATCCCTCGCAAGCGACGGCTTCAGGTAGCCCGGAAGAGGCACGATAGGGCTTTGAGCCCTGATTCGGCAACAGTTGAAGTCACTGTTGTCAGGTCGGAACGAAATCGGAGGGAGGTGACACGGGGATCAATCGGCCGCTCCGGCGCTGGGACGTCAGCCATGTTGAACATTGCCACTTGGCGCTCCGCGAAGCTCAGGTCGTAGCGCCGATCCAACTTCTCGCTGAATTCGCTTCCAAGTGAAGTCGCGATGTTCGACCAAAGACGTTGTCGAAGGTCGCCTTCATCGTGAAGAGCCGCGTCAACCTTGCTCGCCAAATCCATAACACCAACGCCGTTCGTCTGAGGTTGGAGAAGCAGCGAGGCGACCAGCCCAAGACCCGCTGACGGAACGACCAGTTGTTCGAGCGAAAACTCGTGAACACGCGCCCCACTCTGCGTGGCCTTCACTTCAAGTACGCCACCAGGCCATGAGAAGTCGAATCGCTCGAATGTGTTCGCGTGCCACGCCCGAACTGCGGCCGAAACGTTGACGGATTGGACGATGACGAAGAGTTCTGCCCAAAGACCGGCAATCTCGCGCCCACCCGGAGCGTTCATTGCGCGAAAAAGGTTCAGCAACGACCTCACACTCGATTCGATGTCCGGAGTCTTCGCAGCGTCTGGGAGCTGATTGATCGCGGCTCCCACACACCTGACGAAAAGTTCGTACAGTTCTGGAACTTCCGCGTCGCACGCGATGAGCGCGAACTGCCCGTCAACGGGGCCCGCTGCAGATTGCACTCGGCAGGTCAGGTGAAACTGGACGCTCAGGTGTTTCAGAGTAGTCCCGGGCGTGTATGCGGCGGCGCTGGAGTCGCTGACGAGAAAGATGGGCGCACCGTCGGCACTCTTTGCCAAGAAGTCATTCTGGCGCGCGCCGACCGGTACCGCCGCGAACTCGGTAGAGGATGTGGCGGATACCAGCGCCTGAAACTCGTCGTACAAGTCCATCAGCCGCGCGCTTCTACCAGCAAGTCTTTACCGAAGCGCTTGGGCACACGCAGCGCGTACCAGGCGACATTTCGGATATCGGCCAAGTCAGCCCGGTTGAGGTGGTGACCAAGATTGAACCGCCGCAGCTGTAACGAAAGGCGGTCTGGGGTGAAGAAGCTCTTGTCGTTGACTGAGTTCGCGCTCGCGCTGAAGTATTGGTTGATGGGTGCCCAAGGATGGCTGGCGGCGAGACTTCCAGTACCAACACGACTTCTGTAGCCCGCTTTAAGGTTGTTCATCAGGTACACATCAACCTTCAGTGATGGGTCCTTGGCCAGCAGACTGCCAAGCGCTACAAGCATTGCACCGTGTTCCTCGGCATCGCCGGGGTCCTTCACCTCGACCTTCAGTAGAAAATCGTCGAGCACTGTTTTCAGCGGGACGGCTTCGATGAGGTCATTGGGAGACTGCCCCTTAGCAGGCGCTAGTTGCGGAATCGTCGCCGCGTTAACGCGTGTGAAGCCTGCGCTCCAGTGATTTTCAACATCATCCAACAGCTTGTGATTGACCGCAACCGCCGCGGCATCTCGATGAAGGACCCTCGGAACCATCCACTCGTCGACGAGCACTCGACGAGTGCCGAGGCCGATAACGTTGAGTCGTGTGGGCCTAAGCATCTGGGTCAGGATGAAGTCCCGCCGCCAGTCCCGCAGGGGTTTCCCTCGATGCTTCTCGAGGGCCTCGCGGATGAAGTCCTCGTGCTCGATGTACTCGGTGAATGCCTGCCGTACACCCGCTTGCAAGAACACCCGGCACAGACCGAGATAGGACTTCTTGTAGCCAAAGAAACGCGCCCGCTGCTGCAACGTATCCGCAGCGGGTGAGCCACCGAGCGCACGGGGCATATACGTAATACAGAGTCCTTCCACGGTGTAACCGCGGTCAAGATTGGCACCGCCGATGAGAATCCAGTAGCGCGTGGCTGTCCAATCGACTTCATTGGCCTCGGGAGTGCTGTTGACCTCCGCATGGTCGAGATCTGTGAAGACATCCTCGACCATTGCCTCGATGAGGTCCCCCAGTGGCTTGATGCCCGGGTGGGTCTTGGAGAGCGAGGCGTACTCCGATTGGAAGATGGCCGCTACGGCTGCCGGCTTCGTCGTGTGCTCGTCGCCAATCATCTTCTTCAGGCTTCGGTACGCCCTCTCCACCCAGCCTTTGTAGACCTTGTGTGATGCTGTAGCCGCAGCAGGATGAACCATCATCGAACGGTTCCGGTCCTTCGGCTTGAGGCTCTTTCGGTCACGCGTCAACGCGTGCTGAGCCGCAACAAGCAAGAAACATCGGAGCGCACTCAGAAGACTTTTCGGTGGGCTCTTCAGCGGAGTCTGCGCGGTCGGTACATCGCCGGGAGGTATGTCCACCGTCAAGCCCGCAGCTCCCTTGAAGAAGGCATAGCCCCCCGTATAGGCGTCGCCCGGCGTTACGAGCTCGGAGAACGAAGGATTGAGAAGATCTGTCTGGGCCAAAAGCAGATTGGCCTGAGGTGTTGCCGTGTACTGAAGGTACGAGTGATGCGGCAGCACGTCGCGCAAACCGAGGATGCGCTCGTAGGTCGTGCTCATTGCCGTTGCCGGCACCCGGTTCGTACGAATTCTGCTGGCGTTCGTATTGAGGCTCGCCTGGTCGCTCTCATCATCCACGATGAGCGTAGGCACTTCGGTGAGGTTTACGGAGCCAAGTACCTCGGTGAGCTTGTCGAGGTTCCCGCCATGCTTGAGGACCGTGACTAGCAGCGACTTGCGCGAATGCTTCTTGCTCCAGTCATCAATCCGGCCTTCGATTTTCGAGCGCAGCTTTTTGGTTGGATTGGAGAAGTGGTGCCAATGGTCGCTGCCATTCACCAGACCGAGGTCCTTCTTCAAGCGGTCCTCGGACTGGCTTCGGAGCGTATTCTTCGTGCCTGCCAACACAATGACAAGCCCATAGCCATTGTCCCGAGCCAGAGCGATGACGGTCTCGAACGACATTGTCTTGCCGCTTTGAACATACCCCACTACCAGGCCAGTCTCGCGGCCGGCAGGTTCAGTGGGAGGCAAGCAGCGGCCAAGGATGCACAAGGACTCGTGCAGTACTGACTTGGGTCCGGACGTCAGCTCATTGATATTCGGACCGTTCGGTTCCGCCGCCTTGCTTTCGAGGAAGGCGTTGGTGAAGTCCTTGGGCTTAGGCTCCCACAGCAGGGGAGGCTTCACGGTTTTCAGTATTTGGATTGTGGTTGCCATTCGTCATTGGGGCACGGGCCAGCGTACCCCTCAGCAGGTAGTTGAAGTGGTATAGGACACTCTCGGGTGGGTTTCCCGAAAGGTCCTCGGAGAGCACTAACGAGATGCTCACTGCTGTGGCGACGCGCAAAAACAACTCCACGTTCTCGTTGTTTGCCCCAAGGAACTCGGCTGAGAATGGATGCGCCAGGGAAAGGTCGATACCGAGGCGTCGCACTCTGTCCTCATCTCCTACTACGACATCATCCTTGGAGACGGAGACCCAATCCTCGCGTGCAGGGTCGATAGACGTTCTGAGCGTAACGATCCACTTGTACGTTCCATCGTCAAGCGTTACCGTGCGCTCCGAGGCCTTGAGGTCGACATCCGCCAACGCCGGTGGCAGCGACTCAGGGGCCGCAGGATGCTTGCGCGCGTCGACCAGTAGAGGAGCGACGTCATCCGAGAGGTGCTTGGCGACCGTCTCAGTCGCAGCGGCGGCTCGAGCCCCAATGGTCTTGCGGGACGGCAGCGCCCGATAGTTCTCAGCCTGCGCAATCAGGTCTAGCGGCTCTGCTTCGAGAGCGGCTTTGAGGTACTCCAGGAAGATGTCTTCGTACTCTTCCCAGCGAAAGCCATCCTTTGTATGGCTGACTTCGAAGCCTTCAACGTGCAACTCACCGAATATGCGCTGGTATTGGTAGCTGTTGGTCTGCTTGAAGATGAAGCTGGGCCGGTAGGTTTCGTCGTAACTGCCCTCGATGAGGCGGTCACGTCGAAATAGTGCGAAGCCAGCGTACGGCGTCGAGCCGACCTCTCTGAGCGCAGCAAAACCTGTGACTCGCTGCCCCTTGCCAAAGTCCAGGTTTATCGACTTCGTCCATTCGACCGGCTCGGTATCTGGAATCGGCGCGCCTGGCGACGAGTACGGAACGGCCGTAAGGACCGACGCAGATGTGTACGCCAATGGCTCCGTGTTGAAGGTCAACTCAAGCCGGTCGTCGCGCAAGAACATCCGATAAATACTCGCCAAGTGCTCCTTCATCTTGCCGACGGTTCGGCCTTGCGGAACGTGGTGCAGGCCACGCAGCGTCACGACGGTGTACGGCGCAGGTGACAACTCCTCTCGAACAATCGTGTCCAAGCTTTCGATGCAGTTGTCAACGATGTGCCGTATGTCGAAGGCAATGGTGCGTTCTACCGGCTCCCCGATCGCCTTCGTGCGCACGCTCCACGTCTGCGCGAACCAACACGCCGCGCTCTTCATGCCCATTCCGAACTCGGACAAGCCACTCCGGTCGGTAGGGACCTGTGCAGCTCGGAAGGCACGTGGGAAGTCGGCCGCGGAGATGCCGGCAGCATTGTCGGTAACGACAATGCTGCCTGGGCCTGAGGTGTCCAAACGGACATCTACCTTAAGTTTGTAGTCGGGGCCGTGCAAGGCAACAAGCGCATCTCGGTTGCTAACGTAGCTCTGCACCGCGTTGTCGATGAACTCCGCGATTGCGAACCATGGCTTGTAGTTCAGGTGCCGAAGCACCGACAGCATCGTTACTTCAGGCCGGATTTCGATAGGTCCCAGGTCGCCTGCTGCGGGCATTAGGCCTCCTCGAGTTCTTTGCGCTTACGCTTTACCTCGGCCGGTGTGTGAGTGCCGAGCAGTGCTTTGGCCACCATTTCCACCACCTTCGAATTCACAGCATTGCCAAGGGCAGCGAACGCCTTCGTGGGGCTATCAGGGAGCTTCTTGAGCCCGTCGAGGCTCTGGAGGCGCGCGCACTCGTGAGGGGTCATGTAGCGCCGCTGCCAGCCAATGATGGGGACCTGAGTGTCCGTCATCGCAATCAAGCTGGGAGCGGTAGTGCGGCGCTTGACACGAACGCCAGAAGCTCGGAACTGAATGACGTAATCCCAGATGTTTCTCTTACCGCCTTTGATGTTCCACTCGAACTTCTTGAGGCTTGACGGGAACTTCAGAATTTTTGGCAGCCAAGGGTCAATCCAAGTCTTGTTGTCTTCATAAAACTGGCGGTTCTGCCGGATGAAGTCCTGCTTCCACTTTGGGAACTTTGCCTGTGGCGTTCGAGCATGACTAGGAAGCGCCGCCCACCGCTCTTCGAAAGTCTTCAGGTACCCCATCTTTGCCCCGTGGCTCCCCTTGAAGCCCTTCAGTCCGTCGTATCCGTATTGCCTTTGTAGCTCGTGGGGTGTGGTCTCTTCGTACGGGTAGGTAGCGCCCCACTCCATGGACCAGAGCGGAAACGACGGAAGTTCTACAGTGGACGGGACGGCATTCAGGAACTCGGCCCAGACCTCTAGGCACTCATTTACTTGGGCAGACAGCTTCTTCGCGTCGGCGGGCTTATCGTCGAGCACCGTATCGATGTTAGTGTCGGCGTCGCTGGTCTTAGGCCAAGCGAATGCATCCAACGGCAGTAGGGAGCCCACGATGTAGACGCGTTCACGAATTTGCGGAATGCCGAAGTTGTGTGGTGAGAAGCGCTCGGCTCGCACGTGATACCCAAGTTGCTCGGTGAGAATCTTCTGGATTTCCTCCCACGTACGGCCTTCGTCATGCTTCAGTAGATTGGGGACGTTCTCGAGGATGAAGTAGGTAGGCTTCTTCTCCTGGAGGATGGAGGCGACATTGAAAAACAGATTGCCCTGCTCGGTGCACTCGAAGCCCAACTGCTCGCCAGCCTTGGAAAATGGCTGGCATGGAAAGCCCGCAGTCAGAACGTCATGATCCGGGACATCCTGCGGATGGACAAGCGTGATGTCGCCTTCCGGCCTCAGGCCGAAGTTCTCCTTGTAGAGGTCGCGAAGGTGCTCCTTCCACTCGGCTGCGAAGACACACTTGCCACCGAGGCGGTCCAGCGCCAGATGGAACCCGCCGAGGCCGGCGAACAGGTCGATGAATCGAAAGGTTTGCATCTTCGTTGGTCTGTGATTGTTGTTTGTGTATCCAGCCTCTGCTTGTCAACGCGCTAAGGCAAACATCTTCATTGCGCGTCAATTCGCCCTCCACGAAGACTGTGTAGATATACAGCAGATCGACCGCGCAGGTCAATCCTTGTTTTTGCATATTGACCGGAAGGACGGGCCTTGAATGTTCCGGCTGTGAGGCCCTTTTATCTTCGTCACCATCCGTCACACTCATTCAGCGCAAAGTCACGCAGTGCACTCGTGCTGTGGACCAACGTCCCCACCTGCCTCTCCATCTCCACATTCAGCGCTCGAATCAACGAGCCAAGACCCTCTCGCGTGGCCGCTCGTTCCAGTGAATCTTGGTCGTACGTCACGATTCTCTCCAGTGCCGTGTACGTCTTCACCATCACGGCCAGAAGCGAAGCCTGATCGGCTGCCTCTGTGGCCAGGATGACGATTCTGGGATTGATGGGCTTGGAGTCGGCGCCAGCAAATGCGCCACGAAGATTGAACTTGGCCATGTCAGCCTCCCTGCGAGTGCGGTGATTGCATCTACCGCCGCCCTCGCGATGAAGCGAGGGCGGCGGCTCGAACAGGTTGGCAGACCGGGCACCGCTTGCACGAACCGGCGAGCCTCACGGCTCCCTGATCGAGCCGCCAAAACTGGGGCACGAACAGGCAAGCCGCAGGGCTTCTGCGGATAGAAAACTGCGGCTTGCGTTGCCGCGGTGCATCGGGCTGCCAAGCCCGATCACGCCTTTTTGTGACGTGACCGGCGCAGTATAGCGACGGGTATTCGGTTTTTCCCCAGGAAGCGGCTTGCGAAAAGCCACGATACCCCATACCCCCTGACGGTATCCTTAAGGCCAACACAACGGCCAGGGAGTGGCGCGTCATGACGTTTGAAGACTGGATGCGCCTTCGCGGCCTGAGCGACAAGTCGATCTCCAACTACGCGGGGACCATCAAAGGGCCGCTGTCAGCCTGGGCAATGGAAGCCAAGCTGACCGACGGCCCGCTCACTGCGCTGCGGAGCGAGGCGGCCCTGAAGGCTGTGACGGTGGGGATTCAGCGGTTGCCGAACTTTCTGCAGCGAAACGAGACCGGCAAGCAGATGTACAGCGCCGCCTTGGCGCAGTTCGCCAAGTACTTGGCCGACGGCCACAGCGGCGATGTGGAAGAGGACATCGACCAAATCTTGAGCGACCCGGGATTGGACGCGACGGAACGCTTGAACTTGGTGAAGTCGCGCATTGGCCAAGGCGTGTTCCGGCAAAGGGTACTGGCGCACTGGAAGGTTTGTGCGGTCACAGGCTTCAAAGACACGAACCTCTTGGTGGCGTCGCACATCAAGCCTTGGCGCGACTGCAACAGCAAGGAACGGCTCGAAGGGTTTAACGGCTTGTTGCTCACGCCGAACCTGGACAAGGCGTTTGACTCGGGGCTGATCACGTTCTCCCCTGCCGGGCCAATCACGCTGTCTCCACAGCTCACGGAGCCCGAGAAGCTGGGCATTTCCGCCGACATGCGCGTGTCCCTGCATGCCCAACACCAGCCGTTCATGGAATTCCATCGAAGCGTGGTGTTTCGCGCTCACTAGGCACCGCCGCCCCCATGTGCACCCGCTACATCTCCCCCGAACAAGCCGCCATCGAGCGCGGCTGGCACATCGGCCGCGACAACAGCGAGACCTGGTTGCGGCAGGTGTTCGGGGTGGAGTTGTTTCCTCGGCAGACGGGTCCTTTTCTGCGGCGCTCGCGCGGTGATGTGGAGGGGTTCTCTCTGGAGCTGGTGGCGGGGCGCTGGGGGTTGATTCCGCCGTTTGCGGTGTCGCCGGATGTGAAGTTCGCCACCTACAACGCGCGCTCGGAAGAGATGGCGAGCAAGGCGAGTTTTCGGGATGCGTGGGCGCGGGGGCAGCGCTGCATCATTCCGGCCACGGCGTTCTACGAGCCCAACTGGGAGACGGGCCGCAATGTGTGGTGGCGCTTCCAGCGGGCCGATGGCGAGCCCTGGGGTCTGGCGGGGCTGTGGCACCGCTGGGTGGACCGCCGCTCGGGCGAGGCGCACGAGAGCTACACCATGCTCACGCTGCACGCCAACGGCCACCCGCTCATGGGCCGCATGCACAAGCCCGAGGTGGACCCGGCCACGCGCCAGCCGCTGCCGCCCGATTTGCAGGACAAGCGCAGCGTGATCCCAATCGAGCGGGGTGACGTGGGACAGTGGCTGGCGGGCACGGTGGCGGAGGCGCAGGCGCTGCTGAAGGTGCCGCCGGTGGATTTGTTCGATGCGGCGCCGGAGCCGCCGAAGGACAAGGCGGGTTGATCGCTAGCAACGGAGGACGCGCTTGAGGCTTGTCAGCTCTGACGCATGCACTTCTGCAAGTTGTCACGGGCAGACTTGCCTTCTTTCCACCCCATCCGGAACACCTCCTGCCCTTCGATGGTGATGACGAAATCTTGCTTCTCCGACATGCCGGCCAGCGCGGCCTTCATGCTCGGAACCGCAAAGATGAGCGTTCCGTGGCCATGCATGGCTGGGCTTGCCTGGGCGTTGAAGATCCTCACGGTGGCGGGCGCGTCACCCGACTGCGTGAGGGTGGCCGTGATCTCACGAAACTGGTTCGGCTTGGGGATGTTCTTGCCAATGAACGTCAGCAGGCCGCCCTCCCACGACTTGTCGACCCCGTTCAGGGTGATGGAGCCGTGCAGGTTGGTGTACGTTGCGGCGCAGAACTCGCCAGGCTGGGCCGACGCCCTGGCCTGGTAGTGCTGCCAGTGGCCATTGACATAGCGCATGAGCACGGGGTCTTTGCGGAGCTCGTTGAGCTTCTCGTCGTTCTGGCGCCGTTCTTCCAGGTAACGCTCCTGCTCCGGCGTGAGCGTGTAGTTTCCACGCAGGTAGTAGGTAGGGCCATCGTGCGTGGAAGCGCTGATTCGCCGCTGGACGTCGCCATAGAACTCCTGCGCCGCCATCGCGCTCATGGACTCCCTGTAGGACTGTGCCTGGGCATGCGGAGCGTGGGCGAGAAGACAGAGCGCAAGCGCAGGGACCCACGAACTCAGCGATGAAGGGAACATATTTGGTGGTTGCATGTTTGTGACCCATCAAGACACGATGTAAGCGCCCGCCCCGGTAGACAACAACTTCCCATCCGCCCCCAGAAACTCCATGCGGGTGCTGGCCACACGCGAGCCAAGGCGCATCACTTCCGCCCGCAGTTCAAAGTGGTCGCCGATGGCGGGGCGCAGGTAGTCCACGCGCAGGTCGATGGTGCCGAGCTTGGCGAAGCGGTGCAGGCGTTGCAGGGGGGCTTCGTCCATGTGGCGGGCGCCGATGGCGGCCATGCAGGCGAGGCCGGCCATGGCGTCGAGCCCGGCGCTGACCACACCGCCGTGCAGGCGGTTGTGCACGAAGCTGCCCATCAGCTCGGGCTTCATGTCGATGCGGGCGGTGACCATCTCGGGGCGGATTCTGGTGATCTTCAAGCCGAGCACGTGGTTGAAGACGATTCTTTCCTCGAACATCTGCGTGAGAGCCGCGAGGAACTCGGGTTCAAATTCAACCGGTTTGGCGGGGATGGTGGTGGTGGTCTTGCTCATAGGCCCGATTGTCGTGCGGCGAGTTCCTTCATGATTTCCTCGGCGCCGCCGCCGATCATCATCACCTTCACTTCTCGGTACACGCGCTCGCTCACGGTGCCGCGCATGAAGCCCATGGCGCCGAGGATCTGCACCGCAGCGTCGGCGCAGAACTGCATGGTCTGGGTGGCGTGGTTCTTGAGCAGGCACACTTGCGCGACCCAATCACTGTGTGCCCCCACGCTCCCCTGCTCCGCATGGGTCGCTGCCCCCCAGGGGGGCTGTTCCACCTTGGGGCGGCCCGGCGATGGAACGTTGCCATCATCCCCAGCGTCCACTCGGTCGCCCAGCGCATCGAGCCAGGCCTGGGTGGAGTGGATGCGCATCTGCATGTCCATGAGTTTGTGGCGGATCACCTGACGTTCGATGAGGGGCGCGCCGAAGGTGCTGCGCTGGCGCGCCCAGGCCAGGGCTTCATCAAAACACGCCTCGGCAAAGCCCAGCGCCATGGCAGACATGGCCAGCCGTTCGCCGTTGAAGTTGGTCATGACCATGCGAAAGCCTGCGCCCTCTTCGCCCAGCAGGTAGCGCGCCGGCACGCGCACGCCGTCGAAGCGCAGGTGCGCGGTGTCGGAGCAGTGCCAGCCCATCTTCTCCAGCCGGCTGCGGGATATGCCGGGTGCGCTGCAGGGCACCACCACCATGCTGATGCCGCTGGCGCCTTTGCTTTGCAGATCCGTTCGCACGGCGAGCGTGATCCAGTCGCAGCGCATGCCGGAGGTGATGAACACTTTCTCGCCGTCGATCACATAGTGGTCGCCATCGAGCCGCGCGGTGGTGCGCAGCGCGGCCACATCGGAGCCCCCACCGGGTTCGGTGATGCCGAGTGCGGCAATCTGCTCACCGCGCAGCACGGGCGGAATCACCTCGGCCTGCAGCTCGGGCGTGCCGTGTTTCAAGATGGGCGGCAGACCGATGTTGTGGGTGAAGAGGCTGGCCATTACGCCGCCGCTGCCACCAAAGCGCGCGAGGGTTTGAGACAAGGCATTGCGCGCGCGCCAGGGCGCCGGCGTGCCGCCCAGGTGCTCGGGGTAGCCCAGGCCGAGAAGGCCGAGCTCGGCGGCCTGCTGGTGCAGGGCGCGCGGAAACTCGCCGGCTTCGTCCCACGCGGTCACGTGCGGGGCAATGGCTTGCGTGGCGAAGCGCTTCACCGTGTCGACGAGCGCGGCGCGGTCTTCTGCCGTGTTCATGCGGAGAACGTCACCAGAAGTTGACCCGGCGCCACCTGCTGGCCTGCCGTCACCGAGATGCCTTCGACGGTGAGGTCTCGCGGGGCGGCCAGGGTGTGCTCGAGCTTCATGGATTCGATCACCAGCAGCGGCGCGCCCTTGGCGATGATCACGCCCGCCTCGGCGTGCACGGCGATGAGCTTGCCGTTGAACGGGGCGCGCAGTTCGCGCGCGGCGCTGGCGCCACCGGCGCGTTCGCGGGGTGCGAGGCTGAGGTCGGTGAGTTCGAGTGTGTGTGCGCCGGCCTGCACTTGCCATCGGCCGTTGCCCAGTGCCGCAGCGGCCACGGGCCACGCCATGCCGTCGATGACCACGCGGTCGGTGTTCAAGCTGGCCTGCGCACTGCGTTCGCCCAGCGCCACGCTCAAATCGCCGTGGCCGGTTTCGCGCACCACGGGCTCCACCACCTGCTCGCCGTGCTGCCAGCGCAGCGAGCGCGCAAACGGGCACGGCAGGGCCTGCGCCGGGGGGCGCTGGTGAAACGCAGCCGCCAGCACGGCGGCCAGCACCGCTTCGGCCGGTGGCTGCAGGGTTTCGCGGATGCTGTCGCCGTGTTCGGCCAGAAAGGGAATCAACGCATCGCCGGCTTTGAACACCGGGTGCCGCAGGCAGGCGGCGAGGAACGCGCGGTTGGTGGGCAGGCCGAGCAACTGCAGGTCGTCCAGCGCGTGGGCCAGGCGTTCGCTGGCCTCTGCGCGGGTGGGTGCATGGGCGATGAGCTTGCCGAGCATGGCGTCGTAATGCGGGGTGACTTCGCAGCCGGCTTCCAGGGCATGGTCGAAACGCAGACCTTTGCTCAGGACGGGTTCGACGAAGTGCAGCACGCGGCCGGTGTGGGGCGTGTAGTGCACGTCTTCGGCGCACAGGCGCACTTCGATGGCGTGGCCGTTGAGCTGCACCTGGTCTTGTGTGAGGGGAAGGGCTTCACCGCGCGCGATGCGAAGCTGCCACTCGACCAGGTCGAGCCCCGTGAGCGCTTCGGTGACGGGGTGTTCGACCTGCAGGCGCGTGTTCATCTCCATGAGGTAGAACGCATTGCCCTCCAGCAGAAACTCCACCGTCCCCGCGCCCACATACCCCGCCGCCTGCGCCAGTGCCACCGCGCAGCGGCCCAATTCTTCGCGCAACTCCGGCGACACCGCCGGGCTGGGCGACTCTTCCACGATCTTCTGGTGCCGGCGCTGCACCGAACAATCGCGCTCGCCCAGATGAATGCAGTGCCCGTGCGCATCGGCAAACACCTGCACCTCCACATGCCGGGGACGCAGCAGCGCGCGCTCGATCAGCAGGTCGCCATTGGCAAAACCCGCCAGCGCTTCGGAGCGCGCGCCCTGCAGCGCAGCCGGCAATTGCGATGCGTCGGTCACCAGCCGCATGCCGCGCCCACCACCACCAGCCACCGCCTTCACCATCAGCGGAAAGCCGACGCGCTCGGCCTCAGCGATGAAGGTGCTTTCTTGCTGGTCGCTGCCGAAGTAACCGGGCAGGCAGGGCACGCCCTGGAGGTGTGCCAGCGCCTTCGCGGCCGACTTGCTGCCGAGGGCGCGGATGGCCGCTGGCGGCGGCCCGACCCAAATGAGACCGGCGTCGATCACGGCTTGCGCAAAATCCGCGTTCTCGCTGAGAAAGCCGTAGCCCGGGTGCACAGCATCGGCGCCGGTGGCGCGCGCGGCTTGCAGCAGGCGGCTCACGCGCAGGTAGGAATCGGCCGAGCGGGCGCCGCCGAGTGCGAACGCGGTGGTGGCCTCGCGCACATGCAGCGCCGCCGCATCGGGCTCCGAATACACCGCCACGGTTTCAATGCCCATGGCGTGCGCGGTGCGGATTACGCGGCGGGCGATCTCACCCCGGTTGGCGATCAGCAGGCGCTTCACTTGTTCTCGCCCCCACCCACCCACGGCGCGGGCTGCTTCCTGGCAAACGCAGCGATGCCGGCCGCCGCTTCAGGGCCACGCAGGGCATCGGCAAACGCGATGGCCGCTTCGTCGCGCAGGTCGGCGACCTCATCGCGCAGCAACTGCAACAACCGTTTGGAGCAGGCCATGGCGCCGGGCGCGGTTCGCAGCATCTCCGTCAGGCGGTGGCGCAGCGCAGATTCGAGCGCGTTGTCGGCCACCAGTTCATCAACCAGGCCGAACGCCTCGGCCTCGGCGCCGCGGTAGCTGCGCCCCTGCAGCAGACACTGGCGCGCACGCGCGTCGCCCAGGCGCTGCCAAACAAAGGGCGCGATCTGCGCAGGTGGCAGGCCGAGCGTCACTTCCGGCGTCGCAAACACCGAACGCTGGGTAGCGATGACGTGGTCGGCGCAGCACAACAAACCAAAGCCACCGCCCATGGCCGCGCCGTCTACAGCGCACACCAGCATCTGCGGCAGCGCGCAGAGCGCATGCAGCACATCGCCGAAGCGGCGGCTCATGGGGATCACCGGGTCGGCCTCGCCCGGTGCCAGCGGCTGGCCAATGGCGCTGGCAAAACTCCCCAGGCTGCCACCAGCACTGAAGGCGCCGGGCGCACCGGTAAGCACCACGATCCGCAGCGAGGTATCTTTCTGCGCGCGCAGCGTGGCCTCGTACAGGCCGAGCACCATGGCGTCGCTGAGCGCGTTGCGGGTGTCGGGGTCGTTGAGCGTCCAGCGCTCCATGCCGCCATCGCGATCGATCTGAAAGACGTTGTTCATTTGACGGGTCTCTTCGCGATGCCCATGATTTTTGAAAGGATGCCCAGCATGACTTCGTCCGCCCCGCCGCCGATGGATGCGAGCCGGCCATCGCGGTACATGCGCGAGACCTTGTTCTCCAGCGTGAAGCCCATGCCGCCCCAGAACTGCAGGCAGGTGTCGGGAACGGTGCGGTTCAGACGGCCGGCCTTGAGCTTGGCCATGGTGGCCCACTCGGTCACGTCTTCCCCGGCAATGTAGTGCTCGCAGGCCTGGTAGGTGAGTGCGCGCAGGGATTCCACCTCGGTCTTCAGCTCGGCCAGCTTGAACTGCACCCATTGCTGATCGGACAACGAGGCGCCAAACAGCTTGCGTTCCTGCGCCCACTCCACCGTCCATTCGATGCAGTTGGTGAGACTCTGCAGCGTGCTGGCGGCGCACCACAGGCGCTCTTCCTGAAACTGCTGCATCTGGTAGATGAAGCCCGCGCCTTCCTGGCCGATTCGGTAGCGTTGCGGCACGCGCACTTCATCGAAATAGATCAGGCCGGTGTCGCTGCTGTGCATGCCGATCTTGCGGATCTTCTGCGCGACCTCGATGCCTTTCACGAGCTTGCCGCCCTCGCGCATGGGCACCATTACCAGGCTCTTGTTCTTGTGCGCGGGACCGTCGCTGGTGTTCACCAGCATGCACATCCAGTCGGCCTGCAGGCTGTTGGTGATCCACATCTTCTGGCCGCTGATCACGTAGTCGTCACCGTCCTTGCGGGCCACGCTCTTGATGCCAGCCACGTCGCTGCCAGCGCCGGGTTCGGAGACGCCGATGCAGCTCACCATGTCGCCAGCGATGGCGGGCGCCAGAAAGTCGCGCTTAAGTTCATCGCTGCCGAAGCGGGCCAGCGCGGGCGTGGCCATGTCGGTCTGCACACCAATGGCCATGGGCACGCCGCCGCAGTGAATGTGCCCCAGCGTTTCGGCCATGGCCATGCCGTAGGAATAGTCGAGCCCGCCGCCGCCCTGCGCCTCGGGTTTGGTGAGGCCCAGCAAGCCGAGCTTGCCCAGCCCCTTGAACACCTCGTGCGCAGGAAAAATCTCGGCGGCCTCCCATTCGTCCACATGCGGGTTGATCTGCTCGTCGATGAAACGCTTGAGCGTTTTCTGGATCTCGCGGTGTTCGTGGGTGAACTGCATGGGTGTCTCCTTGTCGTCCTTGTGATTTACATGCGCGCGACACCGAACTGCATGGGTCGCAGGGTTTTTGCGTGGGCTTCGACCACCGTGTCGAGGCAGAAGGCGAGCACGGCGCGCGTGTCGCGCGGGTCGATCACGCCGTCGTCGAGCACGAGGCCGCTGGTGTAGAACGCGTCGGCTTGCGTCTCGAACACGTTCACGATCTGGTCGAACTGCGCCTGCATCTGAGCCGGGTCTGGCGTGATGCCTTTGCGCGCCATGCCCGCCTCGGCCACGATCTGCATGGTGCGCGCCGCCTGCTCGCCGCCCATCACCGCCGTTTTCGCCTGCGGCCAGCTGAAGAGAAAACGCGGCTCGTAGCCGCGCCCGCACATGCCGTAGTTGCCGGCACCAAAAGACGCGCCGCACTGAATGGTGATCTGCGGTACGGTGGCGTTGGTCACGGCCTGAATCATCTTGCTGCCGTGTTTGATCATGCCGCCCTGCTCGCTGTCCTTGCCCACCATGTAGCCAGTGGTGTTCTGCAGATAGATGATCGGATGGCCGAGCTGACACATCCACTGGATGAAGTGCGTGGCCTTGTTCGCACCGGCCACATCGATGGGGCCGTTGTTGCTGATGATGCCCACCGCGTGGCCGCCGATGCGGGCCTGCGCGCAAAGGGTGGCGGCGCCGTAGAGGGATTTGAATTCGAGCAGGTCGGCAGCGTCGACGATGCGGGCCATGATTTCGCGCATGTCGACCGGTTCGCGGTGGTGCGGGGGCATGAGGGCGAGGAGGTCGTCGGGTTCAAACTCCCTCCCCCCCTGGGGGAGGGTCGGGGTGGGGGCTCCCTGCGCCAACTGTTCGAGCACCTTCCGAGCCAACCCCAACGCCTGCCGATCGTCCTCCGCCAGGTACTCCCCCAAACCCGACACCCCGGTGTGCATCTCCGCCCCGCCCAGTTCTTCCTCGGTCGCCACCTCGCCGGTGGCCGCCATCAACAACGGTGGCCCGGCCAGGAAAGCGCGTGAGCGCCCGCGCACCATGATCACCACGTCGCTCAGCCCCGGCATGTACGCGCCACCCGCCGTGCCTGACCCATGCTGCACGGTGATGACCGGGATGCCCGCGGCCGAGAGGCGCGCCAGGTTGCGGAACAGCGAGCCGCCCTGCACGAAGCCTTCCACCTTGTACTTCGTGAGGTTGGCGCCGGCGCTCTCCACCAGGTGCACGAAGGGCAGCTTGTTCTGCAGCGCGATCTCCTGCACGCGCAGGATCTTTTCCAGCCCGCGCGGCTGGATGGCGCCGGCCTCGATGCCCGAATCGCTCGCCACCACCATGCAGCGCACACCCGAGATGAAGCCCATGCCTGCCACGATGCCGCCACCGGGCACGGATTTTTCGGGGTCTTTCGTATCTTGCAGGAAACCGGCCAGCGAGCACAGCGGCACATAGGGTGTGCCGGGATCGAGCAGCAAGGCCACACGCTCGCGCGGCAGCAACTGGCCTCGCTTGTCGAACACCGGCTTCGATTTGGCCGAGGCCTGCGCGGCGCGGTCTTCCAGCGCGCGGAGCTGCGCGATGCGCGCGAGCATGGCTTCGCGCCGCTGCAGGGCCTGCGGGCTCTTCGGGTTGAATGAAGATTCAAACATCGTGCGACGTCATTCCTGGAACACCTTCGGCGTGACATACCGGTGAAACCCATCGAAGGGTTTCACGGCGTCGCGCGTCTGCACGTCAACCGGCGCGGCCACCTGGCCCCAGCCCATGCGCACCTGAGGGCGCGCACCATCCACCCGCAGCACCGTGCCACTGATGAAGCTGGCCACCGGCGAGAGCAGGTAGACGATGGCGCCGGAGGTTTCGGCTTCGTTGCCGAAACGACCGGCAGGCACGGTCTCGCGCATCTCGCGCAGCATGGGGCCGGCCTCGGCGGGGTAGTGGTCCATGCCGCTGGAGGCGATGTAGCCCGGCGCCACCGCGTTCACACGCACACCGCTCCGGGCCCACTCCATGGCCGCCGTTTCGGTGAAGCTCACCATGCCCGCGCGCGCTGCGCCGCTGTGGCCCATGCCCGGCATGGAGCCCCAGATGTCGGCAATGATGTTGACGATGGCGCCGCCGTGCGCCTGCATGCTCTGCACATAACATTCGCGCGCCATGAGGAAGCCGCCGGTGAGGTTGGTGTCCACCACCGCCTGCCAGCCCTTGGCGCTGATGTTCTCCAGCGGCGTGATGTACTGGCCGCCGGCGTTGTTCACCAGGCCATCGATGCGGCCGTGCGCGCCGACGATGGCGGTGACCACGGTGCGCACCGCGTCCTCCTGGCGGATGTCGCAGGCGTGGAAGCTGGCGCGCCCGCCATCGGCCACGATCTCGCCGGCCACGTCCTGCAGCTTGGCGAGGTTGCGGCCAATCAGCACCACATGCGCGCCCAGGCTGGCCAGTTCGTGCGCGGTGCAGCGGCCTATGCCCGAGCCCCCACCGGTGACGACCACCACGCGGCCCGCAAAAAGACCCGATGCGAACGCCGAGCGGTAGCCCTTGTGGTCGTGCGGGTTCATGTCGGCTCCTTCAGAAAGAGTTGCAACGCCGAGGTGGTGAGTTCATCGAGCGAGGCGCGCCCGCGCGCTTTTGCGCTGCGGCCCGAGGGCGGCGCGTACCACTGGGCCGACCAGTTGAGCGCGCCGAAGATCATGAGTCGCGCCAGCGCCGGATCGGCCGCGAGCCGGCGCTCTTCGTGCAGGGCCTGCAACACCGGCGACCACGCTCCCTCGTACTCGTCTTTCAGGCGGTTCACCTCGCCGCGTTGCGCCGCGTCGATGGAACGCCACTCGTAAAGCATCACGGGAATGAAGTCGCTGTCGGGACCCAGCAGCACGTCGAAATGGTTGCGCACCAGGGTGTGCAGGCGCTCGCGGGCGGTGGCGTTTTCGGCGAGCTTGGCTAGCGCGGCGTTCTGGCGCCGCAGCGCGCCCTGCATGCCTTCGAGCATCACCGCTGCCAGCAGCGCCTCTTTGCTTTCAAAGTGATAGAACGGCGAGCCCGCCTGCATGCCCACGGCAGCTGCGATGTCGCGCGTGGTGGTGGCACCAAAGCCCTGCTGCCGAAAGAGCCGCGCCGCGCCTTCGATCAGCTCGCGCCGCCGGTTGCCATCGTCGCGTTCATCGGCGGTCTTGCGCGGGCGGCCGCGGGCCCGGCGCGGCGCTTCGGTATCGGGTGTCTCCAGATTCATGGAGCGCACCTTAGCAGCGGGCTCTATTTATAGCAAGCGTGCGCTTTGTAAAAATAAGCCTGCACTGTCACCGCTTCGACAGCAGCAGTCAGCCAAACGGAAACGGCCCCGCAAAATCCCCCACCGG
The DNA here is from genome assembly GCF_002127265.1 of Hydrogenophaga sp. IBVHS1. Lineage (GTDB taxonomy): Bacteria > Pseudomonadota > Gammaproteobacteria > Burkholderiales > Burkholderiaceae_C > Hydrogenophaga. The sequence goes on along the minus strand of NZ_NFUU01000002.1, from coordinate 227,526 downwards.
GCAGGTGTGCGTGACAAGGCGCCCGCTGTGCCAGTGGTGCAGCTGGTAGCCGGGCGGCTCCATCACGAAGGCGCCGGTGGCACCGGGGCGCAGATCCAGCGCCACCTGGTGCGCGGTGCTGGGGCACACACTGGCCACAGCGCCGCCCACGCGGCACTGCATGCTGCGGTGCAGGTGGCCGCAGAGGATGCGCTCCACGTGCGGATGGTGTGAGATGACAGCCTCGAACGCGTCGGCGTTCTCCAGGCCGAAGTGATCCATGTATTCAATGCCGCTGGCGAAAGGGGGGTGGTGCATGGCCACCAGGGTCGGGCGGCGATCTTCGGCCAGGCGTTCGTCCAGCCAGCGCAAGCGCTGTTCGCAGAGTTGTCCACGGCCTTCGCCGGGCACCACCGTGTCGAGCACCAGCAGGCGCAGCGCACCCAGGTCCACCGCGTACTGCAGGAATTCACCGGTCTGATTCAGGTACTCGAAGCCCGGCCCGTCAAATGCCGTGCGCAGGCCATGGCGTTCGTCGTGGTTGCCGGCCACCACGTAACAGGGAAGGCCCAGCGGCGAGAGGATCTCCTGGAGGTGGGCGTATTCCTCGGCGTGGCCCCCGTCCACCAGATCTCCGGTGGCCAGGATCGCAACGGGCATCGGGTTTTGCTGCAGGAGGCTCGCCACCGCAGCGCGCAGGAAGGCGGCGGTATCGACCTTGTCGTAGGCCAGCCGGCCGGGCGGTTTGATGTGCAGGTCGGAGATCTGGGCCAGGAGCATGGGCACCATTCTGACCGGCGCTCCATGTTGTGCCTATCCCCCGGGTGTCGAGGTGAAACGTTGCGTGGGGAGCGCGGGCGAACGCACTGTGTCGGCCTGCGCGAGGATGCGGTCCAGGATGTGCGGCACCTCAAACAGCGCGCGGTTGTTGACCCGGCGCACGCTGTGCCGAAACCCGTTCAGATCCGACAGCAGTTCAGCCACCGCGCGCTCGATGGTTCTGAAGCTCCGGAGCACGATGCCCAGCCGCTGCTCGCGCACCCACTGGGCGTTGTAGCGCTCCTGCGGCATGGTCCAGGCGTTGTCCGTCACGATCACGGGCAGGCCCATCTGCACCGCTTCGCTCAGGCTGCCCGGGCCGGGCTTGCCGATGAAAAAATCGGCGGACTGCATGAGGCCCGGTACGTCGCTGCAGAAGCCGACCACATGGCGCGGTGCACCGGTGGGCAGTTCACGCAGGCGCGTGGCCAGTGCGGTGTTGTGGCCGCAGATGAAGATGAGCTGCGTGCTGGCCGAGAGGCGCTCGGCGATGCCCAGCATGGCCCTCGAGCCGTGGCCACCAAACATGACGAGGCCCGTGGGACGCGCGGGGTCGAGCCCGAGCTGGCGCAGCGCATGGGACCGGTCGGCGCTGCTCCTGGGCAGATAAAACTCGGGCCGCACCAGCATGCCGGTGGTGGCGTGCACGCGGCTGGCGTCGTGTCCCATGGCGCGGGCCTGCGACACCGCGCGCGGCGTGCCGCAGATGAAGTGCTGCGGCTGGTCGCGCTCGATCCAGAAGTTCGGCGGGAAATCGGCGAGGTCGGTGAGCAGGGTCGCGTAGGGCACGCCGGGCAATGCGCTGGCCAGACTCTCGAACATGGCGCGGTTGAAGTTGGGCACCAGCGAGACCACCAGGTCGGGCTCGGTGTGCAGCCAGTGCTGCTGGAGCTGGCGAACCAGCATGGGGTGAGACAGGCGAATGAGTCCCTGCAGCAGCTTGAGTTCCTGCGCCATGCCGATGGTCCAGCCGCGCGCCAGGCGGCGGTTGTACCAGTCCTCCGGGGCCTTGCCGGTCATGGCCCGAAAACGCTGGCGCGGGTCGAGCACCTCGAACAGGTCCACCAGGCGCACCCGCCAGGGCCATTCCTGCGCGGCCAGCACGGCCTGAAGCGCAAGTGCCGAGGCCCGGTGGCCACCACCGGCATTGAAATAGATCAGGTCGACGGTCTTCATGCGCCGATTGGAGCGGCGCTTTGTGTCAGGACCGTGGCGGGACTTTCCAGTCATCGGCTGGCATTCATCTTGCATGTGATCTTGTATCCAAGATGGAATGCTTAAACATGGTGCAAGAAAAAACCCTCCCGACCCCTGCGGCTCCGCTGGCGCCGCAGGCGTGGATTCACCACCCGGCGCAGCCCATTGCCGGGGCGCCCACCGGTGCACTGGCGGGCCTGACCTTCGCGGTGAAGGACAACATCGACGTGGCAGGCTGGCCCACCACGGCGGCCTGCCCGGCCTTTGCGTACCGGCCCGATGCCCACGCCAGCGTGGTGCGCCGTTTGCTCGAAGCTGGTGCATTGGTGCTGGGCAAAACCAATCTCGACCAGTTCGCCTGCGGCCTGAGCGGCACGCGCTCGCCTTACGGCGCGGTGCCCAACGCGATCAACCCCTTGTATGTGTCGGGCGGCTCCAGTTCGGGGTCGGCCTATGTGGTGGCCACGGGCCAGGTCGACTTCGCGCTGGGCACCGACACCGCCGGCTCGGGCCGGGTGCCGGCGGGGCTGAACAACATCGTCGGCCTCAAGCCCTCGCGGGGGCTCATCAGTGCGCGCGGCGTGGTGCCGGCCGCACAGGCGGTGGACTGCGTCTCCATCTTTGCCCCCACGGTGGCCGGCGCCGTGCGCGTGCTGGCGGCGGCGCTGGGCCACGACGCCGCAGACCCCTATTCGCGCACGCTGGGCCTGGCCAGCGAGCCATTCAGCACGCGGTTTCGCTTCGGTGTGCCTGCCGAGCTGGAGTTCTTTGGCGACGAGGCCGCTCGCGCCGCCTTCGACGACGCGCTGGCGCAACTGAAAGCGCAGGGCGGCGAAGCGGTGCCGCTGGATTTCGCGCCGCTCTCGGCCTGCGCGGAGATGCTTTACGGCAGCGCGCTGGTGGCGCAGCGGCACGAGGCGATTCGCAACTTCTTCGACGTGCACGAGGTCGAGGTGATCGAGCCGGTGCGCAGCATCATTGCATCGGGCCGAGGCTACAGCGCGAGCGATCTGGTGGCCGCGCAAACGCGCCTGGCCGAGCTGGGCCAGCAGGCAGAGGCGCTGTGGAAGGGCATCGATCTCTTGGTGGTGCCGACCGCGCCCACGCACCACACCATCGCGCGCATGCAGGCCGACCCGGTGGTGCTGAACCGCCAGCTCGGTGCCTACACCAACTTCGTCAACCTGCTCGACTACGCCGCGCTCTCGGTGCCAGCGAGCATGCGCCCCGACGGCCTGCCCTTCGGCATCACGCTCATTGGCCGCTGCGGTTCGGACTGGCAACTGGCCGAACTCGGGCAGCGCTTTCACCACGCCACCGGCCTCACGCAGGGCGCCACGGGTGTGCCGCTGCACGCGCCGCAGCCCATACCAGGGCTGACGAGCGCGCCCACGGTGCGGGTGGCGGTGGTGGGCGCGCACCTCTCGGGCATGCCGCTGAATGCCCAGCTCACCGAGCGCGGCGCCACGCTGGCCGCGCGCACTCACACCGCCGCGCAGTACCGCCTGTATGCCCTGCCCCGCACCACACCGCCCAAGCCTGGCCTGCTGCGGGTGGCGAGCGGCGAAGGCGAGTGCATCGAGGTCGAGGTGTGGAACATGCCGCTGGCGCACTACGGCAGCTTCGTCGCGCTGGTGCCGCAGCCGCTCTCTATCGGCACGCTCACGCTCACCGATGGCAGCCAGGTACAGGGTTTCCTGTGCGAGCCGCTGGCGCTCGATGGTGCCACCGACATCACCCACCTGGGCGGCTGGCGAGCCTACATCGCCTCGCTCAAGGCCGCGCCTGTGGCCACCACCTGAACGGTTTCCATTCCATTGTTTTCAACCCAGCAGGAGTTCTCCATGAAACACTTTCAAGCCCCTTTGCCTTCCCCCGCCGACGCGCGCCGCCGCCGCGTGCTGCAGATCGGCGCTGCCGGTGCGGTGCTGGGTGTACTGGGTACGCCGAACGTGCTGCGCGCGCAGACCGGGCCGAAGATCCGCATCGGCTACTGGCCGATCGCCGCCGGGCTGCCGTTCTACTCGGCGATCGAGCTGGGCTACTTCAAGGAAGCCGGTCTGGAAGTGGAGCCGCTCAAGTTCGCTGGCGCGCAGCAGGTAATGGAAGCGGTGCTCTCGGGCCGCGCCGACGGCACCGCCAATGGCACCGGCTCGGCCAACATCGCCATCGGTGAAATCGCCCAGCCCGGCACCTTCAAGATCTTCTGCTCCAACCCAAGCAACGTAAAGAACGTGCTCGACGAAGTGATCGTGCCGGTGGCGAGCCCGGCCAAGGTGATGGCTGACCTGAAGGGCAAGCGCGTCGCGTCCGGCCCCGGCATTCAGAACGTGACGCTGGCCAAAACCGTGCTGGAGCGCGGCGGCGCAGTGGGTGCCACGGTGGTGGAGCTGCCGATCGGCCAGCATGTGGCCGCGCTCGCGGCCGGCCAGATCGACGGCGCTTACACGCTCGAACCCACGGGCACCATCGGCCGCATGAACGGCACCACCAAGGTGCTGGAAGCCGGCGTGATCGCGCGCTACGTGCTGGGCGATCCCAAGGCGCCATGGTTCGGCGGCTCGGCTTCGCTCGCTTCGGATTTCATCAAGAAGAACCCGGACGCGGCGAAGAAGTTTGTGGCGGCCTACGGCAAGGGCGTGAACTACGTGCGCACCAAGTCGGTGGAGGCGCGGCAATACCTGAAGGGCTACACCGCCATCGAGGGCGCGCTCACCGGCGAGGTGCCGCTGGCCGCGTACACCATGTACAACGAGTTCACCCCCGCCGACGTGGCGCACTTCCAGAAGTTCTTCGACCTGTTCAGCGAGAAGGGCATCTTCAGCTCGCGCCTGATGGTCGACACCATGCTCTACAAGGGCTGAGCACGATGGCTGCCACCACGCCCGCCAGCGCCGAGGCCACCGGTAAGCCCTGGACACCCCCGGCCGCCAACGCGGCACCGGTGGTGTCGAAAAAGACCGACTGGGGCAAGGCCCTGCCCTTCGTGGGACCGGTCGTGCTCTTCATCATCTGGGACCTGGCCGTGCGCACCGGCTTCATCAAGGCCATCTTGCTGCCGCCGCCGATCGACGCGCTCGGCGCGCTGCTGGGTGGCCTGGCCGGTGGTCCGCTGCTGGGTGATTTCGCGGTGACGGTGTGGCGCACCGTGCAGGCCTTTCTGATCGCGGCCATCGTCGGCATGCCGCTGGGGGTGCTGCTCGGCAGCAACGAGAAGGCCTACCGCAGCGTGGAGTTTCTGATCGACTTCTTCCGCTCCACGCCGTCGTCGGCGCTGATCCCGCTGTTCCTCATGATCTTCGGCGTGTCCGACATCAACAAGGTCGCCATTGCGGCCTTCGGCGCGCTGCTGATCGTGGTGTTCAACAGCGCGTACGGCGTGATCAATGCGCGCAAGCAGCGCGTGATGGCGGCCAAGGTGATGGGCGCAACGCGCTGGCAGGTGTTCAAGGACGTGCTGGTGTGGGAGAGCCTGCAACCGAGCTTCGTGGGCTTGCGCTCGGCTGTGTCCATGGCGCTCGTGATCGTGATCGTGGCCGAGATGTTCATTGGTGCCGACAGCGGCCTGGGCAACCGGATCATCAACTCGCAGCAGGTGATGAACGTGAAGGACATGTACGCGTCCATCCTGGCGGCCGGTGCGCTGGGGTACGCATTGAATGTCCTCTTTCTCTTGATCGAACGGAAGATCGTCCACTGGAGCGGAAGATGAACGCTGTACTCAATGCCCCGGCCTTTGACGCTGACGTGCCGGCGCCCGAATTCAAGCCCGGGCCGTCCGGCACGCACATCACCATTCGCGGGCTTACCAAGTACTTTGCCGGCTGGCCGCTGTACGAGAACTTCGACCTCGACATTCCCAAGCACAAGATCGTGTCGGTGTTCGGGCCGAACGGCTGCGGCAAGAGCACGCTGATCAACATGATCGCCGGGCTGGTGCCGATCGACAGCGGCGAGATTTTGTTCGACGGCAAGAGCCTGAAGGACACCAAGATCGGCTACGTGTTCCAGAACTACCGCGAAGCGATGTTCCCGTGGATGCGCACCATCGACAACATCGCCTACCCGCTGAAGCTCGAAGGCAAGAGCAAGGCCGAGGTGGACCGGCGCATGGCCGAGCTGGTGGCTTCGTTCGACGTGAAGTTCGACCTGAACCGCTACCCCTACGAACTCTCGGGCGGGCAGCAGCAGACCGCATCCATCATGCGGGCGCTCGCACCCAACCCCGAGGTGCTGTTTCTCGACGAACCGTTCTCGGCGCTCGACTTCGAGATGACGCTGTTCATCCGCGAGAAACTGCAGGAAGTGTTCATGCAGACCGGCACCACCATGATGCTGGTCTCGCACGACCTGGAAGAAGCGGTGTACCTGGCCGACCAGGTGCTGCTGCTGACCAAGCGGCCCACCAAAGTGGCCGAGATCCTGCCCTACAACGACCCGCGCCCGCGCACCACCGCCACGCTGTCCGAACCCAGCTTCATCGATGCGAAGAAGCTGAGCCTGGAGATCTTTCAGCGCGAGGTGCGCCGGTGAGGCCGTTCACCCGGGCTCGGGCGCGAGGAAGGCGGCCAGCATCTGCCGCACCATTTTCAGGTGCGCCTTCTGCCACGACGGTTTGTGCAGGTCCTTGTGGAAGATGCGGGAGAGGGTGAAGGCATGCGCACGCCCGTAATACGACAGGCTGACCATGGCCACATAAAGGTGCAGCGCGTCCACACCCGCGCGCACCTCGCCATTGGCCACGCCACGCGTGAGCAGCTTGCGAATGCGGCTGAGCACCGGCGTGGCCATTTCGGGAATGCGCGTGGAGATCGCCAGGTGGCGCGCCTCGTTGAGGTTCTCGAACGCCAGAAGCTTGCGCAGGCGCGGGTGCGCGGCGAAATGGTTCTCCACAAAATCGAAGATGCCCATCAGCCCTTCCAGCGGCTCCATGGTGTCCACGTCGATCTGCAGTTCGTCGTGGCGCAGGTCGGCCAGCACCGCCTCGAGCACGGCGACGTAGAGGTCGTCCTTGCTGCCGAAGTAGTGGTAGAGCATGCGGATGTTGGTGCCCGCGTGGCGCGCGATGCGGTCGGTGCGTGCGCCGCTGAAACCGTGGTCGCCAAACTCGGCCACCGCCGCTTCCAGCAGACGGGCGCGCGTGCGGGCCGGGTCACGGCGCGAAGGTGATTCAAGTGTCAAAGGGAACTCCCGGACGTCGACAAGGCCAGTGCAAGGTCCAGCAGACGCTCGTCCTGGCCCGGGGCAGCGATGAAGGATACGCCCACGGGCAAGCCCTGGGCACGGGTGAGCGGCAGCACGATCTGGGGCAACCCGGCGTGTCCGGCGATGGCGCCCAGCGCAAGCGCCTGCGTGTAGAAACGCGATCGTTCGTCGCCATCGGCTGCGCGCCGCAGCGCGACGCAAGGCGCGGCTGGCACCAGCCAGGCTTCGTCGGGGCCGATGCGATCCACCAGCGCGCGGGCGGCTGCTTTGCGCCAGGCTTGCCAATGCGGGCGCAGGCTGGCGTCGAGCGCCATCGCCTGCTCGAAGCGCGGCGCAATGGCCGCGCCGAAGTTCGGCCGTTGCCGCCGGATCCACGGGCCCAGCTGGTCTGCGATCTCGTGCCCCTGCAAGGCCGAGTAAGCCGCTCCCCAGGGTTGCCACGCGCCTGCGAAGGCCTCGCGGGGAGCGCTGACGCCGGCCTGCGCGGCCCAGTCGAGCAGCGCTTGCCGAACGTCTGCGTCGGCCAGCGCGAGCGCGTCGAGCGCCACGCAGAGCCGCAGCGCGGGGCGCACCGCAGCGGGGTCGCTGCCGAGCAGCACGTGCCCCACTGCGCGCAGTGTGGGCACATCGCGCGCGAACCAGCCCACGGTGTCAAAGCTCGGGGCGAACGGCACCACACCCTGCAGCGAAACGCGCCCGTGGGTGGGCCGCATGGCCGCCACGCCGCAGAACGAAGCCGGCACGCGCACCGAGCCACCGGTGTCGGTGCCGAGCGCGATGTCGGCATCGCCCCAGGCCACGGCAGCGGCCGAGCCACTGGACGAACCACCGGGCAGGCGGCCCTCGTCCACCGGGTGGCGTGGTGTGCCGTAAAACGCGTTCTCGCCTTCGAGGCTGAAGGCCAGTTCGTCGGTGAGGGTCTTGCCGACCACGCACGCACCGGCGGCGCGCAGCCGGGCCACGCAGGCGGCGTCGGCATCGGGTACGGCATGGCTGGCGGCCCAATCCGGGTTGCCGGCACCGGTGGGTGCACCGGCCACATCGATGAGGTCTTTCACCGCGAGCCGAAGGCCATCGAGCACACCCGGGCTCGTGGGCTCGCGTTCGCCATTCACACCGGGGACAAAACCCCCGGACGCCCATGAAGCCGTCATCGCACAGGCAGAGCGTCGAGCACCTGCTGCGAGCCGGTGACGAAGCCGAAGCACTTCTTCACGTTCCACACCGTGGCCTCGGTGCAGAAGGCGGGGGAGCTGGTGGCGCAACAGTCTTCCAGCATCACGCAGCCGTAACCCAGAAAGTTGGCGTCGGTGAGTGTGTGCAGCACGCACTGGTCGGTGTTGCAGCCGGCGAACAGGATGCTCTTGATGCCGAGGTTCTTCAAGATGCTGTCCAGCGGGGTGTCCCAGAAACCGCTGATGCGGTACTTGTCCACCTGAATGTCGCCCGGCACGGGGGCGAGTTCGTCAACAACTGCGGCCGCCCACGAGTCTTTCTCCAGCACATTGCCCTTGCCGCTGGGCAGCGGGTAGCCCAGGCCCACGCCTTGGCCGCCGTTGTCGTACAGGTGAATCTGGTTCGGCGGCATGTTGGCCAGATCGGGCCGGTTGCCCCAGTTGACCCAGATCACCGGCACGCCGGCGGTGCGCAGTGCGGGCAACAGTTTCTGCAAAGGCTCGATGGGTGTGCGATCCACTGTGCAGTCGAAGCCCAGCGAATCGACCCAGCCGTCTTTGGTGCAGAAGTCGTTCTGCAGATCGATCACGACGATGGCGGTGCGCCGCAGGTCGAGCACCACGTTCTGCGGCGCGGCCTCGATGCGCGCGCGCACCGGCTCGGGCGCCGGCATGGCCATGTCCACCTCGTCGGGCGTGGCGATCCAGTGGTAGTGGTGGCCCAGGCCAAGAGCGCCTTCGGTGCGGGCATCGGGCAGGTAGGGATGGCGTTTCATGAAAAGCTCCGGTTGGGTGCAGCGGTCAAGGGCGGCGATGGGTCGCGGTCGCTACAGGCTGGTGCACCGAGGTTCCGGCGCACCCATCTGGGGCAGAAATCCACGCTCAACACTGGCACTGTTATTGCAGGACATGGCGATAAGTAATCAGTTATTTACTTCCCTCCCCCACCCCAAGCGAAAGGCATGCCATGAAATCTTCTTTCCTCAAATCTTCCACATCCCGCCGTGGGTTCGCGTTCAGCGGCATCGCGTCTGCACTGCTGTTGTCGACCAGTGCGCTCGCGCCGCTGGCGCAGGCCGCCGACCCGCTGGCGGTCGGCATCCTGATTCCCGGCTCCAAGTCCGACAAGGGCTGGATGGAGTCGGGCTACGACGGTCTGGTGGCGGCGCAGAAGGCGCACGGCGACAAGGTCAAGGTGCAGATGATCGAGAACATCAACTACGCCGACATGGAGCAGGCGCTGACCAACCTGGCCAGCAAGAACAAGCTGGTGATCGGCGTGGGCGGGCAGACGCAGGCGGCGGTGATGAAGGTGGCCAAGCGCTTCCCGAACACCCGCTTCTCCATCGTGGGTGGCAACAAGGCCGAAGACATGCCAAACGTGGCCGGCTACGACGTGAAGCAGGCCGAGATCGCTTTCGTGGCGGGTGCGGCAGCTGCCATGCTGTCGAAGAATGGCGCGGTGAGCTACGTGGGCGGCATGGAGATTCCGTCCATCGTGAACGCCGGCAAGGAGTTCGGCAACGGCGCGAAGTACGTGAACCCGAAGATCAAGTATTTCGAGAACTACACCGGCGATTTCGACAACGTGGCCAAGTCCAAGGAAGCCACGCTGGCGGCCATCGCGCAGGGTGCCGATGTGCACTACCACATCCTGAATCTGGGCCTGCGCGGCATGGAGCAGGCGGCGAAGGAAAAAGGCACCAAGGTGGTGGGCAGCTACACCGACCGTTGCGGCACCGACGCCCTGTACCCCGCCTACAGCATCACAGGTGTGGGTTACCAGGTGCAGTACGCCATTGACGAAGCGGTGAAGGGCACCTGGAAGGCGGGCTACAAGCCGTTCGGCCTGGCCATGGGTTCCAAGGCTTCCGACATGGTGGTGTGCGGCGCCACGCCGGAAGTGAAGAAGAAGCTCGAGGACATCAAGAAGGACATTCTCAGCGGCAAGATCAAGGTGCTGGAAGGCTGATCCCCATGCGCGCGACGCCGGACACGGGAGAGGGCACGGCAGGCGCGCGGGCGCCGGCCGGTGCGCCGCTGCTGCGCATCGAAGGGCTGTGCAAGCGCTTCGGCACGCTGCAGGCGCTGCAGGACGTCTCGCTCGAACTCTGGCCCGGCGAAGTGCATTGCCTGCTGGGGGAGAACGGCGCCGGCAAATCCACCCTGTGCAACCTGGTGTTCGGTGTGTACGCGCCCGACGCCGGCAGCATGAGCTTTGATGGCCAGCCCTGGCGACCGCGCTCGCCGGCCGAAGCGCTTTCTCGTGGCATTGCCATGGTGCACCAGCACTTCAGCCTGGTGCCCGACCTCAGCGTGGTCGACAACCTGCTGCTCGGCCAGGCCAGCGGCGTGCTCGACCGCAAGGCCTGGGCCGCCAGGCTCGACACCATGCGCGAGCGCTACGGGCTGGCGCTGGACCCGTGGGCGCTCATTCAGGATCTTTCGGTCGGTGAGCGCCAGCGGGTGGAGATCGTGAAATGCCTGATCCGCGAGCCGCGCCTGCTGGTGCTGGATGAACCCACGGCCGTGCTGCTGCCAGCCGAAATCGCCGCGCTGCTCGCCGTGTGCGAGCGCGTGGCCGCGCAAGGTTGCGGCGTGGCGCTGGTCACGCACAAACTGGCGGAAATTCGCCAGGTGGCGCGGCGCGCCACGGTGCTGCGCGGTGGGCGTGTGGCGGCACACTCCGATGCGCCCACACAGGAGATTGATCTGCTGGTGCGCGCCATGATCCAGCGCGACCTGGCGGAGCCGGCGGCCACCTCCACGCTCGCCGATGTGCCGGTGGCGTCGCCCGGATCGCGGGAATCCGAACCCGCCTTGATGGCCGACGGCCTGACCGTGCGCGATGCCGACGGCGTGCTGCGGCTGGACCAGTTCACGCTGATGGTGGCGCCCGGCGAGATCGTGGCCGTGGCGGGTGTGGAGGGCAACGGCCAGAGCGAGCTGGGCGCCGTGCTCTCGGGCATGCTCGCGCCCACCGAAGGGCGCTTCTTCCTGCATGGCGAAGAAATGACAGGCCAGCCACCGCGCGTGCTCACGCAGGCCGGCTGCGGCGTGGTGCCGGAAGACCGCCACGCGCTGGCCTGCGTGACGGGCATGAGCGTGGCCGAGAACATGATGCTGGACCGCCTGAACCGCTTTCGCCGCTTCGGCCTGCTCGACCGCGCGGCCCTGCGCAGCGCCGCGCAGGAACTGATGACGCACTTCGACGTGCGCGCCGCGAGCCCCGACGTGGCGTTCGGCGGCCTCTCCGGCGGCAACCAGCAGAAGGCCGTGCTGGCGCGCGAGCTCACGCTCGATGCCCTGCGGTTTCTGCTCGCCGCCCAACCCACGCGCGGTCTGGACGTGGGCGCGGTGGAGGCGATCTACAACCACATCCGCGCGGTCGCCGCGCGCGGGGTCGGTGTGCTGCTGATTTCGTCCGAACTCGATGAACTGCTCTCGGTGGCGCACCGCGTGGTGGTGCTGTACCGGGGCCGTGTGATGGGCATCTGCCGCGCCGACCGGTCCGAGCGGGAACGCATTGGCGCCTGGATGGCGGGTCAACAGGAACAAACCGCATGAGCACCGCACTCACACTCAAGACCCTGCGACCCGGCCCTGCTCTCTGGGTGTCGGTGGCGGCCGTCGCCGGTTCGCTGCTCGCGGGCATGGGTCTGGTCGCCCTGATGGGCGTGCCCGTGCTGGAAGCGGTGGCGGCGTTTGCCGACGGTGCCTGGGGCTCGCCGTATGCGCTGGCCGCTTCGATCAACCGCGCGCTGGTGCTGATGCTGGTGGGTCTGGGTTTCGTGCTCGCCGAACGCGCCAACCTCACCAACGTGGGCGGCGAAGGCCAGATCGCCGTGGGCGGCATCGCCGCCATCGCGCTTTGCTTGTGGCCGGCGGTGGCAGGTCTGCCGTTCGGGCTGGCCTTCATCGTGCCGATGCTCGGGGCCTGCGTGGCTGGCGCGTTCTGGGGCGGTATTGCGGGGGTGCTCAAAGTCAAGGCCGGCACCAACGAAGTGATCGCCACGCTGCTGCTCTCGTTCATTGCGATCTGGATGGTTTACGGCAGCGTGCAGTCGGAGAACCTGCTGCGCCGACCCATGACGACCTCGGCCACGCTGCCGGAATCGCTGGAGATTCCGGTCGCCACGCAACTGCCGCTGCTGCTGGGCGATGCGTCGGTGCCGCTGCACGCGGGTCTGCCCATCGGACTGGTGCTGGCGGTGGTGGTGGCTGTGGTGCTGGGCTTCACCGTACTGGGCCTGAAGCTGCGCGCCGCCGGCCTCAACCCGCGCGCCGCGCGCCGCGCCGGCATGGCGATCGACCGCCTCACCATCGGCGTGTTGTGCGCGGCGGGCGCGCTGGGCGGGCTCGCGGGCGCCTGCATGCTGCAGGGCGAGCAGTACACGCTGAAGGCCGGGTTCTCGTCGGGCTACGGTTTCGATGGTCTGGTGGTGGGCCTGCTGGCGCGCGGCTCGGTGCCGGGCGTCATTGCCGGTTCGCTGCTGTTTGGTTTCCTGCGCTCGGGCGGCATCAACATGGAGATGGTGGCACAGGTGCCCACCGCCCTGGTGGTGGTGATCCAGGGCCTGATCATCATCACGCTGGCTGGCGCTGCGCTCGCCATCCAGCGCATGGAAGGACGCTCCGCATGATCGAACCCGAACTCGCCGCCGTCTTCATTGGCTCCACCATTCGCCTGGCGGCACCGCTGCTGCTGGCCGCCACCGGCGAGCTGGTGAGCGAGCGTGCCGGCGTGCTCAACATGAGCGTGGAAGGCATGATGCTCACCGGTGCCTTTGCCGGCGCCGTGGGCTCGTGGGCCACCGGTTCACCGGTGCTGGGCCTGGCAATCGGCGTGCTGTGTGTGCTGCCGGTGGCGTGGCTGCAGGCTTTTCTGAGCATCACGCTGCGCGCCAACCAGATCGTCACCGGCATCGGCATCAACATTCTGGTGCTGGGCGCCACCACGCTGGGCTACCGCGCGATCTTCGGCAGCCGCTCCCGCACCGAAATTCCCGGGCTGGACAAATGGGCGCCGCCCGGCCTGGCCGATCTGCCCGTGCTGGGCGAACACGTGTTCCGCCAGACCTGGCTGCTGTACGCCGCCATCGTGCTCATCGTCGGTGTGGCCTGGGTCATGCGGTCCACGTCGCTGGGCCTGGCCATCCACTCGGCCGGCACAGCGCCGCACGCGGCCGCCAACTCGGGCCTGCACGTCAACCGCATCCGCTACGGCGCGGTGCTGTTCACCGGCTTCATGTCGGCGCTGGCGGGCTGCTTCCTCTCCATCGGCGACATTCACACCTTCACCGAAGGCATGACCAGCGGCGCCGGTTACCTGGCGATTGCGGCCGTGATCTTCGGCAACTGGCTCCTGGGCCGCACACTGCTGGCCTGCGTGCTGTTCGGCGGCGCCACGGCGCTGCAGTTCCAGTTGCCGGCGATGGGTGTGGACATTCCCAATGCGCTGCTCATCATGCTGCCCTACGTGCTGGCGCTGCTCGCCGTGGGCGGCCTGGTGGGTCGCCAGATCGCGCCGGCCTCACTCACCCAACCCTACAAAGGTCACTGATGGAAGAACAGGATGTTCGCGAGTACGTGAAGACCAGCGCCCGGTTGCTCGGCCTGCCGCTGGACGACGAACAGACCACGCGCGTGGCCACGCACCTGCAGCGCACCGCCGCCATGGCCGAACTGCTCGATGCCTTTCCGCTGCTGGACGACGACGAGGTGGTGGAAGTGTTCTGCCCTGCGCCCTACATTCCCTCGCCGCACTGACATGCCCATGCCCCTGAATCTCAGCCAGACCGCGCAGGCGGTGGCCAACGGCCAGCAGAGTGCGGCCGAGGTGCTGGACACCTGCATCGCCCGCATCGAAGCCACCGATGCCCGCATCAACGCCTTCACCGGCATGCGCTTAGCCGCCGCCCGTGCCCAGGCGGCGCGGGTCGATGCGCAGCGCGCGCGCGGCGAAACGCTGGGCCCGCTGGCCGGTGTGCCGTTCGCGGTGAAGAACCTGTTCGATATCGAAGGCGAGGTGACGCTGGCAGGCTCGAAGGTCAACCGCGCGAACCCGCCCGCCACCGCCGATGCGGTGCTGGTGCAGCGCCTGCAGGCCGCTGGCGCGGTGCTGGTGGGCTCGCTGAACATGGACGAGTACGCCTACGGTTTCACCACCGAGAACACGCACTACGGCCCCTGCCACAACCCGCACAAGCTCGGGCATGTGGCGGGCGGATCGTCGGGTGGATCGGGCGCGGCGGTGGCGGCTGGCCAGGTGCCGCTCACGCTCGGCTCGGACACCAACGGTTCGATCCGCGTGCCCTCTTCCTTCTGCGGCGTGTGGGGCCTGAAGCCCACCTTCGGTCGGCTCTCGCGGCGCGGCACCTACCCGTTCGTGAACAGCATCGACCACCTCGGTCCGTTTGCCGACGATGTGGCCGGCCTCGCCCTGGCCTACAACGCACTGCAGGGACCGGACCCGCTCGACCCAGGTTGTTTTGCCACCAGCGTGCAGCCGGTCACGCGTTCGCTCGGTCTGGGCGCACAAGGTCTGCGCGTGGGCGTGCTCGGCGGCTGGTTCGCCGAACTGGCCAGCCCGCCCGCGCAACAGGCCGTGGCCCGCGCCGCCTCTGCGCTGGGCGCCAGCGCCACGGTGGCCTGGCCCGATCCGGCGCAGGCCCGTGCCGCCGCCTTCATCACCAGCGCCAGCGAAGGCGGCGCCCTGCACCTCCAGCGCCTGCGCACACAGGCCGCCGATTTCGAGCCGCTCTCGGTGGACCGCTTCATTTCGGGCGCGCTGCAGCCCGCCGCCTGGTACCTGCGCGCGCAGCGCTTTCGCCGCGTCTACCGCGACAAGGTGAACGCGCTGTTCCGCGACTGGGACGTGTTGATCGCGCCCGCCACACCCGTGGCCGCGCCCGCCATCGGCACCGAGTGGATCGACATCAACGGCCAGCGTTTTCCCTGCCGGCCTTCCATCGGCCTGCTCACGCAACCGATCTCGTTCGCCGGCTGCCCGGTGGTGGCCGCACCGCTGTGGCCATCGGGCACCGAGGGCTTGCCGATCGGCGTGCAGCTGATTGCAGCGCCCTGGCGCGAAGACCTGGCACTGCGCGCGGGCTGGGCGCTGGCGCAGGCGGGTGTGGCGCATGTGAAGGAGCCTGGCCTGTGATCGAAGTGAACATTCCGGATGTGCTGGCCGAAGTGACCGAGGCCTTCGAGCGGTACGAGAAGGCGCTGACCACCAACGACGTGGCCGTGCTCGACGAGCTGTTCTGGGACAGCCCGCACACGCTGCGCTACGGTGCCACCGAAAACCTCTACGGCGCCGACGCGATTCGTGCGTTTCGCGCCGCTCGCCCATCGGCCGGACTGGAGCGCACGCTCGGCCGCACCGTGATCACCACCTACGGCCGCGCCTTCGCCACCGCCAACACCGAATTCCACCGCGCAGGCAGCGACCGCGTCGGCCGCCAGAGCCAGACCTGGATGCTCACACCCGAGGGCTGGCGCGTGGTGGCAGCGCACGTGAGCCTGATGGTGTGAGCACGGCCATGCAAGTCCAGGCCCTGCCGTTCCCCTACGAGTTCGACGTGGCGCACACCGCGCTGGTCATCATCGACATGCAGCGCGACTTCATCGAGCCCGGTGGCTTCGGCGAAACGCTGGGCAACAACGTGGCGCTGCTCGAAGCCATCGTGCCGGCCTGCCAGGCGGTGCTGAAGGCCTGGCGCGCGGCGGGGGGACTGGTGGTGCACACGCGCGAGGCGCACGCCGCCGACCTCTCAGATTGCCCGCCCGCCAAGCGCCTGCGCGGCAATCCCACGCTGCGCATTGGTGATGTGGGGCCCATGGGCCGCATCCTGGTGGCGGGCGAACCCGGCAACCAGATCATTCCAGCGCTGGCGCCAATGGCCGGCGAGACGGTGGTGGACAAGCCGGGCAAGGGCATGTTCTACGGCACCCCGCTGCACGCACAGTTCCAGCAGGCCGGCATCACACACCTGCTGTTCATGGGCGTGACCACCGAGGTGTGCGTACAGACCAGCATGCGCGAGGCCAACGACCGGGGCTACGACTGCCTGCTGCTGGAGGATTGCACGGAGAGCTACTTCCCGCATTTCAAGGCGGCGGCGGTGGAAATGCTGCGCGCGCAGGGGGCCATCATCGGCTGGACCGCGACCAGTGCGCAGCTGATCGCGGCGCTGCCAGCGCGATGAGATAGAGTTTCCCCGTGCAGAAGACACCCCATCCCTCACGCGCCAACGAAGTCTACGAACAGCTCAAGCGCGACATCGCCGACTTTCGCCTGGTGCCGGGCGACCGTTTCACCGAGCACGAGCTGTGCGCGCGGCTGGAGGTGTCTCGCACGCCGGTGCGCCAGGCGCTGTTCCGCCTGCAGCAGGAAGGGCTGGTGGAGGTGATGTTTCGCAGCGGCTGGCGCGTGCTGCCGTTCGATTTCGACAAGTTCGACCAGCTCTACGACCTGCGCATGGTGCTGGAGACCACCGCGGTGCAGCGCCTGTGCCTGCAGGACCCGACAACCTCCGAACCGCTGCTGCAGGAACTGAAGGAACGCTGGCTGGTGCCGGTGGCCGAGCGCAGCAGCGACGCCACGCAGGTGGCCGCGTGGGACGAAGCTTTTCATGAAACCCTGGTGAGCGCGGCGGGCAACGCCGAACTGGCGCGCGTGCACCACGAGGTGACCGAGCGCATCCGCATCATCCGCCGGCTCGATTTTCTGAAGCAGATGCGCATCGACGCCACCTACGACGAACACGCCAAGATCCTGCGCGCCATCCTCGCCCGCAAGGCGGACCGCGCCGACCTGCTGCTGCGCTCGCACATCCAGGCCAGCCAGGTCGAGGTGCGCAAGATCACGCTGCACCAGGTGTACATGGCGCAGCAGGTGGCGCCGGCGGCCTGAAGCCGCCTTGCCCTTCACCTACTGCCGGCTGGGTTTCGAGCGCGGCATCTTCGGCAGATCGAGCGCGGCCAGGTTGCGCTTCGCGCGGTCGGCCAGGCGATCCATCAAACCATCGAGCTGGCGGATCTCATCGCGTTCGAGCTCCAGCAAGAGCTGGCGGTTGAGTTCGATCACCACCGGCAGGAACTCGTCGTAGAGGGCCTGGCCCTCGGGTGTGAGCGACACCCGGGCCTGCCGGCGATCGCTGGGTATCACTTCCCGCACGATCAGCTTCATGTCGGCCAGTGTGGTGACGATGCGCGAGGTGCGAGCGCGGTCCAGCTGGGCCTGGTCGGCCAGTTCGGACGACAGCATGGCGCCGTGCCGTGCCAGCACCACGAGCAGGCGCCATTCGCGCCGAGAAATGCCGTAGCGGGCCTGGCACAGCCGCCCCACAGGCGCCACGGCCACCGCCTGCAGTCGACTCAGGCGGTAGAGAAACAGCTCGGTCATCGATTCGACTCCACTGGGTGAATACCCTGAGGATAGTTGTATTGGTCAACCACCCACTCCGGGCATAGATTCTCGGTCTGCCCACGAACCCATGCCCAGGAGACACCCCATGACCAACCCACACGCACCCCTCACACGCCCCCGCAAGACCCGCATGGCGCTGCTCGCGCTGGTGGCTGCTTTCACCACCTCGCTGGTCAGCGCTCAGGCCTGGCCCGCCAAACCGGTCACGCTGGTGGTGGGCACGCCAGCGGGCGGCTCGGTCGACGCCTATGGTCGGGCACTGGCCGACCAGCTCGCGCGGCAGACCGGTGGCACGTTTCTGGTGGAGAACAAGGGCGGCGCCAACGGCAACCTGAGCGCGGAGCAGGTGAAGAATGCGGCCGCCGACGGACACACGCTGTGGATCAGCACGCAGGCCATGTTCACCATCAACCCATCGGTCTACCCCGCGATGCGCTGGAAGCAGGCCGACTTCAAGCCCATCGCCAAGGGCATCGAGAGCCCGCTGGTATTGGTGACCCACCCTTCTGTACCAGCGAAGACGCTGCCAGATCTGGTGAAGTGGGTGTCGGCCAATCCCGGCAAGGTGAGCTACGCCTCGTTCAGCCCCGGCACACCGTCGCACTTCCTCGGCTTCCAGCTCAACGAGCGCTTCAAGCTGGACATGGTCCATGTGGCCTACAAGGGCAGCGCGCCGCAGATCGCCGACCTGCTCGGCGGTCAGGTGCTGCTCGGCTTCACGCAGCTGCAGGCGGCGCTGCCGCATGTGCAAAGCGGCAAACTCAACGCCATCGCCGTGACATCGAAGGAACGCACGAAGTTCATGCCGCAGGTGCCGAGCCTGGCCGAGCTCGGCCACCCGGACCTCAGCTCCACCGTGTGGTTCGGGCTCATGGCGCCCTCGGCCACACCCCGGGCCGTGCTCGAGCAAATTCAGACCGCCACCGTGAAGGCACAGGGCAACGCCGACTACAAGGCCAAGCTCGAAGCACAGGGCTTCGATGTGCCGCAGGAAAGCGGCGACGAATTCGCCGCCACCATCGCTGGCGAGACCGCCCGCTGGGCACAGGTGGTGAAGGCCACGGGTTTCCGGGCCAACGAATGAACGGGACAATGGCCGCATGAACCATCCCGCCCCACCTCCGCTTTCGTTCTTCGCCACGCTCTCGATTCAAGTTGCCCCGGCCCACGAAGTCGGCCAGACGGCCGCTGGCAACCGGCGCGTCATACCCATCCTCGGTGGGGATGTGCAGGGCGACGGCTGGACCGCGCGGGTGTTGCCCGGTGGCGCCGATTTCCAGGCCATCGTCACGCCCACGCTGGCCCAGCTCGACGCGCGCTACGTGCTCGAAACCGACGCTGGCGATCTGATCTACGTGTGCAACCGCGCAATCCGCGTGGCTTCAAAGGACGTCACCGCCCGGCTGGTGAAAGGCGAGCCGGTGGACCCGGCGCTGGTTTATTTCCGCTGCGCGCCCACGTTCGAGACGGCTTCGGCCTCGCTCGGCTGGATCAACGAGCGGATGTTCATCGGCAGCGGCACGCGGCTGCCCGACCGCGTGGAGATTGCCTGCTTCACCGTGTTGTAGGAGCCGTTGCAGCAGCCGGCGTTTCGCTGGTCACCGCGAACGCACTCGCGCGCACGCCCTCGATCGGCCGCACCTCGAAAGACAGGCCATAGGCCAGACAGGGGTTGTCGGCCGCAATGCGCGCGGCTTCGTCCAGGCTGTGCGCCAGAATCCACCAGTAGCCCCCCACCACTTCCTTGGCTTCGGCAAACGGCCCGTCGATGATCCGTTCGCGGGTGACGAGCCGGGCCTCCCGCGCCAGCCGCTGGCCGGGCCTCATCTGACCCTTGGCCACAAGGTCTTCGTGCCAGTCGTAGAACTGATCGATGGCGGTCTGGATATCTTGCGGAGACGCATCGGCGTCCCACTGGCCACGCGAGATGACGAGGTACTCGCCGGGCTCCTTGGCGTCGTTCATTCGATGGGCTCCTTCACGGTGATCGAGTCGAAACCCAGGTGCTGCATGAGCTCGCGCAGGATCAGCACCCAGGCGGTGAACCCCGCATCGGTCGGCAGGCCGCTCGATGCGGTGGGCCGGCCCTGAGCGATCGCGACGAGGTCGTTGAACACGCGCTCGACGTGTTCGACCGACAAGGGCGGCGCCGGGTCTTCGCCGGGCCGCGACAGCACCACAAGATGGCGCGCCTCGGCGTCGTGCGTCACCAGCTTGGTGCCCGGCGGCAAGGTTTTCGCGACCGGCATCAGGATGTCTTCGACGAACGCGATGGCGTTCTCCAGCTCGAGCGGGGAAGGTGGCTCGTTGCGCCATGGCCCTGAGCCGAGTTCGCGGGTGCCCAGGTACAACAGCGTGTCGACGCCGGGATCGGTGGTGGCGGTCAGTCGGGTGGACTGTTCGCCGATGTGAAGGGTGGTGATGCGGTCCATGACGCACTTTATCGGCTCCGGCGGGGCGTGTCAGAATTTCCGCATGCCCCCAGTTCTTCCCGCCTCTCTCGTCGCCCGTGGTCTTCTGCTCCTGTTGCTGGCCGCCGGTGTCTTTTTCTTCCGGGGCTTCGTGGTGCCCGTGCTCGCGGCGCTGATCGTCGGTTTTGCCAGCTGGCCGCTGTACGAACGCCTGGTGGCACGCTGCCGGGGCAGCACCACGCTGGCGGCCAGCCTGGCGCTGCTGGTGGTGCTGGCGGTGCTGGTGGCGCCGCTCATGCTGGCGCTGCACTACGCCCTGCAGGAGGCCACGCTGCTGGTGAACTGGCTGCTGGCGGCCAACCGCAACGGTGCCGCCGTGCCCGCGTGGATCGCCGCGCTGCCCTTCGTGGGCGAGCAACTGGCCATCTACTGGCGCGAACACCTGGGCGCACCAGGCGCGCTGGGCGAATGGATCCAGCTGCTGAGTGGCCAGCACGTGGGCAACATCTACCGCATGGCGCTGGCCGCCACGGGCAACCTGTTCAACCTGGCGCTCACCATCCTCTTCATGCTGATCACGCTGTTCTTCATCTACAAGGACGGCACGCGCATCGCGGCGCAGCTCGACGTGGTGGGCGAGCGCGTGCTGCACCAGCGCTGGCAGCGGTTCTCTCGCGTGGTGCCGGCCACGGTGAGCGCCACCGTGATCGGCATGGGCGTGATCGCGGTGGGCGAAGGCGTGGTGCTGGGAGTGGCCTACTGGATCGCCGGTGTGCCTTCGCCCGTGCTGCTCGGCGTCATCACGGGGTTCATGGCGCTGGTGCCGGGCGGCGCGCCGCTGTCGTTCACGCTGGTCTCGCTCTACCTGGTGGGCTCGGGTCACCCCGCTGCCGGTGTGGCACTGTTCGTCTGGGGCGCGGTCGAACTTTTCATCGTCGACAAGACGCTGCGCCCGCGTCTGGTGGGCGGACCGGTGAAACTACCTTTTCTGCCCACCTTCTTCGGCCTCGTGGGCGGCGTCACCACCATGGGCTTTGTCGGCCTGTTCGTGGGACCGGTGCTGATGGCGCTGCTGGTGGCGATCTGGCGTGAGTGGCTGCACAGCATCGAGGCGTCGAACCCCGTGGACGCCGCGCGCCCGCCGACCTAGCTGCGGCGCACGTGCTCGGCCACCGCTTTCGCCTGCGGCCCGATGGAGCGCAACAACCCGCCCGGCTGGCGCACGTCGAAGCCCACGAAGTACACGCCTTCCAGCGCACCATGGCCCACCGTGTCCGGTGGCATGCCACGCGCATCCAGCGGCAAGCTCGTGCGGGGAAACAGCTCGCGCAGCGCGGCGTCGTAGCCGGTGGCCAGCAGCACCACGTCGAAGGGGTGTTCTTCGCCACCGATGAACCGCACGCCACCGGGGGTGAGCGTCTGGATGCCGGGATAGATCTGGATGTCACCGGCCTTGATGCGCCGCACGGTGCCCACGTCGATGACGGGTGTGCGACCTTCTTCGCGCAACTGGCGCAGCGGCGAGATCGACGCGGTGTGCAGGCCGTAACGGCTGAGATCGCCCACAGTGAGGTTGCGCAGCACCACGGCGAGCGCATCGCCCCAGGCCGCGGGCAGCTTGCTCAGCGCGATGCTCGAGAGCTGGGTGGGCCGGCCCAGCACATCGCGCAGCACGATGTTGACCGGTGAACGCACGGAGAGCGCGGCGCGCACGCCGTGCTCCACCAGATCCAGCGCGATCTCGGCCCCGGTGTTGCCCATGCCCACCACCAGCACGCGCTGGCCAGCGAAAGGCGCGGCGTTGCGGTAGCTGCGGCTGTGCAGGATGCGCCCGCCGAAATCAGCCTGCCCCGGAAACTCGGGCGAGCTCGGCTTGCGGTTGGCGCCGGTGGCCAGCACCACGTGGCGCGCGGCCAGGCGCTGCCCTCCTCCGGCGGTGGTGGCGCTCCAGCGCGCCAGGGTACCGGCTGGCGCAGGCTCGATCGCGACCACCTCTTGCCCCAGCTCGGGCCGAAGGTCATGGTGCTCGGCGTAGGCCATCAGGTACTCCACCACGCCCTCGCGCGGCACATAGCGCGGCGCGCTGTCGGGAAACGGCAGGCCAGGCAGCGCCGAGTGCGACTTGACGGTGTGCAGGTGCAGGCGCTCGTAGTGGTGGCGCCAGGATGAAGCCTGTTCGAGCGCACGGTCAACGAGCTTCACGTCCAGCCCCAGCGGTGCCAGGCAGGCGGCGGTCGCCAGACCCGCCGGCCCCGCGCCAATGACCAGGACGTCGTGGAAGGTGGTTTTTGTTGTGGGATCCATAGGGGCCTGGTGTGGCCCCAGTGTGGCCCTCCATCAGTGGGAGGGCCATGGGGGTTTCACCGGGGCCGGCTTCGTCAACCCAGCGCCGCCGCCCGTTCCAGCAGAAAGGCCTTCTCGCGCTGATTGCCCGCGAGATCGGCAGCGCGCTCGAACTCGGCGCGTGCCTCTTCGCGCCGGCCCAGTTTTTCGAGCAGATCACCGCGTACGCTGGGCAGCCACTGGTATCGCTGCAGGGCTTTTTCTTTCATGAGCGCGTCCACCAGCACGAGGCCAGCCGCCGGGCCGGCGTGCATGGCCACAGCCACCGCGCGGTTGAGTTCCACCACAGGCGAGGGCGCCACGCGGGCGAGTTCGCCATACAGCGTGGCGATGCGGGACCAGTCGGTGTCGCTCGCGCGCCGCGCGCGTGCGTGGCAGGCGGCGATGGCCGCCTGCAGGTGGTAGGGGCCCGGCGCGCTGGTGAGCAGGTCGGCACGGTCGAGCGCGGCCAGCCCACGGCGAATGAGCAGGGGGTCCCAGCGCGCACGGTCCTGTTCGGCCAGCAGCACGGGGCGCCCCTCGGCGTCGGTGCGCGCTGTGGTGCGCGAGGCCTGTATTTCCATGAGTGCCAGCAGGCCGTGCACCTCCGGTTGCTGCGGCGCAATCTGCGCCAGCATGCGCCCCAGGCGCAGCGCCTCATCGCACAGCGCGGGGCGCATCCAGTCGCTCCCGCTGGTGGCCGTGTAGCCCTCGTTGAACACCAGGTACACCACCTCCAGCACCGAGGCCAGGCGCTCGCCCAAGGCACCAGCGCGCGGCACCTCGAAAGGCACGCCGGCCTCGCTCAGGCTGCGCTTGGCGCGCACGATGCGCTGGGCAATGGTGGCCTCGGGCACCAGGAAGGCACGCGCGATCTCGTGCGTGGTGAGGCCACCCAGCAGCTTGAGCGTGAGCGCCACGCGCGCGTCGGTGGACAGCACGGGATGGCAGGCGGTGAAGACCAGGCGCAGCAGGTCGTCGCCAATGTCGTCCTGCCGGGCCTCGTCCAGGGCGTCCACGAAATCGGGCACGTGCGTGGTGCCGAGCGCTTCCATGTCGGCCGCAATGTCTTCGTGCCGCGCATCGGCCATCTGCCGGTGGCGAATGTGATCGAGCGCGCGGCGCTTGGCGGTGGTCATGAGCCAGGCACCCGGGTTGTCGGGGACGCCGTCGGCAGGCCAGTGTTCGAGCGCGGCCACCAGTGCATCCTGCGCCAGTTCTTCGGCCACACCGATGTCGCGCACCATGCGCGCCACGGCCGCCGTGACGCGCGCGGATTCGAGGCGCCAGACGGTGGCAATGGCCTGGTGGACACTGGAATGCATGCGCAGGAATCTACATCGTCTACATCTGTGCCGGCGCAGCGCTCATGTCCATCCAGAACACCTCCCACTGGTGGCCGTCGAGATCGGCAAAGCCGTGCTGGTACATGAAGCCGTGGTCCTGCGGCGCGTTGGGCGTGGTGCCGCCAGCGGCCACGGCCTTGGCCACAATCTGGTCCACCTCGTCGCGGCTGTCGCACGAGAGGGCAATCAGCACCTCGGTGGCCTTCTTGGCGTCCGAGATCGGCAACTGGGTGAAGCCTTTGAAGAACGGCTCGACCAGCAGCATGGCGTAGATGTGAGGCGCAATCTCCAGGCAGGCGCCCTGCTCGTTGGTGAACTGCTGG
Source organism: Hydrogenophaga sp. IBVHS1 (assembly GCF_002127265.1). GTDB lineage: Bacteria > Pseudomonadota > Gammaproteobacteria > Burkholderiales > Burkholderiaceae_C > Hydrogenophaga. The sequence continues at coordinate 203,313 of NZ_NFUU01000002.1, read as the reverse complement.
TTGAACGTGAGGCCCAGGGCCTTGAAGAAGGCCTGGCTCTTGCCCATGTCCTTGATGGGCAGGTTGACGAAGATTTCGCGAAGCATGGTGGGTTCTCCTGGGGTGGGTTCAGTTCGTGCGTTCGCACAGGGACTTGAGTGACGCGAGCGCGCGCGGCCAGGTGTCGGCCATCATCGCTTCGTACCCCGTGAAACTGTCGATGACCACGTTCACTCGGGTGCCACCAGCCTCTTCGGTGAAGGTGTAGTTTTCGTAGCAGGGAGCCCACGCCCGCACGGCTTCGCTGGTGGTGTCTTCCTTGCCGTTCTCGATGAAACCGAGGTGCCGGATGGACACGAACTCGGCCGGGCGGTGCTCGGCGATTTCGGACACCATGCCGTGGCCGGCCGGGTCCAGGAAACGGATGCGAGCGCCTGGGTCCCAGGAACCCTCGAAACGCGAGCCTTCGCAGAAGGCGCTGGTCCATTGTTCGTAGGTGGGTGCTTCCAGCATGGTGGCCCACACACGCTGGCGCGGCGCCCGGATGAAGATGTCGAAGTGTTGCTTCATGGGTTCTCTCCTTTGAAGTGGTTCAACGGGTGCGGGCGTCGAGCTTCTTGAAATCCTCCAGCGGCTGGCTGGGCGGGAAATCTTCCATCTCGTACAGCTGGCGCAGCTCGATCACGGCTTCCTTGCCGCGACCGGCAGGATTCGGAAAGCGCCGGCTCCATTCCAGCGCCTCTTCTCGCGAACGCACCTGGATCAGGGTGTAGCCGGCAATGAGTTCCTTGGCCTCGGCAAACGGGCCGTCAACCACGCGCTTCTTGCCGTCGGCGCTGTAGTGCACGCGCCAGCCCTTGCGACTGGGATGCAGGCCCGAGCCATCGAGCAACACACCGGCCTGGGCCAGTTCCTCGTGGTAGCGGACCATCTCCGCCATCAGTGCTTCGTCGGGCGCGGGGCTGGTTTCGGCCTCGAATTCGTCGCAGGATTTGACGATGATCATGAATCGCATGGCGTTCTCCTTGCAGACGGGAAATCACATGGCCAGGGGTTGCATCAGGCTGTGGCGGTTGCCTTCGGTGTCGAGGAAGGCCACGTACTCGCCCACGCCGGGGATGGACATGGGTTCACCCAGCACTTCGCCACCGGCCTTGCGCACGCGTGCCATCGCCGCCTGGATGTCTTCCACGCCGATCACAACCCCAGGGTACTGCGCGGGCCAGTCGGGCTTGAACGGGAACAAGCCGCCGCCAATGGCTCCTGCAGGGGCGCCGGGCTTGGCGTCGGAAAGGGCGGTGACCACGGTCACGTAGTGGCCCATTTCCTCGCCCAGCATCTGGCACTGCCAGCCGAATGCGCTGGAGTAGAAGCGCACCGCGCGCTCGCGGTCGCGGTAGGGCATCTCGAAATGGACGACGGGATTCATCATGGTGTGCTCCTGTGACTTGTAACGGCGAGGACTCAACCGGTACGACGAAACAGGCGGCTCAACTTCGACCCCGAGAGCTAAGTAAAAACCCTAGGCGTGACGTTCAGTCGTAACAAGGTCCCAGAGCCCGCACCTCCACCGTGGCCCATTCTGCCGCCGGGCATTCGTGCGCAATTGCCACCGCTTCCGCCATGCTGTCGCAATTCAGCAGGAAGAAGCCGCCGATCATTTCCTTGGCTTCGGCGAAGGGGCCGTCGAGCACCTGGGCCTTGGGGCCGCCGGCCTTGCTCACACGCACCGCGCCCGCTTCGGACGCCAGCGACTCCACCGCCAGCAATTTGCCGCGTTCGCGCAGCTCATCCCCAAAGCGCACCATGCGCGCATAGACCTCGCGGCCCTGGGCTTCGGTGCGCGTAGCACGCTGGCCGACGGGTTCAATGATCAACAACATGTGGGACATGCACCACCATCCTTTCGATGTACACGGAGCGAGGGCGACATGCTACCGCTTGACCGCTCACCACAAACCCCCACAATGCCAAGCCATGCCCAATCTCAACTTCGACACCTTCCGCATCCAGGCCTTGACCGAGGGATTCGACGAAGTCCTGGAACGCCAGTGGGACCCCCTGACTCTGCTGGACATGCACTCGCACCCGTTTGCGGTGAAAGCGCTGGTGACACGCGGCGAGATGTGGCTCACGGTGGGGGACCTCACCCGCCAGCTCCGCCCGGGCGACGCCTTCGAAGTGGGCCGCGACGTGCTGCACGCCGAACGCTATGGCAAGGAAGGCGCAGCTTACTGGGTGGCGCGGCGCAACGATTGAGGGGCTGCAACACCGAGCCGAACTTGCGCATTTCCAGTACAGTTTGCCCGTGGACCGCTCTCTGACCCTCTCTCTGCTGAAGCAAAACAAGGACGAACTCGCCCGACGGTTCGCCGTGCGCGAGCTGTCGTTGTTTGGTTCGACGGCCCGAGGCACCGCCAGATCCGACAGCGATGTGGACGTGCTTGTCTCCTTTGACGGACCTGCCAACTCCGAGCGCTACTTTGGCGTGCAGTTTTATCTGGAAGACCTGTTGGGTTGCTCTGTCGATCTGGTCACAGACAAGGCGCTGCGGGCAGAATTGCGTCCTTTCATTGAACGGGACCGGCTGCATGTCTGAGCCACTGGAACGGGAGTGGCGGTTTTACGTCGAGGACATGGTTGGTTTCTGCAGCAAGGTCCTGAGCTACACCCAGGATCTTGATGCCAGTTCATTTGCGGGCAGCGGCATCCATTACGACGCAACTTTGCGAAACATCGAGCTGGTGGGTGAAGCCGCGACCCATATTCCAGAGAAAATTCGGCGCGCACACCCGGAAATTGCCTGGCGAAAGATCATCGCCACACGCAACCGGCTGATCCATGGCTACCTCGGCATCGACAACGATGTGCTGTGGAGCATCGTGCAATCCGACATTCCGCAGTTGCTGGAGCAGTTGCGAATCCTCCAGAGCCAAGGTGAGACCAGTCGTCTTCAGCCCACCGGCTCCAGCAACACATAAATCCCCATCACCGGCTTGCGCTGGTCCTCGCGCAGCGGTGCCTGCCAGGTCTTCTGCACGCGAAATCCATGGGCCAGGGCGAGCCTCTCCACGTAGCCGGGTGAGTGTGCGTAGCGCAGGCTGGGCAGCAGTTGCAGTTCGGCGTTGCCGCGGGCCAGCTCCACCGAGAAGGCGAAACAGCCGCCACGCCGCAAACGCTGGCTGATGGCGGCAAAGACTTCGTCGAGTGCGCCCACGTAGATGAAGACGTCGGCGGCGATCACGAGGTCGGCGGGCGTGGATTCTTCGCGCAAAAAACCCAGCAGGTCGCCATGCACCACGCGGCGGTAGGCGCCTGTGGCGCGTGCCTGCTTCACCATGGCCTCGGCCAGGTCCACGCCGTCCACCGCATCGGCCTGCTCGCGAATGAGCTGGCCGCACAGACCAGTGCCGCAGCCCAGGTCGAGCACTAGCGGATAGCGTCGGCCCGATTCGCGCAGCGGCGCCAGCAGCGTCTGGTGGGCCTGGTATCGCAATTGCTCCACGAGGTGCGTCTGGAAATCGTCGGCGTACTCGTTGAACAGCGTCTCCACGTAAGCGCGTGGTGGTTGCGGTGGCGTGGCATCGCCACCGCGCACCGAGGCCAGGTAGAAGCGGTGCAGGGATTCGTCGGCCCCGTGGGTGAGTGCCTGCTCGAAACACAGGGCGGCTTCGGCGTGGCGACCAGCGTCGCGCAGCAGGCTGCCGCGCTGGCTCCAGGCGTCGGCCAGCGTGGCGTCGAGCGCCAGCGCTTCGTCCAGCGATTGCAGCGCTTCCGCGGGGCGCTCCAGGTGCAACTGGCACAGCGCGAGCGAGAGCCACAGTTGCGCAGTGGCCGCGCCCAGCCGCATGCCCTGCTGCAGCGCCTGCGCGGCGGGTTCCCACTGGCCCAGGGCTTCGCTGGACAGGCCGAGCGCCACCCACGCGTCGCGGTGTTCGGGGTCGGCTGCGGTGGCCTGCTTCAGGTGATCGATCGATTCGGCCCAGAGGCCAAGCCGGCATTCGGTGACGCCCAGGTTGGCCAGCACCGACGGCCTGCCGGGCACCAGCGCCAGCGCGGCCTGGTAGCTGGCGCGGGCTTCGGCGAGGCGTCCGGCACCGAAGTGCTCGTTGCCTTCAAAAAATCGGGTTCTGGCCTGTTCGGTGGTGGTGCCTGGGGTGTCGTCGCTCATGGCGCGACACCTTACACCACCACCGCCCTCACCTGCTCGGCCACGGCCACCGCAAAGGCGGGATCGTTGATGTGGTGCGGCAGCTGGATCAACCGGTGCGTGTCGGTGACGGTGAACAGGCGCTCCAGCGTGTTGAACAACACCGCATCGGCAGCGGGGTCGTGAAACGGCTGGCCGGGCGCGTCGATCATCGACAAACCGCCCAGGGGCAACAGCAGGCGCACCGGGCCACCGGCGCGGTTGAGCTGCTCGGCGATGCGTTGTGCGGCCGCGGCCAGCTCCTGCGCGTTGCTGCGCATCAGCGTCACGTTGGCGTTATGCACATGAAAGGTGCGGCCTTTGTGCCGTTCGGGGATGGTGCTGGGCGCGCCCCAGTTGATCATGTCCAGCGCACCGACCGAACCCACCCACGGCAGGCCGTGGCGGGCGGCAGCGTCGAGCCGGTTCGGGCCGGCGTCGCACACACCACCGGCCAGGTGCTGGCCCACTTCGGTGGTGGTGAGATCGACCACGGCGCGCAGCATGCCGGCGGCGGCCAGCGCTTCCAGCGTGCGGCCACCCGCGCCGTTGGCATGAAACACCTGCGCATCGAATTCGTTGATCAGCATTTCGCGCACGGCCTGCACGCAGGGCGTGGTCACGCCGAACATGGTGAGGCCGATGGAGGGTTTGTCGTCTGCGTGGTCCACGGGCGCGCGATGCAGCAGCATGCCGGCAAGGGCGTGCGCCGCGTTGGCCAGGATGGTGCGCGAGAGGCGGTTGAGCCCGGCGATGTCGGTCACCGGGTACATCAGCGTCATGTCGACTACGCCCACGTAGGCCGACACATCGCCCGCCGCCATGGTGGACACCAGCAGTTTGGGCACACCGATGGGCAGCAGGCGCATGGCCGGCGCGATCATCGAGCTGCCGCCTGAGCCGCCCACGCCCAGCATGCCTTGGATTTCGCCAGCCGCCAGGCGCTGGCGCACCAGCGCAGCCAGCGCATCGCCCATGGCGATCACGGCCTCGCCCCGGTCGCTGGGTTCAAACACCGCCGCTGCGCCGCGCGGGTGGTGGCTGGCCACGGCGCGGGCTTCGATGTCGGCCACACCCGGTGCGCTGCGCGTGCCGATGTCTACCGTGACCACGCGCAGGCCGGCCGCGCGCAGCAGGCCCGCCAGGTAGTTCAGCTCGGCGGCCTTGGTGTCGAAGGTGCCCACCACCCAGGCGGTGGGTGGCTTCCTGCTCATTTCCGTTTCTCGTAATGCGTGTTCACACACTCGAAGAAGGTGCGAAAGGTGCCTTTCACGCGCTCCTGCGCCTCGGCTTCCTGGTCGGCGGGCACGTCCCATTCGGCCCACCATTCACCGAAGCATCGGTTGCCTTCGGTGATGGGCAGCAGGTGCATCTCGGCCACGTAATTGGTCCACGGCGCGTCGATGTGCAGGATTTTGTAGCGGCAGCGGTGGGTGTCGTCGGAGAGCGCGAGCAACTGCTCGCGCAGGTACCCGCCGTCTTCGCGCACGGTGAAGTGGCGCACGCAGCCGATCTGGTCCGACGGCTTGCCGTCTTCGATGTAGGACTTCTCGAAGTAGGGGTGGTAGTTGCCGAGCGCACCGAAGTCGCGCAAGTACGACCATGCCTGATCGATGGTGGCGTTCATCACCGCGCTCACATATACCCGGGCCATGTGTGTGTCTCCTCTCGTTGGGGTTTCAGAAATTCAGGTTCTTGTAGCGTTCCACGTGCGACTTGATCGCTATCTCGGTGGGCAGGCGCTCCATGCTGCTCGCGCCATAAAAGCCGTTGCAATGTCTGCTGTGCTTGAACACGTAGTCCACATCTTCGGGCGACGATATGGGCCCGCCGTGCGCGATCACGATCACGTCCTTGCGCACCCGGCGCGCGGCTTCGCCCCATTCGTCGATGAGCTTCACCGATTCGGCGAGCGATCTGGCCGACGTGGCACCGATGGTGCCGCCCGTGGTCACGCCCAGGTGCGGCACCACGAAATCGGCACCGGCTTCGGTCATGGCCACGGCCTCCTCGGCGGAGAACACATACGGCGTGGTCAGCAGATCGAGCGCATGGGCTTCGCCGATCATCTCGACCTCGGTGGCGTAGTTGATGCCGGTCTCCTCGAGGCTCTGGCGGAAGGTGCCGTCGATGATGCCCACGGTGGGGAAGTTCTGCACGCCGGAAAACCCGAGGTCTTTCAGCTTCCGGAGGAACACCGGCATGATGACAAAAGGGTCGGTGCCGTTCACGCCGGCGATCACCGGCGTCTTCTTCGCCACCGGCAGCACCTCGCCGGCCATCTCCAGCACGATGTCGTTGGCGTTGCCATAGGCCAGCAGACCCGCCGACGACGCACGCCCGGCCATGCGGTAGCGGCCCGAGTTGTAGATGACGATGAGGTCGATGCCGGCGGCCTCTTCGCACTTGGCGGATATGCCGGTGCCGGCGCCGCCACCAATGATGGGCACACGGCGTTGCACCATGTCCTGGAACTTCGCCATCAGGGCTGAGCGTTCGAAACGCGGCATGGGGGTCTCCTTGAAATGGAAAACGGGGTTGTCTGGTTGAAACGATCAGGGACCGCTGCGCGGATGCGGGCGCAGCGCCGCCACCGCGCCGGCAATGCCACTGCGGAAGGAGAGCACGCACACCATGAAGATCAGGCCGGTGACCAGCGTGACCCAGCCGCCAAAGGCATCGAGGTAGTACTGCAGGCCCACCACCAGCGCCGCACCGATGGCGGGGCCGAACACGGTGTGCATGCCGCCGAGCAGCGCCATCAGCACCACGTCCCCCGAGAGGTGCCAGTGCACGTCGGACAGCGCAGCCAGCTGGAACACCAGCGCCTTCATGGAGCCCGCCAGGCCGGAGAGCGCGGCCGAGAGCACGAACAGCATGAGCTTGTAGCGCTCCACGGGGTAGCCGAGCGAGCGCGCACGCGGCTCGTGCTCGCGGATGGCCACCACCACATGACCAAACGGTGAATGCACTACGCGATGAATGAGCCACAGGCCTGCGATGGTGAGGAACAGCACCAGGTGGTACATGGTGAAGTCGCTGCGCAGGTCGATGAAGCCCAGCAGCGTGCCGCGCGGAATCTGCTGCATGCCGTCTTCTGCGCCGGTGAACGGCAGTTGCAGAAAGATGAAATACACCATCTGCGCCAGCGCCAGCGTGATCATGGCGAGGTAGATGCCCTGGCGGTGTATGGCCAGGCCGCCCACCACCGCGCCCAGCACCGCCGCCGCGCCCGTGCCCAGGAGCAAGGCCAGCTCGGGCGGCAGGCCCCAGTGTTTGGCGGCGAGGCCGGTGACGTAGGCCGCGCTGCCGAAGAATGCCGCGTGGCCGAACGACATCATGCCGCCGAAGCCCAGCAACAGGCTGTAGGCACAGGCAAACAGCGCCATGCACAGCAGCTTCATCACGAACACCGGGTAGACCAGCTGCGGCGCCCAAGGCACGACCAGCAGCGCCAGCACCACCACGGCCATCAAGACTTTCTGCCAGGTCGGCATCGTCTTGTTCATGCCGCACCTTCCTTGCCAAAGAGACCGCGTGGCCGGAACAGCAGCACCAGCGCCATCACCACGAAGATCACCGTGGTGGAGGCTTCGGAGTAGAAGACCTTGGTGAGCCCTTCGATCACGCCGATGCCCAGCGCGGTGACGATGGACCCCAGCACCGAGCCCATGCCGCCAATGACCACGATGGCAAACACGATGATGACGAGGTTGGAGCCCATGCCCGAGTTCACATGCAGGATGGGCGCGGCCAGCACGCCGGTGAATGCCGCCAGCGCAATGCCGCCGGCGTAGGTGAAGGTCAGCAGCAGCGGCACGTTGACGCCGAACGATTGCGTGAGCTGCGCTTTCTCGGTGGCTGCGCGCAGGCGCGCGCCCAGCGGAGTGCGCTCGATCAACCACCAGGTGAGCAGGCAGGCGCCCAGCGCCGCAAAGATGACCCAGGCGCGGTAGATCGGCAGCACCATGAAGCCGAGGTTGAACACACCCTGCAGGTTGGCGGGCACGGGGTAGGGCTGACCCGAGGTGCCGTAGGCCACCCGAAAGCCGCCTTCGAGCACCAGCACCAGGCCAAAGGTGAGCAGCAAGCCGTAGATCGGGTCCAGGCCGTAGAGGCGGCGCAGCAGCCCGCGCTCGAACAGGCCACCGAGCGCGCCCACGATGAGCGGCACCAGCACGATCGCCGCCCAGTAACCCCAGCCCAGGTAGAGCTGCAGCATCCACGCGCCGAACGCACCCACCATGAAGAAAGCGCCGTGCGCGAAATTGACGATGCGCAGCAGGCCGAAGATGACCGCCAGCCCCAGACTGAGCACGGCGTAGAAACAGCCGTTGACCAGACCCAGCATGAGCTGCCCCGCCAGCACGGGCAGGGGAAGACCGAATACCTCAATCATGTGCGGTCCCTATGATGCGCAGGCCATGCCGTCGAAACATCCCGATCTCTCCCGTGAAACCCTGGTGCTGGGTGATGACACCGTGCAGACGGTGGTGCGTGCCGAGCAGTGCGACGCATTGGCTGCGCGCCACATTGCCCACGTGTCGGTGCTCGACGCCGCCGCGCCCTACACCGTGGTGCGAACCAACCTGAGTGGCGCCTTCATGCAGGTGTGCCTGGGCGGCGAGGGGCAGACGCTGCTGGACGGCCGCTGGTACACGCACAAGCCCGGCAGCGTCACGTTTGCACCCGCGCACGTGCTGCATGCCTTCCATTGCGTGCCCGGCAAACGCTGGCAACTGGCGTGGGTGCGCTTCAAGCCCGACTCGGTGCGCTCGGTGGACGGCGCCATGGCGCCCACCATGACCGCGTTCGACGGCCGCGTGCTGCAGAACGCCATTCTGGGTCTGGCCGCCGAGATGGAAGGCGCCGCCGACCCCGGCACCTGCGTGGTGTGGGTGGATGTGATCGAGCGCTATGTGGCGCGCATTCTGGAGCCGCTGCAACGCGAGCCGCGCCTGGTGCCGGTGTGGAACGCGGTGAAGCACGACCTGGCGCGCGACTGGACGCTGGCCGACCTGGCGGCACTGGCCAACACCAGCGAAGAACACCTGCGCCGCCTGTGCCAGAAGAACCTGGGCCGCAGCCCCGGCAAGCAGCTGACCACGCTGCGCATTGCGCACGCCGCGCACCTGCTGGCCACCACCACCGAGAAGATCGAAGCCATTGCGCACGCGGTGGGGTATGTGAACCCGTTTGCGTTTTCCAACACCTTCAAACGCTTGACGGGATTTCGCCCGTCGGACTACAGATTGCGCCATCTCTAGACCCCGATCCTTGAAGTGATGGCGTCGAAGTCGCGCAACAGCGTGGCCGCGTCGAAGGTGTCGGTGATGCGACCCGACTCCATGAGGCAATGGCGGTCCGCCAGCTCGGCGGCGAAGTGCACGTTCTGCTCCACCAGCACGATGGTGTAGCCACTCGCCTTCAGCCGGCGAATCAGATCGCCGATGCGGTCGACGATGACGGGGGCGAGACCCTCGGTGGGCTCGTCGAGCAACAGCACGCGCGCGCCGGTGCGCAGAATACGCGCAATCGCCAGCATCTGCTGCTCGCCGCCAGAGAGGTGTGTGCCCGCCGAGCCCGCGCGCTGGGCGAGGTTGGGGAACAACTCGAACAGTTCGGCCTCGCTCATGCCGCCTTCGGCCACCACCGGTGGCAGGCGCAGGTTTTCCCGCACGGTGAGCGATGCGTAGATGCCCCGGTCGTCCGGACAGAAGGCAATGCCCAGCCGCCCGATGTGGTGCGGCGCGAGGCCGATGAGTTCCTTGCCTTTGAAGCGGATGGAACCCTGGCGCTTGTCCATCATCCCCATGATGGATTTCAGCAGCGTGGACTTGCCAGCGCCATTGCGCCCCAGCAAGGTGATGAGTTCGCCTTCGCGCACCTCCAGGCTGGCGCCGTGCAGCGCCTGGCTGGGGCCATACCAGGCGCGCAGGTCTTGCACTTTCAGCAAGGGCTCAGCCATGGTTCGACTCCGCAACAGCACCCGTGTGGTGCTTGCGCTGCCCCGCATGCCCATGACCCAGGTAGGCCTCCACTACGCGCGGGTCTTTCGATACGGTGGCGTAGTCGCCCTCGGCCAGCACCTCGCCGCGTGCGAGCACGGTGATGCGGTCGCACAGGTCGGCCACCACCGAAAGGTTGTGCTCCACCATGAGCACGGTGCGGCCGCGCGCCGCCTGGCGAATGAGCGCGGCGGCCTGGGCAATGTCTTCAGCGCCCATGCCGGCCATGGGTTCGTCGAGCAGCAGCACGCGCGGCTCCAGCGCGAGCGTGGTGGCCAGTTCCAGCGCGCGTTTGCGGCCGTAAGGCAGCTCACCGGCCAAGTGGTCGGCCCATTCGGAGAGGCCAGCTTCGGCCAGCAGTTCGCGGGTGCGGTCGTCGTACATCGACAGCGCCTTGTCGCTGCGCCACCAGTCCATGGAATGTCCCCGCCGGCGCTGCACCGCCAGGCGCACGTTTTCAAACACGCTGAGTTGCCCGAACACGGCCGAGATCTGGAACGAGCGCACCAGCCCCAGGCGCGCCACGGCATCGGCCGGCGTGCGCGTGATGTCGCTGCCCTGGAAGTGGATGCGCCCGGCGGTGGCGTCGATGAAACGCGTGAGCAGGTTGAAGCAGGTCGTCTTGCCGGCTCCGTTGGGGCCGATCAGGGCGTGGATGCTGCCCTCCTGCACCGACAGGTTCACATTGGATACCGCGTGAAACCCGTGGAAGGTGCGGGAGAGCCCCTGCGTTTGCAGAATGGCGGTCATGGTCGCAGAAGCGTCTACTTCTTGACCAGGTAGCAGGTGCTTTGTGCGAGCGGCATGAAGGCTTGATCGGCGGGGATGGTCTTCACGGCTTTCAGGTAATCCCACGGACCCTTGGACTCAGCCGGCGTCTTCACTTGCCACAAATACATGTCGTGCACCATGCGGCCGTCTTCGCGGATCTTGCCGGCCTTGGTGAACATGTCGCTGATGGGCATCTCGCGCATCTTGGCCGACACGGCATCCGGGTCGTCCGAGCCCGCGGCCTGCACGGCCTTCAGGTAGTGCATGGTCGACGAGTAGTCACCCGCGTGCGCCATGTTCGGCATCTGGCCGCCCACGCGCTGCTGGAAGCGTCTGGCAAACGCGCGCGAGTCGTCGTTCATGTCCCAGTACCAGGCGTTGGTGAGCTGCAGGCCTTGCGCGGTGGGCAGGCCGAGCGCGTGCACGTCCTGAATCCACAGCAGCAGCGCGGCCAGCTTCTGGTTCTTGGTGAGGCCGAACTCGTTGGCCGCCTTGATGGCGTTGATGGTGTCGTTGCCGGTGGACGCCAGGCCCACGATCTTGGCCTTGGAGGCCTGCGCCTGCAGCACATACGAAGAGAAGTCGGTGGTGCCCAGCGGATGGCGCGCAGCGCCCACCACGCGGCCCTTGCTGGCGCGCACCACGTCGCCCACCTGCTGTTCCAGGCCGATGCCGAAGGCGAAGTCCACCGTGAGGAAGAACCAGGTGTCGCCGCCGGCTTCCACCACCGCGCGGCCGGTGCCGTTGGCGAGCGAGTACGCGTCGTAGGCGTAGTGCACGGTGTAGGGCGAACACTGCGCGTTGGTCACGCCCACGTTGGACGCGTTGTTCACGATGGCGTGGCGCTTCTTCTCTTTGGCCACGCCGGCCACGGCCAGCGCCACGCCCGAGTTGGCCAGGTCGTTGATCATGTCCACGCCGCCGTCGTACCACTCACGCGCCTTGGCCGCGCCCACGTCGGCCTTATTCTGGTGGTCGGCAGAAACCACCTCGATGGTCTTGCCGAACATCTTGCCGCCGAAGTCTTCCACGGCCATCTTCACGGCCTCGACCGCGCCCTTGCCCGAGATGTCGGCGTACACGCCGGAGATGTCCGTCAACACGCCGATGCGCAGCACGTCGTTGGAAAGTTTGCCCTGTTGTTGATTGGCCGGCGCCGGCGTTTGCGCCTGAGCCACGCCCACGCTGGCCGCGGCGACAACCGTTGCGGCTGCCCACAGTTTCAGTTCCATGCTCTTTGTCTCCTGATTGGTTGTAGCCCCGAACCCGGTGTTCGAGTGCGGCCAATGCTAGGAGAGGGGTGCGTGGGAAACCATGGGCGGGAGGCACAGGGGGATACTCAAAATCCACACCGCAACGACACCTTTGCGCAGATGTCAGGGCACCGCGGGAAGCGCAAAAGTGAGGTTCGCCCAGTGGCTGTCCCACTCCTGGCCGTGCCCCTCCGTGTTGGGCACCATGTGCACCACGCTGACCATCCAGGTGCCGGTCCACGGCAGGGTGGTGATGCTCTTGCCGGAGGCGTCGGTGCGGGTGGTCAGCATGTCAAATTGCTCCCCGCGCCGGCTCCACAGCTTCACCAGCGCACCGGGCAACGGTGCGCCCTTGAACAGAACCTCCACAGGGAGGGCTTCACCCGCTTTCAACCGTTGCGGATTTTTCAGCGGCACGATCTCCAGCGTCTGGCCCGTGCGCTTGGCAAACACCTTGTCGGTCTTGCCCCCCACGTTCAGCAACGTCTTCACGTGGCGGCGGTACCGCTCGCGCCCGGGAGCCGCGCTCTGTCCGCTGGCTTCGCGCAGGGCAATCACATGTTCAAGACCGTCCTCACGGAGGTAGGCGGTGAACTTGTCGGCGGAAAGCTCGGTGGTGACCGGCTGTGTGTCCAGCGCGACGATTTGCGCACCGGGCCGATCGAACGCGAGGGCCACGGCGCCCTGCTCGGTGGCGGGCAGCTGGCGCGTGAGGTCCTTTGTCCCGCGCAGGCTGTGCCAGCGCAGTGAAATCGCCATGGGTTGTCCGAAACCCACGGGCTCACCCAGGAAGCCTTCACCCACTCGGAGCGAGAGCTTCACGGGCGCATTCGCGGCCGGCGAGAAACGGTCCGGCGTCATCCAGAATTCGTGCGCCTGCGCGGTTGAAACCAGCACAAGCAGGCTTGAGAAGATCCATTTTTTCATGTGAGAAGCGGGTCGACGCAAGCGCTGCGCCGACCCTTCCGGTTGGATGTCGAGGATCCGCTGTCAGACGGTGTCGTCGACCGGCAGCGGGGTGTTGTCCAGCGGCTGTGGTTCGCTGGATTCGTCGGTCTGCGCGATCAGCTGGTTCATGTAGTCCAGCAACGATTGCACCGTGGTGCCCATGAAAGGCGCGGCGGGCGCTGGCTGTGCCGGTGCGGCAGCGTCGCCGCCACCGCCACCACAGCCGGCGAGCGCTGCGGTGGCAGCGGCAACGATCAGCAGACTTCTTGCAGGATTTTTTGGCATGGTGTGTCCTTGGTGTCGTGGATGGACATCACAGGTTCGAGGCGCCGGCGTTGGGCGTGTTCAGGTAGGGGAACGCGTCCTGAAATGGCACCACGGCCTGGTCCACGGCGTCGTGGATGTTGGCCGATCGGGCACCCAGCGGCACGCTGGAGGCTCGGCAGGCGGACGTCAGCGAAGGCACGCCCGGCACACTGTTGAGCCCCAGCGCGTTGCTGTCGCCATTGATCACGCACAGACCGCCCAGCACCGCCACCAGAGCAATGTCGACCACGTCGTCTTTGGGACGACGGCCGTTGGGAAAGCCGGCGTTGTCGTTGACCTTGTTGGGGTCGGTGTTGAGCGCGTTGCCGGCCACGCCCAGGCGGTTCTGGCTGGCGAACGGCACGGGCGGCACCGCGGTGTTCAGGCGCAGCATTTCCGACGGCGTCGGGTTGGCGGGCTTGTTCACGCCGGTGATGCCGGTCAGGAAGGTGGTGGCGAGGTCGGTGCGCGGCAGGTTGGTGGGCGCCACGGCCGCTGGGTTGCCGGCCAGCACGAGGCCCAGCAGGGCCGGCAGTGTGGGGTTGGTCACGTAACCCAGAAACTGGCCATCGTCCCTGGGCGCCGACGCGTTGAACTTGTCCTTGTCACCCAGGCCAATCACCACTTCGTTGACCAGCGGGTTGCCCAGGCGAGACACCTGCGTCCACGCGCCACCGGCTTTCTCGCTGGCCTGGTGGCCCGCCGCCGGGCTGCCATTGAGCAGGCGCGCCTGGCGCAGGCTGGCCGTGGTCCAGCCGCCAATGACGGTCTCGCTGCCTGCGGTGAGGCAACTGGCATGCACTTCGAGTGCCAGCGAGGTCACGTTCTGCTTCTGGATGTAGTGGTTGCCGTTGGCGCCTTCGGCGTCGCGGGCTGCGGGGTTGAGCAACAGATCGACCGGGGCATTGACCAGGTCGAAGATGCGACCGAGGTTGACCGCGAAGCCTTCCTGGCGCTGGCCCACGAACACTTTGGCGGGCACATTGCAGCCGGGGATGTTGACCGTGTTGATGTGCCGGTCGGCGTAGGCTTTGTAAGCAGCGGCGTTGCCCAGCGTTTTCTCGCCGATGTAGTCGACCGGTTTGGGCAGAGAGGCCGCCACGGTCTGCACGCTGCCCTTGCGGCGGTCGCCCCGCACCACGGTCAGGCTGTAGCTTTCGTTGAGGTTGAGGTTGGGGTCGTTGACGGTGGACACGGTGCCCGCCTGAATCAGCGGAATCTGCACACTCTGGTTGCCGATCGGCAGGGCCACACTGTTGAGCTTGTTCTGGAAGCGGAACTGGAAGGTGACGTCTTCCCTTGCGTCACCGTTGTTGTCCACGTGGATTTCATACAGCGCGTTGGGGTCCATGGAGAAGTAATTGGGGCCACCGTAGGGACCTTGCAGTGGCTGGTAGTTGGCAATGAGGGTCACGAACTCGGATCGCCCGCCCGTGCCATTGCTCGCCACACCTTCGTAGCTGCGAAACATGTAGAAATCGGTACCGTCCACCTTGGGTGAGGTGGTGATGAAGGGGGCTTCGCGGTGGCTCGACGCAATCGCCGCGCCGGCGACAGCCATCAACAGACATCCTTTGGCGATGGATGCGGGTTTCAGTTTCATGGGGTGCTCCTGGGTTGTGGTTGCAGCGATCTGCCTACCCAGTACGTGCGCGGGAGCGTGATGGATTTGACAAATTGAATGACCACGGCAGCGCCACGGATATGGAGGCCTGCAACCGGGGCAGAGGCATGGCGCAACTCACCCCGCCCTGGACACCGTTCGCGGCCCGATACCCGGGTTTCGTCTCAACGGCCTTTCCAGCTGAGGGAGCCCCATGCACAGTGCGGCCTCGCACTCCGCTTCAACCCATCTGTCCAGGAAAACCCCCATGCTGCTCTCACTCGTCTCCCACCATCCCGAGGCCGTGGTACCGATCCTGCGCGGCACACCCCTGTGGGTGTGGGGCCTGCTCGTGGGTCTGGTTGCGTTGGGCGTCAGCCAGCTGCGCGACCGCACCGCCAGCCTGGCGCGGGTGTCGCTGCTGCCGCTGATCATGACCACCCTCTCGGTGTCGGGCACGTTCTCGGCCCTGGGCTCAACGCCTCATCGGGCCATTGCCATCCTGGCCTGGCTCGCGGCGGCGGCGCTCGCCTTTGTGCTGCTCTCCCGTGGCCAGAGCACAGCGCAATACGACCCCGCGCGCGGGGTGTACCGCTTGCCAGGCAGCGTGGTTCCCCTGCTGCTGATCCTGGGCATCTTCCTGGTGAAGTACGTGGTGGGGGTGGATCTCGCCATGGAGCCGCAGCTGGCGCAGAACTCACCGTATGTGCTGTGCGTCGCGGGGCTGTACGGCGCGTTCACCGGCGTCTTTGTTGGCCGCGCCGCACGCCTCTGGCGCCTTGCGCTGCGCCCCGCAGTTGCGGGTGTTGCCACGACGGCAACGTAACCGCCTTCGGCCACCCATCCGGTTGTGGTTCGGCTGTGGATTGGCGGTTCTTCGACCCTATTCCTTGTCCACGACCGGCATGCCGGCCTGGCTCCAGCCTTCAATGCCGCCACGCAGGTAGCGCGCGCTCACACCCAAGCCGCGCAGTTGCTGCGCGGTGTTGCGGCTGACCTCGTGGCCGTGGACGCAGTAGACCGTGACAGGCCGATCGCGCGGCACGAAGGCCGCCCACTGCGTCACCTGGGCGGGGTCGCGCCAGGTGGCGCCGGGCAATTGGGTAGTGGCTTGTTCGAAGGCGCCAGTGCGCCGCACGTCCAGCACCAGGCTGCCGGCCACATTGGCGTGTTCCGCCACCATGGCCTCGTCGGCGGGTTCAGGCGTATGGGTATCCATGCAGAGTTCCTCAGCGCAGCAGGGTGAAAGCCAGCCCGACCGCCGCGCATGCGCCGAGCAAGGGGAGAACGCCGACCTTGAAACGGAACAGCGCCACCGCAGCCGCCACCGTGATCGCGGCCGACACGGCGTCGAACGCGCCCTGGAAGCCCTGCGGCCACCACACGTGGTACGCAAAGAACAGGGCGAGGTTGAGGATGACGCCCACGACCGCGGCGGTGATGGCCGACAGCGGCGCGGTGAAGCCGAGTTTGCCGTGAGTGGATTCCACAAGAGGGCCGCCCGCCAGGATGAACACGAAGGACGGCAGGAAGGTGAAAAAAGTGACCGCCGTGGCGGCCAGTGCGGCGCCGAGGAACAAGGCGTCCGGCCCCAGCACGGCCTGATTCCAGCCACCCACGTAGCCCACAAACGCCACCACCATGATCAGCGGGCCGGGCGTGGTTTCACCGAGTGCCAGGCCGTCGATCATTTGCGGGCCGCTGAGCCACTGAAAGGTTTCAACAGCGCCCTGGTACACGTAGGGCAGCACCGCGTAGGCGCCACCGAAGGTCAGCAGCGCGGCCTTGGTGAAGAACCAGCCCATCTGCGAAAGCGTCGCGCTCCAGCCCTGCCAGGCCACCAGCGCACCCATGGCCAGCAGCCAGAGCGCGAGCCCCACCGCCAGCACGCGCGCCAGCCGGCCATAGGAGAACACCGCATGCGATGGGGTGGGCGTGTCATCGTCGATCAGCGCGGGTCCGTAACCCTTGACGGCACTGTGCCCGCCACCCAGCGTGAACACCTGCGGCCAGCGCCGGGACCCCAGCCAGCCGATGAGCCCGGCCGCCGCCACGATGGCGGGAAACGGGGTGTCAAACGCGAAGATGGCGACGAATGAAGCGGCGGCGATGGCCCACATCCAGCCGTTCTTGAGCGCCCGCATGCCGATGCGGTGGGCCGCGTGCAGCACCAGCGCCGTGACGGCGGGCTTGATGCCGTAGAAGAGTCCGGCGACCACAGGCACGTCGCCAAAGGCGAGGTAAATCCACGACAGCGCAATGAGGATGAACAGGGATGGCAACACGAACAAGGCGCCGGCCACGATGCCGCCCCAGCTGCGGTGCATGAGCCAGCCGATGTAGGTGGCCAGCTGCTGCGCCTCGGGGCCGGGCAGCAGCATGCAGTAATTCAGCGCGTGCAGGAAGCGGTTCTCGCTGATCCAGCGACGGCGCTCGACCAGCTCGGTGTGCATGATGGCGATCTGCCCCGCCGGGCCACCGAAGCTGATGAAGCCGAGCTTGAGCCAGAAGCGCAGCGCCTCGGCGAAAGAAACAGGATCTGGGCGGTTCATGGTCTTGCCGGCTGGGCCGGGTTGGCGAAGAGAGCGTCGAACACGGTGCAGGCCGCGTCCAGCAAAGTGTCGTCATCGGGGTGCAACGCACGCAGGCCGGCCAGCACGGCTTCGAGGCCGCTGGCTTCGGGCGTGGGCATGCCGCCTGCGTCCAGAAAATGCACGGCCGCGCCCAATCGGCTCAGGCGGGTGTCTTGCTCCAGCCCGAAACTGGCCAGCAGCACCTCGAACGTGACGCGCGCGCCGACGTGGCTGAAGCGCGCTCCGTCGAAATCGAAACCCACCGCACCACGTGGCAGCGCCTTGACCTCGTCCATCCAGGTGAACTGCGCCTGCGGATCGATGAAACGTCGAATCAGCCAGGCGCTTGCGAGCCGGTCCACCCAGGGTCGTGCCCGGGTGGCCCAGCGCTTTCCCTTGAATTTGCGCGTGTCCAGCCTGGCGATGCCGTGGTCGGCCACCGCGCGGGGCTCGTTGTGTGAGAAGCGGGCGTCCAGCGCCGCGCGTGCGTCGGCCAGCGCAGCGTCGGCCTGCAGCGCGGCTTCGCCGGGGTAGTAGTCGATGGCTTGAATGTCGCGCTGCGCCTGCTCGATGGCGCGCCACTGCCGTCTCGCTTCCGTTTCACCGGCGGCGGGCAACGCGGCCAGCCAGTCGTCCAGCGTGTTGCGCCATTGCGCGTAGGCCGCGCTGCGATCGAACAGGGCCAGCACTTCTTCACGCTGCGCATCGTCGATGGGTGTCAGCCACATCACCTGGGCTGCGCCGCCGTGCTGGCGCACCTCATCAACCAGAGGCTCGAAGCTTTCCTGCTCTTCCTGCGGGAGCAGATAGGCGCCATCTCGCAGAAGCGGGCAGCCCAATGCCTTGAGCGCGCGCCAGACGCGCAGCCGCACCGCCGTGGGCTGGGTGGGCAGGGTGAGAAACAGGACGGACCACATGTTTGAAATGTAGCCTACGTCGGATGAAATAACCACTACTTCATCCGTGGACCCAAATCCGTCCTCCAAGGTGCAAGGTCTGTTGAAGCCTCCTTGTGTTCTTCACGCCACCCAGCAGGTTATTCGTCGCGGCCGCCGGCCAGGCCCAGCAGGGACAGCAGGGCCTGGAACACGTTGAACAGGCTGAGGTACACGCCCAGGGTGGCGGTGATGTAGTTGGTTTCCTCGCCGTCCTGCACGCGCTTGAGGTCGTACAGGATGAAGGCCGAGAAGATGCCGATGGCCAGCACCGAGAGCGTGATCATCAGCGCGCTGGACTGGATGAACACGTTGGCAATGCCCGCCACCAGCAACATGATCATGCCGATGAACAGGAACTTGCCCATGTTGCTGAGGTCGCGCTTGACGATGCTGGAGAGCGAGGCCATGCCGAAGAAGATGGCGGCCGTGCCGCCGAAGGCCGTCATGATCAGACTCGCGCCGTTGGAAAAGCCGAGCACCGTTGCCACCAGCCGCGAGAGCATGAGGCCCATGAAGAAGGTGAAGGCCAGCAACACCGGCACGCCCGCGGCCGAGTTCTTGGTTTTTTCAATGGCGAACATGAAGCCGAAGGCGCCGCCAAGGAACACGATCAGGCCCACGAAGCCGGTGAGCCCGGCGGTGATGCCGGTGGCTACGCCGACCCAGGCGCCCAGCACGGTGGGCAGCATGGAGAGCGCGAGCAGCCAGTAGGTATTGCGCAGCACTCGGTTGCGCGCGGTGGTGTCGAGCGTTGAAGCGGACGGGGCGTAGGTGTTGAGCGGTGTGTTCATGGTGGTTCTGGGGTTCGGTGGGTTCAGTGGATGAAAGGATGAAAGGATGAAGAAAAAATTTCAATGCGCAGCGGCCTTCTGGCGCTTGGCGCGGGCGCGGATGTTGAGCGCTTCGACCACGAGCGAGAAAGCCATGGCGGCGTAGATGTAGCCCTTGGGCACTTCCTGGTCGAAAGCTTCGGCGGTCAGCGCCATGCCCACCATGACGAGGAACGCCAGCGCCAGCACCTTCACCGAAGGATGGCGATCGACGAATTCGCCAATGGGCTTGGCGGCGACCAGCATCACGCCGACAGAAATGACCACGGCGGCCACCATCACGCTGATGTGGTCGACCATGCCCACGGCGGTGATCACCGAGTCGAGCGAGAACACGATGTCGATGATGGCGATCTGGCCGATGATTCCCCAGAACAGGCGCGAACCCGAGGCGCGCATCAGCTCGGCATCGGTCTGCGCGGGGGCGTGCTGTTCACGCGCTTCCACCTCTACGAAGATTTCGTGCGAAGCCTTGTAGAGCAGGAACAGGCCCCCGAGCAGCAGCACGATGTCGCGGCCACTGATGCCCTGGCCCACCACGGTGAAGAGGTCGGCCGTGAGGCCCATGACCCAGCTCAGGGTGAACAGCAGCATCAGCCGCGAGACCATGGCGAAACCCAGTCCCAGGCGCCTGGCCTTGTCGCGCAGCTCGGGCGGCAGTCGCCCCACCAGGATAGAGATGAAGATGATGTTGTCGATGCCCAGAACGATTTCAAGGGCGGTCAGCATCGCAAAAGCGATCCAGACATTGGGGTCGGAGAGCAGTTCCATCATGGTGGAGAGGGCGGGTTCGTGTGCCAGGAGCGGGCACGGAAGACGGTGTGCACCGTCGGAAGCGGTGCCCGGCGCCATGGCCGGGCAAGCCCTCAGGCGAGGGCGCTAAGGCTTCGAGGGGGACGCTGCGGCCCGTCGAGCGCGGGCGGCGTCCACTCGGTGATCAGGCGCTCGTGGGGGAGTGCCCAGGGAGTAGCAACGGCCACTTCACCCATCGCCACGTCGAGGCACTCAGGCAACTCGGGAATATCGTCCAGCAGGCCATGCGTGGGATCGAGCGCCGAGGCGGCGCCCTTCAGCGTCGTGTCGAGCGAGCACTTCGATGCTTCGGCCACCACGCCCGCTGCCTGGGATGCGGGCTCGAGTCGATCCACGCTGGCGTACGCGAAAGCAGTGACGCTGCAGAAAAACTGCAGGGCAAAAAGGGCAAGGAGCCAGCGGCGCATGGTGGACGGATTCTAAAGCCCGCAGGGTCGTGCCACGGTTCATTCCACCGTCTGCAGCACCCGGGACAGTTCATGAATGTCGGCCGGCTTCAGAAGGTGGTGATCGAACCCAGCCGCCATGATGCGTTCCTTGTCGGTGGCCTGGCCCCAGCCGGTGAGAGCAATCAGCACGGCCCCGCCGAGCGCATGGGTCGCGCGGATGCGGCCAGCCAGCTCGTACCCATCCATCACCGGCATGCCGATGTCGATGAACGCGATGGTGGGCGGATCGGCCGACATGGCAGCCAGCGCTTCCCGTGCGCCGTACGCCACCGACGCACTCGCGCCCATCAGGCGGAGCAGGTGAGCCAGTGAATCGGCGGCGTCGCGGTTGTCGTCCACCACGAAGATCCGGTGCCCGCGGGCCGCGTGGGGCGCAACGGCGGGCGAAGCAGGCAGGCTCGCCACTTCCGTTGTCGCCACCAGTGGCAGTTCCACCGTCATGGTGGTGCCGGAGCCAGCGCCCCCGCTGGCGGCCATCACGCGTCCACCGTGCAGCTCCACCAGGCTGCGCACCAGCGTCAGGCCAATGCCCAGCCCGCCTTGCGCGGCACGCGATGTGCCGCTGACCTGAACAAACATGTCGAACACGGACTCCAGCATGTGGGGCGGTATGCCGATGCCGGTGTCTGAGACGCGCACCAGCACGGACTGACCTTCTGTTCTCATGGTCACCACGATGCGGCCTTTGGGTGGCGTGTACTTGGACGCGTTGTTGAGCAGGTTGGAAAACACCTGCGTGAGGCGCACGGCGTCGCCACTGACGTCGCAAGGCGCGCAGTGCAGGTCGAGCACCAGTTCCTGCTCCGCCGCCACAAAAAGGGGCTTGCTCACCTCCACCGCATCGAGCACCACGCGGTCCAGCGCCACGGAGGAAGGCTGCAGCTCAATCTTGCCGCGGGTGATGCGGGAAACCTCCATGAGGTCGTCGATGAGGCGGACCATGTGGCTGAGCTGTCGTTCCATCATGGCGTAGAGCGACTGCGCTTTGTCCGCGTCCGGCTGCATCTTCGAGAGGATGGTGAGGCCGGTGCGCAGCGGAGCCAGCGGGTTGCGCAATTCGTGTGCCAGCGTGGCCAGAAACTCGGTCTTGCGCTGGTCGGCCTCGTGCAGACCCTCCATCGTGGCGCGCAACTGGTATTGCCGCTTTCTGGCGGCCAGTGCGGTGCGCACCGAACTCACCAGCGAAGAAGCGCGCATGGGCCGCTCGAGCACCGTGAGGTTGGCGAGTTGCTCTACCGCTTCGGTGATGGCGATGGAGTCCAGGCCGGTGCGCGCCACCACGATCACCGGCACATCGGACCACGCGGGTTGAGCGCGCAGGGCCAGCATGACGCGCCCGAACCCCTGGTCGGCCAGCACCTCTTCCGCAATGACGACAGCGCCAGCGCCGGCCGACATTTCGGAGGCCAGGTGCGCCGCATCTGCACACGACTCGGCTTCAATGCCTGAACGAGCGAGGAGACGGATGACCATGGATGCGTCCATGGAGGTGATCATCCGGAGCAGCACGCGCAACTCGCTGGTCTGCGAAGCGGTACCCTTCATGTGGTCATCAGGTCGAGGGCGTCGCCGGTCTCGCCCAGCGGCACCGGAACACCCGTCAGGATGCCGCGAAGTTCACGCAAGGGAGGACCCAGTGAAATGCCATCAGACCTGATTTTGAAACTTCGAATGCTGCGCTCGTGCGCACCGCTGCGCTTCTTCACCACCGAGATCGCCTGCCGCACTTCACCCTGAGCTTCGTAGTAACGCATGAGCAGCACCGCGTCGGCCAGATAGCTCGCGTCGACGGGCGACGTCATCTGTGTGCCGATCAGGCCGTGCTGAGCGCCGATGAGGATGGACGCCACTCCCGACTGACCGAGGAAGGTGAGCAACTCGTGCAGCTGGATCACCAGGAAACGTTCGTCTGGCATCGCGTTGAGGTAACCATTCAGGCTGTCGATCACCACCACCCTGGCATGGTGTTCTGTGACGGCCTGCCGAATCTCGTGCACAAACTCGCCGGGCGAGAGTTCAGCCGGATCGACCTGGCGAAGCCGGATGTGTCCGGATTCGATGTGCTGGTCCAGCGGCAATCCCATCCCTGCCGAACGCGAACGCAAGGTGGCGATGCTTTCGTCGAAGATGAACAACGCCGCGCATTCGCCGCGCTCGGCAGCGGCCACGGCGAACTGCACGGCCACGCTCGACTTTCCTGTGCCCGGCGCGCCAACCATCAGGGTGCTGGTGCCCCGCTCGATGCCGCCGCCCAACAGATCGTCGAGCTCCTTGATCCCACTGGGCAGCTTGCGGTGGTGGACCGGTTCCACATGCTCCGCCGCCACGAGACGCGGAAACACCACCAGACCTCCGCGCACGATCTTGTAGTCGTGGTAACCACCGCGAAAAGAATGGCCCCGGTACTTGAGAACGATGAGCCGCTTGCGCGAACTGCCGTAATCGGGATGGACCTGCTCGAGTCGCACCACGGCGTGCGAGATGCTCTGCACCTGAAGGTCGTGTTCCACGGCGGTCATGTCGTCGAGCAACAGCACGGTGCAGTTGCGTCCGGCAAAGAACTGCTTGAGCGCCAGAATCTGGCGCCGGTAGCGCAGCGAACTGCCCGCCAGCAGACGCAGTTCCGAAAGCGAATCGAACACCACGCGGGCGGGGTTGATGCGGGTCACGTCCTCCAGGATGCGCACCGTGGTTTCACCCAGTTCCACCTCGGACGGATGAAAGATGGTGTATTGCTCGTCCGGTGAGAGCGCATCGGTTCCCGGCAACATTTCGCGCAAGTCAATACCGCTGAGGTCCCACCCGTGCGACTCCGCCACGCCGTGGAGTTCTTCGGCTGTTTCGGAAAGGGTGATGTAGAGAACCCTCTCGCCCAGACGAGCGCCTTCCGCCAGGAATTGCATGGCGAGCGTGGTCTTGCCGGAGCCTGGGTTGCCTTCGATCAGGTACAGCCGTCCTCGGGTGAGGCCGCCACCCAGGACGTCGTCGAGACCGGGTACGCCGGTCTTGTGGAGTGGTGGCGCCAAGAGGGCTGCGGGGGGAGTGTGGTCGGAACTCATGAAAGAAATTCTGGCCCCGGCCCGCAGCAGCTTTTGTAGGACAACAACCCGTCATTCTGTATGGGTATCGGCGTTGTTCTTCACCGCTCCACGGATGTTCATCACCGCCAGGCCGACCTGCAGAGCGATGAGGGCATGGGCATCTGCGTGCCAACCCCGGCGCAACGTGTGGCAGACGGCGTGCCCGCCCTTTCGTGATCTGACATCATCTTGCCAAGTCGCCCAGTCGCGCAACCGCCAGGAGTCCCATGAGCGCACTCACGCTTCACTACCATCCGCTTTCCTCGTACTGCCACAAGGTCCTGATTGCGCTCGAGGTGTTGGGCGTCGAGTGCGATATGCGCTTGCTGAACCTTGGCGATGCAACCGAACGCGCGGCATTCCTGGCCCTTTGGCCCGTGGGCAAGATGCCGCTGCTGATCGACCAGAGCCGGGCGATCCCCGAGACCAGCGTGATCATCGAACACCTGCAGCTTCACCACGCGCGCCGCGGGCGCTCGCTGATCCCGCTGGACGACGCGGACATCGCCCTGCAGGTGCGCCTGTGGGACCGCGTGATGGACCAGTACGTGATGACGCCAATGCAGGGCTTCACGGCCGATCTGCTGCGGCCGGAGGACGCGCGCGATCCGCTGGGTGTGGCCCAGGCGCGAGAGCGGTTGCTGTCGAGTTACGCGCTGATCGACCAGCAATTGCAAGGGCCAGGCACGTGGCTGGTGGGGGACTCGTTCACCCTGGCCGACTGCGCCGCTGCGCCCGCCCTTTTCTACGCGGTGACCTACGCGCCGGTGCCGTCAGAACACGCGCACCTGGCTGCCTACTTCGAGCGCCTGATGGCCCATCCGGCCGTGGCCAGCGCCGTGGACCAGGCGCGGCCGTGGTTCAAGTTCTATCCCGGGCGGGCGGGGCTGGCCCGGCGCTTCTTCGATCCGGAGCAGAGCGCGCCGGCCTGAACCTCACAGCTTCGAGAAGTCTGGCTTACGCCGTTCCATGAAGGCGCCAAACGCTTCTTTGGCCGCCGGCTCGCGCAGCATGCGGCCGAAGCTTGCGCCTTCTTCGTCCATCACGGCCAGCACCTGCTCGGTGTGGTTCTTTTTCATGAGGCGCTTGGTCTCCACCAGCGAGCTGATGGGTTTGGCGGCCATCTTGCGCGCCACGGACTGCGCGTAGCCAGCGGCTTCGGTGGGCGGCAGCACGCGATTGACCAGGCCCACTTCCAGCGCGGCCTCGGCCATGAAGGGTTCGCCCAGCAGCAGCGCCTCGGCAGCGCGGTGGTAGCCCAGCATCTGTGGCACCAGCAGGCTGGAAGCCGCCTCGGGGCACAAGCCGAGGTTGACGAATGGCATGGAGAAGGCGGCGTTGTCGCCGGCATAAACCAGATCGCAATGGAACAGCAGGGTGGTGCCCACGCCCACAGCCGGGCCACAAACGGCGGCAATGAGCGGCTTGGGGAACTGCGCAATGCCGCGCAGGAAGCGGAACACCGGTGACCCCGTGCCGGCGGGCGGGTTGTTCAGAAAATCGGCGATGTCGTTGCCGGCCGAGAACATGGTCTCGCTGCCCTGGATCACCACGCAGCGCACGGCAGCGTCTTCCTGCGCGGCAACCAGGGCATCGGCCATGGCGCCATACATGGCGGCGGTAATGGAGTTTTTCTTGTCGGGCCGGTTGAACGTGATGGTGCAGACGCCGGCTTCGGTGTGGACGAGGATGTCGCTCATGGTGGTCTCTGGGTGTGCATGGAAGAGACCCGGAAATTACCACGAACGGGCGTGCTTTTTTGAGGAAACAGCCCTCTACACTTGCCTCCTCATGCCGTCCCGATTCACGATTTTTCTCGTCCACGCCCTGGCCAGCGCGCTGGCCTTGCTGACGGTGCCCGCGCCCGCGATGGCCCAGGCGCCGGCGTCCACCCCGGGGGTGGAACGCCCTCGCATCGGCCTCGTGCTCTCGGGTGGTGGCGCACGCGGTTTTGCCCACGTGGGGGTCATCAAGGCACTGGAAGCCGCGCGCGTGCCGGTGGACGTGATCGTGGGCACGTCGATGGGCGCGATCGTCGGTGGGCTGTACGCCAGCGGCATGAGCGCGGACGAACTCGAACGAGAGATTCAGGCGGTGGAATGGGGCGATCTGTTTGACCGCCGCGAGCCGCGCCAGTTGCTTTCGCAGCGCCGCAAGGAAGAAGACTTTGAACTGTCGCCGGTGCTCACGCTCGGCTTTCGCGATGGTCAGTTCATCCTGCCCAGTGGCGCGGTATCGTCGCGCTCGCTGGAGATGCTGCTGCGGCGCTACACGCTGTCCACACGCCATCTCGCCACCTTCGATGGCCTGCCTACACCGTTTCGCGCCGTGGCGACCGACATGGAAAACGGCCAGCCGGTGGTGCTGGACCATGGCGACCTCGCGGCCGCGCTGCGCGCCAGCATGTCGGTACCCGGAGTGTTCGCCCCGCTGGATCTGGAAGGCCGGCTGCTGGGCGACGGTGGGCTGGTGAACAACCTGCCGGTGGACGTGGCGCGCCGCATGGGCGCGGACGTGGTGATCGCCGTGGACATCGGCACACCGCTCGGAGGGCGCGCCACGCTGGGCACGCTGTTCGGCGTGACGATGCAGATGGTGCACATCCTGACCGAACAGAACGTGCGCGCCAGCATTGCCACGCTCACCCCCAACGACTTGCTGTTGCAACCACCCCTGGGCCAGCTGACCTCGGCCGACTTCGGCAAGGTGGCCGAGCTGGTGAAGCTGGGCAACGACTACGGCAAGACCGTGGGTCAGGCCCTGTCGCGCTTCGCCGTGGACGCTCCGGCGTACCGGCAATGGGCCGAATCGCGGCAAGCGAAGGTGAAGTTCAATGCCGCACGCATCGGCGCGGTGGCCTCGGTGAAGTTCGAGGGCGTGAACGAAGCGCACGCGGCGCGCCTGGCGTCCGTGCTCGACACCGCCGAAGGCCAGCGGCTGGATGTGCCGCAACTGGAGCGCGACCTGCAGAAGCTGGCGGCCACAGGCGACTATGAGCGGGTGGACTACAGCCTGACGCGGCGCGACGACGGCGCTGAGGACCTGACGCTGCGTCTGAATGAGAACACCTGGGGACCGAACTACCTGCGCGTGGGCCTGGACCTGCGCACCGACTTCCAGGGCCAGGGCGCCTTCAACCTGCGCCTCAGCCACAACCGGCACTGGCTCAACGAAAGCGGCGCCGAGTGGCGCAACCGCGTGCAGGTGGGCGAGACGCTGGGCCTGTATTCCGAGCTCTACCAACCGCTGACGCTCAGGAGCGACCGCTTCGTGGCGGGCTACGCCGATGCCAACCTGCGGCGTGTGGAGCTCTACGACGATGTCGGCCGCTCGGTGGCGCTGGTGCGGCGCCAGGGCTTGCAGGTCGGCCTGGACGTGGGCTGGCCCATGGGCTTGCTGGGCAACGTGGGCGACATGCGCGTGGGTGTGGTGGCGGGGCACCGCAAGGTCACGCCCGAGCTAATTGCCGGCGTGCAGCCGGAGGACCTGGTGGGCACCTTGCGCTGGACCGAAGCCGGCGTGCGAGGCGCCGTCATTGCCGATCAGCTGGACTACGCCAACTTCCCCTCACGCGGCTACCGAGCCAAGGGCGAAGTGGTGCTGGGGCGGCGCTCGTTCAGCGGCGTGGCCAGCGGCAGCAGCAGCTTCACCCGGCTCGAAGGCACGGCCACTGGCGTGAAAACCTGGGGCTTGCACACGATCAACGCCGGTGCGCGATTTGCCTACGCCAGCCAGATTCCGATCGGCGCCGTGGACGAATATGCGCTCGGCGGCTTCCAGCAACTCTCGGGCTATCGCGTGGGCCAGGTGGCCGGCAACTATCTGGTGTTCGGCCGCCTCACCTACTACCAGCGTCTGCCCTACAGCACCGGCGTGGCGCGGGCGCTTTTCGTGGGCGGTTCACTCGAAGCTGGCAATGCCTGGACAGACCGCAGCGACATCACCCTGCGCGGCATGCGAGCAGGCAGCAGCCTTTTCGTAGGGGCAGACACCGGCATCGGGCCGCTTTACCTGAGCATCGTGAGCGCGCCACGCGGCTACACCGGGCTCTACCTCTTCCTGGGCAGGCCGTAGCCGCCCCCGCCGCGGCGTGATGTGCCCGATCCAGAAATGCCGTGGAACCGGCTTTGCCGGGCCACAGGCATTGCCCCCCGGGGGGTGACGCCGCAGGCGGCGCGGGGGGAGTCCTTCTAGACCCGCTCAAAGATGCCTGCGGCGCCCTGGCCCATGCCGACGCACATGGTCACCATGCCGTACTTCTTGTTGTGGCGCTTGAGCGCATGCACCAAGGTGGCCGAGCGAATGGCGCCGGTGGCGCCCAGCGGGTGACCGAGCGCAATGGCTCCACCCATGGGGTTCACCTTGCTCGGGTCCAGGCCCAGCGTGTTGATGACGGCGAGCGACTGCGCGGCAAAGGCCTCGTTGAGCTCGATCCAGTCGATCGCGTCTTGCGTGAGGCCGGCGTATTTCAGCGCGGCAGGAATCGCTTCGATGGGGCCGATGCCCATGAGGTGCGGAGGCACACCGCGCGAGGCGTAGCTGACGAAGCGCGCGAGCGGCGTGAGACCGAAACGCTTGATGGCCGATTCGCTGGCCAGGATGAGCGCGCCCGCGCCGTCGCTGGTCTGCGAGCTGTTGCCGGCGGTAACCGAACCGCGCGCCGCGAACACGGTGCGCAACTTCGCAAGGCCTTCGATGGACGTGTCGGGGCGAGCGCCTTCGTCCAGGCTCACGGTGCGGGTGCTGGTGGTGACCTCAGCACTGTCCAGGTCCACACTGCGCTCGGTCACTTCCACCGGCGTGATCTCGTCGGTGAATTCACCGTTCTTCATGGCCACCAGGGCGCGCTGGTGCGATTGCAGCGCGAAAGCATCCTGCGCATCGCGCGACACCATCCACTTCTGCGCGACCTTCTCCGCCGTGAGCCCCATGCCGTAAGCGATGCCGTAGCTTTCCACGTCATCGGTGTTCGTGAAGATGGTGGGCGAGAGGCTGGGCGAGTTGCCCATCATGGGCACCATGCTCATGCTCTCCGTACCCGCCGCAATCATCACGTCCGCCTCACCCACACGAATGCGGTCGGCCGCCATCTGCACAGCCGACAGGCCGGAGGCGCAAAAACGGTTGACGGTGATGCCGCCCACGCTGTTGGGCAGGCCGGCCAGGATGGCACCGATGCGCGCCACGTTCAGGCCTTGCTGCCCTTCCGGAATGGCGCATCCGCAGATCACGTCTTCGATCGCTTTCGGGTCGAGCCCCGGCACCTGGCTGAGCGCAGAGCGCAGCGCGAGAGCGAGCATGTCGTCTGGCCGCAGGTTCTTGAAGGAGCCTTTGTGCGAACGGCCGATGGGAGTTCGGGTGGCGGCGACGATGTAGGCGTCCTGGATCTGTTTGCTCATGAATTCGCTCCTTGTGCGATGTCTTCCTCCTTCCCCCTCTGGGGGAAGGTCGGGATGGGGGCAGCGCCCGCCCAAATGTTGAGTTGATGAAGGATGGTGCTCAGCACACCATCGAAGTTCTGAAACGGTGCGTTGGAAGGAAAACGCAACACGTCAAAGCCCTGCGCCTTGAAGAAAGCATCCCTTGCGCTGTCGTAAGCCTGTTGGTCCGCGTGCTGCGAGCCATCCAGCTCGACGATGAGCTTCGGTTCAAGGCAGGCGAAATCAGCGATGAAGTTACCCAGCGGGTGTTGGCGGCGGAGTTTGAAACCCAGCTGCTCGCCCCTGAGCCCCGACCAGAGCTTTCGTTCGGCGTCGGTCATGTCCCGGCGCAGGGCGCGGGCATGGAGTCTGGCGTTGGGGGTGGCCTGGTTCTGCATGGTTATTGGCTGGCGGAGAGCCCCCATCCCCACCTTCCCCCAGAGGGGGAAGGTGCAACACCCCTACCCCCTCTGGGGGAAGGCTGGGATGGGGGCAGGCACACCAAAATCATCACTTCAGTTGCGCACCGGCTTGCCGGTGTTCAGCATCCCCAGAATCCGCTCCTGCGTTTTGGGATGCACGATCAACGAGCAGAACGCGCGGCGCTCGAGCGTCATCAGGTACTCCTCGCTCACCAGCGTGCCGGGCTCCACGTCGCCACCGGTCACCACGTTTGCTATCAGCGATGCGATGTGGAAATCATGCTGGCTGATGAAGCCGCCGTCGCGCATGTTGACCAGGCTGCCCAGGATGGTGGCCTTGCCGTCGCGGCCGGCCACGGGGAACAGGCGTTTGTGCGGCGCGCGGTAGCCACCAGTGAACAAGGCCTTCGCCTCGTTGATGGCCACGAACAACAGCTCGTCCTTGTGCGGCACGATCACGTCGGAGTGCAGCACGTAGCCGAGCTTTCGGGATTCCAGCGCGCTGGTCCCCACCTTGGCCATGGCCGCGGCGGTGAAGCCTTCGGTGAGGAAGGGCAGCAGGTCCTTGCCAGTCGAGGTTTCGGCGTTCTCGGCCGCGCGGCGGGCGATGTAGGTGAGGCCACCCGCGCCAGGTACCAGGCCCACGCCCACCTCCACGAGCCCGATGTAGCTCTCCATGTGCACCACGCGTCGTGCGCTGTACACCGCCATTTCGCAGCCCCCGCCCAGCGCCAGGCCGCGCACGGCCGAGACCACTGGCACGTTGGCGTAGCGCAGGCGCAGCATGGTCTGCTGCATGAAGCCTTCGGCGTCTTCAATGGCGCTCACACCGACGGCCATGAACGCCGGCAGCATGGCCTGCAGATCGGCGCCGGCGCTGAACGGTTCGTCGCCCGACCAGATCACCAGGCCCTGGTATTCCTTCTCGGCCAGATCCACGGCGGCCATCAGGCCTTCGCACACCTCGGGGCTGATGGCATGCATCTTGGTCTTGATGCTGGCGATCAGCACCTGCCCGTCCAGCGTCCACACGCGGATCGAGTCGTTCTCTTCAATCGTGTCGCCCGCAGTCTCGAACTTCGCCCCAGCTTCGCCGAGCAGCAGCTCGGGGAAATGCTGGCGCTGGTACACCGGCAGTTGCAGGCGACCTTCGAATTCGCCCTTGGTGGGGTTCCACGAACCCTGCGCGGTGTGCACGCCACCGGCCTCGGCCACCGGGCCCTTGAACACCCAGTCGGGCAGCGGCGCCTTGCTCAGCGCCTTGCCCGCATCGATGTCTTCCTGGATCATCTTCGCCACCTCAAGCCAGCCGGCTTCCTGCCAGAGCTCGAACGGGCCCTGCTTCATGCCGAAGCCCCAGCGCATGGCCTGATCCACATCGCGCGCGGTCTCGGCAATGGTGGCCAGGTGCACGGCGGCGTAGTGAAAGCTGTTGCGCAGAATCGCCCACAAAAACTGGCCCTGCGGACCTTCGGCGCTGCGCAGCAACTTGAGCCGCTCGGCGGCCGGGCGCTTGAGCATGCGGCCGTACACCTCGTCGGCCTTCTCGCCACCGGGCACATAGTCACCGCTCTCCAGGTCGAAACGCAAAATGTCGCGGCCCACCTTCTTGTAGAAACCGGCGCCGCTTTTCTGGCCCAGGTTCTTGAGTTCCAGCAGTTTCTTCAGCACAGGCGGTGTATCGAAACTGCCGTAGAACGGATCGGTGTCGATGCTCAGGTTGTCCTGCAGCGTCTTCACCACATGGGCCATGGTGTCCAGGCCCACCACGTCGGCGGTGCGGAAGGTGCCGCTGCTGGCGCGGCCCAGGCGCTTGCCGGTGAGGTCGTCGACCACATCCACAGTGAGGCCGAAGTTCTCCACCTCTTTCATGGTGGCCAGCATGCCGGCAATACCGATTCGGTTGGCGACGAAGTTGGGCGTGTCTTTGGCGCGCACCACGCCCTTGCCCAGCCCGCTGGTGACGAAGGTCTCCAGGTCGTTCAGGATCTGCGGCTCGGTGGTGGGCGTGGCGATCAGTTCCACCAGCGTCATGTAGCGCGGCGGGTTGAAGAAGTGGATGCCACAGAAGCGCGGTTTGATCGCCTCGGGCAGCGCCTCGCTGAGCTTGGTGATCGACAGGCCCGAGGTGTTGGATGCGACGATGGCATGCGGCGCGATGAAGGGCGCGATCTTCGTGTACAGGTCGAGCTTCCAGTCCATGCGCTCGGCGATGGCCTCGATGATCAGGTCGCAGTCCTTCAACTGCTCCATGTGCTCTTCGTAGTTGGCCTGGCCGATCAGGTCGGCATCCGCCACCACGCCCAGCGGCGAGGGCTTGAGTTTCTTGAGGCCTTCCACCGCGCGGGTGACGATGCCGTTCTTCGGACCTTCCTTCGCAGGAAGATCAAAGAGCACCACCGGCACCTTGACGTTGACCAGGTGCGCAGCGATCTGCGCGCCCATCACGCCCGCGCCGAGCACGGCGACTTTTTTCACTTGAAATCGGTTCATTGGATATCCATGAGAGGGATGAGGCGCACGTTCACTCGACTCGCAGCCAGACCTGGGTTCGGTAGAACGGGCCGATGTAGCCGCGCATTTCCAGCTTCTTGCCGTCTTCGATCGGCTTGAGGCGGCTGCGGTAGACCTTGCCGTTGTTGGGATCGACGATGTCGCCGCCGTCATAGACGGTCTTGTCGCCGGTGCTCTGCTTGAGGTTGCGCAGGATGGTCATGCCCAGAATGGGCTTGTCCTTGCGCTCGTCGGTGCACTTGTCGCACACCGCATCGGGCTTGCTGTCCGGATCAAGAAACTTCTCGATCTTCCCGCTGTAGACGCCGTTGTTCTCCGTGATCCGGACCAGCGACTTCTCCTTCTTGGTGTCGTCGTCGATGGTCTTCCAGACCCCCACGGGCGACATCTGCGCGAACGCAGACAGGGAAGCCATCGAAAGGGCCATGGCGGTCAGTGCGGTCTTGATCATGTCTGTCTCCTGGTGGTTTTGTGGAACGAAACCTGTGTTTACGCGAGAGCAGCGTCGGTGTCCATCAACACCTTGCTGCCGGCACGCGCGGTGCGCATCAGCGTCGCGGTCTCGGGGAACAGCTTGGCGAAGTAGAAGCGTGCGGTCTGCAGCTTGGCGGTGTAGAACGGGTCGGCGTTTCCGGCGGCGATCTCGCGCAAGGCCACCTGCGCCATGCGGGCCCAGAAGTAGCCGAACACCAGGTGACCGGCCACGCGCAAATAATCCACCGCAGCGGCACCCACCTCGTCGGCGTTCTGCAGGCCCTTGAAGCCGATTTCGGTGGTGAACTTGGTGATCTGCTCGCCCAGCACCGCCAGCGGGTTGATGAACTCGGCCATCTTTTCGTTGACGCCCTCTTCCATCACCAGCGCGCCCACCAGCTTGCCGAATTTTTTGAGCGTGGCGCCGTTGTTGCCCAGCACTTTTCGGCCCAGCAGGTCCAGACTCTGGATGGTGTTGGTGCCCTCGTAGATCATGTTGATGCGGGCATCGCGCACGTACTGCTCCATGCCCCATTCCTTGATGTAGCCGTGGCCACCGAAGACCTGTTGGCACTGCGTCGCGGCGTTGTAGCCGTTGTCGGTCAGGAAGGCCTTGGTGATGGGCGTGAGCAGCGAGAGCATGTCGTCGCTGTCCTTGCGCACTTTTTCGTCCGGGTGGTGGTGCACCTTCTCCAGCAGCACCGAGCAGTAAATGGCCAGCGCACGGCCCCCTTCGGCATAGGCCTTGGCGGTGAGCAGCATGCGGCGCACGTCGGGGTGCACGATGATCGGGTCGGCCGGCTTGTCCTTGGCCTTCGGGCCGGTCAGGCTGCGCATCTGGATGCGATCCTTGGCGTAGGCCAGCGCGTTCTGATAGGCCACTTCGGTGAGGCCGAGCGACTGGTTACCCACACCCAGGCGGGCGGCGTTCATCATCACGAACATGGCCTGCATGCCCTTGTTCGGCTGGCCCACGATGGTGCCGATGGCACCGTCGATCACGATCTGCGCGGTGGCGTTGCCGTGAATGCCCATCTTGTGTTCCAGGCCGCCGCAATGAATGGCGTTGCGCTCGCCGATCGAGCCATCGGCCTTCACGTTGTACTTGGGCACGATGAACAGGCTCACGCCCTTGATGCCGGGAGGCGCATCGGGCAGGCGTGCCAGCACCAGGTGAACGATGTTGTCGGTCATGTCGTGCTCACCGGCGCTGATGAAGATCTTGTTGCCGGTGAGTTTGTAGGTGCCGTCGGGCTGCGGCTCGGCCTTGGTGCGCATGAGGCCCAGGTCGGTGCCGCAGTGCGGTTCGGTCAGGCACATGGTGCCGGTCCACTCGCCGCTGGTCATCTTCGGCAGGTAGGTCTTCTTCTGCTCGTCGGTGCCGTAGGTGTGCAGCGCGGCATAGGCACCGTGGGTGAGGCCGGGGTACATGGTCCAGGCCTGGTTGGCCGAGTTCATCATTTCGTACAGGCACTGGTTCACCACCAGCGGCAGGCCCTGGCCGCCAAACTCGGGGTCGCATGAAAGCGCAGCCCAGCCGCCCTCCACGTAAGTTTTGTAGGCTTCCTTGAAGCCCTTGGGTGTGGTCACTTCATGCGTCTTCTGGTCGAGCTTGCAGCCCTCGGTGTCGCCGCTGATGTTCAGCGGAAAGATCACCTGTGAGGCGAACTTGCCGCCTTCTTCCAGCACCGCGTTGATGGTGTCTGCATCGGTGTCGGCGTGCTGCGGGATGGCCTTGAATTCATCGGTAACCTTGAGCACTTCGTGCATCACAAACTGCATGTCTCGCAGGGGTGGGTTGTAAACGGGCATGGGGAAACTCCTGTGCTGGGTTTGTGAAAACTGAAAAAACGGATCAGCGCTGCGTGCGTGCGGCGGCTGGGGATTTGCGGGTCGTCGCATCGGCAGGTGGCAAGCCGCCGTAGCGTTGCACGATGCCCTCGAACGCCGTGAGCGCGCGCTGCACCGAGCCGGGCGTGCGCAGGAAGCGCGCCTCGTAGTGCAGGGCCAGAATCAGCGCGTGCACCTCGAAAGCCATCTGCGCCGCGTCGGTGCCGGCATCGAGGTGGTTTTCCTGAACGGCCATCTCGATGGCTCGGCGCATGGCCGTGAGCCAGGTGTTCACCGAGCTGGCCAGGGCATCGCGCACCGGGCCGGGCCGGTCGTCGAATTCCACCGCACCGCTGATGTAGATGCAGCCCGAGTCGATCTCGACCGAGGTGCGCTTCATCCAGTTGTCGAACAGCTTGCGCAGGCGGGGCAGGCCGCGCGGCGTGTCCAGCGCGGGGTAGAACACCTCTTCTTCAAAGCGCGTGTGGTACTCGCGCACCACTGAAATCTGCAGTTCCTCGCGCGAGCCGAAATGGGCGAACACGCCGGACTTGCTCATCTGCATGACCTCGGCCAGTGCGCCGATGGACAGGCCTTCCAGGCCGATCTGCGTGGCCAGACCGAGCGCGGCGTCGACGATGGCGGCCTTGGTCTGCTGGCCCTTCTGCAAGGGCTTCTGGGCCGAGACATCGGCACGCACTCGGCGGGCGATGGGGGTGACGCTCATGGTTTCGGTCCTCGGTGGATCGGGGCAAAAAGAAGAAACCGCTCGAATAAATCGAACGGTCGTTCTATTTTTACCGCAAAACCACCGGTTGGCGCAAACCAGCAGGCGTTTGTGGGGAGGTTTGTTTAGGGGCTGCGCCCTAAATCACGCCCCGGCCCACGGGAACTCAGAGCCTGCCGTCGGGAAGCAGCAGGTTGAGGCTGTGATCGAGGCTCTCGCACGGTGAGCGCTTGAAGCCACTGCGCGTAAAGCGTTGCAGCCGCCCGACACAGAAAGACGTGACCACCGAGGCATCGGCCTGTGCGTCCACCGTGGGCGTGGCCGCACCGGCCACCACCGAGGTCTCGCGCAGGTTCTGGCGCAAGGTGGACTCGATCTTGTCAAAGAAGAGGTTCATGCGTTGCTGCAGGCGATCGTTTTCGAACACCAGTGCGTCGCCGACCATCACGCGCGCCATGCCGGGATTCTTTTCCCCGAACTGCAGCAGCAGCGTGACGAGCTTGCGCGAGCGGGCGTTGGCGTCGGGCTCGCGATCGGCCAGCTGATTGACCAGACCGAACACCGACTGCTCGATGAAATCGATGAGCCCCTCGAACATCTGGGCCTTGCTGGCGAAGTGGCGGTAGAGCGCCGCCTCGCTCACGTCGAGCCGGGCCGCGAGGGCGGCGGTGGTGATGCGCTCGGCCCCGGGTTGTTCCAGCATGGTGGCCAGGGCCTGCAGGATCTGCACGCGGCGTTCGCCGGGCTTGGGGCGTTTGCGCCCGGCACCGTCCGGGTGGGCCGCGGCCTCGATGGCGTTGGCGGCCTCCTGCGCCGCATCATCGGCGGGGGACGGGGACTCAGGGACGTTGGAGGTCATGGGTGATCGATCCGTTCGTGATGAGCTGCTGGACCGTGTACCCGGCCCTGGTGTGTCTTCCGTTCGGCGATTCTCGCACACGGTTGCAGGGCACTTCGATCAGCGTGGCAGCCCCGTGCGAGGTCAGTAAGTGACCGCCTCAAAGGCCACTCGCACGCGCAGGCCGAACCCTTGCGCACCCGCATCGAGTTGCAGATGGGTGCTGTGCGCGCGGGCAATCTCATCGGCAATGGCCAGGCCCAGGCCATTGCCCTCGCCGGTCGTGCCGGGCACCCGGTAGAACCGCTGCAACACGCGCAAGCGCTCGTCGGGCGGAATCCCCGGCCCGTCGTCTTCCACTTCCAGCCAGGCCTGCGTCCCCGTGAGCCCCTGGTCCAGGCCACAACGCAAGGTGATGCGGCCACCCTGCGGGGTGTACTTGATGGCGTTGTCCACCAGGTTGAGCAACATCTCGCGCAGCAACCACGCGTGCCCCAGGGTCTGCGCGGGTCGGGTCTCCAGCCCGAGGTCGATTCGCTTGGCCGCCGCCGCATCGAGGTAAAGGGCCAGCATGTTTTCACACAGCGCCATCAGGTCGACGCGCTGCATGGGCTGCGCATCGGCGCTCACCGCATCGGCGCGCGAGAGCGCGAGCAACTGGTTGGCGAGTTGCGAGGTGCGCCGCGTGGCGTCGCGCAGGCGCAGCACCTGGCCGGCGCGCAGGCTGAGCAAGTCGCCTCCGTCCATGCTGCGCGCGGCCTGCGCCCAGGCTTCCACCTGCGCCTGCAGGCCGGCCAGCGGCGTGCGCAACTGGTGCGCGGCATCGGCCACGAAGCGGCGCTGGGCCTCGGTCTGCGCATTCACCAGAAAAAACAGCCGGTTGAGAGAAACCACCAGTGGCCGGACTTCGGCCGGCACGCCGGCGGCGTCAATCGGGTTGAGGTCGCGCGGCGAGCGGTTCTCCACCGCCTGCTTGAGTTCGATGAGCGGCTGCAGGGCCCGCGCGACCCCCCACGAAATCACCGCAGCAGCCACGGCGAACAGGATGAGGTTGGGCAGCAGCACCCGCAGCAGCACGTTGCTGAACCATTGCTGGCGAGCGTCGGAACCATCGGCGAGCATCACGATGAGTTCACCTGCGTCCGTGGTGACGCGCTGCGCCACCACGCGGTAGGTGACACCGGCCTCGACCACGCTGAGGAACTCCGCGTCGCGCGTGGCGGGCAGCACCGTGGGCAGCCAGCGCTCGCCGAGCATCTGGCTGCCCAGATCGTTGAACACACCGAACGCCGCAAAGCCACGCCGCTCCGACAGGAACTCGGCCACGGCCGGCGCGAGCAGCATGGACAACCCGGGGGAGTTCAACAGATCGGCCGCGCGCTGCAGCGGCTCGTCCAGGTCCACACTCCCATCGGCGCCCAGATTCCTCACTACCACCGAATCCGCCAGCAAGGGCACCAGCCTCAGCAGCCGCTGATCTTGCTGCAAGGCTGCGGTGCCCGCGCTCTGGTAGTGAAAGAAGACGCTGACCGAAACGATCAGGCCAACGGTGATCAACAACAGCACCAGCAGGCGCCGTTGCAGTCCCCAGATCATGCCGCGCGGCGCGACGGCTTCAGGCGGTGGTCGCATGTCCCGGGTGCTCGGCCAGCTCGAGCCGGTAGCCGAACCCCCGGATGGCGCGCAAGCAGATGCCCGCGGGCTCAAGCTTGGCGCGAAGGCGCGAGACATAGACCTCGATTGCGTTGGGCGTGATTTCCTTGTCCCAGCCGGTCAGCACCTGCAGCAGCTTGTCTTTGGCTGCGGGCTTGGGGACCTGCATGAGCAGGTATTCCAATACCGTCCATTCGCGTGGACCCAGCTCCATCGGCTGCCCGACCAGCGTGACACGCCGGTGCGCGGTGTCCATCTCCAGCGGACCAAAGCCCAGCACGGCCGACGTGGCGGCCTGCGAGCGGCGCAGCAGCGCGCGCAGGCGGGCCAGCAGCTCGGGCAGCTCGAAGGGCTTGACCATGTAGTCGTCGGCGCCGAGGTCCAGTCCCTGCACGCGGTCGTGCAAGGCATCGCGTGCGGTGAGGATCAGCACCGGCATCTGCACGCCGCCCACGCGCAGCCGCCGCGTAAGCTCCAGGCCATCAATGCCGGGCAGGCCAATGTCGACGATGGCCAGATCGAACGTGTCGCTCTGCATGGCTTGCGCGGCGCGCTCGGCACTGCCCACCCAGTCCACCGTGTAGCCGGCGTCGCACAGGCCCAGCTTGATCCCGCTGGCCACCATCACGTCGTCTTCGACCAGGAGAAGGCGCATGGTCAGTGTTTCGCCGCCAGGCCGCCCCAAGGCGAAAGGCGCCCCCATGGGGGGCAGCGACCCGCGAAGCGGTGGAGCGTGGGGGTCGCCATGTCAGTGCGAACGGATCATGGTTCCGAAGGGTTCATTGCCAAGAACCTCCAGAAGCAGCGCATGGGGTACCCGACCATCGATGATGTGCACCGCGTTCACGCCGCTCTTGGCCGCGTCCAGCGCGCCCGCGATCTTGGGGATCATGCCGCCGGAGATGGTGCCGTCTTCCACCAGTTCGTCGATGCGGCGCGGCGTGAGTTCGGTGAGCAACTGGCCGTCCTTGTCGAGCACACCCCGGATGTTGGTGAGCATGAGCAGCTTCTCGGCCTGCAACACGGTGGCCAGTTTGGCGGCCACCACGTCGGCGTTGATGTTGTAGCTCTCGTTCTGTTCACCGAATCCGATCGGGCTGACCACCGGGATGAACTGGTCGTCCTGCAGGGCCTTCACCACCGCGGGGTCGATGCTCACGATGTCACCCACCTGCCCCACATCGTGTTCCAGCTTGGGGTCCTTCTGATCGGTCATGCGCAGTTTGCGCGCGCGGATCATGGCGCCATCGCGCCCGGTGAGGCCCACCGCCTTGCCACCGGCCTGGTTGATCAGGCCCACGATGTCCTGCTGCACCTCGCCGGCCAGCACCCACTCCACCACCTCCATGGTTTCAGGGTCGGTCACGCGCATGCCCTGAATGAACTGGCCCTGCTTGCCCAGCCGCTTGAGCAGCGTCTCGATCTGCGGGCCGCCACCGTGCACCACCACCGGATTGATGCCGACCAGCTTGAGCAGCACCACGTCTTCGGCAAAGTCCTGCTGCAGAGCGGGGTCGGTCATGGCGTTGCCGCCGTACTTGATGACCATGGTCTTGCCGTGGTACTTGCGGATGTACGGCAACGCCTGCGCAAGGATCTCGGCCTTGTCGCGTGGCGGAATGGAGGTGATGTCGGCGGGCGTGGTCATGCGGGTTCCTGCGAAGCGGGCAAAAGGGAAATTCTAGGCGCCCGCGCCCGCCACCCGTCAGAAGTGAATGCCCCGCATCATCTGCTGCATCGCCACCGCTTCGGCCGACAACTGTGGCTTGGCGCCCTTCTCGCCCTTGGCCGCCGAAGAGTCGGGGAACATGCGGAAGCTGGTGTTCATCACGATCTGCGCCACGCGCGGCACCATGGCGTGCATCATCTGGCCCGTCACACCCAGGCGGGTGGCGATGCGCACGGGCTTGAAGATGCAGGCCTGCGCAATCATGTCGGCGGCCTCCTCGGGCGCGAGCGTGGGCACGTTCTGGTAGATCTTGGTGGGCGCGATCATGGGCGTGCGCACCAGCGGCATGTTGATGGTGGTGAAGCTGATGCCCTGGTCGGCAAACTCACTGCTGGCACATCGCGTCCACGCGTCGAGCGCCGCCTTGCTGGCCACGTAGGCCGAGAATCGCGGTGCGTTTGTCAGCACGCCGATGGAGCTGATGTTCACCACATGGCCCTTGCGCTTGGCCACCATGCCGGGCAGCAAGCCCATGGTCACACGCAGGCAACCGAAGTAGTTGAGCTGCATGGTGCGCTCGAAATCGTGGAAGCGGTCGTAGCTGCCTTCAATGGCGCGGCGGATCGAGCGGCCCGCGTTGTTGATAAGGAAATCGACACCGCCGTGGTTCTGGATCAGCACCTGAACGAAGCGGTCGGCATCGGCCATGTCGGCGATGTCGGCCGGATAAGCGATGAACTGGTAGCCCTTCTCCTTCGCCTCCTTGCAGGCTTCGTCGAGCTTGTCCTGGTCGCGACCGCAGATGAGGGTGATGGCCCCCGCCTCCGCGAACTTGTGCGCTGCCGCCAGGCCAATGCCCGAGCTGCCACCAGTGACGAGCACCACCTTGCCCGCTACAGTGCCCTTCAGGCTGCGATCAATGTGCAGGTCGGGGTCGAGGTGTCGCTCCCAGTAGTCCCACAGGCGCCAGGCGTAATCCTTGAAATTCGGGCAGGCGATGCCGCTGCCCTTGAGTGCGGCCAGCGTCTCACGGCAGTCGAAGCGCGTGGGGTAGTTGACGAAGGTCATCATGTCCTCGGGCAGCCCGAGGTCCTGCATGATGGCCTTGTAGACGCGACGCACCGGTGCGAGCGCCATCAGACCCTTTTTCACGCTCTTCGGAATGAAGCCCATCAGCGCAGCGTTGACGAAGAGGTTCATCTTGGGCGCGTGGGCTGCCTTGCTGAGGATGTCGAGCACGTCGCCCACGCGGTAGCCCATGGGGTCGACCAGGTGGAAGCAGGCGCCGCTGCTGCGCTTCTGGTGGCTGATGTGGTCCAGCGAATCGACCACGAAATCGACCGGCACGATGTTGATGCGGCCACCCTCCAGGCCCACACTCGGCATCCACGGCGGCAGGATCTGGCGCATGCGCTGGATCAGCTTGAAGAAGTAGTAAGGCCCGTCGATCTTGTCCATCTCGCCGGTGGCCGAATCGCCAACCACGGCAGCCGGCCGGTACACGCTCCAGGGCACCTTGCATTCCTCGCGCACGATCTTTTCGCTCTCGTGCTTGGTCATGAAGTACGGGTGCTCGTAGTTCTCGGCCTCGTCAAACATGTCTTCGCGGAACACGCCTTCGTAGAGGCCCGCCGCAGCGATGGAGGAGACATGGTGGAAGTGGCCCGCACCGATGGCTTTGGCGAACTCCACCGTGTTGCGCGTGCCGTCCACATTCACCGCGATCTGGCTTTCCTCGTCGGCCTCCAGGTCATAGACGGCCGCGAGGTGGTGGAAATGATCGATCTGCCCCTTGAGTGCTTTCGTGTCCTCGGCCGACACACCCAGCTTCTTGCTGGTGAGGTCACCGAACACCGGTACCGCTCGCGCCGCGCTCACGCCCCAGTACTCGCGCAACGCCGCCACCTTGCCTTCGCTTTCCCTGCGGATCAGGAAGTGCACCACCGCCCCCTTGCGCTGCAGCAGCTTGCCCACGAGCCGCTTGCCAATGAAGCCGGTGGCACCGGTGACGAAATAATGCATGGGGGATCTCCTGAGCGTTGAAGGTTCTGAACGAAAGGCTGACAACAGCCCGCCATTCTTCACCATGAGCCCAGCGCTGCCTTCCGCAAAAACCCGCGTGAGGCGAGACCCACAACGAGATCGTTTAGTCGCGCGCCCCTACACAGGCGCACAACACGGGCCGTACAGTGCCCGAACGCCGTGGCACTGCCACTCCCCTTCACCCGTCCCCTCTCAGGAGCCTCCATGGTCAAGAAAATCCAGAAATCCGGCAGTAGCAGCACCTCTTCTTCCGCATCCGGCTCGCCCCTCTCGGGCGCCATCAAGGACTCCGCACAACAGATCTGGCTGGCCGGCCTGGGCGCATTCTCCAAGGCCCAGGAAGAAGGCGGCAAGGCATTCGAGTCGCTGGTCAAGGAAGGCATGTCGATCCAGCGCAAGACCCAGGCCGTGGCCGAAGAGCGCATTTCCGAAGCCACCAGCCGCGTCACCAGCATGGCCACCGACATTTCGTCCAAGGCCGCTGGCCAGTGGGACAAGCTGGAGAACATCTTTGAAGAGCGCGTGGCCAAGGCGCTGAACAAGCTGGGCGTGCCGTCCGCGCGCGATGTGGAAGCACTGATCGAGCGCATCGACGCGCTCAACCAGCACGTGCAACGCCTGAGCACCAAGGGCAGCACCAAAGCGCCCGCCAAGAGCGCGCCCCGCAAGGCCGCACCGGCGAAGAAGGCGCCCGCGAAGGCCGCGCGCAAGACCAGCCGCAGCACCAAGGCTGCGTGACCGGAATCAAGCCCTGGCAGGCATGAAAAAAAGGGGCGCTTGACGCCCCTTTTTTGCGCCCGCTCCACATGCTGCAACGCAGCATGTTTTCAGACCTCCGCCGTCTACACTCGATCGCATGACCATGTCCCGATCCTCGGGCCGCAAGGCCGCTTCCAGCCCACGCGCACGGAAAACGGGCCGCCCCCGCATTGCGCTCGCGCTGGCGGGCGGCGGGCCTCTCGGTGCGATCTACGAAATCGGCGCGCTGTGCGCGCTCGACGACGGTCTGGTCGGCCTCGACCTCAACGATTGCGACCACTATGTCGGCGTGTCCGCGGGTGGCTTCATTGCCGCGGGCCTGGCCAATGGCATCCGGCCGCGCCAGCTGTGCGAAGCCTTCATTGAAGACCGCCCGAGCGAAGACAACTTCGATCCTTCTTGGTTGCTCAAACCAGCCTGGGGTGAATTTGGCTCGCGGCTGCGCCGCCTGCCCGGCTTGCTGCGCGATGCCACCTGGGACTGGGCGGTGAAAGGCAAAACCTTCACCAACGCCTTCGAGCGCATGGGCGCGGCACTGCCCACCGGTGTGCTGGACAACGAGGGCATTCATCGACAGATCGAGCGCCTGTTCAGCCAGCCCGGGCGCACCAACGATTTTCGCGAGCTGCGCACCCGCCTCACCCTGGTGGCCACGCAGCTCGACACCGGCGAGGC
The DNA here is from genome assembly GCF_002127265.1 of Hydrogenophaga sp. IBVHS1. Lineage (GTDB taxonomy): Bacteria > Pseudomonadota > Gammaproteobacteria > Burkholderiales > Burkholderiaceae_C > Hydrogenophaga. Next base: position 160,549 of record NZ_NFUU01000002.1, on the reverse strand, counting down.
CGCGCCCTTCGGCCGTCCCGGTTGGGACCACGTGCCGATCTCGCGCGCCATTCAGGCCAGCGCGGCATTGCCCGGTCTTTTCCCGCCGGTGGAGATCCGAGGCCAGCACTATGTGGACGGCGCACTCAAGAAAACGCTGCACGCCACGGTGGCCCTGGACGATGGAGCCGAACTGCTTCTGTGCCTGAACCCGCTGGTGCCGTTTCACACCAGCCCGAGCCTGCGCGATGGCCGGCGCATTCCGTCGCTGGTCGATGGCGGTTTTCCGGCGGTCATGAGCCAGACCTTCCGCTCCATGATCCACTCGCGCCTGGCGCTGGGTCTCAAGCACTACGAACGCGCCTACCCGGGCAGCGACATTCTGTTGCTCGAACCCGACCAGCGCGACGCCACCCTGTTCTTCGCGAACACCTTCAGCTACCGCCAGCGCCGCGAGATCGCCGAGCACGCCTACCAGGAGACGCGGCGCATGCTGCTGGCGCGCCAGCAAGAGCTGGCGCCCATGCTGGCGCGCCACGGCGTCGCGCTCGACGTGCAAGCGCTGCAGGACCCCGAGCGGCACCTGCTGCAGAACCGACCCACGCCGGTGCACAGCGCGCTCGCGAACCGCGTGCACGCCACGCTGGACCAGCTGCAACACCAACTGGAACGCGCCGCACGCCCTGTGCCAGGCCCGGCCCGCCGCTGAGCACAGCGAATGGCCAAGAAAGCCCCTCGTCGCACTGCAGAGCGCATCCTCGAGGTGACGCTGGAGCTGTTCAACCGCTTCGGCGAACCCAATGTGTCGACCACGTTGATCTCGGCCGAGCTCGGCATCAGTCCCGGCAACCTGTACTACCACTACCCGGCCAAGGACGAGTTGATCAACTCGCTCTTTGAACGCTACGAGCGCGCGCTGGGCGAACTGCTGGGCGCGAGCGAGGGGGTGCGCAACGTCGAGGACGCGTGGTTCTTCCTGCATTCGCTGTTCGAGCTGATCTGGCAATACCGCTTTCTGTACCGCGATCTGAACGACCTGCTGTCGAAGAACCGACTGCTGGAGACACGCTTCCAGGCGGTGCTGAAGAACAAGACGCGTGCGATCCGCCATGTACTCGACGGCATGAGCCGCCATGGCGCGGTGAACATCGACAGCCGCGAAGTGGAGCCCACAGCCACCAGCATGGTGGTGGTGCTCACCTACTGGCTGAGCTTCGAGTACGTACGGGACCCGCGCCATGCGCTCGAACCCGAAAACGCGCAGCAAGCCCTGATGCGTGGCGCGTGGCATGTGCTGAACCTGCTCACGCCCTACCTGGAAGCGGCGCAGCGACAGCACCTGCAGAAAATCACCGGAGCCTATGGCTCCCCACCCTGAGCCGGAACCATGAGGAGACATGATGACCGAGTGGACCGCCTACGCTTCCCTGGGCAACAAACCGTTTGATACCGCGCGCCTCCAGGCGCTGTGGGGCCGGCTGCACAAGGGTGACGCCGAGCCCTGGCCCGAGGACCCCGCGCTGCAACAGGCCTGGGTGCTGTTCCACAACGGCGAGTTCCAGCGCGCCGCTGAAGCGGGCCTCGCGCTGGGCGATGCAGGCCAGAACGTGGCGAACAAGGCCACCGCCATTCACGCCAACTACGTCGAGCGCCGCGAGGCCGCACGCCATGACCTGCTGCTGGAAACCGCTGCACGCGCCGAGAAGCTGCAACACCACCAGCCGGACAACCCTGGCGCGTGGTTCTGGCAGGCCTACGCACTGGGCCGCTACAGCCAGGGCATCAGCGTGGCCAAGGCGCTCACGCAGGGGCTCGGCGTGCGCATCAAGACCGCGCTGGAAACCACCATACAGCGATGCCCGCAACACGCCGACGCTCATCTGGCACTGGCCTCCTTCCACGCCGAAGTGATCGACAAGGTGGGCCACATGGTCGGCGGCATGACCTACGGCGCGAACAAGACGACCGGGCTCGCCCTGTACGAAACGGCCATGTCCCTGAACCCGGACTCGGCCGTGACGCTGACCGAGTACGCCAATGGCCTGGTGATGCTGGAGGGCGAGAAGCGCCTGGCAGAAGCCACGGCTCTGCTGGACCGCGCCGCGGCGATGGAGCCGCTGGACGCGATGGAACGGCTCTACGTGGCCTCGGCCCGGGTCGCGCTGGAGGGCTGAGCGGCCAGGCCGTCGATGGCCTGGAACATCGACTGGCGCGCCTGCGTCACGATCTGCGCCTTCCATTCGTCGGTGTCGGTGTAGAACGCCGCCAGAATGCGCTGCTTGATGGCGGTGCGCAATTCGGACGGCGCCTCAGGATGCAGGTGCAGCCAATGGTCGGCGCGCAAGGCATCAATCACTTCGGTGATCGGCACGGTGCCGTATTCCATGGCGATGCCGGTGTATTCGGCCTGCGGGCATTCTTCGTAAGCCGCGCTCCACATGAGGCCGGTCAACAGGGCCGATGTCGACGAGCCGTCGTAGATGGAGGTGACGGGTGTCTTGCCGCCGCCACCCCACCAGGCGCGAGCCCGTGCCAGCGCCACCTTGTCGTCGCGACAGGCGCAGATGCGTTCGCCCACGCCGCTTGCACCCAGACCTGTGTGCAGGTCGATCCAGGCCAGCTGGCGCGCCGCCTGCCCGTGCTGACGCAGCACCTTGCGCAGGGTCTGGTTGCTCCAGGTGGGCGCCGTGCCGCCGAAGAACAGGCCATCGGCGTGCGAGTGCTGGCCTTGCGACACCGCCGCCTGGTAGCGCTGCAGGCCATGCGTCTGGATGTAGGCATCAATGGCGGCCTGGTTCTCCGCACCGGGCGGCCACTGGTCGGGCAGCAACAGGTGGTGGATTTCGGCGTAGGCGGGGTTGCCAGGCAGCGGCTGGCTGAAGTCCTGAAAGTTGCGGTTCAGGTCCACGTTTTCGTTCGTGACGCGGCGCACCCACGAAAAGCCGTGCGGGTTGAGCGCATGGATGTAGAGCACGGCCACGCCCGCGCTGCGAGCGTGCTCGCGCCAATCCGCGTCGTGCGCGGCAAACACCTGCACGCCAGAGCCGCAGTAACCCTCGACCCCGTGACAGGCGCTGCTGACGACGAGCAGGCGCTCGGCATCGGGCGATCCGTCGAGCGCAACGTCCATCGCCAGGGTCTCGCCATCGCGCCCGGGCAGCGGGTGGTTGTGACTGGAAATGGCCATGCCGGCCGCAGCGGCGCCTTCGAGAAACTTGATCCGGGCGCTGGCGTAGGAAGAAGAAAAAGCAGCCTGTGGCGAGATCATGCCGCGCCCCCGGTGCGCGGCTGGCCGAGCCATTTCTCGGCCAGCCGCACCCAGTAGGTGGCACCCAGCGGGATCAGGTCGTCGTTGAAGTCGTAGCTGGGGTTGTGCAGCATGCAGGGGCCGTCGCCGTGGCCCATTTCGCGGTGGGCGCCGTCGCCGTTGGCGATGAAGGCGTAGCAACCGGGCCGTGCTTGCAGCATGTAGGCGAAGTCCTCGGCGCCCATGGTGGGTTCCTGCTCCACCACGCGATCGGCGCCCACAATCTCGGCCATCACCTCGCGCGCAAACGCGGTTTCAGCGGCGTGGTTGATGGTGGGTGGGTAGTTGCGCTTGAACTTGAATTCGACCGTGGCGCCGAAGGCGGCGCAGGTGTGTTCGGCGATCTCCTGCATGCGGCGTTCGATCAGGTCGAGCACCTCGTAGGTGAACGTGCGCACCGTGCCCTGGATTTCGCAACTGTCGGGCACCACGTTGGTGGCTTCACCGGTGTGAATCATCGTGACCGACACCACGCCCGCATCCACCGGCTTCTTGTTGCGCGAGATGATGGTCTGGAAGGCCATCACCATCTGGCAGGCCACCGGCACGGGATCGATCCCGTTGTGCGGCAGCGCGGCGTGCGAACCCTTGCCGCGAATGGTGATGTGGAATTCGTTGCTCGACGCCATCACCGGGCCCGCGCTGGCGGCAAACGTACCCACCGCCATGCCGGGCCAGTTGTGCATACCGAAGGCGGCTTCCACAGGGAATTTCTCGAACAGGCCGTCCTTGATCATTTCGCGCGCGCCACCGCCACCTTCTTCAGCCGGCTGGAAGATGAGGTAAACCGTGCCGTCGAAGTTGCGGTGCTTCGCGAAGTGCTGGCCCGCCGCGAGCAGCATGGCGGTGTGCCCATCGTGCCCGCAGGCGTGCATCTTGCCGGCGTGCTTGCTGGCATGGTCGAAGGTGTTGTACTCCTGCATGGGCAGCGCATCCATGTCGGCACGCAGCCCGATCGCGCGGCCACAGGCGCCCCCATCGCGGCCGTGCACGATGCCCACCACACCGGTGGTGCCCATGCCACGGTGCACGGGAATGCCCCAGTCGGTGAGTTTTTGCGCCACCACATCGGCGGTGCGCACTTCCTGAAAGCACAGCTCGGGGTGGGCGTGGATGTCGCGGCGCACGGCGGCAATGCCCGCGGCCTGGGTGAGGATGGAGTCGATCAGTTTCATGGGCACCTCTGAGCGCCCTGGCCGGGCACAGCAATTTCAAAGGGTCCATGGTAGCGAAGACCCGCTGGCGCAACGGCCTCACGGGCGACAACCAGGGGCGGGCAGGGGCTTTACCCGACACGCCCGAGGGGATTCAGCGACGGATGCGGCCGTCCTCGGTCAGCAGGGTGAGCTCGACGAACTTCGAGCCGGTGTGTTTGTTGGGACCAAAGTCCACCGGGAAACCGCCCAGGTCCATGTTGCGCATGCTCTGGATGGCCGAGATGAAGGCATCTCGAGTGAGGCTGCGCCCCGCGCGGCCGACCGCCTCGGTGAACACCTTCGCCGCCACGAAACCTTCCATGCCCGAATAGTTGGCGGCACGCCCCTGCTTGGCCCGGACCGCGGCGAGGTACTCGCCCGAGATGCCGGTGACCGGCGTGTAGGGGAAAGGCATCACCTGGCTGACCACCACGCCCCTGGCGTCGGGACCGAGTTCGTCAAGCAGGGCCTGTGTGCCGACGAAGGACACGTTGTAGAAGTTGCCGACGAAGCCGCGCTTGCGCGCCTCGCGGATGAAGGCCGCACAGGATTTGTAAGCGCTGATCTGCACGATGGCCTCGGGGCGCTGGGCCATGATGTCGTTGACCGCCTTGGCCACGTCCACGGTGTTGCGCTCCACGGTCCCCAGCGCCGCTGGCTCCAGGCTCAAGGCCTTGAGCGCACGGCTCACCCCCTCCAGACCGGCCTTGCCATACGCATCGTTCTGGTAGAACACGGCGATTTTCTTGATGCCGGTGGAGGTGGTCTGTCGCACGATGGCGGCGGTCTCGTCGTAGTAGGACGCGCGCACATGAATGGCATAGCGGTTGAAGGGGTCGCGCAGCACCTCGGCGCCCGTGAAGGGGGCGAAGAACGGCACCTTGGCTTCGGTGGCCAGCGGCAGGGCGACCACGCTGGTGGGCGTGCCGATGTACCCGAAGAGCGCGAACACGCCCTCGCCGATCAGCTGTTTCGTGTTGGCCGCGCAGCGCTCGGGTTCGTAGCCATCGTCCAGCCGCCGCAACTCGATGCGCCGGCCGTTGACACCACCTCGCTGGTTCAGCGCCTCGAAGTACAGCTGCGCGCCCAGATGGAATTGCAGGCCCAGTTGTTCGGCTGCGCCGCTGAAGGGAGCAGATTGCCCCAGCAGAATGCGGTTGTCGCTCACGCCGGCCGATTGCGCGTGGGCAGATGTCGCCACGCTGGCCAATGCGTGCAGGCCGGCAATCTGGCCCGCGTATCCGAGTAGGTCTCTGCGTCGCATCGTTGGGTCACTCCGTGTGGTGTTGTCTTGGGCTGATGGGCAGCGTATGCGATTTCCCTCCTATCGGCAAAGGTATTTCTGCTCACAAATCGCGCAGGTCCCGACGCTCATCCCCGCAAAGAATCCGTCCGTCGCCTGGGTCCGTTTTCAGGTGTCCGTATCATCTCCTTCACACCCCACATCAGACCTTGACACCATGAACTCCGCGACCGCGATCGAAGCCGCTCTCCAGGTGCGTGGCGCCTGTCCGCACGACTGCCCCGACACCTGCGCTTTCATCACCACGGTGGAAGACGGCGTGGCGGTTCGCGTGCAAGGCAACCCCGATCACCGGCACACCGATGGCGCTCTGTGCACCAAGGTTTCGCGCTACACCGAGCGCACCTACCACCCCGAGCGCCTGGTGCAACCGCTGCGGCGCAGCGGCCCCAAAGGCAGTGGTCGTTTCGAGCCGGTGGACTGGGACACGGCGCTGGACGACATTGCCGCTCGACTCACCTCCATCGCGGCGCGCGAGCCGCAGGCCATCGTGCCCTACAGCTACGCCGGCACCATGGGGCAGGTGCAGGGCGAGGCCATGGCGGGTCGGTTCTTCCACCGGCTCGGGGCCTCGTTCCTCGACCGCACCATCTGCTCTTCGGCCGGGGGCGAGGCTCTGCTGCAGACGCTGGGCGGCAAGCTGGGCATGAAGGTGGAGCATTTCGCACAATCGAAACTCATCCTGATCTGGGGCAGCAATTCCATCGGCAGCAACCTGCACTTCTGGCGCCTGGCGCAACAGGCCAAGCGCGACGGCGCGCGGCTGGTGTGCATCGATCCGCGACGCACCGAAACCGCCGACAAGTGCCACGAACACATCGCGCTGCGCCCCGGTACTGACGCGGCGCTCGCACTCGCGCTGATGCACCAGCTCATCACGCACGACTGGCTCGACCCCGACTACATTGAGCGCTACACGCTGGGCTGGGAAGGCCTGCGCGAGCGAGCGCTGCAGTGGCCGCCCGAGCGCGCAGCCGAAATCTGTGGCGTGCCGGTGCAGCAGATCGTGGACCTGGCGCGCGACTACGGCACCACCCAGCCGGCCGCCATCCGCCTGAACTACGGCATGCAGCGCGTGCGAGGCGGCGGCAACGCGGTGCGGGCCATCGCCTGCCTGCCGGCGCTGGTTGGCGCCTGGCGACATCCCGCGGGAGGCTTGCTGCTGTCGGCTTCGGGGCATTTCCCGGTGGACCGCGCGGCGCTGCAGCGCCCCGACCTGCTGGGCGAGCACCGCCCCCGCACCCTCAACATGATCACGGTGGGTGACGACTTGCTGCGGGAGTCCTCGCCCGAATTCGGCCCGAAGATCGAGGCCTTGATCGTCTACAACAGCAACCCCGTGGCAGTGGCGCCCGAGTCGGGCAAGGTGGTGCAGGGTTTTTTGCGCGAGGACCTGTTCACCGTGGTGCTCGAACACTTCCAGACCGACACCGCCGACCACGCCGACTACATCCTGCCGGCGACCACGCAGCTCGAGCACTGGGACATTCACACCAGCTACGGCCACACCGACGTGCTGCTCAATCGGCCCGCGATTGCCCCGGTGGGCCAGGCCCGCACCAACACCGACATCTTTCGGGCGCTGGCCGCGCGCATGGGGTTCAACGATCCCTGTTTCGCCGACGACGACCTCACACTGTGCCGCGCTGCTTTTGGCAAGGCGGTGGATTTCCAGCAGCTGCTGGACCAGGGATTTGCAACCCTGTCGGTCCCCGAGGCGCCGTTCGCGCAGGGCGGTTTTCCCACGCCCTCGGGCCGGTGTGAATTCCACAGCGCCCGGCTGGTCGCGCAGGGTCAGGACGGCCTGCCCGACCACCTGCCCAACTTCGAGACCCCCGGCAGCTCCGCGCACTTCCCGCTGGCCATGATTTCGCCGCCAGCGCGGAATTTCCTCAACTCCAGCTTCGTCAATGTGCAAAGCCTGCGCGACATCGAGGGCGAGCCCTTGCTGGAAATCCACGCCGATGACGCCGCACCGCGCGGCATTCTGAGCGGGCAGATGGTGCGGGTGTTCAACGACCGTGGTGAGTACCGTTGCAAGGCCAGCGTGTCGCGCCGGGCCCGGCCCGGTGTGGTCAATGGTTTGGGCATCTGGTGGCGCAAGCTGGGCTTTGACGGCACCAACGTGAATCAGCTCACCAGCCAGAAGCTCACCGACATGGGCCGTGGGCCGGTGTTCTATGACTGCCTGGTCGAGGTGGCGGCCGCCTGATGCGCGCTCGCCTCGCGTTGCTCACCATGGCGCTGCTGGCAGCGGGTTGCGCCAGCACCACGGGTGTGGGCTACTACTGGCAATCGGTCACCGGGCACCTGCGCATGATGCAAGCCGCGCGACCCGTGGCCCACTGGTTGGGCGATGCGCAGACACCAGCCGCGCTGAAGGAACGCCTCGCGCTGGCGCAGCGAATCCGGGCTTTCGCGGTCAGCGACCTGGCGCTGCCCGACAACGCCAGCTACCACCAGTACGCCGATCTGCAGCGCCGCGCTGCGGTCTACAACGTGGTGGCCGCGCCTGCACTCTCGCTCACGTTGCAGACCTGGTGCTTCCCGGTGGCCGGCTGCGTGGGCTACCGCGGCTATTTCAGCGAAGAAGACGCGCAAGACTTCGCCCGCAGCCTGGACGCTTCGCTGGAAGTCAACGTCTACCCGGTACCGGCGTACTCCACGCTGGGCTGGATGAACTGGGCAGGTGGCGACCCGCTGCTCAACACTTTCATCGGCTACCCGGAAGGCGAGCTCGCACGCCTCGTGTTCCACGAACTCGCCCACCAGGTGGTCTATGTGCGCAACGACACGGTGTTCAACGAATCCTTCGCCACCGCGGTCGAGCGGCTGGGTGGCGCGCGCTGGCTGCAGACCCGCGCGGGCCCACAGGCGCAGGCCGAATACACCCGATTCGACGAGCGCCGCCGCGCCTTCCGGGCCCTTACCGGCACGGTGCGCCTGCGTCTGCAGGCGCTCTACCGCGACGCCACGCTCGACAACGCGACCAAACTGCAACGCAAGGCGACGGTGATGAGCGATTTCCGCGGCGACTATGCGCGCCTTCGCAGCCAATGGGACGGCTTTGCGGGTTACGACAGCTTCGTGGCCCGCGCCAACAACGCCAGCTTTGCCGCTCAGGCCGCCTACGACGAACTGGTGCCGGGCTTCATGGCCCTGTTCGAACGCGAAGGCCGCGACTTTGCGCGGTTCTATGATGCGGTGCGTGTGCTGGCCGAGCGGCCCAAGGAAGAACGCCAACGAACTTTGCACGGACTGGCCGGCACCGCCGTGGCGAGCAGCGAGGCCGAGCGACCCTGAACCAAGAGGACGAGACAACATGGCAGACATCCACATCGAGCGCGATCACCAGCTGGGCATGAGCGGCGCGCGCAAGCTGGCCTGGCGTTGGGCCGAACAGGCCGAAAACGAGTTCGACATGAGTTGCACCTACGAAGAGGGCGACGACTGCGACGAGGTGCAGTTCACCCGCTCGGGCGTCAGTGGCACGCTCAAGGTGTCGGCCGAGCGTTTCGAGCTCGACGCCCGGTTGGGCTTTCTGCTCGGCGCGTTCAAGGACCGAATCGAAAGCGAAATCGTGAAGAACCTGGACGATCTGCTGGCGAAGAAGAAACCGGCGGCGAAAAAGAAGAAAGCCGGCTGAACAGCCGGCTCGGGCCTGCGCGCAGGCAGATCAGCTCAACGATTCAATCAGGTCGACGTACTGTTGCATGGCGCCGTCCTTGTCCGTGCCCTTCAAGCCGTTCCAGGCGTCCCACTTCGCGCGGCCCACCATGTCGCCAAAACCCGGCTTCTTCTCAGCGTTGTCGCCGGCGGTGGCCTGCTTGTAGAGCGCGTAGATCTTCAGCAAGGTGGCGTTGTCGGGCCGCTCGCTCAGGTTCTTGGAATTCGCCACGGCGGCTTCGAAACGGGACTTGAGATCGGCCATGAAGGTTGCTCCTGGTTTGAAGTGAAACGCCCGGCTCATCGCCGCCGGGCTTAGGGCTGTCCCGCTATCTTACGGGCTGGTCTGTCTGCACAATAGCCCCACAACCCCAAGACCAGCGGCACCGGCCAGCCAGCCGGTTCACGCACCCGAGGAGCATTCATGGTTCAACGCGTTGCCGCCGGCGGCGGCATTTCCGTGCGCAAGACCGCACCTCGCCCAGCCCGCTCGGGCCCCCTGCCCCTGGTCAAGCAGACACTCGCCACCACGCTCGGACTGGAAGGCGAGCGCATGAGCAAGGTCGACACGGCCTGGCTGCGCATGGACTCCCCTTCCAACCTCATGATGATCGTGGGCGTGTGGATTCTGCGCCCCGGCATCAGTGAAGCCGCCCTCAGCGAGCGCGTGCGCGAGCGGCTGCTGCCCTACCGGCGTTTCGTGCAAATTGCCCGCGAAGACGCCGCTGGCGCGCATTGGGCAGACGACACCGACTTTCAGCTTGAGCGCCATGTGGCCACTTACCAGCTGCATCGACGCAAGGGTCAGAGCGAACAAGAGGCGCTCCAGGAGCGGGTGGCCGAACTGGCCATGCAGCCGCTGGACCACGCCCACCCACTCTGGCGCTTTGAACTCATCGAACAGTACGGCGGTGGCTCGGCGCTGGTCGCGCGCATCCACCATTGCATTGCCGACGGCATTGCACTCATCAGCGTCATGATGAGTCTGGTCGATGGCGGGGGTGCGCCGCCCCAGCGCAAGAGCCGTCCGGCGGCCAAGTCGGGGCTGGAGGGCGCGGAAGACTGGCTGGCCGACACCCTGATCCGCCCGTTCGGCGACATCACGGCCAAGGCGTTGGAAGCGGCGGGCGGTGGGGCTGCAAAATCGCTCGCCATGCTGGCCGCCCCGCAGCAAAGCATGGGCAGCACGCTGGGCCAGGCGATGGAACTGGCGCGCATGGGCGGCCAGCTCGCGAGCGATCTGGCTGCGCTCGCGCTCATGCCAGACGACTCCCCCACCCGTCTGAAAGGCCAGCCGGGCACCGCCAAGCGCGTGGCCTGGTGCCAGCCCATTCCGCTTGACGAGGTCAAAGCCATCGGGAAGGCGCTCAACTGCTCGGTCAACGACGTGCTGCTGGGCTGCGTGGCGGGGGCCATCGGCGCCTACCTGCGCGACCTGGGCGACGACACCCAAGGCAAGGAAATTCGCGCCATGGTGCCCATCAACCTGCGACCGATGGAAGACGCCTGGAAGCTGGGTAACCGCTTTGGCCTGGTGCCGCTGGTGCTGCCCATCGGGGTGGACAACCCGATCGAGCGCGTGTTCACCGTGCGCTCCCGCATGAACAATCTCAAGGGCAGCCTGCAACCGCTGCTGACCTTCGGGCTGCTGTCCGTGGCCGGGCTGCTGATCAAGCCCGCGCAAGATGCCATGCTCGCCCTGTTCGGGCGCAAGACCACAGCCGTCATGACCAACGTGCCAGGGCCGGCCACCAAGCTCAAGGTCTGCGGGTCCACGCTGGAACAGACCATGTTCTGGGTGCCACAGACCGGCACCGTTGGCCTGGGCGTGTCGATCCTGAGCTACGGCGGTGGCGTGCAGTTCGGCGTGATCGCCGACACCACGCTGTGCCCGGACCCGCAAAAGATCATCGATCAGTTCGAGCCGGAGTTTGCAAGGCTGCTGACCGTGACCTTGATGCTGCCGTGGGGTGAAGCTGGGGCCAGGACCTGATTCCTCAGGCCATCGCGAGACGGCGGTCGGCGATCTCCAGCAAGCCGTCGAAGATCAGGCTCTCCACCAGTTCCACGGGCGTGGACATGCTCGGCGCCATCTTCCAGCCGGCGCCACCGGTCATGAAGCACACCGGCTCCTGGCCACAGTGACGGCGCAGGTTGTCGGCCATGCGTTCGACCGCGCCCGCAATGGCAAAGGTACCGCCGCTGGTCAGCGCGTCGCTGGTGTTGGTGGGGAAATCGCACACCTCGCCGGTCGGCACGTGCAGGCCTGCGGTGCCCGATTCGAGTGCCCGCAGCATGATGCCGTGTCCCGGCAGGATGATGCCGCCCAGGAAGCGTCCTTCGGTGTCGATGGCTTCCACCGTCACAGCCGTGCCCACCATGACCACAATGCAGGGTCGCGCCAGCCCTTTGGCCAGCAGGCGCTGACGTGCACCGATCATGGCCACCCAACGGTCTGAGCCCAGGCGGGCCGGATGGTCGTAGCCATTGGTCAGCCCGGCCTCTGCGCTGCTGGAAACGACCCACTGCGGCACCACGTCCCACAACTCGAGCTGCTCTTCGACCCGGCGCTTGACCGCATCACCCGCCACCACGCAGCCCAGCACCTTGTCGGGCGCGGGCAGGTCGTGCCAGTCACCCTCCTGCAGGGATTCGATGTTTTCAAGAAACTGCGCGCCGCTGGCAAGCAGTGAAGCTCCCACGCGGGGAGAGTCATACAGGGCCCACTTGAGGCGGGTGTTCCCTACATCGAGGGCCAAAAAAGTCATGCGCGGATTATGACCATGGGGTGACCGCGCCTTTGACGCGGTGCAACATGAATCTCTCTGGAGGACAGCAGCGGAATGTGGGCAAAGGCCAGCCGCCGGGCCGCCCCCAAGGCAGGCCCAGCCCCCCGGGGGGCAGCGACCCGCGCAGCGGCGGAGCGTGGGGGCACCTGTCCTTAGATGAGGCCGATCCAGCAGGCCCGTTGAACGGCGGCCAGTTTGTTGTCTGTCTGCAGCTTGGCCATGGCATTGGCCAGGTGGTAATTCACCGTGCGCTCGGAGCAATCCATGCGCTGCGCCGTTTCGCGCGCGGTCAACCCTTCAAAAGAAAGGTTGAGGCTTTCGAGTTCGCGCGGACTGAGCGCCACGCGCTGTTCGGCGATAGAACGGCGCAGCATGGGCCACACGTTGAATGCGGACCAGGCCAGTGCCGCGGCCTCGGAGCGATCGGCAAACGCCCGTGGACTGAACATGAAACATTCAAAAGCTCGACCGGCCGGCAGGCTGAAGGCCACGCGCACCAGCGTCTGGTAACCGTGGGCCAGCCACAAGCGGCGCCAGCGGCTCGATTGTTCGAAAGCCGATTTGGAAATATCCTGCCAGGCCACGAGGGGGGCATCGCTGTCGCGCCAGCCGGCACCGAAATCAACGCTCTCGGCAAGTGCCTGAGCCGGGCCCAGCAAGCGTGGTGGGTGCACCGCCAGCACTTCTCGCTGGTCGCGGCCACCGAGCGGATCGGGCCCGAGCACCAGCACCGCTTCCACGCCCTGCTCCCGAAGCGCACACAGCCAGTCGGCCAGAATGCCATCGAGGCCCACACTGTCAAAGTTGACAGGCAAGGTCATGGTTTGCAACACCCTGTTGCATAGACAATGCCATCTGGGTCAGGATGGGAGTTTCTATACGCGGCAGGTGTCCGACGAACGAAGGAGTGCATATTGTCTTTGGACCGGTTGTGGATGGTCAGCGCCAGAGCCCGACTATGGCGGTGGCTGCTGGACGAAGTTGTCCACGCCCCCATGGAGCCTATTCTGCACCCTTCCAGGAATCGGTTGTTGTGGATCGGCGCATTCACGTTCACCGGCCACCTCATCATCTACGGCATCTGGGGGCACTGGGTTCCACAACCTTATGAAAACGTATGGGCTCGCCTTCTTATGGCATTCCTGGCCCTGATTTACGTTCTGCCGAAGACCTGCAGAGACCCCACCTCCACCGAAAGCGGCCGTCTGTTCACCATTGCCACCTGGATTCAGCTGCCGTGGTTCTTCACCTGGATGTACTGGATGAATGGCGGCAACGCGGCCTGGGTGGCCAGCGTGGCGGCCATGATCCTGATCTATTACCACGCTACCGATTGGCGGCTGGCCACGCTCGGGTTGATATCGGGTGGTACAGCGGGATGGGTATCCGCTGAATTCCTCAGTGGCTCGACACACGCCATCGAACAACCCCTGGCCAATACCGTGGTGATCGTCTTCGCCTGGCTGATGGGTCTGATGCTCGGCTTCTCCAGTGCCAACCTGCGCCGCGCTCGCCTGCTCAACACCCTGAGCACCATGGGCGTGATGGCCCATGAACTGCGCACACCGCTGGCCACGGTCAACCTCATGGGCGACGTGCTGCGCAACCTGGTGCAGCACGATGTGCCGGAGGCCAAGCGCAAAAAACTCGACGAACTGGCCACGCGGCTGCAGAACCTGGTTCGCAGCATGAACCGGCAGATCGACACGCAGATCTCCAACGCGCAGCTCATGCGGCTGCCGCGAGAGCAGTCCGCCATCATGGCGGCCGAACTCGTTCAGGAGGTGGTGAACCAGTACCCTTACCGCTCTTCTCGCGAGCGCGACTGCGTGCAGGTGCACATACAGCACGATTTCTGCTTTCTTGCTTCGCGTCCGTTGTTCGCCCAAGTGCTGACCAACCTCATGAAGAACGCGCTGCATGCCCTTGCTGCCGCCAGCAACGCGCCCAGCCCGGGCGACTTGCGCGTTGATGTGGGCATCCATCACGGCAAAGGCCGGATCGCGGTGTCGGACGACGGCATCGGCATCACGCACGAACAGCAGCAGCGGATATTTGAACCCTTCTTCTCAACCCAGGCGGGCGCCGGGAATGGCCTGGGCCTGACCTTCTGCAAAAACGTGGTGGAGACGGCCCATGGCCGGCTCAGCGTGCACTCAGAACCCGGACTCGGCGCGGTCTTCATGATCGACCTGCCGCTCAACAACCCCGCCGACCCGACCGAGGTTGCACCAGGCTGACGACAACATGGCACTCACGATTTCACTTTTTCACCGACCGGGGGGAATTCTCTTCCTGGACGACGACACCGACTACCTCGAAATGCTTGGGATGGTCATTCCAGCCCACTGGCAGGTCGAGCTGTACTCCCGTCCTTCCGGCTTCTTCACGCGGATGCAGAACGAACCCGCGCGATGGGAGGCAGATGCGATGGCGCAGCTGCAGATGATTGAACGCTGGCGCCAGGGACAGCCGCTGTTGCCCCAGGTGCTGCGCTACTGGGCCATCAATGCCTCGCGCTACGAACTCGCCCAGACCTGCGTGGTCGACTACGCCATGCCGGGCACCGACGGACTGAAGGTCCTCAATACTTTGCTGGACTGGCCGGGCTCACGCGTGCTGCTCACCGGCCAGGCCGATGAACAGATCGCCATCCAGGCGTTCAACAACGGTCTGATCGACCAGTTCGTGCCCAAGCAGACCACCGACATCACCCGCCATTTGCTGGGGGTGCTGCGCAAGCTGTCGCAAACGCCACATCCGCGCCTGAACACCTTGTGGCGCGCCGCGCTGCGGCCGGCGCAGCAGTCCATGCTGCAGATTCCTTCGGTGGCGCAGGCCCTGCGCGCCTACACCGAGCAGCACTGGGTGGAATACGTGGTGCTGGGCGAGCCATTTGGCTTGATCGGCCTCGACTCCACGGGCCAGTGCCACTGGCTGCAGCTCGAACCCACGTCCAGCCTGCCCGATCTTGCCGAACTCGCTGGCTCGGCCGGGCTGGGCTTCGACGCGGTGCGCGCGGTGCGCGCCGGTCAGCGCCTGGCCGCTGTCGAGCTTCACCAGCAGATGGGATTGAGAGGGCCGGTGCGCACCGCCGTGTCGTTCCCGATCGGCGACGATGGCGTGCTCACCGCCGCTGTTTTCTCATTGAACGCCGACGACCTGCCCCAGCCCATTTATGCCTACCGGCATTTTCTGGAAGCCCAGGGCGGTCGAGCGGTTCACGACACTTAGGCCGCCATTTCCAGCGGACCCGCCTGAGCCCGAGCGCGGCGCGCGCACGGCCAGTCCCAGGGCTTGACAATCGGCGCCACCTCGCGCGCCACCGCCTCCAGGTGCAACAGCTCGGCCTCGGTGAGGGCCGAATTGAGGGTCAGGCGAACCAGGGCGCGTTTGCTGCTGGTGGCGGGCGCACAGAAGATGGCGCCAAACACCCCGCGGGTTTCCAGTTCGTCTCGCAAGCGCATGGTGTCGGGCTCGGTGCCGGCTTCCAGCGCAATGATCTGCTCGGTACCGTGGTGGATGGGGTAACCCAGGCCACTCAGGGTGTCTCGCACGCGGGCCGTGATGGTCTTGAGGCGCGCGCGCTCCACGTCGGCCTTCTGCAGCACCTCGACCGTGGCCTTGAGACCGGCGATTTCGTGGGGCAGCAGGCAGGAGCTGAAGATGTTGGGGAAACTGGAGCTCAGGATGTAGTAGCGCATGCTGGCGGGCGCGGTGAAAAACCCCGCGCGGCCTGCCACCGATTTGGCCAGGCTGGCAGAAATGAAGTGCACGCGATCGGTGACGCCGAGTTCGGCACACAGGCCGGCGCCCGACGGGCCATGGGTTCCCAAAGAGTGGGATTCGTCGACCAGGATCATGCTGCCGTGCTTTTCCACCACCTCCAGCATTTCTTCCAGCGGGCACACCGAGCCGGTGGTGCTGTAGACCGAGTCCACGACCACCACGCCGGGACCGTTCTTGGTCATCATTTTGTCCAGGTGGGCGGGGTCGTTGTGGCGGAACGCGTGGGCGGGTGCGCGCGCCGCGTGAGCGCCTTCCCAAAGCGAGGCGTGGGCCTGGGTATCGAGGTAAACGGGGGTGTTGGCGTCGGCGATGGACTGCAGCAGGCCGACGTTGGCCGAATAGCCCGACTGGCAGACGAAGGCGTCTTCCTTGCCCACCCACTCAGCCAGCGACATTTCCAGGGCACGCGTGGGGTGCTGCTGCAAGAGAAACACGCCGGACTGCACCACGAATTCGCTGCTGCGCGTGATGGCCTCCACCTGCGCCGCCACGATGCTGGGATGGCCCGTCACGCTGAGGTAGTCGTTTCCGTCCAGACGCACAGCGTTGGGGCCCGGGGAGGAGCCGTGAAGCACAAATTTGCCGCCCCATGGACCATTCCAGCGCGGCTTGAAGTCCTTTTCGATGCGTTGCAGCAAAGATTTGGCAAGCGGCGGTTCTTTTGAAATGGCTTCTCTGACCAATTCCAGCGTTCCCATGGAGTTCCCCTAACGATTAGAAAACCCCATTGAAAAAAGAAATCCGTGAAAAATCGCACAGACCCTGTCAGGATTGACAGGGGTTGTGACGCTTTCGACTCAAGTTTCGGCTGTTTCAGCCGACAGGCGGTGACGCAAAGCCGCAACAACGCGCGCGTGACATATGTCTCAGTTCTGCCGCCATGACAGTCCGCGCCGACGCCAGCCCCCTTTGTGACCTCGCTGGGCGTTGGAATCTGGGTCGCCTTCGAAGCCTTCCAGGATGTTGTAGGCCTCCAGTCCGAGCTCGGTGGCCCGCTTGGCCGCCGCTATGGACCGCACGCCGCTGCGGCACAGCAACACCAGCTTCTTTCCTGCCGCGGCCTCCCGGACCTGGCGGTCGAATTCCGGGTTCATGGCCATGCCGGGCCATTGTTTCCAGGCCACCGGCACCGCGCCGGGCACAAAGCCCACCCACTCCCGCTCGGCATCGGTGCGCACATCCACCAGCACCGCCTCGCCTGCCTGCACCCACTGCCAGGCCAGCTCGGGTGACACATCACCGGCGTAGCTGCCCTGGTGAGCACCCACAGCCGGGCTGGGCAACATCTGGAGCACGCCATCGGCGTCCTGGCGCAAGCCTGAACTCAGGTTGGCGGGCACAGCTTCATCAATGCGGCGCGGCTTGGGCAACTGCAGCGAGTCCATGATGGTCACGAACTCGGCCTCCGTCTTGCCCGCGATCCTGGCATTGCCCGCTTTCTCCTGTCCTATGGTTGAGAAGCTGCGGCCCTGGTAGTCGTGACCGGGCCACACGGTGGTGGCCTCTGGCAAGGCGAACAGCACCTGTGTGAGGCTGCGGTAGAGGTCTTTCGCGTCGCCGGACTGGAAGTCGGTTCGCCCGCAGCCGTTGATGAGCAGGGTGTCGCCGGTGAACACATGCTCCCGCCACAGGAAGCTCATGCTGCCGGCGGTGTGGCCCGGTGTGTGCAGCGCTTGCAGGACCTCGGCGCCGAATTTCAGGGTGTCGCCATGCTGAAGCTGCACACCAGCGGTGCCGATGCCGCAGCCCAGCGGCGCGGCGGTGCGCGCACCCGCCAGCTCGGCCAGCCGGCCAGCGCTGGTGATGTGGTCGGCATGGGCGTGCGTTTCCACGGTCCAGACCAGCTTGAGCCCGTATTCCTGAAGCGTGGCCAGATCGCGTTCGAGCTGCTCGTCGACGGGGTCGATGATGACCGCCTCGCGACTGAGCTGGTCGAACAACACATAGGTGTAAGTACTCGACGCGGGGTCGAACAACTGAATGGGTTTCATGGTGCGCTTGAGCAAGGGGCGGGGCGACCAGCATATCGGCAACTCGGTGCCGTGGGGCTGGGCAGGAGCATTGGAAATGCCGGGATTCAATATCAGATAGACAGATTCTTCAAGACGATGCGCGGGTATCCCCGGAGGTTCGCGCAGGCGAGGTCATCAAATTGACCGCTGGTCGGTGAAAACCCTGCGCGGTGTCGAGGGGCCAAGGGCGCATCATTCACTGCTCACCAACCTGTACTGGAGACAATCGATGTCAGAGAAAAAGACCGTCACTTCGCGCCGCGGCATGCTTAAGGGTGCCGCCGTCGCGGCTGGCGCCATGTCCGTGCCGATGATCGCAACCGCACAGACCACCTCGCTGCGCTTTCAGAGCACCTGGCCCTCCAAGGACATCTTCCACGAGTACGCCCAGGACTTCGCCAAGAAGGTCAACGACATGGCCGGCGGCAAGCTGAAGATCGAAGTGCTGCCTGCTGGTGCCGTGGTGCCCGCATTCCAGCTGCTCGAAGCCGTGGCCAAGGGCACGCTCGACGGCGGCCATGGTGTGGTGGCGTACCACTACGGCAAAAACTCCGCCCTGGCGCTCTGGGGCTCTGGCCCGGCCTATGGCATGGACCCCAACATGGTGCTGGCCTGGCACAACTATGGCGGCGGCAAGGCGCTGCTGGACGAGATCTACGCCAGCCTGAACCTGGACGTGACCTCCTACCTGTACGGTCCCATGCCCACGCAGCCGCTGGGCTGGTTCAAGAAGCCGGTGGCCAAGGTCGCCGACATGAAGGGCCTGAAGTTCCGCACCGTGGGCCTCGCGGTCGACGTGTTCACCAAGATGGGCACTGCCGTGAACCCGCTGCCGGGCGGTGAGATCGTGCCCGCGCTGGACCGCGGCCTGATCGACGCAGCCGAGTTCAACAACGCGTCTTCTGACCGCGTGCTGGGCTTCCCCGACGTGGCCAAGAACTGCATGCTGCAAAGCTTCCACCAGAGCGGTGAGCAGTTCGAGATCCTGTTCAACAAGACCAAGCTCAATGCGCTGCCCGCTGAAGTCAAGGCCATCGTCGACTACGCGGTGCAAGCCGCCAGCGCCGACATGAGCTGGAAGGCGATTCAGCGCAACTCGCAGGACTACATCGAGCTGAAGAAGGCCGGCGTGAAGTTCTACAAGACGCCCGATCCGATCCTTCGCGCGCAGCTCGCTGCGTGGGACGAGACGATTGCCGAGAAGGCCAAGACCAATCCGATCTTCCAGAAGGTGCTCGACTCGCAGAAGGCTTTCGCGCAGCGCGCCGGCCAATGGCAGAACGACTACATGGTCGACTTCAAGATGGCGTACAACCACTACTTCGGCAAGGGCGCGAAGAAGTCCTGATCCGGGCTTCCCATCGCTCGGGGCGCCTGCGGGCGCCCCTTTCTGTTTCTGGAAATTCAAATGCAAAAACTACTGCTGGCCGTTGACCGGTTGTCGACCTGGTTCGGGAAGGCGTGCGCCTGGAGCGTCATCGCACTCACGCTGCTCATCACCTGGGAGGTGTTCTCCCGTTACGTGCTCAACAACCCTCATGCCTGGGTGCTGGACGCCCAGATCATGTTGTACGGCGTGCTCTTCATGACCGCTGGTGCGTACACGCTGGCCAAGAGCGGCCACGTGCGCGGTGACGTGCTCTACGGGTTTTTCAGCCCACGCACCCAGGCCGGCTGGGATCTCGCCCTGTACATCGTGTTTTTCCTGCCCGGCATCATCGCCCTGACCTACGCGGGCTGGTTCTTCGCCAACGAATCGCTCGCCATTCGCGAACAGACCTTCAACGCGGACCCGCTGCCGATCTACCCGTTCAAGTTCGTGGTGCCGATCGCTGGCGCCTTCCTGTTGCTGCAGGGCATCGTGGAAATCATCCGCTGCATCATGTGTTTGCAGACCGGCGAATGGCCCAAGCGCGAGGAGGACGTGGAAGAAGTGGATGTGGACAAACTCAAGGAAATGGTGAACGTGAAAGACGCCGACATAGAAGCACTGGACAGCCTCGTGATCAAGAAAGGCGGCCAGTGATGCGGATACGCAAGGAACTCTGGTTCGGCTTCTCGCTGATGGCGCTGATTGGCGCCGCGGCCCTCACGATGGTGTTCAGCGTGGACACCATGACCAATGGGCACTACGGCCTGCTCATGCTCTCCCTGGTGGTCGTGGCCATCATGCTGGGCTTCCCCACTGCCTTCACCCTCATGGGCATGGGCATGATGTTCGCGTTCTTCGCCTACCACTCGGGGGACCAGACCGCGGGCGGCGCCATGAAGCAGACACTGGACCTGATGGTGCAGCGCGCGTTCTCGGTGATGGGCAATGACGTGCTGATCTCGATTCCGCTGTTCGTGTTCATGGGCTACCTCGTGGAGCGCGCCAACCTGATCGACAAGCTGTTCCGCAGCCTGCATCTGGCGCTGGCTCGGGTGCCTGGCTCGCTCGGCGTGGCCACGCTGGTGACCTGCGCGGTGTTCGCCACCGCCACCGGCATCGTCGGTGCGGTGGTCACGCTCATGGGGCTGCTGGCCCTGCCGCAGATGCTGCGGGCGGGCTACGACGTGCGCCTGTCCGCAGGCGTCATTACCGCCGGTGGCTGCCTGGGCATCCTGATCCCGCCATCGGTGCTGCTGATCGTGTACGGCGCCACGGCTGGCGTGTCGGTGGTGCAGCTGTACGCGGGCGCCTTCTTCCCCGGCATCATGCTGGCGGGCCTGTACATCCTGTACGTGATCATCATGGCCAAGATCAAGCCCGCCTGGGCGCCGCCGCTCACCGCAGCGCAGCGCTTCGTGCCGCTGCCTGCACCGTTGACGGCCATCGGCGCCACGGGTGATGGCTGGGCCGTCTCCAACCTGATCAAGGCCTTGAAGGGCAAGCGCAACCAGAGCGTGTCCACCGGCTACCTGCTGGGTCAGCTGGGCATCGCGTTGCTGCCCGCCATTCTGTTTGCGGCGGTGGCCGTGGCCAGCTACCAGAGCGCGACCACGGTGGTGCCGGTGGAAACCTACGAAGAGCTGCAGCCCATGGGCGCGGGCTCCAACGTGGATGAAGACAGCGGCAGCAGCGAAGGCGGCCTGGCCGAGCCACCCGCCGAAGAAGGCGGGCTGGCCGAGCCGCCCTCCGACGATGCCGTGGCCGAACCGCCGGGAGCAGAGGCCGAGGCCGTGGCTGAACCGCCCGGCGCCGAAAAGGAAGCCCCCGCTGCCGGGCAGCCGGCTGGTGCGGTGGCCGAGCCTGGCACTGCCACCACCACGGCGCCAGCTCCTGCGGCCCCTGGCGAGGCGGCGGCCACCACCAAACCCGCTTCCATGAGTTTCTGGATCGGGCTTGCCGTGGGCGCGCTGGCCATGGTGATCTTCTACGCCATCCTGAGCTTCACGCGGCTGGAGGTGTTCAAGATGCTGCTCTCGAGCTTCTTCCCGTTGCTCGTGCTGATTCTGTCGGTGCTCGGCTCCATTGTCTTCGGCCTCGCCACGCCCACGGAGGCGGCTGCGGTCGGCGCGTTTGGCGGCTTCCTGCTGGCGGCGGCCTATCGGCAGCTCACCTTCAGTGTGGTGAAGGAAAGTGTGTTCCTCACCGCCAAAACCAGTGCCATGGTGTGCTGGCTCTTCGTCGGCTCGGCCATTTTCTCGGCGGCGTTCGCGCTGCTGGGGGGGCAGGAACTGGTGGAGAACTGGGTGCTGGGCATGAACCTGAGCAAGACCGAGTTCCTGATCCTTTCGCAGGTGATCATCTTCATCCTGGGTTGGCCGCTGGAATGGACCGAGATCATCGTGATCTTCATGCCCATCTTCATCCCGCTGCTGGACAACTTCGGCGTGGATCCGCTGTTCTTCGGCCTGCTCGTGGCGCTGAACCTGCAGACCGCTTTCCTGAGCCCGCCGGTGGCCATGAGTGCGTTCTACCTGAAGGGGGTGAGTCCGCCGCACGTGACGCTGAACCAGATCTTCGCCGGCATGCTCCCCTTCATGGGCATCCAGATCCTGGCCATCGTGCTGCTGTACCAGTTCCCCGCCATCGGCATGTGGCTGCCACAGGTGCTCTACCGCTGATCCGGACGCTTCCGGCAAATCCCTGCAGGGGGCGCTTCGGCGCCCCTTTTTTCGCCCGATCGGGTTAATATCTTGCCTTGTTGACGTTTACGTAAACGTCAATGCTCGACTCCCTCAATCTCCCACTTCACTCGACGCCCATGCCCAGCCAGAACGACGTGAACCTGCCCTTCCCTGCTTCCGCCGTGCTGGCCGGAAAAGGCGCAATCTGGCGCGACTGGCAGGTCGCCCCTGGCAAAGCGCGGGGCGTGTCGCTCAAATCCTTCAAGACCGACGCCAAGCCGTTCTCCGGCGGCAACAAGGCCGCTGACCAGGAAGCCGTGGCGACCCTCTCCGCCGAACTCGATGAACTGCAGAACCTGTTCTATGCGGACCGTCGCTTCAAGCTTCTTGTGGTGCTGCAGGGCACCGACACCTCGGGCAAGGACGGCACGGTGCGGGGGGTGTTCGCGCGCACCAGCCCGCTGGGCGTTCACACCGTGGGCTGGAAAGCACCCAGCGAAGTCGAGCGCGATCACGATTACCTCTGGCGCATCCACCAGAAGGTACCCGGTGCCGGCGAGATAACGGTGTTCAACCGCAGCCACTACGAAGACGTGCTCGTGCCCACGGTCAATGGCTGGATCTCGCCCGAGCAGACCCAGCAGCGCTACGAGCACATCAAGAATTTCGAGCGCCTGCTCGCCGAGACCGGCACGGTGATCCTCAAGTTCATGCTGCACATCGGCAAAGATGAGCAGCGTCAGCGCCTGCAGGAACGCGTGGACGATCCCACCAAGCACTGGAAATTCAGCCTCGGCGACCTGGAAGTGCGCAAGCAGTGGGACGACTACCAGGCGGCCTACGAAGCCCTGCTCAACGCCACCAGCACAAGGTGGGCGCCGTGGACCGTGGTG
Source organism: Hydrogenophaga sp. IBVHS1 (assembly GCF_002127265.1). Classification (GTDB taxonomy): domain Bacteria; phylum Pseudomonadota; class Gammaproteobacteria; order Burkholderiales; family Burkholderiaceae_C; genus Hydrogenophaga. The sequence continues at coordinate 137,562 of NZ_NFUU01000002.1, read as the reverse complement.
CCGGCAGACTCCAAGACGCACCGCAACCTGATGATTGCCACGGTGGTGCGCGACACCCTCAAGGCATTGAAACTGCGCTATCCCCCCGAAGACCCGGCGCTGACCGGCCTGCGCATCGACTGAGCTTTTCACGCAAGACGACTGAGAGAGACCACATGAGCAACCTCGCCGCTGAATTCCAGGCCCTGGCCAACTACCGCCCCACGCACAAGGTGCGCTTCGTCACCGCCGCGAGCCTGTTCGACGGGCACGACGCCGCCATCAACATCATGCGGCGCATCCTGCAGGGCATGGGCGCCGAGGTGATTCACCTGGGGCACAACCGCTCGGTGGACGAGGTGGTGACCGCCGCATTGCAGGAAGACGCGCAGGGCATCGCCATCAGCTCCTACCAGGGCGGCCATGTGGAGTACTTCAAGTACATGGTGGACCTGCTCAAGAGCCGGGGCGGCGAGCACATCCAGGTGTTCGGCGGCGGCGGCGGCGTGATCGTGCCGGCTGAAATCCGCGAGCTGCAGGACTACGGTGTGACGCGCATCTACAGCCCGGAAGACGGCCAGAAGATGGGCCTGGCCGGCATGATCGGCGAGATGGTGATGCGCTGCGACCGCGACCTAAGCCCTTTCGCGCCGACGGCGCTGGCGGCCATCGAGGGCCAGAGTGAAATGAACTGGCGCGCCCTCGCCCAGCTCATCACCGCGCTCGAAAACGGCAGTGCCGACGCTTCGTTGGTGTCCGCCCTGCGCGAGCAGGCCGCATCGAAGAAGGTGCCCGTGCTCGGCATCACCGGCACGGGTGGCGCGGGCAAGTCCTCGCTCACCGACGAACTCATCCGCCGCCTGCGTCTCGATCAGAGCGACAGCCTGCGCGTGGCGGTCATCTCCATCGACCCATCGCGCCGAAAAAGCGGCGGCGCCCTGCTCGGCGACCGCATCCGCATGAACGCCATCAACCCCTGGAGCCAGGGTCAGCGTGTGTACATGCGCAGCCTGGCCACGCGCGATTTCGGCAGCGAAATCAGCGCCGCCCTGCCCGATGTGATCGCGGCCTGCAAGTGCGCGGGGTTCGACCTGATCGTGGTGGAGACCTCCGGCATCGGCCAGGGCGATGCGGCCATCGTGCCGCATGTGGACGTGCCCATGTACGTGATGACGCCCGAGTTCGGCGCGGCCAGCCAGCTCGAGAAGATCGACATGCTCGACTTCGCGGCCTTCGTGGCGATCAACAAGTTCGATCGCAAAGGCTCGCTCGACGCCCTGCGCGACGTGTCCAAACAGGTGCAGCGCAACCAGGAAGCCTGGAGCACGCCGCCCGATCAGATGCCGGTGTTCGGCACCATGGCCGCGCGCTTCAACGACGACGGCGTGACCGCGCTCTACCAGGCCCTGAAGGTCCGTCTGGGCGAGCTGGGCCTGCCGCTTCAGGAGGGCCTGTTGCCCCGCGTGACCGTGCGCCACAGCACCAACCAGACGCCCATCGTGCCGCCCGCACGCACGCGCTACCTGGCCGACATCAGCGACACGGTGCGCGGCTACAAGAAGAGAGCGGTCGAGCAGGCGCGCCTGGCGCGCGAGATCCAGCAGCTCAACGAGAGCGCCCGCATGCTGCGCGTGGAAAAGCCCGAGCGCTCACGCGCCGCCGAAGCCGTGATCGACCTGGCCCAGGTGCGCGAACTCGACCAGGACCCCGCTGCACGAAAGCTGCTGGTGCAGTGGCCCGACATGCAGAAGGCCTATGCCGGTGACGAGTACGTGGTGAAGATCCGCGACAAGGAAATTCGCACCGCGCTCACGACCAGGAGCCTCTCGGGCACGGTCATTCGCAAGGTCGCGCTGCCGAAGTACGAAGACCACGGCGAGATCCTGAAGTGGCTGATGCTGGACAACGTGCCCGGCAGCTTCCCCTACACCGCCGGCACCTTTGCGTTCAAGCGCGAAGGCGAAGATCCCACGCGAATGTTCGCCGGTGAAGGTGATCCGTTCCGCACCAACCGCCGCTTCAAGCTGCTCTCGGCGGGCACGCCGGCCAAGCGCCTGTCCACCGCGTTCGATTCGGTCACGCTCTACGGCAACGACCCCGACCCGCGACCCGACATCTACGGCAAGGTGGGCAACTCGGGCGTGTCCATCGCCACGCTGGACGACATGAAGGTGCTCTACGGTGGCTTCGACCTGTGCCACCCGGCCACCTCGGTGTCCATGACCATCAACGGCCCGGCGCCCAGCATTCTGGCGATGTTCATGAACACCGCCATCGACCAGAATCTTGAAAAGTTTGAAGCCGAGAACGGCCGCCAGCCCACCGCCACCGAAGCCGCCAAGATCCGCGAATGGGTGCTGGCCAATGTGCGCGGCACGGTGCAGGCCGACATCCTGAAGGAAGACCAGGGCCAGAACACCTGCATCTTCTCCACCGAGTTTTCGCTCAAGGTGATGGGCGACATCGCCGAGTATTTCGTCCACCACGACGTGCGCAACTTCTACTCGGTGTCCATCAGCGGTTACCACATCGCCGAGGCCGGCGCGAACCCGATCAGCCAGCTTGCGTTCACGCTCTCCAACGGCTTCACGTTTGTGGAGGCGTATCTGGCGCGCGGCATGCATATCGATGATTTCGCGCCCAACCTCAGCTTCTTCTTCAGCAACGGCATGGACCCGGAGTACACGGTGCTCGGTCGGGTGGCCCGAAGGATCTGGGCCGTGGCCCTGCGCGACCGCTACGGCGCCAACGAGCGCAGCCAGAAGCTGAAGTACCACGTGCAGACGAGCGGCCGCAGCCTGCACGCGCAGGAGATCCAGTTCAACGACATCCGCACCACGCTGCAGGCGCTGATCGCCATCTACGACAACTGCAACAGCCTGCACACCAACGCGTTCGACGAGGCGATCACCACGCCCACCGAAGACTCGGTGCGCCGCGCGATGGCGATCCAGCTCATCATCAACCGCGAATGGGGCCTGGCGAAGAACGAGAATCCCAACCAGGGCGCGTTCATCATCGACGAGCTCACTGAGCTGGTAGAAGAAGCCGTGCTGCAGGAGTTCGAGAAGATTGCCGAGCGCGGCGGCGTGCTGGGCGCGATGGAAACCGGCTACCAGCGCGGCAAGATCCAGGACGAGTCCATGCACTACGAGATGCTCAAGCACACCGGCGAGTACCCGATCGTGGGCGTGAACACCTTCCGCAATCCGCACGGCGATCTCACGCCCGAGACGCTGGAACTCGCGCGCTCGACCGACGAGGAAAAGCAGAACCAGTTGCAGCGCCTCGCCGATTTCCACACGCGCCACGCCAGCGAATCGCCCGCCATGCTGCAGCGCCTGCGGCAGGCCGTGATTGAAAACGGCAACGTGTTCGAGGTGCTGATGGACGCGGTGCGCGTCTGCTCGCTGGGGCAGATCACCAACGCGCTGTTCGAGGTGGGCGGCCAGTACCGCCGCAACATGTAGGGCCTGTTCAGGCCGGCTGCGTCAGCGGCAGGTTCAGCAGCAGGTTCTGCGGCTTGAGCTTGAGCAGGCCGCCTGCCGTCATGGCCAGGCCCAGGTACACCGGTTTGCCGCGCACGTCGGCCTGCATGTGCAGTGGGTCGGCGAACGTCAGGCGAAACAGGCTGATGAGCCGCTGCTGCCGCTCGGGCTCCACCTCGTTGCCAAGGTAGAGGTCGTTCAGCAGCGCGCTCGATTCCACGTCCAGCCCCAGGTGCCAGCGCCACGACGGGTCTTCGACCCGCGCCTCGGGCTGAATCTTCACCGCCACCCCATGGAAGTGCTGCACCCACATTTCCAGCACGACTGCCAACGCCTTGAGCCCTGAGCGAGCGCGGGTCATGGTGAGCGTGAGGCCGTGCGGCAGCTCGTTCTGGACTTCATGCGTGAGGTCGAGGACGAAATTGAACCGGCCAGCCCCGTGGCGGCTGCGCAGGTAGCGGTCGGCGCTGTCGTCGCCCAGCACCTCGATCTGCGTCTGCGGCAAGGCGGCGCCGCCCTGCAGCAGCAATCGGCCCACCTCACCCAGCCCCCCGGTCTCGTTGAGCAGGTCCAGCACCTCGCTGTCGCCGCTGAGCACCCGCCCGTCCTGCACGCTCACGCGCTGACGACGAAACAGCAGCTCGGCCGCACGCCACCGCCAGGGATCGGTCTCGTCGGCCAGCAGCTGGCACACCATGGCCTGCACCATGAGGTCCAGAAACAGCGGCGGAACCTGAATAGCGCCATCCTTGAAAAAACCAGCGTACGCCGCTTCCAGCGAACCAGCGCCGACCACTGCGTCGCGCCAGCCGAGGAACATGCGGTGGTTGGCGCGCACATCTTCGTCTTCCAGCGCATCGAGCTCGTGCGCGGGCACGTGGCGTTCGGGTTGCTGCATCAGGCTGGTGTGCAGTGCTATTTCGGCGTTGCACGATTCCTCGACCAGCGCCAGTTCGGGCCGCGACAACCAGAAGCGCCAGTAGTCGGCGGTCGGCACCAGCCAGCCACGGGCGCTGCGTGCGAGATGGTGGTGACCGCAGGAAGACCAGAAAACAAGGGAGGGATCGGACATGAGGAATTTGCACAGCCAAGGGTGAGGAATTGTCGTCCACGCCGCAACGGCGTCGAGTTCCACCACAATGTCGCCATGCAACAAGACATCAGCCTCATCGGCGTGCCCACCGACATCGGCGCCGGCGCGCGTGGCGCTTCCATGGGGCCAGAAGCCTTGCGCGTGGCCAACCTGGCCACCGTGCTCGAGGGCCAGGGATTGCGCGTGATCGACCGCGGCAACCTGGCCGGGCCTTCCAACCCGTGGCTGCCACCCACCTCAGGCTACCGGCACCTCGAAGAAGTGGTCGTGTGGAATGAGCGCCTGCACGAGGCGGTGCACGCCGAACTGGCGCTGGGGCGTCTGCCGATCGTGCTGGGCGGCGACCACTGCCTGGGGCTGGGTTCTATCAGCGCCGTGGCGCGCCACTGCCGCGCATCGGGCAAAAAACTGCGCGTGCTCTGGCTCGATGCCCACGCCGATTTCAACACCGCCGACCTCACGCCCAGCGGCAACATCCACGGCATGCCAGTGGCGTTGCTGTGCGGCTACGGCCCGGCGCGCCTCACCGGCATCGGCGGCCACACGCCCGCCATCGAGGCCAGCCAGGTGCGGCAGATCGGCATCCGCAGCGTGGATGCGGGCGAGAAGCGCCTGGTGCACCAGGCCGGCCTGGAGGTGTTTGACATGCGCTACATCGACGAGATGGGCATGCGCCACACGATGCAGCAGGCGCTCAAGGATGTGGACGAGAACACCCACCTGCACGTGAGTTTTGATGTGGATTTTCTCGATCCCGAGATTGCACCCGGCGTGGGCACCACGGTGCTTGGCGGGCCTACCTACCGGGAAGCGCAGCTGTGCATGGAAATGATCGCCGACACCGGGCGCCTGGCCTCACTGGACGTGATGGAGCTCAACCCCGCGCTGGACGTGCGCAACCGCACCGCCGAACTGGCCGTCGACCTGATCGAGAGCCTGTTCGGCAAGTCGACCCTCATGAGGAAAAAGTGACCGCCCCCTGATCATGTCCACGGCCTTCTCGGCCATCATGATCACGGGTGCATTGGTGTTGCCTCCCACCACTGTGGGCATCACCGACGCGTCCACTACCCGCAGCCCGGCCACGCCGTGCACGCGCAGCTGCGCATCGACCACATCCATCGGCCCCGGCCCCATGCGACAGGTGCCCACCGGGTGGTAGATGGTGTCGGCGTGGTTGCGGATGAACTGCTCGATCTGTGCATCGCTCTGCGCCTGTGCCGACGAAGCCGACTCCGTGCCGCCGTGGCGCGTGAGCGCGGGTTGCTGGAGCAGGTTGCGCATGAGCTTGAAACCGCGCAGGAGGCGCGCCATGTCGTCCGGGTCCTTCAGGAAGGCCGGATCGATGAGCGGTGAGGCTTGAGGATCGGCGCTGGAGAGGCGCAGCGCGCCCCGGCTTTTCGGGCGAAGCAGGCACACATGGCAGGAGTAGCCGTGCCCGAAAACGGTCTTGCGGCCATGGTCCACCAGCTTGCCCACGACGAAGTGCAGTTGCAGGTCGGGAATGGGTTCGTCCGGTGAACTCTTGATGAACCCACCAGCCTCTGCGAAGTTGGTGGTGAGCATGCCGCTGCGCTGGCGCCGCCATTCAAAGATGCCGCGCAGCATGCGCGCCACCCCACCGAACGACAGGCCGAACAGGTCTTTCACCTGCGGCGCATTGACCACCAGCACCACGTCCACATGGTCGTGCAGGTTCTGGCCCACGCCTGGCAGCTCGTGCACACAGCGAATGCCATGCTCTGCCAGGTGATCGGCAGGGCCGATGCCCGAGAGCATGAGCAACTGGGGCGAGCCGAAGGCGCCAGCGCTCAAAACCACTTCGCCGCCCTCGCGCAACCGCAAGATCTGAAGGGGGCCGCGCCCGCCGTTGCCCCGGTACTCCACGCCCACCGCACGCGGTGGGGTTTCCTCTTCATCCATCACCACCCGGGTGGTGAGCGCGTTGGTGATCACCTGCAGGTTGGTGCGCTCCAGGTGCGGGGTGAGGTAGGCCTTGGCAGCGCTGCAGCGCTCACCGTTCTTGTGCGTGACCTGATAGACCCCCACACCCTCTTGCTCGGGGCCGTTGAAGTCGCGGTTGTGCGGGTAGCCCGCCTGCACGCCCGCCTCGACGAACGAGGGCAGGAAGGCATTGGGACTTCGCAGATCCATCACGTTGAGTGGTCCGCCCTGGCCGTGCAGCGCGTCGGCACCGCGCTCGTTGTGCTCGGCGCGCTTGAAGTACGGCAGCACGTCCGCAAACGACCAGCCTGGGTTGCCTTGCGCGGCCCAGCTGTCGTAGTCGCTGGTGTGGCCGCGCGCGTAGATCATGGCGTTGATGGAGCTGGATCCGCCCAGCACCTTGCCGCGCGGCTGGTAGCCACGCCGGCCATTCAGGCCGGGTTGCGGCACGGTGCCATAACCCCAGCCGTTGAGCTCGAACCGCGCCATGGCGGCCAGGCCGGCGGGGCAGTGAATCAGCACGCTGCGGTCGCTCGGACCGGCTTCGATGAGGGCGACGCGAACCGCCGGGTCTTCGCTCAGGCGGGAGGCCAGCACGCAGCCGGCCGATCCGCCGCCAACGATGATGTAGTCAAACATGGGTGTCTCCGTGTGGGCCGCGCGCCGAAGCCGGTGCGCGACAATCCGTGAGGCAAGTTAGCACAGGCGCCCCGTCACCAGTAGGCACTGCCGCCTAGGAAAGACGCCACCGCGACGCCGGGAAAACCCCACAAACCACCGCATTCATTTTTCAGGAGTTGGCATTCATGAACACGATCCAGACCGTCGGCATCATCGGCTCGGGCACCATGGGCAACGGCATCGCGCAGGCCTGCGCCACCCGCGGCATCCGCGTGGTCATGGTCGACATCGCACAGGCCGCGGTCGACAAGGGCCTGGCCACGGTGGCCGGCAGCCTCGACCGGCTGATCAAGAAAGAGAAGATCAGCGCCGCCGACAAGGACAACGCGCTCGCGCTGATTCAGGGTTCGACGAACTATGAAGACCTCAAGGGCGCGCAACTCGTCATTGAGGCGGCGACGGAAAACGAAGGCCTGAAGGTCAAGATCCTGCAGCAGCTCGACACCCTGCTCGCACCCGACGTGATCGTGGCCACCAACACGAGCTCGATCAGCATCACCAAGCTGGCCGCCGCCACGCAGCGGCCCGACCGCTTCATTGGCATGCATTTCTTCAACCCGGTGCCGATGATGGCGCTGGTGGAGATCATCCGTGGCCTGCAGACCAGCGACGCCACGCACGATGCGGTGAAGGCGCTGGCCGAGGCGCTGGGCAAGTCGCCCATCACGGTGAAAAACGCGCCGGGATTCGTGGTCAACCGCATCCTCGTTCCCATGATCAACGAGGCCTTCTTCGTGCTGGCCGAAGGCATCGCCAGCGCCGAGGACATCGACGCCGGCATGAAGCTCGGGACCAACCAGCCCATCGGGCCACTGGCGCTGGCCGACATGATCGGCCTCGATGTCTGTCTGGCGGTGATGAACGTCTACATCGCCGAGTTCAACGACAGCAAATACCGCCCCGCCCCACTGTTGAAGGAGATGGTGGCGGCCGGCTGGCTGGGCCGCAAGACCGGGCGGGGCGTGTACACCTATTGAATTGAACCCGTGCCGGCAGTGGCATTCGCACAGGCCTACCATCGTCGCTCCACATCAGGACAGTTCCGCATGACTTCATTCGACTTCGACCTCTTCGTCATCGGTGGCGGCAGTGGTGGCGTACGCGCGGCGCGCATGGCCGCCCAGCGCGGCGCCCGGGTGGGGCTGGCCGAGGTGCTGGGCAACGATGGACTGGGTGGCACCTGCGTGAACGTTGGCTGCATTCCGAAGAAGCTCTACAGCTACGCCGCGCACTATGGCGAGGCCTTCGAGGAATCGCAGGGCTTCGGATGGGAGTTCAATGCCCCCACGCTCCCCGCTTCGCGTGGTTCGCTGCCCCCCGAGGGGGCTGCTTCTCCTTGGGGCGGCCCGGCGGAGAAGCCTTGGCGCCCCACGTTCAACTGGGCCACGCTCAAAGCCAACCGGGCACGGGAGATCAGCCGCCTGAACGGGGTTTACGGCAACCTGCTGCGCGGCTCGGGCGTAACGGTGTTCGAGGCTTTTGCGCGCGTGACCGGTGCGAACCGCGTTGCGCTGTCCACGCTGAATGCCGATGGCTCGCCCGGGCACCAGGAGTTCACCGCAAAACACATCCTGATCGCGACCGGCGGCACGCCACACGTGCCGCACTTCGTTGGACGCGAGCACGTCATCACGTCCAACGAAGTGTTCGACCTGGAACCCTTCCCGCAGCGGCTGGTGGTGGTGGGTGGCGGCTACATTGCCAGCGAGTTCGCCTCCATCTTCAACGGCCTGGGGTCGAAGGTCACGCAGCTCTACCGGGGCGAGCAGATCCTGCGCGGCTTCGACGACGAGATTCGCCATTTCGTCTCGGCCGAGATGGTCAAGGCAGGCGTGGACCTGCACCTGAATGCCGGCGTGGTGGACGTCCGCCAGACCGACGCCGGCCTGCGCGTGGAGTGCGAGGGTGGCGCCCTGGTGATGGCCGACGCGGTGCTGTACGCCACGGGCCGCGTGCCGAACGTGGCCGACATGGGGCTGGAAACCGTGGGCGTGGCCCTGGGTGCCAGGGGCGAGGTCATTGTCAACGAGCACTACCAGACCAACGTGCCTTCCATCTTCGCGCTGGGCGACGTGACCAACCGGCTGCAGCTCACGCCGGTGGCCCTGGGCGAAGCGATGGTGGTGGTGGACCAGCTCTTTGGCCCGGCCGCCGGCAAGGCGCCGCGCAGCATGGGCTACGAGTTCGTGCCCACCGCCGTGTTCACGCACCCCAGCATCGGCACCGTGGGCTACAGCGAAGCGCAGGCACGCGAGAAATTCGGCGACGTGACGATTTTTCGCAGCGAGTTCAAGGCGCTCAAGCACACCCTCTCGGGCAGCACCGAACGCACGCTGATGAAGCTGGTGGTGGACACGAAGAGCGACCGCGTGGTGGGCCTGCACATGGTGGGCGCCGAAGCTGGCGAGATCGTGCAGGGCTTTGCCGTGGCCATGAAGGCCGGCGCCACCAAGGCGGTGTTCGACAGCACCATCGGCATCCACCCGACGGCGGCAGAAGAATTCGTCACGATGCGCGAACCCGTCAAGTCCTGATCAGCGCAATCAGCGCCACACCCAGCAAGGTGTGCGCCCACAATCCCGGCGCCAGCCAGGCCAGATACCGCGCGCCACCCACCAGCCCTGCCGTGACGCTCTTGCTGAACGCGTGTACCGCCAGCGCCAGCATCACCGCCAGCTCGGCCCCACTGCCTGGGGCGCTCGACGCGAACACCGCCGCCAGTGCGGCATGCAGATCGGCAAGCGCACCCATCAAGGTGCCCGCCAGCAACCCAGCCGCGCCCAGCCAAAGTTCCATGGCATGCACCAGCACCTGAATGCCGGTGAGCAACGCAGCCACAGCCGCCGCCCCTTTCAGGCTGAACATGCGTTCATCGCCAGCACCCGGCATGCCTTCCACGCGCGGTGTCGACACGGCGCCGAGTTCGCCGTCGGCGGGCGCGCCTCGCACCAGCCAGGCGCCCCAGAGCGCGGCCAGCGCAGCGCCCGCCAGCGCGGGCATCCACAGCAGCGAGAGCCAGGCGGGCTGCACGGCAGCGGCCACCAACAGCAATTGCATCTGGGTGGACACGCAGGACAGCAGGCCGCCTCCCGCCATCAGCCGCGCACCCGAGCGGCCTTCGCGCACCGCCAGCCCCAGCGTGGCGATGGTGGCCGTGCTGGACACGAAGCCCGAGGCGAGCGAGGACAACGCCACCGCATGGCGCGCCTGCAGCAAGCGCCGGCCCAGGTGTGCGAGCGACTGCACCGCCAGCAACAAGGCCAGCAGTTGCACCATCACGTGCGGGTTGAGCACCGGCCCCCACAGCGGGCGGTCCGGCATGAGCGGCAAGGCCAGCAGCACCAGCGCGGCCAGCACGATGCCATCGCGCACTTCCGCCGGCCTGAGCCATTGGCTCACGAAACGGTGCATGCGCTCGCGCCCGGCCAGCACGGCCGTGAGCCCGGCGGCCAGCGCGGCAGCCAGCGGCAGGCTCCAGGTGCAGAGCACACCGATCAGGTAAGTGAGCAGCAGCGCCACCTCGGTGGTGATGCCAGGGTCGTCCGAGCGATCGCGCCAGTAGGCCGCCACACCCAGCGCCGCCACGAACACCGCGCCCGCCACCACCAGGCCATCGATCCGGGTGAGCGCTGCGGCAGCGCCAGTGACGCAGACCAGCGCAAAACTGCGCAGCCCCGCCAGAGCGCGGCCTGGGCCTTCGCCCTTGCGGCGCTCGCGCTCCACGCCGATCAACAACCCGCAGCCCAATGCCGCCGCCAGCGTGGTGGCGGCCGAGATCAGCGTGGGGGTGGTGAATTCGGGCATTCGGATCGGGGCGGGTGGATGCAGGCGTCACACCACAAGGTGACAATAGCGCCATGCACAAGACGCCCGACTTTACCGCCCCCCTCGTCTTCACCGATCCCGCCCAGGCCCTGGCCCAGGTCCAGCGGATTTACCAGGACAACGTCGAGTTTTTGCGCCAGGCCATGCGCGACTACGTGGCCGGCGGCGATTTCTCCAGCACCCATGTGCGCGCCTGCTACCCGTATGTGCGGCTGCACACCCACAGCAACACACGGCGCGGCGCCGCCCCCGACAGCCCCGCCATCAAGAAACTGAGCTACGGCTTCGTGGCCGGCCCGGGCCGCTTCGAGACCACGCTCACCCGCCCGGATCTGTACGACGACTACTACCTGCAGCAGTTCAGCCTGCTGCTGGCCAACCACGGTGGCGAGCTGGAGGTGGGCACCAGCACCCAGCCCATCCCCATCCACTTCTCGTTTGCCGAACACGACCACGTGGAAGGCGCCATGGATGTGGCGCGCCGCGCCCTCATGCGCGATGTGTTCGACCTGCCCGACCTCACCGCCATGGACGACGGCATTGCCAACGGCACGCACGCGCCCAAGGCCGGGGAAGCACACCCGCTGTCGCTGTTCACCGCCCCGCGCGTCGACTACTCGCTGCAGCGCCTGCGCCACTACACCGGCACGGCGCCCGAGTGGTTCCAGAACTTCGTCCTGTTCACGAACTACCAGTTCTACATCGACGAATTCATCAAGCTCGGCCACGCGGAAATGGCCAACCCCGACAGCGAGTACATCGCCTTCGTGGAGCCCGGCAACGTGGTGATGCGCCGCACAGGCCTCGCCGCCGAACCCATCGACGCCCTGGGCCATGCGCCTCCGCGCCTGCCTCAGATGCCCGCCTACCACCTCATGCGCGCCGACCGCAGCGGCATCACCATGGTCAACATCGGCGTGGGCCCGGCCAACGCCAAGACCATCACCGACCACATTGCCGTGCTGCGCCCGCACGCCTGGCTCATGCTTGGCCACTGCGCCGGCCTGCGCACCGCGCAGCAGCTGGGCGACTACGTGCTGGCCCACGCCTATGTGCGCGAAGACCACGTGCTCGACGAAGAGCTGCCGCTGTGGGTGCCAATCCCCGCACTGGCCGAGATCCAGCTCGCACTGGAAGGCGCCGTGGCCGACGTGACGGGCGTGCCGCCGGCCGAGCTCAAGCGCATCATGCGCACCGGCACCGTGGCCAGCACCGACAACCGCAACTGGGAACTGCTGCCCGACAACATGCCCCAGCGCCGCTTCTCGCAATCGCGCGCCGTGGCGCTCGACATGGAAAGCGCCACCATCGCGGCCAATGGCTTCCGCTTCCGCGTGCCCTACGGCACCCTGCTCTGCGTGAGCGACAAACCCCTTCACGGCGAGATCAAGCTGCCCGGCATGGCCAACCACTTCTACCGCGAACGGGTCGACCAGCACCTGCGCATCGGCATCCGCGCCATCGACATCCTGCGCGAAGGCGGCACCGACCAGCTGCACAGCCGCAAGCTGCGGAGTTTTGCGGAGGTGGCGTTCCAGTGAGCGCCCCCGGGCTCACGTCAGCTTGACCGCACGCCCGATGTAAAGAATGGGCCCGGTCGGCCGCCCGGTCGGCGAGCCGGCGTAAGGCTCCAGGGTGATCTCGAACAACTGGTTGGGCACGAGTGGCGGCAGCTGGTCGAGCTTCACCTCGAGCGGCTGGCCGGGTTGCACCAGGCCCAGGGAAACCGGGGCATTCCAGTCGTCGGCCTTGGTCCAGAACTGCAGCGATCGCTGCTCGGGCACGGCCGTGGTCCCCAGCGGCACCAGGCGCAGCGTGTCGCGCCCGCTGGTCTGCACCACCCAGCCCGGCGCGGTGCCGTTGGGCGCCACGAGCACCACCATGTATTGCGGTGCGGCGGGCGCGAACAAGCCGGTGGACGGCAGCAGCACCGCCACGGAAGCGGCCACAAAGCCAGTGGCGGCCACGGCGCGCCAGAAGTTGATGCTGCGCCACCAGTTCTGCCACGCGCTGGTGTGAACCTGTGCACGTGACGCGGCGGGCGGCAGCGATTGCTCGATTCTCGACCACAGCGCGGCCGTGGGCTCCACCGGTTCGACCAGCGCGGTGAGCGGCAGCAGGCGGGCTTCCCATGCGTCGACGGCGGTGCGCAGCATGGCGTCGTTCGGCAGACGATCCTGCACCTCACGACGACGCGCGGACGACAGCGTTCCGAGCACATACGCCGAGGCCAGCGCGTCGATGTCGTCGTGATCCCGCGTGCTCATGCCAGACACTCCCGCAGCGAGGCCAGCCCGCGGCGAATCCAGGCCTTCACCGAGCCCAGCGGCGCGCCCAGGCGCTCGGCGATTTCGGGGTGGGTGCAGCCGTCGAGGTAGGCGTAGAGCACGCAGTTGCGCTTGGGCGTGTCCAGGCGGGCCAGGCAGTCGTCGAGCCGGCCGAGGTCGGCGTGCAGGGCGAAGGCTTCGGCCATGTCGGGTGCTGCAGGGGCATCTTCGGTCTGCAGCGCGTCCATGTCGTCTTCATCGGCCGACACGTTGCGGGCACCGGCACGCACCGCATCGAGCGCACGGTGGCGCACGATGCCGTACATCCAGCCACGGCCCGCGCCGCGGCTGGCATCGAAGCTGGCGGCCTGGGTCCAGATGTTCATGAATGCGTCGTGCAACACGTCTTCGGCAGTGGCGCGGTCGCGCACGATGCGCAAGGCCACGCCCAACAGGTAGCGGCCTTCGCGCTCGTAAAGGCTGCGCAAGGCCGCACGATCGCCCCGCGCGCAGGCGGCCAGGGCGGCATCGTGATCGAACGGTTCGGAGGCGGTGGGCGGCAAGGGCGGCTAGGACCAGCAGGGCGGAAGAAGCGGGGCCCGGCGCCATGTGGCGCCAGGCCCCGGGACTGCCGGCCATACTAGCCGAAGACCGATCAGGAAGCCTTGTAGAAGATGTAGTCGGCCTGGTATTGCACGATCTGCTTCGCACCCATGTTGGAGGCGCCGCAGGCCATGGCCGGTGCAACGCCGCCCTTGGTGGCCACGCGCTGGGTGTAGGTCACGCCGCTCATGGCGCCCATGCCCATGGCGGGGTTGGCCTTCACAAGTTGCAGGGGGATGTTGCCGTCGCCGCCGGGTGCCACAGCCAGCTGGGTGGCGGTGAACTTGGAGCCGTCCATCGCTTCCCAGGTGGCGGGCGGGCCATAGTACTTGCCCACCTGCTTGCCGCTGCGGTCCATCAGCTTGGCATCGGGGCCAACGAACACCCATTCAAACTGGCCGGGCATGTTGGCCTTGACGCGGCATTCGTAAGTGATCTGGCCCACACCGACGGTTTCCATGGCCACGCGGTTGCCTGCGGGAACCTTCACGGCATCGGGCAGGCTGGCCTGCGAATACATCATGGCGGGCATGCCCGTGGTGGGGCTGCCCATGGAGGGGGTGTTCCTGGTGGAACTGCTCATATTGGAGCCCATTTGGGAGGCACAGGCGGTCAGGGCGAGCGCCGCAGCGGCGGCCAGGGTGGTCTTGAAGATCATGGGGAAGCTCCTCGATGGTGGGTTGTGGGCAGCGGCGCAAAAACAGCGCCACTGCTTCCACTACGCCCCAGCGTGGCGTTTGGATGCAGCCGGATGCAAAAAAACCCAGCCCCAGGCGTTCAAGCCCGGCGCGGCTTCACCTTCGAGGCCGCCAGCTTGGCCTGCGTGCGCGCCTTTTCCACGTCGGCATCAAAGGCCAGGGCCACGCCCATGCGGCGCTTGGTGAAACTCTCGGGCTTGCCGAACAGGCGGATCTCGGTCTGCGGCACGCGCACGGCCTCGTCCACCCCGTCGAAGGCAATGCCGCGCGCTTCCACGCCGCCGTAGATGACGGCGCTGGCGCCCGGGCTCTTGAGCGCGGTAGAGACCGGCAGGCCCAGAATGGCGCGCGCGTGCAGCTCGAATTCGTTCTGCCACTGGGTGATCATGGTCACCATGCCGGTGTCGTGCGGGCGCGGGCTCACTTCGCTGAACCACACCTGATCGCCATTGACGAACAGTTCCACGCCGAAGAGCCCCTGGCCACCCAGGTCGTCGGTGACGGCCTTGGCGATGTCGCGCGATTTCTGCAGCGCGGCCGGCGTCATGGGGTGCGGCTGCCAGCTCTCCACATAGTCGCCGCTCACCTGCACATGGCCGATGGGATCGCAGAAGTGCGTTTCCACCTGACCATCGGCGCCGAGCGCGCGCACGGTGAGCTGCGTGATCTCGTAATCGAAATCGATGAAGCCTTCCACGATGATCCGGCCCGGCCCAACGCGGCCGCCCGACATGGCGTAGTCCCAAGCCTTCTTAACGTCCGCCGGGCCGTCGATCTTGCTCTGGCCTTTGCCGCTGCTGCTCATGACCGGCTTCACGATGCAGGGATAGCCAATGCCGGAGTCGATGGCCGCCTGCAGTTCGTCCAGCGAATCGCAGAATTTGTAGGGGCTGGTCGGCAGCCCCAGCGTTTCTGCCGCCAGCCGGCGGATGCCTTCGCGGTCCATGGTGAGGCGCGCGGCGCGGGCGGTGGGGATCACGCGCACCACGCCAGCGGCTTCGAGCTCCTGCAGCATGGGCGTGGCGATGGCCTCGATCTCGGGCACCACCAGGTGCGGGCGCTCGGCCTCGATGAGGGCCTTCAACTGCGCCGGGTCACTCATGGTGATGGTGCGCGCGTGGTGCGCCACCTGGTGACCCGGCGCGTTCTCGTAGCGGTCCACCGCAATGGTCTCCACCCCCAGGCGCTGCAGCGCAATCAGCACTTCCTTGCCCAGCTCACCCGAGCCGAGCAACATGACGCGGGTGGCGGAGGGAGAGAGCGGGGTTCCGAGCGTGGTCATGGAGGTTCCTGAAAGTGTTTTACAAGGCGTCGCCCATGGGCTCGCCCATCTTCACGGCGGCTTCGGGCGCCCAGTCGGGATTGAAGGCGATGGTGTCGCGCGGCCAGAGCAGCACCACGGTAGAGCCCAGCAGGAAGCGGCCCATTTCTTCGCCTTGCTGCAGGTGCACCGGCGCGTCGTCGTAGCTCCACTCGCGCACGTCATCGGGCCGCGGCGGATTCACCACGCCATGCCAGGTGGTGGCCATGCTGCCGACGATGGTGGCGCCCACCAGCACCTGCACAAAAGGCAGCGTGGTCTCGCCCACCTTCATGTCAAACACGCACACCACGCGCTCGTTGCGCGCAAACAGCCCGGGCACGCCCTGCGCTGTGGCCGGGTTCACCGAGAACAGATCGCCCGGCACGTGGATCATGCGGCGCAGCGTGGCATCCATAGGCATGTGGATGCGGTGGTAGTCCTTGGGGCTGAGGTAGATGGTGGCGAAGGCGCCGTCGTCGAACAACGCGGCCAGATCGGCGTCGCCACCCACCAGCGCACGCGTGCTGTAGGTGTGGCCCTTGGCCTGGTAGATCTGGTCGCGTGCGATGACGCCAAACTGGCTGATGGCGCCATCCACCGGGCACACGAAGGCCACATTAGCCACAGGGCGCGCATCGGTGCGCAGGGCCCGGGTGAAGAACTCGTTGAAGCTGCCGTAGGCCTTGGGGTCCGGGTTCGCAGCCTCGGCCATGTTCACCCGGTACTTGCGGATGAAGCGCCGGATGATCCACTGTGTGATGGCGCCCCAGCGGCCATTGGCGACCCAGCCACCGAACACAGTGAGCGCGCGCTTCGGGAAAACGTATTGCAGGGAAACGGCGAAGGACATGGGCAAACTGGACGGTGTGACAAGACCCTGGCGGGCAGCCCCGCATTGTAGGGGCCGGTCCTTGCGGGCACCGGGCGTGAGGGCACAATGCCGGCACATGAATCCCACCCTGTTCGAGAGCCACCACCTGGTCAAACGCTACGGCGACAACACCGTGGTGGACGACCTGAGCTTCTCCATCGAACCCGGCGAATGCCTGGGCGTGATCGGCCCCAATGGCGCGGGCAAGACCACCACCATCCGCATGTGCCTGGGTCTGACCGCGCCCGACGCCGGCAGCATCACCGCCTTCGGCATGGACATGCCGCGCGATGCCCTCACCATCAAGGCCCAGCTTGGTGTGGTGAGCCAGATGGACACGCTGGACCCCGACTTTTCCTGCGCCGAGAACCTGCTGGTCTACGGCCGCTACTTCGGTCTGCCCAAGGCCTTGATCCAGTCGCGCATTCCGAAATTGCTGGAATTCGCCGCGCTCTCTCACAAGGCCGATGCGAAACCCGGTGAGCTTTCGGGCGGCATGAAACGGCGCCTTTCGCTGGCGCGCGCGCTGGTGAACGACCCCAGGCTGCTCATGCTCGACGAGCCCACCACCGGCCTGGACCCGCAGGCGCGCCACCTGATGTGGGAGCGGCTGCAACTGCTGTTGCAGCAGGGCAAGAGCATCCTGCTGACCACGCACTTCATGGACGAGGCCGAACGCCTGTGCTCGCGACTGCTGGTGCTGGACCACGGCCGCAAGATCGCCGAAGGCCGGCCGCGCGAGCTGATCGCGCAGCACCTGGAACCCGACGTGGTGGAGGTCTATGGCAACGGCGCGCTCGCGCTGGCCCAGGCCGATGAACACGCCGCGCTGCGCGCGCTGGCGGCCCGCGTGGAGGTGAGCGGCGAAACCGTGTTCTTCTACACCGCGCAGGCTATGCCACTGCTGGCGGCGCTGGGCGAGCACCACCACCACCTGCGTGCCCTGCACCGCCCAGCCAACCTGGAAGATCTGTTCCTGAAGCTCACCGGCCGGCAGATTCGGGAGGACGGATAGACCATGAACACGACCACCACACTGCCCCGCTCCCCCTCTCACTTTTCGCCACCGCGTTTGTCCATGCGCTGGTGGCCCGTGTTCCTGCGCAACCTGCTGGTCTGGAAGAAGCTTGCCATCCCGAGCCTGGTGGGCAACATCGCCGAGCCGCTGATGTGGCTGATCGCGTTTGGCTATGGCATGGGTGCGCTGGTCGGGCAGGTGAGCATGAGCACGCCGCAAGGCAACGTGGCCGTGCCCTACATCCTGTTCCTGGCCAGTGGCAGCATCTGCATGAGCGCCATGAACGCCGCCACCTTTGAAGCGCTGTACTCCGCCTTCTCGCGCATGCACGTGCAGAAAACCTGGGACGGCATCATGAACGCGCCGGTGAGCCTGGACGACGTGGTGCTGGCCGAAATGTTGTGGGCCGGGTTCAAGGCCTTGTTTTCGGTGACGGCCATCATGGTGGTGATGCTTGCGCTGGGCATCAGCCATTCACCCAAGCTGTTCCTGGCCTGGCCGGTGCTGCTGGGGGTGGGCATCACGTTCTCGTGCATCGCCCTGGTGTTCAATGCCCTGGCCAAGGGCTACGACTTCTTCACCTACTACTTCACGCTGTTCCTCACGCCCATGATGTTTCTCTCGGGTGTGTTCTTTCCGCGTGAACAGTTGCCAGCGGTGGTGCGCCACCTTTCGGACTGGCTGCCATTGACCAGCGCGGTGGAACTGGTGCGACCTCTGTTCATGGACCAGTGGCCTGCGCAGCCCTGGCTGCATGGGGCCGTGCTGCTGGTCTACACCGCAGGAGGGTTCTGGCTGGCGCTCGCGCTTACACGCAAGAGATTTTCGCGCTAGGTTTCAGTGAACCGCTGCGAGCGCAGGCTGCGCCTCGCAATACAGCTCGCTGCCCGAATCCATGAAGTCTTCGGCCTCGATCACGGCGTCGAATTCACGTGCGTCCGTATCGAAGATCTTGGGAATGAGGGGCTTGTCCAGCGGGCGGCAGATGCGGCTGCGAATACCGCGCAGGGTGGCGCTGGTTTCCATGGCGCTGATCACGGCTTCGGGATCGAGCATCAGGACGAAGGGGTTGAGGCGGGTGGCGGTGGTGGACATGGTGGGCTTCCTGAAGGTGTGAAACAAGTCGGTCTCGATGAAACAAACTGTATTCGCCGCCTTCGTCGACGTTAAGTCGGCGCACCCCCATTCACGCTGTAGGAACTTCGCTGACACCCCGTGCGATTGCCCTACGCCCGGTTCGTGACATCCATCACGGGCCGAGCCGCAGGGCCTCCACACTCGCCCGCACCACCGACTGCACGCTGCCGCTTTCCTTGTACCGATTGCGCAGGAACGTGGCGTGGTTACCCACGCGCGCCGCGGTGCGCTCGATCTCGTCCAGCGCGGCCATGGAGTTCAGTGCCTGGCCGTGGTGCCCCAGGTGCCGCAGCGTGGCCAGGATGTCTTCCCGGATGCTGATCTGCTCGCGTGTCTTGGGGTTGACCATCATGCCGTCCAGCCCAAAGCGACAGGCTTGAAAACGGTTGTAGGTGTAGACGAGGTAGTCGTCTTCTTCGGGCGGTAGTTCCCTGCGCTCCAGCAGGTGCCGGCACAGCGCCTGCAGATAACACGCGAGGCCCGCGGCGCGCTCCACCGTCAGCGGCGTGTCGCACACCCGCAGCTCGATGGTGCCGTACTCAGGCTTGGGCCGGATGTCCCAGTAAAAGTCCTTCATGGACTTCACCACGCCGGTGGATTCCATCTTGGTGAAGTAGACGTTGGCGAACTCCTCCCAGCTCAGCACAAAGGGCGCGCGGCCGCTGAGCGGGAAGGCGAACACCGAATTCAGGCGAGCGGAGTCGAACAGCGTGTCCACGCCTTGCGAAAACGGCGAGGACGCCGACAGCGCAATGAAGTGCGGCACGTAGCGGTTGAGCGAATGCAGCAGGAACAGCGCTTCGTCTGCGCTGGAGCAGCCGATGTGCACGTGCTGGCCGAACACGGTGAACTGCTTGGCCAGGTAACCGTACAGCCCCGACAGCTCCTGGAATCGCGGCTTGGAGAAAATGCGCTGCTCGAACCAGCGCTGGAAAGGGTGCGTGCCACCGCCCGCAATCTCGATGTTGAGGCGGTCGCCGGCGGTCACCAGCGTGTCGCGGATCTGCTGCAGCTGAGCCAGCAGCGGGCCATGCTCGCGCTGCACGTCGGTGGCGATCTCGATCATGCTCTGCGTCATCTCGGGTGTGACCACCCCCGGGAAGGGCTTGCGGCGCAGCAGCTCGAGCAGGTCATTGGCGCTGCTGGAGAGGTCGAGGTCGTAGGTGTTGACGAGCTGCAGCTCGAGCTCGACGCCCATGGTGAGCGAGTCGGAGGACTTGAAGGTTTCCAAAGGCATGGCTTACTCCTTGGTCACATGGGTTTCATGCGCGGCCATCAGCGCGCGCTGCGTCACCAGGGGGCCGAGCAGCTCCTGCAGCAGCATCATGCCGGCCATGATGGAAAGCACCTGCACCGCCGGCGCAAACCCGTAGAGCCGGCTCTGCTCCAGCAGCAGAATCGCAAAGGCCGACATCGGTGTGAGGGCGAGGCCAGTGAGCAAGCCCTTGCGTTCGGTGATGCCCGACAGGCGTGCGGCAAACAGGTTGCAGCCCACCTTGGAAGCCGCGCGCACGGCGATGAGCACAAGACCGAGCAACATGCCGGTTCCCACATCGGCCCAGTCCAGCAGCGAGGCGATGTAGACGAACAGGAAGATGGAAAGCAGGTCACCGGCGGTGCCGAAGTCGCGCTGGGCATTGGTGAGGTGCACACGGCGCTCGCGCGCCACGATGCCGAACGTGAGCGCGGCGAGAAGCGGCGAGAGCTTGAGGCCATAGGCCGCCGTGGTGAGCAGCAGCACGGAGAGCGCAAACACCACCGTGACGCCGCGTTCGTGCGTGCTGGCGCGGCTCAGCAGCCAGGGCACTGCCACACCCAGCAAGGCTCCCACCGCCACCGACGTGCCCACCACATGGATGCTGCCAAAGGCTGCGAGCACCAGATCGCCCGAGTTGTTGAGGTACCAGTAGCCCACCACCATTTTCAGCAGCAACACCGAGACC
Organism: Hydrogenophaga sp. IBVHS1; assembly: GCF_002127265.1. Lineage (GTDB taxonomy): Bacteria > Pseudomonadota > Gammaproteobacteria > Burkholderiales > Burkholderiaceae_C > Hydrogenophaga. Next base: position 116,712 of record NZ_NFUU01000002.1, on the reverse strand, counting down.
ATGCAGTTGATGGCGCAAAGGTGCAGCACGCGCTCGGTCACCTGGCCGGCGCTGCGCAGTTCGTTGGCCACGCGCAGCACGCCGGCGGGCGACGCCGATACCGACAGGGCCGCGATGATGAGGCGCATGTCGGTCTCCAGATCGAACCAGCCGGTGACCCAGTAGATGGCGCCAAAGGTGATCAGGGACTCCACCACGCCGAGCACCAGCACCCACGGGTTGTGGCGGAACCAGCGAAGATTGATGCGGTAGCCGAGTTCAAACAGCACCAGCGAGAGCGCCACGTTGGCCAGAAAGTCCAGCCCGGGCACGGCCACGGTGAGCCCGGGCAGGTTGACGAGGCTGCCCACCAGCCCCACAGCCACATAACTGGTGACGCGTGGCAGGTGCCAGGTTGCGTGAACGCGTTCTGCCACGAACCACGCCAGCAGCAGCACCAGCGGCCATGCAATGGACTGCAGCAGGAAATCGAAATCGGTAACCATGGGCGGGTGCTCCTGGAATGGTTATGGGGGTGTTGCGCCGATTGGCTGTGAACAGAGCGGACCTTGCCGCCACACAGTCAAACGGCGAAGCGCTGCGAGAGTTCCTGAAGGTTCAGTTCTTCGAGCACCTGCTGCAACCGCTGCCGGGCCCGCTCGCGGGCGCCGGTTCGATCTTCGGCCATTCTACGGGCCAGAATCAACTCGTTCTTCATGGAATGCTCCCACCCCACGAGCTCCGTCACCGTGACACTGTAACCATGTGCCTCGAGCTGAAGACAGCGCAGCACATTGGTGATCTGGCTCCCAAACTCGCGCGTGTGCAGCGGATGGCGCCACAGCTCGGCCAGCGGCGTGCGCGCCAGGCTCAGCGCCTTGTGTTTCTTCATGACGCCGGCCACCTCGGCCTGGCAACACGGCACCAGCACCAGGTGGCTGGCGTCCTTGGCCAGACCGAAGGCAATCGCATCGTCGGTCGCGGTGTCGCAGGCATGCAGCGCGGTCACCACGTCGATGCGCGCAGGCAGATCGGGATGGCTCAGCGCCTGCTGCACGGTGGTGGCCAGAAAGTCCATGCGCTCGAAGCCCAGGCGCGCCGCCAGTTCGCGCGATTTTTCCACCAGTTCGGCGCGCGTTTCCACACCCGTCACACGCCCGGTGGTCTTGTCCTTGAAGAACAGGTCGTAGAGGATGAAGCCGAGGTACGACTTGCCCGCGCCGTGATCGGCCAGCGTCACATCGCCGCGCGCGGCGAGCACCTCGGCCAGCAGCGGCTCGATGAACTGCACCAGGTGATTCACCTGTTTGAGTTTGCGCCGCGTGTCCTGGTTGAGCTTGCCCTCGCGGGTGAGGATGTGCAGCTCCTGCAACAGCGCCACCGACTGGCCCGCCCGAAGTTCGGGCAACTGTTCCTGCAGCGTGGGCGCGGGTCGCGCGTTCACCTTGTGTTTCACCATGGGCCAATCATAGGGGAGGGGCCTCGGGGCCAGCAGCGACAATCGCGCATGACCTCCGACCCGCACCGCACACATCCCTACAGCCTCCTCACCCCCGACGTGGTGCAGGACGCACTGGCCCATGTGGGGCTGTGGGGCGACGGGCGCATGGCCGCTCTCAACAGCTTCGAGAACCGCGTGTACCAGATTCATCTGGAATCGCCGGTGGAGGGTCATGAGCAGGTGGTGGCCAAGTTCTACCGACCCGATCGCTGGAGCGATGCCCAGATTGCCGAGGAGCACGCTTTTGCCGAGGAACTGGTGGCGGCCGAGATTCCTGCCGTGCCGCCCTTGCGCCTGAACGGCGAGACCCTGCACCACTTCGGTGGCTTCGCCTTTTCGGTCAGCCCCCGCCGTGGCGGGCGCCGGCCCGAGCTCGACAATTTCGAGGTGCTGGAATGGATCGGCCGCTTCCTCGCGCGCATTCACAGCGTGGGTGCCGCGCGGCCGTTTGCCCAGCGCCCGGCGCTGGATACCGCGAGCTTCGCACGCGAACCTCGCGACTGGCTTCTGGACCACGCCGCCGTTGCTCCCGAGGTGCGCACGGCATGGACCGCCGCACTGGACGAAGCGCTGGCCCTGATTGAAGCCCATGCCACGCTGAGACCTGGTGCGCCGCTGGAAGAAGACGGCATTGCGCGTATCCGCCTGCACGGCGACTGCCACCCCGGCAACATCCTCTGGACGCCCGAAGGTCAGCCTGGCGCTGGCCCGCATTTCGTGGACCTGGACGACGCGCGCACTGGCCCGGCCGTGCAGGACATCTGGATGCTGCTGTCCGGCGATCGCCGTCAGCAGAACCAGCAACTGGGCGCGCTGATCGACGGCTACGAACAGTTCCGACCTTTCGACCGGCGCGAACTCGCACTCATCGAACCGCTCCGCACCTTGCGCCTGATCCACTACAGCGCGTGGATCGCGCGCCGATGGGACGACCCCGCCTTCCCCATCAACTTCCCCTGGTTTGGCACGCGTGACTACTGGCAAGGTCAGGTGGACATGCTGGTGGAGCAGATCGAGGAAATGCAGGGATCGCCTCTGGTGGCTTGATTGTGAAAGGCGCATGAAAGCCCCGCACGCCAACAAGGTTGTTAGCGATTAAATTGTGAACAATTTAATTGTTGGCTAAAGTTCAGCCTCATGAACACGCCACGCATCTCCACCGATCAGGCCCTGCAGCTCGACCACCAGTTGTGCTTCGCGCTGTACTCAGCCTCGCTGGCCATGACCAAGCTCTACAAGCCCCTGCTGGAAGACCTTGGCCTGACCTACCCGCAGTACCTGGCCATGCTGGTGCTCTGGGAAACCGATGGTGTGACGGTCTCCGAGCTGGGAGACCGCCTGCACCTCGATTCCGGCACCCTCACGCCCCTGCTCAAGCGGCTCGAATCCGCTGAACTGGTAACCCGCCTTCGCGATGTGCAGGACGAGCGGCGTGTGCTGATCCGCCTCACCGCCACCGGCCGCAAGCTCAAGGCACGCGCCGCCCGCATCCCTGGCTGCGTGCTGCAGGCCACGCAATGCGATCTGTCGGAAGTGCTGAACCTGACCCGCCAGGTGCAGGCATTGCGCGACCGCCTCACCGCCTGATTTCAACCCCGTTTTTTCACCCCGTTTTTCACCCCGCTTGTTCGCAAGCGTTCAACCCAAGGAGCCACACCATGCCCACTTCCCTCGAAAAAGTTGTCTACACCGCCCGCGCCCACACCACCGGTGGCCGCGAAGGCACTTCGCGCACCGACGACGGCCTGCTCGACGTGAAGCTGTCCCCACCCAAGGTGATGGGCGGCGCCGGCAACGCGACCAACCCCGAGCAACTGTTCGCCGCCGGTTATTCGGCATGCTTCATGGGTGCGCTCAAGCACGTGGCGGGCATGAAAAAGGTGGCTGTTCCCGCCGATGCGTCCATCGACGCGGAAGTGGACATTGGCCCGATCCCGGCCGGATTCGGCATTGCTGCTCGCCTGGCCGTGAGCCTGCCGGGCATGGACCGCGCTGTGGCACAAGACCTGGTGGACACCGCACACAAGGTCTGCCCGTACTCCAATGCCACGCGTGGCAACATTGATGTCACTATCACTTTGGTCTGAGTACACCCCCGCGGCGCTTCGCGCCACCCCCTCCAGGGGGCAACACCTGCGGCCCGGCAAAGCCGGTTCCGCGGTGTTCCTGGGCCAACGCCCCCTCGTCTGTCAGGGCGCGACTTCGCCGCCAGCCCGCTTTTGCTTCGGGTCGTTGGGGTCGTAGATCACGCTGCTCGTGCCTACACCCACGCCCACACGGGCGTTGCTGTTCCCGATCTGGGTGCCGACGCCCACCCCGGCACCTGCGCTGACCTGGCCACGCTGGTTCACACCCACACCCACACCGACCGGGCCCACCCCGGTGCCCACGCCGGCGCTGACGCCGCCCGAACCCACGCCCACGCCGATGGAAAACGGGCCGAGCGGCACCCCGATGCCGACGCCGATGGAGTTACAACCGGCCAGCAGAAACCCTGCGCTCAGCAACACGCCCGCGCAGGCGCGAGAGCGGCGGAAGGTGACAGAAGCGGCTGGAGTGTTCATGGCAATGACCTTTGAAATGGACCGGATGCGCAAGGCAATGGGGCGCGCCAGGCTTTCATTGTGAGTGCAGAGACGCGCGGAAGTGCCCGCCCGTTACGCGAAGTTGCGCACCGGCGGGCTCAATGCGCCGGCTGGCCCAGACGCTCCATGAGATCGGCCAGCCAGTCTGTGCGCGGCGACACGGACTCGGCGGGCTTCACGAGCAGGCCACCGCCCGCGATCGCCTGCACCTCGGCGAGGCCACGTTGCCAAAGCAACCAGGCCGGCCAGGCACACTGCGCCGCTGTGGGCGCTTCGTCCACAGCCCCCGAGAGCAATGCGCTGAAGGGCTCGCCGCTCGGCAGGTGCAGCTCGGTACCCCGGACTTCACCCCCCACCGCTCTCGCCAGCAGCTCAAGCGGCGTGGCACCCGTTCTGCCAGCACCGAACGCCTCCAGCCATTGGCGCAGGTGCGCCGCCATGGCCGCGCCCCGTCGTGCTTCGGCCTGCATCAGGTCTGCGTGGTCCCAACGGTGCCAATCCACCTGCGGCTCGGTGCAACCGGCGAGCAGCGCGGCCTGCCCGTAGCGGTACAGCGCCAGCTCGTGGTTTTCGGGCTGCACGCCCGATGCCACCATGAGCAGCGCGGCCAGACGGTTGGAGCGAAGCTGGTTCTGCCGCGCCAGCAATTTGTCGCGCATCAGGCTGTCGCGCTCGCTGCGCAGTTGCGCCAGGTCGAGCGCGTTTTTCAGGTCCGCGCGCAGGCTCTCGATTTCCCACGGCTTGTTGATGTAGCGGTAGATCTCGCCGGTGTTGATGGCCTCGATGGCGTCGCCGATGTCGGAGTAGGCGGTGGTCAGCATCCGCACCACGTGCGGGTAGTACTCGCGGGCGTGGCGCAGCAGCTCGTTGCCCTGTTCGCCGGGCATGCGCTGGTCGCACACCAGCACCGCCACCTCGGCGCCGTGGGCCTTGAGCAGACCGCGCCCCTCTTCGACCGAGCCAGCGGTGATCACGGGTGCCAGGGGATTGACCAGGCGCTCGAAATACTTCAGCGCCATGGCCTCATCGTCCACATACAGAATCTTTGCGGGCGTCATCGGGTGTCCTCGACCGGGGTGTCTTTTTTTGCGAAGGGGAAATACAGCGTGACGGTGGTGCCCTCGCCAAGGCTCGAGCGGATATCGATCGAGCCGCTCAGCGAGCTGATCACGCGGTGGCAGAACAGCACACCCATGCCACTGCCACCCGAATCGGCTCGGGTCGTCACGGGCTCGACCATCAGGCGCCGCAACACGTCGGGCGCGATGCCAGGCCCGTTGTCGCTCACCACCAGGGTGGCCTGCAGGGGCAAACCCGGCGCGGGAGCGGCACGGGCCAGCTGAATGCGCAGCGCGGGCTTCACCGGCGGACTCGTCCGCATGGCGATCAAGGCGTTCTTCACCAGCGTGCACAGCACGAGGTAGAGCAGGTCCCGGCGACCGGGCAGCGTGAAGTCGGCGGCCGCGTCGGTCGAGAGCCAGTCGGCCTCGCCGGGCTCGAAGGGGTACTCCTCCTGCACGGCGCGCACCAGGTCGCTGGCCAGCAGGCTGGCCGAGGCGTCGCCCCGGCTGGCGTCGCGCGCGCTCTGCACGAAGGTGGACACCAGCGACTGCGCGTAGATGGCGCGCCGTTGCGCGGCTTCGATCATGAACAGCACGTCACCGGGTTTCTGCTGTTCGATGTGGGCCATGCCAGCCTGCCCGTCGGGCGGAGCGCGGTGCCGGTCCCGCATGGCTTCCAGGTAGCCGCGCACTGTAGCCAGCGGCGAGGTGACTTCGTGGGCCAGGAAGCCGAGCGTCTCGCGCAGGGCCGTGGCGCGCCGCTCCACCAGTTGTTGCTGCCGTGCGCGCTCCAGGCTGGTGGCCAGCGCCTCGCGCAGAATCTGCCGCGTCAGCGTTTCGTCCAGCGGTTTCTCCAGGATCTTCTCCACCTGGCCCTGGTTCACCGCCGACATCGCCACGTCCTTGTCGGCATAGGCCGACACCAGCACGCGAGACACATGGGGATAGAGGCGCCGCACTTCGCTGAGCAGGGCCACACCGTCGCGCCCTGGCATGGCGTAGTCGGTCATGAGCACGGCCACTTCGGGCCCGCGCTGCGCCAGCAAGGCCAGCGCCTCGTCGACACCGCCGGCAGTGAGCACAACGAACTCGGTGCCGTACAACCGGGCGAACCACTTGCAGGCCTGCGGCTCGTCGTCGACCATCAGCACCGCGTGGGGGCCCAGCGGTGTGCGTGTGGTGTTGTCGTCTGGCTGCGTCATTGCGGCATGGGCAAATCAAAGGTGAACTCGGTCCAGGCGCCCTGCTCGCTCTCCACGGCCAGCGTGCCGCCATGCCGTTGCACGATGCCGTAGCTCACGCTCAGGCCAAGGCCCAGGCCGGCACCCACATCGCGCGTGGTGAAAAAAGGCTCGAACACGCGCGCCAGGTTCTCGGGCGCAATGCCCTGGCCGTTGTCGCGCATCGAAATGCCCAGCCGACCGCCTCGCGCAGCCACACGCACGGCGATCTCCGGCTCCGCACGCCGGGCCGCCTGCACCGCGTGCGCGGCGTTGCTGAACAGGTTGATCAGCACGCCGATGATGGCGGGCTCGTCGCCGAGGACGTGCGTGTCCTGCGGGAGCTCGACCGACACCTTGATGCTTTTGAGTTCGTGGCCGGCCAGACGCTGGGCCGAGCGGATCGCGTTCTCCAGCAGGAACAGGCGCTGGCTGTCCTGTCCGGGCTTCTGGTAGGCGAAGGTCTTGAGGTCGGAGACGATGTTCTGGATGCGCTGCATGCCTTCACGCGCATCGACCAGGCTTTCCTTGAGCATGGCATCGCTCTCGGTGGCCGGCGAGGTGAGCCCCATGTTGATCGCCATGAGGCTGTAGTTGACCGGGTTGTTGAGCTCGTGCAGCAGCCCGGCCGACAGCGTGCCGATGGCCGCCATCTTCTCGCGCTGCAGCAACTGGCCCTTGACTTCGGCCAGGGTCCGGTTTGTTTCCATCAGCTCCCTGTTCTTCGATTGCACTTCGGATTGAAGTGCGTAGGCTTGTTTGCGCCACCTGCCACTGTAGATGGAAATCACCACCGAAATCACGGCGTAGAACACGATGAAGATGATCTGGCCTTGAAAGAGGTGCGCGTCCTGCACGCCTTCTGGGCGCAGCACGCAGGCGAGCACGTACACCAGCAGCGTGAACGAGCTGAAGAGAAAGGCCTCCACGATCGTCAGCGGCAGGAAGAAGCCGATGCCGGAGATGGCAAATGTCAGCCCCACGAAATAGATGGAGTTCTCGCCATCCGCGTGGAAAATCATCCAGGCGATCATCAGCTGCGGCAGGGCAATCCAGAAGTAGGTGAGCCGGCGAATGTTGTGATCGCCGAAAGGCGTGCTGTAAGTCAGCAGCGTCAGCAGGATCAGCAACGCCACCAGCACGCGAACCACGGCGAACTCCACCATGTGCTGCGGGTAGAAGGCGGCGTCCAGCCCCACGCCACCCACGATCAGCAGAATGGCCACCTTGCAGGTCACCCGGCTGTAGAACTTCAGGTGTTCCTTCAGCGCGTCCTCGAAGGTCGCGGGCAGTTGGGTGGAGGTGGTGGTGGCCACGGGCATGGCGGGATCAGGCGGGCTTGAGGGCTTCGGCGAACAGATTGACGTGGGTCGCGTCGGTGTAGGTCCGGACCGTGGCCAGGTTCGACGGGAACAGGCGCTGGATGCCCGCCTCGTTGCGGTAGATCAGGTACCACTCCATGAAGTGCTCCATCCAGTAGCGCTCGGGGTTGTAGGAGTGCACGTTGGTGACGAGCAGCGAGCCGCCAGGCTTGAGGCGGCTCTCGAAATAGCTGTTCAGGCGCGCGCAAGCCTTGTCGGCGAGGTAGTCGAACAGGCCGGCGCAGTAGATGTAGTCAAACTGCTCATGCGGGGCCACCGCCTCGTCTCGCGCAGAGCGCTTGAGCAACTGGTGCACCGACTCGTGCCGCAGCTCGATGCGGGGTGGGCAGCGCCCGGCCACGCGCGCCACCTCGTCGATGCGCTCTTTGGCGTACTGCAGCGTTTCTTCGCTGAAGTCCATGAGCACCACCTCCATCTGACCGAGGTCCTGCGGACCCGCCACCAGGCGCTGCAGCTCCACCGCCGGGCCGCAACCCACGTTGAGCACCCGCAGCGATCGGCCCGCAGCGCGCGCCTCGCCCACCAGTTCCTGCAGCCGCGTGTGCAGGATGTCGACCCGATTGCGGTGCGCCTGGGCCACCCCGGCCTGCAGGAACATGTAATTGACGAGCTCGAAATAGGTGCTCGGTCCCTCCCGGGGATTGCCAAGGATCTGGTTCACCATCTGGTAGTCGCCGGCATAGCCCAGCGGCTTGGCGAAGGTGCGGTACACAAAGGGCGCTCGCAGCACCAGCGGGTGGATGGCAGCCTGAGCGAAAGCTCGGTGCACGGGCTCGAATTCCGGTTCCACGCGCGAGGCCTCGGCTTCGAAACGCAGCAGGTACTCCCGCCCCTTCTCCAGCAGGGGGCGACCGATCTCGAAAAAGATGTCGTCGCGCACGCGCCCCTGAGCGTCGCGCGGCAGGCCGGCCGTGATGTCGGCCTGGTCCAGCCAGCGCGTCACTTCCGAGAAATAGGCCCGCATCTCATTGACCACCACCTGGTAAGCCTGCCCGACCTGGTAGCGCGACTCCCAGTCCTGGATGAAGCGGCCCACGGCCTCGGAAACCGTGCGGGTGTCGTGGCCGATACCGGCCAGGTCGTTCCACTCGTCGATCAGCGTGACCGACACCACCGCCATCAGGCCGGTGTTGAGCAGGCTGACCACCACCGCCTTGCCCTTGTAGATGTTGCGGTCCCCCGAGCGGATGGTCAGCTCGTTGAGCACCTCGCTCACCTGGACGATCGAGTAAGGGTTGTAGATCTCCATCACCAGCGAGCGCCGCTGCAGGCTGGTCAAGGTTCCGCGCGCGCTGTCTCCCTGGCTGTTGCGGAACGTGACGACGTGATCGAAGGGTCGCTGTAGGTACACGGTGTGGCCGGTTGATCGGATGGCGGGGCAGGTGCGGTGCCCTGCGCCTTGAAGGACTCCCCGCGTCCGAGTGTAGTCAACCGGTTTGACCGGTCAGCCACAGGGTATTCAGATCAGATCAACAGCGCATTCACCCGCTTCACGTAGGCCGCCGGGTCGTCGGGCAAACCGCCTTCGGCCAGCAGCGCCTGGTCGAACAGGATGTGGGCCAGGTCGTCGAAATGTTCGCTGGCTTCGAGCTTCTTCACCAGCGCGTGTTCGGCGTTCACCTCCAGAATGGGTTTCACCTGTGGGGCCGGCTGGCCGGACTGCTTGAGCATGCGCGCGAGCTGCGTGGAGTAGTCGCCGTCTTCCACCACCAGGCAAGCCGGCGAGTCGACCAGACGCGAGGTCACGCGAACGTCCTTGGCCTTGTCCTTCAGGCTTTCCTTCAGGCGTTCCAGCACCGGCTTGAAGACTTCGGCGGCGGCCTCGGCGGCTTTTTTCTCTTCCTCGTCCTGCAGCGAGCCCAGGTCAACTGCGCCCTTGGCCACGCTCTGCAGCGGCGTGCCGTCGAACTCGGTGAGGAACGAAAGCGCCCACTCGTCCACGCGGTCGGTCATCAGCAACACCTCGATGCCCTTCTTGCGGAACACCTCGAGCTGCGGGCTGTTCTTTGCTGCGGACAGGTTGTCGGCCGTGATGTAGTAGATCGCGGTCTGGCCTTCCTTCATGCGGGCCTTGTAATCGGCCAGCGATGTGAGATCTGCTTCGGACGTGCTGGCAAAGCGCAGCAGCCTGGCCAGCTTGTCGCGGTTGGCGAAGTCTTCGCCCAGGCCTTCCTTCAGCACGCTGCCGAATTCGGCGTAGAAGCGGGTGTACTTTTCGTTGTCCTTGCTCAGGTCGTCGAGCATGGCCAGCACGCGGCGGGTGTTGCCTTCGCGGATCGCCTTCACGTCGCGGCTTTCCTGCAGCAGCTCGCGGCTCACATTGAGCGGCAGGTCGGCCGAGTCGACCACGCCCTTCACCCAGCGCAGGTACGAAGGCATGAGTGCTTCGGCCTCATCCATGATGAAGACGCGCTTCACATACAGCTTGATGCCGGCCTTGCGGTCGCGGTTCCACAGGTCTTGGGGCGCCTTGCCCGGGATGTAGAGCAACTGCGTGTACTCGGTGCTGCCCTCCACGCGGTTGTGGCTCCAGGCCAGCGGCGCCTGCGTGTCGTAGCTCAGGTTCTTGTAGAACTCGGCGTACTGCTCGTCGCTGATGTCCTTCTTGCTGCGAGCCCAGAGCGCGTTGGCCGAGTTCACGGCCTCCCATTCGCCCTTGCGCACGTACTCGCTCTTCTCGGCGTCCCATTCTTCCTTCTCCATCAGGATGGGCAGGCTGATGTGGTCCGAGTACTTGCCGATGATCGATTTCAGACGCCAGTGGTCGAGGTAGTCGCTGGCGTCTTCCCTCAGGTGCAGCGTCACGCTGGTGCCGCGCGCGGCGCGCTCGATGGCCTCGACCTCGAACTCGCCGGTGCCACCGCTGGTCCAGCGCACACCTTCGGCCGCTGGCAGGCCCGCGCGGCGCGATTCCACGGTGATGGTGTCGGCCACGATGAAGCCCGAATAAAAGCCCACACCGAACTGGCCGATCAGCTGGGCGTCCTGCTTCTGGTCACCCGAGAGCCGGTTCATGAAATCCTTGGTGCCGCTCTTGGCGATGGTCCCCAGGTGCTCAATGGCCTCCTGTTCGCTCATGCCAATGCCGTTGTCGGTGATCGTGATGGTGCGGGCCTCCCGATCGAAGCCCACGCGCACGTCCAGGTTGGGCGCGTCTTCAAACAGCGCCGCGTTGTTGAGCGCTTCAAAGCGCAGCTTGTCGCAGGCGTCCGATGCGTTGGACACCAGCTCGCGCAAGAAGATGTCGGGGTTGGAGTACAGCGAGTGCGTGACGAGGTGCAGCAGTTGCGCCACCTCGGCCTGGAAGGACAGGGTTTGTTTGCTCATGGGAGTTTGCAGAAATGAAAACAGGAATCGAATCCGCCGCCGCCAGCGCGGCGCGAAGCGGAATTATGGGCGGGCGCCCGGAATTCAAGCGTCTGCGGGCGGCGCAGCGGGCGCGAGCCACTGCACCAGCTGCTGCGCCACCGCCACGCTGGACAGCAGCTCCAGATGCCCGGTGCGGTAGAAGGTGCGCTGGCTGTCGCGCGCGAACACCAGGCGCCGCTGCGGGTCGTCGTGCTGGCCCAGGGCGCTGTGCAACGGCACCAGCCCGTCGCCCGTGAGCCGCTCGGCCAGCAAACCGCGCTGAGGCGCCAGCGTGCCGGCGGCGGTGAAGCAGGCCACGCCCTCGGGCAGCGGCAGGGGATCGCGGTGGTCGGCGGCAGAACCAAATCGGTCGCGGCCGTGCCAGTCGGACTCGCGCACATGGCCATGGCGCAGGTCGGTGATGCCGGCACTGCGCAGCTGCCCGAGCCGGGTGAAAGGCGCGGTGAAAGGGGAAGCGGCCAGCAGCACGTCGATGCCATGGCCGGCGCGCTCCAGGGGGGCACCATGGTGCGGCGTGCCCAGGAACACGAGGTTTCGCAGCAGGGCCGGCCAGCGCAGGCCCGCACCCTGCGCCTCGAAGCAGGCAGCGCGCGCCACCAGCCCGCCCATGCTGTGGCCGAGCAGCGTGATCGTTTGCAGCGGCACCGGCCACAACGCGGCCAGCGCTTCGAGTTGCCGCGCCAGTTCACGGCCATTGGTCGACGTGTGCAGGCCGCTGTTGTAGCGCAGGTAGACCGGGGTACAGCCCAAGGCCTTCGCCAGCCAGGCACCATGGTCGTGCCCACCGCGTTGCCACTGCGTGTCGTTCATGCAAAGGCCGTGCAGCAGCACCAGCAGATGCGGCGTGGCGCCAACCAGCCGTTCGTGCAACAGCGGTGCGCGGTCCAGCGGCAGCCGCTCGCCCTGGTAACGAAGCTCCATGACCTGGGCCAGCGGATTGGCGCTGGCCTGCAGACGGTCACCGAGCACGCCATTCAGCGCCGCGATCACGGCCTCGCGACCGGGTGAGGGTGCGGGGTGCAGGCTGGGCTCGTCCACCAGCGGCAACAGGCTGGCGAGTGCACCGTCCAGCCCATGGCCCACCAGCTGGGTCACGCCACGAATGCCCCGGTAGATCTGACCCGTGAGACCACCGGTGCGGTCGATCGCGGTGCCGGCGGGCAGCCCGATGCGCCGGCGCACCGACTGGTGCACCCCTTCGGTGATGCCGATCACACCAGCGGTGGCCTCGGTCGCCAGCTGAACCGCAGCGCGCAGGTCGGTCGGGCGCAGGTGGCGCAGCAGCGCCAGTTGAGTGGAATTGGGTCGAGAGAGGGCCATGGACCATTGTGGCCGCGACCCGCCAGCGAGGCCAGAGCGCTCAGAACCGCTCGTCGGTCCCCAGGTAGCGCCACTGCCCCACCGGCAGATTGCCCAGCAGCACGCCACCAATGCGAATGCGCTTCAAGCCCACCACATGCAGACCCACCTGTTCGCACATGCGGCGGATCTGACGCTTCTTGCCTTCGACGAGGACGAAGCGCAGTTGCTCGGGGTTCTGCCAGTCCACCTGCGCGGGCTTGAGTGCCTGGCCATCCAGGCTCAGGCCATGGCGCAGCAAGGCCATCTGTTGCGGCGGGTAGATGGCCTGCACGTTCTGCGCCACCACGCCTTCGCCATGCGGGCCGTTGGGGGCGTACTGCACGCGCACCAGGTATTCCTTCTCCACGCCGCTGTTCTCGCCGATCAGCGTGCGCGCCACGCGGCCGTCCTGAGTAAGCACCAGCAAACCAGTGGAATCGATGTCGAGCCGGCCAGCGGGCGCAAGCCCACGGGTGTGCTCGGGCGCGAAGCGGCGGCCATCGCCCGGCATGCGCGCGTCGCCGCGCCACTGGCTGGGCGCGCCGATCAGCGTGGCAGCGGCTTCGTGGCCGTCCTCGGGTTGGCCACTCACATAACCCACCGGCTTGTGCAGCAGGATGGTGACCTGCCCTGCCTGCTGGTGGCGCGCCTGGGGCAGCACCTCCACCTGGGCATCGGGCGCCACCGGCATGCCCATGACGGCAGGTTCACCGTTGACCAGCACCCAGCCACGCGCGATCCACTCATCGGCCTCGCGGCGCGAACACAGGCCGAGGTCGGCCATGCGTTTGTTGAGGCGGACTTCACCGCGAACGTTGCCGACTCGAGCGAGGTCTGGCCGATGCGGCTGATGCGCCGGGCGGGGTGCCGCCGACGGACCGCGCGGCGCGCGCTCCGCCGGGGCATAGGGCGGGTCTGTGCGGCGCGGCCGCTCCGTGCGCTCGCCCTCGGGCCGGGCACGCTGGGGGCCGTAGCCCGGAGAAGGCGCGCGCGGCGGCTTGGGTGCCGAAGCCGACACGCTCTTGGCGCGCGCCGGGCCGGGTGGGCGCACGGGGGCGCGGCGCGGGGCGTAGGGGTCGGCGGGTTTGCTGGGAGCACCAGGTTTCAGCTTCAGTGTGCGGGCGGGTTTGTCGGTTGTCATGGGGCGATCATCCCTCATCAAGAACGCCCGACCTCAGCGCCGCCAGGTCCAGCACCCGCAGGCCTCCGTACTCCACCCGAATCCACCCCTTGGCGGCCAGCGTGGTCAGCGCCTCATTGACCCGCTGGCGCGAGAGACCGACCAGATACGCCAGCTCCTGCTGCGTGATGCGCAGCACGCCGCCCACGTTGGGCGAGAGCAGCGGGTGGAACAGCGCAGCAAGGTTGCGCGCGACGCGAAGGTCGGGGTTGTTCAAGCGGTCGATCTCGCGTGCGGCGATGAACTGGCCCAGGCGCTCGTTGAGCTGGTGCATCACGAAGCGGTTGAACCCGATGGAGTGGTCGAGCAACCAGTCGAAGGTGTCCACCGGCAACCCCGCCACACGGCTTTTTCGCAGGGCGAGGATGTTGTAGCGGTACTGCTCGTGCTTGAGCACGGTGCCCTCGCCGAACCAGCCGCCGGGCGCGACACCGGTGAAGGTGATCACCGGGCCTTGCGAGTCGTCGTTGCTCATCTTGAGCAGGCCATCGACCAGGCCGAACCAGTAAGTGACGGGCCGCCCGAAGCGGCACACGTAGTCGCCAGCTTGCGCTTCGCCCACCACCAGCGCGGCCACCGCACGCTCGCGCTCGGCCTCGCTCAAGCGCTCCAGCCAGGGAATTTCGGCCAGTTCGGCCTCGGTGGGCGGCCGCGCGCGATCGCGCAGAACGTTGCCGGATCGGTGTGGCGTGAAAGGGCTCATGGTGGACCCCCAAGGAAAGAACCCACAGGCTAGAGCCTGTGCAGCCCAATTGTTCAGCCGCCAGCAAGCCCTAGGGAAAGTCCTAGGAGGGCAGACCCGCAATTGTCGTCGAACCGACAACATAGCGTCAAACGAAGGCCTACCATCCGCAAAACAGTGATCGGCCCGTGGCTGTGCTCCCCAAAGGCACCGACCGGTCACCAGGCACAGGAGACACGCATGCAAACGACTTTCCCCCGGCTGTTGCTGGACCACGCGCAACGCCGCCCGCAGGCTGCGGCCATGCGCGAGAAGGAATACGGCATCTGGCAAACCACCACCTGGGCAGAGATGGCCGCGCTGGTGGAAGCACTGGCCTGCGGCCTGCACCAGGCCGGGCTTCAGCGCGGCGAACACATGGTGGTGATCGGCGCCAACCGCCCTCGCCTCTCTGCCACCATGCTGGCCGCCCAGGCGCTGGGCGCCATTCCTGTGCCGCTGTACCAGGACGCGGTGGGATCTGAATGCGTCTTCCCGATCAACAACGCCGAAGTGCGTTTTGTGGTGGTGGAAGACCAGGAGCAGGTTGACAAGATGCTGGAGATCCGCGAGAGCTGCCCGCAACTCGCCCACATCTATTACGACGATCCGCGCGGCCTGCGCAACTACGACCAGCCCGGCCTGGGCGGCGTGGAGGAACTGGTGGCGGCGGGTCAGGCCCATGCAAAGGCGCACCCCCAGCTCTTCAAGGATCAGATCGCACTGGGCCAGCCCGACGACGTGGCCGCCATGTTCTTCACCAGTGGCACCACCGGCAACCCCAAGGGTGTGGTGCACACCCACAACACGCTGATCGACCGCGCCTCGGTGGGCGCGAAGTTCGACAAGCTCACCGCCGACGAAGAGGTGCTGGCCTACCTGCCACCGGCGTGGGTCGGACAGAACATCTTCAGCTATGCGCAGTGGCTGGCTTGCGGGTTTGTTGTGAACTGCCCCGAGTCTTCGGCCACGGTGACCATCGATCTGAAGGAAGTCGGTCCTACCTACTACTTCGCACCACCGCGCGTGTTCGAGGGCCTGCTCACCAGCGTGATGATCCGCATGGAAGACGCCGGCGCCATCAAGCGCGGCATGTTCCACCACTTCATGAACCTGGCGCGCCGTGTCGGCCCCGACCGCATGGACGGCAAGCCGGTGGGCTTGTTCGATCGACTCTGGTACGCCGTGGGCGATGCGCTGGTGTACGGCCCGCTGCGCAACAACCTGGGCATGAGCCGCGTGCGCGTGGCCTACACCGCCGGGGAAGCCATCGGGCCCGACCTCTTCAGTTTCTACCGCTCCATCGGCATCAACCTGAAGCAGCTCTACGGCTCCACCGAAACCGCCGTGTTCGTGTGCCTGCAGCCCGACAACCAGGCGCGCGCCGACACCGTGGGCGTGCCTTGCGAGGGTGTGGAGATCAAGCTTTCGGAGAGTGGCGAAATTCTGGTGAAGTCGCCGGGCCTGCTCAAAGGCTATTACAAGAATCCGCAGGCCACCGCCGAAGTGCTCACGGCCGACGGCTGGTACCACACCAGCGACGCGGGCTTCATCGACGCCTCGGGGCACCTGAAGATCATCGACCGCGTGAAGGACGTGGGCCGCCTCAAGGGCGGTGGCTTCGATGGCGCCATGTTCGCGCCCAAGTACGTGGAGAACAAGCTCAAGTTCTTCTCGCACATCAAGGAGGCCGTGGCCTACGGCGACCAGCGCGAGAAGGTGTGTGTGCTGATCAACATCGACTTCGATGCCGTGGGCAACTGGGCCGAGCGGCGCAACCTGCCCTACGCGGGCTACACCGATCTGGCACAGAAGCCGGAGGTGTACGAACTCATTCGCGAGTGCGTGGAAAAAGTGAATGCCGACCTCAGCCGCGACGAGTTGCTCGCCGGCAGCCAGATCAGCCGCTTTCTGGTGCTGCACAAGGAACTGGACGCCGACGACGGCGAACTCACGCGCACCAACAAGGTCCGCCGCGGCTTCATCGCCGACCGCTACAACGTGCTGGTGGACGCGCTCTACGGCGGCAAGACCGAGCAGTACATCGAGACCCAGGTGAAGTTCGAGGACGGACGCACAGGCTCGGTCAGCGCCACGCTGAAGATTCAGGACGCCAAGGTGTTCTCCCCCGTGAAGGCGGCCGCATGACACAGAAGAAGATCGGCGAGGTCATCCTCGACGTGCACAACATCAGCCTGCGCTTTGGTGGGGTAAAGGCCCTCTCCGACATCTCCTTCAACGTGAAGGAGCACGAGGTGCGCGCCATCATCGGGCCCAACGGCGCGGGCAAGAGCTCCATGCTCAACTGCATCAATGGCGTGTACCAGCCGCAGGAAGGCTCCATCAGCTTCCGGGGCCAGACCTTCAAGCACATGAACAGCCGCCAGGTGGCCGAAATGGGCATCGCGCGCACGTTCCAGAACCTGGCGTTGTTCAAGGGCATGAGCGTGATCGACAACCTCATGACCGGTCGCAACCTGCGCATCAAGAGCAACCTGTTGATGCAGGCGATCCGCAATCCCTTTGGCATTGGCGGCGCGCAGAAGGAAGAAGAAGAGCACCGCGAGTTCGTCGAACACATCATCGACTTTCTGGAGATCCAGGCGCACCGCAAGACGCCGGTCGGCCAGTTGCCCTACGGCCTGCAGAAACGCGTGGACCTGGGCCGGGCACTCGCCATGGAGCCCCAGGTGCTGCTGCTCGATGAGCCCATGGCGGGCATGAACATGGAAGAGAAGCAGGACATGAGCCGCTTCATTCTGGATGTGAACGACGAGTTCGGCACCACCATCGTTCTGATCGAGCACGACATGGGCGTGGTGATGGACATCTCCGACCGCGTGGTGGTGCTCGACTACGGCAAGAAGATCGGCGACGGTACCCCCGAAGAGGTGCGCAACAACGAGGAGGTCATCAGCGCCTACCTCGGAACTTCCCACTGAAGGCCGGAGACACCCCATGGCATTCTTTCTAGAAACATTGTTCGGCGGCCTCATGGTGGGCATGCTGTATTCGCTGGTGGCGCTGGGCTTCGTGCTCATCTTCAAGGCCTCGGGCGTCTTCAACTTCGCGCAGGGTGCCATGGTGCTGTTCGCGGCCCTGGCCATGGCGCGTTTCGCCGAATGGATCCCGCAGTGGATCGGCATCGAGAACAAGCTGGTGGCCAATGTGGGCGCATTCGTCATCGCGGGCCTGCTCATGTTTGCCATGGCCTGGCTCATCGAGCGGCTGGTGCTGCGCCACCTGGTCAACCAGGAAGGCGCCACGCTGCTCATGGCCACGCTGGGCATCACCTACTTCATCGACGGCCTCGGCCAGACGCTCTTTGGCAGCAACATCTACAAGATCGACATCGGCATGCCCAAGGACCCGGTGTTCGTGCTGGACTCGGTGTTCCCGGGCGGTCTGCTGCTCAACCAGGAAGACGTGATTGCGGCGGTGATTGCTGCGGCGATGGTGATTGCACTCAGCCTGTTCTTTCAGAAGACCGCCACCGGGCGCGCACTTCGCGCGGTGGCCGACGACCACCAGGCCGCGCAGTCCGTGGGCATCCCGCTCAACCGCATCTGGGTGATCGTGTGGTGCGTGGCGGGTCTCGTGGCACTGGTGGCCGGCATGATCTGGGGCTCCAAGCTCGGTGTGCAGTTCTCGCTCACCACCATTGCGCTGCGTGCGCTGCCGGTGGTGATTCTCGGTGGCCTCACTTCGGTGCCCGGCGCCATCATCGGCGGGCTGATCATCGGCGTCGGCGAGAAGCTCTCCGAGGTGTACCTCGGTCCCTTCGTCGGCGGCGGCATCGAGATCTGGTTCGCCTACGTGCTGGCCCTGGTTTTCCTTCTCTTCCGCCCGCAAGGTTTGTTCGGCGAGAAGATCATCGATCGAGTTTGAATGCCTTGTGGGTCAGACCACGATTTGCGCAGCAAATGTGCTCTGACCCCAACTGATTGAGAGACACCATGTTCTACAGAGAAAACGGTCAGTTCAAGACCACCTACAGCACCGACCAGCAGATCTTCCCGATCGCGCAGGACCGGTGGTTCGTCGTGGCGCTGGTGTTGCTCGCGTTCATCGCAGTGCCGATGCTGGCCAGCGACTACCTGATGCGCGCGATCCTGATCCCGTTCCTGATCTTCTCGCTCGCCGCGGTGGGCGTGAACATCCTGGTGGGGTACTGCGGGCAGATCTCGCTGGGTTCGGGCGCCTTCATGGCGGTGGGAGCTTACGGCGCCTACAACTTCTTCGTGCGCGTGCCGGGCATGCCGCTCATTCCCGCGCTCATCCTGGGTGGCCTGTGCGCCACGGCCTTCGGCATCCTGTTTGGCCTGCCCAGCCTGCGGGTGCGCGGGCTGTATCTGGCGGTGGCCACCCTGGCCGCCCAGTTCTTTGCCGACTGGATGTTCCTGCGCATCAAATGGTTCACGCTGGACACGCCTTCGGGTTCTGTGGCGGTGTCCAACCTGCAGGTGTTTGGCATGCCACTGGAAAGCGCGGCCAGCAAATACGTGTTCTGCCTGGCGCTGCTCGCGGTGATCGCACTGCTGGCGAAAAACCTGGTGCGCAGCGCCATTGGCCGCGAGTGGATGGCCATTCGTGACATGGACGTGGCCGCTGCGGTGATCGGCATCCGGCCGATGTACGCCAAGCTGAGTGCCTTTGCCGTCAGCAGCTTCATCATCGGCGTGGCCGGCGCGCTGTGGGCCTTCGTCTACCTGGGCGCGTGGGAGCCCTCGGCCTTCTCGGTGGACTACTCCTTCCGCCTGCTCTTCATGGTGATCATCGGCGGCCTCGGCTCCATCATGGGCAGCTTCTTCGGCGCGGCCTTCATCGTCGTGCTCCCCATTGCGCTGAGCCAGTTCCTGCCGTTTGTGGCCGGGCTGTTCGGTGTCGAAATCTCCACCACCACCGTCTCGCACGCCGAGCTGATGATCTTTGGTGGGTTGATCGTGTGGTTCCTGATCGTGGAACCGCACGGGCTGGCGCGGCTGTGGTCCATCGGGAAACAGAAGTTGCGCCTGTGGCCATTCCCTCACTGACCGTGTGGGCGAGTGCTCGCAATTACCGATGTTTTCCGATGTGTTTGCGCGTTTACTGACAGAGCGTTTTCCAACCCCTGAAACCTAGTAGGAGACAAAGATGAAACTTCGCAAGATCGTGGTCGCGGCCACACTGGCCATCGCGGGCACTGCCTCGCTGGTATCCACCGCAGCCCTGGCGCAGGTCAAGGAGCAATACCTGCCCGTGTTGTCTTACCGCACCGGCGCCTACGCGCCCAACGGCACGCCCACGGCCAACGGCATCGTGGATTACTACAAGCTGGTCAATGCGCGCGGCGGCATCAACGGCGTGAAGCTGCTGGTGGAAGAGTGCGAAACCATGTACGACACGGCGCGCAGCGTGGAGTGCTACGAGCGCCTGAAGGGCAAGAACGGCGGCGCAGCGCTGATCCACCCGTGGTCCACCGGCGCCACCTTCGCGCTGACCGAGAAGGCCCCGATCGACAAGATTCCGCTCATCACCACCGGCTATGGCCGCAGCGAGAGCGCGGACGGCACGGTCTTCAAGTGGAACTTCCCGCTGCTGGGCACCTACTGGGTGGCGGCAGACGCAATCATCCAGGCCATCGCCAAGAAGGAAGGCGGGCTCGACAAGCTCAAGGGCAAGAAGATTGCACTGGTCTATCACGACAGCCCGTTCGGCAAGGAGCCCATTCCGCTGCTGCAGGAGCGCGCCAAGATGCACGGCTTCGAGCTGCAGCTGCTGCCCGTGACCGCGCCTGGCGTGGAACAGAAAGCCACCTGGTTGCAGGTGCGGCAGTCGCGCCCGGACTACACACTGCTCTGGGGCTGGGGCGTGATGAACTCCACCGCATTGAAGGAAGCGCAAGCCACCGGCTACCCGCGCGAGAAGATGTACGGCGTGTGGTGGTCGGGCGCAGAACCCGATGTGAAGGACGTGGGCCAGGGCGCGAAGGGCTACAACGCCGTGACGCTGCAACACGGTACCGACAAGAACGCACCGGTGGTCAAGGAGATCCTGGCCAAGCTGCACGACAAGGGCCAGGGCACCGGCCCGCGCGACGAAGTCGGCGAAACCCTGTACCTGCGTGGCGTGGTGAGCGCGGCCATGGGCGTGGAAGGCATCCGTGCCGCACAGGAACGCTTCGGCAAGGGCAAGGTCATGACCGGTGAGCAAGTGCGCTGGGGCCTGGAGAACCTGAACCTGACGCAGGCCAAGCTGGATGCGCTGGGCTTCAAGGGCGTGCTGCGCGCACCCATCAGCACCTCGTGCGCCGACCACGTGGGCGCGGGCGCTGCACGCATCCACACCTGGGACGGCGCGAAGTGGGAGTTCTCTTCCGACTGGATCGAGTCCGACCAGCAGATCATCCGGCCGATGGTGAAGGCCACCGCCTCGAAGTACGCGGCCGAGAAAAAGCTGACGCCGCGCACGCCAGCCGACTGCCAGAGCTAAGAAGCACCCCCGCCGCGCTGCGCGCGACCCCCTCAAGGGGGCGACACCAGAGGCCCGGCAAAGCCGGTTCCTCGGTGTCTCTCGACCAGGGGTCTTCGTTCGAACAGCGCGGCGCCATTCGCAAGGCTCGTCTTCGGGCTTTGCGAATGGTCTCCAAGGAAATCTACATGAGCACACCCAACATCGTTCTCAACGTCAGCGGCATCGAGGTCATCTACAACCATGTGATCCTGGTGCTCAAGGGCGTTTCCCTCAATGTGCCCGATGGCAAGATTGCAGCGGTGCTGGGGGGCAACGGAGCGGGCAAGACCACCACCTTGCGCGCCATTTCCAACTTGTTGAAGGCCGAGCGCGGTGAGGTCACCAAGGGCAGCATCGAGTTGCGTGGCGAGCGCATCGAGAACCTGACGCCAGCCGACCTGGTGCAGCGCGGGGTGGTGCAGGTGATGGAGGGCCGCCACTGTTTTGCCCACCTCACCATCGAAGAAAACCTGCTCACCGGCTCCTACACGCGCAAGGACAAGGGCGAGGTGGCGGCCAACCTGGAGAAGGTCTACAACTACTTTCCGCGCCTCAAGACGCGGCGCACCAGCCAGGCGGCTTACACCTCGGGCGGTGAGCAGCAGATGTGCGCGATCGGCCGCGCGCTCATGACCAACCCCAGCGTGATGCTGCTCGACGAGCCCTCCATGGGCCTGGCCCCGCAGATCGTCGAGGAGGTGTTCGAGATCGTGAAGGACCTGAACCAGAAGGAGAAGGTCACCTTCCTGCTGGCCGAGCAGAACACCAACATGGCGCTGAAATACGCCGATTACGGCTACATCATGGAGTCCGGTCGCATCGTGATGGACGGACTGGCCAGCGACCTGCGCAACAACGAGGACGTGAAGGAGTTCTACCTCGGCATGGGCGGCAGCGAGCGGAAATCGTTCAAGGATGTCAAAAGCTACAAGCGGCGCAAGCGCTGGCTCGCCTGACCTCCCTTCACCTCCTCACGCCAGACATTGCCATGAACGAATTCTTCGACGCCCTCGAAACCCGAAAACCGGAACAACGCGAGGCCGAGCAGATGGCTGCGCTGGCCGCTCACGTGGCCCACGCGCAATCGCGAAGTGCGGCCTTTGCCGAGATCCTGCGCGGGGTGAACGCTTCATCGGTGAACAGCCGTGCGGCGCTCGCGCGCCTGCCCGTGACGCGCAAGAGCGAGTTGCTCGAACGGCAGAAGGCGCAGCGCGCCAGCGATCCGTTTGGCGGGTTCTCCGGCCTGGTGCGCGGCCCGCAGATGACGCGCGTGTTTGCCTCGCCCGGCCCGATCTACGAACCCGAGGGTGCCACGCGCGACTACTGGCGTGCCGGGCGTGCCCTGTTTGCGGCGGGCTTTCGTTCCGGCGAGCTGGTGCACAACGCCTTCAGTTACCACATGACGCCGGGCGCGTTCATCCTCGAGTCGGGCGCGCACGCGGTGGGCTGCACCGTGTTCCCGGCCGGCACCGGGCAGACCGAACAACAGCTGCAGGCCATTGCCGAACTGCGCCCGGATGCCTACACCGGCACACCGAGCTTCCTGCGCATCCTGCTGGAGAAGGCCGCTGAGGCGGGTGTGGATGTCTCCAGCATTCGCAAGGCTTCGGTCGGCGGCGAGGCGTGTCCGCCCAGCCTGACGGCCTGGTTTGCCGAGCAGGGCGTGGCGGTGTACCAGACCTACGCCACCGCCGACCTGGGCCTGGTGGCTTTTGAGACCTCCGCACGCGAGGGGCTGGTGGTGGATGAAGGCGTGATCGTGGAGATTGTGCGCCCGGGCACCGGCGATCCCGTGGCCGAGGGCGAGGTGGGCGAGCTGGTGGTGACTTCACTGAACCCGGCCTACCCGCTGGTGCGCTTTGGCACGGGCGACCTCTCGGCGGTGCTGCCAGGCGCTTGCCCCACGGGGCGCACCGCGCCGCGCATCAAAGGCTGGATGGGGCGTGCCGACCAGACCACCAAGGTCCGCGGCATGTTCGTGCACCCGTCGCAGGTGGCCGACATCGCCCGGCGCTTTCCCCAGGTTCACAAGGCGCGCCTGGTCGTCAGCGGCGAGATGGCCAACGACCAGATGTGCCTGCAGGTGGAGGCCAGCGGTGCGCACGATGACCTGGCCGAACGCATCGAGTCTGCGGTGCGCGACATCACCAAGCTGCGCGCGCAGGTCCAGCTGGTGCAGCCGGGCAGCTTGCCCAACGACGGCAAAGTGATCGAGGACGCCCGCAGCTATCAGTGAGGAGCGAGGGTTTTCCCCGGTGAAGAGCTAAGTAATTACCGCGATTTCCGACTTCGGGACAAGGGCTAACATCCAGCGGTTGATCAACCCTTGGAGCTCCAGATGAAGAAGATTCTTGCCCTCGCGGCACTCACGGCCGCCGTGTCCACCGGCGCCTTTGCGCAGGCCTTCCCCAGCAAGCCCATCACCTTCGTGGTGCCCTTCGCAGCCGGCGGCCCCACCGACCTCGTGGCGCGTCGTCTGGCCGAGGCCATGCGCAAGCCTTTGGGCGGCGCCAACATCGTGGTGGAGAACGCGGCCGGCGCCGGCGGCACCATTGCCGGCACCAAAGTGGCACGCGCCCCCGCCGACGGCTACACGCTCCTGGTCTGGCACATCGGCATGGCCGCCACCACCAGCCTGTACCGCAAGCAGACCTTCAAGCCCCTCGAAGACTTCGAGTTCCTCGGCATCATCAACGACGTGCCCATGACGCTGCTGGGCACCAACAAGCTCAACGCCAACACCTACCGCGACTTCGAGTCCTACATCCGCGCCAACGGCGGCAAGCTGAACCTGGCGCACGCGGGCCTGGGTTCGGCTTCGCACATCTGCGGCCTGATGTGGCAATCGGCCGTGAAGCTGGACAAGTCCATGACCACCATCGCCTACCGCGGCACGGGCCCGGCCATGAACGACCTCATCGGCGGCCAGGTCGACGTGATGTGCGACCAGACCACCAACACCACCGGCCAGATCGAGGCCGGCCGCGTGAAGGCCTTTGCAGTGACCACGGCCAAGCCGCTGTCCAGCCACAAGCTGCTGAAGGACTACCCGTCGCTGCAGGAAATGGGCCTCAAGGGATTCAACCTCACCATCTGGCACGGCCTCTACGCGCCCAAGGGCACGCCGGCCGACGTGACCAAGAAGCTCAACGATGCGCTGCAGGTTGCCCTGAAGGACCCGGAGTTCATCAAGAGCCAGGAAGACCTGGGCGCCATTGTGGCAACCGACAACCGCATCACGCCCGCCGGTCACAAGGCTTTCGTGGCGAGCGAGATCACCAAGCTCAAAACCGCGATCGACGCTGCCGGCCAGTTTGCAGACTGAAGCTTGATCGCGATTCGGGTCATTGATTCGATCACCGAACTGCAGCCCGCCGATGCGGGCTGCATCGCTTTGAGCGGCTCGCATGGCGGTTTGAGTTCGGCGCGTTATGCGCTGGCGGTGCGGCCCCTGCTGTCGGTGTTCAACGATGCCGGCATCGGGCTGGACGACGCGGGCATCGCCGGGCTGGCGCTGCTTCAAACGCACGGGCTGGCGGCCTGCGCGGTGTCGCACAAGAGTGCGCGCATCGGGCAAGCCGCCAGTACATTCGGCGATGGCGTGGTGAGCTGCGCCAACGATGCGGCGCTGGCCCTGGGCATCCGGCTCCAGCAGCCCTTGCAGCCGCAGATGGACAACCTGAGCAGGAGACACACATGAAACTATCCCGTCGCACCCTCGTCGCCTTGAGTGTTGCTGCCATCGCTGCCATGCCGGGCCTGGCCACCGCGCAGACCGCGTGGCCCTCCAAACCCGTCCGCATCGTGGTGCCCTTTGCGCCGGGCGGCACCACCGACATCCTGGCCCGCGTGCTCGCACCCGAGCTCAGCAAGGTGTTCGGGCAGAGCTTCGTGGTCGACAACCGCGCGGGTGCGGGTGGCAACATCGGCGCCGAGGTGGTGGCCAAGTCGCCGGCTGACGGCTACACGCTGCTGATGGGCACGGTGGGCACGCACGGCATCAACAAGTCGCTGTACGCGAAGCTGCCCTACGACCCGCAGAAGGAGTTCGCACCGATCACGCTGGTGGCGGGCGTGCCCAACGTGATGGTGATGAACACGAAGCGGGCGCAGGCACTGGGCATCAACACCGTGGCCGACTTCGTGAAGTACGCCAAGGCCAACCCGGGCAAGCTCAACATGGCCTCCAGCGGCAACGGCACCTCGATTCACCTGGCGGGCGAGCTGTTCAAGTCGCGCACCGGCATTTTCATGACGCACATCCCCTACCGGGGCTCCGGCCCCGCCATGGCCGACATGCTGGCCGGCTCGATGGACGTGATGTTCGACAACCTGCCTTCGGCGATGCCGCACATCCAGTCGGGCAGCCTGAAGGCGTTCGCCGTCACCAGTGCGGTGCGCTCGGCCGCCCTGCCCGACGTGCCCACCGTGGCCGAGGCGGGGAACCTGCCGGGCTTCGAGGCCAGTTCGTGGTTTGGCTTGCTGGCACCGGCCGGAACACCGCCCGAGGTGGTCAACCGCCTTCAGCAGGAGTCGGCCAAGGCGCTGGGCCTGCCGGCGGTGAAGGAACGTTTGCTGGCGCAGGGTGCGATCCCGAGCGGCAACACACCGCAGGAATTCACCAAGCTGATCAACGATGAAATCGTGAAGTGGGCGGCCGTGGTAAAGGCCTCAGGCGCCCGGGTGGACTGAGCGCCTCAGACGCCCCACACCACTTCCACGCCGGCCTTTTCCGCGCGCTGAATCATCTCGATGAACGGCGCCGAGCGCATGCGCAGGCTCACCGGGTCGAACTCAGGCGCGACATCGCCGCGGGCCTGCGCCTCTTCCTTCTGGCGACTGCGCGTGGCGTCTTCTTCTACTGCCGCTGCGCGCAGCGCTTCCACAGCCGCCGGCATCTGATCGGGCAGCAGGACGCCCGCGCCCGATGGGTCCTTGCCCATGATCTGCAGCAGGCGCTTGCCGTGTGGCTCCAGCATCACCAGCTCACCCGTTTCGCGGGATTTGAATCTGTAGACAGACATGGGTAGCCTCCTTTGAAACTCGAATGTAATTCACCACCATAGCACCGACGCGGAGTGCCGCCCATCCAGCAAGCTGATTCAACGGCGGTGGCCTAGGGTTTCCCCGGTTGGCCTGAGATATTTTAAGTCTAAACTAATTAGACATGAATACCCCCCATCCGGCTCTCAAGCGCATCCTGTGCATCGGCGGCGGGCCGGCCGGGCTGTATTTCGCCCTTCTCATGAAGCGGCGCGACCCGACACTGACCGTCACCGTGGTGGAGCGCAACCGCCCGTTTGACACCTTCGGCTGGGGCGTGGTGCTCTCCGACCAGACGCTGGGCAACCTGCGCGTGGCCGACCCCGAATCCGCCACGCTGATCGGCGAGGCGTTCAACCACTGGGACGACATCGACGTCTTCTTCAAGGGCCGCCGCGTGCGCTCCGGCGGCCACGGCTTCTGCGGCATCGGCCGCAAGCGGCTGCTGAACATCCTGCAGGAACGCTGCCTGGCACTGGGCGTGAACCTCGTCTTTGAGACCGACGTGAGCGACGACCAGGCCCTGGCCGCGCAGTACGAGGCCGACCTCGTGATCGCCAGCGACGGGCTCAACAGCCGCATTCGCACGCGTTACGCCGAGACCTTCCAGCCCGACATCGACACGCGCCAGTGCCGCTTCGTCTGGCTCGGCACAAAGAAGACCTTCGATGCCTTCACCTTCGCCTTCGTGCAGACCGAACACGGGTGGTTTCAGGCGCACGCCTACAAGTTCGACGGCGAAACTTCGACCTTCATCGTGGAAACGCCCGAGGAAGTGTGGAAGGCCCACGGCATCGATGCCATGAGCCAGGAAGATGGCGTGGCCTTCTGCGAGAAGCTGTTTGCCCCCTGGCTTGACGACCATGCGCTCATCAGCAACGCCTCACACTTGCGCGGCTCGGCCAACTGGATCCGTTTTCCGCGCGTGATCTGCGAAACCTGGGTGCATTGGCAAGACATCGCAGGTCGCCAGACCCCCATCGTGCTGATGGGCGACGCCGCCCATACCGCGCACTTTTCCATCGGCAGTGGCACCAAGCTGGCGCTGGAAGACGCGATCGATCTGGCCGATGAATTCACGCGCCACGCCAACGCCGACGTGGCCGAGGTGCTGCGCAGCTACGAGGCGCGCCGCAGCGTGGAAGTGCTCAAGATCCAGAACGCCGCGCGCAACTCCACCGAGTGGTTCGAGAACGTGGACCGCTACACCGGCATGGAGGTCGAGCAGTTCGCGTACTCGCTGCTGACGCGCAGCCAGCGCATCAGCCACGAGAACCTGCGCCTGCGAGACGCGGCATGGCTGGAAGGGTATGAGACCTGGCTTCAAACGCAGGCCCAACCAGAAAAACCAGTGAGGAAACACCCGACGCCGCCGATGCTGCTGCCGCTCACCGTGCGCGGCCTCACGCTCAAGAACCGCATTGTGGTTTCGCCCATGGCGCAGTACAGCGCGGTCGACGGCGTGGTGGGTGATTACCACCTGGTGCACCTGGGCGCACGCGCGCTCGGCGGTGCCGCGCTGGTGATGGTGGAAATGACCAGCCCCACACCCGAAGGCCGCATCACGCCTGGCTGTCCGGGTCTGTGGACCGACGCACAACAGGTCGGCCTGCAGCGCATCGTGGATTTCGTGCACGGCAGCAGCACCGCGAAGATCGGTCTTCAACTCGGTCACAGTGGGGCCAAGGGCTCCACGCAACTTGGCTGGGAGCAGATTGACGAACCGCTGGCTGCGGGCAACTGGCCGCTGATGTCGGCCAGCGCCGTGCCCTATGGCGAACAGAACCAGGTGCCCCGCGCCATGACGCGCGCCGACATGGACGTACTCACCGCCGCCTTCGTGGCCACCACGAAGCGAGCCGCAGACGCCGGCTTCGACTGGCTGGAGCTCCACTGCGCCCACGGCTACCTGCTTTCGGCTTTCATCTGCCCGCTCACCAACCTGCGCACCGATGAATTTGGTGGCTCGCTGGAAAACCGCTGCCGTTATCCGCTGGAGGTGTTCGCGGCCATGCGCGCCGTGTGGCCCGCCGACAGACCATTCAGCGTGCGCATTTCCGCGCACGACTGGGCGCCCGGCGGCAACACGCCCGATGACGCGGTGCAGATCGCGCGCCTGTTCAAGGCCGCTGGCTGTGATGTGATCGATGTGTCTTCGGGCCAGACCACGCGCGCCGCGAAGCCCGTGTACGGCCGCATGTACCAGACGCCGTTTGCCGACCGTGTGCGCAACGAGGCCGGCATCCTCACCATGGCGGTCGGCGCCATCAGCGAGGCCGACCACGCCAACAGCATCATTGCGGCCGGCCGCGCCGACCTGTGCGCCGTGGCCCGTCCGCACCTCGCCGATCCGGCCTGGACCCTGCACGAAGCTGCGAAACTGCAGACCCGTGCAATCGAGTGGCCGCGCCCCTACGAGAGCGGGCGCGATCAGCTCTACCGCGAAATCGCACGCCAACAGGCCCTCAACGCCAGCACGTCATGACAACCCCCTCTCTCGACCTCGAAGCCCGTGCCCACAGCGAGCACGCGCAGGAACTGCGCCTGTGGTTGCGGCTGCTGACCTGCTCGCAATTGATCGAGAAACGCGTACGCGCCTGCCTGCGTGAACAGTTCGACACCACGCTGCCGCGCTTCGACCTCATGGCCCAGCTCGAGCGCCACCCCGAGGGCCTGAAGATGAAGGAGCTCTCGCACCGACTCATGGTCACCGGCGGCAACGTCACCGGCATCACCGACCAGCTCGTCACCGAAGGCCTGGTGGAGCGCATGGGCGTGGACGGAGACCGGCGCGCCTTTCGCGTGCGCCTCACCGACCGCGGTCGCGCCAGCTTTGTCGACATGGCGCAGCAGCACGAGCAGTGGATCGTGGAGGCCTTCGAGGGCCTGAACGCACGCGACCTGGACAGCCTGCACAAACTGCTGGGCAAGGTCAAGCAGCACCAACTCGAACTCAATCGGAAACTGGACGAATGAAACACCCCATCCCCGACCACAACCCGATGCGCGGCCAGTACGGCCCCATGGCCGCGAAGGCGCCCAGTCACTTCGCGTTGAACGTGACCGAAGGCGTGGCCACCGTCACGCTCAACCGGCCCGAACGCAAGAACCCGCTCACCTTTGATTCCTATGCCGAGCTGCGCGACTGGTTTCTGGGCCTGCAGACCGCCACGGACGTTCGCGCCGTGGTGCTCACCGGCGCGGGCGACAACTTCTGCTCGGGCGGGGACGTTCACGAGATCATCGGGCCGCTCACGAAGATGACCATGCCCGAACTGCTCGCTTTCACGCGCATGACTGGAGCGCTGGTGAGCGCCATGCGCGCCTGCCCGCAGCCCATCGTGGCCGCCATCGATGGCGTGTGCGCCGGTGCCGGCGCCATGATGGCGTTGGCCTCCGATATGCGACTGGGCACGCCACAGGCCAACACCGCGTTCCTGTTTACCCGCGTGGGCCTGGCCGGTGCCGACATGGGCGCCTGCGCCCTGCTGCCGCGCATGATCGGGCAGGGTCGCGCCAGCGAGCTGCTGTTCACCGGCCGCGCCATGAACGCGCAGGAAGGTCACGCCTGGGGCTTCTTCAATGCCCTGCACGACAGCGCTGCGCTGCTGCCCGCCGCGCACAAGCTCGCCGCCCAACTCGCGCAGGGCCCCACTTTTGCGCATGGCATGACCAAGACCATGCTGCACCAGGAATGGGCCATGACACTCGACCAGGCCATCGAAGCCGAAGCGCAGGCGCAGGCGATCTGCATGCAGACGCAGGACTTCAAGCGCGCCTATGAAGCGTTCGCGGCGAAGCAGCGCCCGGTGTTTGAAGGCGATTGAGAGGAATAGCCGCCATGGTCGCCTTTGAACACCCGCACGGCATGCACCCGCCACAAGGCCAGTGGGAACTGCCCTTCTTCGACGCGCACCACCGCGAGATGGCGCCACGCCTGGCCGACTGGGCCGCGCTGCAACACGTGGACGAAACCGACGACCGCGCCGCCTGCAAGGACTGGGTGGCGCGCCTGGGCCGCGATGGCTGGCTTCGCTACTGCGTGAGCGCGGCACATGGTGGCGCGCTGCCCGCGCTCGATTCGCGCTCGCTCGTGATCCTGCGGGAAACGCTGGCCTTCCATTCCCCACTGGCCGACTTCGCCTTCGCCATGCAGGGCCTGGGCAGCGGCGCCATCACGCTCGCGGGCACAGCGGAACAGCAGGCCAGGTACCTGGGGGCCGTGGCCACGGGCCAGAAGATTGCCGCCTTTGCGCTCAGCGAACCCGAAGCCGGCTCCGATGTGGCGGCCATGGCCACGCGCGCCACACCCGCAGCGCAGGGCTGGACGCTCGATGGCAGCAAAACCTGGATTAGCAACGGCGACCTGGCCGACTTCTATGTGGTGTTCGCCAAGACCAACCCCGACGCCGGCGCGCGCGGCATCAGTGCCTTTATCGTCGACGCGCACGAACCCGGTCTGGACAGCAGCGCGCACATCCACGTGATGGCCCCGCACCCACTGGCCACCTTGCACTTCAACGCCTGCGGTCTCGGCGCCGACGCCCTGCTGGGCCCGCTGCACGGCGGCTTCAAGCTGGCCATGCAGACGCTGGACATCTTCCGCGCCTCGGTGGCCGCTGCGGCGCTGGGCATGGCGCGGCGCGCGCTGGCTGAAGCGGTGGCGCACGCGAAACACCGCAAGATGTTCGGCCAGACCCTGGCCGACTTCCAGCTCACACAGGCGAAGCTGGGCGAGATGAGTGCCCTCATCGACGCCGCCGCCCTGCTCACCTACCGCGCGGCCTGGCTGCGCGACTGCAGCCCCACCAGCGGAGCGGGCACGCCGGCCTACACCGCGGCCGCCGCCAGCGCCAAGCTGACCGCCACCGAGAACGCGCAGCGTGTGATCGACATGGCGCTGCAGATGTTCGGCGGGCGCGGCGTGCAGGTGGGCCAGAAGATCGAAAGCCTCTACCGCGACATCCGCTCGCTGCGCATCTACGAAGGCGCCAGCGAAGTGCAGCTGCTCATCCTCGGCAAGCACACCTTGCGCGGCACCGGCCCGTGAACCATGGGGAAATGTCCATGACCAGCACCGTTCCCAGCGCTCAGCCCGATCAATTCGTGCACGACCGCCTGCCGCCCCCCGAGCAGTGGCCCGAGCTGCGCTTCGACCGACCCGAGCTGCAGTTGCCGGCACAGGTCAACGCGGTGCAGGCCCTGTTCCAGCGCGCGGTGCAGGCCGGTCATGCCGAACGGCCCTTTCTGCGCAGCGATGAACGCACGCTGAGCTACGCGCAGGCACAGTCGGAGGTGAACCGCATCGCCAACGTGCTCACGGTGGACCTCGGCCTTGTGCCTGGCAACCGCGTGCTGCTGCGCGGCGGCAACTCGGTGGCCATGGCGCTGACGTGGCTGGCCACGGTGCAGGCCGGGCTGGTGGCGGTGGCCACCATGCCGCTGCTGCGCGCGAAAGAGCTTGCGGCCATCGTCTCGAAGTCGCAGCCCGCGCTGGCCCTGTGCGATGTGAAGCTGCAGGACGAACTCAAGGCGGCCCTGGCGGCCGACCCCGCTGCAGCCGGCATGCGGCTGCTGGTGTTCAACACCGGCACCGCCGATGCGCCGAATTCGCTGGAGAAACTGGCGGCGCGCCAGTGCGAGCACAGCGCACCCTGCCCCACGGCCGCCACCGACATCGCCCTGCTGGCTTTCACCTCGGGCACCACCGGCACGCCCAAAGCCGCTGTGCACACCCACCGCGACGTGCTTGCCGCCTGCGAGACCTGGCCGCGCCACGTGCTGCGTGCCACGCCCGACGACATCGTCATGGGTTCGCCACCGCTGGCCTTCACCTTCGGCCTGGGTGGGCTGCTGGTGTTTCCCATGTGGGCGGGCGCCTCGGTGTATTTCCCTTCCATTCCCTACACGCCCGAGGCCATGGTGCAGCTCATCGGCCGCGTGGGCGCCACCATCTGCTACACCGCGCCCACCTTTTACCGGCAGATGGCCGCGTTCGCGCAGCAGCACGGCATTGGCAAGTTGCGCATCAGCGTGAGCGCGGGCGAAGGTTTGCCCGACGCCACTCGACAGCTCTGGAAGCAGGCCACCGGGCTGGAGATGCTCGACGGCATCGGCGCCACCGAGATGTTCCACATCTTCATTTCTTCCCCGCCCGATTCCGTGCGCCGGGGAGCCATTGGCCAGGTGGTGCCGGGCTACGAAGCCCACGTGGTGGACGAACAGGGGCACGAGCTGCCCCATGGCGAGGTGGGCAAGCTCGCGGTGATCGGCCCCACCGGCTGCAAGTACCTCGACGAGCCGCGCCAGACGCAGTACGTGAAGGCCGGCTGGAACTACCCCGGCGACGCCTTCAGCCAGGACGCCGACGGTTACTTCTTCTACCAGGCGCGCACCGACGACATGATCATCACCGCCGGCTACAACGTGGCCGGCCCGGAGGTGGAAGCCGCCTTGCTGCAACACCCGGCCGTGGCCGAATGCGGCGTGATTGGCCGCCCCGACGAAGAACGCGGCCAGATCGTGCTCGCCTACGTGGTGCTCAAACCCGGCGAGGCCGCTGGCGCGCCGCTGGTGAAAGCATTGCAGGAGCATGTGAAGCAGTCGCTGGCGCCCTACAAATACCCGCGCGAGGTCGTGTTTGTGGCGCAGCTCCCGCGCACCGAAACCGGCAAGCTGCAGCGCTTCGCGCTGCGCCAGCAGGCCACGCAAACCCTCTCCCGGAACCCGACCCCATGATGAAGCACCTGCAACCGCCCGGCTGGGCTGCGCCCAAAGGCTACGCCAACGGCATCGCCGCGCGCGGCACCCATGTGTTTGTCGGTGGACAGATCGGCTGGGATGGCGCGCAGGTGTTCGCCAGCGACGACTTCATCGATCAGACGCGCCAGGCCTTGCGGAACATTCGCGACGTGCTGGGCTGCGCCGGCGCCGGGCCCGAGCACATGGTGCGCATGACCT
Source organism: Hydrogenophaga sp. IBVHS1 (assembly GCF_002127265.1). Lineage (GTDB taxonomy): Bacteria > Pseudomonadota > Gammaproteobacteria > Burkholderiales > Burkholderiaceae_C > Hydrogenophaga. The sequence continues at coordinate 83,878 of NZ_NFUU01000002.1, read as the reverse complement.
GGTACATCGTCGACCGCGTGGAATACAACGCGCGCCTGCGCGAGCTCGGCGAGGCGTACCGCGAGGTGATGGGCCGCCACTTCCCGGCCATGACCTGCGTGGAAGTGAGCGCCCTGGTGGAAGCGCGGGCCAAGGTGGAGATCGAAGTCACTGCCGTGGTGCCGGACGATCCCGGAACTTAAGCGCGCCCGGGTTGCTCCCACGGCTTTTGCACCAACGCATGAGCCGCATCCCACCCGCCGACCCCGCATCGACGCAGCGCCGTCGCTGGCTCGCTGGTGCCGCGCTGATGGCCGCGCTGCCGCGACTGTCCTTGGCGCAATCAACCAGCCCCGTCATCACGCGCCGCATTCCTTCCAGTGGCGAAGCGGTGCCGGTGGTCGGGCTCGGCACCTGGATCACCTTCAACGTGGGCCAGGACCCGGTGGCGCGCGACGCCTGCGCGCAGGTGGTGCGCGCCTTCTTTGCAGCGGGTGGCCGCCTGATCGACAGCTCGCCCATGTACGGGTCTTCGCAGACCACCATTGGTCACGCACTGGCGCAACTCGGCATGCCCGCCACGCTGTTTTCGGCCGAGAAGGTGTGGGTGGGCGATGTGGCGCGCGGTGCCGCGCAGATGGAAACCTCACGCGCGCACTGGGGCGTGCCGCGCTTCGACCTGATGCAGGTGCACAACCTGCTGGGCTGGCGCGAGCACCTGCCGCGTCTGCTGGCCATGAAGGCGGCCGGGCAACTGCGGTACGTGGGCATCAGCACCTCGGAAGGCCGGCGGCATGCCGAGCTGGAAGACATCATGCGCACGCAGCCGATCGACTTCGTGCAGCTCACCTACAACCTGCTCGACCGGGAGGTGGAGCAACGCCTGTTGCCACTGGCGCAGGAACGGCGCATCGCCGTCATGGTCAACCGCCCGTTTCGCGAAGGCGCCTTGCTGGATCAACTGAGCCGCCACCCGCTGCCGGGCTGGGCGCGCGAGATCGATTGCGATGGCTGGGCGCAGGTGGCGCTCAAGTTCGCGGTGTCTCATCCGGCCGTGACCTGCGCCATTCCCGCCACCAGCCAGGTGGCGCATGTGCGGCAGAACATGGGCGCCGCACGCGGCCGCATGCCAGACGCGGCGCTGCGCGCCCGCGTGGCGCGCGACGTGGCCGCCCTGTGAAGACCCCCGCCCAGCGAGGCGCGAGATGAGCGAGTGGTGGACCTACCGCCCCTCGGACCTGCTCATGTTCGCGCCGCGCACCTACTGGCGCCTGTTCGAACTGCACAACGAATCGCTCTGGCCCATACAGGTGCTGACGGCGCTGTTCACCATTTTTCTGGCGGTCGCACTCTGGACCGGCCGAATGGGCGCGGTGCGTGCCGGCATGGCCCTGCTGGCCGCGTGCTGGGCGCTGGTGGCGTGGACCTTCCTCTGGCAACGCTACGCGCCCATCAACCCGGCTGCGGGCGCCTTCGCCATGGGCTTTGCGTTACAGGCCGTCGCCATTCTTGTGCTGTCCCTGGCGGGCAGCCTTCGCGTTGTGAACGACGTGGCGCGCCAGCGAACGGGGCTGGCCCTTGTGGCCTGGGCCGAGTTCCTGCACCCCTGGCTGGCCGCCATCACGGGCCGACCGGGGTCGCAGGCGGAGTTCTTTGGCCTCGCACCGGACCCAACAGCCATCGGCACCTTGGGCGTGTTGCTCTGCGTCACATCGAGCCACCGCGCCGTGCGCAGCCTGCTGGCCGCGACATGGGGGGTGGCACTGATCTGGTGCGCAGTCAGCGCGGCCACGTTGTGGACCATGGGCACCGCGGAAGGCTGGGTACCAGCGTTGGGCGCGGCGCTTGCCCTGGCCGTGCTGGCACGCCGCCACGCTTGACGCTGCTGCGCTACCAGAGCGCCGAGTCGCGCATGTCCTGCAGCCGGCGCCGGTGGCGCAGTCGGTAGCGCCGCACCGCCACGGCCGTGATCGCGATGAGCACGAGCCCCAGCAGCACCCATTCCCCCACGCCGAGCGCGCGGTCCAGCAAGACCTCGGCGAGCCAGGACAAACCCAGCAGGCAGATGGCCAGCGCCAGTGAGGCCAGGGCGAACAGGGGCAGATAGCGCGACATGATGGGCAGGGTTGGCGCCTTGTTCGGCGCAGAAGCAAATCGGCAAAAGGAATTGATTCTCGCACCCCGCCGACCTCCCGGCCCATCCTGTCACTACACTGCGGGCTTTCCCGTAGTCGCCCCAAAGCCGCCCATGGACATCCTGATCTTCACGCTGGTGACCTTTGCGGTCGTTGTTTTCCTCAACACCCAAGACCAGAAGCGGCGCATTGCGCTGCTCGGCCAGCACCTGGGCCGCTACCGCATCGAAGCCCTGATGGAAGAACTGGCTCAGGGCTACCTGCGAGCGCTGGGAGAAAACGACCCGCAGCGCCGCGAGCAGATCTGGAGCCTGCTGGCGGGTTCCGAGAACGCCATCGCGGACCAGTTCACCCGGTTCACTTCGGAGTTTTCACGCGTCGATGAGACCGCCGCCCGCGTGAGCAAGATCGCTCTGCCCTGGGCGGCACGCCTGTTCCCCCGCGCCGCGTTCGATCTGCGCGAGGCCTTTCGCATTCATTCACGCGGCATCGCCGATGCGGTGTCTCCCGCAGAGCAGCGTTCACCGCGCGACAAGGCCTTCACGCTGTCGGCCGAACTCTTCCTCATGCAACACACCTGCCACTGGTTTTGCCGCTCCCGCACCGTGGCCTCGGCCCGCCTGCTGAAGCGCCATCAGGTCAGCCATGCGCAGGTGCTGGCCGCCGTGTCACCGGCCACGCGGCGCGCCTACGCCGAAATGACGGGCATCTGAGGCAGGCGCGCTGGTTGCGGGGTCTCAACCAGCCGGGAGACGCATCCAGCGCCTCGCACCCGCACCTGTTATGCCTCATGAATTGAACTTCTTCGGGGGCATCCACAGCACTTGCCTCGCCAGTGCGCCTACAGTGTCCGGTCCAGGAGCCCAGACCATGAACGACGTTTCGAAGCAGTTGCATTTCATCGAGCCCGCACCAGCCGATCCGGACCCCGGCGAAACGGCGGAGTGGCGCGAAGCGCTGTTGTCGCTGGCGTCGAGCCAGGGCCCGGCGCGCGCGCGGCAGATTCTCGACGAGCTGGCTCGGCTGGCGCGCCAGCAGCGCATTGGCTGGCAGCCCGAGCTCAACACACCCTACATGAACACCATCGCGGTGGAAGACCAGCCGGCCTTTCCCGGCGACCTGGCGGTGGAAGAGCGTCTGGCTTCGCTGATGCGCTGGAACGCGCTGGCCATGGTGGTGCGCGCCAACCAGGCTTACGGTGAACTCGGTGGTCACATCGCCAGCTACGCCAGCGCGGCCGACTTGTTCGAGACCGGGTTCAACCATTTCTTTCGCGCAGGCCGCCAGGGCGATCTTGTTTTCTTTCAGCCCCACAGCGCACCCGGCGTGTACGCCCGGGCGTTCCTTGAAGGCCGCCTGAGCGAGGCCGACCTGCTGCACTACCGACAGGAGCTCACGGCCCCGGCCAGCGGCGCGCGCGGTCTCTCCAGCTACCCGCACCCTTGGTTGATGCCGGATTTCTGGCAGTTCCCCACCGGCTCCATGGGCATCGGGCCCATCAGCTCGATCTACCACGCGCGCTTCATGCGCTACCTCACGCACCGCAACCTGCAGAACTGCGAAGGCCGCAAGGTGTGGGGCGTGTTCGGGGACGGCGAGATGGACGAGCCCGAGAGCATGTGCGCGCTCACGCTGGCCGCGCGCGAGAAGCTCGACAACCTGGTGTGGGTGGTCAACTGCAACCTGCAGCGCCTCGACGGCCCGGTGCGCGGCAACGGCCGCATCATCGACGAGCTGGAAAAACTCTTTGCCGGCGCCGGCTGGAACGTGATCAAGCTGGTGTGGGGCAGCGACTGGGACGGCCTCTTTGCACGCGACACCAGCGGCGCGCTGGTGCGCGCCTTCGCCCACACGGTGGACGGCCAGATGCAGACCTTCGCCGCCAAGGACGGCCGCTTCAACCGCGACAACTTCTTCGGCCAGAACGAAGAACTCGCCAGGCTCGCGCAGGGCATGACCGACGAGCAGATCGATCGATTGAAACGCGGTGGCCACGACCTGGTGAAAATTCACGCCGCGTACGCCGCTGCTGCCGCACACACCGGGCAGCCCACGGTGATCCTGGCGCACACCAAGAAGGGCTACGGCATGGGCAGCGCCGGCCAAGGCAAGATGACCACGCACAGCCAGAAAAAATTCGACGGCGCCGATCTCATCGAGTTCCGCAATCGCTTCAATCTGCCACTCTCCGACGCGCAGGCCACCGGTCTGGAATTCTTTAAGCCCGCCGACGACAGCGCCGAGATGCGTTACCTGCGCGAGCACCGGGAGCGGCTCGGTGGCGCCCTGCCTCGGCGCGAGACAGCTTGTGAGGTGGTGCCCGTGCCCCCGATCGACGCCTACGCCACCTTTGCCCTGAAGGCCGACGGCAAGGAGATGAGCACCACCATGGCCTTCGTGCGCATGCTCGGTGGCCTGCTCAAGGACGCACAACTCGGTCCGCGCATCGTGCCCATCGTGGCCGACGAAGCGCGCACCTTTGGCATGGCCAACCTGTTCAAGCAGATCGGCATCTACAGCAGCGTGGGCCAGCGCTACGCACCCGAAGACATTGGCTCCGTGCTCAGCTACCGCGAAGCGCTGGAAGGCCAGATCCTGGAGGAAGGCATCAGCGAAGCCGGCGCGCTGGCCAGCTGGACGGCGGCAGCCACCAGCTACAGCGTGCACGGCCTGGCCATGCTGCCGTTCTACATCTACTACTCCATGTTCGGCTTCCAGCGCGTGGGCGACGCGATATGGGCCGCCGCCGACCAGCGCTCGCGCGGCTTTCTGCTGGGTGCCACCTCAGGGCGCACCACGCTGGGTGGCGAAGGCCTGCAGCACCAGGACGGCAGCAGCCACCTGGTGGCCGCGACCATTCCGAACTGCAAGGCCTACGACCCCGCCTTCGCTGGCGAACTGGCGGTGATTGTGGATGCCGGCATGCGCGAGATGCTGGTGGAGCAGCAGGACGTGTTCTATTACGTCACGCTCATGAACGAGAACTACGCCCAGCCGGACCTGCCCGAGGGTGTGGCCGCTGATGTGCTCAAGGGCGGCTACCACTTCGGTCGGTTCGGCCCCCACCCGGCAACGACACGCGTCACTTTGCTCGGCTCTGGCGCCATCCTCACCGAAGTGCTCAAGGCCGCCGCGCAACTGGCCGACGACGGCATCGGCGCCGATGTGTTCAGCATTACCAGCTGGAGCGAACTCGCGCGCGACGGTGTGGCGCACGCCGCCGAGGCGCACCTCACGCGCCTGCTGGCAATGAGCGCCGGCCCGGTGGTGGCCGCCACCGACTACGTGCGTGCGCTGCCGGAGAGCGTGCGCGCCTTCGTGCCGGAAGGTCGCACGTTTCACACGCTGGGCACCGATGGTTTCGGCCGCAGCGACACGCGTGCGGCGCTGCGCGCGCACTTCCAGGTGGATGCCGACAGCATCGTCCGGCGGGCGAAGGCGGCACTGGCGGTGCGCTGAAGCTGAGCGCGGGAGCGTTCAGTCTGCACTGGCAGCCATGCCCAGCACGAAGAGCGCATGAGGGCGCCCCGCGCCAGCGGCCTGCTCCAGCAGCGCAGCAGCGCGCACTTCATCGCGCAGCACCTTCGAGCCATACACGCCCGGCCCCTGCATCAGCATGTAGCCGGCGCGCTCGGCCGCCTCGGCGTTGCCTTGGGCAGCGAGCTGTTCGTACATGGCGAGCGAGCGATCGAACTGGCCCCAGTGGTAAGCCTGGTGGGCAGCTTCCATGCTGGCGGAGGGTTCTGCATGGGCGACGCTTGCGGCGGCGAGCAGCAGGGTGCAAAGAACTCGAGCGTGGGTGTGTGACATGGTGACTACCTGTGGTGAGGGGTTGAGATGGGTTGAGATGGGTTGAGATGGGTTGAAAGGGAGCAAGGTGTCAATTCATCAGCGGCGCCAGCGCGCCCTGGATGCGTTGCCACTGGTCGGGCGTGGTCATGCCGATGAGCGACTGGCGAAAGCGCGGCGCTTTCACACCACACACGATGTACTGCCAGCGGTAGGCGTCGAGCAGACCCGCCTGCACGCGCTCGGCCTGTGCCGGGGTGAAGGTGTCCGGGCTGGTGCGCAGGAAATAGCTGGCGTCCGCAGCCGCCTGCTGCTGCAGGATGCCGTCGATCGCGCCGACCAGCGCAATCAGGTCGTCCACCGCCGCATCGCGCTGCCCGGGCGTGAGGCGCGCGTTCTCCCGTTCCCATTCCAGTTCGTCCAGCACCGCGTGCTGCGATTCCTCTTTCCAGTGAAAAAGAAACACGTCCTTGTAGAGATCGGAGAGGTCGCCCGCAGGCTCGATGCTCTCCCGGTAGTGCACCTGGGTGAACAGCTCGATGTGGCAGGTGAGCGCCAGCACCGCCCAGGTGGAACACTCCAGCACCTGTGAGGCGACGGCGTTGGGCGTGGGCAGAAACTCATAACCTTCAGCCATGCCGTCGGCCGCCAGGCGTTCGATGCGGCGAAACAGCTCCTGGTGCTTGAGCTCTTCATCCGAGAACCGCACCAGAGCTTCCAGGGCCACCTGGTCGCCGAACCAGTGGTCCCGGCTGCACGACAGCATCTGGATACCGATGAAGCGTTCGACCAGGCCGAACATGTTGGCGTAGGTGCGGCCCTGCACCTGGCTCAGGCGCAAGCGCTCGGCGGGCGAGAGAAACTCCAGCCGACCTGTGCGCGCGAGGCCTTCGGGCAGAAAGGGCTTTGAAAAATCGAAGCGGCGTGCGCGGATCACGTCCCGGTCGATGTCCCAGCGCACGCGCTTGGAGGCCTCGATGCAGCGGGCGTAACGTTCGGTGTGGATGGTGGTCAGGGTCATTCTTTTCAGCTCCATGGTGTTGTGTTCTGGATCAATCGATGAAAACGGGCTGGAAGGCCGGCGCATGCGCCTCGTCGAGCGCGGCCACGATGTCGAGCAGGCGCTCCTCAGTGGCGCGCCAGCCGGCCTCGAAGAGCTCGGGCATGGCCGAGGTCTCCCACAGACCGACGTGGCGATCCAGATCCAGCTCGATGGCGATCACCTTCTGTCCACGCGCTTGTGCCGCATCGATGCGGGCCTGCATCAGGTTGTTGATCAGCGTGGTGCTGGTCTGCGCCACCAGACGAGAGAGGCGGTCGACACGGCGCGGCATGCTGCCGCGAAACCCGAGCGAAATCACCACGCCGGCATCGCTCGCGGCCGAAATTGGCAAGGGATCGGAGAGCACCCCGTCCACCAGCGCCCGACCATCGATGACCACACTGGGAAAAAGAATCGGCACCGCCATGCTCGCCCGCAGCGCGTCCACAAGGCTCCCTTGCGAGAGCACCACGGGCAAGCCTGTGGCGGCCTCGGTGGCCACCACGCGCAGCGGCGTGGGCAGATGCTCGAGTCGCACGTCGCCAAACGCGTGCGTGATGCGCTGCGTGATCAAGCGACTGTCGCGCAACGCAAACCCAGCGCCGAAGCCAGCCAGCCTGGGGGCAATGAGTTGCAGGTAAGCGAGCCAGCGGCGCTGCTGCGTGAGCTCGGCCGACCACAGGGTGGTGGCCAGGCTCACGGCACTCTGGCCATGCATGCCTTTGGCCACCTGCGCGCCGAAAAGCGCACCCGAACTGCAGCCCACGATGAGGTCGGGGCGGATGCCTTCGCGCGCCAGTCGCTCGGCGATGCCCAGCGCCGCGATGCTGCGCACGCCGCCGCTGCCCAGCACCAGGGCGAGCCGGGGACGCCGCGCGCCCCGCGTTGAGAGGGTGGTGTCGTGCATGGGGTCAGTCCACCAGAAACGCGGTGATGCGGCGAAGCACCTCGGGGTGCCGCAGGACGCGGTGGTGCCCCAGCCCGCGCGTGGCCTTGAGCTGGGTGGTCTGCAGTGCGGTCGCCATGCCAAGACCGTGCTCGAAGGGAATCTCCTCGTCGTTCTCGTCGTGCACCACCAGCGTGGGCAGATGCGCCTGGCGCAGCATCTCGGTCACCGACATGCGCGCCCAGTCGAGGCGGCCGCCGTAACGCTGCGTGAGCAGCTCGCGCGTGCGCCGCAACACCTCGGGCGTGAGGCCGACATGCCGCGCGAACATCTCCAGGAACCAGTTGCAGTCGTTGAACGAGCTCACGAGCACGAGTCGCCCGGCGGTGATGCCCCAGTCTCGCGCGGCGTACATCGCCATCGCGGCACCGAAAGAATGGCCGATCACCGCGTGCAGCCGGCCCGCATCGCGCGCCACGACCGCCACCGCGTTGGCGTAAGCCACCATGTCGGTCGAGCGGCCGGTGGACCGCCCATGCGCTGGTGCGTCGAAAGCAATGACCTTGAAACCTGCGTTCAACAGCGGTTGCACCAGGCGCCCCAGGTGGGTGGCGTTGGAGCCCCAGCCATGCACCAGCAGCACCGCCGGGCCCTGCCCCCATTCGTACACGGCGAGCCCATTCCCGCCAGCGCTCAGGCGCCGCGTCCGCGTGATGTCGCGAATGGCCACGGGCCACTGGCCAGGCGCGCTTCGCGGCGGGGTGGCGAGTTGCTTGAAGGCGAGGTGAGCGGCCAGCGTGGGCGCAAAGCGGCACAGCCAGCGGTAGATGCGGCGCATTGCAGTCGACGCGCTGGTGTCGGCGAATCGCCCTGCACGCGGCGGCCGCAGGCACGCCGCCACCGTGGCGGCATGGGGAGATTCGAGATCGGGTGAGAACTGGTGCCTCATGAAGATTCCTTGGGATCGGCCCCGCGCACGGCGTGTGTGGGGTGATAAGGAATCTACCGACGGGTGCCTCGCACGACCATGTGAAATTGGTCATGTCCAGCGCGTTGCCACGCACTGACCAAAGAACAATTACAGGCTCTGCAAGGCCGAGAGCAGTTGCGCCCCCGACACCGGCTTGATCAGCAGCGGCAGCCCATGGCGCGACGCCGCTTCGCGCAGCGTGGCGTGTGTTTCACCACTGATGAGCAGCACCTTCTGACCCAGCTCACGCAGGTTCAGCGCGAGCGCCAGACCCGACGCCGCATGCGGCAGGCGCACATCGCAAATGGCCACCTGACCAAACGCCGCTTGCGCCATCGCCGCGTCGGCGGTCTCCACATGCAGCACCTGCAGACCCCAGTGCGCCAGCTGATCGCGCGTCGCCTCGGCCACCAGCGCATCGTCCTCGACCAGCAGCACGCGCTCCATGTTGAACACAGGCCTCGGCGAGGCCGGCCCCAGCAAGGGCAAGAGGCCCCCTGACACGGTGGAAGCCTGCACCGGCGCGGGTTCGGCGTCGGGCGGCGGCAAGGCGCGTGGCAGCGACACCGTCATGCTCGTTCCGCGTCCCAGCGCTGAGCGCACCGCAATGTCGCCATTCATCAACAAGGCCAGGCGCCGCGCAATCGCCAGCCCCAGCCCGAGACCCTGTCGGCGGTCGCGGGCTTCGTTGTGTATCTGAACGAACTCCTCGAAGATGCGGACCTGCGCATCGGCCGCCATGCCCATGCCCGCGTCGCGCACCTGCAGCCGCCAGCGCTTGCCACCCGATCGCAGCGCCACCAGCACGGTGGTACCTGGCGGCGAGAACTTGATGGCGTTGTCCAGCAGGTTGGAGAGCACGCGAAACAGCATCAGTCCATCGGCCATCGCAAAGGCATCGGGGCGCACCAGGGTGACGATGCGCACGCCCGCCGCCTCGGCCACCGCGCTGTGCTGGCGCAGCAGGCTGTCCACCAGCGGCGCAATTTCGGTCGACCGCAGCTCGGCCTGCACGGCGCCGGAGTCCATGCGGGTGAGGTCCAGCACCTGAGACAGCAGATCGTCAAGCGCGCGCCACGATTGCGTGATGCCTTCGATGGCACGTTGCGCAGCGGCGTCCTGCGCTCGTTCAGCGAGGTTGGCCAGCGGCGTGAGGTAGAGGCCGATGGCATGCACTGGCTGGCGCAGGTCGTGGCTGACTGCCGCAAAAAAACGGGATTTCGCCAGGCCCAGGGCGGCGACGGTGTCGGCCGCCGCTTCGGCGCGCCGCCGCTGCTCGACCTGCCGCATCACGCCGAATTCTTGCGCGCGCGAGAGAAACACCATGGTGATGGTCATGAGGAAACCACCCACCCCCATCAGTGCCAGCAACGAGTTGCCGCCCAGGCCATCCACGATCAGGCGAACGGAGGTGGGCAACACCGCCAGGCACAGCGCGATGGTGGTGCGCACGGCATCGCCCGTCAGCCGAACTGCGATCAGGGTGGCATTGCCCAGCAGGTAGCTCACGAGGACCGCAAGGATGGGCACGTTGTCCGGCACATACAGGAAGTAGCAGGAGCTGCCCACGAAGGACATCAGCACCCACATGTAGATGCGGTAGACGCGCTGGCGATGTGCCTTGGGTCGCGCACGGAACGCGGGCCGGTTCACATGCCACCAGCGGAGCACGCCCATGCTGGCAATGATGGCGAACCACGCCGCCGGCTGCTGCCAGGGCAGCGCGGTGGCGAACATGAAGAAGCACAACAGCTCGCAGGCGCGCAGCGCCCACAGCGAGGCCACCGTGTGGGCGCTGTCCTCGGGGTCGGGTTGCTCGTCCCGAACGGGCGTCACAGGGTATCGGCGTCGAGCTGCGCCGCCTGCGTCCGGTTGGAGACCTGCAGCGCCTTGAAGATTTCGCTCATGTGGTTCTTCACCGTGCCTTCGCTGATGCCCAGCGTGCGCGCAATCAGCTTGTTGCTCATGCCCTGGCGCAACAACTGGCGCACCTCTTCCATGCGCGGTGTGAGCACCACATCGGGCCGCCGCGCCTCGGGTGCGCGGTGCGCATAGGGCAGCTTGCGGCCCTCCAGGGCGGCGTCGATCGCGGCACCGATCTGCTCGGAGGGCGCACTCTTGGGCACGAACGCATGCACCGTGGCCATGTCCAGCGAGCGGCGCACCACATCGGGCGAGGTCAGCGCCGAGATCACCACCAGCGGCAGACCCGGATGCCGGTGCGCCAGCTCGGCCAGCCGGAATCCACGCTCCATGCCGGGCATGTTCAGATCCACCAGCGCCAGTCGTGCCGCAGGATGCGCCGCTGCCGCACGCATCAGCGCGTCGCCATCGCCGACCTCGATGCAGTGCGCATCGCCCAGCCAGGCAGCGACCAGCCCGCGCATGCCGTCGCGCACGAGTGCGTGGTCGTCCGCGATCAGGACGGTCGGGGGGGATTCGTTGAACACCCTTGCATCTTCAATCGCCCGATCGCCGCCGTCTTCGCAGCGAGCGCAAAGGGCCTTGGCAACCAGCGCAAATTCGTAAGCATTCGTTTTACGTAACTATTCACGCGAACTTGTTCGTTTCAACGGAATATTCGATACTCCCGTGCGCGATGGGGCCGCCCTCCAGCCGCGCCCCCAACAAGAGGTATCCGCCATGGTCATGGAGTGGTCCACCGAAAACGCGCCGCCCGCTCAGCGTTTCGATCTCTGGCGCGAGGCGTGCCGCCAGCATGTGTACGCACTGACTCCGCAACGCCGCACGCGAACGCCTTTTCAAGGCGCCATTGCCCGGCGGCAACTGGGCTCCCTGGACGTGACCGACATCGTGTGCGAGGGCCATCTGGTACAGCGGCGCGATCAGGACATCGGCGAGCGGCCGAGCGACACCTACTACGTCTATCTGCAGCGGCGCGGCCGGGCCTGGTTTGAACAGAAGGGCCAGCGCTGCGTGGCCGAGCCTGGCGACATCGTGATCGCCGACCCCAACATTGCGTTCAGCACCGGCACCGACGGTCCGTTCGACTTCCGTCTCTGGCGCATCGATCGCGCGAGCCTGCAGCCCTGGCTGGCGCCGCACCACGGCGAGCTGCCGATGCGGCGGATCGGCCGTGAGCTGCCAGCGCGCTCGCTGATCGCCAGCTGGCTCGATGCGCTGCTGCGCCACCACGCCGGCCTTTCACCCGACGCGCTGGCACTGGCCTGCGGAACCTTGTCTGCCCTGGTGGCAGAAGCCGCAGGCCCAGCTGCCAGCACCCGCGAGCCCGCGCGACTGGCGCGACGCCGCGCTCTGCTGCAGCGGGTGATGCGGGATGTGGAACTGCGCTGTTCCGACATGGCGCTCACACCCGAACGGGTGGCCACCGAATTCGGCCTGTCGCTGCGCGCGCTGCACCAATTGTTCGAACTCTCCGATCACAGCTTCCACGAATTCCTGACCCGCACCCGCCTGGCTCGCGCCCACGCGCTGCTGCGCGACCCCGGTTCGCGCCATGTGGGCACGGCAGAAATCGGCTTTGCGGTGGGGTTTCGGGAAACCTCCACCTTCTACCGGCGCTTCAGACAGCAATACGGAGACACGCCAGGCGCCGTGCGCAAGCGTTGAACATGGCCAGAAACATCGTGCTCTTCATCGATGGATCGGGCAACGACGACAGCGCGAAAGACGCGTCGAACGTGTTGCTGCTTTCCAGAATGACGAAGGCCGCGGCAGATGACCCGCAGGCCCGGCGGGCGCAGGAGCAGCACTACATCGAGGGCGTGGGCACCGACAAGCCGCACCGGCTTCCACCGTCCTGGCTGGTCGCCGCGCGCCTGAAGCACCCGCCGAAGCTGCTGCACCGCAAGCTGGGCAACCTGGCCGGTGCGGCGCTGGGCTATGGCATTGCCCGGCGCATCAAGGAGGCCTACGCCTTCCTGGTGCAGCACTACGAACGCGGCGACAACGTCTACCTGTTCGGCTTCAGCCGGGGCGCCTACGCGGTGCGTTCGCTGGCCGGGTTCCTGCAGAAGGTGGGCATTCTTCTGCAACGCGACATCGCCCATGTGGAAGAAGCCTTTCACGCCTATGAACACGGCGGCAACCTGCAGCGGGTGATGCGCAGGCTGGGGCATCCGAGCCCGGCAGACCGCGAGCGCGGCACCGATCTTTCCATCCACATGATCGGGGTATGGGACACGGTGGCCATGCACGGCGTGCACCGCAGCGTGCAATGGCTGCACCCGTCGCTGGACACGACCTTTCACGACACGCGCGTGCCCGACTACGTATCCCATGTGCGCCACGCGCTGGCCCTGCACGAAGTGCGCAAACTCTTCGAGCCGCTCCTGTTCGCCGACAAGTGCCATGGGTACCAGTCGCTGCTGCAGGTGTGGTTCCCGGGCGCACATTCCGACGTGGGCGGGAGCTACCCGGCCCATGAGAGCGACCTGTCAGACCTGGCGCTGGAGTGGATGGCGTGCGAGGCGGCGAAACTGGGCTTGCTGGTGGAGCTCCATCCATCGCGCACGCCTCACCGTGCCGCGCTCTGGAACATTCACCACGAGGCTGGGAAAGGGTTCCGGTACACAGGCATCGGCATGCGCAAGCTGCTGCGTGGACTGCCCACCGCCGCCACCGTGGCGAACGACATGACGAGCCACCGGCTGCACGAGATCGCCATTCAGCGCCTTCGCCAGCGTCCCGTGCAGGATCCCCCGCAAGATCCCTACAACGGCCTGCACAGCGGCCTGCGGTCGCTGTTCGCGAAAGTGGACGAGCACACCGAGGTGCTGGATCAACGCCTGCAGGTCGAACTCGGCGTAAGCCCGCTGCCCTGGCAGACAGATTGCACCGTGCCCAGAAACAGGACCTTCGCCGACGTGCCCACACCCACGGGCAAGACATGGCAACGTGCGCGGGTAGAGCCGGCAGCGCCGCGCGATGATTCGCCGCAGTACTTCAAGGTGATGCGACCGATCGACCCCGAGAGGTTCAAGCTTCGGAAAAAACCTCCCGCCCCGTGAACAGGCGATCCTGCGGCGTCACCAGGGCAGCGTGAACGTCTTCCCGTTGCAGAACGATTTCATCGCTTCCTGCACGCCTTCCTTGTAGCCCAGGCCCGAGTCCTTGATGCCGCCGAAGGGGGTGAGTTCGATGCGGTAGCCGGGCACTTCCCACAGGTTCACGGTGCCCACCTTCAGCTCGTGTGCGAACCGGGTGGCGTAGTCCATGCGGTTGGTGCAGATGCCGGACGAGAGGCCGTACGCCGTGCCGTTGGAGATGGTGATGGCTTCGTCGATGTTCTTGAACGTGACGATGGGCGAGACGGGGCCGAAGGTTTCTTCGCGCACCAGGGTCATCTCGGGCCGCACACGGTCGAGCACGGTGGGCGAATAGAGTGCGCCGTCGCGCTGGTTGCCGGTGAGCACGCGGGCGCCCTGACTCACGGCTTCATTCACCAGTTCTTCAAAGCGTGCGGCGGCCTGCGCGTCGATCACGGTGCCCATGTCCATGGTGGCATCCATGGGGTCGCCGTGTTTCCAGCGGCGGGTTTTTTCCACCACGAGCTCGGTGAAGTCGGCCGCCACGGCTTCGTGCACGAGCATGCGTTTCACGGCCGTGCAGCGCTGGCCGGAATTCTTGTACGAGCCCTGCACCGCCAGGTCTGAAGCCTTGTCCAGATCGGCGTCTTCCATCACGATCAGCGGGTCGTTGCCACCGAGTTCCAGAACGATGCGGCGGTAGCCGGCTTTGGACGCGATGTATTTGCCGATGGGCACGCCGCCGGTGAAGGTGATCAGGTCCACGTGCTCGTTGGTCAGCATCTCGTCGGCAATCTCGCGCGGGTCGCCGGTGATCACCTGGAACATCTCGGGCGGCAGGCCCGCCTCGTAGAGGATGTCGGCGAGAAAGTAGGCTGACAGCGGCACTTTTTCCGACGGCTTGAGCACCATGCGGTTGTTGGTGGCGATGCTGGGCACCACCTTGTGCGCCACCTGGTTCATGGGGTGGTTGAACGGGGTGATGGCGGTGATCACGCCTTGCAGCGGTTCGCGCATGGTGATCACCTTGCGCTTCTTGCCGTGCGGCGTCAGGTCGCAGCTGAACACCTGCCCGTCGTCGCGCAGCGCCTCGTTGGCGCCGAACACCATCACGTCGGCCACGCGGCCGATCTCGTACATCGAATCCTTCTTGCACAAGCCCGATTCGAGCGTGATGAGGGTGGACGCTTCTTCGGCGCGCGCACGCAACAACGCAGAAGCTTTCTGCAGGATGCTGGAACGCTCGTAGCGCGTGAGCGTGGCCTGGTAGGCGTTGCCGATGCGGTAGGCGCTCTTCACGTCGTCGAGCGTGGCCAGGGGCACGGTGCCCACGCGCTCGCGGCTGAATGGACTGATCACATCGAGGTGGCGGTCGCGGGCGATGCGCTCGCCGCCGATGCGCAGCGACTCGGCTCGAAAGTGTTCGCTGTCGCGCAGGGGGTTGCGTGCGTTCATGCCAGGATCTCCTCGGCGGTGCCAATGAAGTTCTTGCCGCGTGCGCCGCCCTGGGCGTGCAGCACCATCTGTTCGGCTTCTTCGTCGCTCACTCCGTAGTCGCTGAATCGCGTCTTCACTCCGAGGTTTTCGATGAAGCGCTCGAGGCGCGCGGGTGCGTCGGCCAGCGGCAGGCCCAGTGCCTGGGTGAGCACGGCATCGCGGTCGGCGCGGTGGCCAATGGCGCGCTCCAGCACCATGGGCAGCGAGAACGAGCACGCAATGCCGTGCGGAATGCCATAGCGCAGCGTCATTTCATACGAGATCGAATGCGCCAGCGCCGTCTTGGTGTTGGAGAACGCCATACCGGCCTTGAGCGCGGCCAGCGCCATGCGCCCGCGCAGCTCCACGCTGCCCAGCTCGCGCATGAGGCGCGGCAACACGTCCAGGATGTCCTGCACGGCCGAGATGGCCAGCGTGTCCGACATCGGGTTGGCGTTGACGTTCCAGATCGATTCGAGCGCGTGCGAGAGCGCGTCGAGCCCGCTCTGCAGCGTCACCGAGGCGGGTAGCGAGAGCATCAACTCGGGATCGATCAGCGCCACGCTGGGCCAGGTCTGCGGCAGGTGCAACGAATATTTCTTTTGCCGCCCGCGGTCCCAGATGGTGGCCCAGGGCGTCACCTCGCTGCCGGTGCCGGCCGTGGTGGGCACGGCGATCAGCGCTTTGGTGGCGTGCGGCACAAAGGCGGCGCCGGTGGCGAGCAGGTCCACGAGTTCGTTGAAGCGTCCACTGGCCGTGCCCACCATCAGCGCCTTGGCGGTGTCGATGGCGCTGCCGCCACCCACGGCCACGATCACCTCCACATCGGCGTGGTCGCGCCAGAAACTTTCATAGGTGTGGGCGAGTTCGGCCACGTCCGGGTTGGGCAGCACCTGGTCAATCACGCACGCCAGTTGGGCACCCAGCACACTTTCGATGCGCGTCAGCAAGCCGAGTTGTCGTGCCTCGGGAAACGTCACCAGCGCGGCCTTGCGGCCAGCCAGCAGCTTCGGCAGGGACAGCAGGGCTCCCGGCCCGTACACGCTCTGCACGGGGTTGAAGTAGTTCGCGGTCATGGAGTGCCTCTAGGCGGTGGTATTGGCCATGGCGTGGTTGAGCGCCAGGTCGAAGATGTCGAAATTGCGCAAGCGACGCCCAGGAATCAAACCCTGCAGCTGGCGGTTGAACAGCAGCGGCACCTTCTGTTCGGACAGGCCACCGTGCGAGCGCAGCGGCACGGTGAGGCCGCTCAGGTCGTGCTCGGCGGCGCGGGTCCCCAGCACCGTGAGGTGGTCCGACACCACCACGAGGTCACCGATGCGGTCGGGCGGCAACTCGAAGCGTTCGGCGGCCTCCTCGCGCGTGAGCACGGTCTCGATGCCGTCGTGCGTCATGAGCGCGCTGGCCACGGCGCGTGCGTTCACGCCCGGGGCCAGGTACACGGTGGCAAACGAACCCAGCGCGCCATGGTGCACCACATAGGGATCGGTGATGGGCAGAATGACGCGGCTGCCGTCGCCACCCGCGGTGGCGTCCATCACCTCCTGCAGGTAAACCACGCGGGGCTGGCCGGCGGCGTCGGTCTTGGGGCTCATGCCGTGGTCGGCGGTGAGTGCGATCACCGCGCCCAGCGCATCGAGTTGCGCCAGGTAGCCGTCCATCATGGCGTAGAAGTCGTTGGCGCCCTGCGTTCCGGGTGCGCACTTGTGCTGCACGTAGTCGGTGGTGGAGAGGTACATCAGATCGGGGCGTCGCGTTTCCAGCAGCTTCACGCCAGCCGCAAACACGAACTCGCTCAAATCAGCGCTGTACACCGAGGGCACGGGCTTGCCCACCATCTCCAGCACCTGGTCGATGCCGCTGTCGGCCACGGTGGCCTTGTCGGCCTTCTCGGCCGAGAAGCAGATGCCGCCCTGCAGCTGGTGGCCCAGCAGCGTGCGCAGTTTGTCCTTGGCCGTGACCACCGCCACGCTGGCCCCGGCGCGGGAGAACGCGGCCAGCAGGGTTTCGGCGCGCAGGTAGGCCGGGTCGTTCATCATCACTTCCTTGCCCAGCGCCATGTCCAGAAAGTAGTTGCCGCAGATGCCATGCACCGAAGGCGGCGCACCGGTCACGATGGACAGGTTGTTGGGGTTGGTGAAGCTGGGCACCACACAGTCGCCCACCAGCGAGGTGCCTTTGGCCAGCATCTTCTGCATGAAGGGCGCCACACCCGCCTGGATGGCCTGGGTGATGTAGTCGGGCTCGCAGCCATCGACGCAAACCACCACCACGGGCTGGGTGGGTTTGCTGTACTCGCGGTCGTTGACCTTGAGCTTGAAATTGTCCGGTGCCATATCAACGAGCTCCTTGTTGGATCCAGGCGCGCAGCTTGCTGGAAACGTAGTCGGCGGTCATGACCATGGCCACAATCACCAGAATGCAGGTGGCCGTGTCCTGGTACTGGAACAGCTTCATGCTGCCCACCAGTTCAAAGCCGATGCCGCCCGCGCCCACCATGCCCAGCACGGTGGCCTGGCGCAGGTTGGTTTCGAAGCGGTAGAGAATGACGGCGATCCACGCGGTGACCACCTGCGGCAGCACGCCGAAGATGATGATCTGGATCGGTCCGGCGCCGGTGGAGCGCAGCGCCTCGATCGGGCCCTGATCGATGTCTTCGATGGACTCGGCAAAGAACTTTCCCAGCATGCCGGCACCGTGCAGCGCGAGGGCCAGCACACCGGGGAAAGGACCCAGACCCACCGCCGCCACGAAGATCAGCGCGAGGATGATCTCGTTGATGCCGCGCATGATGTTGAGCACCTGCCGCATGAAGTGGAACACCGCGATGTTGGGCGAGATGTTGCGCGCGGCCAGGAAACACATGGGCACCGCCAGCACGATGGCCAGCAACGTGCCCCAGATGGCGATCTGCACGGTTTCGATGGCCGGCTTCACCAGCTTGCTCGCGAACTCCCAGTTGGGCGGGAACATGCGCGAGAGGAAGTCGCCGATCCAGGGCGCGCCTTTGGCGAGTTCGTTGAAGCTGACCTGGCTGCCGATGGCGGCCCACCAGATCACGCCCACCAGCGCCACGGCGCTGGCCACGTATTTCCACCAGCCGTCGTTGCCGCCGCTCTTGGCGACGAGAAGGTTGTAGCGTCCGATGGCGATCATGATTGCTCCAGAGCCAGTTCAGGGGTGGGTCGCCTGGCGACAGGGGTGGACTCGATGGCGGCGGTGGCGCTCGTGTCCGCAGGCGCGGCGCCGGGCACGGCGCAGTTGGGTGCTTCGAAGCCGCCGGGGTAGATGCGCTGCAACACCTCTTCGGTGAGTTCTTCGGGCCGGCCTTCAAACACAATACGACCCGCCGACACGCCGATGACGCGCTGGGCGAACTCGCAGGCGTAGTCCACCTGGTGCAGGTTGCAGATGACGGTGATGCCCGATTCCTGGCTGGCTTGCTGCAGGTAACGCAGCACCTTGCGCGAGGTCTTGGGGTCAAGGCTGGCCACGGGCTCGTCGGCCAGGATCACCTTGGGCCGTTGCGCCAGCGCGCGGGCAATGCCCACCCGCTGCTTCTGACCGCCCGAGAGCGTGTCGGTGCGCACATCGGCCTTGTGCTCCAGCTCCACGCGGCGCAGGCACTCGCGCGCGGCGTCGATGTCTTCGCGCGGAAAGAGCTGGAACCACGAGAGCAGCGCCGGCATGGAGCCCAGGCGACCGGTGAGCACGTTCTTCAGCACCGAGAGGCGTGGCACCACGTTGTAGTGCTGAAAGATCATGGCCACATCCCGGCGCACTTTCCGCAAGCCTGAGCGGTCACCACGCGAGAGTTCACCGTCCACGCGGATTTCGCCGGCCGATGGTTCGGCGAGGTGGTTGATGCAGCGCAGCAGCGTGGACTTGCCCGCGCCCGAGGCGCCGAGGATGACGACGAACTCCCCCTTGGCAACGGTCAGGCTCACGTCGTGCAGCGCGACGAAATCGCCGTAGCGCTTGGTCAGGTTGCGGATCTCGATCATTTCATCTTCCTCAGATCGAGATTGAGCAGCTTGGCCGTGTCGCGAATCACGTTGTAGGCGGCGTCGTTGGTGGGGTGGAAACCGTTGAGCAGACCTTGATCCGACCACGGGATGTCCTTCACCTGCAGGAAGGCGGCCTGCACGCGCTTCTTCAGATCGGCCGGCAGGTCGGTGCGCCACACGGTGGGCGACTCGGGGATCGGATCGGACTTCCACACCTCGACCAGGTCCTCGCGTTTCGCCAGCCCCTTGTTGATGGCGGCGTCCAGGATGCGGTCGGCGATTGCGGCAGCGTCGATCTTCTTGTTCTGCACGGCAATCGCGCTGGAGTCGTGCGAGCCCGAGAAAATGACACGGCCGAAATCCTTGTCGGAATCGAACCCGGCTTTCATGAGGCCGGCCTTGGGGAAGAGGTGGCCGGAGGTGGAGCTGGGATCGACAAAGGCGAAGTTCTTGCCCTTGAGATCGGCCACCGTCTTGATGCCGCTGTCCTTGTGGGCAATGATCTGGCTGTGGTAGAAGGTGCGCCCGGCCTTCTTGGTCTCGGCCACGGCGAACGCCTCGATGGGGGCGATGGTGGCGCCGAGCACATACGAGAACGGCCCCAGGTAGGCCACATCCAGGCGCTTGGAGCGCAGGGCCTCGATGACGCCGTTGTAGTCGGCCGCCACGAAGGGCTTCACCGGCATGCCCAGCGCGTTGGCGAGCATGTCCATCATCTTCTGGCTGTTGGCGATCATGGCGCGGGAGTCTTCAGAGGGGATGAGCCCCACGGTGAGGACTTGCTGTGCGCGGACCGGGAAGGTCAGCGAGCCTGCCACGGCGGCGGCGGTGCCTAGCAGCACCTTTCTGCGATTCATCATGAGCTTGTCTCCAGTGCGTTGTACTGTCATGAAATTTCTCCATCTTTGGCTGGGCGGAATTGCCCGGCTTGGAGTTTTTCAGCCGGACATGACACGCCTGTGACATTGATGAAAATCCACGAGCGGACGGTGGTTCTTATGACTCCTGCACCGCTCTGGACGCAGTAAACCACCTCATTCACAATTCGACCAATTCAAAGATTTCGCCACTTCCATTCATTTTTTATATGCGACTCACCCAGCTCCGATCGTTCTATGCGGTGGCCCGCATGGGCAGTTTCACGAAGGCGGCAGAGCATCTGCACGTGAGCCAGCCCACCATCACCACGCAGGTTCGGTTTCTCGAGGAGGCCTACAAGGTGGAGCTGTTTCACCGCAGCGGTCGGCGCGTGCAGCTCACGCAACTCGGTGAACAACTGATGCAGCTGGCACAGCAGATCTTCAGTCTGGAATCGGATGCAGTGAGCCTGCTGGGCGATGCGGGCGAGCTGCGCACCGGCCTGCTGCGGGTGGCGGCGGTGGGGCCGTTTCACGTCACGCAGATGCTGGCCGACTTCAGCCAGCACTACCCCGACATCAAGGTGAGCGTGAGCACCGGCAACTCGCAGGACGTGCTGGACCGCCTGCTCGACTACCGCGCCGACGTGGGCGTGCTCGCGCAACTGGTGAAGGACGACCGTTTCCTCTCGGTGCCGTTCAGCCGCCACCCCGTGGGCATCTTCACCTCCACCAGCCACCGCTTCGCGCGCCGCCGCAGCATCCGCCTGGCAGAGCTGGAGGGCGAGCGCATGATCCTGCGCGAACACGGTTCCACCACGCGCAAGGCGCTGGAGCTGGCGATGCAGAAGGCCGGCGTGGAGGCCGAGGTGGTGATGGAGATCAGCAGCCGCGAGGTGATCCGCGAAGCCGTGTCGCAAGGCATCGGCATCGCGGCGGTGTCCACGGTGGAGTTCGTGCCCGGCCCGGGCCTGCACATGGTGAGCATCAGCGACTCGGACATCTTCACCTACGCGCACGTGGTGTGCCTGGCGGAGCGGCGGACCATGCGCATGGTGAAGGCATTTTTTGACACGGTGTCGTTGCCTGCCGAGGCGGCTCCGCGCGCCTCACGCAAGAAAGCCCAGGCCCGTTGACAGGGCTCGTGCGCGAGCGCAGGTGCGATGCATTCTGCTGAGGCAAACTACCCCCATGACACTCCCCATCCAGCATCAGGAGAGCGCGTCGCGCGGCGCTTTCGTCATTCAGCGCGACGGCCGGCGCATTGCCGAAATGACCTACACCCGAACCAATCCTTCACTGGTGGTGGTGGACCACACCTTCGTGGACCCGAGCCTGCGCGGCCAGGGCGTGGCGCGCCAGCTGCAGGACGCGATGGTGGCGTGGGCGCGCGAGAACCACACCAAGGTGGTGCCCGTCTGCTCGTATGTGAAAGTGCAGTTCGATCGCGATGCCTCCATTCGCGACGTGCTGGCCTGACCCAGGAGACCCTCCGTGACCCATCCCATTCAGCAACAGGAAACAGGATCAAAAGGCGCGTTCGTGTTCCAGCACGAAGGAAAGCGCCTGGCCGAGATGACCTACAGCCGCGTCAACGAATCGTTGATCGTGATCGACCACACCGAGGTGGACGAAAGCCTGAAGGGCCAGGGTGTGGGGCGCCAATTGCTGGATGCGCTGGTGACCTGGGCCCGCGAGTCGAAGACCAAGGTGATCGCGCTCTGCCCGTTTGCCAAGTCACAGTTCGACAAGGACCCTTCGATCCGCGACGTGCTGCGCGACTGAACCCCGAGAGGCAGTGCTGGCGCACCCTCTGGCTATGGCCGCCATTGGGAAAACTTCATTGAACGATGCGTGAGCAGCGCCTAGACTGCCTGTTCACCTGTCGATCAACAACAACCTCAATGGAGAAACCCATGTCCACCGAAGCCAAGTGCCCCTTTTCGGGCGCCCCCCGCAACACCATCGGCGGTGCTTCCACCAACGCCACCTGGTGGCCCAACCAGCTCAACGTGAAGCTGCTCAACCAGCACTCGCCGCTGAACGACCCCATGGGGGATGAATTCGACTACGCCAAAGAATTCAAGACGCTGGACCTGGACGCGGTGATCAAGGACTTGCACGCGCTGATGACCGATTCGCAGGACTGGTGGCCGGCCGACTACGGGCACTACGGGCCGTTCTTCATCCGCATGGCGTGGCACAGCGCCGGCACCTACCGCATTGCCGATGGGCGTGGCGGCGCGGGCTCGGGCACGCAGCGTTTCGCGCCGCTCAACAGCTGGCCAGACAACGGCAACCTGGACAAGGCGCGCCGCCTGCTGTGGCCGATCAAGCAGAAATACGGGCGCAAGCTATCGTGGGCCGACCTGATGATCCTGACCGGCAACGTGGCGCTGGATTCGATGGGCTTCAAGACCTTCGGCTTCGCCGGTGGCAGGCCCGACGTGTGGGAACCCGAAGACATCTACTGGGGTCCCGAAGCCGAATGGATGGGCGACAAACGCTACACCGGCGACCGCGATCTGGAGAACCCGCTGGGCGCGGTGCAGATGGGCCTGATTTACGTGAACCCGGAAGGCCCCAACGCCAGGCCGGACCCGCTGGGCTCGGCGCGCGACATTCGCGACACGTTTGCCCGCATGGCGATGGACGACTATGAAACCGTGGCGCTGGTGGCCGGTGGCCACACTTTCGGCAAGAGCCACGGCGCCGGCGACCCGGGCCAGTACATGGGCAAGGAACCCGAAGGCGCCACGCTGGAAGAACAGGGCCTGGGCTGGAAGAACAGCTTTGGCGCCGGCCATGGCGTGAACACCATCACCAGCGGCATCGAGGGCGCGTGGACGCCCACCCCGACCCAGTGGGACATGAGCTACTTCGACACCCTGTTCGGCCACGAATGGGAACTCACGAAGAGCCCTGCCGGCGCCCACCAGTGGAAACCCAAAGATCCTGCGGCCGCCACGCTGGTGCCCGACGCGCACGACCCATCGAAGCGCCACGCGCCGATGATGACCACCGCAGACCTGGCGCTGCGCATGGACCCCGCGTACGAAAAAATCTCGCGCCATTTCCACCAGAACCCGCAGGAGTTTGCCGACGCGTTCGCGCGCGCCTGGTTCAAGCTCACGCACCGCGACATGGGACCGCTCTCCCGCTACCTCGGCCCGCTGGTGCCGAAGGAAGAGCTGATCTGGCAAGACCCGGTGCCGGCGGTGGACCACGCGCTGGTGAACGACGCCGATGTGGCTGCGCTGAAGGCCAAGGTGCTGGCCTCGGGCCTGTCGGTTTCTCAACTGGTCATCACGGCGTGGGCATCGGCCTCCACCTTCCGGGGATCGGACAAACGCGGTGGCGCCAACGGCGCGCGCATCCGCCTGGCGCCGCAGAAAGACTGGGAAGTGAACCAGCCGGCCGAGCTGGCCAAAGTGCTGCAGAAACTGGAGGCGATTCAACAGGAGTTCAACGGCGCGCAGTCGGGTGGCAAGAAGATTTCTCTGGCCGACCTGATCGTGCTGGCCGGCTCCGCTGCGGTGGAAGAAGCGGCGAAGAAGGCAGGGCACGCGGTGGTGGTGCCGTTCTCGCCCGGGCGCACCGATGCTTCGCAGGAGCAGACCGATGTGGAGGCCTTTGCCGTGATGGAGCCCACCACCGACGGCTTCCGCAACTTCGCCAAGGCCGGGCTCGAAGGCTCGGTGGCCGAGCGCCTGCTCGACAAGGCCAACCTGCTGACGCTGACCGCCCCCGAGATGACGGTGCTCATCGGTGGCTTGCGCGCGCTCAACGCAAACGCCGGCCAGACCGCGCACGGCGTGTTCACCCACCAGCCCGGCACGCTGACGAACGACTTCTTCGTGAACCTGCTGGACATGCGCACGGTGTGGACGAAATCCGCCACCACACCCGGCGTGCTCGAAGGCCGCGACCGCGCCAATGGCTCGCTCAAATGGACCGGCACCGCCGTGGACCTGGTGTTCGGCTCGAACTCGGTGCTGCGGGCGCTCGCCGAGGTGTACGCCGCCAGCGATGCGCAGAAGGACTTCGTGCGCGATTTCGCGGCAGCCTTCACCAAGGTGATGAACCTGGACCGCTACGACCTGAGGTGAACCTCAGCGGCCGGGCGCGGCCACACTGAAGTAAAACGCCGCGCCCTGCCCCACCACACCTTCGCCGCGCACGCGCCCGCCGTGGCGTTCGATGACGCGGTGGACGGTGGCCAGGCCAAAGCCCGTGCCTTCATCAAACTCATGCTGGCGGTGCAGCCGCTTGAAGGGTTCAAAGAGCTGGGCGGCGTAGGTCATGTCGAATCCGGCGCCGTTGTCGCGCACGCAGAATTCTTCCTGCCCGCCAACTTCGGTGCGCGAGCTGCGCACGAATTCGATGCGGGCCTGCGCGGTCTGGCTGGTGTACTTCCACGCATTGCCCAGCAGGTTCTCCAGCACCACGCGCATCAGGCCGGGGTCGGCCGTCACCTGCAGGCCCGCTTCGATGTGCCACGCCACGGTGCGACCGGCATCGCTGCGCGCCAGTTCGTCGGCCACCGTGCGGGCCATGGCGCTCAAGTCCACCGGCTCGCGGTGCAACTCGGCGCGGCTGATCTGCGCCAGCGCCAGCAGGTCCGAGGTGAGCTGGCTCATGCGGTGCACGGCGGTGATGATGCGGCGCAAGTGGCTGCGCCCCTGCGCGCTCAGCCGGTCGCCATCGTCTTCTTCCACGAGGCGGGCAAAACCGTCGATGGTGCGCAGCGGCGTGCGCAGGTCGTGGGAGACGCTGTAGGTGAAGGCTTCGAGTTCGCGGTTGACCACCGAGAGCTCGCGCGTGCGCTCGGCCACGCGGGTCTCCAGCTCTTCATTGAGCTTGCGCAGGGCCTCTTCGGCCAGGTGCACCTCGGTGATGTCCTGCACGGTGCCCACGCTGCGCGCGGGCTTCTCGCTATCGAACTGGGTGAAGCCGGCCTCGCGCACGTGTTTCACCCGGCCATCCCGCATCAGGAGGCGGTGCACCACCTCGTACGGCTGGCGGCCCTCCACCGAGGTCTTGTAGGTGCGGTTGATGAGCGCGCGATCGTCCGGATGGACCGCCTCGATGAAGTGCTTGTAGGAAGGCGACTCGGTCGGGTCGACTTCGAGAATGCGAAAGATCTCGTCGGACCAGTTCAGGCGGTTGTCGTGCAGGTCCAGTTGCCAGCTGCCCAGCCGGGCGAGTTTCTGCGCTTCCTTCAGGCGCGCTTCGCTCTCTTTCAGCGCCACCTGCGAGCGCTCGGCCCGCAGCAGCAGCCACACGATACAGCCGCCGCACAGCAACAGCAGCAAGGCGAGCGCGGCGGTGATCGCCTGCGAGCGCGCCAGGCCCGCCTCCACCGGCTCCAGCACCGAAGCGCGCTCCAGCCCGATCGCCACCACGAGGCCATGGTCGGGTATGCGGCGCCAGCCGTAGGTGCGCGGCGTGCCATCGAGCAGACCGTCCACATGAAAGATGCCGGCCTGCTCGCTGCTGCCCGTTGCAAGGTACGGCCGTTCTGCCGGCACACGCTGGCCCATGGCGGCGGCGTTGTCGCGGCTGCGCGCCATGAAGGTGCCGTCGGTGTGGACCAGGGCCACCACGTCTTTAGGCGTGAGTTGCAAGGCGGCGAGCCGACGGGATACATAGTCTGTCGACACCAGGAACTGCACCGTGCCGTCGAAGCGGCCATCGCGCAGCAGCGGCCGGCTCACCACGAAAGCCCATTCGTTGACCACCCGCGAATACACCGGCTTGCCGATCACCAGCCGGTCGACACCGGTTTTCTGCAGCAACTGAAAGTGCTCGCGGTCGCCCACGTAAGGCCGTTCAGGCACGCCGCGGCTGTTGTAGACCACGAAGCCCTGCGCGTCGGTCAGCGAGATGTGCGTGACGAAGCCCGTGGGCAGCGCGGCCAGCAGGGCTTGCGCCTCGACGTCGATGGTCGCGGGGGCACGCGCCCACTCGCGGCGCAAGCCACCCAGTTCAAGGTCGAGCACGCTGATGAGCGCGCCCACCTGGTTGGCCATGGCATCGGCCAGCTGCAGGCTGCGCTGGTCCGCCTGCGCGAGCAACTGATTGCGCTGCAGGTGGCGCGAGCGCTCCGACTGCCACCAGAGGAAACTGGCCGAGAGCAAGGTCATCAGCGCCACGAGCGCGAGCAACAACCGGGTTCGCCTTCTCATGCGGGCCTTCCTGGGTGGAACGAGCCCCCAGTCTAGGGGGAGACATCGCGCACCGGAAGTGGGGGCGTGTGCTGAATCACCAGCAAACCACGGAGCAATTCACTCAAGCCGTCCCACACGATCTGCACGCCCAGGCACAGCAGGATGAAGGCCGACAGGCGCAGGAAAATCACCGTGCCCGCCTCGCCCAGCGGCCGCAGCAGGCGCTGGGCGTAGCGAAAGGCCAGGTACAGCACGACGCCGATGGCCAGCACCGCGAGCACGCCGCCGCCAATGCGGGCGAGGGACAGGCCGAGTTTCTGGTCGTGCAGGGCCACGCCCACCGTGATGGCCGCTGCGATGGAGCCGGGTCCACAACTGATGGGAAAGGTGAGCGGGTAGAACGCCTGTCTGCGCGCCTGATCGGGAGTAAAGGCCTCGGCCAGCGCAGTGCGACGATCGTCGCTGGCATGGCTGGTGTTGAGCAGGCGCCACGCCGCCGACGCCACGATCAGCCCACCACCCACGCGCACGATGGGCAGCGAAATGCCGAAGAAATCCAGCACGTAGCTGCCCACCAGCATGGACCCCACCATGAGGAAGATCATGTTGCGGGCGATTCGCCGGGCCAGCAGAGCTCGCGTGGATGCCGACGCGCCCTCGGTAAGGCCGAGAAAGATGGGCGCCGTGGCCGCCGGGTTCAGGATCGGCAGCAGCGCGGCAAACACGAACAGAAAGCTCTTGCCCAGCGCGAGGAGCAGTTCGATGGTCATGCAGCGGGCGGAGGTTCCACCATGCTGCGCATGCGACGGCGCAGCTCACGCTCGCGGCGCTGGTCTTCGGCGTGGTCGTCGCGCACGCCGCGCCACAGGGCCACGGCCATGAGCACGATCACCACGGTGAACGGCAAAGCGAACACGATGGTGGCGGTCTGCACGGCCTTCAGGCCACCGGCCAGCAGCAGGCTGATGGCAATGCCCGAGATCAGCACACCCCAGACGATCTTCACGCGCGCGCTCGGGTTCTCGTTGCCGCCGGAGCTCATCATGCCCAGCACCAGCGTGGCTGAGTCTCCCGACGTGACGAAGAAGAGCATGACGAGGATAGTGGCGATGCCGGACATCAGACCCGCCATGGGCAGCGCGTCGAACAAGGTGAACAGCGCGGTGGACACATCGGCGCTCACCGCGTCGGCGATCGGAAGTCCCTGCATGATCTGCAGGTGGAGCGCGGTGCCGCCGAACACCGAGAACCAGATGAACGCTGCCAGCGTGGGCGCGAGCATGGTGCCCAGCACGAATTCACGGATGGTGCGCCCGCGCGAGACGCGCGCGATGAACAGCCCCACAAAGGGCGACCAGCTCACCCACCAGGCCCAGTAGAAGATGGTCCAGCCGCTCACCCAGCCGCTGTCACGGAACGGCGTCATGCGCAGGCTCATGCGCACGAACTCGCTCACATAGCTGCCCAGTGTGGTGGTGAAGGTATCGATGATGGCCACGGTGGGGCCGAAGGCGAACACTGCCAGCGCCAGCAGCGAGGCGAGCATGAGGTTGATGTTGGAAAGCCATTTGATGCCCCGGGTGACGCCGGTGACAGCCGACGCGAGGAACAGCACGGTGGTCACCACGATGATGCCGACTTGCGACGCGTCACCCACAGGCAGGCCGAACATCGCGTTGAGGCCGCTGTTGATCTGGAGCGCGCCCATGCCCAGCGAGGCGGCCACGCCGAAAGCGGTGGCAATCACCGCCAGCACATTCACCACCGGGCCCAGCTTCTTCATGGGCGCCCAGGGCAGACTCTGCACCGAGGTGCTCACTAGCGCGGAGCCGCCCTTGCGAAACTGGAAGAACGCGATGGCGAGCGCCACCACGCTGTAGACCGCCCAGGGGTGCAGGCCCCAATGGAAGAAGCTGTAGCGCATGGCGGCGTTGGCGGCCTCGGGTGTGTTGGGCGCGATGCCGGGCGGCGGCCCGCCGTAGTGCGAGATCGGCTCGGCCACGCCCCAGAACACCAGGCCAATGCCCATGCCGGCGGCGAACAGCATGGAGAACCACGAGCCGAGCGAGAACTCGGGCTCGTCGTCCTCGCCGCCGAGCTTGAGGTCGCCATAGCGGCTGAACGCCAGGATGAGCGCGAAGACCACGAGGCCGAGCACCACCCAGAGGTAGAACCAGCCGAAGTCGCGCGTGGTGGCGGCCAGCGCGGTGTCGAACACCGAGGCCAATGAGTCCGGGGCGAGAACGCCCCAGATGACGATGGCCAGGATGAGGCTGGCCGAGACGATGAGTTGCATGAGATGACTCCTCCAGGAATGGGGTGCCCAGCACCATGTGCCGCTTTTTGTGAGCGGTCAAGATCACCCCGGCCTGCGAGGGCGCGAGCTGAAGGCGGGTGCACCGGATCGGTGGTGAGGGAAACGACGGCGGCGGTGGCCCGATGTGTCAGGTGTCCCCGCAATGGAGCGGGTCTGTCAGCAAGGGCCGGCACCACCAGCGCCTTGAAGGTGCGCCAGCCATGCCGTCGATGAGGGTATGCATTATCGCCCGTGTCACTCCGCGCCGTCCACCGGCGGGGGCAAATCCTTCTGGGCCGCCACCATCCGGCTGGCCTCGGCCTGCAAGATGTCCACCGTCGTATCGAGCATTTCACGCTCCTTCGCGCTCAGCGTGGACACGATCTCCCGGTTGATGGCGGCCACGCGCGGGTAGATCTCGGCGTACAGCCGCCGGCCTTCGTCGGTGAGGAACACATGCACCTCGCGCCGGTCCGAGGGACGCGGCTGGCGCGACACCAGCTTTTTGGCCGCCAGCGAGGTCAGCGTGCGCGAGGTGCGGGCTCGGTCCAGCATGGCGTGCTCGGCGAGCTGCGAAGAGAGAGCGCCCTCCCGCTCGGCCAGGAACGACAGGATGCGCCACTCGCGCCGGGTGATGCCGTAGTCGGTCTCGCACATATGCACCACCATGCGCCCCGCCGTGACATGGATGCGGTAGAGGCGGTAGAGCAGCAGATCGGCCTGATGGCGCGGATCGGCCAGGCGGTCGTGGGGGCTTGGGTCAGGCATGTAGGGGAAAACACCCGCAATGATTGATTTCTGCAATTGATTGTGCGTGCATAGCATGGTGGGCTGCACCGGGAAACCCCGGTCCCTCCAAGGAGACACCATGACAACCCGCCGCCAGTGGATCACGCTCACCGCCGCGATGGCCGCCACCACCGCCCTGCCCCTGCGCGCCCAGGCGCAGGATGGTCCCTTGCGCATCGTGGTGCCCTATGCACCGGGCGGCTCCACCGACCGCGTGGCGCGGCTGGTGGCCGACAAGCTCGGCCCCAAACTGGGCACCACGGTGGTGGTGGAGAACCGCACCGGCGCTGGTGGGCGCCTGGCCGCCCAGCAATTGCGCGGCGCACCCGCCAGCCAGAACGTGCTGCTGATGGCCAACCCGGCGGTGATGGTGGTGGCGCCGCTGGTGTTCAAGGACGCGGGCTACGACCCCGAGAAAGACTTCCAGGCCGTGTCGCAGGCCAACGCCTACGAATTCGGCGTGGCGGTGGGCGCGGGCGTGCCGGTGCGCGAGCTCAACCACCTGCTGGCCTGGCTGCGCGCCAACCCCGAGCAGGCCAACTTCGGCGTACCGGCCACCGGCAGCCTGCCGCACTTCTTTGGCCTGATGGTGGGCGAAAAGGCCGGCGTGAAAGCGCAGGTGATTGGCTACCGGGGTTCGGGCCCGCTGCTGACCGACCTCATGGGTGGGCAGGTGCCGGTGGCCTTCGACACCTTCGACACGTTGCTGCCGCAACACGAAGCCGGCAAGATCCGCATCCTCGCGGTGTCGAGCGCCAAACGCTCACCCTTTGCGCCGGCCATACCCACCTTTGTGGAAGCCGGCCTGAACCTGAGCGCCGACGGCTGGAACACCTTCTTCGCGCCGGCCAGCACACCGGCTGCGCGCGTGGAACAACTGGGCCAGGCCATTCGCGAGGTGATGCAGGACCCGCAAACCGTGCAGCGCTTCAACGAAGCCCGCATGCGCCCGGTGGCCAGCACGCCGGCCCAGACCCGCACCTCGCTCGCGGCCTACCGCGCGCAGTGGGCACCGGTGGTGCAGAAATCGGGCTATCAGCCCTGACCCTTTTCCTTTCTATCGAACTATTCCATGAAGATTTCCGCTCTCCGCCTCGCCGTTGCCCTGCTCGCCGCCACCGTGGTGCCCTTCGCCGCCGCGCAGGACGCGTACCCGTCCAAGCCGGTGCGCTTCGTCAACAACTTCCCGGCCGGTGGCCCGTCTGATCTGCTGGCGCGCTCGGTGGCCGCCGTGCTGCAGGACACCCTGAAGCAGCCATTCGTGGTGGAAAACAAGGCCGGCGCCAGCGGCAACATTGGCGCAGCCGACGTGGCCAAGAGCGCGCCCGATGGCTACACGGTGCTGTTCGGCATCGACACCACGTTCACCGTGAATCCGCACCTGTACCCGGCCATGCCATTCAAGCGGACCGACTTCAAGCCGGTGGTGGTGATGGCGTCTTCGGGACTGCTGGTGGGCGTGAACCCGGGCACCGGCATCAAGAACCTGGCGGGCATGGTGGAGGCCGCCAAAGGCAAAGGGCTCAACTTCAGCTCAGCCGGCAGCGGCAGTCCGGGGCATCTCGCGGTGGAAGTGATCAAGGAATCGACGCAGGCGAAGATCACGCACGTGCCCTACCGGGGCAACACGCCTGCCGTCACCGCGGTGCTTTCAGGTGAAGTGGATGGCGGCGTGCTCGCCACGCCGGGCATGCTGCCCCACGTGCAGACCGGCAAGATCACCGCGCTGGCCGTGACCAGCCGCCAGCGCTCGCGCCTGGCGCCCGATTTGCCGACGGTGGCCGAAGCCGGACTGAAAAGTCTCGAGCAGGAGGTGCTCTACCTCGTGATGGTGCCGGCCGCCACGCCCGACGCGGTGGTGCAGACGCTGCAGAAGGGCATCGTGGACGCGCTCAAGCGGCCCGACCTGCAGACCCGCATGGCCACGCTCGACCTGTTCTACGAGGGCCTCACCGGAGCCGCCGCCACCCAGCGCATGGACGCGCTCTACAACCGCTACGGACCGATCGTGAAGGCCACAGGCATGAAGGTGGAATGAGCGCGATCATGTCCGACCAGCGCCCCAACATCATCTACATCGTCTGCGACGACCTGGGCTACGCCGACCTCGGCTGCTACGGCGGGCGCGAGGCGAACTTCGGTGCGGTGTCGCCGAACATCGATCGCCTGGCCGCCGGTGGCATGAAGTTCACGCAGGGCTATTCGAACTCGCCGGTGTGCTCGCCCACACGTTTCGCGCTCATTACCATGCGCTACCAGTACCGGCTGCGCGGCGCCATGGAAGAACCCATCAACAGCCGCAGCAAGGGCAGCACCACGCTGGGCCTGCCGCCCGAGGTGCCCACGCTGCCTTCGCTGCTGAAGAAGGCGGGTTACCACACCGCGCTCATCGGCAAGTGGCACCTGGGCTACCCGCCCTCGTTCGGGCCACGCCGCTCGGGTTACGACGAGTTTTTCGGCATCATGGCCGGCGGGGTCGACTACTTCACGCACTGCTCCTCCAGCGGCGAACACGACCTCTACATCGACGAGAACGAACACCACGAGGTGGGCTACCTCACCGACGTGCTGTCGCATCGCGCGGTGGACCATGTGCACCAGCGCGCGGCCGACGCGAAGGCCGGCAAGCCCTTTCTGCTCAGCCTGCACTACACCGCGCCGCACTGGCCGTGGGAGACGCGCGACGATGCTCACGTGGCACCCGACGTGGCGAAGAATCTGTTCCATCTGCACGGCGGCGACATCCACACCTACCGCCGCATGATTCACCACATGGACGAAGGCATCGGCAAGCTCATGGCGGCGCTGCGAATTCATGGGCTGGAAGAGAACACGCTGATCGTGTTCACCAGCGACAACGGCGGGGAGCGCTTCTCCGACAGCTGGCCGCTGGTGGGCGGCAAGATGGACCTGACCGAAGGCGGCATTCGTGTGCCGTGGATCGCCCACTGGCCCGCCGCCATTCAGCCCGGCACGGTGAGCACCCAGCACTGCATGACGATGGACTGGTCGGCCACGCTGCTGGACGCCGGCGGCGGCCAGGCCGACCCGGACTGGCCGCTGGACGGCGTGAGTCTGCTCGAGGTGCTGCGCGACCCGGCGCAGCGCTTCGAGCGGCCACTCTACTGGCGCATGAACCACCGCGGCCAACGCGCGCTGCGCGAGGGCGACTGGAAATACCTGCAGGTGGACGGCCACGAGTACCTGTT
This sequence comes from Hydrogenophaga sp. IBVHS1, assembly GCF_002127265.1. GTDB lineage: Bacteria > Pseudomonadota > Gammaproteobacteria > Burkholderiales > Burkholderiaceae_C > Hydrogenophaga. The sequence continues at coordinate 51,264 of NZ_NFUU01000002.1, read as the reverse complement.
CAACATTGCGAAGGACGAGCGCGAACGCGCCAACCTGGCCGGCCGCGAGCCCGAGCGGCTGGAACGCATGCGCGCGCAATGGCTGGCGTGGAACGAGAGCGTGCCGCCGATTCCCGCCGATGCCACCGTGAGCCTCGGCTACGGCGCCAAGGACATGCCCCAGCGCTGAGCACGCAGCGCCTGCCGGTACGATCAAGGCATGTCGCGCCTGCAACGCCTGTTCCCGTTCCTCTCCTGGCCTCGCCCCGACGCGACCCTGTTGCGAGGCGAGGCCATGGCCGGCCTCACGGTCGGCCTGATGGTGATTCCGCAGGGCGTGGCCTACGCCGCGCTGGCCGGCATGCCGCTCATCACGGGCATCTATGCCTCGCTGCTGCCGGCACTCATCGCGGTGCTTTTCAGCGCTTCACCGCGCCTCTCGGTGGGGCCCACGGCGCTCACCTGCCTGCTGGTGAGCGCGTCGCTCAGCGGGCTGGCCGCGCCGGGCAGTGCGCAGTGGATTGCGCTCGCGGTGTGGCTGGCCCTGCTCAGTGGCCTGCTACAGATCGTGCTGGGGTTCGCGCGCTTCGGCTGGCTGCTCAATCTGGTGAATTCGCCCGTGCTCATGGCGTTCACGCAAGCGGCCGCTGTGCTCATCATCGCCTCGCAGTTGCCGGCGCTGCTGGGCTTCTCGGAATGGGACACGCTGTTCACGCAGCCCCAGGTGCACTGGCCGGCTCTGGCGTTCGGTGTGGCGAGCCTGGCCCTGCTGATTCTGGCGCGCCGCTTGCGCCCGGGGTTTCCCACCGTGCTCACCGTGGTGGTCGGGAGTGCGGCCATCAGCTACGCGGTGGGTTTCGAGGCGCGGGGCGGCGCGGTCATCGGCACCCTGCCACAGGGTCTGCCCATGCCCTACCTGCCGAGCTGGCCGGGGTGGGCCACGCTGGGCCAGCTGGTGGTGCCCACGCTTGTGATCACGTTGGTGAGCTTTCTGGAGACGGCCTCCAGCGCCAAGGTGGACAACAGCCAGCGCGGCCAGCGCTGGGACCAGGACCAGGACCTGATCGGCCAGGGGCTGGCCAAGCTGGCCTCGGGCTTCAGTGGCGCGTTTCCCACCAGCTCGTCGTTCTCGCGCTCGGCGCTCAATCTTTACGCCGGTGCAAAGACCGGCTGGGCCACGGTGTTCTCGGTGGGGGTGGTGCTTCTCGCGCTGCTGCTGCTCACGCCGCTGCTGCACCACGTGCCGCTGGCGGTGCTCGCGGCCATCGTGCTGGTGGCGGTGATGGGGCTGATCAAGCCGCGTTCGTTCACGCTCCTCTGGAAGCTCTCGCGCGTGGAGGCGGTGATTGCCGCCATCACCTTCGGCGTGACGGTGCTCGCCGCGCCGCGCCTGTACTGGGGCGTGATCGCGGGCGTGCTCATGGCGCTCTCGCACTTCCTGTATTTGCGGTTGCACCCACGCATCATTGAAGTGGGCCTGCACGCCGACGGCAGCCTGCGCGACCGCCACCTGTGGAAGCTGCCGCCACTGGCGCCACATCTCTACGCGCTGCGCATGGACGCCGCGCTCGATTTCGCCACCGCCGCCGGCTTCGAGCGCGCGGTGGCCGAACACGTGGCCACGCACCCCGACACGCGCCACGTGATGTTGATCGCCCACCCGATCAACTGGATCGACGCCACTGGCGCCGAAGCCTTCGGCCGGCTGCGCCAGCAACTCGACGATCAGCGCATCGAGCTGCACCTGGTGGGCATCAAGCTGCCGGTGGAAAACGTGCTGAAGCTGGCCGGGCACCTGGACGAAAGCCCCCGGCTGCATCTGTACCGCACCGAGGCCGAGGCACTGCGCGCCACCGACGCGCTGGCCCAGGCTGAACCAGCCTGAACCAGCGGCCAGGCTTACTGCAGCTCGATGGTCTGCTTGACCAGTTCTTCGCGCGTGAGGCGCGGGAACATCTCGGCGTACATGTAGCTGTAGCCTTCGTTCTGCCACTTGGCGAGATCGATCACGGCTGCGGGCACCACGGTGATGACGTCGTAGAACTCATCGGGCTTGTAGCCGCGCGAACGGGCCGCGTTGCTGCACACACGGATGGTGACGCCCGCGTCCTTCAGCGCCTTCAGCTCTTCGTACATGTCGGGATACGCCGCGCGGTTGAGGCGGGAGAACGCATGCAGCTCGTTGCCGTGCGCCACGATCACGATGTGCGACTTGGCCGGGTCGCCGTATTCCTTGATCGCACGCAGGTGGTTCTTGACGTACCCGAACGCAGCCTTGCCTTCAAGCGGCTTGGCGAAGTTGAAGTCGTACAGCGCTTTCTGGGGCGCGTACTTGGTGCCATCGAAGGGCGACGGATCCTGCGGGCCAGCCAGAGCAGCGGTGCTGATGAGCGCGACGGCGGCGAGGGAAAGTAGACGGAGTTTGATGGCGTTCTCCTGAAAGAGAGGGTGGAAGGGAGCCCGTAATTTAGCAAGAACAATGCCGATATTCGCAACCACGAATTCTTAACCTCGCAGGTCTCGACACAATAGCGGCCATGGAACTGCCCACCCACCAGCTCAGCATGACGGTGCTGATGACGCCCGACACCGCCAACTTCTCCGGCAATGTGCACGGCGGCACCATCTTGAAGCTGCTCGATCAGGTGGCCTACGCCTGCGCCAGCCGCTACGCCGCCGCGTACGTCGTCACGCTCAGCGTAGACCAGGTGATGTTCCGCCAGCCCATCCACGTGGGCGAGCTCGTGACCTTCCTGGCCTCGGTCAACCACACCGGTACGTCGTCGATGGAGGTGGGCATCAAGGTGATTGCGGAGAACATCCGCACGCAGGCCAAGCGCCACGTGAACAGCTGCTTCTTCACCATGGTCGCGGTGGATGCGCAGGGCAAGCCCACGCCCGTGCCCAAGCGGCAGCCGACCACGCCCGATGAGCAGCGCCGCCACTCGGCGGCCGAGTTGCGGCGAGCCATGCGGCAGGAAATGGAACAACGCCACGCCGCCATCCGCTGAATCTGAAAGAGACTTCGATGACGTTGACCCGCCGATCCGCCTTGTTGACCTTGAGCAGCTCGTTCCTTCTCGCTGCCTGCGCCAAAGACGATCCGCAGGTTTCGCTGGAAGCGGCGGTGCAGCAATTGCAGGATCGCATCGAAGCAAAAAAAACCAGCGCGGTGATGGACATGCTGCACTCGCGCTTTCGCGCCCAGGCCGAGCTCGACCGCGAATGGGCTCAGAAAACCATGACGCTGCTGTTCCTGCGGTACCCGAACGTGAAGGTGGTGGCGGTCACACGCCGCAGCCAGGTGGATCCCGCCACGCCCCTGTCGGGGCAGACCGAGGCGCAGGTGCTGCTCTCGGGCGCGCAGGGCTTGATTCCCGAACGCGTCGCGCCTTACGCCATCACATTGCGCTGGCGCCGAGAAGGCGACGACTGGAAGCTGCTCGACTTGGAATGGCAGTGAGCTAAGGCCTCGCCGACCGGCTGTGCAGCGCGATCTGGGCCGCTGCCGCGCACAGTGCAAAGCCCAGCATGATCCAGCCCAGGTTGACCGCACCGTGGTGCGGCACCAGCCCCACCGCATAACCGCTGAAAGCGCCGAGCACCTGCTGCGCCAGACCGGCCACAGCGGCGGCCGAGCCCGCCAGCGCGGGCAGCAGACCCACGGTGCCCACCAGCGCGGCCGGCACCAGCAGGCCGTGGCCCAATCCCAGCAGGATGAGCGGCAACGAAAACGCCAGCGGTGTATCCACCCCGGCGATGCCCAGCACGAGCATGAGCGAGAGCCCGCTCACGGTGGCCGCCTGGCCGAGCCGCATCATGGTGCGGTCGCCCGCGCGGTGCGCCATGTGGGTGATGAGGTAGTTGCCCACGATGTAGGAGAGCGGCACGCACATGATGTAGTAGCCGATGCGGTCCGGGCCAACGCCGTAGCTGCCCAGCACGATCGGCGCGCCCGCCAGGAAGGCATAGAACGTGGCGGTGGTCATGGCCAGGATGGTCACGTACAGCAGAAAGGCAGGCTCGCGCGCCAGCCGCGCATAAGAAGAGAACATGACGCGCAGCCAGTGCGGTTGCACGGTGGTGGCGGGCGTATGGTCGGGCAGGCCGCGCCACGCCGCCACCAGCAGCAGCAGAGCGAACACGGTCATGAGCACGAAGTTGGCCTGCCAGCCCAGCTGCACGTGAAGCTGCCCGCCGATGATGGTGGCCAGCGGCGGGCACAAGCCCATGGCCATGCCGATGTACGCCATGACACGCGTGCGCTCGGGTCCGTGGAAAAGGTCCTGCACCATGGCCCGGCCCACCACCATGCCCGCCGCGCTGCCCGCACCCTGCAGCACACGGGCCGCGGTGAGCTGGGTGAGGTCGGTGGCCAGCGCGCCAAGCGCCGAGCCCAGGCCCGCCAGCGCCAGCCCGAACAACAGAATCTTCTTGCGCCCCAACCGGTCCGACAACGGGCCATAGAGCAGCTGAAACCCGCCGTAGGCCGCCACGTAGCCACTGAAGGTGAGCTGCACCGCGGCCTGACTGGAGCCAAACTGGGCGCCCCACTCCTGCATGGAAGGAATGCAGATCGTCATGGCCACCAGGCCGAAGGCCAGCTGGGCAAGCAGATTGGCGATGAGGGGCCCGTGGGAGGCCTGGGGAAGGGATGTGGAGGTCGTCATGGGTAGACGGCGATTCTGGCAGACGCGTGTGGGCCGACCGGCCACGGCGCATGACCCGAAAGCATTGCCTCGGGGACTCCAGTGTGCAGCTCATGAACCGGCGGCCGCACGCGAAGGGGCCTCGATAAGCTGGCCAGCCCATGCAGACCGACTGGTTGATTGACTTCAGGACGCTGGCCGAAACGCGCAATTTCAGCCGCGCGGCGCGGCTGCGCCACATCACCCAGCCGGCGTTCTCGCGGCGCATACGCTCGCTGGAAGACTGGGCCGAGGCCACGCTGGTGGACCGCAGCTGCCACCCGACCCAGCTCACGCCGGCAGGGGATCTGCTGCTCGCCCGGGTGCCCGGGCTGATTGCATCCATCCAGCGCACGCACGCCATGTTGCGAAGCCACACGCCCTCCAGCCACGACACCCTTGCCTTCGCGGCATCGCCCTGGCTCGCCAGCGGCTTCTTTCCTGGCTGGATCACCGACCTGTCCGACACGCTGAACCCCACCAGTACCCGCATGACCGTGCTCGAACCTCGGGCAGGGCTGCAGCACCTGGTGGACGGCCACTGCGACCTGCTCCTGGTGCATGCCTGCGACGACCTGCCCCTGGCCCGCGAAGCAGCCGCCTGCGAATTTCTCTCACTCGGCCATGAACGGCTTCTGCCGTGCTCACGTCCGCAGGCCAGCGGAGCGCCGCTCCATTCCCTGCCCGGGCATTCCCGCCAGCCCCAGGCCTACCTGGCCCATGCGACCGACACAGAACTGGCGCGCACCGTGGAGTCTGCACTGCGGCGGCAATCACACACCACGCACCTGCACCGGGTGTTTGAATGCGACTCGCTCGACACGCTGAAGGCCATGGCACTGGCCGGCGCGGGTATCGCATTCCTTCCAGAAAGCCACATCCACCGCGAGCTGGAACAAGGCCTGCTGGTGCCGGCGGGTGATGCGCTCGATGTCGTGCTCGAAGTCCGCCTGCTGCGCCGGCGCCCTGCCCCGGAGTCGATTCAGGGTACGCCGTCGGCGCGGCTATGGAGCCGCCTGCTTGCCAGGCTGGGTGCTTCGGTCAGCCCTGTCTCCGCCGACCGTGCAGCGGCGGGCCAGCAACGCACCCACCCGGAATTGGCCGAACTCACCTGAGGCGCCGACCTCCACACGGGACGATGGAGGATGGACCTATTGCACGGTCGATGCCTCCGTGAGGTGTTACCCCACTAGGCCCGGAGAAGAATCGGCACTACATTGCCACGCAAGGGTGATAGTTTTCAGAGTGACCTCACGGAAAAGTGAGGCAGCCTCTGGTGGCACGAGAAGGCAAATGCCTATCAGCGCTCGCAATGCATCGTCCAGCCCTGCTGACGAAGCCGAAGAACCCGCCGCTGTTGTCGACAGAGGGACAGCGTTTGAACTGGAACTGGAGTACCTGGATATTGATCAGGCCATGAGCCTCTCCAGAGGGGTTATCGCTCCTCACTTCTTCATTCTGGTTGCGTTTCTCGGTTTGATGCTGCCGTATTCACCGTTGTGGGGCTGTGTGCTGTGGGCGGGTGGCTTTGCCCTTTTCCTCGCCGCACGCGTGCTGATGAACGCGCAGTACGCCCGGCTCAGCGTGGCCGAGCGAAAGGCCGATGCGCACCATTGGCGACGCGCCGCGGTCGCCAATGCCTTCATCTATGGGAGTCTGGTGGGCATCGCCGCGCTGATGGCCTTTCCCGAATCCCCGCTGGAGCTCCGGTTGCTCTGGACCTTGATCCTGGCCATGGTGGTCGCTGCGGCGCCGCGGCTGGTCACCATGCACCAGGTCGTTGCACTGGCGACCCCGACCCTGCTTCTTCTCTGCGACGCGTGGTTGATGGTCGACGACTCACTGGGCCCTCCGGTGGCGGCCACCCTGGTTGCACTCACGATCCCGTTCGGCCTCTTGACCAGACACTTTCACCTTGACCGGCGCGAAAAATTCAGACTTCAGGTGAGCAACGAACAACTGGTCGAGGAGCTGGCCAGGCGCAACCAGTCGCTGGAGCAAATGGCCCTCTCCAGAACCATGCTGCTCGCCACCGCCAGCCACGATTTGCGCCAGCCCATGCACGCATTGGGTTTGCTCATGGAGGCCATCAAGCAGACCAGGAATCCGCGCAGCCTGCGCAGGTTTCACACGCTTGCGGCAGAGAACGTCGCTGTGCTTTCCGAGATGATGACCAATCTGCTGGACTTCACACGCATGGAAAATGCATCGCTGCCAATCCGGATGCAAGCCACACCCTTGCAGGACCTGATCGAAGAATCCGCCCGGATGTACGCGCCGCTGGCACAACAGAAGGGCCTGCAGCTGCACGCCACCGCTCCCATGGTCTGTGTGCACACCGACCCCTACCTGCTGCGTCGCCTGCTGTTCAACCTGGTGTCCAACGCCATCAAGTACACCGCCAAGGGTGAGATCGACATTGAGGTGGAAAGACTGGACGACGAAGTGGTGCTGCATGTGCGGGACACTGGCGTGGGCATTGCGCCAGAACGACTGGACGAAGTCTTCAACGACTTTGTCACTGCGGACCCCAAAGCCTCGCAATTTGACCAGGGCATCGGTCTCGGGCTGGGCATTGTGCGACGAGGCGTCGAACTCATGGGTCACAAGCTGTCGGTGCGTTCCGAAATCGGGCGAGGCAGCTGCTTTTCTGTTCACCTCGGTCGAGCCGTGGTGGCCTCCCCGGCCATGGCTCAGTGTGCCGAGAACGCCGATCCGCTGCTGGGTGTGGTGGCCGTGGTCGAGAACGACGTCGCAATTCTGAACGGCATGGAGGAAATGCTGCGTGCCTGGGGCTGCAACCCCGTGACCGGCGCGTCGTCCCACAAGGTTCAATCCATGCTGACAACGATGGATTGGGAGCCGAAGTTGATCATTGCGGATTTTCATCTGGGCACGGAGAACGGCTTGAAAGCCATCGAAACGCTGCGCAAGACCTCAGGAGCAGCCCAGGCACCAGCACTTCTCCTCACCGGCGACCTCGCGAACAGCCTGCAGGCGCGCTGTCTGGCTGAAGGAGTTCGGCTCGAATACAAGCCGCTGCGCCCGGTTCGCTTGCGCGAAATCATCCGGGAAATGCTGCACACCTCGGGCAACGCTCAGAAGCTGCCGGTGAACTGATACCGCGAAGCCGGATGCCACAGCGTGGCGACGGCGGCCACCTGCCCTTGCGACTGCGTCTGCCGATGCAGCACGAGGCAGGGTTCCTCGCGCGACATCTGAAGCATCTCGCGCACGTCGGCTGGCGGCAGGCGGGCCTCGATGGAAAACTGCACCCCCTGCAGAGGCGCAACGCGCATCAGGTAGGCATTGGGCGTGAGGCAAGAAAAATCCTGCTGCATGTACTCGGCTGCTACCGTTGGATTCACGTATCGGTCTTCCACCTGAATGGGTTTCTCGTTTTCCAGATGCACCACCACCGAATGGAACAGCAGGTGCTCCGGCGGCAGGCGGAACTGCTGAGCCAGCGCCTCTGTGGCCTTGACCCGCTCCAGGCGCTGCAGATCGCTGCGGTGCGCATGACCGCGTGCGGCGATTTCTTCGGCGATGTTGCGGATGGCCACCAATGTGGACTGGTATTTCTGCTGCGCCACATACGTGCCCGAGCCCTGCACACGCTCCACCGTCTGTTCGTCGCTGAGTTCGCGGATGGCCCGGTTCACGGTCATGCGCGACACACCGAACTCGCGCGCGAGCGCCTCTTCACCTGGAATCAGGTCGCCCTCTTTCCAGTGCCCGCTGTGAATGTGGGCAAGCACGTGCGCCTTGATGCGCTGGTAGGCAGGCTCTTGGGTACGGGACAAAACGGCTCCTTGGGCGGGCGTGCAGGGTTTCCACCAGTGAAAAATGCCCCCCATTGTATTTACGGGGCGATGCACCGGTCTGCATAATGTATAGATAACTTTGTTTGTTATCCATACATTTGTACAGCTTTTTGAATTCCACCATGAACACCCCCACAGACCCCCGCCTGGACCCGACCCGCGTGATCCGCGCCCCCCGAGGCAGCACGCTGTCGTGCAAGAACTGGATCACGGAGGCGGCTTACCGCATGCTGCAGAACAACCTGGACGCCGAAGTGGCCGAGAACCCGCAGCACCTGGTGGTGTACGGTGGCATTGGCCGTGCGGCGCGCGACTGGGCCTGCTTCGATCAGATCCTGGCTTCGCTGCGCGAGCTGGAAGAAGACGAAACCTTGCTGGTTCAGTCCGGCAAGCCGGTGGGCGTGTTCAAGACTCACCCCAATGCGCCGCGCGTGCTGATCGCCAACTCCAACCTGGTGCCCAAGTGGGCCAACTGGGAACACTTCAACGAGCTCGACCGCAAGGGCCTGTTCATGTACGGCCAGATGACCGCCGGCAGCTGGATCTACATCGGCAGCCAGGGCATCGTGCAGGGCACGTTTGAAACCTTCGTGGAGGCTGGGCGCCAGCACCACGGCAACGACTGGGCAGGCCGCTGGATCCTCACCGCCGGCCTGGGCGGCATGGGCGGTGCCCAACCCCTGGCGGCCACGCTGGCCGGCGCTGTGTCGCTCAACATCGAATGCCAGCAGAGCAGCATCGACTTTCGCCTGCGCACCCGTTATGTGGACAAACAGGCGCGAGACATCGACGAGGCGCTCGCGCTGGTGCGGCAGCACACCGACCGCAAAGAAGTGATGTCGATCGCGTTGCTGGGCAACGCCGCCGAAGTCATGCCCGAGCTGGTGCGCCGATGCCAGGCCAGCGGCTTCAAGCCCGGCCTCGTGACCGACCAGACCTCTGCCCACGATCTCATCAACGGTTACCTGCCCGCCGGCTGGACGCTGGAGCAGTGGCGCGCGGCGCAACGCGACCCGGCCCAGCACCCGGCCCTGACCGACGCCGCTGCACACAGCTGCGCGCAGCACGTGCAGGCCATGCTCGATTTCCAGGCCATGGGCGTACCCACGGTCGACTACGGCAACAACATCCGGCAGGTGGCGTTCGACCAGGGGGTGAAGAACGCGTTCGACTTCCCCGGTTTCGTGCCGGCCTATATCCGCCCGATGTTCTGCGAAGGCAAGGGACCGTTTCGCTGGGTGGCGCTTTCGGGCGATCCAGAAGACATCTACAAGTCCGACGCGAAGATCAAGGAGCTGTTTCCCAACAACACGCACACGCACCGCTGGCTGGAAATGGCGCGCGAGCGCATCGCTTTCCAGGGCCTGCCCGCGCGCATCTGCTGGCTCGGCCTGGGCGAGCGCCATGTGGCCGGCCTTGCGTTCAACGAGATGGTGAGGAGCGGTGAGCTCAAGGCGCCGATCGTCATCGGCCGCGACCACCTGGACACCGGCTCGGTGGCCAGCCCGAACCGCGAAACCGAAGCCATGAAAGACGGCACCGACGCAGTGAGCGACTGGCCTTTGCTCAACGCCTTGCTCAACACCGCAGGCGGTGCCAGCTGGGTCAGCCTGCACCACGGCGGTGGCGTGGGCATGGGTTACTCGCAACACTCGGGCATGGTGATCGTGGCCGACGGCACCGACGCCGCCGCCGAGCGGCTGGCGCGCGTGCTGGTGAACGACTGCGGCTCGGGCGTGATGCGCCACGCCGATGCCGGCTACGAACTGGCGGTGGCCACGGCGAAGAAGCACGGTCTGAAACTGCCCATGGTGGCCTGAAGAAAAATCCACAGCGATGAACAAGAATCCACTCACCCTGAACCCTGGCCATATGACCCTGGCCGACCTGCGCCTGCTCTGGACGCACGCGCTCCCGATCGCACTGCCCGCGAGCGCCCGAGCCGGCATCGACGCGTCGGCGTCCACCATCCAGCGCATCGTGGATCAAGGCGATGCGGCCTACGGCATCAACACCGGCTTTGGCAAACTCGCTCGCACGCGCATCCCCGACGACCAGCTCGAGCTGCTGCAACGCAACCTGATCCTGTCGCACTCGGTGGGCACGGGCGAGCCCATGTCGGATGCCACGGTGCGCCTGGTCATGGCGATGAAGGCGACCAGCCTGGCGCGTGGTTACTCGGGCGTGCGCCCGGTCGTCATCGACACGCTGCTGGCGGTGTTCAACGCCGGTATCGTGCCCCTCATTCCCGTCAAGGGTTCGGTGGGTGCGTCTGGCGACCTGGCACCGCTTTCGCACATGACGCTCACCCTCATGGGCGAAGGCGATGCGCGCGTGAATGGCGAGGTGATGCCTGCGGCACAGGCCTTGCGACAAGCCGGCATCGCACCGCTCACGCTGGCCGCCAAGGAAGGCCTGGCGCTTATCAACGGCACGCAGGTGTCCACCGCGCTTGCCTTGCACGGTCTCTTCATGGCCGAGCGGCTGCTGGAGGCCGGCACCGTCACCGGTGCGCTGTGCGTGGACGCCGCCAAGGGCAGCGACGCGCCGTTTGATCCGCGCATCCACGCGGTGCGCGGCCAGCCGGGCCAGATCGCGCTGGCCGCCGTGATGCGCCGCTTGCTGCACGGCAGCGCCATCCGGCTCTCGCACCTCGAAAACGACGAACGCGTGCAGGACCCCTACAGCCTGCGCTGCCAGCCCCAGGTGATGGGCGCGTGCCGCGACCTCATCGTGCAGGCCGCGCGCACGCTGCTGATCGAAGCCAACGCCGTCACCGACAACCCGCTGGTGTTCACCGACACCGGTGAAGTGCTTTCGGGTGGCAACTTCCACGCGGAGCCGGTGGCGTTTGCCGCTGACACGCTGGCCCTGGCCATTGCCGAGATCGGTGCGCTGGCCGAACGCCGCATCGCGCTGCTGATCGACGCCAGCCTGTCTGGCCTGCCGCCGTTCCTGGTCGACAACCCGGGGCTGAACTCGGGCTTCATGATCGCGCACGTGACCGCCGCCGCGCTCGCGTCCGAAAACAAGTCGCACGCGCACCCGGCCAGCGTGGACAGCCTGCCCACCTCGGCCAACCAGGAGGACCACGTGAGCATGGCCACTTTCGCGGGCCGCCGGCTCGGCGAAATGGCGCAGAACACCGCCACCATCCTCGGCATCGAATGGCTGGCCGCCGCGCAGGGCGTCGATTTCCACCGCCCGCTCGCCACCTCGCCCACGCTGGCACGCGCCCACGGCACGCTGCGCGAGCAAGTGCCCTTCTACGCATGCGATCGCCTCTTCGCACCCGACATCGAGGCCGCGCGGCGGCTGGTGATGCAGGGCGCGGCCAGCGCCGGTTGTGCCGACCTGTTCGACGCCGTGTGGACCGCATGAAAAACCTGGTGCTCTGGCGCAGCGCCCGCATGGCCACCCTGGCAAACAACAGCTGGGGCCTGATCGAAAACGGCGCCCTGCTCACGCAGGGCGAGCAAATCGAATGGGTGGGGCCAGCGAGCGAGATGTCAGTGGAGTTCCGCCAGCGCGTGGGCACCGAGCACGACCTCGGCCAGACCTTGATCACGCCGGGGCTGGTGGACTGCCACACCCACCTGGTCTACGCGGGCAACCGCGCGAATGAATTCGAACTGCGCCTGAACGGCTCGAGCTACGAAGCCATTGCGCAGGCGGGCGGCGGCATCCGCTCCACCGTGGCGGCCACCCGCGCCGCGAGCGAAGAAGCTTTGTTCGCGCTGGCTGGGCAACGGGCCCGGCGGCTGATGGCCGAGGGTGTGACCACGCTGGAAATCAAATCGGGCTACGGCCTGTCGCTCGAAGCCGAGGCGCGGTGCCTGCGCGTGGCCCGCCGCCTGGGGCGCGAGCTGCCCCTGAGCGTGCGCACCACCTTTCTGGGCGCCCACTCGGTGCCGCCTGAATTCGAGGGCCGCGCGGACGACTACATCGACGCGGTGTGCGCCTGGATGCCTGACCTGCACGCCCAAGGGTTGGTCGATGCGGTGGATGCCTTTTGCGACAACGTCGGTTTCTCACCGGCCAACACGCGCCGCGTGTTCGACGCCGCCCGCGCGCTCGGACTGCCGATCAAGCTGCACGCCGAACAACTCTCCAACCAGCACGGCGCCGCCATGGCCGCCTCGCTGGGTGCGCTGTCGTGCGATCACCTCGAACACCTGAGCGAAGCCGACATTCCGCTCCTGCGCCACGGCGGCACGGTGGCCGTGCTCTTGCCCGGTGCCTTCTATTTCCTGCGCGAAACCCAGCTGCCGCCGGTGGCTGCGCTGCGCGCTGCCGGCGTGCCCATGGCCGTGGCCACCGACCACAACCCGGGCACTTCGCCCAGCCTGTCGCTCCTGCTCATGGCGAGCATGGCGTGCACGCTGTTCCGGCTCACACCGCTGGAGGCCGTGCAAGGCATCACGCTGAATGCTGCCCGCGCCCTGGGCCTGCACGATCGGGGGCAACTCGCCCCCGGCCAGCGCGCCGATTTCGTCGCCTGGAACCTTGACCACCCCAACGAACTCGCCTACTGGTTCGGTCATCATGCGGTGATGCGCACCATTCACGGCGCACAGGAGCGCGCATGACCCCGCAACACACCACGTCCGCATTTCAATGGCAGGGGCGCATCGACGCCGAAGACAGCGGGCCCACCCCCCGATGGCACCAACACGTGCGCCCGCTCGCCGTCGATTCGCACGGAGGCGTCACCCTCATCGGCTTCGCGGTGGACGAAGGCGTGCGCCGCAACGCCGCCCGCACCGGCGCCGCAGAAGGTCCCCACGCACTGCGTGCTGCCCTGGCCAACCTGCCGGTGCTGGGCGAACCCGAGCTGCACGACGCGGGTGATGTGCACTGCGAAAACGGCGCGCTCGAAGCGGCGCAAGAAGCGCTGGCCACGCGAGTAGCCAGCGCCCTCGAGCGCCAGAGCCTGCCCCTGGTGCTGGGCGGCGGCCACGAAATGGCCTGGGGCACCTTCCAGGGTGTCGTGCGCGCACTGCCCGCGCACAAGCGCCTGCTCATCGTGAATCTGGACGCGCACTTCGACCTGCGCGAGGCCTCACAGGGCAATTCCGGCACGCCCTTCCGCCAGATGCATGCGTGGTGCACCGCCCACGCAAGGCCCTTCAACTACCGGGTCTTCGGCATCAGCGAGTACGCCAACACACAAGCGCTGTTCGAGCGGGCGCAATCCATGGGCGTTCGCCACTGGCTCGACGACGAGCTGCAGCACCCCGCTGGCCTGGAGGCCGCGCGTCAGGCCCTGGCCACCGACCTGCAAGCCTGCGACGCGGTGTACCTCACGGTGTGTCTGGACGTGCTGCCGGGAGGCCAGGCACCCGGCGTGTCGGCGCCGGCCCCGCTGGGGGTACCGCTGGCTGCGGTGCAAACGCTGGTCGATGAGGTGCTCGCGTCTGGCCGCCTCGTGGCCGCCGACATCGCCGAACTCAACCCATCCTTCGACCGCGATGGCCTGACCGCCCGCGTGGCCGCGCGCCTCGTCGCACGAGTGGCCCGGGGGGTGGCGCGCCACGCCGCAAAAGCCGGATGAATCGCCCTTCAAAAACTTGAGGCCTGAAGTACCGGGAAATCGCATCCGACACCGCTGGCCCAGCAACTCATGGCACCAAGCAGCCATTTGATGCCCTTCCTACTGCCAAGCGTGGCTTACGAAGATGATTTGACGACTGCAGCCGGCAGTCCCTGCGACCATTGCGACATTGGCCTGTCGAAAGCTTCCTCTGTTGGCGGCCCCCTGACCATCAATGGCAGCATCCAGCGACTGCGCCAAGTCGGGGGTCAAGCCGGAGATCACCATGACATTGCCGGCTCCTGACAATGTTCCGGGCGCATTCCACTGGAAGCACACCTGGAGTTCCTGGGGAATGCCATTCGTGTCCAGATAGACATAGCGATCCTCCATATTCAACCCCCGCCCACTGGGCAATTCGATGCCCACTGTGAGAAAGACATTGCGCATGGTTGAATTTTGAGCAGGCGCGCCGGCGGCCAGCCCTGGGGAAGCATTGGCTCCACAAAGTGCGCCTGGACCCACGAAAGCGGAGAGATCCCCCCCCGGCGGATTTAGGATGGCAGCCCCGTTCACCATCAACCGGGGCGCGCCAACATCGTCCCCAGGCGGCACCCCCGTCCGTTGCACATAGGAGTTGTAGGCCACCGCCCACTGGTTTACAAACGTCTGGCGAATGCGCAGGTACTCCGCGTTGCGCTGCGCATCCCGCCCGATCATGACGGCGCCGAGAATCACGCCGATGATGACCAGCACCACCGCCATTTCCACCAGCGTGAAGCCGGCCTGCCGGGCGGCGAAAGGGCTTGAGGCACTGCGTCTTTGTTGCGCGAATCTGCGTGTTGCTGACCGGTCCATGGCGTCTCCTGGCATGAGGTTGAAGGAAAGAAGTGCCTGCTGTTTTTCAGCATTCTTTCCTTCGGCCTGGAGCACGTAGAACGACTTGACGAATTGCATCGCCATGAGAACCGACCACCGCTTTTACAGCCTGAACTTCGGCCAGGCCGACGACAGACAGCCCGCTTTTCGGGCTACTTTTCAGATCACGGAGGGCGGTATTCGCCGATGGTGGCCGCGCGAAGGGGCCAGGGGCGATGAGGTGTTGGTGCGGCTGGCGGGGATCGAACCCACGATGGCTTCGGAGGCCAGAGATGACGTTCCACATCTGCATGCAGCATCAGCCAGCACAAGCTAGCAAGTGGCGGCATTTGTCCATAAGTCATTGATGTACAAAGAGTTCTCTGAAGTGGCCTGTGACTATTCATCACATTCACTTTGCGACCATTGCCGCCGAAAGTCACAGCCAACCGCAAGTCGATGGCGAAAAGTGCCTCGTGGGTCAATCAATGCCCAAGTGACCATAGCCCCACCCTGAAGCTTGTTTGAAGCGCAGGCCAGCACGATCTCATCGTCTTTGAGGGTTACGAACATCCCACGGTGCTGGTTGAGTTTGGAGTTGGAGTTGGCTTTTTGGAACGCCGCTCGATCGATCCTCCCCAGATCACCCCACCGACCCCACCCAGTTCTCAATCTCAAGCGCTGGCACCCTTTTGAACTCTGACACGTTATTGGTGACCAGCACCAATCCCTCACTTCGGGCGTGCGCAGCGATGTGGATATCGTTCACACCAATCGGCTGCCCCAGCTTCTCCAGGCCAGCGCGGATAGCTCCGTAATGCTGGGCGGCTTTGCTGGTGTAAGGCAACACCTCGAGGCGGCTACAAAAATCCTCAACGACGGAAAGGTTCTCACTGATTCGCGTGCTTTTCTCAGCGCCGTGAATGAGTTCGGCCAGTGTGATCGACGAGATCCCCATGCGACTGGCGTTGGCGTTGAAGACAGATAGAACTTCCGGGGGGCGTCGTTTGAGGACGTAGATAACGATGTTGGTGTCCAGCAGGTAACGCAGCATCAGAGGCTTTCCCGTTCCGCCTGTTGCTGAGATGCTCGCTCGGACATGAAGTCTTCGCTGACAGTCGGGCCATCCAAGAAGAAGCTGTCCCACGTTTGGCCGACCGGCGCGATGATCCTCTCGTTGCCCTTGGCGCGCACCTCGACCTTGCGCACCCCGTCGGGCAGGCGCACATCAATTGGCAAACGAACCGCCTGGGTGCGGTTGTTGATGAAGACGGTACCTATGGACATGGTGGCTCCTTCAAGCGCAATGTATATGGCGATTGTATATAGCAAGCTGGGTGATGGGGGAATCGTGCGAAATCCACGCTTGGAAAGCGACCACGGCAACCTTTTTGACACAACGATCCGGACTCCTTCCCGTGAGGCTCACATCAGCTGAAGCAAACAGTTTCGTTTTTAGGCTCAGAAGCGGACTGGTCGCCAACGCTTGCGCGGCTCCCCAAGTTCGCAGAACATAGCCCCCATACCGCACTTCATTTGGAGTGCGTTCTGACCCAGTGTCAGACTTGACCCAACGATTTGTGCACCTCAGCCCCCAGGCTGCAGCCTCAAATCCACCTGATCTATACGACCAGGAAAACTTCAGTGGCCACTCGTGCCGAATCCCCGCGAATGCGGGCGTTTCGAGCTTGAGCACACCCGCCGCTGCACAGCGCCCACCACCGGCTGCGCTGATCTGATCGCGACCGATCTCGGCGCGCATCGACTTCGAGTGCCTTTGCCGCGCTCACAAACATTCCCGCATTCGTGGCGTCCTTCTGGCCGCTGTTGGCGCTTGAACGGGCAAGCGCTAAACCAACCACCGGGCAATGACATGCCAACAGTCGCGTTCCACCCCAGATTTGCAATGATTACAAGTCCCCTCTCCGAACAAGCTGCGGAGAGCATTGCCACGACTTTTCAGCTCCTGGGCATTCAGCCCTCTCAGGTCGACCTCACCCGGGTGATGAAGGCAGTGCAAGTGTGTCTGAGCGCTGCCATGGGCGACAGTGCCCGATTGAAAAGCCACTTTTCAGTCCACCGAGAGCGCATCGATGCAGCGCTTGCCGAGTACGACCGCACAGCACCCATTGATGCGAGGCTCACACACACTGGGTCGGACACCCTGAAATTTTTTCTACGAGCAACGGAAGCACGGGATCAACGCGTTACCACCGTAGCGGGCAACTTCATCATGTGCACGTTGTTGCGGCAAGAGCCGATGCACAAGGGGAAGTTGTCCAAGCTGCTCGTCTTGCAACGCGCGCTTGAGAAGCAGCCAGCTTTGTCTCCGGAACAAAACGACCAACTGGACAAGTTGTTCAAGGACAGCACTTCTCAGTTGCTCGCCCTGCTTGACTTGAAAGAGAGATCAAAAAGCGACGATTCGTTCCTGACAGGCGCGCGGATGTGCAGCCACCTGCGCGGGACCATCTACAGCGATCATCCTGCGCAGCAGCAAGCCGCGGACGGCAGAATGTTTTTGGTTGCAGATCTGCTTTCACAGCGGATCGCAGAACATCTGGCATTGGTCGAAGACGGCCAATGGGAAAGTCTCACGACTCTGATCGCCATGGCCACAGGTTTGCCTTGGAACATCGCCCAGGACATGCCCTTGGCCCACGGTGCACACCAGTCTGATGGGATGTTCTGGTTGGATGTTGGGCAGGGGGTTCTTTTCGTGGATCTGAAACCCGTGTTGAGGGACCTGGGACAGGCTGTTCCTGGCGCGCATCCGAACAGGACCTTACTTCGACTCTGCCTTCCCCTGAAACTCTCGGGACTATTGCGGCAAGCCATTCACGATTGTCCGCAGGCAGCCAAGCTGGGAGATCTGCACACCGCGGGTCAACGCTCTGAAGCACGTGATTTCAACCAGAGATCGGACCGTGCCACGTTGATTCGGTCGATGGGTGCCCACGCTGCGCGAAAGTCGGAACAACGCGCGGTCGCCGCGTACGCCTTTCTGTCCTTTGAACTCATGGACGCTTCAGACCTGCACTACATCGCACTGCCCGAGTCTTTGATCTGGCACCTGCGGTCCGACGTTTTCGAAGACCTCGGCCTTGGTCCCAGTGAACGGATGGATGAATCTGGCGAGTACGTGGGATCGAAACGTTGCCCCACTACGGAGAGTGTGTGCGCCATCTTTGATGAGCGGCGCACGCTCGTGGACACACATCGAGTTCAGCGACGCTCCTCACTTCAGGCGCTCATCACCTTTCACAACATGTATGCAAGCTACGTCGCCTTGTTTCTCCAGTTCGTATCTGGTGCGAGGCGAACAAGTCGGATCACTTTCCTTGCCAGCTCGTGGTTCTCGAAATCCATCTTTGGCTATATCGATGACAAGGATGTCGGAATAGCTGGTGGCAGAACGCCCGTGCACATCAGCCCAATGACCCACTTTCAGCTGCAGCTCTGGGAGGCACATCTGCAGAGTTTGTCGTTGCGGCTTGAAACGTTGCTGGGAACGCGGGCAAAAGCGGCCGTTGCGCGCATCCACTCCATTCTGGACAAGCGCGAAGTGAACGCCCTCTTCTTCCTCTCCGGCGAAGGTGTGCCAGAAGAAATCACTGCTGATGCCATTTTTTGCGATCGTGCGCAGCCGATCAATCGCGATTTCGGTCGTCACTTTTTTGCGTCCGAGCTTTGCATCGCGGGCGAGACCCTCGCGGACGTTCAAGGCTTTTTGCGGCACCAGGGAAACCACATCAATTCGCAGTGCTCCTTGGGTCATGAGACGCATCAAGGTCGAATGGACCGCCTTTGCCAAGCCTGCGACAAGATCACAACTCGCACCGGCGTCTTTGCCGTCAAGGGTCTCTCGAAAGGATCCAAATGAGCAAGCAGCCTCCAGGCGATTCAATAACGTTGCGCGGCTCGGTGAAAGACGCTGCGCGCGGCCATCTCAGCAGGAGATCGACCTCCGTCTTCACGCTGAGTACGCAGTCTTCCCTTGAGGCACACCGGTTTGATGAATTCTTGAGAAGCCTGGGGCCCAGGTTGGCAGCGATGGAGCCGTCTCTGCGAGTGGCGCTGTGTGGTTTGGCCTACGAAGGCATCTGTTCTCGGCATCAATATGACGGGCTATTGAACGTGATCTTGGCCGCCGAACCTGCGCCCGGGGGCAAAAGAGTCGTACTACCTGACCACGACAAACGGCCCGGGAGAAACCAGATCCGGTTGCTGTCAGCTCGCACGCTGCGGTCCTTGCACTGTCTCAATGCGCCCTTCGAGCCCACGAAGGTCACGAAGCGGGTCTCAGACTGGTTGTCCGCTCACTACCCTGCATCAAGCGATTTCGTCGATGACTCCATACTGGAGAAGGTTCTGCAGGATGCCAGCGCCTGGCTCTACACGTGCTTGCCCAGTGCTGGTTACAGCCACATTCGAGAGGAACTCCCCATACAGGCGCTTCCCACCGGCGTGATCAACCGGCTGAACCCACTACACACGTCCACCGATACCCGCCTTGGCGCCGACACCGAGATCGACGCCGAAGGTGATGGGACATTCACGCTCATTGCGGAGCATGCACTGGACCAGATGCTGGCGCCTTCTGAGAAAACATCAGCAGGCATGCCCACGAGGACGATTGCATCGCTGAAAGGTGTTGCCACCGTGCGCCGAGAGGGTCAGACAATACGGGTGGCCGACCACATCGCGCGGGCCCACGCGCGTCAGCGCTTGGTGGGCATTGTTGACGTCATACGAGACGAGGGGCATGTCGCCGCGGTTCTGGTGGGATGGGTCATGCACCTTTTCACGGCGGGGAGCTTGCAGCGCGCCAACCCGGCGATTTCAACCATCTCGGCCTACATCAACGCTCTGATCGATCCCTTGGCCAAAACCCTTGTGGCATTGGACAGGCCGTTGGTGGCGCTCGACTCAAGGGATTGGTACCGGTTCTTCAACAAGCTCGCGGCGCACTCAGGCTCCCAGGTCTTCGGACCTGCACTGGCGACTTTCCACCTCTGGGTAGTTGAGACCTATGGCTGCGATCCGATGCCCGGCATCATTTTCAACAAGGTGGAAGAGATCCAGGTTCACGCCAACGTGATCTGGCCCCATGAACGTGAGGCACTGCTCATCAAAGCGGGGACAGCATCGCTGGACCACCGAGTGAACCAGCAAGTTCAGGTGATGGCAGCACTTGGAAGCGGGGGAACCTTCCGCATCGGCGACTTGATGCCGATGCGTATCTCACAGATCGTTCCGCTTTCATCAGGCCTGCAGGTGACCTGTAACCCGGGACCTAAGTGGCACAAGGGCAAAGGCAAAGGAGCGCGAAGATCCGTCCACATCCCTGCTGGCTGGGAGTGCGAACTCATCAAGTCCTGGCTCACAGTGAGACGCAAGGAGTCCTTTGATGACCAAGAACTGCTATTTGGCGATCCCAATCAACCGGATCGTCTCTACCGGTTCGCACATTGCAACTTGCTCGTCAATCGCCTGCTCAAGCAAGTTACAGGTGACGATTCTGTGTCGTTCCACACTTTGCGGCACACACGCGCCAGCGATAGCGGTATTGCCATGTGCAATGAACAGAAATCGTGCGCGATCTCACCTCTCGATGTGTCTCAAAACGCCATGGGACACCGCACACGAAGGACACAGTGGGCCACCTATTTCCACTTCCCAGAGTACGCGATTCGGCATGCAATCGATGCCGCCCATGCCGTGCACCTGATGGAAGAGAGGGAAGCGGAATTCTGGACCGATGGCTCAACGGGAGCACTGCGGAAGGCAAAATCCCGCGCCACCATAGTGTTGGGTGAAGAGGCCGGCGCTCGCTACTACTTCAACACGGTACAGCAGCTTGCAATCGGCTCTACAAGTTGGCGCCATGAACCTGGACACGCCGTCAAGCTGACGCCATCGATGGAGGTTCAGACGCTCGCCGTCAACGTTGACTTCACCTTGAAATGGGTAATCCAGGCGCTGAAAAACATCGTGCTGACCGATGAGCTCGATGTCGTCTGCAGTCGGATGTCGTGTTTGCCGCAACACATCGAGCAGCTCGGTCGCGCTGTTGCTGCTGTTGCCGAGTCGCTCGATCCACTGACCGCTAGCTTGATCAAGACATCGCTCTCGCCGGGTGCCGACGCCAATGCGAGTGCGACATGGATACGAGCGGTTGTGGCAAGACACGCACTGCAGTTGGATCTCGGCAAGTCACCACGGGTGATCAACCTGGTGAAGCAAGCTTCTTCAAGTGCAATGGACGCCATGACTGCCGATGCCGCTGCGGCATGGCAACGATGCAAACGTGCGGGGAGCATTTCTCTGGAGAAACTCCATCTTGCGGCTCCCATCGTCAAGTTTTTGTTGGCAACCCAAATTCCCGCTTCGTGCTTTATCGCAAGACTCCAAAAGTGTGGCACTGACCAAGCGATATGGCAAGGTGAGCTCGATCGATTCACGTCTGAATGGATCAACGTCATGGGATTCGAATGTCCCGTCGAATGGGTAAAAAAACGCTATGGGCGTCCCGAGAAATACTTGGTTCTGAAGACACGCCCTCACGGCGGCCGCGAGGCGGCATCTCCTGCATCCACCCCCATGGGCGGGCTTCACGGGTTCTTCTTTTGTTTGGCAGTCACTCACCAGCTCAAAGACATAAAGGCTATGCAATGATCGAAAAGAAAGCGTTCTCTGTGTGTTCACTTGATGTGGATGGGCACCAAGAGCTGGGCAGTTTTGTAAAACGCCTCTTGGCATTAGAAAGCAGCGTACAGCGGGTGCTCGATACCTTGGGGCTCCAGTCAGACGTGGAGATTCGTCCGGAATGCGATGCTTCGAGAAACAAGTTTGGGCTGTCTATCTGGTTGAAAGAAGCCAAGCAGCGCAACTTCCTCAAACAGATGGATCCGACACTCCCGTCGAACTACGTGGATGCCGAAGTCAAGTTGGTTCTTGAACGTTTTCAGGATTTGTTGACACAAGTCAATCGACAATTCAGCGGTGTAGCCGCTTCAAACTTTGTCGCTGAGGATGTGGGTAACCGGACCCTGAGCGTGGGCGAGCTCATGAGAGTTTGCAAGAAGCTTGCGGCCAACGACAACAAAGCAAAAATTCAAGGCGCTTGCGGCACTGCATGGTCTGCCGACCTTCGGTCCCTCAGCCCTCGCCTCGCCAGCAATGAGATTCAGGAGTTGGTTGCCTTGCCCGTCAAAGTGGGCAATGATCGCGCGGATTTTCGTCTCGCTCACCCCAAGGGTATGAGTTTGCTGCTGCGCGATTCCGAAGTTGAGGGGACTTGGATACCACTGGTAGATCCAGATTTTTACGATCGTTTGTGTGCGGCGATGCAGAAGAATCAATGGCTTAAGATCACTTGCAACGTAGCACTTCACCCTTCTGGCTATTTGAAACAGCTGGTGATTGTTGGTCTGCAACAGTATGACGTCTTTGCATAAGGGACGCGGGCGTGAGATTGATCCGTTCGCATACCATTGCACAATGACTACATTCGCAAACTCCTTCAAACGTGAGATTGCACGTGTGGCTCGGAAAGAGCTGCGCGACGAAATCGCAGCCATTCGCAAGAATTCTGCGGTTCAACGCGCGGACATTTCCGTATTGAAGAAGCAGCTCAGCGCCCTGCAGTCACAGGTCAAGAAGTTGTCGAAGGTGCAGGGCACGCAACCCTTGAAGACACTGACTTCGAAGGCGCTCCCTGTCAGTACAGAACAAAAAGGAAGACCTGGCCGCAAGGCGGTCTTCACGGCCGAGCGCCTCAAAACCAACCGCGCTCGCCTGGGGTTCACGCAAGACCAAATGGCCAGATTGCTGGAGGTCTCTGCACTGTCGATCTGGAAGTGGGAATCCGGCGGTGCAGCGCCGCGGGCTTCACGGGTCCCTCAGATTCTCCAGCGGCTTTCCTTGGGCAAACGTGAGGCATTGGCTCTCATCACCGAGGTCGAATGACGATGGGCTTTGTCTAACCCGAGATCTTTAAGTTTCATATGCAGCCGAGCTCAATGCCCTTGTGCCGCTGCAAGTTCAACGATGCGCTGTCGCGTCACGCCCTGCTCTAAGGCGATACGTGGTGCCAGTCCTCCTAGCGCCACGTGCGGGGTTTCCAGAAACGACAGCATCTGCCATCCGTCTGTGGTGGCCAAGGCCTCGGACACCGTCTGAAGCACTGGGAACACGTATGGCTCAAACTGCCATTTCGGGATCTTGATGCTGCTGCGCAAATGCTTCACTCCAATGCATCGGCCGCTCTTGATCCAAGCATTGATCGTCACGCGGCTTATGCCGCTCAGCAAAACCGCTTCGCCGGTTGTGATCATGTCCGAGGCATTGATTCGGTGGAGCCTGTATTCGGCACCACGGTGCAACAGTGCACTGGTCTGCGCCTCACTGGCGTAGGGGTCTGCCTTGCTTGAGCAGCGTGGTTTGACCGAGTCAAAGGCGACAGGAAAAGGGGAAGTCAATGTGGCCATGGCGTTTGCGTGTTTAGCACCGGTTTCCGCTATACAAGAGAGACCGAACTGAGTGTGGCGCATCGGCCGCAACACGCAGGCTTTCCGTTCATTGTCCACGCATGGAACGTCCGACGTGCAGCTTCTGATCAAACGAGTAAACGTGCTCCCTCGGTGAATTGTCACAACGTCCAACGATGCGGCCTTTGAACTCATCACCTCCGTCCTGCAGCAACACGAGCCCAGCGCACAAGGGACATGAGGCGGTGTAGCGAACGAAAGCGAACTCACCTTTCTTGTCGCCTTGTTTTGGGCGCAGTTCCAAGGTGACGTGATCTGCCTTGAACGGCACGAGGAACTCCGGGGCCATCACGATCCCCAGATCGGCTAGTTGACCCAGAAAATTGAAAAGGCGCATGACCGTCCATGCCGCGAAGCACCACAGGGCCAAGATCGAGATGTGCGCAGTGGTGAGCGGTGCGTTCCAGCGCAGGCCCAAGACAAATATCCACCAACCGCTCAGCACGACAAATGCCAGGACCAGCAGAACAGAAATTCCCGCCGAAATGACCAGCGGAAGTGTGTTGCGCAGGACACCGTTGCGCAACCCGGCCAAAAGCAGCGCCCCTGGAGCCGCCACAGCAGCTGGCGTGTATCGCAGCCCGCCCTCAGGCGCAGGTGTCTGATGGAGTTCACCCTCGTCCGCACCAATGAGTTCTGCAACCAGCTGATATCTGACGGGCGATCCCTGCAGCTTCTGGAGTCTTGGCATGAAGGCAAACCCACGCTGAATCGCAGTGGCCTTCAGGCCTGGCTCCCACTCGCTCTGCAGTTTCTCCAGTTGTTTCCACAGGGGGCTCATCCATGCACTGGCGCCTTTCGCCGAAGCGGGAGCCACCAAATCCTTCAACGGCCCAGTCTCGTATTCGATGTAGGGCAGACGGTCCCCCCTCTCGACAGCGAGTTTGGCCATGAGATGAAAGATCTGAGCCGCCTGGTTCCTGGATGACTGGCCGGTCTCTTCCAAGAATGTAAGCGCCACCTTACCTGCCTGAACAAGCTCCGGCTCTGCCGATTCGGACGGTACGAGGATGTTTGCGGACTGCACATCGAGGTTCATGCCTGTCAGCTTACCCGTACCGACACCAATTCAAGGAGTGCGACATGGGCAAGCAGGAAAAGGGCCGTTTCAGATCCAAGCGTAATGCGCGAAGGCGGCACAACGCGCGGCAAAGAATGCGTTCGCGCAAGACGATCAGCATTCACCGCAAGGCGATCGACCTGATTCAGCAGGAGCTTCTGGCGGGGAAAGTGACCATCGGGCGATTCCATGGCGGGGTGGAATGGCGAGCGCTGCAGCCATTGTTTGCTGAAGGGCTGTCGGTCACTGTTCGGGCCGAGGAGCCCTTGAAGATGGCTGGCCGCCGGTACATCCCAGACTTGGTGGTGCGTTGCCGAACCACGGGTAGGCTCGTTTTGGCCATTGAAGTCTGGCACACGCATGCGGTCTCTACGTCCAAGCGACAGGCCTACCAGATTGCCTGCATCCCCTGGATCGAGGTGCGCGCCTGGAGTGTCGTTTGCCGCCGCCTTGGGCAGGCTTTGCCGATTCTGGATTGGGGCGGAATTGTGGCAGTCGAGAGTCCATGCCAGCTCGGCCTTTTCGGCTCGGCACCAATCCCTCTCAAAATCCCAGAAAGGCCCATTGCGGTTTTCAGTGTTCGCAGCAGGCATTGGCAACTTCCGTCGCGAAGCCATTCATTTCCTCCCCCACATCTATAGGACAGCGACGAGCATGCGGTGTCGCGCAAACTTTATGAAAAATGGCCGCGACTCACAGGACTCATTACCAGCATGGTGCGGGGGTGGGAAGTCGCGCCGCCGCGACGTTTATCAGGACGCGGGGGGAGACGGAACCATTGATACGCTAAAAAACATTCATACGCTGTACAGCGTATGAATATTCAGCTCCTTCATTGCCCTTCCGCCTTGACAGAAATCTGCCGCTCCTCCCCGACGGTGCGGGCACACACGACCAGCCGCTCTTCGCAGATCACGCGTCTGCCGTTGCTCAGTGCAATCAACGTGAGCGGTGCACCCTTGTCAATCATCAGCACCTTGGCCACTGGATAGACACCACGATCGGTCTCCAACAGCCACGGATAACTCCAGTCGCTCGAGGAGTGAGCAGACACCAGGACGCCGATCGACTCCCGTTTGGTGATGTCCGCCGGAATGAAGATCTTGAATGCGTCATAGGCCAGGAACAGCAGCCCAGCGGTGATCACGAGGGACCCCAAGCCGAACCGGCTCGATTTGGGGCGAGGAGTTTCCACTGGGTCTGGCGCCGCGTCTTCCTCCTCGTCTTCAAACGCGTCCTCCTCGGCGCATGCCATCGCTTGTTCCTCCGCCTTCCAGGCCAGCATCCAATCGTGAAAGGCTTTGATCAGATCAATCTTTCTAGTCGACTCGCCTTGCGCCGGACGCAGCAGGATGTGAGAGCCGTCGGGACCCGCCAACATGGGGGTGGGTGGAGTAGTCAAAGGGACTGTTTGCCCCCAATGCTGTGTTTGCCAGTTGGGAAACGCTTCCCAGATGACCTTCTCAGGACGCACGCCGGATTTCAAGGCCAGCATGGCCGGCGTGATGTGCTCTAGGTTGTGCCCGATAAAGATGTTCAGATGTCCGGTCAGCTCGATGCGGATGTTTCCTCGCCACAATTCTTGGACGATCGTCTTGATTTGCTCCGTCGCGCCGTCCGGATTGGGTGGTGTCGTTTCAGTCATGTGATTTCCTTGCGATTTCTTCGTGATGCCGTTCTGATGCCGTACTGAGACCTCGTGATGTGCGAGGTCGCGTATCCAAAATCTCACGAAAGAGCTCCGTGTCAAGGGCGCGGCGCGAGGATTTTTTGAGGTTCTTCCGGCCGGGCCCGGCCTTGCGATTCAGGGGCGCAGGTACTTGACCGACAGCGCGCGCTCCTGGACGGTGACGGGCCACAGGTTGTGCAACGGGGTGACGGCCAGCGCCACGACGCCGGTCAGGCGCGCCACCTGTTCGGGATCAACCTCAAAGGCGGCGCGGTCCAGATTCAGCACCGCGCTGAGGGTGTCGGCCATGCCGGTGCTGCGGCGGGCGAGCTGGCGCAGAGCGTCGTGCAGCAGGTCGGCACGCAAGGCGTTCGGATCCGCCGGCAGCACCACGGGACGATCACCCTCTCCGTCTTCGCCGGTGCCTTCATCAGTGTTTTCATCAGCGCCTTGGTCAATCCCTTGGTCGATGGCATGTTTAGCGCCGCCCTGAGCGCCCCGCTCTCCACCGCCCGACTCGGCGACGGGGAGCAGCACGGTGAAGCGCGAGACGGGCGCCACGAACGCAGCGGTGAATGCCATGTCTGCCTCGCTCGGAGACAGCATGGGCGAGAGGTAGGCACGAACGCCTGCGTCTAGAGCACCCTTCCACGGCGTGAGCAACTCCAGCTGGCTCGCATGCAGACGCGGCTGGAGGTAGGCACGGCGGACCGTCGCGTCGCTGAGCGCGGTCTTGATGAATTCGATCAGCATCGGCGGCATGTGCAGGGGCAACTGCGCGTGCACCGAAGCGCACAGATCGGCGTTGGCCCAGTTCGGGTCGAACAGACGGCCCAGGCTCAGGCGCTGCGAGGTCACCTCCCTGGGGGAATTCTTCATGAACGCGGCGAACTCGGCCTGGTTGAAGGAAGTGGTGACGATGCGGTTGCGGGTAGGTTTGTTCATTTGAAATCCTGCGTTGTGTGGGACTGCGATTCGGATCGGGAGGAGACGGATGTGGCGGCGAGGCCTCGGTGCACGGACGCGGCCTGCTGCACCGACGAACAAGCTGGCTCAGCCGGCTGAGACCACTTGCGAAGGCTTCACGCTCGGCCAGAGGGTTCTTGCGGATTCCCCGCAGCGGGCTTCTGTTCGGTGTGGGCGTCCTTGCGGTCGATCAGGACGGTCGAGCGCAAGGTCACGTTGAAGTGGTGGCCCTTGTGGTCCATGACCACCTGAATGCGCTCCTTGCTGAACCAGTCCACCAGGGCGGCGCGCGCTGAGGGTTTGAGGCTTTGCGTGGCGGCCTCGGGGAGCGCGACAAAGGCGAAAGTCGACACACGGTGGACTCGGCCGGGAATCAAGCGGCGGGTCTTGGGCGTGGGGTGCTTGCGCCAAATCAGGCGAGGCTTGCCGTTGACACGGATCAGCGGAGGTTTGCTCGAGAAAATGAGGGTGCGAACTTGCATGGTGTGGTCCTTGAGGTGGATGCCCGCAGGCATCGCGAATTAGGGTCAAGACGTCAACTTCTGAAAAGGTCTGGGCAAAGCTCCGCCTCTCCTGCTTACCCGAGCGAACGTTCGGGCTGCGGCAGTTGGGGGGATCTGCGTGGTTGGGTTTGCTAGTCCTGCGGAGAACGTTCGGCGGATGTGGCTGAACGCAGGAAGGACAGCGGACTCAGTGATTGCGCCTTGGGCGTGTGCTTTCGGCGCGCAGTTGACCGGGGGAACAAGACCTCAACGAGTTGCTCGTTGCTGCGCGCCTCACCCTTTGCTGTGTCATCTGCGTGCTGATGCGACGCGGTAGGGGCGTACGGTGCACTTGCGTGGTCCACCCCCTGAGACGCGGCACTCTTGTCGGGTTGAACAGCTTCCGCACATTCGTGCTCCACCAATTCCACTGTCTGAGCTTCTTCGGGCAAGCGGATAACGTTCCCCTGCACCGGTGTCACCGAGATGTGCTGCTTGAGCAGGCGCTCCATCGCCGAGCCGTCGCGCCTCGTCAGGTTGGGCACGTAGCGGCTGTAGACGCGGAACAGCATCTCAGTGCTGGTGTGGCCGAGCTGGCGTGCGATCCACTCCGGCGCTTCGCCCGAGGCCAGCCACAAGGTGGCCGCGGTGTGGCGCATCTGGTAGGCCCGGCGGTGCGGGATGTCCAGGTGTCGCAAGAGCGGTGACCACACCCGGTTCAGAAAATTCTGGTTGTCGATGGGCGTGCCGTTGCGGTTGCAGAAGACGAACTCGGAGGTCTTGCCCGTCACCTTGAACTGCGCCTGCAGCGCATCGAACACCAGGTCGTTCATCTGGATGTCGCGCACACTGCCGTCGGTCTTGAGCTCGTCCTCTTCTTTGAGCACGATGGCCTCGCGCACCAGGATCAACCGGCGCTCGAAGTCGATGTACTTCCACTTGAGTCCGTGGGCCTCACCCGTTCGCATGCCGGTGAAGAAGCGCACGGTGAAGTACTGACGATAGTCCGCCCGCACGGTGGTGAGGATCTGCTGCACCTCGTCCAGGGTGAACGGCATCACGTCACTGCGCTTCATTTTGAGCGGCTTGATGTTGCGAAACGCAGAAGTAAACTCAAGGCGGTCGGCCGCTTCGTTAAGGATCTGGCGCAACGGCTTCATCACGGAGTTGATGCGACGGTTGGACAATGTGCTCTGGGATTTTCGGGTGGTTACTTTGGCGAGTGTTGCCCGAAATGCCAGTACGTCTGCCTTGGTGATCTGGCCGACCTCCTTCTCCCCGAAGTAGGGGATGAGGTACTGGTCGATCGACCCACGTTGCGTCACCTTGTAGCTGCGGCGCCAGGAGACTTCCGACTCCGAGAACCACATGTCGGCAAACTCCTTGAATGTGGGTGTGCCGGTGCGGGACATGGGGTTGCGCTGTAGTTCAGGCGTGCCCTCATCTGCTGCGGCCTCAGACACCGGCTGGCTGGATGGCAGCGGTTTTCCGAAGGTCTTCTGGTAGTCAAAGGTGCCGAGGGCGATCTCCGCCTCGACGCGATCGAGAGCCTTCTGCAAGCGCTTGCGGTTGGCCGCATTGTCCGCAAGCGATGTGTACTCGCGCAGTCGCTGTCCCGCATGACGAAAGTCCATGAAGAGCGTGCCTTTGCTCTCATGCCGGCGAATGCTACCCATGGAGCACACCCCCATTGGCCAAAGGAATCGCCTCGGAGCCCATGGCCGAGTGGTGCGCCATATCAGTCTCGATGTGCTCCCAGATGTAGAGCGTCTTGCGTCCACCGAATGGACGGATGTAATGACGGCCTTCAAGCAATACGCTGTCCTTCAGTCGATCTCGGATGGTTCTGCTGTCGTACTTGATGCGGGACGACAACTCATCAGTTGTCAGGTAGGTGCATGTGGACACTTCTCACTCCTTCAGGTTAATGGGACAATCAGAACAACAAAAGAGCATCCAAACGTCTTTTTTGTCATCCTGAATGGCATTATGAAGGAATAAATGCCACCTTCAAGTGTTTTTTGTCATCTTGAATGATTTTTTTCTTCGGAGCATGTCTTGATCAAGTGCCACCTGTCCCGCCTGATGGGAGAGCGAAAGCTCAAGATCAGCGATGTGGCGCGCGACACCGGCCTCCACCGCAACACCGTTACGCTGCTGTACCAAGAGACTGCAACGCGAGTTGATCTCGACGCGATCAACTCACTGTGCAAGTTCTTCGATGTCGACGTGGGGCAGCTGTTTGAATTCGTCGATGATTCAACCGAGTCGTAGTCGGCAGCATGCGACTCCGAGCCAACACCTGGATGTTGGCTCCACATGACCAAAGCGTTTCCCGATCCGACTGGTGCGGAAAACCCGAAGAAGCTTAAGGACTGGGTGATCGACGCGCCGAGCCGTCACTCAGCACTCATCAACGGAACCAGAGCTTTGCCAGCTATTCGGAGACGGCCATAAGGGGCGTCTAGTCGTGACGCTGCCTAGCCAGTGTGAGTCCGTTGTGCAGCGATTGCAGCCTTTGGGTTCATCCGGTTTCAAATACATGTCAGGTCAAAGGCGGTCGCTCATCAGCGTCTCCTAGACGGCTGCTTACGTACAAAGCAGTCGTAAATGGCGGGCCATTCCACTGGATTTTCAGTGCATCAAGCTGACTCTTAGGTTGTGGCGCCTCAACGCGGACGCCGCATCAACCGGTAAATCACGGGCACCACCAGCAGCGAGAGCAACGGCGCGCTGATCATCCCGCCGATCATGGGTGCTGCGATGCGCTGCATCACCTCGCTGCCGGTGCCCATGCCCCAGAACAGCGGCAGCAAGCCGGCCACGATGGTGGCCACCGTCATGGCCTTGGGCCGCACCCGCAACACCGCGCCTTCGCGGATGGCTTCCAGCAACGACAGTTCATCGGTGCGCCCGGCGTCCAGCCGCTCCTGCCAGGCCTGCTTGAGGTAGATCAGCATGATCACGCCGAACTCGGCCGCCACACCCGCCAGCGCAATGAAGCCCACCACGCTGGCCACCGACAGGTTGTGCCCGAGCAGCCAGAGGAACCACACCCCACCCACCAGCGCGAACGGAAGCGTGGACATGATCAGCAAGGCTTCGTCGAAGCGGCGGAAGATCAGGTACAGCAGCACGAAGATGATCAGCAGCGTGACCGGGACCACCAGCTCGAGCTTGGCCGTGGCCCGTTCCAGGAACTCGAATTGCCCCGACCACGACACCGAGTACCCGGCGGGCAACGCCACCTGCTCGGACACCGCGCGCTGCATGTCCAGCACCGCACCACGCAGGTCGCGCCCGCGAATGTCCACGTACACAAAGCCGGCCAAGCGCGCGTTTTCGCTGCGCAGCATGGGCGGCCCCTCGGAAATGCGCAGGTCGGCCACGTCGGACAACACCAGGCGCTGACCGCCCGGCGCCACGATGGGCAACGCGCGCAGCTCGGGCAGCGAGTCGCGCAGCTCGCGTGGGTAGCGCAGGTTGATCGGGAAACGCTGCAGGCCCTCCACCGTCTCGCCGATGTTCATGCCACCCACGCTGCCGGCCACGATATCCTGCACATCGGCGATGTTCAGGCCGTAGCGCGCGGCGTCACTGCGGCGGATGTCCACGTCGATGTAACGCCCGCCCGTCAACCGCTCGGCCAGTGCGCTGCTCACACCGGGCACGTCTTTCACCGCGCGCTCGATCTCGCCGGTGAGGCGGTCGATGGTGGCGAGATCCGGCCCGGCCACCTTCACGCCCACGGGGCTCTTGATGCCGGTGGCCAGCATGTCGATGCGGTTGCGGATCGGTGGCACCCAGATGTTGGACAGGCCCGGCACGCGCACGGTGCGGTCGAGCTCTTCGATCAACGCCTCGGGTGTCAAGCCGGCGCGCCATTCGTTGCGCGGCTTGAACTGGATCGTGGTCTCGAACATCTCCAGCGGTGCCGGGTCGGTGGCGGTCTCGGCGCGCCCAGCCTTGCCGTACACGCTCTGCACCTCGGGAATGGTCTTGATGAGCCGGTCGGTCTGCTGCAGCAGCTCGGCCGCCTTGGCCGCCGAGAGGCCAGGCAGTGCCGTGGGCATGTAGAGCAGATCGCCTTCGTCCAGCGGCGGCATGAACTCGCTGCCCAGCTGGCGCAGCGGCCAGATGCTGACCACCAGCACCAGCGCCGCCACCACCAGCGTGAGCCTGGGCGCCTTGAGCACCGCGTCGAGCACCGGGCGGTACAGCGCAATGAGCGCGCGGTTCAGCGGGTTGGCGGTCTCGGCCGGAATGCGCCCGCGAATCAGATAGCCCATCAACACCGGGATCAGCGTGACCGCCAAGCCAGCGGACGCCGCCATGGCATAGGTCTTGGTGAAAGCCAGCGGTGCAAACAACCGGCCTTCCTGCGCCTCCAGCGTGAACACCGGGATGAAGCTCAACGTGATGATGAGCAGCGAGAAGAACAGCGCCGGCCCCACCTCGGCCGCAGCGTCGCCGATCACGCGCCAGCGCGGCTCGCCCTGCAGCGTTTCGCCCGGGTGATGGTGGGCCCAGCGCTCCAGGTGCTTGTGGGCGTTCTCGATCATCACGATGGCCGCGTCCACCATGGCGCCGATGGCAATCGCAATGCCGCCGAGCGACATCACATTCGCGTTGATGCCCTGCTGCTGCATCACGATGAAAGCCATCAGCACGCCCAACGGCAGCGACACGCTGGCCACCAGCGCGCTGCGCAGGTGGAACAAAAAGGCCAGACACACCAGTGCCACCACGATGAACTCCTCGAGCAGCTTCTCGCCGAGGTTTTTCACCGCGCGCTCGATCAGGCCCGAGCGGTCGTACACCGGCACGATCTCCACACCGGCGGGCAGGCTGCGCTGCAGCTCGGTCAGGCGGGCCTTCACCGCTTCGATGGTCTGCAGCGCGTTCTTGCCCGAGCGCATCACCACCACACCGCCCACGGCCTCGCCATCGCCGTTGAGCTCACCGATGCCGCGCCGCATCTCGGGCCCGGTCTGCACCCGCGCCACATCGCCCAGGCGCACCGACACACCGCTGGCGCTGGTGATCAGGGGGATGGCGCGAAAGTCGTCCAGCGTCTTCAGGTAGCCACTGGCGCGCACCGCGTACTCGGCCTCGCCCAGCTCCAGCACCGAGCCCCCGGCCTCCTGGTTGCCCCGCGCCACCGCCTCGGCCACCATGGCCTGCGTCACGCGGTAGGCGGCCATCTTGTCGGGGTCGAGCACGATCTGGTACTGCTTGACCATGCCGCCCACGCTGGCGACCTCGGCCACGTCCGGCACGGTCTTGAGCTCGAAGCGCACGAACCAGTCCTGCAGGGCGCGCAGTTGCGCCACGTCCTGCCCACCGGTGCGGTCGACCAGCGCGTACTGGTAGATCCAGCCCACGCCCGTGGCGTCGGGTCCAATGGATGAGGAGGCGCCGCGCGGCAGGCGCGCCTGCACCTGGTTGAGGTACTCCAGCACGCGCGAGCGCGCCCAGTACGGGTCCACCGCGTCTTCAAACAACACGTACACGAAGCTGTCGCCGAACATCGAGAAGCCGCGCACCGCGCGGGCCCCCGGCACCGAGAGCATGGTGGTCGTCAGCGGGTAGGTGACCTGGTTTTCCACGATCTGCGGCGCCTGCCCGGGCCAGGTGGTGCGGATGATGACCTGCGTGTCGGAGAGGTCGGGCAAAGCGTCCAGCGGCGTGCGCTGCAGGGCCACCACGCCCCAGGCGCTGAGCAGCGCGGTGGCCAGCAGCACGAGAAAGCGGTTCGCGATGCTCCAGCGGATCAGCCCGGCGATCATTGGCGCGGCTCCGGTGCCACGCGCTGCAGGCTGGTGATGCGCGGTACATCGCCGTCCTGCATTTCAAACTCGATCTGCAGCCGGTCGCCGGCTGCCAGATCGCGGGGTTGCTGCGCGCGCGGCGGCAATTTGAAGTCCATCTGCATCTGCGGCCACTTCAGCGCCGCAATGGGCGGGTGTGTGAGCGTGACGGTGTCTCCGCTGAGTGCGTCGATCACTGCATCGGTGGTGTAACGCTGAGCTGTGGGCGCAGGCTCCTGGTTGAGACGCGCCTCCAGCCCACGCAAGCTGGCTTCGGAGTCGATCAAAAACTGACCCGAGAGCACCACGCGCTGCCCCATCTGCAGGCCAGCGCTGATCTCGGTCTGGCCACCCACTTCCAGGCCCGCGGTCACCTGCACCGGGCGAAAGCGCCCGCCGTCTTCGGCCACCATCACCACGCTGCGCCGCCCGGTGTGGATCACGGCGTCGCTGGGCACCAGCAGCGTGGCTGCGGCCTTGGGCCGGTCCAGCCGCATGCTCACCAGCATGCCGGGCACCAGCCGGCCTTGCGGGTTGGCCAGCTCCACCCGAGCGCGGATGGTGCGCGTGACCGCGTCCACCTCGGGCAGCAGCGCCTGCACCTGGCCCTCGAACGTCTGGCCCGGCGCGCCGGGGCTGGTGGTGCGCACCCGCGCACCCGGCTGCAGCAGCGCGGCCTGGCTCTCGGGCACGGCCCCCTCGGCCCACACGGTGCGTGTGCCCTGCAGGCGCATCAGCGTCATGCCTGGCATCACGGTCGCACCCTCGCGCACCATGAGTTCGCTCACGATGCCGGCGATCGGAGCGGTCAGCGTGAAGCGAGGCTGCACCACGCCCGAGCTCACCACGCGCTGGATGTGCGCCGGTGTCATGCCCGCCTGGCGCATACGCTGTCGTGCGGCATCCTTCAATGCGTCGGTGCCTTCGCCGCTCAGGCGGGCCAGCGCCAGGTATTCCTCTTGCGCGGCCACCCAGTCGGGCACGTAGAGCTCTGCGAGTGGTGCGCCAGCGGCCACGCGGTCCAGCGCCGCTTTCACATGCAGTTTCTCCACAAACCCCATGGCGCGCGAACTCAGCTCCACCCGCTCACGCTCGTTCCAGGCCACGTTGCCCACCGCCGTCACTTCCGACACCAGCGAGCCCTCCACCACCGGCGCTGTGCGCAGCCCCAGGTTCTGCTGGATGCGCGGGCTCACCGTGACGCTACTGGCATCGGCCGCGTCGCTGCCGGCGTAGCGCGGCACCAGCATCATGTCCATGAAGGGCGACTTGGCCGGTGCCTCGAAGTTTTTGCCCGGCACCATCGGGTCGTGATAGTTCAGGATGCGCCGGCCCGTGACCGGGTCCACGTCGCCGGCCTTGAGCGATTCGCGGATGTGCCGGCGCGTGGCGTCTTCGCCTTGCGGGATGGTCCAGAGCGACGGGTCGTCGCTGGCGGTGGTGGCCGCAACCGACTGAGGCGTCCCTGTGGTGTGGCCCATGCCCTGCTGCATGCCCAGCCACCAGGCACCCGCGCCCACGGCAACGAGCAGGGCCACAGCGGCCAGCGCGACGAAGGATGTTTTTTTGTTCATGGTTTCACTCCGGTCGAGCTGTCGGGGATGAGGTATTCAAGTTGCGCCCACAGGCCGGCGGTTTCACGCTCCAGCGCCAGACGCTCCAGTGCCAGGTTCAGCGCATCGCGGCGCGCCTGCAGCACGGCGCCCAGGCCTTCGCGCCCGCCCCGATAGGCGGCCAGCGCGGCATCCACGCGCTGCGTGGCCAGCGGCTGGCGCTGCGCATCCAGGTAGACCAACCGGTCCCGCCCGGCGCGCCAGTCCTGCTGCCAGCGCTGCACCTGCAGCGTCCGCTCACGGGTCTGCTCCTCGCGCTCGGCCTCCAGTTCGTTCACACGCGCCAGGCGCGCGGCGAGTTCGCGTTGCTGGCGCTGCGGCCGGTCCCATTGCAGCGGCACCGACACGCCGACCGACACCATGTTGGAGAACTGCGAGCCGCGCTGGCTGAACATGATCTCCGCGCTCCAGTCGGGCTTGAGCTCCTGGCGGGCCACTTCGGCCTCGGCCCGGGCCACGGCCTCGCGGGCCTGCAGCGCAACGAGATCGGGCAGGTTGCGCCATGGGTCCGCTTCACCCACCGCTGCGGTGGTCTGCCGCATCGGCGGTGGATCGGCCAGCGGCTGGTCGGGCGGCCCACCGGTGAAGCGCGCCAGCGTGAGGCGGGCGTTGGTGCGCTCGGCCTGCGCGCCGATCAAACCTTGCTCCAGCTGGGCCAGCGCCTCGCGCGCGCTGAAGACATCGGCAATAGAAGCGCGACCGCCGCGAAGAGCGGCATCCAGGGTCTGCACCAGCACACGCGCCTCGGTGATCTGCGCCTGCAGCAACAACCAACGCTGCTCCTGCATGCGCCGCTCCAGCCAGGCCTGCGCCACCTCGGTCTGCAACATGGCCACGCGCTGCGCGCGTTCGCTCAGCGCCGCCTCGGCCTCGCGCTCGAAGCGTTCGCCCCGCGCGCGGCGCTTGTCTGCACCAGGCAGCGTCTGCATGAGCCCGATGGAGCGCATGGTCATGAAATCGCGCGTGGTACTGAAGCGCTCAGGCCCATTCACCGGCAGGTTGTCCAGCGACAGGCGCAGCACCGGGTCGGGTCGCTGCGCGGCCGCCACCGCCATCTCTCGCGCGCCCTGCGCAGCGGCGGTCGATGCGTCGAGGCTGCGCGAGCGTGCCACGGCGGCGCTCACCGCAGCGCCCAGGCTCAGGGGTTCATCGGCGGCAGCGGGTGTGATCAGCGCGAGCAGGCCAGCGAGGGCGAGCACGGCGCGTGCAAGAAAAAGCGAAGGGTGTTCCATCTCTGAGCTCCGGAGCAGGCACGCCCGGGCGCAAAAGCCCTGACAGCGCGCGACAGCAGCGCCACCGGCGGGTGGGCTGCGCTTTGCGGGGAATCAGACGGAAGTTGGAGGGCGCCAGAGGCGCGAAGTCGCGCCCGGAGGAAGGCTGCGCCAGGCTGGCGCTTGAGGGTCCTGGGTGACCGGGGTCTGGGCCACGAGGGATGGGAAAGACGGCAAGCCTACGGCGGATGCGACGCAACTCTGAACGCTCTTGCAGGGCTGGCCCGTGCGCTCAAAGGTGGCCATGTCGTTGCAGCAATCGTCCATGGCCTCGGCCAGGGATTCTTCCATCTCGCCGGCTTCGTCCGCCATGGCCATCATGCCCTGCATGGGGCATGGTGACGCAGGCACCTGCCACGCCGCAAAGCCCTGCAGGGGCAGCAGCAGACACAGGACGAGGACGAGCAGACAACGCATGGCTCGATTCTAGGGGGTGTGCGCCTGCGGCGATGAAGATTCTGACCACCAATTCATTGTCGTAAAGGAGAGTCAGTTGCGAGCATTGACCACCAGCCAGTGGTTGTCCAGCCGAACCCCGTCGGGCAGGCCGAGCGGGTCGGTTGTGGTGTTGCTCAGCGCATGGGCACAGCCGGCCACCCACCAGCCAGTGTCCGCGTTGCCCAGCGCGCAGGCTTCCTACAGCGGCTCGCTGCGCTGCCAGGCGCCGCGCGCATCAAACCAGGCCACGTGGTGGGCTCGCGTGCAGCTCACCAGAAAACCACCGCCTGGTCGTGCGCAGATGTCGCCACCGCAGCCGGCAAACTCAGGCTGCTCGCGCGACCTGCAGGCTGCGGCAGTCCCAAACCACCAACACCGGCGCGGCCTGCCGCGACTGCGCGTCGTCTCGTGCTCGGCCTGCAAGGCAATCCCCACGCTCCCGGACACCGTGTACCACGCCAGGTGCCGGATGCTCAGGCGCGGATCGTCCAGCCGCCACTAGCCCAGCACCTGGCCGGCGTAGCCATCCAGCGCCACCAAGGATGCGTCCACGCGGTCCAGCTCGCGTTTGGCGCGCCCGGTCTCGGGCTGGGTCGGAATGCCGCCAATGGCCACCAGTTGCGACAGGGCGGTATTGCCAACCGACGGTGAACCATTCCGCCCATGACTTAGGCATCACCTAGGCGCCACACCGGACCTTAGGCTGCGTCTCACGCAACGATCAACTCTGCCTACGCGAATATGCGTGCAACCTTGCGAACTGTTTCGTAGGTTGCTGGCTGTCATTGCTCTGTCAAGAAACGGGTGGTTGCTGGAGCTTTGCCCAAACAGGGTGTGCCAACGGTTCTCGCCATTTGTCTTCGATCTGCTGATGCAGACCTGCAGGAAAGCGACTTGATCCAGCGAAACGACATCGCCGTTAGCAGCCCACACTGGGCCAATGGGGGTGCTGGTCATCCACCACAAAAGCGTGTGCATGACGAACTCCATCACCACCACCGACAACCGCCTTCGTGTGGGCGTGACCGACCGGCAAGTAGGGATGTTCGTGCTCCACCACGTCGGGATCTTGTGATGGCCAGACTTTGCAAGCCGCCCATGCAGCCAGTGCACCTGCAACACCGAGGACCACAAAGCTAGCCGGCATGCCGAAGCGCGTGCCCAGCCATCCCGCCAGGGGATAAAACAGCAACCAGCAGACGTGCGACAGCGCGAACTGAGCAGCGAACAGCGCCGGGCGATCCTCCGGGTTCGAGGATCGCCGCAACAGGCGCCCGGAAGGCGTCTGCGCAGTCGAGTAGCCCAGGCCGAGCACGAACCACAAGATCATCAGTGAAGCGTGTCCCGACACCCAGGTGCCCGCCAGCAAGCCCACCACCATCAGCCCGATGCCGCCGAGCATCGCGGTGCGATCGGGCAGCTTCTCCAGTAACCGAGGCAGGGCCAGCGCGGCAACCATGGAGCCTGCGCCGAAACTGGCCAAGACCAGGGCGACGGCGCTCTGGCCCAGTCCCATGCCGGCCTGAACGATGACCACCGTGTTCACAAACACCATGGAGCCCGCCGCCGCCACGGCCGCGCTGATCGCCAGCAGACCACGCAGCCGCGGCGTGGCCAGGTAGATGCGCAGCCCGCGTGTGGTTCGGTCGTAGATACCCCGGCGCTGCGGCGCCGGATGCGCGGGCAACACCACAGAGACCACCAGCGCAGCCGAGGCCAGGAAGCCCACCACCGTGCCGGCAAACAGATCGTGAATCCCGATCACCGTGAGCAGGGCGGCCGCCAGCATCGGGCTGACCAGGCTCTCCATGTCGTAGGCCAGGCGCGAGAGCGACAGGGCTTTGGTGTAGTCCTTCTCCAGCGGCAACACATCTGGGATGGTCGCCTGGAAGGTGGGCGTGAACGCGGCCGAGGCCGCCTGCAGCACAAAAATCAACACGTACACCTCCCAGATCTGGGAGACAAACGGCAGCAGCAGCGCCACCACCGCGCGCACCAGATCCAGCGCGACCAGCATGGTGCGCCGGGGCAGGCGATCGGCAAACGCCGCAGCCACCGGCGCCACCCCCACGTACGCGATCATCTTGATGGCCAGGGCCGTGCCCAACACCATGCCCGCGTTGTCGCCAGCGAGCTCAAACGCCAGCAGGCCCAGCGCCACCGTGGCCAGCCCGGTCCCGATCAGGGCGATCACCTGCGCGGCGAACAGGTGACGGTAGGTGCGGTGGGAGAGGATGTCCAGCATGTTGTTCTTGGCGTCAATGGCCTGGCATCCGTGGGCGCAAGGCTCAGAGGTAGCGGGTGATTTCTCTGAAATCGTCCATCGCGTGACGCTGGCCTGCTCCCAGCGGTCCCACGAGGTCTTCCAGGCAGTGATCAAGGTGACTCTGAATCAGGGCCTTTTTGGCCTGTTGGATCGCCTTCTCCACCGCCTGCAACTGCTGCGCTATGTCCAAGCAACTACGCCCCTGGACCACCATGTCTATCGTGCTGTTCAGATGCCCACCCGCTCGGCGCAGACGTTTGATGATGGCGGGATGGGATTCATGTGTGTGCGGTTGTGTCATGGTGTTCGTATCCCCTAGGGAGGTTACTATAATCTGTGCAACCGCACCGAACGAAAAAAACCTCCCATGACCTCGCGCCTCTCACATTCCCTACGCCCTGACCGGGCAACATTGGGTATGCGATGGTTGGTTTTGTTGGTGATCATGTTCGGGACGATCACCTCGTCGGTGGGCGGCATCAACTCCCACGGGATTGCCGTAATTGCGAAGGCGCTTCACTCAAGTCCAACGACCCCGGACACGCAGCGTGACTTGGGACACGAGCACGAGGATGGAGTCGACGGGGTTGTGATGGTGAGTCATGGTGCAGCTAGCGACCACCCTCACCACGGAGTTGACCATTCGCACGACAAAGCCCATGCCCTGCCCACTACATGGCGCATGGCTACGCCGCAGTTACCGGCTTGGTTTGGGCATGTGCGGCAATTGATTGAAATGATTCGGGTGTCTCGGCTGGAACGCCCTCCCATGGGCTGATCCCTCTCTCGCCTTGAATCTCTCGCTGCGCCAAGCAGCGCTTCATTTCTTTCAGACCATCGGAGTCTTCATGCACAGCCATGTTCACGACAGGCTGCCACGTTCGCCATGGGCGATCGGGCATCCCCGTCTCTTCTTGCTCTTTGCCTTCTTCTTGTGCCTGCTCCTGGGCACGACAGAGGTCTTTGCCCACGCCGTCACCGAGGGTGACAAGGGCTACATCCAGGAAATCTCGGGCGTCAACCTGCTGCCCTTTGTGTACCTGGGCGCCAAACACATGATGACGGGCTACGACCACATCCTGTTTTTGTTCGGCGTGATCTTCTTTCTCTACCGCATCAAACACATCGGCATCTATGTGAGCTTGTTTGCGCTGGGTCACTCCACCACCATGATCCTGGGCGTGTACTTCAACGTCGGGATCAACAGCTACCTGATCGACGCGATCATTGGTCTCTCGGTGGTCTACAAGGCGCTGGACAACATCGGCGCTTTCCAGCGCTGGCTGGGGTTCCAGCCCAACACCAAGGTCGCCACCCTCGTGTTTGGTCTGTTCCACGGCTTTGGCCTGGCCACCAAGATCATCGAGTACGAGATCTCGCCCGACGGCCTGGTGCCCAACCTGCTGGCCTTCAACGTCGGTGTGGAAATCGGGCAGCTGCTGGCGCTGGCCGTCATCCTCATCGGCATGAGCTACTGGCGTCGCACACCCAGTTTCATTCGCCATGCCTACACAGCCAACGTCGCCATGATGAGCGCGGGCTTCATTCTGGTGGGCATGCAGCTCACCGGCTACTTCGTGTCGTGAACACCCAAGGAATATTCAACATGTACAACAGCGATTCCCCCATCCGCGCAGAACTGCCCTCTTCGAAGCAGCTTTTCCGCTCCACCGTTCTGGCCGCAATCTCGGCCGTCGTCCTCCTCGTTGCCGTTGTGCTGCCGGCCGAATACGGCGTCGATCCCACCGGCATCGGCCGGGTCTTGCGAATGACCGAGATGGGCGAGATCAAGCAGCAGCTGGCGGCGGAGGCCGCTGCGGACGCAACTGCTGCGCCCACTGGCAGTCCCGCGTCACCGGCTGCAGCCGTCCCGGCGAAGGCAAGTGCGGCAGTCTCGAGCACCCCCGGCGCACCCACCGTGATCCCGAAGGCTGCGGTAACGCCTGCAGCCCAGTCAAACTGGCGCGACGAATTGACGTTCACCCTGACCCCGGGCGAAGGCAAAGAAATCAAATTGCGCATGGCTGAGGGCGAAAAGGCCGAATTCCAGTGGATCGTCAATGGCGGTTCGGTCAACTACGACACGCACGGCGACGGTGGCGGGCGTTCCATCAGCTACGAGAAAGGCCGCAGCGTGCCAACCGACGATGGTGAGCTGGTGGCAGCGTTCACCGGCAACCATGGCTGGTACTGGCGCAACCGTGGTCAATCGGATGTGAAGGTCGTGCTCCGGACACGCGGCCAGTACATCGATATCAAACAGGTTCAGTGACCTGAAGCGGGGAGCTGCAGCGCCTCGGCAGCTCCCCTGCAATCGGGCCACCTGCAGAACCGCGCGACCCATCGCGAAATGGCGCCTCTGTACAAGACGCCCTGCAAGTGGCTCACCAGAATGCGTTCACTCACCCACTGTTCCGAGCAATGTAGGAACTGAGGGTGGTTGATGTCCAAACAAACGGAGCCAGCTGTGTCTTTATCTACCGACCAAAGCGTCTTCCTCAAGAGTTGGCTCAAACGACCCATGAGGACCGGAGCAGTCGCACCCTCCAGCAACGCGTTGGCGCGTCTCATTACGCGCGACATCCTCCCAAACGCAGGACCCGTGATCGAACTGGGCCCGGGAACCGGGGCCTTCACACGTTGCATCCTCGCCAAGGGAGTACCCGAGTGCGATCTCACGCTGGTGGAGAACTGCCCAGAATTCACGGCGTTGCTGCGCCAACGATTCCCCGCAGCACGCCTGCTCGACATGGATGTGACACGCATGCGGAGGCGGCGAGACCCATGGCAGTCGATGCAGGCGCAGGCCGTGATTTCCGGCTTGCCACTGCTGACCATGGGTATGCGCGCACAGTGGAACGTGGTCGGCGCCTGCATGCAAAGCTTGCAAGCTGGGGCAGCGCTGTACCAGTTCACCTACATGACCCGATGCCCGATTGCACCCGAGATACTGACCCGAATGAACCTGAGGGCAGAACGCATCGGAAGCTCGCTTCTCAACTTGCCACCCGCCTCGGTGTATCGAATCGCACTGAACACTTGAGCTGAGAACTGGCCTGGGAAAAACCTACCTCGAAGTGCTACAGCGCTGCAGCCAGAAAGGTCACGGCTGAGATACGAAGTGCAAACAGAACTGCGTCCTTCCTGCCACCGATGTGACAGCAACGCTGCCGCCATGAGCGAGCATGATGGCCTTGGTGATGGCCAGACCCAAGCCCGCGCCATCGGATGAGGGGTGCGCGCGTGCCTTGTCCACGCGATAGAACCGGTCAAACAGACGCGGCAGATCGACAGCATCAACCGGGTCGCCGATGTTTGTGACACACAGGTTGATGCCATCTCCCTGAGACTCGACGGTCAGCGCAACCTCGGTGCGAGGGTGTGCGTGCCGCAGCGCGTTGGACAGCAAGTTGCTGATGGCCCGCCGAAGCATCAGGCGATCACCCACCACGGTGCCCGCCCCCACCACCCGAAGACGAAGCTCTTTGTCTTCAGCCACCGCATCATAAAAATCCAGAAGACTCCTCACCTCGTCTTCCAGCGCGACATCTTCGCGATTCGGAAGTTGGATACCGTGGTCCGTCTTCGCCAGAAACAGCATGTCGGCCACCATGCGCGCCAGGCGCTGGAACTCCTCGGCGTTGGAGGCGAGGATGTCGCGGTAGGTGTCTGGATCGCGATGCTGCGAAAGCGACACCTGGGTCTGTGTCAGCAGGTTGCTGATAGGGGTGCGCAGTTCGTGGGCTATATCGCTTGAGAATTCCATCAGCTTCGCAAAATCCTGCTGCAGCCGCTCCAGCATGGTGTTGAGGCTATTGGCCAGCTCCGCCATCTCCACGGGCACGGCGTCGATCGGCATGCGCTCGTCGAGCTTGTGGGCCGTGACCTTGAGCGCTCGCTCCTTCATGGTCCGCAGCGGGGCCAGACCGCTGCGTGCTGCCCACCACCCCAGCAGGCCGCTGAGCAGGGTGGCCAGGACAACATAGATCGCCAACTGCTGGCGCAGCATCTGCATGAAATGGGTGTGGTGTTGCGTGTCCAGCGCGAGCGTCAGGCGCATGCTCTGACCAGGACTGGTCAATCCGCCGGGCATCTGCGCTTTGGAGAGCTCTGTGCCCATGCCTCGCAGTTGCCGCTCACCATCGGTCCAGTCCAAGGGCTGATCTGCGGCGCTTCGTGCAGCGAGTTCTGTTGGAAATGTGATGCCGCCTTTTCCAAACAGCTGTTCGTCACCGCGCGTAATTGAGATGAAAAGGCCTTGATGGCTGTTGAGCGATTCGTCCAGCTTGGCAGACAGCTCGGCTGGCTCTGGCGTTTCATCGACGATCTTCTCGATGAGCTGA
This sequence comes from Hydrogenophaga sp. IBVHS1, assembly GCF_002127265.1. GTDB lineage: Bacteria > Pseudomonadota > Gammaproteobacteria > Burkholderiales > Burkholderiaceae_C > Hydrogenophaga. The sequence continues at coordinate 7,912 of NZ_NFUU01000002.1, read as the reverse complement.
ACCTTGTCCAGCAGGTAGTCGCGGTCAAGGTCGATGAAGTGCAGATGGGTGGCCCACGCAACCAAGACGCCAAGGCCCAGAAGCACCGCAGCCGATACCAGGGTGTACAGAAAGGTGAGCCGTGCCGTGAGGGTCAAGCGCCGGATCATCAGGAGTGCTCCGGCACTTCCAGCACGTAACCCATGCCTCGCACCGTCTGCAACAGGCGGCACTCAAACCCGTCGTCCACCTTCACACGAAGCCTTCGCATGGCCACCTCGATGACGTTGGTGTCGCTGTCGAAGTTGACGTCCCACACCTGGGAGGCGATCAGCGAGCGTGGCAACACCTCACCCTTGCGGCGCATCAGCAATTCGAGCAATCCGAACTCCTTGGCGGTCAGGTCGATGCGCTTGCCCGCGCGGGTGACCCGACGGCGCAGCAGGTCCAGCTCCAAATCCGCGACCTGCAGGGTGGTTGGCTCCATACCCGAGCGCCCACGGCGCAAGATGGTGCGCACCCTGGCCAACAGCTCGGAGAACGAAAACGGCTTGACCAGATAGTCGTCCGCTCCGAGCTCCAGACCCTTGACGCGGTCGTCCACATGATCATTAGCGGTCAGGAAGAGCACCGGCATCTCTCGACCCTGGGCACGCAGACCCTTGAGAACTTGCCAACCGTCCATGCCGGGCAGCATGACGTCCAGAATGACGAGATCGTGGTCGCCCTCCAGGGCCTGGTGCAATCCGTCCACGCCGTTGTTGAGCAGCTCAACCGCGTAGCCCGCCTCGCGCAGTCCCATGCACAGGTACTCACCCGTTTTGCGTTCGTCTTCAACAATTAAGATTTTCACGTTCACTCCTGCGGCGATTTTCACTGCCAGCGGCCCATTGCAACCGAACCTGACAACTTTGTAATGAAACCGACAGGTTCGTGACGGGTGGCCTTTTGCACACTGCCCCCAGCTTGAAACAGTTGAACAGGAGCAAATCAGTGATTCATCGACGTTACCCTTCCTCTGCACTGCGGGCCATTGTTCTGGGCGTGTTGGCGCTCCCCATGGTCGTTTCCGCCCAGATCGCACCGGCCCCTGCCGAAAAGAACTGGCGCGAAGCCAACGACGCCGTGGGGCAGTTCAAACGCGGCCATGCCGACATCCTCAAGTGGGAAAAAGAGAACGTTCCCGCTGCAGCAGGTCAGGAGTTGGCATCTCCCAGCTTGAGCCTCATGACCGCTGAAGACGCCGTTCGCCAGGCCTGGCGGGCCCACCTGGATTTGGTCAAACCCATGAACAGGATCGGTACGGCCAACGTGGATTTGATTGCCAAAGGCCAATGGGCCGAGCTTGATCCCATCCATCAGCGCAAGGTAGACGACATGGACGAGCTGCTGGAAGTCGCCGCTCAAGGTCGCAAGGCGTGGCTTCAGGCAGTGGCTGCGCGACAGGTTCTCAAACAGCACCGCGATGCGCTGGACGCCGCCGAGGCCGGCAACGAGCTGGGTCGCCGCATGGTGAGTGTGGGCAATTGGAGCAAGCTCCAGCAGGCCCAGGTTCAACTGGCTCAGTCATCCGCCAAGATGAACGTGCGACGCGCACAGAACACCGCCACGCAGGCCGAAGCCTCACTCGTCAAAACGTTGGGCCTCACCGGCATGCACAGCGCTGTTGCGCTGCCTGACCGTTTGCCCGATGTGCCGGTCCAAGCCTTGTCGCAACAAGTGCTGGACGAGCGCGCTGCGGCCATTGCTGCACAACTGCCGCGCGCCGAGGGCATGCGCAATGGCGCCAACGCCCGCCTCGCTCGCCAGGCCTACCTCTCCAGCCACGCACTGGCCGTGAGTGCGCGCGAAGAAGTGCTGAAGGTTCGAGAGTTCATCACCGAAGAAACCGTTCTTCACTACAACGGCATGCTCAAGAGTGTGTGGGACTTGTTGGGTGAGGTTTCCAGCCAGTCACAAGCGGTGGCCAGCGCCATCGAAGCGCAGCGCGACTTCTGGATCGCAGAGACCGATCTGCAGTGGGTCCTCCAAGGAGGTGCGCCCGACAGCTTTGTCTCTCTGGGTGGTGGAGGCGGTGAGCCCGCAGCTGCCGCTGGCCACTGATCGCATCGAACGCATAGAAAGAAAACCAACATGAGTCTCCTCAATTCACGTCGTCAGTTTTTCGCGGGTGCTGCCGCTTCGGTGGCCGGGCTGGCGGTTGCGCGCTCCGCCATGGCCGCCCTGCCTGAGCCGGTGTACCAAACCTCGGTGGACACAGCGCCTCCATTGGTGCCCACCACCGGTCGCCCTTATAACCCGGTGGTCACGCTCAACGGCTGGACCCTGCCCTGGAAGATGAACAACGGTGTCAAGGAATTCCACCTGGTGGCAGAACCCGTGGTGCGCGAGGTCTCGCCGGGCTTCAAGGTCAACATGTGGGGCTACAACGGCCAGAGTCCTGGCCCAACCATCGAGGTGGTCGAAGGCGACCGCGTGCGCATCTTTGTCACCAACAAGCTGCCCGAGCACACCACCATCCACTGGCACGGCCAGCGCCTGCCCAGCGGCATGGACGGTGTGGGTGGTCTGAACCAACCCGCCATCCCCGTGGGCAAGACCTTCGTCTACGAATTTGAAGCGCGCCGTCCGGGTACCTTCATGTACCACCCGCACGCGGACGAAATGGTCCAGATGGCCATGGGCATGATGGGCATGTGGGTCACCCACCCCAAGGGCAAGCATCCCCACATCAGCGAGGTGGATCGCGACTTCTGCTTCCTGCTCAACGCGTTCGACATCGAGCCGGGCAGCAAGACGCCCAAGATCGCCACGATGACCGACTTCAACATCTGGTGCTGGAACAGCCGGGTGTTCCCTGCCATCGACACGCTGAACGTGCGACTGAACGATCGCGTGCGCATTCGTGTGGGCAACCTCACCATGACCAACCACCCGATCCACCTTCACGGACACGAGTTTCTGGTGACTGGCACCGACGGTGGCCCGACACCACCGAGCACGCGCTGGTATGAAGTGACCACCGACGTAGCCGTGGGACAGATGCGCCAGATCGAGCTGATTGCCGACGAGGAAGGCGACTGGGCCATGCACTGCCACAAGAGCCACCACACCATGAACGCCATGGGCCACGATGTGCCCACCATGATCGGTGTGGACCACCGAGGCCTGGTCAACAAGATCCAGAAAGTGGTACCCGACTACATGCTGATGGGCGAGCGCGGCATGGCCGACATGGGCGAAATGCAGATGCCCATCCCCGACAACACAGCGCCCATGATGACCGGCACCGGGCAGTTTGGCCCTCTGGAGATGGGTGGCATGTTCACCGTTTTCAAGGTTCGCAAGGACCAGAAGCCAGGCGACTACAAGGACCCTGGCCCCTACAAGTTCCCCGAAGGCACAGTTGCGCACGAATGGACCGGTGCGCCGTTGCCCGCCGTCAGGCCCAAGGCAAGTGCAGACACAACCCCGGCGATAGGCACAGCGGTCAAACCCATGGGCAAGGGCATGCAGCACTGAACCGTGCGTCTGAACACACTTTTTTCCCCGCTTGCTTTCTCAACCCACCAAACCAGAGAGTTCACATGATCTTCACCCATTCCCCTCTTTCCAAGCGTTCGAGCCTTTTGTTCGTTGCCGCCCTTCTGGCCGCCTCGGCCGCCACAGCGGCGGGCACGCACGGCGGCGGCCACAACGAATCGCCCATCGGTGAGCCCGGCGTCGCCAGTAAAGCTTCCCGCACCATTCAGGTAGACGCTGCCGACAGCATGCGGTTCACGCCAGCACTGGTGGACGTCAAGAGGGGGGAAACCGTCCGTTTCGTCGTCACCAACTCCGGCAAGGTGCCGCACGAGTTCAGCCTCGGCACGGAGAAGGAGTTGAAGGAGCACTACGAAGTGATGAAAAAGTTTCCCGGCATGGAACACGATGAGGCCAACAAGATTTCCTTGAAGCCAGGGCAAAAGGGTGAGGTCATCTGGCGTTTCACCAAAGGAGGCGTCGTTGATTTCGCCTGCCTTCACCCCGGGCACTACGACGCCGGCATGAAGGGGCAGATCAAAGTGACCACCAAATAAGCTGACAAACCACCATTCTTGCAACCCACAGACACACCTGATTGAAGGAATATTTCATGAAAACACTGAACCTGAGTCTGGCCGCATCAGCGGTCGCCCTTTCCTTTGCCTTCGCTGGACCCGCGCTGGCTCAAATGACCATGGACCAAGGAAAGATGGGAATGGATCAGGGCAAGATGGGCATGGCGGCGACACCCAGCATGACCGACGGCGAAATTCGCAAGATAGACAAGGAGAACGGCAAGGTCACGATCAAGCATGGCGAGATCAAGCACATGGACATGCCTCCGATGTCTATGGTGTTCAACGTCAAGGACAAGGCCATGCTGGACAAAGTCCAGGTGGGCGAGAAGATCCAGTTCATCGTCATTCAGGACGCCGGCAAGATGGTGGTCACCGATATCAAAGCGATGAAGTGATTTAGCCAATCGGACCCTATGGGTCGGTTGTGGTCAAGGGATCGGTTGTGATGACCGATCCCTTTTTTGCATGGGTGACGTCCTCCCTGCTGTGTGAAACAGATCCGACACAGTCTCGCAACCCATGGGCAGGCGTACGTTGGCGCACAGTCAATCCGAGCATCGTTGTCGATGATGATGAACCCGCCTTCGGGTAGCTTCTAGGAAGTCACATGAATCATCAATCCACCACAAAACGCTTCACCACTGTCCCTGTCAAGGCTCTGTGCGCCGTTTCGCTGACTGTGCTCATGTCGATGTCGGCGCATGCTCAGTCCACGCCAGCCACAGGCCCAGCGACGGTGCCCATGTCCGATATGCACAAAGGCGCCACAGGTGCACACGACATGAAAGGTTCCATGATGATGGGCATGGAGGAAATGCAAAAGATGCCCATGTCGGGCAACACCGACAAGGACTTCGCGATGATGATGAAGATTCACCACCAGCAAGCTTTGAACATGGCCGAGATGCAGCTCAAGACCGGCAAGTCACCCGAGATGAAGGCCATGGCAAAGCAGATCATCGTGGCGCAGAAGAAAGAGATCGCTCAGTTCGACAAGTGGCTTGCAAAGCAGAAGTGATCTGTGTGGCAAGGGCAAAGCGGCGGTGCTGCTGACATAGGCATAAGCGCTGGCTCAGGCACTCAACGAAGCGTCGGTCTTCAAGGCTGCAATCAGCGGGCATCGCACCTTGCCACTGGATGCTCCGCAGAGTCGAATCAATCCCTCAAGCACTCCTTCAATCCGGTGCAGGTCCTCAAGCCTGCTCTTCACATCCGCAAGCTTGGCCTGTGCTTTGGTTCGGGCTTGAACACAGCTGGTGCCATCGTCGAGTTGCAGCAGCTCGGCTATCTCGTCCAGGCTGAATCCGAGTCGCTGCGCCGACTTGATGAAATGAATACGAAAACGGTCAGCTTCTGCGTAGCGCCGAATCCCGCCGGATGGGCGGAGCGGCTCAGGCATCAATCCCTTTCGCTGGTAGAAGCGGATGGTCTCCACATTGACTTCGGCTGCCTTGGCCAATCCGCCAATCGTCATGTTGGGGTCGGAAGGTGTGTGGATATCGCTCATGTCGCTTGACTCCGTACTTGGGTACGGCGTTAAGGTTATCTCATGTCAGCGCACTCCACCACCCCGAACACACCCACCCCCAGTCCCGCTACCGAACAGGGCGGCAAAGCCCTGCTGGCCGGTGGTCTTGCAGCCCTCTTTGCATCGGCCTGCTGTCTGGGCCCACTGGTGTTGATCCTGGTGGGCATCTCGGGCGCCTGGATCAGCCATCTCACGGCCTTGGAGCCCTATCAACCGCTGTTCATGGGTGTATCGCTGGCGGCGCTGTTCTTTGCGGCAAGAAGCATCTGGAGGCCAGCGGCTGCCTGCGAACCAGGTCAGGTGTGTGCGATTCCCCGCATCAACCGCATCTACAAACTGCTGTTCGGTGTCGTGGTGCTGCTGCTCACCACCGCAATGGCATTCCCGCTGATAGCTCACTGGTTCTATTGATGAAAGGCCTGGGTGTGAAACACATCTTGATTGCTGTCGGATTTGTGCTGAGTCCGCTTGCATGGGCAGCGCAGAAAACCGTCACTCTATCTATCCCCGGTATGTCCTGCGCCACTTGCCCGATCACGGTCAAGAAGGCGTTGACGAAACTGGGTGGCGTGGTCGACGTGAAGTCCAATCTGGGCAGGCGGGAGACCTCGGTGGTTTATGACGACACCCAGGTTTCATTGGACGCTCTGACCCGGGCGACCAAGGACGCTGGCTTCCCGTCAACCGTCACGGGAGTCAAGCCTTGACCGAAGTGCTCCTGACGTCGGTGCTGACCTGTCCTGAGTGTGGACACGGCAGGGCTGAAGTCATGCCCACCGATGCTTGCCAATGGTTCTATGAGTGCAAAGCATGCCACGTGGTACTTCGGCCGAAGACGGGTGACTGCTGCGTGTTCTGCAGTTACGGAACGGTGCCATGTCCACCGATTCAAGGAGGAGACCAATCGGGTTGCGAGAGGGTCTGCTGACTTTGCGCTGACCAAGATGTAATGCATTCGCAAGCTGCCGGTCATGGGCATCTCACTACATTGAACTTGTACCTCGTACCGCATTGATTCAGTCGAACAATGTGATTTGTTCTTGAAGGAGACACCCCATGATTCGCAAGCTCAGCATCCTCGTCCTCTCATTGGCAGCATTGGCCCCGGCATTCGCAATGGACGCAGCCAGGTCCGAGGCCAAGCAGGTCATCGCACTGCAGAACGGTGAGACGCTCTACGTCTTCAAGGACGGACTGATGGCCAAGGAAAGCAAGTTTGGAAGCGTGACTCACCTTAGCAAGGGTCAAGTCGTCCAGACCGCCGATGGCAAAAGCATCACGACGATGGGCAACGAAGTTGCGCGTCTGAGTTCTCTGTTGAACAAGGGACACAGCAATTGAGGTTCAAAGCGACGACGATCACTGGCCACGGGTGCAGCGCCGGATGTACGAGACATCGGACAGGACCGGTAACACCCAGAGCCATCTCTACTTTCGAAACCGCTCCACCTCGCTCTTGACCATCTCGTAGAGCAGGTCCGGGTCCGTCGAAGCGAGTGGTTTCCCATTGACGAAGAAGGTCGGGGTGGCTCGAACCCCGATCGTCTTCAAGTCAATCACGTCCTGCGCCAGCAGAACGTCCACCGAACCAGCGGCGGTGTACCTGCGTGCCTCCTCAACATTGAGACCCACCGATTGCGCAATTGCCCATGCACGCGGTGATGCGTTTGCGCCTTGACCCGTCCACGCGCGTTGACCATCCAGCAACGCTTTGAGCACGGGTTCGAACTTTCCTTGCGCACGCGCCGCCTCAAGAATCTTCACCGCTTCCACGGAAGCCTTCCTGTGAAACGGCGTGTACCGAATCACCAGGCGCGTTTCGCGCGGAAATGCCGCGAGAATGTCGTAGACCCGGGGATGGAACGCCTTGCAAGCTTCGCATGCAGGGTCAAAAAACTCCACGATCGTGACCGGCGCTGCCACCGGACCAATGATGGGCGAGTGCGGCCGAACCATTGCTCCGGCCTGCTCCGAGGCCTGAACGGTCGCAAGCTGCAGGATGTGTCGCTGGTACAGGAAGACGGCGGCGGCAAATACCGCGAGGGCAGCCAGTGCCGACAAAAAAACAAGGTGACGGCGCGTCATGCGTAATTCCCCAACATGTCAAATGGCCAAAGGTGAAAGGCGAAAGGCGAAAGGCGAAAGGCGTTTCAGAATGGCCGCCCTGGCGGTCGCATCGTATCGGGTCTCATGTTCGTGGTTGGTACGCAATGATTGCCATGCCCGCCAAGGTCACGGCCACGCCCGCCACATCCCAGCTGCTTGGGCGCACGCCGTCCACCGACCACAGCCATGCCAGCGC
>NZ_NFUU01000001.1:1868039-3053054 GCF_002127265.1 Hydrogenophaga sp. IBVHS1 | reverse complement strand
GACGCGAACACCCATGAGCGTGTTCAGCGTCGCTTCCTCGATTGGTACGCCTCAGGGGTTGCCAGTACTTCACGTCAATATTGAGCGTGGTATCCGCAAAAGATTGAATGCGACCATTTTCCAAGTTAAGCAGCTGCGTTTATCTAATAACGGTTAGGCACCCGTGGTTCGTAAATATTGATTTAACCCGGACCGCAGCCGCCCGCCCGGGGCAACCAAAGCTGTAGGCGTGAGCGTTCCAACTGGTCGACGCACCGGCATCCAAGTCAGCGCCCATGCCCTTTGCCTCACCAGATTTACGAACTTGACGGACGAATCGGAGTGACCGAAAATGTCGGCATGCGCTGCAACGGAGCAGCTCGTGAACCGGAGAAAACTTATGTTGACTTGGGACGAGACCTAGACGGAGGTTGCTGGCCTGCCTCGGCTGGCCGGGGTTTTTGCTCAATATCAGATCCTTCGCCGCAATGGCGGCCTGATGCAGTACGAGCCCAACAGAATTGCTCACGCCATGATGGGGGCGTTCATGGCGGTGCACGGTGCTATTGCATTCGCCCAGCGCACCTGCAGTGGCTGGCTCCACGGTCTGTGGCGCGCAATCAAACCATCCAAGGTCGGCGCACATGCGGTCAATCCAGCGATTGGTCTTGAACGACCCCTCTGTGTGACTTCGCTGCGTGGTCAGTGCAAGGTGCAAAGCTTCTTCGGCAGCAGCAAACCCGACATGCGCAACGCACCTTGAACGGGTGCTCAAGACTCAATCGCCATGAACACATTGACTTCCCCTTTTTCTGTTGCCCTTGACTCTCTCAACCCACGTCGCTCCAGTACGGCCGACCCCTACGCCAGTGAGGCGCAGACGACTGGGTTGCTGCGCCGTGGTGCCGAGTACCGTCGCCAACGCATCAATGCCTCGGACATGATCACGACTGAAGAAGCAGCTGAGCTGAGCGGAACCACCCGTGTGACGATCAACGCTTGGATCAAGAGTGGCCGCTGCATTGGAGTGACGCATTTGCGGCGAGGCTTCAAGATCCCGAAATGGCAGTTTGAGCCCTACGTCTTCCCAGTGATTCAGGCGCTGTCTGAAGCCTTGGGCACCACAGATGGGTGGCAGATGCTGTCGTTTCTGGAAACGCCGCACGAGGCACTGGACGGACTGGCGCCACGCATCGCCCTGGAGCAGGGCGTGCCTGGCCGGCGCATCGTTGACCTGGCAACAGCAGAAGGGCATTGAGCTTGACTGCCCATGAAATTCAAAGACCTGAACCTACCCGTTATTGAACTCCCGTCCCCCTGCGTACTGCACCGCGTCCAGCTGATCCGGCCTAGAGTCAACAGCTTGCGAATGAATGGGTTGTCCATGCCGCCCGTTGGCTTGATGCATGGCAGATTTTGTTTGTCAAACGAACCGGTTGCCTACTTGGCCGATAGTCCGGAGACGGCACTGTACGAATCGCTGCTCAGGCGCGAGACGGTGAGCAGAACCCTCTCGGAACTGCGCCGCAGATGCCTGGTTGAGTTCGTCACAACAGGCTCCATGCGTTTGGCCGACCTGCGCGGGCTGGCCGAGCCGTACCCGGTGCTGCAGTCGCTTCGCGTAGCGCAAACACAGGAACTGGCCGCTGAGTGCAGAGCCCTGGCGCTGGATGGCATGGTCTACGCGTCAGCGCAACATCCCCATCACTTCTGTGTCGCGCTGTTCCATTCTGGCATCGGTCAACTGAGCAAGCGAGGCTCGCAACGACTCGTCAAACCAGGGACCAATCGGCTGCTGCAGGTGTTGCAGAGCGCGTTATGGAATTCGGGTGTGCCGTTAGACGCGAGTTGATCGTTGTTGGGCGGTTGTAGGCGGCTCCGCGCATGAGGCATGGCAGCGTGCGTGTTTGAACGCTTCCTCCTCGCGCTCTGGCTTGCGGCGCCATTCATATGCTGTACAGCGTATTGAGTGTTTTCAGCGTATCATATTTCCGAACGCATTAATACGCTGTACAGCACATCATCAGGGAGGTTGCTCCATGCTTCAGGAACGCCACGCCACCGAAAAGCTCCTCGATCACTTCCGCACAGCACTCAGTGAACGATTCCCGGTTCAGAGCATGGAGGTCGAGCACGAACCCAGGCTGCGCGACGGGCGCCGCGGTGACCTTGGTCTGGCGATCACCATCGACGGCGAGCAGAACCATGTCCTGGTTGAATTCAAGCGACACGCCTTTCCGCGGGATATCGAGGTGGCGCGAAGGCAACTCGCTGACTTCGCTGGCGCTGACCCGCGCATCAACCAGGTCATGGTCTGGGCGGAATCGCTCAGCGAAGGGGCCCGAAAATCGCTGGAGTCCGCCGGTATCGGCTACTTCGACGGCAGCGGCAGCCTCTCCATTCGGTTGGGCGCGCGCCAACTGCTCATCGACCGCCCCCCCCTGAAGCCCAGTTGGCGGGACGTAGGCTCTCTTTTTACGCCCGAGCGCGAAAAAGTGCTGCACGCCCTGCTGCTGCACTGGGACGCTTGGCGCACAGGCTCCGACCTCGCGCAGGCGTCAGGTGCCAGCCCAAATACGGTCTCTGTGCTCATGCGCGAGTTGGAGAAGCGCGGCATGGTCCAGAGCGAAGGAAACGGGCGCAGTGTGCGCCGCCAGCTAACGGATCCAGAGGTCCTTCTGGACACATGGGCGAAGGACTGGGAGAGCAGAAAGGTCAGCAAGCCCCGCTGGTTCGCCTTCACCCAGAACCCGGCCTCCCTTGGGGAGATGCTGGCCAAACGTATGGGAGAAGGACATCACCATGACTGGGCCTTCACTGGACAGTATGCTGCGAACAGCATTGCGCAACTTCTCACCGCCGTCAGCGGCTATGACTTGATCGTGCCGATAGGGGCGACCTCGGCTATTGCCGAGCATCTGGGACTCAAGCGCGCCGACAGAGGCTTTAACGTCACTCTCCACGAGTGCGAAGATTTCGCTCTGCAGCATCGCCTCCACCTGGCTGATCGACCGGGATGGTTTGCCAGCCCGGTTGTCCAATACTTGGAACTGGCAAACGCAGGCGGGCGCAGTGGGGAACTGGCAGGCCAAGTGAAGAGGCAACTTCTCGCTGGAGGTGCACGCGATGTCTGACTCCAAGCCAGAAAGCGCGTCGGGCTATTCACTTGAAGTCACCGAGGCTTGTGAACAGGCGCTGGTCACCGTACTCGGGTGCATGGGCAGCCTGAAGGACACGGTACGGTTGGTCGGTGGACTGGTGCCCAGGTATCTCACCCCGGAGAGCCCGCCCGAGGTGCCAGCGCACGCGGGCACCTCTGACCTTGATCTGGTGATCGACCTCGCCGTGATCGCCGCCGGCGAGGACTACACCCCTATCTCGACCCGCCTCAAAGAACGTGGGTTTTCGAAGATGAAAAGGGAGCAGGGCGGTGTATCCTCATGGCAGTGGGAGGCCAAGACAGAGCGGGGCGTGCCGGTGCGCGTGGAGTTTCTGTGCGATGCGACTGGCGACGAACCCGCGCGGCTTCGCTCGCTGGGTGCGGAATCGATTTCGGCGATGGCCATCCCTCACATGTCGATTGCGCAAACCCTCTATGAAACGAAAGAGGTGAAAGCGCAACTGCTGGACGGCAAGGGCGTTGCCGTGGAGCGCATTCACTACGCCAACCAGCTGGCATTTGTTGTGCTCAAGGCCATCTCGTTCGACCAGCGCGGCGCGAACAAGGACGTGGGGGATCTCATCCACGTTTTGCAGTACGGCAGCGACTTGGAGGAGGGCGCTCGCGCGTTCGCGGCGCAGTTCAAACAGGGTGCACACCGTGCTGCGTTGGAGAGCGCGTTGGACTGCCTTCGACGCAGCTTCTGCGCCCGCGGTGACACGGAGGGCCATTTCATGAAGGGCTCGGTCGCCTACGGCCGATTTCACAAGCCCGACAACGTCGACGAACGCCTGCAGTTGCAACTTCAGGCCAGTGCTCTGGTGGATATGTATGTACAGCTGGTCCAGGCGGAAATTGAAAAGGGCTGAGTCCGAGACGGCCCGCAAACGAAGCTTGGTACACGGCGAGGCTGGCCGCAGACTGCTCGAAAAGAGAAAGAGGGCACGATAGCCCCCTTTGCACGAGATCAGCGCCGATTACAGAGCGGCGTCCTTGACCTTCTTGAAGAAGCGAGCCTTGACCTTGACCGATGCGGGCTTGGCGGCAAACATGCGCTCGACCTTGGTGAATGGGTCAATTCCCTTGCGGGCCTTCTTGGCAGGCACGTGGGTGGCAGCGACTTTGAAGACGCCTGGCCAAGTGAACTCGCCCGCGCCCTTCTTTGACAAAGACGCGAGGATGGCCGCCTCCAGTGAGCCGAGCACGGCCTTGACCGTTTTGGGCTCGGCACCGGAGGCTTGCACCAGGTGGGCGACCAGCGTGGTCTTGTTGAAAGTTTCCTTGATCGGCTTGAGCACGCTCACCTGTTTGGTGACGGTCTTTTTCGCGGCTGCCTTGGGGGCTGCCTTCTTTGCAGTGGCCATTGTTTTGTGACTCCACGGTTGGGTAAATAGGACGCTGCGCCATTCGCGCAGTACGTGGAGTTTATGGCGGCAGGGGAGGCGCCTTTTTCTGGCATGGCATGAGTTGCTCGATCCATGTGCTGGTCTCGACAACGCAGCCGGTCTGTTGAGCGCCACAAGTGCGGCCTCTCAGTGGAACGTTGGCCGGCGACTGTAGACGTTTTGCCGAGCGATTGATAATATGTAGATGTTTTTCCAGTTGCAAAGATGTTTTGGCGATTGCAACGTCCTGCCGGTCGCTCCAACACACAAAACCCATGCCGCATCCCAATCCTCGCCTGTACTTGGGTTACGAGTCGTTAATCCGACGTTTCAGTTTGCGCGTGCCGCCTCTGCAGCGGATTTTTGTGGCGACCGAGCAGACGCTGGAAAAGCACACCTTCACCCCAGACGGCAGCGAGCGCATCGAGTTGCCTTTGAGGCGCCTGAGCGATCCCGAGTCCTATGCGGGCCAACTCACCTTTGCGCTCAAGCGAGAGCACTTGAACCTGACGGTGCTGGGGGCGCTCTTTGAACATGAAGAGGCTCGTGACGGCGTGCAGGAATGGCTGCACGCCATGCCCAGCTCGCGTTACTCTCGAATGGCTGGCCACCTTGTGGAATGGCTCTCTGAGCACAAGCTGGACTACGACATGCCCGCCGGCAACCCGCGAATTTTCCTGCTCGACCCGACGCACCATATTTGCGGACCCAAGGTGCTGGACGCCAAGTTCGGCATCATCAACAACGTGCTTGGTGGTCGCGCGTACAGCCCGCTCGTTCGTCGAACGCCTCGACTTACTGCCTTGCTGGAGGAGGAACTTGCTGAGAAGGTGAAAACCGCCATGAGCAGCATCGAACCCGAGATGCTGGCGCGCGCGGTGGACTACCTCTACCTGTCCGAGACTCGTTCGACCTACAACATCGAAAACGAAATCCCCGACAGCCATCGCGCGGGCCGGTTTCGCAAGCTGCTGGAGTCCGCCGGCGAACCCGGCCCACTCACGGAAGAGCAACTGTGTGCCTGGCAGAACCAGATCGTCAGCGACCACGCAGCGGAGTACCAGTACCGCCCCAAGCAGAACTGGTTGTCCCGTCCAGGCCGCATGCGCAACATCGCAGACTTCATCCCTCCGCCCGTCGAATTGGTCGACCCCATGATGGATGACGTTGCCGCACTGGCAACAGCCGCGTCCAACGGCGAACTCGATCCCGTTGTCGCGGCCGCTTGCGCCTCGTTCGGACTTGTGTTTGTGCACCCCTTCTTTGACGGCAACGGGCGACTGCACCGGTTCTTGCTCCACCACGTGCTTCGCCAGGCCGGTTTCACCCCCGGGGGCGTCGTGCTGCCTTTGTCGGCCCGCATGCTGAGCCAGCTTGAGCGCTACTCGAAGCTGTTGAAGAGCTATTCACGCCCACGCACGGATCTGCTGGAATACATGCTGGACGGCGATAGCGCAACGATCCTGGTCAAGTCACCACAGCCGCAGTGGCTGTACGCTTACTTCGACGCAACCGACCTGTGCGAATTCATCCTGGAATGCTGCAAGCTGTGCGTTGAAGAGGATCTGCTTTCCGAGGTGATCTACCTGCGCGCTCACGACAACACGGTCAAGGACTTGGAAGCCTGGCTGGACATGCGCCAGTCCCAGCTGAATACCCTCATCGATGTCATCGTTCAGGGCAACGGCACGCTGTCCAAACGCAAGCGTAAACTGGCGGAAGGCCTGACCGATGAGCAACTTGCCAGGGTGGAGTCCGTCGTAGGCGAGCACTTTGCGGCATACATCGACGCCCGCGTCTGAGTAGATGTTTTTCCGTGGATGCGGACGTTGGCAGACAAATTTCCGCAGTCAAAGACGTTTTTTCAAGCGGTTGGTTTTGGAATGAGCGTTTCGGCCACCGCTCGTGCTTCCGGGCTTGGCCCGTCCGAACCAAGGAATTTGCCGTATGACCTCTTGGTCGGCACGGTAAGGTCACGGCCCTGGTGTGCGTTTTCTGGTTATCTATCCAGCATGCTGCGCCTATGCGCGACCCTGCACCTCGGTCGACATGCCGCGCCAGGGAATGTCGTTTACTTTGGCAGAGGAGAGCAACACTAGACCAGCTTCTTCGGCGGCGTTCATTACGGCGCGCGCCAGCGGGTGTTCACTGCCGGCCTGGATAGCGGCGCTCCAGGACAGCAGCCTATCTTCATGACCGGGCGCTGCCAGCGCCGTGACCAACGTCGACTTGCCTTCGGTGAGCGTGCCCGTCTTGTCGATCGCGACGGTGTCGACATAGTGCGCGACCTCCAGAGTTTCGGCATCCTTGATCAGGATGCCTTGGCGAACGGCCACCCCGGTGCCGGCCATGCTGCCTGTGGGCGTCGCAAGGTCCACGGCCCACGGCACGCGGACACGCGATCAACAGCACCACCGGAACAAGGACGGCACTCACGCGGTCAACGCTACGCTGTAGCGGGGCTTTCTCGGCCTGCGCCGACTCGACCATACGAACGATGCGCGCGAGAGCGTGGACTCCGCGCCCACCGCAGTGGTTTCCACCCGCAGCAGTACCCGGGCATTGACGGCGCCGCCGGTGACCTTGTCGCCCGCGTGCTTGGCCACCGGCAGACTCTCGCCTGTGATCAGCGATTCGTCCACCCGGCTGGAGCCGATGGTGACTACACCGTCGACCGGAATACGCTCTCCCGGGCGCACCACCACGATGCCCCCGATCTTTACCTGCGAAATCGCAATATCCACGTTGCCATAGGGCATACGTGCGCGTGCCACCTTGGGCTTGAGGGTGTTGAGCGCCGCGATGACGGCGGTGGTATGGCGCTTGGCGCGCGACTTGAGCCATTTGCCCAGCAGAACCAGTGTGACGATCACCGCTGCGGCTTCGAAGTACGGGTGCGGCGTGCCGTGCTCCGCGTGCTTGAACAGCAGATAGACGCTCAGGCCGTATCCGGCGCTGGTACCCTGGGCCACCAACAGGTCCATGTTGCCGGCACCTGCTCGCACGGCATTCCAGCCCGCGCGGTAGAGGCGCGCGTCCAGCCAGTACTGCACCGGTGTGGCCAGTGCCAGCCTTCCAGTCTGTTCGGTGGCGAACCGACCATCGTGCTGCGCCGCCGCACACTTTATTGGTCGGGGACCGTCTTCCGGCCAGCTTTCTTGATTTGCATCAAGACGGCTTGAGCCCACATGTTTAGCCTTGAATTGTTTCCACAGTTCGTCTGACCAAGATGCACATTCACCGCCGCTCGCTGCGCCATGCCACCAGGATCATCCTGGCGGTGTGGCTGTTTGCATTGGGCGCCGGGGTGGCCAATGCCTGCCTCTTGAGCGAGCCTGACCACGGCGGTCACGATTCTTCAACGGTGTCACCACACCATGAATCGGTTGCACAAGGCCATCACCGCGCACAAAGCGACCCTGTTGATGCGGGATGCTTGAGGTTCTGTGATGAAGCACCGCTGGCCATCACCAAAGTCGATCAGCCCCTCGCCGACGGCAGTTCGGGTTGGGTGGGCGTGCTTTCGCGGACTGGGGCGCCAACCATGGCCACACCCACCGCAGTTCAGCTGCGGGTACACGCCACCAGACCCCCGCACATGGCTTCGCCCATCGCTGCGCGACCCCATCGTTTGACCTTGTAGACCGCTTCGCAGCCCATTGCGAAGAGCGCTCTTGCTCTCTGGGTCACCCAGATGGCGTCCCATCTCCTGTCTGGCATCCCCTTTGTTGCCGCCTGCGGCGGCTCCCCCATTCCTTCAAGAACACCATCATGAAAACCATCCACACCCTTCTCACGCTTTCGACCGCCGTCTTGCTGACCGCTTGCGCGAACCCCAACGCCCCGGCAGCGGGTCCCATGTCGGCGGCCAATGCAGATCAACACGCTGCGCATCTAGCAGCTGTGGCACCGTCTGGGGCGCCGTCAGCCATGCACGACCACATGAAAGACATGCAGGCCATGCGCGACAAGATGATGAATGCCAAGACGCCAGCAGAGCGCCAGGCCTTGATGGCCGAGCACATGAAAACCATGCACGAAGGCATGGCCATGATGAAAGGCATGAAGGACATGAAGGGGATGGGCAGCATGCACGGCAAGGCGGGCATGCCGGGAATGGCGGGCATGAAGGACATGCCCATGGACATGTCCAAGCACCATCAGATGATGGAGATGCGCATGGACCTGATGCAGACCATGATGGAAATGATGATGCAGCGCATGCCGGATGGAACCATGCCGCCCGCCGGCAAGTGAAGGAGATCACGATGAACATCATCGATCTCGATGTGCAGGGCATGACCTGCGGTGCCTGCGTCCAGCGCGTCACGACGGCCCTGGCTCCAATCGACGGTGTGCAAGACGTCGCAGTGGATCTGCGAGCTGGCCGTGTGAGGGTCACAGCTGAGGCGAACGTGGCGCCATCGCAGCTGATTTCTGCATTGGCGGCAAGGCGCTACGAAAGCGAGGTGGTCACAAATGGCGCCCCGTCGGGTCAGGCAACCGACAGTCCGCCACCGCCAGCTGCGCCCAAGGGCGGTTGCTGCTGCAGTTGACCCCACCACGGGCTTGGCAAAGCCAGCCTGAAGATTGGAGCCATGCCATGGAGTCACATCGTCATCACGAACACCGTCACGCTGGAGGCCCGGGTGCGCCGGCCTCTCTACCTGTGACATCTCCGCTGGAGGGCACGGTCTACACCTGTCCGATGCACCCGGAGATCCGCCAGGACCACCCGGGCAACTGTCCAAAATGCGGTATGTCGCTGGAGCCGGTCATGCCGGCGCTGGACGAGGCCGAGAACCCCGAACTGCTGGATTTCCAGCGCCGCTTCTGGTGGACCCTGCCGCTCACGGTGGTGGTGGCCGTGTTGGCGATGTTCGGCCACAGCTTCGGCTGGTTCGAGATGGCGACCCAGAGCTGGATCGAACTCGTGCTCACCGTGCCCATCGTGCTGTGGGCCGGCTGGCCGTTTTTTGTGCGGGGCGCACAGTCGGTGCTGAACCGCAGCCCCAACATGTGGATCCTCATCAGCCTGGGCACGGGTTCGGCGTTTGTCTACAGCGTGGTGGCCACGGTGGCGCCCCAGGTGTTTCCCGATTCGTTCGTTTCGATGGGGCGCGTGTCGGTGTACTTCGAGGCGGCGGCGGTGATCATCTCGCTCACCTTGCTGGGCCAGCTGCTGGAACTCAAGGCGCGTGCGCAAACCTCGGCGGCCATTCGCTCGCTGCTGGGGCTGGCGCCCAAGACCGCGCGGCGCATCCAGCCCGACGGGCAGGAGGAAGACGTGCCGTTGGCCCATGTCCATGTAGGCGATAAATCTCGACCTCTTCATTGCTTCTCCTTGCGCCCCTTCGGGCTTGCCGGAAAGCAACCGTGCCTCTAGTTTTGAAAAGTCCGGAATTCGGGGGAGACGTCAGAATTAAAGGAAGAGGGCGAGTAGCCCAATAAAAGCGCACGAACTGGACCAAAGCTACTGACAACGGGCGTTCAGCAGTCGGGTTGCGACGTCAAACGCAACAAGGTCCTCTTCAGTACGCGCTGCGAGATGGGCACCTTCCAGCATGGCCAGGGTCGCGGGCGCCTCGTATGCCGGATCAAGGATTGCCGATATGGACCCGTCCCTTTGGCCGAGTTCGAACGTCGCAGTGATCCATTGCAGGATCATTGCGCGGACGGCGCTGACTTTGGCGATGACCACTTCAGACAAGCTTTCCCGGCTGGTTGAAAAGGCAACGCACAGACAAACGGTGCGGCCATCATCCAGGGCTGCTCGGTACAGGGCAATCAGGGCCTTGAGGCGTGCACCGGCGGTGGCGTGGGTTGCTTCGATCTCGGCCAGGCGATGCTGCAGGTTGGTCTGATATCGCTCGATCAATGCTTCGGAAAGATTGGCCTTGGTCGGAAAATGGTGGTGGATCGACGCTTTTCGAATGCCGATCGCCTCTGCCATATCGCCATAGCTGAAGCCGTCGAAACCCCGTGACCGGGCTGCGTGTTCAGCAAAATCCATCAGGGCGACTCTGGTGTCTCTGTTCGTTGTCATTTCACCTTTCTATGTGTCCTAGGTTTGCCAGCGCCAGCTCCGATGCTTCCAGCGCCCCCTCAAGGTATCCTCCGAATTTAGGCGCCACCTCGGTCCCGGCAAGGATCAAATCGCCATCCCAAAGTCCATTGAGAACGCGGGGCAAACCGTATTGCGAGTTGACATGTGGCGCCTGTGCGTCCAGTTCGGTCGCTGTCAAGCGGTCATAAGCCCAGTCCTTGAGACACAGAATACTTGGTGTGGCGGCTTCTGGTCCGAACAGACGGATCAACTGGGCCTGTATCTGTCGGCGCAGGGCCTGTTGGTCGGATCGCGCCCTGGGCGGCACGCCGATGAACCCGAAAAGGGCATAAGGCCCGCCTGAGGCCGGGCTGGCATCATGGATTTCGACCACCGGACCATGACGACTCATGGCATCACCGGAAAGGCCAGCCTCAAGCCAAAAAGGCCGATCATAGACAGCCACGGCCTTGGCATGGCCTGCCATCCAGGTTGCGATTCCCTCCAGCTCTGTCAACGCAGCGATTGGCAGCGTCGGCGTAAAGGACATTCTTACGGCCATGCGCGGGGGCAGGGCCAGAACCACCCGCCGTGCCTGGATGCTCACGCCATCCTCAGACGTTGCGATGATCCCCGGTGCTGCCCGGGTTAGCATACGGATCGTTGTCGAAACACGGCGTCGTTGCGCCGGAAC
This sequence comes from Hydrogenophaga sp. IBVHS1, assembly GCF_002127265.1. Classification (GTDB taxonomy): domain Bacteria; phylum Pseudomonadota; class Gammaproteobacteria; order Burkholderiales; family Burkholderiaceae_C; genus Hydrogenophaga. The sequence goes on along the minus strand of NZ_NFUU01000001.1, from coordinate 3,041,790 downwards.
CTCATTCTCAAGGGCCGCGATCAAGGCGCCCAACCCCCCCTCCAGCCGCCAGGCCCCCTGCATTGAGGCATACCCTCGTCCACGATGAACACGGCCCTGCTCATTCTCGAAGATCACATCGCCCTGACAGAACTGATCGAACCGGGACAGCCCTAAGCGTTCGGTGAGCGCTGCGATCCTGGGTTGTCCTGGCCAAAACCACGTGGGACCCAGATCAAAATGAGCGGCACCCTCGCGCACGGTCAGGATGCGACCGCCCAAGCGGTCACGCGCCTCGACCAAAAGGAAATCGCGGCCTTGTGCAGCAAGCTTTGCAGCCAAGGCCAGCCCGGACAGGCCACCACCGATGATCAGGGTATCGGTCAGCATCGCTCAAGACACCTCGCCAGCGAAGGACAACCGATTCGTCTTTGTTGGCCACACAGTCGTCACGATAGACACCCGCGGGTCGGTAGCGGTGGTGCTGTAAGCTCTGCCGGGGAATCTGCCGTAGCCATGGCTAAGCAGCGGGTGCTTTGGCAAATGGCAGGTGTCCTGTCTTCATCCAGATTTTCGCGCCATCGCCCGTCGCCATCGCGGACAAGCTTTGGCCTTCGGGCAGGCGCAGCCAAGTGTGCTTTCCCAGTATCTCGCCTTCCACGGTGAGAGCGCCGTTTATCACCAGCAGCTCTATCCCGCCGGACACCTCAGACTTCAGAGTTGCGCCCGCCTCAAGCCTGCTGTAAGTGACGGTCTCACGATGGTCCTCATATAGCATTGCGCTGGCAATGCCATCCACCGGGGTGCCCAGTTCGGCTTCCATGTCCTTGCGAAACTGTGTGCGATCCGCCATGTCGAATTGCCATAATTTCACAAAGATCGTGCATCCCTCGTCAGAGCCTGGCGTATGGGACGTCGTTGGGGGGTTGCGCACATAGGTGCCGACAGGAAAATCACCGTGCTCGTCTTGAAACACTCCATCGAGCACGATGAACTCCTCGCCCCCCATATGGGTATGTGCCGAGAACTTGCTGTCCGGCGCATACCGCACGATGGTCGTGGCGCGGGCAACTTCGCCCCCAATTCGGTCCAGCATGCGCCGCTCTACCCCCTTCATGGGCGAGGGTCGCCATTCCAACTCGCGCGAATGCACCACAACACGCTTGGAAAAATCTGCGTTGATCTCCATGAAACCCACTCCTTTGACCCCTACAACCCGGAGATCGCGCATTATCCGGCAATCGAAGGACGGGCTGCAACCTTTGCACGCCAAGCATGGAGATTGACCAGGGACTCGGGGATTTCAACCTTGGCGAAATCCGCAAACGCCAGACCCGCAAAGGCAGTGATGTCAGCGATAGAGAAGTTGTCGCCTGCGAGAAACTCATTTTCCGACAGAACGCTATCCAGATAGGCCATGGTAGCGCTAGCAACTTCCCTCTGCTTGTTGCCCCATTCGGCGCATTGCCAGGTCTCCAGATCCGGACCAAGGCCGAGAGTAGCGTGATGGAAATAGGCGCCGACCGCGTTCATCAAACCGTTTTCTGCCCGCAGATTCATCATCGTGATGCGGGCACGCTCCTTTGGGGTTGCGCCGGTTAGGGAAGGACCATCGAAAACGCCATCGATATATTCAGTGATGGCGTTGCACTGGGCGATACAGGTGCCGTCGTCAAGCTCCAGCAGGGGCACGGTAGCATCCGGATTTTTCGCTTTGAAAGCATCGCAGCGGTGCTCGCCGCTCATCACATCCACTGGGACGAATTCAACCTTGTCCGTTGCATCCTTTTCTGCCAGAGCGATGCGGACTCGCAGTGGGTTTGGAAAGCCTTTGATGTCGTAGATTTTCATTGAGTGTTCTATTGACGATTTTTGTAACGCGTCATTGTACTACCTATCGGTAGGTTGTCAATTCTTATGTGCGGCTTTACAAACAGGCCCCAGGACCAAGCGAAATTCGCTGCTTCAGCTGAGCTGAACCGTTCGCGACATTCACATGATCGGCAGGATCAGCGCGACCCAGCGACGTCAAGTGGAACACCTTCTGCGCTGTTCGGCTCTACGACTGTGACTCGCTTTCAGGTAGTGTCATGGCGCGATCTTCTTGTCTCCACCTTGTTGTGGTGGTTGCGGCCGACAGTCATGCCGTATCTCCGCCATGGAGAAGAACGCCGGGCGCCAATGAAGACTACCGCTGATTGGAGTAGTTCGCGTAGGACGTAGTCGTGGCTGGCCAGTCCGAGAAAACGCCAATCACACCCGCCTCGCGGACGAGCACGTCGAGCACACGCATCATGTCGCCTTAGGTCTTGATGGCCGAATCGAACGTCTGGTAATACAGGCCGTTGTCGCCATCGGCCAGCAGACCCGAGCGCTCCAGGGTCCAGGCAATGATGTCCAGACCGGCCGAGCGGGCGTTTCGCGCGTACTGCGAGGGCGCGATCCACTCTGAAGTGTCGGTGCTCAGCAGGGCGAAGATCGGCGGCGCCATGATGTTGATGCCCTGGCTCTTGTACTTCACGAGTTCGGCCTAGCTGGGCAGATCGGCCACGGTGTTGGCGTCGTCCGGATACACCGCCTGACGCCCAAAGGCGCGTTCAACATCAAGTCCGGCTTTGCCGGGGGGACGTGTATGCACAGGGCCACCACTGCGTCGGTCAGGTCATCAATCGAGATTCCCATTTCAGACTTGAACCACTGCGCTGACCCGTTCAGCACACCAAAGATCAAATGGCGCGCAACCGGAACCTCGACTTGCAAGCAGCCAGTCAACGAGAGCTCTTGGAGCACGGACGTCCATGTCGCTTCGTATTCACCTTGCAGCTTCGCGATGACTTTGTGCTGCATAGCATTGAGGTAGCGCGACTCGTAGAGCACCACATGCATGAAGTCGCTGTTTGGTCCCAGAATCGTTTCGAAATGCGATCGGATCAATTGCCGCAGCGTGGTCACAGCGTCATGCTCGGCAAGTAGCACGATCATCTGGCGCGCCATCGCGCTGCGCATGCCTTCCTGAATCACTTCATGCAATAGCGCATCCTTGCTTTTGAAGTGACAAAACAGTGATCCGGAATGCATGCCGACGGCGCAGGCGATGTCGCGCGTGCTCGTGCCGTTGAAGCCGTAGCGTCGAAACAGTTTGGCCGCGGCCTTGACGACATCTTGGCGGCGATTGCCTTCATTTCGCTCCTGCGGCGTCTTGCGTGGGCGGCCTCGCGGCCGCTTGGCTGCTTCGAAAGTGGGGAGGGAGCGCACGGCACACATCATCCGAAAACGAGTAGCGAGGCCTGCCAATGATGTCGGGTCGAAAGCTCAGACGACCCCGAAAACGGCGGACGGAGGCCTCGACCGTATTGCGAACATCGGTCTCGGTCTGGGTGGTCGGTACCGGGGATGACGGCCATCGGCTCAGTATGACTTAGGCAAGCCCAATACATGTTCGCCGATGTAGTTGAGCAGCATCTCGTTGTTGATGGGCGCGATTTCCAGCAGGCGCACCATGGGCCACAACGTGATGATGTCGTAGTCGCGGTCGAATCCGTAGCCGCCGTGGGTTTGCAGCGCGGCCTCTACGGCGGCCACCGCCGCTTGCGAGCCCAGCAGCTTGGCCATGTTGGCGTGGGCACCAGCATCCTCGCCGGCGTCGAAGCGCTCGGCGGCGTTGTAGGTCATCAGCCGCGCTGCCTCGATCTGCGCCTTGGCCTGCGCCATACGGTGCTGCAGTGCCTGGTAGGAGCCAATTGGCTTGCCGAAGGGCTTACGCTCCTTCGAATAGGCTACCGCCTTGGCCAGCGCATAGTCGCCCAAGCCGATTGCGGCTCCAGCGGCCAGCAGGCGCTCCGAGTTCAGGCCTTCGAACATCAGCTTGGCGCCCTTGCCGGCTTCGCCGATCAGTGCGTCGGCGGGCAGCTTGACGTTGTCAAAGAACACCATGTACTGGCGCTCGGCGGTTTCGACCTGGATGTTGAGTTGCGTCAGCTGGATTCCGGGCGTTTTCATGTCAAGCACGAACAGCGAGATGCCGTCGGTGCGATGCTTCACCTCGCCTGCCTTGGTGGTGCGTGCGATCACCAGCATGTAGTCGGCATCGCGCGCGCCAGAAATGAAGACCTTTTGGCCATTGAGCACCCAGCCATCGCCGTCCGGTGTGGCCAGTGTGGTCATGGCAAAGCTGTTGGTGCCGGCATTGGGCTCGGTGATGGCAAAACACAACTTCTTCTCGCCGGTGCAAGTCGGCGTGACGTATTTCCTGATCTGCTCGGGTGTGCCGTGGCGCATGATCGGTACCCGGCCCAGCCCTGTGACGACCAGGAACAGCGTGGGCACGCCGGCCAAAGCCAGCGCTTCATTGAGCGCGGTGATCTCCAGTACGCCGCCTCCGGAGCCGCCATACTCTTCCGGGACGGACAGGCCGAGCAGGCCGAACTCGCCGAGCTTTTGCCACAGCTCGTCGGGGAAGCGATCTTCCTTGATGCACTGGAGGATGTAGCTGCGCGGGTACAGGGTGGTGACGCCGCGGGTGGCTTCCTGCACGTCGCGGATACGCGCGCTCAAGGCGGTGGAAGCCGTGTTGGCTATCGCGGTAGTGGCCGAGGTGTTCATGGTGTATTTCTCTGTCTTGGATTGGGGGCAGGGGCGAAAGTTGTCAAAGTGCCAAGTCGGCTGGGATCGGGACTGGAAAATCGAGCAGCATCTGCGCAAAGGCTTTGCCCTGCGAGTCCATGCGAACCGAAGCGATGCCGCCGCCGCCCAGGGCTTCGTGCATCAGAAAGTTCAGCGCGTGCGTGCCGGGCAGGTCAAAGCGCTGCACGCTGCCCTTGACGAGGTGGGCGAACCAGGCCGCCACGGCCTGCTCGGTCAGGGCGGCGCGGATGAAAGGCAGGTAGCCGGGTTGACGCGCCAGGACGCCGATGTTGGCGGCGTCGCCCTTGTCGCCGCTGCGGCCCCAGGCCAGCTTCACCAGCGGCACTATGCGCGTGCCGCGCGCATAGGCGTCGGCGGCAGGCAGCGGGCCGCCGACCTGGGGCAGGGTCGCCGGATCAAACGCCTGGCCGTGCCATGGCGGTGCCGCCACGGTCTTGTCGCCCATGTCGATGCTCGCGGCCAGCTGGGTCTTGGGGATCAGGCAGGAAAACAGCCGAACCACCGGTTGCACCTTGGGTCGACCACCGGTGAAGCCCGTGATGGCCGGGGCCGACATCAGGGCCATCGGCGCCACTTCGCGCGAAAACAGTTCGAGTGCGTCCTTGACCGGGTGGCGCACGCCGACCTTGAGCATCACTTCGCGCGCATCGGGCCGAGCGTGGGGGCCGTAGGTGTCTTCAGCGCCGATGGCCTCGACACAAGTTTCGGTGAAGTCGGGCCAACCGCGCTGTGCATAGTGTCGCCGCATGCGCGCCAGCATTGCGGCGCCGACGCGCTGCCCCTTGGCGCCGGCATTGATGCCGCCGATCATGAACAAGCTCATGGCCCGAAAGCCGTCGGCGTAGGTGACGCTGACTTTGGCCTGATCGGTCGGCGGGAGGCCGCGCGCGCCCTTGACCTCGACGCGGTCGGGGCCGATCTGCGTCAGCGTGACGCTGGTGAAGTCGCACACCACATCGGGCAGGATGTAGGCGCGCGGGTCGCCGATTTCATAGAGCATCTGCTCGCCCACCGTGGAGTGGCAGACCAGCCCGCCAGTGCCTTCGGGCTTGGTGATGACGAAGCTGCCGTCGGCGCGGCACTCGGCGATGGGAAAGCCCATGTCGTCCCAGCCCGGCACCGAATCCCAGTCAGTGTAGTTGCCGCCGGTGGCCTGCGTGCCGCACTCGATCAGGTGACCAGCCAGGCTGCCCTGCGCGAGCAGATCGTGGTCGGCGGCGGTCCAGCCAAAGGCATGGATAAGCGGCGCCAGTGTGACCGCGCTGTCGACGCAGCGGCCAGTGACCACGACGTCGGCGCCGGCATCGAGCGCCGCGGCGATCGGGAAGGCGCCCAGATAGGCGTTGGCGCTCATGACTTTTTGTGGAAAGGGGCTGCCCGCGAACATCTCTTGGATGTTGGCCGAGCGCAGGGCCTCAACCTGGGGCATCAGGTCGTCGCCCAGCACGGCGGCGATGTTCAGATCGACACCTTCGGCCTGGGCTGCAGCCACCAGCGCAGCGCGACAGGCAGACGGGTTGACACCGCCCGCGTTGGCAATGACCTTGATGCCGCGCGACTTCAGTTCCTTCATCAGGGGCTGGAGGGTGGTCACGAAATCCGGTGCATAGCCCTGTGCCGGGTCTTTGGCCTTGGCGCGGCTGAGCAGCGACATGGTGATTTCGGCCAAGTAGTCGAACACCAGGACGTCGATGTTGCCGCGCTGCACCAGTTGGGCGGCGGCGAACTCGGAGTCGCCCCAGAAGCCCGAGGCGCTGCCAATACGAAGGGTTATTTTTTTCATGGATGTCTCCGGGTTATTCGGGGGAGCGGGGTCAGCGCGGGGTGGATGCAATACTGCGCGGCCAGAACACGCGCCAGATACCCTTGGCGGTGGCGCAAACTGTGCCATTGGCATCCAGGAACTCCCCTTCGGCAAATGCCGTCGTGCGGCTGATGCGCACCACCTTGCCGCGTGCTTCGAAGCTATCGCCCACGGCGGCATTGAGGAAGGTGATGTCGAGGTTGATCGTGAACTGGCGAAGCTCGAAGGGATCAATGTCGGACGCCTCGGGCATGGCCAGCAGCGAGGAGATGATGGCCCAGCCAAGCGCACCGTCGAACATATAGGAGATGACGCCGCCATTGAGCACGGTGTCCGAACCGCCGCCGCCGCGTTGGGTGGGAAGGGCCTTAGGAAGTCGTACAACAGCTCGGCCTACAGCTGTTTCTTCAACTTCAAGCCCTTGCGCCTTCAGAAAAGGGCTATCGTTCCAGCCTTGCTTGCAAGCTGCGATGCGGTCAAGGTTGGGGGCGTTGGTATTCATATTGAGCTCCTGTGGGTTGTCTAAAAAGCGTATGGGGTTCAAAGCATCGCGAGTTGCTCGATGCGTTGCACATGGGCCGCCAACGAACGGCGCGCCAGTGGCCAGAGCGCTGCGGGGGTGTCGTCATAGGCCAGAGTTAGCCAGTCGTCCAAGCCGCCTTGCGGGACGGCGCGCATGGCCGCTAGCACCCTGGCCTCGCGCCGCAGGCGGTGCGCCTTTAGCTGCGCAATGGACTGCGCCGCCCAGCCAATGACGTGACCGTGCGCCGGCAGGATGAACTCGATACCGTCCTTCTCGCAGATCTGCGCCAGGCGGTCCAGCGAATCGAGATAGGCGCTCATGTCGCCATCGGGCGGGTCGATGATGGTGGTACTTCCGCTGAGGATGTGGTCGCCCGAAAACAGCAGACCGTCTTCTTCGAGGATGAGGCAGAGGTGGTTGGCTGCGTACCCTGGTGTATGGACCACGCGCAGGGTGCTTTTGTGCTCGCCATCGTGCAGCATCAGGCGCTCGCCGTCGGCCAGAGCTCGGTCGGGGGCGAAGACAGCCGTGGAGCGGGCAGTGGCGGCGCAAGCCAGGCCCAGCACCGGCGGAGTATGGCCTGCCAGGCGGGCGCAGGCCTGGGCCAGCGGCTGCGCGGCGGGGGAGTGGTCCGGGTGCGAGTGGGTGCAGACGATGGCCGTGATCTGGCCTGCCGTGAAAGCGAGCAGGCGCTCGATATGGTCGTTCAGCAAGGGGCCCGGATCAATGACGATGTAGCCGCTGGACGCGTCTCCAAGGATGTAGCTGTTGGTGCCGGGGCCGGTCATGATGCTGGCGTTGGGGGCGGTGAGACGATGCAGGTGCCGCAACAAGGGCACCGGCCGCTCGTGTTGCCAGTCCAGCGGGTGCTCGAGCTGGCCGTCCGGGCAGACCAGCGCGAGTTCGCCGTACGGCGCTTCATGCTCCATGAAACGCTGAAGTTGACCGCTGACCAGACCACCCCGAGGGCAGGAGTTCCACAGTGGCACGTCTTCGGTACAGGCCGCCAGGGCCTGCTCGGCTTGCTCGAAATCCGCCAACCAGTGCAGGGTGCGGATGGTTGGAAAGATCATGAAAAAGTTGCCGGCTTGGTGTTTCGTCAGCGCATCCTCGGGCCTGACCCAGACGGGCTCGAACTGTTCCATTTCGTCGGCCACCGGCTCCTGCTGGTCGGGCATCAGCGCAACGAAGAAGGCGGTGTTGAAACGCTTGGGCACGCTGCGATCGGTGGTCCAGCAGGCCAGCATGCGCGCCCGATCGAGCGTTAGTGACCAGCCCTGGCTTTGCAGTTGCGGGTACAGCGCTTCACTGCGGTCCAGCGCTTGAAGGTGGGTGCGGGTGATGGGCTTGTCATCGGCCTGCACCGCCAGCAGGATGCCCAATTCCTCGAAGGTTTCCCTCAGTGCAGCCAGTGCTGCCGTGCGGTAGCGTCCGCCCGCGTTGGGGGCGCGTGCCAGTGTATGCGCCTGGTGGTCGTCAGCGTCCACTCGCCCGCCGGGGAAAACATAGGCGCCAGGCAAGAAGCTGGCTTTTGGCGAGCGCCGGGTCATCAACACTTCGACGCCAAGCGCACCATCACGCAGCAGCAGCAGGGTGGCGGCCGGGTGCGCGGTGACCGGCTCTCTGTGGGGGTGGAGCTGCAATGTGGGGCGGACCATGGGCAGTGTCTGTTGAGCGAGGATGTGGGTTTGGGCTTCAGGCGCTGGCAGAGTGGGTGCGCAGCAAGGCGTCGAGCGTGCTTTCCAGGTGTGCGAGGGAATTGCATTCGCGCGCGATGTGGCAATAAGGGGCGTAGCGCTTCATCTCCGAATCGCCCAGGCCCCAGAACGACACCGGCTCGGGGTTGAGCCAGATGACCCGGCGCGCGCGCTGGTAGAGCAGTTGCATGACTTGAGCCTGGGCTTGACCGCGGTTGTTGCGCGCGTCGCCGAGAATCAGCACGGTGGTGCGGCGATCGATGTCCTCGAGCAACTGCGCCTCGATGTCGAGCAGCGTCTGCCCATAGTCGGTGCCACTGCCGCCCACCGCCTGCATCACTTTGTCGACCGCCTGTTCGACCGGCAGCGACTCAAAGGTGTCGCTCACCTCGACCAGGTGGTTGGTGAAAGCGAAGCTGCGCAGGTCGCTCACCTGCTCACCCAGACTGTGCAGGAACAGCAACAAAAAACGCGCGTACTGGCGCACCGAGCCGCTGACGTCGCAGATCGCCACCACGCGTGGCCGGTCCACCACTTTGGAGCGCCAGAAGGTCTCGAACATTACGCCATCGTAGGCAGCGTTTTTGCGCAGGGTCTTGCGAAAGTCGAGCTGGCCGCGCACCCGCTTCTTCTTGCGCCGCGAGTGGCGATCGGCCAGTCGCTTGGCGATTTTGCTGACGATGACGTGCATGCGCGCGAAATCACGCTTTTCGATGTTGGAGAGCTTTTGCGATTGCAGGAAGTCGTCGTGCAACTGGCGCGTCGGTGCCGTGCCGTAGAGCGCGAGTTTGCGTTCGACAAAATTGCGCACCTCCTCGAACAATTTCTTGCGCATCCGTTCGAGGTCTTTGGCACGCTCGGGCGCCAGCGTCTGGCGTTTGGCGTCAGAGATTTCGCGGTCCAGCAGCTCCAGCCCCATGGCCTGCTGGATCTTTTGGGTGTAGTAGCCCTTTTGGGTGAAAAACCAGATGTCGGTCAGGCCCACCTCGCGCGCGGCTTCCTGCATGCGCTTTGCCAGTGCCGCAGAGTCACCCGACAGCAACAACTGCGACAAGGCCTGGCCACCGCTGCCCTGACAGCCGCCCGGCCCACCGGAACCGGTTGCGGTCTGTTTGTTTTGGGCTGGGTCCGGCAGGTCTTGCGCGGCCATGGCGTCTGAAGCGGGGTTGGCGTTGGGGTCGGTGTCGGGCCTGAAGGAGGGCTTGGCCGGACTGCCTTGCGCGGCCATGTTTTCGAAGGAATTGAAACGGAAGAAGCGGTCAAAGGCCTCGTCGTACAGGGCGCGATCCGGGGTGGTTTTCGCCAGTGTCGTGCCCAGTGCGCTTTTCAGGAGGGTGCGGTCGCTCCAGCCGACCAGCGCCACGGCGCGCGCCGCATCGACCTGGGCGTTGAGGCTGATCTCGAGGTCGCTGCCGCGCAGCGCCTTGAAGAAATCCTCAAGCGTGGCTTGCACGGGGAATCTCCGCATCCTTGCGCGCTTGTTGCAGCAGGGCCGGCAGTTGCTCGCTGGCCGAGGCGATGTCCTGCTCGAACTTGAGGAAGACACTGAGCGTGCCCTTCACCATGTCCAGGCTCAAGTGTTCGGCGTGCAGCAGCAGCAGCGTTTTGGCCCAGTCGATGGTCTCGCTGACCGAGGGCTGCTTTTTCAGGTCCATCTGCCGCACCGCCTGAATGAAAGCGACCAGTTCGCGGTTCAGTGTTTCCGACAGGCCTGGCACGCGGCGCTCCAGAATGCGCCGCTCCAGCTTCGCCTCGGGGAATGGAATGTGCAAGTGCAGGCAGCGGCGCTTGAGCGCGTCGCTCATCTCGCGCGTGTTGTTGCTGGTGAGAAAAACGATGGGCTTTACCTTGGCCTTGATGGTGCCGAGTTCGGGCACCGAGACCTGAAAGTCGGACAGCACTTCGAGCAGGAAAGCCTCGAACTCGGGGTCGGACTTGTCAACCTCGTCCACCAACAGCACGCAGCCGCGCTCCTGGTGCAAGGCCTGATAGAGCGGGCGCGGCTCAAGAAAGTGCTCGGAAAAGAACAGATCGTCGTGCGCATGCAGCCGCTCGATGGAGGCCGCGAGTCCCACCGCGCCTTGCATCATCTCCCCCAGTTTGTCCTTGAGGAGTTGCGTATAGAGCAATTGCTTGCCGTATTTCCACTCGTACAAGGCCTTGGATTCGTCCAGGCCTTCGTAACACTGCATGCGGATCAGGGGCACGTCGAGAATCTCGGCCATGCCCTTGGCCAGTTCGGTCTTGCCGACGCCGGCCGGGCCTTCGACAAGGATCGGCTTTTCCAGATTGAAGCCCAGATAGACCGAGGTGGCGATTTCGCGGCTGGCAATGTAGTCGACCGCAGCCAGCCGCTGCGCCAGGCCATCGATGGAGTCAAAGTGGGGTTGGTGTAGTGTTTTCACGGGGTTCCTTGGAGAGCAGCATTTTTTCGCCGGTTTGAAGTTGTCGGGATTCGGCGATGCCGCGGGCTATGCCCTGCACCAGGCGCAGATCGCGCGCCAGGTTGAGCAGGGTCGGTTCACGGTCGTCCAGGGCCGCGGCAAAGGATTCACAGGTGCCTTGCCAGCGATCAAGCAGGCGGCGCGCGCCCAGATTGAATGCCGCCAACGCCTCGTTGGGTCCGTGCTGGTCCAGGTGCTGGGCGGCATGACGTGCAACGGGCGAGAGGGCATCGAGTTCGAGTTGCAAGCCACCCAGGTCCCGGGTCAATGCAGGGGTCCGGGCGGAGCTTTGGAACCAGCGCGCCAATGTATCCAGCTCGGCTTGCATGGCGCCGAGCATGGGGCCCAGCAGCAGGGCGTCTTCGATCGCGCGCAGCGGCCGAGCGATGGTGTCGAAAGCCTGTCCAGGCTCGCCAAGGCGCTGGCTTTCCGGCACCCGGCAGCCGACAAGTTGCATGCCGCAATGGCCGAGCGGCGCCAGTCCGCGCACTTTGTCGTCCAGTTGGCGGGTCAGGCCCGGTGTGTTGACCTCAACGACGAAAGCATCGAAGCGCCTGCGCCCCTCGTGTTCGCCGCTCACGGCCAGCACGATGACGGCATCGGCTGCCGGGCCGTTGCTGACAAAGGCCTTGTGGCCGTCAAGGAGCCAGTCGCTGCCGTCCTGAATCGCCCGGCAGCTCAGGTGTTTGGGGTGTGCGCCGGTGCCGGGCTCGGAGATCGCGAGTGCCAGTAATGTGTCGCCAAGCGCCATGGATCGCAGCAGCGCACGATGCCGGTCGCTGCGCAGATTCGGCGCCAGCACGAAGCGTCCCAGCATCTGCTGCATCATCCACGCCATGCCCAGACCCAGGCTGGCGGATTCCCGGGCGACGATGCCGGCCACAGCGCTGACCTGCACGGCGTCCGTGACGGGCGCCCCGCCGTCGCTGTCGAAGCCCACACCGAGCAGGCCGCTGGCGCCGAGATGACGCCACCAGGCACGGGGGAAGCCGTGCGCGCAGTCAGGCGCTGGCGCGCCCGACAAGGCCAGGCGCATGGCCTCGGGCAGCGCCGAAGGCGGCATGTGCTGTGTGGGTGAGGCGGCGGACTTCATCCAGGGCTTCCGGCGTAAAACCCGAGCTGGCGCGCCGCCAGGTCGCGCATCACCTCTTCGGCGCCGCCACCGATGGCGTTGACCTTGACTTCGCGGTAAATGCGCTCCACCTTGACGCCGCGCATGAAACCGGCGCCGCCGTGCAGTTGCACCGCCTCGCTGGCGCAATAGGCCATGGTCTGGGTGGCCTGGTTCTTCAGCAGGCAGATTTCGCCCACCGGCGTATCGCCCTGTTCGACGCGCCAGGCGAGCAATTCCAGCATGGCCTGGGTCGCCTCGACGCGCATGGCCATGTCGGCGAGTTTGTGGCGGGTGACCTGCTGGTCGATCAGGCGGCCGCCGAACATCTCGCGCTCACGCGACCAGGCCAGCGCCTCGTCCAGGCAGACGCGGGCAAAGCCGTTGGCGCCGGCGGCGAGAAAGATGCGCTCGCGGTTGAAATTCTTCATGATGGCCTTGAAGCCCTGGTTTTCCACCCCCACCAGGTTCTCCACTGGCACGCGGCAATGGTCGAAATACAGGGCGGCGGTGTCGGAGCACCACCAGCCCATTTTTCTCAAAGGCGTTTGCGTAAAGCCGGGCGTGCCTTTCTCGATCAGCAGCAGCGACACGCCGCCTGGCCCCGGCCCGCCAGTGCGCACCGCCACGGTGTAGAAGTCGGCGCGCATGCCGGAGGTGATGAACGTTTTCGAGCCGTTGACGACATAGTGATCACCATCCCTGCGCGCCGTGGTCTTGAGGTTGGCCACGTCCGAGCCGCCGGAGGGTTCGGTGATGCCGAGTGCGCTGATCTTCTCGCCCCGCAGCACCGGCGGCAAGACGCGCTGCTTCAGCGCCTCGCTGCCCACGTTGACGATGGGCGGGCAGCCGATGGTGTGCGACAGCAGACTCGCCAGGACACCACCAGCACCGCAACGCGCCAGTTCCTGCGCGGCGATGATGGTCATGAACAGGTCGCCGTCGTTGCCGCCGAAGGCTTCAGGAAAACCCAGGCCCAGCAGGCCGATTTCGGCCGCCTTGCGGTACAACGCGACAGGAAAGGACTCGGCTTCGTCCCAGGCATCCACGTGCGGACTGATTTCTCTGGCGACGAAGCGGCGCATCGCGTCGCGGAACGCCAGATGCTCGGGCGTATAGAAGGGACTCTTGGCAGGCAGGGTTTCGGCAGGCATGCGTTTTACTCTCCGTGGATGTGGCGTGTGTCGCGCGTGCCGAGCGGTGCGCGCCTCAATCAGGCTGCTCGACCAGTGACACCAACAATGCGCGCGTGGCAACCTGGTCGCCAGCGCGCACAGCTACCTGGTCCACCACGCCATCGCGACGGGCCAGCAGTTGATGCTCCATCTTCATGGCTTCGAGCACCGCCAGGCGTTGCCCCTTGGTGACCGTGTCGCCATGTTGGACGTCAACGGCCAGCACCCGTCCATTCATGGGTGCGAGCACGCGTGACTCCGTACTGCCTGCCGCCGCGGCCGGGGGGTCATAGGTCAGGTCTTCAAAGCTGGCACTCAGGTCGCCCAGCTCCAAGTGCAACACGCCGCCGGCAAACACCGCAGCCGCGTGCTGCTGCACGCCATCGGCGATCAGGTGCAGGCACTCGCCTTCGCGCCCGCTGAGGGTGATGTGGTGCAGCGCCGCGCCCACTTCGAGCGTGTAGCTGTGGGTGCCAGTGACCGTGATGTGCACGGCATGGCGGTGTTCGCCCTCGCCGATCAGCATCGGCCAGCGTGCCGGTCCGCTGGAGCGCCAGGGCGCGGCTGCGACCGGCGTGGCGCTGGCTTCAAACCACAGCGTGCCGGCCAGCGCCAGCGCCAGCGAGTCGGGCTGGGGCCGCACCAGCGCCGCAGCGCCGAAGTGCTGGGCGATAAAGGCAGTGGTCGTTTCGCCAGCGGCGAAGGCCGGGTGGCTGGCCACGGCTTCGAGGAAGGCACGGTTGTGGGGCAGGCCGAGCAGGCGGGTGCGTTGCAGCGCACCGATCAGGCGCCGTCGGGCTTCGTCGCGGGTCGCGCCGTGCACAATGATTTTGGCGATCATGGGGTCGTAGTGCGGGCTGACGGTCTGGCCTGATGCCAAGCCGTGGTCAACGCGCACGCCTTCGCCCGTGGGCGGGCACCAGAGCGCAACATCGCCACTTTGCGGCAGGAAGCCGTTGTACGGATCTTCGGCGTACAGGCGCACTTCGATGGCGTGCCCGTTCAAGTGCACTTGCTCCTGCGTCAGCGGCAAGTGCTCGCCACGGGCCACGGCGATCTGCCAGGCCACCAGGTCCAGCCCGGTGATGCACTCGGTCACCGGGTGTTCGACCTGCAGCCGCGTGTTCATCTCCAGAAAGTAGAAGCGCCCTTCGCTGTCGAGCAGAAACTCCACCGTGCCGGCGCCGACGTAGTTCACGGTGCGCGCAGCCGCCACCGCCGCCGCGCCCATTTGCTCGCGCAGCTGGGGCGTGACCGCCGGGGAGGGCGCTTCCTCGAACACCTTCTGGTGCCGGCGCTGGATCGAGCAGTCGCGTTCGCCCAGGTGGATGATGTGGCCGTGCTGGTCGCCGAAGACCTGGATTTCGACATGGCGCGGCTCAATCACCGCGCGCTCCAGGATGAGCTCTTCGCTGCCGAAGGCGTTGCCTGCTTCCGAGCGGGCGCTGGCCAGGGCGACCGCGAGGTCTTGCGGGTGTTCGACCAGTCGCATGCCTCGCCCGCCACCGCCCGCCGCCGCCTTGACCATGATCGGGAAACCGATCTCGGCAGCCTTCGTGAGCAGCGTGGCATCGGACTGGTCGGTGCCCTGATAGCCCGGCACGCAGGGCACGCCCGCCGCCAGCATCAGGCGTTTGGCGCCGGCCTTGTTGCCCATTTTCAGGATGGCCTGCGGGTCCGGGCCGATGAACACCAGCCCGGCGTCCAGGCAAGCTTGCGCAAAGCCGTCGTTCTCGGACAGGAAGCCGTAGCCGGGGTGTACCGCGTCGGCACCGGTGCTGCGCGCCGCCGCCAGCAGCGCCGCAACGTTGAGGTAGCTCTCCCGTACCGGCGCCGGGCCGATGCACACTGCCTCGTCGGCCAGGGCAACATGCAGCGCTTGGGCATCTGCTTCGCTGTAAACGGCCACCGTGCGGTAGCCCAGCGCCTGGGCCGTGCGGATGATCCGGCAGGCGATCTCGCCGCGGTTGGCAATCAGGATTTTGGTGAAGTTCATCAGGGTTCTCACATCCGTGCCACGCCAAAGGTGTTCGAAAGCAAGGGCCGCAACCCGGCTTCCCGACACACCGCCAGGGTGGTGGCGAGCGCGCGGCGGGTGTCGCGCGGGTCGATGATGCCGTCGTCCCACAGGCGCGCGGTGGCAAACAGCGAATGCGATTCGAGGTCAAAACGTGCCAGGATCTCGCTTTTCATGGTGGCCATGGTTTCGGCGGGTGGCTCCTTGCCGGTGCGGGCAAATTTTTCTTCGGTGACGATGCGCATCACGGTGGCGGCCTGCTCGCCGCCCATCACAGCCACCCGCGCGTTGGGCCAGGCGAACACGAAGCGCGGATCGTAGGCGCGGCCACACATGCCGTAGTTGCCGGCACCGAAGGAGGCACCTGTCATCACGGTGATTTGCGGCACGGTGGCATTGGCCACGGCCTGGATCATCTTGGCGCCATGCTTGATCATGCCGACCTGCTCCACATCCTTGCCGACCATGAAGCCGGTGGTGTTCTGCAGATAGACGATCGGGGTGCCCGACTGGCAGCACAACTGGATGAACTGGGTCGCCTTGGTGGCGCCTTGCGGATCAATGGGCCCGTTGTTGCCGATGAAGCCGCAAGGGTATCCCTCGATGGCACCATGGCCGCACACGGTACTGGAGCCGTACAACGATTTGAATTCGAGGAAGTCGGAGTCGTCGATCACCCGCGCCAGCACTTCGCGCATGTCGTAGGGCTGGCGAAAGTCAACCGGCACCACGCCCGCCAGTTGCTCGACCGGATAACGCGGCTCTTTCCAGGTCTTCACCGCGCGCATCGGCAAGCGGTCGTTCCACGGCAGCCGCGCCAAGATGTCGCGTGCGATGCGGATGCCGTCCGCATCGTCCTCGGCCAGGTACTCGGCCACGCCCGACATCGAACAGTGCATCTCGGCGCCGCCCAGCTCTTCGTCGGTGGCGATCTCGCCGGTGGCGGCTTTTAGCAAGGGTGGGCCGGCCAGGAAAGCCTTTGCACGGCCGCGCACCATGATCACATAGTCGGACATGCCCGGAAGGTAGGCGCCGCCGGCAGTTGAGTGGCCGTGCATCACGCAGACCTGTGGAATGCCCCTGGCCGATAGCCGCGCCTGGTTGGCGAAGCCGCGGCCGCCTTCAATGAACACCTCGCCCACATGCATCAGGTTGGCGCCGCCGGACTCGACCAGTCGCACCACTGGCAGTTTGTTCTCCAGTGCGATGGCTTCGGCGCGAAGGCTCTTCTTCATGCCCATCGGTGTGATGGTGCCGCCCTTGATCGCGCTGTCGGATGCGATCACCACGCAACGGATGCCCGACACCACCCCGATGCCGCAGATGATCCCGCCCCCCAGCACGTTCTTCTCGCCGTCGTCGTCGTGCATCCTGAAGCCGGCCAGGGTCGAAAACTCCAGCCACGACGAGCCGCGGTCGAGCAGCAGCGCGATGCGCTCACGCGGCAGCAGCTGTTTGCGGGCGCGGAACTTGGCTTCTTGGCTGTTCGACGTGTTGCGCACACGGTCTTCGAGCGTGCGGAAACTGTCGATCAGCGCGAGCATCTGTGCGCGCTCGCGCTGGAAGCTCTCTGACTGCGGGTCGACTTGACTTTGAATGGCGGGCATGGGCGGTTCTCGCTGAAAGGTCGCAGTGAACGAATGGGGTCACAGGCCTGCTTACAGGTCGTAAAAACGCTCACCCTGGGCGGCCATGCGGCGCAGCAACTGCGGCGGCGCGAAGCGCGCACCGTGCCGCTCTGCCAGGCTCTCGCAGACTTTGACAAAGGCGGACACCCCCTGGCTGTGGATCTGGCCGATCGGGCCACCCAGGTAGGCTGGGAAGCCCCAGCCCAGGATCGCGCCGACATCGGCATCGATTGGTGCCAGCAGAACTTTTTCTTCGAGGCAGCGTGCTGTTTCGACGGACTGGATGAACATCAGGCGCTGCTTGACCTCTTCGACCGTGGGTTGCGTGGCCGCCAGCGGGAACGCCTGCGCCAGGCCTGCCCACAGTTGTTTCTGGCCATCTTGTGGGTAGTCGTAGAAACCTTTGCCGGTTTTTTTACCCAGTCGTCCCAGCTGGTCCACCATGCGGTCGCAGACGTCGTCGACGGCGCTGCGCTGGTAGGCCTTGCCGAGGTCGGTGGCGGTCTGTTTCCTGATGCGCGCCATCAATTCGAGCGAGACTTCGTCGGCCAGCGCCAGCGGCCCCACCGGCATGCCGGCCATGCGCCCGGCGTTGTCGATCAGCGCCGGCTTCACGCCTTCGGCCAGCAGCGCCAGGCCTTCGCCGACGTAGGTCGAGAACACCCGGCTGGTGTAGAAGCCGCGGCTGTCATTGACGACGATGGGCGTCTTGCGGATCGCCTTGACGAAGTCCATGGCACGGGCCAGGCATTCGTCACTGGTGGCCTGGCCGCGAATGATCTCCACCAGCGGCATCTTGTCGACTGGCGAGAAAAAATGCAGGCCGATGAAGTTGGCCGGACGTGCGGACGCCTCGGCCAGCCCGCTGATGGGCAGGGTGCTGGTGTTGGAGGCGAAGAGGGCGCCGGGGGCGATCACCGCCTCGGCCTTGCGCGTCACGTCGGCCTTGATGGCGCGGTCTTCAAACACCGCTTCGACCACAATGTCACAGCCTGTCAGGTCGGCGAAGTCGGTGGTCGGCTTGATCAGGGTTAGCTTGGCAGTGCACTCGGCCTCGGTCATGCGCTTGGCGGCCACGCGCTTGTTCCACAGGTTCTCGCTGTAGGCCTTGCCCTTGGCCGCGCTGTCGGTGCTGCTGTCGAGCAGCACCACTTCCATGCCGACCTCGGCGGCGGCGAAGGCAATGCCCGCGCCCATCATGCCAGCCCCCAGAATGCCGACCTTGCGGTAGCTGGCCTGAGGCACGCCCTTGGGCCGGGAGGCCAGCTTGCTGGCGGCGGGGATGCCAAAGAACAGCGAGCGGATCATGTTCTTGGCCTCTTTGCCGGTCGTCAGCTTGACGAACTCGCGCATCTCGACCTTGCAGCCGGTGTCGATGTCGATCTGGCAGCCGTTGTAGACGCAGTTCAAGATCGCCTCAGGTGCGGGATAGTTGCCAAAGGTCTTGGCGCGCAGCATGGCGTTGCCAGCGGTCAAAGTGTCGTAGCCCATGGGGCTTTGCACGGCGCCGCCCGGCAGCTTGAAACCCTTGCGGTCCCAGGGCTGAACAGCGGCAGCGGCACCGTCAGTCAGCAGCCACTGCCTGGCGCGGGCCAGCAGTTGGTCGGCCGGCACGACTTCATCGACCAGACCCGCATCCAGGGCTTTTTGCGGGGCGAGCTTTTTGCCTTCGAGCAGGAAGGGCAGCGCGTTGCGCACACCGATCATGCGCGGCAGACGCTGCGTGCCGCCGCCGCCGGGCAGCAGGCCAAGGCCCACCTCGGGCAGGCCGATCTGGGCCTTGGGGTTGTCGGCGGCGATGCGTCGGTGGCAGGCCAGCGCGACCTCGTAGCCGCCGCCCAGCGTGGTGCCGTTGAGGGCCGCGACGAAGGGCTTGCCGCTTTTCTCAATGCCGCGCATCAGGGCGTGCAACTGGGTGACGAAGTCCATCATTTCGGCAACGTCCGTGATGGCGAGCATCATGTTGAGGTCGGCACCGGCGATGAACTCGGGCTTGGAAGAGGTGACGATCACGCCCTTGACGGCAGCGTCCGCGACGGCCCTGCGCACGGCGTCGGAGAAGGCAGGAATGGATTGCTCGTTGAGGACGTTCATGGGCACGTCCTGCATGGCCCAGGTGATGGTGGCGATGCCATCGGCATCAAGCTTGTAGTCAATCGTCATGTTGGTGATCCAGGTCTGTGATGAGGTTCACGTCGTGCCGAGGCTTCAGACGCGCTCGATGATGGTGGCTGTGCCCATGCCGGCGCCCACGCACAGCGTGACCAGGCCGGTCGACAGGTTGCGCCGCTCGAGTTCGTCGAGCAGGGTGCCCAGAATCATCGCGCCAGTCGCGCCCAGGGGGTGCCCCATCGCAATCGCCCCGCCGTTGACGTTCATCTTGTCGTGCGTGACTTTCATCACTTCCATGAAACGCAGCACGACTGAGGCGAAGGCTTCGTTCAGTTCATAGAGGTCGATGTCGCTGGCCTTCATGCCAGCGAGCTTGAGCGCCTTTTCCGCCGAATAGGAGGGGCCGGTCAGCATGATGGTGGGCTCGCTGCCGATGGAGGCGAACGAGCGGATGCGGGCACGGGCTTTCAGGCCCAGCCGTTTGCCGACTTCGGCGTTGCCGACCAGCACCGCAGCCGCGCCGTCAACAATGCCCGATGAGTTGCCGGCATGGTGCACGTGCACCATGCGCTCGATCTCGGGATAACGCTGAATGGCCACCGCGTCGAAGCCGTATTTCTCGCCCTGCACCTTGAAAGCAGGCTCCAGCTTGGCCAGCGACTCCAGCGTGGTTTCGGCGCGCATGTGTTCGTCGCGCTCAAGCACGATGCAACCGTTCACATCCTTCACGGGAACGATCGAATTGGCGAAGCGGCTCTCGGCCCAGGCGAGTGCGGCGCGGCGCTGGCTTTCGACCGCGTAGCTGTCGACGTCGCTGCGGCTGTGGCCGTAAAGCGTGGCAATCAGATCGGCCGAAATGCCCTGCGGCACGAAATAGGTCGGAATCGCCACCGCTGGGTCAATCGCCCAGGCACCGCCGCTGGTGCCCATGGGCACACGGCTCATGCTCTCCACGCCGCCGCCGATGACCAGTGGCGACTGACCCGACATCACCTTGGCGGCGGCCATGTTGCAGGCCTCCAGGCCCGAGGCGCAAAAGCGATTGACCTGCACGCCGGCAGCGCTTTCGTGGTACCCGGCGGCAATGGCCGCAACGCGCGCGATGTTGGCGCCTTGCTCACCGGCGGGTTCGACGCAGCCGAGGATGATGTCGTCCACGAAGGCGGTGTCCAGGGTGTTGCGGTCGCGTAGTGCCTGCAGCGCGGTAATGGCCAAACTGATGGGCGTGGTGCCGTGCAGCGCACCCGAGCTGCGGCCCTTGCCGCGCGGCGTGCGCACGGCGTCGAAAATGAATGCTTCGGTCATATTGGGTTTCCTTCTTTCTGAATCTGGGGATGCGATAGGCAAGAGGGCGGAAGAGCGGCAGGCGGCTGGCAGCAGTTGCTACAGCGTGCGGCTGATGATTTCCTTCATGATTTCGTTGGCGCCACCGTAGATGCGCGCGACGCGCGCATCCGCATAGGCGCGGGCAATCGGGTACTCCCACATGTAGCCGAAGCCGCCGAACATCTGCAGGCATTGGTCGATCACCTTGCAGTGCAGGTCGGTGGTCCAGTACTTGGCCATCGCGGCGGTGGCGGCATCAAGTTGACCGTCCATCAGCAGGCCGAGCAGACGGTCGACAAAGACCTGTGCGATCTGCACCTCGGTTTTCATTTCGGCGAGCTTGAAGCGGTTGTGCTGGAAATCGATCACGCGCTGGCCGAAGGCCTTGCGATCCTTGGTGTAGGCCAGGGTCCATTCGAGCGCGGCCTCGGCGCCCGCCACCGCGCCGATGGCGATCTGCATGCGCTCCCAGGCCAGTTCCTGCATCAGCAGGAAAAAGCCCTTGCCATCCCCGCCGAGGATGTTGCTGGCCGGCACGCGCACGTCTTCGAAGAAGAGTTCCGAGGTGTCCTGCGCCTTCATGCCGATTTTTTCGAGATTGCGCCCGCGCGTGAAGCCGGGGCGATTGGTCTCGACCAGCACCAGCGAGGTTCCCTTGGCGCCTTGCGTCGGGTCGGTCTTGGCGACAACGATCACCACGTCGGCGTTCTGGCCGTTGGTGATAAAGGTCTTTTGACCATTGATCACAAGTTCGTCGCCGTCACGGACCGCACTGGTGCGCACGCTTTGCAGGTCGCTGCCCGCGCCCGGCTCAGTCATGGCGATGGCGCCAATCACTTCGCCGGTGGCCATCTTCGGCAGCCAGTTGCGCTTTTGCGCCTCGGTGCCGTAGGCCAGGATGTAGGGTGCCACGATGTCGGAGTGCAGGCCGAAGCCAATGCCGCTGGTGCCGGCGCGCGAGACTTCTTCAATGAGCACAGCACTGTGCAGGCGCGTACCGCCACCGCCTCCGTATTGCTCGGGTATGGCGGGGCACAGCAGGCCGGCGGCGCCGGCCTTGCGCCAGACGGCGCGCGGCACGATGCCATCGTTTTCCCAGCCGGCGTGATGAGGTATGACTTCTTCTTCCAGAAAGCGACGTGCCTGGTCCCGGAAGAGTTCGTGTTCTTCACCGAAGAGGGTGCGGTTGAGCATGGGTCTGTCCATGAAGTTCGATTGGCATTGGCACTGGCATGGCCGACGGTCGCGAAGAGTTGCTCGTCCACGTGGGAAAGCGCCGGAAGCACCCAACGCACGATAGACAAACCAATCGACCAAACGCTTGTTAGATGATATAGTATACGGCATGGCAAAGGAGCAAGACAACCCACTCTCGCGCAGAGATGCGATCCTGGCGGCCGCGGCGAGCCGGTTCCGGCGCCAGGGTTTTGAGCGCACTTCGGTGCGCGAGATTGCCCAAGCCATGGGCATGACTTCAGGCTCGCTCTTCTACCATTTCGCGACCAAGGAGGATCTGCTGGTGGCGATCATGGAGGAGGGTGTTCGCGACATCATGCGGTCGGTGCGCGACGGGCTGGCTGGCGAAGTTCGCTTGCCCGAGCGGCTGCTGTCGATGGTGCGCAGCCACCTGAAGGCTTTGCTGGGTACGAGGCTCGACGCCATGACCGTGCTGCTCTATGAGTGGCGCAGCCTTTCGCCGGCCGCCCTGACCCGGGTGATGGCATCGCGCGACGCCTACGAGACCTTGTGGATGACGCCGATCAGCGAGGCTGCGGCGCTGGGCCTGGTCGATACAGATGTCGTGTTGGTGCGCCAGACAGTTCTCGGTGCCCTCAACTGGACGGCGCAGTGGTACCGGCCTGGCGGGCGTCTGGACATCGATGCGTTGGCGCAGCGCATGTACGCGATGCTGTTTCCTCGTGTGGCCGCATCGGGAGTGAGCCGTGATTGAACGGGCCGGATTCGGCTTTCATCTTACCGTTTTCAATTGTTTATTTTTAGTCACATGGAGATAAAGTGAAGATATTGGTCGCCGTCAAGCGGGTGCTGGACTACAACGTCAAGGCCCGCGTCAAGTCCGACGGTTCGGGAGTCGATCTCGCGAACCAGAAGTTGTCCATGAACCCTTTCGACGAGATCGCCTGCGAAGAGGCGGTGCGCCTCAGGGAGGCCGGTGTCGCTTCTGAAGTGATCGTTGTTTCCTGTGGCCCGGCGGCTTGCCAGGAAACGCTGCGCAGCGCCATGGCCATCGGCGCTGATCGCGCCGTGCTGGTTGAAACTGACGCCGCGCTCGAACCGCTCGCGGTGGCCAAGCTGATGCAGCATGTGGCCCAAAAAGAAGGTGTGCAGTTCGCCATCTTCGGCAAGCAGGCGATTGATGACGACGCTGGCCAGACTGGCCAGATGTTTGGCGCGCTGATGGGCTGGGCCCAGGCCAGCTTCGCCTCCAAGGTGCAGATCAGCGGCGACACGGCCACCATCACTCGCGAGATCGACGGTGGCCTGGAAACCCTGGCCATGAAGCTGCCGGCCGTGATCACGACCGACCTGCGCCTGAACGAGCCGCGCTTCATCACGCTGCCCAACATCATGAAGGCCAAGAAAAAGCCGATGGAGGTGATCAAGGCGGCCGAGCTCGGCATCGACATTGCGCCACGCACCGTGACCCTGCACGTCAGCGAGCCGCCGACCCGCAAGGCCGGCATCAAGGTGGCCGACCCGGCCGAACTCGTCAAACGACTCAAAGAAGAAGCGAAGGTGATCTGATGACAACCCTGATCATTGCGGAACACGACAACGCCGTACTCAAAGCGGCCACGCTGAACACGATTGCCGCCGCCACGCGCATCGGCGGCGACATTCATGTGCTGGTGGCGGGCCGCAACTGCGCTGCCGTGGCCCAGACTGCGGCGGCGGTTGCGGGCGTGAGCAAGGTGCTGCACGTTGACGCGGCGCACCTAGAGGCCCACCTGGCCGAGAACCTGGCCGAGCTGGTGCGCTCACGCGTGCGCGCCGATGTCGGCTACACCCATGTGCTGGCGCCAGCCACCGCCTTTGGCAAGAACGTGCTGCCGCGCGTGGCGGCCTTGCTGGACGCCTCCCAGGTGTCGGACGTGATCGCGATCGAGTCGCCCGACACCTTCCTGCGCCCGTTCTATGCCGGCAACGCGCTGGCCCGCGTGCAATCGAAGGATGCCATCAAGGTGCTGAGCATTCGCACCACCGCCTTCGACCCGGTCGGTGCGGGCGGCACGGCAGCGGTCGAGACGCTGGACGCGGCTGGCGATCTCGGCTTGACCACCCTGGTCGGGCGTGAGGTGGTGAAGCTGGAGCGCCCGGAACTCGCCGCTGCATCGGTCATCGTATCGGGCGGACGCGGACTGGGCGCGGCCGACAAGTTTCACGCCGTGCTGGAGCCGCTGGCCGACAAGCTTGGCGCGGCGATAGGCGCCTCGCGCGCCGCCGTCGACGCCGGCTACGCGCCCAACGACTACCAGGTCGGCCAGACCGGCAAGATCGTGGCACCCCAGTTGTACGTGGCGGTTGGCATCTCGGGCGCCATCCAGCACCTGGCCGGCATGAAGGACAGCAAGGTGATCGTTGCGATCAACAAGGACGCCGAAGCGCCGATCTTCCAGGTGGCCGACTATGGGCTGGTGGCGGATCTGTTCACAGCGGTGCCCGAATTGGTGACTGCGTTATAGGTTGCAGCGGATGCCGAGGTAAAGCAGAGGCCAGGCCTGTTCCTGGCAGTATGGTCGGCGGCACCGGCCAAACAATTCAAAAAGTAGGAGACATCGATCATGAGCCCATCAACCTCCGTCATCGCTGATGTGCCATCCCCTGGCGCAATTGCCCGCGTGGCCATCGGCGACTTCCTGCGCCGCTCGGCAGCGCGAGACCGCGCCAAGACGGCGTTCGTGCTCGGCGATCAGAGCATGAGCTACGGTGAGCTCGATGAGCGCGTGACCCGCTGCGCCAATGCCTTGCTGGCCGCTGGCTTGGTGCGAGGTGACCGCGTGACCACGCTATGCAATAACTCGCTTGAGTTCCTGGTGGCCATGTTCGGCATCCATCGCGCCGGCCTGATCTGGGTGCCGATCAACACCGGCCTGGGGCTGGATGACGTTCGCTACATCATCGACCACTCTGAGGCGCGCTTCCTGCTGGTGGATGCCGCTCTGCTGGTGCGCCCGGAGTTGCGTGCAGCCATCGAGGCGCAGCCCGGTCGCGGATGGGTGCTGGAAGGCGAGGGGGCTGGGGCTTTCTGCAGCTTCGCTGCAGCGATTGCTGCGCAGTCTGCCACTGAGTCCGAGGTCGAAATTCATGACCGCGACGTAGCCCAGATCATGTACACCAGCGGAACCACCGGCCGCCCTAAAGGGGTGATGCAAAGCCATTTGTCGGTGGTGATGGCAGCGATGAACAACGCGCTTGAGTTGGGGGTGTGGCGCGATGCCGTGAACATTGCCGTGCTGCCCCTCTTTCATTGCGCCCAGCACACGCTGATGTGCGGCGTGCTGGCGGGCGGCGGCACGGTGATTGTGATGCGCGCTTTCGAACCCGCCGCCATGCTCGACGCCATCGAGCGTGAACGGGTGACCTTGCTGGTGGGCTTGCCGCTGATGCACCAGGCCATGCTCGATCATCCCTCGCGCCCGGGGCGCGACCTGTCGAGCCTGCGCATGTGCGTGTACGCCATGGCGCCCATGGCCGAGACCCTGCTGCGCCGCCTGATCGCCGAGTTCTGCCCGAATTACTCATTGGCCACCGGCCAGACCGAGATGTACCCGCTCACCATGGCCTTCCGGCCCGAAGAGCAGCTTAAACGCTTTGGTTCCTACTGGGGCGCCAGTGCATTGATCAACGACACGGCGGTGATGGACGACGCGGGCCAGCTGCTCGGCCCCGGCGAGGTCGGCGAGATCGTGCACCGCGGTCCGAACGTGATGGAGGGCTACTACAAAAATCCCGAAGCCACCGCCGAGGCACGCGCTTTCGGCTGGCACCACACCGGTGACCTCGGCATGTGGGTCGATGGCCAGATGATGTTCAGGGACCGCAAGAAGGACATGATCAAGACCGGCGGAGAAAACGTGCCGTCCATCAAGGTCGAGGCCACGTTGCTGCGCCACCCGGCGGTGGCCAATGTGGCGGCGGTAGGTTTGCCGCACCCGCGCTGGGTCGAGGCGGTCACCGCCTTCGTGGTGCTCAAGCCAGGGGCGCAGGCCGACGAGGCCGAGTTGATCAACCACTGCAAGGAGCATCTCGGTGGCTTTGAGGTGCCCAAGGCGATCCGCATCGTCGATGCCTTGCCGATGACCTCCACCGGCAAGATTCAAAAGCATCCGCTGCGTGACAGCTATCGCGCCCTGTACGAGGACATTGAACGATAGGTGTCGGGAAGGTCATGGGGTGTGCAACACACGCCCGCGCCTGTGACCAGGCTGCTTGCAAGGCGTGCTTCGGCTTGAGGTCCTAACTAACCACCGTTCTGTCAATATGTTCGCATGACCTTTATCGAAACCAGCCGGTTTCCGGCAGGCGCGGACAGTCGCCCTTGATCCTTGATCCTTGATCCTTGTTCATCCCACCGTCAGAAAGGTTTTCCATGTCCGTCGTTCCTGCCATCTTGCTTGCGGTTGATGCCGACGGCATTGCGACCCTGACCCTCAACCGGCCCGATCAGCTCAATGCCTTCGATCTTGAGATGGTGGATGCTTGGCGCGCAGCACTTGAGCAGGCCGAAGCTGATGAGCGAGTCAAGGTCATCGTCGTCACCGGTGCCGGTCGTGCTTTTTGTGCCGGCGGCGATTTCGAGGAGATGGCCAAATTCAGCGAAATGGACAGCATGGGACGCAAGGATTTTCTGTACCGCCACGTGCATCGCATTGCGCTCACGCTGGAGCGGATGGAAAAACCGGTCATTGCCGCTGTCAACGGCGCTGCGCGAGGCGCTGGCTGCGACATGGCTTTGATGTGCGATATCCGTTTGATGGCCAGCTCAGCCACGCTTGCCGAGAGTTATATCAACATCGGACTGATGGCTGGTGATGCCGGTGCCTGGTACTTGCCGCGCCTGATTGGCACCGCGCGCGCGCTTGAGTTGTTCTGGACCGGTCGCGTGGTGGGGGCGGAAGAGGCCGAACGCATTGGCATGGTCAATCGCGTGGTGCCCGATGCCGAACTGATGACCGCCACCTACGATATGGCGCGCACCATTGCCGCCAAGCCGCAGCAGGCGGTACGCTTTTTTCGCCGCGCCGTCTACCAAAGCCAGACCATGGCGCTCGCCACGCACTTGGACATGGTGTCCTCGCACATGGCGGTGCTCGAAGACACGCCTGAGCATCGCGCCGGCATTGCGGCTTTCCGCACCCGCTCGCGCGCCAGCAAGTAAAAAAGGGCGGCGCCGTGCAAGGCATTCTGAGTGGCATCACCGTCATCGATCTGTCCCGCTTGATTGCCGGGCCTTACGCGGCCATGGTGCTGGCCGATCTGGGCGCGCGCGTCATCAAGGTCGAGGCGATCACCGGCGAGGAGGGGCGGCATTTTGGCCCGCCGTTTTATGGCGACTCCAGCGTCGCTTTCATGACCTGCAACCGGGGCAAGGAGTCGATCGCGCTGGACATACGCACCCCTGCCGGGCGCTCGGTGCTGGAGCGGCTGATTTCAAAAGCCCAGGTTCTGGTGCACAACTTTCGCCCCGACTTTGCCGAGACACATGCGCTGACCTACGACGCGGTGCGGCGCATCAACCCGACGCTGGTGTACTACATGGTCAGCGCCTTCGGTGAGCAGGGCGACTACCGGCTCAGGCCCTCGGTCGACAGCGTGGTGCAGGGCATGACGGGGGCCTTCTACGCCAGCGGGGAAGAGGGCAATCCACCGGTTCGTATCGGCTTGCCGATCATCGATGTGGCGTCCGGCATGTGCGGC
The DNA here is from genome assembly GCF_002127265.1 of Hydrogenophaga sp. IBVHS1. Lineage (GTDB taxonomy): Bacteria > Pseudomonadota > Gammaproteobacteria > Burkholderiales > Burkholderiaceae_C > Hydrogenophaga. The sequence goes on along the minus strand of NZ_NFUU01000001.1, from coordinate 3,014,391 downwards.
GCGTTGGGCGTGCTGGCCGCGGTGATGCATTGGCAGCAGACCGGTCAGGGGCAGCGCGTGGAGTTGTCCCTGGTGGACACCATGTTCAATTTTCTTGCCAGCAAGGTGGGTGAATATGCGGTTGAGCAGCGCGAGCCGGTTCGTGCGGTGAACCTGCCGATTGCTGTGCCGAGCCGTCACTTTCGAGGCTCCGACGGTGCCTGGTTCAGCGTGTCGGTGGTGAATGAAGGTGCGTTCAAGCGGTTTTGCGCCGTCATCGAGCGGCTGGAGTGGCTCAACGATCCGCGTTACCAGCGCAATGCGGTGCGCATTGCCAACCGGCCGGCGCTGCTGGCTGAACTGGAGGCGATTTTCATCACCCGTTCGGCGGCTACCTGGGTGGCAGCCTTCGAGGCCGCCGATATTCCCTGTGGTCCGGTGAACACGGTGTCCGAGGCCATGGCCGACCCGGTGCTGGTCGCCCGTTTCGTGGAGCATCCTGAGATGCCGGGGCTGCCGCTAATCCCTTTTCCGGCGCAGCTTGCCGCGGGCATGCGCAAGATCGGTGACATGCTGGCACCTCCCGCGCTGGGGCAGCATACCGGGCCGGTGTTGGGCGAACTGGGCTATGGTGGGCCGGAGATTGCCCAACTGGTGCGCGACGGGGTCGTGCGCCTGCACGAAACTGCCATGGCAACCGCAGCAGTAGGGAAACCATGAGCAAAACTTCGCCCGACATTCTGTGGATCCCCAGCGCGGATCGCATCGCGGGTGCCGAGTTGACCTGTTTCCAACAATGGCTGGAACGCGAAAAAGGCGTGCGCTTTGCCGGCTACGAGGCCTTGTGGCAATGGTCCGTGGATGACTTGGAGGGTTTCTGGGGCGCCATCGTCGGCTATTTTGAGCTTCCGCTCGACGACTGGAATGGCCCGGTTCTGAGCGATCGGCAGATGCCGGGCGCGCAATGGTTTGTGGGCGCGCGCACCAACTATGCGCGGCAGGTGTTCCGGCACGCTACGGATGCCAGACCGGCCATCGTTTTTCGCAATGAAGCGGGCGAGCGGGCGGACATGTCTTGGCGCACGCTGCAGGACCAAGTGGCGGCGCTGGCGCAGTGGCTGCGCGCAGCGGGCGTGGGGCCGGGCGACCGCGTGGTGGCCTACCTGCCCAATATTCCGCAATCCATCGTGGCTTTTCTGGCCACGGTTTCCGTGGGGGCGATCTGGTCGGTGTGCTCGCCCGACATGGGGGCGCCCACGGTGCTGGACCGTTTCCGGCAAATCGATCCGAAGGTGTTGATCGCGGTCGATGGCTACCGCTGGGGTGGCAAGCGCTTCGACCGGCGCGACACCGTGGCCATGCTGCTCGACGGGCTGCCCAGCGTCGAGCGCTGCGTGCTCCTGCCCTACCTGGAGCGCAGCGCCAGCGTGGGCGCGCTGCGCGGTGGCGTGCTCTGGAGCGAGGTGGTCAGCGGCCCAGCTGAACTGCGCATTGAGTCAATGCCTTTCGACCACCCGCTGTGGGTGGTGTATTCATCGGGCACCACCGGCTTGCCCAAACCCATCGTGCACGGCCATGGCGGCATCGTGCTGGAGCAGGTCAAGCTGATGCGCCTGCACAACGACCTCGGTCCCGAAGACCGCTTCCACTGGTTTTCCACCACGGGCTGGATCATGTGGAACTGCCAGGTGGGTGGCTTGCTGGTGGGGGCGACGGTCTGCCTGTACGACGGCGCCCCGGCCTGGCCCGACTACACCACGCTGTGGCGCTTCGCGGGGGAAGTCGGCGTGACGTTTCTGGGTGCCGGTGCGGCGTTTTATGCGGCCTGCCAGAAAACAGGCGTAGAGCCGCGCGAGGTGGGCGCGCTGGGGCCGCTGCGCACCGTGGGTTCGACCGGCTCGCCACTGTCCCTGGAAAGCTACCAGTGGATTGCCAAGCATGTCGGGCGCGATGTCTGGATCAACCCGATCTCCGGCGGCACCGACTTCGCAGGGGCCTTCGTCGGCGGCGTGCCGACCCTGCCCGTTGTCGTGGGAGAAATGCAGGGGCGCTGCCTCGGGGCGCGCGTCGAGGCCTTCAACGAGCAGGGCCAGCCGGTCGTGGACGAGGTGGGTGAGTTGGTCTGCACCGCGCCCATGCCGTCCATGCCCCTCTACTTCTGGAACGACCCCGGCAACCGGCGCTATCTGGACAGTTATTTCGACATGTACCCCGGCGTCTGGCGGCATGGCGACTGGCTTCGCATCACACCGCGCGGCGGCGCAATCATCTACGGCCGCAGCGACACCACCATCAACCGCCACGGCGTGCGCATGGGCACGAGCGACATCTACAGCGTGGTCGAGGCGCTGCCCGAAGTGCTCGACAGTTTGGTGGTCGATCTTGAGTTTCTGGGGCGCGAAAGCTATATGCCGATGTTCGTCGTGCTGCGCCAGGGCGTGGCGCTGGACGCGCCGCTGATCGGGCGCATCAAGAGCGCCATCCGCGCGGCCGCGTCGCCGCGCCATGTGCCGGACGAGGTGTTTCCCGTGGCCGAGGTGCCGCGCACGCTCACCGGCAAGAAGCTCGAACTGCCGATCAAGAAGCTGCTGCTCGGCCAGCCCATCGACAAAGTGGTCAACCGCGATGCGCTGGCCAACCCCGCCAGCCTTGACTGGTTTCTTGAGTTTGCGCGCGTGCGTGCCACGCAGACCCGATAGTTTCCCCCAACCAATATCACGAAGAAACACCATGAGCGATCAGGAAGTCATTTACGACGTCAAAAATTACGTTGCCACCATCACCATCAATCGGCCCAAGACGCTCAACGCTTTCACTGGTGACACCATCAAGGACATGGAGCGACTGCTGGCCCAGGCCGGCGACGATCCGAAGGTCGGCGTGATCGTGCTGACCGGTGCTGGCGAGCGCGCCTTTTGTGTCGGCGGTGATGTCAACTGGGAAAAGGGCGAAGGTGGCAAGAGCGGCCTGCAGGACCTGGAATTCAACTTCAACCGCCAGATCGCCGAATGTCCCAAGCCGGTGATCGCGCGCGTCAACGGCTATGCCATTGGTGCCGGTCACCACATTGCCTACTTTTGTGACTTCACGATTGCCGCCGAGCATGCGATCTTTGGTCAGAACGGGCCACGCGTCGGCTCACCGGCCGGTGGCTATATCGTCTCGCACGCGGCCAATGTGCTTGGCCACAAGCGGGCGCGCGAACTGTGGATGCTGTGCCGCCGCTACAGCGCGAAGCAGGCGTTCGACTGGGGTCTGGCCAACTCGGTGGTGCCCATGGCCCAACTCGACGAAGAGGTGCAGAAGTACTGCGACGAATTGCTGTCGCTGTCGCCGACCTGCCTGAAGATTGTCAAGCGTTCGTTCTACCACCACATGGCCCCGATCATGGGCAAGGACATGAACGACCTGATCCAGGAAGTGGCACCTAACTATTTCAGTACCGGCGAGCAGCAGGAAGGGGCCAGCGCCTTTCTTGAGAAGCGCAAGCCCGACTTCAGCAAATTCCGCTAACCGGTAACCTTTGTCCTGCGCGGCTCGGCGGGGAACTTTTAGAGACTGAAAATGATGAACCAAGAACGTTACCCCGAGTTGCGTGCCGCGCTGCGCGATCTTTTCAAACGCTTCCCTGACGAGTACTTTCGCAAGATTGACGATGCCCGTGCTTACCCCGAGGCGTGTGTGGACGCGCTGACCAGGGCCGGCTGGCTGGCGGTGATGATTCCGCAGGAGTACGGCGGAGCTGGCTTGGGTCTGGCCGAAGCCTCGGTGGTGATGGAAGAGGTCAACCGCTGCGGCGGCAATGCCGGCGCCTGTCACGGCCAGATGTACAACATGGGCACCTTGCTGCGCCATGGCTCGGACGAGCAAAAGCGCCGCTACCTGCCAAAAATCGCGAGCGGCGATCTGCGCCTGCAGTCCATGGGCGTGACCGAGCCAACCACAGGCACCGACACCACCAAGATCAAGACCACCGCAGTCAAGCAGGGCGACCGCTATGTGGTCAATGGCCAGAAGGTCTGGATCTCGCGGATTCAGCACTCCGATCTGATGATTTTGCTGGCACGCACCACCCCGCTCAAGGATGTGAAGCGCAAGTCAGAGGGCATGTCGATCTTTATCGTTGACCTGCACCAGGCCATTGGCCAGGGCATGACTGTGAACCCGATCCGCAACATGGTCAACCACGAGACCAATGAGCTGTTCTTCGACAACCTCGAAATCCCGGCCGAGAACCTGATCGGCGAGGAGGGCAAAGGTTTCAAGTACATCCTGGACGGCCTGAACGCCGAGCGCACGCTGATTGCCGCCGAGTGCATTGGCGACGCCCGCTGGTTCGTCGAGCGCAGCGCCCGCTATGCCCGCGAGCGCCGCGTGTTTGACCGCCCGATTGGGCAGAACCAGGGCGTGCAGTTTCCCTTGGCCGAGGCCCACATCGAGACCGAAGCCGCTGACCTGATGCGCTGGCGTGCCTGCGAGCTGTTTGACGCCCACCAACCGTGTGGCGCAGAGGCCAATATGGCCAAGTACCTGGCCGCCAAAGCCTCCTGGGAGGCGGCCAACACCGCCATTCAGACCCATGGCGGCTTTGGCTTTGCCTGCGAATACGACATCGAGCGCAAGTTCCGCGAAACCCGGCTGTACCAAGTGGCGCCGATCTCCACCAACCTGATTCTGAGTTACGTGGCCGAGCATGTGCTCGAGTTGCCGCGCTCATTCTGAAAGAAATTGCCATGCGTCCATTGGAAGGAATGCTGATTGTCACGCTGGAGCACGCGATTGCCGCGCCGTTCTGCACCCGCCAGTTGGCCGATCTCGGCGCGCGCGTCATCAAGGTCGAGCGTCCGGGCGAGGGCGACTTCGCCCGCGCCTACGACAGCCGGGCCCACGGCTCGGCTTCCCACTTCGTCTGGTGCAACCGCTCCAAGGAAAGCCTGACGCTCGACCTCAAACACCCGGCCGCACGCGCCGTACTGCAAAAGCTGGTGGAGCGCGCCGACGTGCTGGTGCAGAATCTGGCGCCCGGTGCTGCCGCGCGCATGGGACTGGACCATGCCAGCCTGGCGCCGGTCAACCCGCGCATCGTGGTGTGCGACATCTCGGGCTACGGCGACGGCGGCCCCTACACCGCGAAAAAGGCCTATGACCTGCTGATCCAGAGCGAAGCCGGTTTTGTGTCGGTGACCGGAACGCCGGAGACGCCATCCAAGGCCGGACTGTCGATTGCCGACATCGCCGCTGGCATGTACGCCTACAGCAGCGTGCTGGCCGCTTTGCTGGAGCGCGGGCGCACGGGGCGTGGCCAACGGCTCGAAATCTCCATGCTCGAAGCCATGTCCGAATGGATGGGCTTCCCGCTCTACTACACGCTGGATGGCCAGCCGCCGCCGCTGCGTGCTGGCGCCTCGCACGCCGCCATTTACCCCTACGGCCCTTTTACCTGCGGCGACGGCAAGCAGGTGGTGCTGGCGGTGCAGCACGACCGCGAATGGGCCACCTTCTGCAACCAGGTGTTGCAATTGCCCGAGCTGACCGCACAGTACCTGGGCAACGCCAACCGGCTGGCCCAGCGCGAGAAACTGCGCGGCATCATCGAAGGTGTCTGCGCCACCCTGACCGCGGCGCAACTGGTGGCGCGGCTGGATGCGGCGCAAATCGCCAACGGCCAGCTCAACGAGATGGCCGACCTGTGGAAGCACCCGCAACTCGCGGCGCGTGGGCGCTGGACCGAGATCGATTCGCCAGGCGGCACGCTGCCGGCGCTGTACCCGCCGCACCACGTCCAGGGCAGCGAGCCGCCGCCGCCCATGGGGCCGGTGCCTGCGCTGGGTCAGCACACCGAAGCCATCCTGACCGAGCTCGGCTACGGCGAGACTGACATCGCCCGGCTGCGTGCAGACCAAGCCATCTGACTGCGAGATCGATGCCATGACCCCAGATACAAACCCGAGCGCGACGCTGGCTGCCTTTGCCGCCGATCTGTCATTCGACACCATTCCGGCGCCGGTGCTGCGCCGAACCGAAGACCTGTTCCTCGACTGGTACGCCTCCGCGTTGGCGGGCAAGGGCGCCCGGCCGGTCGAGGCCATCGAAGCCTATGCCCGCACCATGGGGCCGGCCTCCGGCCGCGCCGAGGTGCTGATCTCGCGCCGCACCACCTCGCCCCATTTCGCTGCGATGGTCAACGCGGCCGCCTCGCATTTCGCCGAGCAGGATGACGTCCACAACGGCTCGGTGTTTCATCCCGCAGCCGTCGTGTTCCCGGCGGCGCTGGCCATCGCGCAGGACATCGGTGCCAGCGGCCGCGAGTTCCTGGCCGCCGTAGTGGCGGGCTATGAAGTCGGCATTCGGGTGGGCGAGTTCCTGGGCCGCTCGCACTACCGCATCTTTCACACCACGGCCACCGCCGGCACGCTGGCCGCCGCTGCGGCGGCCGGACGGCTGCTCAAGCTCGATGCGACCACCATGCTGCATGCCTTCGGCAGCGCCGGCACACAAGCCGCCGGGCTGTGGGAGTTTTTGCGCGACGCCGCTGACTCCAAGCAACTGCACACCGCGCATGCGGCGTCCAGCGGCTTGGCCTGCGCCTACTTGGCGCGCGAGGGGCTGACCGGCGCGCGCCAGATTCTGGAAGGCGCGCAAGGCATGGCTGCGGGCATGTCGAACGACGCCGATCCGGCGCGCCTGACCGACCGCCTGGGCCAGCGCTGGGCCACGGCGGAAACCTCGTTCAAATACCACGCCTCGTGCCGCCACACCCACCCCAGCGCCGACGCGCTGCTGGCGCTGATGCAGACGCATGGGCTCAAGGCCGACGATATTGCCGCGGTGACCACCCATGTGCACCAGGGCGCCATCGACGTGCTGGGCCGCGTCACCGTGCCCGCCACCGTGCACCAGGCCAAATTCTCAATGGGCACGGTGCTGGCGCTGGCCGCCGAATACGGCTTTGCCGGGCTGAATGAATTTGAAGCGCATTACCTCGCGCCGCGCGTGGCCGCCTTGCGCGACCGCGTGACGATGCAGCTCGACGCCGAGGTCGATAAGGCCTACCCGCAGCGCTGGATCGGCAAGGTAACGGTGAGCACGCGCGATGGCCACACCTTTGGCGCGCGGGTCGATGAGCCCAAAGGCGACCCTGGCAACACCCTGACACGTGCCGAGCTGGAAGACAAGGCGCAGCGCCTGGCGGCCTACGGCAAGGGGGCCACGCCTGCAGAGGTGGAGGCACTGATCGCGCGCGTCTGGGCGGTCGCCGAGGCGCCGCACATCGAGCGCTGGTTGGCGGCATGAGCATGGCGACCAGCACCCCCGGCCTCCATGTCCTGCGGCGTGCCTATCTTTTTGTGCCCGCAGACAGGCCTGAGCGTTTTGCCAAGGCGCGCGCCAGCGGCGCCGACGCGGTGATTGTTGATCTGGAAGACGCGGTTGCCCCCGAGGCGAAGGCGAGCGCACGCGACGCGCTGGCGACGGCGCTTGATGCGTCGGCACCGCTGGTTGTGCGCATCAATGCCGCTGGCACGCCCTGGTTTGAAGACGATCTCGAACTGTGTCGCCATCCTGGTGTGGCGGCGGTGATGCTGCCCAAGGCCGAGGGTATCGATGCCGTGTGCACCGTGGTCGAGATCACCTATAAGGACGTGTTGCCGATCATCGAGTCGGCGCGCGGCCTTAGGGAAATCCACAGCATTGCGAGCGTGCCGGGCGTGATCCGCCTGGCTTTTGGCAGCGTCGATCTGGCGCTCGATCTGGGCATTGACTGTGCGCCCGATGGCGCGGAGTCAGAGCTGCTGGCTTTCCGCTCACAAGTGGTGCTGGCCTCGCGGCTGGCCGGGCTGGCCGCGCCGGTTGATGGTGTCAGCACCGCGATCGAGGACCTGCAACGCTTGCAGGCGGACACTGAACGCTCACGTCGACTCGGCTTTGGTGCCAAGCTGTGCATCCACCCGAAGCAGCTTGCCATCGTCCAGGCGGTGTTCACGCCGACCCCCGAACGGCTTGACTGGGCGCGCCGCGTCTGCAAAGCATTTGAAACGGCGGGTGGTTCCGCCGTGGCGGTTGACAGCCAGATGGTCGATCTGCCGGTGTACCAGCGTGCACAAGCCGTGCTGCGCGACGCGGGTCTGAGCGCCTGATTTTTTAAGCCCACCCCAAACCGACTGGAATTTCTCATGACCCGCAAGAACAAACCCATCCGCTCCGACATTGCGTGGAGTACCCCCGACCGCATCGAGGTGCACGGCAAAAGCCTGCCCGACGAAATTCTTGGCCATCTCAACCTGGGTGATATGGCCTTCCTGCAGATCGTCGGGCGCATGCCGACGCCGCAGGAGTCCAACGTATTCAACGCGATCGCGGTGACGCTGGTCGAACACGGCATCACGCCGAGTGCGCTGGTCGCGCGACTGACTTACGCCGGTGCGCCCGAATCGCTGCAGGCGGCGGTGGCGGCCGGATTGTGCGGCCTGGGCAGCGTGTTCGTCGGCAGCACCGAAGGCACCGCCAAAATGCTGTACGAGGCGCTGCCGCCGGGCACACGCGACGCCGATCTGGAGCGCATTGCGCGCGAAACCGTGGCGGCCTACCGAGAGCGTGGCCAGATCATTCCGGGGCTCGGCCATCCGCTGCACAAGCCGGTCGATCCGCGTGCCCCGCGCCTGTTCCAGATCGCCAAAGACAACGGCTTTTCCGGCGACTACATCCGCCTGGAACAACTGATCTGCGACGAGGCCGAACGCGCCGCTGGCAAGTCGCTTCCCGTCAACGCGACCGGCGCCATCGGCGCCATCAGCTGCGAACTCGGGCTGCCATGGAAAATCGTGCGCGGCATCGGCGTCCTGGCGCGTGCCATCGGGCTGGTAGGGCACATCCTGGAAGAGAGCAAGAACCCGATGGCGGTCGAGATCTGGCAGCGGGTCGAAGACGAGGCCACCCAGCACATCAGGCCGCAAGGCGCCTGAAGCGCTGTGGCTGGCCTTGCAGGCACGATTCGCCCGCGTCGATCTATCGATTGAATTTTGCTGGACACCACTGGAGTATTGCGCGATGAATGACACGATCCTGAGAGAAGAACCCATTCACTGGGTGCAATCACCTTCGCAGACTGCCGAGGCATCGAGCGTGGGAGCCTGGTCGACCGAAGCCGTAGTGGCGCTGTTCGATCAGCCGTTTACCGAGCTTCTGTTTCGCGCGCAGACCGTTCACCGCGAGCACTTCGACCCGACCGAGGTCGAGCTTGCCACGCTGCTGTCGATCAAGACCGGTGGCTGCCCGGAAGACTGTGGCTACTGCCCGCAGTCGGTGCACTACGACACCGGCGTAGCGGCCAGCAAGCTCATGGCGGTGGAAGAGGTGCGCGACGCGGCCGTGCGCGCCAAGGCGGCCGGCGCCACACGCTTCTGCATGGGCGCGGCCTGGCGCGCGCCCAAGGACCGCGACGTGCAAGCCGTGGCCGAGCTGGTGCGCGCGGTCAAGGACGTGGGCCTGGAGGCCTGCGCCACCCTGGGCATGCTCAACGAGGGCCACGCCGAAACCCTGCGCGACGCCGGGCTCGACTACTACAACCACAACCTGGACAGCGCCCCCGACTTTTACGGCGACATCATCACCACGCGCGATTACCAGGACCGGCTCGACACCCTGCAACGCGTGCGCGGGGCGGGCGTCCGGGTCTGCAGTGGCGGGATCGTGGGCATGGGCGAGACGCGGGTGCAGCGTGCGGCGCTGATCGCCCAGCTGGCCAACCTGGCGCCCGATTACCCCGAATCGGTGCCGATCAACAACCTGGTCAAGGTCGAAGGCACGCCGCTGGCCGATCAGGCCGAACTGGACCCGCTGGAGTTCGTGCGCATGATCGCGGTCGCCCGCATCACCATGCCGCGGGCCCGGGTGCGCCTGTCGGCCGGGCGCCAGCAGATGAGCGATGCGGTGCAGGCCCTGTGTTTTGCGGCCGGCGCCAACTCCATCTTTTATGGCGAGAAGCTGCTGACCACCGGCAACCCCGACATCGAACGCGACCGGGCGCTGATGCAGCGCCTGGGCCTGCATGCGCGCCACACTTTGGGCGCCTGAGGACCACGACCATGTTTCGCACCCTGCTGAAATCCAAAATCCACCGCGCCACCGTCACCCACTGCGAGCTGCACTACGAAGGGTCCTGCGGCATCGACGAAGACCTGCTTGAGGCGAGCAACATCCGCCCCAACGAACAGGTGCACATCTGGAACGTCAACAACGGCGAACGTTTCATCACCTACGCCATCAAGTCGCCGCGCGGCAGCGGCATCATTTCGCTCAACGGCTCGGCCGCCCGGCGCGCCAGTGTGGGCGACCTGGTGATCATCGCGGCCTTTGGCATGGTTCACGAGGACAAGCTCGACGAGGCCGTGCCGAAGCTGGTGTTCCCCGACGCCGCCAACCGCATCGTCGAGACCCGCAGCGAGCCCGCCGGTCCGCAGTCCGGCGATCCGGTCATCCTGCCCCTAGGCGCCGAGCTTTGATGCTACCTGTGTCGGCCAACGACGCCTGGCGCTAGCGCAGCCCGGCTGGGGTTTGGCACCCCTGCACCCAGATGAAGCTGCACGCGTCCGAGGGTGCTGCGCTGCCGCTGATTCCCGTGGCGCGGGCCCAGGAGTGTGGCTGCGCGACCACGGAGGCTGGTGCCATCTGAATGCGATCAGCTCCTGGTGGGTCAACCTGTTCGGGCACAACCACCCCGCCATCCGCACCGCGCTGATCGATCAGTTGCACACGCTCGACCACGTGATGCTGGCTGGTTTCACCCACGGGCCGGCGGTTGAACTGTCCGAGCGCCTGGCTGCGCTCACTGGCCTGGGCCACGCCTTCAACGGGAGCGACGGCGCCAGCGCCACCGAGAGCGTCAAAGTGATCCGCGCGGAACTGGCTTTCGGCGACGCAAAAGAACAGTGTCACCGTTTTGAGGAGGGTTCTCTTCCAACATCTGCCGGAAACGCTGTGCAGCGCTACCGTCGGCGCTCGGCTGCATTGCCACGCCGAGCGCTACCGCGAGCGATGCTTCTGACGACACATCGCGAAACTCCACTCGCCTGGTGGAACCTGTGCTGCATGCTGCAGGGACCAATGCCACCCCGATGCCGCTTTCCACAAGACTGACCAACGTCTGAACCTGCACGGCTTCCTGCGTGACCCGGGGAGTAAAGCCAGCGGTCTGGCAGACCAGCATCACCTGTGCTCTAAGGTTTACCGCGCTCGACGCTGAGTACATGATGAAAGCTTCATTGGCCAAGTCCGATAGCGCCACGCGTTTGCGCCGGGTCAGCGGATGGTGCATCGGCAAGGCGACCACCAGCCTGTCCCATTCCACCGGTCTGATTTCGATCGGTGTGGCTTCTGCCACGGGGTATCGAACGAGCCCTAGGTCCAGCGCACCAGCCTCCAGGTCGCGAAGTATCTGTGTGGTCGTGCCTTCGCGCAAGTCGAGCACCACATTCGGGTAGCGCTCGCGAAAAAGCGGCAGTACGCGTGGCAGCATCGCATAGGTGGCGGAGCCTACAAAGCCAATGCGCAATCGCCCGCCAACGCCGTTACGCAGAGCGACGACAGCGCTGCGTAACTGCTCAGCATGGAAGGCAATCTGCTGCGCATCCACCAGAATGATACGACCTGCGTCGGTAAGACGCACGCCGCGCTTGCTGCGCTCGAAAAGTGGTGCGCCGAGGTCTGCTTCCAAGCGCCGGATGCCCGTTGACAGGGGCGGTTGCGCAATGTGCAGCCGTTCCGCCGCCTTGCGAAAGCTCTGCGTTTCCACCACGGCCAGGAACTGGGTGATCTGCCGGAAGTTCATTATCAAAAGGATATCACTGACGTCTCATTTGGTATTGGACGTGGAATCTATCGATTCGTACAGTGAAGTCCATATCAACAGGAGACAACCCAACATGAAGGTTATCGTCCCCGTCAAACGCGTGGTGGATTACAACGTCAAGGTGCGCGTGAAGAGCGACGGCAGTGGCGTGGACATCGCCAACGTCAAGATGAGCATGAACCCGTTTGACGAAATCGCGGTGGAAGAAGCCGTGCGCCTGAGAGAGAAAGGCGTGGTCACCGAGGTGATCGCCGTCTCCTGCGGTGTCACCCAGTGCCAGGAAACCCTGCGCACCGCCATGGCCATTGGTGCGGACCGCGCCATCCTGGTGGAGACCAACTTGGAGCTGCAGCCCCTGGCCGTGGCCAAGCTCTTGAAGGCCCTGGTGGACAAGGAGCAACCCGGTCTCATCATCCTGGGCAAACAGGCGATCGACGACGACTGCAACCAGACCGGCCAGATGCTGGCCGCGCTCGCCGGCCTGCCACAAGCCACCTTCGCCAGCAAGGTGGAAGTCGCTGACGGTAGAGCCACCGTCACGCGCGAAGTCGACGGTGGCCTGGAGACGCTCTCCATCACGCTGCCCGCCGTCATCACCACCGACCTTCGTTTGAACGAGCCGCGTTACGTGACGCTGCCCAACATCATGAAGGCCAAGAAGAAGACGCTGGACATCGTCAAGCCCGAAGACCTCGGTGTGGACGTGACGCCGCGCATCAAGACCCTGAAGGTCAGCGAGCCGCCCAAGCGCGGCGCGGGCATCAAGGTGGCCGATGTCGCTGCCCTGGTGGACAAACTCAAAAATGAAGCCAAAGTGATCTGAGGACCGACAAATGACTGCACTCGTAATTGCCGAACACGACAACGCCTCCATCAAGGGCGCCACGCTCAACACCGTGGCTGCCGCCACCCAATGTGGCGGTGAGGTGCACGTGCTCATCGCCGGCCACAACGCCGCTGCAGCAGCCGCCGCGGCCGCACAGATCGCGGGCGTGGCCAAGGTGATCCACGCCGACGCCCCGGGCTTCGAACACGGCCTGGCCGAGAACGTGGCAGCCCAGGTGCTGATCATCGCGGCGAACTACAGCCACATCCTGTTCCCCGCCACCGCCAGCGGCAAGAACGTGGCGCCCCGTGTGGCCGCCGCAATCGATGTGGCCCAGCTCTCCGACATCACCAAGGTCATCGCAGCCGACACCTTCGAGCGCCCGATCTACGCCGGCAACGCCATTGCCACGGTGCAGGGCCTGGACGCCACGCACGTGATCACCGTGCGCACCACGGGATTCGACCCCGCAGCGGCCACCGGTGGCAGCGCCACGGTGGAAACGGCAGCAGCAGCAGCCGCCGACGACGGTAAGTCCAAATTCATGGGCAGCGAGATCGCCAAGAGCGACCGCCCCGAGCTCACGGCGGCCAAGATCATCGTCTCCGGTGGCCGGGCACTCGGCAGCGCGGAGAAGTTCAACGAGGTGATGACGCCGCTGGCCGACAAGCTGGGCGCAGCACTCGGAGCGAGCCGCGCCGCGGTGGACGCGGGCTACGCACCGAACGACTGGCAGGTGGGCCAGACCGGCAAGATCGTGGCCCCGCAGCTCTACATTGCTGCGGGCATCTCGGGCGCGATCCAGCACCTGGCCGGCATGAAGGACTCCAAGGTCATCGTGGCGATCAACAAGGACCCCGAGGCCCCGATCTTCTCGGTGGCCGACTACGGCCTGGAGGCCGATCTGTTCGTGGCCGTGCCCCAGTTGATCAAAGTGGTCTGAAATTTACATCCTCTCTCTTTACGAACGACTCCACGGAAATACCCATGACAGAACGCGAACAGACACTCGAGCTTCTCATCGATGCCGCCCGCCGCTTCACGCGCGAGGTGCTTCTACCCGCCGAGACGGTGGTGGAGGAGACGCAGGAGATTCCCCCCCACGTGGTGAAGGGCCTGCGGGAACTCGGCCTCTTCGGCATGACCATCCCCGAGGAATACGGGGGCCTCGGCCTCAGCATGTTCGAGGAGGCAAGCCTCGTTTTCGAAATCGCCTACGCGCAGCCCGCCTTCCGCTCCTACTTCGGCACCACCAATGGCGTGGGCACGTTGGGCATCGTCAACGATGGTACCGAAGAGCAGAAGCGAAAGTACCTGCCCAAACTCGCGACCGGCGAGATGATGGCGTCCTTCTGTCTCACCGAACCCGACTCCGGCTCCGATTCCGCTGCTCTGATCACCAAAGCTGTGCGCGATGGCAATCACTACGTCATCAACGGCACCAAGCGCTTCATCACCAACGCCATCCATGCCGGCGTGTTCACCGTCTTCGCGCGCACGGCTCCGAAGGAGGTCGGTTCGAAGGGTATCTCCGCTTTTCTGGTCGATCGTGACACACCCGGCATCACTGTGGCCAAGCCGTACAAGAAGATGGGGTTCGCGGGCTCTCATGAGTCCGACGTGATCTTCGAGAACTGCCGTGTTCCTGCCAGCGCCTTGCTCGGCGCGGAAGGCACGGGATTTCGCAACGCGATGATGTCGCTGGACCACGCACGGCTGCACATGGCCGCAGTGGCCACCGGACTGTGCGAGCGCCTTCTTGACGAAGGAACGCGCTACGCGATGGAGCGCAAGCAGTTCGGCCAGCCCATTGCCAATTTCCAGATGATCCAGTCCATGCTGGCTGAGAGTCAAACCGAGCTGTTCGCTGCGCGCGCCATGGTCGAGAAGGCCTCGCGGGAGAAAGATGCTGGAAAGAAGACCACCAAGGAGGCCGCATGCTGCAAGTACTACGCGACCGAGGCGGCAGGCCGCATCGCCGACCGCATGCTGCAGGTGCACGGAGGCAATGGCTACATCAAGGAATACGCCATCGAGCGCCTTTACCGCGACGCGCGCCTGCTTCGCATCTACGAGGGAAGCAGCCAGATCATGCAGCTCATCATCGCGCGCGAACTGCTCCGCGAGCACGCCTAAGGATCACACGCAACACCAACAGGAGGGCGAATTCATGAGCACATGAAAGAAGCCCATAACCTTGATTCGCCGCGACAAGACCATAACCCTAGGAGACAAGACAATGACCCCGATTCGAACCGTGCTGGGCCTCACCCTTTCTGGCCTGTTTCTCGCCGTCCCTCTTGCGAGCTTTGCGCAGGACTACCCATCAAAGCCCATCCGTATGATCGTGCCATTCTCTGCAGGCGGGCCGACCGACGTACTGGCACGGTCCCTCGCCAAGAGCATGGGGGAAGTGCTCGGCCAGCCCATCATCGTGGACAACCGCCCAGGGGCCGGAGGCAGCATCGGCATCGACGGGGTGGCCAAGGCAGCACCCGACGGCTACACCATCGGAATGGCTCACACCGGCACGACCGCGATCAATCCACACCTCTACCCACGCCACCCCTACGATCCGCGCACCGATCTGACTCCGATCACTCCCATCGTTTCGTACACCAACGTGCTGGTCATCAACCCCAAGGTGCCAGCCAACACGCTGGCCGAGTTCATTGCATGGACCAAGCGTAGTGGTGTTTCGGCCAACTACGCATCGGGCGGCAACGGCGCAACCAACCACCTCTCCGGAGAGCTGCTCAAAGCGTTGACAGGCGCGAAGCTCGAGCACATTCCTTATAAGGGCAGTGCACCCGCCCTGGTGGACGTCATGGGCGGCAGCGTCTCGGCCATGTTCGATATCCCCATCACCTCGCTGCCTCAAATCCGTGCCGGCCATGTCAGGCCGCTTGCCGTGACCAGTGTCAAGCGCAGCAGTTATCTGCCCGACGTGCCCACCATGCGCGAGTCCGGTGTGCCAGGCTTCGACGAAGCGGGTAGCGACCTGTGGTTCGGTCTGGTGGCCCCTGCCAAACTCCCTCAACCCGTCGTCGACCGGCTGTATCAGGCCGCTCTCAAAGCGATGCAGACCCCAGAACTTCAGCAGGCCATTCGTGGCATGGCCTACGAGGCATGGACCTTGCCCCCCACCGAGTTCAAGTCCTTCATGAACATCGAGTATGACAAGTGGGGAAAGGTCGTCAAACTCTCCGGCGCGAAAGTCGATTGAAAATGAGCGGACCTCTTTCTGGCATTCGCGTTCTCGATCTGACGAGTGTGATCATGGGCCCATATGCCAGCCAGCAGTTGGCTGACTTGGGTGCCGATGTGATCAAGGTCGAACCGCCTGGCGGGGACGTGATGCGTCAAGCCGGCCCTATGCGAAATCCTGGCATGGGCCACTTCTACCTGACGACCAACCGCAACAAGCGCTCCATCGTTCTCGACCTCAAGAAGCCTTCAGGTCGCGACGCGCTGCTGCACATGGCAGCCAGCTCAGATGTGCTGCTCTACAACATCCGGCCGCAGGCTATGGCTCGCCTGGGCCTCGGGTACGAAGACCTGAAGAAGGTGTCTCCGAAGATCGTCTACGCTGGCGCCTACGGATTCAGTCAGCGTGGCCCCTACGCCGCAAAACCCGCCTACGACGATCTCATCCAAGGCATGTGCGGCATCCCTTGGCTTACGGGTCAGGCCACTGGAGAGACGCCCCGGTATGCCCCCATGGTATTGGTCGACCGCGTGGTCGGTCTGCAACTGTGCAACGCCATCACCGCTGCACTGTTCTATCGCGAGCGTTCCGGCATTGGACAGCGGATTGATGTGCCCATGTTTGAAGGCATGCTTTCCATAGTGCTTGGTGAGCACCTTGCCGGGCACCTCTATAGACCGTCGACGGGACCTTCCGGATATCAACGTAGTCTCGCACGTGATCGCCGACCCTACGAGACAAGCGATGGCCATATCTGCGTCCTGGTGTACAACGACAAGCATTGGCGTAGCTTCTTCGATGCCATTGGCAAGTCCGAGGTATTTGCGCAGGACGTGCGCTTCAGCAGCCAGGGCAAGCGCCTCGAGCACATTGACCACGTCTACGGCTTTCTC
Organism: Hydrogenophaga sp. IBVHS1; assembly: GCF_002127265.1. GTDB lineage: Bacteria > Pseudomonadota > Gammaproteobacteria > Burkholderiales > Burkholderiaceae_C > Hydrogenophaga. Next base: position 2,997,640 of record NZ_NFUU01000001.1, on the reverse strand, counting down.
GGCGAAATCTTTCGAACACGAAGCACTGGGGAGTGGCTTGCGCTGCTGGAGCACGCAGATATTCCCGCAGCACGCATGTACAGCATTGACGACATCCTGGCCGACCCTCATCTTGCGGAAACCGGATACATCCAGCAGGTCACTCATCCAAGCGAAGGGGAAATGCTAGATGTAAGCATCCCTACCGAGTGGTCGCATTCAGTACCGGAAAAGAGGCACCATGCACCCAAATTGGGGGAGAACACGGTGGAACTGTTGCGCGAATTTGGCTATTCCGACGAACACATCCGAGCGTTGTTGTCTGAGGCAGCGGTTCAACAATGAGCCTATTGCTGTTAAATTTCACTGATCTCTGATCCAAGACTACAAACGGGCAAAGAACACTTGGTCGCGCCAGGAGGCGTCGAGGCCCACCCGCACGGGGTCGGCGTCTTTGCAAGCGCGAAACCATCCTCCCATCAATGTCGTCTTGCTGTAGCCGACCGGTGCAAAGATTGCCACGATCCAATCGTGCATTGACAAGGGCTCAATCGCCCGCCGCGCAACCGTGGTCATCGTCAGGTCAGAGCCCCCTCGACTACAGTCTGGGAGGACGACGCAGCGAAATGGGGTCAGCGAAATCTCGCATTGAGTTGAATCATTTGTTCAGACACGCTCAGAAGGCGCGCAAAGACGCTGTTTCACGCTTGAAGTCCGGCCGCCCGGAATCGCGGCAGCGTCACACCGCCACCGACGGGCTCGCAAACCAGCTCGACGGCCATGTCGAAGGTGACCACCGAAGGATCTGGACCGACGAAGGCGCTGATCATCCGCGGACCTTCTTCGAGTTCTACCAGCAGCACGGCATAGGGCGTGTCCTGTTTGAAGGCCGGCCCGGGCGCCCGGTGAACCACGCTGAACGAATGCACCTTGGCGCGACCGCTGGAGGCGCGGTGCTCAAGGCGCTCGCTACCGCACTCACGGCAGATCGCCTGTTGGTAGAGCTGCACGTGGTCGCACGCTGGGCAGTGCTGCAGCAGCAGCTTGCCCCCCTGAATGCCGCGCCAATAGATTTCCGAATCCGAATCCGGCATCGGCTGCGGCTTGAGGTGGGCGTCTTTTTGGTTGATCACAGCGTGGCCTCCGTTCCCAGGATGGTGGTGGCGTTGGTCGCAAAACCGGCACCCAGGCTGTGCACCAGGCCGAGTTCAGCGTCCGCGACCTGGCGCTCGCCGCAGTTTCCGCGCAGCTGGTTGACTACCTCGTAGAAATGAAACAGCGAGCCCGGCATGCCCGAGTGCGCGAACGACAGCAGGCCGCCATGGGTGTTGCAGGGGATGGCTCCGCCGTAGGTGATCTGCCCGTCCTCGACGAAGCGCCCACCCTCGCCCTTGGGGCAGAAACCGAGGTCCTCCAGCATCATGATCACCGTGCCGGTGAAGCAGTCATAGACGCCGGCCACGTCGATGTCCTTCGGCCTGCAGCCCGCCATGTCGTAGGCCCTGGCACTCGACTGCACCGCGCCCGTGGTGGTCAGCGAGGGCATCAGGAAGATGTGCTCGTGCGTGTAGCATTCGCCGCCGCCGAGGATGTAAATGGGCTTGGCAATTCCCAGCGCCCTGGCGCGCTTGGCCGACGTGACGATGAAGGCTGCTGCGCCGTCGGAGATGAGAGAGCAGTCGAGCTTGTGGTAAGGCGTTGTCACCCAGCCGGAATTCAGCACGTCATCGACGCTCAGCGGATCGGTCATCTGCGCCCCCGGCGTGCGGCGTGCGTGTTCGCGGTGGATCACCGCCACCTTGGCAAACTGCTCGGAGGTGGTGCCGAACTCTTTCATGTGCCGATGCGCGGTCATGGCGAAGGTGTTGGCCACGGGAATGCCGAAGGGCATTTCGTATTGCTGGTCCCGGCTTTCGGTCATCGAGCGCAGGGCAAGGTCGGGGGACAGACCGGTCAGCAGGCTGTCGCCCCCCACCACCAGCACCGTCTCGGCCAGGCCGCCGGCAATGGCGGCGGCGGCGATGTTGAACATGGTGGCCGCCGTGGCGCCGGAGACCTGCAGCGTGTTGGAAAACGTTGGCTGGATGCCCAGGTATTCACTGAAAGCCACGCTGAAGCGGTGGAACGGCGAGGCAAAGGCGGAGCTTGAGAGCACGCCATCGACCTCGTGCTTGCCGATGCCGGCCTCGGCCAGCGCCTTGCCCGCTGCGTCGGCGGCCAGCGCGAGCGCGCTCTTGCCCGGCACGCGGCCGACGGCGGAAATGCCCGCACCGATGATCGCGGTTTTACCGCGAAGCGTATGCGACGAGGGTGCGGATTTGATGTTTGCCATAACTGGGTTCGTGGGTCGGAGTGGGCTCAGGCAGCCGCGGGGCGCAGGTGCTTGCGCAGTTCTGCCTTCAGGATTTTTCCTACCGGGTTGCGCGGGATGGCGTCAAGGTACTCGATGCGCTCGGGCAGCTTGTAAGCCGCCACGCCGATCTGCTTCAGGTGGCCGACGATATCCTCCAGCGCCGGCGGCTGGGCCTTGTCCTTCGGAACGACGAAGATACAGGTCTTCTCGCCCATGATCTCGTCGGGCACCGCCACCGCCGCCACCTCCTGCACGCCGGGATGGGTGAGAACCAGGTTCTCGACCTCGGCTGCGCTAACGTTGAAGCCACCGCGAATGATGATGTCTTTCTTGCGGTCAAAGAAACCGATGTGGTGAACGTCCCGCACGATGAAAAAGTCACCTGTGCGGCAAAAGCCGTCTGGGGTGAACGTGCTTATCTCCAGGTCCGGCCGCTGGTAATAGCCAGCAAACACATTGGGTCCGCGGTAGACCAGCTCGCCCACCTGGCCGGGCTGCGTGCATTCTGCACCGCTCTCATCGAGCAGCTTCATCTCTACACCCTGGATGTCCGAGGGCCACTCGACGCCCGGGCGACCCCACCACGGAAAGTGATCTGCCCGCTTGGCGAAATCGGGCACGTCTCGCGCCCCTGCAAACACCGCGGTGCCTTCGGTCTGTCCCCAGGCGTGCAGGATTTCGATGTTCCAGCGCCGCTTGAACTCCTCCATGCTCCAGCGCGAGGGTTGCGCCGAACCCGAGGCGATGCAGCGCACGCTGGAGAAGTCAAGCTGATCGACGTTGGGCAACTTGAGGATCATGTTCAGCAGGGCAGGCACCAGCAGGGTGAAATGCACCTGGTCATGCATCAACTGCTTGAGAAGCAGCGGCATGTTCAGCGGGTGATGCAAGAGCGTCGTGCCCCCGATGGCCAGCGAAGCCAGCCAGGTTGCCACACCGGTCATGTTGACCACCGGCGCGGTCGCCAGCACCCGGTCCCCTTCGTGCAGCCCGGCCGTCAGCGGGATCAGGTTCATCTGAAAGAGCCAGTTGTTGTGAGACATCGGGCAGCCCTTGGAAAGGGCTTCGGTGCCGGACGACCAGCATAGGCTGAAAATGTCGTTGGCGTCGACACCGATGGCGTCGAGCCTGGCCACGTCGGCCGCACCACGCGCCATCTCGGCAATACGCTCGATCGGCAGCGCGACAAATCCGGTCTTCTCGGCGATGGCGAGTTGATCGGCACCCTTGAAATCGCGCATCCCGAAGAAGAAGCGCGCCTCGGTGAGTTTCTTGACATTCTGGAACTCGTTGTCGCGCCACTGAATCGGCATCGGCGAGAGCACGCCGCCGGCGCGGCTGACCGCAAGAAACATGGCAACCAGTTCCCATACGTTGGGCAGTTGCACGACGACGATTTCATCCTTGCGCAAACCCATGTCCAGCAGCCCGGTCGCGATGGCGTCGACGGCCGCGGCGAACTCCCGATAGCTCAGGTTCTGTGCTGCTGTTCCGGTCAGATCAGGCCGATCAGCCGGGTCGACCACGGCGGGCCGCTCCGGCGCCTTGGCCGCCGTCTCGCGCAGCAAATCGAGCAGGGTGCGCCGGCCCCAGTGGCCGCTTTCGGTGTAACGCTTCAAGGTCTCAGCAGTGTGCAGAATCATCGCTCGGCTCCTTTGGGTGTGCTTGTCGGAATGAATCAAAGGTTCAATCGCTGGCGCGTGAGCTCAGCGAGCCGCGTCGAAACCATGGAAGCTGGAAAACGTCTCCACATCGGTTCGTTCGGTGATGAAGGCGTTCTCCGGGGCCGACAGGTCCTCGTGTCCCAGGGCGATGCCGCAAGCGAGGATTTCGTGGTCGCTGATAGGCAGTTGGGCACGCGCCACTTTGTGGTACCAAGCAAGCGCCGCCTGCGCACAGGTGTGCAGGCCCTGTGCGCGGGCGGCCACCAGAATGTTCTGGATGAACATGCCCAGATCCATGAAGCTGCCGGTGTTCAGGCGGCGATCGAGCGTGACGAGCAGGCCCACCGGCGCGTCGAAGAACAGGTAGTTGCGCAGCATCTGATGCGCGCGCGCCGCCGCATCGTCGCGGGCGATGCCCAGGCTGGCATATAGGCCAAAGCCGCAGCGCCGCCGACGATCCAGGTAGGGCTCGACCCAGGTGGTGGGGTAGTAGGCGTATTCAGGCTGGTGGCGGTCTGGCTCGTGCGTGGCCGCCTCAATGAAGGCATCGCACAGACGCTGCCGGGACTCGCCCGCCACCGCATATACCTTCCACGGCTGCACGTTGTTGCCACTCGGGGCTCGCGCCGCCACGTTCAAAATGTGCTGCACAACCGAGGAAGGAACGGACGTGGGTAGAAACCGCCTGACCGATTTTCGACTGCGAATCGCTTCATCAACATGCACGGACGGACTGCCTTTCTGACTGCGTAGAGCTACGGAGAAGAAACGACGCGGTGAGACCAGCACCGCTGGACTCCCATACTACGTTCGGATAGGATGGCAGCATGAATTCTACCAAACAACCGTTTGAATGGAGGCCCGCTCCTGAACTGATGGCGCGGTCCAACCTGACCGCCTTCTTGCACAAAGTGGGCGAATCGAGCTTCGAGAACCTGAGCGCTCGCGCCGATGCCGATCCGGCCTGGTTGATGCAAGAGGTGTTCGAGTTTTGCGACATGCGCTTCTATCAACCTTACACGCAGATGCTTGACACCTCGCGCGGCATCGAGTGGGCGCGCTGGTGTGTCGGCGGTACCACCAACATCGTGCTGAACTGCCTGGACCGGCACCGCGGAACGCCGGTGTGGGACCAGCCTTTCCTGGTGTGGGAGGGCGAAGACCCGAAAAACCGCAAGTCCTTGAGTTACCGCGAGTTTGATGCCGAGGTTTGCCGCCTGGCCGGAGCGTTGCAGTCGCTGGGCATTGCTCGGGGCGACAGGGTCGGCCTGTACATGCCCAACCTGCCGGAGACCTTTGTCGCGTTCTTTGCGGTCCTGAAGATCGGCGCCGTGTTGATGCCCTTGTTTTCGGGCTTCGGGCCGCAACCCATTGTCGCCCGTTTGAACGACGGACAAGCCAAGGCGGTGCTGACGGTGGATGGCACCTGGAGACGCGGCACCCCCGGCGTCATGAAGTCGGTGCTGGACGAAGCCCTGCGCGAGGTACCCAGCGTGCAGCACGTGGTGGTGCTGCGCCACCTGGGTGAAGCGTCCCCATGCCCGATGACGCCGGAACGCGACCACGACTGGGCCAGCCTGATCGCCGCCCAACCCCGTGACATGCCGACCGCCGAGATGGCCGCCGAGGCACCCGCCGTATTGCTCTACACCTCGGGCACCACCGGCAAGCCCAAGGGCTGCATCTGGACCCACGTGAGTTTCCTGGGCTCGATGGTCACGCGCGACATGCACATCTGCGCCGATTTCAAGCAGAGCGACCGCTTCTTCTTCATGAGCGACATGGGCTGGATGGTGGGTGCCATGTGCGCCTGCATCCCGAGCTATTTCGGCGGCAGCCTGCTGGTGGCCGAAGGCACGCCCGACTACCCCGACACAGGACGCTTCTGGCGTCTGGTGCAGGATCACAAAGTCACCTATCTGGGTGTCGCGCCCACGCTGATCCGCAGCCTGATGCGCTACGGCGACACAGAGGTCGAAAGCTACGACTTGTCTGCATTGCGCATCACCTGCTCCGGTGGCGAGGCATGGACCGAGGCGCCCTGGCGCTGGTTCTTCAAGCACATCTGCAAAGAGCGTCTGCCGTTCCTCAACATTGTCGGCGGCACCGAGGTGGGCGGCTGCAACTTCACCGGCACCCTGCACCACCCCTTGCGACCAGGCTCGTTCGGCGCGCGCGGGCTTGGCGCCGGGGTCGACATCGTGAACGACAACGGTCAGCCGGTCGGCGCGGGCCAGGTCGGCGAGTTGGTGCTGCGCAACCCCAACATCGGCTTCACCAAGAGCCTGTGGCGCGACGACGAGCGCTACCTCGACAGCTACTGGCGCACGCTGCCCGGCGTCTGGGTGCATGGCGACTTTGCGATGCACGATGCGGACGGCTTGTTCTACATCCTCGGCCGCAGCGACGACACGATCAAGGTCTCAGGCAAGCGCACCGGCCCGTCGGAGATTGAAACCCTGCTCACCGGCACCGGCAAGGTGTCAGAGGCGGCGGTGATCGGCGTGCCCGACGAGATCAAGGGCTCGGCCATCGTCTGCGTCTGCGTGCCCATGCCCGGCGTGGCGGCGGACGCGGCGCTGCAAGCTGAACTGTCTCAAGCGGTTGTCCATGGCATGGGCGCCTCCTACCGACCCAGACAGGTGCTGCTGGTCAGCGACCTGCCCAAAACACGCAACATGAAAATCATGCGTCGCGTCGTGCGGGCCGTGTACCGGGGCGACGGTCCGGGCGACCTGTCCTCGCTGGTCAACCCGGAGGCGGTGACCGAGCTGCAGGGCAAGCTGGCAGGGTAGTGGCTGGGCTGGCGAGGCCGCTCGCCCGCTAAACCGACCGTACAAAATCGGCAATAGACGCGTCTGAAGCCAGCACGCTATTGCCGATCAATGCGTTCCAGTGCGCTTCCGAGCCATGGGCAATGCGCCATTCATGCAAACGCCGGGTCAGCAATTGCAGATCGTATTCTTCGGCAATGCCAATGGCACCGTGCAGCGCGTGGGCAATGGAGGCAACCAGCACCGCCGCCTCGCTGGTGCGGGATTTGGCCATGGCAGCGGCGAGCAAGGAGGGCGTGGTCGTGTCGGTACGGAACGCTGCTTCGGCGGCTATCGAGGCAGCAGCCACATGTTCGGCCATGACGCTCAACTGGTGCTGCACCGCCTGGAACTTGCCCAGGGTTTTGCCGAACTGGATGCGGTCATTGCAGAATTGGAGTGTCATTTCGAAGACCCGTGTCATGGCCCCGCTGAGCAGGGCGGCGTGCAAGGCCGCGGCGAATGTCGGCAGCAGTGGGCCAGCGCCGGGCACGTGCGTCGCGATGCGCTCATCGGGCCAGCGCAGGTTGGCGGCAAGGCTCCCATGCACGCCGCTTGCTTCACGCTGCGCCGCTGCGCAAGGCAGCAGCAACAAGGCATCACCATCTTGGGCCAGCACGAAATCGGCCACCCGGCCGTAAGGTGTGAATGAGCACACGATGGCGCCATCGGCCTCGCGCCGCAACGCAGCGCCCAGCGTAATCATGCCGTTGGGCATCGCAAACTGCGACCCCAGCAGCGCTCGCGCCACAATCGTCTGAGCCACCGGCACCGGCACCGTGTAGCGGCCGAAGCTGCACAGTATCGGGAACAGATCGGCCAGCGGGAGGCCGGCACCGCCAGCGTCCTCGGACGCCAGCAGTTCGAGGAAGCCGGCGCCTTGCAGCGCCTGCCACAGCGCAGCGGTCGAGCCGCCCGCCTCAATCGCGCGCACCACGGCGGGCGTGCACTGATCCTCGAGGATATCTTCAATCGCTTGTGCAAACATGGAATGCTCTCGTTTTCAACGCAGGCCCAGACCGCGCGCGATCATGCCGCGCAGGATCTCGCGCGTGCCGCCGCGCAGGGAATAGGTGGGCGCAATCTGGCTTACATAAGCCACGGCGCGGTACAACTCGGCATCGACCAGGGCGTCCGGGTCCATAGCGATGGCGGCTCCGATCACGGCGGGAATGCTCTGCTCGAATTCGGTGCCTATATCCTTTACCAAGGCCGCTTCGACCAACGGGCTTTCCCCGTTGTCGAGCTTGGCCGTGACGGCGATCGACATGTTGCGCAGCGTGGCCAGGTGCGTGGCGAAACGCCCGATGGTGGCGGCATGGGCCGAGACCGCCGGTGTACTGCGCAGGCAGGTGATCCAGTGCTCCAGCAGCACGATGCTGGAGTACACCCGCTCCGGGCCGCTGCGCTCGAAGGCCAGTTCGGCATTGACTTGCGCCCAGCCGCTGCCTTCATTGCCGATCAGCGCGTCGTCGGCCAGTAGCACGTTGTCGAAAAACACTTCTGAGAAATGCGCGTCCCCCGTTAGATCCCGGATCGGGCGCACCGTCACGCCGGGCAATGCCAAGTCGACAATGAACTGCGACAGGCCCTTTTGCCGATCCTGCGACTCGCCCGACGAGCGCACCAGCGCGATCATGTAGTGGCAGTGCTGCGCATTGGTGGTCCATATCTTGTGGCCGTTCAAACGCCAGCCACCTTCGCAGCGGCTGGCCCGTGTGCCAACGCTGGCGAGGTCGGAGCCGGCATTGGGCTCGCTCATGCCGATACAAAAGAAGGCCTCGGCGGCACAAATTTTGGGCAGATAGAACTGGCGTTGCGCCTCGGTTCCGAACTTGAGGATCTGGGGCCCGCTCTGGCGGTCGGCGATCCAGTGTGCGGAAACCGGGGCACCGGCGGCCAGCAGTTCTTCCACCAGCACGAAGCGCGAGAAGGCGTCCAGGCTGGCGCCACCGTATTGCGCTGGCAAGGTCACGCCGACCCAGCCCCGTGCGGCCAGCTTCTTGCTGAAAGCGGCATTGAAACCCATCCATGAACGGGCCCGGATGTCGGCGGGCATTGGCTCAAAGCTGGATTGGAGAAAGGCCTTTACCTCGGCGCGAAATGAATTCGTCCCGGCGGGCAGGGCGGCGAACCGGAAAGCGGACAGCAGGTTGTTCAAGAAATTTTCCTCCGAGGGGTTCATTCACCGCCGAGTTGAGGCGCCGCCCCAGGCGATACATCAGATCGGGCTGCGTTCCACCAGCTGGGCGGAAATGATCAAGCGCTGCAATTCGTTGGTGCCTTCGCCAATGCACAGCAGAGGCGCGTCTCGGTAGTAGCGCTCGACGTTCATTTCCTTCGAGTAGCCATAAGCCCCGTGGATGCGCAAGGCCTCCATCGAGTTCTCGACCGCCGCCTCGCTGGCGAACAGCTTGGCCATGCCGGCTTCCATGTCGCAACGCTGGCCAGCGTCATAAGCCCGCGCGGCCTGTTCAACCAGCAGACGCGCCGCCTCCGCCCGAGTGGCCATGTCGGCCAGCTTGAGCTGGATCGCCTGGTGTTCGCAGATCGGCTTGCCGAAGGTGCGACGCAGTTGGGCATAGGCTACCGACTCCTCCAGGCAGGCGCGCGCCACACCCACGCCGCGCGCAGCCACATTGATGCGCCCAAGTTCCAGTCCGCCCATCACGTGCTTGAAACCCTGTCCTTCCACGCCACCGACCAAGTTGGCGGCCGACACGCGAAAGTTGTCGAACACCAGCTCGGCGCTGTCGATGCCTTTGTAGCCGAGCTTTTCGAGCTTGCGAGTGGACGTGAAGCCGGGGCCTTTTTCGCAGATGAACAGGCTCATGCCGCGATGGCGCGGTTGCGCTGCGGGGTCGGTCTTGACCAGCACGGCAAAGGCCTGGCCATGGACGCCGTTGGAGATCCAGGTCTTGGTGCCGTTGATGACGTAGTGGCAGCCGTCACGGCGCGCCACCGTGCGCACCGCCTGCAAGTCGGTGCCGCAGTCGGGCTCGGTCAGCGCCAGCCCGCCGCGCAGTTCGCCGCTGGCAAAGCGCGGCAGGAAACGCTGGCGCTGCGCCTCGGTGCCGTTGCGCTGCACGCAGGCGGCCATGATGAGGTGCGAGTTGATGATGCCCGAAACCGACATCCATACCCGCGCGATGCGCTCCACGACCTTGGCATAGGTGCTGGCCGACAGGCCGAGGCCGCCATATTCCTCGCGGATGATGCAGCCGAACAGGCCCATCTCGCGCATGCCGGCCACAATGTCGGCCGGCCATTCGTCGGCGTGCTCGAGCCGCTGCGCCACCGGCTTGATCTCGCGGTCGACAAAGCGCTCGACGGCGTCGAGCACCAGAGTTTCTTTTTCCGCATCAAAGGCGATGGGCGGGCTGGTAGTCATTAAAGGGATCCGGAGGTGTTGGAATGGGTCAGGGTATGCGCCAGAGTGGCGGCGTCTTCGGCGCGATCGGCCGACAGCAGCGCATCGCGCAGGCGCAGCGCCTGATCGCGCGGCAATGCCAGTAGTGCATTGCCCATGAATTTGGCCTCGATGTCAGCGGCCGTGATCGGCCGGCCCGGTGCGCCGCGGTGCGCTGACTCGCGCCAGCGCAGCTCGCGCCCGTCGTTCGTGCGCACGTGCAGTTCGCCGGAAAAGAAGGTGGGGTAATCGGCATCGGGGTCGGCCGCGTGTTCGATGCGGTCAGCCAGCGCCTGCACCTGCGGGTCGCTCAGGTTGGCGGCATCCAGTTCGGCCAGCCCCAGCTCGCCGCGCAGCAGGGCCAGCGCGACCAGGTGGTGAATGCTGAACTGCGATTCATAGACGTTGGCCGGTCGTCGCTTGGCCGCCACCGGCTCGCACACCACCGGGTGCACCCCTGGCGGCAGCAGCACCTGCACCGATGCCACCTCCTCGGCACGCAGCCCCGTCGCCCGCAGCGCCAGCGCGGCATCGATGCTGGCGTGCGTGAAGTGGCAGGTTGGGTACAGCTTTACCGCCACTTCGAGCAGCTCCCAGCGCTCGCCCAAGCCGCGCGTGCACAACGACAAATCGGCCAACAAGCCGCGCGCGGCCAAGTGACTGGCGTACAGACCAAAGCGCCCTTCATAAGGCTGTGAAGGCCCCCGAAAACCGGCACCGGCCAGCGCCGTGGCGGTCAGCCCGCTGACACCGGCCCAGCCCGGGTGCATGCGCTTGGTCCAGGCGCCGTCGCTCAGAAATTCCATGCTACCGGATGCCATCGACAGCACCACGCCTTGCGCATGCTCCAAGCCCACCTGATCCAGCCCCATCAGCTTGCCGGCCGCCAGCGCGCACCCAAAAGCTCCCACCAGGCCGGTCGAATGAAAGCCAACGTCGTGGAAGCCGCCCCCGGCCGCCGCACCCAGACGGGCAGCAACCTCAATCGCGAGCACATAGGCCGTGATCATCTCGGGCCCCGTGGCATGCCGTTGCGCTGCCAGACCCAGCGCCAACGGAAAGGCGCTGGCACTGGGGTGTGTGATCGCGCCGGGGTGGGTGTCGTCGAAGTCCAGCCCGTGGACCAGGATGCCATTCATCAGCACCGCATCGCGCAGCGGCAGGGGTGCAAAGGCGCCCATGACGGCGCTGTCACCCGCGCCACCCAGGGCGCGCAAGCCGCGGTAAGCGCAGTGCGCGAAGTCGTGCTGAGACGAGGCCAGGGCGATGCCCAGAGCGTCGAGCATCAGCAGCTTGGCCTGTTCCACCACGACTGCGGGCAACATGCCAGGCTTGAGACCGTGTGCAAAGGCGGCCAACTGGGTGGCAATGTTGTCGGTCGCGGGGTCTGTCGTGTCGGTTGGCACAGGGATTTTCCTTCTTTCTTGATGCGATCAAACGGCCGGGCCGGCGTCCAGCATGGCCAATGAAAGGGTGTACTGCTCTTGCAACTCGCTGACCCCATTGACGCTGCCCCCGACTGGCCGCAGCAAGCCGTCGCGCAGGCCGTAAACCAGCCCGTGCACCTCGACTTGCTGCCCGCGCTCCCAGGCGCGGCGCAGGGTGGTGGTGCGACACACGTTGCTGACCTGCTCAATCACGTTCATCTCGCAAAGCCGCGCCGCGCGCTCGTCAACGCCGGAAATGCCGTCGAGCCGATCAATGTGTTTCCGCGCCACGTCCTCCAGATGGCGCAGCCAGTTCTCGGCCAGACCGGTGCGGCGCTGTTCTATCACCGCCTGCACGCCGCCGCAGCCGTAGTGACCCACCACGAGAACATGCTCGACTTTCAACACCTCGACCGCATACTGCAGCACCGTCAGGCAGTTCAGGTCGGAGTGCACTACCAGGTTGCCGACGTTGCGGTGCACGAACACCTCGCCAGGCCGCAGCCCCAGGATTTCGTTGGCCGGTACCCGGCTGTCGGAACAGCCGATCCACAGGTAGCGCGGCATCTGCTGGTGCGCCAGTCGCTCGAAGTACTGCGGATCTTCCGCAGCGCAGCGCGCCGACCAGGCACGGTTGTTCTCCAAAAGAGGGGCCAGGCTGGAGATGGCATCTCCCCGCAGCGACATCAGCACCCCTTCCAAACCGGCTTGCGCTTCTCGGCGAAGGCACGCGGACCCTCCTGCGCGTCCTCGCTGGCGTAGGCGGTGCGATAAATGTTGTGCGCCAGCGCCATGCCGGCCTCACAACCGGCGCTCATCGCCGTCATGATCGATTCCTTGCCCGCCATCACCGACAGCGGAGCGTTGTCGCGGATGCGTTCGGCCAGCGCGGTGGCCCGAGCGCGCACCGCATCAGGCGTGTCTTCCAGGTAATTGATGAAACCCAGCCCATGGAAGGTTTCGATCGGATACAGGTCGCCGGTCAGCACCATCTCCATCAGCAGCGGCTGCGGCAGCATCCACAGGAGGGGAATGGCCCAGGGGCTGCCGCGCCCGGCGATACGGGTTTCTGTGATGCCGACCTGCGTGCCCTTGAGGCCTACGCGCAAATCCGAGTTCAGGCTCAGCATCATGCCGCCGGCAATCAGGTGCCCGGTCATGGCCGCGATGATGGGCTTGGCCACACGGCGCTGGCGACCGTGAAACGGGTCCCTCATCTTGGTCAGGATGTCCACGCCCTCGTCCTTCTTGACACGAGAAGCCTCGCGCAGGTCGAGCCCGGCGCAGAAAGTGCCGCAGTCGGCAGAAGTCAGGATGGCCACGTGCACATTTTTATCGGCATCGACTTCGCACCACAGATCGTGCAGCCGATTGGCAGCGGCCGGTGACAGCGCGTTACGCATCTCGGGGCGGTTGATCTTGACGGTGGCGATACCATCGCGCACGTGATACAAAACGGTTTCTGCTTCACTCATGTTTATCTCCAGGTTAAAAGATGGCTTGGCTTTCGCATGCGGCCGCTGGTTTTTGTCAGGGCCCTGGTTCAGTGGCTCACGACGGGGTCCATTTCACGCGTTGTAGACCCTGTTGCCGTCTCTGCGCGCAGCGGTGGAACGCACCAGCTCCTGAGTCAACTGCTCCATCCACTGGTCGATGGGAACCGAAGGAACAAACCTCTGGTGAATGAGCCGCAAGTAGCGTGTGTTGGCGGCCCACTCGACAAAATCAGCAAAAGGCAGTTGCTGCTGCTCCAGCAGTCTGAACTTCAGCAACACCTTGACCGCGTGATGCGCATGCCGCTCAGGGTTCTTGACAAAGGCGTTGAGGCGCTCGCGCGCGTAGGCCAGCACCTCGGCACGGTAGCGGAATACCGGGCCGTGGCCGGGAATGACCCAGCGCGGGTCAAGCCGCTCGATCAGGTCGAATGTGGCGGCCACTTCATCGAACGCGGTTTCACCATCGAGTTCCGGAAACACCACGCCGAAGCCTTTTTCCCACAAGGCATCGGCCGAAATCAGGGTTCGGGACTGCGGCTCAAACAGAATGACTGAATGGGGATCATGGCCCGGTGCCGCATGGATTTGCCACGCGGTATCGGCCAGCTGGATGTCCGTGCCCGGCGACAGAAGGCCATCGAACTTGAACCGGGGGCAGTGTTGCCCGGATGGCACATAGTTCAGGGCGACGGGGTCCCACGGCGAGACAAGTGATGCATGGCCTGGCGGAATGAGGGTTTGAAGTTCTGGGTAATTGCCCTGGAGGGCGGCATTGCCGCCGCAGTGGTCGCTGTGCAGATGGGTATTGAGCAGCAAGTCCAGCGGCCGCTGCTGCAAAGCGGCGCTGACCAGCCCGGCCGTTAGTTCCGCGTGTGTGCTGTAGCCACTGTCAACGAGTGCGCTGGATGCCGATCCAAGGAACAGAATGTTGTTGGAGGACAGCCAACCGCGCTCAAAAACCTGAATACCGTTCGGAAGTTGGATGCTGGTCATGGGCCGTCTCGGACACGTCATTTTTAACGGTGGATAACACCAGGTTTGTAAAGATGGGCGCGCATGCGGGGTTTGCCGCCGCTTATTCCGCAGTGCCCTCGGACTCAACCACGGCCACCACCAGGCCGCGCTCGACCATTTGTCCGTTCTGCACCGACAGCGAGCGCACCACCCCATCGTGGTCGGCATTGATGCGCAGCTCCATCTTCATCGACTCCATCGTTGCCACCACGTCGCCGGAACGTACGCGCTCGCCAACCGCCACATGGATCTTCAGGATCATCCCCATCATCGGCGTGCGCAACTGGCCACTGGTCTGGCGTCCGGTGATGGCCTGGTTGAGGTAAGGGGTCACGCCGATGGCGTGGGCAGTGCCGCTGCTCTGCACAAACACGGTATCGACGCTGCGCACGATGGTCAGCACCTCATGTCGATCCCCCATGCGCAAACGCCAATTGCCCCCGGCGATGGCGGTCAGTGCCAAGCGGACTCGTTCTGTGCCGATTTGCACCGTCACCTCGGACTCGGGCGAGACGGCGCCGAACCGGGCCTCGTGCGTTGTGCCGCCCGAGCGCAGCAACAGCGCCGGAACCGGCGTGAGCCGATCGTCGCCGGCGTGCATCTGCCAACCCGTCACGTCCAGGGCCGACCAGGCCCCGAATTGATTGCCGTTGCACCGCGCGTCGAGCAACCACCAAGCCGCTGCAGCGGCCAGCCGCTCCAGCGGCGCACTGCTCGCGCCCTGACTCCCCTCGGCCAGCACCTCGTCAATCAGACGGGTGTGGAAGCTGGCGTCGCGCGTGGCGGGCAGGGCCAGCAGGCGCTGCAGAAAGGCGCAGTTGGTTTCGACGCCGTGCACCTGGGTTTCGCCCAGCGCCCCACTCAGACGGTCCAGCGCCGCCTCGCGCGTGGGCGCATGCGCAATCAGCTTGGCCAGCATCGAGTCGTAGTACGGCGTGACCGCCATGCCGGCGCGCACACCCGATTCAACCCGCACGACAGAAGTTGGGAACCGAACAGCGATCAGTTCACCGGTGGAGGGAAGGAAATTTTGTGCTGAATCTTCAGCGCAGACCCGCGCCTCAATCGCGTGGCCGCGCACCTGCACTTCGCTCTGGCGCAAGGGCAAGCCCTCGCCGGCGGCAATGCGCAGCATGATCTCGACCACATCCAGCCCGGTCACCTCCTCGGTCACCGGATGCTCGACTTGCAGCCGTGGATTGACTTCGAGAAAGTGGTGATTGTCGCCCTGCACGATGAATTCCACCGTGCCGACACCGCGATAGCGCAGCCGCTGTCCCAAGCGCACCGCGTCACCGAGCATCGCCTCGCGCAGCGCCGGGGCGAGGTTCACCGCTGGAGCCTCTTCGATGACTTTCTGATGGCGCCGCTGCAGCGTGCATTCGCGCTCGAACAAGTGAATCACTTCGCCATGGCCGTCGCCGACGATCTGCACCTCGATGTGGCGCCCGCGCTCGACAAAGGCTTCGACGATCAACGCAGTGTCGCCAAAGGAACTCCCGGCCTCGCGCATGGCCGCCTCGATGGTCTCCATCAACCCGTCCAACTGCTGCACCACCCGCATGCCCTTGCCGCCGCCACCGGCGGCCGCCTTCAGAATCACCGGTAGCGGTAGTCCGCGCACGGTGGCTGCCACTTCGGCCGCATCGCGGCTCGGCAGCTCGCTGCCGCCGAGCACGGCCACGCCAGCGGCGCGGGCCTCGCGCTTGGCCGACGCCTTGTCGCCCAGGCGCTCAATGACCTCGGGCGTCGGGCCGACGAAGACGAGGCCGGCTGCCTCGACCGCGCGCGCGAAGACCGCGTTTTCGGCCAGAAAGCCAAAACCAGGATGAATGGCCTGCGACCCGGTCCGCCGGGCCGCATCAATGACCGCATCGATGCGCAGGTAGCTCTCGGCCGGCGCTGCCCCACCGATTTCGATCGACTCGCCGATCAGGTCAACGTGCAGCGCATCGCGATCAGCACTCGAATGCACACCGGCCACCGCAATACCGAGGCGCCGGCAGGTGCGTGCGATGCGGCAGGCGATTTCGCCGCGGTTGGCGATCAGGATTTTTTTGAACATGTCAGAGTCCGCTCCAGCGCGGTGGGCGCTTTTCATTGAAGGCCTTCACGCCCTCCAGCCTGTCGGCCGAGGACACCAGCACGTTGTAGGCGGCGACGTCGAGCATGTAGCCGCTGTGGAAGTCAATCTCGCCGCCGCGCGATGCGGCGAGTTTGGCGTAGTGGGTGGCCATCGGTGCGGCCAGTACGATGTCGCGCGCGTCGGCGACTGCGGCGGCCAGCGCCGTACCCGGCTCGGCCAGGTCTGTGACCATGCCCCATTCGGTGGCTTCTTCGGCCGAGAAGCGGCGCGCGGTGAACAGCAGCTTCTTGGCGCGCCGCGCGCCGACGGCGCGCACGAGGTTCTGGATACCGCCGCCGCCGGGCATGATGCCGCGCCGCAGCTCGGGCAGCGAAAATACCGCAGCGCGCGAAGCGACGATGTAGTCACACATCAACGCCAGTTCGCAGCCGCCGCCATGCGCGTGGCCTTCGACGGCGGCGATCACCGGTTGCGGGAAATCCTTGACAGCCAGCAACACCTCTTCGGCGAGCTGGTGTTGGCGCCGCCATTGACCGTCGGTCATACCGTCGCGCTGCTTGAGGTCTCCGCCGGCCGAGAATGCACGCTCACCGGCGCCGGTGATGATCAGCACACGCAGGCCGTCGTCGAAGGCCAGTTCGTGCAGGGCGTTGCGCAGGTCGATGAACATCTGCGTGTTCATCGCGTTCATCACCTCGGGGCGGTTGAGCACCAGGGTGCGGATGCCATCAGCGAGCTCGGTGCCAGGCGCGGCTTCAACGCGTAGTGTCGTGTAGTCCATGGTGCTTCAGTAAGAGCGGGGCATGCCCAGCAGGTGCTCGGCCACCTGCGCCAGCACCAGGTTGTTGGAGATCGGCGCGGTGCGGAACAGCCGGCTCTCCTTCCATTTGCGCTCGATGTCGTATTCGCAGGCCACGCCGTAGCCGCCGAAGGTGGTCATGGCCGCCTCGGCGGCTTCCCAAGCAGCCTCGCTGGCCAGGTACTTGACCATCGTCGCCTCGCGCCCGCAGGGCAGGCTGGCGTCGAACAGCGTCGCTGCCTTGTTGCGCATCAGTTCGGCAGCCTCGATGTTCATGTGGGCGCGCGCGATCGGGAACTGCACGCCCTGGTTGGCGCCGATCGGGCGGTCGAAGACGACACGCTCGCTGCCGTAGCGCGCGGCCTTGCCGACGAACCAGTGGCCGTCGCCGATGGCCTCGCTGGCCACCAGCAGACGCTCGGAATGCAGCGAATCCAGCAGGTAGTGGAAGCCCTTGCCTTCCTCGCCGATGCGGTCGTCGTCGGTGAGCTCCAGGTTGTCGATGAAGACCTGGAAGGTGTGGTGATTGATCATCGTGCGAATCGGCGTGGCCTTCAGCGACGCGCCGGCCTTCGCTATGTCGATCAGGAACAGGCTAAGGCCATCGGTCTTCTTCTTCACCGCGTCGGTCGGCGTGGTGCGCGCGACCAAAAGGTACATGTGCGAGTGGCTGTAGCGCGAAGTCCAGATCTTCTGGCCGTTGACGACGTAGCCACTTGGCACCTTGCGCGCGAATGTCTTGATCGCCAGCGTGTTGGAGCCCGCGTCGGGCTCGGTCACGCCGAAGGCCTGCAGCCGCAGGCTACCGTCGGCGATGCGCGGGAGCGTCGCGCGCTTCTGCGCTTCGCTGCCATGGCGCAGGATCGACGCCATCGTGTACATCTGCGCATGGCAGTGCACCGCGCTACCGCCGTTCTGGTTGATCTCCTGCAGGATCAGGCAGGCGTCGAGCAGGGGCAGCCCGGCGCCGCCGTATTCCTCCGGAATCAGCGCGGCCAGCCAGCCGGCCTTGGCCATCGCGTCGACGAAGGCTTCCGGATAGGCGCCGTCCTGGGCGCACTGGCGCCAGTACTCGGGGCCGAAGCCCTTGCACAGCTCCTTGACGGCGGCGCGGATCTGACCCTGGGTCTCGGTGTAGTCGAAGTTCATGGGGATCTCGGCCTTGTCTCTGTCAATCGACGACGCGTTGCTGTCGCAGCGCCGCCAGTTCATCGGCATGCAGGCCCAGCGCCGTCAACACCTCGTCGGTGTTCCCGCCCAGCACTGGCGGCGGCGGGCCGCTGCGCCCGCGACGGCCCTGCGAACTGATGGGCAGGCCCATCGTCTGGTGTTGCGGTGCGCCCGGCAGCGGCAGCGCGCCCAGCATGCCGACCGCTTGCACCTGTTCGTGCGCCAGCATCTGGGCCACGTCGTGCATCTCGCTGCAGGGCGCACCGGCCGCTCGCAGCGCCGCCGCGCAGTCTGCGGTGCTGCGCTGCCGGGTGCGCGCCTCGAGCTCGGCGTGCAGCGCCTTGCGGTGGCCGATGCGCGCCGACATGTCGATGAAGCGCGGATCCTGCGCCAGCTCTGGACAAGCCAGCGCGCTGCAGATGCGGCCAAACAGCCGGTCGTTGGCCGCAGCGATGAAGACCTTGCCGTCGGCGCTTTCGAAGAGCTCGTAGGGCGCCATCATCGCCATCGCCGAACCCATCTTGCGCGGTAGGCGCTGGGTGGCCAGATAGTTCGCGACTGGCACCATCATCCACGACAGCCCGGTCTCGAGCAGGCTGGCGTGCACGCGCATGCCTTCGCCCGTGGTGGCGCGGCGCAGCAGCGCGGCCAGGATCGCCATCGTGGCCCACATGCCGGTGCCCATGTCGATCAGCGACACGCCGACGCGCGCCGGCTCGTCACCTTCGTGGCCGCTGACGCTCATGATGCCGGCGAAGGCCTGCATCAGCGGGTCGTAGCCGGGCAGCGCGCGCATCGGGCCGACCTCGCCGAAGGCGCTGATCGCGCAATACACGAGGCGCGGATTGGTCGGCAGCAGGTGTCCGTCGCCGAGGCCGCGCGCTTCGGCGCTGCCGGGTTTGAGCGAATGCACCAGCACGTCGGCACCGGCCGCCAGGCGCGCGACCAGCTGCTGACCAATCGCGCTGTCGAGGTCAATGCAGACGCTCTTCTTGCTGCGGTTCAGCGCCGCGAAGCCGGTCGAGACGCCGGCCACTTCGGGCGGCTTCCACTGGCGCGCATCGTCGCCGCTGCCCGGGCGTTCGATCTTGATGACCTCGGCGCCGAGGTCGCCGAGGATATGGGTGCAGAACGGGCCGGCCACGTTCTGCGTCAGGCCGAGCACGCGGCAGCCGGAGAGAATGGCTTCGAGCATGTTCAATACTGTGGACTAAAAGATCACATGCGGAACACGCCGAAGTGCGTGTCGCGCGCCGGCACACGGCCCGCCAGCTCCAGCAGCAAAGCCATGGTGTCGCGCGTTTCCAGCGGGTCAATCACCATGTCGCACCACAGATTGGAGGCGTAGTTGTAGGGACTGGAAAAGCTCTCGAACTGCTCGCGTATCGGTTGCTTGAATTGCTCGCGTTCTTCGTCGCTCCAGCTTGTGCCCTCGCGCCGGTGGATGTTCTCGCGCACCAGGCCCAGCGTGGTGGCGGCCTGCTCGGGGCCCATCAGCGCGGCGCGGCCGGTAGGCCACATCATCATCACGTTGGGCTTGAACGGGCGCCCGCACATCGCCAGGTAGGCCGCTGCGTACGAGCCTCCGGTGATCAGCGTGTAGCGCGGCACGTTGGCCGAGGCCATGGCCGTCATGAACTTGGCGCCGTGCTTGGCAATGCCCTGCTGCTCCACCGCTTTGCCGACCATGAAGCCCGACACATCGGCCATGAACAGCAGCGGAATGTCGCGCTGGCAGCACAACTCGATGAAGTGCGCGCCCTTGAGCGCGCTCTCGGAGAAGATCACGCCGTTGTTGGCCAGAATGCCGATCTGGAAACCCTTGATGCGGGCGAAGCCGCAGATCATGGTGTCGCCGTACAGGGGTTTGAACTCCTGTAGTTCGCTGTCGTCGATCAGCCGCAGCAGCACTTCGCGGTTGTCGGTCGGATGCCGGTTGTCGGCGCTGACGATGCCGTAAATCTCGCGCGGGTCATGGCGGGGCGGCAGCGGCGGAACCACGTCCCAGCGTTGCTTGGCCACGGTACCTAGGTTGGCCACGATGCCGCGCACGATGGAGATGGCATGGCCATCGTTCTCGGCCAGATGGTCAGTGACGCCGCTGATGCGGCTGTGCATCTCGCCGCCGCCCAGGGTTTCAATGTCAACCTCTTCCTTGGTGGCGGCATACACCAGTTCGGGCCCGGCGAGGAACATCGCACCCTGGTTGCGCACGATCACCGCCTCGTCGCACAGCGCCGGGAGATAGGCGCCGCCAGCGGTTGAGGGCCCATGCACGGTCGCGATCTGGGTGATGCCCTCGGCCGACATGCGGATCTGGTTGTAAAAAATGGAGCCGAACTGGCCGTCGTCGGGGAAAATATGCGCCTGCTCCGGCAGGTTGGCGCCGCCCGACTGGACCATGGTGATGCACGGCAGCCGGTGCTGCCAGGCGAACATCTGGGCCCGCACATGTTTTTTTGCGGTGATGCCGTAGTAGGTGCCGCCCTTGACCGTGGCATCGTGGATCATCAGCATGCATGCGCGCCCGCACACCAGCCCCACCCCGGTGATGATGCTGCCGCCCGGCGGCACGCCCTCGTACAGGCCGTCGCCGGCAAGCTGCCCGAACTCGAGGAAGGGCGAGCCGGGGTCGAGCACGGCAGCCAGGCGCTCGCGCGGCAGCAACTGCTTGCGCTTCTTGTGCAGCAGGCGCGCCTTTTCGGGGCCGCCGATCAGGGCACGTTCGCGGCGTTCATGCAAGTCGTCAATGCGCAGCTCATAGGCTTCGCGGTTGCGCTGAAATTCGGGCGAGTTCGGCGTGGCGGTGGATGTCATCAAACTCATTTGGGCAGCCCTTCCAGTGACTCGGTATGGGTCGGTCATCAGGCAATCAGGCCACCACACGCAGCGTCGCAAAGCGCTGCAGGTGGTGGTCGGTGCTGCCCAACAGGTTGCAAAAGAGCGTCAGGCGGCGAAAGTAATGGCCGATGTCAAGCTCCTCGGTCATGCCCACGCCGCCGTGCAGCTGCACCGCTTGCTGCGCCACGAAGCGGGCTCGCTCACCAATGGCGGCCTTGGCGGCCGAGACGGCGCGCGAACGGGTGACTGCGTCGGGATGCTCGGCATGCAGGGCCGCCATCAACACCAGGGAGCGGCTGGCCTCGACCGCGGCGAACATGTCGACCAGCCGGTGCTGGATGACCTGGAAACTGGCAATCGGCACGTCAAATTGTTTGCGCGTGCCGACGTACTCGCCGGTTTTCCTCAACAGCGCGCCCATGGCACCCAGGGCGTCGGCACAGGCGGCAACAATGCCAAGATCAACCAGGTGCTCGAGCAGTCCCAGGCTTTCGCCTTCCATGCCCAGCAATGCGTCCGGGCCCAGCACGACAGCATCAAGCTGCAGATCACCAGCCCGACTGCCGTCGTAGACCTTGTAGCCCGCCACCTGCACCCCCGGCGTGTGGGCTTCGACCAGAAACAAGCTGATTCCCCGGCGTTCACTGACGGCGCCCGAGGTTCTGGCGGCCACAACAAAGCCGTCGGCCCAGGGCGCGCCCAGCACACCGCTTTTGCGGCCCGACAGCACCCAGCGGCCGCCCTTGGCCATGGCGCTGGTGTGAACATGGGCGAGGTCGTGGCGCGCATCGGCCTCGGTGTGCGCTAGGCTGACAATGCGCTGGCCCGAGACCAGCCCGGGCAGCCAGGTCGCGCGCTGCGCCGCGGTGCCCGCGCGTGCCACCGCCTGCGCGCCGAGCACGGCGCTGACGAGGTAGGGTTCGACCACCAGCGCGGCGCCCAGGGCCTCGGCGACCTGGATCGTCTCGAGCATGCCGCCGCCAAAACCGCCATCGGCCTCGGGCAGTCCGAGCCCAAGCCAGCCGAATTCCCCGAATCGCTGCCAGTGCTTGTGGCTCATGCCGGACGCCGACGCGACGATCTGGTTGCGCGCATCGAAGCGGTATTCGGCGCGCAGAAATTTCTGTGCCGCGTCGCGCAGCATCTTTTGTTCTTCGGAGAGATCAAAGTTCATGACGATCCTTACCGCGTGCCGCCGGCCAGCAGCATCTTGGCCAATACATTCTTTTGCACCTCGTCGCTGCCGCCGTAAATCGTGGCGGCGCGCGAAAAACAGTAGTGCGGCATCGCATGGGCATGGCGTCCGCTTCCAAACTCGCCGCCGTCATGCCAGGGCCAGGCTTGCTCGGCGGCGATCTCGACGCCCAGCTCGGCCAAGGTCTGTTGCACCGCCGTGCCCATGGTCTTGAGCAGCGAGGATTCCGGCCCCGGCGCCTTGCCCGAGGCGGTGGCGGCCAGCACGCGAAAGTTGGTGTGTTCGAGCGCCATCAGTTCGATCTCGGCGCGCGCCAGCTTGAGCCGCATCGCCGCGTCCTCCATCAGCGGTTGGCCACCCGAGCGGCGCTCACCTGCCGCGGCATACAAGTTGGCTAAATGCGCCTTGCAGTCGGCCACGCCGGCGATGCTGGTGCGCTCGTGTGTGAGCAGGTACTTGGCAATGTCCCAACCCTGGCCTTCGCGACCGACCAGGTTTTTTCTGGGCACCCGAACGTCGGTGAGAAACACCTGGTTCAGGTGGTGTTCGCCGTCGATCGAGACAATGGGTTTGACATCGATGCCGGAGCGGTCCATCTCGATCAGCAGGAAGGAGATGCCTTCCTGCTTCTTGCCGGTGTTGGCGGTACGCACCAGGCAGAACATGTGCGTGGCCCAATGCGCATAAGTGGTCCAGATCTTGGAGCCGTTGATGATGTAATCGCTGCCATCGGCCACGGCCGTGGTCTTCAGGCTGGCCAAGTCGGAGCCTGCACCCGGCTCGGAATAGCCTTGGCACCACCAGTCCTCGCAGCGACGGATGCGCGGCAGGTACTGCGCCTTTTGCTCTGGCGTGCCGAAGGCAATCAGCACCGGCCCGAGCATGATGACGCCCATCGACAGCCCCACCGGCGCACTGGCCGCCGCGCGCTCAAGGTCGAAAATATAGCGCTGCGTCGGCGTCCAGCCCGGCCCCCCATGCTCCTTGGGCCAGCCGGTGACCAGCCAGCCCTGGCCATCGAGTCGGCGCTGCCAATGAACGATGTCGTTCTTCTGCAGCATTTCCCCGGTGACGGTCTTGCGCTTGAGATCGGACGGTGTGTGGCCTTTGAACCAAGTGCGAACCTCTTGCTGGAACGCCATGTCTTCCGGGCTGAAATCGATGTCCATCGTGGGCCTTTATGCGTTCGGCTTGCGCTTTAGATCGAGATGCCGCCGCCGCAGATCAGCGTCTGGCCGCTTACGTAGTTCGACTCGGGAATACACAGCAGGTAGACCGATCCGGCCGCTTCCTCGGGCGTGCCGCCGCGACCCAGCGGAATGGTGCGCTCCATCATTTCCAGCAGATCAGGGTTGACGCCGACCTTGATCTTTTGGCCCTGGATGTCAATGGATGCGTCGCCGCTGGCCGAAGCTTCGGTCAGCCGCGTTTTGATCATGCCAAAAGCGACGGCGTTGACGTTCACCTTGTAACGCCCCCACTCCTTGGAGAGCGCCTTGGTCAGGCCAATGATGCCGGCCTTGCCCGCTGAGTAGTTAGCCTGGCCGGCGTTGCCGCCGGTGCCGGCGATAGACGAGATGTTGACCACCTTGCGGAACACCTCCTGCCCGGCTTCGGCTTCCTTGCGCGAGGCGACGCGAATGAACTCTGCGGCAGCGCGCAAAATTTTGAACGGCGCGGTCAGATGCACGTCGATGATCGCGTTCCATTGCTCGTCCGTCATCTTCTGAACCACGTTGTCCCAGGTGTAGCCGGCGTTGTTGATGATGATGTCCAGGCCGCCGAAGCTGTCAATCGCGGTCTTGACGAAGCGATCAGCAAAATCGCCGGCAGTGACGCTGCCCACGCAGGCCACGGCCATGCCGCCTGCCTTCTTGATGTCGGCCACGGTCTGCTCTGCTGGAGCTGCGTCGAGGTCGTTGACCACGATCTTGGCGCCTTCGATGGCCAACTTCATGGCGATCGCACGGCCGATGCCGCGGCCCGAACCTGAAACGATGGCCACTTTGCCTTCGAGTTTTTTCATGATGTGTGTCCTTGTTTTTGATGAAAAGGAAATGAAAGGGAAAAGAATAAGGAGCCGGGCTGCCAAACGGCGGTCTCAGCCTCTCAGTTCAGGGCAACCAGCGCCTCGCCGGACAGCGTGATTTCGCCTGTCGCTTTCGTAGCGCTGATTTGAACGCGCACGCAGGGTCGGCCTGCATGCTCAATCTGTTCAAGCACCTTGCCGGTGCAGCGCACGCGGTCGCCGAGATGGGTCAGGGCCGCGAAGCGCACGCCATAGCTGAGGATCTGGCGCTGCGGCACCCATTCGGTGAGCGCGCGCCCGAGGTAGGCCATCGACAGCATGCCGTGCGCGAACACATCCTTCATCCCCGCACCGTGGGCGAAGTCGATGTCGATGTGGATCGGGTTGTGGTCGCCCGACGCACCGGCGAACAGTGCCAGGGTGGTGCGGCTGATCGGCGGCAATTCCAGCACGGGCATGTCGGCACCGACATCCATGATTTTTACTTGAGCGTTCATGAATATTCCTTCAGGCGTGGCGCACGACGATCACTGAGTGCATGTCGGAGACATGCTCGCCAAGTTGATTGGTGACCTTCGTGTCGTTGACGACAAACTCGAGCGCGCCGCCCTTCTTGTCGTAGATGTCGGCGACCCGGGTCTGAAAACGCAGCGTGTCGCCAGCGCACACCGGGGCGTGGTAGTCGAAGCGCTGCTCACCGTGCAAGACCTCCCGCAGATCGATCTTGAGCGTGTCGAGCAACGTCATCAACACCCCCGAATCGCTCTCGGCGCCAAAGATGAAAGTCGGTGGCGCCACGACGTCGCGGTAGCCAGCGGCCTTGGCGGCAGTCGTGTCGAAGTAGATCGGGTCGGTGGCACCGATCACCTGGGCGAAAAAGCGGATGCGGCCCTTCTCCACATCCCACAGCGTGGGCGGCACCTCGTAGCCGATGAATTGCTTGTCAATCATGGGACTCCAGATCCTGGTCTTCTGCGCCTGTGCTCAGGCGGCCTGGTAAAGCGTGACAACACAAGCGCCGCCCAGCCCGAGGTTGTGCTGCAAGGCCACACGTGCGCCTTGAACTTGGCGTTTGTCCGCCGTGCCGCGCAGTTGGTGAGTCAGCTCATAACATTGCGCCAGGCCGGTGGCGCCCAGAGGGTGCCCTTTCGACAACAGGCCGCCCGACGGGTTGGTCACAACCTTGCCGCCATAGGTGTTGTCGCCGTCCAGCACAAACTTTTCCGCACCGCCGGGCGGGCACAGGCCCAGCGCCTCATAGGTGATCAACTCGTTCTGTGCAAAGCAGTCGTGCAGCTCAACCACGTTCACGTCCTGCGGGCCGATGCCGGCTTGCTGATAGACCTTTTGCGCCGCATCGCGCGCCATATCGAAGCCGACCACGCGCATCATGTCGTGCGACTCGAAGGTACTGGGAAGATCGGTTGCCATCGCCTGGGCGACAATGGAAACGCGAGTGTCGAGCCCGTGCTTCTTGGCGAAGGCTTCGGAGCAGATCACCGCAGCAGCGGCGCCGCAGGTCGGTGGGCAAGCCATCAGGCGGGTCATCACGCCCTCCCACAGCACAGGTGCGTTCATCACGTCGTCGACCGAGATCTCCTTGCGCAACAGCGCCAGAGGGTTGTTCGCAGCATGACGGCTGGCCTTGGCGCGAATGCTGGCAAAGGTCTCCAGTTTGGTGCCGTACTTGTCCATGTGCGCCTTGCCGGCACCGCCGAAGTAACGGATAGCCAACGGAATTTCCGGGCGCCCGACGAGTTCGGCGGTGGCCCGGTCAAACTCCTCGAACGGCGTCGGCCTGTCCTCGAACTGGGCCTTGATGGCACCTGCGGCCATCTGCTCGAAGCCCAGGGCCAGAACACACTCGACGGCACCACTTTCGACTGCCTGGCGCGCCAGAAACAGAGCCGTCGAACCGGTGGAGCAGTTGTTGTTGACGTTGACGATGGGGATGCCGCTCATGCCCACGGGGTAGAGCGCCCGCTGGCCGCAGGTGGAATCGCCATATACATAGCCGACATAGGCTTGCTGGATCATGGCGTACTCAACGCGCGCATCGGCAAGGGCCTGGCGCACTGCCCTCTCTCCCATCACGTGATAGGGTTCACTGGCGCCCGGTTTGGTGAACGGGACCATCCCGACACCGGCAACAACGACTTTCTGGTTCATCGCACTAACTCCTTGGGTTGAAATATTTCGGACGCCGACACTGAGAGGCCATCGGCCTCAACCGCCCTTGGCCTCATCGGCGTACTCGGTCTTGAGACCCCGCTTGAGGATCTTGTTGGCCACGCTGATCGGCAGCGAGCTGCGAAAGTGGATCCGCTTCGGCGCCTTGAAGCCGGGCAGGCGGCCACGACAGAACTCGATCAGTTCGGCCTCGGTCACCATGGTTCCTGGCCTGGCGATGACGGTGGCCGTCACGGCCTCGCCCCAGTGCTCGTTGGGCAGCCCGAACTCGGCGCACGGCATCGCGCCTGCGTGGGCGCCCAGGACGCTTTCGACCTCCCGGCAATAAACGTTCTCTCTGCCGGTCTTGATCCATGTCCTTCTTGCGGTCGGCGAAGAAGTAGTTGCCGGCCGCGTCGCGGAACAGGATGTCGCCGGTATGGAACCAGCCGTCGCGGCACACACGG
The DNA here is from genome assembly GCF_002127265.1 of Hydrogenophaga sp. IBVHS1. Taxonomy (GTDB): domain Bacteria; phylum Pseudomonadota; class Gammaproteobacteria; order Burkholderiales; family Burkholderiaceae_C; genus Hydrogenophaga. The sequence goes on along the minus strand of NZ_NFUU01000001.1, from coordinate 2,970,729 downwards.
CGGTTGGCCTCGTCGTTCTTGTAGTAGCCATTCATGATGACCGGGCCGCGCACGATCTGCTCGCCCGATTCACCGTCGGCTACGTCCTTGCCTTCATCGTTGACCAGACGCACGTCGGCGGCCACCGAGGCGACGCAGCCCACCCAGCGGCCGTCCTGGTCGGGCATCTGCTCCCAACCGTCCACGCAGCCACCGGTCAACAAAGAGGCTGTCAATTCGCTGAACCCCTGCACCGAAAAGAAGCGCGACGACGGCGCCGCCTGCTTCCATCCATCGATCATTGACTTGGGGATCGTCGAGGCCCAAGTGCCCAGCTTGGTCGCGCAGCGAAGATCCGACGCGCCGAAGTTGGGGCCAGCGGCCTTCGCCGCGCGGCGAAGGTTGTCGCTCACGTTCTGGCGGCGCAGCAGGTTCATCTCGAGTACATGGGTCAAGGCTGTCTCGTTAGGTTGAAGCTCGTTTGACGCTGATGAATGGTCTCGCCGCGAGCGGCACGACCCGATAGGTCTCACGGGTGAATGCGTCACGGACGGCTACCGTCAATGAATACGCACCAATTCCGTCCTCCGCTTACGCCGCCTCCAGTTCTGGCACAACAAATGAATGTCAGCGATGAATCATACCTAACGCTTGACAGTTTTGCAATGCCCAATTAAATTGGGTAAGCCCAAAGAGATCTTGTCCGCGCAGCTTTGGTGCGCGCCGCGGCCCGTTGACCCAACCCACGCATTGATAGGCATCCCTATATGGCCGCCACTCGCAGTTTTGCTCTCTCCGCCGACGACCGCGCCGTACTCGAAGCCGCCGACAAGTTCGCGCGCAAGGAATTCGTACCACTCGCCCGCCGCATGGACGACGAGGAGTGGTGGCCGTCGGATATCTTCCAGAAAATTGGCGCGGCTGGCTTCATGGGGGCCACCGTGCCTGCCGAGCATGGCGGCGCGGGTATGGACCTGTTCAGCTCGGGCCTGATCTGCCAAGCCTTTGCACGCTGGAACCCCGCCATCGCCTTGTCCTGGGCGGCGCACGACAACCTGTGCGTTAACAACATCTTCCGCAACGCCAACGAGGCGCAGCGCCGCCAATACCTGCCCGATCTGTGCAACGGCACAAAAATCGGCGCGCTCGGCCTGACCGAACCCGGCGCCGGCTCGGATGCGCTGGGCGCCATGCGCACCAGCGCGCGCCGCGAGGGCGATCATTACATCCTCAACGGCACCAAGATCTACATCACCAACGGCCCGGTGGCCGATGTGCTGTTGGTTTACGCCAAGACCGCGCCAGAGTTAGGTGCCAAGGGCATTTCAGCCTTCATCGTCGAGAAGAATTTCCCCGGCTTCAAGGTGGCTCAAAAACTCATCAAGATGGGTTTTCGCGGCAGCCAGACTGGCGAGCTGGTGTTCGACAACTGCCGCGTGCCGGCAGCCAACCTGGTGGGCAAGGAAAACGAAGGCGTCAAAATCGTCATGAGCGGGCTCGATCTGGAGCGCGCGCTGGTGGCTGGCTTATGCGTGGGCATCTGCGAACGTGCACTCGAATTGAGCGTCGAGTACGCCAGGACGCGCGTGCAGTTCGGCAAGCCCATCGGCAGCTTCCAGATGGTGCAGGCCATGCTGGCCGAGATGTACACCGAGATCGAAGCCATGAAAACCCTGGTCTGGCGCACCCTGGCCGAGGTCAATGATCTGGAGGTGGGCGGCGGAGGCCGCGGCGATGTGCACAAGCTCACCGCAGCGTCCATCCTCTACGCTGGCGAAGCCTGCAACCGGGTGCTCAACAAGGCCGTGCAAGTGCATGGCGGTAGCGGCTACATCTGGGAGTCCGAAATCAACCGGCTGTTCCGTTGCATCAAGATCCTCGAGATCGGTGCAGGCACATCCGAGGTGCGCAAGATGATCATCGCCGAAGAGCTGCTGCGCGGTTGATTCCCAGACCCGCATGGCAAGCGCAGCTGACCACCACACAAACAAGCAGGCCTTGAAGATGCAACCCTCGTTGACCATCCGCTTTGAGCAACGTGGTGCCGTGGCGTGGATCACGCTGAATCGGCCCGATGCGATGAATGCGCTGTCGGAGACAATGTGCGCCGAATTGCGCGATGCGACCGCGCATTGCGAGCGTGACCCGACCATCCGCGTCATCGTGCTGACCGGTGCGGGCCGTGCCTTCTGCGCCGGCGCCGACCTCAAAGGCGTGTTCGAGAGCAGCGCTGGCGGCCCCGGCCCGAGCGACCCGATGGGCGAGTTTCTCGATCTCGTCGGCGGCATGATGGATCGGCTGCGCATGTGCCCCAAACCCACCATCGCCGCGCTGAACGGTCTGACGATGGCTGGCGGACTGGAGCTGGCCATGGCCTGCGACCTCATCATCGCCGCCGAAAGTGCCCGCATCGGCGACGCACATGCCAACTTCGGCGTGTTTCCGGGCGCGGGCGGCGCGGCGATCCTGCCACGGCGCATCGGCCCCACCGCCGCCAAATACCTGCTGTTCACCGGCGACACCATGCCCGCACGCGAACTGGTTCCGCTGGGCCTGGTGAACCGTGTTGTGCCGGATGCCGAGCTGGTGTCCGAGGTCGAAAAATTCGCCTTGCGCATCGCCAGTAAAAGCCCGCTGGTGCTGCGCCGCATGAAACAGGCCGTGGCCGACGGGCTGGAGCAGCCACAGGCTTCGGCGCTGCGGCTGGAGCGACTGGTGCTCGACGCGCACCGCCATTCGCACGACATACAAGAGGGCCTCGCGGCTTTCGTCGACAAGCGCACGCCCGATTTCAAGGGCTACTGATTTCACCCACTTGTTCTAATGGACGCATTTCCATGACCAGCCCGCAAGCCGCCGTCTACGTAGTCGGCGTCGGCATGACGCCGACCGGCAAGTTTATTGACCGCGATATCAAGCAACTGACCGCCGCTGCTGTGAATGCCGCGCTGGCCGATGCCGGACTGTCCATCAGCGACATCCAGTCGGCATACTTTTCTAACGCAACCCAGGGCGCGCTCGAAGGCCAGACCATGATCCGTGGCCAGATTGTGTTGCGTTCGATGGGCTTCGAGTCCATCCCGATCTTCAACATTGAGAACGCCTGCGCCAGTGCCAGCTCGGCTTTCAACCTGGCGGTGCAGTACGTGCGCTCGGGGGCAGGCGAGATCGCGCTGGCCATTGGTGCCGAGAAAATGTTTTGCGCCGACAAAGCCAAAATGTTCAGCGTCTTCGACGGCGCCTGGGACGTGGCCACGGTCGAGGAGAACAAACGCAGGCTGCTGCAAATGGGGCACGGTATTGAGCCGCCGGAAGGGTCCATGTCCAAGGCGCCCTACAGCCTGTTCATGGACATTTACGCCGCCTTTGGTCGCTTTCACATGCGCGAGTTCGGCACCACGCAGCGACAAATTGCCGCCGTGTCGGCCAAGAATCATGGCCATTCGGTGCACAACCCGCTGGCGCAATACCGCAATGCATACACCATTGACGAGGTACTGGCCGCGCCCCCCATCGCCTACCCATTGACGCTGCCGATGTGCGCACCCATCAGCGACGGGGCTGCCGCAGTCGTCGTGTGTTCCGAAGCAGCACTGGCGCGCCTGGCAAAGCGTGGGCGCGCCATCAAGGTGTTGGCATCGGTCATTGCCACCGGCAGCACCCGCCGCCCTGAAGACCTGGATCAACACATCACCGTCAAGGCTGCCAAACAAGCCTACGAACTCGCAGGCGTTGGCCCGCAAGACATTTCGCTGGCCGAGGTCCACGATGCCACCGCCATCGGCGAAATCGTGCAGAGTGAAAACCTTGGCTTCTGTGCGTTCGGCGAAGGCGGGCCGCTCGCCGAGCGCGGCGACACCACGATTGGCGGACGCATCCCGATCAACACCTCGGGCGGACTGGAGTCCAAGGGGCACCCGATCGGCGCCACCGGGCTGGGTCAGTTGCACGAACTGGTCGTGCAGTTGCGCGGCGAAGCGGGGGCCCGCCAGGTGCAAGGGGCCCGCCTTGCCATTGCAGAAAACGGTGGGGGCCTGTTCGGAATTGAAGAAGCCGTGGCCGCCATCACCATTCTCGGTCGCTGAAGGGCAAAAATGATTGTTCACGACAAGGTGGCCACTATCACAGGTGGTGCTTCAGGCCTGGGACGCGCGGTGGCTGATGCGCTCGCCGAAGGCGGCGCGCGGTTGTCATTGTTCGACCGCGACAGCGAGCGTGGTGTACAGGCAGCCAACGAACTGGGTTCTGCCGCCATGTTCGAGCAGGTGGATGTCACCAGTGAGTCACAGGTGCAGGCGGGCATCGACGCAACCCTGGCCCGTTTTGGCGCCATTCACATTTGCATCAACTGCGCTGGCGTGCCCGACGCAGCCAAGACCTTGTCCGATGGAAAACCCTTTCCCCTGGCACTGTGGGACAAGGTGATTGCCGTCAACCTGACCGGCACGTTCAACGTGCTGCGCCTGGCAGCCGTGGCGATGGCGCGCAATGAGCCTGAGGGTGATGAGCGCGGCGTCATCATCAACCTGTCGTCCGGTGCCGCACAGGACGGCCAGATGGGACAGGCGGCCTACGCCGCCAGCAAGGCCGGGGTGATCGGCCTCACGCTGCCGGTGGCACGGGACCTGGCCGATCTGGGCATCCGCTGCGTAGCGGTTGCGCCGGGCTTGTTCGAAACGCCGATGGTCGCGGGCCTGCCAAAGAAGGTCGCACTGGCCATCGTTGACCGCATGATTCTGTTCCCGCGCCGCATGGGTCAAGCCAGCGAGCTGGCCCACCTGGTGCGCTCCATCGTCGAGAACCCCTATATCAATGCGACCTGTTTGCACATTGATGCCGGTGCACGCATGAGCACTCGCTGAACGAGACCGACAACACACCGAGACCAGCACCATGAATTTCCTCCCCACCGAAGAACAGCGCATGGCCGTGGAAGGCTTCACTCGCTTCCTGGAGACCGAACTGCGTCCGATTGTCGAACGCTACCAGCCCGACAAGCTAATTGAAAAAGAGGTGATGCTGGAGATCTTCCAGAAGATGCTGCCCTACGGCATGGGCGGCAACGGCATCATTGCCGAGGAACATGGTGGTCTGGGCATGCCCTGGCTCACCTATGCACTGATGTATGAGCAACTCGCTCGCATCTCCGGCGACGTGGCAATCTCGCTGTTGATTCAGCAGCTCGGCGCCTATTCGCTGGAGGTCTGCACGAACGTGGCCATGCGTGAGAAATATTTGCCACGCATGGTACGCGCCGAAATCATTGCCTGCAGCGGCATCAGCGAGCCCGGGGTCGGCTCCAACGTGGCTGAAGTCACCTGCCGTGCCCAGCGCGATGGCGACCACTACATTGTCACCGGGGAGAAAACCTGGATATCCAACGGCCACTACTCCGACTTTTGCATGGTCATCGTGCGTACCTCACAAGAAGGTTCTGGCGCCATCTCGATGATCTTGGTGGACCGCGCCGAACACGGCTACGAAAGCCGCAACATCGACAAGCTCGGGCTCAACAGCACCTCGACCGCTCAGCTGTTCTTCGATGGCGCGCGCGTGCCGGCCGCCAACATGATGATAGCCCCCGGCACCGGCCTGAAGAACACCATGGTGCTGTTCGAGAAAGCGCGTCCTATGGTCGGTCTTACCTCGGTGGGCATCGCACAGGCGGCGCTCGACAAGGCGGTGGCCTATTCGAAGGAACGCCGCCAGCATGGCAAGCCCATCGGCGGCCATCAATTGATCCAGGGCATGCTTGCCGAAGCCGCGACCGAACTCGACGCCGCGCGTCTGCTGGTCTACCGCGCCTTCAACCTGATCGACCACGGCGTGCGCAGCGAGGTGCAAAGCGCCATGGCCAAATGGTACGCGACCGAGATGGCGGTCAATGTCACGTCGAAAGCAGTGCAGATTCACGGCGGCAACGGCATAACCAAAGACTTCGGCGTTGAATTGTTGTTCAGAAACGCACGCATGATGCCGATTCCCGACGGCACCACCGAAATCCAGAAACTCATCATTGGCCGCGCCCTGACCGGCATCAACGCCTTCTCCTAACCCATGACCTCTAACTCCTCGATTAGCCCATCCAGCGAGGCTTCGGTGCTGCAGGCGCGGGACATCACCTTGCGCTTTGGCGGTGTCACCGCGCTGGCCGAGGTCGCCATCGATGTGCGTGACAACGAGCTGCTGGCCATCATTGGGCCCAACGGCGCGGGCAAGAGCTCTTTGATGAACGTGCTCAGCGGCTTCTATCTGCCGCAACAAGGCAGCGTTCACTACCGTGGTCAAGACATCAAAGGCCGCGCGGTGCACCAGATCGCGCGCGAAGGCGTGGTGCGCACTTTTCAGGGCACCCATTTGTTCTCCAACATGAGCGTGATCGACAACATCCTGGTCGGCCGCTACAGCAAGATGCGATCAAATCTGGCGCAGGCATTTCTCTACTTTCCCTGGACCCAGCGTGAAGAAACGCTGCACCGGGAAGCAGTCGAGGAAATCATCGACTTCCTTGAAATTGAGAATATCCGCCACCAGCCGGTAGGCGCGCTCGGCTACGGTCTTCGCAAGCGCGTTGACCTGGGCCGTGCGTTGGCGATGGAACCCAAGGTTCTGTTAATGGATGAACCCATGGCCGGCATGAACACCGAAGAAAAAGAAGATCTGGCCCGTTTCATCATAGACGTGCGCGAGGCCAAGCGCATCCCGGTTGTGCTAGTGGAGCACGACATGGGGGTGGTCATGGATCTGGCAGACCGCGTGGCGGTGCTCGACTTTGGCCGCAAGATCGCCGACGGCACGCCTGCACAAGTGCAGGCCGACCCGGCCGTGATCCAGGCCTACTTGGGAGCAGCGGCATGAGTGCGACCGACCCCGCCCCAGAAGTCGTCATGACCCTGCCGCAGAAGTTGTTCGCCCACGCCCGGGAACATCCACAGTTGCTGGCGCAGCGCGTCAAGCGCAAAGGTATGTGGCGCTGCCATACATGGGCCGACGTGTTTGATCGAACGCGCAGCATTGCGCTTGGCGCGGCGGCGCAGGGCCTGCAGCGTGGCGAAACCGCGATTGTGATCGGCGAGAACGAACCAGAGCACTACTGGGCGCTGTTTGCGGCCCAGTCACTGGGCGTCAAAATCGTATCGGTCTACCCTGACGCCACCGTCGACGAGTTGCACTACCTGTGCGAGGATTCAAAGGCCCGCTTCATCTTCGCGCAGGATCAGGAGCAGGTTGACAAGGCGCTTGCGCTGCTGGAGCGGCTGCCCGACATCCGGGGCATCGCCTACTGGGACAACTCGGGCATGTGGTCGTACCGGCATACGCTGCTGCAATCCTTTGATGACCTGACCGCTGAAGGTCGGCGCCAGCACGAGAGGCACCCGCAGCGCTTCGAACGTGAAGTCAACGCCGGCCAAGCGGACGATTTGGCACTACTGACCTACACCTCCGGCACCACCAGCAAGCCCAAGGGCGTGATGATCAGCCACCGCTGGCTGATGGACAACGCGGTTCGGATGAGGAGCGCGTTGCCGCTGGAAGCCGGCATGGAATATTTGTCTTACACGCCGCTGGCCTGGATCACCGAGCAGTTGCTGGGCGTGACCCTCGGGCTGATCACGCCGCTGGTGGTCAACTTCCCGGAAGGCCCCGACCAGGTCTTGCCCAACGTGCGCGAACTTGCGCCGCACATCGTGCTGTTTGGCCCGCGCCAATGGGAGAACATCGCCGCCACCATCGAGGCGCGCATGCTCGCCGCGAGTTGGATGGCACGCGGCATCTACCGCTGGGGCATCCGCATCGGCCATGACGTGCATGTGGCGCGACTCGAAGGGCGCGCGGCACCGTGGCTGTCGCGCCTGCTGCTGCCTGTGGCCGAGGCGCTGGCCCTGCGCCCGGTGCGCGATCAGTTCGGCTTTATTCGCAGCGATGTCGCGGTTTCAGGCGGCACCGCCATGGCACCCGACGTGTTTCGCTTATTTCACGCCATGGGCGTCCACTTGCGCAATATTTATGGCTGCTCGGAGTTTGGTCTGATTGCTGGCCACCGCGGCGAGCGCTGCGACCTCGAAACCGTGGGCCCGCTACTGGATGTGGACCCTGCCTTCGGCGCGCCGCTGGAATCGCGCATTGAGGACAATGGCGAACTGTTGCTGCGCGGAGGTACCGGCTTTCTCGGCTACTGGGGCAAGCCCGAGAAGACCGCCACCATCCAGCGCGACGGCTGGTACGTCAGCGGTGACGCAGTGCGCAAGACCGAGCGCGGAGAACTTGTCTACCTCGACCGGGTGGAACACTTGGTCAAACTCGCCAGCGGTCACCCGTATCCCCCGCAGTTCATCGAGACCCGGTTGCGCTTTTCGCCCTTTATCAAGGACGTGATGGTGCTGGGCGACGCCACCCGGCCCTGGGTTGGCGCGCTGATCAACATCGACATGGCTGTGACCAGCCGCTGGGCCGAGGAGCGGCGCATCGCATTCTCCACCTTCACCGACCTATCGCAGCGGCCCGAGGTGCGGCAACTGGTGCAGGGCGAAATCCGCCGCATCAACAAACTGCTGCCCGAAGGCTCGCGGGTGGTGCGTTTTGCCAATTTTCCGAAGGAGCTTGATCCCGACGAAGGCGAACTGACGCGCACGCGCAAGCTGCGTCGAGAGTTTCTCGAGGTGCGCTACGGGGCGCTGATTGACGGACTGTATGCAGGTGCCGCCGACATTGCCTGCGAAATAGCCGTGACCTACCAGGACGGCCGCCAGGGTGTGTTGCGCGCAACCGTGGTGGCCACCGACATCGACCAGACACACACACCATGATCATCGAATTCATCAACTACACCATCAACGGCGCGCTGCTTGGCCTGCTGTATTCGCTGGTGGCCATGGGCTTTGTCGTCATCTACCGCGCCAGCAAGGTCTTCAATATGGCAATTGGCGAGATGATCGTGCTGGGCGCCTTTCTGCTGTGGTGGGCCATCCAGTCGCGCGGCATGCATCCGGTGCTGGGCATCGCTGTTGCACTGTGCATTTCGGTGCTGATCGGGCTAGTGATTGAACGCCTGCTGTTCAGGCGCCTGATTGGCGAGTCGGTGTTCTCTATGATCATGGTCACCATCGGGCTACTGATCCTGATGCGTGGACTGGTGCTGGCGATCTGGGGTCCGCAGGAGCGTCAGTTCCCCGCCATCTTTCCCCTCACGCCAATCATCTTGGGCGAGATGATCATCCCGCGCTCGCTCGCCATTGGTGGCCTCATCGCGGTGCTGGCGGCCGTGGCGCTGCACTGGTTCTTCAACCGCAGTCGCAGCGGGCTGGCGATGTCGGCGGTGGCCGAAGACCACCAGATCGCTCTGGCCATGGGCATCAGCGTGCGCCGCTCCATCGCCTTCGCTTGGGCGCTTGGCGGCGTTCTGTCGGTCATCACTTCGATGGTCTACCTGAGCGGCAAGTCGCTGACCTTCCTGTCCTCTGAAATCGGCTTCGCCGCCCTGCCGGTGGCCCTGCTGGCCGGGCTCGAGTCCATCGGCGGTCTGCTGCTGGCGGGCATTATCGTCGGGGTCGTGCAGGGACTGACCGCCGCCTACATCGACCCGCTGATCGGCGGCAATGCCGCCGCCGTCGTCCCCTATATCTTCATGCTGGTGGTGCTGGTGGTTCGTCCGACCGGCATGTTCGGCTGGAAACGCATTGAAAGAGTCTGACCCATGGATCCCTCCGGCATTTTTTCCACCAGTTATGCGCGCGACCGCGCGCTGATCCGTACGCGCGCCCAATGGGTCACCCTGGGACTGTTCATCGCAATTCTCCTGTTCCTCCCCTGGTTCGCCTCGGCGCGTCTGGTAGCCGTAGCCAACCTGATGCTGGTCACGTCCATCGTGGTGGTCGGGCTGCAGATCACCACCGGCTACGCCGGGCAAATCAACCTGGGCCAGGCCGCCTTCATGGGCGTCGGCGCCTACGCCGCCAGCGTGGTCGAGGTCAAGGCCGGGCTGCCGTTCTGGGTGGCGGTGCCGGTGGCGGGCCTGGTAGCGGCGCTGGCCGGCTGGTTGTTTGGCATGACGGCGGCGCGCATCAAGGGCTTTTACCTCGCGCTGACCACCATCGCGGCCCAGTTCATCTTTCACTTCATTGTGCTGAATCTGCCTTCAGCCTGGCTCGGCGGCGTGAATGGCTTCAGCCTGGAGCCGGCGCGGATGGGCACATTTTTGTTCAACACCGACCGCTCGCTGTACTACCTGTTTCTTGTCGTCACCATGGTGATGGTCATCGGCGCTTTCGGTATCCTGCGCAGCCGCCACGGGCGCGCCTTTGTCGCCGTGCGCGACGACGATGTGGCCGCCGGCATGATGGGCGTTGACGTGGCCGGCGCCAAGTCGCGCGCCTTCGTGCTCGGCGCTTTTTACGCTGGCATCGGTGGTGCCCTGTGGGCCTACCAGGTGCGCTTCGTCTCGGTCGATCAGTTCACGCTGTTCAACTCGATCTGGTTCATTGCCATGATGATCGTCGGCGGGCTCGGCTCGATCGTCGGGGCACTGATAGGCACCGTGCTCATCCGTGGTGTGCAGGAAACCATCACCAGCCTCGGGCCCGACCTGGTCGAGCGCATCCCCAGCCTGAGCAGCGACCTGATCTTCGCCAGCATGAATGTGTTTCTCGGCCTCATCATCACGCTGTTCCTGCTGCTTGAACCGAAAGGCCTGATGCACCGCTGGAACATCCTGAAAACCAACTACCGGCTCTGGCCGTTTCACCACTGAGCCCGCCCGGCACAGCGAGTCGCAATCCCCCGCCCCTTTTCCTCACCACCACCACAATTGGAGACAAGCATGCAACGCAATACCTTTCTCAAACTCACGGCCGCCCTGGCCTCTGGTCTGCTGCTGAATGCGCCCGCCCATGCGCAATCGACGACGATCAACGTGGCCGCCTTTGCCGACTTCGCCGGCCCCTACGCCAACGTCATGTCCCAGATGCAGGGCGGGCGACTCGCAGTGATCGAGTGGTGGAACAAGGAAGTCGGCAGCAAACTCAACGTGCAGATCGTCGTCAAAACCTTCGACACCCGCTACGACGTGGCGCAAACCGCCAGCCTGTGGCCCGGCATCAAGGCCGAAGTCAAACCCGCGATCCTGCTCGGCCTCGGTGGCCCGGATGCCGCCGCGTTGCAGCAGCGCTTGCCGGAAGACAAGATTCCCATGGTCATGGCCACCGCCACCTACGGCTTCGGCTGGAAACCCAACCAATGGGCCCTGAACCTGCGCCCCACCTACGCCCACGAGGCGGGCGGATTCCTGGAATGGTTCCGCACCACCAAACTCGATGGCAAGCGCCCTGTCAAGGTGGCGATCATCACCTCCGAAGCCACCCCCGCTTATGCCGACATGGCCAAGGGCCTGCAAAGCTACACCAAGGCCAACCCGGACAAAGCCACCTTCGTCGAGGCGATCTGGACCGAAGTGCAACCGGCCGACCTGACCCTGGCGGTGCGTCGCCTGGTCAATGCTGGCACCGATGTGATCGTGATCCAGACCAACACCGCCCAGGCCGTGGCCACCAAACGTGCGCTGCAGGCGCTGGGCAAAAACGTCCCGATCATGCTCTCGCTGCACAACGGCGTGGTGGGATCATCTAAGGCACTGGGCGACCCGAATGGCTTTGCCGGTGATTTCGAAGTGGGCGCCATCGCCGATGCCAGCGAAGACGACACGACCGCACGCAAGTTCTACAGCATGTTGCAGGAAAAGCATGGCCTGAAATCGGGCTGGAATGCCATGACCATCATGGGCCTGGGCCAAAGCGTCGTGGCAGTGCGCGCGATTGAGGCCACCATCAAGGCCAAGGGTGCCGGCAAAGTCACTGGCGAAGCGGTGCGCGAGACCTTGATGAACAGCCAGTTCACCAGCAACGACCTGATGGGCATACTGCCAGGCGTGGACTTCAGCAACGACACCCCCTTTCCCACCGGCACCGCCAAGGTCAACATCGCGACCATGAAGGACGGCAAGGTCGTTCGGGCTGCAGCCGATGTGAACGTGCCAGTGGTGCCTAAATGGTGAATTCAGCCATTGCTGCAGCACCGGATCAACGGACCACGCCCCATGCGGCTGCCGATCCGGCGGTGCTGACTCTATCCAACGTTGAGGTGTTGTATGCCGAGGTGATCCTGGCGCTCAAGGGCGTGTCGATGAAGGTCCCCGAAGGCGGGTGCGTGGCGCTGCTGGGCGCCAACGGCGCAGGTAAGAGCACCACCCTGAAAGCCATCTCCGGCGTCATTGACTCGGAAGATGGCCGCGTCTCGGGCGGGTCGATCACCTTCGACGGCCGACCGATTCAGGGGCACGATCCGGCGACCGTGGTGCGCGGTGGTCTGGTTCATGTGATGGAAGGGCGGCGCGTGCTGCAGCACATGACGGTCGAGCAAAACCTCATCATCGGCGGCCACATGTTTCCATCGGCGCAGGCGATGCGCCAGGCGATGGACAGCGTGTACGAAGCGATTCCGCGCCTGGCCGAACTGCGAAAACGCACGGCCGGCTATCTGTCGGGCGGCGAGCAGCAGATGCTGGTGATCGGGCGCGCAATCATGGCCGAGCCCAAACTCATGCTGATCGACGAGCCGTCACTCGGGCTGGCGCCGCGCATGGTCGAGGAAGTCTTCAGCGTGCTGCGCCACCTGCGTGAGCAGGGGCTGTCGCTGCTCATCGTCGAGCAAAACACACGCGTCGCCCTGGAGATCGCCGACTATGGTTATGTCATGGAGAGCGGTCGCATCGTGCTGGAGGGGCAGGCCCAGGAACTCCGCGACAACGAGGATGTGCGCGAGTTTTATCTCGGCCTGGACCGCGAGGGGGTGCGCAAGAGCTTTCGCGAGGTAAAGCACTACAAGCGACGCAAGCGCTGGTTGGGGTAGCAGTCGGTTGGCTGGTGGTTTTAGTTCGGTTTGAGGAGCAACAACAAATGAGTGGTCCCTTGCAAGGTTTGAAAGTGATCGAGTTCGGCGGCATTGGCCCCGGACCGTTCTGCGCAATGTTGCTGTCCGACATGGGCGCCGACGTGATCCGCCTGGATCGCAAGGCCGACAAGGGAAAAGACCGCGGAGATGGCACCTTCCTTGCCAGTGGGCGGCGCAGCGTGTTGCACCGCGGTCGCCGTTCGGTGGCGGTCGACCTGAAGTCGCCCGCAGACGTGCAGCGGGTGCTGGCACTTGTCGACGGGGCCGACGCGATCATTGAAGGTTTTCGCCCGGGCGTGATGGAGCGGCTGGGTTTGGGCCCAGACGTGCTGCTGGCACGCCACCCACGACTCGTCTACGGGCGCATGACCGGCTGGGGCCAGGACGGCCCGCTCGCGCAGGCCGCCGGTCATGACATCAACTACATCGCGCTGTCGGGCGCGCTCAGCATGATTGGCCGCTCGGACGGCGGGCCAGTAGCGCCGCCGGCGATGGTCGGCGACCTGGGCGGCGGCGGCATGATGCTTGCCTTTGGCATCGTTTGCGCTTTGCTTGAAGCGCGCACCTCTGGCCGTGGTCAGGTGGTCGATGCTGCGATCACCGACGGCGCGGCGCTGCTGACCTCCATCGTCTGCGACCTCAAAGCGCTGGGAATGTGGAAGAATGAACGGCAGGCCAATCTGTTGGATGGCGGATCGCATTTCTACGACACCTATGAGTGCGCTGACGGGAAATGGATCTCGATCGCATCACTGGAACCCCAATTCTATGTGTTGCTGCTGGAGAAGCTAGGCATCAACGATCCCGAGTTTCAACGGCAACGCGATCCGGCCGTCTGGCCGACGCTCAAACGCCAGATCGCCGACATCTTCCGCATCCAGCCGAGAGCGCACTGGTGTGCGTTGCTGGAAGGGACCGACGTGTGCTTTGCACCGGTGCTGACTCTGGAAGAGGCTGCACATCATCCACACAACAGTGCGCGCGGCACTTTCTTTGAGCGAGACGGCGTGCTCCAACCTTCACCGGCACCGAGGTTCAGCCGGACGGTGACTGATCGCCCAAGCCCCGCGCCGTTCATTGGCGAACACGACGACGAACTCTTGTAGTCGAAGAATGGTGGGGGCTGGGGAAAATGGACCACAGGCATTCGACGCAGTTTCAGCCCGACCAAATCGAACGCATCAACCGCGAGCTGAAAATCCTTCCGCCGCCCGATGATCATTTGCATTGAGCCGCAGTGCTTTGCCGGGCGGTCTCCGCCGAGCACCGATCAGACCGCTTTGACCAGTGACTTGGTGTAGATGCGGTAGGTGCCGATGCCGCGCGACACGATGTCTCCGTCGAGTGCGTCGAGCGTGACCTTCACCGACACATAGGCCACCGTCTTGCCGATGTGGTCAGGCGTTGCCGATGCAAACAGGATTCCTGTGCCGACCGCACGCATGAAATCCACAGTGAGCGTGACCGTTACCGACGACTGGATGAGCTGGCCGCTGCCCGGGATCGGCCGGTCGATCAGGGTTCTGCCCCCGACCGCATCGAGCAAGGTCAGGGGCACGCCGCCGTGGAGCACGCCGTGGGGGTTGAGGTGGTCGCGCCGGATCGGCAGCCGGAAATACAGGCCGCGCTCGTTGTGCAGGATGTCGTACCCGACGAGCTGCTGAAAAGGCCCGTGGGAGTACGTTGCCGACGGAAGAGGAGGCTGCGAGGTCACTCTTGATCGACCTTGAAGTAGTCGGGCTTTCCGGCTGGCCAGAACTCGCCCCACAGCAGCATCCCGCCTTCGACGTTGAGCACCTCGCCGGTGATGAACTTGCCCGAGGGTGCGGCGAGGTAGACCACCGCCTCCGCGATGTCCTGCACGTCGCCGGCCCGTTTCATCGGATTGCACGAGTAGAAAGTGGAAACGTTTTCCTCGCGGTAGTTGTTGAAACCGTTGCTCTCGATGGCGCCTGCGCCAATGCAGTTCAGGCGGATGCCGTGCTCTGCCCACTCGATGGCCAGCGTGCGGGACAGCGCAATGACGCCCGCGCGCGAGGCGGTGGTGTGCGCCATGCCCGTGAGGCCGCGGTCGATGGCGGCGGTGATGTTGACGATGTTGCCGGGCCGGCCTTGCTCCACCCAGCGCCTGGCCGCGCCCTGCATCATGTACCAGCTGCCATTGAGGTTGGTGTCGATCACCGCGTTCCAGCCCTTGACGTTGAAGTCCATCGCATGGGCGGCAAACTGGCCGCCAGCGTTGTTGACCAGCACGTCGACGCCGCCCAAACGTTCCCACACGGCACTGAGCATGGCGTCCACCTGCTCGGGGTCGCGGATGGTCATCGGGTAGGTGATTACCTCACGGCCCGACAGCGCGCGCAGTTTTTCGGCGCAGTCCTCGAGTTTGTCGGCCTTGCGCCCGCAGATGGCGAGCGTGGCACCCAGCCGCGCGAACAGGAAGGCAATCGCCTTGCCGATGCCACTGCCGGCGCCCGACACCAGCACCACTTTGCCGGCGAAAAGGTCGTCGCGATATACCGTCGGGAGTGCGGCCAGGGCCTCGTCGCCCGGGCCGAACTTGGGGTGTTGCGAGTCAGCCGAATTCATGTGTTCACCTTGAAGTAATCGGGTTTGGCGATGGTCCAGACTTCGCCCCAGAGCACGCCGCCGCCATCCACCGTGAGCAGTTCGCCGGTGACGAACTTGCCGCTGGGCGCGCTGAGGTAGACCGCGGCCTCGGCCACGTCCTGCACGTCACCGACATGTTTCATCGGGTTGGCTCCGGCGAAGGCCTTCACCGCCTCGGGGGAGTACTGACGAAAGCCGGTGCTGGCGATCGCTCCAGGCGCTATGCAATTGACGCGGATGCCATGCTGCGCCCACTCCACTGCAACAGTTTTAGACAGGTGAGTCACCGCGGCGCGCGCAGCGCAGGTGTGCGCCACGCCCGGCATGCCCCGCTGGAAGGTGGCGACGATGTTGACGATGTTGCCCCGCGTGCCGGTGCCCTGCCAGCGGCGCGCCATCGCATGCATCATGTACCAGGTTCCGTTCAGGTTGGTGTCGATCACCGCCTTCCAGCCCTTGACGCTGTAGTCCAGCGCCCGCTGCGGGAATTGCCCGCCGGCGTTGTTGACGAGCACGTCGATGCGTCCGAAGTGCAGCCAGGCCACGTCGATCAACTGTTCCACCTGCTCGGGATCACGGATCGTCATGGGGTGCACCAGCACATCAGGGCTGCCGAGCCGGCGCAGCCATTCGGCGCAGCTCTCTAGCTTGGCTGGGTCGCGCCCGCAGATGACCAGCTTGGCGCCCAGGCGCGCGTACAGGAAGGCGATGGCTTTGCCGATGCCGCTGCCGGCGCCGCTGACCATCACCACCTGGCCTTCGAAGAGTCCGCTCTGGTAGACGGTGGGGCGGGTTGCGAGGGCTTCATCGTCGAAGCCGAAGGTGGTGTCTTCTGTCATGTTGTCCCTTCAGAATCGGAAAATTCCGTAGTGCGGGTCGGCGATCGGGGCGTGTGCGGCGGCTGAGAGTGCCATGCCCAGTGCGTTGCGGGTGTCAGTGGGCGCCAGCAGACCGTCGTCCCACAAGCGCGAGGTGGCAAAGTAGGCGTTGGATTCGCGTTCGGCCTTTTCGTACACGCGCTGGCGCAATTGCGCCATCTCGGCCTCATCGGGCGTGTGGCCCTTGCGGCGCAACTGGGCGATTTTCACGTCGGCGAAGGTGTTGGCGGCCTGATCGGGGCCCATCACCCCCATGTGCACGTTCGGCCAGGCCCAGATCATCCGTGGATCCCACGCCCGTCCGCACATGCCGTAATAGCCCGCACCGAAAGCTGCGCTGGTGATGACGGTGAACTTGGGCACCTCGCTGCCAGCCTGCGCCATCAACATCTTGGCGCCGTCCTTGGTGATGCCTTCCATTTCGTAGTTGCGGCCGATCATGTAGCCGGTGGTGTTTTGAAGAAACACGAGCGGTGTACGGTTCTGATTGCACAGCGAGATGAAGTGCGCCGCTTTCTTGGAACTGTCGCTGAACAACACGCCGTTGTTGGCGAGGATGCCCACGCGGTACCCCCAGATGTAGGCGTAGCCGCAGATCAGCGTGGTGCCATAAGCGGGTTGGTATTCGTGGAAGCGGCTGCCGTCGACGATGCGGGCAATGAGTTCGCGCTGGTCAAACTGCACCCGGTGGTCGGGCGAGACGATGCCCAGCATTTCGTCGGGGTCGTAGTAGGGTGGCTCGGCATCGCGTTCTGGCAGGTAGCTTTTCGTCGCGGGCTTGAACTGCGCAACGATCTCGCGGCAAATCGCGATGGCGTGGGCCTCATTGTCAGCCGGGTAGTCGACCGTGCCGGATACCTGGGTGTGTAAATCACAGCCTCCGATCTCGTCGGCGGTGTGCTCCTCACCGGTGGCGGCCTTCACGAGCGGTGGCCCGCCGAGGAACACGCCGCCGGTGCCACGCACGATGATGCTGTAATCGCACAGCGCCGGGATGTAGGCACCGCCGGCGGTGCAGTTGCCGAACACCATCGCGACCTGCGGCACGCCGGCCTTGGACAGCAGGCATTGGTTGCGGAACACCCGGCCACCCTCGATGTACACGCCTGACAGTTCTTCAAGGAAGGCGCCGCCGCTGTCGCACAAATGCAGGACCGGCAACTGGTTCTCCAGCGCGATGTCCAGCAGTCGTGCCAGCTTGCGTGGCGTGAGCGTGTACCAGACACCGCCCTTGACGCTGGAATCGTCGGCGTGGATCAGCACCTCGCGGCCACTGACCACGCCCAGGCCAGTGACCACGTTGGCACCCGGGACCTCGCCGTTGTAGTCCTCGCAGGCAGCCAGCGCCGAGAACTCAAGAAAGGGCGTACCGGGATCTAGTAGCAGGTCCAGCCGTTCACGTACCAGTAATTTGCCCTGCGCGCGCACGCGCTTGATCTCATGCGGCGGACGTTGGTGGCGCGTGATTTCCATGCGCTCGCGAAAATTCGCGACGATGGCGCTCATGGCTTGATGGTTTCGCCGGAACGCTTCGGATGCGGTGTCGATGCGGGAGTCGATGCGTTTCATCAATCGGTTCTCAGGGGTCTTGCAGCGTCACGAGGGTGGACTTGAGAGCGAAGGTGTTGCCAACGGCAAAGTACACAGTCTTGACCCGGGCGTCGCGCGGTGCCGTCAGCGTGGTTTCCAGCTTCATGCTTTCGATCACGATGAGCGGTTGGCCCGTGTGCACGGCATCGCCGGCTGCCACATGAACCGCGATCACCGTGCCGGGCATTGGCGCCTGCAGCAAGTCGGAAGCGGCACCGGCCCGGTCGCCGCCGGAGGCTGCGCTGAGATCGATCACCTCGACTTCAAGGGCACCGGTGGCCGCACTGTGCACGAATCGACTGTCGCCTTGCGCGGCGATCCAGACGGCTTGCGGGCGCTGATCCACGGTGACCCGCCAACGGCCATCAGGCAGCGTCTTCCCCTGCATCTCGAATTTGCGTTCGCCATGGCTGACGTGGAACACGCCATTCGCTCCACGTGTTACCACGAGGTCATGGACCTTGCCATTGATGACATAGCGGCGGCGCATCGTCAATTCCTCCAGGGTCCCATGGCGGCGTGCATCGCGGGAATGGAGTGAACGGCGCGCAACAGTTCGCGGTCGGCGAGCACCGCCGATGCCAGTACCAGGTCGATGTCATCGGGGGTGAGAGACTCGCGCAGCTCGTCGGCGCAGCGTGCCAGCATGCCGGTGTCGGCCTGCCCAGCACGGAACTCGGCATGGCGCAGTACCCGCGTGAGGTAGCGTGCGTTGGTGGTCAGACCCAACAGCACCGATTGCTCAAGCGCCAGGATGGAGCGTTCGATAGCCTGTGCACGCGTGTTTCCATGGCAAATAATTTTGGCGATCATGGGGTCAAATGCGGCAGTTACCGCCTGTCCTTCGCGCACGCCGGCATCAACCCGCACGCCGGAACCAGAGGGTGGTCGCCAGCACAGGATGTCACCGGTGGAGGGGCGAAAATCATGCTCGGCGTCTTCGGCGTAAAGCCTGCATTCGATGGCGTGACCAAGCTGCACGATGTCCGCCTGGGTGTAGCCGAGCGGCTCACCCTGGGCGACGCGTACCTGTTCGCGAACGAGGTCAAAGCCCGTCACCATTTCGGTGACCGGGTGTTCGACCTGCAGACGCGTGTTCATCTCAAGAAAGTAAAACTCGCCACCGGCGCCGTAGATGAACTCCACGGTGCCGGCGCCGCGATAGTTGGCGGCGCGGGCAATGCCGGCTGCGGCTTCGCAAATATCGTGGCGCTGCACCGGTGAAAGGGCCGGGGAGGGGGTTTCTTCAATGATTTTCTGGAAGCGTCGCTGCACTGAACATTCACGCTCCCAGAAATGCACCAACTGGCCATGCGCGTCGCCCATCACCTGCACCTCGATGTGCCGCGGGCGCTCCACATAGCGCTCGACAAACAGCCGACCGTCGCCAAAATAGCGCTCACCTTCGCGCCGTGCGGTCTCGATCTCGCGATCCAACACGGCGAGGTCACGCACGATGCGCATGCCCTTGCCGCCACCGCCGGCTGAAGGCTTGATCAGCAGCGGCGCGCCGAGCGCCCTGGCGCGCTCGACGAAGCTGGCCGGGTCATCGTCCTCGATGGCGCTCGGTGCCACCGGAAAGCCGCGTTGGGCGACGAAGCTGCGCGCGCGCACCTTGTCGCCCATCAGTTCGATGCTGTCCGGACGCGGGCCAATGAAGACGATGCCAGCAGCTTCCAGCGCACGCGCAAACGCCGCGTTTTCAGACAGGAAGCCGTAACCGGGATGCAGCGCCTGTGCCCCAATGCGCCGACACGCTTCAACCAACTGCGCGATATCGAGGTAGGCCGCCACGGGCGTCAAGCCGTGCAATTCGACCGACTCGTCAGCCTCCAGCACGGCCGGGCTATCGGCGTCCACCGCGTGGTGGGCCACCACGGTGGCGAGCCCCATGCCCTTGAGTGTGTGCAGGATCCGCAGCGCGATCTCGCCACGGTTGGCGATCAGAACTTTTTGAAACACGGGCGGAACCAGTTGTACGGCGGGTGACGAACGGCGTCTGGTGTCAATCGAGCACGGGGATGGGTTCGGACACGCGCTCGAAGCGGGAGTTTTTGGCGTCCGAGCGCAACACGAGCACGCTGCTCGGCGAGTGCCGGTCATTGGGGCCGAAACTGATGGGAGAAGCCAGCCCATCGGTGCTGAAGTTCTTGGTTGTCTCCAGCTTCTCGACGACACAGGCGCGGGTCAGCGCCTTGCCACAGCGGCGGATCGCGTCTTCCATTAGCAGCGCACCGACGTAGGCTGTGATCGAATAGCGGTTGAGCGACTTCAACTCGTCGGCTGACAGATATTTCTGTGCCAACCCCATGAACTTGGCCATGCCTGGCACCGACAGGTCGGTCAGAGGCGGGACATAGTCTGCGACGAAGTAGCCGTCGCCCGCGGCACCGGCGAGCGCCTGAACAGGGGTCAGGTGGGCCGAATGCACGGCAAGGAAGGTCAGCGACATCTGGTTTTTAGCGGATTCCTTCATCAGCATCGAATGCTCGGCTACCACGCCGCCCGACGCGAGAAAGGTCGCTCCCACCTGCTTCAGACTCAGCATCTCAGCCGAGAAGTCCTTGGTGCCACGCTTGAAGGAGATCTCGGACACGCTGTTAAGCCCCAGATCCTTGATCGCCTTCTGGTAGCCGCAACGCACGTCGCTGCCAAACTCGTCATCCTGATAGACCAGCGCAAACTTCTCCTTTTGCAACTTCTTGCTAGCGACCATGTTTTTCATGGCGGAGCTCAACTCCTGACAATAGGTTGGCCCGATCACAAATACCGTTTTGTTCGGTGGAGTGAAGTGCGCTGCTGCCACGGCCATCGCGTTGATAGTTGGCAAGCCTTGCTCGTTGATGTAGGGCAGCATGGCTTGCAGCATCGCTGAGCCCGAGGTGCCGATGAGGCCGAAGATGCCTTCCACGTCGACCAGTCGCTTGACGCCTTGCACAGCACGCTGAGGCACATAGCCGTCATCTTCCTGGCGAATTTCCACCTTGCGGCCGTTGATGCCACCACGGGCGTTGACATCCTGCTCCCATACCCGCAAGGCAAGCATGTGGGCCTTGCCCAGCAGGCTAGGTGGGCCGCTGACGGGCGTCACCGAGCCGAGGACGATTTTGGCGTCGGTCACACCGGGGTCGGCAGCAGCGGCGGTCGTGGCCGTCAGGCTGATAACCATGCTGAGCAGACTGGTGGCGGCATATCGAAAGTATTTGCGTGTCATGAAAAGGCACTCTTGGTTGAGTAATGGGGGAGGGGCTGGTGGCACGTCGTCTTGATTACTTGGAACTCAGAAATTCAGAGGCTCGCTCGAATTTCCCGGCGCTGGCAT
This sequence comes from Hydrogenophaga sp. IBVHS1, assembly GCF_002127265.1. Lineage (GTDB taxonomy): Bacteria > Pseudomonadota > Gammaproteobacteria > Burkholderiales > Burkholderiaceae_C > Hydrogenophaga. The sequence continues at coordinate 2,949,408 of NZ_NFUU01000001.1, read as the reverse complement.
TCGCCTTGAGCAAAATGGGGCGGGTCCCCGACTGTCGAATATTGGGCCCGAAGGTCAATGGGGCCATGATGCCGTCGCTGGTGAAATTTTTGGTCTGCTCGAGCTTTTCGACCACGCAGGCACGTGTGAGGTTTTTGGCACATGCGTTGAGCGCTGATTCGAGCAACTGGACACCTACATAGGCGGTCAATGAATACCGGTTCATGTCCTTGACCTCATTGGCTGAAAAATATTTGTAGGTCAGTGCGGTGAGTTTGCCAATGCCCTGTGTTTGTATGTCGGTCACTGGAGGCACATACTCGGCGACGTACACGCCGTCTGCTGCCGGGCCGGCCAGGGCCAGTACCGCAGGCAGATGCGAAGGGTGAGCGGCCAGGCGCACGGCTTGCATCTGGTTCTTCGCGATCTCTTTGAGCATGGCGGCGGTTTCGGTGATGATGCCGCCGGTCAGCACGAAGGTGGCGCCGGCGCGCTGCACGCTCAACACCTCGGCGGAAAAATCCTTCGCCCCGCGTTTGTAGGCAACTTCGATGCTGCTTTTCAAGCCGAGCTCTTTCAGGGCCTGTTCGTAGCCGCATTTGACGTCGGTGCCGTAATCGTCTTCCTGGAAGATCAGGCCGAACTTCGATCCCTGCAGCTTCTGGGATGTGACCAGATGCTTCATGCTGGCAGAGACCTCCTGGCAGTAAGTTGCCCCGATATTGAACAGCGTCTTGTGCGGTGGGTTGAAGTGGGCGCTGTTGACGGCGATATGGTTGATGGCGGGAATTTTCTGCTCGTCGATGATGGGCAGCATGGCCAGCAACTGCGACGAGCCGGAGGTGCCGATCAATGCAAAGATCTGTTCGACATCAATCAGTTTTTTCAGACCCTGGACAGCGCGCTGCGGCACATAGCCGTCGTCCTCAATGCGAATGTCGACTTTGCGTCCGCCGATGCCGCCGCGCGAATTGACGTCCTGCTCCCAAACTTTCAGGGTCGTGGCAATGGCCTTGCCAATGATGCTGGGCGGGCCGCTCAGCGGGATGACCGCGCCAAGCACGAGTTTCTCGTTCGTGACCCCGGGATCTGCCGCCAGTGCGCTGCCGAAGGTCAGTGCGGCGAGGGCGCCGAGGCAAAAGCGCTGGGTCAGCTTCGGTAGTGTTCGCATCGCAGGTCTCCTATGGAATAAGCAGCGCGTGTGCTGCGGGGTCAGAATCGGAAGGGCCAATGGGTCCAGTAATGCTTGATGTCGCGCCATCGCCCCATCAGGCCATCGGGCTCAAAACGCAGGAACAACACAATCGCGAGTCCATAAATGACGCCTTTGATCTCATAGGCGGCAGTGGAGCCCGACCCGCCGAAGCTGGCGCCGATCATGCCGAACACGAAGCCCAGGCTTTCGTTGAGCAGGACGATGAAAGCCGTTCCGAGCAAGGCGCCGGCTACAGAACCCAGGCCGCCGACGATGAGCATGGAGAGCGCCTCGATCGATATCAGCAGGCTGAAGCTGTCGACATTCAGGTAGCGTGTGTAGTAGGCCAGCAAGCCCCCGGCGATGCCGGTGTAGAAGGCGCTGACCATGAACGCCAGCAACTTGTAGCGCACCAGGTTGACGCCCATGGCCTTGGCTGCGATGTCGTGCTCCCGAATCGCCTGGAACGCCCGGCCAATGCGGCTGCGCAGGATGTTCAGGGTGATGAAGGTGAACACCACCACAAAGCACAGCACCACGTAGTAGTAGCCACGTTCTGCCCCCAGCGCCTGACCGAACAGCGAGGGTTGCGGCACCGTCAAGCCTTCCGAGCCTCCGGTCAGGTCGCCACCGTTGAGGATCAGGTGGTTGATGATCACGGCAAATGCCATCGTCGTGATGGCCAGGTACAGCCCTTTGAGACGCAGCGAGGGTATGCCCACGATGATCCCGGCGATGGCCGCGCTCACGCCACCGGCAAAGATGGACGCCAGCATTGGCCAGCCAAGTTTGCTGGCCACGATGCCGGCCGTGTAGGCGCCGACCGCCAGAAACCCCGAGTGCCCGAGCGAGATCAGCCCGGTGGTCCCGGTCAGCAGGTTCAGGCCCAACACCCCCACCGCTGTGATCAGCAGCAGCAGAATGACGGAGACATAGTACTTGGCCAGCAGCAGTGGCGCGGCCGCCAGCAGCGCCACCAGCAGACACGACCAGACGATGACAGGAACCGAGTCGGTCAGTGCCAGCAGCTGACGATAGTTTTGTTTGAAGTTTCCGCTACGCATCAGACACGCTCGATTTCAGGTTTGCCGAACAGGCCATAGGGTCTGACCATAAGGACGACGAGGATCAAAACAAAACCGGCGATCTCCTTCATGCCGCGGCCGATATAGCCTTCCGACAGATTCTCGACCACCCCGATCAGGATGCCGCCGAGTGCGGCGCCGAACACCGAGTCCAGCCCGCCCAAGATGACCGCGGGAAAGCTGCGCAGACCTGTCGTCCACATGCCGGGATTCACGTCGTAGATCACGCCGATCAACACGCCCGCAATGGCGGCGAGCCCCGCCGACAGGGCCCAGGACAAGGCGAAAATGCGCTTGACATTGATGCCCATCAGCAGGGCTGCAGTTTGCACGTTGGCGGTGGCACGCATGGCGATACCGACCCGCGAATAGCGAAAGAAGGTCCACAGGCCGAGCAGTACGGCCGCCATCAGCCCAACGGAATACAGCTGCGCCGGGTACAGGCCGGCCGGGCCGATCTTGATGACCTCCGTTGGCAGGCCGGCATTGAGCGGCATGGGGTCTGCGCCCCAGATCAGCACCACCACCGAGCGCAGGATCACGGCCAGGCCAATGGTCACCATCACCGTGGAAAACACCGGCTGACCAAGCATCGGACGGATCAGCAAGACCTCGATCAGAAGGCCAATCAGCACCGAGGCCGCGACAGTTGCTGCCAGCATGAGCCAGAAGCCAAATTGGAAGGTGCCGGCCAGGGTGAAGGCGATGTAGGACACCAGCATCATCAGCTCGCCCTGGGCGAAGTTCACCACGCCGGTGGCGCGGTAAATCATCGCAAAGCCCATGCCGATGAAGCCGTAGAGCAGGCCCACGGCGATGCCGGAAATGACCAGTTGCAGAAAATAGTCCATCAGCCCGCTCCTGCGCCGTAGATGATCGCGATCTCTTTCGCGAAGGTTTTTTCGATGACGTTGCGGCGCACCTTCTGGGTGGCGGTGAGTTCGCCGTCGTCGTGGTCGAGTTCTTTTTCCAGGATCAGGAACTTGCGGATGTTCTCGACCCGGGCAAACAGCTTGTTCACACGCTTGACGTCCTCGTCGATCAGTTCGCGCACCTCGGGCAGCGCGGCCAGGCTCTTGTAGGTGGTGTAGGCCAGTTTGCGTTCTTGTGCCCACTTGCCGACCGTTTCGTAGTCGACCTGGATCAGCGCCGCCAAATAGTGGCGTCCGTCGCCCAGGATGATCGCCTCGCGCACATACAGGCTGTCCTTGAGCGCGTTTTCGATCTCCGAGGGCGCGATGTTCTTGCCGCCGCTGGTGATGATGATGGCCTTCTTGCGGTCAACGATCATCAGCTCGCCGTTGTCAGCCAGCGCCACGATGTCGCCCGTGTGCAGCCAGCCGTCCACCACGGTCTTGGCGGTGGCGCCTTCGTCGTGGATGTAGCCCTTGAACACGGCGGGGTGCTTGACGACGAGCTCGCCGTCCTCCGCGATCTTCCAGTTCAGGCCGTCGATGGGCAGGCCGGTGGCGCCCAGTTTGATCGCTTTTTCATGCTGGAAGAAGATCACCCCGCCGGACTCGGTCATGCCGTAGACCTGGTACACCGGAATGCCGAGGATGCGGAAGAACTTCAGTACCTCGGGCGAGACGCTGGCGCCGCCACAGAAGCCGCACTGCATGCGGTCCAGGCCGACGAATTTCTGCAGATTGCGAAACATCAGCAACCACAGAACGAAGAAGTGCAGGCGATCCAACAGACTGCGCTGGCCCCCTTGCGCCTCGACCTTTTCGAACAGACGGCGCCCGGCATCGAAGCAGCGCTGGAAAGCCCAGCGCTGAAAGCGCGAGGCGTCCTGCATGCGGATCAAAATGCCTTGCTGCAGCTTCTCCCAGATGCGCGGCACGCCCAAAAACACCGTGGGTGCGATCTCGCGCAGATTGACGGCTACCGTGTCGATCGATTCGGCGTAATTGACCACGCCACCGGTGAGCAGGTGCATGACCGTCGAGAAGGCACGCTCGGCCACGTGGCACAACGGCAGGTAGCAGACCACTTCGTAGTTGTGCCGGTCGAGCTTGAAATGGGTTTTGAGCTTGTCAACGGTGACGATCAGGTTGCGGTGCGACAGCATCGCGCCCTTGGGCGGCCCGGTGGTGCCCGAGGTGTAGACCAGCATGCAGGTGTCATCGGGCTGGGTGTCCTCGATGGCACGATCAAAGGCGCTCGCGTGCTGGGGCGATGCCGCGGCGTTTTGGTCTCCTAGCTCAAGCACGTCCTCGAACGACATCAGCTTGTCGTGTTTGTAGCCGCGCATCCCCTTCATGTCGACGCAGATGATCTTCACCAGGTCGGGCAGGCCGGTGTCGTGCTTGGCCATGGCGTCGAGCACCTTGTCGACCTGTTCCTGATCGCCGCAGACCACGAACTTGCTGTTCGAGTGGTGCACGATGTACTGCAGTTCCGGCCACGGGTTGGTGGGGTAGATGCCCACCACGACACCGCCGATGGCTTGCGTGGCCAGGTCGGTGAACATCCACTGCGGACTGTCCTCGCTGGCAATCGCCAGCCGGTCGCCCTTGTCGAAGCCCAGAGACTTGAGACCGAGGGCGAAGCGGCGCGCCGTTTCGAAATAGTGCTGCCAGGTCATCCGGTTCCAGATGCCGTAATCTTTCTCGCGAAACGCGAGCGCATCCGGAAAGCGCTGTGCCCAGTGCTGGAGCAGCTTGGGGAATGTGGTGTTGCCGTCGCGCAGTAACGCGTCCAGGTTGTCGATCACGCGGCCTCCTTGGTTTTGCTGCCCAGGTAGGCGTCGATCACGGCCGGGTTGGCCGATATCTCGGCCGGCGTGCCCTCGCCGATCTTGCGGCCGAAGTTGAGCACGCAGACGCGGTCGGAGATGTCCATCACGATGCCCATGTCATGCTCGACCATGAGGACCGAAATGCCGAGTTCGTCGCGGATGTCCAGCACGAAGCGGGCAATGTCTTCGGTCTCCTCGCTGTTCATGCCCGACACCATTTCGTCCAGCAGCAGCAACTTGGGCTCGGTGGCCAGTGCGCGTCCCAACTCGACCCGCTTTTGCAGGCCATAGGACAGGGTGCCCACCGGCATGTCGCGAATTTCCTCGATTTCGAGAAAATCGATGATCTCTTCCACCTTGCGACGGTGTTCGAGCTCCTCGCGCCGCGCCCGTCCGAAGAACCACGAGGCATCCAGCACGTTGGTGGCCATGTGGCAGTGGCGGCCGACCAGCAGGTTGTCCACCACGCTGGCATGTTTGAACACCGCCAGATTCTGGAAGGTCCGACCGATGCCGATGGCGGCCAGGCGGTGTGCCGGCATGCCGGTGATGTCGCTGCCATCGAAATGCACGGTGCCGCTGCTGGGCTTGACGACGCCGCTGATCATGTTGAAGGTGGTCGTCTTGCCGGCCCCGTTGGGGCCGATCAGGGAATAGATTTCACCGCGCCGAACGTGAAAACTGACACCGGCAACGGCTTCGACGCCGCCGAAGCGCTTGGACAGGGTTTCGACCCTTAACAATGTGTCGTTCATGTTTTTTTTCTCAGGACAGCCAGCGTTTGCGCCGCTTGTAATGCTTCACCTCGCGCATGTTCTTGCGCGATCCACCTTCGCCGAAGCCTAGGTAGAACTCGCGCACGTCGTCGTTGCGCAGCATCTTGTCGGCCTCACCGTCGAGCACCACGCGGCCGTTTTCCATGATGTAGCCATAGTCGGCAATGGCCAGCGCCATCTGTGCGTTCTGCTCCACCAGGAGAATGCCCATGCCTTCCTGGCGGCACAGGCGGGTGATGATGTCGAAAATCTCTTCGCTGATCTGTGGCGCCAGACCGAGCGTGGGCTCGTCGAGCATCAGCAGTTTCGGGGACGACATCAGCGCGCGGCCGATGGCCACCATCTGCTGTTCGCCGCCCGACAGGTAGCCCGACACCGTGCTGCGTTTTTGCACCAGACGCGGGAACAGCCCATACACCATCTCCATCTGGCGCCTGGCGTCGGTCAGACTGCGTGTGTAGCCGCCCATCACGAGGTTTTCCTCGACCGTCAACTGGTCGAACAGGCGGCGCCCCTCGGGCACCATGACCACGCCGGCGCGCACGATTTCGTCCGGCGCCAGGCCGGTCAGCTGGCGGTTTTCAAACGTGATCTGGCCACCCTTGATCTCACCGTCTTCCGGATACAGAACGCCCGAAATGCCTTTGAGCGTGGTTGATTTCCCGGCCCCGTTGGAACCGAGCAGGGCGACTATGCGACCTTTGCCGACGGCCAATGAGACCTCTCGCACCGCCTCGATGGTGTTGTCGTAAACGATCTGGACATTGGTGAGATTCAGCATGACAGGCCGCTACTTGCACTGTGCTGCGGCGACTTAACCATTGAACGGGTTTGCCGGTCGAGCGTAGTGGAGGGGTGCGCCAGGATGGCAGCCGCAGTCGTGCAGACCTTCGGCTCGGATGGGCCGGGTGCATGGGCGCGACCATGGTCTCTGGTTGCCAGGGTGCCGTTCGAGGGGGCAGTTAATTTTCTCAAAGGTTGTCTCGTGTTGGCCGTGTTGGGCAGCGTGCCTGCCATGTGCCTTGCCGTTCGGTAGGCGCGATGCCTTGTTTGCATGGCGTTAATCTAACGGTAGTTAGTCTGGCTTCAACTCGGGAAATCCCTATGCAGGTGCCATCAAGTCCGGGTGCGAGTGCGGGCGGGAACTTCTGGCCAGGTTCGCTTCAGCATGAATGCCGGTGATTCACCGTCAGCGGATTCAAGACTGAAGTGCAACACCTGCCCCCGAGTACGGTCCGCAGATGCAAAGCAGCCCACCCAAGCGCAAACGACTACCTCGCAACAAAGGAAAAGGCCGAAGAGCTCAGATACTATTGCTCCGGCCCCATGAATTTTGAACTTTCGTGGATCGTTTGCCTGTGGCAGTCGGTCCACGACTCGCGACTTCAAAGGGCCGGAACAATAGATGGACATGGTGAGCATCCATGTGCGTCCGCCCGAGATTGAAGACCGGCAGTTGCCCGGGCACGGGGAGGGTGACCTGATCAAGGGTGCTGCGAACGCCAGCGCGGTGGGCACCCTGGTGGAGTGCACCAGTCGGGCTGCTCATGCTCATCAAGCTGCACGGGTTCAAGCCCGCCAGCGCGGTCAATGTCCTGCAGGCCTTTTCTGACAAGCTGCTGAGGCTCGCTGAGCCTATGTGCCAGAGCATGACGTACGACCAGTGCCGGGAGAAGGCGATGCGCAGGGAACTGAGCCGACGCACGGACATTGCGGTGTACTTCTGTTACCCCCACAGCCCTTGGCAGCGAGGCTCTAACGAGAACTCCAACGAGCTGGTGCGCCAGTACCAGCCCAAGGGCTCGGACCTCTCAGGGTACAGCCAGGAGCAGCTCGATGCGATTGCCGATCAGATCAACAACCCGCCCTGGAAGGGGTAGGGCGCACGATCCCCCTCTGGCAGTCTATCGGGACCTCCTGCTCAATAGCACGCAACACCCACCCTCGTTCATTGAAACCCAGGGTATTGCACTTTAGATTTGAATCACTCTCGGCTACATTCCCGCGTAGTTCGGCCCGCCGCCGCCTTCGGGCGTCACCCAGACGATGTTCTGCGTCGGATCCTTGATGTCGCAGGTTTTGCAGTGCACGCAGTTCTGCGCGTTGATCTGCAGCCGGTCCGAGCCGTCGTCGTTCTTTACGAATTCGTAAACGCCGGCCGGGCAGTAACGGCTCTCGGGGCCGGCGTATTTCGCCAGATTGATCTGCACCGGCACGCTGGCGTCCTTGAGCGTCAGGTGCGCGGGCTGGTTTTCTTCGTGGTTGGTGTTGCTGACGAACACGCTGGAGAGCCGGTCGAAGGTGAGCTTGCCGTCGGGCTTAGGGTAGCTGATCTGCGGCATCTCGGCGGCCGGGCGCAGGCTGGCGTGGTCGGCCTGGGTGCGGTGGATCGTCCAGGGCGGACGCTTGATGCCAAGCCTGGGCAGCAGCCACTGTTCAATGCCGGTCATCAGGGCTCCGACGAGGCTGCCCTTCTTGAACCACTGTTTGAAGTTGCGCGACTGGTCGAGTTCGGTGTGCAGCCAGCTGTTTTCGAACGCAGCGGGGTAGGCGCTGAGTTCGTCGCCGCTGCGTCCGGCGGCCAGGGCTTCAAACGCGGCTTCGGCGGCCAGCATGCCGCTCTTGATGGCGGCGTGGCTGCCTTTGATGCGTGCGGCGTTCAGGTAGCCGGCATCACAGCCGATCAGCGCGCCGCCCGGGAACACGGTCTTGGGCAGGCTGAGCAGGCCACCGGCGGTGATGGCGCGCGCGCCGTAGCCGATGCGCTTGCCGCCTTCGATGTGGGCGCGAATGGCGGGGTGGGCCTTCCAGCGCTGCATTTCCTCAAAGGGGCTGAGCCATGGGTTCTTGTAGTCGAGCCCGGTGACGAAGCCAAGCGTGACCTTGTTTCCTTCCAAGTGGTAGAGAAAACCGCCGCCGTAGGTCTGGGTGTCCATTGGCCAGCCGGCCGTGTGTACCACACGGCCGGGTTGGGCGCGGGTCGGGTCGATCTCCCAAAGTTCCTTGATGCCGATGGCATGGCTTTGCGGATCGCGGCCTTCGTCAAGCTTGTATTTAGCGATGAGTTGCTTGCCCAGGTGGCCGCGCGCGCCTTCGGCAAAGATGGTGTATTTGGCATGCAACTCCATGCCGAGCTGGAAGCCGTCGTGCGGCAGGCCGTCCTTGCCAATGCCAAGGTTGCCGGTAGCTACTCCTTTGACCGAATCGTTGTCGTCGTACAGAACCTCGGTGGCTGTGAAGCCCGGGAAGATTTCCACGCCCAAGCCTTCAGCCTGCTCGCCCAGCCATTGGGTCAGGGCGCCCAGGCTGATGACGTAGTTGTCCTCGTTGTGGAAGCAGTCGGGCACCAGGAAGTTGGGTGTGCGCCTGGCACCGGTTTCGCTCAGGAAAAGCACGTCGTCGCCGGTAACGGGTTGGTTCAGCGGTGCGCCCAGATCCTTCCAGTTGGGGAATAGTTCGTTCAGTGCGATTGGGTCCATGACCGCGCCGGAAAGAATGTGAGCGCCGGGCGCGGAGCCTTTTTCCAGCAGCACCACCGAGACGTCCTCGCCCTTTCCAGCCGCGAGCTGCTTGAGGTGGATGGCCGTGGCCAAACCTCCGGGGCCGGCGCCCACCACCACCACGTCATACTCCATCGCTTCGCGGGGACCGTATTGTTCGAGCAGGGAGGTGGGCTTCATGCGGAGAGGGTCAAAAAGGTGGCGACCCTGGGGCCGAAGTTGACGAAAAAAAGGGGGGGGTCAGGGTCGGTTGTCGACCGGCAGCGGCGGTGCGGTGCGCGGTGCGCCGTCACGTTTGTAGACCATCACCGTGCGTTTGAAGGTGCAGACAATGACGCCGCTCTGGTTATAGCCTTCGGTGCGCACCGTGACGACGCCGACATTGGTTCGCGACCGCGACTCGCGCCTGTCCAGCACCGTGGAACGTGAATAGAGCGTGTCGCCTTCAAACACCGGATTCGGAAGTCGAACTTCGTCCCACCCCAGGTTGGCCATGACGTTTTGCGAGACATCGCTCACCGTCTGCCCCGTCACGAGGGCCAGCGTGAGGCAGGAATTGATGAGCGGACGGCCGAACTCCGTCTGCGCGGCGTAGTGGGCATCGAAGTGCAGCGGAGCCGTGTTTTGCGTCAGCAACGTGAACCAGATGTTGTCGTTCTGGGTCAGTGTGCGACCGAGGCCATGCCGATACTCGTCGCCGACCTCGAAGTCTTCATAGAATCGGCCGCGCCAGCCTTCTTTGATGGTCATTTGCTGCTCCTGCGGCGGGTTGTCCAATTTGGGAGTCCCCAGACGCAGCCGGTCAGCGTGCCACTGCGCAATGTAGGCGACATGTGGACTATTGCTGTCAGTTTCTCGGCCCGGCTTGTTGAAGTTGCCGGCAATGCATCGCGACTATGCTTTGTCATGCGTGAGAATTCCATCGAACACGATCCCCGTTATTTGACGCGAGAAGTCACGAAAAGAGCCGCGTTGGGGGTTGTACCATTCGACGGTCCAGTTCAATGCCCCAATCACGAAAAGCCGAATCATGGCCGTGCTGGTGTCGTCGCGCAATTCGCCACTGGCGAGCGCTGATTCGAGAAGCTGATCCCAATAGTCTGCGTAAGCCCGCCGCACGACCCGGTGGCGATTTTTTGCGCTGGTCGGGATTTGGCCGTAGATGCGGATGTTGGCTGACGTGAAGTCGCCATAATGCAGCATTCCCCAGAGATGGCCTTCAATGCCAGCGGCGATTCGATCTCGCCAGGGTGCACTTTCGGGAAGAGCCGCAACACGGGTGCGTACGGCATCTGCGACGATGGTGATGCCTTTGTCCAATACCTCGCCCAGGATCTGCTCTTTCGATTCGAAGTGATAGTAGATACTGCCGGCTTTGACGCCGGCAGCATCCGCAACCTCGCGCAAAGTAGTTGCTGCATAACCATGATGCCTGAATAGCCTTGCAGCTTCGAGCAGCACGCGTTCGCGTGTGGCGGGACCATCCACCTCATTTTTGCTGGGTTTTGCGTCTGTATTTGACATCATTTGACCGTTTGGTAGATCCAAATTTCGAATCGTATCAAACCTAGCTTTGGTCGAAGGGGCGGCCTTGAGCAACGTCTCGTCGCGCGGGGTTGCTCACTTGCGACCATTCGCCCACTGCCTGAAATCAGGCCGGCGTTTTTCCAGGAAAGCGCTCACGCCTTCTTTGGACTCTGCCGTGTCGTAGTACAGGCTCAGCGCTTGAAGTCCCAGGCTGCCGATCCCGCGAATGTGCTCGGTGGATGCATTGAACGAACGTTTCGCGATCGCCAGAGCCGTCGGACTTTTTTCGACAATTTCCTTGCACCAGCGGGCGACTTCGGCGTCGAGCTGGTCGTGGGGCACGACGGTGTTGCACAGACCCATGGCCAAGGCCTCCTGTGCACTGTAGCGGCGGCACATGTACCAGATCTCGCGGGCTTTCTTTTCGCCAACCACATGGCTCAGGTAAGCTGTGCCCCAGCCAGGGTCGACCGAGCCTACTTTCGGGCCGACTTGGCCAAACACGGCCTTTTCCGAGGCAATGGTCATGTCGCACAAGGTGGCCAGGACATTGCCGCCGCCAATGGCGTAACCCTGCACGCGGGCGATCACGGGCTTGGGCACGTCACGAATGGCGCTGTGAAACTCTTCCACCGGGATACCGATGGTGCCCCGGCCGTCGTACTGGCCGGCATGAGCCGACTGATCGCCGCCGGTGCAGAAAGCACGGTCACCCGTCCCGGTGAGCACAATGGCGGCGATTCGCTTGTCCCAGCCTGCTTTCATGAATGCCTGCAGCAGTTCCTCGACGGTCTGGCCGCGAAACGCATTCATCACTTCGGGGCGGTTGATCGCGATGTAGGCCACCGAGTCGAGTTCTTCGTAGAGGATGTCCTTGAATTCCATGGGTTTTCCTTTTTGTCTGTTATTTCAATGCCGCATGTCTTTCGACCGTGCCCGGGCGTTTACCCAATCATGCTGTAACCACCAGACACTGAAAGAACCTGCCCGGTGACATGGCCCGCAGCCTTCGCTGAAGACAGGAAGACGACGGCATTGGCAATATCCTGCGGCCGTCCCACCTTGCGCAACGGCAGCGCCTTGGCGACTTTTTCCAGTTGCTCCGGCGTGAACATACTGTCGGCATCAATCCACATGCTGCTTCCGCCCACTTCGTCGGTGGTACTGGGGATAGTGACGCCGGGGCATACCACGTTGCAGCGGATGCCGTAACGCCCGTTTTCCTTGGCGATCGTTTTCATGAAGCTGTTGATGGCAGCCTTGACGCCGCCATACACCGCTTCACGTGGCTCACCTTGCCGACTGGCATCAGAGCTGATGGAGACGATTGAGCCGGCGTTGCGAGGAACCATGACTTCAAGCGCGGTCTTGGTGCAGTTGAGAACGCCGAGGTAGTTGATGTTGATGATCTTTTGCCACAGATCGGGGGTCGTCTGCGTGAAGAACATCAACTGGTCCCAGCCGACGTTGTTGACGAGGACATCGACGCCGCCGAACTTGTCCGAGGCTGCCTTGAACATGGCTTGCACCTGGTCAAGTTGGGTGACATCGGTCTTGACAACCTGCGCCGACGCCGCGCCGCTCGCCAGCGCGAGTTCTGCCGTCTTTTGCGCCTGACTTTCGTCGATGTCGCCGATGGTGATGTTGGCGCCTTCCGCGGCGAAGCCGAGCACGATGCCGCGGCCAATGTTCGAGCCGCCACCCGTGACGATGACCGATTTTCCTTTTAGTTCGAGATCCATACTGATTGCTCCTTGCGCTTTAGGCGCCACATTGGTGAGGATGAAATTATGACTATCTAACGATAGTTAGATAGCGGGCGAGATTTCCTGTGTTGGATGGTGCGCCTGGCAGCTACCACTGCAATCCACTGTGGCATAGGCTGCCACCTGTCGATTCAAGAGAGGGATGAAAATCCGAGAAACAAGATGGGATGGTTCACTATCAGTGCGCAACGCGTCTGACCGTGATCCATCCCAAGGGAAGGCAATTACTGTTTGTTCTTGGCGAACTCGCCAGATTCTTTCTTCACGATGTCCTGGACCACATCGTCATACGCCGAGAACCAGTCAGTCTGGGGCACCCACTTGGCGCCGTCCCACATGTCGATGCGGGTTTTGCCGCCGCCGCCATGGTCTTTGGCGGTCACCGTCACGGGGGCGATCAGGCCTTCGGCATCAAAGTTTTTCAAGCTTTCCAGTCCGCGCTTCATTTTGTCAGGGTTGAGGGGCCAGCCACTTTGTTTGATGGCTAGGCGAGCGCCTTCGAAAACGCTGGCATAGATGGCCAGACCGGTGTTGTAGTAAACATCGTTGAGATGCTTGCGGTCACCGCTGCCCTTGTTTTTCTCATACAGGTCCTTGATGATCTGCTGAATCAGCGGGTGGCTCTGTCCACCCGTCACGTTGGTGCCGCGCTTGAGGCCTTTTGCGTTTTCCAGACCAATGTTGGCAAGGTCAACTTCGTTGAGCCAATTGACGGAAATGTACTTGTCCATCGGGATGCCGTTGCGCTTCATTTCGCGCGAGGCGACGACGTGCATGCCGGCCAGGTTCCAGCTGATCACCCAGTCGGGGTTGTTGCGGCGGATCTGGGACCAAGCGGCGGCCTGGTCATTGCCCGGCATCGGGTTGGGAACCAACTGCAGGTCAAAGCCCTCTTTGGCCGCAAGTGTCGTCAACACGCCGATCGGTTCCTGCCCGAACGGATAGTCGGGGTAGATGAACGAAATCTTCACGCCCTTGAGGTTGTTGTTGGACTTGGTTTTGATGTAGTGGATATTGTTGGCCATTTGACCCCAGTAGGTGGGCCCAATGGGGAAAATCCACTTGAACACATCACCATCGACCGCATCGCCACGACCTACAAAGGATTGCACCATCACATTGCCATCCGCCATGGCGCGCGGCAGAACGGCGCGGGAAACCGGCGTGGACAGGAAATCAAAGGCAACGGCGCCTTCGCGTTTCATCTTTTCGTAGCACTCAATGCCACGCTGCGGCTCGTTGCCATGGTCTTGAACCAGTATCTCGATTGGGTGGCCTTCAATGCCGCCTTTCTGATTCAATATCTTGGCATAGTCATTCGCCGCCTGGGCAATTTGTGGCGTCACAAAGCCGTAGGATTTACTCAGGTCATAACAAAGCGCGAATTTGACGGGCTGGGCTGGTGCCTGCGCCTGCGCGGACTGCAGACCGGCCAGCGCCAATCCCAGGCCAGCAAGAATGGAAAGCTGTTTGATTTTCATGATGATGTTTCCTGTTTAGTTATTACGGGGTGAAATGCAGTCTGTAGAAGGCACGCCGTACAGTCGTGCCCGAGGCCTGACCGAGGCGTATCGCTACTGCTTCGACTTGGCGAACTCCGCCGATTCCTTCTTGGCGCTTTCCTGGACTACATCGTCGTATGCGGAGAACCAGCCAGTCTCTGGCACCCACTTCGCGCCATCCCACATGTCGATGCGCGTCTTGCCGCCGCCGCCATGGTCCTTGGCCGTCACAGTTACAGGGGCGATGAGGCCGTTAGCGTCGAAGTTGCGCAGGCTCTCCAGCCCGCGCTTCATCTTGTCGGATGTCAGAGGCCAGCCATACTGCTTGATTGCCAGACGCGCGCCTTCGAAAACAGGAGCGTAGGTGGCCAGCCCAGTGTTGTAGAAGATGTCATTGGTATGCTTGCGGTCGCCGTTGCCCTTTCCCTTGTCATACAGATCCTTCAGGATCTGCTGGATCAGCGGGTGCTCCTGACCGCCCACCACATTAGTGCCGCGCTTGATGCCCTTGGCTGCGTCGGCGCCAATGTTCGCGATGTCCACTTCGTTGAACCAATTGACGGCGATGTACTTGTCCATCGGCATGGCGTTGCGTTTCATTTCGCGCGAGGCAACAACGTGCATGTTGCCCAGATTCCAGCTGATGACCCAATCGGGGTTGAAGCGGCGGATCTGGGACCACGCCCCTGACTGATTGTTACCAGGCAGCGGGTTCGGGAACAATTGGAGGTCGAAGCCTTCCTTTGCCGCGAGTGTCTTCAACACGCCGATGGGTTCCAACCCAAACGCGGTGTCCAGGTAAAAGAATGCGATCTTCACCCCCTTGAGGTTGTTGTTCGACTTGGACTTGATGTACTGGATGTTATTGGCTGCTTGGCTCCAATAGGTGGGCCCGATGGGGAATATCCACTTGAACACATCGCCGTCGACTGCATCGCTGCGGCCAGTAAAGGATGAAATCATCACATTGTTGTCCTGCATTGCGCGCGGCAGCAGCGCGCGCCCGACCGGCGTGGAAAAGAAGTCGAAGGTGATCGCACCCTCGCGCTTCATCTTTTCATAGCACTCGATGCCCCGCTGCGGTTCGTTGCCATGGTCTTGAACCAGAATCTCGACCGGATGGCCTTCGATGCCGCCTTTCTGGTTGAGTATCTGCGCATAGTCGCGCGCGGCCTGGGCAACTTGCGGTACGGCGAAGGCGTAAACCTTGCTCAGGTCGTAACATAGCGCAAATTTAATCGGTTCGGTCTGGGCTTGGGCCAGCGCGGGCTGGACGTTGGACATCGCCATCCCCACGCCAGCAAGAATTGAAAGCAGTTTGATTTTCATGGTGATGTCTCCTGTTTAGCTAGCACGGGGTGAAATGCAGTCTGTAGTAGGAATGCCGGTCGTGCCCAAGACTTAATGCGAGAGCTCGACGCGATGTGGAGGTGTCCATGCTACGAGAAACTAGTTTCAGGTGAGCCAGCGTTTGCGCCGACTATAGTGTTTGATGTCATGGAAGCTTCGCCCTTCGGTGCCTCCTAGATAGAACTCCTGGATGTCCGGGTTTTTCTTCATGGCTTCTGCGCTGTCATGCATCACCACGCGTCCGTTCTCGATCAGATAGCCATGCGAGACGACCTCTAAAGCTGCAATTGCGTTTTGTTCCACCAGCAGAACGGACAGGCCTTCTTCCTTGTTGATGCGCCGAACAATGTCGAAAATCTCGGCCACCAGAAAAGGCGCGAGACCAAGACTCGGCTCGTCAAGCATCAGCAGCTTGGGTTGCGTCATCAAGGCACGGCCAATGGCCAGCATCTGCTGCTCGCCGCCTGACAGGTAGCCGGACTGCGCGGTGCGCCGCTGATGCAAGCGCGGGAAATAGCTGTAAACCATATCCTTGTTACGCAGCATGTCTTGGCGGGTGCCACGAACCGCCGAGGCCGCCACCAGGTTTTCGTCAGGCGTCATGTGTTCGAACACACGCCGCCCTTCCAGCACATGCACGATACCGAGCTTGACGCGCTCCTGCGGCGCCAGTGCATCGATGTTCTGACCCAGGAATTGCACCTCACCGCGGGTTACCAGGCCGCGCTCAGGGCGCAGCAGGCCGCTGATCGACTTCAGCGTCGTGCTTTTGCCAGCGCCGTTGGCGCCCAGCAGTGCCACCATGGCGCCTTGCGGCACATCGATCGAAACGCCCTTGATGGCGAGCGATACATGATCGTAGATGACCTCGACATTGTTCAGTGACAATATCAATGCAGGTTCCGCAGTCTGGTTTTGCATCAGCGTTGGGTTGGAAGTCAAGTTGTCAGTCGCCATGATGTCGTTTTTACTTTCGGGCGTAGCCGAAGGGCCAGACCAGCAGGTAGTTGCGCAGATTGGTGTACATCTTGCCCAGCCCCATAGGCTCAACCAGCAGGAAAATAATGATCAGTGCGCCATAAACCGCATGTGGAATGTGGGCCAGCGTTTCGATCCCGAGCGAGATGCCCAGGAGCTGCGCCAGCCAGCCGATCAGACTGTTCATCAGGCCGGGCATCAACAGAATGAAGGCGGCCCCAAAATAGCTGCCGATGATGCTGCCCAGTCCGCCGACGATCACCATGGCCAGCAACTCGATGGAGACATTGACGGCAAATTGCTCCGGTGTGGCTGCTCGGTAGAAGGTGAAGATCAGGATGGCGCCGCTGATGCCGCCAATGAAGGACGAGGTGGCGAACGCCACCAGCTTGTAATACAGGCTGTGCACGCCAATGACCGCCGCAGCGAAGTCCTTTTCACGCACCGCAATGAGCGCGCGGCCAAGCCCGGTGCGGCGCAAGTTGAGCATGAACACGGTGACGATCAGGCACCAGCCCAGCGCCACGTAATAGAGTCCGGTATCCGAGGTGATGGCCTGGCCGAGCAGGCTGATGTCAGGTGCCTGCAGTGTGGCCTGGGTGCCGCCGCTGATGGCCGGCACGTGGGAGATCACCCAGTCCATCACGAACTGCAGGGCCAGCGTGCTGAGCGCCAGATACAGGCCTTTCACGCGCAGCGCCGCGAAAGCGAAAACGATGCCGATCACAGCGGCCATCACGCCGCCGAGCACCATCGCGATCTCCCAGGGAATGCCGTTGCGTACGCCGTGCACCGCCGTGTAGGCGCCGATGCCCATGATGGCGGCATAGCCGAAGTGGAACTGTCCGGTCCAGCCCAGGATCAGGTTCAAGCCGAGCACGGCCGCAGTCCACACCAGCCACGGTAACAACTGGGTGCTGAGGACGAGCGTGCTCATGGTGAATGGCGCAGTTAACGCAAAGGCCAGCAACAAGCCGATCATCCAGCGATCCGCGGGGAGCGGAAAAAGCGAGCGCGCGTTGGCGTAATTGGTATGGAAAATTCCTGATTGACGAAATAGCATGACCTTCAGATCCTTTCAATGTCGTGGCGCCCGAACAGGCCATGCGGCCGAATCAGGATGGTCAGAATCAGTATTGTGGCAACCACCAGGTCGCGGCTACCACCGCCAACCAAGGGGTCGAGATAGCCAGATGCAACGCCTTCAAGAAGGCCCAGCAGCAAGCCGGCCAGAATGGCGCCGCCGATGCTGTCAAGACCGCCCAAAACGGCGACGGTCAAGCCCTTGAGCAAAAGCAGCGCCAGCGCCTGGCTGACCCCTTGAACCGAGCCCCACAACACGCCGGCCGTGGTGGCCAGAACCGAGGACATGGCCCAGGAAAACGCCACCCCGCGTTCAACCGAAATACCGATCGACCACGATGCGATGTAATCGTCGGAGATGGCGCGCAGAACAATGCCCCTGCGCGTGCGAAAGAAGAACATCAAGACCAAAAACAGCGCGATGGCCACCACGGCGCCGACCACATAAGCCCGACTGAGCAGCACCGGCCCTAGAAACAGCGGGTCGTCGCTGATGCCAATGGACAGCGGAAGGCCAGAGCCGCCCCAGATGGCCATTGTTGTCGCGCGTATAAAGATGTCCAGCCCCAGTGTCATCATCAGGATCATGATGATGGGGCGGCCCGCCAGCCGGCGCAACGCCACCCGCTCGATGCCCATTCCGACAAAGAACATCGTTCCCATGGCCAGCGGGATGGCGACCCACATCGACACGCCCAATCCATTGGCGATGGCCAGCACGACATAGGCACCCAGCATGGTCATCGCACCTTGCGCCAGGTTAGGCACCGAGGATGACTTGTAGATGATCACGATGCCCATGGCGACCAGTGAATACATGAGCCCCGACAGCGCGCCATTGATGGCCAATTCGGCAAACAGTGAAAAATCCATAATTTAAATCTCCTGCACCGAGAGTTGGCGCTCGATGGTGCCGACTTCACCGGATTCATACGTGATCTGCGCCTTCATCGTGACCGTCTGCTGGCCGCCGTAGATCGCATCAATGATGGGCGCATAACGCTCCTCGACCACGTTGCGGCGCAGCTTGCGGGTTCGCGTGACCTCTCCGTCGTCGGGGTCGAACTCCTTGTGTAAGGACACGAAGTGATGCAGTTTCAACCCGTCTGGCAGGATGCTGTTGACGCGCTTGACCGCTGCCGTGACCAGTTCGATCACCTCGGGTTTTTGCGACAGGTCGGCATAGGACATGTAGGAAATGCCCCGTACCTCAGCCCAATGGCCCACCGGCTCCATGTCGATGCAGATGATGGCCGCCAGCGTGTCGCGGCCGCTCCCGAGCACGGCCACATCCTTGATGTACGGACTGAATTTGAGGCGGTTCTCAATGTAGTTCGGAATGTAGCGTTCGCCTTTGGAGGTATACACCACCTCCGACAACCGTCCGAGCACCACCATGTGTCCATCAGGCTCGATATAACCTGCATCGCCCGTGTACAGCCAGCCGTCCTCAAGTGCTTCACGGGTGGCATTTTCAAGTTTGTAGTAACCGGAAAACACGCTCCCGGAGCGAATCAAGACCTCTCCGTTGTCGCCGATCTTGACTTCCACACCGGGCAGCGGTTTGCCGACCGTGTGCAGGCGTACTTCTTCGGTGTCCTGCAAGGCAGTGAAGGCGCTGCTTTCAGTTTGACCATAAAACTGTCGCAATTTCACGCCCAGTGCGCGGTAAAAAACAAAAGTGTCTTCGCCAATGGCCTCGCCGCCGGTGAAAGCACCTCGCAGGCGGGTGAGGCCCAACTGGTCCTTGATCGGTCCGAAGATCAACCACTCTCCCAGTTGCCGCATCAGACGCTCTGTCAGGCTGGGCTGTTTTCCCTCGAGCTTGCGTCGTTCGGACGCCAGCGCCGAGTTCATGAAAACATCGTAGAGCCATTTCTTGAGCGGCGTCGAATCCTCCATGCGAACCTGGATGGTGGTCAGCATGTTGTCCCAGCTGCGGGGTGCGGCCAGATAGAAAGTGGGAGCCACCTCGCGCAGGTCGTGCAGCACCGTTTCCTGGCGTTCGGGGATATTGATGGTGAAGTGCAGCGCAACACCGGCGCCGACCGTGATGGCAAAGTCGCCCACCCAAGCCATGGGCAGATAGGCGAGGATGGTCTCGCCAAATGTGAAGGCGCCCCCGCGATGGGCGTTACGCACCCCCGCGAGGAAATTGCGGTGGCTCAGTACCACGCCCTTCGGCTTGCCCGTGGTCCCCGACGAGTGCACGAACACCGCCGGTCCGTCGGGCAGCGCCCGTTCGATCAAGGCATTTCGCAGTTTCGGCTCGGCACGCAAGCGATCTGCACCGATGGCCTGCAACTTTTCCCACGAAATCAGTCCGGGATTCGAATAGTTGGTCAAGCCGCGTGGCTCGTCGTAAATGATGTTCTTGATCGTTGCACCCTGATCGCCCAGATCAAGCACCTTGTCGACTTGCTCCTGGTCTTCGGCCAGGACAAAGCGGACATGCGTCTCATGCATGAAGTGACGGATTTCGTCGGGTGTTGCAGTAGAGTAGACGGGCATCGCGTAGCCGCCCAGCACGCCGGCCGCGAGCATGCCCATGTAGAGCCGGGGTCGGTTGTCGCCCAGGACCAGCAAGGCATCCTCTGCGCTAAAACCCAGGCTTTCCATGCCGGCCGCGTAGGCGAGCGTGGTGTCCAGCATCTGCGACCAGGTGGTCTCCTGCCATATTCCCAGGTGCTTTTCGCGCATGGCCACGCGATTGCCCAGTAACTCGGCGTTGCGAGCCAGAATGTGGATGAGGGTGGTGTCGGTGCCCATATCCCATGTGGTGTTGCTGCCCTTGGCAGCATCGGTTTCAGTGCTTTGCATGCGCACCCCCCAGGTAGGCCTTGATCACACGTTCATCCTTCATCACGTCGGCAGGAATACCGGTTCCGATGGTTTCACCATAGCTGAGCACCATCATGCGGTCGCAGATACCGGTGATCACATCCATGTGGTGCTCGATCAGCAGCACAGTGACATTGCGCTCGGCACGCGCATCGAGGATAAAACGGGCCATGTATTCCTTTTCCTCCTGGTTCATGCCAGCCATCGGTTCGTCAAGAACCAGAAAGCTGGGTTCGGCCACCAACGCGCGTGCCAGTTCGACGCGCTTTTTCAGCCCGATCGGAATGCTGTCCACCAGCTCGTCGCGCACGCTCTGCAGCTGCAGGAAATCGATAATCTCTTCGACCTTGAGCCGGCTCGCCATCTCATCCTTGCGACCCAGCCACCAGTAGAGGGCGGTTTTTGCCACGCCGGGCTTCATGTGGATGTGACGCCCCAGCAGGATGTTGTCAAGCACGCTCATGCCGTTGAAGAGCGCCAGGTTCTGGAACGTGCGCGCGACGCCCAGAGCTGCGACCTTGTGCGGCGCCATGCCGGTGATGTCGCGGCCATTGAGCCATATGCTGCCGACCTGGGGTGGAAAGAAGCCGGTGATGGCGTTGGTCATGGTCGTCTTGCCGCTGCCGTTGGGGCCGACCAAGCCGAAGATCTCCCCACGCTCAATGCGCAAATTGGCATCCTTCAACGCGACGAGGCCGCCGAATCGCCGCTCCAGCCCTCGGCATTCGAGGGCGGGCACTGCCGCCGCGTTGCTGGCTTTCATCGGAGTTGGCCGCTGCTCTTTGGTACTGATGGTGTTTATCACTGAGGGTGCCTATGACATAGCACGGTCGACCACCTGCCTGTGCGCAGCTTGCCGATCCGATTTTCTGTTCTGCATAAAGGCTTTCATTTTCTCACCTAACATTAGTTAGGTATATGGGGTTTCCCCTAGTCTCTGGCAGGCAGAGTTCATGTCGCAACGTGTTCTACGATGCTTCCCCGTGCGATCAGGGCATCAATGGTGGCGGCGCCGTAGCCGTGCTCCGTCAGCAGCTCACGTGTGTGTTGGCCGAAGCGCGGCGGCGCGCTGTGGGCGCGCCCCGGTGTGCGTGACAGCTTGACCGGGATGCCGATGCCAGGCACACCCTCGACCTGCACCACCATGTCCCGATGCAGGGTGTGGGGGTCCGTCAATACCTGCGGAATGGCCCTGACGGCGCCGGCCGGAATACCGGCGGCCAGTAGGTCACGGCACAGCTGTTCGCCATCCACCTCTTGCAACTGCGCCTCTAGCAAGGCGCGCAGTTCGTCGCGATGGCGAAAACGCTCGGCGTTGGTGGCAAAGCGCGGCTCGCTGGCCATGTCGGGATGGCCGAGGAACTCGCACAGTTTTTTCCACTGCCCGTTGTTGCCGATGCCCAGGAAGACCTCGCAGGTCCGGGTCGGAAACTTGTCGTAGGGCACGATGTTGGAGTGCGCATTGCCGCTGAGCCTGGGTGTCTGGCCCGACTGCAACCAGTTTGCACTTTGCGGATGCAGCAGCGACACGGCGGTGTCGTACAGCGTGGCCTCGACGAACTGCCCGCGCCCGGAGCGCTGCCGCTCGATCACCGCCAGTAGCACGCCTATCACGGCCGACAGGCCGGTGGTGATGTCGACCACCGGGACACCGACCCGCAGCGGGCCGGTGTCCGGCGTGCCGTTGACGCTCATCAGGCCGCCCAGTGCCTGTGCCACCGCGTCGTAGCCAGGCGCGCCGCCGAGCGGCCCATCGGCGCCGAAGCCGCTGACCCGGCAGTGGATCAGGCGCGGGAAGCGCTCGCGCAGCGTCTGTTCATAGCCGATGCCCCAGCGCTCCAGCGTGCCGATCTTGAAGTTCTCGATCAGCACGTCAGCGTCTGCCAGCAACTTGAGCACAATCTCGCGCCCTTCGGGCTTGGACAGGTCGATCACGATGTCGCGCTTGTTGCGGTTCAGGCCGTTGTAGTAGGCCGCCGTGCCGTCGTCGGCAAAGGGTGGGCCCCAGGCGCGGGTCTCGTCGCCAGCGGGCGGCTCGACCTTGATGACCTGCGCGCCGTGGTCGGCCAAAATCTGTCCGCAGTACGGGCCACCGAGCACGCGTGAGAGGTCAATCACCTTCAGGCCGGCCAGGGCACCAAAGGCGGGCAGGGGAGCGTTGTTACCCATGGTGGCCTGTCAATAGGAGCGCGGCAGGCCCATCACATGCTCCGCGATGTAGTTCAACACCAGCTCGCGGTTCAACGGGGCCGTGCGCAGCAACCGCACCAGACCGTACAGGTCGTAAATGCCGTATTCCTTGGTGAAACCGTTGCCGCCATGGGTCTGGATCGCCGCGTCAACGGCGTGGATGCCGGCTTCGGCACCCGCGTACTTGGCGATGTTGGAAAACTCCCCGGCAGGCAGGCCCTGGTCGAAGGCCCAGGCGGCCTTTAGCGCCATCAGTGAGGCCATCTCGATCTCGCAGCGGGCAATCGCCAGCGGGTGCTGCACGCCCTGGTAGGCGCCGATGGGGGTGTTGTTGAACACCTTGCGGTCGTTGGCATAGGCCACGGCCTTCTTCAAGGCAAAGCGTCCGACGCCGGTACACAAGCCCGACAGGATGATGCGCTCGGGGTTGAGCGTGTCGAACAGGATGTTGAAGCCTTTGCCGACTTCGCCCAGCACATCGGCCTCGGTGAGCTCCACGTTGTCAAAGAACAGCTGCCACTGCGTTTCTGGCACCGGGAAGGCAATCGGAATCAGTGTCTTGCTGATGCCTTTTTTTTTCATGTCGACCATGAAGATGGTGAAGCCGTCGGTCTTTTTCTTCACGTCAGCGCGCGCTGTGGTGCGGGTCACGACCATGGCGTAGTCGGCGCAGTTGGCGTCGGTGATGTAGACCTTCTGGCCGTTGAGCTTGAAGCCGCCCTGGCCATCGGACTTGGCGATGCTGGTGATCTCGATCGAGTTGGAGCCGGCGTTCGGTTCGGTGATGGCGAAGCAGAACTTGATGTCGCCGGAGCAGCCGCCCGGCAGAAAGCGGCGCTTCATGTCCTCGCTGGCGTGCTTGGCCAGCAGACCCATGGTCATGGTCGGGCCGACCACCAGGTTCAGCAGCGGAATGCCGTTGTTGGCCAGTCCCTCCATGAACAGCAGCATCTCGGTCATGCCCTGGCCGGCACCGCCATAGGCCTCGGGCACCATGATGCCGAGAAAACCGTCGTTGGTGATCTGCTGGTACAGCTCGGTGGGGCGCTCGTTCTTGTCGGCGTAGCCGCGCCAGTAATTGTGGTCGAACTGCTTCGAGATACGGTCGCCGTACTCGTAGATCATCCGTTGTTCTTGGGTCAGTGCGAAATCCATGGGGTGTTCTCCTGTGTGGTGGGGCGTTTTGGCTCCTTCCCCCAGCGGGAGAAGGAGCGAACTCAATCAGACCTGGGCCGAGGGGAACTTGGGCGCGCGCTTCTCGCGCACCGAGGCCACGCCCTCCTTGGCGTCTTCGCCCAGGAAGCACAGCATTTCCATCGCCAGCGAGCTCTCGAAGATCGGGCGCGCCACGTTCATCCAGCCGTTGAGCGAGCGCTTGGTGAAGCGGATCGCCTGCTGGCTGCCATTGGCCAGTTTGTTGGCCACGGCCATGGCCTTGTCCATCAGCTCGGCGCGCGGCACGCACAGGCTGACCAGACCGATGCGCTCGGCTTCCTTGCCGTTCACGAACTCGGCCGTCATCAGGTAGTACTTGGCCTTGGCCATGCCGCACAGCAGCGGCCACAGAATGGCTGCGTGGTCGCCGGCGGCGACGCCGATCTTGACATGGCCGTCGGTAATCTTGGCCTCCTCGGCCATGATGCTGATGTCGGCCAGGAAGGCGACTGCCAGACCGGCACCGACGGCCACGCCGTTGATGGCCGAGATGATGGGCTTGTCGCAGGCCATCATGTTGTAGACCACGTCCGAAGCCTCGGTCATGGTGTTGGCGATTTCCTTCGGGTTGCCGACCATGCCGGCCACCCATTCCAGGTCGCCGCCGGCCGAGAAGGCCTGGTCGCCCGCGCCGGTGATGACCGCCACCTTGGTCTTGGCATCGTCAGTGACCACGCCCCAGATCTTGGTCAGCTCCCAGTGCAGCCGGCCATTGGTGGCATTCATGACCTCGGGGCGGTTGATGGTGATGACCAGCACGCCGTTGGGCTTGTGGTCGAACTTGAGGAATTGAAAGTCAGCGTAGTTCATGTTGAGGCTCCTTGAAAAAAATTGAAAACGAAAATGAAAGGCAAAGGACGGTCAGCGCAGCTCGGCGCGTCCGTTGTTCAGCACGACGATGTCGCGTTCGACGGCGCGGGCGCGAAAGGAAACGACCTTGCCATCCACCCAGAGCTCGGTGCGTATCGTTTCGCCGGGGTAAACGGGTGACGAAAAACGCACATCCAGCGACTGCAGGGCGCTCGGGTCGCCGCCGCAGACGCGCTGGGTGAGTGCCCAGCCGGCGATGCCGTAGGTGGCCAGGCCGTGCAGGATGGGCTGCTTGAAACCAGCGGCGCTTGCCACCGCGGGTTCGGCGTGCAGCGGGTTGTAGTCGCCCGAGAGGCGGTAGATCAGCGCGGCACGCGGCTGGGTGGCGAAATCGTCGCTGTGATCAGGCGCGCGCGTGGGCAGCTCATGCACGGTTTTGACCGGCCCGGCCGGGCCGCCAAAGCCACCGTCGGCGCGGCAGAAGGTGGTCGAGGTCAGCGTGGCCAGCAGTTCGCCGCTGGTGGCGTCCGTCACCGTGCGCTCGGTGTAGATCAGAGCCCCCTTGTCCGGCCCCTTGTCGATGATCTGGCTCACCCGCGTGCGCCCGATCACTTCACCCTCGGGCGGCACCGGCCGGTGCAGGCGCAAGCCCTGTTCGCCATGCACCAGCCGCACCCAGTCAACGCCGGTGGCCGGGTCCTTGAGCCACATGCCGGGATAGCCCAGCACCACCGGCAGCGTGGGCAGCGCCAGCAGGTTCTTTTCATAGACAAAGCGCAGCTCGGTCTCGTTGGTCGGGTCGGTGCCCAGGCCCACGCCCAGTGCGTAGAGCATGGTGTCGCGCTGGGTGTAGCGATGGCGAACGTCCTCGAACGGCCATGCCATCAGTTTCTCGTAGTTGATCGCCATGGCAGATGACGTCAGACGGGATCCCAGGAGAACACGATGTTCGAGCTCTCCAGCGGATAGAAGTTCTGCTTCATGGCGGGCAACACGCGCTCGGCGATGGTCTCGGGTGTCCAGCCCTCGGCGGTGTGCATGCCGCGGATCGGGCGCGACTGGCTCATGAGGAAAATCTCGTTGCCGCGCACGGCGAAGATCTGGGCCGTGACGTCGGCTGCGGCATCGCTGGCCAGGAAGGTGGCCATGGGCGCAATCTGCTCGGTACCGAGTTTTTTTAGTTTTTCCACGCGTGCCTGCTGCTCGGGTGTGTCGGTGGGGATGGCGCCGATCATGCGGCTCCAGGCGAACGGCGAGATGCAGTTGGAACGCACGTTGTAGCGTTGCATGTCGCCGGCGATGTGGCGCGACATGGCCACGATGCCCAGCTTGGCAGCGGCGTAGTTGGCCTGGCCCAGGTTGCCGATCAGGCCGGACGTGGAAGTCATGTGCACATAGGCACCCGACTTCTGCGTCTTGAAGTGCGGGGCGGCGGCGCGCGAAGTGAAGAAGCTGCCGTTGAGGTGCACGTCGATGACGGCGCTCCACTCCTCGGGCGACATGTTGAAGAACAGGCGGTCGCGCAGGATGCCGGCGTTGTTGACGACGATGTCGATGCGCCCGAAGGTGTCGGCCGCGCATTCGATGATGCGGTTGGCCGTGGGCCAGGTCGAGACGCTGTCGGTGCTGAGAACGGCCTGGCCGCCAGCGGCCTTGATCTCGTTGACCACCTGCTGGCCGTGGCTGGCGTCATTGCCTTCGCCGCCGACCGAGGCGCCGATGTCGTTGACCACCACCTTGGCGCCTTGCGCCGCCATCATCAGTGCGATGTCGCGGCCGATGCCCCGGCCCGCGCCGGTGACCACGGCGACTTTGTCTTGCAGCATGTTGCCCTTGCTCATGAAATGACTCCTGGTTGTTGATTTGAAAAATCAGACGGTGGCGGCCGTGCCCAGCAGGGCCGTCACCTGGCTGGAGAGAACGCCGCCGTTGCCGTGACACAGGGCGATCTCTGCGCCCGGTACCTGGCGGTCGCCGGCCTCGGCGCGCAGTTGCTGCACGGCCTCGATCAGCAGGAACATGCCGTACATGCCAGGGTGACAGCACGACAGACCGCCGCCATTGGTATTGACCGGCAAATCGCCCCCCGGTGCGATGCGCCCGTTGCGCACGAAAGCGCCACCTTCTCCCTTGGCGCAAAAGCCCAGGTCTTCGAGGAACAGCAGCGTGTTGATGGTGAAGGCGTCGTACAACCCCAGCACGTCCACGTCCTTCGGTGCCAGACCGGCCATGGCAAAGGCGCGCGGCCCGGACTCGGCGGCTGCGGTGACAGTCAGGTCGGGCATGGAGCCGATCTGGCGGTGCCAGGTGGCCGCAGCCGTGCCTAGGACATAGACCGGCGGTTTGGGAAAGTCGCGTGCCCGCTCGCTGCGCACCAGCACCAGGGCGCCGCCGCCGTCGGTGACCAGGCAGCAATCGAGCACCGACAGCGGATCGCTCACCAGCCGCGAAGCCAGCACCTGTCCGATGCTGAGTGGATCTCGCGTGTGGGCCAGCGGATTGAGTTGTGCCCACTGGCGCGCTGCCACCGCGATGTGCGCCAGGTCCTCGCGCGTGGTGCCGTATTGGTGCATGTGGCGCGCTGCGGCCAGGGCGTAGCTGGAGATCGGGTAGCGTGGCTCGTATGGCGCCTCGTACAAGGGCGTTTCGGCCATCGACTTGAGCTTGCCGAAGCCCGAGCCCTGGTTGCTGCCGTAGCAAATGAGCGCCACGTCGCACTGGCCGGTGTGCAGCGCCATGGCCGCAGTGAGCAGGTGGCCCACATAAGACGAGCCGCCGACCATCGTGGCTTCGCAGAACTTGGGATGGATACCCAGATATTCGGCCACCGATAAACCTGCAAGGAAGTGATAGGACGAGCCGGTGAACAGGCCATCGACATCGGACAGCTTCAAGCCTGCATCGGCCAGCGCGCCGTGCACCGCTTCGCCCAGAATTTCGAGCGCGCTGCGACCGGGGGCCATGGGCACGCCGCCCAGGCTGGCACCCACGATGGCGGCCGCGCCGCGCAGGGGAGAGATGGTGCTCATGGAGGACCTTCGTGCTGCGCACTGCGGTGCGAGCTTGCTTGGGAACGGCCCGACGCGGCGCTCATGGTGTGGCGCCCTCGGGGATGAAGACCAGCAACTTGCCCTTGGCAGGATCGTCGATCACGCGCGCCTGCACCCGCATGCCGATGCGCACCTGGTCGGGTGCAATGCCATCGATGCGCGACATCAGCCGCGGCCCTTCGGCTAGGTCCACCAGCGCCACGTTGTAGTCGCCACCGGCTTGCGGCTTGCGGCGCACCGTGGTGCTGGAATAGACGCAGCCGACCCCGCTGGGTTCAATCCAGTCGAGCTGGGCCGAGCCGCAATGGGTGCACAGCGCGCGCGGATAAAACACATGCTGACCGCAGGCGCTGCAACATTGGATTTTAAAGCGACCTTGCGCCAACCCTTGCGCGAACAGCGCGTCCGGGCCGCAGCCGTCAAATGCCGGATAGCCCGATGCGCTCATGACGGCAACTTCAGCACGCTGGAAGCCAGGATGTTGCGTTGCACTTCGTTGCTGCCGCCGTAGATGGTGGCCGGGCGCGCATTGTAGAAGGTGGTCAACGCATCGGTTTTGCCACCGGGCAGGGCTGTGGAGCCGGGCGTGCCGCCACTCGATCCCATGACATCGACCAGCAGGTCGGCCAGCCGCGAATAGGTTTCGGTGGCGAACAGCTTGAGCATCGAGACATCGGGTCCCAGGGTTTCGCCGCGCTTGACTTGATCGATGAAACGGCCATAGAGCGCGCCCAGGTCGGACACGTCCAGCGCCAGCTTGGTGTAGCGGTCCACGAAGCCGGTGTCTTCGAACAGGCCGAGGCGCTGCGCGGCTTCCTGCACGCGCGCCAGCGCGTACTGGCTTTGTTTGGGGCTGCCCAGGAAGATGCGCTCGAATCCGAGCAGCGCCTTGGCGATGGTCCAGCCCTTGTTAAGCTCGCCGACGATGCTGGTGCGCGGCACGCGCACGTTTTCCAGGAAGACCTCGCAGAAGTCTTCGCTGCCCGCGATGTTGCGGATGGGGCGCACCGTGATGCCCGGCGTGTTCATGTCGACCAGCAAAAAGCTGATGCCTTCCTGCTTCTTGGCCGATTTGTCGGTGCGCACCAGCAGGAAAAAGTGGGTGGCGTCCTGTGCCAGCGTGGTCCAGGTCTTTTGCCCGTTGACGATAAAATCGTTGCCATCGACCACCGCCTCGGTGCGCAGACTGGCCAGGTCGGAGCCCGAATTGGGTTCCGAGTAACCCTGGCACCAGATGTGCTCACCGGAAATGATCTTGGGCAGGTAGTAGGCGCGCTGGGCGTCGTTGCCATGGTTGATCAGCAGCGGGCCGACCATGGTGATGCCCATGTCGGGCGCGCGCGCCACGCCCCAGCGCTCCTGCTCTTCAATGAAGATGATGAGTTTCTCGGGTGAGAGTCCCATGCCGCCGTACTGCGTGGGCCAACTCGGCGCGACCCAGCCTTTTTCTGAAAGCCTCAGGTACCAAGGGCCGATTTCGGACCAGCGCAGGCGCCGTTGCGGGTAGCGCCATTCGCTGGGGAAATGTTCTTCAAAGAATTCGCGCAGTGTGGCGCGAAAGCTGGCGTTGTCGAACGCATTCCAGTCAGTGGAAGTGGAGGCGGTGGTGTTCATGCGTGCTCCTGCGCGGTGGCGTTTTG
The DNA here is from genome assembly GCF_002127265.1 of Hydrogenophaga sp. IBVHS1. Lineage (GTDB taxonomy): Bacteria > Pseudomonadota > Gammaproteobacteria > Burkholderiales > Burkholderiaceae_C > Hydrogenophaga. The sequence goes on along the minus strand of NZ_NFUU01000001.1, from coordinate 2,920,178 downwards.
GGTGAGGTTGGCGTAGCGGCGGCGCTGCTGGTTGCCATTGCCCAGCCAGGCGGCCAACACCAGAGCACGCTGCAGATACAGGCCCAGGTCGTATTCGTCGGTGACGCCGATGGCGCCGTGCAGTTGCACCGCCTCCCGCGCCACCTGCAGCCCCGCATCCGACGCGCGCGACTTGACGCGGCTTGCCAGGGCAGAGCGCGCGCTGGCGTCGGCGGCCGGGTCATCTAGCAGGGCCAGAGCCTGCGTCACCACGCTGGCAGTCAGTTCCTGCTGAATCAACAGGTCCACAGTGCGGTGCTGCAGTGACTGGAAGCTGCCTATCGGCTTGCCGAACTGGATCCGCGTTCGCAGGTAGTCTTGTGTCATGGTCAGCATGCTGCGCACAAGGGCCAGCAGTTCAACGCTGGCCAGTACCAGGGTTTCGTCGTAGGCGCGGGTCAGCGCGGCCGCGGCGGCGGCCCCTTCGGCCAGCAGGTGGCTGGCGGGCAGGCGAACGCTGTTCAAGTTGAGCTGTGCTGCATAGCTGCCGTCGGCCAGCGGCTGGCTCGACAGGGTAAGGCCGGATGCATCTGCCGGCACCCACACCAGGACCAGACCTTGTGGGTTGGTGGCGCTGACGATGTAGCCGTCGGCCCCGGCACCGGGGCGCACATGGCGCTTGTAGCCATGTATCAGCAGGGAGTCGCCCTGGCGCTCCAGCCGGGTCGCGGCCAGACCGGGCTGGTCTTTCGCGCCGGTTACATCTTCCTGCCAGGCCACGGCGGGTAGCGTGCGACCCTCGGCGAGTTCGGTCAAGAGACGCATCGATAGCTCGGTGGCACCCACATGGGACAGCAGCCGGCCGGCAAACACCAGCACCGGCACCACCGGTTCGGGCGCGACCTGAGAAGCCAGGGCGGCCGCCACCTCGGCCATCTCAGCGAAACCCTGGGCGTAGCCGCCCAATTGTTCGGGCACCAGCAGCCCGGTCCAGCCCTGCTCGGCCAGGGCGCTCCAGAAGCGGCGGTCGTAGCCCGGCACCTGTTGGCGCAGGGCGCGGGCACGGTTGAGTGGTGATTCTTTGGTGACGAAACTTAGCGCGCTTTCGCGCAGCATGGTCAGTTGTTCAGCGCGTTCGCTGTCGTGGGTGGTAGTCATGATGGGGTGGGTGCTGGCCTGGGTAAAAATTGGGTATTGCTGGCCTCAGCGGGAAGAAAATCGGTCGCGAGCTCGTGAATGTCAATAGGATTTAGGCAGGCCCAGCACCTTCTCAGCGATGAAGCACAGGATGAGTTGCGGGCTGATCGGCGCGATGCGCGGAATCATCATTTCGCGCAGATAACGCTCGACGTGGTATTCCTTGGCATAGCCATAGCCGCCCAGCGTGGCCATGGCGCGCTGGCAGGCGTTGAAACCAGCCTCGGCCGCCATGTACTTGGCAGCATTTGCGTCGGCGCCGCAGGGCAGGCTGTTGTCGTATTTCCAGGCCGCGCGCATCGCCATCATTTCAGCGGCCTCAAGCTCCATCCATGATTGCGCCAGCGGATGCTGGATAGACTGGTTCTGCCCGATGGGCCGGTCAAAGACCACGCGCTCGCGGGCGTACTTGACGGCTACCTGCAGCGCCGCCCGACCCAGGCCGACGGCCTCGCCCGCGATCAGCACCCGCTCCGGGTTCATGCCATGCAGGATGTACTCAAAGCCGCGGCCTTCTTCGCCGATGCGGTCTCCTACCGGCACGCGCAAGCCGTCGATGAAGAGTTCGTTCGAGTCGACCGATTTGCGTCCCATCTTTTCGATTTCGCGCACCTCGACAAAACTGCGGTCGAGGTCGGTGTAGAACAGGCTCAGGCCGAAGGTCGGTTTCTTGCAGTCCTCGATCGGAGTGGTGCGCGCCAGAATGAGCATCTTCTCTGCCACCTGGGCGGTCGATATCCAGACCTTCTGGCCAGACAGCACATAGTGGTCGCCTGCCCGTTCGGCGCGGGTTTTCAGACGGGTGGTGTTCAGGCCGGTGTTGGGCTCGGTGACGGCGAAGCAGGCCTTCTCCTTGCCCTGGATCAGCGGAGGCAGCATGCGGCGTTTCTGCTCCTCGTTGCCAAACACCGCCACGGGCTGCAAGCCGAAAATGTTCATGTGCACCGCCGATGCGCCAGACAGCCCCGCACCCGACTGTGAGATGGTCTGCATCATCACGGTCGCTTCACTGATGCCCAGTCCGACGCCGCCATATTCCTGTGGCAGACAAACGCCGAGCCAGCCGCCGTCGGCTAGAGCGCGGTGCAGCTCATGCGGAAAGCCGCCCAGCCGGTCCCGTTCGAGCCAGTAGCTGTCGTCAAAGCGAGCGCAGATTTTGCCGATTGCTTCGCGTATCGCTTCATGTTCCTGGTTGTGGGCGAAATCCATGGTGGTGTTCCAGTGGACTCAAATCGCCAGACCGAGGCGTGTGCCTTGGTCAATGGCGCGCAAGGCGTCGAGTTCGGCGGCCAGCTCGGCGCCGCCGATGACATCGGGCGCCAGGCCGAGCGCGCGCAATTCGGCGACCAGCGCGTTCTCGCTGTCCTGGCCGGCGCAAATCACGATGGTGTCCACGTTCAGCGTCTGCGGTACACCGTTGACGCGCAGGTGCAGCCCGGCGTCATCGATGTGTTCATAGACGCATCCTGGCAGCGTGCGCAGGCCGCGCCGCGCCAGCTCGGCCTTGAGTGCCCAGCCAGTGGACATACCCAGACTGCGTCCAGGCTTTTCAGGTTTTCTCTGCAACAGGGTGACTTCGCGTGGCGCGCTGATTGGCTGTGCCGGTTTGAGGCCACCCGCAGCTGCGGGCGAGGTATCGACGCCCCATTCAGCGTAAAACTGCTCAAGCGCCTGAGGCGCGTTGGCAGCATTACCCTCATGCTCGTCATGCAGCAGGAAGGTGGCTACATCGAAACCGATGCCACCGGCGCCGATCACCGCGACCCGGCGGCCTGCCTGCACCCGACCCGACAGCAGATCGGCATAGCTCATCACTTTCGGGTGAGCCATGCCCAGGAGCTGCGGCAGGCGCGGGCGCACGCCGGTGGCTATCACGATGCGGTCGTAGTGACCGGCAGCTAGAGATGGGGCATCCGCCCGGCTGTTGAGCCTGAGCGTCACGCCATGCCGAGCCACGCCTTGCCTGAAATAGCGCAACAGTTCGTTGAACTCCTGCTTGCCCGGCACGGCCCGGGCCAGGTTTAACTGGCCGCCAATCTCGGGTCCAGCCTCGAACAGGGTGACCGCATGACCGCGTTCCGCCGCAGTCAGCGCGCAGGCCAGTCCGGCCGCGCCGGCACCGATCACCGCCACCTTGCGCTGCATGGCCCGTGACGGCATCAGCGAGAACTCCAGCTCGCGCCCGGCGCGTGGATTGACCAGACAGGTGGCGGGGCGGTCGGCGAAGATGTAGTCGAGACAGGCTTGGTTGCAGGCGATGCAGGTGTTGATCTCATCGGCGCGGCCCTGCGCCGCCTTGCGTACGAAGTCGGCATCGGCCAGGAAGGGGCGCGCCATCGACACCATATCGGCGTCACCGCTGGCCAGGATTTCTTCGGCCAGATCGGGCGTGTTGATCCGGTTGGAGACGATGACAGGAATCGTCACTGCTTGTTTGATGCGGGCCGCCGCAAAGCGCCACGCCGCGCGCGGCACCACGTAGGCAATGGTCGGGATGCGCGCTTCGTGCCAGCCGATGCCTGTATTGAGGATGTCAGCGCCTGCGGCCTGCACCGCCTGGGCGAGCTGGATGATGTCGTCAGCCGGGGCACCGCCCTCGACCAGATCGAGCGCCGAAACCCGATACATGAGCAGAAACTGCGACCCCAGGCGTTCGCGCGTGCGCCGCACGATCTCCACCGGCAGGCGATGACGATTTTCCATGCTGCCGCCAAATTCGTCGCTGCGGTTGTTCGTGCGCGTGACGGTGAACTGGTTGAGCAGGTAGCCCTCCGAGCCCATGATCTCGACGCCGTCGAAGCCGGCGCGTTGCGCCAGTTCGGCACAGCGTACATAGTCTTCCACCGTTTGCCAGACTTCGGCCGTGCTCAAGGCGCGAGGCGCGCGGGAGTTGATCGGGGAGGGGATGTCAGAAGCGCCCACTGGCCTGGCGACTTTTGCGTAGCGCCCTGTGTGCAGGATTTGCAGAATGATCTTGCCGCCCTCGGCGTGCACCGCCTGAGGGATCGGTCTGAGCACATCGGCTTGTGCCGTCGTGATAAGCAGGGGACCCGTTTCATCCAGCAGGCCATCCTGGCAGGGGGCATAGCCGCCCGTGACAATCAGGCCCGCGCCGCCGCGTGCGCGCTCGGCATAGAACAGGGACAGCCGGTCGATCGACCGGTCCAGCGACTCCAGACGTGTGTGCATCGATCCCATCAGCGTTCGGTTGCGAAGGGTGTGCGCGCCTACCTTCAGGACGGAGAGTAGCGTCGGAAAGAAAACAGTGGCTTCGGTGGACATGGGGAACGCCTCTTTAAAAATCTAACTAACACCTGTTCGATGATATCATGCGACAACGACCAGCCATGCAATTGGCGAGCACCTCAAATTCTTCGTCCGGATTGACGGTGTGATGCAGGCGGCGATTTCGACAACAGTCAGTCAGGAGATTTACCCATGATGTTCGACGATGACCAGATTGCGCTGCGTGACGTGGCGCGCCGCTTTGCACGAGAGAAGCTCAGGCCCGATTACCAGAAGCGCGAATCGCAACCTGGCATCGACCGGGCCTTGTTCAAGGAAATGGGTTCGCTCGGTCTGATCGGTGTTGATCTGCCCGAGGAATATGGCGGCTTGGGCCTCAGTGGCGTCACGGCCGGCATGATCACCGAGGAAATTGCCTATGGTGACTTCAACGTCAGCTACATGCAGCTGCTCAGTTCGCTGATGGGCGCCATCATCCATGCCAATGCGTCCCCCGAGCTGGCGCGCACCTGGAACAGCCGGATCGTGGCGGGCGAGGCCATCGTCGCGCTGGGTCTGACCGAACCACGGGGCGGCTCGGATGCCGCCAATCTGCAACTCAAGGCGCGTCGCGTGGGCGACGAGTACGTGCTTTCCGGCGAGAAAACCTCCATCACTTTTGCCGACCAGGCCGATGCCATGGTGTTGTTCGCACGCACCGGAAAGCCCGAGGATGTCGCACGAGGCATCAGCGCCTTCCTGGTCGATCTGAATCAGCCCGGCGTGCAACGCACGCGCTTCAACGATGTTGGTAGCAAGATCATCGGCCGTGGTTCGGTGTTTTTCGACGATGTGCGGGTGCCGGTCGAGAACCGGCTGGGCGAGGAGGGCAAAGGCTTCACGCAGGTGATGCAGGGCTTTGACTTCAGCCGCATCCTGATCGCGCTGCAGTGCGTGGCCGCCGCGCAGGCCTCGATCGACGAAGCCTGGGAATACGTGAAGGAACGCCAGACCTTTGGCGCGCCGCTGGCGCAGTACCAGGGCGTGAGCTTTCCCCTTGTCGAGTTCGAGACCCTGATCGCCGCTTGCCGCCAGCTCTGCTACCACGGCCTGGCCCTGCGCGATGCCGGTCAGCCGCACACCGCGGAAGCGGCCATGGTCAAGTGGATGGGCCCCAAGACCGCTTTTGACGCGATTCACCAGTGCCTGCTGACCTTTGGGCACTATGGCTGGTCGATGGACCTGCCTCACCAGCAGCGCCTGCGCGACGTGATGGGCCTGGAAATCGGCGACGGAACGGCGCAAATCATGAAGCTGATCGTTGCCCGCGAGCGCGTGGGACGCGCCGCCGTGCAGTACGCCAAGGAGAGCAAGAAATGATTCAGACATCCCCAGTGGAGATCAGCCGTGCCGGCGCCGTTGGAATTATCGAGTTAGCCCGCCCCGAAAAATTCAATTGCCTGTCGATGTCCGTTCATGCGGCCATCGAGGCCGCCATCGACGGATTCGAGAAATCCGACTCCGGTGTGCGCGCCATTCTGATCCGGGCGCAAGGCAAGCACTTCTGCACCGGCGCCGATCTGGATGAGGTGAAGTCGCTGCGTGGCGATCCAGCCAGGCTCAAGCACTTCATCAGCTATGGTCACAGCGTGCTCAAGCGCCTGGAACGCAGCGATTTGCCGGTGGTGGCGGCCTGCCAGGGTCTGACCCTGGCCGGTGGCAGCGAACTGATGCTGGCCTGCGACATCATCTTTGCGGCCAAGGACGCGCGCTTTGGCGACCAGCATGCCCAGTTCGGCCTGATTCCCGGGTGGGGCGGCAGCCAGCGCATGCCACGCATTGCGGGTCTGCGCCGTGGCCTGGACCTGTTCTTTTCGGCGCGCTGGATCGATGCCGCCACCGCCGAGCAGTGGGGGCTGGTGAACTATGTGGTCGAGCCTGAGCAGTTGGGTGAAGCGGCGCTGGCGTATTGCAGCAAGATCGCCACGCGCAGCCGCATCGGCATGGCCACCATGAAACGTTTGGCACGGCAAGGCATGGAGGGTTCGTCGGAGGTCGGTCTCCAGCTTGAGGAAGACCTGGCCAGCGCGGCTCTGCTCGATGACGACGTCAGCGAAGGTCTGGCGGCCTTCGAGGCACGCCGTACACCGGTGTTCAAGGCCTGAGCGGCTGAATGCTTTGTCTCGCGAATAGGCGCAATCACATATGACCATCCTTTCCTCCCGCATATCGACTTCCGACGACGAATTTCGGCTCAACCAAAAAGCCTACCAGGCCGTGATTGCGGACCTGCAAAGCCGTCGCCAACTGGCGCTGGCCGGAGGCCCCCCGAAAGCGCGGGAAAAACACCTGGCGCGCAACAAGATCCTGCCGCGCCATCGCGTCGAAGTGCTGCTCGATCCAGGTTCGCCTTTCCTAGAGGTCGGCATGCTTGCCGGCGAGGGCATGTACGACGGCGTGCCGCCGGGTGCCAGCATCATCACCGGCATCGGTCTGGTGCAGGGCCGTCCGTGCATGATCATTGCCAACGACGCCACCGTGAAGGGTGGCACCTACTACGGCATGACCTGCAAGAAGCATGTGCGGGCGCAGCAAATTGCCTGGGCACACCGCTTGCCCTGCATCACGCTGGTGGACAGCGGTGGCGCCTTCCTGCCTGAGATGGCCAACATCTTTCCCGATGTGGGGCAGTTCGGCAGCATTTTCAACAACCAGGTACGCATGTCGGCCGAGGGTATCCAGCAGATTGCCGTGGTGATGGGGCCTTGCACGGCGGGTGGCGCCTACATCCCGGCGCTGTGCGACGAGGCGGTGATTGTCAAGGAACAAGGCTATATGTACCTCGGTGGCCCCGAGTTGACCTTTGCCGCCACCGGCGAGACGGTGGATGCAGAGTCGCTGGGCGGCGCCAAGATGCACTGCAGCGTCAGCGGTGTCACTGATCATATTGCCGAAGATGACCGCCACGCGCTGGCCATCACGCGTGAAATCGTACGGGACCTGGGTGAGCAGCCCAAGCCACGCTGGACGCGTCAGCCGTCGGTGCCTCCGCGCTTCGATCCGCGCGAGATTTACGGCATCATCAGCCGCGACACCAAAATCCCGACCGACACGCGCGAGATTCTGGCGCGTTTCGTCGATGACAGCCGGTTCCAGGAATTCAAGCCGATGTACGGCGACACCCTGCTGACCGGCTTTGCTCGCATTCATGGCCACGAGGTTGGCATCCTGGCCAACCAGGGCGTGCTGTTCCCGGAAAGCGCGATGAAGGCGGCGCACTTCATCGATCTGTGCTGCCAGCGAGACATCCCGCTGCTGTTCATGGCCGACGTGACCGGCTTCATGGTCGGGCGCGCCGCCGAGCAGGCTGGCATTGCCAAAGCCGGGGCCAAGATGATCACGGCGATGGCCTCGGCCAACGTGCCCAAGTACACCATCATCATGGGCGCCTCTTACGGTGCAGGTTACCTGGCGATGTGTGGCCGCCCGTTCAACCCGACCGCGATGTTTGCTTGGCCGACCGGCCGCGCGGCCATCATGGGTCCGGATCAGGCCGCCACGGTGATGGCACTGGTGCGCAGACAGATCAACAAGACCGAGGGAAAAGAGTGGACGCCCGAGGAAGAAGAGGCGTTCAAGGCGCCGGTACGCAAGATTTACGAAGACTTCCAGCCTGCTGCGAACTTCTCCTCGAATTTGTGGGTGGACGGCATCATCGATCCGGTGGAAACACGCGACGCCATGGGACTGCTGCTCGACCTCGCATCCCGGACTGCCGCCAAACCGACGCCGTTCGGTGTCTTCCGTTTTTAACCAGGACGCCAGCCATGCAACGCATCCACACCGTCTTGATGACCCACTTCGCCGCAGGAGTTGGGCATGCTTAAGAAAGTCCTCATTGCCAACCGCGGCGAGATCGCCTGCCGCATTGCCCGCACCTGCCGCAAGCTCGGCCTGGAAGTGGCCACCGTGCACTCCAGTGCCGACCGGTTTGCCCGCCATGTGCGTGAGATCGGTGAATCGGTCGAACTCGGGGGTGCAGCGCCCAGCGAGAGTTATCTGAACATCGATGCCATCATCGCGGCGGCCCGGCGTGTGGGCGCCGACGCCGTTCATCCGGGCTACGGTTTTGTCTCGGAAAATCCGGCCTTTGTGCGCGCACTGGATGCGGCTGGCTTGACCTTCATTGGACCCCGGGCCGACACCATCGAGCGCGTCGGCGGCAAAGCCAGTGCCAAGCGCGAGGCAGCCCGTCTCGGCGTGCCGGTCATTCCCGGCAGCGAAAGCGGCATGACCGACCCAGCCGAGGTGTTGAATCTGGTGCGCGGTATGAAGCTGCCCGTGCTGCTCAAGGCCGTGGCTGGTGGCGGTGGCCGTGGCATGGCGGTGGTCGAGACGCTGGAGGGGCTGGAGTCGCGCATCGAGAGTGCCATGCGTGAGGCCGAAAAAGCCTTCGGCAACGGCGAACTGATCGTCGAGCGCTACCTGCCGCATGTGCGCCACCTGGAGGTGCAGGTGGCCGGTGACGGCCAGGGCCACGCCATTCACCTGTTCGAGCGCGAGTGCACCTTGCAGCGACGCCATCAAAAAGTGATCGAAGAAGCGCCGTCAAGCGGTCTGAGCCCGCGTCTGCGTGAAGCTATCCTGGCCGATGCGGTCAAGCTGGCCTCTGGCGTGAATTACCGCGGCCTGGGCACGGTTGAGTTTGTCGTCACGGGTGAAGAATATTATTTCCTGGAGGTCAATCCTCGCTTGCAGGTCGAACACCCGGTGACCGAAGAAGTCACCGGCCTCGATCTGGTCGAACTGCAACTGCGCATTGCCGACACGGACAGCCTGCCGCTGGCGCAAGCCGACGTGCGGTGCACCGGTCACGCCTTCGAGGCCAGGCTGTGCGCTGAAGACGCCGCTGCGGGATTTTTGCCGGCTACCGGGCGGTTGCAGGTGGTCGATTTTTCGCGCGCGGGCGTGCGCGTCGAGTCCGGGGTAGACAGTGGCGACGAAATCTCGCCGCACTACGACTCGATGATCGCCAAGCTCATCGCGCACGGGCCCGACCGCGAGTCGGCGCGCCGGGCGCTGGTGGCCGGATTGCGCGAAAGCACGGTGATCGGCCTGGTCACCAACCTGGAATTTCTGCATGAACTGCTGGAATGGCCGGAGACCCGCGATGCCACATTTCACACCCGCCTGATCGACGAGCGCCACGCGCAGCGCGGCGTGGTGGCTCCCGCCGCGCCGCCTCTTGAGCATCTGGCTGCTGCCGCGCTGCACTGGCTGGCGCAACGGCGTGCCGAGTCGTCCGCGCTGGGCTGCTGGACCCTCTGGGACGGTTTCACGGGCTGGCGCCTGAGCAGTGGGCCGATTCAGGCCGCACCCCAGCCGGTCCTTGTGTTGAAGGCGGGCGCGGCGGAATGGCCCGTGCGGTTTTCGATGCGCGATGACCAGGGCAGCAGTGCGCTGGTCATTGGCGAGCAAAAGGTGCGCGCTACGCTGCAGCCGCTCGCGGGCGGACGCTTCCTGCTGCAATGTGGTGGGCGGGCGCTGGAACTGACGATCCGGGGCGACGCGTGGCAGGCCGAGCTCGCCAGCGCGTTGGGCAGCAGCTTGTTCACGGCACGACCCTATCTGGGGGGGGGCGCCGGTGACGCTGCCGCCAGCGGTCAATTGGGCGCGCCAATGATGGGCAAGGTGGTGGCGGTCAAGTCGGCGGTCGGTGAGAAGGTTTCCATCGGCCAGACCGTGATCGTGCTCGAATCGATGAAGATGGAGCTGCACGTCATGGCGCCATTCGAAGGCAGCCTGAGCAGCCTGCGCTGCCGGGTCGGCGACATGGTTGAGCGCCACCAAGTGCTGGCCGAAGTCAGCCCGGCTTGATCGAAGGAGGTACAAGCGATGAGCAACTTGCCTACCTCCGTCGAGTTCCATGAGGAGGGACCGCGCGAGGGCTTCCAGATGGAGCCAAAAACCTATCCGCTGGCGGACCGCGCCGCGCTGATTGATGCCTTGAGCCTCTCGGGTCTGAGGCAGATCCAGGTTGCGTCCTTTGTCAGTGCGCGCGCGGTGCCGCAGATGGCCGACACGTCCGAATTGTTCGCCGCCATCATCAAGCGCCCTGGTACCCGCTACACGGCGCTTTGGCTCAACGACAACGGCTTCGAGCGGGCGCGCGCCTGTGAACAGGTGGATCTGGACGGCAAGCTGATGTTCTACACAACCGAGCCGTTTTCGCAGCGCAACAACAATTGCAGCGTGGCCGAGATGCGTGAACGCCAGCTCGGCTGGCTGGACCGCTACATCGCCCTGGGCATTCCGGTGGAAAAGGCCTACGTGATCACGGCCTTTGGCTGCAATCTCGGTGGCGCCGTGCCGCTGTCGGTCCTCACCGATCAGGTCCGCTGGCTGGTCGATGCCTGCGCCGACCGGCGTGTGCCGCTGCCGGCGGTCTACTTGGCCGACACCATGGGCTGGGCAAATCCCGAGGAGATCAAGCGCCGCGTCGGCGCGGTGCGCGCGATCCTGCCGGAGGCTCAGATCGGCCTGCACCTGCACGACACGCGCGGCGTCGGCGGTGCCAACGTTTATGCCGCCTTGCAAATGGGCGTGCGGCTGTTCGACAGTTCGGTCGCCGGTCTGGGCGGCTGTCCGTTCGCGGGTCACACGCACGGTGGCGCGGCCGGCAATATCTGCACCGAAGACATGGTGTTCATGTGCCAGGAACTGGGCATCGAGACCGGCATCGATTTAGAGGCGCTGATCGAGGCGTCCCTTCTGGCCGAACGCGTCATCGGCCGCACCCTGTCGGGCCATGTGATGCACAGCGGCTCGCTCAAGGGATTTCGCGCCGGCCAGCGAATGCAAGAGATTTGTGGGGCGGTGCGCTGAATCACATGACAAGGAGAAGGTCATTGGTCGAGTACAGGACAAGGTCATTCTTGTGACGGGCAGTGCGATGGGCATGGGCCAGGTCCACTGCGAGCTGCCTGTCGCGGACATGAACGCCGGGATTGGCGAAACCGTCGCGGCGGGCGTTCGCCAGCGCGGCGGAGTGGGACCGCATGTTCAACGTCAACGTGCGCTACCCCTTTTTCGGCACGCGGACGGGGGTGCCGACGATGAAGTAGGCAGGTGGTGGCTCGATCATCAACATCCTGTCTATCTACGGCCGTTAGGCGCACCCTGTGCCTATGGGGCTTCCAAGGGCGAGGTACGGCTGTTCAGTATGGCCAGCGCGCCCTATCTCGCCCCTTTCAATATTCGTGTCAATTCGGTTCACCTTGGCGCCATCGAGACGCCGATGACCAAGGACTTGTTGAGCGATCCGGCCGATCACAAATCGCTGCTCGGCACCACTCCAATTGGGCGGGCGGTGCAGCATCAGGAAGTGTCGGCGGTGGTGCTGTTCCGGGGCCTCCGATGAGTCGTCCACCGTCATGGGTGCCGAGTTGGTGGTCGATGGTGGCTACGCCGCGGTCTGACCGCGCTTCAAAGGACGAAACAGGATGTCCGTGATTCAAACGCTGGTCGATGTGCAAGGTCCGAGCTTCCGCGACAACCTTGCACACCACGCGGGCCAGATCGCTCTTCTGCGCGCACGCCTGGCCGAGGTGGCCACCGGCGGGCGCGACGCGCACATCCAGCGCCACCGCGAGCGCGGCAAGCTGCTGGTGCGCGAGCGCATCGACTTCATCGTCGATGACGGTAGCGCCTTCCTGGAACTCTCGCCGCTGGCGGCCTGGGATCAGTATGGCAACGAGGTGCCGGGTGCGGGCATCGTCACCGGCGTCGGGATGGTGGCCGGGCGGCCCTGCATGTTCATTGCCAACGATGCCACCGTCAAGGGCGGCTCGTTCTTCCATGAAACCGTTAAAAAACACATACGGGCGCAGGAGATTGCCCAGCGCCTGCGCCTGCCTTGCCTGTACCTGGTGGATTGCGGCGGCGCCTTTTTGCCGGAGCAGGACCGCGTGTTTCCCGACAAGGACCACTTCGGCAACAGCTTCCACCGCCAGTGCCGCATGTCGCAGGCTGGCCTGCCGCAGCTCTCGGCCGTGTTCGGCGGTTGCACCGCGGGCGGCGCCTACATTCCCGCGCTGTCGGACGAAGTGGTGATGGTGCGCGGTAACGCACGCATTCATCTGGGTGGCCCGTCCATCGTCAAGATCGCGATCAACGAAGTGGTAGACGGCGAAACCCTGGGCGGCGCGGAGATGCACAGCCGTGTCTCCGGTGTCAGCGACCACCTGGCCGAGGACGAGCATCAGGCGCTGGCCATGCTGCGTCAGATCGTCGCCAGCCTGCCGCCCGAGCCGCCCATGGTGCCGCCGCTGCCGCCCAGCGCACCACGTTACGACCCGGTTGAGCTCGATGGCCTCGTACCGGTCGACCCCAAACAGCCCTACGACGCGCGCGAAATCATTGCGCGGCTGCTCGACGGCAGCGCTTTCCACGAGTTCAAACCGTTGTGGGGAGATACGCTGGTGACCGGCTTTGGCGCGATCCACGGCCAGCCGGTCGCCATCCTCGCCAACAACGGCGCGCTGCTGTCCGAGTCGGCCCTGAAGGGCGCGCATTTCATCGAACTGGCCAACCAGCGCGGAGTACCGCTGCTGTTTTTGCAGAACATCCCCGGCTTCATGGTTGGCACCGAGGCCGAGCGTGGCGGTATTGCCAAGCACAGCGCCAAGATGGTGTATGCCATGGCTTGCGCGCGCGTGCCCAAGCTCACGTTGGTGGTTGGCGGCTCTTATGGCGCCGGCAACTACGGCATGTGCGGCCGCGGCTTTGAGCCCGAATTCCTGTTCGCCTGGCCCAGTGCCAGAGTTGCCACGATGAGCGCCGACATTGCCAGCAACGTGATGGTCGAGCTGGCGCGCTCTAACCTGCGCGGCCCGGCTGATGAGGCGCGGCTGCTGGATATCGAACGCAAGGTACGCGAGCAGTACGCGCGCCAGAGCGATCCCTATTACGCCACCTCCCGGCTGTGGGACGACGGTCTGATCGAACCCTCGGCCTCGCGCGACGTGCTGGGCCTGGCGCTGGCGCTGGCGGCGCGCCGTGCGTTGCCGAGTACGGCAACCCCTGTTTACCGCATGTAAGAGAACCTCTATGAACACCCCCACCTACGAGACCCTGCAACTGGTCGTCGACGCGCGCGGCGTGGCCCGCCTCACGCTCAACCGCCCCGACACTCATAACGCGCTCAACGCCACCCTGATCAGCGAGTTGCGCCGTGCCGTCGATTGGCTGGCCGTAGCGCCGGGCGTGCGCGCGGTGGTGCTCACCGGCACCGGCAAGACCTTTTGCGCCGGTGGTGACCTGGGCTGGATGCAGGACAACATGAAAAAGAGCCGGACCGAGCGCGTGGGCGAAAGCGGCGATCTGGCGCTCATGCTGCGCGCCCTGAACGAGCTGCCTATGCCCGTCATTGGCCGCATCAATGGCCCCGCGTATGGCGGCGGCGTCGGCATGATCTCTGTCTGTGACATCACGATCGCGGTCGATACCGGCATCTACTCGCTGACCGAGGTGCGCCTGGGCCTGCTGCCGGCCAACATCGCGCCCTACGTTGTGGCGCGCATGGGTGAAGCCAACGCCCGGCGCACCTTTCTGACGGCGCGCCGCATGAGCGCGGCAGAGGCGCAGCGCCTGGGCCTGCTCTCAGAAGTGGTGGCGGCCGATCAGCTCGACGCGGCCATTGAACGCGAACTCGCCGACCTGCTGCAGTGCGCGCCCGGCGCGGTGGCGGCCACCAAGAAGCTGGTGGCCTATGTGCAGGCGCACGATCTGCCCACCAACATGATCTACACCGCTGACAAGCTGGCCGACGCCTGGGAAACCGAAGAAGGGCGCGACGGCATTGCAGCCTTTTTTGGCAAGCGGCTGCCGGTGTGGCGGCAGGTCTGAGTGTTGGCATGAAGGCGTGCGACTGATGTTTAACACCCTCCTGATTGCCAATCGCGGGGAGATCGCCTGCCGCATCGCCCGCACCGCGCGCCGCATGGGCTTGCGCACGGTGGCGGTCTATTCCGACGCCGACCGCGAGGCGCTGCACGTGGCCCTGTGCGATACGGCCGTGCGCATCGGAGCGCCGGAGGCCGCGCGCAGCTACCTTGATGCCGCTGCCATCGTGGCCGCGGCGCGTGCCGCCGGTGCGCAGGCCATCCATCCGGGCTACGGCTTTTTGTCGGAAAGCCTGGCCCTGATTGACGCCTGCGAAGCCGTCGGGCTCATTTTTGTGGGCCCCTCGCGCGAAGCGATTCGGCGCATGGGCTCGAAGATCGAATCCAAGCGCATCGCGCTCGGAGCCGGCGTGCCGGTGGTGCCGGGCTACCACGCCGACGACCAGGACTCTGCGGTCTTGCAGGCGGCGGCCGGGGGCATCGGCTACCCGGTGCTGATCAAGGCCTCGGCCGGCGGCGGCGGCAAGGGCATGCGGGTGGTGCGCAGCGCGGCTGACTTCTCGGCCGCGCTGGATACCGTGCGACGCGAAGCGAAGGCTTCGTTCGGCGACGACCGCGTGCTGCTGGAACGCTACCTCGACGAGCCACGCCACCTCGAAGTGCAGTTGCTGGGCGACAAGCACGGGCATCTGGTCCATTTGTTCGAGCGCGAATGTTCGATCCAGCGCAACCACCAGAAAGTGATTGAGGAAGCGCCCGCGCCACACCTGCCTCCCGCCGTGCGCGAGGCCCTGTTTTCGCACGCGCTGACGATCGGGCACGCCATCGGCTACGACAGCACCGGCACCATCGAGTTCATCCACGACAGCCGCAGCGGCGACACCTTCTTCCTGGAAATGAACACCCGGCTGCAGGTCGAGCACCCGGTGACCGAGTTGACGGTCGGTATCGATTTGGTCGAATGGCAGCTGCGGGTGGCCACTGGTGAGCCGCTCGGCTTCGCCCAGCCGGACCTGACGCAGCGCGGCTGCGCGATCGAGGCGCGTGTCTGCGCGGAGAATCCGGCGGCGGGTTTCGCGCCCGAGATCGGCGCCCTGATCGACTACCGCGAGCCGCGCGGCGAGGGCGTTCGGGTCGACAGCGGCATGCGCAACGGCAGTCACGTTACGCCTTATTACGACTCCATGCTGGCCAAGGTAATTGCCCATGCCGACGACCGGCCGACCGCCGCACGGCGGCTCGCCACGGCATTGGACGACACGGTGCTGCTCGGCGTGCACAGCAACCTCGGTTTTCTGGCCGATCTGCTGCGCCATGACCACTTCGCGCAAGTACTCACCACACATTACATCGAACGCGCCTTTCCCACAGGCTGGCAGCCGCGCACGGACGATGGGCTGGCCATCGCGGCTGCCGCCGTGCACGGCGTGCTGATCAAACAGGCGACGGCCGGGCGCTCGGCCTGGCAGTCGCTCGGGGCCTGGCGCGCGGCCGGCGCTGGGAGTGGCACTGGCAGCACACAGGTGCTGCTCGAAGACGAGCAGCGCTGCGTGCATGAAGTCAGCGTCTCGCCGCAGGGTGACAGCTGGCGTGTGTGCGTCGGCGATCGGGAGTTGACCCTGGCGGCGGTATTGGTCGGCGACACCCTGGCGTTGCAGTGCGACGGCCTGACGGTTCGCTTCACGGTGGCGGTGGAGCAGCACGCCAAGCAAGGCGAACGCGTGTGGCTCTCTGGCCTGAGCGGCACGTGGGCCTGGCGCCGGCTCGATCGCTGGCAGCGCGCACTCAAGGGCGCGGCGGGTGCCGATGAGCTGGGCGGCAATCTCCTGCTCGCCCCCATGCCCGGTCTGGTGACGCAGGTGCAGGTCAGTGTAGGCATGAGTGTGAACGCGGGCGACACGCTGGTGCAGATGGAAGCTATGAAGATGGTGCATACGCTGAGCGCGGTAGCGCCGGGACGTGTGGCCGAGCTGCGTTGCCGCGTCGGCGACGCGGTGCGCGGTGGTGATGTGCTGGCGATCATGGAAACAATCGAATCCGAGGAAAAGCAATGAACGAGCCGATTTATTTTGACGAGCAACACCGGCAGTTCCGGGACAACCTGCGCCGCTTTGTCGAGCAGGAAGTAGTGCCGCACGCCGCGCTCTGGGAAGATCAGGGCATGGTGCCGCGCGCGCTGCTGCGCAAGATGGGCGAACTGGGCTATCTGGGCATACGCTACGACGAAAAGTACGGCGGCTCGAAACTCGACACCGTGTACAGCGCCATCCTGGCCGAAGAACTCGGCCGTTCCACTTACGGCGGCTTCGCCGTGACGGTGATGGTGCACACCGACATGGCCTCGCCGCACCTGGCCAACTTTGGCACGCCAGAGCAGCTCGCACGCTACCTGCCGCCCATCATCGGTGGCGAGAAGATCTGCGCTGTGGCGGTCACCGAGCCCGATGCCGGCTCCGACGTGGCCGGCATCCGCACACGCGCGGTGCGCGACGGTGAGCACTGGGTCATCAACGGAAGCAAGATGTTCATCACCAACGGCGTGCATGGCGACGTGTACTTTGTCGCCGCCAAGACCGATCCGAGCGCCAAGGGTTCGCGCGGTATCTCGATCTTCATCGTCGAGAAGGGCACCCCGGGTTTTCGGGTCGGGCGTGCGCTCAACAAGAGCGGCTGGCTGTGCAGCGACACCGCCGAGCTGGTGTTCGAGGACTGCCGCGTGCCGTCCGCCAACCTGCTGGGCGAAGAGAACAAGGGCTTCTACCAGATCATGCGCAACTTCCAGAACGAGCGCATGGTGCTAGGTGCGCAGGTGATGGGCGAGGCCGCACGCGCGATCGAGCTGACGCTGGCCTATGTGCGCGAGCGCAAGGCCTTCGGCGCCACGCTGTGGGACAAGCAGGCGATTCGCCAGCGCATGGCCATGCGGGCAGCGCAGGTGGCGGCGGCCCGCCAGTTGGTTTACCACGCGGCCTGGCTGGACGCGCAGGGGCGCGACTGCGTCAAGGAGGTGTCGATGGTCAAGGCGCTGTGCGGCGAGCTGGTCAACGATGTGGTCTATGACTGCCAGCAGTTCCACGGCGGCTTCGGCTACATGCGCGAGGCCGCGATCGAGCGTATGGTGCGCGACGCACGCGTCCAAGCTATCGGTGGCGGTGCCACCGAGGTCATGCTCGAAGAAGTGGCGAAACGGTTGTGAACATGAGCACCTCTCGAGCTACTTCAGTCATTGACGGGTTGGTCGAGCTGCCTCTGAAGGAGGTCCTGCCCGGCATCCTGATGTTCACGCTGCCGGTGGACTATGGCATCGACCACGTCAACATCTACCTGATTCGCGACAGCGAGGGTTGGTGCCTATTCGACACGGGTGCCGATTGCGAGGCGGCGCGGGCCTTGTGGCTGCGCGCATTGGAAGGCCCGCTGGCGGCTGGCTTGACGCGCATCATCGTCTCGCACCACCACCCCGACCACCTCGGGCTGGCGGTGTGGCTGCACGAGCGCACCGGGGCTCCGATCCTGATGCGCGAGGAGGAGGTGGCGGTGGCGCGGCAGACGCACGTGGTCAGCATCGATGACCGCGCTTACTGTATCGACTTCATGTGCCGCCATGGGGTGGCGCCGGAAGATGCGCATCAGGTGGTGGGCGGGGTGTTGCAAAGCAATATGGCCTGTGCCGTGCCGACTCGCGTCGAGCCGCTCGAAGCCGGCCAGACCTTGCACATCGGCGATCATGCTTTCGACGTGCTGGTGCTTGGTGGACACAGCATTGCCCAAATCTGCTTGTACGAGCCCAAGCTGAAATTGCTGCTCACGGGCGACCAGTTGCTCGAGCGCATCACACCCAACATTGGTGTCTGGCCCTATGGCGAAACCGATCCGCTGCCACGTTACCTGGATAGCCTGCGCACCATTGCGGGACTGGACATCGAGTACGTCTTGCCAGCCCACCACGGCGTCTACCACGCCGGGGTCGAGCGCGCGCATGGACTGGTGGCGCACCACCAGAGGGCACTGCGCAAGTTCTTGGCGCGTCTGGGCGAGGGGGGCATGAATGCCACCGAACTCGGCTACGCCGTTTATGGCGCGCAGAGCGACCCGCTGCATGCTTACCTGGCCATGGGCGAAACCCTGGCGCACCTGCTGTGGCTGCAGCGTGCCGGCCATGTGCGCCATGAAGAAACGCCAGCCGCGACCCGCTGGTATCCGGTGACGGCGGCCAGCGAAGAGCCCACCCTCACCTTGTCTGGAGACATGTCGAGATGACAGAAACACACATCATCAAAGAAGAAGAAATCGCCAAGCGATGGCAAAAGTTCGCCCATGTGTCGCCGTATAACCGCGAACTGGGCTTCCTGCCGCACGCGGTGCACACCGACTGGTGCGTGCTCAAAGTCGAGTACCAGGAAGCACTGGTGGGCGATCCGCAGACCAGGGTTTTGCATGGCGGAGTCATCACTGCGCTGCTCGACGCCGCGCTCGGATTCGCGATTTTCGTCAAGCTGCCGGAGATACGGCCGATGGCCACGCTGGACTTGCGCATCGACTACCTCAAGCCCGCGACGCCCGGGCGGGCGATTCTGGGGGGAGCCGTTTGCTACAAGTTGACTGCAGAACTGGCGTTCGTCCGTGGCGCCGCTTACCACGACACGTTGGACGACCCAATAGCCACCGCAGTCGGCATTTACATGTTTACTTCCGGGCGACCGGTATTGCGCAACGAGGATGTGCCACGATGAAATGGACCGAACAAATTGACCATGCGCGCGCCCAGGGTGACTGGAGCGAAGTGATCCAGGCGGTGCCCTTTGCGCGTTTTCTGGACCTGCGCATTGATGTCAAGGGCGAGGAGTTCACCTGCGTCTTGCCTTTCCAGGAAAAACTGATAGGCAACCCCATGCTGCCGGCTCTGCATGGCGGTGCCACCGGAGGGTTTCTGGAATGCGCCGGATTGTTCTACCTGCTGTGGCACATGGACAGCCGGGACTTGCCCAAGACCATCGATTTCAACATTGATTACCTGCGCTCGGGCCGTCCGCAGGACACCTATGCCAACGTCGTGATGGTCAAGCTGGGCCAGCGTGTGGCGAACCTGCGCATCCAGGCATGGCAATCCAGCCCCGATAAGCCCATCGCCCTTGGCCACGGCAATTTCATGCTGCGAGCCTGAGGGTGCAGAAAGGAAATGTCCATCATGTCTCAATCTACCTACCGTTCCGTGTTCCGCCCTGGCCTGTTTGTTGGTCAAACCGTTATCGTCACCGGTGGTGGCAGTGGCATTGGCCGCTGCACCGCGCACGAACTGGCCAACCTAGGGGCCAGCGTCGCGCTTGTCGGTCGCCGCGTCGAGAAGCTGGAAGCTGTGCAAGCTGAAATCACGCAGGCCGGCGGCCGGGCCAGTATCCACGCTTGCGACATTCGCGACGAGGCGGGCGTCAAGGCCATGATCGCCGACGTGATCGCACAGCACGGCAAGATCGATGGTCTCGTCAACAACGCGGGTGGCCAGTACCCGCAGCCGGTCAAGGACATCAGCCTGAAGGGCTGGGATGCGGTGGTGCGCAGCAACCTCACCGGCGGCTTCCTGGTGGCGCGCGAAGCCTTCAACCAGTCCATGGAGTTCCATGGCGGCGCCATTGTCAACATCATCGCCGACATCTGGGGCGGCATGCCGACCATGGCGCACAGCGGTGCGGCGCGTGCCGGCATGCTGTCGTTCACCGAGACGGCGGCTTGCGAATGGGCCTGCGCCGGCGTGCGTGTCAACGCCGTGGCACCGGGCTGGATTGCCAGCAGCGGCTTTGATACCTACAGCCCCGAGATGCAGGCCGAACTGCGCAGCCTGAAGACCAAGGTGCCGCTGCAACGTTATGGCACCGAGGCCGAGATTTCGGCGGCGATTGTGTTTTTGCTGTGCGAGGCGGCGGCTTTCATCACGGGTTCTTGCATTCGGGTCGATGGTGGCGTGCCCAATGCCCGACCGACCTGGAAATTGCAGGCTCATGATCGATCCAAACCCTTCAATGGCTTTGCGCTGGCCGAACCGCCAAAGTGCCTGAGCGTCAAGGATCAATGACATGGAAGTGACTATGCAAACCCCAATCACCCCTTCGAACGATCCGTCGGCTTATCTCGCGCCCGGCCGCTACGTGGACAGCGATCACTCGGCGGTGATCGCGTTCGCGCACCGGGTGGCCGACCCTGCCATGGCGCCGCGCGAGATCGCAGTCAAGCTCTATTACGCCGTGCGTGACGAGTTTCTCTACGACCCCTACTGCTTTGACACCACGGTCGAGGGTTTGAAGGGCAGTCGCGTGATCGAGGCCGGGCGTGGCTTTTGCGTGCCCAAGGCGGCGCTGCTGGCAGCGGCAGCCCGCGTCCTGGGCGTGCCGGCACGGCTGGGCTATGCCGACGTTCGCAACCACCTGAGCAGCAAGCGCCTGCAAGACATGATGGGCACCGATCTGTTCGTCTTTCACGGTTACACCGAGCTGTGGGTTGACGGGCAGTGGCTCAAGGCCACGCCCGCCTTCAACCGCTCCTTGTGCGAGAAGGCCGGTATCCATCCACTGGAATTCGATGGCCGCGCCGATTCGGTCTTTCATGAATTCGATGTCAGCGGCCGCAGGCACATGGAGTATGTGCACGACCACGGCACTTACGCCGACTTGCCGCGCGATGAACTGCTGGCCTCTTGGCGCGCACATTACAAAACCTTCGCCGACTGGGGACAGACCGCGGACAGCGGGGCCGACTTCGCCCAGGAAGTGGGGCCGTCATCATGACGACGCGCCGGGAATTTCCCGGCTTTGCCGGTGGCTCTCTGGTGGCCGACGTCTATGGCCCAGTCGGCGCGCCCACGGTGTTGCTGCTGCACGGTGGCGGGCAAACCCGCCATGCATGGGGCAAGGCGGCAAAGGTGCTGGGCGATGCGGGTTGGTACACCGTGGCGCTGGACTTGCCGGGCCACGGCGACAGCGCCTGGGCCAAGGATGGCGATTACCGCATCGAGACGCTGGCCGACACCATGTGCTGCATCTGGCGCGAACTGGGCACACCGCTGGCGGTGGTCGGTGCCTCGCTGGGTGGCCTCATCAGCATGGCCACCGTGGGCCGCGCCGATGCGCCGCCGATCAACGCGCTGGTGCTGGTGGACATTGCGCCGCGCATGGAAGAAGTCGGTGTCGAGCGCATCGTGCGCTTCATGCGGGCTCGGCCCGATGGTTTTGCGTCACTTGAAGAGGCCGCCCAGCATATCGCCGCCTACCGGGGCCGACCCATGGAAGGACCGGTTGAGGGGCTGAAGAAAAACCTGCGCATGAATGCGCAAGGTCTCTGGAATTGGCATTGGGACCCGCAACTGATGAGCGAGGCCAACCACAACCACCGGCGCGATGCGGACGGCTACGAGCGCGCTTTGCGCGGCCTGCAGGCGCCCACTTTGCTGCTGCGCGGCCAGCGCAGCGACGTCATCAGCGAAGAAGATGCGCGCGCCCTGGTGCAAACCCTGCCGCGGGCGCGTTTTATCGATCTGAAGGGTGCTGGTCACATGATCGCTGGTGATGCCAACGACGCCTTCGCCGCCAGCGTGGCGGCGTTTCTGCACGAAGTGATGCCGTCGACACAGTCCCCGTCGGGTGAAATCTGAACCAGGAGCCTGAAATGAGTTTGCGATCTTTTACGCTGCACGATCTCATCAACCGCAACGCGCGGTTGTACGGATCGAACACCGCTCTGGTGTTCGGCAATCAGCGGATCACGCACGCCCAGTACGCCGGGCGCACAGCGCGCCTGGCAGCCGGTCTGGCGGACGCAGGCGTGGGCCAGGGTGACCGGCTGGCGATACTGGCCCCCAACTGCCTGGAATACGTCGATCTGTTCGGCGCCGCAGCCCAGTTGG
Source organism: Hydrogenophaga sp. IBVHS1 (assembly GCF_002127265.1). Classification (GTDB taxonomy): domain Bacteria; phylum Pseudomonadota; class Gammaproteobacteria; order Burkholderiales; family Burkholderiaceae_C; genus Hydrogenophaga. The sequence goes on along the minus strand of NZ_NFUU01000001.1, from coordinate 2,897,981 downwards.
GCGCGATCGTGGTGCCGATCAACTGGCGGCTGTCGGCCGAGGAGGTCGCCTATGTCATCGAGGACGTGGCACCGCGGGTGCTGATCGTGGCCGATGAATTCCAGGCCCTGCTGCCGCAGCGCGGTTTGGACGACACGCTGCGCTACACGCTGGGCGCCGCGCCAGCGCCATGGCAACCCGTCAGTGAGCTGTATCGGGAGTGCGATACGCAGGCGGCGGATCTGCCCGGTCTGGCCGACGACAGCGGTTTGCTCATCATCCACACCGCCGCCGTGGGCGGTCGGCCGCGCGGCGCGCTGCTCTCGCACCGCGGCCTGATTGCCGCCAGCCTGCAGACGCAACTGGCCTGGCACCTGACGCCGACGGACGTCAATCTGGGCGTTTTGCCGCTGTTTCACGTGGCCGCCATCGGCTTCATGCTGGCCACGCAGCAGGCGGGCGGGGCGACGCTGCTGTTGACACGTTTCGATCCGCCCAGTCTGGTCAAACATATCGACGAGGACGGGGGCAGCCTGATCGGCACCTTTCCACCGATGCTGGGTGCCCTGCTGGACGCCGCAGCCGCCCAAGGCTCTTCACTGGCCAGGTTGCGCGTGGTGTCGGGGATCGATGTGCCCGAGACCATCGCGCGCTTGCGCACCACCTGTCCCCAGGCGACCTTCTGGAGTGCCTACGGCCAGACCGAGACCTCGGGCTCGGTCAGCCTGGCGCCATTTGACGAGCGCCCCGGCAGCGCCGGGCGTCCCACCGCGCTGAACATGGTCGCGGTGGTGGACGAACTGGACCGCCCGTTGCCCACAGGCGCCACCGGCGAAATTGTGGTGCGGGGGCCGATGGTGTTCCAGGGCTACTGGCGCTGTGAAGCAGACAACGCCTTCACGCTGCGCAACGGCTGGCACCACACGGGCGACATGGGGCGCGTCGATGCCGAGGGCTACCTCTGGTACAGCGGGCGTTCACCGGCCAAGGAGTTGATCAAGCCGGGGGGCGAGAACGTTTATCCGGCTGAAGTCGAGCGGGTCATTATGGAGCACCCGGCGCTGGCGCAGGTGGTGGTCCTCGGTGTGCCGGACGTTCAGTGGGGCGAGGCGGTCAAGGCTGTCTGCGTGCTGAAGGCGGGGTGCACGCTGAGTGCCGAGGAGTTGATCGAGTTTGTGGGCGGTCGCATCGCACGCTACAAAAAACCCAAGCACGTGGTGTTTGTATCGGCACTCCCCTTGGGCGGTGCCGATAGCATTGACCGCGCGGCCGTCAAGGCCGCGCACGGTGGCGCCTGATGGCCATGTCAGCCCGGTGTGCTCAAACCGCCGTTGACGCTGAGCGTCTGGCCGGTGATGGCATCGGACTCCGGTCCGGCCAAGAACGCCGCCGAGTTGGCGATGTTCTGGCAATGCACTGGAAACAGCATGCGCTTGCGCGGGTTCTCGATCATGCCCGCACCATGGCCGTCTTCGAGCGCTGGCGAGCCCGGACCCCAGCGCGGCTCGGCATCCCAGATGTAGCTCATCGCCACCGCGTTGACGCGAATGCCGTCGCGCCCCTGTTCACGTGCCAGCACGCGGCACATTTGCATCATGCCGCCTGTGGCACCGCCAATGAAAGATTCGCCGACCGTGGCCACGCGGCCCGCGGCGGTACCCACCGCGACGATCTTGCCGCGACCGTGCAGTGCCATGACGCGGGCGGCCGCCTGGATCGCATACACGCGGGTGAGCCAGTGGGCGCGGATGTAGTTGTCGAAGCCGCCGTCGCGCATTTCCTTGAAAAGGCGAAAGAACGGCAAGTCGGCACTGGCATCTGCGCCGCTGGCCACCAGGATGTCAAGGCGACCGTGGCGCTCGGCAACTCGATCCACCATGGCATGAACCGCATCGCTATTGGTCAGGTCGGCTTGTTCAAACGTGGCGCTGTAGCCGTTCGCAGCGATCTCGTTGATCACCGCCTGCCCGGCTTCGGGATTGCGGCCGTTGACGACCACGTGCGCGCCGCGCCGCGCCAACTCCAGCGCTATGGCACGACCGATGAAGGCCGTGGCACCGGTGACGAGGGCGATCTGGCCCTGAAGTGGACCGCCAGTCAAGGGTGCTGGGTTCATCCGCTGTTCTCCGGCGCTGGATACATAAAAACCCGACTTTGTCAAAACAGCGGGACAGGCCGATCGAGGGATTGCCCGCAGAGGACCACTTTCATCCATCACCACCCCCCATCCATCACCGGACTTCAAAATGACCAAGCTGACCGACAGTGCCAAGTCGCATCATTTCAAGACGCACCGGCGCACCATCAGCGAAACCGACATCGTCACCTTCGTCAATGTGGTCGGCTTGCATGAACCATTTTTCATCGACATGGAGTACATCCGGGAGAACATGACCGGATCGCATCGCAGCCGCTTTGCGCCCGGCCCGATGGTCATCTCGCTAGGCATGGGGCTGCTGGCGACTTACGTGGCGGGCATCATCAAGGGCACGCTCAAAGGCCACGAAGTCGGCCCGTTCGGCGGTATGACCGGCGTACAGGCGCGCCTGCGCGGTGCGCTGTTTCCGGGCGACACCATTCATGTCGAAGGGGAGGCCCGGTTGCTCCCCACGACCTCGCGCGGCTACACCCTGATGGAGTTGCAACATTTGGTGATCAATCAGCGTGGCGAGACCATTGCCGACTTCACTGAAACCATTACTTTTTTGCCTGCTGCTCCGGCTCCATGAATTTTGAACTTTCGTGAGTCGTTTGCCTGTGGCAGCCCGTCTACGACTCGCGACGTCAAAGGGCCGGATCAACAGTACAGACCGGGTGGACCGGGATATTCAACACTAGGAAACTTCCAACTATGACAAAACGAGAAGCTGTGATCGTCGGCGTTGCCGACCTGCCACTGAAGGACGGCAAGGTCCTTGCGCCCATGTCGGTCCTGCAGGCCCAGGCGCTGGTCGCCCGCGACGCCTTGAAGGACGCCGGCATCGCCATGCACGAAGTCGATGGGTTGCTGACCGCCGGCATGTGGGGGGTGCCCGGTCCGGGCCAGTTGCCGACCGTGACGCTGTCGGAGTACCTGGGGATTACGCCGCGCTTCGTCGACGGCACCAACATCGGCGGCTCGGCCTTCGAGGCGCATGTGGCGCATGCCGCCACCGCCATCGAGGCTGGCCGCTGCGAGGTGGCGCTGATCACTTACGGTAGCCTGCAGAAGAGCGAGATGAGCCGCAACCTCGCCGGGCGCCCGGCGGTGCTGACCATGCAGTACGAGACGCCTTGGGGCATGCCCACGCCGGTGGGCGGCTATGCGATGGCGGCCAAGCGCCACATGCACGAATATGGCACCACCTCCGAGAACCTGGCCGAGATCGCGGTGGCCACGCGCAAGTGGGCGGCGCTCAATCCGGCGGCCACCATGCGCGAGCCGCTGTCGATCGAGGATGTGCTCCAGAGCACGATGATCTCCGACCCGCTGCACCTGCTCGATATCTGTCTGGTCACCGACGGTGGTGGCGCGTTGGTCATGACCACCGCCGAGCACGCCAAGGCGCTCGGTCGCAAGCCGGTGTTCGTGCGCGGTTACGGCGAATCACACACCCACTGGACCATCGCCGCCATGCCCGACCTAGCGCGCCTGACGGCCGCCGAAGTGGCCGGTCGGGACGCCTTTGCCATGGCGGGCATCCGGCATGACGCCATTGACGTGGTTGAGGTCTATGACTCGTTCACCATCACCGTGCTGCTGACGCTCGAAGCGCTGGGCTTTTGCAAGCGTGGCGAGGGTGGAGCCTTTGTCGCCAACCAGCGCACCGCGCCGGGCGGTGTATTCCCGCTTAACACCAACGGCGGCGGTCTGTCTTACGCACACCCCGGCATGTACGGCATCTTCCTGCTGATCGAGGCGGTGCGCCAGTTGCGCGGTGAATGCGGCCCGCGCCAGATCCAGGACGCCGTGACCGCGCTGGTCCACGGCACCGGCGGCACGCTCTCCAGCGGTGCCACTTGCATTCTCTCCACCCGGTGAACACCATGTACGACAAACCCCTGCCCGTCATCGATGGCGAGAGCCGCTCCTATTGGGACGCCCTGAAACAACATCGCCTGACACTCAAGCGCTGCCATGACTGTGGCAAGCACCATTTCTATCCGCGCGTCCTGTGCCCGCACTGCCATTCCGACGCCGTCGAATGGGTCGATGCGCGCGGCACCGGCACCATTTACAGCTACACCATCGCGCGCCGGCCGGCCGGTCCGGCCTTCAAGGCCGACACCCCCTACGTGGTGGCGGTGATCGACCTCGACGAGGGCGCGCGCATGATGACCAACATCGTCACCGACGATGTGGAGGCGGTGCGCATCGGCCAGCGTGTGACGGTGCAGTACGACGACGTGACCGACGAGGTCACGCTGCCGAAGTTCCGGCTGTTGTAGCGCCGAGGTTTCCCATATGGACTTCACCATCGATCCCGATACCGTGGCGATTGCCGAGGCAGTGCTGCGCTTCGTGGAGCGCGAAGTGCTGCCACTGCAGCAGCGCCACCACGATCTGCTGGGCAGCGAACGCACTTTGTTCGACGCCAGCGGCCGTTATGTGCCCGAGGCGCTGGCGCTGCGCCAGCAGGTGCGCAAGCGCTCCGCGGAACTGGGCTTCTACACCTTGTTCGGCGACGAAAAACTGGGTGGTGGCGGGCAGGGCGCGCAGGTCATGGCCCATGTGCAGGAGAGCCTCAACCACTGCGTGGGTCCGGCCCAGCCGCTGGTGCAGACGGTGGTGCTGCCCTCGCCCTTCACCAACGGTCTGTCGCCTGTGCTGCGGCATCTGAAGCCGGACATCTTCGCGCAGTATCGCGACGACATCGCCAGCGGCGACAAGACCCTGTGTTTTGGTCTGAGCGAGCCCGATGCGGGCTCCGATGTATTCGGCATGCAAACCCGCGCCGTGCGCGACGGTGACGAATGGGTGCTCACCGGCACCAAGCAGTGGATAACCAACTCGCCCTACGCCGATTACGCCATGGTGTTCGCGCTGACCGACCCCGAAGCCGCAGCGCGCCACAAGGGTGGTGTCACCGGTTTCTTCGTCGACACGCGCGCGTCAGGTTTTTCAGTGCCGCGCATCATCAACACCATGGGTCACCTAGGCGGCGACACCGGCGTCATCGTGCTCGACGGCGTGCGTGTGCGCGACGACCACCGGCTCGGCGACGTCGGGCACGGCTTGGCGGTGGCCATGGACGGCGTCAACGCCGGGCGCATGGGCATGGCTGCATCCTGCCTGGGCTTGGCCCGCTGGGCGCTGGACCAGGCGGTGGACTACGCCAAGGTGCGAAAAACCTTTGGCGTGCCCATTGCCGAGCACCAGGCCATCCAGCTCATGCTGGCCGACAGCGCGATGGACATCTACGCTGCCAAGACCATGATTCAGAACTGTGCCTGGCGCCTGGACAGCGGCCGCTCAGCCAACGCACAGGTCAGTATGGTCAAGGCATTTTCGACCGAGATGCTGGGGCGCGTGATGGACCGCAGCATCCAGATCCACGGCGGCATGGGCCTGACCAACGAACTGCGCCTGGAAGAGGGCTACCGCTTCGCCCGCGTGATGCGTATACCCGACGGTACGGGCGAAATCCAGCGCCGCACCGTCGCGCGCCAACTGCTGACTGGACAGGCCGACCTGTAGGCTGTGTGGATCCTCTGCAATGCCCAACCCGGAGGCAGATTGACATGATGAAAAAGAACGAAATGAAGGAACACGAACTGTTTGCGGGAGGCCATCGGCTGGCCGCCACCACCTGGGGTGATGTGGGCAACGGGCAGCCGACCATCGTGATGATGCATGGCGGTCTGGACTGCATCACCACCTGGAAAGACCTGCCTCAGGTGTTGGCCGAAGCCAGCGGCTGGCCGGTGCTGGCCTATGACCGGTATGGTTATGGGCGATCCGAGAGTCTGGTGGGTGGGCGCGAGCCCAGCTACCGGCGTGAAGAGGCTGGGCCGGTGCTTGGCGAGGTGTTGCGCCACTTTGGAATCCACAAGGCGTTGATGTTCGGCCACAGTGATGGAGGAGCCATGTCGGTGCTGGCTGCGGCGGCGCATCCTGAGCTGGTATGCGGCGTTTTTGCCTGCTCGCCAACCATGGCTGTGGATCAGTTCATGGTGGACGCCATGGCCGTCGCGCGGCGCGCGTTTGAGCAAGACGGCTTGCGCGAAAAACTTCGTCGCCACCATGGCGACAACACCGACACCATGTTCTGGGGCTGGTACGAGCCCTGGGCCAGCCCGCAGGCACTTCAATGGGACATGAGCGTCGAGCTTGCCGCAGTGCGTTGTCCGGTCTCCGTGTTGTTCGGCAATGACGATGAATATGGCTGGCGGCCCAGCGCGATTGCATTGTTTCGCCACGGTCTGATGCCGCTTGAAGTGACGGCGCTGCCTGGAGTTGGTCACCATCCGCAGCAGCTGGCCCGTGGGGAGACCAGGAGCATGTTGCAGCGCTTGTTTTGCCGCATTGGGCGCAGCCCTTCCGCGGAGAGCAAAAACGCCGACCAATGAGGGGTATTGCACGTCTCTTTTTTTTCCGCACGCCAGCCTGCCCGCACCAATAAACGCTGTTAGTGTCGATCAGCGCACGCTTGGCGAGCCAGCATGCCTGCCAGCGGCGAGAGGTCGGTCAGTTCGTCGAGCCGTGCCACCAGGTCTATCAGCTCGTCGCACTCGTCAGGTATGAGCACAGACTTGACCAGCAGGCGAAACTTTTCCTCCAGGCGCTGCTGCTGCTCCAGCAGGTCGCTGGCTGGGCGCCCACTGTCGTAGCGTTGGCGCAGCACTGTGCCGCTCTGAGTCTCGATCACCACCTCGCTGAGGGTGAGGTCCGGGCATTGAGGTGCGAGCAAAACCTGCACCCGATCACGCAGCGCCACCACCTCGGGCGCGTATACGGCTTCGTCACTGAACGCGTCCAATCCGGCGGTGTCGACCCCGGCCAGCGCCATCGCTACCGTGTGACGGAGACTGAACTTGGCCTCCAGCCCGGTGCGCGGCTCCGCGATGTTGCATACACCCTCGCAGGCGGAACTGGCACGCACCGTCACGCGGCACACGTCATCAACCCGCAGTGCGTGTTGCAGGCGCAAGTGGCTCGCGGCCTCAATGGCGGCATGTGTGCCATAACAGGCGGCGTGGAACTTGAACAGGTTGTGGCGCAGATGCCAGCCGCCGTTCGGCGTGGCCACCGCAGCTCCCAGCGACGCGGTACCACCGTGCGTGGCGATGAGGCCTTGCGGACATTCAATCGCATCGGCACGGCTGGTGAAGCCGCGTGCGGCCAACTGGGCCGCCTGCAGGCCGTCGGCACTGGCCCGCCCGGCATGCAAGGGTTTGCACATGGTGCCGAACATCGATTTCAGCCCAGCCGCCATGGTGCTGGCGATGCCCAGCGCGGTCGCGGTGTCGTCGGCATCGAGTTGCAGCAAGCGTGCGCAGGCGGCGGCCGCACCGAGCGTGCCTAGCGTGGCTGTGGTGTGGAAGCCGTTGGAATACTGTGCGTCGCCGCACACCAACCCCAACTGGCACATGGTTTCGTAGCCGGCGGCGAAGGCCGTCATGAAGTCGCGTCCGCTGGCGCCGCGCGATTCGGCCAGGGCGAGCAAGGCCGGGATCAGGACCACCGAGGGGTGGCCGGTGCAGGCCATGTTGACGTCGTCATAGTCGAGTGCGTGCGAGGCCGAGCCATTGATCAATGCCGCCTGCCGGCTGGAGGTCGTCATGGCGTGCCCGACGACGGTGGCCTGGGCATGCCCACCCTGTTCACGGGCTTCTTCGGCCAGCATGTGAACCAGTGGCTCGCACGCGCCAGCCAGCGTCACCCCGATCCAGTCGAGCAGGCATTGCCGGACCCGCAGGCGCACGTCCTCCGGGAGATCGGTGTAGCACAGGTCAGCGCAGCGCGCGGCCAGTTCCCGCGTGATGTCAGCGATTTGGATAGCGGACGACGGTGCGGGTTTTCTGGTTGTGGTCATGCTCATTTCAGTGCCCCTTCCAGACCGGTTTGCGCTTTTCCCGGAAAGATTGCGGGCCTTCCAGGGCATCTTCACTGAGGTAGACGGCATCAAACGCTCGGTTGGAGGCGCGCAGCGCGGCGGTGCGGCCCATCTCGGTGGACAGGCGCACCATTTCTTTGGCCGCGCGCACCGTCAGTGGCGCATTGGCCATGAGCCGGGTCGCCAGCTCTTTGGCCCCTTGCAATGCTTGCCCCTTGGGCATCAGGCGGTTGATGTAGCCGAGTTCGTAGGCGCGCTGCGCTGTCAGCGGGTCGCCGGTCATCGCGACTTCCATCAGAATGCGCTGCGGCAGCATGTGGATGACCGGCGAGGCCCACGGCATGCCGCGCCCGACCTTGGCCTCCGTGATGGCGAATTTGGCGGTTTGGTCGGCCACGCACAGGTCGCACATCTGCGAGAGCAGCCAACCGCCTGCATAGGCATAGCCCTGCACGGCAGCGATGACGGGCTTGGTGACCTCGATGTTGTCGCCGAGCACGGCGATGAAGCCCGCTGGCGGGATGCGCAGTTGAGTGTCTGCGGCTTCCACCAGGTCCATGCCGGCGCAGAAATTGTCACCGGCGCCGGTGAGGATGGCCACCTGCGCCTGCCCGTCAGCTTCGAAGCGGCGCCAGACCTCAAAAAAGCCTTCGCGCACGGCGCGATTCAGCGCATTGCGGCGCTCGGGCCGGTTGATGGTGATGACGGCAATGCCGTCGTTCACTTCGTAAAGCAGTTCATTGTTCATGGGGGTGTCTCCTTTTGAAGTTTGTGCCTGTTACCGCGAGCGGCGGGTCTGGGGCATTGGTCTGGCTTGATTCGTTGCCACCTCACGCGATTCCGGTCCCGCACGGTAGCCGAGTGCCCCCGAGATGCTTGCGGCGAGTTCCATCACCAGGTGCTGCAGCGCATCGGCGACGGCGCGACCGCGCTCGATCGGCGCGGCGATGATCAGCGCTGCGTTCACGCGCCCGTCAGGTTCGAAGATCGGGGCCGAAAAGCCGGCAACGTCAGGTGTCACTTCTCCGAATGTGACCGCCACCCCTCTCACCCGGGCTTCCTCGATGATCCGCGCCAGTTGCGCCGGGTCGGTGACCGAGTGCTCGGTCATGGCCCGCAGATCGGCCCGGCGCAGGTAGTCACGCCGCCATGCCTCTTCCTGGAACGCGAGCAGCACGCGCCCGGCGGACGAGGCAAACAGCGGCCGTGTCGTGCCGACTGGCACGGCGTATCGAATCGTCCGGGTGCTCTCGAAGATCGGGTTGTAGACGAGCCGATCTGCGGTGCGGTCGATTCTGGCGATCAGGGCGGTCTCGCCGGATCGCGCCACTGCCTCCCGCAGGAAGGGCAGGGCCACAACGTCGAGCGAGCGGGCCGACACCAGAGATGCCCCTAGTGAGAACGCCTCGGGGCCCAGTTCATACAGGTCATTGCTGCGCTGCAGGTAGCCATGCGCCGTGAGGCCGCGCAACAGCGAGAGTACGCTGGTTTTTGGTGCATTCAACGCCAAGCACAACGGGGTCAGGGCCAAGCCAGCAGGGCGGTCGGCCAGTATCCGCAGCAGCCGCAGCACGCGGGTCACGGCCATGGGAGAAGCCTCCGCGCGGGTATTGATGCCTGTGCATTCGCGCAAGCTGGCCGTGGGCATGTTCATAGAATCGAAGCCTCCTTGTGTTCTGATATGGGAACATTTGTTTGGTAATCAGAATATCGTTAGGATGGACGGCCGTCAATCCGGTTTTTCCTCAGCACTCGGCGCTGAGGCAGCCTGGCATCGAGAAATCAGAGGAGACACAGATGACAAGCCAACACAAGCAGGCAGCACCCGCCGGGCCACTCGAGGGCGTGCGGGTGATCGACCTCAGCGCGGTGCTGATGGGGCCCTACGCCACCCAGATCTTTGGCGACCATGGCGCGGACGTGATCAAGATTGAATCCCCTGAGGGCGACTCGACACGCTGGATCGGCCCCGGACGCCATCCCGGCATGGGTCCGCTGTTCCTGCACCTGAACCGCAACAAGCGCAGCGTGGCGCTTGACCTCAAATCGCCGGAGGGCGCGGCTGCGATGCGGCGCCTGATCGAAGGCGCCGATGTCTTCGTGCACAACCTCCGCCCGGCCTCCATCGCCCGGCTCGGGCTGGACTACGAGAGCATCTCGATGATCAATCCACGCATCATCTGGTGCGGCGTGTACGGTTACGGCGAGGACGGTCCCTACGCCGGCCGCCCGGCCTATGACGACCTGATCCAGGGCGCGGTCGGCATCGCCGCCTTACAGCAGCAAAGCGGGGCGAGCGAGCCGCGCTACGTGCCGCTGACGATTGCCGACCGCATGGTCGGCCTGCATGCAGCGCACAGCGTGGCCATGGCGCTGTACGGGCGCGAGCGCAACGGACGCGGCTGCCGCATCGATGTGCCGATGTTCGAAACCATGGCCAGCGTGGTGCTTTCGGACCACCTATATGGGCGCACCTTCGAGCCGCCCAGTGGTGACGCTGGCTACGTGCGGCTGTTGTCGCCCGGGCGCCGGCCATACGAAACCAGCGACGGCTACATCTGCGCGCTGGTATACAACGACGGCCACTGGCAGCGTTTTCTGCATGCCATCGAGCGCGACGATTTGCGGGTCGATCCGCGCTTCGCCGACTTGGCCAGCCGCACCCGCCACATTGACGAGGTGTACGGCTTTCTGGGCCAGACGCTATGCGTGCAAAGCACCGCGCACTGGTTGGAGCTGTTCGAAGACATCGACGTGCCGGCGGTGCCTCTGAACACCGTCGAATCACTGTTGGATGACCCACACTTGGCGGCGGTGGGCTTCTTCCGTCAGGTCGAGCACCCGAGCGAAGGAGCGATGCGTACCTTTGGCGCGCCAGCGCGCTGGGTGGGTTACGACGTCAGCAAGCTGGCGCCCGCGCCGCGATTGGGGGAGCACACCGAATCGGTGCTGCGCGAATGCGGCTTTGATGCAGTTGCGCTGGCGTCCTTGCTGGTTGGTGGCGCAGCGGTTCCACTCCTCGCCGATGCGGAGGTGTCAGAATGAGGCTTCCGGCATCAAACGCGACTCGACTGGTCAGCGCGTTGGGCCCCAATTCCGTGGATGGGCAAATGCAAGGATAGCGTTGATGAAGCGGGCTGGAAGATGCTTTTTTGACCATTGATGACCCTGCCCGTATCGCGTTCATCGACATCCACCCCGACCAGAAGGCGCTCAACGCGGTGCAGTTCTCGTGCAACGCCCACGCCTACTACGCCAGTCTGGGTGTGCGCATCTAGCTCCCGCTCATCGACAACGGAGCGGCCTTCCGCTTAAGAGACTTCGCACAGGCCTGCCAAGATTTGGGTATTTGTGACCGATTACCAGCTCGTGGCGGTCCCAAACCAGCGGCAAGGTCGAGCGCTTCATCCAGTCGGATCTGAGCGAATGGGTCTATGGCTTCGCTTACCAGAACTCCAGCGAGCACACTGCTGCGTCGGACCATTGGAATCACCACTACAACTGGCACCTTGGAGTTGGAGTTGGAGTTGGAGTTGGAGTTGACCCGATTTCGTGACCTGCTCGGCGGTGTGTTCAAACCGGCCAAGCGCGCAACCTATCCAAACAACACCGGTCTTAGAGATCCAGTACCAACAAATTGGAACGACAACCCGACACACAGATCATCATCGACTTGTTGGCTGCTCGCTCTTGCTGTGTCAGGATGCTGTCCCGGTGATCCACCTCGCCAGCCAGAACTTTGGTTTCGCAGGCACCGCAGATCCCCTCCTTGCAGCTGTAGCTAGGAATGATGCCCGCATCCATCATGGCGTCGAGAATGGTCGAACCAGCCGGCACTTGAATGATCCTCTGACTCCGGCGCAGTTCTACGGTGCAGCCATTGGCGTTGAAGGGCGGCGTCCCCACAGGTTCCACGGCGGCGAACCGTTCCAGATGCACGTGGGTGTATCCCAGACCGTCGCAAGCCTTCTGGAACGCGTCCAGCATGGGGCCGGGGCCGCAGCCATAGAAATGGGTATCGGCCGGATACGCTGCCAGCAGTGTTGGCAGGTCGGGAGACGCACCGACTTCGTCATCGAAGTGGTACCGCACTTTGAGCTGGCCTGACTCCATCGATTCCAGCACTTGCAAGAACGCAGCATCCCGGCGGGAACGAGCGAAATAGAGCAGCTCGGCAGATCGACCCAGCGAAGCCAGTCGATTGAGCATGCACAGCATAGGTGTGATGCCGATGCCACCTGCAACCAGCACGGAGTGCTGAGCACGTTCTTCCAGCGGAAAATTGTTGCGAGGCACCGAGATGTCCAGAACATCGCCCACGCGAACCTTCTCGTGGACATACTTCGACCCCCCACGGCTCTGACGATCCTTGAGAACGCCCACCACGTAGCGTTGCTTATCGGTGATCGGGTTCATCAGCGAGTAGCTGCGAACCAAGCCGTTTCCCAGATGAAGGTCGATATGTGAGCCAGCGGCATGAGGTGGGAAGACAGTGTCTGGTGTGGCTGGCCTAAATTCGACACTAACAACGCCGGGGGCTTCAAGCCTCATGTTGTAGACAAGTGCAGAAAGCTTGGATGTTGACATTGCGGAGTTCTAGACAAGAACCTTGGGGAACATGTCCCCAATAGCTACATGATGTGCAAGCCACCGTCGACCATCAGCGTGGTCCCGGTGATGAAGGAGGCCTCGCTGGACGCTAGCCACACGATGGGCCAGGCAATCTCTTCCGGCGAGGCCCAGCGCCCGATCAGCGAAGTATCCTTGCGCTCGGTCCTGAGCTGCTCGACGCTCTTGCCCGAGCCCTGCGCGCGGCCGACGTGAAAATCCGTCAGCGTGGAACCGGGGCACACCGCGTTGGCGCGCACGCCGTGCGACGACTCCTCAAACGCGAGGCTGCGCGTGTAGGCCAGTTGCGCGGCCTTGGTCGCGTCGTACAGCGCCATGCCCTTGCGGCCGGTGACCGCGTAACACGACGAGACGTTGACGATGCTGCCCGCGCCCGATTGCCGCAGCGCCGGCAAGGCCGCGGCGCAGTAGTTGGACATGCCCACCAGGTTCACGCCCACCATGGCCTGCCACTCGGCGGGCGTGGCGTCGGCGGCGGCCGAGTAGTTGCGCATGGCGGCGTTGTTTACCAGGATGTCCAGGCCACCGAGCTGCGCGTTGCATTGCTGCACGGCGGCGCGCGCGGCGACCTCGTCGGCCACGTTGGCCGCCACGCACAGCACGCGCGCGCCGGGCAGGGCCTGCACGATGGCTTGGCGGGTGCGCTCCAGCGCCTGGGCGTCGGCATCCACCAGCAGCACGGCCGCGCCTTCGCGACAGAACAGCGTGGCCGCCGCGGCGCCAATGCCGGCACCGCCGCCCGTGATCAGCGCGGTCTTCTCAGCGAGTCGGGGTGCGCTCATGTCGGCTCACTCCGCCTTGGCGCCGGTGTCCTTGATGACCTTGCCCCAGCGCACGATCTCGGTGCCGATCCAGTCGCTGAACTGCTTGGGCGAGCTCGCGACGATTTCGAACTCCATCTCGTGCAGGCGCTTCTGGATGTCGGGCGAGTTGAGAATGCGCACCATCTCCTCGTGGTAGCGGTTGATGATGGCCGGCGGCGTGCCGGCCGGCGCGAGCAGACCGATCCACGAGGTGGCCTCGAAGTCCTTCAGCCCCGACTCGCTGAGAGTCGGGATGTCCGGTGTACTCGGAAAACGTTTCGGGCCGGTGGAGGCCAGCAGCTTGAGACGCCCCTCCTTCACGAAGCCCTGCACGTTGCCGGGCACGAAGAAGCCGGCCTGGATGTTGCCCGCGATCAGATCGGCCACGGCTGGCCCGGCGCCGCGGTAGGGAATGTGCGTCATGCGGAAGTTCGCCCCCGACTTCATCATTTCCATGGTGAGGTGCGAGGCGCTGCCCATGGCCACCGAGCCGTAGGCATACTTGGTCGGGTTGGCCCTGGCCTTGGCGATGAAGTCCTTCACATCGGTGATGCCGGTGGCCGGGTTCACCACCAGGTATTGCGGCGACTTCACCGCCAGCGTGATGGGCGCGAAATCCTTGGTAGGGTCGTACGGCATCTTGTCGAACAGGGTGACGTTGATCGCCAGCGGCCCGTTGTAGCCGATCAGCAGGGTGTGGCCGTCCGGCGCGGCGCGGCTCACCTCGTATGCACCGATGTTGCCCCCCGCACCAGGTTTGTTCTCGACCACAAATGGCTGGCCGAGCGCCTCCTGCAGCTTCGGCCCGATCAGGCGAGCGAGCACGTCGTTGGTGCTGCCGACGATGGGCACGATGATGCGCACCGGCTTGCTGGGCTTCCAGTCGGACGCGCCTTGCGCCCAGGCGGCAGTGGCCGCGCAGGCCCCGAGCGCGACAGCCGCCGCGAGTTTCAGGTGGGTTTTCATAGGTGTCTCCGGTGCTGTCTGTCGTGGGGTGGAAAAGTGAAGTCGCTCAAAGGCTGAAGACCGGTTTTTTCGTCGCGTCGGCGAGCTGCTCGCGTGCCCACGCAACGGGGTCCTGTTCCTTGGGCAGCAGCACTCCGGCGGGGCGCACGTGCTGTGCGCTTGGGTCCAGCGCGGGCGGGGTCTGGCCATCTGCCAAGCCGAGCGCGGCCTCATGCAACATGCGGCGCGCCATCACGATAGCCTTGTCAGTGGGCAGTAGCTTTTCGGCCTCGTGATTCTGGATCGTGCCCATGCTTTCCTGCAGCGAATAGTCCTGCGCGGAGAAGCCGAACACGCCGCTGTAAGAGCGGTCTTCGCGTTGCGCCACGCGGTCCATGCAGTAGTCGTTGTCGCGGTTTTGCTTGGGGATGAAGCTGCCGGGCGCTTCGTATTCGACATGAATGCCCTTACCTTCTTCCATCGCGGTGCGTTCTTCGTCGGTGAGGGGATGGGCAGGCTGCCAGTTGATGCTCCAAGCCCAGCAGCTATGGTCGTCGATCGGCACCCACACATGCCCGCCCAGCGCATGCTCGCCAAACGGCGCGATCAGCGTGAACCAGGGGAACAGCCACTGCGTGATGCGCCAGTAATACGAATCGGGTTCGCCGTTGCGGCGGCCGAACAGACTCAGGCCGAAGGGCGTCTGCTCGATCTCGAACTTCACGTTGCCGTCGGCCTTGATGTAGTCCAGCGCCTTCACTCCCTGGTGCATCGGGTCGGTATCCACCTCGTAGCGGTGCACGTAAGAGACGTGTGCGGTGTCGATGCCGCCTTCCATGGCCTGCAGCCAGTTGCTGTACTGCAGGCGCTTGGAGACATACACATGTTCGGGCGGCAGCGTGCACCACTCCAGCTCGGGCGGTGCGGGCTGCTGATCGGCCGGGCCCATGTAGGTCCACACGATGCCACCGCGCTCCACGCAAGGGTAGCCCTTTATGTGCATGCGCGCGCAAGCCTGAGGCGCGGACGGCACGTCCACACATTGCCCCATGCCGTCGAACTTCACGCCGTGGTAGGCGCAGCGGATGCCGTTGTGCTCGTTGCGGCCGAAGTACAGCGACACGCCTCGGTGCGAGCAGAATTCGCCGATCAGGCAAGCCTTGCCATCGCTATTGCGAAAGGCGAGCAGCTTCTCGCCCAGCAGTTGCACGCGCACCTGCGGCCCGTCGGCTTCGGGGATTTCGCTCGATGCCAGTGCCGGCACCCAGTAGCGGCGCATCAGGTTGCCCATGCGCGTGCCGGGACCGACGCGGGTGAGCGCTTCAGACATTTCCTTGTTCATAGACAGGTCTCCAAAATTGATCGGCATGTCCACTGCATGACATTACAGTCCATTTTACGGACCGATTGAGCTCTGTCAAGTTTTGAATAGTCAGTCCATCAAGTGGACTGGTTGGCGGGTACCATGATAGAAGTGCAACCTTGGGTGGAGTTATGGGACCAACTGAAAAACCGGGCGAGAGTGTCCGGGCCGTGGACAGAGCGCTGGAAATCCTCATGGCGTTCACGGCAACCGACCACCAACTGACAGCGGGTGAGCTGCTCAAGCGGGTGGACCTGAGCCGTCCAACCCTGTACAGGCTGTTGCGCACGCTGGAACACAGCGGGTTCATCGTGTCGTCCGGTGATCCTCAGCGCTTCGAATTAGGTCCCTCGGTGGCGCACCTTGCACACGTGTGGAGCTCCAGTCTTGACATAGCGACCCTGGCGCAACCGATGCTGCGCCGCTTGTGGGACCAGACGGGCGAGACTGTTGCCTTGCTTGTTCACCAGGGCAACAGTCGAATCTGTGTGGCCGAATTGCCCAGCGCACAGCCGCTCAGTTTCAAACGCGGCTTGGGCTATCGGGAAGACGTGACGTTGGGCGCTAGCGGGCGTGCCATCCTTGCCCATGTTCCCACACCCGAAAGCTATCTGAACAAGAGCAGAGAAACCGTCAATGTATTGGCCTATCTCGACAGGCTGCAGCAGATCCGGGAACAGGGGTATGCGATAAGCCGGGACGAATTGATCCAGGGCGCGGTGGCGGTTGCTGTGCCGTTTTTTCTGGGGAACGACAAAGTCATGGGGTCTTTGGCCGTTTTCGGTCCTGGTGTGCGCGTGGACCAAGCGCGTGTCAGCGTATTTGTTACGCTCCTCAAGGAAGAAGCACGGAAACTCTCGCAAGCACTTGGGCAGCGCTAGCTAGCTTCAAGGGGTCGGCCGGGGCGACACTGATTCTCATACACCCAAGTGCTGCTCCAGCAGTTCGGGCTTCGACAGGAGCTCTTCGGAACTGCCTTCAAACACCACCTCGCCCTTGACCAGGATCGCGTTGCGGTCGGTGATCTGGCTGACGTGTTTCCAGTTTTTGTCCACGATGATGCTGCTGATGCCGCTTTCGCGGATCAGACCGCAGATGCGCCAGATCTCGCGCGCGATCAGGGGCGCCAGGCCTTCGGTGGCTTCATCGAGGATCAGCAGGTCGGGGTTGGTCATGAGCGCACGGCCGATGGTGAGCATCTGCTGCTCGCCGCCGCTGAGCTGCTGCCCGCCGTGGTTCAGGCGCTCGGCCAGGCGCGGGAACGTTTCCAGCACGCGCTCGTAGGTCCAGTCGCGCTGTCCCTTGGTGCCGGCACGCGCCGACATCACCAGGTTTTCCCTCACGCTCAGGTTGCCGAAGATGCCACGGCCCTCGGGCACGTAGGCCAGGCCCATGCGGGCGATCTCGAACGTGGGTGCGCCGGTCATGTCGCGGCCTTTCACATGCACCTGGCCGCTACTGGGCTTGACGATGCCCATGATGGATTTGAGCAGCGTGGACTTGCCCATGCCGTTGCGGCCCATCAAGCCAATGGTCTGGCCCTGGCCGACGGTGAAGTCAATGCCGCGCAGGATGTGGCTGGCGCCGTAGTGGGTGTTGAGACCCTTGGCCTCAACCAAGGCGTTCGTCAATGCGCTCATCAATGCTCCTCACCCAGGTAGGCTGCCTGCACGCCGGCATCGCCGCGCACGTCGGCCGGCGTCCCGCTGGCGATCACCTGGCCGTTCACCATCACGGTGAGCTGGTCGGCCAGGGTGAAGACCGCGTCCATGTCGTGTTCGACCAGCATGATGGCGTGGTCCTTTTTCAAGCGCAGCAGCAGCGCCACCATGCTCTCGGCCTCGGCCTGGCCCATGCCGGCCAGGGGTTCGTCGAGCAGCAGCACGGTGGGCTCGGTCGCCAGCGTCATGGCGATCTCCAACTGGCGCTGCTCGCCGTGGCTGGTGGTGCCGGCCACCACGCTGGCGCGATTTGACAGACCGGCGAGTTCGACCGCGCGCTCGCAGCGCTCGTTGACCGCGCCCATGGCGCTGGCCGAGGACACCCAGCGCAGCGGGTTCCACGGCACATGCCGTTCGCGCGACTGTGCGGCCAGGCGCACGTTGTCCCACACGGTGAAGGGCAGGAAGATGTTGGTCTTCTGGTAGCTGCGGCCCAGGCCCAGGCGCGAGATTTTCTCGGGGCTCTTGCCGGCGGTCTCGACGCCGTTGAGCGTGATGCGGCCCGAGGTGGGCGGCAGGTCGCCCGAGAGCAGGTTGGTCAACGTGGACTTGCCGGCGCCGTTGGGGCCGATCACCGCGTGGATACGACCGCGGTGCAAATCGACCGACACGTCGTTGACGGCGGCGAGGCCGCCGAAGCGCTTGGTGAGGTTGCGGGCGGAGAGCAGGAGTTCGCTCATGGCGCACCTCGCTTCTTCGTCATTTGACTGACAAGACCCAGCAGGCCGCGCGGCGCCAACACCACCACCAGCACGATGAAACTGCCCATGAGCAGTTGCCAGTGTTTGGTGAGGTCCTTGAAAAAGTGCATCACGTATTCAAACGCGAAGGCGCCCACGATGGCACCGGCGAAGTTGCCCATGCCCCCGAGGATGACCATCATGATCGCGTGCGCGCTCATGTGGAAACCCATCAGCTCCGGGTTCACATAGCCAGTCTGCGCAGCCCACAGGAATCCCGCCACACCGGCCAACGCACCGGCCAGCGTGAAGGCCGCGAGCTTGTAGCCAAAGGTGCTGTAGCCCACCGCGCGCATGCGGTGCTCGTTCACGCGGATGCCGGCGAGCACACGGCCAAACGGCGAGAACAGCAGTCGGCGCAGGAAGGCATAAACCAGCACCAGCAGCAGCAGCGTGAAGTAGTAGAAGGTGGTCTTGTTTTCCAGGTCGATGCCGGTCCAGCCGAACAGCGAAGCGTCGGGCCGGAAGTTCACATACACCCCGTCGGACCCGCCGAGCGCCTTGTTGTCGAAGAACAGGAAGAACACCATCTGCGCAAACGCCATGGTGACCATGATGAAGTAGATGCCGTGGGTCCGCACCACGAAGAAGCCGATGATGAGCGCGGCCAGCCCTGCGCCCAGTGCCGAGACGGGCAGGGCCCACCACAAGCTGATGGGGGTGTCGGCCGGCGTCAGGAAAGCCAGGGCGTAGCCGGCGAGACCGAAGTAGGCCGCGTGGCCGAGCGACACCAGGCCGCTCACGCCCTGCAACAGATCGAGGCTCATGGCGAAGATTGCCAGGATCATCATTTGCGAGAGCATCTGCTGGTAGAACTCGCCACCCGTGAGCGGGATGAGCGGAAACGCAGCGAGCGCGATGGCGCCCAGCACCAGGACGGCCTGGATGCTGCGTGGCATCTTTTCGAGTTGTGCTTTCGGAGAGCTCATTGTTTGAAGAGCCCTTCGGGCTTGTAGAGCAGCACGAGTGCCATCAACATGTAAACCGCCATGCCCGCGATTTGCGGCACCAGCACCTTGCCGAAGGTGTCGACCAGGCCCACCAGCAGCGCAGCCACCAGTGCACCGCGCACCGAGCCGATGCCACCGATGACCACCACCACAAAACACATGATCAGCACCGAGCTGCCCATGCCGGGGTAGACGCTGGCAATGGGTGAGGCGATCATGCCGGCGATGGCGGCCAGCGCCACGCCCAGCGCAAACACCACGCCGTGGATCAGGCGGATGTTGATGCCCAGCGACTCGGTCATCTCGCGGTTGAAAGCCCCAGCGCGGATCTTCATGCCCAGACGCGTTTTTGAAATCAGCAAATACAGGCCGAGCGCGAGCGCGATGCACACACCCGACATGACCAGTCGGTACACCGGGTAGGAGAGGTTCTCGGTCAGCGGGATCGACCAGTTGAGCATTTCCGGCACCTGCACTGCGTGCACGTCGTCGCCCCAGAGGATGGAGCGCACCTCTTCAAAGATGTAGATCAGGCCGAAGGTGAGCAGCACCTGGTCGAGGTGGTCGCGGTGGTAGAAGTGCCGGAACAGCGACCACTCCAAAAACCACCCGAGGGCCACAGCCAACACCGTTCCCAACACAATGGCCAGCACCAGGCTGTCGAACTGGCCGACCAGGAACCAGGCCATGTACGCGCCCAGCATGTAGAAGCTGCCGTGCGCCAGGTTGACCACACCCATGATCCCGAAGATCAGCGTGAGGCCCGCGGCCAGCATGAACAGCAACAGGCCGTACTGCAGGCTGTTGAGCAACTGGATGAGGAAGTTGGCGAAATCCATGAGTTAAGGAACAAAAGGACGAAGAAAAGCGGCGGAACATCTTTTGGACGAACTCCGCCGCTGGAGGACAACCGGGGCGCGAAAGACTCAACCCATGCGGCAACCCGTGGCGGGATCGGCCACAGCCTTCTGAGCAATGCCGATCACCTTGTTGTCCTTGTTGACCACCTGGCGCAGGTAGATGTCCTGGATCGGGTTGTGGGCCTTGCTCATGGTCCATTTCCCGCGCGGACTGTCGATGGTGGCGCCTTCCAGCGCTGCGTACAGTGCCGGTTTGTTCGACAAGTCGCCTTTGACTGCGTTGGCACCCTTGACGAGCAGCAAGCCCGCGTCGTATCCCTGAACGGCATACACATCGGGCTGCGCCTTGAACGCCTTTACATAGTCGAGGCGGAACTGCTTGTTGCGCGGGATATCCAGCGAGTCGCTGTAGTGCAGCGTGGTGAGAACGCCCTCGGCAGCTTCGCCTGCTGCATCGAGCACGCCCTCGGTCAGGAAGCCCGAGCCGTACAGTGGGATCGTCTTGTTCAGGCCGGCCGCAGCGTAGTCGCGCAGGAACTTGGCTGCACCGCCACCGGCGAAGAAGCAAGCCACGGCGTCGGGCTTGTAAGACGCAATCTCGGTCAACAGCGACTGAAACTCCACGTTGGGAAAGGGCAGGCCGAGCTTCTTGATGATGGTGCCACCGGCTTCGGTGTAGCTCTTTTCGAAACCCTCAAAGGCCTCGTCGCCTGCGGCGTAGTTCCAGGTGATCCACACCGCCTTCTTGTGGCCTCGGTCGACCATGGCCTTGCCCAAAGCCAGGGTAGGCTGGGCGTTGGTGAAGCTGGTTCGAAACACATTGGGCGCACACTGGGCCCGGGTGGCCACGTGCACGCCGGCATTGGGAATGATGTTGAGAACTCCTGTATCGCGTGCGACCTTGTGAATGCCCATCTGCACGCCCGAGTGCACCGAACCCACCAGCACGTCGACCTTGTCACGCATTACCAGGCGGGTCGCGTTCTCGATGCCCTTGGCCGGATTGGATTCGTCATCGACCTTGAAGAACTCCACCTCGCGGCCACCGAGCTTGCCGCCGTTTTGCGCCAGCGCCAGCCGGAAGCCGTTTTCGACGGCGATACCGGGCTGGGCAAAGGTACCTGTGAACGGCAGCATCAGGCCAACCCGCAGATTGCTGGTTTGCGCCTGCGCCCACCGGGGCAACAAAATGCCGCTGGAGGCCGCGCCGATCAGCGCGGCTCCTCGTGTCAAAACAAAGCGCCGTGAGTTCATCTGTGTCTCCTGTTGTGGTGGGATCGGGAAAACATCAGGCAGCGGATTTTTCCGCAACCAGCAACCGATCGATGATGCGGCGGGCTTGCACGCCACCGCCATCGATGTTCAGGCTCAGTAGCTTGCGCCCGGCGTTGCGCTCCAGGTTCTGCTGCTGCATCTCCAGCATCTGGAGGTCCTCGGAGAAAACTTTGCTCAGGCTGGTGCGGATCTGCTCGCTCAACGCCTGGTCCTGCGCATTGAAGTTCCTGGCCATGCCCCAAAAGTACCAGGTCGAGGACTCGGTTTCAGGTGTGATGAAGTCGATGACTGTGCTGGAGGCTTTGACCTTGGGGTCTGCATTGAAGCCGCCCTTGCCCGCGTGCGCCACACCCACATCGATCAGCACATGGCTTGGCGGATAGAAGCGGCAGATTTGCCACCGGTCCACTGGAACATCGTCGGCCAGGTTGTTTCCGCGCAAGCCCGCACGCCAGAATGGCGGCGCCATGATGCCCTCCATGTAACGCTCGGTGATGGCGCAGTCTCCATCCATCCGCGTCTTGGGCGGCGACTCATCGATTTCCTTTTGACCAATTGAGTTCGGGTGCAAGTAAGTCTCGTGAGTCAGGTCCATGAGGTTGTCGATCATGAGCCGGTAATCGCATTTGACGTGGTACAGCCCACCGCTGTAGGCCCACTCGGGGTCATCGGCCCAGGCCAGATGGTGGATCTTGGAGGGGTCGGCCTCTTGCGCATCGCCAGGCCAGACCCAGATGAACCCGTAGCGCTCCACTACGGGATACGTCCGCACGGCGGGGAAGCCGCCCACGCGTTGGCATGGCATGGCAACCGTCTTGCCATCGCAACCCATTTCCAGACCGTGGTAGCCACAAACCAGTTTGCCGTTTTCAACCTTGCCCAGCGACAACGGAGCACCGCGGTGGGGGCAAAAGTCTTCGACAGCGGCCACCTTGTTGTCGGGGCCACGGAAAAACACGATGGACTCGCCGCAAATCTTGCGGCCAAGGGGCTTTCCATCGAGTTCGCTGGGCGTAGCGCCTACATACCACGTGTTTTTGGGAAACATGATTCGTTCTCTCCTATAAGTACTAAGGATTCGGGCAGGCTTGTGGAGTCAGCCCTTGGGTGGATCAAGCACACCTACGTTCTGATAGATGTGTTTGATCTCGGTGAAATCGATCAACGCGTCAAAGCCGTGGAGACGGCCCAAGCCACTGCGGCGATAGCCGCCGGTCTCCGCTTCAGCGCACAGCTTGTTGTGGTCGTTGATCCAAACGGTGCCGTTGCGCAGCGCTCGAGCGATACGCCAGGCGCGCGCGCCCTGCTCGGTCCAGACACTCGCGGACAACCCGAACTCGGTGTGATTGGCCCGCGCCACCGCTTCGGTTTCGGTTTCAAACTTTTCCAGCACGACCAAGGGGCCGAAAATCTCCTCTTGGACAAAAGATGCACTGGCATCCCGGTGCGCGACCAAGGTGGGCGAGACAAACCCGCCAAGCCGCAGGTTTCCGCCGAGACGCTGACCGCGCAGGATCACTTCGTCTGCGTCGTCCATCGCCTGCTCGATGCGACGTTGCACCAACTCAGTGGTAGAGAGATCGATCAAGGGACCCATCTGGGCGCCCGGGGTATTTCCGGGCGCCACTTTGATTGCCGCCAGTGCATTGGCCAGCGCTTTTTTCATCGCCTCATAGCGTGACGCGTGAACCAACACCCGGCGCGCCGCCGTGCATTGCTGACCAGAGATGACCGTCGCAGCGGCAGCCAGTTGAGGCGCGATGTGGTCGATATCGGCATCTTCAAAAACCAGGCAGCATGACTTGCCACCCAGTTCGAGCGACAGTTTCTTCATAGTGGGAGCAGCGGCGGCCATGATGCGCTGCCCCGTCAGGTTGGAGCCCGTGAAGCTGACCACATCCACCTCTGGCGAGGAGGTGAGCAACTGCGCCACGTCGTGGCCTTGCTCACTCACCAGGTTCACCACACCGGGCGGCAGTCCAGTCACGTCGGCCAGTTCCCTGATCACCGCAGCGGTGATGAGTGCGGACTGCGGTGCAGGCTTGACCACGCAAGTACAGCCAGCGGCCAACGCGGGGGTGATCGACCGGATAAGCAGGATCACGGGAGCGTTCCAAGGGACGATGATGCCGGCGACGCCGGCCGGCTCTTTCAGCATCGTGGAAAATACGCCGGGTTCCACCTCGAGCACGTGGCCTGGTATGTGCCGGGCCAGACCCGCGTAGTAACGGATCTCCGAGATGGCTCCCATCAGCTCACCCCGCGATTGCGCGATCACCTTGCCATTCTCTTGCGTTAGCAGTTGGGCCAGTGCTTCAGCCTTGTGCTCTAGCCGGCTTGCCCATTCGTTCATCACGTTCTGCCGCAGCCGCGGCGACTGGGCCCACGTGGGCTTTTCAAAGGCTCTGCGTGCAGCCGAAATGGCCGCCTCTGCGTCTGCCCGGGTGGCAGCGCTGAAGCAACCGATCTGGCTGCCGTTGGCCGGGTCCAGGCTGGGCACTTCGAGGCCCTGGCTGGCGGGCATCCACCGGCCATCGATCAAGAGTTCTGCTGTGGCGTGCATAGGAGTGCTCAATGTGTGACCGATCCGCCATCAACCACAATCACCTGACCGGTGACAAAGTCACTGTCGGCGCTGGCGAGGTAGATCAAGGTGCCGGTCAGGTCGTCGGGTACCTGATCACGCTTGATGCAGCGGGACGAAACGATGCCTGAAGCGATTGAGCCTTGCCAGTCGGGATTTGCGCTGACATTGGCGCTCAGGGTCAGGCCCGGCGCCAGTGTATTGACGCAGATATTGTCGTTACCCAATTCACGCGCCAGACAGCGCGCCATCGCCACCACGGCGCCCTTGGAGGTGACGTAGTGCAGGAAGAGCGGCGTGCCCTTGAAAACCGTGCCGGAGGCGATGTTGATGATCTTGCCGTAGCGCTGCTGACGCATCACGGGGCTGACCGCTCTGGCGCACTCGAAGGAGCCGCGCACGTTGACGGACATCACCTTGTCCCACTCGGTCGACTCGATCTGCTCGAACGGCTTGAGGGCAAGGTTGCCGAAAATTGCGGCGTTGTTGACCAGCACGTCAATGCGGCCGAACGCCTGAAGTGCGGACCCAACCATCTTCTCCACCGATTCGCGGGACGTCACGTCTGTGTGGACAAACACCGCCCGGCCACCCTTCTCAATGATCTGGTTGACCACCCCGGTGGCGTCCAGCACATCGGCACAGACCACGGAGGCACCTTCTTGAGCCAATGCACGAGCGTATGTCTCTCCGATACCTTGCGCCGCGCCGGTCACGATCGCAACCCGGTTGGCCAGCCGTGGGGTGTTTTCTTTGGGCAGTTGATTCATGGAGTGTCTTTATGTCTTGGTAGTTTTTGTGTGCTTTTCGATCAAGGCCCGGGCTGTTGACAAAAGATCGCGACCATCGAAGCCGCGGCTCTCCATGTCCTTGACCCATTCGACCTCTACCTGGCTTGCTGCGCGCCTGAACTCTTGGGCTTCGACCTGCCCGAAGTTATGGGTCACGTTGCCGCGTGCCTCCACCAACTTGCGGGCAGGGTCGTCGCCACATTGGTGGGCGCGCCCCAAGGACGCAGAAGCGGTTATGCCCGAGTTGGGGTCCAGCACCTTCCGGACATCTGGCGGCAGGGACTCGTACTTCCGTTTGTTTGTTGCCGTCACGAATGTCGTGGTGTAGAGCGCGCCACTGCCTGGATCGAACTGACTGTGAAACTTCGTTAATTCGTGCACCTTTACGGAGGGAACGACATCCCAAGGGATCACGCAACCGTCGAGAGGCCCCTTTTGCAGTGCGTCGGGAATCTTGGGCAGCGGCATGCCCACAGCATTGGCGCCGAGGTATCCCAGCATCTTCGTAGTTTGTCTGGTTGGACCGCGCATTTTCAGGCCGCGCAAGTCGTACGGAGCCTCAAAGAGGCGGTCGCGGGTGTGGAGCATCCCCGGCCTATGAACCTGCACTGCAATGGGATGCACTTCCTTGTGTTCGTTGGACGCTTTTGTCTTGATGAACTCCCAGAAAGCCTTGGAAGTAGCCTCGGCGTTGGTCGTCATGAACGGCAGGACAAACACCTCGCTGCAAGGAAAGCCTCCAGGTGAATAGCCGGTCAGTGTCCAAACGATGTCAGCCACGCCATCCCGTGCCTGGTCGTATGGCTGCACAGGCGCGCCATCAAGCTGCATCGCGGGGTACGCCTCAAACCGGATGCGCCCATCTGATTCCCGTTGCACCTTTTCCATCCATACCTTGTTCATGCTGACCCATACGTTGGACATGGGAGACATGAAAGTGTGAAATCGCAAAGTGATCGACTGCTGAGCAAAGCCTGTCAGCGAGGGAGCGCCCAAGGCCATCCCTACTGCCAACTGAACGATGGTTCTGCGGTTGATCATTTGGTGAATTGAGGAGAAGGCGTGAGTACCTAGGAAGTGAGACTTGATCCAGTTCGCAATCCGGATTGTCCGTCTGGTGATTATGTTGTTCATTCTACGGTTATGTTCACTCCACGAAATCAGGGTAAACACTGGGGGCGTCGTGAGCGGTTACCAAAATGACCTTCGATGTTGTTAGGCTGGGTCGGCACGAAACATCCGGCGCTATCGCCAAATCCACAAGATCACGACGAGAACCGCAAGGACCGAGTCCTCATGTGCGCCACAGCCAAGCACCAGCGTGCAGGCCGTGGGATGTGTGGAGTCCTCGGACCTGCTCGTGCTAGATGACCAGTCTCTGGCCCGGCGCATCGCCGACATCAGCGACGAACTCCTCTATGCCATCGTTCACCAGCGCTACAACCTGCGCCGCGCCATCGTCATCACCTCAAATCTTTTGGTGCAGGACCTGAGCAAGTACCTGGCTGACGTCACCATGGCCACCACCATCCTTGATCGACTGATACACCGCTGCTCGACGCTGGGGTTCGAAGGCAAGAGCTACCGTCTGAAGCAGTCCGCCTCACGAATCGCGATCGCACCCGAACAGTCGGAATTCGAACGACTTTGTTAGCGCAGTTTGGGTTGACCATAGGAGGAGACTGTCAAATTTAAGAAGTCACTCGCTCAGCGTGGAGTTCAGCAGGTAAATCGTGCGAAGCAAGGCCTCGGGACTGGCAATTCCCTTGCCGGCGATGTCCATGGCACTTCCATGCCCGACACTGGACAGCACGACGTTGCCTCCCACGCTGAGGGCACTTGCGGCGTGGGGCGCCAGCAACTTGATTGGAATGTGACCCTGGTCGTGGAAGACGGCCACATAGAGATCGTGCTGCCTGTTTGCCAACAGCGTGTCTGCACCTGTGGGCCCACTGACATGGTGGCCTGCTGAGCGCAGCTGCGCCACCGCAGGCACCATCAAGCGAGCGTCCTCCGGTCCGAAAAGCTCACCTTCGGATGCGTGTGGATTGATACCGAACATGCCGATGCGAGGCGTTTCCACGCCCAGCCGCTGACACGCGACGATGCCTGCCTGAGTGGCGCGCACGATCAGGTCGGTGCTCAGACGATCAAGTGCTGTTTGAACGCTCTCGTGGAGCGTGACGTGCACGATGCGTAAGCCCGCCCCCACCAGCATCAAGAAAACGGAGTCGGCAGATTGGCCGCACACACGCGCCACAAGAGAGGGGTACCCGCTGAACGCTATACCTGCCTGCGTGATCGCTGTCTCGTGGTGAGGACAGGCGATCACGGCGTCGAACTCGCCAGCCTGCGCAGCCTGAATGGCCGCCGTAGCGCTGGCCACCGACGAGGCGCCAGCGGCCGCGTCGATGCGACCAGGTACAGCTGCAGCCGGATCGAGGGCGCCTACCTCGTTGCAACGAACACCATCTAGCATCCCGCTAAGGTTCAATTGCTCGGCGCAGCGGCGCAGCACCGAATTCGGGCCGAACAGCGTGATACGGTCGCGCTCAGACTCTGTCAGAGTGGCAAGTGCCTTTAGCGTGATCTCCGGTCCGATGCCGTTCGGATCGCCGATCGAGATGGCCAGGCGCGCAAGGCCGCTCATGCAGCCTTTGGTTTATGTTTGGCAATGAGCGCCTTTGCGCCAGCCAAGAGCTTGGCACCGTCCTGCCCGCGCTTGTCCATCTCCTGGACCCATTCGCTGGCGATGGTGCCAGTCAGTTTGACAAACTCGCTGGTTTCCGATTCGCTGAACACGTGTACCTTGTTGCCTCGATCGGTCGCCATCTTGCGACTGATGGGGTCATGATCTTGTTGCACCTTGCCGAACCAAGCCGAGGTTTCCAGGCCCGAGTTGTCGTCGATCACCTTTTTGATATCCGGAGGCAACGATGTATATTTTCTTTTGTTCATCACCATCACAAACGCCGTGTTGTAAAGAGCTGGCTTGCCGGGCGCGAACTCGCTGTGGTGCTGAACAAGCTCATGCACCTTGACCGAAGGAATCACTTCCCAAGGCAAGGCTGCGCCGTCAATGACGCCTTTGGACAGCGCGTCTGGAATCTGTGGCAGCGGCATGCCTACCGCGGATGCTCCTGCTGCTGCGAGCAACTTAGTCGCTTGGCGGGTCGGCCCTCGCATCTTCAGGCCGCGCAGGTCGGAAGCGCTGTTGATGGCCTTGCTTTTCGAGTGCAGCACTCCTGGACCATGGGTATGAAAAGCGAGTGGTTGGACGTCCTTGAACTCATCGCTGGCGTGGGTTTCGAGGTACTCCCAGGCGGCACGCGACGCTCCGATGCCGTCCATGGTCATGAACGGCAGTTCGAACACTTCGGTCCGAGGGAATCGACCGGGGGTAAGTCCAGCCAAAGTCCATACGATATCGACAACACCATCCCGTGCCTGGTCGAAAAGTTGACTTGGTGAGCCCCCCAGCTGCATGGCAGGAAAGCCCTCGAAGCGGATACGTCCGCCCGAGTCGTTCTCCACTTTCGACATCCATGCCTTGTGTGCATTGAGATAGACATTCGAGGTCGGCGCCATGAAGGTATGGAACTTCAGGGTTACCACTTGCTGGGCGAAGACGCCAAGGGTGGGGGCTCCAAGGGAAGCGGCTGCCGCCGCCGATTTGATGAGGGTTCTGCGTTGCATCATGAGGTTGTCTCCTGGATTGAAGGGAAAGGCGGGTCCGGCCCCCTGGGCGGTGCTGGCTTCTTGTAGTACTGGTGATCAAGCAGGGCTTGCCTGCGAAACGAATTTAGTGACGAGGTAGCCGTCGAAGGTTTCGCTGCCGCCTTCGCTGCCGATGCCGCTGTCCTTCACGCCACCGAACGGCGTCTCGGCCAGCGTGATGCCGAAATGGTTCACGTTGACCATGCCCACCTCGAGGCCGTTGACCATGCGCTCCGAGGTCTTGATGGAGCCGGTGAAAACGAAACCGGTGAGGCCGAAGGGCAGGGCGTTGGCGCGCTTCAATACCTCGTCGGTGTCCTTGAAGCGCGTGATCGGCGCGACCGGACCGAAGGGTTCTTCGACCATCAGGCGCGCGTCGTCGGGAATGTCGGTGAGGATGGTGGGCGGGTAGAAGTAGCCAGGGCCAGCGAGCCGCGTGCCGCCGCTGGCCAGCTTCGCGCCACGCTCCAGCGCATCGGCCACCAAGCCTTCCATGGCATCGACCCTGCGCAGGTGCGCCAGGGGGCCCATCTGCGTGTCCTTGTCAATGCCGTCGCCCACCTTCAAGCCACCGTAGGCTTTCGTGAAGGTGTCGAGAAAGCGGTCGTACACCTTCTCCTGCACGAAGAAGCGGCTGGGTGCAATGCACAGCTGCCCCGCGTTGCGCGCCTTGAAACGCGCCAGCAGATGGGCCGCGTCGTCCACGTCGGCGTCGTCGAACACCACCACCGGCGAGTGCCCGCCCAGCTCCATGCTGATGCGCTTCATGTGCAGGCCGGCGAGCGACGCCAGCTGCTTGCCCACCGGCACCGAGCCGGTGAACGATACCTTGCGCGAGATCGGCGAGCGGATCAGGTGGTCCGACACCTCGGCCGGCACACCCCACACCACGTTGAGCACGCCCGGGGGCAGACCCGCGTCGTGGAACATGCGCGCGAGCGCGATCACCGCGCCCGGCGAATCCTCTGGCCCCTTCAGCACAAGCGTGCAACCCGCGCCGATCGCCGCCACCATCTTGCGGATGGCCTGGTTAAACGGAAAGTTCCAGGGCGTGAAGGCCACGCACACACCCACGGGCTCGCGCAGCACCAGCTGGCGCACGTGGGGCAGGCGTGCGGGGATCACGCGGCCATAGATGCGGCGGCATTCTTCGGCGTGCCACTCTGCGTGTTCGGCACAGGTGGTCACCTCCAGCAGCGCCTCGCTCAGCGGCTTGCCCTGGTCGAGAGTGATCTGGCGGGCGATCTGCGGTGCGCGTTCGCGCGTGAGCTCGGCCACGCGGCGCAGCACCTTCGAGCGCTCGAGCGGCGAACTCTTGCGCCAGCTCTCGAAGGCGCGTTGCGCCGCGTTCAGTGCGCGGTCAAGGTCGTCGCGGCGCGCGTGCGGCAACGAGCCGATCACCTCGCCGTTGGCGGGGTTGATGATGTCCTGGTGTTGGCGGTCGCCGCCTTCGATGAATTCGCCATCGATGTAGAGGAAAGGCTTGCCGTATGCGGTGTCGGTCATGGTGAGTCAACCGATCAGATGAATACCGAGCCACCGTCGACGGCGATGGTCTGGCCGGTGATGAAGCCCGCGCCGTCGCTGGCTAGGAAGAGCAGGGCGCCCACCAGGTCTTCAGGCACCTGGTCGCGCTGCAGCGAGCGGCTGGTCTTGCGCACCACGTCGCCCATCTTGCTGTGCAGGTCGTTGTCGAGCACACCGTCGCTCAGCGTGAAGCCCGGGGCAATGGCGTTGACGGTGATGTCGTCCTTGCCGAGTTCGCGGGCTAGCGAGCGCGTGAACGCGATCACCGCGCCCTTGCTGGCCACGTAGTGCAGCATGTTGGGCGTGCCCTTGATCGGCGTGGTGGACGCGATGTTCACGATGCGGCCGAACCCGTTCTTGCGCATTTCGGGCACGACCGCTTTGGCGCACACGAAAGGCCCCAGGGTGTTGACCTCCATCACCCGCATCCACTCGGCGTCGCTGATCTGGTCGAACGGTTTGAGCGTGAGCGTGGTGAACAGGCCGGCGTTGTTCACCAGCACGTCGAGCCGGCCGAACGCCTTCACGGCCTGTTCGACCATGCCCGCCACGTCGGCGGGCTTGACCACATCGGTCTGCGTGCCGATAGCCTTCAGGCCCTGGGCACTGAGGCGTTCGGCCGCTTCGACGGCACCGCGCAGGTCGGCGATGACGACCTGGTGGCCCGCGCGCGCGAGGGCTTCGGAGAAGGCGAAACCGATGCCGCTGGCGCCGCCAGTGACCGCGATGACCCGGGATGCTGCTGTCATGTGTTGTCTCTTTCTGTGGGAAGGTGTGGATGTCGAATGGGACTGAGGGAGCTCAGGTCGGTGCTAGCACCGGCGCGAGGGCCGTGCGCGCGCGCATGTGGGCGGCAGGGTCGTTGAGGGATTCGACGGCGCTGAGTTGATCGCCGCGGTAGCGCAGCACCGAAAAGCGGCCGCTGGCCGGATCGCCCTCGATGTCGCTGCGGTCGCCCGGCGCGGCCAGGCCGGCCATCTGCAGCCGGCAAGGGCCTTGCTCGCTCCAGAACCAGGGCACCTTGGCGTACGGCAGGGGTTGACCGCACAGGCGCGCGGCGATGCAGCGCGCCTGGTCAACGGCGTTCTGTACCGACTCGATGCGCACGCGGGAGCCGCCATCGGCCGCGAACGGAAAGTTCGCGCAGTCGCCGAGCGCGGAGATGGCGGCGTCGCTGGTGAGCAGCAGCTCGTCGACCTCGATGCCATTGCCCACCGCCAGCCCGGCGTCGCGCGCCAGCTGGTCGTTGGGCGTGACGCCTACCGCGATAACGATGAGGTCGGCGACGATGCGGCCACCGCCGAGCAGGCGCAGGCCGGTGGCGCGGCCGTCCTCGCCTTCGATGGCGTCGAGCTGCGTGTTCAGGTGGAATTGCGTGCCCTGGGCTTCGTGGAAGGCTTGCAGGTGTCGCGCCATGGGCTCGGAGAGGGCGCGCAGCAGGGGCCGTGCCGTGGCCTCGATCACGTGCATCGGCAGGCCCTGGCCGCGCGCCACGGCCGCGAGTTCCAAGCCAATGAAGCCGGCGCCGACCACGGCCACCGAGCGCGCGCGGGCCAGTTGCTCTCGGATGCGCCGCGCGTCCTCCAGACCGCGCAGCACGTGCACGCCGGACAACCCCGCTCCGGGCACGCACAGGGTGCGCGCGGTCGCGCCGGTGGCCAGCACCAGGTGGTCGTAGGGCAGGGTCTGGCCGCTGGAGAGGTGCACGCCACGCGCCGCGCGGTCGATGCGCGCCACGCGCGTGCCGCCGAGCACGCGGGCATCGATGCGCTGGTAGAACGGGGGCGGGCGCAGCAGCAGGCCGGTGTCGTCCACCTTGCCTTGAAGGAAGGCCTTGGACAGCGGGGGGCGCTGGTAAGGCAGGCCGGGCTCGTCGCCGACCAGGGTGATGGGATCGGCATAATCCGAATCGCGCAGCGAGGCCGCGAGCTGGAAGCCGCCCTGCCCGGTGCCGACGATGACGGTGCCGTGGGCCATCAGACCTGCCGCTCCGGGATGTGCACGATCAGCTGGTCCACGCCGGGCGCCAGCGCGAGCTGGCAGCCCAACCGGCTGTGTTCGCGGCGCTCGCCCGCGGCGCTGGCCAGCATTTCGTCCTCGACGTCGCTGATGGGCGGCAGGAAGCCGATCGAGGCCGGGTCCACGTACACGTGGCAGGTGGCGCACATGGCGGAGCCGCCGCACTCGGCGACGATGCCGGGAATGCCGTGGCCGACAGCGGTCATCATGACGGTAGCGCCGGGACTGGCGGGCACGGCTTCTCGGGAGCCGTCGGGTTGTACGTAGACGATCTGGGGCATCGTGGGTTTCTCTCTTCTAGTTCGAATGGGGCGGGATGTCAGTGCACGGCGGCCAGCAGCGGCTCGACCGTCACGGGCATGCTCTTGAGCCCGCGCACCGTGTTGTTGAAGTGCTGGACCGGTTCGCCGTCGAGGCGGATCGAGGCCACGCGGCGGGCCAGTGCGGTGAGCACGATCTCGCCTTCGAGGCGCGCCATCATCTGGCCGGCGCAGCCATGAATGCCCGTGCCGAAGGCCATGTGGCCGGTGGCGCGGCGGGTGATGTCGAAGCGGTCGGCTTCGGGCCAGCGGCGCGGGTCGCGGTTGGCCGAGGCGATGAACACCACGATCTTCTGGCCCTGCTTCACGGTGATGCCGCCGAGTTCCACGTCCTGGGTGCTGGTGCGGTAGAAAGAGTGGAAGGTGCTGTCGTAGCGCAGTACCTCTTCGAGTGCCTGGCGCGCCAGCGAGGGGTCGTCGCGCAGCAGGGCCCATTGACCGGGGTTGCGCGCGAAGCTGGTGAAGGCGTTGCACAGGGTGAACACGGTGGTGTCCAGCCCGGCGGAGAGCAGGGTGCGAACCAGCATGCCGGCCTCGTCGTGGCCTATCTCGCCCGCGTCGGCGGCGGCGAACAGCTGGGCGCCCAGGCCGTCGGGCGTGAGCGCGTCGCGCTGGCAGACCTTGGCGATCCAGTTCACCGCTTCGCCCGAGCTGTTCATTCGGTCTTGGAAACGCTCGTTGATCGGGCCGAAGCCATTGAACACCATGTCACCGTAGGGCAGCAGGTGCTCGCGCCCCTCGGCGGGCAGGCCCACCGCGTCGCCGAAGGCCTTAATGGGAAAGGCCTCGCACAGTTCTTTGGCGGCGTCGAACGAGCCGCGTTCCACGAGCTCGTCGACCATGCGCGCGGCCACGTCCTCGAAAGTGGCGCGCAGGCGTCCGATCGATGCGGGCGAGAGCACGCGCGCCACCACCTTGCGGGTGCGGCTGTGGTGGGGCGGGTCTGCTTCGAGAATGATGCTGGGCTTGCGCCAGGGCGTCTCGGTGTGGAAGTTGGCAAGGCCCACGCCCGCGCTGGAACAGAAGATGTCGGGCTGAGACAGGATGCGCTGCACTTCGTCGTGGCGTGCGACCGCAAGCACGCCGTAGCGCTCCAGCCAGGCCCAGGGGCCGAGTTCGCGCAGCTGCTCGTAGTGGGGATAGGGGTTGGCCAGCACCTCGGTGGCGTACGGGTCGAAGTCGCTGGTGGGAACGTTGTCGTAGGGGTTCGGATGGGTCATGGAATGGCTCTTCTTCGGGTGTGCTTCAGTCGGTCAGCGCGGAGGTGCGGGGCTGGGCCACCACGAACGCGTCGCAGAAGAACGCATCGGGCGGCAGGCCGCGGGTTTCGACGAAATCGCTGCGCGCCGCGCTCACCATGGCAGGCGCGCCGCAGGCGTAGACCTGGTGGCCGGCAAGACTGTCGTGGTCTTGCAGCACGGCCTGGTGCACGAAGCCGGTGCGACCGCTCCAGCCGGCCTCGGGTTCGGAGAGCACGGGCACGAAGCGCAGGCCGGCCTGCTCTCCCCAGCCGCGCGCCAGGTCGAGCAGGTACAGGTCCTTCTCGGTGCGCGCGCCCCAGTAGAGTGCGATCTCGCGTGCCTGGCCCCGGCGCAGGCCGTCCTCGACCATCGACTTGATGGGTGCGAAGCCGGTGCCGCTGGCGAGCATCACGATGGGCGCGGTGCTGCCCTCGCGCAGGTGAAAGTCGCCATGCGGCAGTTCGACCCGGAGGTGGTCACCCACCTTGAGGTCGTGCGCGAGCCAATGCGAGAACGCGCCGCCTTCCAGCATGCGGATATGCAGCTCGGCGCCATCGTTCTGGTGCGGCGGGTTGGCCATGGAGAAGCTGCGGCGCTGGCCGTCGGGCAGCAGCACCTGCAGGTACTGGCCGGCCTTGAACTTCACCTTCTCGCCCGCCGGAAAACGCAGCTTGAGGCGCGCCACGTCGCTGGCCAGAAAGTCGATGCGCATGACCCTGGCGGCGAGCTGGCGGCGCGCGTTCGGATCGGTTTTCTCGATCTGGCGCGGTTCGATCTCGATGTCGGTGAGCGGGCGCGCCTGGCAGAACAGCACCTGTCCGTGCGCGATCTCGTCCGCCGTGAGCGTATGCTCACCCGCCGCGCCGGGGTTCACCCGGCCCGAGACGACGCGGCCCTTGCAGCTGGCGCACACGCCCGAGTTGCACGAGAACGGCATCTCGTAGCCGGCCTGTCGCACTGCGTCGAGCACTGTCTGACCAGCGGCGCAGGGGATGGCGGTGGCCATCCCGGCGATGCGTATGAGGTGCGGGGTGCTCACGGCTTGCTCACAGGGGAATGGCCAGCAGCGTGTCGATGTTGTGGCTGTCGCAGACCACCACACGGCTGGCCAGGCGCAGGGTATCGCCTCCATCGATCACCAGCTCGTCGAGGTAGCGCCCGGTGGCGAAGAGGCTGGTCTCGCCGCCACGCATGATGCGCACCACCACAAACGGGGTTTCGCTGCGGCGCCCGCGCGGCGTGTCCTCCAGCAGGGAGGGCAGGCCTACCAGGTGGCGGTAACGTTGTTTCTCGTAGACGTTGGCGGTGCGCAGTGAGAGCACGCGGTCGTTGAGCATGGCGCGCGAGTCGGCGTAGATCAGGCTGGCTTCCATGCCTTGCGCATGGTTGTCGGCGGTGGTCACGCGGTAGAGGCAGTGTTCGGTGAAGAACTGCGTCCAGGCTTCGAGCTCGTCGTTGTCGATGCAGCGCGCGCAATGCGCGTTGAGCGCCAACGCGCTCGCGGTGTCGATCACCGCGTTCATGCATCCGCTCCCATGTGCAGGCGGTAGGCTTTCCAGAAGCCGCGCACGGACGCTTCCGTGGTGCGGCTGCTCTGCGAGCGCACGCTGTCGCCGCCCATCTCGACGATGGCTTCCTGCGCGCCAGCGGAGGCAATGCCGCGTTGCACAAAGCCGCCCACAGCGCCGTCCTCCATCGATACGAAGCCGGCCGGCCCGATCAGGTTGGACTGCTTGTGACGCATGGTGCGCAGCTCGGGTGTGTCGTCCTGGAAGCCGAGGTACACCCAATTCAGGGCGGTGGTCTCCAGGCCTTCGGGCAGCACCTGGCGTACCGCGATGGTGTTCTGTATCTGCGCCAGCACGAAGCCCGGAAATACCGAGAGGATCTGCAGCGTCACGCCATCGCCGAACTCGTCTATTCCTTTCAACAGCGTGGCGTCCTCGAGCTTGAAGTCGTCCTTCTCCGAACGCAGTTCCTCGGTCTTGTAGTCCTCGCTATTTTCGGCGATGGGGTCGATGGCGGAGAAGCTGATGTGGTTGCCGCCACATTCGCTCACCACCACGCCGCCCTTCTGCGAAAGGCGGTTGAGTCGGAACGTGGTGAAGAACACGTGCAGCAGGCTCGCGTGGTACGTGTCGCGCACGTTCTCCACGTAGAGCTTCCAGTTGTTGGGCAGCGTCTGCTTGAAGCGGCCGAGGATCTGCACCGGCTTGTGCAGCACGCGCGAGATGCCGCGTGCGATTTCCGGGCCGAGGTAGTCCTCCAGGTCGGGCACGTCGTCGCTCAGGCTGCCAAATACCAGGCCACAAAACACACTCGTTCTCAATTTGCGCGGACCATGACTCTTCATGCAGAAAGCAGGGTCCATGCCGCCTTCTCCGTTTACGCCGTTCTGGAACGCGATGCCCTTGAGGTTGCCCTGGCGGTCATAACGCCATGCGTGGTACACGCACTGGAAGTCACGCGCGGTGCCGCCGTCGTCCAGGACGATCAGTGCGCCGCGGTGCGAGCAGCGGTTCTCGAACGCGTACACCTCGCCGTCGCTTTCGCGCGCCACCACCACCGGCATGCGGCCGAGGAACGTCGTGCGGTAGCCGCCGGGTTGTGGCAACTCGGCTTCGAGACACAGGTAGTTCCAGGTCGCGCCTTCGAAGATGCGCTGTTGCTCGGCGTCGAGCACGGCCGGTTCCTGGTACAGGTGGTATGGCACGCGGGTGAGGTTCCCAGGTGGCCAGAAGGTTAGGGGTGCGCTATTCGCAGGGGCGGTGACGCTCATGATGCAGTGGGGTTCTTGCCTTGGAAGAATTCGGATACCGAACTTTTGACCGTTTGGTGAACCGCGACTGTATTTTTTGAGTTGATGAAGGTCAACAAAATCCGGCAAAATGTTCGAATACCGAACTTATTCAACTTCGAGTGGGCCGCAAATGGACGATGAAGCGCGTGCAGTTGACAAGGAATACGTCATGGGTCTGGAGAAGGGCCTACTCCTGATCGAGGCCTTCGGCGTCAGCAATTCGCCTCTGACGCTGACCGAAGCGGCCGATATCACAGGCCACAGCAAGGCCTCGACTCGCCGCGCCCTGCTTACCCTCGTCAAGCTAGGCTACGCGCGAGCATCGGGGCGGCATTTTTTTCTCGAGCCGCGCACCTTGCGGCTGGTGCACGCCTACGTGAACTCTACGCCCCTGACCAAGGTGGCGCAGCCCATCCTGGAGATCACTAGTGAGCGCACGCGCGAGTCCGCGTCGCTGGCGGTGCTGGACTCGCAGTTTGTCGTTTTCGTTGCACGCTCAACTCAGCGGCGCAGCTTGTCTTTCGGACTCGGTATCGGCGCGCGATTGCCCGCCTATTGTTCTGCAACCGGGCGAGTGCTTCTCGCGGGTATGTCAGACGAGGAGGTTGAATTCCGCCTTCAGCGAATGAGTCGCCAGGCGATTACGCCGAAAACAAAGACTGACGTGGCGGCACTGATGAAGGAGGTGCAGGCTGCGCGCGAGTGCGGTTATTCGATGAGTGACGAAGAGCTGGAAATTGGCTTGCGTTCCATTGCCGTGCCGGTGCGCAATGGAAAGGGTGAGTTGCTGGGGGCTATGAGTCTTTCCGTGGCCACTTCGCGCATGTCACGCGACGATGTCGTGAACAAGTTGATGCCAGAACTTGAAGTGGCACGAAGGACGTTTGCACTGCAGTTGTAGAGCCCGCCTGTTGGCTTCCGTTGAAAACTGACCCCCGTAGAGCGGCAGAGATCAGTGGAACTCAACACGACGTATCCAGATCGTCCAAAGGGAATGATCAACTCGCGCAGAAAGGGGCTCTGACCGACCTTGCGGCACGTGAATGGTGAAGTCTTCAAGGTGGCGGCGCCGGCGCGGATCCGCGACCGAGGTGCGTGCGCACGCGCTCGATCGTGGGCCGCTTGCGTTGGGCAAGCACGCCGTCGGCCGCGGCCCAAACGTCATCGACTTGGACGCCCCGGGAGACTCTCGTACTTTTCGTTGGCATCGCCCTGCTCTCTGATATAAATTAGTGCCGATAAGATATATTTATCGACACCTATCTCCCTGACAGCTCACAAGGAGCGGCCGGATTTTTGTCGCTTCACAACACTCACCGGGCGCCTGCTCACGCTACAGAAAACGTTTGCGCCCCGGTCGCAGAAACTGATCGATGTGACTTCGCACGCAATTTCTCTGCGGGACTTTTGCGGGACTGGGCTCTGAAATACATGTCTAAACAGGGTAGTTTTGGTACAATGAGCGGTCAAAGAGTCTATATAAATCAACATCTTACAGATGATCTGGTAGCTACGAACCAAGGGGTCGTGGGTTCAATTCCTGCCAGCCGCACCAAATAAAAGCCCGCAGCCAAAAGCTGCGGGCTTTTTCCTTTTGGGGAAGTTGCGTCACATGAGCAAGGCATTCACCCGCGAATCTGAGTCCACCGAGGACGACGACGATCTGCCCGAGCCGCCGGTGCCGGACGGCAAGAACTACCTCACGCGGACCGGGTACGACCGGCTGCGCGCCGAACTTTTCAGCCTGATCGACGAGGAGCGGCCGCGCATCGTGGATGTGGTGCACTGGGCCGCGGGCAACGGCGACCGTTCTGAGAATGGTGATTACCTTTATGGCAAGAAGCGCCTGCGCGAAATCGATCGGCGCATCCGCTTTCTCACTCACCGGCTGGAAATCGCCGAGGTGGTCAACAGCTCGTTGCACCACGGCAGCGACCAAGTGTTCTTTGGCGCCACGGTCAGCTACATGGATGCGTCCGGCCTGAAGTCCACGGTCACCATTCTGGGAGCGGACGAGGCCGACAGCGCGCAGGGCCAGATCAGTTGGGTGTCGCCGGTGGCCAGGGCCTTGCTCAAGGCGCGGGTGGGTGACGTTGTGCACCTGATGGTGCCGGGTGGCCAGCAGGAGCTCGAGATTCTTTCAGTGGAATACCCCGCGCCTCCCGCGAGCAGTTGAACTGAACCCTTCAGGGCTTGAAGCGCTGGGCCTTGATCACCGAAGTCGTTCGCTTGAGGCTGCGCAGCACGTCGGCCAGATGCTGCCTGTCCCGCACCGCCACCGTGAAGCGGATGTCGGTGGCGGTCTGAGCCGGTTCTTCGCCCATGTCCACATGGGTGATGTCGGCTTCGGCGGCAGCGATGGACGATGCCACTCGAGCCAGCACGCCTTTGCCATTCGCCACGGTCACGACCAGCGCGGTTTCGAACGAACGCACCGGTTCATCGGCCCACTCCACTTCGAGGAATCGTTCACTGTCGCGCAGCAGCAGACGCTTGCCGGTGGGGCAGTCTTCGGCGTGCACCACCAGTCCTTCGCCGCGACCCAGGTAGCCAACGATGCCGTCGCCCGGAATGGGCTTGCAGCAGGGCGCGTATTGCACCGACATGCCCTCGCTGCCGTCGAGCGTGACCACGCCCTGCGACACCGATTCGTCTCGGCCACTGGCATAGCGCTCGGTGCTGATGAGAAGGGCATCGGGTTTGAGGCCGGTCTCGGCCAGCAGCACGGCGAGCTTTTTGGCCACCATGCTGGCAATCCGTTTGCCCATGCCGATGTCGGAGAGCAGTTCATCGCGCGACTTGCTGCCGGTGAAGCGCAGCAACTTCTCCCACGTGGCGCTGTAGGGGCCATCCTCGGCTGGCAGGCTGGCGAGGCCTTCCGACCGCAATGCCTGGCTGAGCATGCGTTCGCCCAGGTCGTTCGACTTGTCCTGAGCCACGGTCTTCAGGTAGTGGCGAATCTTGGAACGGGCGCGTCCGGTCTTCACAAAGGACAGCCAGGACGGATTGGGTTCGGCGTTGTCCGCCGTGATGATTTCCACCACGTCGCCATTGGTGAGTTCGGTTCTGAGCGGGCGCTGCTCGCCATTGATGCGCGCAGAGACCGTGTGGTCGCCCACGTCGCTGTGGATCGCGTAAGCGAAATCCATCACCGTGGCGCCGCGCGGCAACGCCATGATCTTGCTCTTGGGCGTGAACACATAGACCGCGTCCGGGAAGAGGTCGATCTTGATGTGATCCCAGAATTCGGAGGCGTCGTGGGTTTCCTGCTGGATGTCGAGCAGCGATTGCAGCCATTGCGTGCCCAGCCGCTGCGACATGTCACTGCCGGGTTCGCTGGCCTTGTAGAGCCAGTGGGCCGCCACGCCGGATTCGGCCACCACGTCCATCGCGTGGGTGCGCAACTGGAACTCGATGTTGGTGCCAAAGGGCCCGATCAGCGTGGTGTGCAAAGACTGATAGCCATTCACCTTGGGTATGGCCACGTAGTCGCGGAATTTGCCCGGCAAGGGCTTGTAAAGCTGGTGCAGCACGCCGAGGCCGGTGTAGCAGTCGGTCAGCTCCGGCACCACGATGCGGAATCCGTAGATGTCGGTCACCTGGGAGAACGACAGGTGCTTGGTGTCCATCTTGCGATAGACCGAGTACAGCGTTTTTTCACGGCCCAGGATGCGCACGCCCATGCCGTGCCGCCCGAATTCCATCTCGACCTCGCGCTGCACGCGGGCGATCAGGTCGCGCCGGCGGGTGCGCGACTTGTTCAGGGCCTTCATCAGCACCTCGTAGCGCCAGGGGTGCAGGAACCTGAACGCCAGATCCTGCAGCTCGCGGTAGGTGAAATTCAGGCCGAGGCGGTGAGCAATGGGTGCGTAGATTTCCAGCGTCTCACTGCTGATGCGCTGCCACTTGGAGCGCGGCATGTCCCCCATGGTGCGCATGTTGTGGGTGCGGTCGGCCAGCTTGATCAGGATGACCCGCACGTCTTTGGCCATGGCCAGCAGCATCTTGCGGAAGGATTCGGCCTGGTTCTGCTCCCGGGTATCGAATTCCAGCTTTTCCAGCTTGGTGAGGCCGTCCACCAGCTCAGCAACTGGTGCGCCGAAACGCTGCACCAGTTCCTCCTTGGTCACGCCGCAATCTTCGATGGCGTCGTGCATCAGGGCTGCCATCAGCGCCTGAGCATCGAGCTTCCACTCGGCGCACTGGGCCGCCACCGCGATCGGGTGTGTGATGTAGGGATCACCGTTCTTGCGCAGCTGTCCGAGGTGCGCTTCGTCGGCGAAACGGTAGGCCTGGCGGATGCTTTCGATCTCGGCAGGGCCCAGGTAATCCAGCTTTCCCAGCAGCGCGGCAAAGCTGGCCGCAGCTGCGCTGGCGGCGGGATGTGCCTGGTCTACAGGAGGAGAAAGTGTGCCGTTGTCGGCCGTGGACATCATCCCGGTACTTTAGCGTGAGACGCCAGCTCGCGCCTCAGAGGGATTTCAGGCGAAAAAAAACACCGCGAAGCGGTGTTTTTCGGGTCCCGAAGGATGTCGACGAAGACTCAGAGCGGAACCTTCTTCAGCATCTCCAGACCAATTTTGCCTTCAGCGATTTCGCGCAGCGCTGTGACGCCTGGCTTGTTCTTGCTTTCGATCTTGGGAGCGTGGCCCTGACTGAGCATGCGCGCGCGGTAGGTGGCGGCCAACACGAGCTGAAAGCGGTTGGGGATCTTTTCCAGACAATCTTCGACGGTGATGCGGGCCATGGGCGTGCTCCGGGAAATGGGCGGGATATCAGAGGATGTTGAGCGCTTTGAAGGTATCGCCGCGGGCGATACGCTGGGCGGAAAACTTGAGCCGCTGGGCATGGACGATGGCCTTGAGGTCAAACAAAGCCCGCTCGAACAACTCGTTGATTATAACGAAATCGAATTCTCTGGCATGCGCCATCTCGGTAGCGGCATTCACCAGACGCAGTTCGATGACCTCAGCGCTGTCCTCCGCCCTTCGCTCCAGCCGGGACCGCAGTTCTTCCAGGCTGGGCGGCAGAATAAAGATCAGCACCGCGTTGGGGAAAATGCGTTTGACCTGAATTGCGCCCTGGAAATCGATCTCCAGCACCACATCGGCGCCTTGGTTCATGCGTTGTTCAATGGCCTGTTTGGAGGTGCCGTAGCGGTTGCCATGCACCATGGCCCATTCGAGGAACGCACCCTGAATGACCATGTGGTCGAACGTTTCCCTGCTTACAAAGTAGTACTCCCTGCCGTGCAGCTCCTGGCCCCGGGGCGGGCGGGTGGTGTGCGAGACCGACGGCACCACCCGCGAGTCGAGCTCCATGAGCGCCTTGACCAGGCTCGATTTGCCGGCTCCGCTGGGTGCCGCGACGACGAACAGGTTTCCTGGGTATTCCATTACGAGGCACGAAGTTGGGTTTCGCCGCCGGGCCGCCCCATGGCGAAACGCGCCCCCATGGGGGGCAGCGACCCGCGCAGCGGTAGAGCGTGGGGGTGGTAATTCACTCGATGTTCTGTACTTGTTCGCGCATCTGCTCGATCAGCACCTTCATGTCCACCGAGATGCGGGTCAACTCCAGATTGGACGACTTCGAGCCCATGGTGTTGGCTTCGCGGTGCAGCTCCTGGATCAGGAAGTCCAGACGCTTGCCCACTTCGGCGCCCTTTTTAAGAAGGCGCTCGATCTCAACCAGGTGCGAATCAAGCCGGGTCAGCTCCTCGGCCACGTCGATACGGATGGCGAAGGCTGTGGCTTCGGTCAGCGCACGGTCCTGGGCCATGTCCGAGGTGATGGTGTTGCCCAGCGCCGCTGCGTTGCCCGCGCCAAGGGCCTCGTTCCAGCGGTCGATGAAGCGCTGGCGCTGTTGCGCGACGAGCTGGGGAATCAGGGGTTGCGCGTCCTTGGCCAGCTTGCGCAGCTGGCCAAGGCGGTCCAGCAACATGGCGGCCAGGCGCTTGCCTTCGCGTTCGCGCGCATCGATGAGCCCGTCCAGCGCGGTGCTGGCCAGGCCCACCAGGCCATCGTTGAGTTCCCCGGTGTTGCCTTGCTGGCGCGCGGTGAGCTGCAATACCTCGGCCACGGACAGCGGAGCCGCGGTGGGCAGCCAGGTGCGCACCGTGTCCTGCAGGCCCAGGAGTTTTTGCAGATCTTGCGCACCAGGTGGGCGGGGCAGGGCATCGGCCCGGCCTTCGATCCAGGCGCGCACCTCGACCTTGCCGCGTTTCAGGCGCGCCGCGAGCATGTCGCGCAAGGCCGGCTCGGTTGCTCGCAAGTCGTCCGGAAGCTTGAAAGTGAGGTCGAGGAAGCGGCTATTGACGGAACGGATTTCCACGCCCAGGCCGGGCCTGGACTCGCGTGCCGACTCGCCTGGCCCGGGGGCAGCAGGCCCTCCGAGGTGGGCCGTGGCGTAGCCGGTCATGCTGTAAACTGGCATTGAACTATGCCCCATCGGGTTGAGTGGTCCAAAACGAGGCGTTCCGGAAACCATCCGAATTATGTCAAAGGTCAAACCCGCACCGCTGCCACCTGACACCGTGATCGGTGGCTATCGCATCGTCCGCAAGCTGGCGGCGGGTGGTTTTGGTGTGGTGTATCTGGCTGTGGACACCGAAGGGCAGCAGGTTGCCGTCAAGGAATACCTTCCCTCGTCGCTCGCTTCGCGCGGCCCCGGCGAATTGCTGCCGCAGGTGCAGCCAGAAAAACTTTCGCTTTACCGCCTCGGCCTGAAGAGCTTTTTTGAAGAAGGCCGGGCGCTGGCTCAAATTTCCCACCAGTCGGTGGTGAGCGTGCTCAACTTCTTCCGCGAGAACGAGACCGTGTACATGGTCATGAACTTCCTCGAGGGTGCGTCCCTGCAGGAATTCATCATCACCGCGCGCGAACTCAAGAAGCAGAAGGTGTTCCGCGAGTCGACCATTCGCTCGTTGTACGACGAGGTGCTGCGGGGTTTGCGCATCGTGCACCAGCACAAGATGCTCCACCTGGACATCAAGCCGGCCAACATTTTTGTGACCGACGACAACCGCTCCGTGCTGATCGACTTCGGCGCCGCGCGCGAGGTCTTGAGCAAAGAAGGCAATTTCATCCGCCCGATGTACACCCCAGGCTTTGCGGCGCCCGAGATGTACCGTCGCGACTCCAGCATGGGCCCGTGGACCGACATTTACGCCATTGGCGCCTGCATCTACGCCAGCATGCAGGGCTATCCTCCGAACGACGCGCCTCAACGGCTTGAGAAAGATCGGCTCTCGCTGGCCCTTTCACGCTTGCGCGGTGTTTACTCCGA
This sequence comes from Hydrogenophaga sp. IBVHS1, assembly GCF_002127265.1. Taxonomy (GTDB): domain Bacteria; phylum Pseudomonadota; class Gammaproteobacteria; order Burkholderiales; family Burkholderiaceae_C; genus Hydrogenophaga. The sequence continues at coordinate 2,854,397 of NZ_NFUU01000001.1, read as the reverse complement.
CAATCTCATCGAGGTGGTGGAGTGGTGCATGTCGCTTGATCCCTTGTCGCGCCCGCAGTCGGTGTTCGCGCTGCAAAAGGAACTCAGCCGCGAGACCGAGCGCAGCTACACCAAGCTGACCGTGGCTGAGAAGATGCGCCTGCAGTTCGACAACATCGTCTCCGACAACAAGAAGGCGATGCGCAAGTCCACCGCTGCGGGTACCAAGTTTCGATGAAGTTCTCGGTCTACCAGATCAGCCGCCAAGGGGGCCGGGAGCGAAACGAAGACCGCATGGGCTATGCCTACACCCGGGAGTCAGGCTTGTTTGTGCTGGCCGACGGCATGGGTGGGCACCCTGAGGGCGCCATGGCTGCACAGCTCGCCTTGCAGACCTTCTCCGCCTACTTCCAGAAGGCGGCCAACCCCACGGTCAAGGAAGTGCCGGAGTTTCTCTCCAGTGCGCTGATGGCCGCGCACCACCAGATCATTCGTTACGCCGCCGAAAAAGGCATGCTCGACACCCCTCGCACCACGCTGGTGGCGGGGATCATGGAACGCGGCCACGTGCACTGGGTGCATTGCGGTGATTCGCGCCTGTATGTCGTGCGCCATGGCCAGATGCTGACGCGCACGCGAGACCACTCCTACATGGAGCAGCAGGCGCACCTTGGCCGCTCCACCGATCACATCAACCGCAACATCCTGTTCACCTGCCTGGGGTCGCCCGCCAAGCCGGTGTTCGACCTCTCCGGCCCGGTGTTGCTCCAGCAAGGCGACCGCGTGCTGCTGTGTTCCGACGGCCTCTGGGGCACCGTGACCGACGAAGAGATCACCGCGGAGCTGTCGAAGCGGCCGCTGGAGCAGGCTGTGCCCGAACTGGTGGAAATGGCCCTCAAGCGAGGCGGGCCCCGTTGCGACAACGTGACCGTGCTGGCCATGGAATGGGAGACGGCCGACGAGTTCCAGGCCACCCGTGTGTCGACCGAAGACATCGAGGACGGCGTGTTCGCCTCCACCATCCAGTCGGGCGTACCCGACCCCTCCATTGAAGACATGGACGACGCGGCGATCGAACAATCGATTGCCGAGATCAATGCCGCGATCCGCCGCACGGCAGAGCGCAACACCTGAGGTTTTCTCCATGAGCGCTGCGCCGGGCCGCCCCAAGCGAGCTCGCACCGCAGTGCCTACCACGTAGGTTCCATATGAGTGAATACACACGACCCGGCCAGCGGGCCGCCGATGCCTTGCGCCCGGTGCGCATCACCCGTCAGTACACGATGCATGCCGAAGGCTCGGTGCTCATCGAGTTTGGCCACACGCGTGTGCTGTGCACCGCCTCGGTGGAAGAACGGGTACCGCCGCACAAGCGCGGCAGCGGCGAGGGCTGGGTGACGGCCGAATACGGCATGCTGCCGCGCGCCACCCACACCCGCAGCGACCGCGAGGCGGCCAAGGGCAAGCAAAGCGGGCGCACGCAGGAAATCCAGCGACTCATCGGCCGGTCGATGCGCGCGGTGTTCGATCTGAAAGCGCTGGGGGAGCGCACCATCTCGCTTGATTGCGACGTGATTCAGGCCGATGGTGGCACGCGGACCGCCGCCATCACCGGGGCTTTCGTGGCCGCGCACGATGCGGTGTCGACGCTGCTGGCCAGCGGCAAAATTGCGGCCTCCCCGATCAAAGACCATGTGGCTGCGATTTCGGTCGGCATTCTGCAGGGCACGCCACTGCTGGACCTGGAGTACGTGGAAGACTCCGCCTGCGACACGGACATGAACGTGGTGATGACTGGCGCGGGGCACTATGTGGAAGTGCAGGGCACCGCTGAGGGCGCCGCCTTCACCCGCCTCGAGATGGATGCGCTGCTGGCGCTGGCGGAAAGTGGCATTGGCGAACTGGTGCAGATGCAACGCGCTGCGCTTGGCCTGAATGCGGTATGAAACTGGTCCTGGCGTCCAACAACCCAGGCAAACTCGCCGAACTGCAGGCGCTGTTTGCACCCTTGGGCGTGGAGCTGGTGCGCCAGGCAGACCTGCACATCCCAGAAGCGCCTGAACCCCACCGCACTTTCGTCGAGAACGCACTCGCCAAGGCCCGACATGCGGCACGCGTGAGCGGCCTGCCCGCACTGGCCGATGACGCTGGCCTGTGCGTGGAGGCTTTCGGGGGTTTGCCCGGCGTGGACACCGCTTACTACGCCACGCAGTTCGGGTACCCCAAGGGAGATGACCACAACGTGCGCGCCCTTCTGGAACAGATGGCCCAGGTGAGCGACCGCCGTGCTGCGCTGGTGAGCACGCTCGTGGCACTGCGCAGCGCAGACGATCCCGAGCCCCTCGTGGCCACCGGCCGCGCTCCCGGGCTCATCACGCGAGCACCGGTGGGCGAGGGCGGTTTCGGCTTTGATCCGGTGATGTACATCCCTGCTTTCGACAAAACTTTCGCGCAGTTACCCACCGATGTGAAAAACGCCAACAGCCACCGGGGCCGCGCGGCGCAGCGCATGCTGGAGTTGATGCGTGAGCAGTGGTTTGCGCCAGCTGTCGCGCCATGATCCAAGCGAACGACGTCCGCCACTGGATGCGCCCGGGCACATTGCAACTGCAAAGCCTGCCGCCTCTCTCGCTGTACATCCACCTGCCTTGGTGTCTGAAGAAGTGCCCCTACTGCGACTTCAACTCGCACGAATGGAGCGCCACTGCTAGCGCGGGCGAGGCCATGCCCGAACAGCGCTACCTCGACGCCTTGCGTGCGGACCTGGAGGCCTCGCTTCCGTTGGTCTGGGGTCGCACGGTGCACAGCGTTTTCATCGGTGGCGGCACGCCCAGCCTGTTTTCACCCGAGGCGATTGACCGTTTGCTCGGCGACGTGCGCGCGCGCCTGCGGCTGGACGCCGATGCCGAGATCACGCTCGAAGCCAACCCGGGCACCTTTGAGAAAGACCGCTTCCGCGCGTTCCGGCAGGCCGGCGTCACGCGCCTGTCCATCGGTGTGCAGAGCTTCAACGACGGGCACCTGAAAGCCCTGGGCCGTGTGCACGACCGCGCACAGGCGCTGGCGGCGGTGGAGGAGGCGGCGCAGGCCTTCGACACCTTCAACCTCGATCTCATGTATGCGCTGCCCGGGCAGACCCGGGCCGACCTGGAGACGGACGTGCGCACCGCGTTGTCGTTCTCGCCACCGCACCTGTCGGTCTACCACCTCACGCTCGAACCCAACACCTACTTCGCCAAGTACCCGCCCACGCTGCCGCCGGAAGACGAAGCCTGGGCCATGCTCGACCGCATCACCGAGCTCACAGGCGAAGCCGGCCTGCAGCGCTACGAGGTGTCGGCCTACTCGCGAGAAGGCCACCGCTGCGCGCACAACCTGAACTACTGGCAGTTCGGCGATTACCTGGGCATCGGCGCCGGAGCGCACGGCAAACTGAGCTTTGCGCACCGCGTGAGCAGGCCTGTGCGCGTGCGCGAGCCGCGCCTGTACATGGAGCGCGCGCTGGCAGGTGATGCGGTGGCCAGTGCAGAAGAGGTCAAGCGCGCCGAGCTGCCCTTTGAGTTCATGCTCAATGCCCTGCGCCTGCGCGAAGGGTTCGAGCTTCAGCGCTTCATGGAGCGCACCGGGTTGCCGCTGTCCAGCATCGAGCCCGCGCTGAAGCAGGCACTGGAGAAGGGCTTGATCGAGCGCGACGCCGGCCGTGTCTGGCCGACCGAGCGCGGCTTCGATTTCCTCAGCGACCTGCAGGCGCTGTTTCTTCCCTAGCGGGTCTGCACGCTGAAACCCACCCGGGTGGAGCCGCCGCTCGACTCGGCGGCCGGGAAGCCGTCGTGCATGCGCGCGATGGCCGCCACGATGGACAGGCCGAGCCCGTGATGGGGTTTCTCCAGCTCGCAGCGCGAGGTGTCGGCGCGGAAGAAGCGGTCGAACAGGCGCGGCAGGTGTTCCGGCTCGATGGCCGGACCGACGTTCTCGACCCAGAGTCGCACGCTCTCGCTGGACTCGCGCACGATGTGCACGCCCAGCCTGGATCCCTTTTCGGCATACCGGATGGCATTGCCCAGCAGGTTGGAGAGAGCGCGCTTGAACAGGGGTTCGTCCAGCGAAACCTCTGCGTCGCCCTCGATCGCAACACTGAGTTGCTTTTCCTCGAGGGGTGCCTCGTGGAACTCCGCCACCTGCTGCACCAGTTGCGCCATGCTCACCGGCACCCCGCGCCGGGCTTTCACACCGCGGTCCGCCTGCGCCAGAAACAGCATGTCATTGACGATGGCGGCCATGCGGTGCAGCTCCTCCAGATTGGAGTGCAGGGTGTCTTCCAGTTCCGCCACGCCGCGTTCTCTGCTCAGTGCCACCTCGGTCTGGCCGATCAGGTTGGCCAGCGGTGTGCGCAATTCGTGCGCCACGTCGGCATTGAAACCTTCGAGCTGCACATAGGTTCGCTCGACACGGTTCATCAGCCCGTTGAACTGGTCGATCAGAGGCTGCAATTCCTCCACCGGCTCGGCCAGTGTGAGCCGTTGGCCCAGGCGGCGCGCGTCGATGGCCTTGGTCTGTCCCGCCAGATCGAGCAGGGGCCGCAGGCTGCAGCGAACGCGCCAGAAGGTGCCCCAGCCGACCAGCGCTGCGCCGGCGATGACAGAGCCGATCAGCAGCAAAGCCATGCGCCGCGCGGTCTTGGCGTCCTGCGAACAGTCAAGCACCAGTTTCCCCACCAGTGCAGTGCCACCCGAGACCGGCACGGTGAAATCCATGGGTCGCGAGGCCGGGTTGTTGACTTCGAAGGTGGGCGCCGCATCGCGGTAAAGCTCGCTGCCATCCGCACGGTTCATCTGCACGAACGTGCCCGGTCGCCGTTCGGCCAGCCAGGCGAGCTTGGCCTTGATCTCGGCTTCACCACCCTGAGCCTCGGCATCGCGCACCACGTCGACCAGCACGGCGGAGTAGCTTCGCAGTTCTTCCTCGTGCTTGGCCGTGAACAGCATGGTGGTCGCACCATAGATCATCGCCAGCAGCACGCCGAGTCCGATGACGGTCTGAATCGCCAGCAACAGCGAGAGGCGCCGTCCGATGGAATACGCGCAGGGCACCTCGGCGGGCTTGTCGCTCAGCACCGGTGCGGTATCCAGCGCGGTGGTGTTCATGCGCGTTCCTCCAGCACATAGCCCATGCCACGCACGTTGTGCAGCAGCTTCGGCTTGAAAGGATCGTCCATCTTTGAACGCAGGCGGCGCACGGCCACTTCCACCACATTGGTGTCGGAGTCGAAGTTCATGTCCCACACCTGCTCGGCGATGGTGGTGCGCGAAAGAATCTGCCCTTTGCGTCGCGCCAGCAGCGCCAGCAGCGCGAACTCCTTGGCGGTCAGGTCCAGCCGATGTCCCGCCCGCCAGGCCTTGCGGCTGAGCAGGTCCATCTCCAGGTCGCTCACCGCCATGCGGGTGTTGGATGCTGCCTCCGTGGCTGGTGGGCCACGTCGCAGCAACGCGGCCACGCGCGCGAGCAGTTCGGAGAAAGCAAAGGGTTTGACGAGATAGTCGTCTGCCCCGGCCTGCAGGCCGTGCACGCGGTCCTCCACGCGATCGCGCGCTGTGAGCATCAGCACCGGGGTGTTGCGCTTCTCGCGCAGCGCCGCCAGCACACCAAAGCCATCGATACCGGGCAGCATGATGTCGAGCACCACGAGCTGGTAGTCGCCTTCAAGCGCGAGGTAGCGCCCCTCGATGCCATCGCGCGCCACGTCCACGGTGTAGCCGGCCTCGGACAGACCGCGCTTGACGTAGTCCGCCAGCTTGGATTCGTCTTCGATGACCAGCACACGCATGTAGAGGGCCCTTGCAGGGGTGATAGGATCGGCGCCCCTCAGGGCACCACAAGTCCCTGAATTGTCGGGGATTGCCCGGTTTTTCTGGATTACGAATTGGTAATTCTCCTGTTCGGAAAACGACAGACCGGGTTTCTACAGTCTCTCCTGTGCCGAACACAAAGCGGCACGAATCCCCGATCCAACCACCCTCTCACAAGGAAATCATCATGAAGCTCTCTACCCGCATCCTCCTGCCCATCGCCCTGACCGTTGCCGCTGGCGCCTCCTTTGCCGAAGGCCCTATCCAGGGCAATGAAGTCTTCTCCTTCACCTCGCAGGCCAGCCAAGCCGATGTCCGCGGGCAAGCCATTGCCGCTCGCAACGCCGGCCTGATCGCCAACGGCGAGATCACCCCGGTGCAGAAAACCGAAGCCGTGGGCAAGACCCGCGCACAGGTGGCCGCTGAGACCGCTGAAGCCCGTCGCCTGGGCCTGCTGAACATCGGTGAAGAAATGAAATTTGCGACGCCTGCCCAAGCCGAGCAGATTCGCATGGCTGGCCTGCAGGCCAATCAGGTCGCTTCCAAGTAAGCGCCACCGGCAAGGCCGGGCATGACCCAGCAAACCAGACAAAACGGGCCTTTTCAGGCCCGTTGGTCTTTTGTGCGCCTGGCGGAGACGGTGAGATTCGAACTCACGGACGGTTGCCCGTCGGCAGTTTTCAAGACTGCTGGTTTAAACCACTCACCCACGTCTCCGGGTGCGAAAGCAATGGCCGCGATTCTAGCCTGCGAGCTTCAGGCCAGGGCAGGAGCTGCCTCGCGCAGCATGCCGCGCGTCTCGATGAACTTCACCACCTCGTCCACGCCGGAGCGTGTCTTGAGGTTGGTCATGACCCACGGACGGCGCGCGCTGTCGGGACGCATGCGCGCGGTGTCGGCCTTCATCACCTCCAGATCGGCGCCCACGTGCGGGGCGAGGTCGGTCTTGTTGATGACGAAGAGGTCGCTCTTGGTGATGCCGGGGCCACCCTTGCGAGGAATTTTCTCGCCTGCTGCGACGTCGATCACATAGATGGTGAGATCGGAGAGTTCCGGGCTGAAGGTGGCGGCGAGGTTGTCGCCGCCGGATTCGATGAACACCACGTCAGCGTCGGGAAACTGCTCCAGCATGCGGTCGATGGCCTCGAGGTTGATCGAGGCGTCTTCGCGAATGGCGGTGTGCGGGCAGCCACCGGTTTCCACGCCCATGATGCGCTCGGCCGGCAGCGCGCCGCTCACGGTCAGCAGGCGCTGGTCTTCCTTGGTGTAGATGTCGTTGGTGATGGCGACCAGGTCGTAGCGCTCTCGCATCGCCTTGCACAGCATCTCCAGCAGCGTGGTCTTGCCCGAACCGACCGGACCACCGATGCCCACGCGCAGTGGCGGCAGGGATTTGGTGCGGTGAGCGATGTGGTGCAGGGCATTCATCGGTGTCTCCTTGTTGTTGTCACGAGCGGAAAAGGCGAGAGTACTGCGTTTCGTGGCGCGCGGAAAGAATCGCCAGCAGGGGCGTGAAGGCCTGTCGGCGTTCGTCGGGCAAGGCCAGCGCGTGGTCCACCGCGCCGGGAATCTGCTGTGCCATGCGCGCGAGCATGCGCTGACCGGCGCTCTGCCCCAGCGGCACCGATTTGATGGCCGCCTGGACCATGTTTTCCGTCCAGCCGAAGGCATAGCCCAGCAGGCAGTCGCGCAGGCTGGCATCGGCGTGCGCGGCGGCGCAGGCGCAGGCAACGGGGTAGGTGGGCGGGTCCAGGCGCGCAGCCTGCAGTTGCTCGAACACCCCGTTGCCCAGTTCGCCGAGCTGGCGCGACCATTCGAGCAGCGAACGTCCCATCTGTTCGCTCTGCAGACGAAATTCGAGGGTCTCGCGCGTCTGCAACATCCATTGGTTGAGCGCCCGAATGCGCTCGAGGTCGTTGCGCCGCCACGCCGGAATGGCCTGGGCCACCACCGCCAGGTCGGCACGCGCCAGCCCCAGGTGGAGCTGATCGGCGAGCCAGTTCGCGGCGCTCTGCTCGTCGGTGACCAGACCCGCATCCACGGCGGCTTCCAGCCCCTCTGAATAAGAGAAGCCACCGACCGGCAGCGCCGGCGAGGCCAGCCAGAGAATCTGCAGCAGGCCCGCCGCCGAGCGCGCGGGCTCGCCCGCGCCGTCAGCCGTGGTCATGCCCGTGCGTGGGGTGCGCGTGGCCGTGATCGTGGTGATGCCCGTGCCCCTGCGTGGCGCCCTGCGCACCATAGGCGCCACCCTCGGGCTCGAACGGTTCGCGCGCCTCCACCACGGTGAGGTGCATGGCACGCAGCATGTCGGCCAGCACGTGATCGGGTTCGATCTTGAGGTGGTCCGGCCGCAATTCGATCGGTACGTGCCGGTTGCCCAGGTGGTAGGCCGCGCGCATCAGATCGAAGGCCTGGTCCTGTGCGGGGTGGTCGGGGCAGGCGGTGATGCGCATCACCGGCTGCGGAGCGGCCACCACGCGCAGCAGCGAGCCGTCTTGCGTGAGCAGCACATCGCCGCCCCGCACCACGGTGCCGCGTGGCAGGAACACGCCCACGTGGCGCTCGTCGGAGGCGGTGGCGTCAAAGCGGCTTTTCTGGCGCACATCCCAGTCCAGCACCAGTTGCGCAGCGCGCTGCACCAGGGTGGGTGCGAGGCCCTTGCCTTGTGAAATCAGCTTGGAGACTTGAAGCATGGGCCTGGGATTCAAAACAGAAAGTAACGTTGCGCCATGGGCAGCACGGTGGCGGGCTCGCAGGTAAGCAACTGGCCGTCCGCGCGCACGGCGTAGGTCTGCGGGTCGATCTCCATTTTGGGCAGCAGACTGTTGTGCACCATGTCGGCCTTGGTCACGCCGCGGCAGCGCTGCACGGCCACCAGCGGTTTGTGCAGGCCGAAACGCTCGCCCACGCCGGCTGAAAGCCCGGCTTGTGAAACGAAGGTGAGGCTGCTCCTGGCGAGCGCACCGCCGTAGCTGCCAAACATGGGCCGGTAGTGCACGGGCTGGGGAGTGGGAATGGATGCGTTGGGGTCGCCCATGGCGGCCAGCGCGATGCTTCCGCCCTTGAGCACGATGGTGGGCTTCACGCCGAAGAAGGCAGGCTTCCACACCACCAGATCAGCCCATTTGCCCACTTCGAGCGACCCGACCACATGCGAAATGCCGTGCGCGATGGCGGGGTTGATGGTGTATTTGGCGATGTAGCGTTTGACGCGGAAGTTGTCGTTGCGCGGGCCGTCCTCGGGCAGGGTGCCGCGCTGGCTCTTCATCTTGTCGGCCGCCTGCCAGGTGCGGATGATGACCTCACCGACGCGTCCCATGGCCTGGCTGTCGCTGCTCATCATGCTGATGGCGCCCAGGTCGTGAAGGATGTCCTCCGCCGCAATCGTCTCGCGGCGGATGCGGCTTTCGGCAAAGGCCAGGTCTTCAGCGATGCCCGCGTCCAGGTGGTGGCACACCATCAACATGTCGACGTGCTCGTCAAGCGTGTTGACCGTGTAAGGCATGGTGGGGTTGGTGGAGGAGGGCAGGAAGTTGGCTTCCCCCACCACGCGCAGGATGTCGGGGGCGTGGCCTCCACCCGCGCCTTCGGTGTGGAAGGCGCACAGGCTGCGCCCCTTCGTGGCCGCGATGGTGTTTTCCACAAAGCCCGATTCATTCAGCGTGTCGCTGTGGATGGCGACCTGCACATCGGCTTGTTCGGCCACGCTCAGGCAGTTGTCGATGGCCGCCGGCGTGGTGCCCCAGTCTTCATGCAGCTTGAGGCCGATCACGCCGGCGTTGATCTGCTCGTGCAGCGCGGCTGGCAGGCTTGCATTGCCCTTGCCCAGGAAGCCCAGGTTCATTGGCAGGCCATCGGCGGCCTGCAGCATGCGTTCGATGTGCCAGGGTCCAGGCGTGCAGGTGGTGGCGAAGGTGCCAGTGGCGGGACCGGTGCCGCCGCCCAGCATGGTGGTGATGCCGGAGGTGAGGGCCTCGTCCACCTGCTGCGGGCAGATGAAATGGATGTGGCTGTCGATGCCGCCGGCCGTGACGATGTGGCCTTCGCAACTGATGACCTCGGTGCCCGGACCGATGACGATGTCCACTCCGGGCATGGTGTCTGGGTTGCCCGCCTTGCCGATGGCCACGATGCGCCCGCCCTTCAAGCCGATGTCGGCCTTGACGATGCCCCAGTGGTCGACGATGACCGCGTTGGTCATGACCGTGTCCACCGTGCCTTCAGCACGCGTTCTTTGCGATTGCGCCATGCCGTCGCGAATGGTCTTGCCGCCGCCGAACTTCACCTCTTCGCCGTAGCCGCCGGCATTGAGAGTGAAATCTTTTTCGATTTCGATCATGAGACCGGTGTCTGCCAGTCGCAGGCGGTCGCCGACGGTGGGGCCGAACATGTCGGCATAGGCGCTGCGGGAAATGGTGCTCATGGCTGTTTTTGTCCTGCGATGGTGTCGGCATGGGTGGCCGCCTCGTTGCACGATGTGTAAATCCCATACACACAAGGTTGCACGTTGCATCAAACCCTAACGGATGTCGGCGCTGACATGACCTACGATTCAACCGGTCAACTCAGCACGGATCGTGCCAGCCATTGTCCACCGCAAAGCGGGTGCGACGCCGGAATTGCCTCCTTCCCACACTCACAGAACCATCCCCATGCACGACCGCGAGCTTCGCCTGATTTCTTCCTTGCGCTCTGGCGCTGCTGTTCTTGCACTCATGGGTTTGGCGGCCTGCGGTGGCGGTGGTGGAGACGGAGATGGAGGCGGCTCGTCCAGCGCGCCTGGAACGGTTGTCACGCCGGGTACCCCCGGCACGCCAGGCACGCCTGGCGGTCAGGTGACCGTACCGGCAGCGGGCCTGGCTGTGGACACCAGCCAGCCCGACCAGGTGGTGGGCACGGGCACACCGGCCAGTTGTACCGGCCAGGCGGTGGTGAACGCGGTGGCACAAGGCGGAAAGATCCGCTTCAACTGCGGCCCTGATCCGGTCACCATCACCCTGGGCAGCACGGCGAAAGTGTTTAACAACCGGCCTGATGTGACGCTCGACGGTGGAGGGCTGGTCACGCTGAGCGGTGGTGGGGCTCGGCGCATTCTGTATCAGAACACCTGCGATGAGGCGCAGGTGTGGACCACCACGAACTGCGACAACCAGGAAACGCCTCGTCTGACGGTGCAGAACATCCGTTTTACAAACGGAAATTCGACCGGACAACTGACCGACGGCGGAGGCGGGGGCGCAATCTTCGTGCGCGGCGGTCAGTTCAAGATCGTCAACAGCGTGTTCACCAACAACCGTTGCGAATCCACCGGCCCCGACATGGGCGGTGGCGCCGTGCGCGTGCTCGACATCTACCAGGGCCGTCCGGTGTATGTGGTGCAAAGCACCTTCGGCGGCGCAGCGGGCCTGGGCAACAGTTGCTCCAACGGCGGTGCCTTGAGCAGCATCGGCGTCTCGTTCAGCATTTACAACAGCGTCCTCTCGCACAACTTCACGCTCGGCACGGGCGCCAATCCTCAGCGGCCTGGCACCCCTGGCGGTGGCAGTGGTGGGGCGATCTACAACGACGGAAACACCTTCACGCTGGCGATTTATGGCACACAGGTGACCGACAACACCGCAACAGAAGGCGGGAGTGCCGTCATTTATGTGAGCAACAACCTGACAGGCCTCATGACACTGACCGACTCGGTGTTCGCGCGCAACCCGGTGTCTCGTTTTGGTACCAATGGCTTGCCAGGCTTCTTTGTGCTGGCGGCGCCTGGTCAGCCGGTGGTGACGCGCACTACCATCACCAATTGAGCCGGGAGAAGGTGGACGCTCAGCTGAGCGCGCCCTGAACCAGGCCGCGAAAACCGTACACGGTGCGCCCGCCCGCGTAGTCCACCAGCTCCACGGTGCGTTGCTGACCGGGCTCGAAGCGAACAGCGGTGCCGCTGGCGATGTTCAGTCGCATCCCCTTCGCTGCGCTGCGGTCGAAGTCGAGCGCTCCGTTGGTTTCGGCAAAGTGGTAGTGCGAGCCCACCTGAATGGGCCGGTCGGCCGTGTTTTTCACCACCAGAGTGAGCGTGCGGCGACCGGGATTGAGCGTGTGCTCGCCCGCGTCGGTGAAGAGTTCGCCGGGGATCATGCAAAGGTCCTTGGTTCAGCCGGCCAGCAGACCCCAGCCCATGTTGAGCCCCATCAGGGCCACAATGCCGCCGACCACGCCGGGCAGCCAGTGGCCGGCGCGCTTCAAACCCAGGCCCAGGCCGATGCCCACTGCGTGCAGCGCTGCTGTGCCCAGCACCATGCCCGCCAGCGCGGCACCCGTGGCGAGTTCCTGGCCGTGGGCCGCTCCGTGGAACAGCGCGAAGGCGCCCACCAGCACCGCGCCCGTGGTTTCGGGCAGCTTCACCCGCGCCGCCAGCAGCAAACCCACCACCAGCAGGGAGGCAGCGATCATCGGTTCGATGGCCGGAAACGCCACACCCGCCTGCGCCAGCAGCGCGCCGGCCAGCAGCAGGGCAGCGAAGGATATCGGCGCGATCCACAGGCGCCGTGTGGTCATGGCGCTCCACACGCCCACAGCGAGCATGGCGGCCAGGTGATCGAACCCGGTGATGGGGTGCAGGAAGCCGGTGAGCAGGCCTCCATAATCGTGGGCATCGCCCACGTGCGCCGCAGCTGAAAACGACAGGGCGGCAAGCCCGAGGGCGATGAGGTGTCTGTATTTCATGGCAGGGCTCACGGTATGGGTTGGTGCACGGTCACGAGCTTTGTGCCGTCGGGGAAAGTCGCTTCCACCTGGATGTCCGGGATCATTTCGGCGATGCCTTCCATCACGTCGGCGCGGGTGAGCACGTTGCGCCCTTCGCTCATGAGCTGGGCCACGCTCTTGCCGTCGCGCGCGCCCTCCATCACCGCAGCGGTGATCAGCGCAATGGCTTCGGGGTGATTGAGCTTGAGGCCGCGCCCGCGTCGCCGCTCGGCGAGCAAGGCAGCGGTGAAGATCAGCAGCTTGTCTTTTTCTCGGGGCGTGAGTTCCATGGTGGTGCGGGCGTTCTCTTCTGGCTTGCTTGAAGGGGCTGGTCAGCAATTCCCGTGCCCCGGCGCGCTGCGTGGCATGAAAGCTGCACAAACCCCGTGTGAACAACGCCTTGCCCGATTCCCCTGCACTGGACCCGACCGAGCCTGCGGCGCCGCAACGCATCATAAAGGTGCGTCGGGATTACAACAGCTGGGTCGGCAGTGAGACCATGGAAGACTACGCGCTGCGCTACACGCCGCAGCGCTTTCGGAAGTGGTCGGAATGGCGCGTGGCCAATACGGCGTTCGGCGCCGCTTCGTTCCTGATTCTTGAAGCCGTGGGCGCCACGCTGCTGGTGCAATACGGATTTGTGAACGCGGCCCTGGCGATTCTGTGCACCGGCCTCATCATCTTTCTGGCCGGCTTGCCCATCAGCATCTACGCCGCGCGCCACGGCATCGACATGGACCTGCTCACGCGAGGTGCGGGCTTCGGCTACATCGGCTCCACCATCACCTCGCTGATCTACGCCTCGTTCACCTTCATCTTTTTCGCGCTGGAAGCGGCCGTCATGGCCTACGCGCTCGAACTTGCACTGGACATACCGCCCGCCTGGGGCTACCTCATCTGTGCTCTGGTGGTGATTCCACTGGTGACGCATGGCGTCTCGGTCATCAGCCGTTTCCAGGTGTGGACCCAACCCCTGTGGCTGGTGATGATGGTGGTGCCTTTCGTGGCCGTGGCGGTCATGGCACCAGAGACATTCACCAACGTGGTGCGGTACGGGGGCGAGTCTGGTGCGGGCGCGGCCTTCGACTGGCACCTGTTTGGTGCGGCGCTCACCGTGGGCATTGCGCTCATCACGCAGATGGGCGAGCAGGCCGACTACCTTCGATTCATGCCCGCCAAAGAGCCCGGCAAGGCCTGGCGCTGGTGGCTGGGCGTGCTCGCGGGCGGGCCCGGCTGGGTGGTGCTGGGGGTCATCAAGATGCTGGGGGGCGCGCTGCTCGCGTATCTGGCCATCAGCCACATGGTGCCGCCCGAGCGCGCGGTGGACCCGAACCAGATGTACCTGGCGGCCTACGAGTTCGTGTTCTCCGATTACGGCTGGGCGGTGGCGGCCACCGCGCTTTTCGTGGTGGTTTCGCAGCTCAAGATCAACGTCACCAACGCCTATGCCGGCTCGCTCGCCTGGAGCAACTTCTTCTCGCGCATCACCCACAGCCACCCGGGGCGCGTGGTGTGGGTGGTGTTCAACACGCTGATTGCCTTCATGCTGATGGAGATGAACGTGTTTCAGGCGCTGGGCGAGGTGCTGGGCCTGTACTCCAACATCGCCATCGCATGGATCATGGCCGTGGTGGCCGATCTGGTGATCAACAAGCCACTGGGCTGGTCGCCCAAGGGCATCGAGTTCAAGCGCGCTTACCTCTACGACATCAACCCCGTGGGTGTGGGTGCGATGGGGCTGGCATCGGCTCTGTCCATCGTGGCGCACATGGGGCTGCTGGGACCGGGTGCACAGGCGTTTTCGGCGGTGATCGCGATGGTGACCGCGCTGGTGGCGGCACCGGCGATTGCGTGGCTGACGAAGGGGCGGTACTACATTGCGCGGGCGGAAGTGAAAGGTTGCGGGGGGTGCGAACAAGGAGTGCTGGCGCGCCACACGCTCCAGCGGTGTGTCATCTGCGAGCGCGAGTACGAAACACCCGATATGGCGCATTGCCCGGCTTATCAGGGCAACATCTGCTCGCTCTGCTGCACGCTGGATGCCCGTTGTGGCGACCTCTGCAAGCCGCATGCGCGCCTGTCCGAGCAATGGATCGGCGCGCTGCGCCACGTGATGCCGCGCAGCGTGTGGCCGTACCTGGAGGCGGGCCTCGCGCACTACCTGTTGCTCATGATGGTGATCGCGCCGGTTCTCGCAGCGGTGCTGGGCCTGCTCTATCGGCAGGAGGTGGAGGGTCTGAGCCAGGGTCTGGGTGTGGCTGCCAACGTGTCGCTGCTGGACGCTGCTCTGCGCTCGGGCTTCGTGCGCGTTTACGCGGTGCTGCTGCTGATCGCCGCCACCGTGGCCTGGTGGCTGGTGCTGGCGCACAAGAGCCGTGAAGTGGCGCAGGAAGAGTCGAACCGGCAGACGCGGTTGCTGATGCAGGAAATCGAATCGCACCAGCGCACCGACGAAGCGCTGCAGCACGCACGGCACGCGGCCGAGCAGGCCAACCAGGCCAAGACACGCTACATCTCCACCATCAGCCACGAGCTGCGCACGCCACTCAACAGCATCCTGGGCTACGCGCAACTGCTGCAGGAAGACACCGGTATGGCACCGCACCGCGCGCAGGCCATTCGGGTGATCCACCGGGGCGGCGAGCACCTGCTCTCACTGATCGAGGGCACGCTGGACATCGCGCGCATCGAGTCTGGCAAGCTGGCGCTGGATGTGCGGCCCATGGCCTTTGCCGGCGTGATGCAGGAAGTGGCCAGCATGTTCGAGTTGCAGGCCGCTGCCAAAGGCCTGCGCTTCGTTTTCGAGACCGGCGCGCGCCTGCCCGACGCGGTGCGGGCGGACGAAAAGCGCCTGCGCCAGATTCTCATCAACCTGCTCGGCAATGCCGTGAAGTTCACGCGCGCGGGCCAGGTTCGCCTGCGCGTGACGCATGCGCGCGAGATGGCGCAATTCGAGGTGCACGACACCGGGCCGGGCATGAGCGCGCAGGATCTGGAACGCGTGTTCGAGCCGTTCGCGCGTGGGCAGGGCGACGCGGTGGGCTCGGTCACGGGAAGCCCGGGCACGGGCCTCGGCCTCACCATTGCCAAGATGCTGACCGATCTGATGGGTGGCGAAATGACGGTGCGCAGCACGCCCGGGCAGGGGACCGTGTTCACCGTGCGCCTCTTCCTGCCCGAGCTGCATGGCGTGGTGTTGCCCGGCCCGCAGGCGGTGGCGCAGTTTGCCGGCTACAGCGGCGAACGGCAGCGCGTGCTGGTGGTGGACAACGAAGAGGCCGACCGCGAGCTGCTCTCGCGCTGGCTGGCGCCGCTGGGTTTTGAAGTGATGCTGGCCACCAGCGGGCTCGATGCGCTGGCGCTGCTCGACGGCCTGCAACCCGGCGCACCGGGAGCGCCGCACGCGATCTTCATGGACCTGGCCATGCCGGGCATCGACGGCTGGGAAACGCTTCGCCGCTTGCGTGCGCGCGGCTGGGGCAGTGTGCCGCTGGCCATCGTGTCGGCCAATGCTTTTGACAAAGGACTGGACAACGAGCTGGGCCACAAGCCGCAAGATTTTTTCGTCAAGCCGGTGCGGCGGGACGACCTGCTCCACTGGCTCGGCCAGCGCCTGGCGCTGGCCTGGATTTCGGAAGCGGTGCCCGATCAGCCGGCGGCATCGCTGTCCATCGCTGCGCCCGCCAGCCGCGCCGAACTCGCACCCCTGCTCGAACTGGTGCGCCTGGGCTACTACAAGGGCATCGTGCAGTGGCTCGACGAATGGGTGCAGCGTCGCCCCGAGCAGGCCGCATTCGCCCAGAGCCTGCGCACACTGGCGCGAGAATTCCGCTTCGAGACCATCGAGCAGCAGCTGCTGCAACACCATGCCGCACCCGGTTGAACCCCACGCCCGCTCCGCAGGCCTCGCGCCCGCGCCGCTGCAACTCACCGACTCGCTGGTGGTGCTGATCGTCGACGACGTGCCCGACAACGTGGCGCCGCTGCACGACGCGCTCGATGAAGCCGGCTACACCGTGCTGGTGGCGCTGGATGGCGAGAGCGCCATCCGCCGCGCCACCCAGGCCCTGCCCGACGTGGTGCTGCTCGACGCCGTGATGCCCGGTATTGACGGCTTCGAGGTGGCGCGCCAGCTCAAGGCGCAGCCGGCCACGGCGCACATCCCCATCATCTTCATGACCGGCCTCACCGACACCGAGCACCTCGTGGCCGCGCTCGATGCCGGTGGTGCCGACTACGTGACCAAGCCGATCAAGCCGCGCGAGGTGATGGCGCGCATGGGCGTGCACCTGCGCACCGCACGCCACGTGCGCCAGGGCGCGGTGGAACGCAGCCAGGCGCGCAACGCGCTCGACGCCTTCGGCTACGCCACCATCACCGTGCGCGAGCGAGACGGCCGACTGATGTGGCAAACCCCGCTGGCGCGCGACCTGCTGCGCAACTACTGCGGCACCGAAGCACCGGCCACGCCACCCGCCGTGCTGCAGTGGCTGCGCCGGCACCTCGGCGAGGCGCTCGATCAGCGCGAGCCGCCGCGCCTCACGCTGGAGAACGGCCCAAGACGACTCACCTTCCGCCTGCACCAGCGCGTGGGCGACCAGGACGGTGAAGGCGCCGGCGAAGAGGGCGCAGAGGAAGGCGGCGACTGGCTCATCGTGATGCAGGAAACATCAGACGCGAGCGTGCTCTCCAGCCTGGCCGGTTCCTTCGGCCTCACCGCGCGCGAGGCCGAGGTGTTGTACTGGGTGGTCAAAGGCAAGATCAACCGCGACATCGGCGACATCCTGGGGGCGAGCCCAGCCACAGTGAAGAAGCACCTGGAACGCATCTACGCCAAGCTGGGGGTGGAGACGCGAACGGCGGCGGCGGCGATGGCGATTAACAGGGTGCCCTTGTTGCAGCCGCAGCATGGGGGGTGAGAGGACACGAGTTGGGCTATTTGTGTGGGCGGTATTTGAGTGTGTGTTCCAGCGCGCTCAACTCGGCATCGTCTCGCTGGTCTGCCTGCATGGCCTCTTGCTTTTTCCGGCGCAGATCAAAGTCCAGATACAGCGCTTGCGTGCTGCTCTCCATTTGTGCATGGCTGACTTTGCCTGCATGGTTGAGCACTGGAAAGCCATTGCTTTCGATGATTTGGTCCACGTTCTGACGCCAGAAGCTCGTGCGAATTTCCTGGCGATTCTTGGTGCGCAGCTCTGCGGTTTCCAGGAAGATGATCACCAGCCGGTTCAGGGTATCGATTTCGTCCGCAGTCAGGTAATTCTTGGCGACCAAGATGTCTTGCTTGCGCACCTGGTCGCCTTTCCAGTGCAGCAAGCCAAAGTGCGGGTCGGCGGGGTCGGCTCGTTCCGAGATAAGTTCGGCTGCGGTCTTTTGGGTCACAGCGAACAGCAACTGGTTTTGTACCGTGGCAAAAAACGTCTGCGTGTTCTGGTCGGTCTTGTCGTAGTCACTGCTCAGTGACAACAGGTCGCGCACTTTTTGGTAGAAGCGCTTTTCCGAGGCCCGTATGTCCCGGATTCGTGCCAGCATCTCATCGAAGTAATCCGGGCGATCATCCGGGTTCTTCAGTCGCTCGTCGTCCATCACGAAGCCCTTGATCAGGTACTCCTTGAGTGCTGTGGACGCCCAGCGGCGGAACTGCACGCCACGCGGCGAACGCACCCGGTAGCCGACGGCGAGAATGGCATCCAGGTTGTACAGGGTGAGTGGGCGTTGAACCTCTCTGGATCCCTCGGTTTGAACTACCGAGGATTCCTCGGTAGTTGCCTCGCGGCTTAGTTCGCCGTCTTCAAAGACGTTTTTGAGATGCAGGCCTACGTTGTCTGTGCTTACGTCAAACAGCTGGGCCATTTCCCGCTGAGAAAGCCAGACGGTCTGGTCCTTGTTTCGCAGCTTGATCTGGCTGCGCCCGTCTTCTGTGGTGTAGAGGATCAGGTCGTTCATGTTTTGCGGAAAAGGGTTCAAGGGCAGCTCGAGGCGAATGTCGACGCGTCAACGAAGTTCTCGGCACAAAGGTTCCTTGAGATTGTGACGGTTTGCCCTACGACGCCAAACCAACTCCGGCACCGCCCCGCCACCCACGTACGCCACCCGGCGTACATACACCGACAGCCCCTCTCCCTAGCATCCAGTTGTCCGCTGTGCCACGTCCGAAGAGGGCAGCCGGCGGCGCCAATACCCACCCCTTCACGGGACCACCGGAACACTGGAGAAGCGCATGTCGAACCCCACCCGAAACGCCCGCCGTTTTACCCTCAAGACCCTCTCGGCCGCCGCCATGGTGGCCACGCTGGGCGGCCTGTCCGCCTTGCCAGCCCACGCACAGAGCACCATCAAGGTCGGTGTGCTGCACAGTCTGTCGGGCACCATGGCCATCTCGGAAACCGTGCTCAAGGACACGGTGCTCATGGCCATCGATGAGATCAACGCCAAGGGTGGTTTGCTGGGCAAGAAGCTGGAGCCCGTGGTGGTTGACCCCGCGTCCAACTGGCCGCTGTTCGCCGAAAAAACCAAGCAGCTGCTGACGCAGGACAAGGTCGCCGTGGTCTTCGGCTGCTGGACGTCGGTGTCGCGCAAGTCGGTTCTGCCGGTGGTGGAAGAGGCCAACGGCCTGCTGTTCTATCCCGTGCAGTACGAAGGCGAAGAGCTGAGCAAGAACGTGTTCTATACCGGCGCCGCGCCCAACCAGCAGGCCATTCCCGCCGTGGAGTACCTGATGAGCAAGGACGGCGGCAGCGCCAAGCGCTGGGTGCTGCTGGGCACCGACTATGTGTACCCCCGCACGACCAACAAGATTCTTCGCGCGTTCCTCAAGGCCAAGGGCGTGAAGGAAGAAGACATCATGGAGGAGTACACCCCGTTCGGTCACTCCGATTACCAGACCATCATCGCCAACATCAAGAAGTTCGCCTCCGCGGGCAAGAAGACGGCGGTGGTCTCCACCATCAACGGCGACTCCAACGTGCCGTTCTACAAGGAACTCGGCAACGCCGGTCTTTCCGCGAAAGACGTGCCCGTGGTGGCGTTCTCGGTGGGTGAGGAAGAACTGCGTGGCGTGGACACCAAGCCGCTGGTGGGTCACCTGGCCGCCTGGAACTACTTCATGAGCATCAAGAGCCCGGCCAACACCGAGTTCACCAAGAAGTGGGCTGCGTACGCCAAGGCCAAGAACATCCCCGGCCACAAGGACAAGCCGCTGACCAACGACCCGATGGAAGCGACCTACATCGGCATCAACATGTGGGCCCAGGCTGTCACCAAGGCCAAGTCCACCGAAACCGACAAGGTGATCGCCGCGATGGCGGGCCAGACCTTCAAGGCGCCGGGTGGCTTCACCAGCACCATGGACAAGGAAAACCACCACCTGCACAAGCCGGTGTTCATCGGCGAGATCAAGGCAGATGGCCAGTTCAACGTGGTGTGGAAGACGCCGGGCCCGGTGGTGGCCGATCCGTGGAGCGACTACATCGCCGAGAACAAAGGCAAGAAGAACGTGCCTGAAATGAAGAAGTGATGTGATGCAGATGGCACCGGCATCCATGGGCATGCCGGTGTCCGTGAATCGTGCTGTTCCGCTGGGCGCGTGCCTGGCGGAACACCTTGAATCCCCGACCTGAAAGACGGACCCCATGCGTCCCACCCCCATTCTCTGGCTGATGCGCCTGCTGCTGGCTCTGTGCCTGGCCGTTGGCGCGCCGGCTCATGCGCTTACACCAGCCGACGCGCTGGCGGTGGTCGATGGCGACACCGATACCCGCATCGACACCCTGAACCGCCTCGCTGCCGAACCGGACGAGAAGGCCTCCGCCCTGATCAAGGCCATGTCCGAAGAAGCCGTGCGCGTGCAGGGCGAGCGCGTGCTGCTGGTCGATGGCGACGGTGCTATCGACGCCGTGAACGGCGAGAAGCTCGCCACGCTGCCCGAAGACGCCAGCGACATCATGATCAACAACCGCCTGCGCAGCGCAATGGAAACTGCGCTGGCCGGCATGGAACTGGTAGGCGCACCGCCCGAGCGCCAGCGCGAAGCGGCGCGCACCTTGCAGCGCACCGCCTTTGAAGAACCCGACACCAGCCAGCTGGCGCTGATCGACAAGGCATTGGCCGGCGAGCTCGATGCCCGCGCGCGGCAGACGCTGGAACTGGCGCGTGCGGCCGTTTTGCTGGCCAGCGAAGACCCGGCCGAGCGGCTCTCTGCCGCGCAGAAGCTCGGCGAGGCCAAGCAGCCCATCGTGCGGCCGCTGCTGCTGGCGCAAATGGACAAGGAGGAAGACGCGAAGGTGAAGGCGGCGCTGAAGGCATCGCTCTCCAGCCTGGACACGACGCTGGCCATTGGCAGCGCGCTCGCGCAAGCGTTCACCGGCATCAGTCTTGGCTCCATCCTGCTGCTGGCCGCCTTGGGCCTGGCCATCACCTACGGGCTCATGGGCGTGATCAACATGGCCCACGGCGAGCTGATCATGATCGGCGCCTACGCCACATGGCTGGTGCAGACCTTCTTCCGCCAGTCGCTGCCAGAGTATTTCGACTGGTACCTGCTGGTCGCCATGCCCGTGGCGTTCCTTGCGTCTGCTCTCGTGGGTGCGGCCATGGAGCGATCGGTGATCCGCTTCCTTTACGGCCGGCCACTGGAGACGCTGCTGGCCACCTGGGGCATCAGCCTGGTGCTGATGCAGGCGGTGCGCAGCCTGTTCGGCGCGCAGAACGTGGGCGTGGAAAACCCCTCGTGGATGAGTGGCGGCATCACGCTGCTGGGCAACCTCAACCTGCCCTGGAACCGCATCATCATCATCGGCTTCGCGCTCGCCGTGTTGGTGGGCGTTGCGCTGTTGATCGGCAAGACGCGGCTCGGCCTCTTCGTGCGCGGCGTCACGCAGAACCGCCCCATTGCCGCGTGCATGGGCGTGAACACCGCTCGCATCGACACCTACGCCTTCGCACTGGGCTCGGGCATTGCCGGGCTGGCCGGCTGCGCGCTCAGCCAGATCGGCAATGTGGGCCCCGACCTGGGGCAGAACTACATCGTCGACTCCTTCATGGTGGTGGTGCTCGGTGGCGTGGGTCAGCTCGCGGGCACGGTGTACGCCGCGCTCGGACTGGGCCTGCTGAACAAGTTCATCGAGGGCTGGGCCGGCGCCGTGCTGGCCAAGATCGCGGTGCTGGTGTTCATCATCGTGTTCATTCAAAAGAGACCCCAGGGCATCTTTGCCATGAAAGGACGTGAGGCATGAGCGCCCCGGTTTCACTGCCTGCTGCAGGTCCGCTGCTCACCCGCGCCGGCTGGAGCGCCTTTGTGGTCGCCTTGCTGGTGGTGTGCGCCCTGGCACCGCTGCTTAACTTGTTCGTGCCCGCAGGCAGCGCCTTTCACCTGAGCGACTACATGCTGGGCCTGATCGGCAAGATCATGTGCTACGCCATCTGCGCGCTGGCGATGGATCTGATCTGGGGCTACACCGGCATCCTCAGCCTGGGCCATGGCCTGTTCTTCGCACTCGGGGGCTACGTGATGGGCATGTACCTCATGCGCCAGATTGGCACCGATGGCAACTACAAGAGCGAGCTGCCCGACTTCATGGTGTTCCTCGACTGGAAGGAACTGCCGTGGCACTGGGCGTTGAGCGACAGCTTCATCGCCACGCTGCTGCTGATCGTGCTCGTGCCCGGCGTGGTGGCGTTCGTGTTCGGCTACTTCGCCTTCCGCTCGCGCATCAAGGGTGTGTACTTCTCCATCATCACGCAAGCACTCACTTTTGCCGCGCTGCTGCTCTTCTTCCGCAACGAGACCGGCTTCGGTGGCAACAACGGCTTCACCGACTTCAAGCGCATCCTGGGCATGCCGCTCGCCACACCGGGCATGCGCATGACCTTGTTCGTGCTGACTGGCCTTACCTTGCTGGGTTTCTACCTGTTTGCGCGCTGGCTGGTCAACAGCAAGTTTGGCCGCGTGCTGCAGGCGGTGCGCGATGCCGAGAGCCGCGTCATGTTCTGCGGCTACAACCCGCTGCCTTACAAGCTCACCATCTGGACCATCTCGGCGGTGATGTGCGGCGTGGCCGGCGCGTTGTATGTGCCTCAGGTCGGCATCATCAACCCCGGCGAGATGAGCACGGCCAACAGCATCGAGATCGCGATCTGGGCAGCGGTGGGTGGCCGCGCCACGCTGGTGGGGCCGATCATCGGCGCCTTCATCGTCAACGGTGCCAAGAGCTGGCTCACCGTGAGCTTCCCGGAGTACTGGCTGTATTTCCTGGGCGCGCTGTTCATCGTAGTGACGCTGTTCATGCCGCAAGGTGTCGTGGGGCTGGTGAAGAAACTTCGTGGCGGCAAGGGAGAACGCGCATGACGCCCGATCTGATGGAAGAGGGCGCGCGGCGCCTGGAGAAGCTCGGTGCGCAGGCGCCCGGCGGCAACACCGAATCGGGCGGCCGCGCCGCAGGCTTCTCGCGCCTGGTCACGCCCGGCGAGGTGGACACCACGCACGGTCGAATCCTTTATCTGGAAGGTGTCAACGTGAGCTTCGATGGCTTCAAGGCCATCAACAACCTCTCGCTGGACATCGCGCCGGGTGAACTGCGTTGCATCATCGGCCCCAACGGCGCCGGCAAGACCACGATGATGGACATCATCACCGGCAAGACCCGCCCCGACTCCGGTCATGTTTTCTTTGGAAGCACCATCGATCTTCTGCGTTACCGGGAAGCCGAGATAGCGTCCATGGGCATCGGCCGCAAGTTCCAGAAGCCCACGGTGTTCGAGCACCTCAGCGTGTTCGAGAACCTCGAGCTCGCCCTGGCCACCGACAAGCGCGTGCGCCGCTCAATGGTGTTCAAACTCACCGGTGAAGAGAAAGACCGTCTCGGCGAAGTGCTGCAGACCATTCACCTCGCCGACAGCGCCGCTCGCCTGGCCGGCAACCTCAGCCACGGGCAGAAGCAGTGGCTGGAGATCGGCATGCTGTTGATGCAGGACCCCAAGCTGCTGCTGCTGGACGAACCCGTGGCCGGCATGACCGATGAAG
The DNA here is from genome assembly GCF_002127265.1 of Hydrogenophaga sp. IBVHS1. GTDB lineage: Bacteria > Pseudomonadota > Gammaproteobacteria > Burkholderiales > Burkholderiaceae_C > Hydrogenophaga. The sequence goes on along the minus strand of NZ_NFUU01000001.1, from coordinate 2,830,814 downwards.
AAACCGAGCGCACGGCACAACTCTTCCTCACGCTCAAGGGCAAGCATTCGCTGATGGTGGTGGAGCACGACATGAGCTTCATCCGAACGATTTCGGAGAAGGTCACGGTGTTGTGCGATGGGGCGGTGCTGGCTGAGGGGACGCTGGATCAGGTGCAGGCCGACGAACGCGTGATCGAAGTGTATTTAGGCCGATGAGGACATCGTTATGAGCCTGCTCGAAGTCAAAGACATCAACCAGTACTACGGTGGCAGCCACATTCTGCGCAACGTGAGCCTCACCGCCGAGCTCGGTCAGGTCACGGTGGTGCTGGGGCGCAACGGCGTGGGCAAGACGACGCTGCTCAAGTCGCTCATGGGGCTGGTGCCCATCAAGAGCGGGAGCATCACGCTGGATGGCGAGTCGATCGCTGGCACCACGCCTTACGAGCGCGCGCGCCGGGGGGTGGGTTTTGTGCCGCAGGGGCGCGAGATTTTCGGCCGGCTCACGGTGCACGAGAACCTGCAGATGGGCCTGGCCACCAAGAAGGGCGGGACGCCGATACCGGCGGAGCTGTACGAGCTGTTTCCCGTGCTCAAGCAGATGCTTGGCCGGCGTGGCGGGGACCTCTCCGGCGGGCAGCAGCAACAGCTGGCGATTGCGCGCGCGCTGGCGGCGGGGCCAAAGCTGCTGATCCTGGACGAGCCCACCGAAGGCATCCAGCCGAACATCATCAAGGACATCGGCAAAGTCATCCGCATGCTGGCCGATCGCGGCAACATGGCCATCGTGCTGGTGGAGCAGTACTACGACTTTGCCGAGGCGCTGGCAGACCGTTATCTGGTAATGGAGCGCGGCGAGGTGATCGCTTCTGGGCCGGGCAGCGAGATGGCCGAGAAGGGCGTGCGCCAGCTGGTCGCGATCTGATCAGGCGGGCTGGGCCGCGTCCAGAAGACCTTCCCGGTGGACCGGTTTGTAGCCTGCAGGCAGCGACACCGCACCGGGTTCGGACGCGCCTGCGGTCTGCTCACCCAGGCGGGCCATGCGGGCATCGGTGTGAAAGAGCTGCCGCAGGGCTTCGGCCCGTTCGTGCAGTGCGGGGTAGCCGCTCATGCGTTCGCTGTAGCGCTGCAGCACCTGGTGCGCCGATTCGATGAGTTTCGCGTTGCCGGTGCGCTCGCCAGCGTCTAGCAATTGCTCCACTGTGCCTTGCGGGTCTCCCTTCAGGCTGAGCTTCATGGCGTCCTGTGTGATGCGCAAGACCTCGGCATGGCCGGCGCGGATGCGCTCGGCGTGGTCGGCTGTGCCCGTGGCGGCGCAGGCCAGCAGTTCGGTCATGGCGCGGTTTGTGCAGAAGCGCAGCGCCATCGTATCCACCGCGGCTTCAGCCTCGTACAGCGGCAGTGAGCGCGCCACCAGCCGGTTCATGAGTGTCAGCAGGTTGCAGGCCGATTCAAAGTCGAAAGCGGGCGCGAGCACGTCGTTGGCCAGCCGGCGCACATCGTCCTGGGCCCGCGCGGTCTGCTGTTGTTGCAGTGCCAGCAGGCTCTCGGCCATGTTGAGCAGCCGGTGCGGTCGCGCCGGGTCGTGGCTGCGGTCGCGAAGGCGCGTGAGTTGCTCCACGATGCGCTGCAGGCCGCGCTGATCGTTGTTGTCCAGCCGGGCAAAGGCCAGCAGCATCAGCGCCTGCGGGTCGAACATCTTGGAGTCCAGGCCCAGCCGAGTCGCGCGGTCGAGCAGTTCCACGCCTTCGCCTTTCTCGCCGGTGTAGTAAGCCAGCATGCCGTGTTTGAGCAGGCGGCTGATGGAGCCCGGCGTGAGGCGCGTGGCCATCTGGTAGGTGGACAAGGCGTTCTGGAAGTTGCCCAGTTCGAACTGCGCGCGGCCCATCACGTCGTAGGCATCGGCGTAGGCGTCGTCGTCGCGAATCAGGCTCTCCAGCGTGGTGGTGGCCTTGGCGGGCTGGCCGCTCTCCAGTTGAGCGCGCGCCACGCCCAGGCGGGCCCAGGGCAGGGTCTTGGCTTCGATCACGGTTTCAAACAACGTCTGCGCCTCGGCCAGGCGGCCCAGGCGAAGCAGCAACTCGGCGCCGATGCGCGCGGCGTAGAGCCAGTAGGTCTCACGGGCCTCGAAGCGCTGCTGGCACAAGGTGGCGGCGTGGTCAAAGTTCTGCGCGTCGATGGCCGAGAAGATGGAGCGCAGCGCACGCTTGCGTTCGCGCGCCTGCAGGATGCGGTCGGCCAGGCGCGCGGCGGTGTGGGGTTTGAGCAGGTAGGCGTCCAGCGCGGATTCGGCCGCCTCGGCCACCTTGCTGTAGGAGGCTTCGGCCGTGATCATCACGAACACGGTGTGGAAAGGCAGCAACTGGTTGCGACGCAGGTCGTCCAGCAGATCCTGGCCGGAGCCGGACTCGCGTTCAAAACGCTGTTCGCAAATGACGACGTCGAAACTGCTTGCTTCCAGCTTGCGCCGCGCGTCCACCAGTCGGGAGCATTGGGCTACCGTACCCAATCCCAGCTCGCGCAGTTGAGCGATCAGGATGGAGCGCGACTGGAGGTTGCCTTCGATGACGAGGGCACTGGCGTCGTGAAGGCTGCTGGAGGCGGCGGGCATGGCGGGAAAACAAAAAGAAACGGACGCGGAGAGGCCTTCTGCACCGATTGTGTGCCGTGCACCCTTGCGGAAAAACTCGAAAGAGCAGGGTAAAAACTGCGCTGTTCCGGGTTGCCTTATACGTGCCAGATCCGGGGCGGCACGCTTGCCAGGCCCCAGGCATGGGCGCGCAGCGCGGCCCAGACGCGCTGGAACAGCGCCATCAGCGGCTCCACCAGCGGCGCCACGGCGCGCAGCACCAGCATCTGCGGGTTGGGGCAGGTGGCACCGGCCTGGATGCCGTGCGGCTGAGCCTCTAGCACGCCGCGAACCACCTCCAGCAGCAGCTCGCGCCGATCGCGGGTGAGCGCCGTGCCGCAGGCCAGCCAGAGCGTGCCCAGGCAGCGCTGCCCGCCCAGCCCCAGCGGAGAGGTCAGCAGGCGGGTGTCGGCCGCGTCGATGCGCGCCTGCTCCAGCCAGAGGCCCGGTACCTCCAGCCGCTGCGTGAGGCTGCCGCGCTCGAAGGGCTGGCCGGCGGTGGGCAAGCCCAGCGCGCACACATCCCACCCCAGCCATTCCGCGCCCGGCGCCAGCGTGGCGGTAAGCGTGTTGTGCGCATCGCAGCCGGAGTAAGCGATGGTTTCCAGCGGCAACCATTCCAGCCGGGCGCCTTCCTCGAGCGAAAGCGCAATCTGCTGCGTGGCGCGGGGTCCGTCTGTGCGATAGAAGCGGGTGGCGCCAGGCGTGGAGATCAGCGCGTGCGTGTCCACGCCGGCGTTCACGCGCACATCGAGCAAGTCGCCACCGACCAGACCGCCCGGCGGGTGGATCACCACGTTGTGGCAGATGCGCTCGCCCTCGGGGTACAGGCTTTTCAGGATGCGCAACGGCCCGGTGTGTTCATGCCGTAGCACCGTGCGTTCGCTTTCGCGGCGGTAGTTCAGATCGAGACGGGCGTGCCAGGGCATGCGGGCGAGTTTACGTGGGGCACGTCCTTCAGGTTTTCCAGAAACCCCGGTGCGGTTCGCTTGCTTCATCGATGAGCACGGGCCCGATGCATTCGATGGCGTGCGGTGAGGAAGCAAACACATCGCGGCACGACAGCTCGGCATCACGCTGCTCCGCGCGTTCACCACGAAACACACGCAGGCTCACGGCGTCGATGCCGAACACCACGCGCCCGATGTTGCTCCAGAAGATGGCGCCGGCGCACATTACGCAGGGCTCGGCCGATGAATACAGCGTGGCGCGCGCGAGGGTCTCGCGGTCCACCACCGGGCTCAGCTGGCGCACTGCGTTGGTTTCGGCATGGCCCGTGCAGTCGCCCGTTTCGCTGGTGTTGCACCAGGCTTCGGCCAGCACGCGGTCGTCTTCAGACACCACCACCGCGCCAAAGGGCCGGTTGCCCCGGTCGCGCGCTACCTGTGACCAGGCAATGGCCTGGCGCAGGTAGCGACCGTCGCGTTCGTTCAGGTCTTGCTCCGAGCTCATGCGGTGTACATGCGCTCACTCAGCGGCGGCAGCATGGCGCGGTTGAAGACACCTTCCACACCGGGCCGCGTCTTCAGCCCGAACACCTCCACCACCTCGTCCACCTGTTGCTCCAGCGTGCGCTTGAGCACGTCACCCACACCATGGCTGCGCGTGTCGGCCGCAGCGATGTATTGCCGCGTGATGCGCCAGCGCTCCAGTTCCACGGCTTCGTTGAGAATGGGCTCGCGCAGCTTGGTGGCGGCGATCGCCGCAGCCGGGTCGGCCATGCTTTCTCGGATGGCGCGGTTGGTGGCGCGCAGGAAGCCGGCCACGGCTGTGGGGTTCTGCGTCACCATGGCGTTGCTCGCCAGAATCGCGTTGCCATACAGGTTCACACCAGCCTGCGTGTACTGCAGGATCGAGAGGTCGTCCAGCTTCATGCGCGCGAACAAGGACACGGCCGAGTCGTGGAAGTAGGTGGCACCGTCCACGTCGCCTCGCACCACCACGTTGTCGCGCGAGGCGAAGTCGGTGGTGGACCACTGAAAGTAGTCGTCCTTCACGCGCAGCTTGCGCGCCACCATGGGCCAGGCACGGCGCGTGGACTCCACCGCCGCCGCCGCGATCTTCTTGCCCTCGAGGCTTCGGAAGTCGGTGGTGATGCCACGGTCCTTGCGGCCGATGATCGCGAACGGTGCGCGGTTGTAGTACTGGTAAACCGCCTGCACCAGCGGCGTGCCGATCTGGCTGGCCTGGAACTCCACCAGCGAGCTGATGTCGCCCAGACCCATCTGGTAGACGCCGCTGGCAATGCGTGTGATGGAGGCCACGGAGCCGGAGCCCACATCGATGCTCACGTCCAGGCCTTCGTCCTTGTAGTAGCCGCGCTGCTGCGCAAGAAAGAAAGGCGAAGTCTGGCCGGTGATGCGAAAGTCCAGCGTGAACTTGATGGGGGTGAGCTTGGGCGTGGACTGGCTCCACACGGCGGGCGCGGTGAGGGCCGACACAGCGGCTGCGGAGGTGGTGAGAAAAAGGCGGCGTTGCATGGCGTGCTCCGGTAGGGACTTGTTTCAACCCCGGCGAACCACATGGCCACAGGGGACGTACAAGAGCAATTTCCGGGCGGGTGGTGGGACACCAGCTGAACGCTTCTACTCTGCGAACGCCTTCCATGCACAAGCTGTGCCAGCAAAAAATCACCACGCTGGTGCACCACGATGGCCTGTCTTTTGCTAGCATCTGCAGCCAGAGTAGAAGCGTTCAACTTCGCGCCATGCGAAGCGGGAAATTGCTCTTGAGACACCTCAAGCCATTTCTTTCAGGAGCGCTTCCATGCTGGTCACCCAACAGCCTGTTTTCCGCCGCTACTGGCACGCCGTCATGCCGCTGACGATGCTGGCCGACGGTCCCCAACCCTTCACCCTGCTGGGCGAGAACATCGTTCTCTTCCTCGACGAACACGGCGAACCCGCCGCGTTGAAGGACCGCTGCTGCCACCGCACGGCGCGCCTGAGCAAGGGCTGGTGCAAGAACGGCAACATCCAGTGTGGTTACCACGGCTGGGTCTACAACCGCAGTGGCAGGGTGATCCAGATTCCACAGTACCCGCCGGAGCGGGAAATTCCGAAGGACTACGGCACCACGGCCTACCACTGCGTGTCGCGCTACGGCTATGCCTGGGTGGCGCTCGAAGATCCGGTGGCCGACATCCCGGAGATGCCGGAGTTCGGTGCGGAGGGATGGCGCACGATTTTCCAGTTCTACGAGACCTGGAGCACGAGCCCGGTGCGCGCGCTGGAAAATTCGTTCGACAACTCGCATTTCAGCTTCGTGCACCGCGCCACCTTCGGCGTGGCCGCATCGCCCGCGCCGAGCAAGTACGAGTTGATCGAGAACGAAGCGGGCTTCTATGCGGAAACAGTGATCGACGCCGTGAACCCGGAAAAATTCCAGCGCATCAGTGGTGTGAAGGATGCGATCACACAGCGGCACATGCGCAACGCCTACTTTCAGCCTTTTTCGCGCCGGCTCGATATCGAGTACCCGAGCGGCATTCGCCACATCATCATCAACGCCTTCACCCCCATCGACGATGGCCGCATGCAGTTGTGCCAATGGCTGTTCCGCAACGACACGGAGGCCGACTGCCCGGCGCAGATGCTGATCGATTTCGACGACGAGATCACGCGGGAAGACAAGGACATTCTGGAGTCGACGGACCCGGACGCAGTGGTGGATCTGCGTCGGCGCGGAGTGGAGTATTCGATGGACTCGGATCGGCCGGGGATTCTGATTCGGCGGAAGTTGATGGGCTTGTTGTCGGGTGCCGGGGAGGTTGAAGTGCATCGGTGATGCATGCGTACCATTGGCAGAGCGCCAACGAGGTCTGAGGTGGCCATGGGGTACGGCGCAGCGAAATAAAGGGGGAGAGATGGCGAAGCCGACTCGGAGGACATTCGCGATGCCGTGCCCCGTGGTCGCCTCAGGCCGGAGCAACCGGCGGCAGCAACTTAACGAGACGACCAGAAACCCCGGTGAGGCTCCAGCATCTCAGCTTCAAGAGAGGGCACGGGCCCGATCACCTCAATGGTCTTCTGCCCACGCGCCAGCACCTCTCGGCAGGGCAACGACAACGTGGGGTTTTCTTCGTGGCTACCGGTGAGCGCCAGCAAGGATTCTTCGCTCGCCCCATACACCACCCGCCCGATGTTCGCCCAGTAGAGCGTGCCCGTGCACATGGCACAAGGCTCGAACGTGGTCACCAGCGTGCAGCGCGCGAGGTACTCGCCCGGCCAGTTGTCTGCGGCCGTTCGAGCCAGCGTGGACTCCGCATGGTTCACGGTGTCGATGTTGCCCTGCTCCGCCAGCACCGTCTCATCGTCTGGTGCCACCAGCAAGGCGCCGAAAGGATGGCGCCCCATGCTCGCTGCGCGGCGGGCCACCTCGTTTGCACGGCGCAGGTGCCGCGCCACCTGATCGTCGGTCACGTGTTCTGCGAACCCCGGTGCGCCCAGCCCGTCGTGTGCTTCTCGATGAAGCTGAAGAGCTCGTACATCACCATGGCCATGATCCCCACCACCAGCAAGCCGCTGAATGCCAGGCCCATCTGCATCGACGAGCCCGCCGAAATCAACAGGTAGCCGATGCCCTCGTTCGATGCGGTCATCTCCGACACCGTGGTGCCCACGAAGGCCAGCGTGATCGCCACTTTCAGAGACCCGAAAAAGTAGGGCATGGAGCGCGGCAGGCCCACCTTGGTCAGCACGTCCCAGCGCTTGGCGCCCAGCACCCGCAACACGTCTTCCAGCTCCGGCTCCAGCGTGGCGAGACCGGTGGCAATGTTCACCATGATGGGGAAGAAGCTGATGAGAAAGGCGGTGAGGATGGCCGGGCCGACGCCGATGCCGAACCACACCACGAGGATCGGCACGAAGGCCGCCTTGGGCAGTGCGTTGAACGCCGTCATGAGCGGATAGACCGCTGCGTAGGCCAGGCGCGAGCTGCCGATGAGAAAACCCAGCAGCACGCCCACCACGATGGCGATGCCGAAGCCCGCCATGGTCACCCAGTACGTGCGCCAGGCGTGGCCCAGGATGGTGGTCTTGTGTTCCAGCGTCTGTTCCCAGATGCGCGATGGACTCGGGAAGATGAATTCCGAGACGCCGAAGCCGCTGGTGATCACTTCCCAGATGACGATGATCGCCAGCAAAAGGAGAAACGGGGACCAGCGTTCGAGGTGTTTCTTGTTCATGGCGTGATTCCCTTCACTGGTTGACCGGTGTGCGCATGGCGCCGATGTGGCCGCGCAGCTCCAGCACGATGTCGGAGAACTCCTTGGTGTAGGTCACCTCCAGATCGCGCGTGCGGGGGATCGGGATCTCGCGCTGCACCACAAATCGGCCCGGACTCTTGCTCATGCAGTACACCGTGTCGGCCAGAAACACAGACTCGCGCAGATCGTGTGTGACCAGGATGACGTTGAAGCGCTGCGCCTCCCACAGGTCGCGCAGCGTGCACCAGAGTTCTTCGCGCGTGAAGGCATCGAGCGCACCAAAGGGTTCATCGAGCAGCAGCATCTTGGGTTCGTGAATCAGCGCGCGGCAGATGCTGGCGCGTTGCTGCATGCCGCCCGAGAGTTCCCAGGGAAACTTCTTCTCCATGCCGCCCAGGCCGACGCTGGTGAGCAGTCTGCTCGCGCGCTCCACAAATTCTTTCTTGCGGTCCTTGAATTCGCTGCGAAAGGGCTCCACGATCTCCAGCGGCAGCAGCACGTTGTCGAGTGTGGTTCTCCAGGGCAGCAGCGAGGGTGCCTGGAAGGCCATGCCCGAAATCTTCAGCGGCCCGGTGACCGACTCTCCGTCGATGCGGATCTTGCCCATGCTGGGCATGCGCAGGCCGGTGGTCAGCTTCATGAAGGTGGACTTGCCGCAACCCGATGGCCCGACGATGGCAATGAACTCGCCGCGCTTGACCTTGAGGTTGATGTCTTCCACCGCGAAGACGTTCTTCGCCAAAAGATCTTCGTTGTAGGCCAGCCAGACCTGGTCGAAATCGACAAAGGGCTTTTCGCTGGAGGCTTCTTGCATGGGGTCTTCCTGAAAAAAAGGCCAGCCGCCGAGGGGTGGCTGGCCTGGACCAGAGAGGCGGGCTTCTGGCCTTATTTCTTGGCGGGCGGCAGCACGTTGAGTTCGGCGGCCGTCGGCAGCATGGAGCCGTTCCACACCGCAGCGGGGTCGATTCGGGTCTTGGTGTTGTAGGCGTCGGAAACCTGCGATGCCATCAAGGCGAGGCGGCCCGGGTTGACCTGGCCAAAGCCTTCCTTGCGTGCATCGGGGCTCGCCACCACCGAGTCGATGGCCATCGCCAGGCGACGGGTTTCCAGCGACACGTTGATGATGCCGTCGCGCGCCTTTACGGTCTCGATGCTGGCGGCCGGGTTGGCCATGACTTCCTTGGCGCCCTTGGCGAACGCGGTCAGGAAGGCTTTCACGGCGGCCGGGTTCTCCTTGATCATCTTGGGGCTGGCGATGATGACGTTGCCATACAGCTTCACCCCGTAGTCGCCGTACGGCATGATCACCACGTCTTCGGGCTTCACGCCACGCGCTTCCAGATTGAGCAGGGACGTGAACGAGAAGCCGGTGATGGCGTCGATGTCGCCGCGCACCAGCATGGTTTCACGCAGCGGTGGGTCCATCGAGGTCCAGTTCACGCTGCTGATGTTGTTGGCCTTCTGGAAGATCGGGTAGGCCTTTCGGCCGGCGTCGAACACCGGCGCGCCAAGCTTCTTGCCATTGAGATCGGCAGGCTTGCTGATGCCACTCTTCTTGAGCGCCAGCACCGCAGCGGGCGTGTTGTTGTAGACCATCATCACGGCCACCGGCTTGTTGGGTGCATCCGGGTTGTTGGCGTGGAACTCCATCAGCGCGGCGAGGTCGGCAAAACCCATGTCGTACGAACCGGAAGCCACGCGGGTGACGGTGCCGCCAGAGCCGTTGCCGGAATCGATCGTCACGTCCAGGCCGGCGGCTTTGAAGTAGCCCTTGGCGGCAGGTTGCAGGAACAGGGCAGCGGGGCCTTCGAAGCGCCAGTCGAGCTGGAACTTGATGGGTGTTTGCGCGTGCGCGCTACTGAATGCGGCCGCCAGGGCCAGGGCAGCGGTAGTTTTGACGAAGTGGCGTTTGTTCATGTTTTCTCCAGGGTGGGTCGGGTTGCGGTGGGAGGCACTGCCATCGCCCGCGCATGCCGTTTCATCAGCAATAAAGGTGCCAGCGGTGCACCTGCGTGGGAATGGCCGGCCAGAGGCCGTTTGAGCACAGAATTTGTATACAGATTCTTGTGCTCCGGGCTTCGCGCGTCATCGGGGCCAACCCTGAATGGTGCGCCCCAAGTCGGTGCCTGCACCGGCTTGGGGATGATGCCTTAAAAGAAGGCGGCGCTGGTCCGCTCAGTGCGCTTCGGCCTGCCGCGCGGCATGCACGGCTGCCGCGGTGTCGCCCCGGCTGCCGTTGAAGAACAGATTGAGCGCCACGGCACTGAGGGAGGCCAGGAGGATGCCCGACTCGATCAAGGGGTGGATGGCGTGGGGCATCCATTGCTTGAAGCTGGGTGCCACCAGCGGAATCATGCCGAACCCGATCGACACGGCGACGATGAAGAGGTTGTTGCGGTTGCCCTTGTAGTCCACGCTGGCCAGAATCCGGATGCCGGTGGCTGCCACCATGCCGAACATCACCAGGCCCGCGCCGCCGAGCACGAAGGTGGGCAGCGACTCGACCAGCGCGGCCATCTTGGGCAGCAGGCCGAACACGATGAGGATGACGCCCCCGGCCACACAGACAAACCGGCTCTTGACGCCGGTGACGCCGACCAGACCCACGTTCTGAGAGAAGCTGGTGTAGGGGAAGGTGTTGAAAATCCCGCCGATCAGCGTGCCCAGGCCGTCGGTGCGCAGGCCAGCAGTGAGTGCCTTCTGATCGATCTTGCGGTCGGTCATGTCGCTGAGCGCGAGGAACATGCCGGTGGATTCAATCATCACCACGATCATCACCAGGCTCATGGTGAGGATGAGGATGGGGTCGAAGATGGGCGTGGCAATCTCGAACGGCAGCACCAGATCGAACCAGTTCGCCTTGCCCACTTTCTCGAAAGTCATGAGGCCGGCGGCGGTGGCAATGGCGCCGCCGATGACGATGCCCAGAAGCACCGAGATGTTGGCGATGAAACCGCGAGCAAACTTGGCGATGAGCAGGATGGCGGCCAGCACCACGGCAGCAATGGCGATGTGCGGCATCTGGGCATAGGACGGATTGGGCACGCTGCCGACGATGGCCATGCCGGGTGGCACGGGAGGCACGGCGCCGCTGGCAGCGGCCTGCTTCACCGAATCGAGCCACTGCAGGTGTTGAGGGTTGGGCACGCTGGGTGCGGTGGGACCGAAGGGGTTGCCGAAAACCCAGTTGATCCCGATGCGCATGAGGCTGATGCCGATGACCGCGATGATCGTGCCGGTGACCACGGGTGGAAAGAATCGCAGCATGCGACTGACGATGGGCGCGATGAGGATGGAGACCACACCCGCGCCGATGATGGAACCGAAGATCAGCCCCGCACCCTGCACGCCGGGGTTGCTGTTGGCCATGGCGACCATGGGCGCCACGGATGCAAACGTCACGCCCATCATCACGGGCAGTTTGATGCCGAACCACTGCGTGGCGCCGAGCGACTGAATGAGCGTGACGAGGCCGCAGCAGAAGAGATCGGCCGAGATGAGCATGGCCACCTGTTCGGGGCTGAGCTTGAGTGCGCGGCCCACGATGAGCGGCAGGGCAACCGCGCCGGCGTACATGACCAGCACATGCTGCAAGCCGAGGGCGGTGAGTTTGCCGGTGGGGAGGACTTCGTCGACCGGGTGGACTGTGGTGGACATGGATTGCTCCTGAGGTGCGTGCAAAAAGTGTATACAGTTTATGTGTGCGATCTGATGTTGGTCTGCTAGGGGAAACCCGGTTTCTGACCGGTGGTTTTGTGGGTCCGGTCATCGGCGACCATGGGGCACGGCTCCGCGGATGTCCCCCGGTCCGGCTTCACCGGCCCTCCTCCTTTATTCCGCTGCGCCGTGCCCCATGGCCGCCGATGACCTCGTTGGCGCCTGCGAGGTTGAAGCCGGAAACAAAAAAGGGACGCCGAAAGCGTCCCTTCAAATCGAGCAAAAGAGGCTCAGTTCCGCGCAGCCCCGCTGGCCGCAGCCAGAGCCGTCATGTTCAGCACCCGCCGCACCGTGGCCGCCGGCGTGAGAATGTGGACCGTCTTCGCCGACCCCATCAGGATGGGTCCGACCGTCACGCCACCGCTGGTGGTCGTCTTCATCACGTTGTAGAGGATGTTGGCCGCGTCCAGGTTCGGGCAGATCAGCAGGTTGGCAGAACCCGTGAGCGTCGTCTCCGCCAGATAGGCACTGCGAATCTCCGGTTGCAGCGCCGCATCGCCATGCAGCTCACCATCGCACTCGATGTCGGGGTGCGCGGCCACAAACAGATCGCGAGCGTGCGCCATCTTGCGCGCCGATGCGCGCTTGCTGGAGCCGTAGCTCGAATGCGAGAGAAAGGCCACCTTGGGCGGCAAGCCGAAGCGCTGCACCTCCTGCGCGGCCATCCACGCGATCTCGGCCAGCTCTTCGGCGCTCGGCAATTCATTGACGTAGGTGTCGGCGATGAACACCGGCCCGCGGTCCGTCATGAGGGCGTTCACCGAGGCGTACAGCCCGGCGCCCTCGCGCCGTCCCAGCACATGGTCGATGCGCTCCAGGTGCGTCATGTAGCCGCCCACCAGACCGCAGATGAGCGCATCGGCATCGCCCAGCGCCAGCATGAGCGAGCCGATAATGGTGTTGGAACGCCGCACGGCGGCCTTGGCCACCTCGGGCGTGGCGCCGTGGCGGCCCATGATCTGGTGGTAGTGCTCCCAGTACTGGCGGAAGCGGGGATCGTCTTCCGGGTTCACGTTCTGCACATCCTGCCCCAGCTTCATGCGCAGGCCGGCCTTCGCGATGCGAGCTTCGATCACCGCTGGCCGGCCAATCAGGATCGGCACGGCGAGCTGGTCGTCGATGGCCAGTTGTGCGGCCCGCAGCGCGCGCTCGTCTTCGCCGTCCGCGTAGGCCACGCGTTGCTTCGCGGGCATGCCCTTGGCCGCGTTGAAGATCGGCTGCATGAGGATGCCGGTCTGGTAGACGAAGCGCCCCAGCTGCTGGCGGTAGGCGTCCATGTCGGTGATCGGCCGCGTGGCCACGCCCGAATCGGCGGCGGCCTGCGCCACGGCCGGCGCGATGCGCAGGATCAGACGCGAATCGAAAGGCTTGGGGATGATGTAGTCGGGGCCGAAGCTGAGGTCCTGGCCCGCGTAGGCGTTGGCCACTTCCTCACTGGTCTCGCTCTTGACCAGATCCGCGATCTGCCGCACGCAGGCCAGCTTCATTTCTTCGGTGATGCGTGTGGCGCCGCAATCGAGCGCGCCGCGGAAGATGTAGGGGAAGCACAGGACGTTATTGACCTGGTTCGGGTAATCGCTGCGGCCCGTGGCGATGATGCAGTCGGGCCGCACCGCCTTGGCGAGCTCGGGGCGGATCTCGGGTTCGGGATTGGCCAGCGCGAGCACGATCGGTTTGGTGCCCATCGTCTTCATCATCTCGGCGGTCAGCACGCCCGGCGCCGAGCAACCCAGGAACACGTCGGCTCCATCGACCGCATCGGCAAGCGTGCGCTTGGCGGTCTTCTGTGCGTAGCGCGCCTTGGATTCGTCGTAGCCCCCGGGGCGGCCTTCGTACACCACGCCCTTGGAGTCGCACACAAAGATGTTCTCGCGCGAGACGCCGAGACCAACCATCACGTCCAGGCAAGCGATGGCGGCAGCGCCTGCGCCACTCACCGCCAGCTTGACCGAGCCGATGTCTTTGCCCACCAGCTCCAGGCCGTTGAGCAATGCGGCGGCCGAGATGATGGCGGTGCCGTGCTGGTCGTCGTGGAACACCGGAATCCCCATGCGCTCGCGCAGCTTCTTCTCGATGTAGAAGCACTCCGGCGCCTTGATGTCTTCCAGGTTGATGCCGCCCAGCGTGGGCTCGAGCGCGGCAATGATGTCGACCAGTTTGTCCGGGTCCTTCTCGTCGAGTTCGATGTCGAACACGTCGATGCCGGCAAACTTCTTGAACAGGCACCCCTTGCCTTCCATCACCGGCTTGGCCGCTAGCGGACCGATATCGCCCAGACCGAGCACGGCCGTGCCGTTGGTGATCACACCCACCAGGTTGCCGCGTGAGGTGTACTCGGCCGCCATCGAGGGATCGGCTTCGATTGCGAGACACGGATACGCCACACCGGGCGAGTAAGCCAGCGAGAGATCTCGCTGGTTGGACAGGGGTTTGGTGGGATGGACGGAAATCTTGCCGCGCGAGGGCGTGCGGTGGTATTCGAACGCGGCGTCGCGCAGGGCTTCTTCAGCGGGTGTCATGTTGTCTCCAGGGGTCCGGGTTAGCGTCCGGACGATTGTGTCACGCAGGGCGTGAAAGCAGTTCGTGCAGCGTGCGCGCAATCACCTTGGTGGCGCGCCGCAAGTCTTCGAGCACCAGATGCTCATCGGCGCGCTTGGCGTTCGATTCGCGCACCGTGCGCGGGCCGGCACCGTAGATCACGCCAGGTATGCCTCGCTCGACGTAGAGGCGCACGTCGGTGTAGAGCGGCGTGCCCACAGCGGGAATCTTTTCGCCGAACACGGCAAGGCCATGCTTCTGGATTGCCTGCACCAGCGGCTGGTTGCCGGGCAGCGGTTTCATGGCGCGAGCGAGCAGAATGCGGCGCACGTCGACCTTGAGCTCGCGGCCGCCCCGTGGGGGCTGGAAGCTGGCAGCGGCCTGCTCGATGGTGCGGCGCAACGAGGCTTCCACCTCGGCGGGATCTTCTTCAGGAATCATGCGGCGGTCGATGCGCAGCACGACCTTGCCGGGAATCACGTTGGTATTGGTACCGCCGCTGATCTGGCCCACGTTGAGGTACGGATGGTTGATGCCCTCCACACTGGACGACACCTTCAGGTAGTCGGCGTTGAGCGCGTACAGCGCGTTGAGGATGTGCGTGGCGCCCTGCAGCGCGTCGGTGCCGCTGTCGGGAATGGCGGCGTGTGCCATGTCTCCATGCACCGTCACCTCCAGCTGCAGGCAGCCGTTGTGCGCCACCACCACCTGGTAGCTGAAGCCCGCGGCGATCATCAGGTCGGGCTTGGTGAGACCCTTCTTCAGCAACCAGTCGGGGCCCACTTCACCGCCGTATTCCTCGTCGTAGGTCACGTGCAGTTCCACGCCGCCAGCGAGCTTGGCCCCGAGCGACTCGAGCGCGCGGATGGCAAAGGTGAAGCTGGCAATGTCGCACTTGCTGACCGCGGTGGCGCGGCCGTAGATCTTGCCGTCGGCGATCTCGCCACCGTAAGGATCGTGGGTCCAGCCTTCACCAGGCGGCACCACGTCGCCGTGTGCGTTCAGTGCAATCGTCTTGCCGGGGCCGTAGGGCCTGCGCACGATCAAGTTGGTGATGCTTTGCAGGCCGGCGGCCTGAACCTCGTCAGCCGGCACCGTGTGTTTCTCGGCATTGAGGCCCATGGCCGCGAGCAGATCGGCAGTGCGTTCGGCGTGAGGGGTGTTGTTGCCCGGCGGTGTGTCGGTCGGCACGCGCACGAGCTCCTGCAGGAAGCTCACCTCCTCGTCGAAGTGGGCGTCGATCCAGGCATCCAGTTGTTGTTCGGTGGTCATGAGGCTTTCTGATTGGCGTGTTCGTGGGCGAGTTGATCGAGCAGATGCGAGAAGGCGTTCACGCTCAGCTCGATGTCGTCGCAGGTGCTGGATTCGAGCGGGTTGTGGCTGATGCCGCTGTTGAGACCGCGCACGAACAGCATGGCCTGCGGCATGATTTCGTGCAGCTTCATGGCGTCGTGGCCGGCCCCGCTGGGCATGCGGTGCAGCGGCACACCCAGCGCCTGCACTGCGCGCTCCCAGCGCGCCTGCCATGCAGGGTCGCTCGGTGCGGCGGCGGCGCGCATGGTCTCTTCCACCTTCAGGCCAATGCCGCGCCGCTCGCAGATGGCGCGCAGCTGCGCCAGCACGTCGCGCTCCAGCGCGTCGCGCTGCGCGTCATTCGGGGCGCGCATGTCCAGCGAGAAGAGGCATCGACCCGGCACCACGTTGATCGAACCACCCGGCACCTGCAGCATGCCGATGGTGGCGACCGAGTCGCCGTCCGTCTGCGCGCGCTGCTCCATGTAGATCGCCAGCTCGGCCACGGCACTCGCCGCGTCGCGCCGTCGGTTCATGGGCGTGGTGCCGGCATGGCTGGCCATGCCGAGGGCCTCGCACTGAAAGCGCACACCGGCATTGATGGACGTGACCACGCCCAGGGGAAGGTCCATCTCGTTGAGCACCGGGCCTTGCTCGATGTGGACCTCGACGAATCCCAGGTACTTTGATGGGTCGCGCTTCAGCGCGTGAATGGCCTCCAGCGTGGCGGGCAGTCCGGCGTGTTGCATGGCGGCGCGCAGCGTGATCCCATCGGCGTCCTGCTGGTCGAGCCACGCCGGGTTGAAGTGGCCGGTGAGCGCGCCCGATCCGAGGAACGTGGCCTTGTAGCGCTGGCCTTCTTCTTCGGAAAACGCGACCATCTCGAAGGCGAACGGCAGGCGGCGGCCGGTGGCGTGAAGTTGCTGCACGCAGGCCATGGGCACAAAGATGCCAAGGCGCCCGTCGTACTTGCCGCCGTTGCGCACGGTGTCGTAGTGACTGCCAGTGAGCAGAGCGGGTGCATCGGCTTGCGCGCCGTGATAGCGCCCCACCACATTCCCCACTGCGTCAATGCCCACCTCATCGAACCCGCACTCCCGCATGCGTTCAGCAATATCTGCAGCGCAGGCCCGATGCGCATCGGTGAGGTAGGTCACGGTGAGCTGGCCCTGCTCGGCGAAGCCGGGGTCACTGTGGCGCGAGAGGTCTTCGTGCCAGTCCCATACGCGCTCGCCCACCACCGGCTCGAAGCCGAATTTATCGTTGAGGCGGATCTCCGCGATGCGGTGGATGTGGCGGATGCACTCGGCACTCTCGAAGTCCACCGGGTGGTTCAGGCGCCGTTCGAAGGTGGCGATGATTTCGCGTTTTGGCAACCCCGTGCCGCGTGGGCCGCGGACCGCCAGGATGAAGGGGAAGCCGAATTTCGCGTTGTATTGCGCATTGAGTTGCTGGATGTGGGCGAACTCCTCCGGCGTGCAGTTCGTGAGGCCCGCCTTCGTCTGCTCGTTCGTGGATTCGGCGGTGAGCGCCTGGCTCACCATGGCCTTGCCCGCCAGCTCCGGGTGGGCGCGGATCAATGCGAGCTGCGCGTCGATGCCAGCGTTCGACAGCACAGTCACCATCGCATGCTTGAGCGCGGCCAGCGAAGCGAAGGGGCGTTGCGCCAGCGCCTGCTGGGCGATCCACGGCGAATGTTCGTACAGACCGTCGAGCATCTGCGTGGCCTCGGTCAGCGGGGCTTGGTTCAGTTGTTCCAGTGTGATGGGCATGGTGGCGTGTTCAAGCGAGGGTCAGGGGATGGGTGGCCTTCCAGTGCCGGGCGATGTCCACGCGCCGAGCCACCCAGACCTTGTCGTGCTGCTGAATGTGATCGAGGAAACGCTGCAAAGCGGTGATGCGGCCCGGTCGGCCCAGCAGGCGGCAATGCATGCCGATGCTCATCATCTTCGGACGGTCCAGACCGTTGGGATCGCCCTCGGCGTACAGCGCATCAAACGTGTCCCGCATGTACTGGAAGAAAGGGTCGGCGTGTGAATAGCCCTGGGGCAGGGCGAAGCGCATGTCGTTGCAGTCCAGCGTGTAGGGCACGATGAGCTGGTGTGCGTCGCTGCCATCGGTCTTCCTCACCTTCATCCAGAAGGGCAGGTCGTCGCCGTAGTAGTCGCTGTCGTACTCGAAGCCGCCGAAGTCGGCCACCAGCCGGCGCGTGTTCGGGCTGTCGCGACCGGTGTACCAGCCCAGCGGCCGGCTGCCGGTGAGCTTTTCGATGATCTCCATGGCCTGCGCCATGTGTGCACGTTCAGTGGCTTCGTCCACATTCTGGTAGTGGATCCACTTCAACCCGTGGCATGCGATGTCGTGGCCGAGTTCCTGGAAGGCGGCGGTCACTTCAGGACTTCGCTGCATTGCGCTGGCAATGCCGAACACGGTGAGCGGCAAGCCACGCTGCTCGAACTCGCGCAGCAGCCGCCACACGCCGGCGCGCGAGCCATATTCGTAGATGCCTTCCATGCTGATGTGCCGCGCAGGGTAGGCCGCCGGGTTGAACATCTCGGACAGGAACTGCTCGGAGGCGTCGTCGCCGTGCAGCACGCTGTTCTCGCCACCTTCTTCGTAGTTCAGCACGAACTGCACGGCGATGCGCGCGCCATTGGGCCAGCGGGCATGGGGTGGGTTGCGGCCGTAGCCAGCGAGGTCGCGCGGGTACTCGCGTGTGGAGTCGTAGGTCATGACAAGGCCATGGAAATGTCGTTCGTCGGAACCTTGCGGTCGAAGGTCAGGTTCTCCTCCACATGGCGCAGGTGCTCGTCCATCAGACGCACTGCCAGTTCCTCGTCGCGCGCGGCCAGCGCCTTGACGATGTCGGCGTGCTCGTCGTTGGAGTGCTCGGCGGCCTGGTTGCTCTGGTACATCAGGGTGATCAAGGCGCAGCGCGAGATGAGGTCGCGCAGCAACTCGGCCAGCACCTGGTTGCCCATGAGCTCGGCCATGCGCACGTGAAAGTCGCCCAGCAACTCGGTGCGCCCGGCCACGTCCTCGTTGTTCACGGCCATCTTTTCCTGCGCCACATGTTCGCGCAGGGCCTTGATCTTGGCGGTGGTCACGCTCTTCACGAACGCCCGCGTCATTTCCACTTCGAGCATGCGCCGAACTGCAAAAACCTGCCGCGCTTCCTGCACGGAGGGCGCTGCCACAAAGGCGCCACGCGCGGGCTCCAGGCGAATCAGGCGGTTTTGGGAAAGCTGGAACAGCGCCTGTCGCACCAGCGTGCGCGAGACCCCGAAATGGTCCGCCAGTTTCTGTTCCGCCAGCTTGGTGCCAGGGTGCAACCGGTGCTCCACAATGGCCCGCGTGAGCGACTCGACGATGTGCAAGGTGCTGGAGATTTCCATGCGGGCATCATATCCAGAAAAACAAAAAGTGTATACACTTTCGGTCGACCATATTCACACCAAGGAAGCGCCATGGGAATGAGCACGCACGTTCTGGACACCATGCACGGTTGCCCCGCCGCCGGCATGAAAGTCGAGCTCTACACGACCGAAGGAGAGCGCGCGACGCTGGTGAAGAGCTTTCAACTGAACCAGGACGGCCGAAACCCCGATGGACCGCTCTACGACAACAGCAGCCTCAAGGTCGGCACGTACCGGCTGGTGTTCGATGTGAAAGGCTATTTCGCTGCGCGAGGCGTGCCCTTGCCCGAGCCGAACTTCCTTCACCGCGTAGCGCTCGACTTCGGTGTGGCGCACACGGACCAGCACTACCACGTGCCGTTGCTGGTCAGCCCCTGGAGCTATTCGACGTACCGGGGCAGCTGAACAGGGACGAAAAAAAGCCCGCCGAGTGGCGGGCTGTCTGGTCGGCGCGGTATGCACCGCTGTTCAGCGGTCGCGCTGGCCTTCTGTGAGCGTGTCGAGCTGGAACTGGCCGCTCTCGTGCCAGAGCCAGGTGTCGGTGTAGCTCACGCTGCCCATGCGCACCGGCGCCGGGAAGGGTGCGGCGGCGCGCACTGTGCGTTCGATTTCCACACGGCTGCCGGCATGGCTGGGCGGGCGCAGCCAGTCCAGCCGCCGGATGTTGCCGAGCTCGTCGATGTCCAGGCGCATGACACCCACACCTTGCAGCAGCGGGGGCATCTTGCCTTTGTAGATGCGGTGGCTGTTGCTGCCGTAGATATGGCGCGCACCATCCTTGCGGTAGTCCATCGGCGAGACGGCATGCGACACATGCTGGGGTGTGGGCCGCACACTGACAGGGGGCGGCGGTGCTGGCACAGGCGCCGGAGGTGGCGGGGGAGGCGGTGGTGGAGGAGGCGGCAAAGGCGCGGCGCAGGCGGCCAGCAATGCCGCCGTACCGATGGTGAGCCAGCCTCTGGCGAAACGCGGGCGTTGTCGGTTGTCCACGGGATTGGCGGGACGCGGTGCGGGATCGATGTCTCTCATGTTCACGGGCCTGTAAGTCGGATCGGGCGCCTTGCTCTGGACTTCGGATGGACCATATCGCTGGGCGGATGAAGTGTATGGGGGTTTTCAACAGGGCTTGCGTACAGTACGGCGGATACTGATCGGCCTTGATCGCCATTACGTATCCATACATATTTTTTGACGTCGAAGCCACAATGTCCGTGCCGCTTGAAGCCTTTCTACTGCGTCTGCAACGCGAGCCAGCGGTGCTCGTGACCGTTGAAAAAACGCGCGGTTCGGTGCCGCGTGAAGCGGGTGCATGGATGGCGGTTTTTTCAGCCACGACAGGCGGTGTGATTGGCACGATCGGCGGTGGCAATCTGGAGTGGGATGCGATGCGCCAGGCAAGCGAATCGCTAGCGCAGCCGGGGGCTGCGGGGACGGTGTGGGAGCAATCGATCACGCTCGGTCCGAGCCTCGGGCAGTGTTGCGGCGGTGCCCTGGTGCTGCGCTTCGAGCGGGTAGATGCATCGCACGTAATGGCCCTTCGTCAGCGGTTGACAGAGCACCACCAACCGCTTGCTTTGTTCGGTGGAGGGCATGTCGGTCGTGCCATCGTGCAGGCGCTCGCACCACTGCCATTCGATGTGACCTGGATCGACAGCCGTGACGAGGTGTTTCCCGCCGATATGCCCGCACAGGTGGTGGCCGAGCACTCCGACCCGGTGCACGCCGCCGTGCACGAACTGATGGCGGGCAGCGCTGTGCTGATCATGAGTTTCTCGCACGCGGAAGACCTCGACATCGTGGCCGCCTGCCTGCAACGGGAACGCGAGCACCGCGACCTGGGCTTCATCGGGCTGATCGGCAGTCGCACGAAATGGGCCACGTTCCGCCACCGGCTGGAGCAGCGCGGTTTCAACGCGAACGAGCTCGCTCGCATTACCTGCCCGATCGGACTGCCCGGCATTGGTGGCAAGGAGCCAGCGGTGATCGCGGCCTCGGTTGTGGCGCAGTTGTTGCTAGAACGCGCTGGTCCCCCGGGTGGTGTTTGACCGCTTGAATGTTCTCAAAAACTGTATACACTTTGCCAGTCCGGTCGCAGCGGAGCTGGGTGTGGATGCTTCCACGCCCATGCGCGGCCCTCAGCCGACTCAGAGCGCCCGCGGTGGTGAGTCGCAAGCATTGACCTTGCATTGAGGTGCCATGGAAACTTATCTGCTGGATTGGGCCAACCTGCTGCTGCGCTGGCTGCATGTGATTGTGGCCATCGCCTGGATCGGCTCTTCCTTCTACTTCGTCTTTCTCGACAGCAGCCTCACGCCACCTGAAGACGCGCAGTTGAAGAAGGACGGCGTGAGCGGCGAACTCTGGGCCGTGCACGGCGGCGGCTTCTATCACCCGGTGAAGTTCGCCGTGTCGCCGCCCAAGCTGCCCGAGCACCTGCACTGGTTCTACTGGGAGAGCTATTCCACCTGGCTCTCGGGCTTTGCGCTGTTCCTCATCTCCTACCTCTGGAGTCCGAGCGTCTATCTCATCGACCCAAAGGTGATGGACTGGAGCCCCGCCGCCGCGATTGCCGCGGCGCTGGCTTTCCTGGTGGTGTTCTGGCTGCTGTACGACGCCATCTGCCGCACGCTCGGGCAGAAGGAAAACGGCGACGCCAAGGTGGGTGCGCTGGTGCTGGTGCTGGTGTGTCTGGCGGCCTGGCTGGCCACACAACTTTTCGCCGGTCGCGCGGCTTTTCTGCTGATGGGCGCGATGATCGCCACCGCCATGAGTGCCAACGTGTTCTTCTGGATCATCCCCGGCCAGCGCACGGTGGTGGCAGATATCAAGGCCGGGCGGCCGGTGGACCCGGTCCACGGCCAGCGCGGCAAGCAGCGCAGCGTGCACAACACCTACTTCACGCTGCCGGTGCTGTTCGCCATGCTGAGCAACCACTACAGCTTCACCTACACACACAAGTACAACTGGCTGATCCTGATCGGCATGATGTTCGCCGGTGCGGCGATCCGGCAGTTCTTCGTGATGCGCCACGGCTACAAGCTGGGCCGCAATCCGCACCCCTGGAAATACGCGGCGGCCGGCGTGGTGGCGCTGACTGCATTGATCGTGTGGCTCCGTCCCGCACCCACGGTGGCGGTGGCCGTGCCAGAGAGCGTGAGTTACGCCCAGCTCAGGCCGGTGCTGGAGCAACGCTGCGTGATGTGCCACGGTGAAGCGCTGCAATCGAAGAACGTGCGGCTGGACTCGGCCGACGCGCTGAAAGCACACGCCCAGACGGTCTACCAGCAGGTGGTGGTCACCCGGCTCATGCCCATGAACAACGCCACCGGCATCACCGAAGAAGAACGCGCCATGGTGGCGCAGTGGTTCAAGGGCGGCGCGAAGGTCGACTGACGCTTCAAGGCATGGGTGGCGCCTGACCTCCTGCGCAGAGGCTCAGGATGTGTGATGCATGGCGCGCATCCTCGCCGCGCCAGGCCACGATCTGGTCGGGCCGGATCAACACCAGAGGCGCCTCGTAGAGAGCTCGCAGTGCCGGGTCGGCGTGATGGACCACCTGCAGATCCATGCCTGCTTGTTGCGCTGCGAGCTCGAACGCCTTACTGTCGGGAGCCTCTGGCCCCAGCGCCAGCAACGTCCATTCGAAGTGGAAGGTGTCGTACAGGGACCGCCCATCTGCAAGCCAGGCGTGAGGCGGACGGCCACCGGGGCAGGCTGTGGGCACGTAGTCGTTGGGTTGGTCGTCGGGTGGCGTGGTGCCATCGGGCACGACGATGGGAGACCCGTCGTACCGGCCGCCAAACGTGACACCCGGGATGTTGAATTCCAGCCGCACGTGCGCGTTCAGGTGCACGGCGGCGGCCTGGCGTGCCCGTTCGCCTTCGGGCGTGTCCCGTTCGAGTTCGGGCGTCACCTGAAAAAGGCCCACCGAGTCGGCAAAGCGCTTCGCATAGGCCGTGTTGCGCTCGGCCAGCGGCTTGCGCTCCATTTCATAGCTGGCCAGCAGCGACTCGGGCGCGCGCCCCTGCACGACATGCGCGAGCTTCCAGCCGAGGTTGACCGCGTCCTCCACCGCCGTGTTGTAGCCCAGCCCGCCGGTGGGCGTGAACAGGTGCGCCGCATCGCCGCCCAGAAACACGCGACCGCGCTGGAAATGTTCCGCCACCAGCGCATGGCCAGCCGTCCAGGTGAGCATGGACAAAATCTCGATCGGAGTTTCGCGGCCCATGGCCTGCGAAAAGATGCGTCGGGCGTCGTCCTCGGTCCAGGCGTCGGCGTCTTCGCCCTCGTGAATGGCCGCATGAAAGGCGAATTCGCTCTGGCCATCGACGGACGCCATGAACGCCCTGCGCTCGGCGTTCACCGACACGTACATCCAGGCCTTGTCGTGGGGCAGCGTGGCAAGGAAGGTGGGCGCACGAAGGTAAATGGCGAACATCTTTCCGCCCATGAAGTCGCGCTTGAAGCCGGTGGCGCCGCCGTATTCGATGCCCAGTTGCCGGCGGACGAGGCTGCGCGCACCGTCCACGCCCACCAGGTATTTTGCGGTGACCGACGCGGTCGAAGCGCCATCCACGGATTCGATCTGCGCCAGGACGTCCATTGACCGGTCGTTGAACGCGCGCAGCCGCCAGCCGTGCCGCACTTCAATGCTTGGCCAGGCGCGAGCGTGTTGCAGCAAGGTAGCTTCGACGAACTTCTGGGACACGCGGTGGGGCAGCTCTGCCGCACTCCACGAACCACCCAGGCGCTTGACCGTGGCGGCGGCCTGGCTGGCGGTGGGCAGCCGCAACCGGGCCAGTTCGTGCTGGTAGAACCGTGTGAAGTAGGCAATGTCGGTCGGGTGGTCCGCCGGCAGGCCTTGCGCGCGGATTTCGTCGGCGAAACCCAGACGCCGGAAGTGCTCCATGGTGCGCGCCTGTGTCGCGTTCGCCTGCGGGTTGAAGGCGGTGCCGTTCCTGGGCTCCAGCAGCAGCGTGCGCACGCCACGGCGCCCCAGTTCGTTGGCCAGCATGAGGCCGCAAGGGCCACCGCCTGCGATCAGCACATCCGTCTGCATGAATGCCTGGGGCAAGTTGCCCGGTTGGTTGAGGAGATGGCGTGCATGGTATCCCGCAGCGCCAGGGCGACCTGAGGCATTCTGCGGTAACCTCCCACACGATTTCATCCACCTCCGAAAACACCATGAAAACGCAAGCCGCCGTCGCCTGGAAAGCAGGCCAGCCACTCACCATCGAGACCGTGGACCTGCAGGGCCCGAAACTCGGCGAAGTGCTGGTGGAGATCAAAGCCACTGGCATCTGCCACACCGACTACTACACGCTTTCGGGCGCCGACCCAGAAGGCATTTTCCCGGCCATCCTGGGCCACGAAGGTGCGGGCATCGTGGTGGATGTGGGGCCGGGTGTGACCACGCTGAAAAAGGGTGATCACGTCATACCGCTCTACACGCCCGAGTGCCGACAGTGCAAGTTCTGCCTGAGTCGCAAGACGAACCTGTGCCAGCTCATTCGCGGCACACAGGGCAAAGGCCTGATGCCCGATGCCACCAGCCGCTTCAGCATCGACGGCAAGCCCATCTTTCACTACATGGGCACCAGCACCTTCAGCAACTACACCGTGGCGCCGGAGATTTCGCTGGCCAAGATCCGCGAGGACGCGCCTTTCGACAAGGTCTGCTACATCGGCTGCGGCGTCACCACCGGCATCGGCGCGGTGATCTTCACCGCCAAGGTGGAGGCGGGCGCCAACGTGGTGGTGTTCGGCCTGGGTGGCATTGGCCTGAACGTGATTCAGGGCGCAAAGATGGTGGGCGCCGACAAGATCATCGGAGTGGACATCAACCCCGCCCGGCAGGAGATGGCGCGCAAGTTCGGCATGACGCACTTCATCAATCCGAAGGAAGTGGAGAACGTGGTGGACGCCATCGTGCAGCTCACCGACGGCGGGGCCGACTACAGCTTTGAGTGCATTGGCAACACGCAGGTGATGCGCCAGGCGCTGGAGTGCACGCACAAGGGCTGGGGTCGCAGCATCATCATCGGCGTGGCCGAAGCCGGCGCCGAGATCAGCACACGCCCGTTTCAGCTGGTGACCGGCCGCAAGTGGGAAGGCTCTGCTTTCGGCGGCGCACGCGGCCGCACCGATGTGCCGAAGATCGTCGACTGGTACATGGAAGGCAAGATCAACATCGACGACCTGATCACCCACACCATGCCGCTGGCCGACATCAACAAGGGATTCGATCTGATGAAGCGCGGCGAATCGATCCGCGGCGTCGTGCTGTTCTGATTTCCTTCATGAGCGAGGCACTCACGCTCCATCGCGTCCACGCGGGTGTGCTCGACGTGGCGTTCGTGGAAGCGGGCCCGGCAGATGGTTCGCCCGTGGTGCTGCTCCACGGATTTCCCTACGACATCCACGCCTACGCCGAGGTCTGGCCGCAGCTGGCCGCGCAGGGTTGCCGCGTGGTCGTGCCTTACCTTCGCGGCTACGGCCAGACGCGCTTCCTGAGCTCGGCAACCCCGCGCTCCGGCGAGCAGGCAGCGCTGGGCGCCGATCTGTTGGCCTTGCTCGATGAACTTTCCATTCCCCAGGCTGTGCTGGCGGGTTACGACTGGGGTGGGCGCGCCGCTTGCGTGGTCGCCGCGCTCTGGCCGCAGCGTTGCAAGGGGCTCGTGTCACTGAACAGCTACAACATCCAGAACATCGCGCGCGCGCTGGAGCCCGAGGCGGCCGATCGCGAGCACATGCTCTGGTACCAGTACTTCTTTCACAGCGAGCGCGGGCGCGCCGCGCTCACCCGCGACCGCCGCGATGTTTGCCGCCTTCTCTGGAAGCAATGGTCGCCCACCTGGCGGTTTGACGACGCCACCTTCGAGCGGAGCGCTCAAGCGTTCGATAACCCGGACTTTGTGGACGTGGTGATCCATTCCTACCGGCACCGATTCGGCCTCGTCCCGGGCGACCCGGCTTATGCCGAGATTGAAAAGCGCCTCGCTGCGCAGCCACGCATCGCAGTTCCTTCCATCACTTTCGACGGCATCGATGACGGCGTGCGTCCGCCTGCGGAGGCCAGCGCCCACGCTGCGCAGTTCACCGGCCCGCGCTCGCACCGCCTGGTGCCTGGGGCAGGACACAACCTGCCCCAGGAAGCGCCGCAGACCTTTGCCAACGCGGTGCTGGAACTCGTGCGCCATTGAGTCCATGACATGAACACTGAAATCACGACCTTGTCCACCCATCGCTGTTTTGGCGGCGTTCAGGGCTTCTACCAGCACGCCTCAAGCTCGATTGGCCTGCCGATGAAGTTCGGCGTTTTTGTGCCGCCGCAGGCTGAGAAGGGCCCGGTGCCGGTGCTGTTCTTTCTTGCCGGCCTGACCTGCAACGAGGAAACATTCGCCATCAAAGCCGGTGCCCAGCGTGTAGCGGCCGAACTGGGCTTGATGCTGGTCACGCCCGACACCAGCCCGCGCGACACAGGCATTGACGGCGCGAGCGCCGCCTGGGATTTTGGCCATGGCGCAGGGTTCTATCTCGATGCCACCGAGGCACCCTGGTCCCGGCATTTCCGCATGGAAAGCTGGATCACCCAGGAGCTGCATGCGCTGATACCGAGCCATTTCCCTGCCCATGCAGGCCGGGTCGGCGTGTTGGGCCATTCGATGGGCGGCCACGGCGCGCTCACGCTGGCGCTGCGCCACCCCGGGCTGTACCGCAGCGTCTCGGCACTCGCGCCGATTGCCGCGCCGAGTCGGTGCCCGTGGGGTGAAAAAGCATTCACGGGTTATCTCGGTGCGGACCGCCGCGCCTGGGATGCGCACGACGCCACCGCACTGGTGTCCGCGGGTCACAAGGCACCGCCCCTGCTGATCGACCAGGGCATGGCCGACAAATTCCTCGCCGAGCAATTGCATCCTCATCTTTTCGAGGCCGCCTGCGTGCAGGCCGGGCAACCGCTCACGTTGCGACGCCACGACGGCTACGATCACGGTTACTGGTTCATCGCCAGCTTCATCGAGGACCACCTGCGCCACCACGCGCAGACGCTTTGACACCATGCGCCCCCGCCAATTCGACCTCATTGCCTTCGACTGGGACGGCACCCTGTTCGATTCCACCGCCGTCATCGCGCGCTGCATACAGAGCGCGGTGACCGACCTCGGCTATACACCGCCAACCCAGGAGGCCGCCAGCTACGTCATCGGCATGGGTCTGATGCAGGCGCTGGCCCATGCCGCCCCCGATGTGCCGCGCGAGCAATACGCCCGGCTGGGCGAACGTTTCCGCTTTCACTACATGGCGCATCAGAACGACCTCAGCCTGTTCGCGGGTGTGTTGCCGCTGCTCTCCGAGCTCAAAGGGCGGCAACATTTGCTGGCGGTGGCCACCGGCAAGAATCGCGCGGGGCTGGACGAAGTCTTGCACACGCAGGAACTGCATGGTGTGTTCGATGGTTCACGCACGGCCGACGAGACCGCCGGCAAGCCACATCCACGCATGTTGCACGAGCTCATGCGCGAATTCGGCGTGAAGCCCGAACGCACGCTGATGATCGGTGACACCACGCACGACCTGCAGATGGCGCTGAACGCCGGCTGCGCCAGCCTGGGTGTGAGCTACGGCGCGCACGAGCCCGCCGCCTTTGACGCTTTGAAGCCTTTGCACGTGGCGCATTCCGTGCGCGAGCTGCACGACTGGCTGGGTGCCAACGCCTGAGATCGCCATGGCCGCCGATCAAGATCCGATCCACCCGCTGTGCAACAGCCACGATCTGGTCGAGGGCGGGCGCGCGGTGTCGTTCGACGTGAACTACGCCGGCCAGACGTGCCGAGCGTTTGCCGTGCGTTTTGAAGGCCAGGCCCACGCCTACCTCAACCGGTGTTCGCACGTCGCCATGGAAATGGACTGGCAACCCGACCGGTTTTTCGATGACACCGGCCGCTGGCTGCTGTGCGCCACGCACGGCGCGGTCTACCAGCCCGATACCGGCGAGTGCCAGGGGGGACCCTGCCGCGGAGGCCTGTTCAAGATAGAGCTGGTGGAGCACGATGGCGTGGTCCACTGGCGGTCACAATACCACCTCAAACCCCTTGAATTCTGAGAGCGACCGACCATGAATGAAGACCCCATGAACCAGGGCGCGAGCCGTCCGGCCGGCGGTGGCTGGGAACGCGAGACGATCGAGAAACTCGTGTTGGCCACCATCCGGGAACAACAGGCCACGCGGCGCTGGAAGATATTCTTCCGTCTGCTCTGGCTGGTGTTGTTTGGCGCCGTGGTCTGGATGATCTACAGCGCCAACGCGAGCAGCACTTCGGTGAGCACGCCCCACACCGCCGTGGTGGAGATCAAGGGCGAGATTGGCGCGGGTGCCGAGGCCAGCGCGGAAAACGTGATTCCAGCCCTGCGTTCGGCCTTCGAGGATGAGGGCGCGCAGGCGGTGGTGTTGTTGATCAACTCGCCTGGCGGCAGCCCGGTGCAGGCCGGCATCATCAACGACGAGTTGAACCGCCTGAAGGGTCTGCACAAGAAAAAAGTGTATGCCGTGGTGGAGGAAACCTGTGCCTCGGCCGCTTACTACATTGCCGCCGCCGCCGACGACATCTATGTCGACAAGGCCAGCCTGGTGGGCAGCATTGGCGTGCTCATGGACGGTTTCGGCTTTACGGGTCTCATGGAAAAGCTGGGCGTCGAGCGTCGCCTCATGACCGCCGGCGCCAACAAAGCCCTGCTCGATCCTTTCAGCCCGCAGGACGAGGCGCAACGTGCTTACATCCAGCGCATGCTGGACGAGATCCACGCCCAGTTCATCGAAGTGGTGAAAAAGGGCCGTGGACCCCGCCTGAAGGAAAATGCCAACACCTTCAGCGGCCTCGTGTGGAGCGGCCAGCAGGCGGTGAATGAAGGCCTGGCGGACGGCTTGGGAAGCCTCGACTTCGTGGCGCGCGAGGTCGTCAAGGCCGAAGAAATCGTGGACTACACCCAGCGTGAAAACGTGGGCCTGCGCCTGGCCAAGCGCTTTGGCGCCAGCGTCGGCGAAGGCGTGTTCATGGCCGCGCGCGCAGCCGGTGTCCAGCTGAAGTAAGGTGCTTCTAGATGCGGTAGCCGGTGGGGTTGCCGCTCTGCCAGCGCCAGGTGTCGACGCACATCTCGTCGAGCGTATGTCTGGCACGCCAGCCGAGCAGGCGCAAGGCGAGGCCGGCGTCAGCCCAGCACTGCGCCACATCGCCGGGGCGGCGGGGCGCAATCCGGTAGGGCACGGCGCGTCCGCTGGCTTTCTCGAACGCACGCAACACTTCCAGAACACTGTGCCCGCGCCCGGTACCCAGGTTCACCGTGAAACTCTCGCCGCCTCCCAGCAAGGCCTTGATGGCGGCCACGTGCCCGGCGGCCAGGTCCTGCACATGGATGTAGTCGCGCACGCCGGTGCCATCCGGCGTGGGGTAATCGTTGCCGAACACATTGAGGTGTTCGCGCTGGCCCACCGCCACCTGGGCCACATACGGCATGAGGTTGTTGGGGATGCCGGTCGGGTCTTCGCCGATGAGCCCGCTGGGATGGGCGCCCACGGGGTTGAAGTACCGCAACACCCCCACGCGCCACGAAGGACGCGCCGCGTTCAGGGCGTAAAGCATGTCTTCGATCACGAGTTTGCTGTGACCATAGGGGTTGGTGTGGCCGCGCGGAAAGTCCTCGGTGATGGGCATGCGGGCCGGCTCCCCATACACCGTGGCACTGCTTGAAAACACCAGTGCAGGCGTTGCCTCGGGGTCTTCAGCGCGCACCGCCTCCATCGCGCGCAGCAGACTGACCGCACCGCCGATGTTGTTGTGAAAGTACTTCAGCGGCTGGGCCACGCTTTCGCCCACCGCCTTGTCGCCCGCGAAGTGCACCACACCGGCCGGTTTGTGCCGTTGCAGAACGCCTTGCAGCCAAGGGGTGTCGAGCACATCCCCGCGCTCCAGCGGCACCGTCTGGCCCGCGATGCTAGCCAGCCGATCGAGCACCACCGGGTGGCTGTTGGCGAAGTTGTCCACCACCACGGGTTCGAAGCCCGCTTCGACCAATGCAACTACGGTGTGGCTGCCGATGTACCCGGCGCCACCGGTGAGCAGGATTTTCATGGGTCACTTGTCCGTCTTGGCCGCGTCCGGCTGCCGGCCGTAAATGTCTTCCAGTCGAACGATGTCGTCCTCGCCCAGGTAGCTGCCCGACTGCACCTCGATCATCTCCAGCACCATCTTGCCGGGGTTGTGCAGACGGTGCACCTCGCCAATCGGAATGTAGGTCGACTGGTTTTCGGACAGCAGGTAGACCTCCTGTCCGCGCGTGACCTCTGCCGTGCCTTTGACGATGATCCAGTGCTCGGCCCGGTGGTGGTGCTTCTGCAGGCTGAGCGAGGCACCCGGCTTGACGCCAATCCGCTTGACCTGGAAACGCTCGCCCACGTCCACGCTGTCGTACCAGCCCCACGGCCGGGCAACGCGGCGGTGTGTGGCCGCTTGCGAGATGTTGCGCGCGCTCAGGTGCGCCACCACGTCCTTGACCTGTTCTGCGTGGTCGCGCTGCGCCACCAGCAGGGCATCGGGTGTGTCAATGATGAGCAGGTCCTGCGTGCCCAGCGCCACCACGGTGCGCCCTGGGGCGTGAATGAACGTGTTGCGAGCCTGCAAGGCATGTCCGTGACCCGTGACGCGGTTGCCGTCGCCGTCGGCGGTACTGAGCTCGGCCACCGCATTCCAGCTTCCGACGTCGCTCCACTGGCCCTGAAACGGGACCACCGCCACGTTGTCGTGCGGCTCCATCACAGCGTAGTCGATGCTCTGCGAGCGGCAGCCCAGGAAAGACGCCGCCTCGGGCCGCACAAAACTCACGCGGCCCACCGCTTCGGTGCGGGGTTGGGCCATGGCGTTTTCGCAGGACTGAAGGATGTCCGGGGCGTGCCTTGCCAGCGCTTCGATGAGGACGCTGGCGCGCACCAGAAAGATGCCAGCGTTCCACAGCACATTGCCTTGCAGCAGCAAAGCCTGAGCAGCAGCAGGCGCGGGCTTCTCGATGAATCGCGCCACGCTCCGGCTGCCGTCCGCGCGGTCGTCGCCTTGCTGGATGTAGCCGTATGCGCTGCTGGGGAAACTGGGGACCACGCCAAAGGTGACGATGGCACCGCCCTCGGCCGCTGCCACGCCTTGTTTTATGGTCCTGGCGAAGGCGCTCGCATCGGGAATGTGGTGGTCGGATGGACAGAAAAGCAGCAACGGATCTGCATTGCCCTGCGACCGAGCGAGCAACGCGGCCAGCGCCATGGCAGCGGCGGTGTTGCGGGCGGCGGGTTCCAGCAGCACCTGCCCGGCGGCATGCTGTGAATCCAGTGCATCGGCCACCAGAAAGCGGTGGTCCTCGCTTGCCACGCAGATGGCCGGCGCCGCGCACCAGGCCAGGCGTTCGAGCGTGAGCTGCAGCAGGTTTTTGTCGCCCAGCAGCGGTACAAACTGTTTCGGAAAACTCTGCCGGCTGAGGGGCCACAGGCGGGTGCCTGAGCCCCCGCAAAGAATGACGGGGGTGATGCTCATGGGCGCTGTATGTTGCGGTTGGGTCGAACTCCAGCCTGCCAGGCGGCAGTATTCAACGGTCGACCCGAGTCAGTGTAGTCTGTAGGCTGTGCGCTTAACACACGCCGTTAACATGGTGAGCCAAACTTCACGAACCCGCAGAAAAGGCGAATCTACATGACCATCCGGAAAGCAGTTTTTCCCGTAGGCGGCCTCGGTACCCGCTTCCTGCCCGCCACGAAGGCCATCCCCAAAGAGATGCTGCCGGTGGTGGACAAGCCCCTCATGCAGTACGCGGTGGAAGAGGCCTACGCAGCCGGCATTCGCGAGATGATTTTTGTTACCGGCCGTCACAAACGCGCGATCGAGGATCACTTCGACACCGCCTACGAACTCGAGGTCGAACTTGAGGCCGCTGGCAAGGGTGCCTTGCTGGAGCTGGTGCACTCCATCAAGCCCGCAGACATGGACTGCGTCTACGTGCGCCAGCCCCGCGCGCTCGGCCTGGGTCATGCCGTGTTGTGCGCCGAGAGGCTGGTGGGCAACGAGCCTTTCGCCGTGCTGCTGGCCGACGACCTGATGATGGGCCGCGACCAGGCCAAGGGTGGCCCTACGGTGTTGCAGCAGATGGTGCAGGCCTACGAGTCAAGTCCGGGTACCGTGCTGGCGGTGCAGGACGTGCCGCGGGCCGAGACCAAGCGCTATGGCGTGGTGGACGTGCACGGCAACCAGCAGCAACTGGCCGAGGTGTTCGGCATGGTGGAGAAGCCCGCGCCCGAGGTGGCTCCCTCCACGCTCGCAGTGGCCGGACGCTACATCCTGACCCCCGCGGTTTTCGAAAGCATCCGTCGCCAGCCGCGCGGCGCCGGCGGCGAAATTCAGCTCACCGATGGCATCGCAGCGCTGATCGGCGTTGAGAAGGTTCAGTCGTTCCGCTACGACGGCCAGCGCTACGACTGCGGCAGCAAGGAAGGCTTCCTGGAAGCCACGATCGATCTCGCGCTGGCCAACGCGGAACTCAGTGGTTCGGTGCGTGCGCACCTTCAGCGCATCATGCGCTGAAGCTCATCGGCCCAACAGGAAGACGCACGGCGCCTGCAATGGCAGGCCGCTCTGCAAATCCTTCGATTGCCGCCATTCGCTCACCAGCGCGCTGCGGCTCACCTGTTGATCCAGGGTCAGCGCGCCGCTCACCGCGAGACGCGTGTGTGGGTGCAGCGTCTGAAGCAGCGCCCGCAGCAAGGCGACATTGCGGTACGGCGTTTCGATGAGGATCTGCGTCTGCCCCGTTTTCAGTGCCAGCGCCTCCAGGTCACGTAGGCGCCTGGCGCGCTCGGCGGTTTCCTGGGGGACGTAACCCACAAACGCGAATTGCTGTCCGTTGAGCCCGCTGGCTGCCAGCGCCAGCATGAGTGAAATCGGTCCCGTCAAGGGCAGTACCCGCAGGCCCAGCGCGTGCGCCGCCCGAACAATCGAACTGCCCGGGTCGGCGATGGCCGGCATGCCCGCTTCGCTGACCAGGCCGATGTCGTGCCCTGCGAGTGCGGGCGCCAGCAGATCCCGCGCTGCTGGCTCGCCGTCGGCTTGAGGCGCATGGTCGCCCTTCTTATGCGCTGCGCGGGGCAACTCCGCGATGTGTTGATCCTGCAGCGGCGCGGCCAGGCCAGCAGCCGACTCCACCCGCTTGAGGAAGGCGCGCGTGCTCTTGGCGTTCTCCGTGATCCAGTGTGTCAGCCGGCTGGCGACGGCCAGGGTTTCGACGGGCAGGAAATGGCCGACGGGCGCGGTTTCTTCAAGGCCCATGCCGAAATCCAGCGGCGTAGGCACCAGGTAGAGCGCCCCTTGCTTGTTGAAGTGGGTGCTCACAATATCTTCACGCCTGCTGCCCGGATCATGCGGCAAGTGCGGATCAGGGGGAGTCCGACCAAAGCGGTGGGGTCGTCGTTGTCAATGCGCTCCAGCAGCGCGATGCCCAGTCCCTCGCTCTTCGCACTGCCAGCACAGTCGTAGGGCTGTTCGGTCCTCAAATAGTGTTCGATCTCATCCTCGCCCAGGGTGCGAAAAACCACGCGCACGGGCGCGATGTCAGATTGTTCAAATCCCGTGTCCACACACACCACCGCCAGCGCGGTCTGGAACACCACCGTCTTGCCGCTCATGCGCCTGAGCTGCTCGACCGCCCGTTCGTGTGTCCCGGGCTTGCCCAGAGGTTCACCGTCAAGGTCGGCCACCTGGTCACTGCCGATCACCACAGCCCCTGGATACCGCCGCGCGACGTCGCGTGCCTTGGCGAGTGCCAGGCGCAGTGCCAAGTCGGACGGACTTTCGCCTGGATCAGGGGTTTCGTCGACCTGGGGTGCAATGGCCTCGAACGGCACACCGAGCCGCGACAGGAGTTCGTGACGGTAGCGGGAGGTCGAGCCGAGTACCAGGCTGCGGGCGGTGTGGGGCGAGGATGTCATGGGCGGTATTCTCTCTGCATTCTTTTACACTGCCTCCATGAAGACCCCCCCGAAATCCGCGTGGAATCCAGATCGACTGGATGCACGTGCCTTTGCGCAGGCGCAGGGCCATCTGACGCTCGACACGCCTCTGTCGCGTCTGCCGAGGCTGCGTGACGAGGCAGATGGCGACGCACCCTCCCTGGGCTCGGTGCACTGGGAGACCGACGCTGAAATGAGACCGGGGGCAACCGGCGCTGCGCCGTCGCCCTGGCTGCACCTGACGGCCCGGGCCAGCTTGCCGCTGACCTGCCAGCGCTGCCTGGGTCCCGTGGACACGCCGCTCGAAGTGGACCGCTGGTTCCGTTTCGTGGCCGATGAAGCCACGGCTGAAGCACAGGACGACGATGCCGAAGAAGACCTGCTGGCGCTGGAGCCGCGGCCCAGTCTGTATGAAGTGCTGGAGGACGAGTTGCTCATGGCGCTGCCGCTGGTTCCCTTGCACGGCACGTGTCCGGTGGACCTGGTGCACAAGGCAGGAGATCCCGGTGTGGCCGATGACGATCCGCCTCAGCGAAAGAACCCGTTTGCCGCTCTGGAGCAGCTCAAGAAGTGAGCCTGTAGCATCTGGACGGGCTTCAAGCTATAATGCTTGGCTTTGCGCTGGCATCCAGAGGCACCTGAAGAACTCAGGCTGTGCGGGTGAGGCGCCAACCTACCGAATTCAGGAGCCCACCATGGCCGTCCAGCAAAACAAAAAGTCCCCGTCGAAGCGCGGCATGCACCGCTCGCACAATGCGTTGAACGTGCCCGGCATCGCCGTGGAACCCACCACGGGTGAAATCCACCTGCGTCACCACATCAGCCCCAACGGCTTCTACCGTGGACGCCAGGTGTTGAAAAACAAGTCCGAAGCCTGAATGACGGGCCGCCTCTGGCCTCGCCGCGGCATCGCGATCGGGGACCAGCTGGCGATTGAGGCAAGAGCCCGCATGTCGCATGCGGGCTTTTTTTACGCTTCCAGGATGTCTTCATGATCACCATCGCCGTGGATTGCATGGGAGGGGACGTCGGTCCGGCGGTAACGCTGCCGGCCTGCAGCGCCTTTCTGACCAGCCACCCTCAAGCCCAGTTGCTGCTGGTGGGCAGGGCCGAGGTCTTCCGCGCCTGGCCCCAAGTCCTCAACAACGTGCGCTGCCGCGTGGTGCCCGCCACCGAGGTGGTGAGCATGGATGACCCGGTGGAAGTGGCCCTGCGGCGCAAGAAGGACTCGTCCATGCGCGTTGCCATCAATCAGGTGAAAGAGGGTGCAGCCCAGGCGGCGGTGTCGGCCGGCAACACCGGTGCGCTGATGGCGATCGCTCGTTATGTGCTCAAGACGATGGATGGCATCGACCGTCCGGCCATCGCCACTCAGATGCCCAACGCCCGAGGTGGCGCCACCACCGTGCTGGACCTCGGTGCCAATGTGGACTGTTCGGCGGAGCACCTGCTGCAGTTTGCGGTGATGGGATCGGCCCTGGTGGCTGCCGCCACCGGCCGCAAGGAGCCCAGCGTCGGTTTGCTCAATGTGGGCGAAGAAGTCATAAAAGGCAGCGAAGTCATCAAAAAAGCGGGTGTTCTGCTTCGAAATGCGTCCAACACCGGCGATCTGAACTTTTTCGGCAACATCGAGGGCGATGACATCTTCAAGGGCACGACCGATATTGTCGTGTGCGATGGCTTCGTCGGCAATGTGGCGCTCAAGGCCAGCGAAGGCCTGGCCTCCATGATCAGCGGCTTCATTCGGGAAGAGTTCTCTCGCAACATCTTCCGCAAAATTGCGGCCATCGTTGCTTATCCCGTGCTTATGTCGTTCAAAAGCCGCGTAGATCACCGTCGCTACAACGGCGCCGCGCTGCTGGGGCTTCAAGGCCTGGTCTTCAAAAGCCACGGCTCGGCCGATGCCTTTGCCTTCGAGACGGCGTTGAGCCGGGCTTATGATGCAGCCCACAACCATCTGCTCGACAACGTCCGTGAACGCATTGCCCATGCCAAGCCGTTGATCTCGCCGGAGTCTCTGCCCAGCGAACTCAAGAGCATTCCGACCCTTTGAATTCCTCGATTTTCCCCGCATGACACGTTACGCCCGCATCACCGGTACCGGCAGTTGCCTGCCTCCTCGGCGTTTGAGCAACGCCGACATGGTGACGATGCTGGCTGAGCGCGGCGTCGAAACCAGCGACGACTGGATTGTGGAGCGCACCGGCATTCGCGCGCGTCATTTCGTGGCTGACGGTGTTTACGCCAGTGACATGGCTCTGCACGCGTGCCGTCAGGCGCTGGAGGCCAGCGGCCTTCCAGCCAGCGAGATCGACCTCATCATCGTGGCGACCTCCACGCCCGACATGGTTTTTCCCTCTACCGCGGCGATCCTGCAGCACAAACTGGGTCTGGCCGGATGCCCCGCCTTTGATGTGCAGGCGGTGTGCAGTGGTTTCATTTATGCGTTGACCGTGGCCGATGCCATGATCCGCACGGGTGGCGCCCGCAATGCGCTGGTGGTGGGCTCAGAAGTGTTCAGCCGCCTGCTGGATTTCAGTGACCGCACCACCTGCGTGCTGTTCGGTGACGGTGCGGGGGCTGTGGTGCTGCAGGCCTCCGACACGCCGGGCATTCTGGCCACTGATATCCATGCCGACGGCAAACACACCGGCATCCTTTGTGTGCCGGGCCATGTCTCGGGGGGCCAGATTCTGGGCGACCCGCTGCTGAAGATGGACGGGCAGGCGGTTTTCAAACTGGCGGTCGGCGTTCTTGAGGACACGGCGCGCACCGTGCTGGAAAAAGCAGGCAGAACCACGGCCGACATCGACTGGCTGATTCCCCATCAGGCCAACATCCGCATCATGCAGAGCACGGCGCGCAAGCTCAAGATGTCCATGGACAAGGTGGTGGTGACCGTGGATCAGCATGGCAATACGTCGGCCGCGTCAATTCCGCTGGCGCTGGACCACGCGGTGCGTCTGGGCCAGATCAAGAAGGGCGACACGCTCATGCTCGAAGGTGTGGGCGGTGGCTTCACCTGGGGCTCGGTGCTGCTGGATTTCTGAGCCGGCCCTCCCGTCCTTGTCTGAAGAGAAGATCCCATGAAGAAGAATTTTGCATTTGTGTTTCCCGGGCAGGGTTCCCAGGCCGTGGGCATGCTGGACGCCTGGGGTGATCACCCTGCGGTGCTCGAAACCTTGAAAGAAGCGTCTGACGCCATGGGCGAGGACGTGGGCAAACTCATACATGAAGGTCCGGCAGAGGTTCTGGCGCAAACGGTCAACACCCAACCGGTGATGCTGGTGGCCGGCGTGGCGGCCTGGCGCGTCTGGTGCGCCGAGGGAGGTCAACCGCCGGCTGTCGTGGCGGGGCATTCGCTCGGCGAATACTCGGCCCTCGTGGCCGCTGGCTCTTTGACGCTGGCGCAGGCGGCCCCTCTGGTTCGATTTCGCGCACAGGCTATGCAGGACGCTGTGCCACCGGGTGCCGGTGCCATGGCAGCCGTGTTGGGACTGAGCCCCGCCAGCGTGGAGGCCGGCTGTGCAGAAGCAATGGCCAGCTTCGGCCCTGGCAGCCTCGAGGTGGTGGAGGCGGTGAATTACAACGACCCTGTGCAGACCGTGATCGCAGGCAGCAAGGCCGCGGTGGACAAGGCGTGCGAAGTGCTCAAGGCGCTGGGTGCCAAACGCACGCTGCCCTTGCCGGTGTCTGCGCCCTTCCACTCCAGCCTGATGAAACCTGCAGCCGAGAAGCTGAAGGAAAAGCTCGCCGACACCGTCATCATGTCGCCGCAGATTCCCGTCATCAACAACATCGACGTGGCGGTGCAAACCGATCCTGATCGCATTCGCGACGCTCTGTACCGCCAGGCCTTCGGGCCGGTGCGTTGGGTCGAGTGCGTCCTCGCCATCAAGGCCCTGGGCATCGACACCGTGGTCGAATGTGGCCCCCGCAAGGTGCTGGCTGCCATGGTCAAGCGCGTGGATCCCGAGCTGACCGGTGCGGCCCTTTTCGATCCCGCCACCTTGACTGAGGTCAAGGCCCTGCTGGCCTGACGTCTGGAGATTCCCCATGTCTGACATCAAATTTGCCGGCCAGGTGGCCCTGGTCACTGGCGCTTCTCGTGGCATTGGCGCCGCCATCGCACAGGAACTGGCTTTGCGCGGCCTCACCGTGATTGGTACCGCCACCAGCGATGAGGGTGCCGCCCGCATAGGCGTGGCGCTCACCGCTTTGCCTGGCGCTGCCAGCGGTTGTCGAGGCGCGAAGCTGGACGTCAACGATGCCGTGGCGGCCGACGCGCTGATCGATGAGATCGTCAAGTCCCATGGCGGTTTGCAGGTCCTGGTGAACAACGCCGGTATCACGCGTGACATGCTCGCGATGCGCCTGAAGGATGACGACTGGGATGCGGTGCTCGACACCAACCTCAAGGCGGTGTTCCGCATGAGCCGTGCCGTGATTCGTCCCATGATGAAACAGCGTTACGGCCGCATCATCAGCATCACCAGTGTGGTGGGTGCGTCGGGCAATGCCGGTCAGGCCAACTACGCGGCCGCCAAGGCCGGTGTGGCTGGCATGACGCGAGCGCTGGCGCGCGAACTGGGCAGTCGAAACATCACCGTGAACTGCGTGGCGCCTGGTTTCATCGAGACCGACATGACCGCTGCGCTGCCCGAAGAGCAGCAAAAGGCGTTGCTGGGCCAGATTCCACTCGGACACCTTGGAAAACCCGCCGACATTGCTCACGCGGTCGCTTATCTG
Organism: Hydrogenophaga sp. IBVHS1; assembly: GCF_002127265.1. Taxonomy (GTDB): domain Bacteria; phylum Pseudomonadota; class Gammaproteobacteria; order Burkholderiales; family Burkholderiaceae_C; genus Hydrogenophaga. The sequence continues at coordinate 2,792,251 of NZ_NFUU01000001.1, read as the reverse complement.
GCCAGCCCGCAAGCTTCTTATGTCACCGGCCAGGAGCTGCACGTCAACGGCGGCATGTTCATGGCTTGATGCCACAGGGCAAATTGCATTCCTTCGTCGCGTGAGCCGCCCGGCGGGCCATCTGGGGAGACCTCCCCGGGATGGCTAAAATGGCGGCCTTGTATTTCAACCACCCTCAGAGGGACTTATGAGCGATATCGAAGCACGTGTTAAGAAAATCATTGCCGAGCAGCTCGGCGTGGAAGAGGGGCAGGTCACCAACGAGAAAGCCTTCGTGGCCGACCTGGGTGCCGACTCGCTGGACACGGTTGAACTCGTGATGGCTCTGGAAGACGAATTCGGCATCGAGATCCCTGACGAGGACGCCGAGAAGATCACCACCGTTCAGAACGCCATCGATTACGCGATGGCCCATCAGAAGGCCTGATGGTCAACGCATGACCGCCGGGTTGCCTTGGAGTTTCCAGGCGCTCCGGGGTCGACGCGTTGGACATTCAACGCACCGTCCTGAGGAACAAGAATGAGTCGTCGTCGTGTGGTCGTCACCGGTCTGGGATGCATCAGTCCCGTGGGAAACACCGTGGAAGAAGCCTGGACCAACCTGCTGGCAGGCCAGTCGGGCATCGGCCCCATCACGAGATTTGACGCCACCAACTTCGCGTGCCGCATCGCGGGTGAGGTCAAAAACTTCGATCTGGCTTCGTACATCGGTACGAAAGAAGCGCGATCGATGGACGCCTTCATTCACTTTGGTATTGCCGCTGCCCATCAGGCGGTGATGGATTCAGGCCTGCCAGTGGGCGATGCGCTGGACGACGAGCTGGCCACGCGAATTGGCTGCATCATCGGTTCGGGCATCGGAGGCTTGCCGCAGATCGAGGAAACCCACACCGAGCTCATGAATAGGGGCCCGCGCCGGATCTCGCCGTTCTTCGTGCCTGCCTCCATCATCAACATGATCGCCGGCCATGTTTCCATCCGGTTTGGATTCAAGGGGCCCAACCTCGCCGTGGTCACTGCCTGCACCACCGGCTTGCACTGCATTGGTGAAGCGGCCCGAAAGATCGAGTACGGCGATGCCGATGTGATCGTGGCGGGCGGTTCGGAAGCCACGGTCTCGCCACTGGGTGTGGGTGGCTTCGCCTCCATGCGCGCTCTTTCTACACGCAACGACGACCCAGCCACGGCTTCCCGCCCTTGGGACCGTGACCGCGACGGTTTTGTGCTGGGCGAAGGTGCTGGCGTGATGGTGCTTGAAGAATACGAGCATGCGCGTGCGCGCGGCGCCCGCATTTACGCAGAACTCAGTGGCTATGGCATGAGCGCCGATGCCGGGCACATGACTGCGCCCAACATGGACGGCCCGCGCCGCGCCATGGTCAATGCCTTGCGCAATGCAGGCATTAACGCCGACGAAGTTCACTACCTCAATGCTCACGGCACTTCCACGCCGCTGGGCGATGTGAACGAGAGCAACGCGATCAAGGCGGCGCTGGGCGAGCATGCCCGCAAAGTGGTCGTCAATTCGACCAAGTCCATGACTGGTCATCTGCTGGGTGGCGCAGGCGGCATCGAAAGCGTGTTCACCGTGCTGGCCTTGCACCACCAGAAGAGCCCCCCCACCATCAACATCTTCAACCAGGATCCGGAATGTGACCTGGACTACTGCGCCAACACCGCGCGCGACATGAAGATCGATGTGGCGGTGAAGAACAACTTCGGTTTTGGCGGCACAAATGGCACCCTGGTTTTCCGGCGCGCCTGACCCCAACGATCGCGCCTATCTCCTTCTTCTCGCATGCACAACGCCCCATCGGTGATGTACCCGGTGGGGCGTTGCCGCTTTCTCGCTGCCTTCATGGCATTGCTCGCCCTGGCGGGGCTTGGCATGCTGCTGCTGTGGTGGACGGCGGTGAGACATGCTTCGCTCGCCCAGGCATGGACAGCGTCGGCGGGGGCGGTGCTCTGGTTGGTTTGGGCCACATGGGCAACCTGGGACTGGCGACGATCCCATCGAGGGCGGCTGGAATGGGATTCGCAAGCACCCTCCGTATCCTTGTCGCCGGCAGACGGGCAGGGCGCCTGGCGCTGGCGGGGCGGGGGCTGTGTGGAAGCGACTCGCCTGGACAGTGTCGCGCTCGCCATCGACCTGCAGATACTGGCTTTGCTGCGACTCCGGGGCGCGGGCTGCGATTCCCGCTGGATCTGGGTAGAGCAATGGCGCGAGCCGGCGCGCTGGAACGACCTGAGGCGCGCGCTGCATTCGACCGACGGTTGATGGCATGGCCCGCAAGCCCGGTGGCGCAGAGCGCTTGGGGTATATTTTCGCGCGCATGACACTCGAAGATCACACCGCTCCCCCGCCGCCGGACAGCGATGTCATGCTGGTGCAACGCACGCTTGCCGGCGAGCAGAAGGCGTTTGAAATGCTGGTCATCAAGTACCAGCGCCGCGTTGAGCGTCTGATTGGTCGCATGGTGCGAGACAGCGACCTGGTACAGGACATCGCCCAGGAGACGTTTATTCGGGCTTACCGGGCTCTGGCCCAGTTTCGCGGCGATGCCCAGTTCTATACCTGGCTCTACCGCATCGCGGTCAATACGGCCAAGAAACAACTCATGGAACTCAAGCGTGACCCGCTGGTTTTCCAGTCGCAGATGAAATCGGCGGACGATGATGAAACTTCCGCCCCGGAACGCGAACTAAATTCGGGAGTAGCCGACACCGAGACGCCCGAGGCGGTGCTGGCGAGCAAGGAAATCGCCCAGGCGGTCAACGCCGCCATGGACGCGCTGCCTGAAGAGCTGCGCATGGCGATCACCCTGCGTGAGATCGAGGGCATGAGCTATGAAGAAATCGCCACGGCGCTGGAATGCCCCATCGGAACGGTACGTTCCCGGATATTCAGAGCCCGTGAGGCGATTTCGGGGCGCATCAAGCCGATGCTGGAGCGCCAGTCGGGAAAACGCTGGTAGGGCAACCGCTTCTTGCCTCGAGAAATTGGGATATCCATCATGAATGCCGCAGATATGAATTTGAACCCGTCGCACTCCCAGGAGTCGATGTCCGCTCTCGTCGATGGTGAACTCAGCGCCGCCGCGTTGAGTGGTTTGTTCGCGGAGATCGAAGCGGACCCGCAGAGCCTCGGTCATTGGCATGCCTATCATTTGATTGGCGATGTGCTACGCAGCTCGAACACGGTGGTGAGCAGCCAGGCGCCCGCCGATTTTCTGGCTGGTGTTCGGGAGCGCCTGAAGTCCGAAAGCGCGGTCGATCCCGTTCAGCCTGCGGTAACCCGCGTGGAATCGGTGACCCAGGTGGCCGCGAACGATGCCGTTTTTCGCTGGAAGATGGTGGCTGGTGTGGCCTCTGTGGCGGCGGTGATGGCGGTCACCTGGAGCCTTGTTGGCGTTGCGCCTCAGGGCGCCGGTGGAGCCTCGGGCCCGCAACTGGCCGTCGTGTCCCCTGCGCCGGCCAGCCCATCGAGCGTGGTACCGGTGGCGGGCGTGGCGCCTGTTGCAGCAACCAGCCAAGTGGCGGTGAATACCGGTCAGGGCGTCGTGATCCGCGATGCCAGGCTGGAAGAGTTGCTGGCGGAGCACCGGCAGCATGGTGGCATGTCCGCGCTGCAGATGCCCACTGGCTTCATCCGTGGTGCCACTTACGACGCCACCGACCGCTGAACCGCCATGACGTTTGTCTTGCCCTTGTCCGTGCCTCCACTTGAGTTTTCCTCTTTTCTCGCTCAGCGCGAGCCTTCCTGGCCCTGCCTCCGTCGCTGGGGCGCGGTGGCGCTGCTGGCCCTGACCTCTGGTCTTGCGGTTCCGGCACATGCCCAGGGGGCTACTCCTGCCCAGACGGCAACGCGCAGCGTCAACGAGTGGCTCACACGCATGCACGAGGGATCCCGGCAGCGTGCCTACATCGGTACCCTGGTGGTTTCGGCCGGGTCGTCCATGTCGGCTTCCAAGATCTGGCATGTGTGCGATGGCAACCAGCAGATGGAGCGCATCGACACACTGACCGGCACGCCGCGCACCACCATCCGGCGCAACAACGACGTGATCACCTTCGTGCCCGAGGCCAAGACCGCGCTGGTGGAGAAGCGGGACTCGTTGGGTTTGTTCCCCGAATTGCTGCGCACACCCAACAACCTGATTCCCCAGTACTACCAGGCGCGCGAAGTTGGCGTTCAACGGGTCGCCGGACATCTGGCCGACATGGTCGAGATTCTTCCGCGCGATGAGTTGCGTTTTGGCTACCGCATCTGGTCCGAGCAACAGTCTGGCCTGGTGGTGAAGCTCCAGACGCTGGGGCAGCAGGGTGGGGTGCTTGAGCAGATGGCATTCTCCGAGTTGCAGCTGGATGCGCCAGTCAGCATGGATAAGCTCAAGAAGCTCATGAAGGACACGCGGGGCTACGAAGTGCACAAGCCCGCTCTGAAGAAAACCTCTGCCGAGGCTGAGGGCTGGCGCCTCAAGGAGCCGGTGCCGGGCTTCAGCGCCATGAGCTGCCACACCAGGGACAGCGGCACGGCGCAGGCTCCTGGGATGGCCCCCATGCAGTGGGTTTTTTCAGATGGACTCGCCTCGGTCTCCCTTTTCGTCGAGCCGTTTGATCCTCAACGCCACGTGCAGGAATCGTCTGCGGTGGTGGGTGCGACCCATTCGGTCAGTCGGCGGGTGGGCGAGCACTGGCTCACCGTACTAGGTGAAGTTCCGGAGCAGACCCTGCGCCGCTTTGCTTTGGCACTGGAGCGAACCCGCTGACCGGGCTCCGCGCTCTTGCGGTGCTCACCTGCACCACCAGAGCAGGTCATTCCATGTGTTCCGCCAGCGTTTCATTCATTTTGCGTTTGAGAATCAAAGGATCAACATGACGCGTTTTGCCTCTCACTCCTCGGTGTTGTCGCTGCTGGCCGGCACGGCGCTGGCCTTCGGTGGCGCCACGGCCTTCTTCACGCCCGTGCCTGCACTGGCGCAGTCGGCCGTGGTTCCCACCGTTCCTCCCGCTGGCAGCGTTCGTGGCCTGCCCGACTTTACCGACCTCGTTGACCTCGTGGGGCCCTCGGTGGTCAACATTCGCACCCTGGAGCGCGCCAGTGCCAGCAGCGGTCCCGGCACCGCTCCTGATGAACAGATGCTCGAGTTCTTTCGCCGCTTTGGTATCCCCATTCCTCCCGGGGTGACGCCGCGCGCCCCGCGGCCCGATCGTGGCGGACCCTCCGAGGAAGCGCAGCCGCGCGGCGTGGGTTCGGGCTTCATTCTGAGTCCCGACGGCTTGATCATGACCAATGCGCACGTGGTCGATGGCGCCGACGAACTCATCGTCACGCTGCCTGACAAGCGAGAATTCAAAGCCAAGCTGGTCGGTGCCGACAAGCGCACTGATGTGGCGGTGGTCAAGATCGAAACAACCGGACTGACCGCCGTGAAGATCGGCGACCTGAACCGTCTGCGTGTGGGCGAATGGGTGATGGCCATCGGTTCGCCCTTTGGCCTCGAGAACACCGTGACCGCTGGCATCGTCAGCGCCAAGCAGCGCGACACCGGTGATTTCCTGCCTTTCATCCAGACGGATGTCGCCATCAACCCCGGCAACTCGGGCGGGCCTCTGATCAACATGCGCGGCGAAGTCGTCGGCATCAACAGCCAGATCTACTCGCGTTCTGGCGGATTCCAGGGCATCTCGTTTGCGATCCCTATTGATGAAGCGGTGCGCGTTTCTGACCAGCTCAGGGCCACCGGGCGCGTGACGCGCGGGCGCATCGGGGTTCAGATTGACCAGGTCAGCAAGGAAGTGGCCGAGTCGATTGGCCTGGGTCAGCCCAAGGGGGCACTGGTGCGCGGGGTGGAGCCCAATTCTCCTGCGGCCAAGGCGGGTGTGGAGCCCGGAGACATCATTCTGAAGTTCGACGGCAAGGAGATCGACAAATCGGTGGACCTGCCGCGCCTGGTGGGCAACACCAAGCCGGGCAGCAAAAGCGCCATGACCGTGTTCAGGCGAGGCAGCCAGCGCGAGCTCTCCATCACCGTGGCCGAACTCGAGCCCGAAAAGCCCGAAGTTCGTGCCGCAGCACCCGAGCCGAGCAAGCCGCAGTCGAGCAATGCGCTGCAAGGCCTGGGTTTGAGCCTCGCCGATCTCACCGCGGCCGAGAAGAAAGAGCTCAACCTGAAGGCGGGTGTTCGCATCGCCTCGGCCGAAGGCTCGGCGGCTCGCGCTGGTTTGCGCGAAGGTGATGTGATCGTGGCCATCGCCAACACCGAGACGGCCACGGTGAAAGACCTGGAAGCTGCACTGGCAAAGGTCGACAGGTCCAAACCCATCAATGTGCTGTTCCGCCGCGGCGAGTGGGCCCAGTACGCCGTGATCCGCCCGCCGCGCTGAACGCATCCCTGATCAGGGCGCCAATAACCCCCGGACCCGATTGGGTTTTGGGGGTTTTCTTTGGCGGTGGTCGTTTTGCCACACCGGGTTTTCCTGAGCCGGTGGCGTACCCAGAAACACATAAGTTTGTGATCGCTAACAAACCTGGTTCGGCTCTTGACCGATTTCGATAAAATGGCGCCTGTTCTGAACAGATTCCTGTGTCCATGCGCTTTGCAGATCCACGATGTGGAAGTGTCATGGGAAGCCCCCAGGTCATCCACAGCCGTTGCACAGGAAGCACGCCTTTCGTGTGGATTAGCTGTGTATAAGTTTGATGTTGCTGCGCTGCAACAAGGGTTTCGCGCCGGTTCGGTGGTTTGCTTTCCGGGCTTTTTGCCTACAATGAAACCCCAACTATCGCAGTTGCCATTGATTGTTGGTTACGGGCGCGTCAGCAGCTGACGCGCCCGTTTTTTATGGCCGCTTGTTCCTGCTGGAGCACGCGGTTTATCTCGTGTCCGAGCCGTTTTTCTGATGAATCACATCCGCAATTTTTCGATCATCGCCCACATCGATCATGGCAAGTCGACGCTGGCCGATCGCATCATTTCCCTTTGCGGTGGCCTGTCTGACCGGGAGATGAGCGAGCAAGTGCTCGACTCGATGGACATCGAGAAAGAGCGCGGCATCACCATCAAGGCTCAGACTGCTTCGCTCAAGTACAAAGCGCGTGACGGGCAGGTCTACAACCTCAACCTCATCGACACCCCTGGCCACGTCGACTTCTCATATGAGGTCTCGCGCTCACTCTCGGCGTGCGAAGGTGCGCTGCTGGTGGTGGACGCCAGCCAGGGGGTGGAAGCGCAGACCGTGGCCAACTGCTACACCGCTCTCGAACTCGGTGTGGAGGTGGTCCCAGTGCTCAACAAGATGGATCTGCCCAATGCCGATCCCGAGAACGCCAAGAGCGAGATTGAGGATGTCATCGGCATCGATGCGAGCGAGGCGATCCCGTGTTCGGCCAAGACCGGCATGGGGGTCGAGGACATCCTGGAAGCGGTAGTGGCGCGCATTCCCGCACCCAAGGGCAAGCCTGACGCGCCGCTGCGCGCCATGATCGTCGACAGCTGGTACGACGCTTATGTGGGCGTGGTCATGCTGGTGCGTGTGGTCGACGGACGCCTGCTCAAGGGCGAGCGTTTCAAGATGATGGCCACCAACACCATCTACAACGCCGACAGCCTCGGCGTGTTCACGCCGGCCAACGAACCGCGGGAGCAACTCAACGCCGGCGAGGTGGGTTACATCATCGCCGGCATCAAGGAGCTCCAGGCGGCCAAGGTGGGCGACACCATCACGCTGGAGAAAAAGCTGCCCAACAACGCAGGCCCCGCAACCGAGGCCCTGCCCGGGTTCAAGGAAGTGCAGCCGCAGGTTTTTGCCGGTCTGTATCCCACCGAAGCCAACCAGTACGACGCTCTGCGAGATGCGCTGGAAAAACTCAAGCTCAACGACGCTTCGCTGCACTACGAACCCGAGGTGTCTCAGGCGCTGGGGTTCGGCTTTCGCTGCGGGTTCCTGGGCCTGTTGCACATGGAGATCGTGCAGGAACGCCTGGAGCGTGAGTTCGACCAGGACCTGATTACGACCGCGCCGAGCGTGGTTTACCAGGTGGTCAAGCCGGACGGCGAGGTCATCATGGTCGAGAACCCCTCGAAAATGCCGGACCAGGGCCGGATCGACGAAATCCGCGAGCCCATCGTGACGGTGCATCTGTACATGCCACAGGAATATGTGGGCGCGGTCATGACGCTGGCCAACCAGAAGCGCGGCATGCAGCTGAACATGGCCTACCACGGCAAGCAGGTCATGCTGACCTACGACATGCCCCTCGGCGAGATCGTCCTGGATTTCTTCGACAAGCTGAAGTCGGTCAGCCGCGGCTATGCATCGATGGACTATGAGTTCAAGGAGTACCGGCCGTCCGACGTCGTGAAGGTCGACATCCTGCTCAATGGCGAGAAGGTGGACGCCTTGTCCATCATCGTTCACCGCTCTCAATCCCAGTACCGCGGCCGGGCTGTGGCCGCCAAGATGCGTGAGATCATCAGCCGGCAGATGTTCGATGTGGCGATCCAGGCGGCCATTGGCGGTAACGTGATCGCGCGCGAGACCATCAAGGCGCTGCGCAAGAACGTGCTGGCAAAATGCTACGGCGGCGACATCACGCGAAAACGCAAACTCCTCGAAAAACAGAAAGCAGGCAAGAAGCGCATGAAACAGATCGGCTCGGTGGAAGTGCCCCAGGAAGCATTCCTCGCCATTTTGCAGGTGCAAGACTGATGCAGGCGCTCATGGGAACGGTCACCGCAGTGGTGCTGGCGGCGTTTGCTGCTTACGCGCTGGCCTGGTATTCCGGTGTGGTGGAGGGCAACTTTGCGGTGCTCCTGATGATGGCCACCGTGGTGACGGGTGTGTACTGGATTGCGGAGCGTGCGATCTTCCTGCCGAAGCGCCGCCGTGCGGCGATGCAGCTGATGGCAGAGCACAACACGCGCAAGGAGGCGCTTCTTCAGCAGGGATTCAGCCAGATCGAGGGCGACGTGGAGACCGCGCGTCAAAAGCTGCTGATGCAACCCTGGTGGCTGGACTGGACCGCCGGTTTGTTCCCCGTGATCCTGGCGGTCTTCGTGCTGCGCTCATTCCTGTTCGAGCCCTTCAAGATCCCTTCGGGCTCCATGATTCCGACGCTCCGAGTCGGAGACCTGATCCTGGTGAACAAATTCCACTATGGCGTTCGCCTGCCAGTGTTCAACATCAAGGTGCTCGCCAACAACGACCCCAAGCCGGGCGATGTGATGGTGTTTCGCTACCCGCCGCAGCCCAGCCTGGACTACATCAAGCGAGTCATTGGCGTGCCCGGGGACGAGGTGGCTTACATCAACAAGCAGCTCACGGTGAATGGTCAGGTGGTTCCGCGTGCGGCGCAGCCAGAGTTTTTCGACAGCGACAGCATGCGTTACTCGCGCCAGTTCCGTGAGACGCTGGGCCAGCGCCAGTACAACACGCTGAACGACGACGATCGGGCCGCCTTCATCAACCGGTCCACCGATTTTCCCTTTATGGATCAGTGCCGCTACAGCGTTGAAGGTGTGACCTGCAAGGTGCCGGCAGGCCACTATTTCATGATGGGCGACAATCGGGACAATTCACTCGACTCACGGTATTGGGGGTTTGTGCCCGAAGCGAATATCGTAGGCAAGGCCTTTTTCGTCTGGATGAATTTCGGTGATCTTGGCCGCATCGGGTCGTTCGAGTGACAGCAAGCCTCAGGAGAATGAAGTCATGGCATTGAAACGTCAACAGCAAGGACTGACCTTCGTCGGCCTGATCATCGTGGGTGTTCTGCTGGCCTACACGGGCGTTGTCCTGGCGCAGGTGGCGCCGACCTACATCGAGTACATGGCGGTTCAGAAGGCGGTCGACAAAGCCGCCGCCGGCACCACGGTGGCCGAAGTGCGCAGCACCTTCGACAAGGCTGCCCAGATCGATGACATTCGCACCATCTCGGGCAAGGACCTGACGGTGGGCAAGGAAGGCGATCGTGTGGTGGTGTCTTTCGCTTACCTGCGCGAGATTCACCTTGTGGGTCCGGCACACCTCGTCATGAAGTACGAGGGTCGATCCAAATGACCGTGGCTGCGGACTGGAAGCGTCCTGGCGGGCGCTCCGCTCTTTGAGCCCGGAGCTTGTGGCGCTGCAAAAGCGCCTGCAACACCAGTTTGTCAATCCGCGCCTGCTCGAGCGGGCGCTCACCCACAGAAGCTTTACCGCCGATCACAACGAACGCCTCGAATTCCTGGGCGACTCGGTGCTTAGTCTGGCCGTGTCCGGGCTGCTGTTCGAAAAACTCAACCAGCTGCCCGAAGGCGATCTGTCGCGGGTGCGGGCCAACCTCGTCAAACAGGACACGCTGGCGCAGATCGCTACGGGACTGGGCATTTCGGCCGGGCTTCGTCTTGGCGATGGCGAAAAGCGCTCGGGCGGTCACAAGCGGCCCTCCATCCTGGCCGATGCGCTGGAGGCGGTTATCGGTGCGGTCTACCTTGATGCCGGCTTTGAGGCCGCTGCTGCGGTGGTGCACCGGCTCTACGGCGGCATCGAGCTCAATGCCCAGATGAGCGCCATGGGCAAAGACCCCAAGACCGAATTGCAGGAGTGGCTGCAGGCGCGCAAAATGAAACTGCCGGTCTATCGCGTGGTGGCCACGCTGGGCGAGGCGCACCAACAGACCTTTGACGTGGAATGCACTGTGACCGAAACCGGTCATTGCGAGCGCGGCATCGGGGCATCGCGGCGCGCTGGCGAACAGGCTGCCGCGGCAGCCATGTTGCAACACCTCCTTCCCGCGTCGGCGCAGGCCAGTGCCCCCGCTTCCGAGCCCCCCGTGGTCACCCGCGCTGTCCAGTCTTCCTGAATCCATGTCCGCTGTCCCTGTACCCGTACCACCTCCTTCCAATCCCGAGCTCGATGCCATGCTGGCGCGTGCGCTGGGCAAGGAATCTGCCGCCCCTGCGCCTGTTGCCGAAGAAATGCCGGACCCGATCGATCCGGCCGCCCAGCGCTGCGGTTTTGTGGCCATCGTCGGCAAGCCCAATGTGGGCAAGTCCACCCTGCTCAACGCATTGGTGGGCCAGAAGGTCAGCATCACATCGCGCAAGGCCCAGACGACGCGGCACCGCATCACCGGCATGCGCACCTTGGGCCCCACGCAGTTTGTTTTTGTGGACACACCGGGCTTTCAGACCCGCCATGGCAATGCCCTGAACCGTGCCCTGAACAAGACCGTGATGGGTGCCGTGAGCGACGTGGACCTGATCCTGTTCGTGGTGGAAGCGGGGAGCTTCAACCAGGCCGACGCCAAGGTGCTCTCGTTGTTGCCGGCCAATGTGCCGGTGGTGCTGCTGGCCAACAAGTTCGATCTGGTGCACCGCCGCGCCGATCTGGCGCCTTGGCTGCGCTCCATGCAGGAACGCCACCCCTTCGCTGAATTCGTGCCCATGTCGGCAAAGACCGTAAAGGACATCCAGCGCCTTTTCACCATCTGCGAGAAGTACCTGCCGCTGCAGCCCTGGATGCACGACCCGGACGCGCTGACGGACCGAAGCGAACGCTTCATGGCCAGCGAGATGGTGCGAGAAAAGCTCTTTCGCCTGACGGGCGATGAACTGCCCTACACCTCCACCGTGGTGATCGACAAGTTCGAGGAAGAGGGCGCGCTCAAGCGCATCGCCGCCACCATCGTGGTGGAGCGCGAGGGACACAAGGGCATGGTCATTGGTGAGGGCGGCGAGAAACTCAAACGCATCGGCACCGAAGCCCGCCAGGAGCTGGAGAAGCTCTGGGATTGCAAGGTTTTCCTCGAGCTGTGGGTGAAGGTGCGGTCGGGCTGGGCGGACGACGATGCGCGGGTGCGGTCGTTCGGGTACGAATAAAGCCGGTCCGTTGGACGCACGAGGCCACGCCGCATGGCCCTGAAACGTTTTACCGACGAACCTGCTTTCGTCCTCCACCGCTACGACTGGAGCGAAACCAGTCTGGTGCTTGAAGTTTTCACCCGCCACCATGGCCGCATTGCCCTGGTGGCCAAGGGCGTGAAACGGCCCAGCTCCCAGTTTCGTCCGGTGCTGTTGCCCCTTCAACCGTTGCATGTGTCGTGGACGGGTGACGCCGAGGTTCGCACCCTCAAGGCGGCCCAGTGGCAGGGCGGGCACGTCATGCCCACTGGCGAGGCGCTGGTTTCGGGCAGCTACCTCAATGAGTTGCTCATGCGCCTGCTCGCGCGCGACGATGCCCACGAACGCCTGTTCGACCACTTCACCACCGCGGTGCAGTTGCTGGCCGAGAAAAGCGATGCGCAGCAGCTCATCTTGCGCGCGTTCGAATTGCTGCTGCTGCGGGACGTGGGTCTGTTGCCCGATCTCTCGCAGGATGGCAGCACCCTCGTCGGCCTTGATCCGCAACGCCGCTATGTGTTGTTGCCCGAGAGTGGGCTGAGTGCCGCGCGAGCTGGCGACGAGCAGGCGCTTATGGGCCAGCAGTGGCTGGAGCTGCAGGCGGCCATGGACGAACCCGCGCCGTTCGTGCCCACATTGCGCGCTTGCGCTTCTTGCCTGCAGGCCATCCGCCTGCCTTTGCGAAATTTGCTGCACTACCATTGCGGGGTGCGTGTGTTCAAGACCCGGCAGTTGATGCTCGACGTGCAGGCCATGACGCGGCGTGCCCCAGCGGCTGATCTGGACGCTGACGCCTCTTCCGATCCAACCTCCAGCGTGACCACCCCATGACCGTGGCTCCCCATCTCCCGCCGCACGCCACCGCTTTGTCGGTGAACCTCAACAAGGTGGCCCTGGTGCGCAACACGCGCAACCTGGGCATTCCCTCGGTCACGCGCGCGGCCACGCTGTGCCTGCAGGCGGGCGCGCACGGCATCACGGTGCATCCCCGACCCGATGAGCGCCACATCCGGGCGCACGATGTGCACGATCTGGCCGCTTTGCTCAAGGACTGGCCGGATCGCGAATTCAACATCGAGGGCAACCCCTTTCACAACCTGATGGGTTTCGTGAGCGCGGTGCGCCCCCACCAGGTGACCTTCGTGCCCGACAGCGAAGGCCAGTTCACCAGCGACCATGGCTGGAACTTTCCGGCCGATGCCGAGCGCCTGCGCCCACTCATCGCGGAGGCAAAAGCGCTGGGCGCGCGGGTGAGCCTGTTCATGGACGCCGAGCCGGCTCAGATGGCCGGTGCGAAAGCAGTTGGCGCTGACCGGGTCGAGCTCTACACCGAGCCCTACGCGGCAGCCTGGTCTACTCCACAACGCGCGGAGCAGCTCGAGCGCTTTCGCGCTGCGGCCCAGGCGGCGCTGGATGCCGGCTTGGGCGTCAATGCCGGCCACGACCTGAACCGCGACAACCTCACCGCCTTTCTGCGTGCAGTCCCGGGCGTGAGCGAAGTGTCGATTGGCCATGCGCTGATCGCAGACGCGCTGGAGCTGGGGTACGCCGCCACCATTGCCGACTACAACCGCTGCATTGCAGACGCCCGCGCCAGATGATCTACGGCATCGGCACCGATATTTGCGACATCCGCCGCATCGAGGCGACGCTGGGGCGCCAGGGCGAGCGCTTCGTGCACAAGGTGCTTTCCGAGGCCGAGATTGCGGTGTGGCGTCGGCGCAGCGAGCGCAACGCGCAGCGGGGTGTGCGTTTCCTGGCCACCCGCTTTTCCGCCAAGGAAGCCTTTTCCAAAGCCATCGGCCTGGGCATGCGCATGCCCATGACCTGGCGGAGCTGTGAAATCACCAATCTGCCTTCGGGCAAACCCGTCATCGTGTTGCACGGTGAGCTCAAGGCCTGGTTCGAAGCCCAGGGCTTGCGTGCGCATGTGACGGTGTCCGACGAGACCGACTACGCCGCCAGCTTCGTGGTGGTGGAGCGAGGCTGAGCCTTTCACCCAACAGACACCCATGACCTTTCACGCTCCCCTTGTCATCGACGTCGCAGGCCACAGCCTGACCACGGCCGACCGCCAGCGACTGGCGCACCCGCTGGTGGGCGGCGTCATTCTGTTTGGCCGCAACTGGAAGAGCCGCGCCCAGCTCACCACCTTGTGCCGCCAGATCAAGGCGGTGCGACCAGATCTGCTGATTGCGGTGGACCACGAAGGCGGCCGGGTTCAGCGCTTCCGCACCGATGGCTTCACGCACCTGCCGCCAATGGCCGCATTGGGCGAGCTCTGGATGCGCCCTGGCCCGCGCGAGGGTGCCTCGGCGATGGAGGCCATGAACGCTGGCGCTGCTGCGGGCTACGTGCTCGGTGCCGAATTGCGTGCCTGCGGCGTGGACCTGAGCTTTGCGCCGGTGCTCGATCTGGACTACGGCGAGAGCTCCGTGATCGGCGACCGCTCCTTCGGACGCGATCCGCGCATGGTTTCCTTGCTCGCGCAAAGCCTCATGCACGGGCTGCTGCAAAGCGGCATGGGCCACTGCGGCAAGCATTTCCCCGGTCATGGCTTTGTGCAGGCCGATTCACACCTCGCGATTCCCGTCGACCGCCGCAGTCTGCGCGCCATCCTCGCCGAGGATGCGGCGCCATACGGCTGGCTGTCGGCCAGCCTGCAGGCCGTGATGCCGGCGCATGTGATCTACCCCCGTGTGGACAAGCGCCCGGCGGGCTTTTCGGCGCGCTGGTTGCAGGACGTGCTTCGACGTCGATTGGGCTTTACCGGCGCCATCTTCAGCGACGACCTGAGCATGGCCGCAGCGCGGCAGATCGACGGTGAGGCCGTGAGCTTTACCACCGCAGCCCTGGCCGCGCTGCAGGCGGGTTGTGATCTGGTGTTGTTGTGCAACCAGTCGGTGGTGGACGGTGGCGCGCCGATCGACGAGGCCATCGATTCGTTGTCGCGCGCGGTGCTGGAAGGGCACTGGCAGCCCGATCCCGCGAGCGAGGAGCGCCGCGTGGCACTGCTGCCGATGGCACCGGCGCTGCCCTGGAATGCGCTGATGGTCAGCCCGCGTTACATGCAATCGCTCTCGCTGTTGCCGGCCTGAAGCGCCAGCAAGCCGGCCTCAGTTTTCCAGGCCGAGGCGGTCCAGCAGATCGGACACCAGTTCCAGTCGCAGCATCGGGTTGTCCAGCGCCATCAGGCGTTGCTTGAGTTCGGCCGGCGTGGGCAGCAGCTCGGCCCAGCGGTTGGCCACCCAGCCACTGTCGTCCCAGCGGTACGGCGGACGCAGCGGGAGTTGCTCCAGGCTTCTCGGATCGCGCTCCTGCAGGCTCTGCAGCAGGCGTTGCAGGGCATCTCGCGTGCTGACCAGATGCTCCGGCACTGGCACAGATACTTCTCGCTCATCCAGTTGTACATCGGCCACCCAAAGGCCGTGTGCCAGCTGGCTGCGGCGCGTCACCTGAAAGCGCTGCAGGCCCTGGCACTGAATCACCATCAGCCCCGGCTGGGGCCGCTCCAGGGATTCGATCCGGGCCAGCGTCCCCACAGGGTGGAAGACCTCCCTCGCGAACGCGTCGCCGCTGGGTGGTGCCGTCGGGTCGATGCGCCGCACCTCCGAGCCTTCGCTCAGGCACACCACGCCAAAGGGAGCACCGGCTTTGTGGCAGCGGCCAATCATGTCCAGGTAGCGCACCTCAAAGATGCGCAAGGGCAGCCAGCCGCCCGGAAACAGGACGGTCTGCAGCGGAAACAGGGGAAGCTGCTGGAGCGTCAGAGGCCCGCTGGCGGGCTCGGCACTCAATCGTTGACCACCGCGTCGGCGCTCTGGCGCTGCAGCATCGCCAGCAGGTTGGCGATGTGGGCACGCAGTTCCCGCCGGTCGCTGATGAAATCCACGGCGCCCTTGGTCTGCAGGAACTCGGCGCGCTGGAAGCCTTCAGGCAGCTTCACGCGCACGGTGTTTTCGATCACGCGCGGGCCGGCAAAACCGATCAGCGCCTTGGGCTCGGCAATCACCACGTCGCCCACGAAGGCGAAGCCCGCGCTCACACCGCCCATGGTGGGGTCGGTCAGCACGCTGATGTAGGGCAAGCCCTTCTTGGCCAGGCGCGTGAGCGAAGCGTTGGTCTTGGCCATCTGCATGAGGGAGAGCAACCCTTCCTGCATGCGCGCACCACCGGTGGCGGTGAAGCAAACGAACGGCACCTTCTGGGCGATGGCTTCTTCCACGCCTCGCACGAATCGCTCACCGACCACGGACCCCATGGAGCCGCCCATGAAGTCGAACTCGAAACAGGCGGTGACCAGGCTGATGCCGAGCACCGAGCCGCCCATGACCACCAGCGCATCGGTTTCGCCAGTGGTCTCCAGCGCATCTTTGAGGCGCTCGGGGTACTTTCGGCTGTCCTTGAACTTCAATGCATCCACCGGCAGCACTTCCTGCGCGATCTCGTAGCGGCCTTCGGCATCGAGAAACGCATTGAGGCGCGCGCGCGCACCGATGCGGTGGTGGTGGCTGCAGTGAGGGCAGACGTTCTGGTTCTTTTCCAGATCGTTTTTGTAAAGCACCGCCTCACAGTTGGGGCACTTGATCCACAGCCCCTCGGGCACGCTGCGGCGCTCGGTGGGGTCGGTGGGGGTGATCTTGGGGGGCAGTAGCTTTTCTAGCCAGGACATGTTTTCTCCTTGCGGACTGCAGACGAAGCGGAATTAAACCATGCAAGTGGTCGGAAACGGGCCAGCCGCCGGGCCGCCCCCAAGGCAGGCCCAGCCCCCTTGGGGGGCAGCGACCCGCGCAGCGGCGGAGCGTGGGGGCTTCGGGCTATGAGTCCAGAGCTTTTCGGATGGTGCGAAGAAATTGAGAGGCCACGACGACGACTTTCTCATGTGGCTCGTTCTCGATCAGCTGGATGATCTTGCTGCCGATCACCACCGCATCCGCCGTCTGACCGATGGCGCGGGCGGTCTCGGCGTCGCGAATGCCGAAGCCCACGCCCACCGGAATGTGGACGTGCTGGCGGATGCGCGGCAGCATGGCCTCGACCTGCGCCACATCCAGCGTGCCGGCTCCAGTGACGCCCTTCAGTGAAACGTAGTACACATAGCCGCTGGCCACCCGGGCCACCTGGGCCATGCGTTCGTCGGTGGAGGTGGGCGCCAGCAGGAAGATGAGGTCCATGCTGTGTGCTCGCAGCGAGGCGGCGAAGTCTTCGCACTCCTCGGGCGGGTAGTCCACCACCAGCACACCGTCCACCCCGGCCGCGCCGGCATCGCGCACGAAGGCGCCTGCGCCGTGTTTCTGGTCGTAGCGTTCCACCGGGTTGGCGTAGCCCATGAGCACCACCGGGGTCGTGCTGTTGCGCTCGCGAAAGGTGCGCACCATCGCCAGCACCTGGGTCATGCCGATACCCAGCGCCAGAGCGCGGTCGCCCGCCTTCTGGATCACCGGGCCATCGGCGGCGGGGTCGGAGAACGGCACGCCGAGCTCGATGACATCGGCACCGGCCTCGGCCATGCCGTGCATCAGATCGGGCGTGATGTCCGCGAAGGGAAACCCGGCGGTGACGTAGGGAATCAAGGCCTTCCGGTTTTTGGCCTTGAGCTGCGCGAAGGTCTGTTCGATGCGGCTCATTTTGTCTGGCCTCCCTTGACGGTGAGCCCCCGCATGGAAGGTCGGTCGTAAAAGTCCGCGCCCGAAAGGTCGGCCACCGTCCCGATGTCCTTGTCTCCGCGTCCGGACAGGTTGACCAGAATCGACTGGTCGGGCTTCATGGTCTTTGCCAGCTTCATGGCGTAGGCCACGGCATGGCTGGATTCCAGTGCCGGAATGATGCCCTCGGTGCGGCAAAGGTAGTGAAACGCTTCGAGTGCCTCGGTGTCGGTGATGCCCACGTACTCGGCGCGTCCGATGTCCTTGAGGTAGGCGTGTTCCGGCCCCACGCCCGGGTAGTCCAGGCCAGCGCTCACGCTGTGCGTCTCGGTCACCTGGCCGTTGTCGTCCTGCAGCACATAGGTGCGGTTGCCATGCAGCACGCCAGGGCTGCCTTTCTGCAGCGATGCCGAATGCTTGCCGCTCTCCAGCCCTTCGCCCGCCGCCTCCACGCCGATCAGGCGTGTGTGTGCATGACCGATGTACGGGTGGAAGATGCCCATGGCGTTGCTGCCGCCGCCCACGCAGGCGATCACCGCATCGGGTTGTTCACCTCGGCAACCGGCTGCTTTCAGCATGTCAGGCATCTGCACCAGGCATTCCTCGCCGATCACGCTCTGGAAGTCGCGCACCATCATGGGGTAAGGGTGCGGGCCCGCCACCGTGCCGATGATGTAGAACGTGTTGTCCACGTTGGCCACCCAGTCGCGCATGGCTTCGTTGAGCGCATCCTTCAGCGTCTTGCTGCCCGATTCCACAGGCACCACCGTGGCGCCGAGCAGCTTCATGCGGTACACGTTGGGGCTCTGCCGCTTCACGTCTTCGCTGCCCATGTAGACCACGCATTCCAGACCGTAGCGCGCACAGATGGTGGCGGTGGCCACGCCGTGTTGCCCGGCGCCGGTCTCGGCAATGATGCGCGGCTTGCCCATGCGGCGCGCCAGCATGGCCTGGCCGATGGTGTTGTTGACCTTGTGCGCTCCGGTGTGGTTGAGGTCTTCGCGTTTCAGAAAAATCTGTGCGCCACCGGCCTCCCGGCTCATGCGCGCAGCGTGGTAGACCGGACTGGGTCGGCCCACGAAATGGGCCAGTTCGCTTTTGAACTCGGCGAGGAACTCGGGGTCGTGCTGGTACTTCGCGTACGCGGCCTTGAGTTCGTTGATGGCGTGGGTGAGTGTTTCACTCACGAAGCTGCCGCCGTAAATGCCGAAATGGCCTCGGGCGTCGGGTTGCTGGTAGGTCTGCATGGGGTGTTTCCGGTTCGGCCGCCGCCCGGACCCCATGGGGTCTTCAAGGCAGGCGGGATGTCTGTGCGTCGGCCGCTCGCACGGCGGCCACGAATGCGAGCAATTTGGCGGGATCCTTGATGCCTTTGGACACCTCGACCCCGGAGCTCACGTCAACGGCCCAGGGCCGTACGCGCAAGATGCCATCGGTCACGTTTGCAGGCGTGAGTCCACCAGACAAAACGAGGCGAGAGCTGGCGTTTAGAAGCGGATGTGACCAAGGGAATGCCGTCCAGTCGAAAGATTGACCACCTCCGCCATAGCCCTCGACCAGCGCGTCGAGCAGGATGGCCTGGGCGGCCCGGTGATCTTCGGCATATTTTAGAAGATCGAAGCTGCCCCCGTTCGATCCTGTGGGAATGCGCGCCGCACGCAGATAGGGCCGCCCGGCAGCCTCACATTCAGCGGGCGATTCATCGCCATGGAACTGCAGCAGCGCTTGCGGCACGGCCTGGCAGCCGCGCGCAATGTGCTCCGGGCTGGCGTTGACGAACAGCAGCACCGGCATCACGAAGGGCGGCAGGCACCGCGCCAGCTCGCCAGCGCGTTCGGGCGTGACGTGGCGCGCGCTGCGCTCGTAGAGCACGAAACCCACGGCATCGGCGCCGGCGCGCACTGCAGCGTCCACGTCGGCTTCGCGCGTGAGGCCGCAAATCTTGATGCGCGTGCGGTGGTGGGTCTTCATGGCAACCAGTCGAAGGCGGGCGTGCGATCGGGCAGACCCAGAGCCGCATCGTAGACCGGTCCGAGAAAGTAGAGGCCGTCGGGGGAAAAGGTGGGGGCCGCGGCGTCGCGGCTGCGGGCCAGGAGCACTTCGGTCATCCATTCCGGCGGGCGACTGCCGATGCCGATGGCGATCAGACAGCCCATGATGTTGCGGATCATGTGGTGCAGGAAGGCAGTGGCCTCAAATTCAAAGCGCCAGTAGTTGCCGCGGCGTGAAACGTCGACGCGCAGCAAGTGTTTGACGGGCGAATGGGCCTGGCACTGGGCTGCACGAAACGAGGTGAAATCGTGTTCACCCACCAGTGCGTGCGCCGCCTCCACCATGGGCGCCATCGATAGCGGACGAAACACCCAGCCCACCTGGCCGGTGTCGACGCTGGGCCGCACGGGCGATTCGAGCAGTACGTAAGCGTATCGGCGTGCGCGAGCGTTGGCACGGGCGTGGAAGCTGTCTGGCACATGGCGCGCCCATTGAACGGCGATGTCCTTGGGCAGAAATCTGTTGGTGCCACGCACCCAGGCATTTTCCGGGCGGTTCACGGTCGTGTCGAAATGCACCACCTGCATGAGCCCGTGCACCCCGGCATCGGTGCGGCCAGCGCAAAGGGTCTTGACGGGTTCCTGGGCGGTGAACCGCGTCAGCGCATGTTCCAGATGATCCTGCACCGTGCGGCCATCCGCCTGGCTCTGCCAGCCGTCGTAAGCGCATCCGTTGTAGCTCAGCCCCAGCGCCACGCGCTGGCGCCCTTCAACGGCTGCCGCCACGGGGCTGTGTAAAGGGGGAATCAAGCCAGCGCGTCAGGCCAGGTCGGCGAGGAAAGTGCCGGCCTTGGTCTTGAGCGTGCCCGAGGCCTCGGCGAGCACTTCCTCGGCCAGCGATCGGGCACCTTCGAAGTCGCCAATGGCGCGGAACTCTTCGGCCAGCGAGAGCTTGGTCTCCAGCGGGTTCTCTTCCGTCAGGCGGCCCGAGCTGGTGTTGTCGTCTTGCGGCATTCTGGACGGCGCTGCGTCCAGATCAAGATTAATGTCGTTGAGGTTGAACGACATCATTTCAGGCATGGCGGCGGGCTGGCTGGGTGCCGCCACAGGCGCCGGTACATCGAGGTCCAGCGACATGGGTGCCGGCTGATCGAGCGAGCCCCGCAGCGAGGTGGTCTCGCTCGCGGCCGCTGCATCGCCATTGGGGCCGAGGGGTGCCGGGCCGGAGGGGAAGTCGAGGTCGAAGTCCATCGACATGGAGGGCGAAGCTTCTTTCTCGTCGACGCGCTGGCTCGTCAGGGCCTCTGTGGCATTGAGATCGTCCATGCCGGAAAGTGCGGCGTCGGATGTGGCGGCGCGGCCAGTGCTCGTGGCGCCCAGCGGCGCGGGCGCCGATGGCTCATCCAGCGAGAAGTCCAGATCGAGGTCAAGGTTCGCCAGGTCCGACGGTGTGCCGGCGTTGCCGGTTTCGGCCAGCGTGCTGCTGGCGAACGGCATGGTGTTCATGCCGGCGCCTGCCAGGCCCGCAACAGCGCCCGCCTTCACGGCAGGAACGCCGCCCGGCTGGTACAGGGGGTTGGAGGGATCGAGCTCACGGCCGATCTCGCAGGCATGCTCCCATTCGGGCCCCTGACCCTGCGTCAGGCCGTAAGCCTCGGTGGCCACCACCTCGAAGGCGCGCGCGTCGCGGCGCTTGGCGTAGATTTCCAGCAGTTTGTTGTGAATGGCCACACGCGTTGGCGTGCTGCGCATCGCTTCCTTGAGGATTTCCTCGGCTTGCAGATCGCGACCGTAAGCGAGGTACACGTCGGCTTCGGCCACCGGGTCCACGTCGCCAGCCGCATCGAGCTGACTGGGCGAATACACCATGGACGAACCGGACGCCACCGACTCTGCGGTGTCGATGCGCTGGCCGCCGCTGGATCCGAAGAAGGAATCGGGCTGGAGGCGGCTTTCAAGGAACGAGCTGTCCACGCTTGAACCGTGCTTGCGCTGACGCAGGCGGTAGAAGCCGAAAGCCGCCAGCAAGGCCAGCAGGCCACCGGCCAGAGGCAACACCAGCGGGTTGTCACGCAACTGGTCGATGAAGGAAGGCTCGTCGGGAAGCGGAACCGGCACTGGCCTCGGGGGCGCCACCTGTGCGGGCGTGGTGGAGGGGGCAGAGGCAGCGGGTTCTGCTGGCGCCGCTGCGGGTGGTGCAGCGGCTGGCTCGGACGCAGCCCCCACAGGCGGAGGTGTCGTGGGCAAGGTCACTGCCGGTGCGGCAGGTGGAGGTGCCTCGGCAGCGGGTGCTGTCGCGGGGGGCGTCATTGCAGGCGCTGTGGGTGCTGTGGGTGCTGCTGGTGCGGCAGGCGCAGCAGCAGGCGGCGTGGCGGCTGTGCCCGGCGCAGAGCCGCCGCCCAGCTTGGACAGTTCCTCGATGTTGCGCGAGAGTTCGGCCACCCGATTTGAAGCGTCCTTGGTCTGGCGCTCCTTGGCGATCTGGGCCTCGCGGCTGGCCTGGCTGGCGGCAGCCGCAGCGGCTTCCTTCGACAGCGTGAGCTTGTCGGCGGACGGGGCGGCGGGCTTGGCTTCCTTCACCTCGGTCTGGATCTGACCTGCAGCCTGACGGTCGGCGGCAGCGACGCCGGCATCGGGCACGCTGCCTGCAAGGCGGCGTCGGAACTCGTTGAAGTCGCGGCTCTGGGCGGCGATGGTCTGCCGCGCTTCACCCGGATTGATGGCTGCGGCTTCCTGCTGGGCCGGCAGATCGAGCACCGAACCCGCCTTGATGCGGTTGACATTGCCACCAATGAACGCGTTCGGGTTGGAGCGCAACATGGCGACCAGCATCTGGTCGAGCGAGACGTTGGCAGGGCGGTTCGCCGCTGCAATGCGGCCAGCCGTGTCGCCCGACTGCACGCGCACCTGACCGCCGCCGCCAGATGCAGCCGGTGCGGAGGTGGGGGCAGGGGCAGGGGCAGGACTTGCGACGGGTGCTGGTGCACTGGCCGCCGGGAGCGCGGGCTGAGGTGCGCGGGCGGCTGGTGCCGGCGCCATCGGCGGAATGGGCCTCGGAGCTTGAGTGCTGGAAGGCGCGGGGGCAGAGACGCCCGGTGCCACTGGTACAGGCTGGGGCGCCGGACGAAGGTTGGGTGGATCGAACAGGAGCGTGTAGTCGCGCACGATGCGGCCCGACGACCAGTTGGCTTCGACGATCAGGTCGACGAAGGGCTCGGTCATGGGGCGCGAGCTGGTCAGGCGCAGGAAAGCGCGGCCATCGGCACGTCGCTGCAGGCTGATCTGAACACTGCTCAACGCGGCACCGTAGTCCACGCCGGCGGCCCGGAAGGCGTCCGTTGAAGCCAGACCCACTCGGAGGCTGGAAGCTTCTTCGCTGTTGATGTCGGGCACGTCGATTTCGGCGCGCAGGGGCTCGCCCAGCGCTGACTGGACGACCACCCGGCCCAGCGCGAGCGCGTGGGCATCAGAGGGGTGCAGCAGGCTTGTGCAAAGCAGTGCCGCCGCGGCGACCGCATGCAACCGGGCAAGACCTCGAACTCCTACGCTTTGTTGCAAGGATCGGGTCTGTGGAGATGGGGTTTGGCGGGGGGTGGATGGCACTTGGACCTCGACGTAAAAAACCGAGAATTGACCTTAACATCAACAGATTACGGTGACAAGCTGAGAATCCGCTTGAGTTTCTCAGCCGGTCATCTACTGCGACGAGGCGTAGCGTTTGCGTTGCAGAGGCGCAACGTGATCGCCCGCCACCAGATACAAGGTCCGCTCTTCCCCCGGTGCCTCAGGACTCCAGCAGGATGCGCAGCATCCGCCGCAGCGGTTCGGCCGCGCCCCAGAGCAACTGGTCACCGATGGTGAATGCGCCCACATACTCCGGGCCCATCGCCAGCTTGCGCACGCGTCCCACAGGGATGGTCATGGTGCCGGTCACTGCCACTGGGGTCAGATCCCGAAGCGTGGCTTCCTTGGTGTTCGGCACCACCTTCACCCAGTCGTTGTCGGCGGCGATCATGGCCTCGATATCGGCCACGAGCACGTCCTTCTTGAGCTTGAAAGTGAGCGCCTGGCTGTGGCAGCGCATGGCACCCACGCGAACGCAGAAGCCGTCCACCGGAATGGCCGCCGAATCGAAGCCTTCGCCCATGCCGAGGATCTTGTTGGTCTCGGCCATGCCCTTCCACTCTTCCTTGGACATGCCGTTGCCCAGGTCCTTGTCGATCCAGGGGATCAGAGAGCCACCCAGCGGGACACCGAAATTGGCGGTTTCGGCTTCGCTCAGGGCACGCTGGCGCGCAATGACCTTGCGATCGATCTCCAGGATGGCACTCTTGGGATCGTCCAGAAGAGCCCGCACTTCGGCGTTGAGCGTGCCGTACTGCGTGAGCAACTCGCGCATGTGCTGTGCGCCGCCACCTGAGGCAGCCTGGTAGGTCTGGGTGCTCATCCACTCCACGAGGCCGGCCTTGTAGAGAGCGCCCACCCCCATGAGCATGCAGCTCACGGTGCAGTTGCCCCCGATCCAGTCTTTGCCGCCGTTGGCGAGGGCCTTCTGGATCACGGGCAGGTTGACCGGGTCGAGAATGATGACGGCGTCTTTTTCCATGCGCAGCGCAGACGCGGCGTCGATCCAGTGGCCCTTCCAGCCTGCAGCGCGCAGCTTGGGATAGACCTCGTTGGTGTAGTCGCCGCCTTGGGCGGTGATGACGATGTCGCAGCGCTCCAAGGCTGCAATGTCGTGCGCATCCTGCAGGGTGGTTTCGTTTTTCGCCATGGCCGGGGCCTTGCCGCCGGCATTCGAGGTGGAGAAGAACAGCGGTTCGATCAGGTCGAAATCGTTTTCCGCCGCCATGCGATCCATCAGCACGGAACCGACCATGCCGCGCCAGCCTACGAGGCCTACCAACTTGCTCATTTGAACGCCCTTTCAGTTAAAAACAGTGCAGACCAGACTGTTTGCCCCGGCTCGTCTGGCCAGGGAGGGCGCACGACGATTCCGGAGCTGGATCAGCCCTTAATGGTCGTGGTTTTGGTGGAGATTGCGCGCGCGGCCACACCCACCATGGCGGTGGATGCGAGGTTCAGGTCGAACAGGCGGGCGGCAAACATGGGTGGAGATTCTAGCTCAGAGCGCGCGCAACACGGCGTCACCCATTTCGATGGTGCCCACCTTCGTGGTGCCCTCGCTGTGGATGTCGGGCGTGCGCAGACCCTGGGCCAGCACCTTCTGCACCGCCGCCTCGATGCGCTGCGCGGCGGCTTCCTGGTTCAGGCTGAAGCGCAGCATCATGGCCGCACTCATGATGGTGGCGAGCGGGTTGGCAATGCCCTTGCCCGCGATGTCGGGGGCGCTGCCATGGCTGGGTTCGTAAAGGCCCTGGTTCTTCGTGTTCAGCGAAGCCGAGGGCAGCATGCCGATGGAGCCGGTGAGCATGGAGGCTTCGTCAGAGAGGATGTCGCCAAACATGTTGCCCGTGACGACGACGTCGAACTTCTTGGGTGCGCGCACCAGTTGCATCGCCGCGTTGTCCACATACATGTGATCGAGTTCGACATCCGGGTACTGCTGATGAACCTCGGTGACCACATCCTTCCAGAACTGGAAGGTCTCCAGCACGTTGGCCTTGTCCACGCTGGTGACCTTCTTGCTGCGTTTGCGCGCGGCCTGAAAAGCCACGTGGGCAATGCGCTCGATCTCCGGCTTGCTGTAGCGCATGGTGTCGAACGCCTCTTCGGCACCGGGGAAGTGACCATCGGTGGCGGTGCGCCGGCCGCGCGGCTGGCCGAAATAGATGTCGCCGGTGAGCTCGCGGATGATGAGGATGTCCAGCCCCGCAATGATCTCGGGCTTGAGGCTGGAGGCGCCGACCAGCTCGGGGTAGCAGATGGCGGGGCGGAAGTTGGCGAACAGGCCCATGTGTTTGCGCAAGCCCAATATGGCCTGCTCGGGGCGCAGGGGGCGGTCGAGCTTGTCGTACTTCCAGTCGCCCACGGCGCCAAACAGCACGGCGTCGGCGTCCATGGCCAGCTTCAAGGTGGACTCGGGCAGGGGGTGGCCGTAGGCCTCGTACGCCGCGCCGCCCACCAGTGCGGATTCCATCTCGAAGGGCAGGTCGAGTGCGTTGAGAACCCGGACCGCCTCGGCCACGATTTCGGTGCCGATGCCGTCACCCGGAAGAACTGCGATTTTCATGAATGGTTTTGAGTTGATTGAGCAGATAACGGGTTTCAGGCCGGCATGGTGTGGGCGAGCCACGGCTTGGTGGCCAGGCGCTCCGCTTCGAAGGCGGCGATCTTGTCCTTGTAGCGCAGTGTCAGGCCGATGTCGTCCAGCCCGTTGATCAGGCAGTATTTGCGGAAAGCCTGCACGTCGAACGGAAGTTCTCCCCCTTGTGGCTTGATCACCACCTGGCGTTCCAGGTCGATGGTGAGTTCGTAGCCGGGGAAAGCGAGCACCTCATCGAACAACTGGGCCACTTGGGCTTCGGGCAGCACGATCGGCAGCAGCCCGTTCTTGAAGCAGTTGTTGAAGAAGATGTCGGCGTAGCTGGGTGCGATCAGCGCGCGAAACCCGTACTGATCGATGGCCCAGGGTGCGTGCTCGCGCGACGAGCCGCAGCCGAAATTCTTGCGCGCCAGCAGCACCGAGGCTCCTGCGTAGCGCGGTTGGTTCAGCACGAAGTCCGGGTTGGGCTTTCGACTGGCCGGGTCCTGGCCGGGCTCACCCTTGTCAAGGTAGCGCCATTCGTCAAACAGGTTCTGGCCGAAGCCGGTCTTGCGGATCGACTTCAGGAACTGCTTGGGGATGATCGCGTCGGTGTCGACGTTCTCGCGGTCCATGGGAGCCACGAGACCCTTGTGGAGGGTGAATTTCTGCATGGTGTTGCGCGCGTTATTTCGCGACGTCCTGAATTTTTTCGCCCGCTTTTTCAACCCCTTTGCCAGCAGCCTGGCCGGCCTGTTTGGCGTCTTGTTTGACACCGCTCCAGGTGTTGCAGCCGCCGAGGGACAGCGACAGGATCAGGGCTGCGAAGATGCATGCGATGGTTTTCATGAGGGTCTCCAGTGGTGGGTTGCGGGGTGGGTGATCAGGCAAAGGTGCGAACGTCCACGAAGTGGCCGTGCACGGCGGCCGCGGCGGCCATGGCGGGGGAAACGAGGTGCGTGCGGCCACCGGCGCCCTGGCGGCCTTCAAAGTTGCGGTTGCTGGTGGAGGCGCAGCGCTCACCGGGCTCCAGGCGATCGGCGTTCATGGCCAGGCACATCGAGCAACCGGGCTCGCGCCATTCAAAGCCAGCGGCCTTGAAGATTTCGTGCAGGCCTTCGCGCTCCGCCTGCGCCTTCACCAGGCCCGAGCCAGGCACCACCATGGCGAGCTTGACGTTCCGGGCCACTTTCTGACCAAGCTTCTTGACCACCGCAGCGGCTTCACGCATGTCTTCGATGCGGCTGTTGGTGCAGGATCCGATGAACACCTTGTCGACAAAGATGTCGTTGAGCGCCTTGCCGGGCTGCAGGTCCATGTAGGCGAGCGCGCGTTCGATGGCGCCGCGCTTGCTGGCGTCCTTTTCGCGATCGGGGTCCGGCACGTGACCGTCAATGCCGAGCACCATTTCGGGCGAGGTACCCCAGGTCACCTGCGGCACGATCTTCGCGGCGTCGAGTTCGACCAGCGTATCGAACTTTGCATCGGCGTCGGAGCGCAGCGTCTTCCAGTACGCCACGGCCTGATCCCACTCGACGCCGGTGGGCGAGAGGGGGCGGCCCTTGACATATTCGATGGTTTTTTCGTCCACCGCCACCAGACCGGCGCGCGCGCCCGCCTCGATGGCCATGTTGCACACCGTCATGCGGCCTTCCATGCTGAGGGCGCGGATGGCAGCGCCACCGAATTCGATGGTGTAACCCGTGCCACCGGCGGTGCCGATGCGGCCGATGATGGCGAGCACGATGTCTTTGGCGGTGCAGCCTTTGGCGAGCTGGCCTTCCACACGCACCAGCATGTTCTTCGCCTTTTTGGCCAGCAGGGTCTGCGTGGCCAGCACATGTTCGACTTCGCTGGTGCCGATGCCGTGGGCCAGCGCGCCGAACGCGCCGTGGGTGGAGGTGTGGCTGTCGCCGCAGACCACCGTCATGCCAGGCAGGGTGGCGCCGTTTTCGGGACCGATCACGTGCACGATGCCCTGGCGTTTGGACATGAAGGGGAAGAACGCCGCCGCACCGAATTCGGCGATGTTGCTGTTCAGCGTGGTGATCTGTTCCTTGCTGATCGGGTCGGTGATGCCGTCGTAGCCGAGGTCCCAGCCAGTGGTGGGCGTGTTGTGGTCGGCCGTGGCCACCACCGAGCTTACGCGCCACACCTTGCGGCCAGCCTGGCGCAGGCCCTCGTAGGCCTGCGGGCTGGTGACTTCGTGCACCAGGTGGCGGTCGATATAGAGGACGGACGTGCCGTCTTCCTCGGTGTGGACAACGTGTTCGTCCCAGATCTTGTCGTAGAGCGTGCGTGGCATGGCGTGGGCTTGTCTCGTGGAGGGATGGATTTTAGGCGGCTTGCTGCAGGTCGTCGGCCTGAAGGTGATCCACCAGAAGGCGCGCCGAGGCGGGAAGGCTGGAGAAATCGCGCGCCACCAGCAGCAGCTGGCGCTGCGCCCAGGCGTCGGTCAGTGGCAGGGCCTGCAGCGCGTCGCCTGCGTGCAGCAGCTCGAAGGCGCGCTCGGGCATCACACCCACGCCAAGGCCGTTGGCGATCATGCGACACATCGCGTCGAGACCGGTCACGCGGATGCGCACGCGCACGGTGGCGCCCGCCTGGGTGGCTGCCTGGTGCGTGGCCAGGTGGATGGAGCTGTTGGCGTGCAGGCCCACGTGGTCGAATGGCAGCGAGGCCGCAAAAGACACAGGCCCTGAACTGGCGAGCGCGTGCCCGTGCGGCACCACCAGCACGAGCCGGTCGCGCCGGTAGGGAAGGGTCTGCAGGCCCATGGTGCCCATGGCGCCATTGCAGAGGCCCAGATCGGCAGCGCCTTCCTGCACGGCGCGCAACACCTCGGGGCTCAGGTGCTCTTCCAAGTCGATCTTGACCTCGGGATGCAGGCGGGCAAAGGCGCCCAGGTCTTCCGGCAGAAATTGCACGATGGCCGAAATGCTGGCGTGCACGCGCACGTGGCCACGGACACCGTCCGCGTACTCGGCCAGCTCAGCCTGCATCTTCTCCAACCCGAACAGCACCGCCCGCGCGTGGTGCAGCAGGCCTTCTCCCGCAGGCGTCAGGCGCACGCCGCGCGCATGGCGGTGAAAAAGAGTCGTGCCCAGCGCGGTTTCCAGGTCCGACAGGCGCTTGCTCACCGCCGATGCCGCAATGAATTCGCGCTCGGCTGCTCGACCAATGCTGCCCAGCTCGCACACGGCCACGAAGAGCTGCAGCGAGGTGAGGTCGATCTGGCGAGCGAAGTTGCGTTCGGAGAGCATGGGCTTTTGGCTTCTCGTTATGAGATGCCAGCGAATCATTTTCCTTCATGAATCGGAGGTGTGGCATCTCCAATGGCGATGGTTGCTTTGCTTCTGCGCGAAGGCATGGACGAAAAAAGGCCCGCTCGTTGGCGGGCCTTGTTCGAGGCTGAACGGCTCAGCGGCTGGTGATCGGCTTGATATCGCGTCGCTCCGAGCCGGTGAAGAGCTGGCGCGGGCGGCCGATCTTGTATTCCGGGTCGCTGATCATTTCGTTGAGCTGGGCGATCCAGCCCACCGTGCGGGCCAGCGCGAAGATGCCGGTGAACAGGTTGACCGGGATGCCGATGGCGCGCTGCACGATGCCGGAGTAGAAGTCCACGTTCGGGTACAGCTTGCGCGAGACGAAGTACTCGTCTTCCAGAGCGATCTTCTCCAGCTCCTTGGCCAGCTTGAAGAGGGGATCGTTTTCCAGGCCGAGTTCCTGCAGCACTTCGTTGCAGGTTTCCTGCATGAGCTTGGCGCGGGGGTCGTAGTTCTTGTAGACGCGGTGGCCAAAGCCCATCAGCTTGACGCCGGAGTTCTTGTCCTTGACCTTCTCCATGAATTCGCCGACCTTGGACACGCCGCCCTGGCGCTGGATGTCTTCCAGCATGTTCAGGCAGGCTTCGTTGGCGCCGCCGTGGGCGGGGCCCCAAAGGCAGGCCACGCCCGCTGCGATCGCGGCGAAGGGGTTGGTGCCCGACGAGCCACACAGGCGCACGGTGGAGGTGGAGGCGTTCTGCTCGTGGTCGGCGTGCAGGATGAAGATGCGGTCCAGCGCGCGTTCCAGCACCGGGTTGACCTGGTATTCCTCGCACGGCGTGCCGAACATCATGCGCAGGAAGTTGCCCGAATAGCTCAGGTCGTTCTTCGGGTACATGTAGGGCTGGCCAATGCCGTACTTGTAGGCCATGGCCACCAGCGTGGGCATCTTGGCAATCAGGCGAATGGCAGCGATCTCGCGGTGCTTCGGATTGTTGATGTCCGTGCTGTCGTGGTAGAAGGCCGACAGCCCGCCCACCAGGCCGGTCAGCACCGCCATCGGATGGGCGTCGCGACGGAAGCCGCGCAGGAAAAACTGCATCTGCTCGTTGACCATGGTGTGGTTGATCACGAGTTTGTGGAAGTCGCCACGCTCTTTCTCGTTCGGCAGTTCGCCGTTGAGCAGCAGATAGCAGGTGTCGAGGTAGTCGCACTGGGTGGCCAGCTGCTCGATGGGGTAGCCGCGGTACAGCAGTTCGCCTTTGTCACCGTCGATGTAGGTGATGGCCGACTGGCAGGCGGCAGTGGACAGGAAGCCCGGGTCGTAGGTGAACATGCCGGTCTGCGCGTAGAGCTTGCGGATGTCGATCACGTCCGGCCCGATGCTGCCGGCGTACACCGGCAGATCCACGCTGGGGCTGCCGTTGGAGAACGACAGGGTGGCTTTGTTGTCTACGAGTTTCATGCGGTTTCCTTTTAAGGCTGACTTAAACGGGTTGCCGGGCGGCGCGAAGCATGCCCAGCACTTGCGTGACATCGTCACGGACCAGATCACCCTCTGGAGGCTTGCGGCCCAGCAACAGATCGAGCAGATCGTTGTCGGACAGATCCATCAAGACCCCCAGGGCATCGGCCTGACCCACGGTCAAGCCAGATTCGTGCCTGGCAAAGAAGCGCTCGATGAACAGATCGTTCTCGAGCAGCCCGCGGCGGCACCTCCAGCGCAGTTTGCTCAGAGCGCGTTCGTCGAGCAGGGCTTCGGTGGTGGTGGCGTCCATGGGTGCGGTGGGCGTGTGCTCAGACCGAGCGCATCACCATCATTTCCTTGATCTTGCCGATCGCCTTTGTGGGATTCAGGCCCTTCGGGCAGACATCCACGCAGTTCATGATGGTGTGGCAGCGGAACAGGCGGTAAGGGTCTTCCAGGTTGTCCAGGCGTTCGCTCGTGGCTTCGTCGCGGCTGTCGGCGATGAAGCGGTAGGCCTGGAGCAGGCCGGCAGGGCCAACGAACTTGTCCGGGTTCCACCAGAAGCTCGGGCAGCTCGTGGAGCAGCTGGCGCACAGGATGCATTCGTAGAGGCCGTTGAGCTCGTCGCGCTCTTCAGGGCTTTGCAGGCGTTCCTTCTCGGGCGCTACCGACTCATTGATCAGGTAGGGCTTGATGCTGTTGTACTGCTTGAAGAACAGCGTCATGTCCACGATCAGGTCGCGCACCACGGGCAGACCAGGAAGCGGCTTCAAGGTAATCACGCCAGGCAGCGTGTTCATGTTGGTCAGGCAGGCCAGACCGTTCTTGCCATTGATGTTCATCGCGTCAGAGCCGCACACGCCTTCGCGGCAGGAACGGCGGAAGGAGATGGACGGGTCGACCGCCTTCAGCTTCATCAGCGCGTCCAGCAGCATGCGCTCATGTCCATCGAGCTCCACCTCGATGGTCTGCATGTACGGCTTCGCGTCCTTTTCGGGGTCGTAGCGGTAAATCTTGAATGTGCGTTTGGCCATGGTGTTTTTTCTCCGAGCGTCGTGGGAACGGTGGTGTCAGAAAGTGCGTACCTTGGGGGGCACCGACTCCACGGTCAGGGGCTTCAGGTTGACAGGCTTGTAGGTCAGGCTGTTGTCGGCGCTGTGCCACAGCGTGTGCTTCATCCACTCCGCGTCGTTGCGACCCAGCGGGAACTGCGCATCGTCGGCCGGTCGCTCGTAATCGTTGACGGTGTGGGCGCCGCGGCATTCGTGGCGGGCAGCGGCCGAGGTCATGGTGGCCTGCGCGCACTCGATCAGGTTCTCGACTTCGAGCGCCTCGATGCGCGCGGTGTTGAACACCTTGGACTTGTCCTTGAGTGCAATGGCGGCCACGCGTGCGCGCATCGCGTTGATCTTGACCACGCCTTCGTCCATGCTGGCCTGGGTGCGGAACACGCCGGCGTGCAGCTGCATCGCGGTGCGCAGGTCGTTGGCCACATCCTGCGAATACTCACCGTCGGTGGCGTTGTCCAGCCGAGCCAGGCGGGCCAGCGTCTTGTCGGCAGCGTCGGCCGGGAGCGGCTTCTGGGTCTTGTTCTTGTCGTTGTACTGCACGATGTGGTTGCCGGCCGCGCGGCCAAACACCAGCAGGTCGAGCAGCGAGTTGGTGCCCAGGCGGTTGGCGCCGTGCACGCTTACGCAGGAACATTCACCCACTGCGTACAGACCGTTGACCACCTTCTGGCTGCCCTGCCCATCGGGCGTGACGACCTGGCCATGGATGTTCGTCGGGATGCCACCCATCTGGTAGTGGATGGTCGGCACAACGGGGATCGGATCCTTGGTGATGTCGACGTTGGCAAAGTTGTGCCCGATCTCGTAGACCGAGGGCAGGCGCTTCATGATGTCGTTGACGCCGATGTGCGTCATGTCGAGGTGGATGTAGTCCTTGTTCGGACCACAACCACGCCCTTCCTTGATTTCCTGGTCCATGCAGCGGGAGACGAAGTCGCGGGGCGCCAGGTCTTTCAGCGTGGGCGCGTAGCGCTCCATGAAACGATCGCCATTGGCGTTGCGAAGAATCGCACCTTCACCGCGGCAGCCTTCGGTGAGCAGCACGCCCGCGCCGGCCACGCCGGTGGGGTGAAACTGCCAGAACTCCATGTCCTGCAGCGGGATGCCGGCGCGTGCCGCCATGCCCAGGCCGTCGCCGGTGTTGATGAAGGCGTTGGTGGAAGCCGCGAAGATGCGGCCGGCACCGCCGGTGGCCAGCAGCGTGGTCTTGGCCTCGAGGATGTAGGTTTCGCCGGTTTCCATTTCCAGCGCGGTCACGCCCACCACGTCGCCGCTGGCGTCGCGGATCAGATCGAGCGCCATCCACTCCACGAAGAAGGTGGTGCGCGCCTGCACGTTCTGCTGGTACAGCGTGTGCAGCATGGCATGGCCGGTGCGGTCGGCCGCGGCGCATGCGCGCTGCACCGGCTTTTCACCGTAGTTGGCGGTGTGGCCGCCGAAGGGGCGCTGGTAGATGGTGCCGTCGGGGTTGCGGTCGAACGGCATGCCGAAGTGCTCGAGCTCGTAAACCACCTTGGGTGCTTCACGGCACATGAACTCAATGGCGTCCTGGTCGCCCAGCCAGTCCGAACCCTTGATGGTGTCGTAGAAGTGGTAGTGCCAGTTGTCCTCGTTCATGTTGCCGAGCGAGGCGCCGATGCCGCCTTGCGCAGCCACCGTGTGCGAGCGGGTGGGGAACACTTTGGAAAGCACGGCCACCTTGAGGCCAGCGCGCGCCAGTTGCAGCGAGGCGCGCATGCCGGAGCCGCCGGCACCGACGATGACGACGTCAAACTGACGCTTGGGAAGGGATGCAGATGCGGACATGGCTTCAGAGCCTCCAGAGAACTTGAACAGCCCAGCCCAGGCAGGACAGGAGCCAGACGATGGTGAAGACGTGCAGCGCGAGGCGGATCCCCGCCGGCTTGACGTAGTCCATCCAGATGTCGCGCATGCCCACCCACACGTGGTAGGCCAGGGCCAGGAAGACGGCAAAAGTCAGCGCTTTCATCCACTGGCTGGAGAAGATGGCGGCCCAGCTTTCGTAGCCGATGGGGCCGCGTGTGAACACCACCCGCGCCAGCACGATCAGCGTGAAGATGGCCATGAGGGCGGCCGTGATGCGCTGGGCGAGCCAGTCGCGCAGGCCGTAGTGGGCGCCGGTGACGACGCGCTTGGAACCGTAATTGACAGACATGGTTTTGTTTTCCTGGTCGCGATCAATACAAGCCAAACAACTTGGCGCCCAGCACCACCGTGAGGCCAATGCTCGCCACCAGCGTGACCAGAGCCGAGCTCTTGCCGAATTCCTTGCTCACGGCGTGGAAGGCATCCATGTAGAGGTGGCGCATGCCGGCAATGAGGTGGTGCAGATAGGCCCAGATGAGAGCAAGCACCACCAGCTTGAAAAACCAGCCCGGCACGAAGCCGATGCCGCCGGCAAAGGCCGCGCTGAAGCGTTCGAAGGAAATTTCGGACGACACCGAGGTGTCGAACAGCCAGACAATCAGTGGCAGCAGAAGGAACATCAGGGCGCCGCTGACGCGGTGCAGGATCGACACCCAGGCAGCCGCAGGCATCCGGTAGGTGGTGAGGTCCTTGAATGCGTTGATGTTGCGGTACTCGGGCCGCTTTTTGGTCAACTCGGTCATGGTGGGGCTTTCATCCGGGGAGAGGGGGCGGGAGGAACAGTGGGGGAAAAGAGGCTGTAACTCGTTGGTAACTTCCGTCAACGGTTTTACCAGAGCCCGCAAATTCTATTGCAACGCACCATACCGCAGGCTGACGCGGGGCTGTTGCTGTCTGCGGTAGCCACCACCGGTGCCGCCATCAGCTCAATTCGTTGCGGTAGTGGCGCGCATCGGTGCGGTAGAGGCCGCGCCGAAGCTCCATGGGCTCGTCGTTGTAGGTGAAAGCCAGCCGCTCCACGCTCAGCAGCGGCGTACCCGCAGGCACACCCAGCAGGGGCGCGGACTCTGCGTCGGCACCCACCGCCTTGATTTTTTCCACGGCCCGCACCATGCGCACCCCGAACTGCGTCTCGAACAGGGCATACATCGGACCCTTGTCGTCTGCAAGCGTCTCTGCGGTCAGGCCCTTGAAGGGCACGCCCGGCAGCCAGAGTTCTTCCAGGATGGCCGGTACGCCGTCGAAGGCCAGCACGCGTTTGACCTGCAGCACCGCGTCGCCGGTGCGCAGGGCGAGCTGGCGCGCCACCTCGGCCGGCGCGCGCTGGCGCCTGCATTCGATGATGCGGCGTTCGGCCGGACCCTGGTCCTGCAACGTGCCCGTATCGGGCAGCAGGCGCAGGAAACGGTACTGCGTGTGCTGCTCGGCATGCGTGGCCACGAAGGTGCCCTTGCCTTGCCGGCGCACAAGCAGGTTGTCGGTGGCCAGTTCGTCGATGGCCTTGCGCACCGTGCCCTGGCTGACGCGAAAGCGCGCGGCCAGGTCGAATTCGCTGGGGATCATGTCGCCCGGTTTCCACTCGCCCGCCTGCAGACTGCGCAGGATCAGCGTCTTGATTTGCTGGTACAGCGGGCTGAAAGCCGGCGCGGTGTTGTCCGGCGCTTCGGCAGGCGAAGCGTCGGCAGATGCCGTGGAAATGTGGGACGGAGTGGCCATGCTTTTCAGGCGCCATGGAGGCGCTGGTGAGACGCAATCATATCTTATATAAGACATAAGACAAATTGACGTATCAGGGTTTCCGAGGGTACACTCGCCGGCTGCTTTGATCAATTTCCAACGTCCTTTTCCGGAGTTTTCACCATGAACAAGAAGCCCGTTCGCGTTGCCGTCACTGGCGCCGCTGGCCAGATCGGTTACGCCCTGCTGTTTCGCATCGCCTCCGGCGAAATGCTCGGCAAGGACCAGCCGGTGATCCTGCAACTCCTTGAAATTCCTGACGAAAAGGCCCAGAAGGCGCTCAAGGGCGTGATGATGGAACTCGACGACTGCGCCTTCCCGCTGCTGGTCGGGATGGAAGCCCACAGCGACCCGATGACCGCCTTCAAGGACACCGACTACGCCCTGCTGGTGGGTTCGCGGCCCCGTGGCCCCGGCATGGAGCGTGCCGAGCTGCTGGCCATCAACGGCGCCATCTTCATCGCCCAGGGCAAGGCACTCAATGCGGTGGCTTCGCGCAACGTCAAGGTGCTGGTGGTGGGCAACCCCGCCAACACCAATGCCTACATCGCCATGAAGAGCGCGCCCGATCTGAAGCCGGGCAACTTCACTGCCATGCTGCGCCTGGACCACAACCGCGCTGCCTCGCAGATCGCCACCAAGACCGGCAAGCCGGTGGCCAGCATCAAGAAGCTGGCCGTGTGGGGCAACCACTCGCCCACCATGTACGCCGACTACCGCTTCGCCACCATCGACGGCGCCTCGGTCAAGGACATGATCAACGACCAGGTCTGGAACAAGGACGTGTTCCTGCCCACCGTGGGCAAGCGCGGCGCGGCGATCATCGAGGCGCGTGGCCTGTCTTCCGCCGCCTCGGCCGCCAACGCGGCCATCGACCACATGCGCGACTGGGCGCTGGGCACGAACGGCGAGTGGGTCACCATGGGCATTCCTTCGCAAGGCTGGTATGGCATTCCCAAGGACGTGATGTTCGGTTTCCCCGTCACCTGCGAAAACGGCGAATACAAGGTTGTGGAAGGCCTGACCATCGACGCCTTCTCGCAAGAGTGCATCAACAAGACCCTGGCCGAGCTGCAAGGCGAGCAGGACGGCGTTAAGCACCTGCTGTAACCGGTTGGTAACCGCGAAGTGACCCATCCGCGTTCCATCCTTCTCGGGGCCCAGGCCGGCGCTTTTTCGCTGCCGGTCTGCGACCACTACAGCGGGGTGGAGACGCGAATGCGAAAAAGCCTGGCGCTGCAGGCCGAGATGGCCGAGGAATTTGGCGCCTGCGTGTTCGACGTGACGCTGGATTGCGAGGACGGCGCACCTGTGGGCGGTGAGGCCGAACACGCCCAGCTGGTGATCGAGCTCGCGCTGGCTGCTGCGCCGCAGGCCCGGGTGGCTGTGCGCGTGCACCCTGTGGATCACTCGGCTTTTGACGCCGACGTGGCCACGATAGCTGGCCGCGCGGGGCACCGCCTGTGCCACCTGATGGTGCCCAAGGTGGAATCGGTGGCCGACGTGCAACGCGCGGCGGCGGCGCTTGACGCGGCGGGTGCCACCGCCTTGCCGCTGCACGTGCTCATCGAATCCCCCGCTGCCATCCACCGCGCCTTCGACATTGCGGCCCATCCACGCGTCCAGAGCCTGAGCTTCGGGCTGATGGACTTTGTCTCTGCGCACGGTGGCGCCATTCCTGCGCATGGCATGAGC
This sequence comes from Hydrogenophaga sp. IBVHS1, assembly GCF_002127265.1. Classification (GTDB taxonomy): domain Bacteria; phylum Pseudomonadota; class Gammaproteobacteria; order Burkholderiales; family Burkholderiaceae_C; genus Hydrogenophaga. The sequence goes on along the minus strand of NZ_NFUU01000001.1, from coordinate 2,755,402 downwards.
ATCGAAGGCCAGTTTTCGCATCCGCTGGTGCTGCGCGCCAAGCTGGAAATGGCGTCCGCCTGCCATGCGCACGGCAAGGTGCCTGCGCACTGTGTCGTGACCGAGTTCAAGGATCTGGAGGCGCTGGGCGCCGCCGCGCGCAAGGCCGCCGCCGAGCTCGGTTACACCCGCATGTGGAGCATCCACCCCGACCAGATTCGCCCGATCCTGGCGGCGTTCGCTCCGCTGGCGCGCGAGGTGGATACCGCTGCCGCGCTCATCGAACGCGCCATGGCCGCCGACTGGGCGCCCGTGCAGTTCGAGGGCCGCCTGCACGACCGCGCCAGCTACCGCTATTTCTGGCAGGTGCTCGAACGCGCACACCAGACCGGCCTGGCACTGCCCGATGCGGTGCAGCGCCACTTCGCCGAACCCGCTGTGCTCGGGCACTGAGCTTGCTTTCGAGAACTTCATTTTTCTACCCCACGCTTTCCATCCCATCGGAGTACGACATGTCCACCACCTTTCTCACCGACTACCGCGCCCACACCGCCGAGCGCGCTGCGCTGGGTATTCCGCCGCTGCCGCTCGAAGCAAAGCAGGTGGCCGCGCTGATCGAACTGATCAAGTCGCCACCGGCCGGTGAAGAGGCCTTCCTGCTGGACCTGCTCACGCACCGCGTGCCGCCGGGCGTGGATGACGCCGCCAAGGTGAAGGCCAGCTTCCTCGCCGCCGTGGCGCACGGCGACGTGGCGGTAGGCTTGATCTCCAAAACCAAAGCCACCGAGCTGCTCGGCACCATGGTGGGTGGCTACAACGTGCACCCGTTGATCGAATTGCTCGATGACGAGGAAGTGGCGAGCGTGGCGGCCGAAGGCCTGAAGAAGACGCTGCTGATGTTCGACTTCTTCAACGACGTGGCCGAGAAGGCCAAGGCCGGCAACCTGAAGGCGCGCCAGGTCATCCAGAGCTGGGCCGATGCCGAGTGGTTCACCAGCCGCCCGGAAGTGGAAAAAAAGATCACCGTGACCGTGTTCAAGGTGCCCGGCGAAACCAACACCGACGACCTCTCGCCCGCGCCAGATGCCTGGAGCCGCCCGGACATCCCGCTGCACTACCTGGCGATGCTGAAGAACACCCGCGAAGGCGCGGCCTTCAAGCCCGAGGAAGACGGCAAGCGCGGCCCGATGCAGTTCATCGACGACCTGAAGAAGAAGGGTCATCTGGTCGCATACGTGGGCGACGTAGTGGGCACCGGTTCCAGCCGCAAGAGCGCCACCAACAGCGTCATCTGGGCCACCGGCGAGGACATTCCCTTTGTGCCCAACAAGCGCTTCGGCGGCGTCACGCTCGGCGGCAAGATCGCGCCCATCTTCTTCAACACGCAGGAAGACTCCGGCGCGCTGCCGATTGAGGTGGATGTGAGCAAGCTCGAAATGGGCGACGTGATCGACATCCATCCCTACGAAGGCAAGATCACCAAGGACGGCAAGCCGCTGGTCGAGTTCCAGTTGCGCAGCGACGTGCTGTTCGATGAAGTGCGCGCCGGCGGCCGCATCAACCTCATCATCGGCCGCTCGCTCACCGCCAAGGCGCGCGAGTTCCTGGGCCTGGCCGCCAGCACCGCGTTCCGCCTGCCGCAGCCGCCCGCCGCCACCAACGCCGGCTTCACGCTGGCGCAAAAAATGGTGGGGCGCGCCGTGGGCCTGCCCGAAGGTTTCGGCGTGCGCCCAGGCACCTACTGCGAACCCCGCATGACCACCGTGGGCTCGCAGGACACCACTGGCCCCATGACGCGCGACGAGCTGAAGGACCTGGCCTGCCTGGGCTTCAGCGCCGACATGGTGATGCAGTCGTTCTGCCACACGGCGGCGTACCCGAAACCGGTGGACGTGAAGACGCACCGCGAGCTGCCGGCTTTCATCAGCAACCGCGGCGGTGTGGCCCTGCGTCCCGGCGACGGCGTGATCCACTCGTGGCTCAACCGCCTGCTGTTGCCCGACACCGTGGGCACCGGTGGCGATTCGCACACCCGCTTCCCCATCGGCATCAGCTTCCCCGCCGGCTCCGGCCTGGTGGCCTTCGGTGCGGCCACCGGCGTGATGCCGCTGGACATGCCCGAGTCGGTGCTGGTGCGCTTCAAGGGCGAGATGCAGCCGGGCGTGACCCTGCGCGATCTGGTGCACGCGATCCCGCTGTACGCCATCAAGGCCGGCCTGCTGACGGTGGCCAAGGCCGGCAAGATCAACGCTTTCTCCGGCCGCATCCTGGAGATCGAAGGTCTGCCGAACCTCAAGGTTGAACAGGCGTTCGAGCTGAGCGATGCCTCCGCCGAGCGATCGGCCGCAGGCTGCACCATCAAGCTCAACCCCGAGCCGGTCAAGGAGTACCTCACCAGCAACGTGGTGCTGATGAAGAACATGATCGCCAACGGGTACGCCGACAAGCGCTCGCTGGAGCGCCGCATCGAGAAAGTAGAAGCCTGGCTGGCCAACCCGACCCTGCTCGAGGCCGACAAGAACGCCGAGTACGCCCACGTCATCGAGATTGACCTGGCCGACATCAAGGAGCCCATCCTCTGCTGCCCGAACGATCCGGACGATGCCAAGACCCTTTCAGAGGTGGCTGGCACCAAGATCGACGAAGCCTTCATTGGTTCGTGCATGACCAACATTGGCCACTTCCGCGCGGCGGCCAAGCTGCTGGGCGGCCAGCGCGACATCCCGGTCAAGCTGTGGGTGGCACCGCCCACCAAGATGGATGAGAGTGAGCTCATCAAGGAAGGCCACTACTCGGCCTTTGGCACCGCCGGTGCACGCACCGAAATGCCGGGTTGCTCGCTGTGCATGGGCAACCAGGCGCAGGTGCGCGAAGGCGCTACCGTGGTTTCCACATCCACCCGCAATTTCCCGAACCGCCTGGGCAAGAACACCAACGTGTTCCTCGCCTCCGCTGAACTCGCGGCCATCGCGTCCAAGCTGGGTCACCTCCCCACCGTGGCCGAGTACCACGAAGCCATGGGCGTGGTGAACCAGGACGGCGCGGCGATCTACAAGTACCTGAACTTCGACCAGATCGAGGAATATGCGGATGCTGCAAAGGGCGTGACTGCTTGACGGGTTCCCCTGCGCTGCCTTCAGCGTCCTGAGATGAAAAAAGCCGCTGCTTTTGCAGCGGTTTTTTTTTGTGATTCGCCAATGGAGGAGCGCGCCCGCCTGGCGTCAGGGTGGGCATATGAAATGTATATAATTCGCATACATTTCATATAAGGACTTCAGATGGGAATCGTCAAAATTTCGGACCTGATGCACGAGAACCTGCGGTTGGCGGGGACGGCGCTGAGCCGGTCCATCAATGCGCAAGCCGAGCACTGGATGCGCGTCGGCATGCTGACCGAGATGCACCCGGAGCTGGATCACCGCGAAATCTGCCAGCTGATGGTGCGCGCCGAGCTTGCGGGCGGGTTGGACATCGCCCTGGCCGTGGCGCCGCCTGTGGGCAAGCCGCGCACCGTCGCGGCCGGAAAGCACTAGTGGCGCGCAGCATCACCCTCAAATCGGAGGACGACATCCAGATGGCGCGCCAGGCTGGCCGTCTTGCTGCCGAGGTACTCGCGATGGTCGGACCGCATGTCGTGCCGGGAGTGAGCACGCTGGAGCTGGACCGCATCTGCCACGAGCACATCGTGAACGTGCAGGGCGCGATTCCGGCCAACCTGGGCTACCAGGGGTACCCAAAAACCATCCTGACCTCAGTGAACCAGGTGGTGTGCCATGGCATCCCTTCCGCGACCAGGATCCTGAAGAAGGGCGACATCGTCAACATCGATGTCGCCGTCATCCAGGATGGCTGGTTCGGCGACACCAGCCGCATGTACTTTGTGGGCGAGCCGAGCGCCATTGCACGGCGCTTGGTGGAAACCACCTACGAAGCCATGCGGGCGGGCATCCAGCAGGTGCGGCCAGGTGCCACGCTGGGCGACGTCGGCCATGCGATCCAGTCTGTCGCGCATCGCGAACATTTCAGCGTCGTGCGCGAGTACTGCGGGCACGGCATCGGACAGGTCTACCACGACGATCCGAACGTGCTGCACTACGGGCGGCGTGGCGAAGGCCTCAAGCTCGAAGTCGGGATGGTGTTCACCATCGAGCCCATGCTCAACGCCGGCAAGCGAGACATCCGGCAAATGTCCGATGGCTGGACTGTGGTGACGAAAGACCGCTCGCTGTCCGCCCAGTGGGAGCACATGGTGGCCGTCACACCCGCGGGCTACGAGGTGCTGACACCCTGGCCCGACGGCACCGGAACATACGCGCCGGTTTGAAGCCGACGCGGCGCAGGCGCCAGGCTGCCCCCCGCTGGCAGGGCCTACGCCATCGCGCGCAGCATCTCGGCGCTGGCCTCATCCGCCGGAAAGAACGTCTCCAGCGCCAGTTCCTGCAGCGTGATGTCCACCGGTGATCCGAACACCGTGGTGGTGCTCACCAGGTTGAGCACGCCATGGCCGGTGTCGAACTGGAACGGCATGAGCACGCCGTGGTGTTCGCCGGGCAGCGACACGGCTTCGGCGCCGAACGACTCGGGGTAGCCCTTGAGCTCGGCCAGCAGGGCGACAAGCGTCTCGTCGCCCGTGGCGTGGATCTGCTGGCGCAGGCGCTCGAAAAGGTGTTCGCGCCACTGTCGCAGGTTGGCGATGCGCGATGCCAGGCCTTCGGGGTGCAGGCTCAGGCGCAACACGTTGATGGTCCCTTGCAGCAGCGCAGGCGAAGCGCCGGCCATCAGCGGCGGCACCATGCGGTTGGCCATCACCAGGTTCCAGTGCCGGTCCATGGCGAGCGCGGGCCAGGGTTCGTGGCATTCCAGGATGCGCTGGACTGCGGTGCGCGCCGGGGCCATGTCGGGCGCTTCCAATGGCCGCTCGCGGTACATGGGCGCAAAGCCCGCCGCCTCCAGCAGCGCGTTGCGCTCGCGCAGGGGCACTTCGAGCCGGTCCACCAGGCGCAGCACCATGTCGCGGCTGGGGCTGGCGCGGCCGGTTTCCACATAGCTCAGGTGGCGGGTGGACACATCGGCCACATGCGCCAGGTCGAGCTGGCTCAGGCGGCGGCGCTGGCGCCAGTGGCGCAGGCGTTCCCCGAAGGGCGATGGGACGGCTGAAGCGCGGGAGGGGTGGGGCAGAGCGTTCATGGCCGGCATGGTAGGGCACTGCAGCGCAGCTCGGCCATGACCTGTGAGGTCATCGACGCACGGCGCGCCCGGCGTGACGATGGCCACCGGTTTCCCCCGATTTAACCTCTCAAGGAGCACACCATGTCTTTCATCGATTCACTCACCTCCCCAGCCGGTCTCCGCCGCGTGCTTGCGTTCGACGCACTGTCTGGTGCTGCCACCGGCGCCCTTCAACTGGGGTTGACCGCTCTGCTGGCTCAATGGCTGGGCCTGTCCGAAGCCTTGTTGCAAGTTTCGGGCGTGGCCATCTTTGCGTTCGTCGCGCTGGCGGGCTGGCTCGCCCTGCAGGCCGAGCCGCCCCGCGCCGCGCTGGCCGCCATCGTGGTCGGCAATCTGGCCTGGGTTCTGGGTTGCGTGGCGCTGGCCTTTGGCGGTGCGCCCGGTGTCACGGCGCTGGGCGTGGCCTATCTGTTGTTTCAGGCGGTGGTTGTGTTCATCCTCGCGGAACTGCAGTGGATGGGCCTGCGCCGCCAGCGCCTGGCCTTTGCAGCCTGAGGCAAGGCCGCCACAAAAAAAGAAAGCGGCCGAGGCCGCTTTCTTCATGGCCGAAAAGAAGACTCAGCGGGTGCCGGTCACTTCCACGTCGACGCGACGATCCGGCTGCAGGCAGGCCACCAGCGCGGGGGTGCGTTGCGTGCCTTTGCAGTCGCCCGGCCTGGTCACCGGCAGGGTCTCGCCCTTGCCCGCGGCGGAGATCTTTGACGCGTCCAGTCGGCCTGCCGTCACAAGGTAGTTCTTGACCGCCGCGGCGCGCTCTTCAGACAGGTTCTGGTTGTATTCGGCCGTGCCCAGACGGTCGGTGTGGCCCTCGACCGTGATGGTCTGGTACTCAGTGCTGGCCAGATTGCGAGAGAAACCATCGAGTGCGGCACGGCCTTCGGGCCGGATGTCAGAGGCGTCTAAACCAAACAGCGATTCGGCCGACAAGCTCACGCGCCTGGGCTGTACCACCGCTGGAACAACGGGCGAGCTCGGAACGATTTGTGGCGGTGGTGAAGGAGTTGGCACCACAGCGGCTACGGCCACGGGTTCCGGCGCTGCCGCACGGGGTGTCGGGCGAGGTGTCTTTCCGAAGCGATACACCAAGCCGACCGACAGCGTGTCGATATCGCCCTTGTTGCCAATGGCGTCGTTCACCCGGTAGCGCTCGAACTCCAGGCGCATGGAAAGCGCATCGTTGAACGCATAGTTCACGCCGACGCCGAATTTCGCGTTGGATTCGCTTTTGCTGGCGGTCGTGCGGGCCACGTTGACCGCGCCTGTTCCCGCGAATCGGTCATTGACCCGCGCGTGGTTCACACCCACACGGCCGAGCAACGAGAGCCGATCCGTGAGGGGCACCGTACCGACGAGGTCCAGGTTCAGACCCCTGACGCGCATGTCGCCTCTCAGCGAACCGAGCGGTGCGGTGTGGGCGGTGTAGCCGAACTTGCCCAGATCGAAATACCCGCCTTCCACCGCCAGGTGGGGCGTGAGCTGGTAGCCACCGTAGAGTTTGAACGCGGTGTCGCGGTCGCGGTGGTCGATCGACGTGGTGCCCAGGCCCTGCCCCAGCAACCCGCTGGTGATGCGGGGGTCATCGATGTTGGCAGCAGAGCGGCCCACATTGGCGCCTCCATACCAACCCGTGTCTTCGGCCAACGCCTGGGGACTGGCGAGCATCGCCAATGCCAGCAGACTCCACACACTGGCGCTGTAGTTGAGTGTCAGGTTCATAGGGTCTTCCTTCAGGGAGCCGGTACGTTGATCACGGTGTTGACCAGCGTGACCGACGCATCCAGCGACAGCACGCGACCATTGAGCGTCACAGGAGTGACGTTGCCCGTGGTGGAGAACGCGGCTCCGGTGTTGCTGATGATGGTGCCCACCATGGTGCCGCCGCCTCCGGCGTTGATGGTGGCGGCCGTCCCCACTTGCCAGAAAACGTTCTTGGCGAGTGCGCCACCCACCAGCACCACGCTCTGGGGAAACGCCGCGCCCGGACCACCCACTGTGAGGGTTTGCGCCATCTGGAACACCCAGACCGCATTTGCGTTGCCCTGGGCATCGAGGGTGAGATCACCGCCCTGAATCATGAACGTCCCACCTGCGGCGGTGTACACACCGGGCGTGAGCACGAGGTTCGCCAGGTTGCCCGCGCCGTCATCGGGCCCCGCCGGCAGACCCGCGAGCGTGTTGTAGGCCGCCAGAGCGTCGGCGCGCGCGTTGGTGGCGGCGTCAAACGTGGTGGCCGTGCCTTGTGTCGGGCACTGGATGGTGGGTGCCGGTGGCGCCGTGAAGATGGTTCCGGTCACCAGGCCCATGTTGTCGTTGGTCTCGGTGTAGGTGCAGCCCAGGCCGGGACTGTGAAATCCCGTGACCGCCGTCGAAACCGCGGTGGTGCCGATGTCGCCATTGATGACGGTCAGCGTGCCGTCGTTGGTCATACCCGCGCTGCCGCCGAAGGTGCCAAATGTGGATGCCGATCCCAGGACGATGAGCGTGCCGCCAATTTCGGGGACCACCGGTATGACAGGTGGTGGCGTCACGATGCCAGGCGTTGCTCCCCCCGCACCGCCAAAGCCCAGCACCGGATCCCCGCCCCCGCAGCCAGCCATAAAAGCGCTCAGCAGAACGAGAGCGAGCCATTTCCCGATGCGGGGCGTTTTGTTGTGGTTGGGCAGTTGCATGGGTCCTTCTTTTGTGTATGCCTGGAGTCAAGGCTCCGGGTTCATATCTGCCGAAGTCTCCGTGCGCCCAACAGCACCGTCAGTACGCTGGCACGCTTATGTACAAACGGGTGAAACCCATGTTTAAAACGGCGCAGAAGTGCCAGTTCGCGAAGCATTTCCTCTGGCGAAAGAGTGCCTATGTGAGTCATCGCACCGACAGGCTGGTGGTGTCAGCCTAGCCTGCGCTCAGCGTTTCAGATGCACGGTTTGACAGGTCAGGTCGGCTGACGCGATCTCATGCAGCTGCAGATGCTGCGCTTATTGATCTACCTCGGATTCCCATGAAACATTTCATCTCGCCGGCAGTCCCGCTGTCCTCCTCTTCCCTGGCCGCCTGCCTCGGCTCCAGCCAACCTACCTTCAACTGATCAGGAGAACGTCATGACCCTTGGAACCATTCTGTTGATTGTTCTGGTGTTGTTGTTGCTCGGTGTGATTCCGAGCTGGCCGCACAGCAAGTCCTGGGGCTACGGGCCCAGCGGTGTGCTGGGCGTCGTGCTTGTGGTGGTGCTGATCCTCCTCATCATGGGAAGAATCTGACCCTGCGCGCCGGCATGGGGCATTTCGGTGCCCCGTGCCGGCTTGCGCCCACTGCTGACAGAATGAGCCGGTGTTTCACCGTTTCCGTCAGGAGTTGACCATGGCTCAGCCGTCCCCCACCGCATCCCCAGCGAAGTTCACCCACCCCTTCGCCTCCACCGTCAAGACCTTCAAGACCGCCTCGGGCAAATCGGGGCGGTTCTACTCTCTGCCTGCACTGGCCAGAGAGTTCCCCGGCGTATCCCGCCTCCCCGTGTCGCTGCGCATCGTGCTCGAGAGCGTGCTGCGCCATTGCGATGGCGAGCGGGTGTTGCCCGAGCACGTGGCCGAGCTGGCCAACTGGCAACCGCAGGCCGAACGCACGCAAGAGATCCCTTTCACCGTGGCGCGCGTGGTGCTGCAGGATTTCACCGGCGTGCCCTTGCTGGCCGATCTGGCCGCCATGCGCAGCGTGGCCGAGCGGCTGGGCCAGGACCCCAAGAAAATCGAACCGCTGGTGCCGGTGGACCTGGTGGTGGACCACTCGGTGATGGTCGACTACTACGGCACGAAGAATGCGCTCGACCTGAACATGAAGCTGGAATTCCAGCGCAACAACGAGCGCTACCAGTTCATGAAGTGGGGCATGCAGGCCTTCGACACCTTCGGCGTGGTACCTCCCGGTTTCGGCATCGTGCACCAGGTCAATCTGGAATACTTGGCGCGTGGAGTTCACCTGAAGGGCGGCCTTTACTACCCCGACACGCTGGTGGGCACCGACAGCCACACCACCATGATCAACGGCATCGGCGTGGTGGCCTGGGGCGTGGGCGGCATCGAGGCCGAAGCGGCCATGCTGGGCCAGCCGGTGTACTTCCTCACGCCCGACGTGGTGGGCTTTGAGCTCACTGGCCGTCTGCGCGAAGGTTGCACCGCCACCGACCTGGTGCTTACCGTCACTGAAATCCTTCGGCAGCACAAGGTGGTGGGCAAGTTCGTGGAATTCTTTGGCGAAGGCACGGCCTCGCTCTCGCTGCCCGACCGCGCCACCATCGCCAACATGGCGCCCGAGTACGGTGCCACCATGGGCTTCTTTCCTGTTGACGGCAAGACACTGGACTATTTCCAGGGCACTGGCCGCAGCAAGGCGGAGATCGAGGCCTTTGAGGCTTACTTTCGTGCCCAGGGGCTCTTCGGCGTGCCGGGTGCACCGGGTGCATCGCAAAAGGCTGGCGACATCGAGTATTCGCAGGTGGTGCGGCTCGACCTGGGTCAGGTGACACCCAGCCTCGCTGGCCCCAAGCGCCCGCAGGACCGCATCGAACTCGGGCAAGTGGCGCGCCAGTTTGCCGAACTGTTCAGCAAGCCCGGTTCGCAGAACGGTTTCAACCAGCCGGCTGCGCTGCTGCACACCCGGCACCAGCCGGAGATGGGGCAAAGCGCGGAACCGCCCGCTTCCGAAAAGACGCAGGCCACGCCCGTGGGCGCGCCGCGCTTCGTGGCCGAGATGGAGGCCAACAAGCCAGCGCCGGAAATCGCGAAGGTGGATGCCGACCTCTCTCACCACGCCCAGAAGAAGCTCACCATCGGCAACGGCGATGTGCTCATTGCCGCCATCACCAGCTGCACCAACACCAGCAACCCGGGTGTGCTGCTGGCCGCTGGCCTGCTGGCCAAGAAGGCGGTGGAGGCAGGCCTCAAGGTGCAGCCACACATCAAGACCTCGCTGGCGCCCGGCTCGCGCATCGTCACCGAGTACCTCACGCAAACCGGGCTGCTGCCCTACCTGGAGAAGCTCGGCTTCTCGCTTGCCGGCTACGGTTGCACCACCTGCATCGGCAACGCTGGCGATCTCACGCCCGAACTCAACGCCGTGATCACGCAGAACGACCTGGTGTGCGCAGCGGTGCTTTCGGGCAACCGCAACTTCGAGGCCCGCATCCACCCGAACCTCAAGGCCAATTTCCTGGCCAGCCCTCCGCTGGTGGTGGCTTACGCCATTGCGGGCAATGTCATGAAGGACCTCATGACCGAGCCGCTGGGCAAAGGCAAGGGCGGCAAGCCGGTGTACCTGGGCGACGTGTGGCCCACCAGCGAAGAGATCCACAAGCTCATGAAGTTCGCCATGAACGGCAAGGCCTATCGCGAGAACTACGCCCGCGTGGCCAGCGAGCCGGGCAAGCTCTGGGAGCGCATCAAGGGCGTCACGGGCAATGCCTACACCTGGCCCAAGAGCTCCTACATCGCCGAGCCACCGTTTTTCGAGACGTTCGAGCTCGACCTGCCGGCCGCCACCCAGGCCCCGGGGGTGAAGGGCGCGCGCGTGATGGCGCTGTTTGGTGACTCCATCACCACCGACCACATCTCCCCGGCCGGCAACATCGCCGAGAAATCGCCGGCGGGTCAGTGGCTGCTGGCGCAGGGCGTGCTGAAGGCCGACTTCAACAGCTACGGTGCGCGCCGTGGCCACCACGAGGTGATGATGCGCGGCACCTTCGCCAACGTGCGCATCAAGAACCTCATGCTCCCAGCCAAACCCGACGGCTCGCGTGAGGAGGGCGGCTGGACGCTCTACCAGCAGGAAGGCCCACAGAAGGGTCAGAAGCTGAGCATTTTTGATGCCGCCATGCGCTACCAGAGCGCCGGCGTGCCCACTGTGGTGTTTGCCGGCGAGGAATACGGCACCGGTTCCAGCCGCGACTGGGCCGCCAAGGGCACGCAGTTGCTGGGCATCAAGGCCGTGGTGGCGCGCAGCTTCGAGCGCATTCACCGCTCCAACCTGGTCGGCATGGGCGTGCTGCCGCTGCAGTTCAAACCCGGCGATTCCTGGGAGGGCCTTGGCCTGACGGGCGAGGAAACCGTGGACGTGATCCCGCATTCGGAACTGCTGCCCCAGAGCGAGGCGCAGCTCGTGATCACCCGTCCGGATGGCGAGCGGCGCCAGCTGTCGGTGATTCTGCGAATCGACACGCCGGTGGAGGTGAACTATTACCGGGAGGGCGGAATCCTCCCTTACGTGCTCCGACAATTGTTGAGCGCTTGAGCCGGATGCCGCAACGCGGCATGATGTGTCGTCCCCCCTGTCATCAGGAGCCGCCATGCGAAAACCTGCCGTGTACAGCCCTTCCCGCCGAGGCTCGGGGGCGCAGGCGGATGCGCCTGCAGAGGTCAAACCGCCGGCGGTGCCGGCCGCTCCGCCGGGGCGCCTGAGGCGCTGGCGCCAGGGGGCGACGCTTGCGGCCGGTAGCCCGCGCACCCTGTGGGCCGGCATGGCCCTGCTGGCCGCGCTGCTGGCGGCCAGCGTCTGGCAGCAAACCGGGCCCCGGGCGCTGACGCAGAAAGACATCGACGCAGCGGTGCTGCGCACCCTCACCACCCAGAACATCCCCTCGGCCGCCTCGCGCGCGGCCGAAAAGGTCCGCCCCGCCGTGGTGCGCGTCATGTCCTACGGCAAGGACAAGAAGGGCGAAGAGGTCGAGCAGGGCGTGGGCACCGGCGTGGTGATTGTCGACAAGGGCATCATCCTGACCAACCTGCACGTGGTGCAGGGCGCACAGACGGTCAAGCTGGTGTTTGCAGACGGCAGCGAATCCGGCGCCACGGTGACCGGGGTGCAGGCCCACAACGACCTGGCCGTGCTGCAGGCCCACACCATCCCCGACGACCTGATCGCCGCCACCATGCGCTCCACCGGCGATCTCGTGCCGGGCGATCATGTGGTGGCCGTGGGTTTCCCGTTCGGCATCGGGCCTTCCGTCTCGCACGGCGTCATTTCGGGTTTTGGCCGCGCCTTCAAGTCGCCAGAGGGTGAGCAGGAAATCAGCAACCTGATCCAGTTCGACGCGGCCGCCAACCCGGGCAATTCCGGCGGACCTCTGATCACCATGGATGGCGAAGTGGTCGGCATCGTCACCGGTATCCTCAACCCCACCAGCCACCGCACCTTCGTTGGCATCGGTTTTGCTGTACCGATCGAGAGCGCCGCGAGCGCCGCCGGTCTGCCCCCGTTCTAGTCACGTCACCCACACAGGAGCGCTCCATGGATCAAAGCAACGCCCCCGACACCGCCCAGCTCATGGAGCAGATCCTGTACGAGGTGAAAAGGGTGGTGGTGGGGCAGGACCGGTTCCTCGAGCGCGTCATGGTGGCCATGCTCGCGCAGGGCCACCTGCTGGTGGAAGGGGTTCCGGGCCTGGCCAAGACGCTCACTGTCAAGACGCTGGCGAGCGTGGTGCAGGGCCGGTTCAAACGCATCCAGTTCACGCCCGACCTCGTGCCCGCCGACCTGGTGGGCACGCGCATCTACAACCAAAAGACCGGCGACTTCAGCACCTCGCTCGGCCCGGTGTTTGCCAACCTGCTGCTGGCCGACGAAATCAACCGCGCGCCCGCCAAGGTGCAGAGCGCGTTGCTGGAAGTGATGCAGGAACGCCAGGTGACGATTGCCGGCGAAACGCACAAGGTGCCCAACCCCTTCCTGGTGATGGCCACGCAGAACCCGATCGAGACCGAGGGCACCTACCCGCTGCCCGAGGCGCAGGTGGACCGCTTCATGATGAAGGTGATGGTGGACTACCCGACCGATGAAGAAGAGTTCGTCATCGTGGAGCGCGTCACCGGCCCGCAGGTGGACATCAACGCGGTGGCCACCACCGACCAGCTCGCCGTGCTGCAGGCGCAGTGCCGCCAGGTGTATGTCGATCCCTCGCTGGTGCAGTACGCCGTGAAGCTGGTGTCGGCCACCCGCACGCCCGAGAAGCACGGCATCAAGGACATGGCGAACCTCATCACCTTCGGCGCCAGCCCCCGCGCCACCATTGGCCTGGTGGAAGGTGCGCGCGCCCTGGCCATGCTGCGTGGCCGCAATTACGCGTTGCCCGAAGACATGACCGATCTCGTCCCCGACGTGCTGCGCCACCGTGTGGTGCTGTCTTATGAGGGCCTGTCCGAAGGCCTCACCAGCGAGGCGCTGGTGGCGCGCATCATGAAGCACATTCCTCCACCGGCACGCCCGCTGGAGCATGAGAAGAAAGTGGCCTGAACATGCTGGGTCGGCTCTTCGGCAAGAAAGGCGATAGCCAGGCTGCGGCGGTGGCGACCGCCACGCCGGTGGCGCGCCGTGCCGATGCGCTGCTGCGCCGGCTGGAGTGGACTGTGCTCAAGCGGCTCGATGGCTTGCTGCAGGGCGATTTCCGCACCCTCATGCGCGGCTCGGGGCTTGATCTGGCCGACCTGCGCGAATACCAGCACCACGACGACGTGCGCCACATCGACTGGAACGTCACGGCCCGGTTGCAAACGCCGCACGTGCGCGTGTTCACCGAAGACCGCGAGATGGCTGCCTGGTTTCTGCTCGACCTCAGCCCTTCGGTGGACTTCGGCTCGGGCGAACAGCGCAAGAGCCAGGTGCTGCTTGATTTCACCGCCGTGCTCGCGCGCCTGATCGGCCGCCACGGCAACCGCGTGGGTGCGGTGCTGTATGGCTCGCGAGGTCAGCCGGTGGTGGACGCCGTGCTGCCAGCGCGTGGCGGGCGCACGCAGGTGCTTCGCCTCATGCAGATGGTGCTGCAGCCACCGGTGAAGCCTGCGGGCGCCAGCAAGAACGGCGTCACACAACTCTCCGATCTGCTGAAGGCGGCGGTGCACACCGTGCGCCAGCGCGCCACCGTGTTCGTGGTGTCCGATTTCATCAGCGAGCCCGGCTGGGAAAAACCGCTGGGTGAACTCGCGCGCCGGCACGACGTGGTGGCCGTGCGCCTGCTCGACCCGCTTGAACTCGACCTGCCCGACCTCGGCCTGATTCCCATCCGCGACGCCGAGACCGGCCAGCAACTGCTGGTGGACACCCACGACGCCGGCTTTCGCCAGCGCTTCGCCCGCATTGCCGCGCAGCGCGAGGCGCAATTGCGCGAGAGCCTGGGCCGTGCCGGCGTGGACACGCTCGAACTCTCTACCGACGACGACCTCGCCGAGGCCGTGATGCGCTTCATCGAGCTGCGCAAACGCCGCCAGCGCCTGGGCCGGGAAGGCCTGGCTGGCCGCCCTGTGCCCACCCAGTTGCCTGCCCGCACGCGCCACGGTCTGGGTACCAGAACTCAAGGAGTTAGACCATGAACAGCTGGCCCGTCACCTTCATCTGGCCCCAGCTGCTCTGGCTGCTGGTGGCCTTGCCCGTGCTGGTGCTGCTGTATGTGTGGCTGCTGCGCCGGCGCAAGCAGGTCGCTTTGCAGTACGCCAGCCTGTCCATCGTGCGCGAAGCCCTGGGCCGGGGCATCGGCTGGCGCCGGCACGTGCCGCCGATGCTGCTGTTGCTGTCCATCGCCATCATGCTGCTGGCCTCATCGCGCCCCGTGGCCAGCATCGCGCTGCCCTCCACGCAGCAGACCATCATCCTCGCCATGGACGTCTCGGGCAGCATGCGCGCCGAAGACGTGCAGCCCAATCGCCTCGTGGCCTCGCAGAACGCCGCCAAGGCCTTTCTGGCCGAGTTGCCTCGCCATGTGAAGGTCGGCATCGTCGCCTTCGCCGGTTCGGCGCAGGTGGTGCAGCCCGTCACCCTCAGCCGCGAAGACCTGGTGGCCGCCATCGACAAGTTTCAGCTGCAGCGCGCCACCGCCATCGGCAGCGCCATCGTGGTTTCGCTCTCGGAGTTGTTTCCCGAGCAGCGCATCAACCTCGGCGACATGACCTACAGCCGCAACACCGACCCCTTTGCCCCCAAGGGCCGCGCGCTCGACCAGCCCAAGCCCGACGACAAGCCCTTCACGCCGGTGGCACCCGGTTCCTACTCCTCGGCCGCCATCATTCTGCTCACCGACGGCCAGCGCACCACCGGCGTGGACACCGCCGAAGCCGCCAAGATGGCGGCCGAGCGCGGCGTGCGCGTCTACACCGTGGGTGTGGGCACGGTCGATGGCGAGATCATCGGCTTCGAGGGCTGGTCCATGCGCGTGCGCCTGGACGAAGAGAGCCTGAAGGAAGTGGCCCGTGCCACGCAGGCCGAGTACTACTACGCCGGCACCGCAGAGAACCTGAAGAAGGTGTACGAAACATTGAGTTCGCGCCTGACGGTGGAGAAGAAGGAAACCGAGATCTCCGGCCTGCTGGCGCTGGCGGCTTCCATCCTGGCGCTGTTCTCGGCCGCCTTGTCGGTGCTGTGGTTCAACCGGATTCTCTGATCGCGACCGCACCTTTGCGGTGAGCCGGGCGGGCTGAACGCCGATCGCGGCCCCGGCACAATCGCCGCATGACACCCACCACCCTCATCGCCGGCGGCGGCATCGGCGGACTCGCTTGTGCCCTGGCTCTGGCGCGTGCGGGCGTGCGCTCGGTGGTGCTGGAACAGAGCAGCGCCCTGACCGAGGTGGGCGCCGGCTTGCAGCTGGGCCCCAACGCCGTGCGGGTGCTGGCCGACTGGGGCTTGATGGATGCGCTGCTGGCCTGCGCCGCGTTTCCCGAGGCCCTGCGCGTGCGCGATGCGCATGGCGGTCAACAGATCGGGCAGCTGCGTCTGGGTGCCATGGCGCTGGCGCGGCACGGGCAGGTGTATGCCACGCTGCACCGTGCCGATCTGCAGGGCCTGTTGTTGCAAGCGGTGCAGCGGATGCCCGACGAGGTGAGCCTGCGCCTGGGCGCGCGCGTGACCACGTTCGAGGAAACCACCGACGGTGTGCGGGCCACGCTGGAGCAAGGCGAGGCGATGCAGGGCGAGGCCCTCGTCGGCTGCGACGGACTCTGGAGCCGGGTGCGCACCCACTTGTTGGGAGACCACATGCCGCGCGCCACCGGGCACCTGGCCTACCGGGGCATGGTGCGCACGGCCGATCTGCCGCCGGCCTTGAAGGCCAACGTGGTCACGGCCTGGCTCGGCCCACGGCTGCACGTGGTGCACTACCCGGTGAAGCAGGGCGAGTGGATCAATGTGGTGGTGGTGTTGCACGGCACCCTTGAGGCGGGCGACGATCCGCAGGGCTGGACGCATGAAGCCCATGCCGCCGAACTGAAGCGCACGCTGGGCCCCGCGTTCGCCGAACTCCTGGCGATGCTGGAGGCGGTGACCGGGTGGCAGCGCTGGGCCTTGAACGACCGGGTACCCCTGCAGGGGCCGCAAGAGCAGGCGCAGGGCCGTGTGGCGCTGCTGGGCGATGCCGCGCACCCCATGCGGCCCTACCTGGCGCAGGGCGCGGCCATGGCGCTCGAGGACGCGTGGACGCTGGGACGCCTGGCGGCTGCCGAGCGCGGCAAACCCGACTGGCCCGACGTGTTCGCGCAGTACGCCAACCTCCGCTGGGCGCGCAACGCTCAGGTGCAGGCGCGCTCGCAGCGCAACGGCACCATCTTTCATGCCACCGGCCCGTTGCGCTGGGCGCGCAACAGGGCCATGGCGCTCCTGGGCGAGCGCTTGCTGGACAATGCGTGGCTCTACGATGGGCCACCGGAGCCTCCGCCCGCCACGCCCGAAATGCCACCCCCTCGAAAAAGGAAGACAACATGACGAACCCGCAAAAGCCGATCACCCGTCGCCAGGCGCTGGCTGCCGCTGCCTCCCTCACCGCCGCCACCGTGTTGCCCACGGCGCACGCGCAGGCCGCCTGGCCCAGCCGTCCGCTGAAGCTGGTGGTGGGCTTTCCCGGTGGCTCGTCGCCCGACCTCACCGCGCGCCTGCTGGCCGAGCCGCTGGCGCAGGCGCTGGGCCAGCCGGTGGTGGTGGAGAACCGGCCCGGCGCCGGGGGCAACATTGCCGCCGCCCAGGTGGCGCGTGCAGACGACGACCACACCATCGGCCTGATGATCAACGGCAACATGACGATCGCCAAGATCCTCAACCCCGACACCACCTACGACCCCATCAAGGACCTCACCCCTGTCTCGCTCATCGCCACCGCGCCGCTGGTGCTCAGCGTGCCCGCCACCGTGGCCGAGAGCGGCGCGGCCTACCTGGCGGCCGCCAAAGCCGCCGGCGACAAGTGGAACTACGGCACACCCGGCGTGGGCACCGTGGGTCATCTGGGCATGGAGCTGCTGAAGAGCCGCTCCGGCATCGCGCCGGTGCATGTGCCCTATCCTGGCAACCCTCAGGTCATCGCCGCCATCATTGGCGGGCAGATCCAGATGTCGCTGCTGCCACCGGGCCTGGCCATGGCGCAGGTGCGCGGCGGCAAGCTCAAGGCCATCGGCGTCACCTCGCTCGGCCGCAGCAGCCTGGTGCCCGATGTGCCGAGCCTGGCCGACGCGGGTGTGCGCGATTTCCAGCTCGAGATCTGGAATGCGGTGGCTGCCCCCAACAGCATGCCCAAGGCCAACGTGAACAAGCTCGCCGCGCTGCTGACCGAGATCGTGCGCCGTGAAGACATCCGCCAGAAGATCTTCGCCCAGGGCTGGCAAGTGGCCGGCACCGGCCCCGAAGGTCTGGCGCGCCGCATCAAGAGCGACACGGCCGCCATGACCGAGGTGATTCAGCGCAACAACATTCGGCCGGGTTGATCGAAGTCATCGGCCTGTGCGGCCCGCGTCAATGCGCGGTGCCCATGTCCAGCAGGTGCCCGTTCATGCACGCGTAGCGGGCCCGCGCCTCGTGCACCAGCCAGCCTCCGGTGAACAGGGAGAAGGCAGGCAACACGAGATGCTCGTTCGTCAAGGTGAAGGCCGGAAAACGCCCACGAAAGCCGGGCACTCGCACCACCGGGTGCAGGTGGCCGCAGACCACCAGGCGGCCATCGGCATCACTCGCGGGGGGCGGCGCGTGCGCGAACACCAGTCGGCTGCCTTCTTCTTCCACGCGATGGCTGCATTGCTGAATGTCCAGACCCGCGCGCAGGGCCGCGCGGTCGTGGTTGCCTTCCACCAGCCGCATTTCCAGCCCGGCGTGCCGGGCGCGAAACCGGGCCCAGTCGTCGCGCCAGCTCGTGTCCACCAAAGGGCCGTGCAGCAGATCGCCCAGAAACCACAACGACTGCGCACCGCTGCGCTCCACCAAAGCACTCAGGCGGTCCAGATCGTGCCGCGTGCCACCGGCAGGCAGCGCGATGCCGGCAGCGCGGAAGGTGTCGTCCTTGCCCAGGTGCAGGTCGGCCACCAGCAGCCGGCGCTGCGCGGGCCAGTAGAGGGCCCTGTCGGCGTACAGGCGCAGTGTTTCGCCGGCCGCCACCACGTCGATGGAATCCACGCCGTCAGCCATGGCGTTCCTGCAGTTGCTGCGCCGCGCGCCGCACGCGCGTGCTCCAGTCTTCGGTGCTGAGTTCGCCGCGCACGGTTTCTGCCCACAGCGGAAAACTGAGCGGCGTGAGCGTGCGCGGCTGGCGCAGCTCGATGCGGCGCGTGGCACAGCGAGCGAGCGTGTCGGCGAGCGCCTGCACGTCCATCTGTGCCTCGAACACCTCGCGCACGGCCTGCGCCAGCAGCAGGTGGTCGGGGTCGTAGCGCTTCAGCACATCGAACAGCAAGCCGCTGGACGCCTGCAACTGGCGCTGGCTGCGGCGTGCCGCGCCCGGCAGCGAAGGCGTGAGCATCCCGGCCACGCGTGCAATGTCGCGAAACTGGCGGCGCGCCATCTCGGTCAGGTTCAGGCCCTCGTGCAGATCGTCCATCAGCTCCTCGGGCGAGAGGATGCGGGCGATGGTTTGCACATCGACTTCGATGACCTGCTGCGAGTTCAGCACGAAGCCGTAGTCGTTCACCGCAAACACCACGGTGTGCGGTGCCAGTCGCCCCAGCCGCAAGGCAAACAACGCGGCCATGCCCTCGTGCACCGAGCGGCCAGCGAACGGATACACGAACAGCGAACTGCCTCGGCGCAGCTTGACCACTTCCACCAGCACCGTCTCGGGCGTGGGCAGGGCGGACACGCGCGCCTGCAGATCGAGCAAGGGCGAGAGCGCGCGCATTTCGGCGCTGTCCCGGTCGCCGCTGAGGGCGGCTTCCACCGCCGCGCCCAGCTCGGTGGACAGCGGCAGGCGCCCGCCCTGCCAGCGGGGTACAGCGGCGGTGAGGCCGCGGGCGGTTTTCACGTAAGCCGTCATCTGGTCCATCGCCACCAGCTCCAGCGTGCGGCCGGCAAACTGGAAGCGGTCGCGCGGCTTCAGGCGGCTGATGAAACTCTCTTCCACCGAGCCTAGCGAGGCACCACGCAGAAAGCGCACCTGCACCGCGCCATCGGCCGTGATGGTGCCGATGGAGAGCCTGTGGTTCAGCGCCACGCGCCGGTCCGTCACGCGGTACACGCCTTCTTCGTCCCGCACCACGCGGTGGAAATCCGGGTAGTTCTCCAGCGCCTGGCCGCCGCGCTCGATGAAGCGCAGCACGCCCTGCCACTGCACATCGCTCAAGGCAGCAAAGGCGTGCGTGCCGCGCACCTCGGCGAGCAGCGCATCGGCCTGGAAGCCACCACCCAGCGCCAGCGTCACGCAGTGTTGCGAGAGCACGTCCAGCGACAGACGCGGTGGCCGCCGCGATTCAATTTCGCCCGCTTCAATGGCTTTGCGCGCCGCCGCGAATTCGGCCAGCTCCAGCGCATGGGTGGGCACGCAGTGGATCACGCTCGACGCGCCGGGCCGGTGGCTGGCACGCCCCGCGCGCTGCAGCAGCCGCGCGATGCCTTTGGGACTACCCACCTGCAGCACCAGGTCCACGGTGGGAAAGTCCACGCCCAGGTCCAGGCTGGACGTGGCCACCACACAGCGCACGCTGCCGTCGCGCAATCCCTGTTCGGCGGCCGCGCGCAAACCTACATCCAGCGAACCGTGGTGCAGGGCCAGCGCCTCCGGGGGCTCCAGCCAGATGGAGGCGAGGGCGCGGTGCCACAGCTCGGCCTGTGCGCGCGTGTTGGCGAACAGGATCGCGCTGCGCGTGCCGGCGATGAGCTTCATCACGCCTTCCAGCTGCGACAGGCCCAGGTGCCCGGCCCATGCAAAGCGCTCGGGCCTGGCGGGCAGCAGCGTCTTCAGTGTGGTGGTGCGCTTGCGCGCGTGGCGCACCACCGGCGCATCGGGGCAGTGGGGCAGCAGCACGTCGCGCGCCTCGTCCAGGTTGCCCAGCGTCGCCGAGAGGCCCCACGTCACCGCCTGCGGTGCGATGACGCGGATGCGCGCCAGGCACAGCTGCAACAGCACGCCGCGCTTGTTGCCCATCAGCTCATGCCACTCGTCCACGATCACCCCGCGCAGGCCCGACATCAACCCCGCAGTTTCTGGGTAAGAGAGCAGCAGCGCGAGCGACTCTGGCGTGATCACCAGCACCTCGGCCTGGCCCTGGCGCGCCAGGCGCCGGTCGCGCGAGCTGGCATCCCCTGTGCGCTTGGCCACCGTCCAGCCCAGCCCCAGCGCGTCGATGGGCTGCTGCAGCGCGTGCGTGGTGTCGGTGGCCAATGCACGTAACGGGGTGATCCACAAGATGCGCAGGCGGGAAGGCTTCACGCGCGGGTGGGCCGGGTCGATGGGCGCTGCCTCCAGGCCACGCAGGCCCTCCAGCAAGGCGCCGCCGAAAGCGGCCAGCGTCTTGCCACTGCCGGTGGGCGTGACCAGCAGGCCCGACTCGCCGCGCAGCCAGTGGCGCCACACTGCGCGCTGAAACGGCGCAGGCGACCAGCCCCGCTGGGTGAAAAAGGCCAGCAGCGCGGCGTCGGGGTGGGTCCTGGCTGTAGCAGAATATGGTCTGACCATTCCTAATCTTTACCTGTCACTTTCATGATGCCATCCACGCCGCTTGAACGTCTGCTCGCCATCGAAGAACTCGGTCAGTTGAAGTCGCGCTACTGCCGCTTGCTCGACACCAAACGCTGGCAGGAATTCCGTGCACTGTTCGCCGATGACTGCGTGTTCGAGGGCATGGGCAACCTGCCTGTCAGCGCCAGTGTGGACACCTTCGTGAACCACGTGGCCAGACGCCACACCCACACCATCACCGCCCACCATTGCCACATGCCTGAGTTCCGGTTCCTCTCCGACACCGAAGCCCGAGGCATCTGGGCCATGGAAGATTTTGTGGAGTGGCAGGGAGTGGAACATGTGTCGCCCGACTGGACCGGCTACAAGGGCTTTCGCGCGTACGGCCACTACGAAGAGGCCTACCGGCGAGGCGACGACGGCCAGTGGCTTTTTTCTTTCATGAGGCTCACACGTTTGCGCATGGACGGCGTGCCCGCCGATGCGCCGGCGCCCCGGGCGGGCGCCATCAAGGCTTCAGCCGACTGGCTGTGATGCGGATCGCTGCCGCTGAGGGCGCGCCGAAATCAGAACACCGAGAGCCCGGTGCGCGCCGCGAAGATTTCCAGCGCGTGCATGCCGAGCAAGGAGTTGCCCGTGGCATCCAGCGCCGGTGACCACACGCACAGACTCAGACGGTCGGGCACCACCGCCACGATGCCGCCGCCTACGCCGCTCTTGCAGGGCAGGCCGATCCGGAAAGCGAACTCCCCGGCCGCGTCGTAAGTGCCGCAGGTCAACATCAACGAATTGATCCGCCGCGTCTGGCGTTCGGTCAGCAAGGACTCTGCGCTGAATGGGTGCCGACCATCGCGGCAGAGGAAGCCTGTGGCGCGCGCCAGTTGCAGGCAGCTCATGCGCACGGCGCAGTGGTGGAAATACGCGTCCAGCACCGAGTCGACGCTGTTGTCGATCTTGCCGAAGCTCTTCATGAAATTGCCGAGGGCGAAGTTGCGAAAGCCTGTGGCGGCCTCCGATGCAGCCACCTCCTCGTCGAATTGCACCGGCTCGCTGCACAGGCTCGACACCAGATCCAGCATGGCCCCCTTGGCATCGCCCTGGCTGACCAGACGGTCGGTGACGGCGATCGCGCCCGCGTTGATGAAAGGATTGCGTGGTGTGCCTTGCTCGGACTCGAGCTGGACCAGCGAGTTGAACGGGTTGCCGGAGGGTTCGCGTCCAATGCGTTCCCAGAGGCGCTCACCCATCGCCCGCATGCCCATGGTCAGGGCAAAAAGCTTGGAGATGCTCTGAATGGAAAACGGAGTGGTGCTGTCGCCCGCGTGCGCCTCTTCGCCTTCACACGTGCGAAGCGCAATACCGAACTGCGCCGCCGGTACACGCGCCAGCGCAGGGATGTAGTCAGCCACCTGGCCTTGCTCACCCAGCTTGGGCCGCAGGGTGGCAACGATGTCGTCGAGGATGGGTTGGAATTGCATGGCGCGATTGTCTGTCACCAAAACGCCACCGACTCCGCGCTCATGATCACCTGCGAGGGCTCATTCTGAGCGTGTGCAGGCAGGCGGTATCGGCCGTGCTCGTTGACGCCTCAAGATGGATCCGATTAAATTCGCTTCCCACTGAAATCATGTCTCTCAAGGAGGGGAACATGGACTTGGCTTTTGCTGCCACGCCTGATTCACTACAGGCCACGCGTCGATGGAGCAAGCTGCTTGTGCTGGCGGCCGGCGCAACACTTGTTTCGGGATGCGCGCACACCAACAAGACTTTTCCCGTGCTGATCGGTGCATCGTCCAAGTCCGATCTGCGGCCATGCTCTGACTACGGGTCTCCGTTCTCGTACACAGGCTCGCCCTACTATGTGTTCAACCCGGATACCCGGAAGGTTACAACCCGCCACCAAGGCATGGACTTTTGCACCTCGACAGGAACCGAAGTGATCGCCGCAGCCAATGGCAAGGTGGCGAATATCATTCAAAACGATCAATACAGGGGCGGTAGGGTCACAATCCAGACCGCCATCAAGTACAAGAACGCGAACGGGTTGCAGACGCTGTTTGTCGATGCACTGCACATCACGCCGATTGAAAGCCTGAAGTACGGTGATGAGGTCAAGGCAGGCCAGGTCATCGGCGTTACGCAACCACCCGGCAAAGTGGAGATCGGCCCGCGATCTCATGTGCATTTCTCCGTTGGACCAATTTTCCAGACCTGGCTGGAACACACGGATCCGAACCAGTTCTGGCAAAAAGGTGAGGGTATCGTCAGCTGCTACGACCCTAAAAATCCTCCAAACGACTCTCAGCTCGTCGCGCCGGTCCGCTGCTGAGCACCTGTCCTTGGGTCACAGCCTTTCTGTGCGCGCAGTTACCGGGGGTGCCACAAGAATGTCCGTTGCCATGAATCAGCTTCGTCAACCCGCTGCAATTCAGCAGCTAGCTCCTGGCTGAGGGGTCTCGGCAGGCGGCGCGGCGTGCCAGCTCGTAGGCGTCACGGGTCTGAACCATGTACACGGCGGGGCCATCCGGTGTGGTGATGGTGCCCTTCTGAACAAAGCCCGCCTTCTCGTAGCAACGTATCGCGCGGGGATTGTCCGGGGACGGGTCTGTCTGTACCTTGGTGACGGCGGGATCGGAGAACAGATGGCTGACCAGCGCCCGCACAAGTGCAGTCCCGAGCCCTTTGTTCAAGTTCGCGGCGTTTGCGAGAGATTGGTCAATGCCTCTCACACCGGGATCGGTCTCTTCTTCCCACCAACCATCCCCGCTGCCTATGGCGATGTAGGACTGCGCGTAGCCGATCGGTTCTGTGCCGACCATCGCGATGTACGGGGTGACGCCTTCGGCGGCGAGCGCGGTCGGGCGGTAGTGTTGCCGGACTTCCTCAAGATTCGGACGTGCTTCTTCTCCGCCCCACCACTCGACGATATGTGGCCGATTGAGCCACTCGTGGAGCATCCCCAGGTCTGCCTCGGTCATCAAGCGGAGCGTGACTACAGTGCCTGTGGCGCGCGGGGCGAGCCCGTCTTTCTGCGTATCGTTCATCGCTGGCGAGAGTAGAAGAAGACATCGGCCATCCGCGGCATGCCCACCTTCTCGTAGAAGGCCACCGCGTCCGGCATGGATGCCAGCACCAGCGTCACGCTGGGGCCGAGGCCGCCACGCACAGCCTGCAGTAGCTGCTGGCCCACCCCCCGGCCCTGCGCGCTTCTGCAAACCGCCAGTTCGGCCAGATAGGCCACCCATGCCCCGTACAACGGCAAGTCTGGTTCGCGTGCGCAGACAACGGCGCTCACGGCGTCTCCAGTTCGAAGGGCGGAACCACTCGGCCATCGATGTCGGTAAAACCGTAAATCCGCGCCAGATCGCCCACGCGGACCACCTGACCGCTGCGCTCCAGCACCCGGGGATCGCTGGCCAGAGCCACGACCGCACGTCCGATGTAGCGGGGCGACTCCGTCCGGGTCAGCGCCGGCCGCTCGCGCCAGTGTGCCTCGTCGGTCTGGTGGCCCGCCAGAACGAACTCGGTGCGCATCCAGCCGGGGGACAGGGCCACCGAGGTCACCCCATGTGGTCTCAGCTCCTGCGCCATGCCGAAGGCCAGTCGCGTCATCGCGGCCTTGGCGAGGTCGTAAAACAGGTTGCCCTGCATGAAGCGGTCGCGATCCCAGAACGTCGTGGTAACGATCAGTCCGCGGCCCTGGCGCACCAGCATCGGCGCGGCCAGCCTGCTGCAGAGGAGGTGGTTGCGAACGCCGCGATCGAACATCGCATCCCAATGCACCATCGGGCGTTCCCAGAACGGCGCCTGAAACACGCCATCGAAGGACTCGTGTCCGCCCCAGGCATTGTTGACGAGGAGATCCAGGCGCCCATGTTCGCCCTGGACGCGCTTGAAGAGCGCCTCGACCTGCCCTTCATCCGTATGGTCGCAGGCGACGGCAATGCCCCGTCCACCCGCGCGCGTCACTTCTTCGGCCGTCTCGTCGATGCTGCCGGGCACACGATCCAGATTCGACAACGATTTGATCTGCTCATAGCCCGGTGCAGGCTGTTCGCGCCGACTGCGTCCGGTAACGTACACGGTGGCGCCGGCTGCGCCCAGTTCGGTCGCGCATCCACGACCAGCGCCACGGCTGGCGCCCGTTACAACGGCGATGCAATTGGAGAGGCTCTTCATGGTGATCAGTAGACGTGGATTCTGGTGACACTTGACCTTAGGTGATGCCGCCGTGTGTTGTATTGGAAGAATCCGAAACGACGCGCTGAACGAGCTGTTGCGGCGTCAGGCCGGACAAGGCGCGAAACTCGTTGATCAGGTGCGACTGGTCGTAGTACCCGGCGCACAGCGCAATCTCAGCCCATTGGGGCGTCTCGGCCGTTCGCAACAAGCGAAGCGTTCCGTGAAGGCGTTGCAGGCGGCGCCAGACGCTGGGCGCCAGGCCGATGTGTGAGGCGAACAGCTGCTGCACGCGCCGTTCGCTGAGGTTCAGCTCGCCAGCAAGTTCCCGAACCGAAATGCCGCCCATCTTGGCGCCAAGGCGTCTCGCCGCGTGCTCCACCAGCTGCCGAGATGGATCCGGGGGGCGCTGCAATGCCTGCAGCGACTGCAGGACGTGCTGAACGCGAGTGATGTCGTCGGCTGCGGCCGCCAGTTGGTCGGGTACGTCGCGATGCGCCTTGGGAACGATGTCGTCCCATGGCACGGTGAGCGCCGTCAGCTCGTTTGCCGGTACGCCGAACAGTCCCCGTGTGGCCCCGGGGTGGAGCGTGATCGATAACCCGTGCATGTGGCCACTCATCGTGAGCAACACGGGATCGGCCCGTGCCCCTGCGACATGGATGGATGCCGCGCCCCCGTGCAGAACAATGAGGAGACGAGACGCTCCGTCGGGCAGCACACGCTCGACTGTCTCGCGACCGGGCGCGAACCGCTCCTCGTAGGCGGTGACATGGTCCACCGTCGATCGCAGGAGGGCCGGCACTGCGAACTCAGTCAGCGTGCTCGCCGGGACCGTGGTCTCGGGAGCGCATGACGGATCGTCTGGCAGTCGAATGAATAGACGTTCAGGCATCGGCAGCTCAGTCACCGCGCAAAGTATGTCAGATTGCGCGGCTGCCGGATTCGTTGACTCCGGCCTGAGCCACATGAACAGCGTCCGTGCGTTAGCGCACGTTGGGCTCGCAGATGAAAGGTCAACATGCCGCACCTCAGAATCCGAAAATCAAACACCTATCTCTCCAGCAGCACAAGGAGCAACACGATGGCCCGAAAAGCCCTGACATGAAAAGTCAACTGGCCTACTGGAAAAAGCAGCTCGATGGCGTGAGCGAGCTTGATCTGCCGACCGATTCTGTGCGGCCGGCTGTGAGGTCGTGGAGGCTCGATACCGCTTCCACGCTGCTGCCGCGGGAGTTCACGAATCGACTCCAGGCCATCGCCGCACAAAATGGCGCCACGCTCTTCCACCTGCAACTCGCTGCCTGCGCCATCCTGCTGCACCGCTACTCCGGCAGCACCAACGTCGCCGTGTGCACGCCGACAGCCGTGCGCAATTGGGTGATCGTTCGCAACGATCTGTCAGGCAACCCGTCATTCGGCAAATTTCTCGGCCAGGTGCGCGACACGGCTGTGGAAGCGCAGCAAAACCAGGACCTGCCTTTCGAAGTCCTGCTGCGCGAACTGGCACCGGAGCGGGATGCGAGCCGCAACTCGCTGTTCAAGGTCGGCTTCAGCCATCAACCGTCGCTCACACCCATTCCCTCGCATTCGCCGGGGCAGACGTTCGACCTGCATTTCTCCACGGTTGAGGATGCTGAAGGCTGGCGCGCTGCATGCCACTACAGCACCGATCTTTTCTCTCGCGACTCCGCAGACCGCATGCTCGGGCATTTCAAGCGATTGCTGGAAGACATCGCGGAGCATCCTTCTGCGCCCATTGATCAGCTGGAAATTCTCACGGCAGAGGAGCAGTCCAGGCTGCTCGGCGAATGGAAAGGCGTGACCACTGCGTACCCGCAGGAGGCGACCATCGGCGAGCTTTTCCAGGAGACCGCGCGCCTCTACCCGGAACACGTGGCGCTCCGTTGCGGCGACCACTCGCTTACGTATTTCCAGCTTCATGCAGAGGCGAGCCAGCTCGCGCTGCAATTGCTCGAAGCCGGAGTCGCACCCGGGGATTTCATCGCGATCAGCTCGCGGCCTTCGCCGGAAATGATCGTCGGCTTCCTCGGCACCCTGCTGGCCGGAGGCTGCTGCGTGCCGATCGATCCCGACTATCCGGCAGACCGCTTCGCGCTGCAGCTGGAAGATTGTGGTGCGGCCATCGGCCTCGCCACGGCGGGTTGTGAGGGGTGCTACCCGCCGGGCTGGAAGGGAACCCTCATCCCGATCCCCGCAACCTGCCAGGCAACCGCTCTTGCCGAGCTGCCGCAGATATCGGTGACCCCGGAACACCCTGCGCATCTGCTGTTCACTTCGGGTTCCACCGGTCGACCAAAGGGCGTGCTGCTTCGACATCGTGGCGTGGTGCGGCTGGTCAGAAATCAGAACTTCATGGTCATCACGCCAGACGACGTTTTTCTGCAAGCCGCGCCGGCGTCGTTTGACGCGTCGCTGCTCGAGATCTGGGGCCCGCTGCTCAACGGCGGTCGTTTGGTCCTGCCCACCGATGGCCCGGGCATCGGGGCCATTGCCACGGCGGTCCGCGAACACGGCGTCACCACCCTCTGGCTTACTTCCGGCTTGTTCCAGCTCGTGATGGACGAGAGCCCGGCGTCTCTCAAGGGGCTGCGCCATCTTCTGTCGGGAGGCGACGTGCTCTCTCCTCCCCATGTGCGGCGGGCGCTGGAAACGCTGCCCGACACGCGGTTGATCAATGGCTACGGGCCCACCGAAAACACAACCTTCACCACCTGCCACACCATCACCCTGGCGGATCTCGAGAAGCCTTCAATCCCCATTGGCAAACCGATCGCCAACACCACGGTTTATCTGCTGGACGGCCGGCTCAGACCGGTGCCGGTCGGCGTTGCGGGAGAGCTTTTCGCGGGTGGCGACGGCCTCGCCATCGGGTACCACGGGGCACCCGAGCTGACGGCGGAAAAATTCATCCACCACCCCGAGTTCGGCAGGCTCTACCGCACCGGCGATTTCTGCCGCCGCACCGCCGACGGCACCATCGCGTTTCTCGGCCGTGGTGACTACCAGGTCAAGGTGCGCGGCTTCCGGATCGAACTCGGGGAAATCGAAACCCTTCTCGCCAGCCACCCGCAGGTCCGCCAGGCCAAGGTCGCCGTGCGTGGAGAAAGTGCCGAGACCAAGCGCATCCTCGCCTGGGTGATTGCCCACCAGGCCGGCAGCGTTCAAGAGATCGATCTGATCAAATTTCTCGCGGCGCGCTTGCCCGCCTTCATGCGACCCGACGCCATCGCCATCGTCGAATCGTTCCCGCTCAATGCGAACGGCAAGATTCAAGTGGCTGCCCTCCCGGATCCCGTGAGAGGCAGGTTAGAGGCGGCGGCAATGTCTGCGGCACCGCCGCTCGGAGAAACAGAAGAGCAACTGGCCGGGATCTGGCGCGAGTTGCTCGGCATGGCAGAGATCAACCGCCACGACGACTTCTTCGCGCTTGGCGGCAACTCGCTGATGGCGCTGCGGATGTTTTTCCGGATCAACCGCGAGTTCGGCAAATCGCTGCCTCTGGCAACGTTGCTCCAGCACCCCACCATCGAAAGTCTCGCCGGGGTTCTGCGCTCATCGGTCCAGGAAAACGCGGTCGAAGCGCCGCCCATTCCGGGCAAGGGCAATGTCGTCACCCTCAAGCGCGGGGGCCATGACACCCCGCTGTTTTGCATACACGGCGGTGATGGCGGGGTTCTGTATTACCGCAGCCTTGGGGCATTGATGCCGCCGGAAATTCCGCTGCATGCCATCGAGTCGCTGGAGCTTGGCCACAGCGGATCGATCGAATCCTGCAGCATCGAAGAAACGGCGGCGGGCTACATCCGTGGTCTTCGTGCCGTCCAGCCGCACGGGCCTTACCGGCTCGCCGGCTACTCGTTCGGCGGCGTGGTGGCGCTCGAGATGGCCTTCCAGTTGAGCCGGGACGGGCAGGCTGTTGAATTCGTGGGCCTCTTCGATACCCACAACCCGGCCGTGCCGGCGCGGAACTACACCATGGCGGAGCGACTGTTTGTTTTCTGGCAGCAGAACTCGGGCGTGCCCGTGTGGCGCCGGCTGAAGCGGGTGTGTGCCCGGTTGAGCGAAGGGATTCG
This sequence comes from Hydrogenophaga sp. IBVHS1, assembly GCF_002127265.1. Lineage (GTDB taxonomy): Bacteria > Pseudomonadota > Gammaproteobacteria > Burkholderiales > Burkholderiaceae_C > Hydrogenophaga. The sequence goes on along the minus strand of NZ_NFUU01000001.1, from coordinate 2,726,029 downwards.
CACCAACCGCCGGGTGAAGGCCGAGATCAAGGCCGCGCAACGAAGCGGTCCCGCAGAGCCTTACAGCGATCTGCGCCGCGTGCAGGTGCGCCAGGACAACTGGCGAGCCATGCAGGTTTACCAACCCCCGGCGTACCAGGGCCGCATCACCCTCTTCAAGGCCTCGGGCATCAGCGACAAGCTGGAGCGCCCGGCCGACTATGGGTGGTCGGGTCTTGCGAGCGGCGGGCTGGATGTTGTTCTGGTGCCCGGAGAGCACCTCACCCTTTTTGCGCCGGAGAACATTGCCACTCTCGCCCAGGCGCTGACAGACTCCCTTGTCCAGGCCGATCAAAGCTCCGTCCGCAACCGCCAGATCTCCGGAAATAGCACCACATCCAGCATCTTGCGCAGGTAGCTCACACCGCCCGTGCCTCCGGTGCCGCGCTTGAAGCCGATCACGCGTTCCACGGTGGTGACGTGACGGAAGCGCCAGAGGCGGAAGGCGTCTTCGAGGTCGGTGAGTTCTTCGCCCAGCTGGTACAGGTCCCAGTGGTCCTTGGGGTGGCGGTACACCTGCAGCCAGGCCTGTTCCACTTCGTCGCTGGCTTCGTAGGCTTGGGTCCAGTCGCGCTGGGTGTGGCTCTGCGGCACGGCCAGGCCACGGCGGGCGAGCAGGCGCAGCGCTTCGTCGTAGAGGGAAGGCGCTTCATACGCGGCCCGCACCACGGCCAGCCGTTCGGCGTTGTGCTGGTGGGGCTTGAGCATGGCGGCGTTCTTGTTGCCCATGGCGAATTCGATGCAGCGGTACTGGTGGCTCTGGAAGCCGCTGCTCTGCGCCAGGTAGGGTCGGATGGCGCTGTACTCGGGTGGGGTCATGGTGGCGAGCACGTCCCACGCGTGCACCAGCTGCTCCATGATTTTTGATACGCGCGCGAGCATCTTGAAGGCGGGTTGCAGCTCGTCGGCCGCGATGAGGCGGATGGCTGCGTGCAGCTCGTGCAGCATGAGCTTCATCCAGAGTTCGCTGGTCTGGTGCTGCACGATGAACAGCAGCTCGTCGTGCGCGGGCGAGAGCGGCTTCTGCGCGTTGAGGATGGCGTCGAGATTCAAGTAGTCGCCATAGCTCATGTCGCGGCTGAAGTCGAGTTGCGCGCCTTCCTCGTGGACGATGTCTTCGGGCTTGCTGTTGTGGGGGCAGGTGCTCATGGTCAGGTCACGTCACGGCGTGCTTGGTGTTGAACTCGGGGCGCTGCCATTCGCCGCTTTCCAGCACCTGGCGCAGGTGTTCCACGGCGGTCCACACGTCTTCAAAGCCGATGTAGAGCGGCGTGAAGCCGAAGCGCAGGATGTCCTTGTGGCGGGTGCCGTCACCGGCGCGGAAGTCGCCCACCACGCCGCGTGCGATGAGCGCTTGCACGATGGCATACGCACCTTCGTCCCGCGTGAGGCAGACCTGCGAGCCGCGTTGCGCGTGGTTCAGCGGCGTGGCCAGACCCAGGCCATGGCCCTGGCAGCGTTCGTCCACCAGGCCAATGAAGAGATCGGTGAGCGCGAGCGATTTCTTTCGCAGTGCGGCCATGCCGCCGAGTTCTTCCGACGCCAGCAGCGTGTCCACGCCGCATTCAAGTGCGGCCAGGCTGATCATGGGCTGGGTGCCGCACTGGTAGCGCGTGATGCCGGGAGCGGGGCGGTAGTCGGGTGTGAAGTCGAACGGCGTGGCGTGGCCCCACCAGCCGGCGAGCGGCTGCCAGAAGCGTTCCGCGTGGCGCGGGTTCACCCACACGAAGGCGGGCGCGCCGGGGCCGCCGTTCAGGTACTTGTAGCCACAGCCCACGGCGTAGTCGGCGCCGGCACCGGTCAGGTCCACCGGCACGGCACCGGCGCTGTGCGCCAGGTCCCACAACATTAGCGCGCCAGCGGCATGGGCGGCGGCGGTCACGGCGGGCATGTCGTGCATGGCCCCGGTGCGGTAGTTCACGTGGGTGAGCATGAGCACGGCCACATCGGCGGTCAGTGCGGCGCTGATCTCTTCGGGCTCCACCAGCACCAGTTCAAAGCCGCGTTCCTTGCAGAGTGCTTCGGCAATGTAGAGGTCGGTGGGGAAGTTGCTGCGCTCGCTCACGATGCGTTTGCTTTGCGGGCTGTCGGCAGCGGTGAGGCTCATGGCGGCCGAGAGCACCTTGAAGAGGTTCACCGAGGTGCTGTCGGTGGCCACCACGGTGCCAGCGTCGGCACCAATGAGGCGCGCGATCTTGTCGCCCACTTTGCGTGGCTGCATGAACCAGCCGTTTTTGTTCCAGCTCTGGATGAGGTCTGCGCCCCATTCGCGGGTCACTACATCGGCCACGCGGGCGGGCGCGCTGCGTGGCATGGCGCCAAGCGAGTTGCCGTCGAGGTACAGGGTGCCTTCGGGAATCAGGAACAGATCGCGCAGTGGGCGCAAAGGGTCCTGTTCGTCGAGGGCCTGGCAGTCTTGTTGTGTGGTGTTCGTCATTTTTTTCAGAGTTCTCGCAGCACGGCGCGCACGGGGCTGGCGTCGGCGGTGGTGAGTTTCAGGGGCAGGGCGATGAGTTCGTAGTCGCCTTCGGGGATGTCGTCGAGCAGCAGGTTCTCCAGCACGCGCAGTACGCGGCGGCGGATGGTCTGGTGGCTGGGCAGGGCCTTGCTGTCGGCGGGGTCAATGCTGGCGCTGTCGATGCCGATGAGCTGCACGCCGAGGTCGGCGAGTTGCTCCACGGTGTCGGCGGCGAAGGCGGGCAGGGCGTGGTCGAACTGGTCTTGCGGTTGTTGTTGGTAAACGCGCACCAGCACACGCGGTGGCAAATCTTTCAAGGCGTGTGCAAGGTGCTCAGGCTGCACCAGAGGGCCGCAGCCGATGGCGTGGATCACGCGGCAGGGGCCGATGAAAGCATTGAGCGAGACGGCGCCGATGGCCGCGCCGTCGGGGTCGTAGTGCAATGGCGCATCGGCGTGCGCTCCCACGTGGGGCGAGAGCGTGATGGCGCTGACGTTGACCGGACAACCGGGTCCGATGGTGGCGGCCCAGGTTTGCGAGTAGGCCGTGTCACCCGGAAAAACCGGTGCGCCGGCATGCACGGCAGGAGAGATGTCCCAGAGTTTTTTCATGGAGCGGTGAAGGTAGCACCGCGAAAAAAACCGTGGTGTCGGTTAATCCCAACAGGGGGCAAAAACTTCAGAACGCGCTGACCACCGGCGGCATGCCGTGGCGCTGGCGCGCGCGGGTGCAGGCGTCGCTGCCTTCTTCGAACTCGCGGCACGGCGAGGGGCGCCATTCGTAAATGCCGCAGGTGGCCTTTTGTCCCACCTTGCCGCTGAGCGCCGCGCAGCGGGGTGGCGAATGGTCGGTGCCGCGCATCCGCGCGAGGGTGTCGTTCACCTCCACCGCCAGGCCGTCGGGCACGCTGCCCCCCATGGCCTGAGTCTCGTGCACGGAGAAGTCGACGCGAAAGCAGGCGCAGCAGGCGCCGCAGGTGGTGCACGCGCTCATGCTGGTTCCCGGTTCACAGGTGGTGCGCGAAACACCAGCACCTTCAAAGCGCGCTCGGGGGACACGTCTGCAAACACCTCGGGGTTGGGCAGGCGTTGCTCGAAGATGAGTTCCGGTGCGCACTCGCGCATCTGGTCCATCAGGAAGGCCGTGCCCAGCTCCGGCGCGTTCAGGCACAGCAGCAGGCGGCCATCGGGCCGCAGCAACTCGGGCAGACGGCGCATGAGGCGGGCGTAGTCTTTGGTGGCCACAAAGCTGCCCTTCTGGAAGCTCGGCGGGTCGACGATGACAATGCCATACGGCCCACCGCGCGTGATGCGGCCCCAGGTCTTGAAGATGTCGTGGTTCAGAAAACTCGCGCCGGCCGTGAGGCCGTTGAGCGGATGGTTCTGCTGGCCCAGCGCCATGGCGCCACCGCTCATGTCCACGTTCACCACCTGCTTCGCGCCACCCAGCAGCGCCACCACCGAAAACGCGCAGGTGTAGGCAAACAGGTTCAGCACCTTCTGGCCGTCGGCGTGCTCGCGCACCCACTGCCGCCCTTCGGCCATGTCGAGAAACAGGCCGTGGTTCTGGCCCTTCTGCAGGTGCACCAGGTAGCGCGCGCCGCGCTCGGTCACCACATGGGGCTCAGGCACAACGCCTGCCATCAGCCGCGTCGTGGGCTGGCTTTCGTGCCGGCACTGGAACACCCAGTTCAGCGGCTCGCCGGGTGCAATCTGCGCCCATCGCTCGGTCAGCGCGTGGTGAATGGTGGCGAGCGTGTCGTCGGCCACCGGCTGAAAACTGGTGAAAAGCCACACGGGCGGGAACGCGTCGAGCGACCACGCTTCGCAGCCTGGGTGGAGCCCACCCCGGCCGTGAAAGACGCGCCGGGCATCGCTCGACGGTTCGATGCGCGCGATGGCGTCGAGCAGGGCCTGCATCAAGCCAGACGGCCGAGCAGCAGGTATTCCATAAGCGCCTTCTGTGCGTGCATGCGGTTCTCGGCCTCGTCCCACACCACGGATTGCGGCCCGTCGATCACTTCGGCGCTCACCTCTTCGCCACGGTGCGCGGGCAGGCAATGCATGAAGAGCGCGTCAGCCTTGGCCGCACGCATCATGTTCTCGTCCACGCACCACTGGGCAAAGGCCTTGCGACGCGCTTCGTTCTCGGCCTCGAAGCCCATGCTGGTCCACACATCGGTGGTCACCAGGTCGGCGCCAGCGCAGGCTTCGCGCGGGTCCTTGAAGACCTTGTAGCAGCCACGGTCCTTCACGCCGGCGAGCACCGGGTCCACCTCGTAGCCGCCGGGTGTGCTCACGTGCACGGTGAAGCCCAGCAGCTCGGCGGCCTGCAGCCACGTGTTGGCCATGTTGTTGCCGTCACCCACCCAGGCCACCACTTTGCCTTTGATGGAGCCACGGTGCTCGATGAAGGTGAAGATGTCGGCCAGGATCTGGCAGGGATGAAACTCGTTGGTGAGGCCGTTGATGACCGGCACGCGCGAGTGCGCCGCAAACGATTCGATCTTGCTCTGCTCGTAGGTGCGGATCATCACCAGGTCGACCATGCGGCTGATCACGCGCGCGCTGTCTTCGATGGGCTCGGCACGGCCCAGCTGGCTGTCGCCGGTGGTGAGGTGCACCACCGAGCCGCCCATCTGGTACATGCCGGCTTCAAAGCTCACTCGGGTGCGCGTGCTGGCCTTCTCGAAGATCATGGCCAGCGTGCGGTCGGGGTCGGCGAAGGGCTGGTATTTCTCCACCGCCTTGAACTTGCGCTTGATGAAGGCGGCGCGCTCGAACACATAGGCGCATTCGCTGGCGTCGAGGTCCTTGAACTGCAGGTAGTGCTTGATCGAACTCATGGCGTGGGCGTCATTCGGCCAGGAAGGCGTGGATCAGCGGCATCAGGATGCCCGCCACCTCGTCGGCCTCGGACGTGGTCAGAATCAGTGGCGGCACGAGGCGGATCACACTGTCGGCCGTGACCGAGAGCAGCAGGCCGGCGTCTGCCGCTCGCTGCGTGAGCACGCCGCAGGGCTTGGTGAGCTCGATGCCGATCATCAGGCCCTGGCCGCGAATTTCTTTCACGCCTGCCTTGCCTGCCAGGCCTTTCTCGAGCGCGGCGCGCAGGTGCTCGCCCACGCGCGCGGCGTTCTCCAGCAGGCCGTCTTCTTCCATGATGCGGATGGTTTCCACCCCCGCGCGCATGGCCAGCGGATTGCCGCCAAAGGTGGTGCCGTGGTTGCCGGGCTGGAAGATGTTGGCGGCCTTGGGGCCGGCCACCACCGCGCCAATCGGCACGCCCGAGCCCAGGCCTTTGGCCAGGGGCATCACGTCGGGCACGATGCCGGCCCACTGGTGCGCGAACCACTTGCCGGTGCGACCCATGCCGCACTGCACTTCGTCGATCATCAGCAGCCAGTCGTTGGCGTCGCACAGGGCGCGCACGTCTTTCAGGTACTGCGAGCGCATCGGGTTGATGCCGCCTTCGCCCTGAATGGTCTCGAAGAACACAGCCACCACGTTGGGGTTGCCGGCGGTGGCCTTCTTGAGCGATTCCACATCGTTCAGCGGTACGCGGATGAAGCCTTCCACCAGCGGCCCGAAGCCGGCCTGCACCTTGGGGTTGCCGGTGGCCGACAGCGTGGCGATGGAGCGGCCGTGGAAGGCCTTTTCATACACCACGATTTCCGGGCGTTCGATGCCCTTGTCGTGCCCGTACTTGCGCGCCAGCTTCAGGGCAGCTTCGTTGGCCTCCAGGCCGGTGCTGCAGAAAAACACATTCGTCATGCCCGAGCGCTCCACCAGCATCTGGGCCAGCACTTCCTGGTTGGGCACGTGGTAATAGTTGCTGGAATGGATCAGCTTGGCGATCTGGTCCTGCAGGGCAGGCACCAGTTTGGGGTGGCCATGGCCCAGGGTGTTGACCGCAATGCCGCCCAGCGCGTCCAGGTATTCCTTGCCGTTCGTGTCCCAGAGGCGGCAGCCACGGCCATGCGACATCGCGATCGGCAGGCGGCCGTAGGTGTTCATCACGTGGGGCGAGGCGACGGGATTCAGGGCGGCGTTCATGCGGAGACTCCGGTGGGAAAACGGCTTGGTTGCCAGAAAAAGAAGCGGCCCAACGCAGGTTGAGCCGTCGAAGCGCGATTTTAGGGGCAGCGCCGGGCATCATCATTGCTTGTTGGGCATCGCTGCCATGCCGGCGGCTCGCCGTGCCAGGGGGCGGGTAATCCCTGAGCTTGAGTCTTATATAAGATAGAATACCTCCCGGCTACCGGCGCGCGAGCGATCCTCATTCGCTGGTGGTTTTCTCCCCTGCAGGCCCTCCATCCGAAGGCTTCTCCCCCGATGGTTTCACCCACAGCCAAACAAGTTTTCATTCAAGGCATCACCCAGGATGGACGCACGTTTCGCCCGAGCGACTGGGCCGAGCGCCTGGCTGGTGTGATGAGCCCGTTTCGCCCCGGCGGCGCCACGCCCGGCAGCCATCTGAGCTATTCCCCCTGGTGCGTGCCCAACACCATCAACGGCATCAAGTGCGTGGTGGTGCATGTGGACCTGAAGGAAGCCGAACCCATGGCGTGGGATTTCGTCATGCACTTCGCACGGGACAACCGCCTCCAGGTGGCAGAAGCCTGCCTCCTTCCCGATACCCCGCCCATGCCCTGAAGAAGGGCTGGACGCAAAAAAGCCGTCTTGCGACGGCTTTTTTGCTTTTGCTGGCAGCGCACCCGTTTCAAACGGCGGGCGTTTCGGCCCGGGCTGGTGGCCTGAACAAGTCAGGCCGGGGGTGTCAGGCGGCAGCGGCTGCTGCGATGCCCTTGACCTTGGCCGACAGGCGGCTCTTGTCGCGTGCGGCCTTGTTCTTGTGGAAGATGCCCTTGTCGGACACGATATCCACGACCTGCTGCATCTTGGCAAACAGTTCGGTGGCCTTGGCCTTGTCACCGGTCAGAACGGCTTTTTCAACGTTCTTGACGGCGGTGCGGTATTTGGAGCGCAGCGAGGTATTGGCTGCATTGAGCTTGACGTCCTGGCGGGCGCGTTTGCGGCCAGACGCCAGGCGGGGGTTCTTTTTCTTCGGCTTGGTTGCCATGGTGAAGTTCCTTCAGATGTTTGGGGATGATGCCAGCAAAGCCCGCGATTTTAGCACGGGCGCGGGTTCGGGCAATGCTGGCCGTCAGGGCACAGGGCCGGGTCGTTACACTCGCGCCGTGACCCTGTTCAAGTCCGCCTCCCTCGTCTCCCTGCTGACGCTCGCCTCGCGCATCACGGGCCTGGTGCGCGAACTGCTGATGGCGGCCACGTTTGGCGCCAGCGCGCTCACCGACGCCTTTAACGTCGCTTTCCGCATTCCCAATCTGCTGCGCCGGCTGTTCGCCGAGGGCGCTTTCAGCCAGGCTTTTGTGCCAGTGCTGGCCGGCGCGCGAGAAAAAGACGGCGATGAGGCCACACGCCACATGGTTAATCAGATCGCCACGGTGCTGGCCTGGGCGCTCATGGTCACCAGTGTGCTGGGTGTGCTGGGCGCGCCGGTGCTGGTTTGGGCCATGGCCAGCGGCCTGGACGACCAGGGCTTCGACGCCGCGGTGTTCATGACCCGCTGGATGTTCCCCTACATCGCGTTCATGTCATTCGTGGCGCTCTCGGCCGGCATTCTCAACACCTGGAAGCGCTTTGCCGTGCCCGCCGCCACACCGGTGCTGCTCAATGTGGCCATGATCGCCGCCGCCGCCTGGGGCGCGCCGTGGTTCGGATCGATCGGCATCGAACCCATCTTTGCCATGGCCGGCGGCGTGCTGCTCGGCGGCGCCCTGCAGCTCGGCGTCCAGATTCCGGCGCTGCGCAGTCTGGGCCTGCTGCCGCGCGTGAGCCTGCGCTGGTCGGGCCTGAAGGCGGCCTGGAGCCACCCCGGCACCCGGCGGGTGACCACCCTGATGCTGCCCGCCCTGCTGGGCGTGAGCGTGGCGCAGATTTCGCTGCTGATCAACACGCAGATTGCCTCGCACCTGGCGGTGGGGAGTGTGAGCTGGCTCACCTACGCCGACCGCCTCATGGAGTTCCCCACCGCCTTGCTGGGCGTGGCGCTGGGCGTGGTGCTGCTGCCGCAACTGGCGGCGGCCAAGGCGGCGGACGACACCGAGCGCTATAGCGGCCTGCTGGATTGGGGCCTGCGCCTGGTGGTGCTGCTGGCCGTGCCCTGCGCCGTAGCGCTGCTCACGTTTGCCCAACCGCTGGTGGCGGTGCTTTACGACTACGGCGCCTTCACCGACGCCGACGTACAGCGCACCGCCGCCGCGCTCATGGGCTACGGTGCCGGCCTCATCGGCCTGATTGCCATCAAGGTGCTGGCGCCCGGGTTCTATGCCCGGCAGGACATCCGAACGCCCGTGAAGATCGCCATCCTGGTGCTGGTGCTCACACAAATACTGAACGTGCTGCTGGTGCCTCGCCTGGCACACGCCGGGCTGGCCCTGGCCATCGGCATCGGAGCCATCGTCAACGCGTTGCTGCTGCTGGCGGGGCTCCTGCGGCGGGGCGCCTACAAACCATCGCCCGGATGGCCGCGTTTCGCCTTGCAGGTGGTGGCGGCCAGCGCCCTGCTTGCCGTGTTCCTGATGTGGGTGGCAACCAGCGTGAACTGGCTCGGTTTTGAAGGCCAGGCCCTGCGCCGGGTGAGCCTGCTGACGCTCAGCATCTTTGGCGCGGTGTTGGTCTATTTCCTCACCCTGCTGATGTCGGGTTTGAACTTGCGCCAGTTCCTCAGAAAATGACGTAACCTGCGGCTTTCGCGCGACCGCCCACCATGTCTTACCCCTACGACATTCCCGAGGCCAGCCCGCTTGGCTACTTCGCCGCTCTGGTAGGGGACGACGAAGCCTTGCCGTTGTTCGAGGCCGCCACCTCCATCGCGCAGGACGAGTACCCCGATCTGGACGTGCAGCAGGTGCTGGGCGATGTGGACCAGATGCTCGCGCGCATTCGCCGCCGCTGCGCTGCCGACGCCGGCCCTCTGCAGCGGTTGCGCAGCCTCAACCAGTTTTTCTTCCGGGACATGGGTTTTGGCGGCAACGTCAACAACTACTACGACCCCGACAACAGCTACCTGAACGCGGTGCTGCGCACTCGCCGGGGCATTCCGATCTCGCTGGCGGTGCTGTGGCTCGAACTGGCGCATGGCCTGGGCCTGAAGGCGCGGGGCGTCAACTTTCCTGGACACTTCATGGTCAAGGTCAACCTGCCCAACGGGCAGGTGGTGATCGACCCGTTCACCGGCCAGTCGCTCAGCCGCGAAGACCTGTCGGAACGGCTGGAGCCCTACAAGCGCCGCAACGGTCTGGTGGACGATTTTGATGTGCCGGTGGGTCTCTACCTTCAGGCCGCCACGCCGCGTGAGATCCTGGCGCGGCTGCTGCGCAACCTGAAGGAAATTCACCGCACGCAAGAAGACTGGCTGCGCCTGATTGCGGTGCTCGACCGCCTGGTCATCCTGCTGCCCGAAGCCTGGTCCGAGTACCGCGACCGGGGACTGGCCTGGGCCGAAATGGGCGAGCTCCGACTGGCTGTGACCGACCTCGAAACCTATGTGGCACACGCGGACGACACCCTGGACCGCGAGGCCACCGTGCAACGCCTGCAGGCGTTGCGCAAGGCCATGAACTGAGGCGTCCCCGTCTCACCCCCCATGAAACGAATCTTGCTGGTGGGCGCCACCGGACTGGTGGGCAGTCATGTCCTGCGACAGGCACTGGCCGACCCGGGGGTGGCACAGGTTGTGGCACCCACGCGCAAATCGCTGGTGCCGCACCCGAAGTTGCTCAATCCCGTCGTCGATTTCAACCAGCTGCCGCAGGACGCTGAATGGTGGCGGGCGGACGCGGTGGTGTGCACGCTGGGCACCACCATCCGCGTGGCCGGTTCGCAGGCCGCCTTCTACAAGGTGGACCACGACCACCCCCTGGAAGTGGCCTACCTGGCCCGCCGCCACGGCGCCCGCGCCTTCGCCCTCAATTCCGCCCTCGGCGCCGACACCGCGTCGCGGGTGTTCTATTCGCGCACCAAGGGCGAAACCGAGCGCGATCTGCAGGCGGTGGGCTACCCCTCGCTCACCCTGGTGCGCCCGGGCCTGATCGGTGGTGTTCGGCAGGAAAGCCGGCCGGCCGAGCAGCTGGCGGTTCGACTTTCCCAATGGGTGCAGCCCTTGCTGCCCCGGCGCTACCGTGTGGTGCCTGCCGACCGCATCGCTCACCACCTGCTGCAGGCAGCGCTGGCGGGCGCGCCGGGCGTGCATGTGCTGCCGTCGGAAGCCTTGCTCTGAACCCTGAGGGCTTTGGACTACCCTGGGGGGTGGCACCGATAGAATTCGACCCTGGCACCGCGGAAGTGCAATCCCCGTGCCGATGCACCACCCAGCCCCATGTCACCGACTTTTTCAACGACCTTTGACTTGCCACGAGCCACCTTTGCCATGGTGCTTTCATGAGCACCGGGCCGGCTCCCATGAAACAGATGGCGCTGGACATCGGGCTGACGTCCGTTCCCCTGCTGTCGAACTTTGTCCCGGCCGGCAACGAGGCCGCACTGGAGCACCTGCTGCTCTGGACCAGCAACCCCACCCGTTCCCCCGTGCCCACCTTTCTGTGGGGCGAGAGTGGTTGCGGCAAGACGCACCTGCTGCGCGCCACCCGTGAGGCGCTGCGCGAGCAGGGCGGTCGCGTGGGCTGGATGGACGCTGGCACGCTCGACCCGAGCGAGTTCGACGACCAGTGGGATGCGGTCCTGCTGGACGACTGCCATCTCTACACCGCCACCCAGCAGGCTGCCGCGTTCAACTGGTTCGTCAATGCCCAGAACCCGGCCATTGGGCCTTCGCGCTGGGTGCTGGCTGCCGCCTCCTGCCCGCCGGCCGACTTGCGGCTGCGTGAAGACCTGCGCACCCGCCTGGGCTGGGGCCACGTGTTCCAGGTGCACGCGCTCGGCGAGGCCGAGCGCCGGGCCGTGCTGCGGCGCGCCGCCGACGAGCGCGGCGTTTTTCTGGGCGACGACGTCATGGACTTCATGCTGAGCCGCTTTTCGCGCGACCTCTCCAGCCTCATGCAGCTGCTCGACCAGCTCGACGCCTACGCCCTGCGCACCCAGCGCGCCATCACCATCCCGCTGCTGCGCTCGATGCTGGAAAACGATCCCTCATGAGACTGGCGCTTTTCGACCTCGACCACACGCTGATTCCTCTCGATTCCGACCACGCCTGGGGCCAGTTCACCGTGGAACTCGGCTGGCGCGATGCCGTCAGCTTCTCCGAGGCCAACGACGGCTTCTACAACGACTACAAAGCCGGCACGCTCGACATCCACCGCTACGTGCGATTCGCCATCGAGGCCGTGCGTGAACATGGGCGCGCAGAGTCGGCCCGTGCCCACGAACGCTTCATGCAGCAGGTGATCCGACCGGCCATGACCGAGGCCGCCATCGAGCTGGTGCGAGGGCATCAGGCCGCCGGCGACCAGGTGGTCATCGTCACCGCCACCAACGAATTCGTCACCCGCCCGATCGCTCAGGCCTTCGGGGTGGACGAACTCATTGCCATCGAGCTGCAGACCGATGAACGCGGCGAGCCGACCGGTGAGATCCGGGGCGTGCCATCGTTTCGGGAGGGGAAGGTCGCGCGTGTGGAACAATGGCTGGCTGCGCGCGGGCTGGAATGGTCGGACGTGCAACACAGCACCTTCTACAGCGACTCCATGAACGACCTGCCGCTGCTGGAAAAAGTGCACGAGCCCGTGGTCACCCAACCGGATGCCCGGCTGCGCGCCTTGGCCCTGGAACGGGGCTGGCGCATATTGAACCTATTCGAATGATCAAAAAATTCATCAACAGGCTGCTGGGCAAGGGCGACGCCAGCAGCACAAGCCGTGCGAACCCGTTTGGCAAGCGTGAAGACGTGCCGGCCACCGTGCACGGCATCGACCGCTCCCTGGTCGACCAGCGTGCCCTCGATGTGGTGCACACACTCAAGCAGGCCGGCTTCGACGCCTACCTCGTGGGTGGCGCCGTGCGCGACCTGCTGCTTGGCCTGCGGCCGAAAGATTTCGATGTCGCCACCAGCGCCACGCCCGAGCAGGTCAAGGGCCTGTTCCGCCGGGCCTTCATCATCGGCCGGCGCTTCCGCATCGTGCACGTGGTCTACGGGCGCGGACGCGAACACGAGGTGATCGAGGTCTCCACCTTCCGCGCCTACATGGACAACGCCGCCGCCGAGCAGGTGGCTGGCAACGAGCGCACCAGCAAGGGCGAACTCGCCGGCATGAAGCACGCGGTGGACGCGAGCGGGCGCGTGCTGCGCGACAACGTCTGGGGTCCGATCGAGCAGGACGCGGCGCGTAGGGATTTCAGCATCAACGCCATGTACTACGACCCGGAAACCCAGACCGTGGTCGATTTTCACCATGGCATCCGCGACGCGAAGAAGCGCACGCTGCGCATGATCGGCGATGCCGCCACCCGTTACCGCGAAGACCCGGTGCGCATCATCCGCGCGGTGCGCTTCGGCGCCAAGCTCAGCCACCTGGGCTTCACCTTCGACCCCAAGACGCTGGCGCCACTGGCGTCTTCGCGCACGCTGCTGGCTGACGTGCCGCAGAGCCGCCTGTTCGATGAAATGCTCAAGCTGCTGCAGACCGGCCATGCGCTGGCCAGCATTGAACAGCTCAAGGCCGTGGGCCTGGGCACCGGCATCTACCCCCTGCTCGACGTGGTGGTGGAGCGCGCGGATGACGAATTCGTGAAGCTGGCACTGCAGGACACCGACCGCCGCGTGGGCGAAAGCAAGCCGGTGGCACCCAGTTTCCTGCTGGCCTGCGTGCTCTGGGCCGATGTGCGCAAGGGCTGGACCCAGCGCCTGCAGCCGCGCCCGGGCCAGCGTGCTCCTGCTCCCATTTCGGCCCTGCAGGACGCGGTGGACGACGCTTTCGACGCGCGCGTGGGCGATGTGTCGGGCCGGGGCAAGCTGGGCGCCGACATGCGCGAGATCTGGATGATGCAACCGCGCTTTGACAAGCGCGTGGGCACCTCACCCTTCAGCCTGGCCGACCAGCCACGGTTCCGGGCCGGCTTCGATTTCCTTCGCCTGCGCGCCCAGGTGGGTGAGGTGGAAGAAGAACTCTCCCACTGGTGGGAAACCTTCAGCACCGCCAGCGACGCCATGCGCGAAGACATGGTGGACGCGCAACGGCGTGAGAACCTGGCCAAGCCGGGCGCCAGCAAGGCGCGTCGCGTCAAGCGCACCGACGAGGATCACCCGTCCAACGAGCCAGCGGCCGATCCGCGATTTCGCACCGCCGACGACGAGGGCGACGAGCCCGAGTCGACGGGTGACGATGCTGCAGACGTCGTGCCCTCCGACGGTGCTGCGCCGGCGAAGAAGCGCCGCCGTCGCCGCCGCAAGCCTTCGGGCGCGGGGCGTGCCGAGGGTGGCACCGGCGAGGCCGGTCCCACCGACTGAAGCGTCGTGTTGCGAGCCGAGGTCACGGCCTTCATTGCCCTCGGCGCCAACCTCGGTGAGCCGGCGCAGACCTTGCGCGACGCACTGACATCGCTGGACGCCGCTCCCGGCGTTCGGGTGCTGAAAGCCTCCAGCCTCTACCGCACGGCACCCATCGATTCCAGCGGGCCCGACTACATCAACGCCGTGGCGGAGATCGCCACGACCCTCAGCGCACCCGCTCTGCTGGATACGTTGCAGGCCATCGAGCAGCGTGCCGGTCGTGAGCGACCCTACCGCAACGCTCCGCGCACGCTGGACCTCGATCTGCTGCGGTACGGAGCAGGGCGCATTCACTCACCGCGCCTGAGCGTGCCCCATCCACGAATGTGGGAGCGCGCCTTCGTGGTGGTGCCGCTGGCCGAGATCGCAAGCTCGCTGGTGAGCGCGGCGCAATTGCAGGCCGTGGCGGATCAGCGCGTGCTGCGAATTCCAGGGTGATGCCTCTCATTGGTCAGGATGCTGATGGCGGGACTCCTGGGTCCGCCCGCCGAAGCCGTAGGCGGTGGCCCGCACGTCCTGCACATAGACGTAGCTCTCGTGGTGCAGGTCGCCCAGCAGCTGGGCGAAGGCCGCGAACGCCTCCTTCACATAGGCCGCCTTCTCGGCCTTCGTGTTGGTCTCGTCCACCACCTTGACGTCGAAGTAGAAGCTCGCCTTCTTCAGCTCGTCGAGTGACTGGCCACCGACGAACCAGTCCCGGGGGTCGACATAGTCAATGGTCACGGCGGTCAGGTCGCGGCGTTTGCCCAGCACACGGCTGGTGAGTTCGAGCAGGGTTTCGGTGATGTGCGCGGACAATTCCGGCGTGCGTTGGGCCGAGACTTTGACGTTGAGAATGGGCATGGCTGATTTCCTTTCGTGGTTGAGTGCCTTCACTTTAGAAAATGCGTTGCGGCGGGGAAATCCTTGCGCGCCATAATTGGTTTTGCTTCAAGCGCAAAGGCGATCGAATGAAAAACTTCATGCCGGACCCTTCCGATCTGCGCTGGCTGGTTCGCTCGCTGGACCTGGGCTCGTTCTCTGCCGCCGCTCGTGAGCTGGACGTGGCGGTGTCGGTCGTGACGCGTGGCGTGGATCGTCTGGAAGCCGGCTATGGCGTCACGCTGATGCGCCGCTCGACGCATGGCTTGTCGGCCACCCCTGAAGGCGCCGAGCTGGCGCAGGAAGCGCGTGAGCTGCTGGAACGCTTCGACGACATTTCGTCTGCGCTGTCCCGGCAGAAGAACCGTGTCGCGGGTGTCGTTCGAATCGCCTCGAGCCAGGAAATCTGCGAACAGCTGATCGTGCCGGAGCTGACCCGGCTGCGCACCCTCCACCCTGCGTTGCGCGTCGAGCTGGTGGCTGAAGACCGCGTAGCCGATCTGGTGACGGATGGTATCGATGTGGCGCTTCGAACGACCGTGGGCAACAGCGAATCGGTGGTGGCCCGGGAGTTGGGCTCGTTCCAGCGCCGCCTGTACGCCGCGCCGGCGTACCTGCATCTGCACGGCATGCCCGAGAACCCTCAGGAGCTGCCTCTGCATCAGATCGTCACCCACACGTCCCAGGGGCCCGCGGTGACCTGGGCCTTTCGCAAGGCTGGACGGAAGATGGACGTGACCGTGCGGCCGTACCTTGCTGCCAGCACGTCGGCGCTGGTGCACCACGCGCTGGTGGCCGGAACTGGTATCGGCATGTTGTCGTGTCCGCTGGCGGCGGCAGACGTGGCCAGTGGGCGGCTCGTGGAGGTGCTGGCGCCGTTCGCTTCAGGCGTGCCTTACACGATGTACGCGGTCTCGCTGCCCGGAAGACGTGGCGCTGCGCGTGTGCGGGCCGTGGTTGATTTCCTGCGGGACACCGCTCGCAGGCAGTGGGGGTTGACTTAGGGCGCGAGCCGCTCGCGCAGCCAGCCGCCTTCTGCTTGTGCGGTGTAGCGCAGCCGGTCGTGCAGACGGCTTTTGCGACCCTGCCAGAACTGCCATTGCTCGGGCTTGAGGCGGTATCCGCCCCAGTGCGGGGGGCGTGGCGGGCGCAGCAGGAACTGCGCGCCGTATTTCGCGGCGTTGGCCACCAGCACCGAGCGCCCTTCGATCACTTCGCTCTGCGGGCTGGCCCAGGCGCCGATGCGGCTGTCGAGCGGGCGGCTGTGGAAGTAGGCGTCGCTTTCCTCGTCGCTCACCTTCTCCACCACCCCCTCGATGCGCACCACGCGTTCGAGCTCGACCCAGTGGAACTGCAACGCTGCAAACGGGTTGCCGGCAAGCTCCTGGCCTTTGCGGCTGTGGTAATTGGTGTACCAGACGATGCCGCGCTCATCCAGGCCCTTGATCAGCACCACGCGCGTGCTCGGTCGCAAGTCGGAACCCACGGTGGCCAGGGTCATGGCGTTGGGTTCGGGTACTTCGCTGCTGATGGCCTCCTGAAGCCATTGGTCGAATTGCTTCATCGGATCAGGGTGCGAAGCCGACTCGCTGAGTTCGGCTTTCTCGTAGCTCTTGCGCAGGTCGGCGATGTTCATGGGCTCAGTATAGGAGGGGCATCGGTGTCGGCAAGTCGCAGCAGCTTCTCCAGCGCGTGATCGTGGATGCCGTGGCGCAGCAGGCCCTCGAAGGTCTGGCGTGCGTAGTCGAGCGTGGTGCCGTAGCGGCCGCACGAAGTGGAAAAAATCTCGCGGTAGCGCTCGTCGCTCAGTGTGCCGGTGTGGCTGGGGCTGTGGCGCGAGAGCGTGAACGCCAGTGCACTCACCGGGCCCTGCGGGGTCTGGCACTTCAGCCAGCGCGGGTCGTAAACCGGGTTCGGCATCTCGCGCGCCCACAGCACCGGCATGAGCGCTTCCACCTGTTCGTGCGGCACACGAAGCGCCAGGCCGGCACAGCTGCCGCCCGCCATGAGCGCGAACACCAGGCCGGGGCACTCGTAGGTGCCGCGGTTGACGCGGCTCCACATTTCCAGGCAGCGGTGGTAGCCCTGCACGCGAGCCGGGCGCTGTTCGGCGGCTTCAAACTCGGGGCGCCACACCAGCGAGGCATAGGCGAACACCCACAGATCGGGGCGCGGCCCCTGCGCGCGCCATTGCGCCAGCGTATCGGCCATCATGAGCGCGCCGTCGCGCAGTGCGGGATCGCGTGGCGGTGTCTTCAAGGTGTCGCGAGGGGGCATTTACAATCGTCGGCTGTTTCCCGCCCATTATTCTTCACGGAGTGCTTCCCATGTCTTCTCAGGACGACGAACCCGAGTTTCGCGTTATGGCCTTCGTGCTGATGGTCGCCGTCGTGCTGGCCATTGGCCTTGCGGTGGCCTTCGGCATCCAGAAGTCTCGCGGGACCGGTTCGCCCAGCGTGGCAGCCATCGCGCCAGCCACTACAGCTGCCGTGGCCGCACCGGTGGGGGACGATGCGAGCGTGGTGGTGGAGAACGGCGTGGTCAAGTTCTACTTTGCTTCCGGCAAGGCCGATCTTGCGCCCGGCGCGCTGGACGCGCTGGCCGACGCCATTCGGGCGGCGAAGTCGGGCAAGCGTCTGACGCTGTCGGGCTTCCACGACGCCACTGGCGACCCGGCATTCAACGCCGAACTGGCCAAGCAGCGCGCCATGGTCGTGCGCGATGCCCTGGTGGGTGCGGGTGTGGCGGAAACCGCCATGGAACTGCGCAAGCCAGAGCAGACCACCGGCACAGGCGCCAACGCCGAGGCGCGCCGCGTCGAGGTGATGATCGCGCCCTGAACGGGGCTTTCTCAGGGCGTGCGGGCCTTCTGCTCCTGCTGCGCCTCCGGCGGCGCTGCCACATCGTGAATCAGCGAAGGCGGGATGTCGTCATGCCCTGTGTCTTGTGACGTGCGGCGCCGAAAAAGCTCGGTGCGCGCCAGCAAGATGGTGGTGACCGGCACCGTGAGTGCGAGAAAAATGATGATCAGCCAGGCGTGCAGCGCGAGCTTTTCGTCCTGCGCTGAAAAATAGACGATGGTGGCCAGCGTGACGCACCAGGCCGAAAAGCTGAAGGCGAGTGCCGGTGGATGCATGCGCTGGAAGAAGCTCTTGAACCGGATGACACCCACGGCCGCCGAGAGCGTGAACACCCCGCTGAGGGCGAGCAGCAGGGAGACCGACCATTCCACCCAGATGGAAAGTGGTGTGCTCATTCGATCACCTCACCACGCAGCAGGAATTTCGCCATCGCCGCCGAACTCACGAAGCCGAAGATGGAGATGAGCAGCGCGGCTTCGAAGTACACCGCGCTGCGGTAGCGAATGGCCAGCACCATCAGCATGAGCATGACGATGGTGCAGATCAGGTCCATGGCCAGCACGCGGTCTTGCGCCGAGGGCCCGCGAAACAGGCGCAGCAGCGTCAGGCCCATGGCCAGTGAATAGCAGGACAGCGTGAAGACGATGGCGGAAAACAGCACCGTGCTCATTCAAAGATCTCCATCAGGGGGCGTTCGTAGCGGCGCTTGATCAGCTCGATCTCTGCCTGCGCGTCTTTCATGTCGAACAGGTGCACCAGCAGGGCGCTGCGGTCCAGCGCCAGCTCGGACCAGATGGTGCCCGGGATCACACACATGATGGCCGCGAGCACGGCCAGGCCATTCGCGTCGCGCAGGTCCAGTGGCACAACGACAAAGCCGCCCTGTGGCACCCGGTTCGTGGGAGCGATGGTTCCGCGCAGCACGCGCAGGTTGGAGGCGATCACGTCTGCGCCGACGGCGATGAACAGGCGCAGCGCGGTCATGGGGTGGCTGAACCGCACCGGCGTGGGGCGCAGCGAATGGGTGAGGTAGGGCACCAGCCAGGCCAGCAGCACACCCATGATCCACTGCCCGAGACCGAAACTGCCGTTCAGCAGCATCCAGAGCGCCACCAGCGCAAGAGAAAGAATCGGCGACGGAAAGATGCGGCGGATCATCGGCTGATTCCCGGTGGCGGCACGCCCAGGCGTTCGGCGTTGGTGGGGGTGACCAGCGGGCGTGCGGAAAAAACCGCGTCGATGTAACCGCGCGGGTGGTACAGCGCGGCGGCGGTGGCGCTGGTGTAGCGCATCACCACCTCGGCGCGCACGGTGAAAAGCACGCACAGCGCCACCAGCAGCGCAATGGGCAGGAATTCGATGACGCGCAGGACCGGTGCAGGGCGATCCACGGGCGCCCAGAAGAAGCGGATGCCGGCGCGCGAAAGGGCCGTGAGCGCGAACAGGCCCGAGGCGATCAACAGCGACAGGAAGACCCAGTTCGAGGTGGGCAATGTGCTGGCGGGCGACTGCAGCAAGGTGGAGAGCATGGCGAACTTACCCACGAAGCCCGAGAGCGGCGGCAGACCTGCCAGCAGGAGCGTGCAGAAGACGAATGCCATGCCCAGCAACGCGGTGGAGGCCGGGATGGCGCGGCCAACCAGGGGTTCTTCGTCTTCGTCCAGGTTGGCGCCATGCAGTTCGAGCTCTGCCAGCGAGAAGGGCAGGTTGTCTTCTTCGTCTTCCGGCGCTCTCTCACGCTCGGGATCGTCCTGGCGTGAGCGGTCCAACAGTTCAATCAACAGGAAAAACGCGGCCACCGCGAAGGTGGAGACGGCCAGGTAGTAGAGCGCACTGGCGGTGACATCGGGCCGCGCCAGCCCCAGCACCGCCATGATCGTGCCGGACGACACGATGACCGCGAAGCCCCCCAGGCGGGCGGGGCGTTGCGTGGCCAGCATGCCGATGGCGCCAAACGCGAGGGTTGCCATGCCGCCCCACAGCAGCCAGTCGCTGCCGAAGCCTGCGGACTCGCCCGCGTCTTCCGAAAACAGCAGGGTGGACAGGCGCAGCAGCACGTAAATGCCGACTTTGGTGAGCAGGGCAAACACGGCGGCCGATGGCGCGCTTGCGCTCGCGTAAGCGGGTACGAGCCAGAAGTTGAGCGGCCACATGGCTGCTTTGGCGAGGAAGGCCGCGGCCAGGATGGCGCAGCCGGCGTGCAGGAGCACGCGGTCGCTGGCCGCCACCTCGGGGATGCGCAGGGCCAGGTCCGCCATGTTCAGCGTGCCCGTGACGCCATAGAGGAGCGCGGCGCCCACGAGGAACAGCGAAGACGCGACAAGGTTGATGGTGATGTAGTGCAGCCCGGCCTTGACGCGTGCCGGCCCGGAGCCGTGCAGCAGCAGGCCGTAGGACGCGGCGAGCATGACCTCGAAGAACACGAAGAGGTTGAACAGGTCGCCGGTGAGGAAGGCACCGTTCAGTCCCATGATCTGGATCTGGAAAAGCGGATGGAACTGGGCGCCCGCCTTGTGCCAGCGCGCCAGCGCAAACAGCAGGGCCATCAGCACCACCAGCGCGGCCACGAAGATCATCAGGGCGGAGAGGCGGTCGAGCACCAGCACGATGCCGAACGGCACATCCCAGTTGCCGGGCAGATAGACGCCGTAGTCGCTGGTCTGCACGTCGTCCTTGGCCCAGAACAGCAGCAGCACCGCCACCCCCAGGTTGGCGGCAGTGGCCAGCAGGCCGAAGGTCGCCTTGATGCGATGCCGGCGCTCGCTGAGGAGCATGAGCACACAGGCCGACAACAAGGGCAGCAGGATGGGCACCGCGATGAGGTGCGGCATGAGGGCGTCGGCCAGTTCGATCATGGGCCGCGTTCCTCGTCGTCGTCGCGCCCGTCCACGTGGTCGTTGCCCGAGAAGCCCCGCTGCGCCAGCATCACCACCAGAAACAGCGCGGTCATGGCGAAGCCGATGACGATGGCGGTGAGCACCAGTGCCTGGGGCATCGGGTCGGCGTAGTTCAGCAGATTGGGTGCCATGCCCGGCAACAGCACGGGTTCGCTGTCAACCGCCAGGCGCCCCATGCTGAAGATGAAGAGGTTCACGCCATAGCCCAGCAGGCACAGGCCCATGATGACCTGGTAAGTACGTGGCCGCAGCATGAGCCACACGCCGCAGGTGGTGAGCACGCCGATGGCAATGGCCAGCACGATCTCCATCAGGCTTCTCCCGGCACCTGGCCGCCAGCATCGCGGGTGTCGGACGTTACGCGGCGGTGGCCGCGCACCGACTGGTGGCCCAACGCCGTGAGGATGAGCAGGGTGGCGCCCACCACCAGGGTGAAGACGCCGATGTCGTAGAAGAGCGCGCTGGCCACGTGCATCTCGCCCAGCAGCGGCAGGGTGAAGTGCGCCGTGTGCGTGGTGAGGAACGGGTAGCCCATCACGATGGCGCCCAGGCCCGTGGCGGTGGCGATCAGCAGACCGGCGGAAATCCAGCGCACGGGGGGCAGGCGCATGTTGGCCTCAACCCACTGTGTGCCCGACACGATGTATTGCAGGATGAACGCGGTGGACACCACCAGACCGGCAACGAAGCCGCCGCCCGGTTCGTTGTGGCCACGCATGAAGAGGTAGACCCCGATCACCCCTGCGATCGGCAGGATGAGGCGCACCAGCACCGCCGGCACCAGCAGGTAGCCGTGCGCGGTGTCTGCCACGGTTTGCGCGTTCACGAGATCGGTTGCCAGGTCGGCCGGCAGGGCGCGTTGCTGGGAAGGCAGGTCCATGCTTTCGGGGGCGGGGCGGAAACGCCGCAGCAGCGCATACACCGTGAGCGCCACGATGCCGAGCACGGCGATCTCGCCCAGGGTGTCGAATCCCCGGAAATCCACCAGCATCACATTGACGACATTGGTGCCCCCGCCTTCGGGCAAGGAGCGGTCCAGGAAGAAAGGAGAAATGCTCTTGGGAAAGCTGCGCGTCATGACGGCGTAGGACAGCGCAGCCATGCCGAAACCGGCGGTCAGTGCCAGCAGCAGATCGCGGCCACGGCGCACGCGTGTCTGCACGCGCCTGCGCAGCGCCAGCCTGCGATCAACCGCCTCCGACCGCTTGGGCAACCAGCGCAGACCCAGCAGGATCAGCACTGTGGTGACAGCCTCCACGGACAGTTGTGTCAAGGCGAGATCTGGCGCGGAGAACCACGCAAAGGTGACGACCGTGACCAGGCCCGAGACGCTCAGCAGTGCCAGGGCGGTTAGCCGGTGGTACTTGGCCTGCCACGACGCCCCAATGGCGGCGCCCACGCCCACCATCCACAGCAGCGCGAACATGGGCGAGAAGGGCAGTGAAGGGCGGTTGCCGACCGCGAGCCATTCGGTGATGTGCACCATGCGCACGCTGGCCAGTGCGGCGAGCACGGTGACCCCCACCAAGAGCAGAACCTGCATCTGCAGCCGCCGCGTGGCGAGCAAGCGCATGGCCTGGCGGCTGGCGCCGGTCAGCAGTGCCAGCAGCCCTTCAAACACACGCTTGCCGCTGACCAGACCGAGCACCGGTGTGCGCGTGATGCGCCCGTCTTCCAGGGGCTTGCGCAACAACAGGAAGAGCGCAATGCCACCCGCCATGGCAAGCAGGCTCATCCACAGCGGCAGGTTGAAACCGTGCCACACCGCGAGATCGAACTCCGGCAGCATGCCGCCCACCACGGGTGTGGCGGCGGCCGCAAGAATGGCGTGGATGGACCACTGCGGCAGCACGCCCACCACCAGACAGACCAGCACCAGCAGCTCGATGGGCACGCGCATCCAGTGGGGCGGCTCGTGCGGCATGCGCGGCAGTTGTTTGCAGGTGTCCGGGCCGAAGAAGACATCGACAATGAAGCGCAGCGAATAGGCCACGCTGAGCGCGCCAGCGATCACGGCGGCGACCGGCAGCAGCTGCTCGAACCAGGGCGCCGCATTCACGAACACGGCTTCGGTGAAGAACATTTCCTTGGAGATGAACCCGTTGAGCAGCGGCACACCGGCCATGGCCGCCCCCGCCACCATGGTGAGCGTGGCGGTGATCGGCATGTAGCGCCGCAAGCCACTGAGCCGGCGGATGTCGCGCGTGCCGGTTTCGTGGTCGATGATGCCCACCGCCATGAACAGCGACGCCTTGAAGGTGGCGTGGTTGATGATGTGAAAGACGGCGGCCACAGCAGCCAGCGGGCTGTTGAGGCCGAGCAGTGTGGTGATGAGGCCCAGGTGCGAGATCGTCGAGTACGCGAGCAGGCTCTTGAGGTCGCGCTGGAAGGTCGCCGCGAACCCGCCGATGAGCAGCGTGATCAGGCCCGAGCAGGTCACGATCCAGAACCATTGATCCGTACCGGCCAGCACCGGCCACAGCCGCGCCAGCAGGAACACACCCGCCTTCACCATGGTGGCCGAGTGCAGGTAGGCGGACACCGGCGTGGGTGCAGCCATGGCGTGAGGCAACCAGAAGTGAAAAGGGAACTGAGCGCTCTTGGTGAGCGCGCCCAGCAGCACCAGCACCAGCGCCGTGCTGTAGAGCGGGTGTGCCCGCACCAGGTCGCCTGCGCCAAGCACCACGTCCAGGTCGTAACTGCCCACGATGCGTCCGAGCACCAGCACACCGGCCAGCAGGCACAGGCCGCCAGTGCCGGTCACGGTGAGGGCCATGCGCGCGCCGCGCCGCGCGTCCTTGCGGTGGTGCCAGTAACCGATCAGCAAGAAAGAAAACACGCTGGTGAGTTCCCAGAACACAACCAGCTGGATCAGGTTGCCCGAAAGCACCACGCCGCTCATGGAGCCCATGAAGGCGAGCAGCAGCGAGAAGAAGCGCGGCACCGGATCGGCGGGCGACATGTAGTAGCGCGCGTACAGCACCACCAGCGCGCCGATGCCCAGCACCAGCATGGAGAACATCCACGCGAACCCGTCCATGCGCAGCACGAGGTTCAGGCCCAGCGAGGGCAGCCACACGATCTCCTGCCGGATGACGACACCGGTGGACACCTCCGGAAACAGCATGGCCGCCTGCACGGCACAGAACAACGCAATGGCGCCGGCGAGGGTGGATTCGGTGTTGCGCGCGTTGGAAGGCAGCAGCGCTGCGATCAGGCTGCCTGCAAAAGGGAGAAGGACGAGGGTGAGAAGCGGCAGGTTCATCGCCGCTTGAGTTTACGTGTGGAGGAGCGCGTCAACGCAGGCCTGCGCCGCCCGCGCTTTCCGCGCGCTGGATCAACTCGATCTTGTAGCCATCGGGGTCGGTGACGAAAGCGATGACGGTGCTGCCGCCCTTCACCGGCCCGGCCTCGCGGGTCACGTTGCCACCGGCGGCCTTGATCTTTTCGCAGGCGGCGTAGGCATCGGGCACGCCCAGCGCGATGTGGCCGTAGGCCGTGCCCATGTCGTAGGACTCGGTGCCCCAGTTGAACGTGAGTTCGATCTCCGCCTGCGCCGGGTTGCCCTCGTAACCCACGAAGGCCAGCGAGTATTTGTAGTCGGGGTTCTCCGAGGTGCGCAGCAGTTGCATGCCGAGCACCTGCGTGTAGAAATCGATCGATCGCTGGAGGTTGCCGACGCGCAGCATGGTGTGGAGGATTCGCATGGGCGCTATTTTGCGGGCATCTCGAAAACCAGGCAGGTTGTCGTGGCATGCGCGTAGAGCTTGCCATCGGCGCCGACGATGCGGCCCTCGGCGGTGGCCAGCTGCCGCCCGGCGTGCACCACGGTGCCGATGGCGCGCAGCGGGCCGCTCTTGAAGGAAGCGGCGCGCACGATGTTCACGCTCAGTTCTGCCGTGGTGTAGGCGCGGCCTGCCGGCATCACGGTGTGAATCGCGCAGCCCACCGCCGAATCGAGCAGGGTGGCGTACCAGCCGCCGTGCACCGAGCCCAGTGGGTTGTAGTGCTTGAGCTGGGGCGTGCCCTGGAACACAGCCCGACCCTCGCCGATTTCCACCAGCGAAAAATCCATGGTGTCGGCGATGTGCGGGTAGGGCGACCTGCCCTCGAGCATGGCCTGCATCTGCTGCAGGCCATTCAGACCGGCAAAGTCGGCCGGGCTCGCCAGGCCGGGGCCAGCGCCGGCTTTCATGCGCTGCACCGTCTCTTCGTACGCGCGGTTCCAGAGCTCCAGGGTTTCTTCCGTCGTCATGGCATGTCCTCAGGTTTGCAGATGCAATCATTGTAGATACAATAATCTGATGGCCATCGACACCCAGGCGACAACGCCAACCCCATCGGGCTGCACCAACTTCAAGTTGCGCCAGCTCACCCGACGCGTCACGCAGCACTACGACCAGCACCTTGCGGGCGCGGGACTGAAGATCACACAGTATTCGTTGCTCGCCCACGTGGACCGGCTTGGCCCGCTGGCCCCTGGGGAGCTGGCGCGGCGCATGGACATGGGCGCCTCCACGCTCACGCGCAACCTGCAGCCTATGGTGGCCGCTGGCTGGCTGGAAATGGGGGCGGGGACCGACGCTCGCAGCCGCCTCGTGCACATCACCGAAGCCGGGCGCGAGATGCGACGGCAGGCACAGCGCCGCTGGAAGGCCGCGCAACTGGCGTTGAACGACAAGCTGGGCCTCGCCACGGTGGCCGCCCTTCACGATCTGCTGGACCAGGGTCTGGCCGCATTCCACGAAGAGGACACGCATGAAAGCTGAAACACCCCCCTCACACCAGCCGATGGTCTGGTGGCTCGTGCTGCTGGCCGCTGCCGGCGCCTTCGCGCTCACCATGGGCACGCGCCAGACCATGGGTTTCTTTCTCTCGCCGCTGAACACGGCCACTGGCCTCGGCGTGGGCAGCATCAGTCTGGCGTTTGCGTTCGGGCAACTGTGGTGGGGGCTCACGCAGCCTTTCGCCGGGGCCGTGGCCGACCGTGTGGGCGCCGGGCGCGTGCTGCTGGTGGGCATTGCGCTGGTGGCGCTGGGCACCTTCATCACGCCGTTCATGACCACCACCTGGGGCCTGATCCTGGCCATTGGCGTGCTGGCGGCGGGCGGTGCCGGCATGGCGGGGCCCTCGGTGCTGATGGCCGCCACCGCGCGGCTGATTCCCGCCGAGCGACGTGGCATGGCCACCGGCATCGTGAACGCGGGTGGTTCGTTCGGGCAGTTCGTCATGGCGCCGGTGGCCGCCGCGCTGACGCTCGGTCTGGGCTGGGCCAACGCCTTGCAGGTGCTGGGTCTGATCGTGCTGCTGGCGCTGCCGGCAGCCTGGGTGCTTCGCGGCCCGGGCCCGGCCGCCAAAGCCGGCGCTGCCCCGGCACCTGTGGCCTTGCCCGCGCGCGAGGCGATCGGCAAGGCCTTGAAGAATCCCAGCTACCTGCTGCTCTCGGCCGGCTTTTTCGTCTGCGGTTTTCACGTTGCTTTTCTCGCTACGCACCTGCCCGGCGTGGTGGCGGCCTGCGGTCTGCCCGCGCCGGTGGGCGCCTGGGCGCTCGGCATCATCGGCCTGTTCAACATCATCGGCAGCCTGGCCATGGGCTGGGCCGTGGGCCGCTGGCGCATGAAATCGCTGCTCTCGCTGGTGTACGCCACGCGCGCCCTTGCCGTGCTGGTGTTCCTGCTCGCGCCCAAGACCGAGGCGGTGATGCTGACCTTTGCGGCGGTGATGGGCCTGACCTTTCTTTCCACCGTCCCGCCCACCGTGGGCCTGGTGGCCAAGTTCTTCGGCACCGGCAACATGGCCATGCTGTTCGGCATCGTCATGCTCTCGCACCAGGTCGGCGGCTTCCTGGGGGCGTGGCTCGGTGGTCAGGTGTTCGAGTCCACCGGCAGCTACGACTGGATCTGGTACATCGACATCGTGCTCGCCGTGGGTGCGGCGCTGATCCACCTGCCGATCCGCGAGGCGCGCGTGGTGAGAGTGCAGCCGGCCTGAAGCCCGCTCAGGGCTGCCAGCCGCGCGCGATCTGCGCCATTTCCTCGGCCGGCTCCAGGGCCGGCTGCTGCACACGCTGGCGCAGGAAGGTGTCGGCCGCTTCGTGCTGGCGGTCGCTGGCAGTCTGGTAGGTCGACGCGCCGCCATCGGCCTCCCGCTCCTCGGCCAGCAGAAAGTCCAGTTGCCACTCACCCGCGGGCGTTCGGCAGGCAATGCCCAGCTCGTCGCGCGTGCCGCGTGGTGTGGTGCGGTTGAATTCGCGGCAGTGGCCACCACCGGTCTGCTCGAAGCTGGCCAGAATTTCCACCGCGCCGCTGGCGGTGCGCAGCACGCGCCCGCTCGGCGAGACCTCGAGCGCCAGCGCAAGCGAGGGATCGACCACGGGCTGGCCTTCGCGCAAGCTCCAGCGCACGTCTTCTGAAGTTTGCAGCACCTGCCAGCTCAGCACGGCGCCCACCGCCAGCAACACCACCGAAGCCAGCACCGGCCAGACGCGCGGCCTCGGGGATGCACCGAAGAACCGCCACAGCCACGGCGAGGCGGGTCGCGCCGCGCCGCCCGCCGGTGGCCGATGCGCACGCGGGTCGGGGGCGCGCCAGATGGCAGCGATCAGCGAAGGCGGTACCGGCTCCAGCAGCACCGCGTCGAAGCTGCGGCGGGCCATTTCGCCGCTGTCCACCAGCGCCTGCAGTCGCTCGCGCAACGCCTCGCTTTCGGCCAGGGCCTGTTCCACCGGGCCGTAGTCCGAATCAGGCAGCTGCCCGTCGAGGTAGGCGATCAGGGTTTGATCATCGATGTGCATGTCAGTCTCCTTTCCCGGAGAGCGCGTTGGCCAGTTTGATTCGTGCGCGCGCCAGCCGGCTCATCACCGTGCCGGCGGGAATGCCGAGCGCCTGCGCCGCTTCCTGGTAGGTGAGCCCATCCACGGTGACCAGCATCAGCACCTCGCGCTGGTCCTGGGGCAGGCGCTGCAGCGCGTCGCGCACGGCACGCAGTTCGCTGCGCCGCTCCACCACCTGGCGACCGTCTTCACCGGTCTGCTCGGGCAGCGCGTCGCTGTTGGCGTCGGTCTTGTGCCGCTGGCGCGCGCGGTACTCGTCGAGCCAGGTGGTCTGCACAATGCGGAACATCCAGCTCGCCAGGTTGGTGTCGGCCTGGTACTGGTGCCAGCGCTCCAGCGCTTTCAGGCAGGCCGACTGCACCAGGTCGTCGGCCTGCTGGCCGTCGCGCGTGAGCCCGTGGGCAAAGCGGCGCAGGCGCGGCAGCAGGCTGATGATCTGGGCGCGGGGGTCGGTGTCGGACATGGTGTTGCAAGGGACAACGCCTGGCGCATGGTTTTATTCCCTTGCAGCGGAATACCGGGAGCCGGGGTGCGTTGTACGCTATGCCGATGTTGCACCAACTGCCTTGACCCCTTGTCTGTCTGTCGAAACTCCTGGCGCCGCGCGCTGATCCTGCTGCTGGCCCTGCACGCTTTCGCGCCGGGTGCCTGGCCCTGGGCGGAGCACGGGCCTGGCGTGGCTTGGGCGCAGGCGGATGGCGGTGACGACGGGGATGATGGTGACGATGGGGACGACGGCGATGGTGGCGGCTCCAGTGGCGGAGCAAGTGCCGACGGGGGTGGCGTCGACGCCGGCGGTCAGGAGCTCGACCCCGGACCGCGCGAGCCCGCGTTGCCGGTGCTGGCGGGGCAATTCGTGGTGGACGAACTGATTGCGCTCAACCCGAGCCCGGCTGCCCTGCAGCGCGTCCGGCAGTGGGGAGCCCGTGTGGTGCAGAGCAGCGAGCAGACCAGCCTGGGCTTGCGTGTGGTGCGGCTCAAACTGCCGCCGGGCCTTGACGCACGCACCGCTCGCGACATCGCAAGCGAACGAGATCCTGGCGTGTTTGATCTTCACCACCAGTACCGGCTGGCGCAACCCGCACAAGAGACTTCAAAGGCTTGCGAGGGACCGAGCTGCGCGGCCATGGCAGGCCTGGACTGGCCGGCCGATGCGGCGCGCTGTGGGCGCGAGCAGGTCATCGGCATGGTGGACGCCGAGGTGGCGACCGACTTGCCCGCCTTGCGCGGCGCGGACCTTCGCACGCGGCGCTTCATCGAAGCCGGGCGCGAGCCCTCCGATGCCGGACACGGCACTGCCGTGGCGACCTTGCTGGTGGGGCAGCCCGGCGGGGGGCTACCGGGTCTGGTGCCGCGCGCACGGTTGCTGGCGGCGGTGCCCTTCTTCCGGCGGCCTTCGGGCGATGTCGCCGCCGATGCCCTAGGCCTGGTGCGCAGCCTCGACTGGCTGGTGGCCGAACGCGTGCAAGTGATCGGCATGAGCCTGACCGGTCCGCCCAATCTGGTGCTGGCTGGCGCCATTGCTCGCGCCCAGGCGCGCGGCGTGGTGGTGGTGGCGGCGGTGGGCAACGGCGGGCGCAACGCCGAACCCGCGCACCCCGCTGCGCTCGCGGGCGTGATCGGCGCAACGGCGGTGTCGTCCGATCGCCGCATCTACTGGCGCGCCCAGCAAGGGGATACGGTGGACTTCGCGCTGCCCGGCGTGGACTTGCCCACCGCCGATGCAGCGGGCGCCGTGCGTCCCCGCAGCGGCACGTCTTACGCCGTGCCTTTTCTGGTGGCGAAGCTGTCGCAATCGCTGCAAGAGGGCCGGCTCACTCGCGCCGACTGGCTCGCCGGCGGCACCGTGCCAGTGGCCGACCTCGGTGCACCCGGGCGCGACGCGGTGTTTGGATGGGGCATGCCCCGCGTGCCGCTGCGCTGCGGTTGAGGCTTCAGGGCGCGGCCGACTGCGCCAGCCGCTGCAGAGCGGCAGCAATGCGCGGTGGGGTGGCCAGCGCGGCGGGCAGGGCCGCTGCCAGCGTGGCCTGGCGTGCACGCCCGCCTTCAAACCAGGTGCGTCGCACGTAGTGCCCGAGGGACGGCGCGTAGTCCCAGGTCACTGTCTGCAACGGCAGAAAGAGGCCGGGCCGGTACGCCTTGCACACCACATGAAAGGTTTCAAAGTCGCCCGCGGGCACCGAGCTCAGGCGCGCGTCCTGCACCTCGCAGTCCCAGCGCAGCCGGGCGGTGATCTCGCGGTCCACGGTGGGCAACCACGTCACCCGCGTTTCCTCGAAGCTCACCTGCTTGCCCACACTCAGCGGCCACAGCGCACCAGGCTGGCCGTCGAGCGTGCTGCGGTGGCGCTGCTGGGCTCGCGTCTGTTCGAGCAGGGGTGCGAAGAAATCGCGGCTGGATCGAAAACGCTCGCCGTCGGTGGTGGACCAGGTCAGCGCGGTGGGCGTGACCGCCGCCACGCGCCGCACCGACGACGCGCCATACACATAGGTATCGCCCACCCGCACCGTGGGACGCGGGGCCGGCGGCAGTTCGATGGCCACCGCCTGCACGCCTGGCGTTGGGGTGAGGGAATCCAGCGCCTCCTGCAGACCACCGGCAGGCAGTTGCGCGCATCCACCCGCTGCCAGGGTGAGCGACGCAAGGAGCAAGCGAAGCGACAGCGTGGCCATGCGCAGTGTGCTCAACGCTTCTCGCGTGCTTCCTGTCGGTACCAGCCGTCGCCAGCACCCGTGGCACGCTGAATGCGGACGCGCTCCAGCGCTTCGGCTTCGGTCTCAGCGCGCACCTCGCCGGGCAGTTGCAGGTCGGCGCGGCGAAACGGAATCACCTGCACCAGCGGCGTGCCTTTCTCCAGCGAATAGAGGCCATCGGCCGCGATGGCGAAAAACGGGAAATGGATCAGCGAGGTGTATTCGTCGGTGTCGACCACGCCAGCGGCGATCTCGACCACCCCGTTGGGCTGGTTCATCGGGGGAATGAACAGGCAGCTCCAGCCCTTGGGCGTGCGGATGGTCCAGTGGTTGTGAAACTTGCACGGCGGGCGCGGCTGCATGGGGTGGCCGGCCACCTGGTAGGGGTGGTGGTTGCTCACCATGGCGCGATCAAAATCCCAGCCGGTGTTCACGGTCTGGCCGTTGTCGGTGATCTCGATGCGCACCGTGGCCGCCAGCGGCAGGATCCAGCCGGTCATGAGCGCATCGAGGAACGGCATGCAGCGTTTGACCGTGAGCGCGTTGTCGGTGGTGGACAGGCGCTGTTTGTCCACCGGCGCCAGCCGCTTGAACCAATCGGGCAGCGCCTCGCGCGCCGGCACCGGGGCAGCGATCACACCCAGGTCTTCCGGGGCGCAGAGGAATTCAATCTTCGGTTCGGGCTCGCCAGTCATGCGGTGGGGGCTTTCATGCGGTTGCCGCAGGATAGCGCGGCTCAGCGGCTGCTGTTGCTGCTGCTGTTGGAACTGGAGTTGGACGAGCTGTTGTTGCTGCTGTTGCTGTTGGACGAACGGCTCCTGGGCTGGCTAGGTGCCACGCCGACGGCTCGCGCAGCGCGGTTCACACCGTTTTCCCATCCGCGGAAGAACCCATGCACCGCAGAATCCGCGCGCCCACCGTTGGCGCTGCTGTTCGAGTTGCGGTTGCTCGATGAATTCGAGCTGCTGTTGTTGGAAGAGTTCGACGACGAATTGCTCGAAGAATTGTTTGAAGAGTTGTTCGAGGAGTTCGAGGACGAGTTGCTGGAGGAATTGCTGGACGAGTTCGACGAGGAATTGGAGGAAGAATTCGAGGATGAATTTCCCGACGAGTTGGAACTGCTGTTCGAGCTGCTGTTGCCCGCGCTGAATTTGAGCGGGGACACGCTTTTCAGCACGTCTTGCGCCGCTTCGGTGAGCGCGCGCGCCGACCCCAGGCTCTGGGCCTGAGCCGCGCCACCACCAACAAGACCGGCCACCGCCGTCACGATCACACCCAGTTGTTGTTTCATCAGCATCCTCTTTGCAGGTTGGTTGGGAACATCCCGGTGCACGTCGGTGAGACGGTCACCCGAGCCTGATCCGACAACGCAGCGAAGGTGCTGCGTATTCCCGCGTGCAAGGTAAGCAGGTGTAAGGCTGCCGGCTCAGACCGGCACGGTGTAGTTCAGCGTCATGCGCCCGCCATCGACCGTGACGATCTCGCCGGTCACGTAGCTGGCGGCATCGCTGGCGAGCCAGGCCACCACGTCGGCGATCTCACCCGGCTCGCCCAGGCGCTTCATGGGCGTGCGGCTGAGGATGCGGTTCTTGGCGTCCTCGCTGGTGAGCACGGCCCTGGCAGCGAGTTCGGTGGCAATGGTGCCCGGTGCCACCGCGTTGACGCGCACGCCCCGGTCGGCCAGCGCCAGTGCCATCACGCGCGTGAGCTGGTTGATGCCGCCCTTGCTCACGTTGTAGCTGGCGATGCTGGGGATGGCGAGCACGCCATTGACCGAGCTCATGTTGACGATGCTGCCGCCGCCCGTGTCCACCATGGCGCGCGCCACCGCCTGGCCCATGAGGAAAGCTCCCTTGAGGTTCACGCGCAGCACGGCGTCGAAGTCGGCCTCGGTGATGTCGAGAAAATCCGCCGCCTTGAAGATGCCGGCGTTGTTCACCAGCACGTCGATGCGGCCGTGCGTTTGAAGGGTGCGCGCCACGGCGGCGTCCACATCGGGTTTGTGGCCCACGTCGCCGTGCAGGTAGAGCGCGCCCATCTCGGCGGCCAGCGCCTCTCCGCGCGCATCGGCCAGGTCGACCAGCACCACCTTCGCGCCCTCACGGGCGAAGCGGCGCACGCAGGCTTCCCCAATGCCTTGCGCGCCGCCGGTGACGAGGACCACGCGGCCCTGGTGGCCGAAGTGCACGGGGGAGGGGGTAGCGGTGTTCATCTGCCGCATGGTAGCGGCAGCTTCAGCGCGGCGGCGCGGTGGCGGCTTCCAGCAGGGGCAGCAGCGCGAGGTGGCCCGCCTCGCGCGCCAGATCGGCGGCACTGCGGCCCTCGCGATCGCGGCGCAATGGGTCGGCGCCAGCGTCGAGCAGCCGCCGCACCTGCGCCGCGTCGCCTTGCAGCGCAGCGCGCATGAGCGCGGTGCGACCTTGCGCGTCGGCCGCGTTCACGTCGATCTCGCGCGCCAGCGCCGCTCGGGATTCCGATCGGGCCTGTGAGGTGGCCGCCGGCGCACGCTCGGGCAGGGCGTCGGCGCTGCGCTCCTGGGCCTGCGGGGCGGTGGCCGGAACGGATGGAGCAGGAGCGGGCGCCTGTGGGGGTGTGGGCGTGGCGGGTTCGGCGGCCCGCATGCGCGGTGGCGGTGGTGGTGGCGGAGGCTGTGCAGGGGCGGGCGGTGCAGCGGGTTTCGCGGTCACTGGTGGCGCTGCCTGTTGGGGCGCAGCAGAAGGAGCCGTGGCGGCGGGCGCGGCCGGGGCCAGCACCGCTTCGCGTTCTTCCGGTGTGCCGCGATCGAACTGCAGCACCACCAGCGTGGCCAGGCCCAGCACCGCCAGTCCACCCAGCGCACGCCAGCGCCAGAAAGCGTCGTTGGCCACCGGTGGACGGGCCTCGCCGGGCAATGAAGTCGCGGTGGCGCGCGCGCGCGCCAGCACGTTGTCGCGCACGCTGTCCGCGGGTCTTGCTGGATCCAGCGCGTTGGCCTCGCGGTAGCGTTCGAGCAAGGGATCTTTGGGTGTCATCACAGGGTCTCCAGCAATTGGCGCAGGCGCTCGCGCGCGTAGCGCAGGCGGCTTTTGGCCGTCTCGTGGGTCACACCGGTGGTTTCGGCGATCTCGGCCACGCTCATGCCGCCTTCGGCCTGCAGCAGAAAGGCCTCGCGCTGAAGCGGAGGCAGCTCGGCCAACGCGTCGAGCAGGGCCTGCGCCTGTTCGCGCGATTGCAGTTGCCGCACCGGGCCAAAGCCCGAATCCGCCGCCAGCGTGTCGGCGAGCGCGGCGCCTTCCTCCGTTTCGGCGTCCAGGCTGGTGTGGTGCTTTTGTGTGCGCCAGTGGTCCACCACGCGGTGGTGTGCCAGTGTGAAGAGCCAGGTTCTGAACTTCGCGCGCGGTGCGTATTGCGGTGCGTGGCGCAGCAAGGAAAACCACACGTCCTGCACCAGGTCGTCGGCCAAAGCGCTGTCGCGCACGCTGCGCTGCACGAAGCGCCACACCGGCAGGGCGTGGCGGTCGTACAGCGTTTCAAACGCACGCGCGTCGCCGCCAGCATAGGCCAGCATCAGCGCTTCGTCGGCGGGCTCAGTCATTCCCGCGATTATGGTTGCCGGGTCCTTTCAGTTCGGGTCCGGCGTGTAGCCAGGCGACACGCTTCCCGGGAAGGGATTCGGCCTCGGCGGCATGGCCTGCGTTGGAATGACACCCATCGCCACCAGGTTCTCCCGGCTGTCGTAGCGGATGCGAATGAGTTCATCGGGGCGCTGGCTGCGACGCTCGAACGTGGTGTGGCCGACCACCGAGGTCTCGCGCTCACCATGGCCGGTGCCCAGGCGCGGGCGGGCCGCCATGTCGGCGGCGCTGGCGGGCGCGGACGACCGGCTCTCCTGCGCCGCGCTCTGCTCGCGCTGCACCGGTGAGGGCGCGATGGGGGGGGGTGGTGGAGGCAAGGGCTTCTCGCGAAATACAGCCACGCCGATCACGCCCACATGCGCCGGCCGGCCGGTGCGCTCGGCGTAGGAATCGGTGGAGGCGGTGAAGTGAAACGCGGCCACCTCGCTGTCGCTCTTGCGCCAGCCGTTGATGGCGTGCTGCTGCCAGGGCGAGAGCACGTAGCCGGTCTGCTGCCAGGTGGCGGTCTCGCCCGAAACCACGTTGATGCCGTCGACCGACACCACACTGAGCACGCGGCCGGGTGTGGCGTTGCGCACCGAGACCGCGTAGCGCGCACCGGGCCGGCCCGCCACCCAGTGTTCGCCCCGGTGGCGGTAGACGGTGAGCGTCTCGCCGCTGTCGCGGTCGATGACCTGCACTTCGGCCTGGCTGCCCACGGCGTGGACAGGCAGGGCGGCCAGTGAGGCCAGTGCAACGAGCAAAGAGAGGGTGGCGCGGGCGGCAGGCAGGGGTTTCATGAAGGCTCCAGATAAAGAGGATGGAACCGGTTGAAACGAACCAGAGTGCCCGACGGGGTGGACCGCACCTCGCGAAGTTGTAACGGCCTGTGAGGCCCCTTTCAGCAGCTCTCGCAGGTGGCCAGCGCGCTGCCCACCCGAATCCGCGTCTGCTCGGTGAGGTAGTCGAGAAACACCTGGGTGCGCCGAGGCATGAACTTGCGGCTGGGCAGGGCCGCGTACATGGTGAGGCGGCCGGTGATCCAGGGGTTGAGCACACGAACCAGGTCGCCGTTCTGCAGCAGGGGCGCCGCCAGCTCCACCGTGGTCGAGGTGATGCCCGCGCCATCGAGCGCCGCGTGCATGAGGGTGTCGTTGTGGTTGGCCCACAGCACGGGCTGCACGTCGATGTCCACGTGGCGGTCCAGCTCCAGCGCGTGCAGCAGGCGCCAGTTGCGGCTGCGCCCGGTGGTGGGTTTCAGGCGCAGGCAGTCGTGCTGGCTCAGGTCCTCCGGCGTCTGTGGCGTGCCCTTGCGTTTCAGGTAGCTGGGTGAAGCCAGCAGAATGGCTTCAGTGGAAATCACCTTGCGGGCGATCACGTTGGCGTCAAAGCTGTCGCTCGCGCCCATGAGCGTGATGTCGTAATCCTCGATCGGCGGCTCGCGGTGCGACTCGACATCGATGTCGAGCAGGATCTTGGGGTAGGCCTGCCGGAAGCCGCTCACCAGTGGCGCGAGCACGTGCGTGGCCAGCACGGGCGGCGCCAGCAGGTGCAGCACCCCGGCCAGTTCGCTGGTGTGCGAGCTCACAAGTGCATGGGCCTCGTCCAGCTCCAGCAGGATCAGGCGCACGCGATCCAGGTAGGCGTCGCCTGCCTCGGTGAGCGAGACGCGCCGCGTGGTGCGATGCAGCAGCCGCGTGCCCAGGTGCTCCTCCAGGTCGGCCACCAGGCGCGTCACCACCGCGGGCGACATGTCCAGCGCGCGGGCCGCGGCCGCGAAGCCACCCTCGTCGATCACTTTCTGAAAGGCGCGCATCGAAGAAAGGCGGTCCATGGGGCATCTCGGGTGGTTTCGAATCGGCCCATTGTTGCTGAAACAGAAACATAGCAATGGCAATAGGGTTGTTTTTCTTCGGAATCAGAAACTTTAAAGTTCACCCATCGATGCAGACCCACCCGGTTCAGTGGCATCGAAGCCAGGCAGGTCACCACCAGTGACCGTCCGGCATGTTCAACCTACCCAAGGAAAAATGTCATGAAAAACACCCGTCTCTCCGTTGTGGCCATCGCGCTCTCTACCCTCGTTGCCGGCCACGCGCTGGCCGCCGAACCCACCGTGGGCAAAACCCGCGAGCAAGTCCGTGCCGAGCTGGCCCAGGCCCAGCGCAACGGCGACCTGATCGCCAATGGCGAATCCGGCCTGCGCTTCAACCAGCTCTATCCGCAGCAATACGCACAGCCTGCGGTGGTGTCCAAGAGCCGCTCGCAAGTGCAGGGCGAGCTGGAAGAAGCCCGCGACAACGGCACCCTGATTGCCGACGGCCAGACCGGCGCTACCGCCCGCGAACTGGCGCCCCAGCGCTATGTCGCCCAGCGCAAGACCCGCGAGGAAGTCCGCGCGGAAGTGCGCGAAGCCCTGCGCAACGGCAGCCTGCACCCCATCGGCAACGACTACCCGGTGAACTGATCGACGCGAGGTGTTCGGTGCACCGGCAGGTGCACCGACACCGACAGCCCGCCGCCCGGGCTGTCCGACAGCTCGATGGCCCCCCCGTTGTGCTCGGCGATCTGCGTGACGATCGCGAGCCCGAGACCACTGCCGGTGCTGTCTTGCGGATTGAGACGGACAAACCGGTGCATCGCGCGCTCTCTCTCGGCCTGGGCAATGCCTGGGCCGTTGTCGTTCACGGTGAGCGTGACACGTTCGCCGGCCTGCCGCACGCGAATGTCGACCCGGCTGCCCACGGGGGTGTGGCGCAGCGCGTTGTCCACCAGGTTGTTCAGCAGCACGCGGAAGTCTTCCGGGTCCATGCACACGGTGGCCGCGTCGCTCGCCTCCAGACCCAGATCGACGTCGCGTGCGTCGGCCCGTGCGGAGAACGCACCCACCACCTCGGCGGCCAGCTGGTCGCAGCGAAACGGCGTGGCGTGGCGTTGGTGCACATCGGGTTCGAGCCGGGCCATCTGCAGCAGTTGCGCCACCAGGTGCGTGCTGCGTTCAATGCCTTTGTCGAGTTCGTCCAGCGCGGCTTCGCGGTGCACATCGTCTGAACGGCGCGCCAGCTGAGCCTGCAGCTTCACCGCAGCGAGCGGCGTGTTGAGCTCGTGCGCGGCGTCGGCCAGCACCTGGCGCTGGCGCGCCAGCAGACCACCCAGCCGCTCCAGCAACTGGTTCAGCGCTCTGGCCAGGGGCGCCAGCTCTTTCGGAAGATCCTGCGTCGGCACGGGCTGCAGATCCTGTTCGTCGCGCCGGCGGATGTCGCGCCCCAACGTGTCCAGCGGCGCAAGCGCACGGCTCACTGCCGCGTGGATCAACGCGCTCAACACCAGCACCAGCAAACCAGTTGGCACCAGCAGCCAGGGCACCAGCGCGGCAAAACTGCTGGCTCGGTCGCTCGAGGTTTTGGCCACCTGAATCCGTTGCTCCCGATCGACCAGGGTGAAGACATGCCAGGATTCGCCCGACCAGGCCACTTCGTGGAAGCCGGCCTCTTGCAAAGGTGGGCCGGTGCCGTCCACCGAGCTGTAAAGAATCTCTCCCGTGGGAGACCAGATCTGGCTGATGAAGCCGCCCAGGTCGTTGGCGGTGTTGGATGCAGCGGGCGGATTCGTGGCCCAGGAGCCGGGCCGCACGCCATGGCGCACCACCGAGTGGGCAATCTGCTCCATGGCCAGATCGCGCTCCCGGTTGAACGCCTGCCAGGCCAGCTGGTAGGTCAGGGCGCTGACGAGGACGCAGGTGATGACCAGCGCGGTGATCTGCCAGAACAGCAATCGCTGGCGGATCGAGTTCATGCCACCTCGACCAGCTTGTAGCCCACCCCGCGCACGTTCTTGATCCACGCGCTGCCGAGCTTGCGGCGCAGGTGGTGCACGTGCACCTCGACGGCGTTGCTGGCCAGTTCATCCTGGCTGCCGTAGAGCCGGATCTCCAGCTGTTCCCGGGAAAGCACGTTGCCGGGCCGCTCCATCAGAGCGAGCAGCAGGTCGTATTCGCGCGTGGACAGGCTCACCGAGTGGTTGTCGAGCAGGGCTTCGCGCCGCGCCGGCCGCATGATCAGCCGCCCCAGCTGCAGCTCGGATGCCGCGCGGCCATTGACGCGCCGCCCCAGGGCGTGCATGCGTGCCACCAGTTCGTCGAGGTCGAACGGTTTGGTGAGGTAGTCGTCGGCGCCCAGGTTCAGGCCGGCCACCCGATCACCCACCGCGTCGCGGGCCGACACCACCAGCACGGGGACCGACAGGTGTTCCGCGCGCAGCCAGTGCAGCAGCTGCAGCCCGTCCTGCCCGGGCAGGCCGATGTCGAGCAGCAACAGATCGTAGGCCTGACTCTGCAGCGCAGCCTGCGCCTGCAGGCCATCCCGCACCCACGACACGGAAAATCCCGCCATGCGCAGTCCGCGGTCCATGCTGACGCCCAGCATCGTGTCGTCTTCAGCAAGCAGTACCTTCATGGGGCGCTAGTGTGAGCGAAAAGACCGCCGGCTTCTCTGGTACAACACCTGACCGTTTTTCCGGAGATCGACCTTGAGCACGTTTCTGCAAGTGGTTCTGTACACCGACGCCGATGGGCGAGCCCGGTTCCGGGAGGACGCGATCGCACTGGACGGGGGCACGCCCGCCGCCAGGCTTTCGGCCTTGCTGCCCGCCTCCGCGTGCCAGTTGCGCGAGAGCCCGGTGGGCTTTCGCAGCGAATTCCATTGCACCCCCGCGCCGCAGTGGCTGTTCGTGCTGCAAGGCTGCATGGAGATCGGCCTGCAGGATGGCAGCTGGCGCGCGTTCGGCGCTGGCCAGCATTTCTATTCGGCCGACACGCTGCCCGAAGGAGAAACCTTCAACCCGGCCTTGCACGGCCACCGCAGCCGGCAGGTGGGAGCCGAGCCACTGGTGACGCTGTTCGTGCGGGCTTGAAGCCTGCCGGTCAGAGAAACCGGTCGAGAAGGCGGCGTGAATGCGCGTCGAGCGCGAGCCGGTCGCGCACCGCGAAGCTGACGCCGTGGCTGGCCTGGATCAGCAAGGCCTGGCCTTCGAGGCGGCGGATGTCGTCTTCGCTGCGCAGCACAAAGCGCGTCGGGCCACGGTCGGTGGTCACCTGCCAGGTGCTGGGCGTGGAAAAGGTCGATACCGACTCGATGCGCTGGATCACCGGGGTGAATTCGCGCTGCGTCAGTTCCTCTTCGAGCAGGCTGCGCAACTCGGCCGGCAGCGCAGAGAGGCGCTCCACCCACACCAGTTCATGCCCGTCGCTGCCCAGCAGGGACATGCCCTCGTCGGGCGCTCCGATGGGGAAGGCGCGCACCGGCACTACGCCCAGGTGGTCCTGGCCGCTGGCGTCGGTGAGCACGAGGCGGCCGAAGGTGTTGCGCTGCACCCGCCATGGCGGCTGGGGGTTGTTCGCGCTCATCGGCTTTCCTCCGGCGTGTCTTCGTCAAGCAGGGCAGCAGCCTCCTGTTCCTTGCGGGCCTGCGCCTCGTAAAGGCGCCAGTAGTGGCCCTTCAAGGCCATGAGCTCATCGTGCGGCCCGATTTCCACCACTGCGCCACGGTCCATCACCACCAGGCGGTCGGCCTTGCGCAGTGTGGACAGGCGGTGCGCAATGGCAATGGTGGTGCGGCCCTGCACCAGGTTGTCCAGCGCCTTCTGAATTTCCTTTTCGGTTTCGGTGTCGACCGATGACGTGGCTTCGTCCAGGATCAGGATGCGGGGGTCGATGAGCAAGGCGCGCGCGATGCTGATGCGCTGGCGCTCACCGCCCGAGAGGCCCTGGCCGCGCTCGCCCACCAGCGAGTCGTAGCCCTGCGGCAGCCGCAGGATGAACTCGTGCGCGTGCGCCGCGCGCGCGGCGGCAACGATGTCTGTGCGCGTGGCGCCTGGTTTGCCGTAGGCAATGTTTTCGGCGATGGTGCCGAAGAACAGAAACGGCTCCTGCAGCACCAGGCCGATGTGGCGCCGGAAATCGGCCACGGCCACGCGGCGAATGTCGACGCCATCGATGCGGATGGCGCCTTCGCTCACGTCGTAGAAGCGGCAGAGCAGGTTCACCAGCGTGCTCTTGCCCGAGCCACTGTGGCCCACCAGCCCGATCATTTCGCCGGGATGAATCTGCAGGCTCAGGCGGCGGATCACCGTGCGGCTGCCATAGCGAAAGCTCACGTCTTCCATCTCCAGCCCGCCCTGCACCGAGGGAAGCGGCACCGGCTGCGTGGGCTCGGGCACGTTGGACACGTGGTCGAGGATGTCGAAAATGCGCTTCGCGCCCGAAGCCGCCTTCTGCGTCACCGAGACGATGCGGCTCATCGAATCGAGCCGGCCGTAGAAGCGCCCGATGTAGGCGATGAAGGCGGTGAGCACACCCACCGTGATCTGGCTCTGGCTGACCAGCCAGATGCCGAAGGCCCACACCACCAGCAGGCCGATTTCGGTCAGCAGCGTGACGGTGGGCGTGAACAGCGACCAGGTCTTGTTGATGCGGTCGTTCACAGCCAGGTTGTGCTCGTTGGCGCGTTTGAAGCGGCGCGCCTCACGGGCTTCCTGCGCGAACGCCTTGACCACACGGATGCCGGGAATGGTGTCGGCCAGCACGTTGGTGACCTCACCCCACACGCGGTCGATCTTCTCGAAACCCGTGCGCAGGCGATCGCGCACGAGGTGGATCATCCAGCCGATGAAGGGCAGCGGCAGCAGCGTGACGAGCGCCAGCCAGGGGTTGATGGAGAACAGGATCACTGCTGTCATGCTGATCATCAGCACGTCGGTGATGAAGTCGAGCGCGTGCAGCGACAGAAACACGCTGATGCGGTCGGTCTCGCTGCCGATGCGCGCCATCAGGTCGCCGGTGCGTTTGCTGCCGAAGTAGTCCAGCGAGAGCTCCAGCAGGTGGTCGAACGTGGTGGTGCGCAAATCGGAGCTGATGCGCTCCGACACCACCGCCAGCAGCCAGGTGCGCGCCCAGCCCAGGCCCCAGGCCAGCAGGGCCGAGCCGAGCAGACCGGCCAGCAGCAGGAGCACCAGGTCGGTATCGATGTCCTGCCCGTTCTGGAACGGAATCAGCACCCGGTCCATGAGCGGGATGGTGAGGTAGGGCGGCACCAGCGTGGCCGCGGTGGACGCCAGCGTCAGCGCAAACCCGGAGAACAGCGTCCAGCGGTAGGGGCGCGCAAACCGCCAAAGGCGCAGCAATACCCATGTCGAGGGCGGGGCCTGTGGGGCTTCCTGCGCGCAGTCGGGACATTCGTCGCTGTCCGGCGGCAGATTGGCCTGGCATTGCGGGCAGGTGCGGGCGGGCTCATCCAGCGCGGCGCCACTGGCGTGGAAGCGCTGGGCGATCAGGCGCTGGAAATGCTCCACCAGGCGCGCCGCGCCCGGCTGCGCGGCCAGCGTGAAGCGCCAGACCGCGAGGCGGCGCTGGTGATCCATCAACTCCAGCACACCCACGCCAGCGTGGTCGCTGAGGCGAAGTTCCATGTCCGGGGTAAGTGCCCAGGTCTGGTTTTCCAGCGTCAGGCTTTGGCGGCTTAACAACAGCGTGCGCGTGCGGAAATGTAAATGGTCGTCCAAGTCCAGCGCCAAACTGGCGACGGCGCTATCATCGCCCCCCAGCCGGGTCGACGCGGGCCACTGGGCGTTTCGCGCAGGATCGGCTCCTCGAGCTGAGGATTCAGCTGGATTTTGTGAAGGCATGGTGAAGATGGCTGCGTGGCGTAGACCGCGAGTTAGGGCATGCTCCCACTCGGGAACATGGCATTTTCACCGATGTCGGGTTCGGAATCGCTGAAGCATCGAACTTCCCTGAACCCAGGCCGGTGCACATCCGGTTGCCAGAAACACAAGTCCCGCTGGAGACATGAGCTCTCGATACGACATCACGCTGCTGCGCATCAACTACCTGCGCGGGCCCAACATCTGGACGTACCGCTCGGTGCTCGAGGTCTGGCTCGACCTTGGCGACCTCGAAGATCTGCCGTCCAACAAACTTCCCGGCCTCACCGATCGCCTGCTCGCCTGGCTGCCCGCGCTCGAAGAGCACCACTGCGGCGTGGGCGAGCGAGGCGGATTCATCGAGCGCCTGCGCGAAGGCACCTGGGCGGGCCACATCCTGGAACACGTGGTCATTGAACTGCTCAATCTGGCGGGTATGCCCACCGGTTTTGGTCAGACGCGTGAAACCACCCGCCGTGGCGTCTACCGCATGGTGTTCCGCGCGCGAGACGAAGCGGTGGCGCGCACGGCGCTGGCCGAAGCGCACACCCTGCTGCTGGCCGCCATCCAGCCTGAAGGATCGACCCGCTTTGACGTGCCGGGCGCCGTGGCTCGCATCGTGGAGCAGATCGACCGCAGCTACCTGGGGCCCAGCACCGCCGCCATCGTGGCCGCCGCCACCGATCGTGGCATTCCGCACCTGCGCCTGAACGATGGCAACCTCGTGCAGCTTGGCCACGGGAAACGCCAGCGCCGCATCTGGACGGCAGAGACCGATCGCACCAGTGCCATCGCCGGCAACATTGCTCACGACAAGGACCTCACCAAAAGCTTGCTCGCCTCCTGCGGCGTGCCGGTGCCTGAAGGCCAGGTGGTTGAAAGTCCGGCGGCCGCCTGGGAAGCCGCACAGGACATAGGCCTGCCGGTGGTCGTCAAGCCGTCGGACGCCAACCATGGCCGCGGTGTGAGCCTGGACCTATCTGATCGCGGTGATATCGAAAAGGCCTTTTCCGTGGCCGATGCGGAGGGCAGTGAAGTCATGGTGGAGCGCTACGTGCGCGGCGACGAGCACCGTCTGCTGGTCGTGGGTGGTCGCGTGGTCGCGGCCGCGCGCGGGGAGAGTCTGTCGGTGGTGGGCGACGGTCGTTCCACCGTGGCCCAGCTCATTGACAGCCAGCTCAACAACGACCCGCGGCGTGGCGAGGCCGAAGAATTTCCGCTGGAGACCATTCGCCTGGAGCGTGAGCCGGTGATGCGGCTGCTGCTGGAGCGTCAGGGCCTGTCGGGTGAAGCGGTTCCGGCGGCCGGCCGCCGCGTGCTGGTGCAGCGCAACGGCAACGTGGCGATCGACTGCACCGACGAGGTTCACCCCGAAGTCGCGTACGCCGTCTCGCTGGCTGCCCGCGTGGTGGGGCTGGACGTGGCGGGTGTCGACGTGGTCGCGCAGGACATCGCGCGTCCCTTGCAGGAGCAGGGGGGCGCGGTGGTGGAAGTGAATGCCGGCCCGGGTCTGCTGATGCACCTCAAGCCCGCCACCGGCATGTCGCGCCCGGTGGGCCGCGCCATCGTCGACCATCTGTTCGACGATGGTGGCAACGGCCGCGTGCCCATCGTGGGCGTGGCGGGCTCCCGGCATGGCGGCGCCATCGCCCGGCTCGTGGCCTGGCTGCTGCACCTGAGCGGGCACCAGGTGGGCCTGGCGTGCCGCGACGGCCTGTTCCTCGGCACCCGCAAGGTCGATGCCCGACCCAGTGCCCACTGGGACGCCGGCCAGCGCCTGCTGATGAACCGCGAAGTGGACGCTGTCGTGCTCGAGAACAGCGCCGCAGCCATTCTGGAAGATGGCCTGGCGTACGACCGTTGCGCCGTCGGCGTGGTGACCGACCTTGACGATGTGCAGGGCCTGGAGCGTTTCGATGTGCACGATATCGATCAGCTCTACCGTGTGCTGCGCACGCAGGTTGACGTGGTGCTGTCCGATGGGGTTGCCGTGCTCAATGCCGACGACGCACGCGTGGCGCAGATGGCCAGCCTGTGCGATGGCGATGTGATTTTTTACGGCCTGGATGGCGCCAGTTCGTTGCTGGAAAAGCACCGCGCACTCGGCTTGCGCACGGTTTCGGTGTCGGAAGGCGCGCTGGTGCTGCACGAAGGCACGCGCAAGTCCCATCGCGTGAAGCTCGATGCACCGGTGGTTCATCGCCTTGCCGAAACATTGGGCCTGCACACGCTGCTGGCCGTGGCCGCTGCCGCCTGGGCGCTGTCGGTTTCGCCCGAGCTGATCGCTGCCGGCATGGAGACCTGCGGCTTTGGCGCGGCCGTGGCCCCCGAACCGGCCGATGTGACCGTCCCCGCCTCGGTGTCCTGAAGCACCCAACCCCTTACAAACCACCCCTCCGCTTTCATGGACGTTTCCCGTATCCGGACCCTGCGTGGCCCCAACCTCTGGAGCCGCCACACCTGCATCGAGGCCATCGTCGCCTGCGAAGTGGGGGAGCTGAATCTCGAAGCGCTGCCCGGTTTTGAGCGGCGGCTGCGCGAACTCTTCCCCGCCGTGGGGCCGCTGCAGCCGAGCAACCCGCAAGACCACCTCTCGCTGGCGCATGTGCTGGCCGATGTGGCGCTGGCCCTGCAGGCCCAGGCCGGCTGCCCCGTGACCTTCCGCCGCGTCGCGGCCACGCTGGAGCCCGGCGTGTTCCAGGTGGTGGCGCAGTACAGCGAGGAAGTGGTGGGTCGGCTGGCTTTCGACCTCGCGCGCGAACTGCTCGATGCCGTGCGTGCCGGCGAGCCGCAGGGCTTTGATGTGGAAGCCGCCATTGCCCGCCTGCGCGCGCTGGATGAAGACGTGCGCCTGGGCCCGAGCACCGGCTGCATCGTGGACGCCGCCGTGGCCCGCAACATTCCGTACCGTCGACTCACCTCGGGCAGTCTGGTGCAACTCGGCTGGGGATCGCGGCAGCGCCGCATCTGGGCCGCCGAGGTCGACAGCACCAGCGCGGTGTCCGAGTCGATTGCTCAGGACAAGGACCTCACCAAGAAGCTGCTCGCCGCCGCGGGGGTTCCGGTGCCCGACGGTCGCCCGGTGTCCGATGTGGCCGACGC
The DNA here is from genome assembly GCF_002127265.1 of Hydrogenophaga sp. IBVHS1. Taxonomy (GTDB): domain Bacteria; phylum Pseudomonadota; class Gammaproteobacteria; order Burkholderiales; family Burkholderiaceae_C; genus Hydrogenophaga. The sequence continues at coordinate 2,681,466 of NZ_NFUU01000001.1, read as the reverse complement.
GTGGTCGGTCGCGCAGGAGATCGGTCTGCCCGTGGTCGTCAAGCCGCAGGACGGCAACCAGGGCAAGGGTGTCACCGTGAACATCGTCTCTCGCGAGCACCTGGAGGTGGCCTTCCGGGCCGCCGCCGAGTTTGGCGAGGTGATGGTCGAGAAGTACCTGCCGGGCAGCGATTTCCGCATGCTGGTGGTGGGCGACCGCGTGGTGGCTGCGTCGCGCCGCGATCCGCCGCATGTCATTGGCGACGGTGAGCACACCGTGAGCGAACTGGTCGACATCGTCAATGCCGATCCTCGACGCGGCGAAGGGCATGCGACCTCGCTCACGAAGATCCGTTTCGACGACATTGCGCGCGCGCGGCTGGGCGTGCAGGGCCTCACGCCCGAGTCGGTGCCTGAAATGGGCCGGCGCGTGGTGCTGCGCAACAACGCCAACCTGAGCACCGGTGGCACGGCCACCGACGTGACCGACGATCTGCATCCGGACGTGGCCGCCCGCTCGGTGGCCGCCGCGCAGACCGTGGGGCTGGACATCTGCGGTGTCGATGTGGTCTGCGAAAGCGTGCACGTGCCGCTGGAAAAACAGAGCGGTGGTGTGGTGGAAGTGAACGCCGCGCCCGGCCTGCGCATGCACCTCTCGCCTTCGTATGGCAAAGGCCGCCCGGTCGGTGAAGCGGTGGTGTCGCACATGTTTGAACCCGGTGATGACGGCCGCATCCCGCTGATTGCCGTCACCGGCACCAACGGCAAGACCACCACCACCCGCCTCATTGCGCACCTCATGGCCACCAGCGGCTTGCGCGTGGGCATGACCAACACCGATGGTGTGTATGTGGATGGCCGACAGATCGACAGCGGTGATTGTTCCGGCCCGAAGAGCGCGCGAAACGTGCTGATGCACCCCGATGTGGACGCCGCCGTGCTCGAAACCGCACGCGGCGGCATGCTGCGCGAGGGCCTGGGTTTTGACCAGTGCAGCGTGGCGGTGGTGACCAACGTGGGTTCCGGCGACCACCTGGGCTTGAACTACATCACCACTGTAGAAGACCTCGCGGTGCTCAAGCGCGTGATCGTGATGAACGTGGCACCCACGGGTTACGCCGTGCTCAACGCGGCCGATCCGATCGTCGCCGCCATGGCCGCCAAGTGCACAGGCGGCGTGGTCTTCTTTGCGCAGGACCACGACGATCCGGTGCTGGCCGCGCACCGCGTGCAGGGCCGGCGCACCATCTGCGTCGAGGGTGACCGCATCCTTGTTACGGAAGGGAGCTGGCGGGTGCAGATTCCCTTGCAGGGTGTGCCCATCACCCGCGGCGGCACCATCGGTTTCCAGAAGGACAACGTCATGGCCGCCATCGGTGCGGCCTGGTGCGCGGGGCTGGACTGGGACACGATCGCGCGTGGGCTGGCCACGTTCTCCAACGATGCCGACAACGCACCTGGCCGCTTCAATGTGATGGACTACCGTGGCGCCACCGTGATCGCCGACTACGGCCACAACCCGGACGCGATGCGGGCGCTGGTCGAGGCCGTCAAGGCCATGCCCGCGAACCGGCGCAGCGTGGTCATCAGCGGCGCGGGCGACCGGCGCGACGAAGACATCCGCGAGCAGACCGCGATTCTGGGCACCGCGTTCGACGACGTGCTGCTGTTCCAGGACGCCTGCCAGCGCGGCCGCGAAGATGGCGAGGTGCTCAGCCTGTTGCGCCAGGGCCTCAAGGGCGCGAGCCGCACCCGTGAGGTGCTCGAGATTCGTGGCGAGTTTGTGGCCATCGACACGGCACTGGAGCGCCTTCGCCCTGGCGACCTGTGCCTGATTCTGGTCGACCAGGTGGAAGAGGCGCTGGCGCACCTGGCTTCGCGCATTCGCGAAGGCGAAGCGCAGCAGGTCGCGTCAGACCACTGAAGTCACGGCGGCTTCGGGCAGGCGGATGCGCAGCAGCGCCCGCACGAAACCGTGGTCGCTGCGGCTGCGGTCCCGGCCCTCGAACAGGTGGTCGTTGAACACCTCCACGCGCCGCACGTCGCCGATGGTGCGGCGGCTCGTGGCCACGAATTCCTCACTCACCAGCACCTGGTCCAGCACTTCGGGATAGCCTTGGTGAATGTGGGAGTAGGCCACGTCGCGGCGCAACGCGGCCTCGCCCTGCACGTCCCACGCGCTGAACAGCGCGTGGTCGTTGGCGCCCTTGTCGTAGGCCACCTGCGAGGTCGCGGCGATGAGCTGCGTGGTCACGCTGTGCGGGCTATCGTTGAGGTCGCCCATCAGCACCAGCGGCATGCGCGTCTGGTGCAGCAACTCCACCACCTTCAGCCGCAACGCCAGCGCTTCACTGGCTCGCATGATCAACGATCTCAGCGAAGCCAGGGCCTGCACGGCCGGGTCGGTGGTGTCTTCATTGATCTTGCCGCTGGCATCTTCCAGGAACTTGGGTCGCTTGCTCTTGAGATGGGCCGTGATCACGCACAGCGGCTGCCCATGCTTGAGACGCAGTTGGGCGATCAGGGGCGGGCGCTCGAAACGCGTGTGCAGCCCCAGTCCGGGCACCTGCACCACGGCGGCGGCCGGGAAGTCGACGATGGATTGAATGGATTCGACCTTGAGCCGGGTGACGATGCCCACGCGTGGCGTGCCCTGCGCGCCATGCTGGCCCGGCCCGTTTTCTGCACCCGGCACCGAAACGAGGCCGTACTGCAGACCACTGCGCGTCACGGCCGCGCGAAGGGCGAGCTCGTCCCACACCTCCTGCACCGCGATCACGTCCGCATTGAGCGCCTTGAACCGGTTGCCCAGCCAGTCCACCTTGCGGTCGAATTCGTTCTCGGTGTAGGGGTCCTGTCCGTTGTAGAAATGGCGGCCGGGTTGCGCCAGGTTCAGCACGTTGCAGGTGGCCACCATGAGCGTGGCCCATCGTGGCAACGCCCCGTGGCCTGGAGGGGCCAGCGGGGCGCTGGATGGGGGAGGCGTGAGGTCAGTTTGCATGACCTCACTGTAGTTCAGCGGATTCGACCGTAGTTCGTGCGAAGCGGGTCGGCCGGGCCACCGGCGTTGCCGCGCTGACCACCGCCGCCACCGCCACCACCACCGCTTCTGCCCTTGCCACCCCGGTTGCCGGTGCGCATGGCGTCGATGCTGGTGCGCAGCGGATCGGGCTGGCCGCCCGGATTGGCGGCGCGGGGACGCGGCTCCTTGATGCGCAGGCTGCCCAGGTGGGCATTGGGTCCGGGCTGGCGCTCGGCACCCGGTTCGCGGTCTTCGCGCGGTCCTCGATCTTCACGTGGACCCCGGTCGTCGCGCGGCGGCCGGTCGGCACGGTCGGCGTGCTGACGCGGCGGGCGCTGACCTTGCGGGCCATTGCGGTTGCCGCCGTTGCGCTGCTGGCCACCGCCATTGCCACCACCGTTGCCACGGCGGCCTTCGCCGCGCGGGCCATCGGCCTGGGCACCGTCACCGGCCGGGCGCTGGCGCTGTTGACCACCACCGTTGCCACGACCCTGGCCCTGGCCCTGGCCAGGCTCACCGGCCTTCTTTTCGCGCACGCGCTGCAGCATTTCTGTGCGAGCGGCCTTGGCGGCAGCAGCCATCACCTCGCGGCTCGGCGGCTTGCCGGCGCCACCCCAGATGGTCTGGCGACCCATGGCGATGGGCTCGGCCCGCTCGCCGGGTTCGGGCATGAATTCGGGGAACATCTGCACCGGAATCTGCTGCTTGGTGAAGCGCTCGATGTCCATCATGAAACCTTCTTCGTCCAGGCTCACGAGGTTGATGGCTTCACCGCTGTTGCCGGCACGGCCAGTGCGGCCGATGCGGTGCACGTAGTCTTCGCAGACGTTCGGGATCTCGTAGTTCACCACGTGCGGCAGCTCGTCGATGTCGATGCCTCGCGCCGCGATGTCGGTGGCCACCAGCGCGCGAATGTCGCCGCTCTTGAAGCCGGCCAGCGCCTGGGTGCGGGCACCCTGGCTCTTGTTGCCGTGCAGCGCCATGGCGTGGATGCCGTTCTTGGTGAGGTATTCGGCGACATTGTTGGCGCCAAACTTCGTGCGCGTGAACACCAGAACCTGGCTCCAGTTGTGCTGGTTGATGATGTGCGCCAGCAGCGCTTTTTTCTTGCCGCGGCCCACGGGGTGGATGACCTGCGTGATGCGCTGCACCGTGGTGTTGCGCGGGGTCACCTGAATGTGCAGCGGATCCTTGAGCAGGGCGCTCGCGAGGTCGCGAATTTCATCGCTGAAGGTGGCCGAGAACAGCAGGCTCTGCTTGTCACGGGGCACCAGCGCCAGGATCTTCTTCACATCGTGAATGAAGCCCATGTCCAGCATGCGGTCGGCCTCGTCGAGCACCAGCATCTGCACGGTGGAGAGGTCCAGGAAACCTTGTTGCTGCAGGTCGAGCAGGCGGCCGGGCGTGGCCACCAGAATGTCGACGCCGCGCTTCATGGCGTTGATCTGCGGGTTCATGCCGACGCCGCCGAAGACCACCGTGGAGGTCAGCGAGAGGTGCTTGCCGTAAACCCGCACCGATTCTTCGACCTGGGCCGCGAGTTCGCGGGTGGGTGTGAGAACCAGTGCGCGGATGCCGACACCGCCAAAGCGGCTCTTGGCGCGTTCGGTGCTGGAGAGGCGCTGCAGCATGGGCAGCGTGAAGGCGGCGGTCTTGCCGGTCCCGGTCTGGGCGCCTCCGAGGAGGTCGCGTCCGGCCAGGACGGCCGGAATGGCCTCGACCTGGATGGGGGTGGGTGTTTCGTATCCGTGTTCGCGCACTGCTTGCACGATGGCCGGGGCCAGGTTCAGATCGTCAAAGGTCATGTTGTGATGAGGCGCCCGTCCAGGGCGCTGGGGGCATCGGCCACTCCGGTTGCCGTTGCCTGTGTGGCAGCGGCGCCCGGTCAGTCTGGGGCAGATGGATTCAGGAAGTTGGTGGTTGCAAGCGGTTTGCGCACACCCCAGCCAAGCGCTGGTGCCGGACCAACTGAAGTGCCCGACAGGCCGTATTGTCGCATGCGCGGATAATCATGGGTTTGGCGCCCGTTCGAGGCGCAGATTTCAGGCAGATATCGCAATGGCTCAGTACGTCTTTTCCATGAATCGGGTCGGCAAGATCGTGCCGCCCAAGCGCCAGATCCTCAAGGACATCTCGCTCTCGTTTTTCCCCGGCGCCAAGATCGGGGTGCTCGGCACCAACGGCTCGGGCAAATCCACGTTGCTCAAGATCATGGCCGGCATCGACAAGGAGATCGAAGGCGAAGCGATTCCCATGCCCGGCATCCGCATCGGTTACCTGCCGCAGGAGCCCAAGCTGGACCCCGAGCAGTCCGTGCGCGAAGCAGTTGAAAACAGCATGAGCGGCGTGCGCGCCGCGCAGAAGCGCCTGGACGAGGTGTATGCGGCCTATGCCGAGGAAGACGCCGACTTCGACGCGCTGGCCGCCGAACAGGCCCAGCTCGAAGCCATCATCTCGACCTCTGGCACCGATGGCGAACACCAGCTGGAAATTGCCGCCGACGCCCTGCGCCTGCCGCCCTGGGATGCCAAGGTGGGCGTGCTTTCCGGGGGTGAAAAGCGCCGCGTGGCGCTGTGCTGCATGCTGCTGTCCAAACCCGACATGCTGCTGCTCGACGAACCCACCAACCACCTGGACGCTGAGTCGGTGGACTGGCTGGAGCAGTTTCTCAAGCGCTTCCCGGGCACCGTGGTGGCCATCACCCACGATCGGTACTTCCTGGACAACGCGGCCGAGTGGATTCTTGAACTCGACCGCGGGCACGGCATTCCGTACAAGGGCAACTACTCGACCTGGCTGGAACAGAAGGAAGCCCGTCTGGAGCAGGAGAACCGCACCGAAGATGCGCGCGCCAAGGCCATGAAGAAGGAGCTGGAGTGGGTGCGCCAGAACCCCAAGGGTCGCCAGGCCAAGAGCAAGGCGCGCCTGGCGCGCTTTGAAGAACTGAGCGATGTCGAGTACCAGAAGCGCAACGAAACCAACGAAATCTTCATTCCCGTGGCCGAGCGCCTGGGCAACGAAGTGTTCGAGTTCAAGAACGTCAGCAAGTCTTTCGGCGACCGCCTGCTGATCGACAACCTGAGCTTCCAGATCCCGGCGGGTGCCATCGTCGGCATCATCGGCCCGAACGGCGCGGGCAAGTCCACGCTGTTCAAGCTGATCTCCGGCAAGGAACAGCCCGACAGCGGCGAAGTGAAGATCGGCCAGACCGTGCGGATGGCCGTGGTGGACCAGAGCCGCGACGATCTGCAGAACGAAAAGACGGTGTGGGAAGACATCTCGGGCGGTCTGGACATGATCACCGTCGGCAAATTCCAGATGGCCAGCCGCGCGTATTGCGGCCGCTTCAACTTCTCCGGCGGCGACCAGCAGAAGCGCGTGGGCAGCCTCTCGGGCGGTGAGCGCGGTCGTCTGCACCTGGCCAAGACGCTGGCCGAGGGCGGCAACGTGCTGCTGCTGGACGAGCCATCGAACGATCTGGATGTGGAAACCCTGCGTGCACTGGAAGACGCGCTGCTCGAATTCGCCGGTTGTGCGCTGGTCATCAGCCACGATCGCTGGTTCCTCGATCGCATCGCCACGCACATCCTGGCCGCCGAAGGAGACAGCCAGTGGGTGTTCTTCAACGGCAACTACCAGGAATACGAAGCCGACAAGAAGAAGCGCCTGGGCGAAGAGGGTGCCAAGCCCAAGCGCATGCGCTTCAAAGCCTTGAAGTGATGTCGAACGTCGAGACCGCGACGCGCGAGTGGATCGAGAAGGCCGTGATCGGCCTGAACCTGTGTCCGTTTGCGCGTGCGGTGTATGTGAAGGACCAGGTGCGTGTTGTGGTGAGCACAGCGCGCCACCTCGATGCTTTTCTGGACGATCTCGACCGAGAGCTCGACCTGCTGGTGAACACGCCGGCCGAGCAGATCGACACCACGCTGCTGGTGCACCCCACACTGTTTCCAGACTTCGAGGTGTTCAACGACTTCCTCAATGTGGTGGATGACGTGGTGGCCGAGCACGAGCTGGAAGGCGTGATCCAGGTGGCGCCGTTCCATCCGCAGTTCCAGTTTGAAGGCACCACGCCCGACGACGTCACCAACTGCACCAACCGGTCGCCTTTCCCCACGTTGCACCTGTTGCGTGAAGAGAGCGTGGAGCGGGCGGTGGCCACAGAGGGCGGCGATGCCGAGGCCATCGTGGACCGCAACCTGGCCACCTTGCGTCAGCTCGGCCTCGCCGGCTGGCAGGCCTTGTGGTCTAAAACCTGAACTGACAGGGTTTACAGGTTTCTTTTCCGGGTTTGCCGATGTACCCTGTTGGGCACAATGATCGGCAAGAGCTGCCCCCCGCTCTCATTTCGACCCTTGATTGGAAAGACCCCGTCTGCATGGACGCCCGCGATACCCAGGCCTTTGACAATTGCCTGAAAGAAGCCCTCGCTCAGACACGCGAGTGGATGCCGCGTTGGCTCACGCAATTGCAGACCGCGCTCAGGGACCGCGAGTCCCAGACCAACCAGATGAGCGAGAAGCACGGGCTGATGCAGGCCCGCAGCGACCTGGAAACCTACCGAGACCGCATCGCCACGGGCTTTCTCGCCTCCATGGCCGAGGCGGTTGAACAGGCCCTTCCACGGTCGGGCAGCGCCCCTCGTCGCCCGAAGTCGGTGAGCTTCGACGAGCTGGAACTCATGGGTGATGACCAGGTGCAGGAAACGGTCGAGCTGGCCCGCGTGCAGCAGGTCGTGCAGATGTCGGTGGACGAAGAGCAACTGGCGCTCACGGCGCTGCTGTCCACGGCGCAGGGCTACGAGCTGGTCAATGCCGATTCCAATCCGCTGCGCGCCGAGGTGATGGTCGCCGCCTTGATGAAGACCCTCAAAGGTCTTCACGTGCAGCCCGCCGTGCGTGCGCGCTGGCTTCAGGCCGGCGCGTTGTCGCTCGGCAGCGAGCTGCGCGACATGTACCTGCAACTGGGCATGATGCTGAGCCAGGCGGGCATCGAGCCTGCGGCCTACGCCTTGATCCAGGCGCCCGAGAGTCGCCCTGCACCAAATGCCAATGCCGCTGCAAATGCGGGTTCGGCTCCAGGGCGGGGTGGCGAAGCGGAGCCTGGGAACGAGGTGCTGGGCAGCGACGCGCTGCTCACGCTCGACCACCTGCACCAACTGCTGGTGGGCAACCTCGATCAGAGTGGCGACACGCCGAGCGATCAGGGCGCTTCGGGTTCAGGCAATGCCATGGTGCGCACATTGGCCAGCGAGGTGGTCTCACTCATGCTCAAGCGCATTGCGTCCGACGAGCGCCTGCTGCCGCCGGTTCGCGAAATGCTGCAGGAGATGAAACCCGCCTTGCTGCAGCTGGCGCGTACCGAGCCGCGTTTTTTTGCCGACCGCCAGAACCCGGCCAGGCGCATGCTCGATGCCATCACCGAGCGCAGTCTGGCATTCACCAGCGAGCAGGACCGCGGCTATGGCCCTTTCTCCGGCCAGGTTCGCAGCATCCTCAAGGCGCTGAAAACGCCCGGGCCCGACATCTCCGAACGCCTTGAGCAATTGCTGGAAGACCTGAATCGCTCGCAGGCCGAAGCCGTGGCACCTGCTCAGGTGCAGGCGCGCGGCCTCGCTGTGCAGACCCTTGTGCGGGTGGAGCAGCGCAACCTGCTGGCCGAGAGGGTGGCGGCCGAGATTCGCAGCCGCAACGATTTCGAGAAGTCGCCCGGCGTCGTGCGCCGTTTTCTCACCAGCGCGTGGTCGCAAGTGATTGCGCAGGCGCGGCTGGAGGTGTCGCAGACGCCTTCCATCAAGCCGGCAGATTCACCTGCCTTTCGCTACACCGAGCTGTTGGCCGACCTGTTGTGGTCGAGCCAGCTGGCCCTGGCCAGCCTGAACCGGCCCCGTCTGGTCAAGATCATTCCCAGCGTGCTGCGCACCCTGCGCGAGGGCCTGGATTCCATTGAGTACCCGCGTGAGCAGACCGAGTCGTTCTTCCAGGCGCTCATGGGGCTGCATGAAGCGGCCTACAAGACGCAGCGCAACGAACCTCCCGTGGTGGATGACCCGCCCAGCGTGCAACCGGACATGGACGACGAGCCCTGGATGCAGCGCACAGAAGCGCGCAACTCCTGCCTGATGGACGACGTGTTTCTGGACTCGCCCCTGACCTCCACCCAGCCGGCGTTTCTCGATACGCGACCGTTGCAACGCGACTGGGCCGATCTCAAAGTCGAGCTGGCGGGTCAGCAGGCTTCCAACCTGCCGGTGGGTACCTGGGTCGACATTTCGCAGGACGGTCAGGCCGTGCGCTGGCAGATCACCTGGGCCAGCCCGCACGGCACACTGTTCCTGTTTACGGGCGCCAACGGCCGCTCGCTGTCGATGACCAAGCGCGGTCTGGATCGGCTGCAGGAGCAGAACCGCCTGCGCGTGGTGGCCGACCACGGCGTGGTGGACGAAGCCCTCGACGAAGTGGCGCGGCAAGCCTGGCTGAACTCCGCCAAAGCCGACGGACTTTAAGTCCGTAGCCCCCACGCTCCGCCGCTGCGCGGGTCGCTGCCCCCCATGGGGGCTGTTTTGCCTTGGGGCGGCCCGGCGGCAAAACGTCTCCCGCCTGGTTCAAGCCTTCCTGAGGAGTTTCTTGCGCACCAGTTGAATGTTGTTGCGCAGGGCATAGAGCTCATCGGTGTAAGACAGCGGCACCACGATCTTCTCGACTTTGGATTCCATGGTGTCCAGCTGCTCCAGCAGCTCCTGCGCGCTGGCGTCGTTGCTTTCATGGCGCTGCTCTACATCCCGCAGCTCCGCATACCAGCGAAACACGCGCGAGCGGATGCGGAACGCGTAGAGCGGGGGCACGATGCGCGAGAGTGGCAGGGCCAGCACGATGATCAGGCCCATGGCCAGCCAGACGCGTTCGATCAGGTTTGCCAGCCAGAACGGCAGGTAGCGCTGCAGAAACGGTGGCCCATTCTTGATGGCACGTTGTGCCTCGGACGAGATCGGCACCTCGCTGTGCTCCAGGCTGGGGTACTCGCGCGCCCGGCTGAACCAGCTCGCGCCGCCATGCAGCTGGGTGGCCGTCTGCGCGAAGAGCTGCAGGATGGCCGGATGCGTGTTGCTGTGCGCGAGCAAGCTGGTGGTGGACGCCACCAGCCGCACGTTGCGCGCTGGAATGTTCTTGGCCAGATCCACCACGCCCTGTGGCATCGACACCGGCGTGAGGTAACCGAAGCGGCGCGAGTAGGCCTCGCTCTGCGCGAAATCCAGCAGCTTCACGCCCGGGGTCTGCAGCAGCATCTGCACCATCAGCGATTCGGGTGCCGAGGCGAACACCACGGCATCGAGTTCACCGTCGAGGAACGCCACGGTGGCGGGCGTCTGCTCCAGCCGGCTCAGTTTCAACTGGCCGGGCTCGATGCGGTTGACGTCGAGCAGCGTGTTGAAGAGGCGTGGCACGCCGCTGCCAGGCGTACCCACATTCACGCGCCAGCCCTGGAGCTCGGCGAGGCTCCTGACCACCGGCTCCTTGCGCAGACGGCGCGCCGCATCCTCCCGGTAAAACAGCCACAGCGGTTCCACAAACAGGCTGCCCAGCGAAGTGAGCGTGTCTTCCTCGTCGTAGCCGATATCGGCCGTGCCACCCTGCACGAAGCCCAGATCGGCCTGGCCAGTTCGCAGCTTCTCCAGGTTGTCCGAAGAGCCTTCGGTCGACAGCAGCTCGACCTCGATGCCGTAGCGCGCCAGCGACTCAGCATAGCGCTTGCCGAATTCTTCGTAGGCGCTCTGCGCCGGGCCGGTGGCCAGTACCACGCGCTTGGGCGGGTTGGGGTCGAGCCACCAGTAGGTGAGGGCCAGCAGGGCGATGGTGAGGATCGCAAAGGGCCCGGCGGACAGCAGCATCTCGCGCAGGGAGAGCAGGGTGTAGCGCAGGGTCTTGGGCATGGCGCGACATTAGCATGCCGCCCCGCGAATGCGCCGGACCACGGCCTTGGCAGACCGGGCCGGGTGTTTCAGACTGTGTCTGACATCAAGGCGCGGGCGCGATGCTCATCACGGTGTATGCACCCTTGATCTTGTCGGCGGTGAAGCGCACTTTGTCGCCCGCCTTCACATGGCCCAGCATGGCGGGATCGCTGACCTGGAACACCATCGTCATGGGAGGCATGTCCAGGTTGGGGATGTCCCCGTGCTTGAGCGTGATCTTGCCCGCGCGCGCATCGACCTTGCGCACCTCCGCCTCGGCAGAGGGCAAAGCGCTGCCCGCGTCGCCCGAGGTGGGCTTGAAGCCGCTGGCTTTGGTGCCGGCATGGTGATGAAATACGCGCGACCCGCCGTTGCGCAGCACCAGCAAGACGTCGTAAGCGTCGCGGCGGTTGCCGTACTCCGGGCCGTCCATGCCAGGGCTGCCCACCGGCATGCCCGGCACCGCCAGGCCAAGGGCTTCGGGCTTTTCGGCCAGCAAACGCCGTATTTCACCGGGCGCCACGTGGCCCTCAACCACATAGCCGCCGACGAGTGCGGTGTGGCACGAGCCGTAGCGGGCTGGCAGCCCCAGTCGCTGGCGAACCGCCGTGTTGCCGGTGTCGAACACCTCGACCCGGAAGCCGTCGGCGCGCAACAGCGCCACCCAGTCGTTGCAACAGCCGCAGTTGGGGTCCTTCCAGACCTGAAGGGGGGGCAGCGCGGGTTGAGCGAACGCTCCGGTGGTGACCAGGGACAGGCCGATGGCGTGAAGCAGATGTCGTCTTTGCATGTGTGTTCTCCTGAAAGTGGTGGTCAGGCCTTGGGTTTGACGCGGATCGTGCCGCGCATGCCGGCCTCGAAGTGGCCCGCGATCAGGCAGGCGAACTCGAACTCGCCCGGGCGGTTGAAGGTCCACACGATGTCGCCGCGGCGTCCTGGGGGCACATGAGCCATGTAGGGTTCGTCGTGTTCCATGCCCGGGTGCTTCTTCATCAGGTCGGCATGGGTCTTCAGCTCGTCGGTGGTGCCGATCACGATCTCGTGCATGAGCTTGCCCTTGTTCACAGCGCGAAGGCGCAGCGTCTCGCCCTCGCGCACTTCAAGGTGGTTGGGCGAGAGCTTCATGTCATCGGTCATGCGGATCTCTACCGTGCGTTTCGCCTCGCGCGGCTCGCCGGCAATGCCCCAGGGTTTTTGCTCTTTCACCACGGCTGCGCTGGCTTTGCCGTGTTGTTCGCCATGGGCGCGGACGCCGGTGGCCGCAAGCGCCAAGGGCAGGGCGATCAGGGTGAGCTGGAAATGGCGGCGGGTGGTGTTCGGGTAGGTCATGAAGGTGTCCTTGTCAGTGTGCATGGCCTGATGCGGAAGGTTTGCGCGCGTTGCCGCTGGCGGGCTGCGCGGGGGCGGTGGGTCGGGTGGGCGCGGGCGCGTTGCCGTTGTCCACCTCTCTTGCCTGTGTGCCCGGTGGCATCTCGTACCAGCCCGGGTCGCTGTAGTCGCCGGCCTTTTGCCCGGCGCGCACTTTCAGCAGCGTGAACATGCCGCCCATTTCGATCGGGCCATAGGGGCCGGTGCCGGTCATCATGGGGAAGGTGTTGGCGGGCAGCTCCATCTGCATCTCACCCATGTCGGCCATGCCGCGTTCACCCATCACCATGTAGTCGGGCGCGGCGCGCTGCAAGGGTTTCACCAGACCCCGGTGGTCCACGCCGATCATGGTGGGCACGCCATGGCCCATGGCGCCCATGGTGTGGTGGCTCTTGTGGCAGTGCATGGCCCAGTCGCCCGGTTCGTCGGCGATGAACTCGATCTGACGCATCTGGCCCACGGCCACATCGGTGGTCACCTCGGGCCAGCGCGAGCCCTTGGGCGTGGGGCCACCGTCGGTGCCCGTGACCTCGAACTCGATGCCATGGATGTGCACCGGGTGGTTGGTCATGGTGAGGTTGCCCACGCGCACGCGCACGCGCTCACCGAGCCGCGCCACCAGCGGCGAGATGGCCGGAAACACGCGGCTGTTGAAGCTCCAGATGTTCTGCTCGAGCATGGTGTTGACCTGCGGCGTCATGCTGCCGGGTTCGACGTCGAATGCCGCGAGAAGGAAAGCGTAATCGCGCTGAACGTCTTCGATCAAGGGGTGCTTCTGCTTCGGGTGCGTGATCCACAGACCCATCATGCCCATGGCCATCTGCACCATTTCGTCGGCGTGCGGGTGGTACATGAAAGTGCCGGGCCGGCGCGCCACGAATTCGTAGACGAAGGTCTTGCCCGGTGGAATCTGCGGCTGGTTCAGGCCGCCCACGCCGTCCATGCCGTTGGGCAGGCGCTGGCCGTGCCAGTGGATGGTGGTGTGTTCGGGCAGGCGGTTGGTGACGAAGATGCGCACGCGGTCGCCTTCCACCACTTCAATGGTGGGTCCCGGACTCTGCCCGTTGTAGCCCCACATGTTGACCAGAAAGCCCGGCGCCATCTCTCTCACCACCGGCTCGGCCACCAGGTGGAATTCCTTGGCGCCGTCCTTCATGCGCCAAGGTGCGGTCCAGCCATTGAGCGTGACCACCGGGTTGTAGGGCCGCCCGGCCCCGGTCACGCCGGGCGGCGTCCATGGGCCAGCGGTGTCGGCCGAGGTCTGTTGCACGGGCTCGGGAATGGCGGCGAGCGCCACGCGGCTCACGCTGGTGGCGGCCACCGCCGTGGCGGCCGCACCGGCAAAAAAGTGTCTTCGGGTCAGGGATGGGTTCATGTCAGTGTCCTGCGGGCACGGCCGTGGCGGCGCCGGATGAAAGGGAGGTGCCGGGGCTGGCGTAGCTGGCGCCGGCGAGCAAGGCCTGCCAGTCGGCCTGGGCGCGCCAGAAATCGCGCCGGGCCAGCAGGGCTTCGTCGAGGGCGAGCAGCCGCTCGCGCGCACTGGCCAGCAGCTCCCAGGTGCTTTGCAGCATGCCGTTGTAGCGCAGCAGGCTTTCCTGCGCCAGGCTGCTTTGCAGCTGCACGACGACGTCCTGAGTGTGGCTGGCCGTGGCGTGCGTCAGCTGCAGGCTGGCCCATGCCTCGCGGGCCATGGAGCGGCGCTCGGCGGCCTGTCGCAGCAAGTCGGATTCGGTTTGTGCCGCGCGCGCCAGCGAGTGGTCGCGCAGCAGGCTGAGGTCATCGATGCGGGGCGGTTCCAGCCTTCGGGTGGAGCCCGGCTCGGGCAGGGCCTGCAACGCGTGGTCGACAGCCTGATTCCAGGCTTGCCAGCGGTCGGGGTTCACTGCATCGAACTGGCGCTGCGCCAGTTGTCGATCGCGCGCAAGTGCGGGGTCACTGCGCAGGACGCTCGACTCCAGCCGGGTGGCGTCCAGCCCATCGCCTGGCGAGACGCTTTTCGGCACCGCAGGCAGGCTCTCCGGCAGGCTTTCACCGAGTCGCGCCACATCCTCCGCCTGCCACTGTCCCAGCAGGCGAGCGAGCCGCTCGCGCGCGATCAGCTCCTGGGCCTGGGCTTCCACCACGCTCGACCAGGCGCGGGCCTGCACCAGGCGCTCGCGGGTCAGACGCGCCTGGCTCCAGTTGCCGGCCTTCACCATGCGCTGCCCCAGCTCGCTGCCCGTGCGCGTGGCTTCCAGCACATCGCCCATGAGTCGCAGACGCTGGCGTGCCGTGGCGGCGTCGATCCAGGCGCGTTGCACGTCGCGTACATGGGCGGCGAATCGCACTCGAACCTCCGCCTGCTCGGGCGCATTCATGTCGGCGTGCAGGAACAGATCGGGGCGGCTTTGCAAGGAAAGCTGCAGAGCTTGTGACAGGCTCATGGGCTGCGAACCCTGCTTTGCTGGCAGGGCGCCTTTCTCCGCGGGTTGGCTCGCTTCCCATCGCAGCAGATCCACATGACCACGCGGAAACTCGGCCACGCTCTGGTTGGCACGTTGCCAGATGGCGCGCGCCTGGTCGGCATCTGCGGGCAGCTCGACGCTGGCCGTGTTGCCCATGTCCGGAAAACTCAGCGGAGGTGTCGCAGAGCGCTGCTCGGGATCGGCTGCGCGCAGCGCATTCGGGGGGCCGTCTGCCGCCTGCGCGGCGGTCAGGGTCAGCAAGGCGAGGCCTGTGGCTAGCCGCCTGAAAAAAACCATGGGAATCTCCTGAAAAAACACGGTCCAGCGGCTGGCTATGGACCCCATTGGGTCGACGCCAGACGCACCTGTGGCGTGGTTCTCAGGAAATGGGTGGCTTGTTGCCCGGCGGAGGCACCGAACTGTCGAAGCGTTCGGTGGGGGTTGCCAGCACACCATGCGTCGCCGAGGCGAGCAGATCAAACTGCAGGGCAAGCGCCATGGCCGGGCCGTTGCAGACGTCGCAGGTCTGGTGCTGATGATCGGCGGTGTCGGTGGCAGCGCCCATGGCGTGATCGGCGCAGGGCGCGCCCTCCACAGGCGCCATCACCATCGATTCATGGCTGGACGACGGTGCCAGCATCGTGATCGCCATGGCGTCGCCCACCCAGGCCCGCAAGGGGAGCAAGGCGATGAGGATGGCGAGCAACAGGTGGCGCATGGGAAGGAATGATACGTCGCGCCGGTTTTGGTTCCTTTGCCTGTCGGCTCAGGAAGGGCATTGCAGCACCAGCGCCTGCAGCGGCCGCGTGAGGTCGGGTGTGGTCACCACGAAGGCCACACGCGCCGTGCGCTCTGCGGGCAGCGTCAGGCGCGTGCTGTGGCCGGCTTTGCCCGCCCAGGGCTCCACCGGCTGGTACAGACTCACCACGTGATCGTGGCGCAGGGCCTCGCCGGCGTTTTCGCCGCGCGTGACCTTGCTGACGATGCCATCCTGCAGCACGGCCCAGTAGCCGGCCAGTTGCGCGTGGGCGGCACTGGCGGTGAACTGCGCAGTGACCTCGTTGCCCTCGCGGCGCAGGCGCAGCGCCGGTGCGCCGAGCGATGGCAATGGCGCAAGGTGGCTGGAAGTCTGGCCCGGCCATGCGCGGTGGTCGCGACCATTGAGCACCACCTGGGGCGTGTACACGTACTTGCCGCCCAGGGCTTCCTTGAGCCGGTATTGCCGGGCGGTGGTTTCGGTGGTGGCGAAAGGATCGCGCCAGCCGAGGTGGTTCCAGTAGTTCACATGGAACGACAGCGCGAGCACGCCATCCTGGTGCTTGAGCGTGGAGAGCCAGCGGTCGGCCGGAGGGCAGGAGCTGCAGCCCTCCGAGGTGTAGAGCTCCACCACGGCGGGCGGTCTGGCGCCGGAACTCACTTCGCAGGTTTGCGCTGCTGCTCCGGCTGCCAGGCCGAGGCAGACGCAGCCGCCGAACAGGGCGCGGGTGGCATGGCGAACGATGGGGGGCATGGGACACTCCTGGAACAGGTGGAGTGGGTTGGTCGGTGCGCCAGGCCCCTTCTTACACCTCAGCGCAGATCGGGCGCCACACCGAAAGGCACGCGCTCGGGCATGGGCGCGGCAGCGCTGGAGCGCTCCTGCTCCGTCGCAGGCGGCAGAACGATCCGTGGTGGCAGGGCCATGCCGCGCCGTCCCATGACGGTGCGCAAACGGTCGGGGTAGTCGGTGATGATGCCGTCCACGCCCCAGTCGATCAGGCGCGCCATGTCCTGGAGTTCGTTGACGGTCCAGGGCACCACGCGCAATTCGAGCTCGCGGGCACGCTGCAGCTGTCGCTGGTCGAGGTCACCGAAATGCGGCGACCAGAGCTTGCCGCCGGCCGCCGCCACCATGGCGGGTGCGTCCTCGAAATCGGCCAGCCGAAGCCCGGCCGTCCACTCACCGCTCGCGAGCGTATTGAAGCGGGGCAGTTGTGCAGACAGGTAAGCCAGCGGCATGCCGGGCGCGAGCTGGCGCGCCACTTTCTGAATGCGCCAGTCGAAGCTTTGCAGACCCACGCGGTGGGTCATGCCGTGGGCGGCAATCACATCGAGCACCGCGTGCACGAAAGTTTGCGGATCGGGCGACTCTTCGGGTCGTGCGGGGTTGAGTTTGAGTTCGATGTTGAAACGAACGTGGCGCGCGCCGAGCTGGCGCACACGCTCGAAGAGCGCGGCCAGCGTGGGAATGCCCTGGCCATCCCGTGCCACCTGCTGCGGGAAATCGCGCGCGTAGCGGCTCGCCGGGTTGATGCGCCCCACGTCCCAGGCCGCGATCTCGGTCAGGCGGAGCCGTCGGAAGGGCTGGCTGCGCGCCTGCAACCATTGCCCTCGGGCATCGCGGGTGATATCGGGGTTGGCAGTGGTGTCGTGGGAGATCACTGGCACGCCCTCGGCACTCAGCACCACGTCGAGTTCGAGCGTACTCACGCCGACGGCGAGGGCACGCTCGAAACCGGCGATGGTGTTTTCGGGTGCCAGGCCGCGAGCGCCGCGGTGGCCCTGCGCGTCAAAGGCGAGGGCTGCGCCCGCACACCACAGCGAGAGTCCCAGGGCGGTGGTGCAGCTCCAGCGAATCCAGGTCAGGCGCTGCACGCTTGGTGGGGAGGTATCGGTCATGGGGCGCAGTGTGACAGCGCCCCATGACCGACGCAAGACAGGTCAATGACCGAGGATTTTGGAGAGGAAATCCCGGCTGCGTTCGTTCTGCGGGTTGTTGAAGAACTCCATCGGCGTGTTCTGCTCGACGATCTGGCCCTGGTCCATGAAGATCACGCGGTCGGCCACTGCCTTGGCGAAACCCATCTCGTGCGTCACGCAGATCATGGTGATGCCCTGGTTCGCGAGCTCGATCATCACGTCCAGCACTTCCTTGATCATCTCGGGATCGAGCGCCGAGGTGGGCTCGTCGAACAGCATGATCTTGGGCGTGAGGCACAGCGCGCGCGCAATGGCCACGCGCTGCTGCTGACCGCCCGAGAGCTGCAAGGGGTACTTGCCCGCCTGCTCGGCAATGCGCACGCGCTTGAGCTGGATCATGGCCTTTTCCTCGGCCTCTTTCTTCGGCAGCTTGCCCACCCACATCGGCGAGAGCGTGAGGTTTTCAAGCACCGTGAGGTGCGGAAACAGGTTGAACTGCTGGAACACCATGCCCACTTCCTTGCGGACGCGGTCGATGGCCTTGATGTCGTCGGTGAGTTCGGTGCCGTCGACGATCAGGTGGCCCTGCTGGTGCTCTTCAAGCCGGTTGATGCAGCGGATCAGCGTGGACTTGCCGGAGCCCGACGGACCACAGACCACGATGCGCTCGCCTTTGGCCACGTCCAGGTCGATGTCGCGCAGGACATGAAAGTCGTTGCCGTACCACTTGTTGACTTTGTCGAATCGGATGATGGGATCGGACATGCTGGTTTTCCTTCAACGCGCCTTGCTGGCGCTGAGTTGTTTTTCGACCCACAGGCTGTAGCGCGACATCGAGAAACAGAATGTGAAGTACACGAGGGTGATGAAGATGTAGGCCTCGATCTTGAACGGGCGCCAGTCGACGTCGGAGTTCAGCGCCAGCGCCAGAGCGCCGGTGAGTTCGTAGAGCGAGACGATGGTGACCAGCGAGGTGTCCTTGAAGATCGAGATGAAGTTGTTCATCATGCTGGGCACCACCATGGCCAGGGCCTGCGGCAGCACGATCTTGCGCTGCGTCTGCCAGTACGACAGACCCAGCGTGTCGGCGGCTTCCAGCTGACCTTTGGGAATGGCCTGCAGGCCACCCCGAATGATCTCGGCCATGTAGGCGGCGGCAAACAGCGTGATGCCCACGATCACCCGCACCAGCACGTCGAGCGTGACGCCTTGGGGCATGAAGAGCGGGAACATGAACGAGGCCATGAACAGCACCGAGATCAGGGGCACGCCACGAATGAGCTCGATGTAGACGATGCACGCCGAGCGAATGGCCGGCAGACCGCTGCGCCGCCCGAGTGCCACCACGATGGCCAGCGGGAAGGCCATGAAGATGGACAGCGTGGCCAGCATCACCGTGAGGGGCAGGCCACCCCAGAGATCGGTGCGCACGACGCTCAGGCCCAGCACGCCACCACCCATGAGGGTGAAGAAGATCGCCAGCACAGCGATCCACATGAGCACCAGCCAAGGCTTCCAGAAGAAGCGGATGCAACTGAGCACCAGGCCGGTGAGCATGACCGAAGTTGCGATCAGCGGGCGCCATTGCTCTTCGTACGGGTAGCGGCCAAACAGGATGATGCGGTACTTCTCGGTGACCACGCCCCAGCAGGCGCCCAGGCCGCGCGCGGCCTGGCAGGCGTCGGCGTCCGCGCGGAAGATCGACTGGAAGAACGCCCAGTTGAGCAGGCCGGGCAGCACGTAGACGATGAGTGCGCCCACGAACAGCGTGGTGAGCGAACTGCGCCAGTCGGCAAACAGGTTTTGCCGAGCCCAAGGCACGAAGCCCGTGGTCTTGATGGGAGAGGGCCGGGCCGCGATGGGAACGAAGGTGTGATCGGCCATGCTCATCGCTCCTTGATGGCCATGCGCTGGTTGTACCAGTTCATGAAGCCCGAAGTGGACAGTGAAGTGGTGAGGTACACCAGCATGATGATGGCAATGCACTCCACCGCGCGTCCGCTCTGGTTGATGGTGGTGTTGGCAATCGACACGACGTCCGGGTAGCCGACCGCCACCGCCAGCGACGAGTTCTTGGTGAGGTTGAGGTACTGGTTGGTGAGCGGCGGAATGATCACGCGCATGGCCTGCGGCAGGATCACCTGGTTCATTTTCTGTTTCGGGTTCAGGCCCAGGGCGGCCGCGGCTTCGTCCTGCCCCCGGCTGACCGACTGGATGCCCCCACGCACCACCTCGGCGATGAACGCGGCGGTGTAGATGACGAGACCGATCAGGATGGCCATGAACTCGGGCGTGGCGCTCACGCCGCCATCGACCATGAAGGCCAGTTGCTCGGGCACATTCCACTGCATGGGCATGCCGGCCACCACCCAGCCCACCAGGGCGAACACCACGATGAGTGCGATCGGTCCCCAGATGCGGTCACTGTCCTTGCCGGTGAGTTCGAATTTCTTCTGAGCGCGTTGCCGCCACCACCAGCCGCCAATGAGTCCCACGCCGATGCCGGCGAGCACCTGGCCCACGCCCACGGAAGGGAAGGGGAAGGAAAAGCCGCCCTTGCTCAGATAGAACAGATCGGCCACGTTCCATGCTTCGTTGGAGGGTGGCAGAACCTCGATGAAGATGAGGTACCACATCAGCAGCTGCAGCAGGATGGGGACGTTGCGGAAGGTCTCGACATAGCCGTAGCACAGGCCGCGCACCAGCGCGTTGCGCGAGAAGCGGCCCACGCCGATCAGCACGCCCAGCAGGGTGGTCAGCACGATGCCGATCACAGCGACCTTGAGCGTGTTGAGCACGCCGACCCAGATGGCCTTGCCGTAGCTCTCGCTCGGGTTGTAGGGAATCAGCGTTTCGCCGATGTCGAAGCCTGCGGCGGCGCCGAGGAAGTCAAAGCCGCTCTGGATGCCCCGGATGCGCATGTTTTCCTGCGTGTTGTGCGCGAGGAACCAGATGCCGGCGGCAATGAAGAGGAGGGCGATAACCTGAAAGATCAATCCGCGCGTGGCGCGGCTGTTGAGCGACCAGTTTCGTTTTTTGGGGGGGAGTTGCGGTTTCAATGCGGCCTCGCAATCCTGTCTTGGGGAAGCTTTTGCGCCACAGGCCCTGGGTTTTCTGGACCCAGGGCCTGTGGAATGAAGGAAATCAGGGCCGCCGGCCCACGCGGACACGGCGGCGGGACAGGAGGGAGATCAGCGAACTGGCGGGGCGTACATCAGGCCGCCTTTGGTCCACAGGTTGTTGGTGCCGCGGGGCAGACCGATGGAGGTCTTCGGGCCGACATGGCGCTCGAACTGCTCACCGTAGTTACCCACGGCCTTGATCGCGCGCAGCGCCCATTCCTTGTCCAGACCGATCAGCTTGCCGGTGTCTTCGGTGCCTGCACCCACCAGACGCATGATGTTGGGGTTGGTGCTGGACTTCATGGAGTCGGCATTGGCCTGGGTGACGCCGTACTCTTCGGCTTCGATCAGCGCGTAGCCCACCCACTTCACGATGCCGAAGAACTCGTCGTCACCACGGCGCACGGCCGGGCCGAGGGGTTCTTTGGAAATCAGCTCAGGCAGGATGACGTGGTCTTCGGGCTTCGGCGTTTCCTTGGCGCGGATCGAGGCCAGGCCCGATGCGTCGGTGGTGTAGGCCTGGCAGCGGCCGGCCACGTAAGCGGCGGTGGCGGCTTCCACCTTCTCGAACACCACGGGCTTCAGCGCCAGGTTGTTGGTGCGGGAGAAGTCGGTCAGGTTCAGTTCGGTGGTGGTGCCGGACTGCACACAAACCGTAGCGCCCTTGAGCGATTTGGCGCTCTTCACATTGAGCTTCTTGGGGACCATGAATGCCTGGCCGTCGTAGAAGTTAACGCCAACGAAGTGCAGGCCGAGCGAGGTGTCGCGGGTCAGCGTCCAGGTGGTGTTGCGAGCCAGCATGTCGATCTCGCCGGATTGCAGGGCGGTAAAGCGCTGCTGGGCGGTCAGGGGCACATAGCGCACCTTGTCGGCGTTGGACAGCACGGCGGCGGCCACGGCGCGGCACACATCCACGTCCATGCCGCTCCACTTGCCCTGGCTGTCGGCGGCAGAGAAGCCCGCCAGGCCGGTGTTGACGCCACAGATCAGCTCGCCGCGTTTCTTGATCGCATCGAGGTCCTTGCCGGCATGAGCGGGCAAGGCCACCAGGGTGGCTGCGGCGGCGCTCAGGCCCAGGGCCGCCAGTTTCAGGGAAGTCATCTTCATCGGTTTACTCCGTGTTTGTGGTGAGAAAGGAATCCGCCGGGCTGGGCCCGCACCGTTTGGGTGCAAGTCCTGGACCGCAACTGAATGTATCGCCGCCCTATTGCACGGGGGATCGGGGTTTACGTGGGAAAGTCATGCAATATTCTTATGACGCCATGGTGAAACTCCCCGGTCGGGCTTCGAGGGCGGGAACTCGCAGGTTCCGTGCCATCGTGCAAATGCGCCAAGGTCCCTCGCGCGACAAACCGGTTTCCGCTGGATGGACGCGGCCCGTATGCTGTGCCGCAGAACACTGGAGACAAGCGATGAGCAGCAGCACCCACGCCGTGGACGCACCGACCGCGTCCTCCGTTTTTCCGCATCACCGTTTCTGGCCCACGCGCCTGCCGCACCGCATCACGCCGCCGGCCACCTCGCTCTGGCACAACCTGGCGGTGAGTGCATTGCGGTATCCGGACAAGGCCGCGCTGGTGTTCTTTGACCGTGTGTTCACCTACCGCGAACTGCACGAACAGGTGGAGCGCCTGGCAGCCCACCTGAGACAGGAAGGCGTGCAGGACGGCGACCGCGTGATCCTGCTCATGCAGAACTGCCCGCAATGGGTGGTGGCGCACTTCGCCATCCTGCGCGCCAACGCCGTGGTGGTGCCGGTCAATCCCATGAACCGGGCCGACGAGCTGCAGCACTACATTTCCGACCCGGACGCGCGCGTGGCCATCTGTGCCGCCGATCTCGCGGGCGAGCTGAGCAAGGCCAACGACGCGGTGCCCGAGGCGGAGCGTCTGCGCCACGTGGTGGTGTCGCACTGCAGCGATGGCTATGGCCCGGCGGCCGAGATCCCGCCCGCGTGGGCCCAGTGGCTGGGCACGCGCCACGCCGCGCCCGCGTTTGCCGGCGCCACCGTTTGCGATTGGGCAAAGGCACTGGCCTGTACCGGCACGGCACCTGCGCACAACCGCGGTCCGGACGACCTGGCCGTGTTGCCCTACACCAGTGGCACCACCGGCCTGCCCAAAGGCTGCATGCACCCGCACCGAACGCTCATGCACAACGCCGTGGCCGCAGGGCTCTGGTCCAACAGCACGTGCGAGAACATCGGCCTGCTGGTGGTGCCCATGTTCCACATCACCGGCATGGTGGCCGGCATGCACGCGGCCGCCTACATCGGCGCCACCATGGTGCTGATGCCGCGCTGGGACCGCGAACTCGCCGGCCGGCTCATCTCGCGCTGGCGCGTCACCCACTGGACCAACATCCCCACCATGGTGATCGACTTGCTGGCCAGTCCCAGCTTCGACCAGTACGACCTCTCCAGCCTGGTGCACATCGGCGGCGGCGGTGCGGCCATGCCGCAAGCTGTGGCGCAGCGCCTGCTCGAACAGTTCGGCCTTCGATATTCAGAAGGCTACGGGCTCACCGAAACCGCCGCGCCCTCGCACAACAACCCGCCTGACCGTCCGAAGCAGCAGTGCCTCGGCATTCCCTTCCTGAGCACCGAGGCACGCGTGGTGGATCCGATCACGCTGCAGGAAATGCCGCAGGGCGAGGCCGGCGAGATCATCATGCGGGGCCCCGAGGTATTCGATGGTTACTGGAAACGCCCCGAGGCCACCGAGGCCGCCTTCATCACTTTCGAGGGCAAGCGGTTTTTCCGTTCTGGCGACCTCGGGCGCGTGGACGAAGACGGCTACTTCTTCATCACCGACCGCCTGAAACGCATGATCAATGCCAGCGGCTTCAAGGTGTGGCCGGCGGAAGTGGAAATGCTGATGTTCAAGCACCCGGCGATCGCCGAGGCGTGTGTGATTGCGACGCGCGACGCCTACCGGGGCGAGAGCGTGAAAGCGGTGGTGGTGCTGCGCGAGGCGGCCCGCGGCATCACGAGCGAGCAGGACATCGTGGACTGGTGCCGTGAACACATGGCGGTCTACAAATGTCCGCGCACGGTCGAGTTTGTCAGCGCATTGCCCAAGAGTGGCAGTGGCAAGGTCATGTGGCGCCTGCTGCAGGAACAGGAAGAGTCGCGCACCAGCGCGGCCTCACAATGACGGCATGCCATCGATTCAAGAAGCCGTCCGCCGTTTGTGGCAACCCCGCAAGAGCCTGTTCTGGCTCGCGCTCGGGTTCAACGCCCTCTCGTCCTTCATGGTCGGGTTCATTCATGTCAACGATCCGCCCACCGGCATTCGCCTGGTGGTCAGCCTGTTCGCACTGACCAACTCCCTCATCGGCTGGTGGCTGACCGTGCGGCTCTGGCGCGAGAGTGGACCCAAGTCCTCAACTTAGGAAACGCCCGATGTTCAATGCCCTTGTGATCACGAAGCCCGAGTCCGGTTACCGGTGCGAAATGTCTGCCATCGACGAAGCGCAGTTGCCCAGCGCTGGCGATGTCACCGTGCGCGTGGCCTGGTCCACGATCAATTACAAGGACGGGCTGGCCATCACGGGAAAATCGCCCGTGGTGCGCAGTTTCCCCATGGTGCCCGGCATCGATTTCGCGGGCACCGTCACGCACAGCGACAACCCGCGCTGGAAGACGGGCGACCGCGTGCTGCTCAATGGGTACGGTGTGGGTGAAACGCACTGGGGTGGTCTGGCACAGATGGCCCGCGTCAAGGGCGAGTGGCTGGTGGCGCTGCCTGAATCCTTGAGCGAACGCGAGGCCATGGCCATTGGCACCGCCGGTTACACCGCCATGTTGTGCGTGCAGGCCTTGCAGCGGCATTGGGCCGATGCGGGCGTGGAACCCGGCACGGGAGAGGTGCTGGTCACCGGCGCCAACGGCGGCGTGGGCAGCGTCGCCATTTCGCTGCTCGCGGGCCTGGGACACACCGTGGTGGCGTCCACTGGCCGCCTGCAGGAAACTGAGTACCTGAAGTCGCTCGGGGCGGCGAGTGTGATCGACCGCAACGAATTGAGCGCGCCCGGCAAGCCGCTGCAAAAAGAGCGCTGGATCGGCGTGGTGGATTCCGTGGGCAGCCACACGCTGGCCAACGCCTGCGCCAGCGTGCGCTACGGCGGCGCGGTGGCCGCGTGTGGACTCGCGCAGGGCATGGACCTGCCCGCTAGTGTGGCCCCTTTCATCCTGCGCGGTGTCACGCTCTACGGCATCGACAGCGTGATGGCGCCCATGCCACGCCGCGTAGCGGCCTGGGACGCACTGGCGAAAACGCTCGACCGCCAGCAGCTGGCTGCTATCACTCGAGAGATTGGTTTGAACGACGCGGTGGGTGCGGCGAGTGAGATCCTCGCCGGCCAAGTGCGTGGGCGCCTGGTGGTGAATGTGAACGCGTAGTTTTCAGTCCGCGTTCGGCACGATCTGCCGGTAAGCATGCCAGGTGGCATGGCCCACCACCGGGCCCACCACAAACAGGCCCAGAAAAAAGGGAAGCATCGCCAGCACCGTCAGCGCCGTGATCAGCGCACCCCACCACAGCATCACCCCAGGGTTCTGCAGGCAGGCCCGAATGCTGGTGAGCCCGGCCGAAATCGCGTCCACCTGGCGGTCCAGGATCATGGGGATGGAGATCGCGCTGGTGACGAAGATGAGACCTGCGAAGACGCCGCCGACCACCGTGTAGGTGATGAGGAACTCGATGTTCTCCGGGTTCACCAGTTGCGTCAGCAGGTTTTCGGTGGAGGGCATGGTGTTGAAGGTGACGGCAAACACCACCAGCGACGCGCGGCCCCAGAGCATTTCAAGAACGAGCAACACCCCGGCGAAGATGGCCATGGTGCCCAGCGTGGGCCGCCAGGCCACCAGCGATCCGCGCAGCGAAGGCCGGCGACCCTGCTGCAGCGCACGGCTCGCGTCGTACAGGCCCAGACACAGGAACGGCCCCATCAACAGAAAGCCCGCGCTCAACGCCAGCACGTAGGCCGGCGCCGCCTTGAACACTGCCAGCAGCGCGTGCCCCATGAAGAAGAAGCACAGGCCGTAGAACAGGCCGATGCTTGGGCAGCGAATGAAGTCGGCCCAGCCGAGGCGAAGCCAGCGCAAGGGATCGCCGGCGCGCAGTTCGGCCAGCTTCAGGTCCAGCACGGACGAGCGGCGTTCTTCCTCTGGCCTCTGGTTCTCTGTGTCCATACAGTCAGCTTCGCAGTTTCTTGATGGAGGGTATTTGATCCAGCGCAGGAAAACGCCAGAGGCTCGGGTGGGTGTGTGGCTAAACTGCCCGTCCATGACCAGCGAATTCCAGCCACCTTACGTGCCCTTGCCCGTCCTCGACGAATCGTTGAAGACCTCCGGCTTTTCCCTTTTGAGCGCGGCCGATGTGGCCCAGTGGCTGGCCGCCACGTCTGCCGAACTGCAAGCCCTGCACAAGGGCTGGGACGCACTGCCGCCCGATGCCTACCTGAAAGACGGCGGACGCTACCGCAGCCGCCGCCACAGCTGCTTCGTGGTGGATGGAATGCAGGTGGAACAGGTGCCCCACCGCGCACACTGGCAACCCCTGGAATACAACGCGCTGCACGGCGGCATGCAGCGCTGGTTCGAACCCATGGAAAAAGACACCGTGGCCTTGCCGGTGTGGAGCCGGTTGCTGCACCGGCTGGGCGAGGCGGCCAGCGCACTGCGAGGCCCGCAACCCTGGTACACCGAGGCACACGTGTTCCGCATCGACACCACCGACGGCATCGGCCGCCCCACACCCGAAGGCGCGCACCGCGACGGGGTCGACCTGGTGGCCGTGTTCATGGTGGGGCGCCACGGCATCAAGGGCGGCGAGAGCCGCGTTTTCGAGGCCAATGGCCCGGCGGGCCAGCGCTTCACGCTGCGCGAGCCGTGGTCGCTGCTGCTGCTCGACGACTCACGCGTGATCCACGAGAGCACACCGATCCAGCCCCTGGAGGGCGATGCGCTGGGCTGGCGCGACACGCTGGTGGTGACGTGCCGGCGGGGCGGGTTTCAGGGCGACTGAGCCCCGTCCAGCACCTGAATCCTGGTGCGTGCGCTCACGCGCCTGATCGCATCGGCAAAGGCGGGCACCACGGGAGGCGGCCCTTCGGCAGCCCGCCGCGTGTACAGGCCGAGCGAAGGCAGGGCCACGGTGGGGGCAACGCGCAGGCGGGCAACGCCACCGCGTGCGAGTTCGTCGCGGGCCTGCTCGAAACGCACCGCCCCCAGCAAGGTCTTATCCAGACGCAGCACGCTGCCCACCGTCACGGAAGAGAGCACCTCAATGGCCGGCTCTGGTGGTTCCAGGCCCGCATTGAGGAAGGCGGTCATCAAGGCCTGTCGCACCAGCGTGTCCTTCGGGGGGGCGACCCAGGGTTGCGCGTGAAGGTCGGCCCAGCTCAACTGGCGGCTGCGGGAGAGGGCATGCCCTTCGGCGCAAAGCACGCAAAGCTCGTCCTTGAGCAGCACTTCCGGCTGCAGCAATGACAGCTGATCGCTGGTCAGCAGCTCGGGCGTGACGGCGCCGAACACGCAGTCAAGTTCACCGTCCAGCAAGCGCTGGATCATCTCCCGCACCCGTCCCTCCTGCACCTGCACGCGGGCGCCGGGCAACCGCTTTCGCAGCTGCACCACCGCCTGCGGCACGGTGGCCGTCACCGACAGCGTGCCCAGCCTTAGCAGGCCGACGGCGCCGGTGCGCAGCGCGTCCACTTCGTCCTTGCCACGGGAGAGTTCGCCCAGGATGACCCGCGCTCTGTAAACCGCCGCGTGGCCAGCGGCGTTTGCCACCAGCCCCTGCGGCGTGCGCTCGAACAGGCGCGCGTCGAAGCCGGCTTCGATTTCACCCAGCATCTTGCTCAGCGCGGGCTGGCTCAGGTTCAGCCGGGTGGCGGCGGCCCGCATGGTGCCGGCATCCGTCAGGGCAACCAGCAGTTCGAGGTGTCGCAGGCGCAGTCGCCTGACCAGGTAGTCGGATGAGGAGGGCATGGGGTCGCTCCGGCACTTTGGCATAGAAAGAGGGTGATCACTGTGGGTGATCAGGTCATCAGGATTATGGATTTTTCAGGAATCGATATCGCGCCTATCGTGGCGACCCATGTCCTCACCTTCATCGCAACATTCCCGGGCGGCGGCCACACCGCTGGCCGGTGTCAAGGTCATCGATTTCGGCCAGTACATTGCAGGCCCGGGCGCAGCCATGACGCTGGCCGAACTGGGTGCCACGGTGATCAAGGTGGAGCCCCTGGCCGGCGACCAGGCGCGCCATGTGGGCCGCTATGGCGAGTCCATGGTGCGGGCCTACAACCGGGGCAAGCGCTCCATCGCCCTGGACCTCAAGAGTGAGGCGGGCCGCGAGATCGCCTGGCGCCTCATTGCCGCCAGCGATGTGGTGATCCAGAACCTGCGGCCGGGCGCGGTGGAGAAACTGGGCCTCGGGCCTGCCGAGGTGCGTACCCGGCATCCGCGCGTGATTTACCTCTCCATATCCGGGTTTGGTGGTGCCGGGCCCTCCAGCGAACGCCCCGGGTACGACATCGCGGCGCAGGCAGAAAGCGGTCTGATGTTCGTCACAGGCGAAGCGGACCGACCGCCGCAAAAAGTGGGCGTGCCCATTGTCGATGCGGCCGCGGCCGACCTGGGCGCGCAAGCCATTCTGGCGGCGCTGTACGGGCGCGAGCGCAGCGGCATGGGCGAGACGCTGGAGGTGTCGCTGCTGGAAACTGCGCTGCATCTGCAGGCCGCGACCTGGTGCGAATATCTGGGCGGTGGCCCCGAGCCCACCCGCATCGGCCACGGGCAGCCGCACAACGCGCCCGCTGCCGAGGTGGTGGCCACGCTCGATGGCCACATCGTGCTCTCGGCCTATGCCGAAGACCACTGGAAGCGCTTCTGCGGTGCGATCGGTCGCGAAGAGCTGGTGGATAACCCCCGCTTTTCCAGCAACGAACGGCGTGTCGCCCACCGTGCCGAACTGCGCGAGGTGTTGAACCAATCCCTGTCGGGCTACACCAGCGAGGCCTGCGTGGCCCTCCTGAGCCAGCACCAGATCGTGGTGGGCGCGGTGCGCAGATACCGCGATGTATTGACGAACGCGGACGTCATCGCCAGCGGGATTCTGGTGGACGCCGCCTCTGCCGATGGCGGAAATTACCGCGCGCTGGGCTTGCCCTACCGCATGGGCGAAGGCCCGAGACCTGCGCCCTCGGCTGCGCCCGCCTGTGGAGCGGACGGTGCCGATCTGCTCGCCGAGTTCGGCTATTCGGCGGAAGACATCGCCGCCTTGCGCGAAGCGCGCGTGCTGGTCTGAACATGAATGCCACCCTGCCCGCGCGCGCCGCCGTGATCCAGACCTTGCCGCTGTTCGAGATGATGCGCATGCGCGCCGCCACCACGGCGCGGCGCCATCCGGTGCTCGGTTTCGCCAGCGAGGACCGCGCTTCCCGCCAGCGCTGGGTGAACCAGTTCACCCACACCCACCGCCGGATCGGCCCGGACGACCGCGAGGTGGTCAGCCCCAACAACGACACCGTCTTCAGCAACGCCTGGCTCGACCTCTCCGAAGGCCCTGTGGTGATCGACACGCCCGACATGGGCACGCGCTACTGGACTCTCGGCCTGCTCGACGCCTGGACCAACCCGTTTGCCTACGTGGGTCGCCGCACCACCGGCAACCGTCCCCAGCGCACCCTGGTGCACGGCCCGGCATGGAAAGGCAACGTGCCCGCAGACGTGGACAACGTGATCGCTTCGCCGGGGGACGACGTGTGGGTGATCGGCCGCATCCTGGTGGACGACACGCCGGGCAACCTGGAGCAGGCCGGTGCGTTGCAGCGCCGCATAGGGGCGCAGCGCGTGGACGGCGGCGACGCCGCGATGCGCGTGGACACGCGGCTGGACGGTCGCTCGGTGGCCACGCCCACCGCAGCACTCTACCGCGCCACGGTCGACGAGGCGCTGGCGCGCAATCCGGTGCCGAAGGGCGAGACCTTGTGCTGGCCTGTGGAAGAACACGCGCTGGCGGCCGCACTGCCCGCCGTGTTTGAAGAACTCCGCCAGAAGGTGCAGCCGCATGCGCTCGGCGGTGGCTGGGCGCTGCCGGTTGCAGTGCGGACGCATTGGGGTGCAGATACAGACACTCGTGCCCGCGTGGCACGCAATTTCATCGGCGCGCTCGGCATCGAAGAGGCCATGTACCCCACCGCAGAAGTGGACGCCGATGGTGAAACCCTGAACGGTTCGCACGCCTACGAACTGCGGTTCCCGCCCGGTGCCACACCCGAGGTGGACGCCTTCTGGTCGCTCACCCTGTACCGACGCAGCGATTGCTTGCTGGTGGCCAATCCCATTCACCGCTACTCGGTGGGCGACCGCCTGCCAGGTCTTCTGACCGGCGGCGATGGCAGCTTGTCGATCCGCATTCAGGCCCAGGACCCCGGTCCCTTGCACAACTGGCTGCCGGCCCCGCCGGGAGAAGACTTCTACGTGGTGCTTCGGCTCTATCAGCCCCGTCGGCGGCACCTTGAGTTCCAGTTCCCGTACCCGCCCTTGCGACGAGGGTGAATCGGGTCCGATCCAGCGACACTTCAAACAGGAGACATGCATGACAAACCATCGCCGACCTTCCCCGAAATTCCAAGCTGCAGGGCTCCAGCGCCGCACGGTGCTCGTCACGCTGGCGGCCGGTGTGGCTGCCGGTTCGGGCCTTCTGGCCCATGCACAGACCGACTGGCCGTCGCGGCCGGTGAAGCTGATCTCTCCCTACGGCGCCGGGGGTGCGAGTGACCTCTCGGCGCGCGTGCTGGGCGAATACCTCGCCAGGGAACTGGGCCAGCAGATCGTGGTGGAAAACAAGCCGGGCGCGGGCACGCGCGTGGCCATCGAAATGGTGGCGCGCGCACCGGCCGATGGCTACACCGTGCTGTACGTCGCCGCACCCTACGCCACCGCCGAGGCGCTGTACGGCAAGGGCCTGAGCTACCAGCGCGATCAGCTGCGGCCCATCGCCATGGCCATGCATGCGCCGTTGTTCCTGATCGTCAATGCGCAGAGTCCGGTGAAGACAGTGCGCGACCTCGTGGCGTACTCGAAGACGCGCCCGGGTGGTCTCAACTTCGGCTCGCCCGGGGCCGGCTCGCAGCCGCACCTGGCCGCCGAGCTGCTGTTGCGGGATGCGGGCATGCAGGGGGTGAACGTGCACATGCGGGGCGACGCCATGGCGTATTCCGAATTGCTGGGCGGACGCATCGATGCGACGCTGACCGCCATCAGCTCGGCGCTGCCGCACATCGAGGCGGGCAAGCTGCGCGTTGTCGGCGTGGCCTCTGAAGCGCGCAGTCCGCTGTACCCATCGGCACCCACCATCCGCGAGCAAGGTTTCCCCAGCGTGGTCGCTTCCGGCTGGTACGGGTTCATGGTGCCCGCCGCCACGCCGCCGGAGGTGGTGGCGCGCCTGCAGCCGGCCCTGCTGCGCGCGCTCGATGATCCCGCCATCAAGCAGAAGCTGCTCGACATTGGCCTCGAAGCCAGTGGCGCGCCAGGCCCGGAGTTCGCCCGGTTCATCGACGTCGAAACCCGCAAGTGGACTGACGTGATCCGCAAGGCCAACATCCAGATCGAGTGAGCCCCCCATGACAACCGCCTTCACCCGCCTTGCCCTTGTCATCGGCGCGCTGCTGATGCTCAATGCCTGCACGCACACGCTCGCCGAGCGCGCCGGCCTGCAGCGCCAGACCACGTTCGGCCCGGTGATCGGCGCCGACGACTCAGCCGCCAACGGCACCCTCAGCTGGAAGGGTGTTCCCTTTGCGGCCGCACCGGTGGGCGAACGCCGCTGGCAGGCGCCGGTGGATCCACCCGCGTGGACGACGCCGCGCGCGGCTACCGCGTTCGCGCCGGCCTGCGTGCAGACCGGTCGCCTGTATGGCCCGGGCCTGAACAACCGCTACGACGCCACCATCGGCAGCACGCTCGGCCAGACACTCGGCTCGGAGGACTGCCTCTACCTCAACATCTGGGCGCCTGCTGCGGCGTCTGCCAGCCCCAGACCGGTGATCGTCTGGGTGCACGGCGGCAGCAACATCACCGGCTACACCGCCGACCCGGTCTACGACGGCGCCGCGCTCGCCCGCAGCACCGGCTCGATCGTGGTGTCGGTTGCCTACCGGCTCGGCATCTTCGGTTTCCTCGATCTCACTCCCTTGAAAGCCGGCGCCGCCGCGCCCGACTCGGGCAACTTTGCGCTGCTGGACATCGTCAAATCGCTGGAGTTCGTGCAGGGCAACATCGCGCGCTTCGGTGGCGACCCGGGCAAGGTCACGCTGATGGGCGAATCGGCCGGGGCGGTCAATGTGTATGCGCTGCTGACCTCGCCCATGGTGGTGGCCAGGCCCGCGCCTTTGTTCCAGCGGCTGGTTGCGCTCAGCGGCGGCATTTCCTCGGCCGCCTCGCTGCCGCCGGGCTCGTTCGCCACCATCCTGCCGCGCAGCGTGTGGGCCACGCGCGGCAACGCGCTGCTGATCCATTCCCTGATTGCGGACGGCACAGTGGCCGACCGGGCGGCCGCCGAAGCCCACATCGCCGCGCGCACGCCACAGCAACTCGCCGCCTACCTGCGCAGCCAGTCGCCCGATGCCTTGTTGACGACGGTGCGCACGCGGCTGACACCGCTCGGCCTGGCCGCCGCCAACCCGATTCCCGATGGCCATGTGGTGCCGGCCGACCCCATTGCCGCCATTCGCCAAGGGCAGTACGTGAAGGTACCAGTGCTGTCGGGCAACACGCGCGACGAGAGCAAGCTGTTCCCCAGCCTGCTGGCACTGCGGCCTGCGCTCGGGGGCACCAGCGGCCGCCTGCTCGATGACGCCGCGGTGTTCAAGCTGGTGCACAACTACCAGCCGGACGCGGCGCCAACTACACGCATTGAAGACTGGATACCGCCCCAGTACCTGCCCGTCAGTGCGCCGACCACCGGCCTGAATGCGCGCATCGCCGAGCTCGACCGCATCTGGTTCTTCGCCTTCCGCGACGACGTGCTGAACGCGCTGAAGGCCCGCCAGCCCGAGGTGTGGCACTACCGCTTCGACTGGGACGAACTGCCGCCGCCGTTCGATGTGGTCTATGGCGCGGCCCACAGTTTTGATCTGCCGTTCATCTTCGGCAACTTCGGGTCTTCGCTCTACGCCAACATCTCCTTCAGCCGCGCCAACGAGCCCGGCCGACTGGCGTTGTCGCAACGCATGATGCAGAGCCTCGGTGCATTTGCCCGGGCAGGCGACCCCAACACCGCCATCCTCGGGACCCGCTGGCCGGCCTGGCCGGGACGGCTGGTGCTGGACGCCGACCGGCAATCGGCGAAGCTGGCGGTGGAGTGACAGGGCATTTCAACGTGCTGAATTACGCAACCCGCGTGGCCGTGCGGAGTCGCGGCTGGCTGTCGAACCTGCCGCCATCCATGTGCGATGAGCTGCTGCATGAAGCCGTGGCCATACGCCTTCCGGCAGGGCATCGGCTCTTTGAATCTGGCGACCGGGCTGAAGGCCTGTGGCTTTGTGCCAGCGGCTACGTGCGCCTCAGCCGGGCTTCGGGTGGGCGGCGGCGGACGCTGGCGTACGCGGCCGAAGGGGACTTGGTGGGCGCCTCCGGCTTCTTTCTGGGGACGCAGGAATGCGATGCCCATGTGCATCGCGCCGTCACGCTGCTGTTCCTGGGGCGAACAGAGCTGCAGCGCCGGTTGAATCAGTGGCCGCAACTGTCGCAGGCGATGCTGACCGTGCTGGCTCACCAGGTGAAGTGTCTGGGAGAAGAGGTCTGCGATGCCCGCTACCTGCCGCTGGACACCTTGATGGCCAAACGGCTCGCGGAGCTGGGGTCTCAACATGGCCAGCCGATGCATCCCGGAGGCACGGCCAACCGCATCAAGCTCGCCATGGCGCAGTCCGAGCTCGGCGAGCTCATCGGCTACTCACGCCAGCACGTCAACGCCTCGCTCAAGCGGCTGGAACGCCGCGGCCTGATTGCGGTCACCGCCTGCGGCATCGTCGTTCATGATCCTGAAGGCCTGCGCGCCTAGCCGGCCGGGTCGATGGCCATGGCGCGCGCTGGCGTTCAGATCCGCTCGAAGATCGCCGCAATGCCTTGGCCGCCACCGATGCACATGGTGACCAGCGCGTACTTGCCGCCAATGCGGTGCAATTCGTGGATGGCCTTGACGGTGATCAACGCGCCGGTGGCGCCGATGGGGTGCCCGAGCGAAATGCCCGAGCCGTT
The DNA here is from genome assembly GCF_002127265.1 of Hydrogenophaga sp. IBVHS1. Classification (GTDB taxonomy): domain Bacteria; phylum Pseudomonadota; class Gammaproteobacteria; order Burkholderiales; family Burkholderiaceae_C; genus Hydrogenophaga. The sequence goes on along the minus strand of NZ_NFUU01000001.1, from coordinate 2,647,628 downwards.
GGGGTTGACCTTGGCCGGATCCAGGCCGAGGTCGCGGGTGACGGCGCAGGCCTGGGCGGCGAAGGCTTCGTTGGCCTCGATCACGTCCAGATCGTTCACGGTAAGGCCGGCTTTCTGCAAGGCGATCTTCGTGGCCGGCACCGGGCCGATGCCCATGTACTTGGGGTCCACGCCCGCGTGGGCGTAGGCCACCAGTCGCGCCAGCGGCTTGGCGCCACGCGCCTTCGCGGCGCCGGCTTCCATCAGCACCACCGCAGCGGCGGCGTCGTTGATGCCCGAGGCGTTGCCGGCGGTCACGGTGCCGTTTTCCTTCAGGAACACGGGCTTCAGTTTGCCCAGATCTTCCAGCGTGGCGTTGGGTCGGAAGTGCTCGTCGGTGGCGTAGGCCACATCGCCCTTCTTGCTCTTCAGCATCACCGGCACGATCTGGTCCTTGAAGACACCGCTTTCGGTGGCCCGCTGCGCACGGTTGTGGCTTTCCACCGCGAGCTTGTCCTGATCTTCGCGGCTGATGCCCCACTTGGCGGCGATGTTCTCGGCCGTCACACCCATGTGGATGGCGTGGAAGGGGTCGTGCAGCGCGCCGGTCATCATGTCCACCATCTTGGTGTCGCCCATGCGCGCGCCCCAGCGCATGTTCAGGCTGGCAAAGGGCGCGCGGCTCATGTTCTCGGCACCGGCGCCAATGGCGATGTCGGTGTCGCCCAGCAGAATGCTTTGCGAGGCCGAGACGATGGCCTGCAGGCCCGAACCGCAGAGGCGGTTCACGTTGAACGCCGGCGTGCCTTCGGCGCAGCCGCCGTTGATGGCCGCCACGCGGGAGAGGTACATGTCTTTGGGTTCGGTGTTGACGACATGGCCGAACACCACGTGGCCGACGTCCTTGCCGTCCACGCCCGCGCGAGCGAGCGATTCACGCACCACGAGCGCGCCGAGTTCGGTGGGGGGCTGGTCCTTCAGGCTGCCGCCGAAGGTGCCGATGGCGGTGCGCACGGCGCTGACAACAACGACTTCTCTGCTCATGAGGTGTTCTCCATTTGTTGAAGGTAGGGGTTCGCCAGCCATCCTACCCGCAGCTTTCCGCGCCGGCTTGACCTGCGTCAGAAGGTCTGGCGAGACAGCAGACGCAGCCGGCCGGCATCTGGCCGGGTGACGAAAACCTCCCCCATGGCCAGGTACTCACCGGTGAGGGCGGTGATGTTGACCTGGTGCGTCACCAGCACCAGGTTGCGCGGCGCCTTCCAGCCCTGCACGGCGGCCAGCACCTCGCGGGTCTGGCTGTCGCGTCCTTCGCCGCCGAAGAAGGAATTGATCGGTGGCCAGACGGTGTTTTCCTTGAAGGCCAGCATGGCCGTGTCCACGCAGCGGCACCAGGCGCTGGAGCGCACCTGGTCCAGCTTGACGCGTTCGCGCATGAAGGCCGCGCCGACCCGGCGCGCCTGCTCGCGTCCGGCCTCGCTCAAGTTGCGCTGCGTGCCGCATTCGCCGAGCTTGAAATTCGGCGGGTCGCCCACGCCGGGTTCGGTCTGCGCATGGCGCATCAGCACCACGCAGCCACCCTCGCGCAGCAGGGTCCAGAAGCCTTCGCCCGCGCTCTGGGCTGGCGCAAGCCCGGTGGACAAAGCCAGCGCGCTGCCAGCGGTGAACCGGCGCCGGGTGATCAGGCTCGTGGTCATGTTGAGGTCTCCTTCAGTCGCGCACGTCGGCCACAGGCTTTTCGCCAAAGTCGGCCCGATCGAGCCAGCCCAGCACGCGCTGCGCGGCAGCGTCTGGCGACGCCAGCTGGCCCTGGCGTTGCAAGTCCACGAATCGACCGCGGTCGGGAAAAGCCGCCGGGTCGCCCGCGCGCAACTGCGACTGCATGTCGGTGTCGATCACGCCCGGTGCCAGCGAGACCAGGCGCGCGCCGTGCTCGCGTTGCGCTTCGTCGAGCGCGCTGCAGCGGGTGAAGTGGTCCATGCCGGCCTTGGCGGCGCAGTAGGGTGCCTGCGCGGCCATCGCGTTGCGGCCCAGGCCCGAAGAAATGTTGAGCACCTTGCGCGGCCCGCGCCAGCCACCATCCACCCACGCTCCGGTAGCGTGCAGAAAGGCGGCCGTGAGCTGCATGGGCGCCTCCAGGCCCACACGCAGGGCATTGGCCAGGTCTTCGGGCGGGCAGTCATCCAGCGGGCCGATGCGCGGGATCACGCCGGCGTTGTTGATCAGCGTGGCGCTCTGCAGCGTTTGGGGGTCCAGCCCTTCGAGCCAGGCCTGAAGGCGCTGGCGCGATCCGGTGGTGTCGGCCAGGTCCTGCGTCCATTGCGTGAGGCGCGCGCCCTTCTTGCTGGCCTGTTCGGCCAGTTCGTCGCTGGCGCGGCGCGAAATGCAGAGCAAATGCCGATCGGGCGCGAGCAATTGCATGGCCATGGCCAGGCCCATGCCGCGCGAGGCGCCGGTGAGGATGGTGAGGTGTCGGGTGGTCGTCGTCATGGGTGCCATTCAAAAGGGACAGGCGCTGTGGAATTCAATGCTTCGGCCATCGAGCGGGTGCGGCAATTGCAGCCAGTGTGCATGCAGCAGCAGGCGCTCGGCCAGGGCCTGCTGCTGTGCGTTTGCATACAGCGCATCGCCCAGCATCGGATGTCCGATGGCCTGCAGGTGCACGCGCAACTGGTGTGTGCGGCCCGTGACCGGTTCCAGTTCTACCCGGGTTGTGATGCCTGCGTGCGCGGCCGGTCTTTGTTCGGCTTCGAGCCGCCAGCGCGTGCGGCTGGGTTTGCCCAGCTCGTGGCTCACGATGCTGCGCGGCCGATTCGGCCAGTCCACGGTGATGGGCAGGTCAATCAGGTTCCAGCCGTTGTCGGGCAGGGGGTTGAGCAATGCCCCGGCCACCACGGCGGTGTAGCGCTTGTCCACCTGGCGCGTCTCGAAGGCGCGCGACAGCGTGCGCTGGTGCGCCAGCCCGCGCGCCATCACCATCAGGCCCGAGGTGGCCATGTCCAGCCGGTGCACCACCAGCGCGTCGGGCCAGCGTGCCTGGGCTCGGGCGCTCAGGCAGTCCTGCTTGTCGGGGCCGCGTCCGGGCACGGCCAGCAGGCCGGCGGGTTTGTCCAGCACGATCAGGGCGTCGTCTTCATGGACGACCTGCAGGGTCACGAAGGCGGCCCGAGCGCGCGCACCACTTCGTCCGCCTCCAGGCTGCGCGCGGCACCGAAGCCGGCCACCTGGCGCGCGCCCAGCGGCGTGAGGGCGACGAAGCTGAAGTCGCCCAGCGTGGTCATGTGCGTGGCTTCGGGAAATCGGAGCAGGTAGGCTGCGCAGGCACTCTTTTCGGCGTTGCCGCCGGCCTCCAGCGTTTGCGCCTGCAGCACCAGCATGACGCGGGGCAGGGCATGTACCGGCTCACCCGCCACCTCGGCCTGCGACACCAGCAAAGAAGCGCGCGGTTCACGCCGCAGGTTGGCGCTGTGCGAGGCGAGCGCGCTGACGTGAATCACGATCACCCGCAGGCTGGTGTCCACCGCAAAGGGCACCAGCGACACCCACGGCGCGCCGTCCATGCCCAAGGTGCCAAGCGACCCCACCCGCTGGCGCGCCAGCAGTTCGCGCAGGGCCTGGGTCAGGCGGGGTTCGTGGGGCATGAGGTGGCCATGGTAGCGCGGCTCGGCCCGGCTGTGGAGGCACCTCGTGGTGAAATACCCGCATGTTGCTGCTCGCGCCCATGGAAGGTCTGCTGGATGCCACCCTGCGCGATGTGCTCACGCGCACGGGCGGGGTCGACCGCTGCGTGAGCGAATTCATCCGCGTGACCAACACCTTGCTGCCCGAGCGGGCTTTTGTGCGCGTGGTGCCCGAGCTGCTCAATGGCGGACGCACCCGCGCGGGTGTGCCGGTACGCCCGCAGCTGCTGGGCTCCGACCCCGCGTGCCTGGCCGAGAATGCCGCCCGGCTGGCCGGGCTGAATCCCCCCGGAATCGACCTGAATTTCGGCTGCCCGGCCAAGACCGTGAACCAGAGCCGGGGCGGCGCGGTGCTGCTGGACGAACCCGAGCTGGTGGGCCGCATCGTGGCGGCGGTGAGGCGCGCGGTGCCGGCGGGCGTGCCGGTTTCAGCCAAGATGCGACTGGGCTTCAACGACGACCTGGTGGCCGAGGCCTGTGCGCAGGCCATTGCCGAGGCGGGGGCGGACGAACTGGTGATTCACGCCCGCACCAAGGCGCACGGTTACCGGCCGCCCGCCTACTGGGAACGCATTGCGCAGGTGCGCGAAGCCTTGCCCGCCGCTCAACGTATCCCGGTGATCGCCAATGGCGAGATCTGGAGCGTGGCCGATGCGCTGCGCTGCCGCGAAGTCAGCGGCTGCGACGCGCTCATGATCGGTCGCGGCATGGTGAGCGATCCCGGCCTTGCGCTGGCCATCCGGGGGCAGGGCGTTGTGGCCTGGTGGCAGATCGAGCCCCTGCTGACCGTGTTCTGGGAGCGGGTGAGCGTGCGGGTGGAGCGCCGGCACCGCGCCGGGCGCCTCAAGCAATGGCTGAACTTGCTGCGCCGCCGCCACCCCGAGGCCCAGGCCGCCTTCGATGAGCTGCGCCTGGTGAATGACCCCGCGGCCGTCGACGCCTGGCTGCTGCGCCCCCGCGCCGATGCGCCCCCTACCACAGAGCCGATCCAGGTGTTGCCAGCAGAATTGGGCCAGCCGTGTTAACTTCCGGCCCCGGACCCGATTCAAGACGCCTGTATGACCCCTTTTCAACAACGGCTGGACACGCTCACGGCTGAGCAATTGCGTGGCATGCGGCGCGGCCTTGAGAAGGAAAGCCTGCGTGCCCAGCCCGATGGCCGCCTGGCCCTCACCCCGCATCCCGCGGCCCTGGGCAGCGCGCTCACCCACCCGCACATCACCACCGACTACAGCGAGTCGCAGCTCGAGCTCATCACCGGCGTGCACGCCAGTGTCGAGTCCTGCCTGACCGAACTCACGGAAGTGCACCAGTACACCGTGCGCTCGCTGCGCATGGCCGGCGACGAGATGCTCTGGGCTTCCAGCATGCCGTGCGGCCTGCCCACCGACGAAACCATTCCGCTCGGCCGCTACGGATCGTCCAATGTCGGCCGCGCCAAGAGCGTCTACCGCATGGGCCTGGGTCACCGCTATGGCCGGCGCATGCAAACCATTTCGGGTATCCACTACAACTGGTCGCTGCCCGGCGTCGACAACGACGGCTATTTTTCGCTCATCCGCAACTTCCGCCGCCATGCCTTCCTGCTGCTCACGCTGTTCGGCGCCTCGCCAGCCGTGTGTTCCAGCTTCGTCGAAGGCCGCCAGCACGAGCTGCAGAAGCTCGGCAATGGCGGCACGCTCTACATGCCCCACGGCACCTCGCTGCGCATGGGCCGGCTGGGCTACCAGAGCGAGGCGCAGGCCACGCTGGCCGTGAGCTACAACGGCCTCGAAGGCTACGCCGCCTCGCTGCACGATGCGCTCACGCGGCCCTGGCCCGCCTACGAAGCGGTCGGCATTCGCAACCCGGGGGGCGACTACAACCAGCTCGCCACCACGCTGCTGCAGATCGAGAACGAGTTTTACGGCACCATCCGCCCCAAGCGCGTGATCTACCCCGGCGAACGCCCGCTGCATGCGCTGCGCGAACGCGGCGTGGAATACATCGAGGTGCGGCTGATGGACCTCAATCCATTCGAGCCCATCGGTATTGGCGCCACCACGCTGCGCTTCCTCGACGTGTTCCTGCTGCACTGCCTGCTCTCCGACAGCCCGCCCGATACGCCGGCCGAAATCCGCGAACTCGCCCACAACCAGCACCTCACCGCCGCCCGCGGCCGCGAGCCGGGGCTCGACCTGCTGCGCGAAGGCCAGGCGGTGCCGCTGGTGCAGTGGGGGCTGGAGATCATCGACCAGCTGGTGCCCATTGCGGCGGCGCTCGACCGCGCGCAAGGCGGCGTGGAGCATGCCGATGCGGTGGAGCAGGCGCGCGCCGCGCTGCACGACCCGCAGCGTCTGCCCTCGGCGCGCGTGCTTCAGGCCATGCAAAAAGACCATGGCGATTCATTCCTCGGGTTCGCCAGGGCGCAGTCGCTGGGCACGCACCAGCACCTGCTTTCGCTGGAGTGGAGCGCCAAGCAGCAGGGCCGGTTCGAGGCCATGGCCGCCAAGTCGGTCGAAGACCAGCGCGCCATCGAAGCGGCCGACTCCATGCCGTTCGAGATCTACCGCCAGGAATACACCTCGCCAGCGCGCCTGGGCCGGCCACAGGCTGCACCAGCAGCCCCTGCGGTGGCAGAAGCCCTCATCACCGCACGGTGAATCGGCCCTGAGCGGCCTGCGCGGCTATCCTGCGGCTTTTCGCCGGAGACGCTCATGCCCCGACTCACCGCGGCCGATTTCGACCAGGAACTGCTGATCCTTTTCGACGCCTACGTGCACGGCGACATCGACCGGCGGGCGTTTCTGGACCGGGCCTCGAAGTTTGCCGTGGGTGGCCTCACCGCCGCCGGCTTGCTGGCCGCACTCAGCCCCGACTTTGCCAATGCGCAGGTGATTCCGGCCGGCGATCCGCGTGTGAAGACCGAGACAGTCAACGTCGCCTCGCCGCAGGGCTACGGCACCATCAAGGTCTATGTGGCGCAACCGGCAGTGCCACCGCCTGGCGGGCGCCTGCCAGGCGTGCTGGTGGTGCACGAGAACCGGGGGTTGAACCCGCACATTGAAGACATTGCTCGCCGCCTCGCGCTGGAAGGTTACCTGGCCTTTGCGCCCGACGCGCTCACGCCGCTGGGCGGCTACCCGGGCGATGAAGACAAGGCGCGCGCCTTGTTCGCCCAGCTCGATCAGGCAAAGACAAGGCAGGATTTTCTGGCCACGGCCGCTGCCCTGAAGGCCCGGCCCGACGGTACCGGGCGCATCGGCGCGGTGGGCTTCTGCTATGGCGGTGGCATTGCCCACATGCTGGCGACCGAGCTGCCCGACCTGGCTGCCGCCGTGCCCTACTACGGCAACCACCCGCCGGTGGAAGCGGCGGCCAAAGTGAAGGCGCCGCTGCTGATTCACTTTGCGGCGGTCGATGAACGCATCAACGCCGCCTGGCCTGCCTACGAAGCCGCACTCAAGGCCGCTGGCGCGCGCTACACGGCTCACCTGTACGCGGGAACGCAGCACGGTTTCAACAACGACACCACGCCACGCTTCGATGCGGCGGCCGCCCGACTTTCATGGGATCGAACCCTGGCCTTCTTCAAGCAGCACCTCGCTGCCTGAGGAACGCTCAGGCTTCGCCGCCGAAGCGCTTGATGAGGTTGGCGATGTATTTTTCGAGCAGCTTCTCGAATTCGCTCTCCACCACAGGTGCCACCACCATCTTCATGAGGCCGGGCAAGGGCACCTCGATCTCGCCCTGAATGGCCAGTGTGAGCCCTGTGGACTTCTTGTTGTCCACGATCTTCCAGTTGCCGCCGACCAGGGCGTTGCCCACGCCCTTGACCGGCGTCCATTTCACGGTGCCACGGGCTTTGTCGCTCACGTACTTGCTGGCGTAGATGGTCTGAATATTGACCTGCGCCGTGCCCACCTTCTCCATTTCCCACTTGTAGACACCGTCCCCCATATCGGTGAGCTTGTCCACTTTGGGGAAGTGGCTGACCGACTCCGGCACGTTTGAAAGCACCTCGAACACCTCGGCCGCCTTGGCCTTGACGTCGAATTCGTAGCCCAGGTCGATCTTGACGGTGATGCTCATGAGGCGCCTCTGCGGGGTGTTGAAGTGGAAACGATTGTAGGGACGGGCACTGCGGCCAGACCCGGGAGTTACACCAAGGCACAATCGCCGCCATGAGTATTCAGTGGTTTCCCGGACACATGCACCTGACACGCAAGGCGATCACCGAGCGCGTGAAGGACATTGATGTCGTCATCGAAATGCTCGACGCGCGCCTGCCGGGCTCCAGCGCCAACCCGTTGCTGGCCGAGCTCACCAGCGGCAAGCCCACGCTGAAGGTGGTGAACAAGCAGGACATGGCCGATGCCGAACGCACCGCGCTCTGGCTGGCGCACTACAACTCGTTGCCCAACACCCGCGCCATCGCGCTGGATGCGAGCGTCACCGCCCCGGCGCGCGCCATCATCGCTGCCTGCTTCGAGCTAGCGCCCCTGCGCGGCGGCATGGTCAAACCCATGCGGGTGCTTATCTGCGGCATTCCCAACGTCGGCAAGTCCACGCTCATCAACACGCTCATGGGCAAGCGCTCGGCCAAAACCGGCGATGAAGCCGGCATCACCCGAAACGAACAGCGCATTGCCCTGGCCGACGATTTCTACCTCTTCGACACGCCCGGCATGCTCTGGCCGCGAATTGTGGTGCCCGAAAGCGGCTTCAACCTGGCCGCCAGTGGTGCCGTGGGCCGCAACGCCTACGACGACCAGGAGGTGGCGCTGGAACTGCTGGCCAAGCTCAAGCACGTGTATGCCCCCTTGCTGGAAGCGCGGTACCGCCTCGGTTTGAGCCCGGACGCCATTGGCGCCTTGCACGACGACGAGCTGCTTGATGCCATTGGCCGCAAGCGCGGCGCGCTGGCGGGCGGCGGGGCGGTGAACGCCCAGAAGGCGGCGGAGCTGCTGATCGCCGATTTCCGCAGCGGCACGCTGGGACGCATCACGCTGGAGACCCCCGAGGAATTCACCCGGTGGCTGGGCGCGGGCTTGAAAGCCGATGCCGCTCGGCAGGAGCGCAAAAAGGAGCGCGCACCTAAGGCGCGCAAGCCCGACCGGCGTTGATGCCGCTTTGATCCTCGTCAACGCCGGGCGCGGCACCGGATGCGAGCATGCGGGCATCTTCACAGGAGCCTGCCATGTCCTCCAACCCGGTCCGCCGCATCCTGCTCATTGAAGGCCATCCCGATGCCCAGGGGCCGCACCTCAACCGGACCCTGGCCGACGCCTACGCCGAAGGCACCAAAGAGGGTGGGCATGCGCTGCGGCGCGTGGTGGTGGGCGCCATTGAATTTCCCCTGCTGATGCGAGCCGCCGACTGGCTCCATGGCGAAGTGCCGCCCACGTTGAAAGCCTCGCAGGAAGACATTTCGTGGGCCGAGCATGTGGTGATCTTTTTTCCGCTGTGGCTGGGCGACATGCCCGCCCTGCTCAAAGGCTACCTGGAGCAGGTGGCACGCCCGGGCTTTGCGGTCGGGCCCGAGGGCGCCAAGCCGTTTGGTCACAAGCCGCTGTCGGGGCGCTCGGCGCGCGTGGTGGTGACCATGGGCATGCCCGCGCTGGCCTACCGCTGGTATTTCCGTGCGCACAGCCTGAAATCGCTGGAGCGCAACATTCTGGGATTCGTGGGATTCGGGCCGATCCACGAAACGCTCATCGGCATGGTGGACAAGCTCGGTGACGCTGGCGTGGCCCAGTGGCAGGCCCGCCTGCGCAAACTGGGGAGCGAAGGCGCCTGAAGCCGGACCGCGTCCTGCTTCAGGCCGCGACCTTCACGCCCTTCCAGAACGCCACGCGCCCGCGCACCATGTCGGCTTCGGGTTTCGGGTCCGGGTAGTACCAGGCGGCGTCGGTGTTGAGTTCACCATCGACCAGCAGCGAGTAGTAGCTGGCCTGACCCTTCCAGGGGCAGCTGGTGCGGTGGTTGCTGAAGGTGACGAATTCGCGCTTGAGCGCGCTTTCGGGGAAGTAATGGTTGCCTTCCACCACCACCGTGTCGTCGCTTTCTGCGACCACCACCCCGTTCCAGGTGGCCTTCATGCGGTGGCGCTCATTTGTTCTTCTCCTTGCCCCTCGGCAGGACGGAGGTTACCGGCGGCACGGGGCGGTCGGAGGTGGCCGGGCCCTTGGGCGCCGAGGTGTCCTTCTTGGGTTTCTTGCTCATTTTTTCGTTGCGCTGTTCTTTGCCCATGAGACCTCCAATGACAGCCGCGACGCGCGGCTCGATCCGGCGATGGTAAGCGACAAAACGGCCGTTTTATTCGAGCTCTTCGTGCTTCAAGGGCCGATGCCAAGGAACTGGGCGAGGGCCTGCGTGCTCATGGACCCGGCCTGGCTCACCACCTGCCCGCTGCCCTGATGTTTCCCCACCACGAAGGGCACCGAGGTGGCGCCCAGTCGATCGAGCAGGGCGGTGTTGTTCTTGATCGCGGCCTCCACCTCTGGCGGGATGCTGGCCGATGCCGAGATGCCGCCGCCGTTGGCCAGCAACTCGCGTTCGTGGGTGTTCATGGTTTCAGCCGGATTGGCCGCCGTCATGATCGCGGCGCCCTGCGGCAGGCTCTTGGCGTTCAGCAGCGACACCGGCAGCCAGGTGAATTTGACTTTGCCCTGCAGCGGAATCGACGATTGCCACAGGTGCGCGCAATGCGGGCACTGGGGGTCAAACAACACATACACCGTGTTGGCGCTCATCAGCGCGCCCACCGTGAAGCCCTTGCCCTCCCTGGCCAGGGCTTCCAGCGCCTGGCCCGGTGCAATGGGGGTGGCCGCAGGGGCGGCGGGGCTGGCGGTTTCCTGCTTCGAGCAGGCGGCCAGCACAGAGAGGGATGCGATCAGGGAAAGCGAAAAGTTACGGCGTTGCATGGCAGACGGGGACCGGGAGTTGCGCTGACCGAGATCATCGCAGAGAAGCCCGGACCCCGGCCATGGTCAACGGTTCAGGATCAGGTGCGCAATGATGCCCGTGGCGATCGCCACCAGCACATAGTCGCCACCCACCTGCACCCACTGCTGGCCACGCGGAGGCGCAGACAGGCGGTGCGCGCGGTAGTCCGTCACCACATACTGACGGCTGCGGTATTCGCGCGGGATGTAGTGGCCGCGACGGAATTCCGGACCGCGAGCGTTGTAGTAGCGCATGTTCTGCGAGTGCCGGAAATCGCGGCGGTCCTCGCGGCGTTCTTCCCGGAAGTCACGGCGGTCGTCGCGCCGATCCTCGCGAAAATCGCGACGGTCCTCACGGAAGTCACGCCGGTCGTCACGACGGTCGTCGACCTTGATGATTCTGGGGGCCTCGTGTCGCGGCCCATTGAAAGGCCCCTGTGCGAACGACAGGGTGCTCATGCCGAGGGTGGCGGCTGCAACAGCAATGACAACAAGGTTTCGGGATTTCATGGAGGTAACTCCTGGGGGTTGGTGAGCCTCCATCGTGTTCCCCGTCTGTGTCGCCTGCGTAAACCGCCCGCGCCAGTCGCGCAAAGTTGCGTACCCAATTGTGGGGCTGCGCTCAGTGGCCTTCGGCGCGCGGTTTCAGAGCTTCCTGAGCGTGCAGTTTGGCGGCGATGTACTCGCCATGCGTCACGTGCAGCAGCCCGGCCACCTTGCTGATCACGTGGTGCTCATTGGCGTCCAGGTGGTGATCGGCAAATGCGACTTCCCACATGGCCTCGACCACATCGATTTTCTGCTGCTGTGTGAAACGCTCGTTCATCAGTGCGGTGAAGCGCTGGTAGTCGTAGGCGGTGCGGGCCGTTTCGTGGGCGAGTTCCAGCAGACGCTTCAGCTCGTCGTCGCTCAGCGCAAATTTGCGACGCAGCGCGGTCAGCACCGCATCGCGTTCGCTGTCCTGCAGATTGGGCTCCGCACGCATCACCTCCACCAGCAGCACCGCCGTGGAGAGTTGCAGCGTGTGCATCTGCTCGGCGGGCGCCTGTGTGCCAGCCTGCGAGGTGAGGCTGGCGGTGAGGTGGTCGAACAGATCCTTGAGATTGGCAAGCATGGTGGTGGCAGTGGGTTGCGGCGATGAAAGGATGGAGCGTAAGCAGTTGCTCAGGGTTCCCGGCGGTGGTCGGCTAGCATGCCCTCATGAGCACCCACTATGAAAGTCTGGCCCCTGACACCCTTTACCGCGAAGCTTTTGATGTGGACAAGCCCGAAGTGGCCCCAGGGCGCGACGTGTGGCCTCGCCGTCCAGGCGTGTTCATTCGCCGAGTGGCGCAGGCGCCGACCCCGGAAGGCGCCGCACCCGAAGGACCACCGCAGCGCGAGCTTGTGGTGGGGCAGTTTGGCCTGGTGCCACCGTGGGTGAAGTCCGCTTCCGACGCCAAGCTTCGCTCGACCAAGCTGGTGAATGCCCGCTCGGAAACCGTGACCACGTCGAACAATTTTCGAGGCGCCTGGCTGGGCGCGCAGCGCTGCATCGTGCCCATGATGTCGTTTCGCGAGGACGACTTTCGCAGCGGCAAAGCGGTGCCCACGCGCATTGCCCGCGTGGACGGCAGGCCGATGGGCGTGGCGGGTCTGTGGGAAAGCTGGCGCGGTGCCGATGGGGATGTGATCGTGAGCTACTGCCTGCTCACAGTGAACGCCAACAGCCACGCGCTGATGCATCGGTATCAGCAACCGGGCAGCGAGAAGCGCATGGTGGCCATCTTGAACGATGGCTCTTTTGAAGCCTGGCTTGGCGCCCATCCCGGCAAAGCCGGCGAATTCATGCGAGCCTACCCGGCCAATGCCCTGACGGCCAACCCGGTGCAGAAATAATCGACCGCGCTTGCCTCAGCTCAACTGCATCGGCACCGTCTCGATGTCGTTTTCCATCAGACGGCTGGGCATCAGCACCTTGGCCAGGGCGTGGCGCTCGGCGTCGTTGAGCACGTCCATCGGGTTCACGCCTTCCGGGTCCAGCGTGACCACGCCCAGGCCCAGGCGCGGCCTGAACAACTGACGCGACTTCTTCTCGTCCATCACCGTGAGTGGGTGCGACACCGCGCCGCGCAGGTGGGTCAGCATCTCGGGCACCGGGGTCTGGTGCTTGTCGGCCGTGGTGACCACCACGAAGCACCGGGGGTGGTAGAGACCCACCACGCAGCGGAACCCGGCGGCGCGCCGGATGCGCGCGGCCAGCGTGACCAGAATCTGGCCTTCCACGCCCGGGCCTGCCGTTTCCGCCAGCTCGTACAGGTTGCTCACGTACAGACACACCACGGTGCACTCGCCATGCCGGCGGGCGGTGCGCCAGAAGGCGTGCTCCACCTGGGCCAGCAAGGCAGAGCCCGTGGGGAGGCCCGTAGCGGAATCGGCACCTTGCTGCAAGCGCGATAGGCGCGTGAGCTCGCGGTTGTGCCGGTTGCGCAGCAGGCCCGGCACCGAAGCCATGAGGAAATAAATCAGCGTGACCGATGCCGTGAGTGCCCAGGCACCGAGACCAAGACCGGGCACTTCCAGACCGCGCAGGTACAGACCCGTCGCCATCATCGCCAGGCAACCGATGGCCAGCAGCATCCATCGCGCCAGCGGGTCGCCCAGCTTGGTGGCCCGCATCACCGCCATGAAAGCCAGCAACACCGGAACCAGATTGACCGCCGCGGCCGCCAGCAGCAGCACGCGAAATTCAGCCAGCGGCGCTTGCGTGGCAATGGCGACCAGGCTCAAGGTGGCCAGCAGAACAACCGAAGCACCCCAGGCGGTGAGCCGGTGCATCAGCGCGTCTTCGCGCACGCCACCGAGCCAGTTGCCCAGGAAATACAACGCCATCGCACCCGCACTGGGGCCCAGGCCGACCTTGAGCACCATCATCAGCCGCTTGGGCAGGTTCGGAAAAAATGCCTCCGGCAAACCGGTAATGACCACACAGCTCGCGCCAGTGACCAGCACAAACAGCAGGTTGCGCACGGAGCCACGCGTGCGGCTGCCCACCACGTCGGCAAACGCCAGCGCCGCAAGGGTCAGCAACCCCCCCAGCATGGCCGACCAGACGGCGATCTCGGAAATTGACATGCGCGGATTATGGTGGCCGGGAGATGGGCTTCCCTGGACCTATTGCACACATTGACAGGGTTAGTGGCAGCACTCAGTGGAGCACGCCTGCACCGTGTGGAAAGGTGCGCGTCTTCGCCGCTTTTCAGCCTCTCCCAGCCAGCGATCCCTGCGATGACGATCGATGGCTTCTCGTTTGCTCCTTGGCTCGCGGCTTGAGCCTGGGCATGGGTTCGAGGAACGTGGAGTGCTGGCGCAGCAGCATGTCGGCCTCGGCCTGGGTGCGGCGTTTCTCCAGCATGTGCAGCACCAGCAGGGCAATGCCGATGCCGATGGCCATCCAGGCGGGTGCCAGCAGGGCCTTGGAGGCAACCGGCGGCAGGCCTCGCGCTTCCATCACCAGTGAAAGCAGCCACAGCGCCATGCCGGCGGCGGTGGCGCCCACGCCATTGGCCAGTAGGGGTGGGGTCCTGCGTCGGCTGGACCGGCGGCGGGCCGGCTTCTTCGTCTTGCTCATGTAGCGCGGAAATCGTTTGGTGCGTGTGTGATGGACGGGAATCATGCGTCAGCCTCGATGAGTGGCACCGCTCAGACCGACGAAGCGGGCGATTGACCGGCTGGCCGCAACCGTGGGTGATGCCTTGGTGTGAATTGGGCCCAGACAAGTAAGTAAAAGGCCTGCGCAAAGCACCTACATTTGCGGCATGACCCTGGTACCCCTTGCCCTGCCCACCGCTGCGCCCACCCACGCGGTCTCTCGCCAGCGCTCGGCCCGCCTCGCCGTGAGCGCAAAGCCTTATCTGGCGCGAGGCTCGGGGCTGGTGCGCTGTGCAGGCTGCCGGTTGATCGCGAGCCACTGCCTGTGTGCCTCGCGTCCCACCGTGCCCACGAGCGCCGGTATGTGTCTCATCATGGGCGACATCGAAGCGATCAAGCCCACCAACACCGGCTGGCTGGTGGCCGACGTGGTGGCCGACACCTGGGCCTTCGGCTGGTCTCGCACGTCGGCAGACCCCGGTTTGCTGGCCTTGCTGGCCGATCCCCAGTGGCAACCTTATGTGGTGTTTCCGGGCGAATTTGTTCAGCCGGAGCGGGTGGTCACGGCGCTGCTGCCTGCTTCAGACCTGCCGTTGTCCGCGCAGCCCGCGCGCAAGCCGCTTTTTGTGCTGCTCGATGGCACCTGGTCCGAGGCCCGCAAGATTTTCCGCAAGAGCCCGTTCCTGGAGCACCTGCCCGTGCTCAGCCTGCACCCGGAAGATGTGGTGTCCAGCTACCGACTGCGCCGTTCCGCGAACGCCGGCCATTTCTGCACGGCTGAAGTGGCCGCGCTGTGCCTGGCGCTCGCGGGCGAAACGCACGCTGCCGATGTGCTGGCCGCGTGGTTTGACCTGTTCAGTGAGCGGTATATGGGCATGCGGCTCAGTTCGCCGCTCAACCGCGACAGCGAGGCGCACCAGCGCTTGCAGGCGCTCGCCGGGGCGGGTGGTGTTACTCCGCCGGAATTTCTGCCGACACCAGCAGCGTGAGCAACTGCAGCGATTCCTGCCAGCCCAGGTAACACGCCTCCACGGGAATCACGGCGGGAATGCCGCTCTGTTCCACGCGCAGTTCGGTGCCCACCGACACCGCCTTGAAGGTGAGGGTGACGCGCATCTCGCCAGGCAGGTTGGGGTCGTCGAACTTGTCGGTGTGGACGATGCGCTCGTTCGGCACCAGCTCCAGGTATTCGCCGCCAAAAGCATGCGACTGGCCGTTGCTGAAGTTGGTGAACTGCATGCGGTAGCGCCCACCCACGCGAGCGTCCATCTCCAGCACGCGACCGGTAAAGCCATGTGGCGGCAACCACTTGGGCATGGCATCGGGATCGAGGAAAGCGCGGTACACGCGCTCGGGCGGTGCTGGAAACACGCGGTGGAGCGTGACGGTGCCCGTGGTGGGGGTTGCACTCATGTTGAACTCCTTTGAAGATGGTGGCATGGTCCACATCTTCACGACGAAGCACCAGGACCCGATTCGACAAGACCACAGAATAGCCTTGCCCGCGGGTGCGACAAAAGCGGCCGCGTAGCATGGGAAGCCCCCAACCCTATCGAAAGGTGAAGCGGCCATGCAAGACCGACCCACATCCCGAACGCCCATCGTGATTGCCGCCGTGGTGGCGCTTGCCGTGGCCGCCTGGTTTGGCTGGCGGCACTTCGAGAGCTCGAAGGTCTTGCCCACACCACCCGTGGCCACCACCGCACCGGCAGATCCCGCGCCACCGCCAGCGCCTGCCCCAACCACAGCGCCCACCATTCAGCACCCGGTGGATCCCCCCGGAACCGAGACCGCCGTGCAGCCTGCGCCCTTGCCCGCGCTGGCCGAAGCCGATGCGCTGGTGCGCGAACTGGTGGCGGGTGTGGTGACCAGCAAGGACGTGGTGAGATTTCTTCAAATGGACGGTTTCATCCGCCGCGTGGTGGCCACGGTGGACAACCTGCCTCGTGAACAGGCGCCGCTGATGGTGTGGCCCGTGTACCCCACGCCGCAGCGCTTCACCACGCAGCGAACCGACACCGGCGTGGAGAACATCCACCCCGACAACAGCCAGCGCTACACGCCCTTCGTGCAACTGATTGAATCTGTGGACAGCGCCAAAGCTGTGGCGGTGTACCGGCGCCTCTACCCGCTGTTTCAGCAGGCGTACGAAGAGCTGGGTTTCCCTGGCCGCTATTTCAACGACCGCCTGGTGCAAGTGCTCGACCATCTGATCGCCACGCCGGTGCAGACTGGCCCGCTCGCCGTGACCCTGGTGGAAGTGAAAGGCGAGGTTCCCTCCACCCGCCCCTGGGTGCGCTACGAATTCGCCGACCCCGCACTGCAGTCGATGTCGGCCGGGCACAAGATGCTGATGCGCACCGGCGCAGAAAACCACCAGCGTCTGCGTGCCAGGCTCATCGACATCCGTGCCCGCGTGGCCAGTCGCTGACATGTCCAAAGCAATGAAGAAAATCCTGCTCACCGGCTTCGAGCCTTTCGGCGGCGAAACCATCAACCCGAGCTGGCTCGCGGTGAGTGCGCTGCACGGTCAACAGATGCAGGGGCGCACCGTGGTGGCCGCGCAGTTGCCCACCGTGTTCGACGCATCGCTGCGTGAATTGAAGCGGCTGCTGCGTCTGCACCAACCCGAACTCGTCATCTGCGTGGGCCAGGCTGGCGGGCGCCATGCGCTGTCACTGGAACGCGTGGCCATCAACGTGAACGACGCTCCCATTCCCGACAACGCGGGCGCCACACCCATCGACACCCCGGTGGTGCGCGGCGCGCCCGCCGCCTACTTCAGCACCCTGCCCATCAAGGCCATGCTGGCCGCGCTGCAACAGGAGAACATCCGCGCCGAGGTGTCGCAAACCGCAGGCACCTTCGTCTGCAACCACGTGTTCTACGGTCTCATGCGCGCCCTGGCCAAATCCCGCTCCCTTCAGCAGACGCGCGGCGGATTCGTGCACGTGCCCTGGTTGCCGGAGCAGGGCGCGCCCCACATGACGCTGGACGACATGGTGCGCGGGCTCAGCGTGGCGGTGCGGTGTGCGCTGACGGTGCAGGAGGATCGTTTGATGGGGGCTGGGGCGACGGATTGAGCTGTAAAACAGGGAGGAAACAATGGCGACCAGACAAGGCAATGACAGACTGGCGGTAATGATTGACGCCGACAACGCGCAGGCATCGCTGGTGCAGGAACTCCTGGCTGAGGTGTCGCGATATGGCACAGCCACCATCAAGCGCGCCTATGGCGACTGGACCACGCCGAACCTCACCCAATGGAAGTCTGTGTTGCATGCCAACGCCGTGCAACCTGTTCAGCAGTTCCGCTACACCACCGGCAAGAACGCCACAGATTCCGCACTCATCATCGATGCGATGGATGTGTTGCACTCAGGGCATGTGGACGGCTTCTGCCTCGTGTCCTCGGACAGCGATTTCACTCGCCTTGCAACTCGCATACGGGAAGCCGGTCTTGCGGTCTACGGTTTTGGTGAACGCAAAACCCCCGCTCCTTTCGTGACTGCATGCGATAAGTTCATCTACACCGAAATCTTGGGCGGAAAATCGGAAGACCTTCTAAAGTCGGACGCGACCCTCGCCGGTGAACCTTTGAACAGGCCGGAGCGTGTGCCCGAGCTTCCGGAACTCGAACCGATGGTTCTGAGTGCATTGGAGGTTACAGGGCGTGAGGACGGTTGGTCCACGCTGGCCGCCCTTGGTGGTCAACTCAGCCGCAACAATCCTTCCTTTGATCCCCGCAACTATGGCGTGACGAAGCTGGGAGATCTGATGCGCAAACAGTCCTATCTGGAAACCAAAGAGGTGCCGACGGGAGAGGCCAGCGCGCACATCCACATGCATGTGCGAAAGAAGATTTTGCCGGCGGCCAACAAAAAGCAGGTTTGAGCTTCCGCCTCAAGCCTGCCACACCCCAAACCCCGCCGACCGCAGATCAATCCCCACCTCGATCTCCTTGTCCACCGCGTCCTCGTAGCGCATCGGGTTGAAGCCCTCGTACAAATCCGGCAGCAGGCGCAAACCGTATTTGAAGACGTACGAGCTCGCCTGAATGCCCGCCTTGTGCTTGTCGAAGCGCACGTCCGGGTCCAGGCCGGTCATGCCCACGTACACGCAGGGCTTGCCGTCCACGTAGCCTGGGTTGCACTGGCGAAACTTGTGATCGAGAAGCACGTCCTTGTGCAGCTCGATCACATAGACGTGGTGGTGGGGGCGACGGCTCATGGCGGGTTGTGGGGCGGCGGCCATTATGGGTCGCTCTCTATAATCGCGCCCTTTTTCCCAACGGGGTCGGTCATGCATCTGGAGATTGCGCAGTCCACACCCACCGCCGCCGCCATGGCGCGCGTGGTGCAGGCCCACTACCCGCTGGGAGACGTGGTGGCCGCCGAGTTTTTGCGGCGCAGCTTCAACCAGGTGTATGGCCTGACGCTGGCGGACGGCCGCCGCGTGGTGGCCCGGCTGTGTGCCGAACGCCCGCGCGGCGAGCCCCGGCTGCAGTTCGAAGCCGATGTGTTGCAGCACCTGCGCGCACGCGGCTGCCCGGTGGCCGCAAGCCTGCCCACCACCACGGGCGACGTGGCCGTGCGCATCACGCTGCCCGAAGGCGAACGCGAAGTGATGCTGTTCGAACACCTGGACGGCGAAGCCACCACCGACCTGCCCGCCAACATCGAGGCCTTTGGCCGGGGCCTGGCGCAACTGCACGCGGCGGGCGAGGGCCTGCAAAGCAGCGCGCCCCACTACACGCTGAATCTGGATCACCTGCTGCTGCGCCCGCTGCAACACCTGCTGCGCGCACCCACCATGACGGCCGAACTGCGCCCGCAGTTTGAAGCCCTCGGCCGGCGCCTGCACGATCGCATCGCCGCGCTCGGTGAACTCACGCAGGTGCTCTGCCACGGCGACGCGCACAGCGACAACAACTTCATCACCGTGAGCGCGGGCGAGAACGGCGCAGACCAACGCCAGGCCGTGTTCTTCGACTTCGACGACACCGGCCCCGGCCACCTCGCCTACGAACTCGCCGTGTACCCGTGGTGGCTGCACCCGCGCAGCGTGGATGGTGTGTGGAGCGAGAAGGCCCTGACGCGCTGGAACCACTTCATCACGGCCTATCAGGCGGTGCGCCGTTTGAGCGAAGCCGATGTGGCTGCATTGCCGATGTTCGTGGCGGTGCGTCAGTTCTGGCTGCTGGGCGAATACGCCGGGCGCGTGCCCGTGTGGGGATCGCAGGCCATGCCGCTGGATTATTTGCAACGGCAGGTGAAGGTGTTGACGCAGTGGGAGGGGTTGGAGCTGGCGATGCCTGGGATCACTGCTGCGGACGCTTCAGACTGAAGTCTTGTTCAACCGGCGCAAAGCCCGCACTTTTTGCCACAGCAACGCCTTGGGCATCTGCATGTCCATCGCCTGCATGCAGCGCTCCAGCCAGCCTTTTCGGTTCTGCAAGCGGTCGATCGCTTTTCCGAGATCGCGCCCGATGGCAGGGCCATACGCCTGCTCGGCCTTAGCGCTTGCGGCGCGCAGTGAGCGCAGCGGCAAGGCCATCATGGCCAGATCGATCACGTCGCGGTTGAACACGCCATCGTCTGCCTGCCGGTCTGAATTAGCGAGCAGCTTGGAGGCCGCCAAGTCCAGCGCAGTGAGAGTACTCACGCCGCAAATGTTGTCGCCCATCTGCGGTGATTCCAGTTCAATGCGAGCTTCCCGAACCACCTCGAACTTGATCGCGTGCCCGTCCATCTGCACCTGGGTCCGAATGCCGTACTGGTCCGCTCGGATCTCGCGCACCACCACCAGTGGCTGCGCGCCGCCCCGCGTGATCGCGCCCAAGGCCGTGGGGCCAGTGAGCAATTGCCGCAGCTCGCGGTAGCCCACTGCGTCCGATACAAGAAAGTCGATGTCCACAGATTCACGGTATTCGCCATGCCGCAGGGCGATGCAGGTACCACCACCAAACAGGCAGGCGTACTGGCGCAGTTTTTCGCCGTCGAGTGCGGCCAGCACATGCGCAATGCGCTGGTGATGAGGCCGCTCAAACTCCATCGGGCGTTTCCAATGCAGGCCGCTGGTCTTGCAGGCCGAGCCGAAGCGCGTCGAGCAAGTCTTGCTCGTCGGCCGACATGGCCTGCGTGTTCAGGTGACGCGCGTTGCGTTCGTAAATGACCAGTGCCTCCCTCGGCGTGAGCGACTCGGTGCCATGCACCTGCCAGGCCAGCGAGCGAAGCTGCGGATAATCGGCCAGCCGCACGCGTGCGGGAATCCAACCCTTGCGGTCTTGGCGCTCCGATTCCACATCCGCCAGTTGCCCAGTGGGGCGCGCCTGCCACACCATGCCCAACGCCGCCAGGACATTGCCCCAGGCCCCGGCGGCCACCGAGGGCTCGCCCTTTTCCACACGGTGCAAGGTCACCCGCGAAACTCCAGCCGACTCGGCCGCCGCCGTGGCACTCACGCCCAGTGCTTTGCGCCGAGCACGAATCTGCAAGCCCATCGACTGGAGCTGGACGACGCTGGCTTCGGTGACGAGCGGGATGGTGGCTGGCATTTGTTTCTCATTTTGATCAAATCTGCCATTTTGTCAATTATAAGAAACAAAAAAACATCACAACCAGACCCGCCCATCCCCAGGCCCGGTGTCAATCGTGAACTCCGGCGACCCACCCAGCACGAAGGCGCCCAGCACAAAGCTCAGCACGGCGATGAACAGGCTGGCCCAGAACGCCGTCCAGAACCCATCCACCTTGAAGCCGTCCACGATCTTCGCCACCAGCAACAGCATCAGCGCGTTGATGACCAGCAGGAACAGGCCGAAGGTGAGCACGGTCAACGGCAGTGTGAGGAAGACCAGCAGGGGCCGCACGATGGCATTGGCCAGGCCCAGCAGCAGGGCCGATACCACGAGCGCCGAGGTGCTCCCGAACCGGATGCCCTTGAACAGATGGCTCGCCACCCAAAGGGAGAGGGCCGTGATGGCCCAGTGGAGGAAGAAGGGGGTGAGGTTGGTGAGCATATCTATGGCATTTACAGAGCTCATCAATGAGCCATGAGTTCAAAGAAAGCTTTGCATAGGAGACAAAATTCGAAATACTTTGCCGCTTGCCGGGGGGATATGCTTTATTTGAACCCCCATGGGATCTAGATTGCCAGGGGTCGTAGCCCCGAGGATGGAACTTTCCGCCTCGAGACTCTCGATTTGACTGACAAGAATTTCTCGATCTGATTGAATAATTATTCGATCCGAATTGGAGAGATACTCGCCGTTTGAAACCAAGATCAGTACGCGTTTAGTTTTATACCGTTTTTGAAATGTGCCAATTGGCACGCATTTTTGACTTCTAAGTAGGTTGCTTAAAAGAAAATCTCTAAGGGCTTGCCCTAATAGTTCCAGAAAATCAGCAATTTCTACAAGTGACGAAAGCCCAAGCAGTTCTCCGCCGCCATTGCCATGCGCCACATCATTTCGTCGTTGAACGAAGCCGGAAAGATATGAATCTAGGGTATTCCCGGTGCCCTCTAAAAAATCCTGAAGATAGGGCCTACTATTTAAAAAGTTAGATGCATCAAGTAGTTTGACGTCCGAAAAAAGTCCATGCAAATCATTCAGTCGAAGATTATTTAGATTTGAATAAAACACTTCTGGAACTAGGATTTGATTCTTGCGGCCTCTGTTGCTTTTCAGTGCTGATATCAGCAGGTTCTCTAAACCTATATTTTCGAATCGTTTCTGGCTTAAATGCTGAATACAGAAGCCCGTATGGCGTCGATAGCTCTCTCGAAGTTCGATCAAATCCTTCTCTGACAAAACAGTATAGTTCGATGCCCCTATGATGCGTAGCCACGCCGTTACTATTGCGAAAACGTATGCCTCATATGTTGCGTACAAGCTGGTAAGTGCACCTGAGTAATCGAAGTATCTTGAATACTCATTGCGCTCAAAAATTGCGATTCCAAGTGCTTCATCCGATGGAAGAGAAATTGTCCTATTTCGCACCCATTCGTTTAAATGAAATAAGGATTTGGCTTGCCGGAGCCTCTTGCGAAAATCCTGAAACTCATTCTCGATCATCTTGAGTTAAACGCAGGAGATGAAAATGTTCCGCAGCAGTTCGATTCGTGCTTCAACATCGGACTTGGTGTTTCCTCTTCCCGTCAGGATGCCCTTATCCTGATCATTTACAAACGCTTCAATTACTAGCTTGAGGATTTGATCGCGGTTTATGAGTAACCTATTCTTCTGTTCTCTAAATTCCGTCAATGCCACAAGTATTGCATCGGAAAATGCCTTCTGTTTTACCTTTTTCCATGTGTTTGTCTTGGGATCAAAAGGACGAAAAAGTTTATCTTCAAATATTTCACTCGCCAATGCAAGTGTACTCAAATAATACTCGCCCAGGGCAGTTAGCTCGTTGCGCTCAAATCTTCTTGCGCGGTACATATACGAATCAAGAAAGCTACGCATGCCACCGCGATATTGCTGAACATGACGGAGTGCAAAGTATCTCAATATCACTTCTACATCGCCCATTTCGCTATAGAGGCGATCTTTCAAGAGATAGTCCGGTGTTTCTTCTTCCTCTACTTTTTCAAAGTTCGGCAACCCCCAAGCCTCTCGATGAAGTTTTTCTCGGGAAAGATCGAGCAAGAGTTCATTGAATGGGCTTGCATATAATGCATTTCTAATCTCCTGTGCGCTCAACTTCACACCTCCGGTGTTGAGTCGTTCGAAGACCAGCTGCTTCAATTGAAATGCCTCCTCTTCATCTCTTGATGATTCGTTTAATACTGTAACCCAAGAGATTGATCTCCGATCAATCCCTGCTTTGATGGTGTCTGGCAACTTCGAATATGTTCGGCCATTCAGTTCTGGCCAACGTTGCAGTCCCTTAAGCACAAGCTCGTTGCTATAAAATGACCGGATTGCAGTAATTCTCTGCTGTCCATCCATGACTTCGTACCGATCAGGCTCTGTTTCATATACGAACAATGGCGGTATTGGAATATTGATCAGTATTGATTCGATAAGTTGAGATTGTCTACGTGCATCCCATCTATTCCGCCGCTGGTAAAATGGACGCGTGTCCATGTAGCCAGGGCGACGAAGCGCATCTGCAAAATTGCGCAATTTCTCTCGATTCGTTTCAGTAACGATTCGATCGGCTCTGGAGGCATACTTTTCTTCTATATCTGAGTCAAATAAAGAAGGCATCTCAACACGTGGCGCATTTGCCCACATTGATTCCTCAGAGTAGATTGATGGCCCATATATATAAGTCATTTGTTTCCCCAGGAGTCCTTCAACCCCGTCACCCGGTTGAAAACCGGCTCCCCCGTCACATGATCGACCCGATCTGCCACAAAGTACCCGTGCCGTTCAAACTGGAACTTCTCGTCCGGCTTGGCCGCCGCCAGTGATGGCTCCACGTAAGCGGTGACGACTTTCAGGCTGTCCGGGTTCAGCGCCTCGATGAAGTCCTTCCCGCCCGCATCCGGGTGGGGGTCGCTGAACAGGCGGTCGTAGAGGCGCACTTCGGCTTGCACGCCGTCGGCCACGCTCACCCAGGTGATCGCGGCTTTGGCTTTTACGCTGTCGGCGCCGGGGGTGCCGCTCTTGGTGTCGGGGATCACCTTGGCGTGCACTTCGGTCACGTTGCCGGCTGCGTCCTTCGCGCCCACGCCGGTGCATTCGATGATGTAGCCGCCTTTCAGGCGCACCACGTTGCCGGGGAACAGGCGCTTGTAGCCCTTGGGTGGCACTTCTTCAAAGTCTTCGCGTTCGATCCACACCTCTTTGCCGATCTTGAAGGTGCGATCGGGTGGCGGGGTCTGGCCTTCGGGAATGGCGCTGTGGGGCAGGGCGGGCTGGGTGCAGTCTTCGGTGTAGCCATCAGAGCCAAACACCTCGCCCCAGTTGGTGAGCACCAACTTGACGGGGTCGAGCACGGCCATGCCGCGGTGGGCCTTGTTTTCCAGGTCTTCGCGCAGGCAGCCTTCGAGCGTGCCGTAGTCAATCCAACTGTCGCTTTTGGTCACGCCGATGCGGTCGGCAAACATCTGGATGCTTTCGGGCGTGTAGCCGCGGCGGCGCAGGCCGACTATTGTTGGCATGCGCGGGTCGTCCCAGCCGCTCACTTTGTGGTCGTACACCAGTTGCGCCAGCTTGCGTTTGCTGGTGATGACGTACGTGAGGTTCAGGCGCGCAAATTCGTATTGCCTTGGCGGCGGGCTTTTCAGCAAACCCCCTTCGCAAAGGCGCTCCAGCAGCCAGTCGTAAAACGGGCGCTGGTCTTCGAATTCCAGCGTGCAGAAAGAATGGGTGATCTGTTCCAGCGCGTCCTCGATGGGGTGCGCGTAGGTGTACATGGGGTAAATGCACCACGTGTCGCCGGTGTGGTGGTGCGTGGCGCGGCGGATGCGGTAGATGGCCGGATCGCGCAGGTTGATGTTGGGGCTGGCCATGTCGATCTTGGCGCGCAGCACCATGCTGCCGTCTTCGTGCTGGCCATCGCGCATTTCGCGAAAACGCGCCAGGTTCTCGGCCGGTGTGCGGCTGCGAAATGGGCTGTCCACGCCGGGCTTGCCGAAATCGCCGCGGTTCACGCGCATCTGTTCCACGGTCTGTTCGTCCACGTAGGCGTGGCCGGCTTCCACCAGGTATTCCGCTGCGCGGTACATGAAAACGAAGTAGTCGCTGGCCTGGTACAGGTGGGTCTCGCCGTGGGCCTTCCAGTCGAAGCCGAGCCATTTCACAGCATCGATGATGCTGTTGACGTACTCGGTGTCTTCCTTCTCGGGGTTGGTGTCGTCGAAGCGCAGGTGGCACACGCCGCCGTAGTCGCGTGCCAGGCCGAAATTCAGGCAGATGCTTTTGGCGTGGCCCACGTGCAGGTAGCCGTTGGGCTCGGGCGGGAAGCGGGTGCGAATTTTTGCCGGGTCTGGCTGGCCCTTGGCATGGTGCGCGGCATCGCCGGGGCTGCCAGCCCATTGCCGGCTGGTGTAGGTGCCGGCGGCCAGGTCGTGCTCGATGATCTGGCGCAGGAAATTGCTGACCTTGTGTTCGCCGTCTTCGGCGGGTGTGTGGGGCGTGTTGGCGGGGGTGGTGGAGCTCATGCCGCATTCTATTGATGTGGTTTGCCGGGGCCTGGGTTTCCGCTATCGTTCGGCCACAGGAAGAGGAAATACCAATGAACAAAGACAATCCCGACACCATGCCCGGCGAAGATCCCCCGCGCTGGGAGGCCACGAAGGCGGAGGACGTGTTTTTGCCGAGCGTGCGCGTGCAGCTCAGCTGGCGCGATGTGGAGGCCGCTGTGGAGCAGGGCGCCATCTTGCCCGCCGAGGCGCATGCGCTCTGGGCTTCGTGGGCCACGCCGGGCAGCCCGCTGCGCGTAGCGGCACCGCCTGCGGTGGACACGCAGCCCCAGCCGCTGGAAGCCCTGCCGCCGGCTGCTGCACCCGCGCCGGTGCACGCCAGCCCGGTGTTTTCGTTCACCAACACGCTCTATTACTTCGGCGGCATGCTGGCCATTGGCGCCATGACGATGTTCATGAACCTGGGCTGGGCGTTGTTTGGCGCCTGGGGCGTGTTTGCGCTCTCGGTGGGTTACCTCGTGGGTGCGCTGGCGGTGGCCGGCAACCTGCTGCAGAAGGGTCTGCGCACGCCGGCCGGCATTCTGGCCACGCTGGCGGTGTGCCTGGTGCCGTTGGCGGTGTGGGCGCTCCAGTCGGGCATCGGCCTCTGGCCAGAGGGCGGGCCCGACAGCTACCGCGATTACCACCGCTTCATCGACTGGCGCTGGCTCACGCTGGAGCTGGCCACGCTGGCCGCTGCCGTGGTGCTGCTGTGGCGCTACAAGCTCCCCTTCATGGTGATGCCGGTGGCCGTGACCATCTGGTACCTCAGCATGGACGTGGCGCACATGCTGATGCAGAAGGAAGGCTTTGACTGGGAGTTCACGCGTGATGTGTCGCTGGTGTTTGGCCTGGCCACCTGCGCGCTGGCGGTGTGGGTCGATCTGCGCAGCCGCACCGCCACGGCGGCAGAAGACCGGCAGGACTTCGCGTTCTGGCTCTACTTGTTCGGCGCCATCATGTTCTGGTGTGGTCTGAGCCTGCGCGAAAGCGAATCCGAACTCAACAAGTTTCTCTACGCGCTGATCAACGTGTTCATGGTGTTCCTGGGCGCTGCCATCGGCCGGCGCGTGTTCACCGTGCTGGGTGGATTTGGTGTGGCGGGTTACCTGGGTTACCTCGCCTACCGCGTGTTTGAAAACAGCCTGCTGTTCCCGTTCGCGCTCACGCTGCTCGGCTTGGCGGTGGTGGCGCTGGGCATCTGGTGGCAGCGCAACGAACCTGCCATCCACGCGCGGCTGGCAAGCTGGCTGCCAGCGGCCTTGAAGCCGCTGGCGTCCGGCTGAGCTGGCTCAGTAAGTGAGGTTGAGCTGCAGCACGGCGGTGGTGCCGCTCACCTCATTGCCCACCACCAGCAGCGGCTTGCCGTTGGGTGAATCTTTCGCGGCGATGAACACCAGGCCTTCGGGGCCGAGGTCGCCGGCGGTGGCCAGATCGGGTGGGTCGGTCAGCCATTCGTCGCGGGTGTTCAGGTAGTCCACGCGGGTGGGTGCCAGCGGGTTGGTGATGTCGTACACCAGCACGCCGCCCATGCGCTCCAGGCCAATAAAGGCAAAGGTCTTGTTGCCGATCTTGCCCAGCGCCAGGCCTTCGGGCTCAGGGCCCTTGGCGTCGCTGCGGCTGTCGCGGGCATTGCCTTCGTCGTGGCCAGAGTTGAAATACGTGGCGCAGGGGATGCTGCGAGTCCTGCCGAGGCGGCAGTCCGGGCTCTCCAGGAATTTCTCGATCGCCGAGCCCGAATCCCACACCAGCGTGCCGTTGGCGTTCCAGATGCTGAACGAGCGCGCGCCGTAGCTGTAGAGGTTGTCGTACATGAGGCGGGTGCCGGCCGGGTCGGCCACGCCGGCGGCCGAAAACATCATGGGCGAGCCATCGGGGTTGGTGCGGTAGCCCATGGTCCAGCTGATGTTCAGGCGACCCAGCGCGGCGTCGGCACGGCAGCCTGCCGGGTCGCCGGCGATGGCGCCGCAGTAGCTGAAGGTGGCGGGGTCGAGCAGGCCGCCAGCGGCCAGTGCGCTCAGCTGCGGCGGCAGGTCGTCGCCCGCGCGCGTGGCCCAGCCGTTGCGGTTCACCAGGTGCTTCACGCGGAACTCCTCCACGAAGCCTTTGGTGGCGTCGCCGTTCCAGTAGTCGGCGTTGTCTTCGCCCCAGGCGCGCGCGTCGCCTTCGTTGGCCGTCACCAGGTAGGTCTGGCCGCCTGCGGTGTAAGAGGCCATGGCGTCGGGCAAATACATCCCGCGCACGCCGGGCCAGGTGCGGATGTTGATGGTGGAGCCGTCGGTGTCGGAAGCATCGAGCTCGTTGCCGGCCACGCCATGGTTCTTGAAACCCAGCGGCAGCACGCTGGTGACCGTGGCGGTGGCAATGTTGACGCGGGCCAGCGCGTTGTTCTCCTGCAGCGTCACCCAGGCCGTGGTGCCATCGGCCGAGACAGCGATGTACTCGGGCTCCAGATCTTTCGCGGCGGTGGCGCCCGGGCCGTAGATGCGCACGCCTTGTGCGCGCAGCGTGGCTTCCTGGCCGTTGAAGGCGGTGAAGCTGGCGGTGCGCACCACCGGGTTGGCCCTGTCGCGCACGTCGATCACGCTCACGCTGCCTTCCGGGTCGGTCTGGTAGTCGTCGCTGGGCTCGCCTTCGTTGGCCACCAGCACGGTGTTGCCGTCGGGCGTGAAGGTCACCATGTCGGGCTGGGCGCCAATGGCCACCGAGCTGATGAGGCTCAGGTCTGCCGCGCGGTAGAGCGCCATGCGACCCGGATCTGTTTTCACGGGGGCCTGAATGGCCACGGCCACGATGCCGTTGTTTGCTGCCACGCTGTTGATCTCGGCGCCAGCCAGAATGGCTGTGGCATCGAGCACGTTGATCTTGATCGGGTTGGCGGGGTTGCTGAGGTCCAGCACATCCACCGCGCCGAGCTGCGCGTTCACCACGAAGAGCCGCTTGCTGGCGGCATCAAACGCCGGAATTTCTGCCGCGCTCACGCCAAACTGACCGGTGCTGTAGCCGCCGATCTTCTCCAGCGTGAGGCCTGCGGGCGTGGCCTCGGGCACGGGGCCGGGAGCGGGTGTGTCGTCGCTGCCACCACCACAGGCGGCGAGGGCGGCGGTCATGACGAGCGAGGTGGTGAACAAGCGGATGTTGGGTTGTCTCATGGCGGGTTTTGACGGTCAGGGTGGAAACCCCCCGTTGTATGGACCCACCGTGACTTTGGCGTGACGAAACCGTGTCGGCGTGATGACGTCTTGCGCAGACCTACTGCCCGAAGCGCGGACCGTCTTTGAGGAACGCGAGTTCTTCCGCTGTGCTGGTGCGGCCCAGGGCCGCGTTGCGGTGCGGAAAGCGGCCGAAACGCAGCACGATGTCGCGGTGCAGTTTCGCGAAGTGCAGGTTGCGATCCAGCTTTTCACGCAGCTCCGGCGCGCTGGTGTCCCGCAGTTGTTGAAAGCGCGCCACTGCTTCGTCTTGCAGGGCCAGGTTTTCGGCATGCACGAGTGGCATGTATAGAAACACCCGGCCTACAGTTGCCAGGTCACGATCGAGCCCGCTCGCCAGCGCCTGCTGCACCAGCTGCTGGGCGCGGGCATCGCCGGCGAACGCACGGGGCTTGCCGCGATGGATGTTGCGTGGGAACTGGTCGAGCAGCAGCACCAGCGACAGGCGGGTTTCCATTTGCGCTTCCCAGTCGCCCAGCGCACCATCGATGGCCCGTTCCACCAGCGGGCCGAAGCGTTGTCGGATGTCAGCGTCCAGCTTCGGGCCGCCAGCGAACCAGAGATCGTCGCGGTTGTCCGAACACCAGCCGCGCTCGAGGCCGTCGCCGAGCCAGAAATGGAGCACGTCCTGGGCGTTCGGTGCGTCGGATTCGGTGTACGAGGGGGGAGTATTCATGGTTTTCCCTAGGAAAGTGGATACCTTTACCGGTGTCGTTACTTCTGGCTACGACTTTGACCGTGCATGTGGAAGAGCGAAGCATGGAAAATCCTGTAATACGTTCACAGGGTGCCATCCAGCCCTGACCAAAGGAGCCCCACATGAAAGCCTTGTCGTTCAATACCGCCTGGAGCCGCAGCTCGGGCTGGGCACGCGGTCTCACCATCGCCACCCTGGCCGCCGGCGCCTGGGCCCTGTCTGGCATCGGCACGCAGGCGCAGGCCCGAGGCGGTGACGTGTACTGGTCCATCGGCGTGAATTCTCCCGGCGTTGCCGTGGGCGTGTCCAATGCGCCCCCCGTGTACTACGCGCCGCGCCCGGTTTACCACGCACCGCGCCCCATCTACTACGCTCCGCCGCCCGTGTACTACGTGCCGCCGCCAGCCTACTACGCGCCGCGCCCCATCTACCGCTCGCAGTGGGGCCACCACCCACGCTGGGACGACCGCCGCCACGGCTACGGCCACCGCGACCGTGGGCATCGCGGTCACCGCCACGGGCATCGCTGATCTTGCTTGAAGCTACAGCCGGGCAACGATGTCCCGGTTGTGGCGAGCGATCTGGCGGAATGCCGCGCTGATGCGTTCGTCGTCTGCCACGCTGGACCAGAAGACCTGGGCCAGCTCTCGCGCCTTTGGCCATTCCTTCAAGGTGTGCACGGTGGGCAGCAACGGGCGAGACTGAAAATCCCGTTCCACAAGTTCACCATTCACCGGCGCATACAGCATGGGCAGCATGTCGTAGGTCGGCGACAGCCGCCAGTCGTCGCCCACGAGCAGCAGAGAGATGTTGCCGTAGTGGCGATCCGTGTTGCCGATCAATGCGCCGAAGGCGTCGAGCAGACGCAGATGTGCGGCATCTTCTTCAATCAGCAACTCGCGCTGGGCCATGCGTTCAGACGTTGCCGCCCACTCGTCCATCTGGCCCACGTACTGCCCGTCGTACACCAGCAGCGACACCATGCCGATGCGGCCTTGTGCGGTCCGGTCGAAGCGGCGGGCCTCCAGAAACACTCGCCCGCCCGCGATGACGATGCGGGTTTCTGCAGCTGGCACGCCGCTCTGGGCCAGCGTGTGCAGGGCCAGGTGTTCACAGATCAGCAGATCGCGCCAGCGCTGCTCAAAAGCGCCCTCTCCTGCGGGAGAGAATTTCACGATGACGGACTGGCCTTTCAGCGTGGTGCAGAACTTCGGTTGTTCTCCACCGGCGGATGAGCCCGGCAATGTCCCCTGCATGGCCTGCTCGGCGAGCCGGGGGTAATCATGTTCGGGGTTGTCGATGCGCGAGATGCGTTGCGGCAAAGAGTGAAATCGCTCGAAGGCCGGTTGGCCAACGATCAAGTTGCCGGGAAGGTCGTCACCCGCCTGTACCAGCGCCTTCAGCACATCGTCGTCGCTCCAGTGGCGCAGGTCACCAGGCAGTCGAAGTTCAGGGTGCGCATTCGCAAACGTGCGGCCCATGAAGCCCTGAGGCCGCATGTCCTGCAGGAACCAGGGCAGGCCATCGTGGAGTTCGCTCAGGCCGTCGGCCTCGTCTACCCAGAATCGGCCTCCGGGCAACGGCACCATGCGGCCAAAAACGGTGGCCCGACCCTCGGCGTCCACTCGCATCATGGGCACCACCGAACCCACGCCTTCCACGGGCCGAGGCAACAGATAGCGTTGCGAACGCGCGGCGCCAGCCTTTAGCACTTGACCCGAACGCAGCAGCGGGACCAGCCCCCTTGACACCGTCGGCTGGCTCACCCCCAGGCGTTGCTGCAGCTCGGCGCTGGTGGCCAAGCCTCCCATGGCGCGCAAGGCTTGCAACAAATCGTCGTTCATCTTGAATGGTTTTGTGAATAGATATCTGAATACTATATTCCAATCTTGTCTTTGATGGGAAATAGGGGCATTCTGAATAGATACTTTCACATCGCCCGAAACCGCTCCGCATAGATCCGGCTCACGGCCAGCGCCTCTGGCCGGCCGCGCAGCCGCAGGCTCAGGCGCCCGGCTTCGTTGCGGTGGACGCTGTCGATGGCGTCGGCGCGCACCACGGTGCCACGGTGTATCTGCCAGAACACGGCCGGGTCCAGTTGTGGCAGCAGGTCTTTCAGCGGGGTGCGGATCAGCACCTCGCTGTCTTTGGTGAGCACCCGCACATATTTGTCGGCCGCTTCGAACACCAGCACTTCGCCGATCGGCACCATGCGGATGCCCTGGCCCACGCTGGCTGGAATCACCTGCAGACGGGGCGCTGCGGGCGCTCCACCACCAGCCAGCAGGGCGCGCAGTTGCGCCAGTGAGGCATCGAGGCCCGCTGGTGCGGCCTGACGGGCCGCCAGCTGGGCCTGAATGCGCTGCACCGCGCGCGCCAGCCGCTCGGGCTGCACGGGTTTGAGCAGGTAGTCCACGGCCTGAGCCTCGAAGGCCTGCACCGCATAGGCGTCGTACGCGGTGACAAACACGATGGCGGGAAACGGCGAACCTTCAGGCCATTCGTCCGCCAGCTCGGCGGCGGCCTCCAGCCCACTCAGGCCGGGCATGCGGATGTCGAGAAACAGCACGTCGGGCTTGTGGATGAGCGCCTGGGCCACGGCCGATTCGCCATCGCCCACCACGGCGGCGATGCGCAGCGCCGGCCACGCCTGGGCCAGCTCGGCTTGCAGGGCGCTGGCCAGCAGGGGTTCGTCTTCGGCGATGAGCGCAGTGGCGTTCATATCAGGCAGCCTTCAATGGGAGTGTGAGCAGGGCGCGGGTGCCGCCGCCGGGGCGGCTGTGCCAATCGAGCCGGGCCACGCCTGGGTAGGCGGTGTCGAGCCGTTCGCGCACCTGAGCAAGACCGAAGCCGGGTTTGGGTTCGGGCTCGCAGCCTACGCCGGTGTCGCTCACTTCCAGTTCCAGCCCACCGGTTCCCTGGCGCGCACTCACGCGCAATTCGCCGCCTTCCCGGCTGGGTTCGAGCCCGTGGCGGATGCAGTTTTCCACCAGGGGTTGCAGCAGCAGCGGAGGCACGTGGTGCGCAGCCAGGGTGTCGGGCAGGTCGAGCGTGTAGCGCAGGCGCGGGCCCATGCGCACCGCCATGAGCTCCAAGTAGTCGCGCAGCCGCGCGAATTCTTCGGCCAGCGTGTGGCGTCCGGCCGTGGCCTCGGTGCGCGAGGCGGTGAGCGTGGCGCGCAGGTAGCCATTGAGCCGGTCGAGCATGGCCGTGGCGCGCTCGGGGTCGGTGCCGATCAGGGCGCGCAGGTTGGCCAGCGTGTTGAACAGCATGTGCGGTTCGAGCTGCGATTCGAGAAGCTTCAGCCTCGCCTCGCTCGCCTGGCGCTGCGCCTCTTCTTGCGCCAGCCGCGCGCGCGCCAGCATTTCGCGGCTGGTGAAGAAGTAGGCGCCAAAGCCGCCCGCCGAAAGCGACATGAGCACAAAGCCGAGCGTGGCGCGCGGAAAATTGTTCAGCCCCAGCAGCAGCTCGCGGCCGAGCAGGAAGTTGGCCGAGACGCTGCCCATGAGGTAAGACGCCAGCACCGACACCACCACCAGCGCCGCCATGGCCGGCGCGCCGGGCCAGCCGCCCGAATTGAGCACGTAGCGCCCACCGTCGATGAACACCCAGATGAACGTGCCGATGAACTGCGAATACACCATGTTCACCGCAAAGCTCTCGCCCCCGACCACCGTGATGGCCAGCGCGATCACGGTGTTGAACACCACGGCGGCGAGGGCGCGGCGGGCAATGGTGGCGGGCTTGAGCGGCGGCATGGCCGCAGTATCCCGCACGGCGGGCGTCGCTATCACAAACCGCTGCGTTCGCGCACCAGGCGCTCGCGTTCCTGCGCCACCAGGCGGTCCTGCAGGCCACCGCCGCCCAGCACGATCCACACGACCACGCCGTGGATGAGCAGCCCCAGCCCCCAGCCCAGCGCGGGGTAGATGGCCCAGTGCCGGCCGCTGGCGAGCGAGAGGGAGGCCAGCACAGTGTTGACGGCCAGGAAAACGATGGCGTGGGCGTACCAGCCCATGCGGGCACCGGCGCGCTGGCGCGCGCGGCGCTCGAGTGCTTCGTCGGACAGGGGGCGCGATGTTGAGGTCATGGTGATCTCCAGAAGGTTGAGGAAGGAAATTCAGGCCAGGCCCAGCCACTGGCCCCAGACCAGCTGGCCGAGCGTGCGGTGAGGCAGCAGGGTGAATGCGCCCGCGCCCACGCAGCCGGCGAAGTAGAGCGAGAGCATGGTGATGCGGTGGCCGCGCACGTTGCCGTGCAGCAGAAAGCGGAAGGCGAAGAACAGGGCGCCCAGCACCACCGGCACCAGCAGGTGCACCGCCGAAAACCCGGCGATGTTGGGCATGTGGGGGTCGCTGATGAAGATGGCCGAGATGGCCGTGATCAGCATGAGCGTGACCCAGGCGTAGCCGGCCGCGCGGTGCAAACGGGGGCGCTGGCCTGCCGGCTGGCGGCGGGCCCAGAGGGCGAGCGGGCCGATGAGCAGGGCGGCCAGGGCGGCCGCCATGTGGATGGCAATGACGGGGGTGAGCTGCATGGCGAACTCCTTGGAGGTGGGCAGGTGGGGCGGACTGTGCCGGCGCCCTGCTGCCTTTGCCATGCGTTTGCGACGGATTCACCGCCTTCGTTCGCGAAACGCCGCCTGGCGGCGCGAACGGTTGCTCAGATCAAGGTGAATCGGAAGGTGGCGCCTTTGCCGGGCTCCGCTTCGGCTTGCATCTCGCCGCCGTGGCGCTGCACAATGCGCCGCGCCGTGGCCAGGCCAATACCCAGGCCGCTGAATTCGTTGG
This sequence comes from Hydrogenophaga sp. IBVHS1, assembly GCF_002127265.1. Taxonomy (GTDB): domain Bacteria; phylum Pseudomonadota; class Gammaproteobacteria; order Burkholderiales; family Burkholderiaceae_C; genus Hydrogenophaga. The sequence goes on along the minus strand of NZ_NFUU01000001.1, from coordinate 2,613,575 downwards.
GCATGTGCAGGCGCTGGAACGGCTGGAACAGCTTGGCGGCGCGCGCCATGTCGAAGCCCGCGCCGTTGTCGCTGACGCAGAACCAGGTTTTTCCGTCTCGCCGCTGCGCGTACACGCGCACCGAAGCCAGCGGCGTCTGCTCGGTGTATTTCCAGGCGTTGTGCAGCAGGTTCTGCATCAGCGCGTCGATCAGTGGCGGGTCGCCCATGGCCTGCAGGCCCGGGTCCACACGCCACTGCACCCGACGCTGTGGATCGGTGGCCGCAAACTCTTCCAGCAGGCGCGTGGCGAGGGCGCTGATGTCGACCGGTTCGCGCCGCAGCTCACCGCGCGCGAACTGCGAGAGGGTGAGCAGGCCGTCGATGAGCTCGCCCATTTTCTTGCTCGCGCCCATGATGCGTTCCAGGTGCGCCTGGCTCTCGGCGTCCATGGCCGGGTTGTCCTCGCGCAACGCCTGCGCGAAGCCGTTGATGATGCGCAGCGGTGAGCGCAGGTCGTGCGCAACCGCGTAGGAGTAGCTCTCCAGCTCCTCGTAGGCGGCCTCCAGCGCCTGCGTGCGCAGGCGAATGCGCTGTTCCAGCGAGGCGTTGAGCCGCTGGATTTCCATTTCGCTGCGTTTGCGCTCGGTCACGTCCTGCGTCACGCCCAGCGCGCGCACCGCGCGGCCTTGTGCGTTGCGCTCGAACTCCGCCTGCACGGAGAACCAGCGGTCCTCGCCGTCGAAGTTCATGCGGTACTCGATGTCGTACTTGAACGCGCCCTTGACGGCCTCGTACCACCGCTGCAGCACCAGCGGCCGATCTTCGGGGTGTGTGCGCGCTAGCAGTTCCTCATCGGTGAACTCCGGGGAGGGCAGGTGCAGCACGCCGTGCGATTGCGCCAGCGTGGTGAAACGGCGCGTGGACACGTCGGCCTGCCAGCTCGCAAGGCCCGCCATCTTGTGCGCCTGACGCAGCAGTTGCTCGCTGGTGCGCAGGGCTTCTTCGGTGGCCTTGCGCGTGGTGATGTCCTGCACCACGGCAATCAGATAGTCGGGCTCGCCCGCTTCGGTGCGCACCAGCGAGAGCGTGAGGTAAACCCACACCACATGGCCCAGCTTGTGCATGTAGCGCTTCTCGAAGCTGTAGTGCGTGATCTCGCCATCGAGCGTGCGCTGGAGCTGCGCCATGTCGATCGCGAGATCTTGCGGGTGCGTGAAATCGCGGAAATGCATGTTCAGCATTTCTTCCTTGGTGTAGCCCACAAGGTCGCAATAGGTCTGGTTCACGCGAATCCAGCGGCCATCGATGTGGCTGTGCGCCATGCCGGTGGCACCCTGCTCGAAGGTGTCCTCCAGCTTGCGCTTGCTTTCTTCAAGCTGCGCGGTGGCCGCGCGCAGGTCGCGGTTGCGGCGCTGCATCAGCGCAATGGCGCCGACCACCACGATCTGGGTGATGAAGTGCCACAGGTTGAGCCAGAAAGCTTCGACCGGGTTGTCGATGGCGAAGCTGAGATAGGGCTTGACCAGAAAAAAGTTGATCAGCAGCATGCCGATCACGGTGCTGAACATGCCGACGCGAAAGCCGCCGTAGAGCGCGGAGACGGCAGCGGCCAGCGAGAGCGTGATGAAGCGCCCACCCGATTCGGCGGGCGCCAGTTCCATGCGCAGCCAGCCGGCCAGCAAGGTGACCAGCAACGCCACCGTGTAGCGGTTCCACACACTGCGCCGCTCCGGTTGCCAGTCCACCAGCTTCTGCCAGTACCTGAGCGCCAGGGTCCCCGTGGGAGCAGAGGTGGTCATGGGCGTGGGCTGGGTGGTGGGGCAGGTGGGGGTTGAGAGCGTTATACCGGATGAGCTTGTTTCTGCGCCAGTGAGTGCAGCATCGCGTCGATGGCGTTGGCCGTTTCCTGTGGTTTTTCCATTGGAAACAGGTGGCTGCCCTCCACCATGGTCAGCCGTTCAGGATGGTTGTTGCCCACCAGCCGCAACGTCATGGCCATGCCCACCTGCTTCATTTCGAGCGAGCGCGTGCCGCCGATGAATCCCACGGGGCAGCCCAGTGGGTGGCGCCGCAGCAAACGGTCCAGGTTGTGGGGCAAGGTGTTGTAGATCGAAGTCTCGATGTCGCGATCGAAGGCGAGCACTCGCTGCGGCCGCCCCTGCGCATCGGTGTGGTCGTGGGTGCCGTGGTGGATGTAGTCGCGCAGCACCTGCGGGTCCCATTGGGCGAAGGCCTGCTTGGAGAGAAAGTGAGCGTGCGCAGCGTCGCTGTCGGGCCAGACCTTGCGGCGGCCCCGACTGACCTTGCCCGGCGTGATCGATCCCACCAGCTGCGTGTGTTTGACGAGCTCCAGCGCGCGCGCCCGCCATCCGCCCAGCAAGGGCGAATCGATCAGCACCACGCCGCGCACCGCGTGACCGCCCAGGCGCGGATGGCGCGCGGCGCACATGAGGCTGAGAAAACCGCCCAGCGAATGCCCCACCAGCCAGGCACCCTGGCCGTGGCGCTGGATTTCGGGCGCGGCGAAATCGGCCAGCTGTTGCACGAGGAACGGCCAGTTGCTGGTGACGGGGTAGCGCGGGTCGTGGCCGAATCGGTCCACCGCGCGCACCGCATGTCCGCGCGCGCGCAGCGATTTGAACAGCACGCCGTAGGTGCTGGCGGGAAAGCTGTTGGCGTGGGAGAAGATGATCAGCGACAACGCGAGACCTCAGATGAGTTTCTCGCGCGCGTTGGTGATCTTCTTCAGCGGCTGGCTGCGCGGCGTGCTGCACAGCAAAGGCACTTCGGTGTGGGCACCGTCCCAGGTCGGGTCCTCGATGCTGTCGAACACCTCGCGCAGCTTCTGGCCCCAGGTGTTGTGCACCATGCGGAAGTAGGGGTTGTTGTCGTCGATGCAGGTGATCTTGTCGGACTGCAGCCGGTCGGCCTCGTACACCGCCATGTCCAGTGGCAGGCCCACCGACAGGTTGGATTTCAGCGTCGAGTCCATCGAAACCAGCACGCACTTGGCGGCCTCGTCCAGCGGGGTTTCGGGCGTGATCACGCGGTCGAGCACCGGCTTGCCGTATTTGGACTCGCCAATCTGGAAGAACGGCGTTTCCGATGTGGCCTCGATGAAGTTGCCGGCCGAATACACCTGGAACAGGCGCATGCCCTCACCCTGCACCTGGCCACCAAAGATCATCGACACGTTGAACTCCACGCCCGAGCGCTGCAGCGAATCGCCATCGCGCTCATACACATGGCGCACTGCGGAACCCAGCACGCGCGCGGCGTCGAACATGCTCTTGGCGTTCCAGATGGTGATGGGCTCGCCTCCGTCGATGTCTTCGAGTTGTTCGATCTGAAGGATCTCGCGCACCGATTGCGACACGCTCAGGTTGCCAGCGGAAAGCAGGCACATGAAGCGGTCGCCCGGCTTCTCGTAGACGATCATTTTCCGGAAGGTGCTGATCTGGTCGAGTCCGGCGTTGGTGCGGGAGTCCGACAGGAAAACCATGCCGGCATTGAGTTTCACGGCGACGCAATAGGTCATGATGGTTTGCTCAGTTTCTTGAGTGTGTAGAGCTGTTCCAGCGCCTCGCGCGGGGTCAGGGAATCGGGGTCGATCGCCTGCAGGGCGGCCTGCAGCGGGTGTGTCTCGGGTTCGAGTGTGGCAGGTGGCGGCGCGAACAGGTCCACCTGGCTGCGACTTTCCTCGCTTTGCGCTTCCAGCGCCGCCAGGGCGTGTCGCGCATGCTGCACCACACCGGCCGGCACGCCAGCCAGCCGCGCCACCTGAATGCCGTAGCTGCGGCTGGCCGGGCCGGGCTCGATCTGGTGCAGGAAAACGATCCCGCCCGACTTGCCGCCCGCTTCGGCCGCACTCACATGCACATTGACCGCCGCATGGTGCTTTGCCGGAAATTCGGTGAGCTCGAAGTAGTGCGTGGCGAACAGCGTGAAGGCGCGCGATTTGTCGTGCAGGTGCGTGGCGATGGCACCCGCCAGCGCCAGACCGTCAAAGGTGGATGTGCCGCGCCCGATCTCGTCCATGAGCACCAGGCTCTCGGGGGTGGCGGCGTGCAGAATTTGCGCCGCTTCGGTCATCTCCACCATGAAGGTCGACTGCGCATTGGCCAGGTCGTCGGCCGCGCCGATGCGGGTGTGAATGGCGTCGATAGGGCCGAGCCGGCACTCGGTGGCGGGCACACAACTGCCCATGCTGGCCAGCAGCACGATCACCGCCACCTGCCGCATGTAGGTGCTCTTGCCGCCCATGTTGGGGCCGGTGATCACCTGCATGCGCTGCTTCGGGCCGAGCACCGTGTCGTTGGCGATGAAGCTGCCGCCGCTGGTTTCGTTCAGGCGCGCTTCCACCACCGGGTGGCGCCCACCGCGAATGTGGATGCACGGCTCGGGCACAAACTGCGGCTCACACCAGTTGAGCGTGAGCGCGCGTTCGGTGAGGGCGCACAGCGCGTCCAGCGCGGCCATGGCGCGGGCCAGTTGCGTGAGCGGAGCGATGAAGTTCTGCAGCTGATCGAGCAGTTGTTCGTACAACCACTTCTCGCGCGCCAGCGCGCGGTCTTGTGCCGATAGCGCCTTGTCTTCAAAGGCCTTGAGTTCGGGCGTGATGAAACGCTCGGCGTTTTTCAGTGTCTGGCGGCGGCGGTAGTCGTCGGGCACCTTCGACGCCTGACCTTGCGTGACCTCGATGTAGAAGCCGTGCACCTTGTTGAACTGCACGCGCAGGTTGGTGATGCCGGTGCGGGTCCGCTCGCGCTGCTCCAGGTCCACCAGGAAGTCGTCGCAGTTCGTCTGGATGCCACGCAGCTCATCGAGTTCGGCGTCGAAGCCATCGGCGATCACGCCGCCGTCGCGCACCAGCGCGGCCGGTTCGGGCAGCAGCGCGGCGCGCAGCAGATCGGCGCAGCCCGATGGTGGGGTCAGATGCTGGGCGATGCCTTGCAGCAGCGCACTGCCGGGTTGATGGCCGAGCTGGCGAGCGAGCTGCTGTGCGCGCTCCAGCGTCTGGGCCAGGCCCACGAGTTCGCGCGGTTTCACCTGCCGCAGCGCGGTGCGTGCGGTGATGCGTTCCACGTCGCTCGAACCTTTGAGCGACTGGCGCAGGCCCTGCCAAAGGCCACCACGCAGCACGCCGATGGCGGCCAGGCGATCGCGCGCCTGGGTGCGGTCGCGCCGAGGTTCCAGCAGCCACTGGCGCAGCGCGCGGCTGCCCATGCCGGTGCCACAGACATCCAGCAGCGAAAACAGCGTGGGGCTGGTCTCGCCGCGCAGCGTCTGCGTGAGTTCGAGGTTGCGCCGCGTGTTGGCGGGCAGGTCGATGCGCTCGCCGCTGCGCGCCACCTGCAGGCTGCGCACATGGGTGAGCGCGCGGCCCTGCGTGTGTTCGGCGTACTGCAGCAGCGCGGCGGCAGCGGCATGGGCGTCGGGCAGATCCTGCGCATCCCAGCCGGCCAGGCTGGCGGCCTGCAGTTGTTCCAGCAGCTTGCGCTGGCCCAGCCCCGCGTCGAAAGCCCAGGCGGGCCGCAGCACCGCGACCAGCCGCGCGCCGTTGCTGCTGCTCTGGCTGGCCAGGGTCTGCACCGAGCGCTCGAAAGCGGGCGTGGCCTCGGCGCTGTAAAGCAGTTCGCCCGGGCCGATGCGGGCCACCCAGTCGGCCAGTTCGTCGCTCGCGCATTGGGCCAGGAACACGATGCCCTGTGTGACCGACATCCACGCCAGGCCGCAGCCGGTGCGCGCGCCGGGATGCACGGCCATCAGCAGCGCCTCGGTCTTGTCGGAGAGCAGCTCGCTGTCGGTCAGCGTGCCGGGCGTGACCACGCGCACCACCTTGCGCTCCACCGGCCCCTTGGCCGTGGCCACGTCGCCCACCTGTTCGCAGATCGCGACCGATTCACCCAGCTTGATCAGCCGCGCCAGGTAGGTGTCGACCGAGTGAAACGGCACGCCCGCCATCACCACGGGCTGGCCAGCCGACTGGCCGCGTTGCGTGAGCGTGATGTCGAGCAACCGAGCGGCTTTCTCGGCATCTGCAAAGAACAACTCGTAAAAGTCGCCCATGCGGTAGAACAGCAGCGTGTCGGGGTGCCCGGCCTTCAGCGCCAGGTACTGCTGCATCATGGGCGTGTGCTGGGACAGGCCTGCGGCGGCGGTGTCGCTGTCTGAAAAATCGTGTTTCATCAATGACTTGGGTGAAGCGCGATATCTTAGGTGAAGGAAGTTCAGGTGAGCGACGACAAGCAATTCAAGGGCAACAAGCGCTCGCTGCCCAGCAAGCCGTGCGCTGTGTGCGGCCGACCCATGAGCTGGCGCCGTGCATGGGCGAAAAATTGGGATGAGGTGCGCTACTGCTCCGACGCCTGCCGCCGCCGCAAGGGCGACGCATGACGGCGCATTGCCGCCATCTGCTGGTGGTGCTGGGTGACCAGCTCAACCGCGACGCCAGTGTTTTCGACGGCTTCGATCCGGCGCGGGACCGGGTCTGGATGTGCGAGGCCAGCGAGGAAAGCACGCATGTGTGGAGCAGCCAGCAGCGCATCGTTCAGTTCCTGGCGGCCATGCGCCATTTCGCTGCCGCGCTGCGCGACGAAGGTGTGCCCCTGGACTACGAGGAATTGCGCGAGGGCGGGCTGGGCGATGCGCTCGGTGAAGCGCTGGCAAGGTGGCAGCCGCAGCGGGTGCGGCTCACGCAGCCCGGCGACTGGCGTGTGCTGCAGGCGCTGCGTGCCGCCGTTGGCAACACGCCGCTGGACGTGCTGGAGGACCGCCACTTCCTGTGCAGCAACGAGCAGTTCGCTGCCCACGTGCGTGGCAGGCGGCAATTGCGCATGGAGTACTTCTACCGGGAGATGCGGCGCGAGCACGGCATTCTGATGGAGGGCACGCTGCCGTGCGGTGGTGAATGGAACTTCGACTCCGACAACCGCGAGGCATTCGGACCCAACGGACCGGGCTTTCTGCCACCACCCACGCGTTTCGAGCCCGACGAAATGACGCAACAGGTGATCGACCTGGTGGGCTCGCGGTTCAAGGACCACCCGGGCCAGGCCGCGCCGTTTGGCTGGCCCGTCACTCGGCAGCAGGCCCTGAAGGTCCTGCAGGTGTTTATTGACGAACGTCTGGAGCATTTCGGCCGCTGGCAGGACGCCATGTGGACCGGTGAACCCTGGCTGTACCACGCCCACCTGGCATCAGCCCTGAACCTGAAGCTGCTCGATCCCCGCGAGGTGATCGCTGCCGCCGAATCGGCCTGGCGCAAGGGCCATGTGCCGCTGCCTTCAGCCGAGGGCTTCATTCGCCAGATTCTGGGCTGGCGCGAGTACGTTCGCGGCATCTACTGGCTGAAGATGCCGGAGTACGCCGCGGTGAATGCGCTGGACGCCCACCACGACCTGCCGGCGTGGTACTGGACCGGCGATACCCCCATGCGGTGTCTCGCCGACGCGATCGGGCAGACGCTGCAACACGGTTATGCGCACCACATCCAGCGCCTCATGGTGACGGGGCTTTTTGTCCTGCTCTATGGTGTGCAACCCCAGCAGGTGCACGGCTGGTACCTCAGCGTGTATGTGGACGCGGTGGAGTGGGTGGAGTTGCCCAACACGCTGGGCATGAGCCAGTACGCCGATGGCGGCTTGCTGGCCAGCAAGCCTTACATCGCCACCGGTCGGTACATCGATCGCATGAGCGACCACTGCCATGGGTGCCGCTTCAACCCTGCGTTGCGCACCGGTGAACGCGCCTGCCCGTTTACCACGCTGTACTGGGATTTCCTGATGCGGCAGGAGGCGCGTTTCACCGCCCATCCACGGTTGGCACTGCAGGTGAAAAACCTTGCCCGCATCGCGCCAGCCGAACGCAGCGCGATCACCGCGCGCGCCGCGGACATTCGGGCTGACCGGTTGGGGTGACCCGCTCAGTCGGTCGCCAGGAAGTCCCTGAGGACGACGCCGGCTTGCTGGAGCAGCTGGTAGTTGTCGTCCGACAGGTTTCGCTCCACCAGATCAAAATGGCACAAGGTGCCCACGAGCTGCCCGCGCTGATCGCTCACCGGCACGCCGTGGTAGGCCATCATCACGCCCTTGTAGGGATGCCCGTCGAGGCGTTCATCCCGAGCGGAATCGCTGGTGAGAAATTTTCCGTCGCGCAGCACGAACTGGCAGAAGCTCACATCCAGCGGCACTTCGGCGAGGTACTCGGGCTTCACCTCGCCGGCCTTGTCGTACAGCGCAAGGTTCTTCAACACGGAGTCGTGCAACCGGTACACGGCGGTGTAGCGGTGGTCCGTGAGTTCGTTGAGAAACTTCAAACCTTCGTCGATGCCGGATTCACGCAAGATGGCGCGCAGTTGATCAAGCTTCTGGGTGTTCATGACGTTTCCATTGACGTGGGCGAGCGGACAACCCCGCGAGAATACCCGTTGGCGTCGAGGCTCGCTGGCGACGGGCCGGCCGGCTTGCCCGACAATCGGGGCCCCAACCCTCCCTGCCGCCCCTGTTCATGCCGCGCAGCTCTCTGGAACCCGACCCTTGCTGACCCTGACCTGGCCCGTGATGGCCGCTGTGCTGGTGGGCGCCTTGCTGCACGCCGCCTGGAACGCGCTGGTGAAGAGCAGCGGCGACAAATCGCTCGACACCGCTCTGCTCCATCTGGTCGGCTCCCTGATGGCTCTGCCGCTGCTGCTGATCGTCGGGCTGCCGGGACCTGCGGGCCTGCCCTTCATCACCGCATCGGTGGTCCTCCACATTGGCTACTTCGTTGCGCTGGCAGGCGCCTACCAGCATGGCGAGCTGGGCCTTACCTATCCCATCATGCGCGGCTTCGCGCCGCTGCTCGTGGCACTGGGCAGTGGCAGCCTGATCGGGGAAACGCCGAGTCTGGCCGCGTGGGCCGGGGTGATCGGCATCACCACTGGTGTGGCGCTGGTGGGGCTGGCCCACCCCGGCGAGGCGCTGCACCACCGCAAAGCGCTGCTGTATGCGTTTGCCAACGCCGGCATCATCGCCCTGTACACGGTGGTGGATGGCCTGGGCGTGCGCGCCGAGGTTGCCACGGGTGGCAACGCACTGCGCTATGTGTTGATGCTGTTCGTGCTCAATGGGATCGCCTACCCGCTGCTGGTGTGGTCGCGCCGCGACCGTGCAAGCCGTCGCCAGATCGTGGCCTACGCCCGGCAGCGCTGGCCCATGGCGGCGCTGGGTGGCATCGCGTCCATTGGCTCCTACGCCATTGCGCTGTGGGCCATGACGCGCGCGCCCGTGGCGAGCATTGCTGCCTTGCGCGAAACCTCGGTGCTTTTCGCGGCCATCCTGGGCACGCTGCTGCTGAAGGAAAAATTCGGTTTGCAGCGCGCGATTGGCACGGCGGTGATCGTCGCAGGCGCAATGGCCCTGCGACTGGGGTAACGCCACCCCTCAGCGCCTGGGTGGTGGTGCCGTCGGCTCCACCTTGACCTTGAGCTCCCGCGCATCCTGCAGATGCTGGCGCAGGCGTGGCAGGTGCTTCGTGGCGAATGCCTTGACCTCCGGATCGCGCGCCTCGTTGGCAGCCTTCTCGAACAGGCGGATGGTGTCCTGATGCGCCTCCACGCCCATTTGAATCACGTACCGGCGGTCGAAGGTTTCGTCGGCCATGCCACCGATCACCATTTCCTTGCCCTTCTGCAGCATCGATGGCTCCGTAGGTGGTTTGTAGTTGCGTGCGGTGGCGATCGTCACCAGCTCTTCACCGATGCGGGTGTGATCTTCAATCATGCGCTGGGCAAAAGCCTGCACCTGCGGGTTGCGGGCCTTGATGAGCGCCAGGCGCCCAGCCGAGAGTTCGGCGTGGCCGTTGTGCGCAGCCTGCTCAAGAAAAGTCTGGTCCTGTTGGGCAAGGGTATCTGCTGAAGCGTTGCCGCCGAGCAGGAGGGCCACCACGATGGAGGCTTGTTGAAGGGTTCTGCGGGTCATGGGTTCTCCTGCGGCGCGTTGGCGTCCATCGCCGATGCGTCCGTGCCACAGCTGCAGGCAATCGCGGTGCCTGCCGCCCCGATCGCCATGGCGGGAATGGCATTTGCCCCACTGGCCGAGGAGGTATCCCCATGAGATCACGGTTTCTTTTTCCGCTGTTGGGGTTGATGGCAATGTGGGCGTTCATCCAGCGGCGCCGACCGGTGCCTGCTCGGCAGCCTCGCACACACATCAACAACTCGCTGGTGTCTGTGGCCGGCGAGGAAGATCCGGGCGCGGCGGTGGATTCACCGGCGCCGCCCCGTCCGGTCGGGCGGGCCTGAGGCTGGAGCGGGCTCGGGTTTTTGCCCTCCCGCACCGGGCACATAGCGCTTGCGCTGCTCCGCGTCCAGCCCTGGGGAAGCCCGCATGTCGGTATCCACCTGACCTTCCGCCAGGTCTTTGCTGGCCTGTTTCATTTCCGCGTCCGGCTCGGCGGCGGTGTTCTGTGTCGACTGGTCGCGCTCGTGCGGCAATTCCATGTGCTCGTCATCCCCTTGCGGCGGGGTGGAGCCGGGTGCCCTCGGCGAGCGGTCGACGGGGTCGCGTGGCGCGTGGTGGTCGGCCCCATCGGGGCGTTTTTGCTTCATGCAGTCTCCTGGTGGATGTTTCACCTGAAAGCACACAGGGCAAAGCGCGTGCCCGTGGTGCACAACGACGGTGAAACCAGCGGGCACATGGCTTGCCGCAGATTCAACCTGGCCCTTACCGGCCCATCAGCAACCAGGAGGCTCCCATGAATGACCAGACTTTGCTGCGCATCAGCGGCCATGCACCGGAAGTGCCACAACCCGCACCGCCCGTTCCGCCGCCGTATCCCGATTCACCACCCGGGCGCCCGACCGAAGTCCCTCCGGACATTGAAGAACCGGGCACCCCCGGCCCGGACACGCCGCCCGAAGGCGATCCACCCGGCAAACCCAATCCTTTTGTCGTTGTGCACTGAGCGGCCGACAAGCCGCCATTCCACTGGGAGAGCACCTCTCGGGATCGTCAGTGTTCAGAAAAATGGCATCATGGGCGCCGCCGCGCGCTGCCGCGGAAACCGTGCGCCCCCAGGAAAAATACCTCGATGACCCATGCCTTGATCGTGGACGACGACGTCGACTCCGCAGCGATGCTCAGCGAGCTCATCGCGCTGCAGGGTTTGACCGTGGCCACCGCGAATTCCCTGCGCGATGCGCGCAAACAACTCGCCCTGCAGACACCCGATCTGGTGCTGCTGGATCTTCGCCTGCCCGATGGCAGCGGCATGGACCTGTTTGCCGATCCCGAGCTGCTCGCCGACTCAGAGGTGGTTCTCATGACGGGCCATGCGAGCCTGGAAACGTCCATCCTCGCGCTGCGCCTGGGCGCGGTGGATTACCTCGTCAAGCCCGTCACGCTGAAGCACCTGCAGGGACTGCTCTCGCGGGTCACCAAACCCGCGTTGCTCAAGGCGGAGGTGGCGGGCCTCACCGCCAACCTCGCGAGCACCGGCAACTTCGGGCAACTGTGGGGGCGCTCGCCCTGCATGCTGCGCGTCTACGAGCAGATCAGCCGCGTGGCGGGTTCCGGTGTCACGGTGTTCATTACCGGCGAGAGCGGCACCGGCAAAGAGGTGGTGGCGCAGACCATTCATGAACTCAGCCGCCGGCGCAAGATGCCGTTTCTCGGCGTCAACTGCGGCGCCATCTCGCCCAACCTGATCGAGAGCGAAATCTTTGGCCACGAGAAGGGCAGCTTCACGGGCGCGGATCGACAGCACCAGGGTTTCTTCGAGCGCGCAGCCGGCGGCACGCTGTTCCTGGATGAGATCACCGAAATGCCGATGGACCTGCAGGTGAAACTGCTGCGGGTGCTGGAAACGGGCCGCTTCATGCGCGTGGGCGCCACGCAAAGCCAGGAAACCGATGTGCGCATCATCGCGGCGACCAACCGCTCGCCGATGCAGGCCGTCGCTGAGGGGCACTTGCGTGTGGACCTGATGTACCGGCTGAACGTGTTTCCCATCGAAGTGCCGCCGCTGCGCGAGCGGCTGTCCGATGTGCCGCTGCTGGCGGGCCGTTTCCTGCGCCTCATCGGCGAACAGGAGGGCAAGGAAAAAAACTTCTCGCCCGAGGCACTGGCGCAGCTGAGTGCTTACCACTGGCCTGGCAACGTGCGCGAACTGCGCAACGCCGTTCAGCGCGCCTACGTCATGGCGCCCGGCGGCACCATCGACACGCAATGGCTGCCGCACCCTTCTGGCTGGCCGCAGGCCCAGCCCGTCGTCAGCACCGAAACCGCAGCACCGGTGTTGCGCAGCCCGGAGCCCGCTTCAGCCGCAACAGTTCCCGATGCGCTGGGCGACGCAGTGGTGCTCCCGGTGGGCATTTCGCTGGCGGACGCAGAGCAGAAGCTCATTCTGGCCACGCTGGAACACTATGGGCGACAGAAGGAGCGCACCGCCGCTGCGCTGGGCATCAGCCTGAAGACGCTCTACAACCGCCTGAAGCAATACGCCGCTGACGACAAAAGCTAGGCAGGCACGCGGATTGCCCTGATGTGCAAGACGGGTTCGCATCGTGTCCTTGACGCGATGGGCCCTTCGCTCAACACCCTTCAGGAGATTCTTCATGACCAACGCCAGCCTGTATCCCACTTCCAACGCCGCTCCTGGTGCCACCAGCGCTGCCGACAGCAATGAAAGGGTTGCGCGTGTGGCCCAAGGCGCGCATGAAACCGTCGACCGTCTGGCTGAGAAGGCGGCACCTGCTGTGCAGAAACTCGAGTCGACGGTGGCCCACGCCAACGAGGCCCTGCATGCCCAGATGAACCGGGCACGCGAAGTCGGCGACGAATGGACCGACAACCTGCGCGGCACGGTGCGTGAACACCCGCTGGCTTCGGTGGCTGTGGCGCTGGCCGCCGGCATGGTGCTGGCCCGCCTGACACGCTGATGCCAGGCCCCAGGGATACCTCAGGGCGGCCCGCCCCACCGGCACCGCCTGAAGACGAGAGCGCGGACCCGGTGGGTGACGGTCACAGCGACGCCGAATGGGCGGAGCGCCATCCGGCGCCTTCTGACCACAAGCCCGAAAAAAAGCCCGCTGAGTGAAGCGGGCTTTTTAACGCGGCGATCGCATTCAGGTTGCGGTGGCCCTGTACTTGTTGCGCAAGTTGCGGATCTGGTCGTGGTTGCGCTTGACGCCTTGCAACTGGGCTTCGACCACGCTGCGAATTTCCAGCGGCAGTTCTTCCTTCAGCGCTTCGCGATAACGGTCCATCGCCGTGTCTTCACCGCGCTCGGTTTCCTCCAGCATGGCCAGGTCGGTGTAGCCCGAGAGGGTGCCCTTCACCGCGACCCAGCCCCGATGCACCGTGCCACTTGCCGTGCCACTGTCTTCAGGTTTGCCGCCGAGCTGGACGACCAGGCTCTGCAACTCCGCGGCCGCCTGGCGGCAGTCCTGCGAGCGGGTCATGAACAACGATTTGATCTGTGGCTCCTGCGCGTGCTCCGAGCTGGTCTTGAACCCGTACTCACCGTCCTTGCAGGTTTCGATGAGGTTGTTGAGGGTGTTGATGGTGGTCTTGTCTTTCATGGCGTTCCTTCTTGAAAGTGGATGGGACGCCGGGCCCGACGGGGGTGTAGCGCCCGCCGCATCCGACCCAGGGGATGTGGCACGTGGCGTACCCGGTGAAGAGGGGCACGTCGATCCCTCTGTTTCAGTCGATCGAAGGGGGTGCGGCAATTTTTGCCGCAAGGGGAGGGTGGCGCCGCGCAGCCCTCCAGCTTCAGCTTCAAGTGCCGGGCATCCCGATTGCCAGCAACTTGCGCTGCATTCCACTTCTGGCGCAGTTTTTCTCAACTCCAACCAGGACTTGCCCATGAACCGCTCCCTTTCCTCCTACAAGACGTGGCCACTGGCCGCCGTAGCCATGGCCGTTGCGTGCTCGGTCTCTGCCCAAACGTCGGCGCCCGCCAACAACGGGTCCACCACCGTTCTCGCCCAGGCCGCAGGTGGCTCCACCTCAGGTGCCGTCCCCACGACCGGGCCTCGCATGCCTGGTGAAGGCGGTTATTCGATCATTCCCTATTCCACCCAGGGCTATGTCGGCATCAACGTCGGTCGGCCCGACTACGACCTGGGTTGCGGCGCAGGTGGCTTCAGCTGCTCGGACAGCTCGACTTCGTTCAATCTGTACACCGGTGGCATGTTCACGCAGTACCTGGGCGCCGAACTCGGTTACGTGAACCTGGGCAAGATGCGACGCGGTGGGGGCGCCAGCAAGGCGCACGGTATCAATTTGAGCCTGGTCGGCCGCGTGCCACTGGGTGCGTTCAATGTGTTTGGCAAGCTGGGAACCACGTACAGCCGCACAGAAGTCTCTGCCAGTCCTCTCTCCGGCATCGCCACGGGCAGGGAAAGTGGATGGGCCCCAACGTACGGTGCTGGCGTCGGCTACGACCTGACACCGCGCTCCTCGATCGTGCTGGAATGGAACCGCTACGACATGCGCTTCGCCGGCGTGGGCAAGCAGGAAGTCACCACCACCAGCCTCGGCTACGTGCACCGCTTCTGAGTCAGGGCGCCTGCCTCACAACGGGAAAGGGATGTTGAATGCTCAACATCCCTTTTTTATGGTCTGAGTTGCTGAAGGCCCTGGCTGCGTGGAGAATGGGCCGTCGCTTTCCCCGCCCGCCTGGAACCCCCATGAACGACGCTTCGCCCCCATCTCCAGGCCCTGGTCTGTGCATCCTCATCGCCGACGACGACCACGATGGCGCCGAATCCCTGGCCCTGCTCTTGCAGATCGAAGGCCACACCGTCCACATGGCCCACGATGGCAACGAGGCGCTGGTCGTGGCGCAGCGCATCCGGCCGCAAGTGTCGATTCTCGATATCGGCATGCCCGCCATGGACGGCAATTCGGTGGCGAGTCGCCTGCGCGCATCGATGCCCGGCACCCGCATGCTCATTGTGGCGCTGACCGGGCGCGAGCGGCCCGAAGACCGGCAGCGCTCTGCTGCCGCCGGCTTCGACCACCACTTCATCAAACCCGTGGTGCTCAGCGAACTGCACCGCTGCATCGCGCGCTGGCGCGAGGGCGAGGCGGTAACCACTCTCGACACGAAAGCCTGAACCCATGTCGGTGCTCCAGACCATTCTGACCACGCTGCAGGCCGAGTTTGCAGACCTGACCGAGGTGGAGCGAATCACCCGCGCGACCTGGCGCATGGGCGAGGCCTTGCTGCTGGGCGCGGCCATTGGCTGGGACCGCGAACGCCGCGATGCGGAAGCCGGCCTGCGCACACACATGCTGGTGTCGCTGGGGGCGGCGCTGTTCGTGCTGATCTGTCTGGAAACCGGCATGGACGATGACCAGCTCAGCCGTGTGGTGCAGGGACTTGTTTCTGGCATTGGTTTTCTGGGCGCCGGTGCGGTGCTCAAGGATCAGGAAGAGGGTCGCATCCATGGCCTGACCACCGCCGCAGGCATCTGGGCCACCGCCGCCGTGGGCATGGCCGCCGGTATGGGCCACACGGGCATTGCCCTGCTGGCGACGATTTTCATTCTGGTGGTGCTGGTGTGGCTTCGCCGGATCGGCCGGTCCATCCAACGCGAGCAGGAGTCGGGGCCGAACTCGTCGCGCGACCGCTGAGTTCGCCGCCGCGTTCCAGTGCAGAATTGGCGGCCCACCCGTTCGAAGGTACCCGATGCCTGCCCCTGAAAATCCATTCAACGCACTGGCCGACCAGCTCGCCGCCCGTCGCGACGCCATCCTGAAGGCATGGCGAGCTTCGGTGGCGGCCGATGCCACGCTGACCAGCGGCGATTCCCTGCCGCACTCCCAGCTCAATGACCACATTCCTGCTGTCCTGGAGGGATTTGAGGAGCACCTGCGCTCGCAATCGAGCGAAGCCGAGCGGCTCGGCGATGCAGCGGCGCACGGGCTGCACCGGTGGCAGCAGGGGTTCGGGCTGGCCGAAGTGGTTCGCGAGCTGGGGCGCCTGAACGAGTGCGTGGTCAGCGAACTCGAACGGCTCGCCGAAGGGCCGCCAGCTCAGTCCCCCAAGGTCATGGCGCGCGCGCGCCTGCTCTGGGCGCAGATTTACAGCGTGGCCGTGGGGGCCAGCACCACGCAATACTTCAAGCTGCAACAGATCGAGGCCACCGCCTACACCCGCAGCCTCGAGCACGGGCTGGAAACCCTTCGCCGCATGGAGCAGCAAAGGGCGCAGCTCTGGCAGGAGGCCGCGCACGACCTGCGTGGCAATCTGGGCGTGGTCAGCAACGCCACGGCGGGGCTTGGGGCGCGCCATGCAGACCCCGAGGTGCAGGAGACTTTTCTGCGTCTGCTGGGCAAGAACGTGCAGGCGCTGCACCGTCTGCTCGACGACGTGACGGTGCTGGCGCGTCTGCAAAGCGGGCAGGAGGAACGCAATGTGGACGCGGTGGACGTGGCGCCGTTGTTTCGCGAATTGTGGGAATCGCTGGAAGGACATGCGCAACAAAAGGGCTTGAGTTTCAAGCTCAACGGACCCGCGTCTTTCGAGGTGCGCTCCGATGCCGTCAAGCTGCACCGCATCGCCCAGAACCTGGTGCTCAACGCGATTCGTTACACGCACAAAGGTGGACTTGAACTCTCCTGGGGGGATTGTGGTCCGGAAGATCGCGACCGCTGGATGCTGGTCGTTGCAGACACCGGTCCTGGCATTGGCCACGACGGCGCTTCCGAACTGAAGAACGCGCTGGAAGTGGCTACGCAGCATTCGGATCAGGTGGCCTTTGATACCAAGGAAGACAAGGTCACCCACATCGATGAAGAGGACGCGGGTGTACCGGAAGCTGGCTCCACGCAGCAGAGCGACAAGCATGGGGAGGGCATCGGTCTGTCGATCGTCAAGCGGCTGTGCGAGTTGCTCGATGCCACCGTGGCGGTGGACTCCGACGCATCTGGCACCCGGTTCGAGATCCTTCTGCCTCGCGATTACGACTGACTGACGGTCGGGACTGGGCACACCCCTTGCCAATGAAGGTTGGCGTCAGCCGCAAACCGAATCTACGGTGAGCGCAACTGACGTTGAACATTCTTTGACATCAGGAGCCAACATGTCCCACAACACCATCATTCGCACCGCCACCGCTTCTGCCTGCGGTCTTGCTCTTGCCCTGGCCAGCGGCCTGGCCTTCGCGCAAGCTGCGCCCGGCACAGCAGGCCCTGGCACCACTGGCTCGGGCACCACTGGCCCCGGCACGATGACGCCTTCGACGACGCCGGCTACCACGCCGCCGGCCACGGGCTCCAGCTCCGGCACCATGCCTTCGACCACCCAGTCAACCACGCCCTCGACCACGCCATCGACCAGCCCTTCGACGATGCCCAGCTCCGGCAGCGCCAGCGGCACCACGATGCGCGAGCCGCGTGCCGACCGCAACTGATGTAACTATCGGCAATTCCAGCGGGGCTTCGGCCCCGCTGGCTCATTTCAGCAGGGTAGAGATCGGGCGCGTCTCGGGCAGGATGTAGATCGAGCCCTTGCCAGAGGCAAACAGCCCATCGATGACTTCGTTATAGAAAGCTTCCGGCACATTGATGCAACCGTACGAAATGCGGTTGTCCGCCACGTCGCTGGTGGCAAGCCGGTCCAGTCTTCTCTCACTGGCGTTGGCCGACCGCACGCGGTGCATCGATACAGCGGCGTCGTAGTCCACCCAGTAGATTCGCTCACCCTTGGCGTTTTTTCCGGGCTCCAGATGGAACCGCCCGGCAGGCGTGGTGCGTTCGTGTGGAAGGATGGCTGCAATGGGTTTCTCCCCTATGCCCGGCACCGAATCGTCCCCTTTGGCCGAGCCCAACAACACCGGCGTGGCGCCCGCCAGGCGCGCATTCGCATCGAACACCCAAGCATGTGCAAGCTGTTTGTCGAGCACGACGAAGGGTTGTCCCAGCAGATCGCGCTGGCCCTTCACCCAGGCCACCGTCTGCCGCGCGCCGTCGGACAAAGGCTGGGTCTGGGCGTTGAGCGAGCCGCTGGCGGTTATGAGAACCGCCGCCAGCAGTGCGGTGTTCAGGCCGGTGAGTGTCATGACGTGGCTTCCAGCGACTCAGGCACGGGCGCGGGTACGGCACTGCGGCGCCGGCCTCCGCGCGGCGCCTTGTGGGCAATGATCCGGTGAACCAGGTGCAGTTTGCGCACCGCCGGCTGTGACAGCACGAAGGGATAGATGTCCATCACGCCCATGCTGCGCGAGATCTCGTTGAGTGCCACCGTGAGCTTCATCCAGTGATTGAGCCAGCTCAGGAAGCGCGCGTTGGTGTGCTCGTCGCCTTCGCCTTCCTCCAGCACCGACGGGCCATACGGTTCGCCCGCCAGTTCCACCCGGTTTCCCCGAATGCCGAACCCACGAGCGGTGCCCAGCGTGTCGCGCATGTGCAGGTAGTGAGCCCAGGTCTCGGCCCAGTCTTCCCATGGGTGGCAGCTGGCATAGGCGCTCACATGGCGCGTGCTCCAGTCGGCCGGTGCCCCTCGGTTGTAGTGCTCCTGCAGCGCGTGCTGGTAGTCGATGCGCTCGTCGCCGAACACAGTGCGAAACGACTCCAGCCACGGCGAGTTTTCGACCAGGCGCTGCCAGTAGTAGTGGCCCGATTCGTGGCGCAGATGGCCCAACAGCGTGCGGTAGGGCTCCCGCAGCAGCGCGCGGCGCTGCTCGCGCGTGGCGTCGTCGGCTTCGTGCGCGTCCAGCGTGATCACGCCATCCTCGTGCCCCGTCACCACCGGTGGCCCACCAGGCAGGCTGACCAGAATGTCAAAGGCCAGTCCGCGCGCCGGATCTTCAGACTTGGGCACCAGCGGCAGGCGCAGGGCCAGCAGCGAAGAGGCCATGCGGCGCTTGGCCAGTTCGATCCGGCCCCACCATTCGGCGTGTTCGGGCGTGCCGAGATCGGGCAGTGTGCGCGTGAGCCGGCAGCACAGGCAGAGCTCGGGTGCCACCTCTTCGGCCGAGTCCACAGGCGTCAGCCAGTTGCAGGCGGCCGCAGTGGCCAGGTTCACGCAGCGCCTGTACAGGCGCTCTCGCGTGCCGGTTTCCACGCTGCGCCACAAACCCGGGGTATCGGTCGGCTCCAGGGGCAGCAGCTTGCCGCGCAAGGCGTCGTAGCCCAGCGGCTTCATGCAGGCCAGGCAAACGCTGTTGCGAAAAAAAATGGGGTGTTTGCAGACGCAAGTGAAGGCGCGGTTCATGGGCGGGATTTTCCTCCGTTCGGGCTTTTTACTGGGGGTGCGGGTCTCTGCTGGGCATGCGCTGTGCCTGCAGCGGCTTTCGCGGCGTCCTGCAACGCCTCGGGCATGTGGATTGCCATTGCACTGCCGCAGCCGGCGGACGACGGCTGTTCAACCCTTTGAGGAGCATTCCCATGATCAATTTCCTTCTGTGGCTGGTGGCCGGTGGGGTGCTGGGCATGGTGGCCAGCGTGGTCTTGCTGAGCGATGGTGAGCGGGGCCTTCTGCCGAATTTGATGGTGGGCGTCTTCGGTGCCGCACTCGGGGGCTGGTTGCTGTCGCCCATGGTCGGTCTGGCTGAAGCCGCTCCGCATGAATTCAGCCTGGGTGCGCTGCTGGTCGCCATGGTGGGAGCCATTGTTCTTCTGTCCATCTTCAACGTGTTTCGTCCGGGCCCCGTGCGATGAACCAATTCCAGGACGACACCTCTTCGTCACCCGACGGTGACCGCCGCCCGGCATCGCTCAGCGCGTTGCTGGGCGGGCTGCTCAGCGATCTGCCAGGTCTGGTCAGTGACCGGGTGGAATTGCTGTCGCTGGAGTTGCAACGCGCGGGGCTTGCCTTGCTGCACATGGCTTGCCTGGGCATGGCACTCACGGTGCTGGGCATGACCGGGTGGCTGATTGTGTGGGCATTGCTGCTGGTGGGTCTTGTGGCCGCCGGCCTGACCTGGGCGATGGCCCTGGGGGTGGCGCTGGTAGCCCACGTGCTGCTGGGCTGGTGGGCGGTGAACCGCATCCGCCGCTTGATCCCCACGCTGGGGCTGCCCGCCACTCGCCGCCAGTTGATGTTCAGGGCACCAATGCCCATCGATGAAGCACTTGATGAAGAAGCCCATGTCCCCCGCACCGCACACTGAATCGATCCCTTCCGAGGCCAGCGGCCTGCCGCGCGGCATGGATGCGCTGGCCTATGAGATTGCCAGGGTGGAGCGCCGCCTGATCGCGCGTGAAATCGGCATTCAGAACCGTTGGCAGGATGTCAGGCAAGGTGCGCGGTCTGCCATCAGGCCACGGCGGTCCATGGTGCCCTGGGCTGGTGTGTTGCTCATGCTGTGGCCGCTGTTGCCGCGTTTTCTTCGGCCCCGTTTGAGTCCCGCTTCCACGATCACCGTGCTCGGCATGGCTGCACCGGTGGTGAAACGCCTCTTGACGAACCGACCCGCAGGCCCTGCGACGGTGCCGCACCTCGATCTGCCGCGCTACATGGGGCAGTGGCATGAAGTGGCTCGTTTCTCCTGCCGTCGCGAGTCTGCGGGTTTGAGCCTGGCCACCACCCACCTGGCGTTGACCCGGGAACCGGACGGAACACCTGGCGTCACGGTGCGCCGCCAGGTGCCGTCGCGCAGCGGCCGTGTGCACGAATCCAGTGGCGCGATGCGGGTAGTGCCTGGCAGCGGAGGCGCGCGCCTGAAGGTGAGTTTTCTCGCGAGCTGGACGCGCTGGTGGCCAGGTGCCTGGGACGATCACTGGGTCATGCACGTGGATGCCGACTGCACGGAGGCGCTGGTGGGTGAGCCGGGGCGTCGACATCTGCGCGTCATGTCACGCAACGTGGTGATGGACCCTTCGCGAATTGAAGCATTGCTGGCGTTGGCCCGGGCCCAGGGCTACGACATCGACGGCATGCACACAACCGCTGTCCGGTAGAGCTGAATTTCGGCAGCATTTGCGGTAAATCTTGCAGATTTGGCCTTCTGCAGGCAGGCAGACCGATGGGTGTGACGTTTCTCGCCGCTCGCGCACCCATCGGCAGCACCGCTTTGCCCCGTAAGCGAGGGGCAAGTGTTTGAATTTGTTTCGACATCGACGGCGCGGCACGACCTGTGCATTGAAGAGGGGATGAGGCAGCCGTGATGTGCGGTCAAACCTCTTCAATGACCCGGAGGAGATCGTCATGATGCAGATGGAAGCGCGTGCAGAACAGCGCCAGAATCAAACCCTTTCGCCCCGACTTCAGCACGCCGTGCGCTTGCTGCAGATGTCTTCGCTGGACTTCGGCACCGTGGTGCGCGACGTGCTGGGCCGCAATCCTTTTCTCGAAACGGAAGACGGCGCCGAAGACGAGATCGACATCGCGGAGGGGGGTGACGAGATCGCCGAGCGGGCCGACGACCGCGACGGTGAATATGACGATGACAGCATGGAGCTCGCGCACGAATCCGATCGTGAACTCTGGCTGGGTGACGGCTTCGCACCCTCCGGGTCCTCGCACGACGGTGATGTGTCCGCGCTGGATTTCATGGTGGCAGAGACCTCACTGAACGCGCATCTGCATGTGCAGCTCAGCACCTTGCCCCTGAGCCCACGCGATGCTGCGCTCGCCCGTGCCGTGGTGGAGTCGCTCGACGACGACGGTTATCTGCGCACGCCTTTGTGCGAGCTGCTGGAATGGGGCGGCCTGGAGCCGGCGGCGTCGCTGGACGAAATGCAGATTGCCTTGAAGCTGGTGCAATCGCTGGAGCCGGCGGGCGTGGGCGCGCGCGATGTTGCCGAGTGCCTGGCGTTGCAACTCGCGAGCATCGCGTGCCCGAAGCAGCGGTCGATGGCCAGCACCATCGTGTCCACGCACCTGGATGCGCTTGCCGCGCGCGATGTGCCTGCGATTGCACGTTTGCTCGGCGAGCCGGCTACCGATGTGGAAGCGGTCTGCGATCGCATTCGCCGGCTCGATCCTCGTCCCGGCTGGCGTCTCTCCCCCTCCAGAGTGAGCTACATCGTGCCCGACGTGATCGTGAGGAAAGATCGGGGCGCCTGGAGCGCCAGGCTCAACTCCACCATCGTTCCGAAGGTGCGAATCAACGAGGACTACGCCCGCCTGTTTCAGCAGCACCGTTGCGCCGAACATGCCGAAATGGGCGCGCACCTGCAGGAAGCGCGCTGGACGATGCGCAATGTCGAGCAGCGCTTCTCCACCATCCTGGACGTGGCTCAGGCCATCGTGCGGCGCCAGCGTCACTTCTTCGAGTACGGCGCGATGGCGATGAAGCCGTTGGGCCTGAAGGAGATCGCCGACGAAGTGGGCGTTCACGAGTCCACGGTGTCCCGCGTCACCAACAACAAATACATGGCCACACCGAGCGGGGTGTACGAGCTCAAGCACTTCTTCTCTCGCGCCATGGTCAGCGCAAACGGCAAGGCCTGTTCCGGCACCGCCATTCGTGGCCTGATCCAGGACATCATCGAGGCGGAGTCGGCAGAGAGTCCGCTGTCCGATGCGCAGATCACGCGCCAGCTGGCCCAGCAAGGGCTGACCGTGGCGCGTCGCACCGTCACCAAGTACCGCCAGATGCTTCGCATCGAAGCGGTGGACCGGCGCCGACGCCACGACTGAGGTGGTTCAGCGCAGCTCGCCAGGCCGGGACGCCTGAAATTCATCGTAGGACTCGCCGATGAGCCGCACCAGGTCTTCCGGGTCCACCGGCTTGAGCAGGTGCTGATCGAAACCGGCCGCCCACGCCGCCTCCCGGTCGGAGGCCTGCCCCCAGCCCGTGATGGCCACCAGGTGAATGCCCTGCGTGGTGATGCCCGCGCGAAGCTGGCGGGCCACCTCGTAGCCATCGAGCTTGGGCATGCCGATGTCAAGCAGCGCGATGTCAGGCACCTGCTCACGGGCCTTCTGAACCGCCGCTTCTCCGTCGTGGACCACATCGACCCGGTGACCGTTGGCACTGAGTATCTCGGCGAAGCTTTCAGTGAGGTCGAGGTTGTCGTCTGCAATGAGAATGTGCAGTGAGCGTGTCGATGGCCGCCGGGTGATGAGCGGGGGCGGGCTGGCAGCCAGCACTGCGCCGTCCTTTTGAAGCAGTGGCAGGCGCACCGTGAAGCAAGATCCCCGGTTCAGCCCCTCGCTGCTCATGGTCAGCACGCCGTGGTGCAACTGGATGATCTGCCGCGCCAGCGTAAGGCCCACGCCGAGTCCTGCGTTGCCGCGTTGCAGTGTTTTGTCGGCCTGCTCGAACAGGTCGAAGATGCGCTCCTGCATCTCGGGTTCAACGCCAATCCCGGTGTCGTTGATGGACACCTCCACCCACGGGCCACGTTCGGCCAGGGCAATGTCCACCCGGCCGCCTCGCAAGGTGTAGCGACAGGCATTGCTCAGCAGGTTGGAGAACACCTGCGTGAGCCGTATGGCATCGCCATCGACATGCAGAGGCCTGGGGGGCAGTTGCAATGAAAGCGTCAGGCCCTGCTGGGTGGCCAGTGCCTGTGCACCATCAACGATGGTATTCAGCAGCTCACCCACGTTGACCGTTTCGTTGTCCAGCGAGAGCTTGCCCGTCGTCACGCGCGAGGCATCGAGCAGGTCGTTGACCAGGCGCACGATGTGGCGGAGCTGGCGCTCCAGCACCACCAGCGCCTTGTCGCGCGTCTGCGCGGAGGCTTCTGGCATCTGCAGCAACGCGACCGCGCTCGTCATGGGCGAGAGCGGATTGCGCAATTCGTGGGCGAGCGTGGCCAGGAACTCGTCTTTCTGCCGATCGGCCTGGCGCAGCTCCTGCTCCACACCCTGGCGCGTCACCATCTCGCGTTCCAGCTCCGAGGTGCGGGTCTCGCACTCGGACAACATGCGGTTGAACGCATCGACCAGCACCCCCACGTCCTTGTAGTCGGTGGCGGGTGCGCGCAACGACCAGTTGTGGCTGCCGATCACGTCACGCGCTACGTCGGTCATGCGCTCCAGCGGGGCCGTGATGCGGCGCTGCAGGTGCACGAACAGGTAAAACGCGGCCGTCAGGCTGATCGCACCCACCGCCAGAACGATGAGGGCGAACGCCGCGAGCCGTCGCCACACGTCGTGCTCCGCCTTGAGGTACAGCATGCCGAGCCGCACGCCGTCGCGTTCGATGGCCTGCGTCGTCTCCAGTGTGGAGCCGCTGAAGCGCGGTCCCCAGGTCTGCGCATTCAGTGGTACGCGCGCCAGCAGCGCGCCGCCTTCCGGGGTGTGCGAAGCAATGAGGGTGCCGTCGAGCCCATAGACCGCTGCTGCAAGAATTCGCGGCTGGTTTCTGAGCAGGGCGAGGTTCTCGCGCGCGACCTTGGTATCGCGGGATTCCACTGCCGCGGCGGTGGAACGGGCGATCAATTCGGCCTGGGCACGCAGATCGGCAATGCCCGCGCTGCGGTACACCGAGAGTTCGTAGCTGATCAGGGCACCTGCGCTGAGCAGGATCGCCAGCAACGTCGTGAGCATTGCAGCGCGCGTGAGTTGCTGGCGCAGCGAGGTGGGTTTCACGGCTGCTCTCCCGCGACCACGCCGCCCAAATCAATCTGGCCGATGAACCTCTGCAAGTGAAGTGCCTCCTGTTCCTCGGCGATGGGTGCGGCGACCTGCCGCCACGCGGGTCCAGGAAAACAGGGCAAACGGCGTGCCAGCCACATGTTCGATGTCTCCCGAGACGGTTCGTGCGGTTCGACGATGTAGACTAAAAGAATGCAGGTAGCGTGGCCGGGGGCGGTGAGCGGCCAGCGTTCCGCTGCTGGATCAGAACAAGCGGGCACTTTAGCAGCCATATTGCCCGCTATCGGTTGGATCTGTCCGGCACAATTTGCAGGTTCGCCTTTCCAACATTCCATACACCGAGCGCGCGCATGGCCGAAGCTGTTCCCGCCACTCAGCCAGACGAAGCGGGTGCCAAGACATCCATGCCCCCAGACCCGGCCCTGCCTTACGAGGCCCTGTTCATGGCCTCGCCGATGGCGGCTTCTGTCTCACGCCTGAGCGATGGACGCCTGCTGGCAGTCAACGACGCGTGGGTCGCGTTGACCGGGCTGAATCGCGAAGACGCCATTGGCCGAACCACAGTGGAACTGGGCCATTGGCCCAGCGTGGACGAGCGTGACCGATACGTGAACGGGTTGCCCTCGGCGAGCCCTTTGAACTACCTCTGCCTGCGGGATGGCGTGAGGCACCGGGTGCGGCTGCACACCACCGTTCTGCAAGTCTCGCCCGAGCCGCTGGCGCTGGTGTACCTGACCGAGGCCACGCGCGAGTACGAGGCTGAAGAGGCCCGCGTCCAGGGCGAGGCCGCCTTGCGCCAGGCCAACGTGGCGTTGCAGCAGCAGGTGGAGCTGCACGCCGCCATCGAGAAGATGGCGGGTGTCGGGCACTGGACCAACGCCGAGAACAACGACGACGTGGTCTGGTCGCTGGGGCTTTTTGAGATCGCCGGTCTGGAGCCGCAGAACAGAATTCGCCGTGGTGACGGGCGCGGTGGCATTCACCCCGACGACAAGCCAGCCTGGCTTGCCGCGCGCGCCGCGATGGATGGCCGTGAGGTGGAGTTCCGCTGGACGCGGCCCGATGGCCAGCTGCGCTGGTTTAGAACCCGCATCGGTCAGACCACCGTGGCGGGCAACCCGCAGACCGATTTTGGCGTGGTGCAGGACATCACCGCCGAACGCGAGGCGATCGTGCGCCTGGCCGAGCAGTTCAAGTTGTTGCAGAACATCGCGGCGCGGGTACCCGGCATGATGTACCAGGCGCGCCTGTTGCCAGGTGGCCGCAGTGTGATCACCTACGTGAACGACGCCGCGCGCGAAATGCTGGAAGTGGAGCCAGCGGCGCTGCAGAGCGACGCGCGCATTTTGTTCGAGCGTGTGCACCCGGACGACCGTGCCGCCGTCATCGAGTCGCTGAACGAGTCGGCGCGACAGCTCACCACCTGGCGGCAAACCTACCGGGTGCGCCTGCCCAGCGGCAGCACGCGCTGGTACAGCGTGGAGTCGGTGCCGCAGGCCGAGCCCGATGGCTCGGTGGTCTGGCACGGCTTCACCACCGACGTCACGCAGGCCCGCATTGCCGCCCAGAAGCTGGAGCGTCAGCACCGCATGCTGGAAGCCGTGCGCCTGGCCCAGGCGGTGTACATCGAGGCCGACGACAAGCGCCGCGCTTTCGAGGGCTTGCTGACGGCTTTCCTGAGCGTGACCGGCAGCACCTATGGTTTTGTTGGCGAAGTGCTGTACGACGGGCACGACAAGCCTTACCTCAGGACGCATGCGATCACCAACATTGCGTGGGACGAGGCGTCGCGCCGCATGTACGAGGATCAGATGGACGCCGGCATGGCGTTTCGCAACCTGCGCTCGCTGTTCGGCCACGCCTTGGTGACCGGCGAGCCCGTGATCGCCAACGACCCGCGCCACGATGCGCGCGCCGCCGGGCTGCCCGAAGGCCACCCGGCCATGGACGCGTTTCTCGGCATCCCGCTCGCGGTGGGCGATCGACTGGTCGCGATGGTGGGCCTGGCCAACCAGCCCGAGGGCTACACCAGCGAAGACATCGAGTTTCTGCAGCCCCTGCTGGGCGCGGTGCGGCAGCTGGTGCTGGCGTGGCGCGGCCATGCCGAGCGCCGGCGCACACGCCAGGACCTGGAGGCCACCAGCCGGTTGCTGGCCGAGAAAAGCATGGCTCTGCAGGTCACGCTGGACAGCATCAGCCAGGGCTTGACCAAGGTCGATGCCAGTGGTCGCATCCTGATCTACAACCAGCGCGTGCTTGAGTTGCTGGACCTGCCCGAGGAGCTGCTTCGCGGCCGGCCTTCAAACGAGGACATCGTGAAGTTTCAGCGCGAGCGCGGCGACTTCGGCGATGGCATGCGGCTGGTGGAGTCCGAAGCCCACAGCTACCTCAACCAGCCGGGTGACGTGGAGGCGCCAGGCAACTACTGGCGCAAGACGCGCGATGGCCGCACGCTCGACATTCGCTCGCGTCGCCTGCCCGATGGCGGGCTGGTGCGCACCTTTACCGACGTGAGTTCCTACTTCGAGGCGCAGGAGGCCCTGCGCGAGCAGCGCCAGCGCCTGGCCTGGGTGCTGGAGGGCACGCGCCCTGGCATCTGGGAAACCAACGTGGCGCAGAACACGCTCACCGTGAACGAACGCTGGGCCGAGATGCTGGGCTACACCCTGGCGGAACTGCAACCCATTCGCTCCGAAACCTGGCAGGCACTGGTGCACCCGGACGACCTTCGGCGCGCAGACGAAATCCGCGACCGGCACCTGGAAGGAAGCCTGCCTTACTACGAGTGCGACATCCGCATGCGCCACAAGCTGGGCCACTGGGTCTGGATCAACACGCGTGGGCGCGTGCACCAGCGTGACGACCAGGACCGGGCGCTGTTCATGTCGGGCACACACATCGACATCTCCGAGCGCGTGGCCGCGCAGGAGCAGGTGCGCGCGCTCAACGCCAGCCTGGAACAGCGCGTGGGCGAGCGCACCGCCGCGCTCGAGCGCTCCATGCGCGACATGGAGGCCATCTCGTACTCGATCGCACACGACCTGCGCGCGCCGCTGCGCTCGGTCAATGGCTTCGCGGCCATCGTGCTGGAAGAAGAAGCCGAGCGCCTGAGCCCCAGCGGCCGAGCGATGTTCGAGCGCATCGTGCGCTCGGCGCGCAACATGGGGCAGATGCTCACCGACATGCTGGAGCTGCTGCGCGTGGTGCGCGTAGAGCTCGATGCCGTGCCGGTGGACATGCGGGAGCTGGCGCATTCGGTGGCCGAAGCGCTGTCGCCGCAGGTGCCGCAAGCGCGCATCGATGTGGCGCCGCTGCCGCACGCGCTGGGCGACGCCACGTTGTTGCGCCAGGTGTTTTCCAACCTGATGGACAACGCGCTGAAATACTCACGCCACCAGCCGATCCCCCATCTGGTGGCGGGTTTCGATGGCACGCAGCGCGCTTACTTCGTGCGGGACAACGGCATGGGTTTCGACATGGCGCACGCCGAAAAGCTGTTCGGCCTGTTCCAGCGACTGCACCCGGGCAGCGACGTGCCGGGCATGGGCGTGGGGCTGGCCATTGTGGCGCGCATCATCGAGCGCCACGACGGCCGCATCTGGGCCGAGTCGGCGCCAGGCAAGGGCGCCACCTTCTTCTTCAAACTGCCTCAGGCCTGAGATTCGGCGCCGCCCTCGGGCGTGTCGGTGGTGTCAGACGCTGCGGCTTCCCGTGCGGCGTCTTTCCGCGCTTGCCGAACGGCAGCCTTGTCGCCCGCGCTGGCGAACTTGCTGTACTTGCCAGTGATGCCCACGAGCTGGCCATAGATCTTGGGGTTGGCGGCCAGGCATTCCTTCTGCTCCAGGAAGTCCGACTCGCCCGTGAAGTTGCCGACCAGGCCGCCGGCCTCGGTGACCAGCAGCGCGCCCGCAGCCACATCCCAGGGCGAGAGGCCCATTTCAAAGAAACCGTCGGTGAAGCCGGCCGCCACGTAGGCCAGATCCAGCGCGGCCGAACCCGGACGTCGCACGCCGGCCACGCGCGGCATCACGTCGCCAAACATCTGCAGGTAGGTCTGGAACGAGTCGCCCGGGCGGAAGGGGAAACCGGTGGAGAGCAGGCAGTCGCGCAGTGTGGTGCGCTTGGCCACGCGCAGGCGGCGATCGTTCATGTAGGCGCCCCGCCCACGTGTGGCGGAAAACAGGTCGTTGCGCGAAGGATCGTAGATGACGGATTGTTCGAGCCGGTTGCCCACCATGAGCGCGATGCTCACGCAGTAGACCGGAAAGCCGTGAATGAAATTGGTGGTGCCGTCCAGCGGGTCGATGATCCAGACATGGTCTGCGCCGCCGTGTTTGCCCGGCCGCTTGCCCGATTCTTCGGCCCAGATGGCGTGGTCGGGATAGGCGGTGAGCAGGGTGTCGATGATCGCGGCCTCAGCGGCCTGATCGACCTCGGTCACGAAGTCGTTGGTCTGTTTGACCGAGACCCGGACCGACTCCACGTCCAGCGCGGCGCGGTTGATGAGAGTGCCTGCGGTGCGAGCGGCCTTGATGGCCACGTTGAGCATGGGGTGGAGTGTGGACGACATGAATTGTGTACCTCGGCGCACCGCGAAGGCGGGCGCAACAGGGGATGAGCGGGAGGGAAGCCCCGGCGATGCGGGCGGTGACAATAGGCGGCATTTTACCGTCCCAGGCCCCTGCAGCATGCGCACCCGCTTTGTTCTCATTCAGACCAGTCACGCCGGCAACGTGGGTGGTGTGGCCCGCGCCATGAAGGTCATGGGCTTCCACGACCTGGTGCTGGTGCAGCCGCGATGGGCCAATGTGTTGCGCCGCGAGGAAACCATTCAGCGGGCGAGCGGCGCCAACGATGTGCTGTCGCAGGCCCGCATCGTGGAGACACTGGACGAGGCGCTGGACGGCATGAGCCACCTTTGCGCCA
Organism: Hydrogenophaga sp. IBVHS1; assembly: GCF_002127265.1. Taxonomy (GTDB): domain Bacteria; phylum Pseudomonadota; class Gammaproteobacteria; order Burkholderiales; family Burkholderiaceae_C; genus Hydrogenophaga. The sequence goes on along the minus strand of NZ_NFUU01000001.1, from coordinate 2,584,182 downwards.
CCGCCATGACCCCGCGCGACTTCGGCCCGCCCACGCGCGCTCCGCGCGAGCATTTCACCGATCTGATGGGCGCCGGCGATCCCCCCGATGGCGTGGCTTTCCTGTTCGGCTCCGAGCGCTTCGGCATGCGAAATGAAGATGTTTACCGCTGCCATGTGGCGCTCTCCATTCCCACTGCGCCCGATTTCGGCTCGCTCAACCTGGCGGCGGCGGTGCAACTGATCGCCTACGACTGGCGCCAGGCGCTGGGCGGTTTTGCGGCGCCGGTGGCGGTGCCCGAGCGACCGCAGGCGGATGCCAGGGCACTTGCCGGCATGCTCGAACACCTGGAGCGGGCGCTGGTGGCGGTGGATTTTCTGGACCCCGACGCACCCAAAAAGCTCATGCCGCGCCTCAACCAGCTTTTCAACCGCGCCGCACCCAGCGAAGAGGAAATCCACATTCTCCGAGGTGTCGCCAAGGCCATGCTGCAAGCCGCCGCGCGCGGCAAGGACTAGACTCTGCGCCATGTTTGCCCGCCTCCGATCCGACATCCAGTGCATTCTTGACCGCGACCCGGCCGCGCGCGGCATGTGGGAGGTCATCACCTGCTATCCCGGATTGCACGCGGTGTGGTTGCACCGTCCCGCTCACTGGTGCTGGACGCATGGCTTCAAGTGGCCGGGGCGCTTCATTTCACATCTCGCGCGCTGGTTCACCGGCATCGAGATTCACCCTGGCGCCAAGCTCGGTGAGCGCGTGTTCTTCGACCACGCCATGGGTGTGGTCGTGGGCGAAACGGCCGAAATTGGCGACGGCTGCACCATTTACCAGGGCGTCACGCTCGGCGGCACCTCGCTCTATAAGGGCACCAAGCGCCACCCCACGCTGGGCAAGGACGTGGTGGTGAGTGCCGGGGCCAAGGTGCTCGGTGGCTTTCTGGTGGGCGATGGCGCCAAGATCGGCAGCAACGCGGTGGTGATCAAGCCGGTGCCGGCCGGCGCCACGGCGGTGGGTATTCCGGCGCGCATCATCCCCAGCAAGACCGGCGAGAGTGCCGATGTGACCGACCCGAAGTTCCAGGCCTACGGCATCACCCAGGAAGACGACCCGCTGTCACAAGCCATGCGCGGCCTGATCGACAGCACCGCCAGCCAGGAACACCAGATCGCGCTGCTCTGGCAGGCGATCGAAAAGCTCGCCGAGTCGCGGGACCGTGACTGCGTGCCAAGCGATGCGGCGCGCGAAGAGTGCTTCGAGGCCGACAAGCTCAATCAGCTGGTCGGCAAGTAAGTCGGCTCAGTGGTGGTGGCCATGCGCGCCGTGGGCGTGACCATGGGAAATTTCCTCGGCTGATGCCGCCTTCACATCGACCACTTTCAAGGTGAACGTGAGTTCTTCTCCGGCCAGCGGATGGTTGCCGTCAAGGTACACCGTGTCGCCCTTGATCTTGGTCACCGTAAACACCTGGCGCTGGCCCTTGTCGTCGCTGCCTTCGAGCTGACCACCGACCTTCACGCCGGGCGGAAAGTTCTTTTTGGAAATGGTGGTCACCAGGCTTTCGTCGCGGTCGCCGAAGGCGAGCGAGGGCAGCAGCTTCACGGTGGTCTCGAACCCCGCTTCCTGACCCTCCAGCGCCAGCTCCACGCCTGGCAAGGTGTTGCCGTAGCCGCCATGCAGGTAGGCACGCGGTTCCTTGCCGTCTTCAAGCACCTTGCCTTTGGCATCGACGGCGCGGAAGGTGAGGGTGACGATGGTGTCCTTGGTGATCTTCATGGTGGTTCTCTACAAAGCAGGGTTCAGCGCGCGGGGCGCACGGCGGATTTGGGGCGGAAGGCCTTGCACACTTCGTCGTTGGTCTCGAGGTAGGGCCCGCCAATGAGGTCGATGCAATAGGGCACGGCGGCAAAGATGCCATTGATCTTCTGTGTGCCGTCGGCATTTTTCAGGCCTTCCAGCGTTTCGGCGATGGCTTTGGGCTGACCGGGCAGGTTGATGATGAGACTCTGGTCGCGCACCACCGCGACCTGGCGGGAGAGGATGGCAGTGGGCACGAAGGCCAGGCTGATCTGCCGCATCTGCTCGCCGAATCCAGGCATCTCCTTGTGCGCCACGGCCAGCGTGGCCTCGGGCGTCACGTCGCGCAGGGCGGGCCCGGTGCCGCCGGTGGTGAGCACCAGCGAGCAGCCGGCTTCCACCAGCTCGACCAGCGTGGCACTGATGCGCTCGGCCTCATCGGGAATCAGGCGTGGCTCGAAGGTGATGGCATTCTTCAGTGCGCGCGTGAGCCAGTCCTGCAGCGCGGGCAAGCCCTTGTCTTCGTAGACACCGCTGCTGGCGCGGTCGCTGATGGAGACGATGCCGATGCGCACGGGATCGGCGGCGCTTGATGGGACGTCGGTCATGGGTGCTCTTCGTCGTCGTCGGGGTCTTTGGCGGCGTGGGCTTCTTCGGCGCTGTCCTGGTTCAGCGCGGCCTTTACCGTCTGGAAGATTTCGCGGTAGGCCTTGCCGTGGCGCACGGCTTCTCCCGGCCGTTCCTGGGCCTGCGTGGCCAGCGCGTCCTTGCGGGCTTGCCGGATCAGTGCGCGGAGCTGCTGCACATCGGCGCTGGCGTCGAGCTGCAGCCAGTGCGTGAGCGCTTCGTCGTCGGCAATCAAGCGGTCGCGCCATTGCTCGGCCAGATGCAGCGACAGCGTCCCCTTGGCCGAACCCTTGTTCTGCTCGTCGAGCGCGGCTTCCACTTCAGCCAGCGTTGCCTCGCTCACGCCGCGCATGAGTTTGCCGATGTACTGCATCTGACGGCGGCGGCCTTCGAAGTTGGTGATCTTTTTGGCTTCGTTGATCGCGTCCACCAGCTTCTCCGACAGATCAAGCCGTTTCATCAGGTCGGCGCGCAAGTCCAGCAGGCTCTCGCCGAGCTGCTGCAGCCGGTCGCTGTACTTCTTGAGGTCGGTCTTGCTCATGTCGTCCGAACCTTTGAGCTCGCGCTTGAGCTCCAGGTCGAGCTCGCTGCCGAGGGCGACGAACTGGCCACGGACGAAATAGCCTTTGGTGGGTTTGCGGGACATGAGTAGGGTGAAGTGGGCATCTGCATCGAGCGCAGCGGCCAGGGAGGGGCGGCAAGTATCATAGCCGTCGACATGAAAAAACTCTCCCAAGCCCCCGGTTCCGGCCCCGCAGCCGATTCCCGCACCCCCCTCACCGGTTTCCAGTACGCCCGCGGCCAGTTCGAGGAACTCGTCGATCTGGCCCTCTCCCACGCAAAGAAGCTCGGGGCGGTCGACGCTGCTGCAGAAGTGTCTGAAGGCGCTGGGCTCAGCGTCTCGGTGCGCAAGGGCGAGCTGGAGAACGTGGAGCGTAACCGCGACAAATCGCTTGGCGTTACGGTGTACCTGGGCCAGAAGCGCGGCAATGCGTCCACCTCCGATTTCTCCGCCGCCGCCATTCGCCAGACGGTGCAGGCCGCCTTCGACATCGCCCGCTTCACCGCCGAAGACCCCATGGCCGGCCTGCCCGATGCACAGGACGTGGCCGACACCTATTCCGACCTCGACCTGTTCCATCCGTGGTCCCTCAATTCGGAAGAGGCAGCGCGCATCGCGCTGGCCTGCGAGGCCGCCGCGTTTGCCACCAGCAAGAAAATCAACAACAGCGAAGGCGCCGGTGTGTCGGCACAGCAGTCGCACTTTTTCGCGGCACACCTGCGCGGTGGTGAGCGCGGCAAGCCCGGCGTGTTCAGCGGCGGCTACGCGAGTTCACGCCACAGCCTCTCGGTGGCGCCCATTGCCGGCAAGGGCGCCAACATGCAGCGCGACTATTGGTACAGCTCCCAGCGTGCCCCGCAGGACCTCGCCACCCCCGAAGCCGTGGGCCGCTACGCGGCAGAGCGCACGCTGGCGCGCCTGAATGGTCGCAAGATCGCCACCACCGAATGCCCGGTGCTGTTCGAATCGCCATTGGCCGCTGGCCTGCTGGGCAGCTACGTGCAGGCCACCAGCGGCGGCGCGCTCTACCGCAACACCACCTTCCTGCACGACAGCCTGGGCAAACGGGTGCTGGCGAAACACCTCGACATCGCGGAAGACCCGCACGTGCGCAACGGCAAGGGCAGCTCACCGTTCGACGACGAAGGCGTGCGCACCTTGAAGCGCAAGGTGGTGTCGGCCGGCCGCGTGCAGGGTTACTTTCTTTCGACCTATTCGGCACGCAAGCTCGGCATGCGCACCACCGGCAATGCGGGTGGCTCGCACAACCTCACGCTCACCAGCCGTCTCACCCAACCCGGCGACGACCTTCGCGCCATGTTCAAAAAGCTCGGGCGCGGCCTGTTCGTCACCGAGCTCATGGGCCAGGGCGTGAACTACGTGACCGGGGACTACTCGCGGGGTGCATCCGGTTTCTGGGTGGAAAACGGCGAGATTGCCTACCCGGTGCACGAGATCACGATTGCAGGCAACTTGAAGGACATGCTCCTGGGCATTGAGGCGGTGGGGGCCGATGCGTACAACTACGGCGCCAAAACCACCGGGTCCATCCTGATCAACCGGATGAAGGTGGCAGGGAGCTGATTCACTTGCGCCCCGAAGCCCTGGCCCTGTTGGCGGCAGCGTGCTGGGCGGTGGCGGCGCTGTTTTCGGCTCCTGCTTCACAACGGCTGGGCGCTTTTGCCTTCAGCCGCTGGCGCATGCTGTTCGCCAGCCTCATCCTCTGGAGCATTGCGCTGGCCACCGGCGGCTGGCGCACCCTGGATGCGTCGGCCTTCGGTCTGCTCGCGGTCTCCGGGGTGATCGGCATCTTCATCGGCGACACCGCGCTTTTTGCCTGCATGAACCGTCTGGGGCCGCGCCGCTCCGGGGTGTTGTTCGCCACACACGCGCTGTTCTCGGGCGTGCTGGCCTGGCTGTTTCTGGGTGAGAGCCTGTGGGGCTGGGCGCTGGTGGGCAGCGGCCTGCTGGTGGGCGGCGTGATGCTGGCGATTGTGTGGGGCCGGCGCGGTGACGAGCTGCACGGATGGGAGCAAACCCGCGGCCGTCTGGCGGTGGGTGTGGCCCTGGGACTGGTCGCGGCGCTGTGCCAGTCGGTCGCCACGCTCATGCTCAAACCGCTCATGACCACCGGCATTGACGCGGTGGCGGGTTCGGCCATGCGCATGAGCATGGCGCTGCTGGCCCATGGCGTGCTGTTTGCCACCGGCTGGGCCGGGGCGCGTTCGCTCGCACCCCTGCGCTGGAAGGACGCCGCCCTGATCTTTGGCAGCGCGGCCGTGGCCATGGCGCTGGGGATGACGCTCATTCTGCAGGCCATGAAGCACGGCCAGGCCGGGCTGGTGGCGGTGCTGTCGTCGGTGACCCCGATCCTGATCCTGCCGGTGTTGTGGCTGGTGTACCGGCGGCGCCCGGCGGTGGGTGCCTGGCTGGGGGCCGTGCTCGCAGTGGCGGGCACGGCGCTGATCCTGGCTTAGGAGGCCAGCGCGGCCTTGACGGCGGCAGACACCTGACCCATGTCGGCCTTGCCAGCCAGGCGCGATTTCACCGCACCCATCACTTTGCCCATGTCGCCGGGGCCCTTGGCGCCCAGTTCGACCACAATGGCCTTCACTTCCGCCGCCACCTCGTCGGCCGACAGGCGCGCCGGCAGGTAGCCCTGCAGCACCGCCATCTCGGCCGTTTCCTTGTCCACCAGGTCCTGGCGTGCGGCCTTGGTGAAGGCCTCGATGCTGTCCTTGCGCTGCTTGACCAGCTTGTCCACGATGGCGATGACCATGGCGTCGTCCAGCTCCACGCGCTCGTCAACTTCTTTCTGCTTCATGGCCGCCGTCAGCAAGCGGATGGTGCCCAGGCGCTCGCTGTCCCTGGCGCGCATGGCGGCCTTCATGTCTTCGGTGATCTGTTCCTTGAGACTCATGGGAAGCTCCTGATAAGAAAATGGCGTCAACAAAAAAGCCCGCTCGAGCGTCCTCCAGCGGGCTTTGGGCGGCCGGGCAAAAGGCCCGGCGGCGCTGGTTCAGTACAGCTTTTTGGGCAACTGCATGGAGCGCACACGCTTGTAGTGGCGCTTGACGGCTGCCGCCTTCTTGCGCTTGCGCTCGGCGGTGGGCTTTTCGTAGAACTCGCGGGCGCGCAGATCGGTCAGCAGGCCGAGTTTTTCGATGGTGCGCTTGAAACGGCGCAGGGCGACGTCAAAGGGTTCGTTGTCTTTTACACGGATGGTCGTCATGGGCGAGAAATGTCCAGAATGCGCGGAAAGAGGATGTTCGGGAAGATCGGGCCCAAGCGTCGTATCCGCAAAATGTCCCGTCTTGAACTAGTATTGGCCGACGGGTATTTGCCAGCAAAGCCAAGGATTATAGCCATTTCCGCACCTCGGGCAAGTTGAGACCGGTCCGCACTCAAGCGGGCTCGAAGCCGTCCAGCCGGGCCATCTCTTCGCAAAGGATGTCCACGAAGGCATTGATGCGCGCTGGGCGGAAGCGGCCGGCGACCGAAACCGCTTCGATGGCGATGGGCTCGAGTTCCCAGCCCGGCAGAATCTGCCTCACCTTGCCGCTGGCGAGGTCCGGGCCGCAGAGCCAGTGCGCGCTCGCCGCGACGCCCAGACCTTCGCGCATCGCCCGGTAGCTGGCCAGAAGCCCGTCGGTCGTGATCGGTGTGTGGATCGTCACTGTGCGCCGTTCGCCCAGCTCCTGCGAATGCAGCACAAGCCGGTCCGGGACGTGGGGAATGAGCCCGATCATGGGGATGTTCCTCAGGTCATCGGGCGACTCGATGGGGTGGGGCAGTTCAAGCTCGGTCGAAGCCACCAGAAAGCGCCGCATGCGCCCCAACGGTCGCACGTGAAGCGACTGGTCCCGCGAGCCGCCCACGCGGATCCAGCAATCGGCCGCCTGCCCGATCAGATCGACCTGGCGGTCGGTCAGGCGCAATTCCACCTCCACTTGCGGATGGCGCAAGCGGAATACTTTCACCGCATCCATGAGAAACGCGTGTCCGTACCCGTGCGGAGCGATCAGGCTCAGCTTGCCTCGCGGCAGCGCCACGGTGGATTTCAGCCCGTCTTCCCACTCGGTCCAGACGTCTGCCCAGGCGGCTGCACGGCGCTGAAGCTCCTCGCCTTCGGCGGTGAGGTCGAAGCGGTGCGTGGAGCGGGTGGCCAGGCGGGCACCCAGCAGTTGCTCCAGATCGCGCAGTCGGCGGCTGACCGTGGGCTGGCTGGTGCCGAGCATGCGTGCCGCCGCTGAGAGGCTGCGCACCTCGGCCACCGCCAGAAAAGTGGTGATCAGCTGAAGGCGGTCGAGCTTGTTGGTCATTCGTGTGGCGTATGGCCGTTATCGGCGCCAGCATACTACTCGCCGGCGCCGGTTTGCCGAACACTGCGCTCACCCCGCTTGTTCCTTCAGGAGATTTCATGAAACTGCGCCCGAGCGCCCTGCTCATCCTGTGTTCCGTGGCCTTGCTGCCGCTCTCGGCCCAGGCCCAGTCGGCAAAGCCCCCTGTCCGCCTGGTCGTTGGTTACCCGGCAGGGGGATCCTCGGACGCGCTGGCGCGCATGGTCGCAGAGAAACTCAAGGACGAACTGGGCGCGGCGATCATCGTGGACAACCGCCCGGGCGCCGGCGGCCAGATTGCGGCGGACCACGTGCGTGCTTCGGCGGCAGATGGCAACACCATCCTCGTGGCCAACAGCCACATGATGGTGATGCTGCCGCTCACCACCAAAGCCGTGAAATACAACCCGGCGAAGGACTTCGCGCCGGTGGTCCGGTTGACGAGCTTCTACGAGGCGGTGACGGTCGCGTCCTCCCTGCCCGCCACCTCGGTGGCCCAATGGCTGGAGCTCGCGCGCAAGGACAACCAGGTGGCGAACTTCGGTGTGCCCGCTCCGGGGAGCGTGTCCCACTTCCTGGGCTACCGCCTGGGCCAGGACAACAAGGTCAACCTGCAGGCCATTCCGTACAAAGGCGCGGCGCCTGCGGTGCAGGACTTGCTAGGGGGCCAGCTCAAGGCCGGCATCGTGCCGATTCTGGATGTGGCGCCGCACCACCAGGCGGGAAAGGTGAAGGTACTGGCCGTCAACGGAAGCCAGCGCGCGCAACTGCTACCCAGCGTGCCCACCTTGAAGGAGCTCGGCATTGCGGGTTTCGACACGCTGGAATGGACCGCGCTGCTGGCGCCGGCCGGCACGCCGAAAGCGGTGGTCGATCAGCTCAACGCCGCCACACGCAAGGTGCTCGCCTCGCCAGACATCCAGGAACGCTTGCTCAAGCTGGGTATGGAAAGCAATCCCAGCACGCCGGAAGAACTGGGCCAGTTGATGGCGGGTGATCTGGCCAGCTGGGCGCCCGTGGTGAAGGCATCCGGTTTTACCGCCGACTGATGCCGGGGTTGCCGCACCCGCTGCCTCCCCATCGCGCCATCGAGCTCCCCGGCCTCCATGCCTATGCCGGCGCAGTGAGCGTCGCTGCGGGAGAAACCATCGGTTTTCACGTCAGCAGCAGCGTGCCCTACCGCTTCTCGGTTTGCCGGCTCGGACCGGATGCTGATGATGCGCCTCTGGACCCGGTTCTCCATGCCGCCGAAGGTTGGCAGCCCGAAGGATTGCAGGCCATTCACCCGGGCTCTTATGTCCGGATCGATCGCGGGCTCCAGGGGCCGCTGGAATCGTTCACGCTGGAGTGCTGGATCTCGCCGTGGGATTTCGGTGACCTGCAGGCCATCGTCTCGCAGTTCGACGATGCATCGGCGCGCCACGGTTTCGGGCTGTTCATTGAAGAAGACGGATCGCTGGCGTTCCGATGCCACGGCCCCGACCTCTGCGCCTGCCTGATCGGGCCCAGACTTGCGGACCGCACATGGACTCACATCGCCGCCGTGTTTGAAGCCGGTGCGATGAGCCTCTGGATGAATGGCGGGTGCGTTGCTCGTGGTTCAGGGCCGGCGCTTTGCGACCCGGGCTTTGCACCCTTGCGACTCGGCGCCATGGCTGCACAAGGTGTGGCCTGCGGGTTTCTAGATGCCGACATGACCATGCCCGTGATCCACGCACAGGCGCTGGACGCCACGGCGATGGCGGCCCGGTTCTCTGAGCGATCCCTGCCCGCCGATGGCGAGGGGTTGCTCGCGTGCTGGCCGTTGAAGGAAGGCCGGGGCGAGCACGTGGCCGATGTAAGCGGTCACGGGCGCCACGGCAAGATCGTCAACCACGCCACCTGGATGATCGCCGGGCCGGCTTTCGACGCCGCCCGCGTGCCGCGCTTCTCCCGACGGGAGGGCGAGCACGACCTGGCTGCAGACACCACGCGCGCCGGGCTGCGCTTCGCCAGCGACGATCTGGTCGATTGCCGCTGGACCGAAACGCACCGGGTGCACATTCCCGCCGAGGTGCAACCCGGCCTGCATGTGGGCCGCTTCCAATTCGATCTGGAAGGCCGCGCTTGCCGGTACGACGTCACCTTCGTCGTTCGACGCGCACCCACCGCCCATCCTGCGCCGCTGCTGGTGCTGTGCGCCACCAACTCCTGGCGCGCTTACGCTTCCTCGCCGTTTGCCCGCAATGTGGCGGGCGCCGCGCAGTGGCCGAGGCGGGCCGCGCCAATGCCCAACAGCCATCCCCAAGCGCCCAGCTACAACCACTACACGCCACACCGCAAAGGGCAGCCCACCTACTTTGCTGGCTTGCGCATGCCATGGCCCAGTGCCGCGCCCGATGCCTTGTATGCACCCGAAGGCAGTGGCTTCTGCCACGGTCCCCGGCTGGAGCGTTGCCTGCACGCCTGGCTGGAGCGGCACGGCTATGCCTATGACCTGGTCTCGGATCTGGACCTGCACCGCGATCCCGCGCTGCTTGGGCGCTACCGCAGCGTGGTGATCAATGGTCACAGCGAATACTGGTCGGCACCCGCGTTTGAAGGCCTGGATGGGTACCTGCGCGACGGGGGCACGGCTGTGGTGCTGTCGGGCAACACCATGTACTGGCGTGTGAGCTTCAACGAAGAGGGCACGGTCATGGAGCAGCGCAAGACGCTCACGCCACCCGACACGCACGACGGTGCGCTGCCCAAGCACGCCGCACCGGGCGGAGCGCACGGCGAGCAGTACCACAGTCAGGACGGTCAGCGTGGTGGGCTCTGGCGCTTCAACGACCGATCCTGCAGCGATGTGATCGGACTGGAAACGGCGGGCTGGGCCTTTGCCGATGCGGACGATTTCGGCGTGTACCACGTGCACGATGCCGATCACTTTCTGTACCACCAGCCGCATCAGACGGGCCTGGGGCAGGGCGATACCTTCGGCCACGCGCCGGGTGGCGCACTGCCGCGCGCCATCGGCCATGAATGGGACCTGAGCATCGCCACCTTGCGGCGCATGACGCACCATGTGCCTGAAGGCGCGGTGCTGCCTGCCGCGCACGAGGGCATCCAGGTGCTGGCTCAGGGCATTCGCCGTGTGCCGGGTGCGATGGACGCTTACCTCGACTACTTCGAGGGAGCGACCGAGTCCCTGGATGGACTTTCGGCCGAGATGATCTACTGGGAGCGTCCGCAAGGCGGCCGTGTGTTTCACGCGGGCGCGGTGGGCGCAGGCTGGGTGCTGGGCGTCGACCCTGCCTTTGGCCTGCTGCTGCGCAACGTGCTTCACCACTTTGGAGTGAAACCAACATGAACCATCCCGATCTTCTGATCAGCCGTACGGGCGCCACCCTGAGCGTCACGCTCAACCGGCCGGACAAGCTGAATGCGATTCACAACGACATGGCAATCGGTCTGCTGCAGGCGATCGACGCCGCCGCAGGGGATGACAACGTTCGCGTGCTGCTGTTGCGCGGCGCCGGTCGCGCTTTCTGTGCGGGTCGCGATGTGAGTGCGCCGCCGACCGAAGACGACCTGGTGCTGGTGCAGGGCGTGGCGCAGGCGCTGGTGTCTTGCCCCAAGCCGGTGGTGGCTGCCGTGCACGGCTGGACGCTGGGCGCCGGTCTTGAATGGATGCTCGACTGCGATGTGGTGATCGCGGCGAACACCACCCGCTTCCGTTTGCCCGAGGCCTCGCTCGGGGTCTTCGTCACCGGCGGCCTCAGTGCCACGCTCGCGGCCAGCGTGGGCCTCATGCGGGCCAAGTCGCTGATGCTGCTGGGCGACGAATTCAGCGCAGCCCAGGCGCAAGCCTGGGGCCTGGTTGCCGAGGTGGTGGAGGCGGACGCGCTGGAGGCTGCGGCATGGCGCACCTGCGAACGCCTGGCCTCCCTCGCACCGGCGGTTGCCGGGCAGTTCAAGAAGGTGCTCAACGAGGTGGGCCTGGGCGCATTTGCGCAGGCGATCACGCTGGAAAACGCAGCGCAGCGTTCACTGGGTGCTGGCTGACAGCGTGGACGTCTGGTTGTAAGTGCCGTCCACCAGCTCGGTGAAGGTGCGTTGCTCCCGCAGGATGAAGCGCTGGCGACGCGCCAGCTCGAAGTTGGCCTGCCCTTCTTCGTCGGCACGCAGCCGCGCACGGTACGCCTCGTAGGCCGCGAGGCTGTCGAACGCGATCAGGCCCCAGGCCTCGTCGTTGGTGCCCTCGCAAGGCAGAAAGTAGCCCACCAGATGACCGCCACAGCGCGGGATGATGCGGCCCCAGTTTTCGGCGTAGGCCCGGAAGGCATCGATCTGGAACGGATCGAGCTGGTAGCGGATGAAGCAGGTGAGTGTCATGCGAGTCTTCGACAATGCAGGTTGGAGGAGGCCTGATCGTCCCGCGTCTGCCGGAGCAGATGCTTCGCTGTGGAACGAAGCATCGCCGCCGCAGTTTGACGCACACTGGCGGCCATGAACACCAACCGCATTGCGCACGTGGCCAGTCTGGTGGGCGAACCTGCACGCACGGCCATGCTGATGGCGCTGATGGACGGCCGTGCACTCACCGCGCGCGAGCTGGCCAATGCAGCGCGCATCACGCCCGCCACCGCCAGCCGCCACCTCGGCCTGCTGGTGGAAGCCTCTCTGCTGAGCGTGGCGCAACAGGGGCGACATCGCTACCACCGTCTGGCCTCGCCCGAGGTGGCTCGAGTGCTTGAAGGGCTCATGCAGTTGTCGACGGTGGCGCCAGTGCCGGCCGGCCCGCGCAACGCATCGCTGCGCACCGCCCGCACCTGCTACGACCATCTGGCGGGACGGCTGGGCGTGGCCATTGCCGGCCATTTGCTGGAGGCGGACGCGGTGGTGTTCGATGACGAGGCCGCCACGGCGCACATCACCGACGGCTTGCCCAACGCCTTGAGTGGCATGGGCCTTGATGTCGACATGGCAATGGCTGCAGGCTCCGGCAGGCGCCCTCCCTGCCGACCTTGCCTCGACTGGAGCGAGCGCCGCATGCACCTGGCAGGCCGTCTGGGCGCGCTGATCTGCCACCACTGCCTGGAGCGGGGCTGGTTGCAGCGCGGGCAGGGCACGCGCGCACTCACCATCACGCCGCCGGGAGCGCTCGCCCTGCGCGACTGGATGGGCACCGAGCGCTGGCGCAGCGTGGTCGACTAAGCCAGCGCCTGTGCGCAGGCATGCGCGCTGGCCCAGGCCCACTGGAAGTTGTAGCCGCCGAGCCAGCCAGTGACATCCACCACTTCGCCAATGAAGTACAGCCCGGGCTGTTTCGATTCCATCGTTTGTGACGACAGGTCGCGCGTGTCCACGCCACCCAGCGTGACCTCGGCCTTTTTGTAGCCTTCGGTGCCGGTGGGCGTGATTTCCCAGCGCGACAGGCGCTCGGCGAGCCGGGCCAGTGCCTTGTCGGTCGCTTCTGCCACGGGACGCTGCCAGTCGGCGTCTTGCTGCACCCAGACTTCGGCCAGGCGGCTGGGTACCAGAGTGGCCAGTTCGTTGGCCAGCAACTTGCGCGACGTGGACTTGGCGCGCGCCAGTGCGGTGGGCAGTTCAACGTCGGCGGCGAGGTTCAGGCGGATCGCCGAGCCTTCGCGCCAGTAGCTGGAAATCTGCAGCACCGCTGGCCCGGAGAGGCCGCGGTGCGTGAACAGCAGGTCCTCCAGGAAGCTCATGCGGGACTTCTTCTCACCGGTTTCAATGTGCACGGGTAGCGAGAGCCCGGCCAGCCCCGCGTAGGGCGCCCAGCCCTCGCCGTCGAAGGTCATGGGCACCAGGCCAGGGCGCGTGTCCACCAGCCGCAGGCCGAACTGCTTCGCGATGCGGTAGCCGAAATCGGTGGCACCGATCTTGGGGATGGACAGGCCGCCGGTGGCCACCACCACGGTGCGGCTGCGCACCTCTCCGCGGTCGGTGTCGAGCTCGTAGGTGCCGTCGCCCGCCAACCGCACCGCCTTCACGCCGCAGGGCTGCCAGCGTTGCACGCCGCCGGCCTCGCACTCGCGCAGCAGCATCTGGATCAGGTCTTCGGCCGAGCGGTCGCAGAACAGCTGGCCCTTGTGCTTTTCGTGGAAGGGGATGCCGTGGCGCTGCACCAGCGCGATGAAGTCGGCCGGTGAGTAGCGCGAAAGCGCGGAGCGGCAAAAATGCGGGTTGGCGCTGATGAAATGTTTGTGCGGCGCCAGTGGGTCCAGCTCGCGGTTGGTGAAGTTGGCGCGCCCGCCGCCCGAGATGCGCACCTTTTCTGCCACCTTCTCGCTGTGGTCGAGCACCAGCACGCGCAGGCCGCGCTGGCCCGCGATGCCGGCGCAGAACAGGCCTGCCGCACCCGCGCCGATGACCACGGCGTCCCAGGTGGCTTCGCTCACCGGTCAGCCCTTCCAGGTGAAGGGAAAGGCGAGCTGCCTCAGAAAGCCCTTGGGCACGTAGTCGCCCAGCACGCCGTAGCGTTCGGGCCAGACGCGGGGGCTGTTCACGGCGGTGCCGAAGAGGTGGTCCAGAAAGGCATAGTGCGCGGCGTAGTTCTTGTCCAGCGCTTCCTGGTCCTGGCTGTGGTGCCAGTGGTGGAAATTGGGGGTGACGATGAGGTAGCGCAGCGGGCCCAGGCGCACGCTCACGTTGGCGTGGTTGAACACGGCCTGGAAGCCCACCACGATGATGTAGGCATCGATCACTTCCTTCGAGAAACCCAGCAGGTAGATCGGCCCGAGCACCAGCGTGCGGGTGATGATGGTCTCCAGGATGTGCTGACGGGAGCCGGCCATCCAGTCCATGTGCTTGGTGCTGTGGTGCACCGCGTGCAGGCGCCAGAGCAGCGGCACCTCGTGGTAGGCGCGGTGAGTCCAGTACTGCGCCAGGTCGGCCACCAGAATGATGAGTGGCAGCGCCGCCCAGAACGGCAGTGCCGCGATCCAGCCTCGTACGCCATCCACCGGTACCCAGCCAAACAGGTTGTGCACCAGCAGGTTGGTGGCCAGCAGCATGAAACCGATCACCATGTGGTTGACGATGAAGTGGTGAAAGTCGGTCTGCCACTCGGGGCGGAACACCGGCTGGTCCTTGCGCAAGGCAAAGAGTTTTTCTATGAAGATGAAGATGAGCGCCGACCCCAGCAGATCCAGGATGAACCAGTCCATGCCGATGTAGGGCGTGTGGTCGGGGAAATTCGGGTCCACCTCGACCTGGTGCCCGCCCAGCAGCGCGCTGAGCACCACGAGCGCGAAGGCGAAGGCCGAGAGCCAGCGCGCGCGGTTGAACAACACGTTGACCAGACTCAGCCCGCCCGCCACCACCATGGCGCCGAACAGCAACTGGCGCATCAGTCCCACGTCGTACTGCTTGCGCAGCTCGGGCGTGGTGAGGTACTGCGGAAAGTGAAAGGCCATCACGCCCAGAAAACACAGGATGGCCAGCGTGAGCGCGACGACGCCGGTGACCAGTCCCTGGCCCGGACGCAGCGCGCCGTGGCTCTCGGTGAATTCGTTCAGTTTCTTGAGCATGCCGCTCGCTCCCCCCTGGCGCCGAAGGGCGCGGGTGCCGCAGTGTAGCGGGCTGCGAACGTTGGGTTCAGGCGGTGCGGACGACAGGCAGAGGTGCCTGAAGTGCGGCGATGCCGCTGACCACATCACCCACCACGATCACCGCCGGGCTGCCCAGTCCTTCGCGCTCGATGGTGGCGCGCAGTTGCCCCAGGCTGGTGACGGCGTGTCTTTGTTGGGGCAGCGTCGCGTGCTGGATCACGGCGAGTGGTGTGTCCACCGGCAGGCCGGTGAGCAGTTCCTGCTGGATCTGCGCGGCGCTGGACACGCCCATGTAGATCACCAGCGTGAGCTTGGCGTCGCGCGCGGTGGCGGCCAGGGCCTGCCAGTCGGTGCCCTTGTCGCCGGGTTTGGCGTGGCCGGTGACGAACACTACGCCGTGCGCGTGCTCGCGGTGCGTGAGCGGCACACCCAGCGAAGAGAGGCCCGCCAGGCCCGCCGTGATGCCGTTGACCACCTGCACCTCGATGCCAGCTTCGCGCAGGTGCTCCACCTCTTCGCCACCGCGCCCGAAGATGAATGGGTCGCCGCCCTTGAGCCGCACCACCACCTCGCCTTCGCGCGCGGCCATCACCATGAGCTTCTCGATGAAGGCCTGCGGCGTGCTCTTGCAGCCGCCACGCTTGCCCACGTGAACGATGCGTGCGCTCGGGCGGGCATGCGCCAGCACGCCATCGCTCACGAGGTCGTCCACCAGCAGCACCGTGGCTGCGGCTATGGCCTTGACGGCCTTGAGCGTGAGCAACTCGGGATCGCCCGGGCCGGCGCCGACGAGCGAGACGGTGCCGGGCAGGAATTCAGAGGGCGATGGCATGGGCTGCGGGTTCATGGTGATGAAGCTCTTGCAAGATGTGTTCCACCTGCAGGGCGATGGGTGTGGGCACAGGCTGTTGGCCATCGAGCACAGCGCGGATGTAAGCAGCGGTTTGGGCGGCGTCGGTGGACGGCAGAGACGGCAGTTGCGCCAGCGGCCCGTCCTGCGCTGCCTGCACCTCGGTGCGCTGGCCATCGCGGAACACTTCCATGCGGGGTGTGCGGCGCGCATCGGCCACGGGCTCGCCTTCGGTGCCGCGCAGCAGCAGGGCATGCGCGCCGGTCAGCGTCCAGGTCTGGGCCATGGAGGTGGCGTATTCGGGGTGCGTGTAGCTGCCGACAATGAAGGCTCGGCCAGCGCAAGGGTTCATGAGCTTGACGAGGCTGTGCGCCGGGTTGCGCAGGCCCACTGCGCGGCGCACATCGAGCAGCCGCTTGAGGCTGGCCAGGTGCACCTCGGTGGGCACGAAGGCGAGTTCACCCGCGGACAGCGCAGCCAGGTGCAGGGAGGGCGCGATGCCGAGTTCGGCGAACACCGCTTCGGCGGGTACCCGCTTGTCTTCGGTGGCGGTACCGTGCACCAGCACCGCCGCGCCATGGCGCGCGAGCAGCAGGGCGAGCAGAGGCGTGAGCACCGGCAGTTTGCGCGCTCCGTTGTAGCTGGGCAGAACGACGGTGGGGTGACCCGAGTCGGGCAGGCGCAGCAGGCGCGCATGGGCCGCATCCAGAAAGCCCGCCATTTCCTCGGGTGTCTCGCCCTTGATGCGCATGGCCAGGCAAAAGCCGCCCACCTCCAGGTCGCTCACCACGCCGTCCAGCACCTGGCCCAGCAGGTCGGCGGCCTGCTCGCGGGTGAGCGAGCGGGCGCCTTCCTTGCCGCGGCCGATGTCCTTGATGTAGTGGCTGATTCCCATGGAAGACGATGTTTCGCGGATTGTCCGGGAAGTTTGATGACTTCGCGTTATATGGCGATTGCGAGCCTGGGCGTGGTGTCGCGCACGAGGCGCTTGAGTTCAGGCACACAGGAACCGCAGTTGGTGCCGCAGTGCAGACTTTGCTGCAGGGCAGACAGCCGTTCGGCCTCGTTGCCCTCGCAAGATTGCAGGCGGCCCTGGATGGCATCCTCGCTCACATTGAAGCAGGTGCAGATCTGCCTGCCCCTGGCCACCACCGCCACCGGCGCTTTGGCGCCTGGCATCAGCAGCAGGCGGCCGTAGGCGGCGGCGGGCAGCTCGTCCTGCAGCAGCGGTTTGATCCAGACCTCGGCGCGCGTGTCGCCGGCCAGCACAAAGCCTTCGAGCCGCGTGGCATCGCCCTGGCGCACCAGGCGCGCGGTGCGCCGCTGGCCCAGGCGCCGGTCTGCGTAGCGCAACGCATCGGCGGTGTTCAGTCCCAGCAGTGCTTCGATGCGCTCGATCAGCGCGGCTTCGGGTGCCTCGTGCGCGGCGGCGCGGAACAGCACACCGGCGCGCTCTCGTCCAAAAGGCACACAGGAGGCAAAGGGAAAACGAGCCATCAGCTGGCGCAAGCCTTCACGCGTTTCCAGCGCTTGCCCTTCTGGCAACCAGGCCACGGCCAGCAGCGCCCACGGTAGTTCCGCTTTGAGCACCTTCACCGCCGCGTGCTTGAGCTCAGGCTGTTTCGATGTGGGGCAATATGCCGACGTGGTGAGCGCGTTCACGCCAGCGAGCACCTCGCCCGTGCTGCTCATGCCGCTCAAGAACTCGGAGCCCCAGTGCATGGCGATGTGGGCCTGCGACAGGCCGATTTCGGTTGACGACTGCGCCGGCACCAGGATGGAGCCGCGTTTGCTGGTGACGTGCACCAGGTCGCCGTCCTTCAGGCCACGGCGCTCCATGTCCTGCGGGTTCAGCTGCACGGCGGGCTCGGCCACATGCCCGAACAGTCGGCCCAACGTGCCGGTGCGCGACATGCCATGCCACTGGTCACGCAGCCGGCCGGTGGTGAGCGAAAACGGGTAGCGAGATTCGCGCGGTTCGGCCAGTGGCACGAAGGGCAGGGCGGCGAAGCGGGCTCGACCATCGGGCGTGGGAAAGACGCCGTCTTCGTACAGGCGTTCCTTGCCCGTGGCCTCGCCGGCCTTGATGGGCCATTGTTGTGGACCGCTGTGCTCCAGCATGGCGTAGGACAGGCCGGTGATGTCGAGATCGCGCCCGCGCGTGGATTCGCGGTGTTCGAGCCAGAGACTTTCTGCATCGAGGTAAGGGAACAGGGTGGGCCTGCCAGGATGCACGCGCGCCTCCATGCGTCGCGCGAAGTCAACCACGATGCGCCAGTCGTGACGTGCCTGCCCCGGCGCTGGCACGGCCGGGCGCACGCGGCTGATGCGGCGTTCGCTGTTGGTCACGGTGCCATCCTTCTCGCCCCAGGTGGTGGCGGGCAGCAGCAGATCGGCGTAGTCGCAGGTGGCGGCGGTGGCGTAGGCCTCCTGCACCACCACGAACTCGGCACGTTGCAGAGCGCGGCGCACGGTGGCCTGGTCGGGCATGGACTGGGCCGGGTTGGTGCAGGCGATCCACAGCGCCTTGATCTCGCCGTCGGCCGCGGCCTGGAACATCTCCACGGCGGTCTTGCCCGGTTTGTCGGGTACGTCTGGCACGCCCCACAGCGCGGCCACTTCGGCGCGGTGTTGCGGGTTGGCCAGGTCGCGGTGAGCGCTCAGCAGGTTGGCCAGGCCGCCGACCTCGCGCCCGCCCATGGCGTTGGGCTGGCCGGTCAGGCTGAAGGGCCCGGCGCCGGGTTTGCCGATCTGGCCGGTGGCCAGGTGCAGGTTGATCAACGTGGCATTTTTTGCCGTGCCGCTGCTGCTCTGGTTCAGGCCCTGGCAATACAGGCTGAGCGTGGCGGGCGATGTGGCGAACCACTTTGCGGCAGTGAACAGGTCTTCCTTCTTGAGACCGCAGGCCTGTGCCACGCGTTCGGGGGTGTACTCGCGCACCAGGGTCTTGAGCGTTTCGAAGCCGCTGGTGTGCGCAGCGATATAGGCCGCATCCAGCCAGCCTTCCCACAGCATGATGTGCAGCAGGCCGTGGAACAGCATCACATCGCTGCCAGGCTGCAGGGGCAGGAACAGGTCGGCGAATCCGGCGGTGTCGGTGCGGCGCGGGTCGGCCACGATCACCTTCATGCCGGGGTTGTTCGCCTTCGCTTCCTCGATGCGCCGGAACAGCACGGGGTGGGCAAACGCCGCGTTGCTGCCGACGATGAAAAGGCACTGCGCGTGGTTCACGTCGTCGTAGCAGGCCGGTGGCGCATCGGCGCCCAGCGTGAGCTTGTAGCCCGCCACCGCGCTGCTCATGCACAGGCGGGAGTTGGTGTCCACATTGTTGGTGCCGATCATGCCCTTGGCGAGCTTGTTGAACGCGTAGTAGTCCTCGGTGAGCAACTGACCGCTGATGTAGAAGCCGACCGCGTCGGGACCATTGTTTTCAATGATGGAAGCGAAGCGGTCGGTGGCGAGGTCGAGCGCCGCGTCCCAGTGGACGGCCTGCGCGGGCGCGCCGCGCTGCACGCGTTGCATCGGTTGCAGCAGGCGCGTCTGCTGCGCGATCGCGGGTGAAGCGGTCAGGTGCAGGGTCTGGCCCTTGGTGCACAGCTTGCCAAAGTTGGCTGGGTGATCGGGGTCACCGCGCACGCCGGTGATCTGGCTGCCCGTGCTTTCAATCAGCACCCCGCAACCCACGCCGCAGTAGGGGCAGGTCGAGCGGGTGGTCGCCGGGTTCATGCTGACACGGTGCGTCGCGCCGGACCGGCGACGGGGCGCGCGAGATCGGTCGCGTGATGCTCCAGCTCTTCGGCGTCGAGATGCACCACCCCGTCTTCCACCTTCACCAGAAACCGGGGCGTGCACCCCTCGTCCGGCTCCCTGGCACAACCGCTGTCCAACCCGATCGTCCAGTTGTGCAACGGGCAGGCCACGTGCGTGCCGAAGACAATGCCCTGGCTCAGCGGACCTCCTTTGTGCGGGCAGCGGTCGAGCAGGGCGAACACCTCGTTCTCGGCGTTGCGGAACACCGCCACGTCCAGCCCGTGTTCACGTTTCACGCAGCGTGAACCGAGCACGGGGATGTCGTCCACTCGAGCGATGGGAATCCACGTTTTCATACCGAACTCCCTTCCAGGACCACTGGCTGGATTGGGATGAACTGGCGCGTGTCCACTGAAGCCTTCTGGTGTTCGAACCAGGGGTCGGGTTCGCCGTCGAGGGCGAACTGCAACTGCTCCCACAGCGCCTTGCGGCCTTCGTGGTCGTCCAGAATTTTCTTCTTCACATGGTCCATGCCCACCCGGTTCACATAGTGCACGGTGCGCTCCAGGTACCAGCCTTCCAGGCGGTAGAGCTGCATGAAGGCGCCGGTGTATTCCAGCACTTCCTCCGCGGTCTTGAGCTTGGTGAAGAACTCGGCCACCTCGGTCTTGATGCCGCCGTTGCCGGCCACATACATCTCCCAGCCACTGTCCACGCCAATGATGCCGACGTCCTTGATGCCCGCCTCGGCACAGTTGCGCGGGCAGCCGCTCACCGCGAACTTCACTTTGTGTGGCGCGTACATGCGCCACATCGCGCGCTCCAGGTCCTTGCCCATCTGCGTGCTGTCCTGCGTGCCCATGCGGCACCACTCGCTGCCCACGCAGGTCTTCACCGTGCGCAAGGCTTTGGCGTAGGCATGGCCGCTGGGCATGCCGATGTCTTTCCATACCGCCTGCAGGTCTTCCTTCTTCACGCCCAGCAAATCGATGCGCTGCCCACCCGTCACCTTCACGGTCGGGATCTTGTACTTGTCGACCGCGTCGGCAATGCGGCGCAATTCATCCGCCGTGGTCTCGCCGCCCCACATGCGGGGGATCACGCTGTAGGTGCCGTCCTTCTGGATGTTGGCGTGCGCGCGCTCGTTGATGAAGCGGCTCTGCGGATCGTCCTTCGCCTCCTTGGGCCAAGTGCTGATGAGGTAGTAATTGACGGCGGGACGGCAGGTCGCGCAGCCGTTGGGCGTGCGCCAGCCCAGCCCCTGGAAAACCGCACCAATGCTCAGGAGCTTGCTCTCGCGGATCGCATCGCGCACGGCCTGGTGGCCGTGGTCGGTACAGCCGCACATGGCCTTCAGTTTGGGCGTGGCGGAGTAGTCGCCGCCAGCGGTGAACATCAGAATCTGTTCGACCAGACCGGTGCAGGAGCCACACGAGGCGCTGGCCTTGGTTTGCTTGCGCACCTCTTCCAGCGTGAACAGGCCCTTGTCCTTGATGGCTTTGCAGATGCTGCCCTTGGTGACGCCATTGCAGCCGCAGACTTCATCGGTGTCGGCCATGGCGGCGGCCTTGCTGTGGCCCTGGTGACCCACGTCACCGATGTTGGATTCGCCAAACATCAGGCGGTCGCGGATATCGGCCACGCTGCGGCCATCGCGCAGCAGCTTGAAGTACCACGAGCCATCGACCGTATCACCGTACAGGCAGGCCCCCACCAGCTTGTCGTCCTGGATCACCAGCTTCTTGTAGACGCCTCCCGATGGATCGCTCATCACGATCTCTTCGGTGTTGGCGCCACCCATGAAATTGCCGGCACTGAAAAGATCGATGCCAGTGACCTTGAGCTTGGTCGACGTCAGCGAGCCGCTGTAGCGGCCGATGCCGAACTCGGCCAGGTGCGTGGCGAGCACCTTGCCCTGCTCGAACAGCGGCGCCACCAGGCCGTAGGCAATGCCGCGGTGCGCCGCGCATTCGCCCACCGCGTAGATGCGCGGGTCGGTCACAGTCTGCAGTGTGTCGCTCACCACGATGCCCTTGTTCACGTGCAGGTTCATCGACTCGGCGAGTGCGGTATTGGGGCGAATGCCCACGGCCATCACCACCAGGTCGGCCGGCAGTTCGGTGCCATCCTTGAAGCGGATGGCTTTCACCCGCCCATCGTCGCCGCCGACGAGCTCCTGGGTTTGCCCCCCGATGAGGAATTTCATGCCGCGCTGCTCGAGCGACTGCTGCAACAACTTGCCCGCCACGTCGTCGAGCTGGCGCTCCATGAGCCAGGGCGCCACATGCACCACGCTGACCGTCATGCCGCGTTTCATCAGGCCGTTGGCCGCTTCCAGGCCGAGCAGGCCGCCGCCAATGACGACCGCGTGCTTGTATTGCTTGGCCGCATCGATCATGGCCTGCGTGTCGGCGATGTCGCGGTAGGCCAGCACGCCCTGCAGGTCCTTGCCCGGAATGGGGAGCATGAAGGGGTTGGAGCCCGTGGCCATGATGAGGCGGTCGTACGGGGCCTCGATCACGCCGCCGGTGCCGTCGCTGGCGCGAACGATGCGGTTGACGCGATCCACTTCGGTCACGGTCTTGCCCGCGTGCAGGGTGATGCCGTGCTCGGTGTACCAGGCCCAGTCGTTGAGCACGATCTCCTCCAGTGTCTGTTCCCCGGCCAGCACCGGCGAGAGCAGGATCCGGTTGTAGTTCGGGTGCGGCTCTGCGCCGAACACGGTGATGTCATACAGGTCGGGTGCAATCTTGAGCAGCTCCTCGAGCGTGCGCACGCCAGCCATGCCGTTGCCGACCATTACAAGTTGGGCTTTTTTCATCGCGGCAACTCCATCGCTTGAATTGCAAAGTGACCTACCCAGCCTGTGCTGTGTGCCCTACCGCACAGATGCAACTTCTTGCAGCGTGCAAGGTCCATGGGTGGCCGGTCGGCGATCACGCTTGTTACAACAAGAAGAGCGCGCTTTCTTTCACGCACGTCGCATCTGGAATGGTCAGGCCATGGCCGACGCTTCCTGTTCATTTCTTCCTGTGGATCTGCAGACTCTCCATGTTCGACAATATTCGCGCCGATTTCCGCGCTCATGGGAGCGATTGGGGTGCGCAAGGCTTCTGGGCCATGGCGGTGTATCGGCTGGGTCGCTGGCGTTACGGCATTCGTCCACCGGTGCTGCGCAAAGCCTTTTCGCTCCTGTACAAGGTGCTCTTCAAGTTCGTGCAGGTGATTGCCGGCATCGAGTTGCCCTGCGAAGTCCGGGTGGGGAAAAATTTCATCATCGATCACTCGGGTGGCGTTGTGGTGAGCGGCTATGCGCAGTTTGGCGACAACTGCCGTATCCGCACCGGGGTGGTGGTGGGTCTGGCCCGTGTTGAAGATCCTTGCGCGCCCGTGATCGGCAACAACGTCGACATTGGCGCAGGGGCCAAATTGCTGGGTCGCATCGTCATTGGTGACAACGTGAACATCGGCGCCAATGCGGTGGTGACCCGCGATGTGCCGTCCAATTCGATTGCGGTGGGTGTGCCTGCCAGAGTGAAGCCCCGCAAGCCGCGAGGTACGGCCTCTCGCGACTGGGTGGAAGAAGACCCGGTCATCCTGGATGGACTCGAGCCGGAAACTGAACGGGCCTGAGGACGGGCGCAAGTTCATTCAAGCCACCTTTTCTACATGCGCCTGGCGCGTGTAGAGAAAATCGATGACGGCCTTTCTTGCCTGCTGGTAGTGCGGGTCGTCGGCCAGTGCCACGCGGTTGCGCGGGCGAGGCAGATCCACCGTGAGCACCTCACCAATCGTGGCGGCCGGACCGTTGGTCAGCATCACGATGCGGTCTGAAAGCAGCACCGCTTCATCCACGTCGTGCGTCACCATCACCACCGTGCTGTGCGTGCGCGCCACGATCTCCAGCAGCTCGTCCTGGAGCTTGGCGCGGGTGAGGGCATCGAGTGCGCCGAACGGTTCGTCCATCAACAACACCTTGGGTTCCATGGACAGCGCCCGCGCGATACCCACGCGCTGCTTCATGCCGCCCGAGATTTCGCCCGGGCGTTTCTGTGCGGCCGGGGTCAGGCCCACCAGCGCCAGCGCGGCTTCGGTGCGAGCCTTGAGCTGCGGCTTGTTCTCGGTGGCGCCAAAGACGCGCTCCACCGCCAGGTACACGTTTTCAAAGCACGTCAACCAGGGCAGCAGCGAGTGGTTCTGAAACACCACCGCGCGCTCGGGGCCCGGGCCTGCGATCTCCCTGTCGGCGCACAGCAGCACGCCGCTGGTGGGCGTGGTAAGGCCGGCAATCAGGTTGAGCAGCGTGGACTTGCCGCAGCCCGAGTGGCCGATGAGGGTGACGAACTCGCCTTTGGCCACGGTCAGGTTGATGTCGCGCAGCGCGGGGAAGTTGCCCTTCTTCGTCTTGAAGGTCTGCTCGACGCCCTGGATCTCGATGTACTTCATGGACCGATCGTCCTGAGCTTGTCGAAGGGTCATGACTTCACCTCTTCGTAGGTGAACAGCGTGGCCAGTTTGATGAGGCCGAATTCGAGCACCAGGCCCACGATGCCGATGACGAAGATCGCGATGATGATGCTGGCAACGTTGAGGTTGTTCCACTCGTCCCAGATCCAGAAGCCAATGCCCACACCACCGGTCAGCATCTCGGCAGCAACGATCACCAGCCAGGCTGTGCCCACGGCCAGGCGCACGCCAGTGAGTAGATAAGGCAGCACGGCCGGGAACAGGATCTTGGTGAAGATCTTCCACTCGCTCAGGTTGAGCACACGAGCCACGTTCATGTAGTCCTGTGGCACGCGTTGCACGCCCACGGCGGTGTTGATGATCATGGGCCAGATGGAGCAGATGAAGATGGTCCAGATGGCAGCCGGGTTGGCGCCTTTGAACACCAGCAGACCGATCGGCAGCCAGGCCAATGGCGAGACCGGGCGCAGCAGGCTGATGAGCGGGTTGAACATGCGACTCAGGAATTCGAAGCGCCCGATGGCGAAGCCGGCCGGAATGCCCACAAGCGCGGCCAGACCGAAGCCGATGGCCACGCGCTGCAGCGACATCAGCACATTCCAGCCCACACCCTGGTCGTTCGGACCGACCTGGTAGAACGGATCGGAGAACACCTCCACCGCCTGCGTCCACGTCTGCATGGGCGTGGGGATGCCACTGTTGCTGGTGCTGGCCACGATGGACCACACCACCACCAGGAACACCAGCCCCAGCACCGGTGGCAGCACGCCCGCCCAGAGAAACCGCAAATCCCAGCCCCCCGTGGACGCGGGAGACGTGGGCGGGACTTGGGCGACGGGGGGCTGGATGATCGACATGCTGGAGGTGGTGCTGGCCGGCGCCGCAGACGCAGACAACCCCTCCAGCGGCGAATGGAAAACGGCACTGACCATGGTGTTTCTCCGGTGCTTTGGCCTGTCAGGCCGCGTTGATCTTGAAGCTGTCGGCGTACTTCGCCGGGTCTTTGCCGTCCCACACCACACCGTCCATCAGCTTCGCACTGCGCATCTCGGACTTCGGCAGCGAGGTTTTGCTGGCCGTGGCCGCCTGTTTGAAGATGTCGATGCGGTTGACCTGTCTGGCGACGGCCAGGTAGTCGGGGTGCGACTTGAGCAAGCCCCAGCGCTTGTGCTGCGTGAGGAACCACATGCCGTCGCTCAGGTAGGGGAAGTTGGCCGATCCGTCGCTGTAGAACTTCATGTGGTTGGGATCGTCCCAGGTCTTCCCCATGCCGTTCTGGTAGCGGCCCAGGATGCGCTGGTTGATGGCGTCCACGCTGGTGTTCACGTAAGAACGCTGCGCAATGGTTTCGGCCATCTTGTTCTTGTTCTGCAGGCCGGCGTCGATCCACTTGCCCGCTTCCAGAATGGCGGCCGTCACGGCGCGCGCGGTGTTCGGGTTCTTCTGCACGAACTCGGCCGAAGTGCCCAGCACCTTCTCGGGGTGGTCCTTCCAGATGTCCTGCGTGGTGTTGGCGGTGACGCCGATGCCGTCCATGATGGCGCGGTGGTTCCACGGCTCACCCACGCAGAAGCCGTCCATGTTGCCTACGCGCATGTTGGCCACCATCTGCGGCGGTGGCACCACGATGGCGCGCGCGTCCTTCATGGGGTCGATGCCGGCAGCGGCGAGCCAGTAATAGAGCCACATGGCGTGCGTGCCGGTCGGGAAGGTCTGCGCGAAGGTGTATTCCCGCTTTTCGGTGGCCATCAGCTTGGCGAGCGATGGGCCGTCCACGGCGCCTTTGTCGGCCAGCTTCTTCGAGAGCGTGATGGCCTGGCCGTTCTGGTTCAGGTTCATCAGGACCGCCATGTCCTTTTTCGGGCCAGCGGTGCCCAGCTGCAGCCCGTAGATCAGACCGTAGAGCACGTGGGCCATGTCCAGCTCGCCGTTGACCAGCTTGTCGCGAACACCCGCCCAGCTCGCTTCCTTGGTGGGAATGATCTTCACGCCGTATTTTTTGTCGATGCCGAGTTCGGCGGCCATCACCACGCTGGCGCAGTCGGTCAGCGGAATGAACCCGATCTTCACTTCGGTTTTCTCCGGTGCATCCGAGCCCGCCGCCCACACGCCGTGGTGCCCGAGTGTGGAGAAGAGGGCCGCGCCACCGATGGCCGTGCCTTTCTTGATGAACTCGCGGCGCGAGGCGGCCTGGACTTCGCTTTCGGCGGCGGCCGGGCTCGTGGTCGTGGTGTCTGCGTTCATGTCCAACTCCTTGCTGATAAAAAAAGCGGTACCCAAAGCAAAACGGCGCCCATCTCCTGGCTCGCGTTGCGCAAGCCGGAAATGGACGCCGTTGTCCTGTGTCTGGGAAGACGGTGAAAAGTCATGCCGCCATTGGCTCAACTTCTCCTGCCTTGTTCAAAGCAGGTTGCGTGCCATCCCTGATGGGTTATCCCGGGTGGCCGCATAGAGCCATGATTTTTAAAGGAAATTCTTTTCCAGACCGGTAGGACCCTTTGACTTGAGCCTTTCCGGATGGCCGAGAACGGCTTCAATGTGGTGCAAAGGAACGTGCCGGCACGCTATTTGTGCACTGCAACACCTGCACGCGCCATCAAGGTCGGCGGTGGGGCAGCACGTCGGCCATGGCCAGCACCGCCTCGGCCACCTCGATCAGCCGTCGGTTCTGGTTCATCGCCATCTGGCGCATGGTCTTGTGCGCTTCTTCTTCTGTGAGCTGGCGGTGCGCCATCAGCAGGCCCTTGGCGCGTTCGATCAGCTTGCGTTCGTTCAGGCTGGCCCGCACGGTGTCGAGCTCTTCCCCCATGGTCTGCAGTCGCCGGGCCTGTTCCTGCACCAGATCGAGGATTGAACGCTCCAGCTGGAGCCCGTAGCCCGAGGTGGCCGGCGCCGGTGGTATTTCCACGCGGGTGTCGCGAAAGAAGGAGAGGGCGTCTGTCTCCGGCGAGGGCTGGGGGTTCAGCGCGTGAAAAGACTCGAGTTCGCGCGTGGCGGCCAGAATCTTGTCCTCGCACGCGCGCAACAGGTCGAGCGTCAACCGGTCTTCCACCGATTTCATGCGGTCGATGCGGCGCGTGCAGCAGTCGAACCAGGCCTGGCTGAGCTGGGCGTTCAGCGGCGCCCCGTCGCTGGCGGTGCACAGCACCCGGCGCAGGCGCTCCAGCTCGGCCAGCATGGCGCTGGCCTGGCTGCTGATCCAGAGATCGGCGGCCTGCGGGTTGGCGAATTCGCTGAAAACCTGCAGACAGCGCTCTTGCGATTCGATGAAATGCAGCAGGCGCTGCTGTTCAGCCACTTCCGCCCGGCCGGAAGCAAACAGCGCCGAGCCCGCAGCGCGCTCCTGCCCTGCGAATTCCTTGCCCTGCATGAAATTGAACAGGGCCACCAGCAAGCGCGAGATCTCGGGGTCGCTGGCGCTGTCCGCCGCCTCGAAGACCACCGCCAGCAAACCCGCGATGAGCCGCACGTAGGCGTCGGTGGACTGGCGCGTGTTCCAGGTCAGGGTCTCGACCTGCTCGCGCAAGCCACCCAGCGCGTCCAGGCCGTGCAGCACATAGGCGATTCGGCTGAAGAGACGCGCGCCGTGGCCCAGGCGGGCTGTTTCGGTGTCCAGGCTATCGAAACAGGCGCGCAACTCGGCTTCGATCTGCTGGCTTTGCTGGATTTGCTGGGCGCGCATCGTCGTGAACAGCGTGCCCTGCGAACCGAGGTACAGATTGGAGAGGCCGCGCTCGCGCTGCAGCGCGTGCACCAGACGCCCGGTCACATTCACCAGCGCGCTGGTGAGCGCGAGCTGCCTCAGCTCGGCGATTTCGCACCGCTTGGCGGCAACGAGGAAGTTCAGGCCCGTTTTCATCGTTCGTGGGGATTGGATCCGAGTACTGAAGCACTACTGAGCAACAAGCATGCCGCCTCGTACACTTGCCCGCATGCTCATCCTGGGAATCGAATCGTCTTGCGACGAAACCGGCGTGGCGCTGGTCGATGCCAGCGGCAGTGGCACGCCACGCCTGCTCGGCCACGCGCTGCACAGCCAGATCGAGATGCACCAGGCCTATGGCGGTGTGGTGCCCGAACTCGCCAGCCGCGATCACATCCGCCGCGTGTTGCCGCTGACCGACGCCGTGCTCGCGCAGGCCGGCCTGCCGCTTTCTGTGGTGGACGCCGTCGCCTACACCCGGGGCCCGGGCCTGGCCGGCGCCTTGCTCGTCGGATCCGGTGTGGCGTGCGCGCTGGGCTTTGCGCTGGACAAGCCGGTGCTCGGCGTGCACCACCTCGAAGGCCACCTGCTCTCGCCGTTCCTGAGCGCCGATCCACCTGAGTTCCCGTTCGTGGCGCTGCTGGTTTCGGGTGGCCACAGCCAGCTCATGCAGGTCCACGGCGTGGGCCACTACGAGCTGCTGGGGGAAACCATCGACGACGCCGCCGGCGAGGCTTTCGACAAGTCGGCCAAGCTGCTTGGGCTGGGCTACCCCGGTGGACCCGCGCTCGCGAAACTCGCCTTACAGGGCGATCCGCTGGCTTACAAACTACCGCGGCCCCTGCTGCACAGCGGCGATCTGGACTTTTCCTTCGCCGGCCTCAAGACCGCCGTGCTCACCCAGGTGAAGAGGCTGGCCCATGCCCGGCCCGAGGGGCCCGCCACCACCCACCTGGCCGATCCACTGACCCTGCAGCAGAAGGCCGACGTGGCCGCGAGCGTGCAGGCCGCCATCGTCGAGGTGCTGGTGAAGAAGTCGATGTCGGCGGTGCGGCAGAGTGGCCTGCGCCGGTTGGTGGTGGCGGGTGGTGTGGGTGCCAATGCGCTGCTGCGCGAAACCTTGAATGCCGCCTGTCAGAAGGCCGGTGTGCGCGTGCACTATCCCGAGTTGCACCTTTGCACCGACAACGGCGCCATGATCGCGTTGGCTGCTGGCATGCGCGTGCAGGCAGGGCTGGCCTGGGAAGAGGGCGCCACGGCAGCCGGCTACCAATTTGACGTGAAGCCGCGCTGGCCGCTGGCCGAACTCGGGTCGGGAAGTGCTCTGTAATTATGAATTAGAATCCGGCTTCTGTCGCCTGCGCGACTCCATTGAGGGGTTGCAGGCATCTCGAATCAGACGCTCACCGGATCAATATCCCGAATGAAATCACTGTCATCCCTTCGCCGCCGCCTTCTTGCGGCCCTGCTCCTCAGCGCCTTCGGTGCCCCGTTGGCCATGGCGCAGGCTCCTGCGCCCGCCACAGGCGCGCCGATCCGCATCGCCATGATCGAGGGCCTCTCGGGGCCCTTCGCCAACACGGGCGAAGCGGTGTTTCGCAACCTCGTGTGGGCCACCGAACGCGTCAACGCACGCGGTGGGGTCAAGCTGCCGGCCGCGCAAGGCGGCAACCGGCCACTGGTCATTGAGCGCTTTGACAGCAAAGGCCAGGCCGAAGAGGCGCTCTCTTCCCTGCGCGCCGCGTCCGACAAAGGCATCAGCATCGTCACGCAAGGCAACTCGTCGGCGGCGGCCAGCGCGCTGATCGAGGCCATTGCCAAGCACAACGAGCGCGAACCGGCGCGCCAGATGCTGTTTCTGAACTACTCGGCGGTGGACCCGGTTCTCACCAACGAGAAGTGCAGCTACTGGCACTTCCGCTTCGACGCCCATGCCGACATGCGCGTGAGCGCACTCATGAGCGTGTTGCGCGAGGACAAGGCGCTCAAGAGCATCTACCTGATCGGCCAGGACTACAGCTTCGGACAGACCGTGCTGCGCGAAGCGCGCACCCAGCTCGCTTCCCAGCGGCCTGACGTGAAGATCGTTGGCGACGAACTTCACCCCATGGCGCGGGTGAAGGACTTCCTGCCGTACGCCTCCAAGATCAAGGCCAGCGGTGCCCAGGCCGTACTCACCGGCAACTGGGGCAACGACCTCACCCTTCTGGTGAAGGCCGCGCGTGAAGTGGGCTTTGAAGGCAGCTTCTACACGTTTTACGGCAACGCGCTGGGCGCGCCCGCCGCCATGGGCGATGCCGGCATTGGCAAGGTGATCGCCGTGGCCGACTGGTTCCCCAACGTGCCCACGCCCGAGTCCGATGCGTTCTACCAGTCGTTCCGCCAGCGTTTCCCCAGTCCTGCAGACGACTACGTGCACATGCGCATGCAACTCATGATCGAATCGCTGGCTCAGGCCATCGAACGCGCGGGTGCGGCCGGCGCGGAAATCAACGCCGCGAACATCGCCGCCCAGCTGGAAAAGGCAGAAGTGACGCTGGCCGGGCAGACCGCGCGCATGCGCGCCAGCGACCACCAGTTCCAGCAGCGCCTGGCCGTGGCGGTGATGGACCGCCAGGGTGCGCCAGGTGTGAAATTCGACGTTGAAGGCTCCGGTTATGGTTTCCGCGTGATCCGCAACCTCACGCCGCAGCAGGCCGAGCAACCCCATCGATGCAACATGACCCGACCCTGATGAATCGCCCATTGCACGCTCCCCAGCCGCGCCAGATCGTTGCCGATCTGGAGGCCTCGCGCATCCGGGAAGTGGCCAACGAGGGCCTGGGCCGGGATGACGTGCTGAAGTTCTGGTTTGGCGAGAGTGACGAGGTCACGCCGGGATTCATCCGCGAAGCCGCCATCGCGTCGCTGCAGGCCGGTGAGACGTTCTACGCGCACAACCTGGGCCTGCCGGAGTTGCGTGAGGCGCTGGCCGTGTACACCGATGGCCTGCACCCGGGGCGTGGCGCAGCGCACTGGCGGGATCGTCTGGCGGTCACGTCCGGCGGTGTCAATGGCTTGATGCTGGCTTCGCAGGCGATCGTGGAGGCGGGCGACGAAGTGGTGGTGGTCACACCGGCCTGGCCCAATCTGGTGGCGCAGCCGCTCATCATGGGCGCGCGTGTGAAATCGGTGCCCTTGAAGGTGCTCGCCACCGGCCCGCGCGCCGGTGCCTGGGTGCTGGACATGGACGCGCTGCTGGCGGCCATCACCCCAGCCACCCGCATGCTGATCGTCAACGCGCCCAACAACCCCACGGGCTGGACGCTGACCGCCGGCGAGCAGCAAGCGATTCTTGCGCATTGCCGACGCACCGGCACCTGGATCCTGGCCGACGAGGTCTACGAGCGCCTGTATTACGCGGGCGACACGCCCAATGGTGCGGCCAGCAGCTTCCTCGACGTCGCCGAGCCGCAAGACCGGGTGATCGTCGCCCACAGCTTTTCCAAAAGTTTCCTCATGACCGGCTGGCGCCTGGGCTGGCTGGTGCTGCCTGCCGAACTCACCGCCGCCATGGGCAAGCTGATCGAATACAACACCTCGTGTGCGCCGGTGTTCGTGCAGCGCGCGGCCACCCAGGCGCTCCTGCGCGGGGATGAGGTCACGCCGGCCTTGGTCGCCCACCTCAAGGCCTGTCGCGACACCCTGGTGCCCTTGCTGCGCGGCCTTCCCGGCGTCACTCTGGCCGAGCCGCTGGGGGGCATGTACGCCTTTTTCCGGCTGGAAGGGCAGGCCGACTGTCTGGACACCGCCAAGCGGCTGGTCCGCGAGGCCGGCCTGGGCCTGGCGCCGGGCAGCGCCTTCAGCCCGGAAGCGGCTGGCTGGCTGCGCTGGTGTTTCGCCAGCCGAGACAAGGAGCGGCTGGTGGAGGGCGTACGGCGCCTTCGTCACTGGATCGACGTCCAGGCTCGTTGAATCCGTCTGGACTATAATCGCCGGTTGCTGTCTTTACGGACGGCAATTCACGCCCGCTGCGGCCCATGGTTCCGGACACCTTCCGGAAAGCCTGCCAGCTGCGACGGGACGCAAGTCAAAACCAAGGATTTTCATGATCGCCCAATCCATCAAGGCTGAGGTCGTATCGGCCAACGCACGCGCTGCCAACGACACCGGCAGCCCTGAAGTGCAGGTTGCCCTGCTCACCGCTCGCATCAACGAGCTGACCCCCCATTTCAAGACCCATGCCAAGGATCACCACGGTCGCCGTGGCCTGCTTCGCATGGTGAGCCGCCGTCGCAAGCTGCTCGACTACCTGAAGTCCAAAGACGCCGATCGTTACCTGGCCCTGATCCAGAAACTGGGCCTGCGCAAGTAATTGGGCCGGCTGTGACACGCAAAACGCCTGAGTTGGTTCGCCGGCTTGGGCGTTTTTTGCTTGTCATCGGCCATTTTTGATTCCGGAAGCATCGACAACAGAGCGAAGCTGTGTCATTCCAGGCGGTTTGTGCGTGCAGCAGGGCGCCCACAGTCCAACTGGAATGGCATCGTGTTCTGGGTTGTGTTTCCGGGTTTTGTGCAGCCACGCTGCACGTTGAGCCTTCCGCCACACGCGGGAGCATTTAACGGAGAGACAACATGAGCATGTTCAACAAAGTCACCAAGACCTTCCAGTGGGGCCCCCACACGGTCACCATGGAAACCGGCGAAATCGCCCGCCAGTCCACCGGCGCCGTGCTGGTCAACATCGATGACACCGTGGTGCTCGCCACCGTGGTCGCCAAGACCGAAGCCAAGGCCGGCCAGGACTTCTTCCCCCTGACCGTGGACTACACCGAGAAGTCGTATGCCGCTGGCAAGATCCCCGGCAGCTTCTTCAAGCGCGAAGGCCGCCCCAGCGAACTCGAAACGCTGACCTGCCGCCTGATCGACCGTCCGATCCGCCCGCTGTTCCCTGAAGGCTTCTACAACGAAGTTCAGGTGATCGTGCATGTGGTCAGCCTGAACCCCGAAGTGCAGGCCGACATCGCCGCCATGATCGCCACCTCGGCCGCCCTGTCCGTGAGCGGCATCCCGTTCAACGGCCCCATTGGCGCCGCTCGCGTGGGCTACATCAACGGCCAGTACGTGCTCAACCCGGGCCAGACCCAGTTGAAGGGCAGCCAGCTCGACCTCGTGGTGGCCGGTACTGAAGCCGCCGTGCTCATGGTGGAGTCCGAAGCCGATCAGCTGTCTGAAGAAATCATGCTCGGCGCCGTGGTGTTCGGCCACGAGCAGGGCAACATTGCCATTGCCGCCATCAACGACCTGGTGCGCGACGCCGGCAAGCCGGCCTGGGACTGGCAGCCGCCGGCCAAGGACGAACCGCTGATCGCGAAAATCGACGGTCTGGCCAAGGCCAAGCTCGAGGCCGCTTACCAGATTCGCAACAAGCAGGCCCGCACGCAGGCCTGCCGCGCCGCCTACGCCGATGTGTTTGCTGCCCTGAAATCCGAAGGCGTGGCGTTCGACAACGTGGCCATTGAAGCCCTGCTGTTCGAGATCGAAGCCAAGATCGTTCGGGGCCAGATTCTGGCCGGCGAGCCGCGCATCGACGGCCGCGACACGCGCACCGTTCGCGCCATTGAAATCCGCAACGGCCTGCTGCCGCGCACCCACGGTTCGGCCTTGTTCACCCGGGGTGAAACCCAGGCGCTGGTGGTGGCCACGCTCGGCACCGATCGCGACGCTCAGCGCATCGACGCGCTGGCCGGCGAGTTTGAAGACCGCTTCATGCTCCACTACAACATGCCTCCCTTCGCCACCGGTGAAGCTGGCCGCTTCGGCACGCCCAAGCGCCGCGAAATCGGCCACGGCCGTCTGGCCAAGCGCGCGCTGATCGCCGCCCTGCCCAGCAAGGAAGACTTCCCCTACACGATGCGTGTGGTGTCCGAAATCACCGAATCCAACGGCTCTTCGTCGATGGCATCGGTGTGCGGCGGCTGCCTGGCACTGATGGACGCTGGCGTGCCGATGAAAGCCCACGTGGCCGGCATCGCCATGGGCCTGATCAAGGACGGCAACCGCTTCGCCGTGCTGACCGACATCCTGGGTGACGAAGATCATCTGGGCGACATGGACTTCAAGGTTGCCGGCACCACCAACGGCATCTCGGCGCTGCAGATGGACATCAAGATCCAGGGCATCACCAAGGAAATCATGCAGGTCGCACTGGCACAGGCCAAGGAAGCGCGCATGCACATCTTGGGCAAGATGCAGGAAGCCATGGGCGAAGCCAAGACCGAAGTGTCCAACTTCGCGCCCAAGCTCTTCACCATGAAGATCAACCCCGAGAAAATTCGCGACGTGATCGGCAAGGGCGGTTCCGTCATCCGCGCGCTGACCGAAGAGACCGGCACGCAGATCAACATCGACGAAGACGGCACCATCACCATCGCGTCCACCGACTCGGCCAAGGCCGACGAAGCCAAGCGCCGCATCGAGCAGATCACCGCCGAAGTCGAAGTGGGCAAGGTCTACGAAGGCCCGGTCACCAAGATCCTCGACTTCGGTGCCCTGATCAACCTGCTGCCGGGCAAGGACGGCCTGCTGCACATCAGCCAGATCGCGCACGAACGCGTTGAAAAGGTCACCGACTACCTGACCGAAGGCCAGGTGGTGCGCGTTAAGGTGCTCGAGACCGACGAAAAGGGCCGCGTGAAGTTGTCCATGAAGGCACTGGCCGAGCGCAACACCGGCGAGCAGTCGCAGCCTGCGCAACCCCAGGTCTGATGTCGCCAGTGGTGCCGGTCATGCAGGCCGTTGAAATCAGCGCCTATGGCGCACCCGAGGTGCTGCGCCTGGCCGAACGGCCAGTGCCGGTGGCGGGTGCGGGCGAGCTGCTGATTCGCGTCAGCGCATCGGGCGTGAACCGCCCCGATGTGCTGCAGCGCACCGGCAACTACCCGGTGCCACCAGGCGCCTCTGACATTCCTGGTCTTGAGGTGGCGGGGGTCATCGAATCGGGTGATGCGGCAGCCATGGCCGAAGCGGGCCTTAAAGTCGGCGACCGCGTTTGCGCGTTGGTCGCTGGCGGTGGTTACGCGCAGTGGTGTGTGGCGCCGGTGGGCCAGTGCCTCCCCGTGCCGCAGGGGCTCGACGACGTGGCTGCGGCTTCTTTGCCCGAGACCTTCTTCACCGTCTGGAGCAACGTGTTCGACCGGGGCCGCCTGCAAGCGGGTGAGACCCTGCTCATTCAGGGCGGCACCAGCGGCATCGGCGTCACCGCGATCCAGATGGCCAAGGCCCTGGGCGCGCGCGTGATCGCCACGGCGGGCAGCGACGAAAAATGCGCCGCCTGCCTGCAACTGGGTGCCGATCACGCGATCAACTACCGGACGCAGGACTTCGTGGAAGAGGTGGCGCGGCTCACCGACAAAAAGGGCGTCGATGTCATCCTCGACATGGTCGCTGGCGCCTACGTGGCCCGCGAGATCGAGTGTCTGGCCGAGGACGGCCGCCTCGTGATCATCGCGGTCCAGGGCGGCGTGAAGGCCGAGATCAACGCCGGGCTTGTGCTGCGCCGACGGCTCACGGTCACAGGGTCCACATTGCGGCCGCGTTCGGTGGCGTTCAAGACGGCGATTGCGCAGTCTCTTCGCCAGAACGTGTGGCCGTTGTTGTCCGATGGCCGTATCCGTCCCGTTATTCACGAAGTGTTCAAGGCCGGCGACGCCGCTGCCGCGCACACGCTGATGGAATCCAATCAGCACGTGGGCAAGCTGGTGCTGAACTGGTCCTGAAAGCAGAGAGACGAACGAGCATGAGAAAACTGATCGCTGGCAACTGGAAGATGAACGGCTCGCTGGCCGCCAACGAAGCGCTGGTCAAGGCCATGCTCGATGGACTCGGCGCTGCCTCACCGGCTGCCGACATGGCTCTGTGCGTGAGCGCGCCTTACCTCGCGCAGGTGCAGGGTCTGCTCCAGGGCTCACCGATCGGCTGGGGCGCGCAGGATGTATCTGCCCATGAGCAGGGCGCCTACACCGGCGAAGTGTCGGCCGCGATGCTGCGCGACTTCGGTTGCCGCTATGTGATCGTGGGTCATTCCGAGCGTCGGCAGTACCACGCGGAGAGCGATGTGACCGTGGCCAACAAGGCACAACGCGCACTGGCGGCGGGCATCACGCCGATCGTGTGCGTGGGCGAAACATTGTCCGAGCGGGAGGCGGGTCAGACCGAACTCGTGGTCAAACGCCAGCTTGCCGCTGTGATCCATGTGGTGGCGCATTGCACCAGTGAAATCGTGGTGGCCTACGAACCCGTGTGGGCCATTGGCACCGGCAAGACCGCCACGCCCGAGCAAGCGCAGCAGGTTCATGCCGTGCTGCGCGCGCAGATTGCGGCTGCCACTCAGCACCCGGAACGCGTACACATCCTTTATGGCGGCAGCATGAACGCGGCCAACGCCGCCAGTCTGCTGGCGCAACCCGATATCGACGGCGGCCTGATCGGCGGCGCTTCATTGAAAGTGGCTGACTTCCTCCAGATCGTGGGCGCAGCCCGTTAACCTTTTTCGTGTCCCTTGGACACGGCACTCAAAGTTTCCCGGAGTAACCAATGAACATCGTATTGACCCTTTTGCTGGCGGTGCAGATTCTGTCGGCCCTGGCCATGATCGGCCTCATCCTCATGCAGCACGGAAAAGGTGCCGATGCGGGCGCTGCATTCGGTGGTGGCGGCGCTGGATCGGCCAGTCTGTTCGGCGCTTCGGGTGGAGCCAACTTTCTTTCACGCACCACGGCCGTGCTCGCCGCCGTGTTCCTGAGCTGCACGCTGGGCCTGGCCTACTTCGGTAACCTGCGCACTGCACCCAGTTCGGGCAGCGTGCTCGAAGGTGTGGCCGCACCCGCCCAGCCGGCCGGCGCAGCCCAGCAGATTCCAGGCAGCACGCCGGGCATGGCTCCAGCACCTGCACCGGCTGCTTCCGGTGCGGCACCCCAGCCTGCGGCCGAAGGCGCGGGGCAGATTCCCTCGAAGTAATCTGATTTGCGATGTGTCCGCCGTCCATGGCGGGCACCTCAGAAAATCCTCTGCTGCGCTGCAAAAACAGGGGGGGTTTCAGGGTAAACTCCATAGCTTGTCAGCAAGGCCCGCACTGTTCCTCGCGGGCCGACAAATGCAGACCAGCCGACGTGGTGAAATTGGTAGACACGCTATCTTGAGGGGGTAGTGGCGAAAGCTGTGCGAGTTCGAGTCTCGCCGTCGGCACCAATCTTTGGCAACACGGTCCCACACCGTGTCAGCGGAATCGACCAAGATGAGTCTCGAACAATACCTTCCCGTTCTTCTGTTCATCTTGGTGGGTATTGCCGTCGGGATCATCCCGCAGGTGCTCGGCTGCATCCTCGGCCCCAACCTGCCGGACGCCGAGAAAAACTCCCCTTACGAATGCGGCTTCGAGGCCTTCGAAGACGCGCGCATGAAGTTCGATGTGCGCTATTACCTCGTGGCCATTCTCTTCATCTTGTTCGATCTCGAGATCGCTTTTCTCATTCCCTGGGCCGTGGCTTTTTCCGACATCGGAGTTACCGGGTTTCTCGCGGGCGTGGTCTTCCTTGCCATCCTCACCGTGGGCTTCGCTTACGAGTGGAAGAAGGGCGCGCTGGACTGGGAATGAACTTCAAGAACACACACGAATGCACCGGAGCGTTTCATGATTGAAGGCGTATTCAAGGAAGGTTTCGTCACCACCAGCTACGACTCGGTGGTGAACTGGGCCAAGACGGGCTCGCTGTGGCCCATGACCTTCGGTCTGGCGTGCTGCGCGGTCGAGATGATGCACGCGGCTGCGGCGCGCTACGACATCGGCCGCTTCGGCTCGGAGGTGTTTCGCGCCAGTCCCCGTCAGTCCGATCTGATGATCGTGGCGGGCACGCTTTGCAACAAGATGGCGCCGGCTCTGCGCAAGGTCTACGACCAGATGGCCGAGCCGCGCTGGGTGCTTTCCATGGGCTCTTGCGCCAACGGCGGCGGCTACTACCACTACAGCTACTCCGTGGTGCGGGGTTGCGACCGCATCGTGCCGGTGGATGTATACGTGCCCGGTTGCCCGCCCACCGCCGAAGCCCTGCTTTACGGAATCATCCAGCTGCAGCAGAAGATCCGCCGCACACAAACCATCGCCCGGGCCTGAGCGCGCCGTCTTTGCATTCGTTGTACGCCAGGGCATTGAAAGAACCTTCATGACCGACTCCGTCGTCACCCCCCACGCCGTCGAACCCGAGGCGCTGCAGAGCGCCCTGGGCAAACTGCTTGGCGATCGTGCCGTGTCGCTCACCGTGGCGCGGGGCGAGCTCACCCTGACGGTGAGTGCTGCCGACTACCTGGCGGTCATGCAGATGCTGCGTGATGCGCCGGAAGCGCGCTTCGAACAGCTCATCGACCTCTGCGGCATGGACTACCAGACCTACGGTGATGGTCGCTGGGAAGGCCAGCGCTTCGCCGCTGTGGTGCACCTGCTTTCGGTCGAGCACAACCACCGTGTGCGTGTGCGCGTGTTCTGCCCGGAAGACGACTTCCCGGTGCTCGACTCGGTCACATCCCTGTGGGCCGCCGCCAACTGGTACGAGCGAGAGGCTTTCGATCTCTACGGTATCGTGTTCGATGGCCACGACGATCTGCGCCGCATCCTCACCGACTACGGCTTCATCGGCCATCCGTTCCGCAAGGACTTCCCGTTGTCGGGCCACGTCGAGATGCGCTACGACGCCGAGCGCCAGCGCGTGATCTACGAGCCGGTGACCATCGAGCCACGCGAAATCACGCCACGCATCATTCGCGAAGACAACTACGGCGGTCTGCACTGAACACACCCATGGCAGAAATCAAGAACTACACCCTGAACTTCGGCCCGCAGCACCCGGCCGCGCACGGCGTGCTGCGTCTGGTGCTGGAGCTCGATGGCGAGGTCGTGCAGCGCGCCGACCCGCACATCGGCCTGCTGCACCGCGCCACCGAAAAGCTGGCCGAGCACAAGACCTACATCCAGTCGTTGCCCTACATGGACCGCCTGGACTACGTGTCCATGATGTGCAACGAGCATGCCTACTGCCTGGCCATCGAAAAGTTGCTCGGCATCGACGTGCCGGTGCGCGCGCAGTACATCCGCGTGATGTTTTCCGAGATCACGCGCATGCTCAACCACCTCATGTGGCTGGGCTCGCATGGCAACGATTGCGGCAGTTCCACCATCCTCATCTACGCCTTCCGCGAGCGCGAGGATCTGTTCGACATGTACGAGGCGGTGTCGGGCGCCCGCATGCATGCAGCCTACTTCCGTCCCGGTGGCGTGTACCGCGATCTGCCCGAAACCATGCCGCAGTACCGCGCCAGCAAGGTGCGCAATGCGCGCGGTGTGGCTCGGCTCAACGAGAACCGCCAGGGCTCGCTGCTGGACTTCATCGACGATTTCACCCAGCGCTTCCCCACCTACCTGGCCGAGTACCACACGCTGCTCACGGACAACCGCATCTGGAAACAGCGCACTGTGGGCATCGGCGTGGTCACGCCTGAACGAGCACTGAACCTGGGCATGACCGGCCCGATGTTGCGCGGCTCCGGCATTGCCTGGGACCTGCGCAAGAAGCAGCCCTACGACGTTTACGACCAGATGTCGTTCGACATCCCTGTGGGCAAGACCGGCGATTGTTACGACCGCTACCTCGTCCGCATGGAGGAGATGAAGCAGTCCAACCTGATCATCCAGCAGTGCGTGAAATGGCTGCGCGCCAACCCGGGCCCGGTGATCACCGACAACCACAAGGTGGCGGCTCCTGCGCGTGAGGCCATGAAGGCCAACATGGAAGAGTTGATTCACCACTTCAAGCTCTTTACCGAAGGTTTCCATGTGCCCGAGGGCGAGGCCTATGCCGCCGTGGAACACCCCAAGGGCGAGTTCGGCATCTACCTCGTGAGCGACGGTGCCAACAAGCCTTACCGCCTGAAGATTCGCGCGCCGGGTTTCGCTCACCTGGCCACCATGGACGAGATGGCGCGTGGCCACATGCTGGCCGACGCGGTGGCCATCATCGGCACCATGGACATCGTTTTCGGAGAGATCGACCGATGAGCACCGATACGACCGCATCCTTTGCGGAATCCACGATCCAGCGTTTCGATCGCGAGGTCGCCAAGTACCCGGGCGAGCAACGCCAGTCGGCCGTGATGGCATGTCTTGCCGTCATCCAGCAGGAGCGGGGCCACGTGAGCCTGGCCGACGAGGCCGCGCTGGCGGCCTACCTGCGCATGGAAACCATCGCCGTGCACGAGGTCACCACCTTCTACAACATGTACAACCAGCAGCCGGTGGGCAAGTTCAAGCTCAACGTCTGCACCAATCTGCCGTGCCAGTTGCGCGACGGCGCGCATGCCTTGCACCATCTCGAGCGCAAGCTCGGTATCACCATGGGCGAGACCACGGCCGACGGCATGTTCACCCTGCAGCAGAGCGAGTGCCTGGGCGCCTGCGCCGATTCGCCGGTGATGCTGGTCAACGATCGCCACATGTGCAGCTTCATGAGCAACGACAAACTCGATCAATTGATCGATGGTTTGCGGGCATCGGAAGGACAGTCATGAACGCCGAGCAGATCCTCTCCCAGTTCCGCGCAACCGGCCTGCAGACCTGTTTCCACGGTCGGCACATCAATCCGCAGATCTACGCCGACCTCGACGGCGCCAACTGGTCGCTGAAGGACTACGTGGCACGGGGTGGTTACCAGGCGCTGCGCAAGGTGCTCGGCCAGGATGGCTCGCCGCCTGCGGGCGATCCGCCCGTGGTCGGGATGACGCAGGATCAGGTGATTGCCACCTTGAAGGAGTCGGCGCTGCGTGGACGTGGCGGTGCAGGCTTTCCCACCGGTCTGAAGTGGAGCTTCATGCCGCGCCAGTTCCCCGGCCAGAAGTACCTGGTGTGCAACTCGGATGAAGGCGAACCGGGCACCTGCAAGGACCGCGACATCCTGATGTACAACCCGCACATCGTGATCGAAGGCATGGCAATCGCCGCCTACGCCATGGGCATCAGCGTTGGGTACAACTACATCCACGGCGAAATCTTCGAAGCGTACGACCGATTCGAAGCCGCGCTGGAGGAGGCTCGCGCCGAAGGCTATCTGGGCGACGGCATCATGGGCAGCGGGTTCAACTTCCAGTTGCACGCTGCTCACGGTTTCGGCGCCTACATCTGCGGTGAAGAAACTGCGCTGCTCGAGTCGCTCGAAGGCAAGAAGGGACAGCCCCGCTTCAAGCCACCATTCCCCGCCAGCTTCGGCCTGTACGGCAAGCCCACCACCATCAACAACACCGAGACGTTTGCTGCGGTGCCGTGGATCATCCGAAATGGTGGCGCGGCTTACCTCGCCTGCGGCAAGCCCAACAACGGCGGCACCAAGATCTACTCCGTCAGTGGCGATGTAGAACTGCCCGGCAACTATGAAGTGCCGCTGGGCACGCCCTTCAGCAAGCTGCTCGAACTCGCTGGCGGTGTGCGCAAGGGCCGCACTCTCAAAGCCGTGATTCCCGGTGGATCGTCGGCGCCCGTGCTGCCCGCGAACATCATGATGGAGTGCACGATGGACTACGACTCCATCGCCAAGGCCGGCTCCATGCTGGGCTCGGGTGCCGTTATCGTGATGGACGATTCGCGCTGCATGGTCGAGTCGCTCAAGCGCCTGTCGTACTTCTACATGCACGAATCCTGCGGGCAGTGCACACCGTGTCGCGAGGGCACAGGCTGGCTGTGGCGCGTGGTCGACCGCATCGACCGTGGCCTGGGCAAGCCGGCCGACATGGCGCTGCTCGACAACGTGGCCGAGAACATCATGGGTCGCACCATCTGCGCGCTGGGCGATGCAGCGGCCATGCCGGTGCGCGCCATGATCAAACACTTCCGGCATGAGTTCGAGGCCAAGATCAATGCTGCCACCGCCCACATCCCGGCCAAGGTTGCCTGAACACACGAAACACCATGGTTGAAATCGAACTCGACGGCAAGAAGGTGGAAGTGCCCCCGGGCAGCATGGTCATGCATGCGGCCGAAAAGGCCGGCACCTACATCCCGCATTTCTGCTACCACAAGAAATTGTCCATCGCGGCCAACTGCCGCATGTGTCTGGTGGACGTGGAGAAGGCGCCCAAGCCCATGCCGGCCTGTGCCACGCCAGTCACGCAGGGCATGATCGTCCGCACCAAGAGCGACAAGGCCATCAAGGCCCAGCAGTCGGTGATGGAGTTCCTGCTCATCAACCATCCGCTGGACTGCCCCATCTGCGACCAGGGCGGCGAATGCCAGTTGCAGGACTTGGCCGTAGGCTATGGTGGTTCGGGTTCGCGCTACGAAGAAGAAAAGCGCGTGGTCTTCCACAAGGACGTGGGCCCGCTCATCTCCATGGAGGAAATGAGCCGCTGCATCCATTGCACCCGCTGTGTGCGCTTCGGCCAGGAAGTGGCCGGCGTCATGGAGCTCGGCATGATCCACCGCGGCGAGCATTCGGAAATCACCACCGTGCTCGGCGAAACAGTGGATTCCGAGCTCTCGGGCAACATGATTGACATCTGCCCGGTGGGTGCGCTCACCAGCAAGCCATTTCGCTACAGCGCCCGCACCTGGGAACTCTCTCGCCGCAAGAGCGTGAGCCCGCACGACTCCACCGGCGCCAACCTGATCGTGCAGGTCAAGAACCACCGGGTCATGCGCGTGCTGCCGCTGGAGAATGAGGCCGTCAACGAATGCTGGATCGCTGACCGCGACCGCTTCTCGTACGAAGCGCTCAATACCGAGGATCGGCTCACCGCGCCCATGCTCAAGCAGGGAGGCGAGTGGAAGACGGTGGACTGGCAGACCGCGCTGGAATACGTGGCCAACGGTCTGAAGCAGGTGAAAGCCGAGCACGGCGCCGGCGTCATCGGCTTGTTGGCGAGCCCGCACAGCACGCTGGAAGAGCTGGCCCTCGCTGGTGCATTCATGCGCGGTCTGGGTAGCCAGAACATCGATGCGCGCCTGCGCCACGCTGACTTCGCCAACGCTGCACCCGCCGGCTCGGCCCGCTGGCTGGGCATGCCCATCGCCTCGTTGTCCACGCTGCAGCGCGTGCTGGTGGTGGGCTCGAACCTTCGCAAGGACCACCCGCTGTTCGCTCAGCGCATTCGCCAGGCGCAGCGCAAGGGTGCACAGGTGAATGTGCTGAATGCGACGGCGCAAGACTGGGCCATGCCGCTGAAGAACACCGTGCTCGCTGGCGCCGCCGGCTGGGTGTCGGCGCTGGCTGGCATCGCATCGGCCGTGGCCGCCGAAACTGGCGCCTCTGCCCCCGTGAGCGCCGAGGTGTCCGACCTGCACCGTGCGGTGGCGAAGTCGCTGCTCGGCGGTGAGCGGAAAGCCATCCTGCTGGGCAATGCCGCAGCTCACCATGAAAAGGCGTCGAGCCTGCTGATGCTGGCGAACTGGATCGCGCAGCAGACCGGTGCCACCGTGGGTTACCTCACCGAAGCCGCCAACACCGTGGGCGC
Source organism: Hydrogenophaga sp. IBVHS1 (assembly GCF_002127265.1). Lineage (GTDB taxonomy): Bacteria > Pseudomonadota > Gammaproteobacteria > Burkholderiales > Burkholderiaceae_C > Hydrogenophaga. The sequence continues at coordinate 2,541,041 of NZ_NFUU01000001.1, read as the reverse complement.
CCAACTGGTGGGCGCGCTCCCCGGACAAGGCGGCCTGAACGCCGGCCGTATGTTGACCGGTGGCCTCAAGGCCGCCATCCTGCTCAACACCGAGCCTGACCAGGATTCGGCTGCAGGCGTCGAGGGCCTCTACAGGGCTGGCATGGTGGTCACGCTGAGCCCGTTCAAGACCAACCTGGATGTGAGCGATGTGCTGCTGCCCATCGCGCCGTTCACCGAAACCTCGGGCTCCTTCGTCAACGCCGAAGGCCGCCTGCAAAGTTTCCACGCCGTGGTGCGTCCCCTGGGCGAAACGCGTCCGGCCTGGAAGGTGTTGCGCGTGCTGGGCAATCTGCTTGATCTGCCCGGTTTCGATGCCGATTCCTCGCAAGCCGTGCTGGCCAGCGCGTTGCCTGGCGTGGCCTCCGGCGCGCTGGTCGATGCCGCACGCCTCAGCAACGCCAGCAGCGCCGCCATTGACACTGCGCACGCCTCCTCAGAGCCCTGCGTGGCCTCGATCTACCAGCTCGACGGTCTGGTGCGCCGCGCCACTTCCTTGCAACTCACCGCCGATGCGCGGGCCGTCCTTGCCGTGGAAGGAGCCACCGCGTGATCGATGCCTTTTACAACGGCGGCCTGGGCCTGATTGCCGCCCCGTGGTGGACCACGGCTGCGTGGCCCTTGATCTGGAACCTGATCAAGATCGTGGCCGTGCTCGCGCCGCTCATGGGCGCGGTGGCCTACCTCACGCTGTGGGAGCGCAAGCTGCTCGGCTGGATCCAGGTGCGCCATGGCCCCAACCGCGTGGGCCCCATGGGGCTGCTGCAGCCGATTGCCGACGCGCTCAAGCTGCTCACCAAGGAACTGATCCGCCCGAGTGCCGCCAGCAATGGCCTGTTCCGCCTCGGCCCGGTGATGGCCATCATGCCGGCGCTCGCGGCCTGGGTGGCGATTCCCTTCGGTCCCGAAGCGATCATTGCGAACGTGAACGCCGGCCTGCTGGTGATCCTGGCCATCACCTCCATCGAGGTGTATGGCGTGATCATTGCGGGCTGGGCATCCAACTCCAAGTACGCCTTCCTGGGCGCGCTGCGCGCCTCGGCGCAGATGGTGAGCTACGAAATCGCCATCGGCTTCTGTTTCCTGGTCGTGGTCATGACCGCTGGCAGCCTGCATCTCGGTGAGATTGTGGCTTCGCAGTCGCGCGGCATGGCCGCCGACGTCGGCCTGAACTTTCTCTCGTGGAACTGGCTGCCGCTGCTGCCGATCTTCCTTGTCTATCTGATCTCCGGCGTGGCCGAAACCAACCGCCACCCGTTCGACGTGGTGGAAGGCGAGGCCGAGATCGTGGCTGGCCACATGGTCGAGTACTCCGGCATGGGCTTTGCCATTTTCTTCCTGGCCGAATACGCCAGCATGTGGCTGGTGTCCGTGCTCGCCGTGCTCATGTTCCTCGGCGGCTGGCTCTCGCCGATCGACCACGCGTTGTTCAACTGGGTGCCAGGCTGGATCTGGCTGGGCATCAAGACGTGCGTCGTGGTTTCCATGTTCATCTGGATCCGCGCCACCTTTCCGCGCTTCCGCTATGACCAGATCATGCGTCTGGGCTGGAAGATCTTCATTCCCGTCACGCTCATCTACCTGCTGCTGGTCGGCGCGTTGATGCAGACCTCGTGGAACCTCTGGAAATAAGAGGGCGAAAGACCATGTCCACCACCACCGCACATTCCGTTGCAGCGCCTGCTGTCGTGGCGCCATTCTCGTTTCGCGACTTCCTCAACAGCTTCCTGCTCGTGGAACTGTTCAAAGGCATGGCGCTGACGGGCCGCTATGCGTTCAAGCGCAAGATCACGGTGCAGTTCCCTGAAGAAAAGACGCCGCTGTCCCCGCGCTTTCGCGGCTTGCACGCGCTGCGCCGCTACGAAAACGGCGAAGAGCGCTGCATTGCCTGCAAGCTTTGCGAAGCGGTGTGCCCGGCCATGGCCATCACCATCGAATCCGATGTTCGAGACGACGGCTCGCGCCGCACCACGCGCTACGACATCGACCTCACCAAGTGCATCTTCTGCGGATTCTGCGAAGAGAGCTGCCCGGTCGATTCGATTGTGGAGACACACATCTTCGAATACCACGGCGAGAAACGCGGCGACTTGTACTTCACCAAGGAAATGCTCCTTGCCGTGGGCGACCGCTACGAGACCGAAATTGCCGCCGCACGCACCGCCGATGCGCCTTACCGCTGATCTCCGCTGACCCTCGGCACACGATTCAAGAACCTCGCCATGGATTACCAGACCGGCTTTTTTTACCTCTTCGCGGCAGTGTTGCTGTTTGCAGCCTACCGCGTGGTCACCGCGCGCAACCCGGTTCATGCCGTGCTCTTTCTCATGCTCGCGTTCTCGCAAGCAGCGGCTCTGTGGCTCCTGCTTAAGGCCGAGTTTCTGGGCATCACGCTGGTGCTGGTCTACCTGGGCGCGGTGATGGTGCTGTTCCTCTTCGTCGTGATGATGCTCGACATCAACATCGATTCGGTTCGCAAGGGCTTCTGGAAAAACTTCCCGCTGGCCGCAATCCTCGGTGGTCTGGTGGCGGCAGAGCTCATGGTGGTGCTGTGGGCCGGTTTCCCCACGCTCGCGGCCAGCCCTGATGCGGCGGATGTCGGCGTGAACGCAGCAAACTACTCGAACACGCGCGAACTCGGTTTGTTGCTCTACACCGAGTACCTCTATCCGGTGGAAGTGGCCGCTGTGATCCTGCTGGTGGCCATGATTGCCGCCATTGCGCTCACGCTTCGCCAGCGCAAGGACAGCAAGGCCATCAACCCGGCGCTGCAGGTGCACGTGCGGGCGCGCGATCGGCTGGTGATCGTGCCGATGGCGGCCACCCAGAAGGCGCCACCCCCTACCGACAATACCGCTGCCGAGGAGGGCAAGGCATGACACTCACCAGCCTGACCCTGGGTCATTTCCTTTCCGTCGGCGCGATCCTGTTTGCGCTGTCGGTCGTGGGCATCTTTCTCAACCGCAAGAACCTCATCGTCCTGCTCATGGCCATCGAGCTCATGCTGCTGGCCGTCAACATGAACTTCGTGGCCTTCTCCCACTATCTGGGGGACATGCACGGCCAGGTGTTCGTGTTCTTCATCCTGACCGTGGCCGCCGCCGAGTCGGCCATCGGCCTGGCCATTCTGGTGCTGCTGTTCCGCAACAAGTCGTCGATCAGCGTCGAAGAACTCAACACCCTCAAGGGTTGAGGCCAGGGCCAATCCATACGAGAACTCAGGCAAGAAACCCATGAGCACCACCCTCTCCGCAAGCACCCTGCTCGCCGTTCCGCTGGCCCCGCTGGTGGGCGCCGCACTGGCCGGCATTCTGGGCACCACCTTTGGTGGCAACGTCATCGGTCGCCGTGCCTCGCACACGCTCACCATCCTGGGCGTCCTGATCGCGTTCATCCTGTCTGCTTCCACGCTCAAGAGCGTGGCGATCGACGGTGCCCGCTTCAACGAGACGCTGTACACGTGGATGGTAGTGGGCGACCTGAAGATGGAAATCGGCTTTCTGGTCGATGGCCTCACCGCCATGATGATGGTGGTGGTCACCTTCGTCTCGCTCATGGTGCACCTCTACACCATCGGCTACATGGAAGAAGACGAAGGCTACAACCGCTTTTTCGCCTACATCTCGCTGTTCACCTTCTCCATGCTCATGCTCGTCATGAGCAACAACCTGCTGCAGCTGTTCTTCGGCTGGGAAGCGGTGGGCCTGGTGTCGTATTTGCTCATCGGCTTCTGGTTCAACAAGCCCACGGCGATCTTCGCCAACATGAAGGCCTTTCTGGTCAACCGCGTGGGCGACTTCGGTTTCATTCTCGGCATCGGCCTCATCGTGGCATATGCCGGCACCATGAACTACACCGAGGTGTTCGCCAAGGCACCCGAACTCGGCCAGCTGGGTTTCCCGGGTACCGACTGGCTGCTGATCACCGTCATCTGCATCTGCCTGTTCATTGGTGCCATGGGCAAGAGCGCGCAGTTTCCCCTGCATGTATGGCTGCCCGATTCCATGGAAGGTCCCACGCCGATCTCGGCGCTGATCCACGCCGCCACCATGGTCACGGCCGGTATCTTCATGGTGGCGCGCATGTCGCCGCTGTTCGAGCTTTCCGACACCGCGCTCAACTTCATCATGGTCATCGGCGCCATCACCGCGCTGTTCATGGGATTCCTCGGCATCATCCAGAACGACATCAAGCGCGTGGTCGCGTATTCCACGCTCTCGCAGCTGGGCTACATGACGGTCGCGCTCGGCGCTTCGGCCTATTCGGTGGCGGTGTTCCACCTCATGACGCACGCATTCTTCAAGGCGCTGCTGTTCCTCGCCGCTGGCTCGGTGATCATGGGTCTGCACCACAACCAGGACATCCGCTGGATGGGCGGCCTGCGCAAGTACATGCCCATCACCTGGGTAACTTCACTGCTGGGCACGCTGGCGCTGATCGGCACTCCCCTGTTCGCGGGCTTCTACTCGAAGGACAGCATCATCGAGGCGGTGCACTTCAGCAACCTGCCGGCGTCTGGCTTTGCTTACTTTGCCGTGCTGGCCGGTGTGTTCGTCACGTCCTTCTATTCGTTCCGCCTTTACTTCCTGGTGTTCCACGGTGTCGAGCGCTACGACCAGAACCCTGATGCCCACCACGATGACCACGGACATCACGACGACCATGATCACGGGCATGGTGATGGCAAACCCCACGAGTCGCCCTGGGTGGTCACCGTGCCTTTGCTGCTGCTGGCCATTCCTTCGGTCGTGATCGGCTTCATGACGATCCAGCCCATGCTGTTCGGCGATTTCCTGAAGGATGCGATCTTCATCAATCTGGATGCTCATCCGGCCATGAAGACTTTTGCCGAGGAATTCCATGGCGCGCTGGCGATGGCTGCGCATTCTTTCTTCACCCCGCCCCTGTACCTGGCTCTGGCCGGTGCCGTGAGTGCCTGGTACATGTACCTCGTCAATCCGAAGGTGCCGGCCGCTATCGGCCGAGCCTTGCGCCCCATCGTGGTGGTGCTGGAAAACAAGTACTACATGGACTGGTTCAACGAAAACGTGCTGGCCAAGGCGGCGCGTGGACTCGGCATTGGTTTGTGGAAGGGCGGTGACCGGGGTGTGATCGAAGGCGGGGTGGTGAACGCGAGCTGGAAGATCGTGGGAGCGGTGTCTGCGGTGGTGCGCCGCGCGCAGACCGGCTACCTCTACCACTACGCGCTCATGATGATCGTGGGCGTGCTGCTGTTCATGACGTATTTCGTGTGGCTCGCCAAATAAGAACAGGAAGAAAAAGATGGGTTTGCTGAGCCTTGCAATCTGGACGCCGATTTTCTTCGGCGTCGTGCTGCTGGCGCTGGGCCGCGACGAACAGGCCCCCATGGTGCGCTGGATCGCGCTGGTCGGCGCCATCGCCGGTCTGGTCGTCACGGTGCCGCTCTACACCGGGTTCAAGCTCGGCACGGCCGCCATGCAGTTTGTGGAAAACGGTGCGTGGATCGACCGCTTCAACGTGAACTACCACCTCGGTGTGGACGGCATCTCGTTGTGGCTGGTGCTGCTCACCGCCTTCATCAACGTGGTCGTGATCGTGGCCAGCTGGGAATCGATCACCTCGCGCGTGAACCAGTACATGGGCGCGTTCCTGATTCTCTCGGGCCTCATGATCGGCGTGTTCAGCGCGCAGGACGCCATGCTGTTCTACGTGTTCTTCGAAGCCACGTTGATTCCGATGTACCTCATCATTGGCATCTGGGGTGGCCCGAACAAGATCTACGCGGCGTTCAAGTTCTTCCTCTACACGCTGCTGGGCTCGCTTCTCATGCTGGTGGCGCTGATCTACCTGTACACCCAGGCCAATGGCAGTTTCGCACTGGCAGACTGGTACAAGTTGCCGCTCGGCGGGACCGAGCAGACCTTGCTGTTTTTCGCCTTCTTCGCGGCCTTTGCGGTCAAGGTGCCCATGTGGCCAGTGCACACCTGGCTGCCCGATGTGCACGTAGAGGCACCTACCGGTGGCTCGGCCGTGCTGGCCGCCATCATGCTGAAGCTGGGCGCTTACGGCTTTCTGCGTTTTTCCATGCCCATCCTTCCCGATGCATCGCATGAATGGGCCTGGCTCATGATCGCGCTCTCGCTGGTGGCGGTGATCTATGTGGGCCTGGTGGCCATGGTGCAGCAGGACATGAAGAAGCTGGTGGCGTATTCGTCGGTGGCCCACATGGGCTTTGTCACGCTCGGTTTCTTCGTCTTCAGCGATCTCGGTGTGTCGGGCGCCATTGTGCAGATGATCGCGCACGGTTTCGTGTCGGCCGCCATGTTCCTTGGCATCGGTGTGCTGTACGACCGCGTGCATTCGCGCGAAATCGCCGACTACGGTGGCGTGGTCAACACCATGCCCAACTTCGCCGCCTTCGCGTTGCTCTTCACCATGGCCAATTGCGGCCTGCCCGGCACGGCCGGCTTTGTGGGCGAGTGGATGGTGATCCTGGCGGCGGTGAAAGCCAATTTCTGGATCGGCCTGATGGCCGCCTCGGCGCTCATCTTCGGTGCGGCTTACTCGTTGTGGATGTACAAGCGCGTTTACCTCGGTGCCGTAGGCAACGACAACGTGAAGGCGCTGACCGATATCAACAAGCGCGAGTTCCTCGTGCTGGCGGTGCTGGCCATCGCCGTGCTCTACATGGGCGTGTACCCCAAACCCTTCACCGATGTGATGGATGCCTCCGTGGCAGAACTGTTGCGCCACGTGGCTATTTCCAAACTGAACTGAGCCTCCGGCCAAGCCATACAAGAGAACGCTCACATGATTGACAAGCTCAGCTGGGTTGCGGCCTACCCTGAAATTCTTCTGGTGACCATGGCCTGCGTGATTGCGCTGGTCGATCTGGCGGTGAAGACGCCGCTGCGTGGCGTCACCTACGTCCTTACGCTGCTCACGCTCGCGGTCGTCGCTTTGTTGCTGGGCATGAGTGCCAGCTCGGGCGACACCATCTACGGCTTCGGCGGCATGATCGTCAGCGACCCCATGGGCAACTGGCTCAAGTGTTTCGCCACCATCGCCGTGATGGTCACCCTGGTGTATGGCCGCGGTTACTCGGGCCAGCGCGACATGCTGCGCGGTGGCGAGCTGTTCACGCTGGGCATGCTGGCGCTGCTGGGCATGTTCGTCATGATCTCCGGCCACAACTTCCTGGTGATCTACCTCGGGCTGGAACTGCTCACGCTGTCCAGCTACGCCCTGGTTGCCCTGCGCCGCGACGACGTGCAGGCCACCGAAGCAGCCATGAAGTATTTCGTGCTGGGCGCGCTGGCCAGCGGATTCCTGCTCTATGGCCTCTCCATGGTTTATGGCGCTACCGGCTCGCTGAACCTGACCGAGGTGATGCTGACCATCGCCGGCGGTGACGACACGCTCAAAGGCTCTCCGCAGGTGCTCACGCTTGGCCTCGTGTTCGTGGTGGCGGGCCTGGCGTTCAAGCTCGGCGTGGTGCCCTTTCACATGTGGGTGCCCGACGTTTACCACGGTGCCCCCACCGCGATCACGCTCATGATCGGTGGCGCGCCCAAGCTGGCGGCATTCGCCATCGTGATCCGTTTGCTGGTGGAAGGTTTGCAACCGCTCGCGGTGGACTGGCAGCAGATGCTGGGGGTGCTGGCGGTCATGTCGCTGCTGATCGGCAACCTTGCAGCCATCGCGCAGACCAACCTCAAGCGCATGCTTGCCTTCTCCACCATCGCGCAGATGGGCTTCATGTTGCTCGGCCTGCTGGCCGGCGTGGTGCAGGGCAGTGCGGGTCTGGACACCGGCAACATGGCCAATGCCTACGCGTCGTCGATGTTCTACGTCATCACCTACGTCCTTACCACCCTGGGCACCTTCGGCGTGATCCTGCTGCTCTCGCGCAGCGGCTTCGAGTCGGAGAACGTGAGCGACCTGGCAGGCCTCAACCAGCGCAGCCCGCTCTACGCAGGTGTCATGGCCATCTGCATGTTCTCGCTGGCTGGCGTGCCACCGCTGGTGGGCTTCTACGCCAAGCTGTCGGTGCTGCAGGCGCTGCTGGCTTCGTCAGGCGCTTTCTATGTGGGTCTGGCGGTGTTCGCGGTGATCATGTCGCTGATTGGCGCGTTCTATTACCTGCGACTGGTCAAGGTGATGTATTTCGACGCCCCCACCCAGACCGCCGACATCGAGGGCGGCGCCGATGCGCGCTCGGTGCTCTCGCTCAACGGCGCCTTGGTGCTGCTGCTCGGCATTCTGCCCGGCGGCCTCATGACACTCTGCGCCCAGGCGGTGAGCAAGCTCCTCGGTTGAGTCAGGCGCGAGCGCGGCGTTGAACTCGCCGCTGCGCGCCAGCTCACACGTTCATGACTCACACCATTTCCGTCTGGCTGGTTCTGCTCGCTGCCTTTGTGGCAGCCAACCTGCCTTTTATCAACGATCGCTGGCTTGCCGTGTGGCCGCGGCGCGATGCCAAAACCCTGTGGATGCGCTTGGCCGAGCTCGTGCTGCTCTACTTTCTGGTGGGCGCGCTGGGGCTCGCACTGGAACAACGAGCGGGCCAGATCGCGCCACAGGGCTGGGAGTTTTACGCCACCACCGGCGCACTGTTCCTCACGCTGGCCTTTCCAGGTTTTGTGTACCGGTACCTTTATCGGCGACGCGGATGAGCCACGACGATGCGCACCTTCGCGAGACGCCCGTGTCTCGCACCGAGCTCCTGAAGGGCAATTTCCTGCATGTGGTGCGCGACACAGTTCGCTTGCCCAACGGTGCAGAAGCCACGCGTGAATATGTGCTGCACCCCGGTGCGGTGATGATCATCGGGCTGCTTGACGACGGGCGCGTGGTGATGGAGCGCCAGTTCCGCCATCCCATGCAGGCGGTGATGATCGAGTTCCCCGCCGGGAAAGTCGATCCCGGCGAAGACAGACTGGTCTGCGCGAAGCGCGAATTGCTCGAGGAAACCGGATACCGCGCCCGCGAGTGGGCCTTCGCGTGCCGACTCGCTCCCACCGTTGCGTATTCCGATGAGGTCATCGACATCTGGTTCGCGCGCGGGCTCACGCTCGGCGAGCGCGAGCTTGACGATGGCGAGTTTCTGGACGTCATTGCGGCCACGCCCGACGAATTGAAGCAATGGTGCTTCACCGGCGAGGTGATCGATTGCAAGACGCTGATCGGATCCATGTGGTTGCAGAACGTACTGCGCGGCGAATGGGCTTTGTCATGGCAAGGCAGCGATGCCGCACCGCATGCCGCAGAATCCGGCGCATGAAGGTTCTCAATCTCCAGTGCGCGCACCAGCACGATTTTGAAGGCTGGTTTGGGTCTGAAGACGATTTCACGTCTCAGCTCGCCCGTGGTCTGGTGACGTGCCCGCTGTGCGGTGATGCCCGCATCGAGAAGAAGCTCTCGGCTCCGCGCCTGAACCTGCGCACGGTGCGCGGCGAAGACAGCACCGCGCCCAGCAGTGCCGTTGCCCTCAGCAACCACAGCGCGAGTCCTGAGCTCGCTGAGCTGCAGTCGCGCATGCTGAAGGCCTTGCGCGAGGTGGTGGCCAACACCGAGGACGTGGGTGAGCGATTTGCCGAAGAGGCACGCGCCATGCATCACGGCGAAAAAGAGCACCGCCAGATCCGGGGTCAGGCCAGCGCGCAACAGGCGCTGGAGCTGATCGAAGAGGGCATCGAGGTACTGCCCTTGCCGATGCTGCCTGGCATCAAGGACACGCTCCAGTAAAAAAGCCCCGCACTGCGGGGCTTTTTGCTTTCGGGCTTCGAGCGTTTTCAGGGATACAGACCACGCAAGTCGCGCGCATGCAGGATGCGCTTGCAGGCCACGATGAAGGTGGCCGTGCGCAGGCTCACCTTGTTCTCGTCGGCCACCTGCCAGACGGCAGCGAACGCGTCCTTCATGATCTTCACCAGGCGCGCGTTGATCTCGTCTTCGCTCCAGAAGAAGCTGGAGAAATCCTGCACCCACTCGAAGTAGCTCACCGTCACGCCGCCCGCGTTGGCGATCACGTCTGGCAGCACCAGCACATTGCGCTCGTGCAGGATGTCGTCGGCCTGCGGCGTGGTCGGGCCGTTGGCGCCTTCGATCACCATGCGCGCCTGAATCTGGCCGGCGTTGGCTTCGGTGATCTGCGATTCCAGTGCGGCAGGAATCAGGATGTCGCACGGCACGCCCCAGAAGGCTTCGCTGGCGATCACTTCGGCGTTGGCGAAGCCGGCCACCGAGCCCACCTGCGCCACGTGGGCGAGCAGGGCGGGCACATCGAGGCCCGCTTCGCGGTAGATGGTGCCGCCGTGGTCCTGCACCGCCACCACCCGGGCACCTGCCTCGGAGAACAGTTTGCCGGCCACGCCGCCCACGTTGCCGAAGCCCTGCACCGCCACGCGCGCGGTGGACACGTCCATCCCGATGCGCCGCGCTGCTTCCACGCCCACGGTGAACACGCCGCGCCCGGTGGCCTCACGCCGGCCGAGCGAGCCGCCGAGATCCACCGGCTTGCCCGTGACCACGCCGGTGGCGGTGGAGCCTTCGTTCATGGAATACGTGTCCATCATCCACGCCATGATCTGTTCGTTGGTGTTCACGTCCGGCGCCGGAATGTCCTTGGTCGGGCCGATGATGATGCCGATCTCGCTGGTGTAGCGTCGCGTGACACGCTCGAGCTCGCCGATGGTGAGCTGGCGCGGATCGACGCGGATGCCGCCCTTGGCGCCGCCGTAGGGCACGTTCACCGCTGCGTTCTTGATGGACATCCATGCCGACAGTGCCATCACTTCGGAGAGTGTCACGTCCTGATGGAAACGCACGCCGCCCTTGCCCGGGCCGCGCGAGGTGTTGTGCTGCACGCGGTAGCCCTCGAAGTGCGCCACTGAACCGTTGTCCAGGTGAATGGGCACGTCCACGATCAGCGTGCGCTTGGGTCGCTTCAAGGTGTCGACCCAGCGGGCCAGCGAACCCAGGTAGGGCGTGACGCGGTCAACCTGCTGCAGGTAGACGCCCCAGGGGCCAAGGTGCTTCGGATCGAGGTACGAGGGCAGGGCCTGCGTAAAAACGGCCGGGGCGCTGGTGGCGCCACCAGCCTGAGGATGCGGTGCTTGTGACATGTTGCGGGATTCCTTGTGGGTGTGCTGGCCCATGCAATGAGCCAGCCCGCAAGCTTACGCAGCCGCGCCTGAGCTGTCCAAGGCCGGTATGCCATTCGGTCATGCCTTTAGCGCATGACTCTGTCTGGTGAGGGCCAGGCGCCGGGCCGCTCCCAAGCCAGGCCCAGCCGCTCGGGGGGCAGCGACCCGCGCAGCGGCGAAGCGTGGGGGTGCCAGTTTTAGGCCTTGAATTGGAGCGCGGCCAATCCAGCGTACACGCCACCTTGGGCAACGAGCTCGGCGTGCGTGCCCTGTTCCACCAGCTTTCCGTGGTCCAGCACCACAATGTGATCCGCCTGCTGCACCGTGGCCAGCCGGTGCGCAATCACCAGCGTGGTGCGGTCCTTCATGGCGGACTCCAGCGCCGCCTGCACCATGCGCTCGCTCTGCGCGTCGAGCGCGCTGGTGGCTTCGTCCAGCAACAGCAGCGGCGGGTTCTTCAGCATGGCGCGCGCAATGGCAATGCGCTGGCGCTGCCCGCCCGAGAGGCGCACACCGCGCTCCCCCAGGAAGGTGTCGTAGCCCTCCGGCAGCTGGTCGATGAACTCGTCAGCGAACGCGGCTTTCGCGGCAGCGCGCACCTCTTCGTCGCTGGCGCCGGGGCGGCCATACCGGATGTTTTCCAGGGCACTGCTGGAGAAAATCACCGGGTCCTGCGGCACGATGCCGACGCGTGCGCGCAGGTCGTGCAGGCTCATCTGATCAATCGCCACGCCGTCCAGGCGGATGCTGCCGCGTGCCGGATCGTAGTAGCGCAGCAGCAGGCCGAACACCGTGCTCTTGCCCGCACCGCTCGGGCCCACCAGTGCCACAGTCTGGCCCGGGTGCACCGCCAGGTTGAAGTCGGCCAGCGCAGGTTGTGCCGGTCGCGACGGATAGTGGAAGTTGACGCCCTCGAATACGAGCGAGCTGCCGCCGGCCGGCTGCGGCGCCTGCAGCGGGTGCGAGGGCGACTGCACGGGTGACTCCATGGCGAGCAGTTCCATCAACCGCTCACTCGCGCCCGCCGCGCGCAGCAGGTCGCCATACACCTCTCCCAGCACGGCCACCGCACTGGCCAGGATGATCACGTAAAGCACTGTCTGGCCCAGGTGCCCCGGGCTGATGGTGCCGGCCAGCACCGCCTGTGTGCCCTGGTACAGGCCCCACAGCAGCAGCCCTGCCGTGCTGATGATGATGAACGCCACCAGCACCGAGCGCGCCCGCGTGCGGCGAATGGCGGTGTCGAACGCGAACTGCGTGGACGCCGCGAAGCGGGTGGCCTCGCGGTCTTCGGCCGTGTAGCTCTGCACGATGGGAATCGCGTTGAGCACCTCGGCCGCGATGGCGCTGGAATCGGCCACGCGGTCCTGGCTGGCGCGCGAGAGCTTGCGCACCCGCCGCCCGAACCACATGCTCGGCAGCACCACCAGCACCAGGATCAGCAGCACCTGCGTCATCACATACGGGTTGGTCCACACCAGCATTACCAGCGCGCCGATGCCCATCACGCCGTTGCGCAAGCCCATGGAGAGCGACGAACCCACCACCGTCTGCACGAGCGTGGTGTCGGTGGTCAGGCGCGAGAGCACTTCACCGGTCTGCGTGGTCTCGAAGAACTGCGGGCTCTGCCGCAGCACATGGCTGTACACCGCGTTGCGCAGGTCCGCCGTGACCCGCTCGCCCAGCCAGCTCACCAGGTAAAAGCGCACCGCCGAGAAGATGCCGAGCGCCACCGCCACGCCAAACAGCGCGGCGAAATGCCCTCGCAATGCCATTGCCTGCTCGCCGCGCCCGGCAGGCGCTAGGCCGCTGTCGATGAGGAAGCGCAGCGCCAGCGGAAAGGCCAGCGTGGCCACCGCCGCGAGCACGAGGAAGAGCAGGGCGAGGCCGATCTGCAGGCGGTAGGGGCGTATGAAAGGCCGCAGGCCGCCCAGTGAGGTGGGAGAGGTGGCTTTGGGGCGGTCGGCAATGGGCGTGGCAGGCATGGTGAGGAGTGTGCCGGGTTTTCGCGACGCTGCGCCTTCAGCCGCCCAGCACGCCGAGCGCGAAGGGAAGGCTCACCACCCCCAGCAGTGTCGACAGCGTGACCAGCCCCGCCACATACGGGCCGTTGTAGCCCATGCGCGCCGCCAGCACATAACAGCTCGACGCGGTGGGCACAGCGGAGAACATGAGCAGGATGGTGGTTTGCGTGGCGTCCAGCCGGAACAGCTTCGCCAGGCCGAAGGCCATGAGCGGCATGCCCAGGTGTTTCACCGCCAGCACCAGGCCACCCAGCAGCTTGGCGCTGGCCAGCATGCCGAACTGCATGCCCGCGCCTGCCGCCATGAGGCCCAGCGCCAGCGACGCCTGGCCGATGCGGTTGACCGTAGGCTCCAGCCACACCGGCATCTGAAAGCCCAGCAGGTTGGCCACCAGCCCGGACAGCGTGCCGATGATCAACGGGTTGCGGGCCAGCTCGCGCACGAAGCCCTTGTTGGCATGGCGCGCCATGGGCCAGACCGCGCCCACGTTGAACAGCGGCACGCACACGCCAATGAGCACGGCGATCATCAGAAGACCGGGGGCGCCGGCCACTTTTTCGGCCAGTGCCAGCGCAATGAAGGAGTTGAACCGAAAGCCCACCTGCGCGCTCGCGGCGTGCAGGCGCACGTCGATGCGCTTGCCGATGAAGGGCCAGTGCGGCAGCGAGTAAGAGAGGGCAATGCCGCACAAGCCGAGCGCGATGCCCGCACCCATGAGGCTGGATGCCTGGCCGAGATCGAGCGGGCTCTTCACGATGCTGTGGAACAGCAGCACCGGGAACAAAAAGTAGTAGACGAGGCTCTCGACCTGCTCCCACACCTTGCGGTTGAGGGCGGTGAAGCGGCACACCAGGTAGCCGCAGAGGATGAGCGAGAAGTCGGGGAAGAGGAGTTGGGCAAAATTCACGGTGCGAGCATAGCGCGCCGGGCACGGCTCTTGCGGGTAATTACTTATGTAGTCACCCCATGGTCATGCCCCTTCATGCCGACTACAGTGCAGGTCAGTTTTCAACACCCAGGAGTACACGTCATGGTTTCTCGTCGTCAGTTGGTATCCATCGGTCTGGCCGCCGCTTCGGTGGCCGCAATGGGCACTGCCCTGGCCCAGGCCTACCCCAACAAGGTCATTCGCCTGCAGGTGCCGTTCGCACCCGGCGGCACCACCGACATCGTTGCTCGCGTCATGTCCGAGCCGCTGGCCAAGAGCCTGGGTCAGAGCGTGGTGGTGGAGAACAAGGCCGGTGGCGGTGGTGTGGTGGGTGCCCTCGAACTCGCGCGTGCCGCGCCCGATGGCTACATCCTTGGCATGGCCACGGTTTCCACCACCGCGGCCAACCCCGCCATCAACGAAAAGATTCCGTACAACACGCTCACGGATTTCACGCCCATCACCAACATCGCCGCCACGCCCAACGTGATCGCGGTGCACCCAAGCTTCCCCGCCAAGGACTTCAAGGCCTTCGTGGCCGAACTCAAGAAGAACCCTGGCAAATACAGCTACGCGAGTTCGGGCACTGGCGGCATCGGCCATTTGCAGACCGAGCTGTTCAAGAGCCTGACCAAAACCTACATCACGCACATTCCCTACCGTGGCGCAGGTCCCGCGTTGAACGACACCGTCGGTGGCCAGGTTCCGATCATTTTCGACAACCTGCCCTCGGCCCTGCCGCACATCAAGGCCGGCCGCCTGATCGCGCTGGTGGTTGCTGCGCCCCAGCGCCTTGCGGTGCTGCCCGACGTGCCCACCTTCAAGGAAATGGGCCTGGAGCCGGTAAACCGCATGGCCTACTACGGCCTCATCGGTCCCAAGGGCATGCCGCAGGACGTGGTGGACAAGATCTTCAACGCCACCAAGCAGGCTCTGGCCGACCCTGCCGTGCGCAAGCGCGTGGAAGACACCGGCTCGTTGATCGTGGGCAACACGCCGGCTGAGTTCACGGCCCAGATCAAGGCCGAGTTCGACGTCTACAAGGAAGTTGTCGTCAAGCAGAAGCTCAAGCTGGAATGACCAACCGGGAGGCCCTGGCAGCGGCCAGCGAAGGTCTGGCCGGGGCTTTCGTCGACGGCCTCTGGCTCGAAGAGGGCCTCTCGCGCAACACGCTGGACGCCTACCGCCGCGATCTGGTGCTGCTCGGCCAGTGGCTGGCCGAGCAGGGCAAGCAACTGCCCGAGACCACCGAGGCCGACCTCAACGCCTACTTCAGCGCGCGCCACAGCCAGACCCGCGCCACCACGGCCAACCGGCGGCTCACGGTGTTCAAGCGCTACTTCCGCTGGGCGCTGCGCGAACGCCACATCACTTCAGACCCCACCTTGCGGCTCTCGCCCGCGCGCCAGCCGTTGCGCGTACCCAAGACGCTCTCGGAAGCGCAAGTGGAAGCCCTGCTGAACGCGCCCGACACCGGCACGCCGCTGGGCCTGCGCGATCGCTGCATGCTCGAACTCATTTATGCCAGCGGCCTGCGTGTGAGCGAACTCGTGACGCTCAAGACCTGGCATGTGGGCATGAACGAACACGTGCTGCGCATCACCGGCAAGGGCAACAAGGAACGGCTGGTGCCCTTTGGCCAGGTGGCCGGCCAGTGGCTGCATCGCTACCTGGCACAGGGCCGTGGCGAGATTCTGGGTGGCTTGCAGAGCGAAGACCTGTTCGTCACCGCCCGCGGCTCGCGCGCCGGCGAGGCCATGACGCGCGCGATGTTCTGGCAACTGGTGAAGAAATACGCCGCGCTGGCCGGCATCACCTCGCCGCTGTCACCCCACACGCTGCGCCACGCGTTTGCCACGCACCTGCTCAACCATGGTGCCGATCTGCGCGCGGTGCAGATGCTGCTGGGCCACGCCGACATTTCCACCACCACGATCTACACGCACGTGGCGCGCGAACGGCTCAAGTCCATCGTGGCGCAGCACCACCCCAGGGGCTAACCCGTCACTTTTTGCCTGGGCCCCAGAGCTGCTCCAGCCTTGCATCGCGCCCGCAGCTCGTCCGGTAGTACTTGTAGCGAATCGGATTCTTCAGGTAGTAGTCTTGGTGGTAGTCCTCGGCCGCATAAAACGGCCCGGCCGCCACGATCTCGGTGACGATCGGTTCCTTGAATGGCTTGGACTTTTCCAGCGCGGCCAGTGACTTTCTTGCTGCGGCAAGTTGCGCCGCGTCGTGCGTGAAGATCGCCGTGCGGTACGGATTGCCGGTATCGCAGAACTGGCGATCCTTCGTGGTGGGGTCGATGGTGCGCCAGAACTTTTCAACCAAGGCTTCGTAGCTCACCTTGGCCGGGTCGAACACGATCTCCACCGCTTCCGCGTGGCCCGTGTTGCTGTTCGACACCTGCTGGTAGGTGGGGTTGGCCACCGTGCCCCCGATGTAGCCCGAGGTGGTGGACACCACACCGGGCACCTTGTCGAAATCGGCCTCCACGCACCAGAAGCAGCCACCCGCGAAGGTGGCCTTGGCGGTGGCGGCATGGGCCGGCGAAGCAAACAGCCACACCATGGGCAGCAAGGCGGCTGCGAGCCAGCGATGCGCCTTCATGCCGCGGCCGGCGCAAAACGCAGCGCCACTCCGTTGTTGCAGTAGCGCTTGCCGCTGGGCTTGGGGCCGTCGTTGAACACGTGGCCCTGATGGCCGTCGCAGCGCACGCAGTGGTATTCGGTGCGCGGCAGGATCATCTTGTAGTCCGTGCTGGTGCCCAGCGCGCCGGGCAGCGGGGTGTGGAAACTCGGCCAGCCGGTGCCGCTCTCGTACTTGGTGTCTGAAGCGAACAGCGGCAGATCGCAACCCGCGCAGTGGTACGTGCCCTTGCGCTTCTCGGCGTTCAGCGGGCTGGTGCCGGGGCGCTCCGTGCCTTCCTCGCGCAACACGTCGAACTGCGCCGGGGTCAGGCGCTTTTTCCATTCGGCGGCAGAGAGTTTCCACGGGTCGGCCGCAGCCAGCGCGCTGGCCACTGGGGCGGCGGCCTGGGAACCCAGGCCGAGGAGCGAGAGCAGTTTCATGGTGTGGCGGCGGTTCATGGTGGTGGGGTGTCTCATGCAGGTGAGTCGGACCGGGAGCAGATTTCTTACAGCGGCTTGAGCACCATGGCCACCACCAGCCCGCCGGGCGTGACGGTAATGGCGCCGGGCTGCATGCCCATCTTGTCCAGCGGGGCCAGGTCTTTGGGCTCCAGGCGGTGCAGCACCACCTCTTTCAGCAATTCGTCGCCCAGCGTGGGTGCGTAGGTGTTGAGCAGCGCGACCACGCTCGGTTGCAGGCTCGGGAAATTCAGCTTCGACAGGCGCAACTGGTGAGCGCGCAAGGTCCGGTCGCTGGCCTCGTAGCGCAGGCCAAAGTCCACTTCGAGGCTGCCCTGGTGGCTGCGGTTCAGCGCCGGGCCGGCCGCTTCCACCGGCATCTCGGCCCGCAAGCGGTTTTCTTCCGGCAGCATCTTCAATCTGGGCGTCTGCACATCCAGATTCAGCAGCCCCTGCACCGGGTACCGCCGGGGAAACCGCTGGACCAGGGCTTCCTGCATTTGCGCGGAGGAAACGCGGTAGCCAGCGGGCTGTGCATTGGGCGGATCGGCTTCCGCCGCCAGCAGCAGGCCGGGTGCCAGGGTGAGCACGGCCCCGAAACCCAGGGTGTGAATGAGGAGAATTCTGCGTTGCATGGCCGGTTGGACGGGATTTTGCGCCGCAGGTTCTGCCCCAGGCGTCTCTATTTGTAGAACGCTTCCACCGTGCCCTTGAGCTTGATGGTGAGCGGGTTGCCCTTGCGGTCCAGCGTCTTGCCGGCGGGCACCTTTACCCAGCCTTCACTCACGCAGTACTCCGTCACGTCGAAACGCTCCTTGCCGTTGAAGCGGATGCCGATGTCGTGCTCGAACACCTCGGCCACATGGTGGGGGCTGCGCGGGTCGATGGCCAGGTGGTCGGGCAGGGGCGGGCGGCTGGATGGGGTGGTGGATGTGGTGGTGTCGCTCATGGCCGGCATTGTCCTTCAGTTGAACAAGGACTCAGCCACCCAGGCCGGCAAACACGTTCTGCACGTCCTCGTTGGCGTCCAGCGCCGCCAGAAAGGCTTCCACTTCTTCCAGATCCACCGCACTCAGGCTGCCCGGGTCGATAGGGTTCTTCGGCTTGTAGCCCAGCTTGGTCGACAACACGGTAAAGCCCTGCGCCGGCAGCGCACGGCTCACCAGGTCCAGGTCCGTCGGGTCCGTCAAAAACACCGTGGTGCCTTCTTCGTCGCCGGGGTGGAAGTCCTGCGCGCCGGCTTCGATGGCCGCCACTTCCGCATCGGCACCCTTGCCCGCTGGCTCGGCCTCGATCATGCCCACATGGTCAAAGTCCCACGACACCGAACCCGAGGTGCCCAGCTGCCCTTTGCGGAACAGCACCCGCATGTCGGATGCCGCGCGGTTCACGTTGTCCGTGAGGCATTCCACCATCACCGGCACGCGGTGCGGCGCGAAGCCTTCGTAGATCACGTGCTCGAAATGCACGGTTTCGCCCGTGAGCCCTGCGCCCTTCTTGATGGCGCGGTCCAGCGTTTCCTTGGGCATGGACACCTTGCGCGCCTGCTCCACCACCAGCCTCAGGCGCGAATTGGCGGCGGGGTCTGCCCCGTGACGCGCCGCAATCATGATGTCTTTGGCCAGCTTGCCGAACAGCCGGCCTTTGGCGTTTGCGGCGAGGTCCTTGTGCTTGGCTTTCCATTGCGCGCCCATGGTGTGTTCCTTTGTTATCTGCTCTTTCGGGGCCGCAAGCATAGCGCTAGCATGCGGCTTTCTACCGGAAACACATCTGCGGGCCGTGTTCCACGGCGAGGCGAAGCGGAGCGCGGAGTCGGTGGTGGTGTCGTTCTGAAGACGTGCTGGCCTCACCCCAGAAAGAAATCCATGGGGATCAACTCAACCGCCCATCCGCCTGCTTCACCCAGCAATGCGGCGGGGTGCATGGCCGCGAGCTTCAGGGCTTCTTCACGGCTGTCCGCTTCGATGATGAACAACCCGCCCACCATTTCCTTCGACTCGGTGTAGGGCCCATCCGATATCTGCGTCTTGCCGCCGCGCGGGCGCAGCGTCATCCAGTCCTTCGGCTCGGTGAGCGACGCCGCCACCAGCACCTTGCCGGTGGCGCGCATCTTCTCGTCCAGCGGCGGGCATTGGCTCACCAGCGCCTGCACGTCGGCTGGCGCCATGGCGGCGAACTTTTCGGGGTTGTAGTAGGCAAGACCGAGGTACTTCATGGCGAACTCCGTTTTTTGTGGATGATGCCTGCACGACGAAGCCTTGACTCAGGAATCGACAGAGGCAAAAGAAATGCGGCTGCTGCCCCCGGCCATGTCGATCTGGGGTGTCGTGGTTCGTCGTTGGGGTAGGTAGCGTCCAAACGCGGGCGCACCGATCATTAACCCAACAGGAGAGACAACATGTCCTACATCGATGGTTTCGTGATTGCAGTCCCCACTGCCAACAAGCAGAAGTTCATCGAGCATGCTCGCCAGCTCGACCCGATATTCCTTGATCTGGGCGCCATTCGAGTGATCGAGGGTTGGGGCGACGACGTTCCCGATGGCAAGGTCACGGATTTCCGCCGCGCCGTGCAGGCCACGGCCGAGGAAACGGTGGCCTTCTCGTGGGTTGAATGGCCGGACAAAGCCACGCGCGACGCTGGCATGAAAAAGATGATGGAAGACCCCCGCATGGACCCGTCCAACCCCGCCAACCCGCCCATGCCTTTCGACGGCAAACGCATGATCTTCGGCGGCTTCCAACAGGTGGTTGAAGTCAAGGCTTGAGGGACGGGACACCATGGGACTTCTGACCTTCAGCATCAACGTCACCCTGGACGGTTGCGTCGACCACCAGGAAGGCATCGCCGACGACGAAACGCACGCCTTTTTCACCCGCCTCATGGAGGAGGGTGGGGCGATGCTGTGGGGCCGCGTCACCTACGAGATGATGGAGGCCCATTGGCCGGCGGTCGCCCGCGGTGACGTGCAAGCGCCCGCGGCGCTGCGGGATTGGGCGGTCAAGCTGGAGGCCAAACCGAAGTACGTGGTGTCCTCGACGCGAAAGGACTTCCCCTGGAACAACAGCCACCACATCGCTGGCGACCTGCGCACGGGCATCCAGAGGCTGAAGGACGCGACCCCGGCCGGCGTGCTCCTCGGTAGCTGCAAGCTCGCCACCGAGCTGGACCGGCTGGATCTGATCGACGAGTATCAGTTTCTCGTCCACGCCAGGATCGCCGGCCACGGCCCCACCCTGTACCAGAGCGGGCTGCCCAGTACGCGACGGCTCGAATTGATTTCTGCAAAGCCACTCCGTTGCGGCGCAGTGGCCATGCACTACCGGCGCGCGCGCTGACCCTCAGATGCCCATCCGACGCCTGACCCCCGACGACGCGCCCGTCTACCGCGCCTTGCGCTTGCGTGCGCTGCGCGAACACCCGGACGCGTTCACCTCCGACTGGGAAGACGCGAACGCGCGCCCACTCGAAGAATCGCGCCAGCGTCTGGCTTCGGCACTGGTGCCTTTCTGGGGCGCTTTCGACGAACACGGCACGCTGGTCGGCATGGTGGGGCTTGAATGCGCGGCGCGCGCCAAGCAGCGGCACAAGGGCTTGGTGGTGGCGATGTATGTGGCGCGGGAAGCGGCAGGGCGCGGCTTCGGGCGTGAACTGCTGCGGGCGCTGACGCTGCATGCGCCCACCATGGGCCTCACCGACCTCGTGCTCACCGTGACCGAAGGCAACGCATCGGCCATTCGGCTCTATCAAGAGGCGGGCTTCGTTGCCTTCGGCACCGAGCCGCGCGCCATCCTGGTCGACGGGCACCTGCATGGCAAGGTGCACATGCACTTCACGCTGGGCTGAACTGCTGCGTGCTGCTCCGATGCAGGCTGGAAGCCAGAAAGTCGGCCAGCGCCCGAACCCGCAGCGACATGTGCCGACTCCCAGGGTAGATCAGCGAAAACGGACGCGATGCACCCCCGAAAGGCTTCAGCACTTCCACCAGCCTGCCTTCGGCAATGTCCTCCTCGACGATGAAGCGATAGGTCTGCGCCAGTCCGGCCCCTGCGCGGGCCAGCGTGGCACAACCCAGGATGTCTTCAGAACAGGTAAGGCTGCCTGCTGTCTGCGCATCGCGCTCTTCCCCGTCGAAGCGCAGTCGCCATGGCACGCGCTGCCCGGTGCGTGGAAGGACGAACTGGATGCATTCGTGGCTTGCCAGATCCGCCGGTGATGCTGGGGGAGGGCAGCGGGCCAGGTATTGGGGTGCACCCACCACCGTGAGCTCCGCGTCCATCAACTTGCGCGCAATCAGCCCCGAGTCGACCTGCTCGCGGGCGCGCACAGCCAGGTCGAAGCCGTCGGCAGTGAAGTCGATGTTGCGGTTGCTCAGGTGCACTTCCACGTCCACCTTGGGGTGGAGCGCGCGAAATGCCGGTAGCAGGGGAAGAAGTCGATGGTGGCCGAAGCTGGTGGGTGCGCTGATGCGAACAAGGCCCGCCGGCGCCGCCTGGTGCCCAGTGAGCTGCCGCTCCGCATCCACCAATTGAGCTAGCGCCTGCCTGCATTGCGTGTGGTACTCCCGCCCGCCGTCGGTCAGGCGCACCCTTCGAGTGGAGCGCACAAACAGCCGCACGCCCAGCCGTTCTTCCAGCCGGCCAATGGCTCGGCTCACCGCAGCCGGCGTGATGCCCGCCTGCTGAGCCGCAGCGGTGAAGCTTTCCTGGTCGGCCGCAAGACAGAACAACTCGATGCTGCCCAAAGACGCTTCACCAAACTCGCGGCTCATTGATTACCTCATGTAAGTCAAGTTTTGCAATCAAGGGAGTTTATCAATCTACGGGGCTTGAATACGATCCTTCACAGCCAATTGGCCCTCAGCAAATCCACCCATCAATCACAGGAAGGTTCCTCGTGTCCCACTCGATCAGCATCGTTTTTCATAGCGGCTACGGCCACACCCGACGGATCGCGCAGGCCGTTGCCGAAGGCGGCGACGCCCGCCTGCACGAAGTCGACCAGGACGGCGTTCTCGCCGCCGCAGACTGGGAGGCGCTTCAAGCCGCAGATGCTGTGGTGTTGGGCTCGCCGACCTACATGGGCAGCGTGAGCTGGCAGTTCAAGCGCTTCATGGACACCAGCTCCAGCGTCTGGACGCAGCAGCAATGGAAGAACAAGCTCGCCGCCGGGTTCACGAACTCCGCAGGCATCAACGGCGACAAGCTGGCCACGCTGAACGCGCTTTTCACTTTCTCCCAGCAGCACGGCATGCTCTGGGTCGGGACGGGTCTCATGCCGGCCAACGCAAAGGCTTCGACCCGAAACGACCTGAACTATCTGGCGTCTTTCAGTGGCCTCATGGCCGCCACCCCCGCGGATGCGACACCCGAAGAAATGGCCACGGGTGATCTCCAGACTGCCCGCGCTTTCGGCGAGCGCATCCGCCAGACCCTGCATCGCCTCCAGTGAAGGAGTCCTGAAATGCCCTATGTAAACATCAAAGTGACGCGCGAAGGTGTGACCCCTGGCCAGAAGGCCGAACTGATCGCCGGAGTCTCGGCCCTGTTGCAGCGTGTGCTGAACAAGGACCCGTCACTCACGCACGTGGTGATTGACGAAGTCGACCTGGAGAACTGGGGCGTGGGCGGCTTGCCGGTGCCGCAATACCGCCAGCGGAGTCAGACATGAGTGCAGCGACGGAATTCGCTTCAGAAGCGGCTGTCGTTGCCGCCACCATGGAGCGCTACTTTGACGGACTGCACCACAGCGACACGGCCCTGCTCGCCACCGTCTTTCACCCGCAGGCCCACTACTTCTGCGCCACGGATGGCAGCCTCCTGCACCTGGAGATGGCGCAGTACTTCCCCGTGGTGGCCAAGCGGCCGTCCCCCGCCAGCATGGGCCATCTGCGGACCGACCGCATCTTGTCCGTGGAGTTCGCAGGACCCGTCACTGCATTCGTAAAAGCCGAATGCGCCATCCCGCCAAAGGCTTTCATCGACCTTCTTACGCTGGTGAAACTGGCGGGCGAATGGCGCATTGTCAGCAAGGTGTTTCATTACACGGTCTCGGCATGAAGGCGGCGTCTGAAATGGAAGCGTCTTCGCAGTTGCACGGGCTTCTTCAACTTCGGCACCCGGTGTTGCTGGCGCCTATGGCTGGCATCGCTGGAGGCCGCCTGGCGCGTGCGGTCAGTGAAGCTGGCGGCTTCGGATTCATCGGCGGTGGGTACGGCGACGAGCAGTGGTTGCATGAGCAGCTTCAACTCGTCGACGGTGTGGCCTTCGGCGTGGGGTTCATCACCTGGGCCCTGCACGAACGGCCCCATCTGCTCGCTCAGGCCATGGATGCAGGGGCGTCCGCCATCCTGCTTTCATTCGGCGACATCCGTCCGTTTGCAAAAAGCGTGCATGCGGCCGGCCGAGTGCTGGTTGCACAGGTGCAGACTGTTTTGCAGGCGCGCGAGGCCGAGGCCGAAGGGGCGCACATCCTCGTGGCCCAGGGGGGTGAAGGCGGTGGCCACAGCGGCGTTCGGGGCACGATGGCGCTGGTGCCTGCCGTCGTGGACGCCGTGGATGTTCCTGTGGTCGCTGCGGGAGGCATCGCAGACGGACGCGGCCTGGCTGCCTCCCTGGCACTTGGCGCGCAGGGTGTGATGTGCGGCACCGCGTTCTATGCCGCCGAAGAATCCCTGGCACACCCCGACGCCAGGCGATTGCTCACGTTGGCGTCGGGCGACGACACCACGAAGAGCGACCTGTTCGACGTGGCACGAGGGCTGAACTGGCCAGCAGGTCCCTGGGGGTTGCGAACCTTGCAGAACGCGCTGACCGAGCAATGGGCCGGCGCTTCCCCAGAGATGCTGCATGCCCACAAGGAAGAGCTGCAAGCGACACTCACGCTGGCGCGGCAGTCATCGGATCATCGACAGGCGCCGATCATTGCCGGTGAAGCCGCAGATCTGGTGCGACATGTTCTACCCGCCGAGGTCATCGTGAAGCAGATGCTGGCCACAGCGAGGGAAGCGCTCGCACGCCTTGCACCAAAGCCTGGTGGCTGAGGTCGCAGGTGCGGCTGCCAGCGCCCCCGAGCCCACGCGACTGGCGAGACGCCGCGCCCTGCTGCAGCAGGTGATGCGGGATGTGGAGCTGCGCTGTTCCGACATGGCGCTCACACCCGAACGGGTGGCCATCGAATTCGGCATGTCAGTGCGCGCGCTGCACCAGTTGTTCGAACTCTCGGATCACAGCTTTCACGAATTCCTGACCCGCACCCGCCTGGCATGCGCGCACGCGATGCTGCGCGATCCCGGTTCGCGCCACGTGGGCACGGCAGAAATCGGCTTTGCGGTGGGGTTCAGGGAAACCTCCACCTTCTACCGGCGCTTCAGGCAGCAATATGGAGACGCGCCAGGCGCCGTGCGCAGTGCTGCCCAAGGGGGGCCGCCTCCCCCACCAGCGGCTGTCACGCTGCGCTGACCGCTAACCCCTGCGCGAGCGCCTCGAACACCACTCGAATCCGTCGCGAAGTGCGCAGTTCGCGGTGCGTCACCAGCCAGATCGGAAAGCGCACCGGCGCCACGTCGTCAAGCACACGGACGATGCCAGGGGTGTCGCGCGCGATGTCGTCCATCATGGCGCCGATGCCCAAGCCGTGGCGCACCAGCGACCAGCTCGCCATCGAGTGCTCGGCGTAACAACTGAAGTTGGCCTCGCTCAGGGGCAGGCCATGTTGACGCAGGTAAGCCAGGTACTGGCCTGAGCGGTCCGCGCCCACGAAAGCGTGCTGCGCCGCTTCTTCCGCGCTGCGCGGATGGCCGTGGGTCTTCACCCAGTCTTTTGACGCAAAGAAGCTGGCCGTGGCCTCGCGGATCAGGCGCGCGATCAGCTCCGGTTGCTCTGGCTTCACGTGGCGGATGGCAATGTCTGCTTCACGGCGGAGCAGGTCGCTGATGGCGTTGGACGAGATCACTTCGATGGCAATGCCCGGTTCCTGTTCGCGCAACTGGCGCAGCAGCGGAGGCAGCAGATGCGCGGCCACCGCGTCGGTGGCCGAGACCGAGACCACACCGCCCACGGCTTCGGAGCGGCCGGTGGCGGCCAGCCGCAGCGCCTCGGCCGCGGCGCCCATGGCGCGGGCGTGTTCCAGCAGATCGAGCCCGGTGGGCGTGAGTGCCATGGACTTGCCCACGCGCTCGAACAGCGTCACGCCCATGTGTTGCTCGATGGCGGCCACCTGGCGACTCAACGTGGGCTGCGTCAGGCCCAGCTTGCGCGCAGCGGCCGACAACGATCCGGTTTCAGCCGTTTCGAGAAACGCCTTCAGTTGGTTCCAGTCGAGGTTATCCATGCAGAAATGTATATAGCCGCTGCAATTTACCGCAATTCCCTGCGGAGTCTTGCATGGATAGCATCCTCCCCCATGCCTTCTTCCACCATCTCCCCCCTCGCCGATGCCCCGCCTGCCGTTCACGCCAGCGCATCGCACGCCCGCAAAGCCCGCTTCTGGGACCGCGTGGCGGTGAAGTACGCCGCCGACCCGATTGTTGACCCGGCGGGTTACGAGTCCACGTTGTGGCGCGTGCAGGGGCTGCTGACAACAGACATGGACGTGCTGGAGATCGGCTGTGGCACCGGCACCACCGCCTTGCGCCTGGCACGCCACACCCGGCGCCTGCTGGCCACCGACTTCTCGCCCGCCATGATCGCCATCGCCCGCCAGAAGCTGACCGACCAGCCGATGCAACAGTTGAGTTTTGCCGTTGCCGACGCCGACGAGCCAATGGCCGGGCAGGGCGAGTACGACGCGGTGCTGGCCTTCAACCTGCTGCACCTGGTCGACGATCTCGACCGAGCGCTCCAGCTCGCCGTGCGCGCCTTGCGTCCGGGTGGCCTGCTGATCTCCAAAACGGCGTGCATCTCCGAAATGAATCCACTCATCCCCTGGCTCGCCATTCCCCTGATGCGCGCCATCGGCAAGGCGCCCCATGTGCTGTGCTTCGACGCCAAAGCCTTGAAGGCGGCCATCGTCCGCCAGGGAATGGTCATCGAATCGGTTGAGCGCCATGGCACTCGGGGCAAGGACTTCCGCGTCTTCATCGTCGCTCGCAAGGGAGATGCAGCGTGAAGTTCATCCACACTTTCCTCTCGCTCGCCACCTTGACGATGCCATGCGCCGTGAGCGCGGCAGATCTGCAGGTGACCGTGGTGGATGGCCCGCCCGTGCCGGCGGTGCTCTACCTGGCGCTGTTCAACAGCGCCGAGGCCATGGCCAGCAACCAGGCGCTCGCTTCGCAGAAAGTGGAGCTGCGCGATGGAGCGGCTCAGGTGGTGTTCACAGGCCTGCCGGCAGGGCGCTATGCAGTCAAGTCGTTTGCCGACGAAAACGGCAACGCCAGGCTCGACACCAACATCGTCGGCCTGCCCACCGAAAGGTACGGCTTCTCCAACAACGCCCGAGGCAGGATGGGCCCACCGACCTTCGACGCCGCCGCCGTGCCACTGGATGCCGACAACGCCAGCATCAGCTTCCGGCTGCGCTGAAGGCAGAGCCCTTTCATGCATCGTCGAGATGTTTTGCTGCGGCTCATGGCTGCCGCCGCAGGCGCGCCTGTGCTGGCGCCGTCGGCCGTACACGCCAGCCCCGGTTGGCAGCCGGCCTTTGCCACGCCACCCGCCGACCTCCCTTTGACGCGGGCCAGGGTGCGCGGGCGCTTCCCCGATGCGCTGGCCGGCACGCTCTACCGCAACGGTCCGGCAGGACACGACCTGGGTGGCGAGCGCTACCGTCACTGGTTCGATGGTGACGGCATGGTGCACCGCTTCCTGATCGCCGGTAGCGAAGTGCACCACCAGGGGCGCTACGTGGCCACACCCAAGCGCGTGGCCGAGACCACGGCCGGCCGCCGCCTCACCGAAGGCTTTGGCACCGTGTTCAAAGATCGCGAATCGGCCGCATCGCCCGACAGCATGAACGCCGCCAACATCAGCGTGCTGCCGCTGGGCGACGACTTGCTGGCGCTGTGGGAGGGCGGCTCCGCCACCAGGCTGGACCCACTCACGCTGCAAACACACGGCATAAAGACCTGGCGGGCCGACCTGGAAGGCGCACCCTTCTCGGCGCACCCCCGCGTGGAGGCGGACGGCACAGTGTGGAACTTCGGCGTCAGCGCCCACCACGGCCTGCTGTTGCTGTACGAGATCGGGCCCGACGGGGCATTGAAGCGCGCCGACGCCTTGCCCGTGAGTGACCTGCCGATGGTCCACGACTTTGCCGTCACGGCCCGTCACCTGGTGTTTTTGCTGGCGCCTCTGGTGTACGACGCAACGCGCCGCGAAGCGGGAGCGAGCTTCCTGGACTCTCACGTGTGGCGGCCGGAGCAAGGCATGCGCGCGCTCGTCATCGACAAGCACGACTGGAAGCAGCAACGCCAGTTTGAATTGCCCACCGGTTTCCTCTTTCACATCGGCAACGCATGGGAAGAAGACACGCCCGCCGGCACCGTGATCCACCTGGACTACGCGCGCTCTGCCGACGCGCGCGCCCTGCTGGTGGATGCTCGCGAGGTGATGCAAGGCCGCCTCGCCGGCACACCGGGGCCGCGCCTCACGGTGCTGAAGCTCCACCTGCGCAGCGGCCAGGTCTTGCAGACGGACCTGGGCATCGAAGCCGAGTTTCCCTGCATCGACCACCGCCTCGTCGGCGGGCGGCATCGCCATGTGTTCCACGCCACCTCCACCGTGGGCGGGCTACCCATGTGGAACGCCATCGCCTGCACCCACGTGGAAACGGGTGCTTCGCAACGCTTCCGTTTTGCACCGGGCGCCATCGTGGAAGAGCATGTGTTCGTGCCCGACGCATCGTCGGGCTCATCACCAGGCTGGGTGCTCGGCACCGTGCTGGACCAGGCCAGCCAGCGCACCGTGTTGTCCTGCTTCGCGGCAGACGCTTTGGCCGACGGCCCCGTGGCGCAGGCCACGCTGCCGTACGCGCTGCCGCTGGGGCTGCATGGGGCGTTTGTCTCAGGCGCCGCCGTCGTTTCGGAGAAGCCAACGTGAGTCCCGCCTGTCTCAATCAGAATTGAGCATTGCAGAGCTCATCTGCTCCCCTCGCAAGGCCTGCGAACAGTCCAAACCTCAACACCGACCTGCAATGATTACAAAGAAGTCCATCTCCGAGACGCTGTCTGGAGTCAAGTACCTTCCCAATCGAACGCCGGCCTCTGGTTTCAACGGGGAAACCTCTGGCGTGTTCGCGCTCGTGTCGACATGTCGGGATGGCGCAATCTACATGGGCCACTACTCTGGCAGCAGTGAGTGGGAGCGTCACCAGAATGGCGACGAACTGGTTCTCGCCATCGAAGGTAGCACCACAGTCGTTCTTCTCGTTCAGGGTGCTGAACAGCGCGTGCATCTGGTCACGGGAGAATTCGTCGTCGTTCCAGCTGGAACGTGGCACCGCTTTGAAGAGTCGATTTCACTCAAGGTGATGTCTGTGACGCCAACCCCAACGGATCATTCTCTTGACCGCCCCGACGCATAACCGTTGGGCTGCACTCACTGAGCGCTTGTAGCTACGCAGGCAACCGCCGCCCCAACTCCCCATCTCCACTGATCGTGATCAGCAGCTTCTGCGTGGCACGTGTGGCTGCCACATACAGAATGCGCGCTTCCTCTTTCTCGTCCTGTCCTGCCGCCGGCATGTGCCCCACGCCCGGCAAGGCCACCACCGGGAATTCAAGCCCTTTGCTCACCTTCATCGTCATCACCTGAATCAGGTCGGCACCGGGCTGGTAGTCGCCTGAGCGTTTGCGCACCTGGTGGGGCAGGCCGCGTTGCCTCAGCGCCATGGCGCACAAGTCCATGCTGTCCCAGTCTCGGCAGAGGATGGCCATGTCGCCCCAGGCAAAGCCTTCCTTGTGCGCGGCCTTCAGGTGGTCGGCTACTGCAAAGGCTTCGTCGCGCGGGCGGGGCAGGCGGATGATGACGGGCGCTGCGCCGTCTCGGCCGCAGCTCACGGGTTTGACGAGTGGAATGCCGTCGTCGTCCTTGTCGTCCGCCGTCAGCAAGTCCGCCGCGATGAGGCTGGCGGTTTGCAGAATCTGCCGCGTGTTGCGGTAGTTGATTTTCAGGATGGTGGTGCGGCCCTGCGCCTGCACGCCCACGCTCTTGAAGCTGAACTGCCTGGAGCGCGCTCGCTCGTAAATGCTTTGCGCATCGTCATACAGCAGCAGCAGGCTGTTGGTGGTCTGGTCCACCATCTGCGTCACGAGCTTCAGCCACTCGGGCGCGAAATCGTGGCCCTCGTCGATGAGCACGGCCTGGTATTGGCCGCCCGGAATCTGCTGCCGCTCCACACCGCGAATCACGTTGTCCACCATGCGGTCGAACATGTGTTGCGAGCCTTGGGGCGGAATGGGCTGGCCGAAAGCCACCAGTTGCTGGCGGCACCACTTGTGGAAGTTGCGGGCGTGCACGCGGTCGGCCAGGCCCTTGGCTTCCATCACGCTGGCCAGCTTCACCGCCAGCGGCTCGTTGTAGCAAAGGATGAGGACCGGTTTGCTCGTGGGCGTGCTCGCCCTGGCCAGGTATTCGGCGCGGTAGCCGAGGATCATCGTCTTGCCCGAACCCGCCACACCATGAATAACGCGATGCCCATCGCCCAGCGAGCGGGCCAACTGCTCCTGCTGCAGGTCCATCACCCGCATGATGGTGGGCAGGTCGGCCTCCGCGTCCTGGTCGTCAAACAGCGAACCCTGCGGCTCCACCCGCACCTGCGGAAACATGATCCAGCGCACGCGGTCCAGCTGCGGCAATGAAATGGCGCCGCCAAACGAGTGCGCAAACATGCCCCACAGCCGCTGCTGAAAGCGCTCGGCATCCACCGACTCTTCCATCTCGTCCTTGCAGATCACGTAGTGCGGTTCGATGGCCTCGGCCAGCCCCGCCGCATCGAACTGCTTGCGCGTAATGCGCGTTAACACCACGCCGTGCCCCCAGGGGAACGCCAGCTTGCCCTGGTGCGGGCCAGAGGCCTGCACCAACTGCGGGTCCCGCTCCAGCGCATTCACCACCTGTATCGCACAGTGCCGCGCCTGCGCCAGGGGATTCATCAACACCTTGGGCGTGTTGCCGTTGCCCAGGATCGTCCAGTACTGCCTGGTCGCGTTCTGAATCGTTTCCAGGTGCCAGTCCTTCGTCTCCAGCACCAGCAAGCCACGGCGCGGGTGCAGCACCACAAAGTCCGGGTACGTCTGCTTGGGGCCAATCGGCACGTTGTGCCAGAGCAGGTAATCGTCGTCCAGCTTCTGTTCCAGGCGCTCGGCGAGTCGGCGTTCGCCGGTGGAGTCGAATGACGTGGTGCCTATGGATGGGATCAGTGTCGCCATGCGTGGTGGTCTCCTTCCCTGATGCGGTGGTCAGTGGGCATCATTGCGCATTGAGCCTGGAAGTACGAGGAGTGGGCGCGATTTTCTTATCGAGTATCTCCGCAAAGGGCGATAGGTCGTCGATGCAGGTAGCACCGATTGCTCGCCGGACTGAGATGGATTCGATATGCTCAACTCATGGCAAACAATAAGAACCAACATTTTGTTCCTCGTTGCTACTTGAGAGCCTTCACCCAGGATGGTGAGAGCCTCGCCATCAATCTTTTAAATCTGAGGCTAGAGCGCGCAATTGCTTCGGCGCCAGTCAAGAATCAATGCTCGGGGGATTATTTCTATGGACAGGATGATCGCCTTGAAGCAGCGATTCGAGCCGTCGAAGGAAGTTATGCCAGCGTGGTAGCAAAGATTTTGACGCCCCGATATGAATTGAACGGCGATGACAAAAGTGCGCTTCGCATCTTCATGCTCTTTCAGCACATGAGGACTGAGGCGGCGTCTAGGCGCTTGGTAGAGATGTTTGCGGGGATGGAACAGAAGTTTGGTGTGCCATTGCCAGACGTCAGGCCGTCAGTCAAAGAAGCGGTTCAAATGGCGATGAGAGCCTTTGGAGAACAAATGGACCTTTTCAGCGATTTGAAGATCTGTTTGATACGCAACAGGACGAAAAAGCCATTCTTGACTTCTGATGATCCAGCAG
This sequence comes from Hydrogenophaga sp. IBVHS1, assembly GCF_002127265.1. Lineage (GTDB taxonomy): Bacteria > Pseudomonadota > Gammaproteobacteria > Burkholderiales > Burkholderiaceae_C > Hydrogenophaga. The sequence continues at coordinate 2,509,769 of NZ_NFUU01000001.1, read as the reverse complement.
TAGTCGCGAACCGTTGGCATAAAGAAGATCTTCGGACTCGCAATCTGTCTCCAGGGTTGATGTCCTGTGGAACGACAGTCTTCCTCCCTTTAAACCCTCGCATTCTGTGTATTGCGTATGACGGTGACGTCTACAGCATTCCGCACGAGAGAGGGTGGACCGAAATGAGGGATGAGGCGGACGTAGCAGCGTGCAACGAGCAGCAGTTTTTGAACGCGTGGGCAAATGTCTATTTCCAAGATTGGAATGACCATCAATGGGTTCGGGGTTCGTACCAAGCAGTGCAAAGTCGCAGGCTCGGTAGCCGACACCGTGTGACCTACGCAGTGCTCGATAAGTCTGATGAAAGACACAAGCGATACAGAGTAGTGGAACGTCCTGAGGCTCACGCGCACGACGAAGCGCTTCTACATACCCAGTCCCTTTCGCCCACTCCTTCACGTTGGCCAAACCTGCTGCGGTGGCGGGCGAAGGGTCACGTGTTCACAAACGGATCAGGTGCCGGATACATCCGAGCGGCCAAGACAGCATTTCGGCGCTCTGCTGATTTTTGGCGCGAGCCTTCTAGGCGGTGAAAGCATCCGGTTTGAACCGAAAACCAGCGGCATCTCCACTAAGTCACCATCGCGCCTGTCTACCAACGAGCCAATAAGAAGTTCTGCCCACGCCGGCGGCGCATTCGATTCGGTGCAACACATTCTCCGGAGGTCTAGCCTGTGAGCTGTGAGCTGTGAGCCGTTTGCCGTTTGGCGCAGCCTGCATTCAGTGGGCTACTCCGCCCTCCGAATAGCGCGAAGCTGAACTAGCTTGTGATCTCCATATGGAGTGAGGGCCCAGTACTTGCCAGTGTCGGTGACGCTTCGCTTTTTTTGACTTTCAACGATTAAGCCTAAAGCTCGGAACTGGACGATACAGGTATCGATCTCGGACCCGGGCACCGTTGCGCTCACTCCGAACGTTTTTTGGTTTTTCGGGATATCCGCGTCATCTTTGAAAATCCTAACGGCGTCAGCTGCCACATATGACGAGATCGCGCTGCGAAGTCTGCCATCCGAGGCTTCGTTCAAGAGCGCTGGCGCGACGTGAGCGAACAGGTCGTCCCATGAATACAGGATGGGATATGGGTTCCATTCATGAGAGCTGGTTTCAACCTTCACTTGAATTTCGTGCGCGTCGTTTCCTTGCGCAAGTCCCGCTGTTTCAGGAGATGGAAGCGTCCGACTCGCAGATAACTCAACCTCCAGTTCAGCGACACGCTCCTTGAGCAAAAGTACGTCTTCTATGCGTGCCCCAGTAGGAACAGAATCTGCGCGCACCCAGCCGACTGCTGGGTGCCTCTTGATCATCGCAGTCAAGCTGACGATCACGCTCGCCTTGAGGTCATGTGCGCTCGTCCAGAACTGACATGTGTGGCGGCTGCGCACCTTCTCGCGGAATTTCTCCAGACGCTTCCACTGGGCTTCGTCTATATCGGTCTTGTCACGGGGTATCAGTCCGGGATCGCTGTGTAGGAGTGCAATCACCGGCTTCTTCTGCTCGTACGCATAGTCGTATTCCTTCTCGGTGTAGCCCAAGCCATCTGCGTGCAGGCTGCCGTACTTCCTGCCCACGATGAGCACGTAGTAGTCGGATTCGTCAATAACACTCTTGATGAGGATCCAGGCCGAGTCGTCCGTAGCCGGAAACAGTTCCATTCCGGCCGGCATGTGGTCGAGTTCAAGTATGGCCTTCAAAACCGCCTGCCGCTCCTCAACTAGATCGAGATATGTTGAAGAAACGAAAATCTGAAATCGCTTGTTGTTGGTCATTTGCGCGTCTAAGAAATGCACATTCGGCGGCAGCATTATGGAGGCGCCGATTAGCGGCGTCAGCATCCGCTTTGAATCCATCCCGACGTGTCGTACGAGTGAGCCTCAACAGGCCGCTGAAGCAGCAGCCACGAAACTTCTCTGACCTAGCGCGCAACAGCGGTCATACGTGCTTGCTATGTCGACCGACAGTACTCCGCCCTAAGCCGACCCCCACGCAGCATTGGGACCTACGCAGGACGGCCCACTGCAAACACATGTGATCCGAACTTCACCTCTGAAGTATCACGGCAGCTGGCTTCGCCTCGCTGCTGTCACGTTGCGCCAATTTCACATACGACGGCTCGAACTGCTTTGCGTACTCATACAGTGCCGCGTTGATGCGATCAGCTTCAGGCGAGTAGTGCGCCTCCCTGTGGCAGTTGGGGCAGAGGGCGACGCAGTTCCAGACGCGGTCGCTTTTGCCCGCCCCCAGGATGTGATGGACGTCCAGAAATCCTGGGTATGTACGCGTGTCCTCGCATCCCTGTCGCTCACAACCCTCAGTTGCTCTTCTGACGACCGCGCGTCGTACTCGAGGGTCCCGCTTTACGCCTGAGGATTGCGTCTTGACTCGCGGCGCCTTGTCGCTGCCGTACATCGAGTAATCGACGGGCATGTCGTCTACTGAGTCATCCGCCGGCGCTACTGTGACCTGCATCCGCATTAGGTCGATGACGCCGGGCCAATCCCAGAGGACGTCTGTGACCTCCTTAGCTGCCGCACGTCGCAGGTCCATCAGATACAGGGTCGGACTGCCGCCATTCTCCGCGTGATTCTTTTTCTGTCCTTTGAGCTTCCCCGCGTCAATCAAGCGCTGGCTTACCTCACGTTGCTGTTCCCAGATCGGTCGCACGGCTGCAATCGGGATCAGTGCGCCAAGCTGGATGCTAGTGTCATCCCCTTGCACGATCAGGTAGTGAGTGATACCTGCCTTCTTCTGGCGTTCCATCAGGCTGTCAAAGCCTGTGACCCAATCCCCATGCATGCGGGCAGCAAGCTGGCTGGCGGAGTAGTTCCGCTTCGGAGCTCTGTTGTTTGCCCACGTCCAGCAAATCTTCACTCGGATGCAAATCGGGTGACCGTCGAAATCCGTGGCCTTGATGATCTGTGACTGGCCGTCCTTCCCTACTCGGTCACGGTGGTCGTCTAAGTCGCTTAACCCGCGAGCTTCCAAAAAGGGCGAGATCAAGTCACGCGTCAGTGCTTCCGCTTCAAAGCTCTCAACACCACGGAAGGCGCGCTTACCATCTGCCATCACGGAACCTCCATAGCTGTATCCTGAATTGATTGGTCTGATAGTAGGGGTCTGCGAGACGCACTATTTAAGGGTCTTGAGCACGGCGGCCACTGCTAGCAGGATCACTTGCGTAAGGATAAGGGCCAGTGCAACTGGTTTCACTGAGGCGTTTTCCCTATAAAAGTTGAAACCCGACATGGGTTCTCCAACGCATGCCGGAATCGTGCGCGATGCCCAGTCCTTTGCCTCGCCTATACCTGCTTCCGTCGTACAAAACCAGTGCGACCGGGATTGGCGTCCCGCTAGCCTTCTACCGTTGAGATAGCTGCAACGCGCATGCGTTGTGGCTATCTTCTTTCTCGTCTGTGCCTGCCTTTATGGTGGCCCGGATGGGGAGACGCAAGTCTCGCCGGCTTTGGTAAATGGCTCCGGTACGCCAACCTGTTCGGGCCACCGCCACCTCTCACAAAGAGATGGCGCTGGTGACCTCCAACAAGACAGGAAGGCACATGCAGTCACAACAACTCCACTAACCCAACCCTTTCGCAGCCCGCCCCCGCCTGGCCGTGCTGATCGACGCCGAAAACGCGCGCGCCGCGCAGGCCGCTCAGCTCATGGCGATGGTGGCGAATTTCGGCAAGGCCACGGCGTGGCGGGCGTATGGCGACTGGACCACCACGCAACTCGCGCCGTGGAAGAAGCTGTTGCACACGCTCTCCATCCGGCCTTGCCAGCAGTTCCGCTTCACCAAGGGCAAGAACGCCACCGACTCGGCTTTGATCATGGATGCGATGGAGCTGCTGCATGCGCGCAGCGTGGAAGGCTTCTGCATCGTGTCTTCGGACCGCGATTACACGGGGCTGGCTTCGCGCATTCAGGACACGGGGTTGGCGGTGTATGGCTTTGGCCAACACGGGCGGGCCCTGCAGCGTATCGCCGTCAGACCGGGCCCACGTATTCGCCGCGTGCCGGGTAGTCCTTGGCAATCGCGAAGTCGATGGCGCCGAGCAGGTCCTGGAACGCGGGCCTTGCAAAAGGCATGGTCTGTACCGCGCCGTAGTAAAGGGTGCCGTCGGGCTTCACCAGGAACACGCCCGGCTCGCTGAAGACGGCGGGCTCTTCGATCCCGATGGAGGTTGTGCCGCGCGAGGTGCTGAGGTACAGGCCCCACTGGCGGGCGTTGGCCAGTCCCAGCCCGTAGCCAAATTTCACCGTCTGCGCGTTCACCTTGGTCGCCATGGCCTGGGCGCGCTCCGCATCGTCGCTGCTGGCCGCCAGCATGGCCACGCCGCGCTTGGTGAATTCGGGTGCCAACCGCTCGAGCTCCATCAGGTACTTGGCGCAGATGGGGCAATGCAGCCCGCGGTAGAACACGATCAGGTCGAAGCGCTCGGGTGGCGCGGCGCCGAGCACGAACCGCCCGCCACCCACGAGGGGCAGGGCAAGAGCGGGAACTGGTTGGCGTGGCACAAGAGCAGTGGCGGTCATGGGGAGGTCCTTGGGCGGTTGGTGAAAGATATCGGGTTGGGTATCGGTTTCGCGTCGGTGGCTGCCTCGCGTCAGTCAGGGCGCCAGCATCACGCGCAGCGAACTGCCGTTGGCCAGTGTGGCGCAGGCGCCGCCCTGCAGGGGAGAAAGGCGCTCGATGCGGTCGGGCAGCGGCATTGCATCGCCGAGCTCGGTCCAGCGGCCCGGCGCGTCCCAGCGCAGCGCGTGCAGCGCGCGCAGGGTCATGTCGGGCACCACCACGGTAGGGCGCTGCCCTTGCCCCTGCACGATCACCGCAAGCGCCTGTTCGATGTCACCCATGCGGTGGTTCGACACATCGAGTGCACGCGCGTAAGGCACCAGGGCCGGTGGCCGGTAGTGCAGCAGTTGCAGCTCCCCGCCAATGTGGGGGGTGAGCACCATGGCCAGGTCGGGCCGCCCATCGGCGTCGAAATCGTCCACGCCAACCGGGTTAAGCCAGCGAAATGTGCTGCCGGCAAAGGCGCTGCGCGCACGCTCCACCATTGCTGGGCCGTTGGCCGAGTGCTCGATGCCCAGCACCACGAGCGATGCGCCCTTGAGCGCGTCGGCCTCCACCAGCACGATCTCCTCGCTGCCATCGCGGTCGATGTCGACGATGCGAGGCACGCGGTCTTCGTACACCCGGTGCAGCGGCAGGCGCAACTCAACCACCTGCCAGGAACCAGAACGCGAGCGCACCAGCGCGTGCACGCTGGCGGCGTGGGTGGGCGAACCCAGCGCGCGGTGCGGGTAGCGCAGCGTGGGCGAGCCGAGCCAGGCCCAGGCCACGTCGTGCCGACCCGCCGCAGTCTGGCTGTCGGCAATGCGTTGTGCCGCTTGCTCGGGCAGTGGCCGCAGCGCAGGTGCGGCAATCGCCTCGCGGGGGCAAGTCTGGGCCTGGGGCGAGATCGTCAGGCCCATGGCGCTCGCGGCCAGCGGCTGGACGATGGCCAACAGGAACACCCAGACCCATGGCGCAAAGGCGGGTGGTCTGCGTTCGCGTTGTCGCGGGCTGGGATGCGGGTGGGTTGCAGCGGGCATGGACGTTCGTCGTTTCTGGGCGCTCAACCTTACGCGACGGCAACGGCAATATAGACCGAGCGCAGGGCAAGCGAAATCGCTATATTGCTCTGACCGCGCACGCGGAGCCACGCACAGGAGATGCCATGCAGTCCAAAGATCACTGGGAGCAGGTTTACACCACCAAGGCCTCTTCGGGCGTGAGCTGGTTTCAGGACCACGCCCGGCAGTCGATGCAGCTCATTCACCAGACCGGCGTGGACAAGGACGCCGGCATCATTGATGTGGGCGGTGGTGCTTCTACGCTGGTCGACGATCTGCTGGAAGAGGGCTATGCAAAGGTCACAGTGCTGGACCTTTCCGAGGCGGCCTTGTCGGCCTCGAAGTCCCGCCTGGGCCCGCGCGCTGAAAATGTCTCGTGGCTGGTGGGCGACATCACCCGCGTGGAGCTGCCACGCCATGCGTATGACGTCTGGCATGACAGGGCCGTTTTTCATTTCCTCACTGCGCCTGCCGAACGGGAAGCCTACGTTCAGGCGGTGTTGCGCGCCGTCAAGCCCGGCGGCCACGTGATCGTGGCCACATTTGCAGAGGACGGGCCGGACAAGTGCAGCGGCCTGCCGGTGATGCGCTACAGCGCCGATGGCCTGCATGCCGAGTTCGGCGCGCCGTTCACCTTGCTGCAGCAGGAGCGCGAAGAACACCACACGCCGTTCGGCACGGTGCAGAAGTTCATCTACTGTTTGTGCCGGAAGGAGCCGAATTGAGGGTGCCGTTCGCAGCCAGCTCACCCCGAGCCTGCCGCAGCACGGTCCAGCCACCGTGCAGGGCCAATGCCGCCATCAGGCTCGCCACCAACAGATCGGGCCAGGCGGAGCCGGTGCCGAACACGCCGAGTGCGGCCATGAACACGGCCACGTTGCCGATGGCATCGTTGCGCGAGCACAGCCACACGCTGCGCATGTTGGCGTCGCCCTCGCGAAAGGCGTACAGCATCCACGCCACGGCCACGTTGGCCGCCAGCGCCATCAGCGCCACCACACCCATGGTCATGGCCTGCGGCACGCCGCCGTGCCACACCGACCACACCGCAGCGCCCAGCACATACAGGCCAAAGCCCATCATGCTCACGGCTTTCAGGATGGCCGCGCGCGCACGCCATGCCAGCGCCGAGGCGAGCACCGCGAGCGATACCGCGTAGTTCATCGCATCGCCAGCGAAGTCCACCGCGTCGGCCAGCAGCGAGAGGGAACCCGCCTGCACGCCCGCGCCGATCTCCACCAGGAACATGGCGGCGTTGACGATCAGCGCGATCCAGAGGATCTTGCGGTAGCGCGGCAGGTTGACGATGGCTTCGGTTTTCGGGGTTTCGTGGTCACAGCAATGAGCAGACATGTTTTTCCTTTCAATGCCTGCATTGGAAACCCTGGAGCCGCTACGGTGTCAAGCGGTTCTTTCCGCACTTGATCCCTGTCACTTGCCGGCAGGCGGCATGGTGCCGCCCGGCATCCGCTGCATCATCATTTCCATCATGGTCTGCATCATGTCCATGCGCTGCTCCATCATCTGGTGGTGCCTGGGCATGTCCATGGGCATGTCTTTCATTCCAGACATCCCTGGCATGCCCGGCTTGCCGTGCACTCCCTTCATGCCTTTCATCATCGCCATGCCTTCGTGCATGGATTTCATGTGCTCATCCATCAAGGCCTGTCGCTCGGCTGGCGTCTTGGCATTCATCATCTTGTCGCGCATGGCCTGCATGTCTCTCATGTGGTCATGCATGCCCTCCGGCGACCCGGACGGTGACGCAGCCGCTTGATGCGCAGCGTGTCTTTCGGCGTGAGCGGATGACATGGGTCCCGCTCCAGGTGCGTTCGGGTTCGCACAGGCGGTCAGCAGGAGCGCGGTGGAAAGCGTGAGGATGGTGTAAGTGGTTTTCATGATGGTGCTCCGTGTGCAGCGAGTGTCGATAGAGGCATGTATGAGTCAGCAAGCGGCGGAAACGTTTCAAGCCTAGACCTGGGCGATGGAGCTACCTTGACGCAGATCAAGAAAGCCGACCACCAGAGCTTTCCGAACTGAGCGGGCGGCTGTGGAAGCAGCCGCTGGTCATGTCAGAGAGCTTCATGGTGCAATTCGGCTTCTGCTGGGGTTGGTGCTTAGTCAGCGCGCTCGCAATACCGCACTTTCCTTGCCAGTATTACCCTCGGCCTAGAATCGCCGACATGGCTTCCCGGTCCACCCTCATGCTTCACCCCCTGCTCGCGCAGCACCTGCCTTCCCTGGCCGGTGCCGCCGTGGTGGCTCGCAAGCAAATGGGCACGGCCGGTGCGCGCCAGCCGCTCGCACATTCCTGAGCCCGGCGATACCTCTTCTTCCCCTTTTGCGCTAACCATCCATCGCCGGGCCCACAGCCAGGCGCGATGGCGGCCGCTGCATTTCCCTGGCAGTGCGGCCGCACCCGATGGAGTGCATTCATGCCTAAGACTTTGACCCGTGATCGACTGATCACCGACCTTGACCATGCGCGGCTGACGAACCTGCGCGATGCCGGCTTGCCGCCCGAGCTGGCGGACTCGCTGGACACGCTGGACGTGGTGCCGTCGCGCGAGGTGCCGCCCGATGTGGTCACCATGTATTCGCAGGTGCTCATCGAAGAAGCGAATGGCCACAAACGCCAGAAGCTCACGCTGTGCTACCCGAACGAAGCGGAGCCGCACAACGGCTTCATTTCGGTGTTCTCGCCGGTGGGTGCGAGCCTGCTGGGCCAGCGCGTGGGCGATGTGGCCCGCTGGCGCACACCGAATGGCGATGTGTGCGAAGCCGAGATTGCTTCCCTGCTGTTCCAGCCGGAAGCCAGCGGCGACTACACCACGTAGCGAAGGATGTCCCATGGCCTTCATCGATTCCATTCTCGCCATCACCGATTTCTCGGCACCTTCCGAATGCGCTCTGGATCGCGCCGCGCTGCTGGCCAGCCAGCATGGCGCGCCACTGCGGCTGATGTACTTTGCTGAGGAACCGCACCACTACTTGACAGACCCGGTGGCCCGGCTGGCCCAGCGCGCTCGCCAGCTCGCGCGGCGTCATGGCATTCGGGTGCACGCGCTACATCGACACCCGGTGGAGGTAGGCCACATCCTCGAAGAAAGCCGCTCTTCCGGTCTGCTCGTGGTTGGACCGCAGTGGCGGAGAAACTGGAAGTGGTTTTTTCTGGGCACAAGGCTGGATCAGCTGGTTCGAGAAAGCCGGTGCCCGGTGCTCGTGGTGAGGCAGGCGGCGTCTCGCGATTACGCCGATGTGCTGGTGGCGGTGGATCTCTCGCCACGCTCGCGCGAACTGATCGGCTTCGCCAGCCAGTTCGCCCAGGCATCCAGCGTGAAGCTCTTCCACGCCATCAACTCCGTGGCAGATTCCCGCCTGCGCCTGGCAGATGTGACGCCGGAGGCGCGGCAGGCCTGGCGTGTCGACTCGCGACTGCGGGCGAGGGAACGCCTGCTGCAGCTCACGCGCACGCTGCGCTCGCCAGGCAGCGGGGTAGAGGTGCAGGTGGGCAACGGCGACCCGGCCTATCAGGCTGCGGTGGAGCAGCAGGCCAGCCGGGCCGAGCTGGTGGTGGTGGGCATGCGCCAGGCTTCCACGCTGGCGCGGCTGTTGGTGGGCAGCGTGGCCCAGCGGCTGGCCCGTTGGGCAGAGGGCGATGTGCTGGTGGTGCCGCTGTCTCGCAACGCAGAGTCGGCGAGCGCGCTCAGTCCTCCAGCACGCGCACCTTCACGCTCTTGCCCTTGATGCGCCCATCGTTCAGCCGGCTTGCCACCTGCTGGGCGATGTCGCGGTCCACCGCCACGTAGGTGGACCATTCGTTCACGTTGATCTTGCCCACCTGTTCGCGGGTGTAGCCCAGGTCGGCGGTGAGCGCACCCAGCACGTCGCCGGGGCGAATCTTTTCCTTGCGCCCGCCCTGGATGTGCAGGGTCACCATCGGCGGCACCAGCGGCTCATTGCTCGCGGCCTTCAGCTCGCTCACCGAGTGCCAGGTGGATTCGCGGCCTTGCAGTTGTTCGATCCTGCCCACACTGCCCATCTCGTTCAGGCTGGCCAGGTTCAGCGCCAGGCCGCTTTCACCCGCGCGGCCGGTGCGGCCAATGCGGTGGATGTGCACCTCGGGGTCGGGCGTCACGTCCACGTTGATCACGGCGGCGAGGTTTGCAATGTCCAGCCCGCGCGCGGCCACGTCCGTGGCCACCAGCACGGAGCAGCTTCGGTTGGAAAAGCGCACCAGCACCTGGTCGCGCTCGCGCTGCTCCAGTTCACCAAACAGCGCCAGCGCGCTGATGCCCTGCGCCTGCAACACGGCCACGAGGTCGCGGCACTGCGCCTTGGTGTTGCAGAAGGCCAGTGTGCTGGCCGGGCGAAAGTGCGCCAGCAGTTTGCTCACGGTGTCCAGTCGCTGGTTCTCGGTGATCTCGTACCAGCGCTGTTCAATCTGCGCGCCCGCATGCTGCGCCTCCACCTTCACCGTGAGCGGGTCGCGCATGAACTGCGCGCTGAGCTTGGCGATGCCTTCCGGGTAGGTGGCGGAGAACAGCAGGGTCTGTCGGTCTTTGGGGCACTGCTTAGCCACGGTCACGATGTCGTCGAAGAAACCCATGTCGAGCATGCGGTCGGCCTCGTCGAGCACCAGAGTGTTCAGCGCGTCCAGCTTCAGGCTGGCGCGTTCCAGGTGGTCCATGATGCGGCCGGGCGTGCCCACCACGATGTGCGCGCCGTGCTCCAGCGTGGCGAGCTGCCCACGCAGCGGCACGCCACCGCAGAGTGTGACGACCTTGATGTTGTCTTCCGCACGCGCGAGGCGCCGGATTTCGGTGGTTACCTGGTCGGCCAGCTCGCGCGTGGGGCACAGCACCAGCGTCTGCACGGCAAAACGCCGGGGGTTCAGGTTGGCCAGCAGGGTGAGCGCAAAGGCAGCGGTCTTGCCGCTGCCGGTCTTTGCCTGGGCAATGATGTCCTTGCCCAGCAACGCGGGCGGCAGCGCAGCCGCCTGGATCGGCGTCATTTCGCTGTAGCCGAGCTGCTGCAGGTTGGCCAGGGTGGCGGGGGAGAGGGGGAGGGACGCGAAGTCGGTCGGGGAAGCGGTGGTCATCCCCGATTATCGAGGGTGAAGAAGAACGTGGCGCCCTGGTCCACCTCGGCCTGCACCCACACGCGGCCACCATGGCGCGCCGCGATGCGCTGCACGATGCTCAGGCCAATGCCGGTGCCCTTGAATTCGGCTTCGCTGTGCAGGCGGCGAAACGGGCTGAAAAGCTGGTCGGCAAAGGCCATGTCGAAGCCCGGGCCGTTGTCGCGCACGAAGAACACGCGCTGGCCGTCCTGTAGTTCTTGCCCCACTTCGATGCGCGTCACTTCGCGTTTGGCGCAGAACTTCCAGGCGTTGCGCAGCAGGTTGTCGAGCACGCTGCGCACCAGCACCGGGTCGCCATGTGCAGTGAGCCCGGCGGCAATCTTCACGTCGGCCAGGCGTTCGTGGTCGGTCTCCATCTGCTGCGAAAGAATATCCGTGGCCATCTCGCTCAGGTCCACCTCGCTCAGTTGCGGCGTCACCGTAGAGAGTTTCGACAGGCTCAGCAGCGCGTCGATCAGGTTGCCCATCTGCGTGCTCTTGTCCGAAATGCGCGCCAGCAGCTTTGCGCCGTCGTCGCCCAGGGCGTTGCGGTGTTCCTCGAGCAGCACATGGCTCAGGCCCGAAATGGACCGGATGGGCGAGCGCAAATCGTGCGCCACCGAGTAGCTGAAGGTCTCCAGCTCCTTCAGGCTCTCGCGCAGTTCGGTGGTGCGCTCGTTCACCATCTGCTCCAGGCCTTCGTTGAGCCGCTTCAGGCGAATCTCGGCGTGCTTGCGCCCGGAAATGTCCTGCACCACGCCGCTGATGCGCTCGTCCGACATGGGCGTGGCGTCCACCTTGATCCAGCGCTTGGGCCCCTCGGTGCCGAGCAGCCTAAATTCCTCGCTGAACTGCTTGAGCGGCTCCAGCACTTCGCGGAACTTCGCTTCCACATGCGCCCGGTCTTTTTCGTCCACGCCGGCCAGGAAATCTGCCAGCGTCAGTGGCATGTGGGGTTCGCGGCCCAGCAGGCGGGCGGTCTGCTGACTGATGGACATGGCGGTGGTCACGGTGTCGAGCTCCAGCACCCCCATGCTGGCTGCGTCCAGCGCCTGCTGCAGCAGCCGCTTGTTCTCAATCAGTGCTTCTTCCACCGTGTGGCGCTCCAGCGCCATCTGAATGGTGGCGTGCAGTTCGCGTTCCGAGAAAGGTTTGATCAGGTAGCCGTAGGGGCTGGTCTTTCGCGCGCGCTCGAGCGTGGAATCTTCTGAATACGCGGTGAGGTAGATCACCGGAACCGGGTTGTTTTTCTTGAGCAGCGCGGCCACCTCGATGCCGTCCATGTCGCCCTCGATGTGGATGTCCATCAGCACCAGGTCCGGCCGGGTCTGGCCGATCAGTTCCAGGCTTTCCTGGCCCGACACCGCCACGGCGGGCACGTCGTAGCCGAGTTGCGTCAGGCGCTGCTGCAGGTTGAACGCGACGATCGTTTCGTCCTCCACGATGAGGATGCGCGCCGGTGACCTCATTTTTCTTCCCCCAGTTGAAAGCTCAAGGTGAAGCGGGTCGGTTGCCCGCGCTGGATCTCGAGTGCGCCGTGCAGTTGCCGCGTGAGCAGGTGCACCAGTTGAAGGCCGAGGGACCCGGTTTTGAGAAGGTCCAGGTCGTCGGGAATCGGGGCGCCGTCGTTGCTGATGGAAAGCTCCACCCGGTTGTTGCCATCTTGTGCGATGGCCACATCGATGGTGCCGTTCTGCTGGTCCGGAAAGCCGTGCTTGAGCGCATTGCTCACGAGTTCGTTGACGATGAGTCCGCAGGGGATGGCCTCGTTGATGGGCAGACTCACATCCGGTGCGTGAATGTGAATGCGAACCTGGTTAGAGAGGTGTCCATAGGCCTCAGTGAGGCGTGGCAGGAGTTCGTCCAGGAAGCGCTGGAAGTTCACCCGTGCGAAGTTTTGTGACTGGTAGAGCGTCTGGTGGATCAGCGCCATCGATCGGATGCGGTTCTGGCTGTCGCGCAGCATGCCCGCCACGGCCTTGTCTTCGCTTCGCAAGGCCTGCAGGTCGAGCAGGCTGTGAATCACCTGCAGGTTGTTCTTCACGCGGTGATGCACCTCGCGCAGCAGCAGGTCTTTTTGCTGCAGGGCGTCCTGTATGCGCTTCTCGCTCTGTTTGCGTTCGCTCAGGTCCAGGATCACCGACAGCACCATCGGCCCCTCGCCGGTCTGCACCGGGTTGATGCCGATCTCCACCGGGAATTCACTGCCGTCTTTTCGCAGGCCGCTCAGGTCTCTGCCAGCACCCATGGGCCGTGCGTTGGTCTCGGCGAGGAAGCCGCTGCGGTAGGCCGGATGCCGCCCGTGATAGCGCGCAGGAATGAGCTTCTCCACCGTGTGCCCGATCAGCTCGTCGCTGCTGTAGCCGAACGTGGTCTCGGCCAACTGATTCAGGCGCGTGATTTCGCCACGCTGGTTGACGACGATCATGGCCACCGGGATGCGGTCGAACGCCTGTCCCAGATATTCATCCAGCTGGATCCGCTTTTCCGTCATGGCGGGCATCCTAGTCTTCTGCTGCTCAGTTGCCTTGCTCCAAAACCCGCGTGGCCGTCACTCAGGCGTCCCACAGGAACATCCGTGCATCCACGTCACCTGTTTCATCCCCCACCTAGAATCCCGCCACTCAAACCAAAGACCACGGTTTTTCAATGTCGCTCCTGAATCCCGAACCCTTGCCTTTGCATGTGCTGTTGTTGGGCGCCACCGGCTTTATTGGCAGACATGTGCATGCAGCGCTGCAAACGCGGGGCGTGCAGGTGCTTCGCGTGCGCAGGCCGCGAGGCGGGCAGGGCGATTCGGCCGGCGCATGGAAGCCGATGCTGCTGCACACGATGCGCGAGCCAGCCGCATGGCAAGCCCACCTGCAAGACATCGACCTCGTCATCAACTGCGTGGGCATCCTGCGCCAGCGCTGGGGTGAGAGCTACGAAGACGTGCACCACCGCATGCCTGCAGCGCTGGCCCGGGCCTGTGCCCTGGCGGGCGTGCGGCTCATTCACACCTCTGCGCTGGGATTGTACGAAGGCGCGAAGAGCCGGTTTCTTTCCAGCAAGCTGCGGGGCGAACAGGCCATCCAGGCGAGCGGGGCAGACCATTGCATCGTGCGCCCGTCGCTCATCGATGGGCTGGGCGGTTTCGGCGCAAGCTGGCTGCGCATGCTGGCAAGCTGGCCGGTGCACTTTGTGCCACGCGGCGCCACCGGCCGCATCGCCGCGCTGCAGGCTGCCGACCTGGGCGACGCCTTTGCGGTGCTGGCGCACATGCCCAGCTTTTCTTCGCAACGCGAAGCCAACCTCGGCGGCGACCGGCTGTTCGCTTACCGGCACTACCTTCAGGTGTTACGAGGGGTGGAGCACACGGAATCGCCGGTGAAGCCTGCCGTGCAGGTACTTCTGCCCGACTGGGTCAGCCGCGCGGGCGCCCACCTGTGCGACCTGTTCCGCTTCAGCCCCTTCAGCTACGGCCACTGGATCCTGCTGCAGCGCGACAACATGCCGATGCCCAATGCGCTGCCACAGTTGCTGGGACGAGCGCCCTTGCCGGTGACGCACAGACGCACGGGATTGCGGGAAGACTTTCGACTGTCTTGATCACATATTGTCAATGGCATCGACCATGTTTATACTTCGTTTAAACATTTTGAAGGAACCTCCATGGCCGAAGCCATTCTTGATATCAAGCATTGGGGCAACAACCTGGGCGTGCGCTTGCCCGCGGCGGTGGCCAAGGCCGCACATCTGCACGCTGATCAGCGCGTTCAGGTTTCCGTGGAAGAGGGACGGGTGATCATCACGCCGCTGAACGATGCCGAGCGGACGTTGGCGCAGCGCCTGGCGCGCTTTGATCCGGTGCGCCACGGCGGCGAAGCCATGCCGGTGGGCCGCGTTGGGGCAGAACGTTGGTAACGCGCGCAGCCGCGCCCCGCGCGGCCCTACCCAAAACCCGGCGAGTCGACTGGGTGCCGGCGCGGCAAGAGATCATCTGGATCAACTGCAACCCGCAGGCAGGCCGCGAGATGCGTGATATGCATCCGTTCCTGGTGCTTTCTCCCGTTGAATTCAACGCGGCAACATCGCTGGTGATTGGCCTGCCCATGACCACTGCGGCCTACAACGCAGACAACCCGTTTGCGATTGCGGTGGGCGCTGCTACCGGCAAGAAGGCCGGCAAGACGAGCTACGTGTTGTGCCACCAGCCAAAATCATTTGATTGGCGACATCGCGATGCCTCGCCCCACCCGATGGGCAAGCTGCCAAACGCTCCTTTCGCCCAAGCTTGCGTCGTGCTCAATCAGATCGTGCAGGTCGCCCCTGATTGAGGAGGTGGGTGCCGTTCATTCGGCGCTGTGCAAAGCCGCCATCTCCTGATCACTGAACCCCGCCGCCCGCCGCGCCGCCTCGTTGAACGGCGGCTTCAGCCTTGGCGCTGAATGCTCGCGCGCCAGCCGCCGGTAGTGAGACAGGGGCTCGATGCCTTGTTGCGCACACAGCCAGCCGTACCAGCGGTTGCCCACGGCCACGTGGCCGATCTCGTCGCGCAGGATCACGTCGAGAATCTCCACCGCTCGATCCGCCTCGGGCGTGCCCACCTTGCGCAGCCGCGCCTGCATGGGGGGCGTGGCGTCCAGGCCGCGGGCCTCCAGCGTGCGCGGCACCAGCGCCATTCGGGCCACCACGTCGTGCTGCGTCCTCACGCACATCTCCCACAGGCTGTTGTGGGCGGCGAAGTCACCGTAGTCGTGGCCCATGCTTTGCAGGTGGTTGCGCAGCAGCGTGAAGTGAATGGCTTCCTCGTGGGCCACGAGCAGCCAGTCGGTGTAGAAGTCGTCCGGCATGTCGGAGAAGCGCCAGACGGCGTCGAGCGCGAGGTTGATCGCGTTGAACTCGATGTGCGTGACCGCGTGCAGCAGCATGGCCAGGCCACCGGGTGTGAAGGGCGAGCGCTGCGGCACGTCTTTGGGTGGCAGCAGTTCGGGGCGGGCAGGTCTGCCAGGGAGGGCGACATTCGCGTCGGGCTCCAGCGGCTCGGCGGCGTCGAGCCGGGCATGGCCTGCCTGCTGGGCCTGAAAGAGGGCGTGGGTGGCGGCCACCTTCAGGCCCGGTTCGGTGATGCACAGGGCGCGCAAGGCTTCGCCACGCAGGGAAACGGCAGGCACGGCAGACAGGGGAGACAGAGGCAGAACAGCTTGCATCCCTACAATTCTAGGTTTCGCGAACGGAGACTCACACATGGCGATCTACGAACTCGACGGTACGGCCCCGCAACTGGCCGATTCGGCCTGGGTGGCCGACAGCGCGCAGGTGATGGGCAACGTGGTGCTGGCCGAAGACAGCAGCGTGTGGTTTGGCGCCGTGCTGCGCGGCGACACGGAAACCATCACGGTGGGCAAGGGCAGCAACATTCAGGACGGCAGCGTGCTGCACGCCGATGTGGGCTTTCCGCTGACGCTGGGCGAGCACGTGACGGTGGGACACCAGGTGATGCTGCACGGCTGCACCATTGGCGATGAAACACTCATCGGCATTGGCGCCACTGTGCTCAACGGCGCGAAGATCGGCAAGAACTGCCTGGTCGGGGCGCGTGCGCTGGTGACCGAGGGCAAGGAGTTCCCCGACGGCAGCATGATCTTTGGCAGCCCGGCCAAGGTGGTGCGAAGCCTCACGCCCGAGCAGATCGAAGGCTTGCGCCGCAGCGCGCAGCACTACACCGAGAACGCCGAGCGCTACCGCAAGGGCTTGAAAAAGATCGGCTGACCCCGATGTGCAACGATTCGATTTTTCTGAAAGAAGCGCTTGTCCGAACTCCACAAATTTGTCTTTGAAGGCCTGCCGGTGCGCGGCATGCTGGTGCGCCTGACCGACGCGTGGCAGGAGATTCTGCAGCGCCACCGCGATGGCGGCGGCTACCCCACGGCCGTGACGGAACTGCTGGGCGAAATGACGGCGGCGGCCACGCTGATGCAGGCCAACATCAAGTTCAACGGCGCGCTGATCATGCAGATCATGGGCGACGGCCCTGTGAAGCTGGCCGTGGCCGAAGTGCAGCCCGACCTGAGCCTGCGCGCCACCGCCACCGTGGTAGGCGAAGTGGCGGCGAATGCGCCGCTCTCTCACATGGTCAACGTGACCAACCAGGGCCGCTGCGCCATCACGCTCGACCCCAAAGACCGCCTGCCCGGCCAGCAGCCCTACCAGGGCGTGGTGCCGCTGTATGGCGACAAGCGCGAGAAGCTGGAGAAAATCAGCGAAGTGATCGAGCACTACATGCTGCAAAGCGAGCAGCTCGACACGCGCCTGGTGCTCGCCGCCAATGAGCACATGGCCGCTGGCCTGCTGATTCAGCGCATGCCACTGCAGGGCGCCACCAACCTGGCGGGCGTTTCCCAGCAGCGCGATGAAGACCAGATTGGCCAGAACGAGGACTACAACCGCATCGCCATCCTCGCCGCCAGCCTCAAGCGCGAGGAACTGCTGAGCCTGGACGCCGACACCATCCTGCACCGCCTGTTCTGGGAAGAAACCGTGCGGCGCTTCGAGCCGCTCACCGGCGCCGAAGGTCCCCGCTTCGCCTGCACCTGCTCGCGCGAACGCGTGGGCAACATGCTGCGCAGCCTGGGGCGCGATGAGGTGGAGTCCATTCTGGAAGAACAAGGGCAGGTGGAAGTGGGCTGCGAGTTCTGCGGTGCGCAGTACCGGTTTGACCCGGTGGATGCGGCGCAGGTGTTTCTGCAGCCCGAGCTGCAGCCGCCATCCACCGACCAGAAGCAGTGATCTGGTAGAGGGAGAGGGGCTTACTCCCTCTCCCTCTGGGAGAGGGTTGGGGTGAGGGCTCCCCGCGCCAGCAGCCCCGTGAACAGCCGGTGTTCACACTCAGGATCGCTGCAGTTCTCACAACTCCACCGACCACGGCCCAGCGTCAACGCGGGATCGTCCACCACCAGTGATTGCCCGATCACGTGGCCGATGGCGCGCAGCGCCTGCTGCACACGCACAGCGCCGTGGCCATGCACGATCTGGAATGCGGTGCCGGCACGTTGCAAGGCTTCGCGAAGCAGCGCATCGGCGGCTTCGCCACGCTGGCCGTCGGCGGGGTCCGGCGCGAGGAGCAGGGTCAGGCCGTACCGGCCTGGTTCGGCGAGTGCCGGGATATCGTCGATCACCACGTCCAGACCGGGGGCCTGCAACGCCAGTTCCTGCCGCAGCGCGGCGGCCAGCATGGCCTTGCCGCTGGCCTCGCCCCCGAGCAACGCCACTCTGGTGGCCATCAGCGCTTGTTTTGCGCGATCTGCACGAAGATTTCGTTGGGCTTGACCATGCCCAGTTCCTGGCGCGCGAGTTCTTCGACCATCTCCGTGCCTTCCTGCAGGTCGCGCACCTCGCTGGCCAACTGGTCGTTGCGCAGTTGCGCATCGCGGTTGGCCTGGTCCAGAGTGGCCAGTTGCTGCTTCATGCTGGCCACCTGCGGCACGCTGCCGCGCCCAAACCACAGCTGCAGGTGCACGGCCAGCAGCAGTGCAATCAGCAGGGCGGGGATGAAGCGGCGGGCCATGGGGGCGGAGGTTACCTGAGGTTGTAGAAGGCGTCACGGCCTGGATAGACCGCCACCTCGCCCAGGTCTTCCTCGATGCGCAGCAGCTGGTTGTACTTGGCCATGCGGTCCGAGCGCGAGAGCGAACCGGTCTTGATCTGGCCGGCGTTGGTGCCCACCGCAATGTCGGAAATGGTGCTGTCTTCGGTTTCGCCCGAGCGGTGCGAAATGACGGCGGTGTAGCCGGCGCGCTTGGCCATTTCGATGGCGGCGAAGGTCTCGGTGAGGGTGCCGATCTGATTGATCTTGATCAGGATCGAGTTGCCGATGCCCTTGTCGATGCCTTCCTTGAGGATCTTGGTGTTGGTGACGAACAGGTCGTCGCCCACCAGCTGCACCTTCTTGCCCAGTCGGTCCGTGAGCACCTTCCAGCCATCCCAGTCGCCCTCGGCCATGCCGTCCTCGATGCTGATGATGGGGTACTTGTCGACCCAGCTGGCGAGCATGTCGGTCCACTCCTCTGCGCTCAGGGAGATGCCGCCTTCACCCTCGAGCACGTACTTGCCGTCCTTGAAGAATTCGCTGGCCGCGCAGTCCAGTCCCAGGGCGATCTGGTCGCCAGCGGTGTAGCCGGCCTTTTCGATGGCCTGCAGGATCATCTGCAGCGCGGCTTCGTGGTTTTCGACCGACGGGGCAAAGCCACCTTCGTCGCCCACGGCGGTGCTGATGTGCTGGTCGTGCAGGATGGCCTTGAGCGCGTGGAACACCTCGGCACCCCAGCGCAGCGCTTCGCGGAAGCTCGGTGCGCCCACGGGGATGATCATCAGTTCCTGCAGGTCCAGCGAGTTGTTGGCGTGCGCGCCGCCGTTGATGATGTTCATCATGGGCACCGGCATCTGCACCGCGCTCATGCCGCCGAAGTAGCGGTACAGCGGCAGGCCGGCTTCTTCAGCCGCAGCGCGGGCCACGGCCATGGAAACGGCGAGCATGGCGTTGGCGCCCAGGCGGCCCTTGTTGTCGGTGCCGTCGAGGTCGATCAGGGTCTTGTCGAGAAAAGCCTGCTCGGAAGCATCGAGGCCCAGCACGGCTTCGGAAATCTCGGTGTTGATGTTCTCCACCGCCTTGAGCACGCCCTTGCCCAGGTAACGAGCCTTGTCGCCGTCGCGCAGCTCGATGGCTTCGCGCGAACCAGTGGACGCGCCCGAAGGCACGGCCGCACGGCCCATCACGCCGCTCTCCAGCAACACGTCGCATTCGACGGTGGGATTGCCGCGGCTGTCCAGGATTTCGCGGCCAACGATGTCAACAATTGCACTCATGGATTCAATACCTTTGGATCAAAAACAGAACAAGGGAAATCAGACGCTGAAACGGTCTTCGAGGAAGCCATTCTTTTTGGTCACCGCATCGAGTGCGAGCAGGGTTTCCAGCAGCGCCTTCATGTGCTGGAGCGGCACGGCATTGGGGCCGTCGGACAAGGCCTTGGCCGGGTCGGGGTGGGTTTCCATGAAGAGGCCGGCCACGCCCACGGCCACGGCCGCGCGGGCCAGCACGGGCACCATTTCACGCTGGCCACCGCTGCTGGTGCCTTGGCCGCCTGGCAACTGCACGCTGTGCGTGGCGTCGAACACCACCGGCGCACCGGTCTCGCGCATGATCGCCAGGCTGCGCATGTCGCTCACCAGGTTGTTGTAGCCGAAGCTGGCACCGCGTTCGCAAGCCATGAAGCGGTCTTCGCTCAGGCCGGCTTCCTTCGCGGCGGCGCGCGCCTTGTCGATCACGTTCTTCATGTCGTGCGGCGCGAGGAACTGGCCCTTCTTGATGTTCACCGGCTTGCCGCTCTGCGCCACGGCACGGATGAAGTCGGTCTGGCGGCACAGGAAGGCCGGGGTCTGCAGCACGTCGCAGACTTTTGCGGCGTCCGCAATGTCTTCTTCGCTGTGCACGTCGGTGAGCACTGGCACGCCGAGTTCGCGCCTGACCTTGGCCAGAATCTCAAGGCCCTTTTCGCGGCCTGGGCCCCGGTAGCTGGTGCCGCTGCTGCGGTTGGCCTTGTCAAAGCTGCTCTTGAAGATGAAGGGAATGCCCAGGCTGGCGGTGATTTCCTTCAGCTGGCCCGCCACGTCCATCTGCAACTGCTCGGACTCGATCACGCAGGGGCCTGCGATGAGGAAGATCCGTTGATCGAGGCCGATGTCGAAGTCGCAGAGTTTCATGCGGGGGTGCCGGTGCTTTTGGGTGGGTTCAGGCTGTGGCGAGCGCTTCAGCGCCCTGCGCCTGGTGCGTCAGCGCCGCCTTCACATAGGCGTTGAACAGCGGGTGCCCGGCCCAGGGGGTGGACTTGAACTCGGGGTGAAACTGCACGCCCACGTACCAGGGGTGCACGGTCTGCGGCAGCTCGATGATTTCGGTGAGCTGCTCGCGCTGCGTGAGCGCAGAAATAACCAGGCCGGCACTGCGCAACTGGTCGAGGTAGTTCACGTTGGCCTCGTAGCGGTGGCGGTGCCGTTCGGTCACCACGTCGCCGTAGATGCTGTGGGCCAGCGAGCCCTTGGAAACATCGGAACTCTGCGCGCCCAGGCGCATGGTGCCGCCCAGATCGGAACTGGCGGTGCGCTGCTGAATGCTGCCATCGGCGTCTTTCCACTCGGTGATGAGGGCGATCACCGGGTGCGGGGTGTCGGGCTCGAACTCGGTGCTGTTGGCGTCCTTGAGCCCAGCCACATGGCGCGCGTATTCGATGGTGGCCACCTGCATGCCGAGGCAGATACCGAGGTAAGGCACCTTTTTCTCGCGCGCGAAACGGGCTGCGCAGATCTTGCCTTCAATGCCGCGCTTGCCGAAGCCGCCGGGCACCAGGATGGCGTCGAAGCGGCTGAGCGTGGTGGACACGTTGTCGGGGTGGATCGTCTCGGAGTCGATGTACTCGATCTGCACCTTGGCGTGGTTCTTCATGCCGGCGTGGCGCAGCGCTTCGTTGAGCGATTTGTAGCTGTCCGAGAGGTCCACGTATTTGCCGACCATGGCGATCTTCACCGTGGACTTCGGGTGCTCGACCTCGTACACCAGATCGTCCCAGCGCTGGAGCTTGGCCGGCGGCGTGTTGATGCGCAGCTTGTCGCAGATGAGGCCGTCCAGGCCCTGCTCGTGCAGCATGCGCGGCACCTTGTAGATGGTGTCCACGTCCCACATGGAGATCACGCCCCACTCGGGCACGTTGGAGAACAGCGAGATCTTGGCGCGCTCGTCTTCAGGAATGGGGCGATCGGCGCGGCAGATCAGCGCGTCGGCCTGAATGCCGATGGCGCGCAGTTCCTTGGCGGTGTGCTGGGTGGGCTTGGTCTTCAGCTCGCCAGCGGCGGCGATCCACGGCACATAGCTCAGGTGCACGAAAGCGGAGTTGTTGGGCCCCATGCGCAGGCTCATCTGGCGCACGGCCTCCAGGAAGGGCAGGGATTCGATGTCGCCCACGGTGCCGCCGATCTCGACGATGGCCACATCGACCGCATCGGTGGTGCCGATGCCCGCGCCGCGCTTGATGAACTCCTGGATCTCGTTGGTGACGTGCGGAATAACCTGCACGGTCTTGCCCAGGTAATCGCCCCGGCGCTCTTTCTCCAGCACCGACTGGTAGATCTTGCCCGTGGTGAAGTTGTTGGTCTTCTTCATGCGCGTTTCAATGAAACGCTCGTAGTGCCCGAGGTCCAGGTCGGTTTCGGCGCCGTCGTCGGTGACGAACACTTCGCCGTGCTGGAAGGGCGACATGGTGCCCGGATCCACGTTGATGTACGGGTCGAGCTTGATGAGGGTGACTTTGAGGCCGCGGGATTCGAGAATCGCGGCCAGGGATGCGGAGGCTATGCCTTTGCCCAGGGAGGACACCACACCGCCGGTGACGAACACAAATTTGGTCATGTCTCGGGCGAGCCGATCGCTCGCAGGAGGTGGAAATGGCGATTATAAATGCCCCCCTCCATACCCCCAGGCTGGGCATTCCCGAACTGCTACATTGCGCCCATGAACGACCTCGCCGGAAAACACATCGTCCTTGGCCTCTCCGGCGGCATTGCCTGCTACAAATCGGCCGAGTTGTGCCGCGCACTCATCAAGGAAGGCGCCACCGTTCAGGTGGTGATGACCGAAGCTGCCGAGCAGTTCGCCACTGCGGTCACCCTGCAGGCGCTCTCCGGGCGACCGGTTTTCACCTCGCAGTGGGATTCACGCACCTCGGGCGGGGTCGACAACAACATGGCCCACATCAACCTGAGCCGCGAGGCCCACGCCATTGTGGTGGCGCCGGCCAGCGCCGATTTCATGGCCAAGCTGGTGCATGGCCGGGCCGACGACCTGCTGAGCCTGATGTGCCTGGCGCGCCCCATCGACCGGGTGCCGCTGATTCTGGCGCCGGCCATGAACCGCGAAATGTGGGCTCACCCCGCCACGCAGCGCAACGTGCAGCAGCTGCGAGCCGACGGCGCCACGGTGCTGGATGTGGGCGCGGGCGAGCAGGCCTGCGGAGAAACCGGCGACGGCCGCATGCTGGAGCCCGACGAATTGCTGTACGACCTGGTGCGCTTCTTCAGCCCCAAGCCACTGGCGGGCCAGCACCTGCTGGTGAGCGCTGGCCCCACCTTCGAGGCGATCGACCCGGTGCGCGGCCTCACCAACCTCTCCAGCGGCAAGATGGGCTTTGCCATCGCACGGGCCGCGCACGAGGCCGGCGCACAGGTCACGCTGGTGGCTGGCCCGGTAGGGCTGCCTACGCCGCGCGGCGTGGGTCGGGTCAATGTGAAATCGGCGCTGAACATGCAGAAGAGCCTCGATCTGCTCGTGCAGAGCGCCACTGTGTTCGTTTCAGCCGCCGCCGTGGCCGACTGGCGACCGGTGCAGGCGGCCGAGCACAAGATCAAGAAGGACGGCTCGGGCGAGGTGCCCACCTTGTCCTTTGTGGAGAACCCGGACATCCTGGCCGGCATCGCGGCCTCACCGCGCGCCCAGAGCGGTGCGCTGTATTGCGTGGGCTTTGCCGCCGAAAGCCACGACCTCGAAGAACACGCGCAGGCCAAGCGCCTGCGCAAAGGCGTGCCCCTGCTGGTGGGCAACATCGGCCCGGCCACCTTCGGCCAGGACGACAACGCGTTGTTGTTGGTGGACGACAAGGGCATGACGGAATTGCCCCGCGCTTCCAAGCTCGTGCTGGCACGGCAACTCGTGGGTGAGATCGCGCGGCGGCTAAGCCAGCCCCCACCAAGGTAGCAAGCGCTTCATGGCGGCCACCTCGCCGCAATGGTCGGCCGCGTAGCCCGGCAGACCTTCGAGTCTTTGATGCCAGGCGGGGCTGCGAAGGTGCTGCAGCAGGCGTTGCAGGGCAGGTTGTTCCAGCGCGGTCTTGAGGCACACCAGCAGGTAACGCTCTTCGGTGAGCGGCACAAAGCCCAGGCCTTCCTGCCGGGCGGCGTACTCGGTGCCCAGGCCCACGTCGGCGCTGCCGCTCAGCACCGCCTGCGCCACCGCCGCGTGCGAAGCCTCCACGTGCGAAAAACCAGCGATGTCCTCGGCCACCAGGCCGGACTGCGAGAGCAGTTCTTCGAGGAGCAGCCGGGTGCCGGTGCCGATGGCGCGGTTGACGAAACGCGCCTGCAGCCGCGCCACATCGGCCATGGTCTGAAGCCTCAGGGGATTGCCGGGCGCCACCATCAAGCCCTGCGCGCGGCGCGCAAAACCGATGATCTTGTGCAGGCCCGGCCGCAACAGCGGCCGGTAAGTGCGCGCGCTCAGGCTGCCGGCTGCCGCAAAAGGTTGTGTGTGAAAGCCTGCGAGAGTGCAGCGCCCTTCATTGAGTGCGCGAATGGCGTCCACGCTGCCACTGAAGCGGATGTCCAGGTGCAGCGGTCCGGCGGTGCCGTCGTTGGCGATGGGCGTTGCAGTGAACTGCTGCAGCTCGGTCAGCGCATGGTCGTGGCTGGCGTAGAGCGTGATCACGTCGCTGGCACCGGCGCTCGTGGTGTCGTCGAACGCCATCGAGAACGCGCGCTCCAGCTCGGCACGCAGGCCTTCCATCTGCGGTCCCAGCCGGGCCTGCGCCAGCCGTTCGGCCATCAGCAGGCGCTCGCCAAAGGGCGTTAGCCGCGCGGCCTGGCCGCGTTCCCAGAAGATCAGCCCCTGCCCCAGCTGGGTTTCCCAGTCCTTCAGTTGCCCCCACACGTGGCGGTACGAAAGGTCCAGCTCGCGCGCCGCGCCGGAAATCGAGCCACTGCTGCGCAGGGCGTGCAGCACATCCATCATCGGGTTGCGCAGCAGGGCGGAGCGTTGCGAAGCCCCGGGCCGCGACGGGGTCAGGGTGTAGGAGAGCTCGATCTTTCGCATGGTGGCGAAGTGTGCCCCAAACCCGGTTCAAGGCCGCCGAAGCAGGCGTATGTCCGTTGTTTCATACCGCGTCATTACGTACTCCCAATTCGAGAGCACGCCCGTAAGCTCGGTCGCAACTTATGAACACCTTCTCAGACAGCCTGGTCACGGCGATGCAGCTCGTGTTTTCAGGCGACCCCGGCCTCTGGGCGGTGGTGATGCGTTCGCTCGGGGTGAGCGCCACGGCCTGCCTGCTGGCCTGTGGGCTGGGGCTGATGCTGGGCTCCTGGCTCGCGGCTGCGCGTTTCCCCGGGCGTGGCCTGGTGCTCACCGTGCTCAACACGTTCCTGGCCATTCCCTCGGTGGTGGTCGGGCTCGTCATCTACCTTTTGCTCTCGCGCTCCGGCCCCCTGGGTTTCCTGGGCTGGTTGTTCAGTTTTCAGGCCATGGTGCTGGCGCAGACCGTGCTGGTGTTGCCGCTGGTGACCGCGCTCACGCGCCAGGTGGTGGAAGACGCCGACCGAAGCCATGGTGAACAACTGTCTTCGCTGGGTGCCGGCGCCACGCTGCGCAGCCTGCTGCTGGCCTGGGACGAGCGCTACGCCCTGCTCACCGTGCTGCTCACGGCGTTTGGCCGCGCGGTGTCGGAAGTGGGCGCCGTAATGATCGTGGGCGGCAACATCGAAGGTTTCACGCGCGTGATGACCACCGCCATTGCGCTGGAGACCAGCAAGGGCGACCTGCCGCTGGCGCTCGGCCTCGGTGTGGTGCTGCTGGCCGTGGTGCTGCTGCTCAACGCCATGGTGTCGTTGCTGCGCCGCTGGCGCGAGCGGGCCGATGGCAAGGCCAGCGTGGCCACGGCGATGGTGGCTGCATGACCGGTGTTCCGTTGACACACCACGCTGTGGTGAATCCACCCTGTTTCGAACTCCGCGGCGTGCAGGTGCGCCTGGGCGCAGCCGCTCACATCCAGGCGCTGACCGACATCTACCTGCGCATCGAAGAAGGCGAACGCGTGGCGCTGGTGGGCGCCAACGGCAGCGGCAAGAGCACGCTCCTGCGCACACTGCACGGCCTGCAGCGCACCAGCGCGGGCGAACTTCACACCCCGGCGCATCAACGTGTGGCCATGTTGTTCCAGCGGCCACACATGCTGCGCATCAGCGCACGGCGCAACATCCAGCTCGGCCTGTGGCTGCAGGGCATGCCGTGGCGGCAGACCGACGCGCTGGCACTGGCCGCGCTCGAGCGCGTGGAGATGGGCGCACTGGCCGACCGCAATGCGCGTGCGCTTTCGGGCGGCCAGCAGCAGCGCCTGGCGCTGGCGCGGGCGTGGGCGCTGCGCCCGGCCGTGTGGCTGCTCGACGAGCCCACCGCCAGCCTGGACCCGCACGCCAAGCGCGAGGTGGAAGCGCTCATCAGCGAATTCACGGCGGTGGGCCAGCGCGACGCCGAAGGCCAGCCCAACGGGCGGCCCACCACGCTGGTCTTCAGCAGCCACAACCTTGGCCAGGTCAAGCGCCTGGCCAACCGCGTCATCTATCTGGAGGGCGGCCGCCTGCTGGCCGATCTGCCGGTGCACGAATTTTTCAACCGCGACCTGCTGCGTTCCCTGTGTCCGCAGGCCCATTTGTTTGTTCAAGGAGAAAGCTTGTGAAGATCACCTTCCGCCACCTTACCCTCACCGCCGTGCTCGGCACCGCCGGCCTGCTGGCCAGTGCGGGCGCCTTCGCGCAAAGCATCGTGGTGGCCTCCACCACCTCCACCGAACAATCGGGCCTGTTCTCCTACCTGCTGCCGGAATTCAAGAAGGCCAGCGGCATCGACGTGAAGGTGGTCGCGCTGGGCACCGGCCAGGCCATCGACATGGCGCGCCGGGGCGATGCCGACGTGCTGTTCGTGCACGACAAGGTGGCTGAAGACAAGTTCGTGGCCGATGGCTTCTCGGCCAAGCGCCAGGAGGTCATGTACAACGACTTCGTGCTGATCGGCCCCAAGGCCGACCCGGTGAAGGCCAAGGGCAACGACATCGTGGCCGCCATGAAGAAGGTGGCCGCCGCCAATGCCGAGTTCATCTCGCGCGGCGACAAGAGCGGCACGCACGCGGCAGAGCTGCGCTTCTGGAAGATGACCGACACCGACGCCAACAAGGGCACCGGCTACAAGGAGTGCGGCTGTGGCATGGGCCCGGCGCTCAACATCGCGGCCAGCAGCGGCGGTTATGTGCTGGCCGATCGCGGCACCTGGCTCAACTTCAAGAACCGCGCCGATCTGGCGGTGCTGGTCGAAGGCGACAAGCGCCTCTTCAACCAGTACGGCGTGATGCTGGTGAGCGCCGCCAAGCACCCGCAGGTGAAGACCGCCGAAGGCCAGAAGTTCGTGGACTGGGTGACCGGCCCGGCCGGGCAGGCGGCGATTGCGGGCTACAAGATCGGTGGCGAGCAGCTCTTTTTCCCGAACGCGCTGAAGTGAAGTCGCTGTTTCACACAACTGTCATCGCTTTGCCAACGTAAGGTCATCCTCGCCGCGCAGCATGTTCTCCAACCAATGGAGAACAGCCATGAAGATCGCAGTGGTGGGTGCTGGGTATGTGGGGCTGGTCACCGCGACCTGCTTGGCGGAACTGGGCAACGACGTGGTGTGTGTGGACCGCGACCACGGGCGCATTGCGGTGCTGCAGGCCGGCGGTGTGCCGATCTTCGAGCCGGGGCTTGAAGACCTGCTGCAGCGCAACCGCCACGCCGAACGGCTGCGCTTCACCACCACCATGGCCATGGCGGTGCGACATGCCGAGGTGATCTTCATCGCCGTGGGCACGCCACCCCATGAAGACGGATCGGCCGATCTGCAGCATGTGCTGGCGGTTGCCGCACAGATCGGGCAGCACATGACCGACTTCAAGGTGGTGGTCAACAAATCGACCGTGCCGGTGGGCACCGCCCGACGCGTGGAGCAGGTGCTGCGCCAGGCGCTGGCGGACAGGGCGCTCGATGCGCTGGATTTCGCTGTGGTGTCCAACCCCGAATTCCTGAAGGAGGGCGCCGCCATCGACGACTTCATGCACCCGGACCGCATCGTCATCGGCCTGCCGCCAGGCAGCGCCGGCGAGGCAGCGCGGCGGCTGATGACGCGGCTGTATGCGCCGTTCAACCGGCACCACGAGCGCAGCCTGTGGATGGACGTGGCCAGCGCGGAAATGACCAAGTACGCGGCCAACGCCATGCTGGCCACGCGCATTTCTTTCATGAACGAAATGGCGCACCTGGCCGACGCGCTGGGCGCCGACATCGACGCCGTGCGAAGGGGCATTGGTTCGGACAGCCGGATCGGCCATGGCTTTCTCTACGCCGGCACCGGCTACGGCGGCAGTTGTTTTCCCAAGGACACCCGCGCGCTGATCCACGAAGCCACGGCGCACGGCCTGCGCATGCGCATCGTGGAGGCCACCGAGTTGGTGAACCGAACGCAGAAACATGTGCTGGTGGAACGGGTCTGCGCGCATTTCGGCGCCGACCTGCGCGGCCTGCGCCTGGGTGTGTGGGGACTGGCCTTCAAGCCCAACACCGACGACATGCGCGATGCACCCAGCCGCATCGTGATCCCGGAACTGCTGAGGCGTGGTGCGGAAGTGCTGGTGCACGACCCGGTGGCCTTGAACGAAGCCGAGCGCGCACTGAGCGCGGACCTGGGCTGCCCGGTGAGCGATGTGCGGGCCTTGACCTTTGTGGATTCCCCGCTCGATGCACTGGCCGGTGTGGATGCCCTGCTGGTGCTCACTGAGTGGAAGTGCTTCCACAACCCCGACTTCGACGCCATGGCCCGCAGCATGCGCGGGCGCGTGATCTTCGATGGCCGCAACCTCTACGATCCCGCCCTCATGGACACCCTCGGTTTTGTGTACCAGGGCATTGGACGGCGGGGTGGCTTGCGCGAACCGATATGGCCTATGCTTGTCCCGCACGCTGCCGCTCCGGAACACAGCGTGCCTGTTCATTCATAAGGAGAACACCATGGGAATCTTCAGCAACATCCTCGAAAAACTCGGCATGGGTTCGCCCAAGGTCGTTCCTCAGCCACCGGTGGCCAGCGCCCCGGTGCCGCAGGCGCCCATGGACGCACCCGCCGCCGCCGCGCCGCCGCCCGTGGCTTCCATCACCATGGTGGACGTGATGGCGCTGATGGAGAAGAAAGCCGCCGCCAACCCGCAGAAACTCAACTGGAAAACCTCCATCGTCGACCTGCTCAAGCTGCTCGAACTCGACAGCAGCCTCGACGCGCGCAAGCAACTGGCCAAAGAGTTGTATTGCCCCGATGACCTCATGGGCGACTCCGCGAAGATGAACATGTGGCTGCACAAGAACGTGCTGGCTCACATTGCCGCCAACGGCGGCAACATCCCCAAGGACATGCTCGACTGATACTTTCGGCTGCCTTGACGCCGCATGGGGCGTCGCCTTCAATGATCGGGTTCATTGATGGAGACTCCCCATGCGAAAACTGGTCCTTTCTTCGTTTGTTCTTGCCGTGTTGCTGCCCGTGGCGTCGTTCGCCGAGCCCACCAGCAGCTGCACTGCCTCCGCCACCGAGAAAAAGCTGGCCGGTGCCGCGAAGACATCGTTCATGAAAAAGTGCGAGAAGGACGCGGCAGCCTTCTGCGACACCGCAGCGGCGGAGAAGAAGATTTATGGCGCCGCCAAGAACAGCTTCACCAAGAAGTGTGTGAAGGACGCCGTGGGTGCCGCGGCCAGCTGAGGCGGTAGTAGCGCTTTAAATTAGTACCTTAGAACTACAATTCCTGAGGCGCTTCCACTGCGGGCAGTGGAAGCGCTTTTTTTCAATCAGGTCTCAGGAGTTGTATGAAGCGTTCTACGTTTGCGTTTTTTGGCGGGCTGTCGATGCTGGCAGTTCTTTCAGCCGGGTGTTCTTCACCTGTGAAGCAGGTTGAGGCAGAGAGTGTCCCTGCAAAGAGCGTGCAGGCGCCAGCAAAGGCCCCATCGGCTGCACCTGTGGTGGCAGCTGGTGCACCACGCACCGTCAAGTCCACAGACGGCAGCTACGAAGGCGAGATAGTGGGAACAGCGCTGCCCAAGAGCAAGTT
The DNA here is from genome assembly GCF_002127265.1 of Hydrogenophaga sp. IBVHS1. Classification (GTDB taxonomy): domain Bacteria; phylum Pseudomonadota; class Gammaproteobacteria; order Burkholderiales; family Burkholderiaceae_C; genus Hydrogenophaga. The sequence continues at coordinate 2,480,015 of NZ_NFUU01000001.1, read as the reverse complement.
TGCAAAGCTGCGCATCGGCATGAGCATGGGTGAGGTGCAGGACGTCATGGACCGCGCTCCCGATCGCACCCATACCCACGAAACCGGCAAACGCTGGATCCCGTTTTATTTCGGTCCGGACGCGCGCCGCCTGCAGGTTTTGTACAAGGGCGAGGGCTGTCTCACTTTCACTGACGGCAACGTCTGGGGTGCAGCTGGTGGAGATCTCATGCAAATCCACAACGACACATCGGGCGCCTGCTACCAGCCCTGAGCGCAACGGGCAGTCAGCGAACCATGGCCACGCCCTTGATCTGGGCGTAGACCTGCAGCCCGGGTGCAATGCCCAGGCGGCGCGCGGACAGCGCGCTGATGCGGGAGAGCAGGCGCACCACTTGGTCGCCTTCTCCCAGCTTCAAGCCCACCAGCACCTGCCCCGGCATGTCGTCGGCCACGTCCACCACAGTGGCCGGCAGGATGTTGAGCACGCTGGTTTGCTCGGGCATCTGCAATGACAAGCTCACGTCGCGCGCCTGAATGCGCACCCGCACTCGTGTGCCTGGCGGCAGCGCAGCGCCCGAGGGCTGCGGCATCAGCAGCCGTCCGCCATCAAAGTCCAGCTCACTCAAGCAGTCGGCCTGCAAATGGCCGACCGCGCGCGCGTCGATCAGTGAGGCCGCTGCGTCGCCATGCGCCAGTGGCAGATCGAGACGTGTCATGAGCGATTCCACCGGGCCTTGCGCCCGCACTTGGCCTGCTTCCAGCAACACCAGGTGATCGGCCAGGCGCGCCATCTCGTCGGGCGAATGAGTCACGTAAACCACCGGAATCTCGAGCCGCTCGTGCAGCCGCTCCAGCCACGGCAAGATTTCCGACTTGCGCGCCGCATCGAGCGAGGCCAGCGGCTCGTCCATCAACAAAACGCGCGGGCTGGTGGCCAGCGCCCGCGCCATCGCCACGCGCTGGCGTTCCCCGCCCGAGAGTTCATGCGGCATGCGCTGCAGCAGGTGCGTGATGCCCAGCAGCTCCAGCCCATGGTCCCAGCCGTGCCGGCGTTCGGCGGCAGGCGTGCGCGTAAAGCCGAACATCAGATTGCGCTGCACGTTCAGGTGTTCGAACAGACTGGCTTCCTGAAACACATAGCCCAGCGCGCGCTGATTCACCGGGCGCTGCACGCCACGCACGCTGTCTTGCCACACATCCGCGCCCACGCGCACCGTGCCGATGGCCTTGGGCTCCAGCCCGGCGAGCACGCGCAGGCAGGTGGTCTTGCCCGAGCCTGAAGGGCCGTAGAGCACGCTCACGCCTTTGCCCGGCAGGTGCAGATCCACATCGAGCAGGAAGCCGCTGCGTTGCAAGCGAGCGGTGAGCTGAAGGCCTTCGATCATGGGTGGCTCGCGCGCTGGCGCCGCTGGTAGAGCTGCAGCGTGAGCAGCACCACGAAAGAGAAACCGAGCATCACCGCCGCGAGGCGGTGCGCGTCGCCATACTCCAGCGCTTCTACGTGGTCGAAGATCTGCACCGAGACCACTCGTGTGACGCCAGGAATGTTGCCGCCCACCATGAGCACCACGCCGAATTCACCCACCGTGTGCGCAAACGCCATGATCGTGCCGGTGATGAGCCCCGGCTTGCACAGCGGCAGCACCACGTGAAAAAACGTGTCGACCGGCGAGGCCCGCAGGCTGGCCGCCGCTTCCAGCGGGCGCGTGCCCAGCGCCTGCATGGCGTTTTGTACCGGCTGCACCATGAAGGGCAGCGAATAGAACACCGAGGCAATCACCAGTCCGGTGAAGCTGAAAGTGAGCACCCCCAGCCCCAGCCATTGCGTGAACTGGCCCACCGGGCCGTTCGGCCCCATCAGCACCAGCAAGTAGAACCCCAGCACCGAAGGCGGCAACACCAGCGGCATCGACACCAGCGCACCTACGGGCCGGCTCCAGGCCGAGGTGCTGCGCGCCAGCCACCACGCCAGCGGCACCCCCAGCACCAGCAGGATCAGCGTGGTGAGGGTGGCCACCTGCAGCGTGAGGCCAATGGCCTGGAGGTCGGACGGGGTGAGCAACATGGGACTAGATGTCGTAGCCGTAGGAGCGGATCAGATCCTTGATGTTGGGGCTCTTGAGCAGGTTCATCAGCGCCACCGCAGCCTCGTTGTTCGCGCCGCGCTTGAGCAGCACCGCGCCTTGCTCGATCGGCGTATACAGGGTCTGCGGCACCACCCACATCGAACCACTCTTGAGCCGCCCGCCTTCCAGCACCTGCGACATCGCCACAAAGGCAATCTCCGCATTGCCGGTGAAGGCGAAGTTGTAGGTCTGGCCGATGCTCTCGCCCTGCACCAGCTTCGGGGTGAGCGCGGCCGTCAACCCCAGCTTCTCCATCGTCTGCACGGCGGCCGCGCCATACGGCGCCGTCTTGGGGTTGGCCAGCGCCAACTTGCGAAACGCGCCGCCCTTCAGCACCGCGCCCTGCGCATCCACCTTCGCCGCATCGGCAGACCACAGCACCAGCTTGCCCGTGGCGTAGGTGAAGCGGCAGCCCGGCTGCGCCAGGCCGTCGGCTTCCAGCTGCGCGGGCGTCTTCGTGTCGGCAGCCAGCATCACGTCGAACGGTGCACCGTTCCTGATCTGCGCATACAGCCCGCCCGTGGCACCCACGCTGATCTTCAGCGTGTGGCCGGTGGTCTTTTGCAGCACCGAGGCAATGGCCTTGATGGGCTCCGCAAAGTTGGCTGCCACGGCAATCTGCGCTTCGGCCGCGTGCACGGTGGTGCCGGCCAAGGCTGCGAGCGCCAACAGGGGCCAACGCAGAAGAGAACGTGCGAACATCGGGCCGCTCCTTGTCAAGAGATTTCGCTATTCCAATCCGGAATAGCGGTGCGAGTATAGGCCCTTGAGAAAACCCATGGCTTCCACACGAAAACCTTCCACCCGAAGTGCAGCCAAAAATGCCCTGACCACGCTGCCGCAGGCCCTGGCCGACACCAGCGCCGACAAGCGCCTGGACGTGCTGCGTCAGATCGCCGCCGGCCACTCCATCTCTCAGGCCGCGCGCGAAGTGGGCATCAGCTACAAGGCCGCGTGGCAGGCCATCGACACCTTGTCCAACCTCAGCGGCCAGCCATTGGTGGAACGCACCGTGGGCGGCGTGGGAGGCGGCGGCGCACAGATCACCCCGCACGGCGAACAACTGCTGTCACTCGCCGACGCACTGGCCGAGGCACGCCAACAGGTGCTGTCGCGCTTCTCGCAAGGCATGCAACTCGCCAGCGGCTTCGGCCTGCGCACCAGCATGCGCAACCAGTTGCCCTGCCGCGTGCTGCAATGCGAGCCCGCCTCGCCCGACGACCCCATGGTGTGGGTGCAGCTGCGCACCCCCGGCGGCGCCGGCCTCACGGCCAGCGTCACCCGCGAAAGCGCCGATCTGCTGGGCCTGGTGCCGGGGCTGGAGGTGTTGGCGCTGTGCAAGGCCACGGCGGTGACCGTGCTCAGTGCGGCGCGCGCCGCGACCGCTGCAAAAGGAGATGCCGCAGCGCAGCAGTGTTCACTGGAAGGCCGGGTGGAGCGCGTGGCCAAAGGTGCCGACCGTGATGAGGTGGTGCTGGCGCTTGAAGGCGGAGGGCATTGGGTGGGCTTCGCGCTGCATCCGTTCACGGCCCGTGTGGGTGCGCGGGCGGTGGCGACCATGCCCTATGCGGCGTTGGTGGTGGGATTGGCAGATTGAAAAACTCCAGGCACCACTGAGTCAAGTGGCCTGTGCACCTTGAACCATTGGCTGAAGGTGAGCGTGCTCTCAGTTCGGAGTGCCAGGCTCCATCTGCGAAGAAGGCTTCTGCTCTGGAATGCGGGTGCATGACGTATACGGTATGTCTCTTCGCCGGTCTGAACGCAGGAGCAAGGTGCTCCAGGTGCCAGGTGGCAGCCGCCGGATTGAGGGAGATGGGTCTCCACAACGGACCGGGAGCCCCATCTCCCGATACCAGCCGCAAACTTCGTTGAGCGACTGCCGGTCTTCTTCGACAAGGATCTGAGCTACCGAACGCAGCACATTTTGAAGAAAGTCTGCGGAGCAGTTCCCAGGTCCTGCGAGACGGTAGTTCGTATCGAGGGTGGTTGCCAAAGCCCAAAGGCTGTTGCGTGCCGTACCGATGTCATCCAGTTCAGCGACGAGCTCTGCTGGCAAATCGGGAAAGCTCGGAGTTGTCAATGCAACGCCGTCTTGCTGCAGATTTTCTGACCTACCCCCTGACCGACTCAACACGAACGGGGAAGGCTCGAAGGTGTGCACTTTCGAGTCTTTCAGGATGTAGTCGCTCATGGCCCTCATGCGGTCGAACGAAAGATGCCAGATCAGGCACTGCGGAGCACTGCTTTCGAGGGCATCGGAGGTTCTCAGTGGATCGGAGTCAGGAATCACTCGGTCGGTCGGTAGATTTCGCCACGGACGGCTGCGTTCGGCCGGCAGCACCGGGGCAAAGAGTTTCACGCGCGTCACCGGACTCAGAGAGCGCCGCCATTCGTCGAAGCCGCGTCTTTCGCGTGTGGCATAAGTCAACCCACTGTAGAAAGCTGGTACCACTTTCGTGTTTTCGTTTGTCACGCCGTCTTCGTATTCCATGCCAAAGGCCTGCAGCGTCTTGAGCCTGTGTGAAGCCAGCAGAGAGTCGATGCTGTCCCAGGCGGTCGTCTTGACCAGGAGGTCGAGCAGTTTGTGGTCGGTGTCCGTCTTGAAGGCCTTAGATTGCCCTTCGTAGTTGGGTGCATAGGCATCCACGACGAAAAGCATGCAACCCCGCATTGGGCGTCCCTTCCTGGCCGACTCGAGGTAGGCCGTCCTGGCTTTTTCCAGCAAAGTCCAAAGCCCCAGGTTGTCGAACACGCCGCCGTCGTACACGCGCTCGAACGATTGGATCGGCTTCATCTGGTCGCTTTCGGGGTCATAGACACGCTCTCCGTAAACATTGAGCGTGATGTTCCCGAAGACGCCTGGAAACGCACCCGACGCCATCACGGCATGTGAGATCGGGTAGGTGTCGAGCCGGGAGCCAAGGCGCCACGTGAATGCTTCTTCACTGAAGGCGAATCCTTCGCTACCCAACTGTGAAGTCGAACTGGTGGTGTTCAGAAAAAGGCGAGGCCGCCCCGGTCCAAAGTTCCCGAGATCCTGAAAAGTCGCCTTCCCGAAAAGCGTGTCTTCGAAGACGCCCGCCATGATGTGGGTGCGTTCGACGTCCGAGGTCGCCATCCGGAACCAGTTGGTGGGGTTCAGCGTCAGGCGGCGAATCCAGTCTCCCAGGAAGTCGCGTTTCAGGCTGGATCCCAGTTGCTGCCAATGCTCAGGCTCGCTTAAACGATCTGCGTTGAGTGCGTAGAGCGCTCCAGCCAGTGATCCGCCCGAGACAGAAGAAATCGAATCCAGGTTTTGCAGCATGCCCAAGGCATGCAGTCTCTCCATGACCGACCAGGAGAGGTTCGCCGCTCGGCTGCCCCCGCCAGAGAGCGCGAGCCCAATAAAGGGTTGGTCAGATGCTGACGAGGCAAGCATGGAGGCCCGGGGAACGGGCGCTGGAAAGCTCGACGGGCTAGGCTTGTCGTACTCAGGCAGTGGCTGATTCAGTGCGGTGGTTACTTTGGTCACTGCACACCCAGCCAGACTTCCCACAGCGAAAACCACAAGCAGTCCACGGCGAAGAGTCTTGAGCATAGTTACCTTGCATGGTGGGTAAATTGCATTTCGACTCAGTGATCCAACTCAGTTGGATTTCCAGAGTCACCCTCTGGGCGCGATTATGAGCAGATCATGCGATCTGAGAATGGGAGCACCAGCCGCAGCAGCAGGGCGGCGCGCCGCGTGGCGAACGGCCCATCGCTGACGTGGATCGCAAGGATCGCGGCGGCGACGCCTGATCACGGCTCGCGCTAGGGCTTCAAGGCAAAGCCAGCGATCTGTTTGTAGTTGTCCGAAATCGCTCGCAGCTCGTCCTGGCTGATGAGATCGTCGATGTGGTTGAACGGCTGGCCCCCGCTGAGTTCATCGGCCTTCATGATGATGAAGTCCGGCGGCAGTGTGCGGTTGGTCTCCACGACTTTGGCCGTGGGTCCCAGTCGCAGCGCTTCGTACCGGCTGAGCGCCGCTGCAGGATCGTCCGGCGAGCCCGCCATTTCGTCGGCGAGCGTGCGGGCATCGAGCAAGGCCTGCGCAGAACCATTGGAGCCGCGCGGATACATCGGATGGGCTGCGTCCCCCATGAGCGTCACGCGGTCGAACGACCATTGCTGCAAGGGGTTCTTGTCGACCATCGGGTACTCGAACACCTGCTGGGCAGACCCGATCAAGGCGGGCACGTCCAGCCAGTCGTAGCGCCAGGACTCGAACACCGGGAGAAAGTCCTCGAGGCGGCCGGGTCGGTTCCAGTCGTTCATGGCGGCATTCGGGTCGCGAATTTCTGCCACCCAGTTGATCAGCTGGTTTCCCTTGCCATCGACGTTGTCGACGATCGGGTAGATCACCATCTTGCCGGTGTCGATGGAGCCGATGCGGATGTAGCTTTTTCCCGTGAGGATGGGCTTGTGCACGCTCACGCCCCGCCACGTGTTGATGCCTGCGTAGCAGATGCGATCGTCTGGATAAAAATGCCGCCGTATCGTGGAGTTCACGCCGTCGCACGCCACCACCACGCCGGCGTTCACCTGCACAGGCGCTCCCTGTGCACCTGCTTCGAAGCGCAGCGTCGCGCCGCCCTCCGCAGGATCGATGCCGATGCACCGGTGCCCCACATGCAGGCGCTCCGCCCCTAGCCGTTGCACGGCCGCGTTCCACAGCACGCGGTGAAGCTTGCCACGGTGGATGCCGAGTTCGGGCAGTGCGTACCCCGCGTGGCGTCCGCGCGGTTCGGCGTAAACGAACTGCCCCCACCGGTTGTAGAACACGCTCTCAAGGTTTTCAATGGCCTCGGCTTCCAGTTCCGCCGTGAGCCCCAGCGCATCGAGTTCGCGCATGGCGTGTGGCAGCAGCGTGATGCCGACGCCGATTTCTTTCACCTCAGGTGCCGCTTCGAACACGTCGCAGACCTGTCCGCGCTGGTGCATGGCCAGCGCAAAGGCCAGCCCGCCGATGCCGCCGCCCACCACGGCGACCGGGATGTCTTTCTCGCGTGTCATTCGGCCTTGATGCCCTGAGATTTGATGAGTGCGGCCCACCGATCCGCATCCTTGGCCACCAGACGCCCGAACGCGTCGGGCGTGTTGCTCGCCGGGTCCATGCCCTGGCCGGCAAACGCCTTCTGCACGTCTTCGCTGCGAAGGATGTCGTTGATCTCACGGTTGAGCGTGGCGATCTGCGCTGCCGGCATGCCCTTGGGCGCGAAGATCCCGTACCACATGTCCACGTTCACATCGCCGGCCTTGGCTTCGCTGAGCGTGGGCACATCGGGCAGCAATGGATGGCGTTTTTCGCTGCCGATGCCCAGCGCCACCAGGCGGCCCGAACGCACCTGCGGCAGGGCCACATGGATCGGCAGGAACATGGCGTCGACCTGACCCCCGAGCATGTCTGTGACGGCAGGGCCGGTGCCACGGTAGGGAATGTGCGTGAGGAACACCTTTGCCGTGCTTTTGAACAGCTCCATCGACAGGTGGTGCGGTGTGCCCACCCCCGGCGAGGCGTAGTTGAGCTTGCCGGGGGCATTGCGCGCCGCCGTCACCAGATCGGTTGCCGTCTTGAAGCCAGAGCGGGGATGGGTGACCAGAATGAGTTGCCCCCAGCTCGTGAGGCTCACAGGCTCCAGGTCGCGCACCGGGTCGAAGCCCAGCTGCGGATACAGGCTGCGGTTCATCACCAGTGTGTTCACGCTCACAAGCAGCGTGCTGCCGTCCGGCGCGGCCCGCACCACGGCTTCCGTGCCGATGTTGCCGGACGCGCCGGCCCGGTTCTCCACCACCACCGGCCGCTTGAGTCTTTCCGACAGCTTGGGACCCACCGTCCGTGCGATCAGGTCGATGCCGGTTCCCGGTGTGAAGGGCACGATCAGCCGAATCGGCCCTTCGGCCGGCTGCGCGGCCGCCAGGCCCGCTGCCATCACGAGCCCAAGGGTCACCACGGCGCGTCGAATCTTCGATTTCAGGATGGTCATGGAAACGACTCCTACTGTTAGCATGCTTCCTATTGTCCTGGGTCGAAGGACGGTGCACATCCGTAAAATCCCGAAGCCTGCCCTCCAAGCCATGCCTCATTTCGACATCTACCAGCGCCCAGGTTTCCTGCTTCGCCGAACCCACCAGATTTCAGCGGCGGTGTTCGAAAACGCGTGCGCCGAAGTGGCACTCACGCCCGCCCAGTACGGCGTGTTGACCGTGCTGGCCGCTGAACCAGGCATCGATCAGACCCGCCTCTCGCGCGCCTTGGCGTTCGACAAGGTCACCGTGATGCGCGTGGTCAAGGGCCTTGAGGACCGAGCGCTGGTCAGGCGCGAACGGTCCACCGTCAGCAGGCGTCAGATGAACCTCAACCTGACGGAGGAGGGGCGCAGATTGATCGAAGCGGCGCGCGAGCCGGCGGAGCGGGCGTATCAGAAACTGCTGTCTCCCCTGAACGCCGCGCAGCGCCGCCAACTCATCGAACTGCTGAGCGCGATCACTGAAGGGCTGAGCGATGAAGCGCGTGCTCCATTTGTGCCGCTTGAACTGAAGGCAGATCCCGCTCGACCAGGTCGGGCCAAGCGGTCACGCTAGATGACCGCCGCGCAGAGCCACAGATCGTGGATACATGGATGAGAACCCGCCTCGCCCGACGACCCCATGGTGTGGGTGCAACTGCGCACACCCGGCGGCGCCAGCCTCACGGCCAGCGTCACCCGCGAAAGCGCCGACCTGCTGGGCCTGGCGCCGGGGCTGGAGGTGTTGGCGCTGTGCAAGGCCACGGCGGTGACCGTGCTTAGCGCGGCCCGTGTTGCGACGGCTGTGAAAGGGGATGCCGCTGCGCAGCGGTGTTCGCTGGAAGGGCGCGTGGAGCGTGTGGCCAAGGGTGCCGACCGCGATGAGGTGGTGCTCGCGCTAGAAGTAGGAGGGCATTGGGTGGGGTTTGCGCCGCATCCGTCTACTGCACGAGTTGGTTCGCGTGCGGTTGCGACTATGCCTTATGCGGCGTTTGTGGTGGGCTTGGTGGGTTGACACGCCACCCGCCGAAAACAGTGCTACGCCTAATTACCGACACCCTTGCCGCCGAGTACGAGGTCGGACAGGCGACTTTGACGAATTCTTGATTTCCCAGCGCGGTCTGGTTGTCTGATTGAGCACGCCCTAAACAGGTACCCGCTTTAAACCAACAGTCACGCGATCGAGGAACGGATGGCGCCGTCTGCCCACACCGGGCCTGGCGCCCGCTGCTTTCACTTGCTCGTATTGATCTGTGTCACCGGGCCGCGTTAATACCTTTTGACTTGGTCAATCAGCCGACGAAAGTGTCCATTGTTCTGTGCCATTGCTTGTAGTGGTGAAAAGAGCCTTTCCCATGATATTTTTCTCTAGACCGACTATCAGCATCAGCAGCGCACTGCTGTTGAGGCGGGAGTTTGCAATTAGTCGCTTCATGGCGTCAACATCCAGGCTAGAGGCGCTTGGGTGGTCTTCGGCGTGGGTGTGCCATTCGCCAAGATAAAGGAGGCCCTTTTTTGCCTGTTGTTCGATCGCCGCTTGAGCAGCCTTTGGATTTGAGCGATACCTATATCTGGAGCGTTCGTCACCAGGGTAGGGCCCGGTCGCGATTTCGACATTTACGGCATCTAAAGAAATGGTTCCAAATAACTGACCTCCTGCCTCCGAAGCGAACATCCAAGTTTGGCGGTAGCGCTGCACGTGAGTCACCACCGGCGGCCGAATCACGATTCGTTGGGCGGTCGAGTCGCAGGTGGCCATGATGGCCTTGCAGGATGGCATCCATTTCAGGGCGTACATGTGACTTACCACGGCACTGCCCTCATTACTCCGCTTTCATCGAAATCTGGTCGCGGCGTCCCGCCGCTTTCAATCACTTTGGCTCGATCGCCAAGCCAGTACCTGCGACAAGATTCCATCACTTTGCCGGTGAGGGCGTCGACTACCAATCCCGCAGCCATTCCCACCGTCGGATGAAGGTCGATGACCCCATGCGGTTGAAAGACGTTGCCACAGCCGGCCTCCACGATCAAGGCGCCGGCATCTTCAGGCCAGTCCGTCAACTGAAACGTCGGGCGTTCAGCCTCGTCAAAGGCAGGGCGGATGGCTTGCTTTCCGTAAAGAAGAACAGCATGCCCTGCGGCTGCAAAAGCCTCGACCCACGTGCTGACCAACGCGGGTGGTCGAGGCAACCCTACCCGCCAGGCGTCTAGCGCGACCTCTCCGTCGAAATCTATGCCGGCGGTCACAATCAAATCGGTGCCTGCAAGCTTTTCGCGGTCGGAACGAGTCAGATCCTCGAATCGGGTCTGAAAAGCCGATTCAAAGCAGAGATGAGGGTAACGCCTACGCAAGACCAACGATAGCGCGCTGGCCTTGTTCGTCCCAACATGGTCGAGCCCAAGCGGGTGGCGTCCTACGTTTGCCGTCGTGAGACTGTCCGAGTCGACCAAAAGAAGCTCACCCACTCCGGCTTGAGCAAGCAGTAGTGCGACCGCTGCACCAACTGCTCCACAACCGACGAGTGCCACCTTTTTGGTTGTTAGCTCCAAGTAATTGCAATTGTGGTCACGTCCGTGTATCCAAGCCCCGTCGGCACGCGCTACAGGGATGCGCTGAACCGGTCGCGCCGCGAAGGATTTCACTATGTGTTGATACGGTACTCGCGCAATATGACGAAAACCGTTCGACAGGTCCTTTGCCTTTGCACCGTCTAGAACTACGGCAGCAAATCCCGGGCCAGTTGCGGTGGCCACCTCGATCAGCAAGGGAGCAGGTCGCCCGGCTGTGAATACGCAGGGAAGAACTTCTTTTGGTAGCAGCTTGATCAGATCGTGTCCGACCTCGGGATATGCCTCCGGAATCCAAGGGCGAGACAGTCGTAACAAATGGCTCGGAATAACTTCCCTGTCCGAGGGGTTTCGTCCCCGGTTGTGGAGCCATTGCTTGAGACTCTCTTTGTCCTCTCCAAAGACAATCCGGCCCTCTGCGTCAAAGTTGCACACGATCTGTCGGCTCAGCCCATTTGGTTTCAAGATGCTGATGCAGTGTCTTTTCTCCTCCCTGATCGTTGCTCGCTGTTTCCAGTACGCCAAGAACTCCCTTTGGAATTCGTCGACGCACTTTTCCTCCGAAAATGCAAGCAGTTCCTTTGCCGCAACTAGATGGTCCAGCACGCGCTCACCTGGCTCTGTAGCGCATCTAGTCGCGATCAAACAAAGCTTGGTATTGCCTTCGACATGGGGCCAGCGAAAATTGGTGCCAGCCTGAGGCGCGAACACCGTCGGCTGTGAGTTCGGAAAGTGAGAATCTATCGTCACCACAAGATGATCGACGCCGCCAATGCGAAGGGTCTGCGGATCAACTTCGATTCGCCACCCAGCAGCGTTGCCCTTAAAGGGGCGGCTTTCCATATGCGTTTGAGTTAGCCGGCGCCAGCGCCCCGGATATTGGGCCTGGAGGTGCTGTTCGATGTTATCGATCAAGGCAGAACCGTCTGTCTAGCACTCAGCCGAAGCGGCCGCCACCATCGTTGCGGCGAGCCGTCTCTCCGGTGGTCACGGAGATCGCAGGGCCTTGGCCTTTCGGGCCATCACCACTGCTGCCACCATCGCCGCCGTCGTCATCAGGGCGATCGGAAAAAAACTCAGTATCAAAGATCTCGTCCCACGCTTGCCGCACCTCTTTGCGTGTGACGTCGGCCTTATCGAGTTCATCGAGCGTCTTTAGTGCCCCGCTCAGGCAGTCGCGAAAGAAGGTGAGTTTCTTGTCTCCCTCTTCGGCCAAGTTTGAAGTGTTGACTGGATGCTCCAAAGCGGTGGACGACTGCAGCTTCGTATCGATAGCTTTCCACGTGCTCCGCAACGCCAGATCGTCTCTGTTCTCGCTGGATACGAAGTGATCGACGACAAGCTTGGTGATGCAAATGCCGCTGGTCGTCTTCTCCTTCCAATCACTGCGGCGCGCAAACTTCTTGCTCAGCTTCGTCACTCGGCGCATCTGGCTTCCATCGCTCTCGCCTTGGTTGAGCTCGCCGACTTTGGTGTTGAACCAGCGCGTCACTCCACGGGCGTCTGAATTGACCCAGTCGTCGCCACTGGCGAGTTCGAAGTGTTCCGTCTCACCGCCGTTGGCAGCGACGGTCGTAACGACTCTGTACACCGGTACATCGATGTGGTAGCCCGCAGAGTACTCTTGGCGAACGCAGTTCGATCTGACTTCAGCCTCCCGTTTGAAGCGGCCGTCCCACTTTAGCGCGTTGCACACCCTCTGTCGCGCATCCAAGGGTGTCAGAGGTGCGCCGGTCGCGTCTTGAAGATCATCTCTTTGAAAGTACGCCCCGTCGTCAATGTCGTAGTCGTTCTCTGGATCTTGCACCATCGTGCGCATCTGATAAGAGCCTTGCGAAGCTACCTCACGGGGTTGCGGATGGTCGGCCTCGTCCAAGCCGTTCGCCAAGCGTGTGCGGCCATTGTTGCGCCGCTCGCGCATGTCCTTCTGCTGCGCCGATGAAAGCGTAACTTCTTCCTTGTGGAATGCGCTCATTTCGCTGTGGCAATCAATGTCAGTCATGTTGTTCCTTGAAGTGGTTGTCGCTTGAGGGATCGCGTGAAGCGGTGAGGGCGGTGTGAAATGCGGCCATACCCGCGTCGTTCTTGATGGATGCCCAGGCATAGTCAACGTCTGAGATTGCTTGGCGCGCAAGTGCGTTTAGCACTTTGGGACGCGCGTCGTCCATGTTCACCAAGTAGTGGCGAAGATCGTTCGATGGGCACTGAGCTGGAAGACGATACGCAAAGCTTTGACTGCCGCGCAGTTCGGCCATTTTTTTGGAGAGATAGTCATAGCCAACCGCCTGCGCATTTAAGCTGGCGGAGATCGCCTTGAGGCCAACCCCCCATCCCAAGGCTCCACGGTGTGCGCTTGCCGCACTTCCCTCCTCTCCACCTTGAGAGGGCAATGTGCCAAGCATGAAGAGATGGATCGGCCGTTGCTTCTGATTTCGGTCATGGAGAATCTCAATGGCTTCCATCATGCCAATGAGGCCTGGATTGTTCGCCCAGAGTCCCCCGTCGACATAAGTCGCAGAGGCTCCAGCACCGCCAGGTTCCTGCAACCGAGCCATGGAGCGCAGGATTGGCGCGGCGCTCGTTGCCATGCAGATATCAACGAGCAGGCGGTCATTGTCCCGACCGTTGAGGCGCTGAAGGTGCTTTGTCTTGAACACGACTGCTGCATGCCGATTCAGATCAACCGAGGGAACAGCCAGCGCAATGCCTCGTCTTTTGTAGACACTGCCCATCGTTTCGCTTTTGAGGAACGCAGAGAGCGTCGCCCTTAGAGCCTCATTGCCTTGTTTCAGGCCCATGCCAAAGAACGGGACGATCAGGCCTAAATATGGGATTCGCCGCAGACGTTGGTACGGGAAGATCTTTTCACCGAATTCGGCGTACAGCTGTCGAACAAGATTCAGCGGCACACCCGCAGCCAGTGCACACGCGACGATTCCCCCGGTACTCGTTCCGACGATGAGGTCGAACGCGCGGCCCACATCGACTTCTCTTGTCCCGCCATTTGCCGCTTGTATGCGATCAGCAAAGGTTCCTAGATAGGCCGCTTGGTAAGCGCCTCGCATACCTCCACCATCGAGACAAAGCACCCGAAATGGCTCGGATTGAATCTGTTCCATTGCTCATCCCCCTCGATATTTCTTGTTAACTTGCGAATTGGCTTAAGTCGCTTTGGCTGAATGCTCTAACCATTTTTGGATGGCACGCAGTCTTTGTAGCGTCTGGCTCAGAATGCATTGAAAATGGGCTGGGCGGCAGCCTTTGCTGCGGCCCGATTATGAAGTTGTTCTCACTTCGGCTGTAAGTGGCCAAATTCAACGTTGCGCAAGGGTTGAGTTCGGAACTCTCGAAGGTTCCTGCGGATTTTTCATCCGCAAGCCGTGAATGCTTTCGTCGTATTGAGTTAAAGGCTCCCCCGCTCACGAAAAAGGTGAGTCGGGCTTGAGAACCTGGGGACTCTTTGCGGCTGAGGCCGCTGTGCACCGCTAGGACAGCGGCCTTTGTCGTTCATGCTCGCTTTTTTGGCAGCCTGAGCGGGAGGTCGCGAGACCTGCCGGTTCTTCGCAAGGGGTCCCCGGTTCTCAACCCGTTCGGGCTGCCGCCACTCTCAGGTGCGGCAGCTCTTCACAAAACGAACAGGAAAGAAGAGGGGAGTGGCCGCATGATGACCAAGCAACAGAAGCTCGCCGTGTTGATCGACGCCGAGAACGTTTCCCACACGCTGATCCGTTCCATCCTGCTGCGCGCGGCCTGTTATGGCTCGCTCATCGTCAAGCGCGCGTTTGCCGATTGGTCGCGGCCCGGCATGCGGCGCTTCAAGACCGTGCTGCACCACCACGCCATCGAGCCGGTGCATCTCTTCTCCTACACCCCTGGCCTGAACGCGATGGACCTGGTGAACACGGGGCAGTTCGATGGTGTGTGCCTGGTGTCGTCCGACAGCGATCTCACGCCGCTGGCGTTCTGCCTGCGGCGCGAGGGGGTGCGGGTGTATGGCTTTGGATGATTTCATGGCAGCAGCGTGCGAGGCTTCTTTGTTTCATCTCATTGCGATGGAAACAGCTGCTATTGGTCCTGTGTGACACAGCGAACAGAGTTGTCGCACACAAGCGCGCAGGATGGAGTCGTCCCGTTCACTTTCAGGAGACCACCATGGCGAAATGTGAAGCCTGCGGCAACGACTACGACAAGTCGTTCGAAGTTGTCATGCAGGGAAGAACCCATACCTTCGACAGTTTTGAATGCGCGATCTTCGCGCTGGCGCCCGCCTGCACCCGCTGCGGTGTGCGCATCGTCGGCCATGGGTTGGAAAAGGACGGTCAGATGTTCTGTTGCAACCACTGCGCCGAACATATGGGGATCGAGGAGCTGCGCGACCGCGCTTGAGCGGCTTGCAGCACATTTTCATCATCGTCCAGGAGAGAACCATGCAGCTATTGAAAGAAGTGATGAGCCGCGATGTAAAGGTCATCAGCCCCGACACGTCCATCAGAGAGGCCGCGAAGCTGATGCTGGATCAAGGTTTCGGCATGATGCCGGTGGGCGAGAACGATCGCATGATTGGCGCGGTCTCGGATCGCGACATCGTCATTCGTGCCGTGGCCGAAGGCAAGGACTGCGACACCAAAGTTCGCGATGTCATGTCCGAAGGCATTGCCTGGGCGTATGAGAACGACACCGTAGCCAGGGGCGCAAGCATCATGAGTGAGAACCAGATCCGGCGTCTTCCAGTGGTGGATCGAGACAAGAGACTGGTAGGCATCGTTTCGCTGGGTGACTTTGCCGTGGAAGCCGACGACATTGAACCTGCGGCTGACGCACTGGTTGATATTTCCCGCTCCTGAAGCGGATCGGTCAAAGCCGGCGAAGTACGGAGCCTCGTCCGTTTTAATCACGGACAACAACGGAGACTCTGACATGACGCCCACCAATCCCCCGCCACGCCGCTTCTCGATGATTCGCGGCTTTCATCTGGCCGACTTCATCACACTGGGCAATGCCGCCTGCGGCGTGTTGTCGGTTTTCCTGGCAATGATGTACATGGCCAGCGGCTCGCTCACGCACTTTCTGCTGTCGGCCGCCATGACGCCGCTGGCCTTCGTCTTCGACGTCTTCGACGGCAAGGTGGCGCGCTGGCGCCACCAGCATTCGCCGCTGGGCCGCGAGCTCGATTCACTGGCCGACGTCATCTCCTTTGGGGTCGGCCCGGCGGCGCTGGGCTTTGCCGCGGGGCTTCAGGGTGGTTGGGACGTCGCCATCCTTTGCTACTTCGTCTGCTGCGGCGTCAGCCGGTTGGCGCGCTTCAACGTCACCGCCGAACAACTGACCACCGACGCGGGCAAGGTGGCTTACTTTGAAGGCACGCCGATCCCCACCAGCGTGGTCCTCACTGCGGTGCTTTCATGGGCCGCCTGGCAGGGTGCGCTGGGTGCGCAACTGTGGGGCGGAGTGTGGCAACTCGGGCCCTGGCAGCTGCATCCCATGAGCCTGCTGTTCGCGTTGTCGGGCACGGCCATGATCAGCAAGACCCTGCGCATCCCCAAGTTTTGAAGCAGGAAGGATGAACCCCTACACCGCCTGTGCAACGGGCGTCGTCCTGCTGTTGACCCTGATCCCACTGTCGCACAGCAAGGTCTGGTGGGTGCGCACGCTGGACTTTCCGCGTCTGCAGCTGTGTGCGATGACGGCCGCGTTGCTGGTGGTGGATCTGCTCGTGGCGTTCGGCGGGGGGTGGCAGGCCTGGCTGGTGCCTGTGGCCGCGGCGGGATGTCTCGCGTATCACGCGTGGTGGATCATCCCTTACACCCGCTGGTTTCCGCAGGAGGTGAAATCCGCTGCGGCGGCAGACGGTGGCGAAACGCTTCAGGTGCTTGTTTCCAACGTCCTCATGTCCAACCGCAACACCCAGGCTCTGCTGGATCTGGTTCTGAAGCACCGCCCGCATGTGCTGGTAACGCTGGAATCGGACCACCGGTGGCAAGCGCAACTGGACACCCTGAAGGCCGACTACCCCCACACCATCCAGTGCCCACTGGACAACCGTTACGGCATGCATGTGTATGCCCGGTTGCCGCTGGAAGACAGCCACGTGGAATTTCTGTTGGAGCACGACATTCCGTCGATGCGGACCCGCATCCGCATGACCAACGGCCAGGTCGTGCAGGCGCACTTCGTACACCCCGAGCCGCCGGCGCCAACCGAAAAAGACAGCTCAAGACCGCGTGACGCCGAACTGATGACGGTGGCACGGCGCGTGGCTGGCGTGACCGAACCGGTGCTGGTCACCGGGGATCTCAACGACGTGGCGTGGTCGCGCACCACACGCCAGTTTCGCAAGCTGAGCCATTTGCTGGACCCGCGTGTCGGACGCGGGATGTTCAACACGTTCCATGCGGGGCACTGGTTCCTGCGCTGGCCGCTGGACCACATCTTCCACAGCAACCACTTCACGCTGCGCAGCATCAGGCGCTTGCCGTCCATCGGATCGGACCATTTCCCGCTGCTGACCGAACTGGTGCTGCACCCGCGACCGCAGAGCGACCAGGAGGCGCTGGGCGAACACGCCTAGGTGGCTGGCTTACGGTCTTCGCCGTCATCAGCCTCGCCGGATTCTCCCGTCTCGTCGGCTTGATCCTCCAGCGGGTCGCCGGCCTCGGCTTCGTCCACGAACGCCAGGTCAGGGTCTTCTTCGGCATCTGCGTCTGCATCCGCCACACCGGGCGTGAACACGCGATCCACGCCGATGTCCCAGCCGTCCTGCTTGCCGCTGTCGCCGCCCGCGCTGCGGCTTTCGCCGGTGCCGGTGGCATCGCTGGTGGACGTCAGGGCGTCGGGCGGCAACAGGCTGGCGCCGCCCAGTTCGTCGCGGGCCGCCACGTCGGTCGCCAGGCCGGGGTCGCCGCCTTCGCTGTCCTCGATGCCCATCATGTCGCTGCCGCTGTCGGAGGTGTCGCCGGGGCCGAGGGACGCTGTGTCTCGGCCGGCGGGTTCGGCGGGTGCTGGGCTCACGCCCTGAATGCTGCTCTTGGCCATGGTGATTCCTTCCTTGTGTGTGGGTGGGTGCCAGGGTGGGGCAGTTGGCGTGCCCGGTCGCCAGGCACGTGGGCATGACGGCGGTTTTGATGGCTTCTGTTCTCTATCGAACAGTGCGCGCGGCTGCTTCATGTTTTGATACACGAGATAGAGCAACCGTCTTTAAACTACGCCGACGCTGAACGGGAGGACCCACGGTGGACGATGCAACAAGGTGGATCCCTTACTGCGGCGCAGCGCCAGGACCCGAGGTCTGGCTGAGCCGCTGGAATCTTGATCCGGTGCTCGGCGCTGTGTTGCTGCTGCTGGCGCTGGCACTCTGGCGCGCGCCATTGAGTGCCGATCTCACGCCTCAGCGGCGCCAGAGCCTGCGTGGCGCGTGGGTGCTGGCGTTCGTGCTCTTTGTCTCACCGCTGTGCGCGCTGAGTTCGGCTTTCTTCACGGTGCGGGTGGTGCACCACATCGCGCTCGTGCTGGCGGTGGCGCCGATGCTGGCGTTCGGGCTGGAACCCTGGCTCAAACGGTTGCCGGCACGGCTGTGGAGCTGCACGGCCATCGCCGCAGTGGTGTTCTGGGTCTGGCACGCGCCGGCGCCCTACGCGGCCGCGCTGTCGTCGGACTCGATCTACTGGCTGATGCAGTTCACGCTGCTGGCCAGCGCCATGGTTTTCTGGATCGCGGTTCGCAGGAGCGGCCCGGCGGCGGCGATGGGCGCGATTCTGGTCACCACCGTGTTGATGGGCCTGCTGGGCGCTTTGATCACGTTCGCCGGACGGCCGCTGTATCCGCCGCACTTCGCGTCCGCCATCAGCTGGGGCATGGCGCCGCTGGAAGACCAGCAACTCGCCGGCATCATCATGTGGGCTCCGGGCAGCATCGCCTACCTGGCGGTGGCCATGTGGATCGGCTGGCGCTGGCTCGATGCCGAGCGCGCGCGCGCCGCCTTGCGCGCCGACCCGGCATGAACCTGATTGCCGCCATCGAGTGGGCCGAGGGTTACCACCGGCGCGGCCTGTACTCGCCGATTGGCGTCACTTTTCATTGGGTGATGGCGGCGCTGATGATTTTCCAGCTGGCGCATGGGTGGTATCTGGGATGGCAACCGGTGGGTGGCGACAAGTACGTCGGCTACCAGACCCACACGCAGATCGGGCTCACCATCATGCTGCTGGGCACGCTGCGCTTTTTGTGGCACAGCCAGATCACCGGACCCGCGAACGTCGATGAGTCGTCGTTGGCGGGCAAGGCCAGCCGCCTGCTGCAAAACTGGTTCTATTTCAGTTTCTTCGCCTTGCCCATCAGCGGCTGGGTGATGTGGTCCACCTTGCCGAGCGATCTGCCGCTGTCGATTGCCGGTGTGATCCCGTTTCCCAACCTGCCATTCGACCAGTTGTCCGAAGGCCTGCAGTGGCGCCTGATGCAGTGGGCCGCCACGGTCCACTTCTACATTGTGTGGATCACGATGCTCATCATTCCAGGCCATGCCGGGGCCGCCGTGCTGCACTACGTGATCAAGCGAGACCGCGTGTTGCCTTCGATGCTCGACCTCAACGGTCCGGAAGAACCGGGCGTGGTGGGATCCCCGCCAGATAAAGGCTCAGCTGGGTGATCTCCCCACCACTCAGTTCCTGCGCCACCTTCACCATCTCATGATTGCCATCGGTGCGCCGCTTCGACACCTGCCAGTCCTGCAATTGCTGGGCGAGGTAGAGGGCTGGCTGCGCGTTCAGCGGCGGCCCGCTGGCGGTGCCCATGCCTTCCACGCCGTGGCACTGCTGGCATCTGGCGGCGTACAGCGCCGGCGTGGCCGCGCTGATGGCTTGCTCGGTGGCGAGCATCAAAGCCTGCGGCGGCAGGGCGGCGTAGTGGTTGGCCACGCGCACGCGTTCGTTGCTGTCGAGAAAGCGCGCCACGTCGCGCATCACCTCGTGCGGCCGCAAGCCCGTGGCGTAGTCCTGCATCTGCTTTTGCAGGTAGCCCGCCGGCAGGCCGGCCAGGCGCGGCGCGTCGAACCCGTTGCCCTCGCCGCGCACGCCGTGGCAGGTGGCGCAGGCGTAGCGCGCGCCACCTTCGCCGCCACTCATGGCAATGAGCTCGCCGCTGCGGCCAAAGCGGTCGTCGCTGGGGGCCATGCGATCAGTGCATGCCGTCGTCAGGAAGAGGGCGCACACGGTCAGCCACAGGCCGCCGAAGTTCGCGCGCCGGGGTGTGTGGGGCGAAGGGAGTTTGCGCATGGAAACTAGATCATCGCGCATGCCGCGCACCCCAAGTTCACCCAGGGGCAACACCGGCCTCTGGCTGGTGCTGGCCTGCTTCAGCCTGATGGGCTGCGATGGCCCGCCGGACCGCACGCCCACGCTGGGCGACGCCAGCGTCGAAGTCGGTCTGCGGCTCGTCACCGAGAAGGGCTGCGTGGCCTGCCACACCTTTCCCGACGTGAAGTGGCCGCGCGGCGGGCTCGGGCCTTCGCTGCAAGACTTTGCCCGGCAGGGCCTGATCGCCGGGCAGTTGCCGAACCAGCCCGGCGTGTTGATGCAGTTTGTCAGAAACGCCCCCGGGCTCAAGCCCGGGACGGCCATGCCGGCCATCCCCATGACGGACCAGGAAGCCCGCGATGTCACAGCCTACCTCCTCACGCTCCAATCTCGCTGAAGCCCTCAGCGGCTGGCCTCCACCCGTGCTCGATCCGCATGGCCCGTTCTCGAACTCGGTCACCTCGCTCGCCTGGGTGCTCATCGCACTCGTCATGCTGATCTTCGTGCTGGTGTGCGTGGCCATGTGGGTGGCGCTGTACGGCAGCGACGAACTGCGCGCCCGGCTCGGTGGCGTGGGCGTCGTCAAATGGTTCGGGCTGATCGTCCCGGCTGGCGTGCTCTTCCTGTTGCTGGTCGGGGGTCTCACACTGGTCGCCGGCATGACCACCATCAAGGGCGACGAGCTGCGCATGCGTGTGTCCGGCAACATCTACTGGTGGCGCGTTTCCTACCTGGATGCAGCGGGCAAGGAGATGCATGCCGATGCCAACGAACTGCACATTCCGGTGGGCCGCCCGGTGGTGGTCGACATGGTGTCGGAAGACGTGATCCACAGCTTCTGGGTGCCCAAGCTGGGCGGCAAGATGGACATGATTCCCGGCCGCACCAACCGGCTCAAGCTGCAGGCCGACAAGGCCGGCGTGTACGGCGGGCAGTGTGCCGAATTCTGCGGTGGGGCGCATTCTCTGATGGGCTTCATGGTGGTGGCGCATGAGCCCGCCGACTGGCAGCGCTGGAACGAAGCGCGGCTTGCGCGTCAGCGGCCGCAGCCTGCCGCGGCCCCGGCGGCGGTTGCGCTTGCGTCACCCGCCAACGACGAAATAGCGCGCGGCAGAAAACTCTTCGGCGATGCCGGCTGCGCGGCCTGCCACCGCATCGCCGGCACGCCCGCGCAAGGGCTGTCGGGCCCCGACCTCACGCACATCGGTTCGCGGCAGTCGCTCGGCGCGGGCATCCTGCCCAACACCCGTGGCACGCTGATCGGATGGATCGGCGACAGCCAGTCGATCAAGCCCAACAACCGCATGCCCGCCTACCGCTCGCTGGAGGCCGCCGAGCTCAACGCCCTGGCCGCGTACATGGAGTCGTTGAAGTGACGGACCGCGTTGCGCCAGGGGTGGCGGGTGCCGTGGCCGACGCAGCGACCGCACCGTCGGAGACCGGCTTCGACGCGAAACTCTACGAACGTTTTCCGACGAAGGGAAGAAGACCGAAGGGCGAACTCGAGGCCCTGAAGAAGGTCTGGGAAACACCCACAGGTTGGCGAGCGTTCAGCGCCGTCAACAACAACTTCATCGGGTTCCTGTTCATCGTCACGGCCTTCGGCTTCTTTGTCGCCGCCGGTGTGCTGTCGCTGGTGATGCGTGTGCAGCTGGCCGCGCCGCTCGCGGACTTCGTGCCGCAGGAGACCTACAACCAGCTGTTCACCATGCACGGCTCGGTGATGATGTTCCTGTTCGCCGTGCCCGCCGTCGAGGCCATCGCCGTGATGCTGCTGCCGCAGATGATTGCCGCGCGCGACCTGCCGTTCCCTCGGCTCTCGGCGTACTCGTACTGGGCCTACCTCATCGGCGGTGTCGTCTTCTTCTGCTCGATCTTCTTCAGCCTGGCGCCAAACGGCGGGTGGTTCATGTACCCGCCGTTGAGCGACGGGGTCTACTCCAAGGGCATCAACGCCGACTTCTGGCTGCTGGGCATCGGCTTCATCGAGATCAGCGCGATCGCCGGCGCCATCGAGCTCATCGTGGGTGTGCTGCGCACGCGTGCTCCCGGCATGACGCTGCCGAAAATGCCGGTCTACGCCTGGGCGGTGTTGATCTTCGGCGTGATGATCATCCTGGCCTTCCCGGCCATGATCATGGTGACCTTCCTGCTCGAACTCGAGCGCGCCTTCAACTGGCCGCTGTTCGACGCCACGCGCGGTGGCGACCCGCTGCTCTACCAGCACCTGTTCTGGTTCTTCGGCCACCCCGACGTCTACATCATCTTCATCCCGGCCTCGGCCATGGTGTCGGCCATGATCGTCACGGTGGCGCAGAAGCCGCTGGTGGGCCACGAGATCGTGGTGCTGGCCTTGATCGCCACCGGTTTCATCAGCTTCGGGGTGTGGGCTCACCACATGTTCACGGTGGGCCTGCCCGGGTTGTCGGCCGGCTACTTCTCGGCCGCGTCGATGGCGGTGGCCATTCCAGCGGGGGCGCAGGTGTTCGCGTGGATCGCCACGCTCGCCTCGGGCAAGGTGCAGCGCAACGTGCCTTCGCTTTTTCTCGTCGGCGGCATCCTCATCTTCGTCATGGGTGGGCTCACCGGCGTGATGGTCGGCATGGTCGCCTTCGACGGCCAGGCCCATGACACCTACTTCGTCGTCGCGCACTTTCATTACGTGCTGATCGGCAGCATGGTGTTTCCGCTGTTCGCCGGTTTCTACTACTGGATGCCGATGCTCAACGGCCGCCAGTTTTCCGAGCGCTGGGGGCGCTGGGTGTTCTGGCTCAGCTTCGTCGGCGTGCACGTGTGCTTTCTGCCGATGCACCTCACCGGGCTGATGGGCATGCCCCGGCGTGTGGACACCTACCTGCCAGGCCGATCGTTCGACGTGCCCAACCTCATCTCGACCATTGGCGCCTTCATCATGGCGGCCGGGGTGCTGCTGTTTCTGATCGACGCCATTCGCTGCTTCAGCCGCAAGGGCAATGACGACGGCAATGCCCGCAACGTCTACAACGGCGGCACGCTGGAGTGGCTGTCCACCGGCAACTACGCGGTGCGTTCGATCCCGGTCGTCAGTTCCCTCGAGCCCTTGTGGGCCGACGCAAAGCTGCGCCAGGATGTGGAGGCCGGGCGCTACTTCCTGCCAGGCACCGCCACCGGCGAGCGCGAGACGCTGATCACGAGCAGCTCGCGCGCGGAGCCGCAATACGTGCAGATCATGCCGGGGCCTTCCTGGTGGCCGCTGCTGGCGGCTCTCTTCACCGCGGGTTGTTTCCTGCTGCTGACGGTGAAGGCCCTGACACTCAGCGCGGTCTGTGGCGTGCTGGCCGTGGTCTGCATCATGCGTTGGGTCTGGAGCAACGACCGGCACATTCCGCAGAAGCAGGTGGATGCGGGCGGCGGCATCATGCTGCCGACCTATGTGACCGGCCCGCAATCGCACGGCTGGTGGGCCGCGGTGCTGCTGGTCGTGGTGCTGGGGATGATCTACCTCATGGCGCTGTTTGCGTACCTCTACCTGTTTGGGTCGCATCCCGACTGGTGGAAGGTGGCCGCGCCGCGCGGCACGCTGTTGCCAGGCCTGCTGCTGCTCGGTGCATCGGCCGGGCTGGCCTGGGCGGCCCGGCCGTTAATGGCGAGGTACCAGCGCGGCAGCGGGATCAGCGCCGTGGCGATGACGCTGAGCATGGTGTGCCTGGTGGCTGCGCTGGTGTTGGATGGCCTCGACTGGTGGAACGCCGGGCTGCGTGGCGATGCCAGCGGGCAGGGCGCGGCGATCTATGCCATGTTGGCCTGGCACGGCAGCGTCGTGATGGCGGTGGTGCTGGCGGCTTTCTACTACCTCGCGCGCTGGATGCGCGGCCTGGCGCCAGCCCCAGCCAACAAGACCCTGGAGGCGCTGCGCATTCTTTTCATGTTTGCCGCGATCGAAGGCGCCGTCGGCCTGGTGCTGCCGCGCCTGTTGCCGTGGGGTGGACTGTGAAGTCGCGCAAGCAACTGAGCTGGTGGCCGATCGTCGCGGCCTTCGTGATCTGGTTCGTGCACTTCATGGTGATCTGGGCCGCGGTCGAGATCTGGCCGCACCAGAAATTGGCCAACGCCGTGGCCTGGGGCGCCACGGTCATCGCCTTGCTCGCGGTGGGTGCGCACTGGGTGCGGGTCAAGGCCCGGCACGCGGCGGGCGCACTGTCCGACTGGAACTACCAGTTCGCCCTGGGCGCGGTGGCCATTGCCACGGTGGCGATGTTGTTCAGCGTCGTGCCTTCGCTGGTCTTCCTGCCCTGAAGGCAGCGTCAGCGCTGCCGCGAGCCCAGCTTGCGGTACACCGTGGCGCGGCTGATGCCGAGCGCGCGCGCCGCTTCCTTCACATTCCCGCGCGCATCGTCCACCGCCTTGCGGATCAGCGCGGTTTCCATGTCCTTCAGCGGTATGCCATGCGCAGCGCCGTGTGCGGGCACGCCGCCGCGTTCACCGTGGCGGTTCAGTTGCGCCAGCACGCACAGCCGCAGGCCAGACCACAGCGGCACTTCAAACGGTCCACGCTGGGCGCGGGCGGCATCAAACAGCGCTTCCATCGGCACGGCGAAGAGGTCGCTGCAATGGCCGGGCACCATGCCAGGGCCGATGCCCAGCATCTCGGCCGCCGAGCGGTTGAGCGCAGTCACCTGGCCGTCGGCATCCAGGCCCACAAGGCCGTCGCTGTCGTCGCCAATCACGCGGCCGGGCCAGTTCAGGCACAGAAGCAGGCGGTGCGGCCGGCCGAGGGTGAGGGCGTTTTCAATGCTGCGCGCCGATTGCGTCACCAGGTGCTTGAGCGCGGGCTGTTCGATCACGTTCACGCCGGTGAGGTCGAGCATGCCCACGCACTGGCCGTCCGGCCCCCAGATGGGTGCGCCGGCGCAGCTGTACACACTGGTGTCGTCGTAGAAGTGTTCGCCCCGGTGCAGCCACACGGGTTGCAGTTCGGCCAGCGTGGTGCCGATGGCGGTGGTGCCCACGGCGCGTTCAGACAGGTCCACGCCCACGCGGGCAATGTTGGCGGCCAGCGGGTTCTGCCGGTCGACCGGGCCGTTCACGTCGATGACCGTGCCGCGCGCGTCGGTGAGGATGGCGAAGTAGCGCGTGTGCGCCATGGCCCGTGTGAGCGACTGGATGACCGGCGCGGCGGCGCGCAGCAGCGGCTGGTTGGCCTCGATGGCGTGCCGCATGGCGGCGGCGGTCACGGGGTCGAAGGCGATGTGCTGCTGCGGCTGGAAGCCCAGGTCCAGACAACGGCGCCAGGAGCGGTCAACCCAGGGTGCGAGCTGCGGCGCCGGGAACGGCGCACGAGACTCCAGCACCGCCTTGCGCGCCTGCTCAATAAGCGCAAGCCGCTGCTGGTGGGGAACCGTGGGATGGGACTGTGGGGTCACGATCGGCGGTGGGGTGGGGCGAACGCCATTAAAGCAGCGTTTGTGCGCCAGCGCACACGCCTGAGCGGTCTGCTCGGGTAAGGGTTCATCCCTAGCCCGGCCAGCGCCACGACCAGCGGGTTTCTCTTGCCAGGGCGTCCAGATCCTGTGGCGTGTCCAGATCGCGGGTGTAGTGCGGGTTGTCCACGTCCCACAGGTGCACAGACTCGGGGTGCGCGGCGCGCCACTGGCGCAGGCTGGGTTGCAGGGGGTCGATGAGGGCGGCGCGCACATGCGCATCAAACACCACAGGGTGGCCCGGCTGGCCGTGCACGCGCGGCACCTGCACGCGCGCACCGGCGGGGCGCGCATCGAACGCCTCCAGCGCGGCCTGCACGTCGGCGGTGTCAATCAAAGGCTGGTCGGCGAGCAGCACCACCACGCGCTCCACGTCGTGCGCCAGCGCCCGCAAACCGGCGCGCAGCGACGAAGACGTGTCGTCTTCCGGGCGCGGGTTGATGACGCAAAGGGGCGCGAGCGCATCGGGCAGCCGCGCCACATGGGCTTGCACGTCGTGCGCGTGGTGGCCCAGCACCAGCACCAGGTCGTGCCGGGCCTTGCCGCGCAGCGGCTGCACATGCGTGAGCAGCCGCTCCAGCAGCGTTTTGCCGTTGAGCTCGAGCAGGCATTTGGCGATGCCACCCATTCGGCGGCCGGCGCCAGCTGCAAGGATGACGAAGCCGGTTTTCACGGGGTGACGAAACAGGTGGGCGCAGACGGCACGCTGGCTTCCTGCGAGTTCTTGGCACTGGCCACGTCCATGTCGCGGGGCAGCGGTACGCCGTTCTTCACCGCCAGCACCTCGGCCATGATGCTCACCGCAATCTCCGGCGGCGTCTTGCTGCCGATGTAGATGCCGATGGGGCCGCGCAGGCGCGCCAGGCTCTCGGGTGTCTGGTCGAAGTGCTCGATCATGCGGGCGTGGCGCGCTTCGTTGTTGCGGCGTGAGCCGATGGCGCCCACATAGAAAGCTTCGGTCTCCAGCGCTTCCAGCAGCGCCAGGTCGTCCAGCTTGGGATCGTGCGTGAGCGCAATCACGCAGCTGCGGCGGTCCACATGGAATTCGCGCACCACGTCGTCGGGCATCTCGGTGGCCAGTGCCACACCGGGCACCGACCACGCGGTGCGGTATTCCTCGCGCGGGTCGCACACGGTCACGGCGAAACCGCTGAACAGCGCCATGGTCGCCAGATACTCCGTGAGCTGGCCGGCGCCGATCAGCAGCATGCGGTATTCGGGGCCAAAGGTGTTGCTGAGCACCTGGTCATCGTCGATGAGCGAAGCGGGTGCCTGCGCCGCACGCAGCGTCACGCGGCCGGTGGTCAGCTCGGTGCGCCGCTCCATCATCTGCCCGCCCGCCAGTGCCTGCACCAGTGCGGCGAGCGAAGCGGCATCGGGGTTGAATTCCAGCACCAGTTCCAGCGTGCCGCCGCAGGGCAGGCCGAAGCGGTGGGCTTCGTCTGCGCTCACGCCGTACTTCACGCGCTCGGGCGTGCCGTCGGGGATTTCGTGCGTGATGCCGGCGGGCGCTTCACTGCCCTGCACTGCGCCGTGGGCGCGGCTGTAGCGGTAGATCAGGTCGTCTTCAATGCAGCCGCCAGACACCGAGCCCACCACGGCGCCGGTTTCGCACAGCGCCATGATGGAACCGACCGGCCGGGGAGAAGAACCCCACGTGCGCACCACGGTGGCGAGCAACGCGCGGTGGCCCTGTTCGCGCCAGCCCTGAAGGGTGCGCAGCACGGTGACGTCAAGGTTTTCCACGTGACTTTCCTCAGGCCTTGGTGGCCAGGTAGATGACACCGGCAATCACCACCGCAATCGCAGCCCAGGCCCAGGTGGGAATGCCGCCCGAGGCCGGCTGCGCTGGCGCTGGCGCCACCACTGCGCCGGGGGTGGCGGGGTAGCGGCGCTGCAGCTCTTCGTCGAAGCGGCGGAAGAAATCTTCAGCCAGTGATTTTGCCGCACCATCAATCAGGCGCTGCCCGAGCTGGGCGATCTTGCCGCCCACCGACGAATGCACGGTGTAGCTCAGCTCGCAGCCGCCCTCGGTGGGCTTGAGCAGCACGGCAGACTCGCCTTTGCCGAAGCCAGCCACACCGCCCTGGGCGTCGAAACTGAGCTTGTAAGACTCGGGCGGCTTGATGTCGGAGAGCACCACGCGCCCATTGAATCGCGCCGAGACGGGGCCGATCTTGATGGCGGTGGTGACGGCGTAGGTGTTGGCTTCGGTGAGCTCGAATTTCTCGCAACCCGGTATGCAGGTCTTGAGGATTTCCGGGTCGTTGAGGGCTTCCCAGGCCTGTTGTTGGGTAACGCCGAGCGGCCGGCTGCCTTGCATGTCCACGATGAATTCTCCAGTGCGATCGAGATGATGAACGAAATTGGGGGCGTCAGCCGCGCTGCATCAGCGCAGCCATGGACCGGGCGAGGTCTTCGAGGCGGCTCAGGTTGTGCACGGCCAGCATGCCGTGCGCATGGCGGTGCAGCACGCTCGCGCCGCTGGCCAGCGGCGCGTAGCCGTCGAAACGCAACAGCGGGTTCAGCCAGAGCAGTTGCCGCGTGTGGCGGCCCAGCCATTGCAGTTCCTGCTCCAGCACCTCGGGCGCGCCGGTGTCCAGGCCATCGGTGATGAGCAGCACCACGGTGCGCCGGCCCACCAGGCAGCGCGGGTGCCGCTCGCGCAGCTGCGAAAGCGAGGTGCCCAGGCGCGTGCCACCGGCAAAGTCGTCGATGGCGGCGTTGGCCAGTGCCAGCATCTCGTCGGTGTCGCGATGGCGGAAGGCTGAGCGCAGATCAGTGAGGTCGGTGCCGAAGGCGAAGGCCGCGCGCGGCGTGCCGCGCGTGGCCTGGTGCAGAAAGGCCAGCAGCAGGCGGGCGTAGCGCTCCATTGAACCCGAGATGTCGACCAGGATCAGCAGCGGCAGCGGTTGGCGGCGCCGGCTCAGGAGCGGGAGTTCGAGCAGCTCGCCATCGTGGCGGCGGGCCTGCTGCATCGCGCGCGGCCAGTTGGGGCGGTGGCCGCGCGTGCCGGCGCGCTCGCGGCGGGAACGGAACGGCGGCAAGGGCAGGGGGATCTGCCGCACCAGTTGTTCGACCAGGCGAAATTCGCTGGCAGAGAGCTCGGCAAAGTCGGCGTGGCGCAGGCGCTGCTGGTCGCTCGCGGTCATGGCGGCATCGAACTTGATCTCGGTTTCGCCCTGGTTGGGTGTGCGCGCCTTCAGGCCCGCCACGCTCAGCGCTTCCTGCACACGCGCCTTGCGCCGCACGGGATGGGCCTTGGCGGCTTTGGGCAGCATTTGCGAGAGCAGTTGCTGCGCGAGTTCGGGGTTGCGAAAAAACGCTTCGAACATTTCGCCGAACACACCGATGTCCTGCTGGCGGCTGACCAGCACGGCTTCGAGTGCGGCGCGCAGATCGTCCTTGCGTTCCACACCCACGGCCTGCGCCGCGGTAATGGCCAGCGCCATGCGGCTGCTGTCCACCGGCACACCCGCGCGGCGCAGGGCGCGGCCGAAGGCGGTGATGTGGTCGGGGAGTTTGCCGCTTCTAGCGTCACCCAGGATCACGGCACCACCTCAGATCGGTTCAGGTTCGAGCAGCTTGTCGAGCATCGGCAACAACGCAGCCACATCCTCGCGCTGCTTGAACAGAATACCGGCCGTGTCCTGGATCACCTCAGGATCAAGCGTGAGCGTGTCCAGCGCCACCAGGGCTTTCGCCCACTCCACGCTTTCGGCAATGCCGGGGCTGCGCTGGAAAGCGTTGGCAAACGGCTGGCCGCGCAGGCGTGACACGAAGCGTGTGACCTGTTCGGTGAGTTGGGCGCTGGCCTCCGGCACCTGGCTTCGCACAATGGCCAGCTCGCGCTCGCGCTCCGGGTAGTCGAGCCACTGGTAGAGGCAACGGCGCTTCACAGCGTCGTTCAGGTCGCGCGTGCGGTTGCTGGTGAGAATGGTGAGCGGCGCCGCCACGGCTTTGATGGTGCCGAGCTCGGGAATGCTCACCTGGTATTCGCCCAGGTACTCCAGCAGGAAAGCTTCAAAGGGTTCGTCCGCGCGGTCCACTTCGTCGATCAGCAACACCGCGCCGGGTGCTGGCGTTTGCAGCGCCTGCAGCAGCGGGCGGCGGATCAGGTAACGCGCCTGGTACACCTCGCGTTCGATTTCATCGGGCGTGGCCGTGGCCTGCGCGGCGCGCATGTGCAGCAGTTGGGCCGTGTGGTTCCACTCGTAGAGTGCTTCACGCTGTTCCATGCCGTCGTAGCACTGCAGGCGCAGCAGCGGGCGGCCGAGCACTTTGGCCAATGCCTTGGCCAGCTCGGTCTTGCCCACGCCGGGCTCTCCTTCGAGCAGCAGCGGGCGTTGCAGGCGCATGGCGAGAAACACGGCGGTGGCCAGCCGCCGGGGGGCGTGGTAGCCCACGCCTTGCAGGGCATGGGTGAGGCCATCGATGGAGTCGGTTTCGGGCAAACCGCTCATCCGTTCGCCTGCCGCACGGCGGCCTGCGTCTGCACCGTGACCAGGTGCGCGCGGTAGGCGGCGCTGGCGTGCAGGTCGCCGTTCATCTCGCTGGCGTCCACCTTCACATCGGCCACGGCCTCGGGGGTGAAGCTCTTGGCCAAAGCTGCTTCCAGCCCCTTGTGGCGGAACACGCCGTTGCCGGTGCCGGTGACGGCCACGCGCGGGCCACCCGGGGTGAGGGCCACGAAAACGCCCACCAGCGCGAAGCGCGAAGCCGGCTGGCGGAACTTGGCATACGCCGCCTTGGTGGGCACCGGGAAACGGAACGCGGTGATCAGCTCGCCGGGTTCGAGCGCCGTGGTGTACAGGCCCTGGAAAAAATCATCAGCCGCGATCTGGCGCCGGTCGGTCACCACCGTGGCGCCCAGGCCCAGCACCGCGCTGGGGTAGCAGGCGGCGGGATCGTCATTGGCCACCGAGCCGCCGATGGTGCCGCGCGCGCGCACCTGCCGGTCGCCAATGCCATTGGCCAGAGCGGCCAGGCCGGGAATCAGCCGCTTCACATCGGCGTTGTCGGCCACGTCCTGGTGGCAGGTCATGGCACCGATCACCAGCGTCTGGCCCTCGACCTTGACGCCGCGCAGTTCGGCCACACCGCCCAGGTCCACCAGGTTTTCAGGGCGCATGAGGCGCTGCTTCATGGAAGCGATCAGCGTCTGGCCACCGGCCAGGGCCTGCGCGCCACCAGCCGCCAGGCGTTTGGCATCGGCGAGGGTCTTGGGTTGTTCGAGCGTGAATGCGTACATGGTGTGCTCCTTACTTCTTGGCGGCGCGGATGGCTTCCCACACACGGCTCGGGCTGGCGGGCATGTCGAGGTCCTTCACGCCCAGCGGCGCCAGTGCGTCGAGCACCGCATTGATCACGGCGGGCGGTGAGCCAATGGCGCCGGCCTCGCCGCAGCCCTTGGTGCCCAGCGGGTTGGTGGTGCAGGGCGTGCACACCGTACCGAGCCGGAAGTCCGGCACATCGTCGGCGCGCGGCATGGCGTAGTCCATGAACGAGCCGGTGACGAGCTGACCCGTTTCGCGGTCGTACACGCAGTTCTCCAGCAGCGCCTGGCCGATGCCCTGCGTGAGGCCGCCGTGCACCTGGCCCTCCACGATCATCGGGTTGATGATGGTGCCGAAGTCGTCCACCGCGGTGAAGCGGTCGATGCGCACCACGCCGGTGTTCGGGTCCACCTCCACTTCGCAGATGTGGGTGCCGGCGGGGAAGGTGAAGTTGGTCGGGTCGTAGAACGCGGTTTCGTTCAGGCCCGGCTCCAGTTTGTCCAGCGGGTAGTTGTGCGGCACGTAGGCGGTGAGCGCGACCTGGCCGAAGGTGACCTTCTTGTCGGTGCCCTTCACCGTGAACTCGCCGTTGGCGAAGTCCACGTCGGCGTCGCCGGTTTCCATGAGGTGGGCCGCGATCTTCTTGGCCTTGGCTTCGATCTTGTCGAGCGCGCGCATGATGGCCGCGCCGCCCACCGAGATGGAGCGCGAGCCGTACGTGCCCATGCCGAAGGGCACGCGGCCGGTGTCGCCGTGCACGATGTCCACTTGAGACGGGTCAAGCCCCAGGCGCGAAGCCACCACCTGCGCAAACGTGGTTTCGTGCCCCTGGCCGTGGCTGTGCGAACCGGTGAACACGGTCACACTGCCGGTGGGATGCACGCGAACTTCGCCGCATTCGAACAGACCGGCGCGCGCACCGAGCGCGCCCGCCACGTTCGATGGTGCGAGACCACAGGCCTCGATGTAGCTGCTGTAGCCCACGCCGCGCAGCAGGCCCTTGGCCTTGGAGGCCGACTTGCGCTGCTCGAAGGTGGCCATTTCAGCCAGTTCGTTGGCCTTGGCCATACAGGCCGGGAAATCGCCCGTGTCGTACTGCAGCGCCACCGGCGTCTGGTACGGGAACTCGGTGATGAAGTTGCGGCGGCGGATCTCGTCCTGCGAGAGCCCCGTTTCCCACGCGGCGCGGCTCACGATGCGCTCGAGCAGGTAGGTGGCCTCAGGCCGTCCGGCACCCCGGTAGGCGTCCACCGGCGAGGTGTTGGTGAACCAGGCGTCCACCTCCACATACACCTGCGGGGTCTTGTACTGGCCGGCGAGCAGCGTGGCGTACAGGATGGTGGGCACGGCGGTGGAGAAGGTGGAGAGGTAGGCGCCGAGGTTGGCGTCGGTGTGCACCTTGAAGGCGAGGAAGTGGCCGTCCTTGTCGAGCGCCATCTCGGCGTGCGTCACGTGGTCGCGGCCATGGGCGTCGCACAGGAAGGCTTCCGAGCGGTCGCAGTTCCACTTGATCGCGCAGTTGAGCTTCTTGGACGCCCAGGTGAGGCACACGTCTTCGGCATACAGGAAGATCTTGGCGCCGAAGCCGCCACCCACGTCGGGCGCGATCACGCGCACCTTGTGCTCGGGCAGGCCGAGCACAAAAGCCGTCATCAGCAGACGTTCCACGTGCGGATTCTGGTTGGCCACATACAGCGTGTAGTCGTCGCCAGCGCGGTTGTAGGTGGCAATCGCCGCGCGCGGCTCCATCGGGTTGGGCGCGAGCCGGTTGTTGATCAGGTCGATCTTCGTCACATGCGCGGCACCAGCGAACGCGGCGTCCACCTGCCCCTGGTCGCCAATCGCCCACTTGTAGCAGTGGTTATCGGCAGCGGCTTCATGCAGTGCGGGCGCACCCGCCTTTTTGGCGTCGCGCACATCGACCACGGCGGCCAGCGGCTCGTAGTCCACGTCCACCAGCTCGGCGGCGTTCTTCGCGTTTTCCAGCGTGTCGGCCACCACCATGGCCACGTGGTCACCCACGTAGCGCACCTTCTGGAAAGCCAGGATCGGGTGCGGTGGCTCCTTCATCGGCTGGCCGGCGGTGTCGGTGATCAGCCAGCCGCAGGGCAGGCCGGCAATCTTGTCGGCCGCGACGTCGCTGCCGTCGAAGATGCCGATGACACCCGGCGCCTTCAGCGCGGCAGCCTTGTCGATCTTGCGAATGTTGGCGTGGGCGTGCGGCGAGCGCACGAAGATCGCGTGGTGCATGTTGGGCAGCACGATGTCGTCGGTGTACTGGCCCGCGCCGGTGAGGAAGCGGTAGTCTTCCTTGCGCAGCAAGGATTCGCCGATGTGGGGGAGTTTGGAGAAGTCGGATGCACCCATGATGTTTTCTCCTTCAGGCCTTCATGGCGGCAGCACCTTGCTGCACGGCCTTGACGATGTTCTGGTATCCGGTGCAGCGGCACATGTTGCCTTCGAGCTGCTCGCGCACCTCGGTTGCGCTCGCGCCCGGGTTGGACTTGCAAAGGCTCACCGCGCTCATGACCATGCCGGGGGTGCAGAAGCCGCACTGCAGGCCGTGGCACTCCTTGAACGCGTTCTGCATCGGGTGCATGGTGCCGTCGGCACTGGCCAGGCCCTCGATGGTGGTGACCTCGGTGCCGGCCACCTGGGCCAGCAGCACATTGCACGACTTGACCGCTCGGCCGTCGACCATCACGGTGCAGGCGCCGCACTGCGCGGTGTCGCAGCCCACATGGGTGCCGGTGAGCTTGAGTTGTTCTCGAAGGGTCTGCACCAGCAACGTGTGCGGCGCCGCATCGACGGTCACGGCTTTGCCGTTGACCCTGAGTTGAACCTGCATGCTTGTCTCCTGTTTTGAGTGGGGGCGCGACAAGTTGAGCACGCAGGCAAGAGCCCGGATTCCGGGTTAACCCTCAAAACACCCGGCCGGCCGCAATCATTCTCAAATTGAGACTTGACCGCCGCGCGACAGACCCCGGCTACTTCGGCCTGGGGCGCTGCAGGCGGGCTTGCACGGCCTGCAGCCGGCCGGCGCGCAGTTCGGCCACGGCGTGCGCCACGGCCAGCGCCACGTTGCGCGTCTCTTGCTGCATGGCAGCATCCGCGTCCAGTGTGTCGTGGCTGGTGGCGTAGGGCTCGTAGTAGCCGATGTAGCGGTCCAGCCGCGCCTGGTCCCCGGCGTCGATGAAGCCCATCCAGTCCAGCCAGTCAGAAAGCGATCGGCGGGAACCTTCGATGCCGGCCACGTCGCCGTGCACCACCAGGCCATAGGCGCGCCCTTCGAGGTGCTTGGGGTAGTCCCAGCCGGCCATCTCCAGCGCCTTGGCTTTCTCGGGCTTCTTGCCGCCCGTGGAGGTGGGATCGGGGTTGCCGCCGTCGGCGCACACCAGGCGGTCGATCATGAGCTTGAGCGGGCTGGGGCTCTGGTACCAGTACACCGGGGTGACGATGATCACCGCGTGCGCGGCGGTCCAGCGTTCGTAGATTTCCGCCATCCAGTCGTGCGTCTGGTTCAGGGCGTGGTTGGGGTAACAGCTGCAGGGCCAGTGGCACAGCGGCATGGCGGTGGACACGCAGCCTTTGCAGGGGTGAATATGCAGGGCGTATTCGGAAGTGAGCAGGCTCAGATCCAGCACGTCGGGCTCGATCTGCTGCTGCGCCAGCGCTTCGCGGGCGATCTCGGTGAGGCGGAACGATTTGGACACTTCGCCCGGGCAGGTGCCGTCGTTGCGAGCAGAGCCGCACACCAGCAGCACGCGCGAAGTTGTGTCCGGCAGCGCCCAGCGGGTCTGCGCCGCATCGATGCGCTGCCTGGTGGTCACCCATTCCGACGACAGGTCGTAGTCGGGGTCGGCATACCCTGCGCCGGCCTTCTGCGTCACCGGCGCCTTGCGGCCCTCGGTGTAGGCCTCCCAGGCGATGGCTTCAAGCCGCTCGATGCTGGCGTCTTCGGCGCGGAAGGCCGGGTCCATGAACGACGCGCGAAAGCGTTCGGCAAATCGCTGTCGCGACAAAGTTTCTGGCGCCTGGCCTTTTCGTATGCGGATCATCCGGGCTCCGGTGCAGTGGCTGGAGCCACCACTGTGGAATCTGCGCGGGGCGTACGTCTGTTCGCTGACGCACCCTCAGAGCTGGCTGGCGCTGCGCGTGGCCTCGGCCTGGTAGTGAAGGCGAACCACGCTGCCCTCGACAACCTGCAGATGGATGCTGGATTTTCGGGACGACCACTTGCGGTCGATGCCGGGGATCACGTCGTCCTGCCGGCTCTTGGTGCTGATCTCCAGGCCGTAGCGCGAACGCAGCGAAGCGGTGAGACGCTGGGCCAGGGCACGCGCCTCATTGGCGGTGGCCGCCTGCGAACGCAGCGTGATGCCTTTCAACTTGTCCTGCTCGAACTCGAATGCCACCGAAAACGTGGCGTCCAGCAGTTCGTGGCGTGGAATTTCCAGCAGCACCGGGCCACGCGATACGGGGCGGGCTTCCGGAATCAACGCCAACACCTCGGCAGGCGACGCGCCGGCTGGCACGTCGCGCCACAGCGATTGGGCCGACGCGGTGGCGGCCAGGAAGAAGAGGGTGGTGGAAAGCAGGAACTTGAGCATGTGGGGCGTTGGAGCAAACCAGCGCCACAAAGGTTTCAGTGAGCGCCATCCGCAGGGGGCATTGTGCGTTCAAAGTGCATGGTCCAGTTGATCTCCCACGTGTCGCCACCATCTGATGAGAACGCCTGTTCCCAAAGGGGAGTGGGTGTGTCGGTACCGCTCCAGCGGAACCGCACGCGGATGGGCCGGCCATCCAGCACATCGTCCGCGTGAAAGGTGCCCACGCCGTCTTCGAAACTGCCGACCACGGGCACGTCGAGCCGGCCCGGATGCCGGCCATCGAGCCACCAGATGGACCACAGGCCTGTGCTCGCGTCGTGCGTGCGCAGCGTGACGGCGCGGTAGCTGCCGGCTGGCAGGTGCAGCAGGTTGTCGTCCACGATGCCGGCGCCGCCCAGCACCGGCCACGCGCTGCACTGGCCATCGAAGGTCTCCCAGTCGTCGTTGCCGCACAGACGTTCCTTCAAACGCCGGTGGTTGACTTGCCAGTGTCCGTGGAGGAAATCGAAATCGTGGGTGCTGGAATGGGTCATGGCTTGGTCCTTTCAGATGTCGACGCGCAGCGCCGAGCGAGGGGTGGGCACGAGGCGGTGACTTTGGGCGGGTTGAGCCAGCCAGGGGGCGAGGGCGGGCCGTGCCTGGTGCGCCCAGGCGCCACTGCGCGCAAAGGCGTCCAAGGCGTCTGAGCTGTCGAACAGGGCCAGGCCCACCAGCACCGGCTGGCCTTCGTGCACCGGCAGACGGGGAAAGTTGTTCGGGATCTGCTCGGTGACATACCAGGCGACGCGACGTGCGCCGCCTTGCTGCAGCACAGGCGACAGCACCTCGCGGCAGAGCGCCAGCAGATCGCTGCTGGCCGGTGCGTGCAGTGGAAACACAGTGACGTCCAGCAAACCTTGCGAAGGCGCTGTGCTACCTGGTTCGGCGCCCCGCTGCTCCCCGCCGTCGATGCCCGCGCCCGGCCAGGCGGGCTTCAGCAGATGCACGTCGTCCGAGTCGACCATGGTCGCGTTGGCCGCATCGCGGTGGGCCTGCCACACCGGTCCTCCGTAGAACGCGTTCAGGCCCGCAGCGCGCTGGGTCATGCCGGCAAAGCCGCGCAGCCAGATGAAGCGGTTCGCATCGTCGAGATCGCTGAACTGGCCGATCACGCGCATACCCTCGGCCTCCTGGGACTCGATGAATTCGCGCTCGAACAGCGCGATGAGTGCTTCACGCTGCCCGGGGTGGAGTGTGTAGCGGCGCAGTTCGACGATCGGGGATTCGGTCATGCGGGAGTCTCCTGAAAAAAGTGATGCGCCGATGATGCGCGGAATAACCTGACAAGGCATGTCATGTTTAAATCAACTCATGCAAGCCAGCCGTCTGCTGTCCATCCTCATGCTGTTGCAGGCGCGCGGCCGCATGACGGCGGGTGCGCTGGCTAAGGCCATAGAGGTGTCGGAGCGCACCATCCTTCGAGACATCGACCAGCTGTCGGCCGCGGGCGTGCCGCTGTGGGGTGCTCGCGGACGGCAGGGGGGCTTTCAGTTGCGCGAAGGCTGGAGCACGCAGCTCACCGGCATGACCGAGCCCGAGGCGCACGCGCTCCTGCTCGCGGGTCTGCCAGGGCCGGCCACCGAGCTGGGTCTGGGCGCGGCGGCGGCTTCAGCACGGCTCAAGATGGTGGCCAGCCTGCCCAGCGGCTGGCGCGAGCAGGCCGATCGCGTGGGGCAGCGCCTGCACATCGACCCGGTGGACTGGTACCGCGCACAAGATGCACCAAAGTTCTTGCGCGAAGTGGCCGACGCGGTCTGGCGCGCGCGCCGCATCGAGGTGCGCTACGAGAGCTGGAAGGGCGAAGTGCTGCGCGTGCTGGAGCCGCTGGGGCTGGTGTTGAAAGCCGGTGCCTGGTACCTGGTGGCCCGCCCTGCTGGCGGCGTCACGCCTGCGAAGGAGTTTCGCAACTACCGCCTCGCCAGCCTGCTCGCGCTGCGCGATCTGGGCCAGACATTCAAGCGACCAAGAAGCTTCGAACTGTCGCGCACCTGGCAGGCGTCAGCGATGCGCTTCGAAACGGAGTTGCGGCAGTTGAAGGTGCGCGCGCGGGTCTCGGCGCGCTGCCTGAAATGGCTGGCGAACGCGCGCATTCCTTATGTGGAAGGTGCTGAGGGGGAAGTGGTGTTCCAGGTGGAGTCGGTGGAACAGGGTGCGCGGCAGTTGCTGGGCTTCGGGCCCGAGATCGAAGTGCTCGCGCCGCCCGCGCTGCGATTGCGCCTGGCCCGGCAGGCTGAGGCGGTGCGGTCGCTCTACGCCGTGGGCTAGCAGTCCGACCGCCCAGCGGCGCTGGATCGACATCGCTGCCAGTCCTATACTGATCTGCTGGCTTGCCGAGGCCAGGCGGCGCCTTCGATGCCAGTCATTCCTGTGCCGAGAAAGGACTGCATATGCTGACCCACGCTACGGTTACCACCATGCTCCCGGTCATCGACATGGCTCGGGCACGCGGATTCTACGAAGGACCCCTGGGGCTTGTTCCCGGAGGTTTGCGACCGGACGGCAAGTTCGTCTATCGGGTCGGCGGTAGCACCCTGGCGCTGTTCCCCAAGCCGGAAGGAACCAAAGCAGACCACACGGCGATCAGCTTCCAGGTCGCCGACATCGTGGCGGCCATTGGCGCGTTGAAGCAGGCGGGCGTTGTGTTCGAAGACTACGATTTCCCGGACTTCAAGACCGTCAACCATGTGTGCGTTCTTGGCTCGGAAAAAGCCGCCTGGTTCAAGGACCCGGAGGGCAACTACCTGTGCCTGCACGAGGACATCGAGCAGGACGCCAACTAACCCGGTGTGAACCAGATGGCTGCGGTGCGCATGCCGAGCCAGGTGAGCAACAGCGAGCCGAACAGATGCAGGGCGGCAGTGCCCATGGCCAGCATCACCCGACCGTGTTGCAACATCGACATGACCTCCACCGAGAAGGTGGAGAACGTGGTGAGTGCGCCCAGAAAGCCGGTGATGATGGCCAGCCGCCAGGCAGGGTCGATCTGCGTCTGGCTCTGGAAGAACACCACGGCTACCCCGATGGCGTAGGCGCCCACCCAGTTGGCGGCCAGCGTGCCCCAGGGAAGCACTGCTGCGCCATGGTTGAGCCACAGGCTGAGGCGCCAACGCGCCAGGGCGCCGAGCACGGCACCGAGGGAGATGGCGATGACGCTGTGCATGGCGGTGGCTTTTCAGCGGATGTGTGAAATCAGAAGGGTGGGCCTTCGTCGTCTGCGTCGGCTGTGACCGCTTCCCGTTCCACCGGAGCTGCCGCAGCGGATGCGTCCCCTTGGGCCGCAGCGCCAAACGCCATCTCGCCGCCCAGCGCTTCCATCAGCTCGGGCAGCAGCTTCTGCAGCTCGCCGGTGGACAGCGCCACATCGGCATCGAAGCCGTTCTCGTCCTCGCTGCCCCGGTCTTCAAACACGCCTTCCAGGAAAGCGATTTTCTTGAGCTGCAAGGATTCGGTGAGCATGAAGCCGATGCGGCCTTCCCAGCTCATGGCCAGGCGCGTGGGCAACTTGCCTTCCGTGATGTGCTGGCGCACCTCGTCGGTGGCGAGGTTGTGGCGGGTGAATTTCACGGCAGACTTTTCTTCGTCACCCGACTTGAGTTCGCATTCGCGTTCCACCGCGAAGCCACCCGGCCACTCATCGGGCGTGGTGGCCGAAAGCCACTGCGTCATGGCGGTCTGCGGCGTCACGGCCGTTTGCAGCAGGGTGATGGCCAGGCCGTCGAAAGCGCGCACCAGCGCTGTGACCACTTCATCCAGTTTGCCCTGGCTGCTGGCGTCGGTCACCAGCCAGCCGTTCTCCAGATCGATCCACACCCAGGCAGACGACTGGCGCTCGAAAGCTTGCGGCAGCAGGGCGAGCAAGGCGTCTTCCCGCAGGGCTTTGGTTTCCTTCTTGCCGGGCTTGCGGCCGGTGGTGGCCTCGATGTGGTCGGCCGCTTCCTGCGCCTTCTTTTTCACCACCGAACCGGGCACGCCTTTGGTCTCGATCATCAGCTTCAGGATGCGCTGCCCGGCGACCGATTCCACCAACGGGCCGTGCGCCTCGCCGCGCGGCTCCACCCAGCCGACCGACTTGTCCTGCGTGGCGCCGCAGGGCACAAAACGCGCCGCATCGAGTGCGGCTTCCATCGATTCCAGCGTCGCGGCCCAGCCGGGCGCAATGCGGTAGATCGTCACATTCTTGAACACGGAAATACTTTCAAAAAACAAGCCCTGCACCCGGAATGGGTGCAGGGCCCGCCTATCTTAGAGGATGGCCTGTGCCTACATCCTGGAGGGCAGCCAGCTCACGATCTGCGGGAACCACCACAGCAGCAGCACCGCCAGCACCATGATGAAAAAGTAGGGCATGCAGACCCGTGCAATCCAGGTGATCTCGCGCTTGGTCATGCCTTGCAGCACGAACAGGTTGAAGCCCACGGGCGGCGTGATCTGCGCCATCTCCACCACGATCACGACAAAGATGCCGAACCAGATGAGGTCGATGCCAGCGGCCGTGACCGTGGGCAGGATCACGCCCATGGTGAGCACGATCATGGAGATGCCGTCGAGGAAACAGCCGAGCACGATGTAGAACAGCGCGAGCGCCAGCAGCAGCACGCCGGGCGTGAGATTCAGGCCGGTGACGAACTCGGCCAGGTGACGCGGCAACCCGATGTAGCCCATGGCCAGGGTCAGAAAAGCGGCGCCCGCCAGAATGAGCGCGATCATGCAATAGAGGCGCGTGGCACCCATCAGCGAGTCTCGGAAGGTGGTCCAGTTCAGCGACCCCTGTGCGGCAGAAAGAACGAGCGCGCCCACAACACCCACGGCGGCCGCCTCGGTGGCGGTGGCGATGCCGGTGTAGATCGTGCCAATGACGCCGCCAATCAGCAGGATCACCGGAATCAGGTGGCGCGATTCGTTGAGCTTTTCCATGAAGCTCATGCGCGTATCGCTCAACGGCACCTTGTCCGGGTTGAGCAGGGCCCAGATCATCAGGTGACCGCTGAACAGCGAGGCCAGCAGCAGGCCGGGCAGCACGCCCGCCACAAAGAGCTTGGCGATCGACACCTCTGCAGCAACCCCGTAAACGATCATGATGATCGAAGGCGGAATCAGCAGGCCCAGCGTGCTGGCGCCACCGAG
The DNA here is from genome assembly GCF_002127265.1 of Hydrogenophaga sp. IBVHS1. Lineage (GTDB taxonomy): Bacteria > Pseudomonadota > Gammaproteobacteria > Burkholderiales > Burkholderiaceae_C > Hydrogenophaga. Next base: position 2,439,518 of record NZ_NFUU01000001.1, on the reverse strand, counting down.
CGAGCCCACGATCTTGTCGGGCGGGTAGCCACGTTTCGTGAGCTCCGGAATGCTCATCTTGCCGATGGTGGCGCAGGTGGCGGCCGACGAGCCCGACACCGCCGCAAAGATGGTGCTGCCCAGAATGTTGGTGTGCAGTAGCCGGCCGGGCAGGGCGTTCACCCACGGCGCCAGGCCGCGAAACATGCTCTCCGACAGCTTGGTGCGGAACAGGATCTCCCCCATCCACACGAACAACGGCAGCGCGGTCAGCGTCCAGCTGCTGGCCGAGCCCCAGATGGTGATGGCCATGGCGTCGCCAGCGGGGCGCGAAGAAAAGAGCTCCATGCCGATCCAGGCCACGCCCGCCAGCGTGAGCCCGATCCACACGCCGCTGCCCAGCAGCACGAACAGCGAGACGATCAGCAAGGTGGTGACGACCACTTCATTCATGGCGCGTCTCCACGCTTTCGTGCGAACGTTTGCGCCGCAGCTCCAGCACCCATTCGTCCACGAGTGCGACCAGCAGCACGGTGGTGCCCACGCCCATGAGGATCTGCGGGATCCAAAGCGGCGTGGCATCGGCCGAGGTGGAGATGTCGTGGAACTGGTGCGACTGCCAGGCCAGTCGCCACGCGTAGACGGCGAGCAGTCCGGCGAGCACCGCGGCGACCGACAGCGACCACAGCTCAAGTCCGCGACGCGCGCCACCGGTGAGCTTGCCGATGATCAGCGTGACGCGAATGTGTTCGCCGCTCTTGAGCGTGTGCGCCAGCGCCAGGAAACCGGCGCCCGCCATGGCGTAGCCGGCATAGGCGTCGGTGCCGGGCACATAGAACTGCAGCGCGCGCCCCAGCATGGAGAGCAGCACCATGACCAGCACACCGATCATGAACAGCGCGGCCAGCCAGGCCGCGCCGGTGTAGAGCGCGTCGAGGGATCGGCGCATTTACTTCCTGTACGCGTCGAGCATGGCCTGGCCTTCAGGACCGGCTTTTTCCACCCATTCCTTGACCATCGTCTCGCCGACTTTCTGCATATCGGCCTTCAGCGCAGCCGAAGGCGGCTCCACGGCCATGCCGTTGGTTTTGAGGATGGCCAGCGTGTCGGTGTTGACCTTCTGCGAGGCGGCCCAGCCACGCGTCTCGGCTTCGGCAGCGGCTTTCAGCAGCGCGTCCTGCGTCGGCTTGTCGAGGGCGTCGAAAGCTTTCTTGTTGACGATCACGGCGTTCTTCGGCAGCCAGGCCTGCACGTCGTAGTAGAACTTCAGGTGTTCGTAGAGCTTGCTGTCCACACCGGTGGCGCCCGAAGTCATGTTGGCTTCCACCGCACCGGTGGCCAGCGCCTGCGAGAGCTCGGCGGCCTGCACCGTGACGGGTTGTGCGCCCACCAGTTCAGCGATGCGCGAAGTGGCCGGGCTGTAGGCGCGCCACTTGCTGCCCTTGAGGTCGGCCGCGCTGGTCACGGGCTTCTTGCTGTAGATGCCCTGGGGTGGCCAGGCCACGGTGTAGAGCAACTGCATGCCCTGCTCGGCGAGCTTCTTCTCCAGGATCGGCTTCTGTGCCTTGTAGAGCTTCATCGACTGGTCGTAGCTGGTGGCGAGGAATGGCAGGCCATCGGCGCCGAACATCTGCCACTCGTTCTGGTAGGCCGCCAGCAGGATCTCGCCCGCTTGCGCCTGGCCACCTTGCACCGCGCGCTTGATTTCGGGCGCCTTGAAGAGGGACGCGCCCGGGTGCACCGTGATCTGCAGCTTGCCACCGGTGGCCTTGTTCACGTCGGCCGCGAAGGTGGCGAGGTTGACGGAATGGAAGTTGGTGGCGGGATAGGCCGCGGGCAGGTCCCATTTGGTCTGGGCGTGTGCGGAGAGGCTCAAGGCAGCGGCCGCGGCGGCCACGGAAAGGCTGAACAGACGACGTTTCATGGGAGGGCTCCAGGTGGGTGTGGACTCGGATCGTGCAGCGGTTTGCGGCAGGGTTGGACTCTATCGGCGAGTGGGCGAAGTGTGATCGGTACTTTCCCTTGATGTCAACAAATTGTTGGTAAATCGTCGGCATAACGCCTAAACTGCCGTGCACCGAAACGACGCAGAATTTTTGACATGGCCCGTTCCAAAGCAAGTGCCAAGCCAACCCCGACACAGGCGCCCATCGTGTCCTCCGCGCACCTGGTGTCGCCTCGCAGCGCCGAGATGAGCGAGTTCGAATTCGGGCTCATCGTGTCCGGCAATGCGTTTCATCGCTGGGTGATTCACTGCATGAGCGCCGCTGGTCTGAAGGACCTCACGGCGCTCGATGTGCTGGTGCTGCACCACGTCACGCACCGTGCGCGCAACAAGCGGCTGGCCGACATCGCGTTCATCATGAACGTCGAGGACACCCACCTCATCAACTACTCGCTCAAGAAGCTGCAGGGTCTGGGGGTGGTGGAGTCCAGCAAGAACGGCAAGGAAGTGACCTACGCCTCCACCGACCTCGGCAAGGGCTATGTCACGCGGTACCGGGAGATCCGAGAGAGTTGCCTGATCGACGCGCTCAAGGCGGACGACGCCCTCAACCACGACATCGGTCAGCTCGCCCGCTTGCTTCGCGTGCTCTCCGGCATCTACGACCAGGCCGCCCGTTCGGCCGCATCCCTCTGAACCACATGACTCCGACAAAAGACCCGCGCTGGCAGTTCTGGATCGACCGCGGCGGCACCTTCACCGACATCGTGGCCAAGCGCCCCGACGGCTCGCTGGTCACCCACAAGCTGCTCTCGGAGAACCCCGAGCAATACCGCGATGCGGCGGTCGCCGGCATCCGCCACCTGCTGGGGCTCAAGCCCGGTGAGCCGGTTACTCCCGAGCAGGTGGAATGCGTGAAGATGGGGACCACCGTGGCCACCAACGCCCTGCTCGAACGCAAGGGCGAACGCACGCTGCTGGTGACGACGCGGGGATTCCGCGACGCTCTGCGCATCGCCTACCAGAACCGCCCGCGCCTGTTCGATCGCCGCATCGTGCTGCCCGAGCTGCTCTACAGCGATGTGATCGAGGCGCAGGAGCGCTTCAGTGCGAAGGGCGACGTGCTGCTGCCCCTGGACGAGGCAGCACTTCGCGCCGACCTTCAGGCTGCGCACGGCACCGGCCTGCGCAGCGTGGCCATTGTCTTCATGCACGGCTACCGTTTCACCACGCACGAAGCAGCGGCCGCCCGCATCGCTCGCGAAGTCGGCTTCACCCAGGTGAGCACCTCGCACGAAACCAGCCCGATGATGAAGTTCGTGAGCCGGGGCGACACCACGGTGGTCGATGCCTATCTCTCGCCCATCCTGCGGCGCTACGTGGAGCAGGTGGCCGGCGAAATGCCCGGTGTGAAATTGTTCTTCATGCAGTCCTCCGGCGGCCTGACCGATGCCCATGCTTTTCAGGGCAAGGACGCGATTCTTTCCGGCCCGGCGGGTGGCATTGTGGGCATGGCGCGCACGGCGCAGCTGGCGTTTGCCGACAGCCAGGGATCGAAGGGAGGCGGTGTCAAGGTGATCGGTTTCGACATGGGGGGCACGTCCACCGATGTGTCGCACTTTGCGGGCGAATTCGAGCGCGAGTTCGAGACGCAGGTGGCCGGTGTGCGCATGCGTGCGCCCATGATGAGCATTCACACCGTCGCGGCGGGCGGTGGCTCCATCCTCTCGTTCGACGGTGCGCGGTTTCGCGTCGGCCCCGAGAGTGCGGGCGCGAACCCAGGGCCGGCGAGTTACCGGCGCGGCGGCCCGCTGGCGGTGACCGATGCCAACGTGATGACCGGCAAGATTCAGCCGCGCCACTTTCCGAAGGTGTTCGGGCCGCAGGCCAACGAAGCGCTCAGCCTGGAGGCGGTGCAGTCGAAGTTTGACGAGCTGGCGCAGCAGACCGGCCGCCTGCCCGAGGAAGTGGCCGAGGGCTTCATCAACATTGCCGTGCAGCAGATGGCCAACGCGATCAAGAAGATCTCGGTGGCGCGCGGCTACGACGTGACGCGCTACACGCTGCAATGCTTCGGCGGTGCGGGTGGCCAGCATGCTTGCCTGGTGGCGGATGCGCTGGGCATGACGCGTGTGTTCGTGCACCCGCTAGCCGGCGTACTCAGTGCCTATGGCATGGGCCTGGCCGATCAGAACGTGATCCGCGAGCAGGCGGTGGAGTTGCCCTTGGCGGCTGCCTCGCTGGCCACGGTGGTGGACAAGCTCGATGCGCTGGCCGCCACGGCCCAGGCCGAGCTGGGCAGCCAGCAGGTGAATGCCGGTGCGGTGCAGGTGCATCGGCGCGTGCATGTGCGCTATGAGGGCAGCGACGCCGCGCTGGTGGTGCCGTTCGGCGACCTCAGCACCATCCAGGCCGGCTTCGAAGCGGCGTACCGGCAGCGCTTCGCCTTTCTCATGCAGGGCAAGCGCCTCGTGGTGGAAGCGGTCTCAGTGGAAGCGGTGGTGGCGGGCGATGCACCGCACGAACCACGCCATGAAACCCACGAGCCGCGCGAGGTTCCCCGGCGCGAGACCGTGCGCATGTACTCGGGCGGCCAGTGGTTCGACGCCGCGCTGGTGGTGCGCGAAGACCTGCGGCCGGGCGACGTGATCCCCGGTCCGGCCATCGTGGCCGAAAAGAACGCCACCACGGTGGTGGAGCCTGGCTGGGAGGCTGTGCTCACCGCGCTCGATCATCTGGTGCTGGATCGGCGCGTTCCGCGCAACACGGCCTACGCGCTGGGCACCACGGTGGATCCGGTGCTGCTCGAAGTGTTCAACAACCTCTTCATGAACATCGCCGAGCAGATGGGGCTGCAACTGCAGAACACCGCCTATTCGGTCAACATCAAGGAGCGGCTCGATTTCTCATGCGCGCTGTTCGACGCCGAGGGCAACCTGATTGCCAACGCGCCGCACATGCCGGTGCACCTGGGTTCCATGGGCGAGAGCATCAAGACCGTGATCCGCGAGAACTCAGGTCGCATGCATCCGGGCGATGTGTATGTGCTCAACGACCCCTACCACGGTGGCACCCACCTGCCCGACGTGACGGTGATCACGCCGGTCTACCTGGGCTCCGCTGGACAAGACAAGCCGTTGTTTTATGTGGGCAGCCGGGGCCACCATGCCGACATCGGTGGCGCCACGCCGGGCTCCATGCCCCCGTTCTCCACGCGCATCGAGGAAGAGGGCGTGCAGATCAACAACGTGAAGCTGGTCGACCGGGGCGTGCTGCGCGAAGCCGAGATGGTGGCGCTGCTGCAGAGCGGCGAATACCCCTCGCGAAACCCGCAGCAGAACATGGCCGACTTGAAGGCGCAGATCGCGGCAAACGAGAAAGGCGTGCAGGAGCTGCGCAAGATGGTCGAGCAGTTTGGGCTGGATGTGGTGCAGGCCTACATGCGCCACGTGCAGGACAACGCCGAGGAATCGGTGCGCCGCGTCATCACCCGTTTGAAAGATGGGCAGTACACGCTGCCGCTGGACAACGGCGCACAGATTCAGGTGGCGGTGCGCGTGAACACGGCGCAGCGCAGTGCCGAGATCGATTTCACCGGCACCTCGGCGCAGCAGCTCAACAACTTCAACGCCCCCACGGCGGTGTGCATGGCGGCGGTGCTCTATGTGTTTCGCACGCTGGTGAACGACGACATCCCGCTCAACGCAGGCTGTCTCAAACCGCTCAAGGTGATCATCCCGACTGGCTCCATGCTCAACCCCAACCCACCCGCTTCCGTGGTGGCGGGCAACGTGGAGACTTCAAGCTGCATCACGAATGCGCTCTACGGTGCGCTCGGCGTGATGGCCGCAAGCCAGTGCACCATGAACAACTTCACCTTCGGCAACGCCTCGCACCAGTACTACGAAACCATCTCCGGTGGCAGCGGCGCGGGTGAGGGTTTCGATGGAACCAGCGTGGTGCAGACCCACATGACCAATTCCCGCCTCACCGACCCGGAGGTGCTGGAGTTCCGCTTTCCGGTGCGGCTGGAAAGCTACGAGATCCGGCACGACTCTGGTGGCGTGGGTCGCTGGAAAGGCGGCAACGGTGGCGTGCGCCGCGTGCGCTTTCTTGAAGACATGACGGCCAGCATTTTGTCCAATGGCCGCATTCACGGCGCCTTCGGCATGGCCGGTGGCCAGCCTGGGCAGGTGGGCATCAACCGCGTGGTGCGGGCGGATGGCTCGGTGGAGGAGCTGGCCCACATCGGACAGGCCGAAATGAAACCCGGCGACATCTTCGAGATCCACACACCCGGTGGGGGTGGCTACGGCGAGGTCTGAGTCGCTGAGGGCGTCAAAGCTCTTCGACTCGCCTTGCCGGGTAGCTGTCCCAGGCCTGGCAGCCCGGGCACTGCCAGAAGTGCTGGCGGGCTTCGAAACCGCAGGCGGCACAACGGTAACGCCGCAGCGGTGCGCTGGCCTGCTCCAGCGAGAGCTTCACACGCTCTTGCGCCTCAGGGTTCGAGAGTGTTTCACCCGCCAGCCACTGGGCGGTGATCACCAGCGAGGGCTCGCGCTCCAGGTGCTGCAGGTAGTGCGCTCGCACTTCGGCAGATCCATCGCTGAGACTGGCCAGGGCTTCCGTGATGTCGATAGATGGCGCGCGCGATTGGGCCTCTTGAAGCAGCAGCACCGCTTCGGCCTGGCGTGCGGTCTGGCGCGCCAGGTCAGCCAGCATGCCGGCGGCCAGCGGCAGACCTTGCGGTGCATGCTTGTGCAGCTTGCGCAGCGCTTCAAAGGCTCCCTGTGCATCGCCCGCGAGCGATTTTTGAGTCGAGAGCGCCATCCAGCCGCGCGCGAGCTGCGGCGCCCGCTGCACCGCTTCCTCCAGCAAGCTCATGGCCTTGCCCTGATCGCCACTGCGCTGGGCCAGCTCGGCTTCTTCGCAAAGGTAGTGGGCCAGACGACCGGAGAAACTGCCTTGCTCGGCGTCTTCCAGTTTCTGCGCAATCTCCTTGGCTCGCGGCCAATCGCGTGACCGTTCGTAAATGCCAAGCAGCGCGAGCAAGGCTTCGCCTTCGAAGGCTGAACCCTGCAGCTTGTGCAGTGCCGCTTCGGCGCGGTCGAGCAAGCCCGCCTTGAGGAAATCCAGCGCGAGCGCATGCTGCGCTCGGTCGCGGTCTTTGCGGCTGATGTCGGCTCGCGAGAGCAGGTGCTCGTGCACGCGCACGGCCCGGTCGTAGTCGCCGCGGCGTCGAAAAAGATTGCCCAGCGCGAAGTGCAGTTCGGCGGTGTCGGGGTCGCCCTGCACCGCTTCAATGAAAGCGTCGATGGCCTGGTCTTGCTGCTCGTTGAGCAGGTGATTCAGTCCGCGGAAATAGGCCTTGGGCGCCTGGCGGCTTTCCATGCGCCACTGGCGCAGGTCGAGCCGGGAGGCCGCCCAGCCCATGGCAAAGGCCAGCGGCAGGCCCCACAGCAGCCAGGTGAAATCAAAGTCCATGCCGGCGGTCGTTCGGGTCGGGGAGCAGGGTGGAGTCTGCGTCGAAGGCGGTACTGGCCAGCATGGAGTTGGTGGCGGCCTGTCGCCGGGCCTTCTTGGCGCGAAGCCACAGCGGCAGCATCACGGCCACACCGAGGGCGACCCCGACCACGAGCGCGACCAGGATCACCAGCACCAGGGGTGCCTGCCAGCTGGCCCCGAAAAACAGGTGCAGCGTCACGCTGTCCTGGTTGTTCAGCGCGAAGGCGAACAGCACAAAAAAAATGGCTGCGTTGAGCAGCCACATCAGGTATTTCACGTCGTCCCCTTTGTGGTGGGGCGATTGTAGCGATCAGGTTGCCGCTCGATAGTGTCCGTCACTCCGGCTTGGCCGGGTCCCGCCCGAGGATCTCGGCGGTCTTGGCGTCCACCTGCTCGCGCAAGGCTTTGCCTGGCTTGAAGTGAGGCACGCGTTTCTCCGGGATCATCACGCTTTCGCCCGAACGCGGGTTGCGCCCGATGCGGGGTGAGCGGCGATTGACCGAGAAGCTGCCAAAGCCACGGATCTCGATCCGGTGTCCCTTGACCAGGGCATCGCCCATGGCATCCAGGATGGCCTTGACGGCAAATTCGGCGTCACGGTGAGTGAGCTGGCCGAAGCGGCTGGCAAGGGCCTCAACGAGGTCGGAGCGTGTCATGTCAGGGTTTCAGCGTGGAGGCGCCGGGCACCTTTCGATGGAGCGCCAAGCAGGGATGAACCCGCTCGGCGCCCACCTCCGGGCGCCCGATCGACCGATCAGCCGTTGTTGTTGTCCAGCTTTGCGCGCAGCAGGGCGCCCAGGCTGGTGGTGCCGGCGTTTTCGCGGGAAGACTGCTGGCTCAGGCTGGCCATGGCTTCCTGCTGGTCGGCGGCGTCCTTGGCCTTGATGGACAACTGGATGTTGCGCGTCTTGCGGTCGATGTTCACCACCACGGTGGTGACTTCGTCGCCTTCCTTCAGCATGTTGCGCGCGTCTTCCACGCGGTCGCGGCTGATTTCGCTGGCGCGCAGATAGCCCATCACTTCTTCGCCCAGATCGATCTCGGCACCCTTGGCGTCCACGGTCTTGACCTTGCCGGTCACGATGGAACCCTTGTCGTTCACCGACACGAAGGTGGTGAACGGGTCGCCGTCGAGCTGCTTGATGCCCAGGGAGATGCGCTCGCGCTCCACGTCGATGGCCAGCACGATGGCTTCGACTTCCTGGCCCTTCTTGTAGTTGCGAACGGCGGCTTCGCCGGTTTCGTTCCAGGACAGGTCGGACAGGTGCACCAGGCCATCGATGCCAGCGGCCAGACCGACGAACACGCCGAAGTCGGTGATCGACTTGATGGGGCCCTTGACGCGGTCACCGCGCTTGGTGGCTTCTGCGAACTCGTGCCAGGGGTTGGCGCGGCACTGCTTCATGCCCAGCGAGATGCGGCGCTTGTCTTCGTCGATGTCGAGCACCATGACTTCGACTTCGTCGCCCAGCGACACCAGCTTGGACGGGGCCACGTTCTTGTTGGTCCAGTCCATTTCAGACACGTGCACCAGGCCTTCAATGCCCGGCTCGAGTTCCACGAACGCGCCGTAGTCGGCGATGTTGGTGATCTTGCCGAACATGCGCGTGCCTTGCGGGTAGCGGCGCGAAACGCCCATCCACGGGTCATCGCCCATTTGCTTGAGGCCCAGCGAGACGCGGTGCTTCTCGGTGTCGAACTTGAGGATCTTGGCGGTGATTTCCTGACCAGCCGTGACCACTTCGCTCGGGTGGCGAACACGGCGCCATGCCATGTCGGTGATGTGCAGCAGGCCGTCGATGCCGCCGAGGTCCACGAACGCACCGTATTCGGTGATGTTCTTGACCACGCCGTGCACGATGGCGCCTTCCTTCAGGGTGTCCATCAGCTTGGCGCGCTCTTCGCCCATGGAGGCTTCCACCACGGCGCGGCGGCTCAGCACCACGTTGTTGCGCTTGCGGTCCAGCTTGATGACCTTGAATTCCAGGGTCTTGTTTTCGTAAGGCGTGAGGTCCTTGGTGGGACGGCTGTCGACCAGCGAGCCCGGCAGGAAGGCGCTGATGCCGTTGACCATGACCTTGAGGCCGCCCTTGACCTTGCTGGAGGTGGTGCCGGTGACGAATTCGCCGGACTCCAGCGCCTTCTCCAGGGACATCCAGGACGCGAGGCGCTTGGCCTTGTCGCGCGAGAGCAGCGTGTCGCCGAAGCCGTTTTCAACGGAGTCGATGGCAACCGCCACGAAGTCGCCCACCTGCACTTCGAGTTCACCCAGATCGTTCTTGAATTCGGCCAGCGGCACATAGGCTTCCGACTTCAGACCGGCGTTGACCACCACGTGGCTGTGTTCGATGCGAACGACCTCAGCGGTGATGACTTCGCCCGAGCGCATTTCGGCGCGTTTGAGGGACTCTTCGAACAGGGCGGCAAAAGATTCAGACATTGAATTTCCTAAAACCATTGGGCGACGGTGCAACAACCACAGGGATGCGGCTGGAACGGATGCGGCGCTTGCGTGGTGTTGACATGCGGCGTGAAACGCCGCGGGGGTTAAGTGGAACAACCATCTGGCATGCGGGCAGTGAAAGCCCGGCGGTGCCGTCTGGACCATTGGCCTGATTGGCCATCTCTTCAGGTGCCTTCAGGGATCTGAAAACACCGTCCTGCCTTGCCACCAATCCAGCACCTGCTGGACCGATTGCTCGATGTCCAGCCCGGAGTTGTCCAGCTGCAAGGCATCTTCAGCAGGCTTCAGGGGTGCGTGCAATCGGGAAGCATCCCGTTGATCGCGCGCCTTGAGGTCAGCCAAAAGACTGGCGATATTAGCAGCATTTCCCTTTGAAATCAACTGCTTATGACGCCGTTCGGCGCGTTGCTCGGCGGAAGCCGTGAGAAACACTTTGAGCGCGGCGTCAGGAAAAATCACCGTGCCCATGTCGCGCCCGTCGGCCACCAGCCCGGGAAGGCGCCTGAAACCGTGTTGCAGCCCCAGCAGGGCGTCGCGCACGGCCTGAACGGTCGAAACGCGCGAGGCGGCCATGCCGGCGGCTTCAGAGCGCACGGCGTCGGTCACATCCTGACCGTCCAGCAAGGTGCGCTGGCTCTCAAAGCGCACATTCAAACCAGCCGCCAGCTGGCCCAGTCGACGTGCCAGGGTGGCGTCCTTGAGGTCTTCGTCCGCGGTGGATAAACCGGCTTTGGCGGCGGCGAGACCCACCAGCCTGTAGAGCACGCCCGAGTCCAGCAGGTGGTAGCCCAGTCGGTCAGCCAATTCTGCTGACAGCGTGCCTTTGCCCGACGCAGAGGGCCCGTCCACGCAGATCACGGGGATGTGCCGTGGTTCGGCCTGGCAGACCTCGAACAGATTCTCGAAATAGTCAGGGAAAGTTTTGCCCACGCACTTGGGGTCTTCAATGCGGATGGGCAGCTCGGCGGGGTTGAAGGCGGCCAGCGAAAAGCACATGGCCACGCGGTGGTCGTCGTAGGTGTGGATGGCCTGGGTGAGCCACTGTGACGGGCCGACCGGCGGTGTGATGCGAATGAAATCGGCGCCTTCTTCCACCGTGGCGCCGAGCTTGCGGCACTCGTTGGCCATGGCGGCAATGCGGTCGGTTTCTTTCACGCGCCAGCTGGCAATGTTGCGCAGCGTGGTGGTGCCCTCGGCGTAGAGCGCCATCACGGCCAGCGTCATGGCGGCGTCGGGGATGTGGTTGCAGTCCAGGTCGATGGCCTTCAGGGGCCAGGCGCCGCGACGGATGTGCAGGCGATTGGATTCGCCCGAAATGTCTGCGCCCATCAGCCGCGCTGCTTCGACAAACCGGATGTCGCCCTGGATGGAGGACAGGCCCACGCCCTCGATGGTGATGCCTTTCGTGCCTGGCGAGGCAGGCGCGATGGCGCCCAGGGCGATGAAGTAGCTGGCGGACGACGCATCGCCTTCTACAGCGATCTGCCCGGGCGACTGGTAACGACTTCCCGCCGGGATGGTGAAGCGTTCCCAGCCTTCGCGCTGCACGGCCACGCCAAAACGCTCCAGCAGGTTCAGGGTGATCTCGATGTAGGGACGCGAGATGAGTTCGCCCACGACCTCGATGACCACGTCTTGCGCTTGCGCGACCAGGGGCAGGGCGAGCAGCAGCGCCGTGAGGAACTGGCTGGACACATCGCCACGCACGCGGATGGCGTTGTCCAGTTTCAGGGCGTGTACTTTCCCATCCCCCAGCCGCAGGGGCGGGTAGCCTTCGTGGGCGAGGCATTGCACCGGGCAGCCGAGTTGGCGCAGCGCATCGACCAGGTCGCCAATGGGGCGTTCGTGCATGCGGGCAATGCCGCTGAGTTCAAAGGCGCCGCCATGGCGTGCGGCCAGAAGGGCCAGCGAGGCCGTGAGGGGCCGCATGGCCGTGCCGGCGTTGCCAAGGAACAGGCTCGCCGCATGCACCGGCAGTTCACCGCCAAGGCCGTGCACGCGCAGCGCACCGCCTGGCTGCGGCTCGATGCGGCAGCCCAGTTGTGCCAGGGCCTCAAGCATCACGCGGGTGTCGTCGGAGTCGAGCAGGTCCAGCACATCGGTGTGGCTCGTGCTCAATGCAGCAAGCAGCAGCACGCGGTTGGAAATGCTCTTGGAGCCCGGCAGGCGCACGAGCCCACCGGCACTGCAAAGCGGCGGAATGTCGAGGTGATCGATGGAGTACATGCGCGAAAGGATGCGGCTGGCGCCAGAGGCGGCGCTCAGCTTCGAGGCTTGATGGCGGTCATGCGCCAGCGCGCTCGGGCGCCACTGGCTTGTTCGATCAGGGCCTCAAGGGCGTCGGGGTTGTCGGCGTTGATGGCGGTCTCCAGCGCATGCAGCGCGCGCTGGAAATGCCGCGACTGCGCCAGCAGTTCTTCCCGGTTGGACATCAGGATGTCGCGCCACACAGCGGGATCGCTGGCGGCGATGCGCGTGAAATCGCGGAACCCCGGACCCGCCAGGGTCAGGAAATCGGGGCCCGACGCTTGCCCCTGGATGGCGTTCATCAGCGCAAATGCCACCAGGTGCGGCAAGTGGCTCACGGCGGCATAGGCCGCGTCGTGCGCTTCGGGCGTCATCTGCTTGACCTGGCAGCCGAGTGCGGTCCAGAGCTGCTGGGCTTTTTCCAGTTGCGCTGGCAAGGTGCGCTCGATCGGCGTGAGGATGACCTGGCGGCCGTGATAGAGGTCTGCGTCGGCGTGCTCCACGCCCGCCACTTCCTTGCCGGCAATCGGGTGGGTCGGCACGAACACGCCGACCTGGTCTTTCAGCACGCGGCGCGCGGCGTCGATCACCTCTCGCTTGGTCGAACCCACGTCCATGATCAGCACTTCGCCGCGAACCAGATGGCGAATGGCCTTGAAGGTGGCTTCGGTGGCCGACACCGGTACCGCAAGCAGCACCAGGTCTGCCCCCGAGACGGCGAGCAGCGCAGACGGCGCCTCGACGTCGATCACGCCCAGCTGGCGCGCGCGCTCGGTGGTGGACGGTGACTTGCTGTAACCCACCACGCGTTTCACGAGGCCTGCACGCTTGAGGGCCAGCGCGAAGGAGCCGCCCATCATGCCGCAGCCAATCAATCCCAATTGTTCAAACATCATTCGTTCACCGGGTATGCGCCCAGCACCTTGTAGAAAGCGCACAGACCCTGAAGTTCTTGTAGAGCGGCAGCCACGTGCGGTTGCGATGGGTGGCCGGCAATATCGATGTAGAAGTAGTACTCCCACTGCCCGGATTTGGCCGGGCGCGATTCAAAGCGCGTCATGGACACGCCATTGTTCTTCAGCGGCACGAGAAGATCGTGCACGGCACCAGGACGGTTGGGCACCGATACCACCAGGCTGGTGCAGTCGCGTCCGGAGGCGGGGGGCATGGCCAGCGTCTGGGGCAGGCTGATCACCGCGAACCGCGTGCGGTTGTAGGCTTCGTCCTGGATCGCGTGCGCGACGATGTGCAGGCCAAACTGCGCGGCGGCGCGCTCACTGGCCAGGCCCGCCCAGGTCGGGTTGGTGGCCGCGAGGCGAGCTCCTTCAGCGTTGCTGGACACTGCGCGCCGCTCTGCATTGGGCAGGTGCTGTGAGAGCCAGTTCTGGCATTGGGCCAGCGCCTGCGGGTGCGCCATCACCACTTCGATGCCGTCAAGCTCGTTGACCTGGCGCAACAGGTTGTGGCGCACCAGCAGGCTGACTTCGCCGACCACATGCACAGGTGAACGCAGGAACAGATCGAGCGACCTCGCCACCACGCCTTCGGTGGAGTTTTCCATACCCACCACACCGAACTGCGCCGTGCCTGCTGCCGTGGCATGGAACACCTCGTCAAAGTTGGCGCAGTAGATCAGGTTGGCGGCGCTGCCGAAAAATTCGATGGCAGCCTGTTCGCAAAAGGTGCCTTGCGGGCCCAGCACGGCCACGCGTTGCGGCGCTTCCAGTGCGAGGCAGGCCGACATGATTTCGCGCCAGATGGAGGCCACGTGCTGGTTGAGCAGCGGGCCCTGGTTGGCACCCTGAATTTTCTCGATGACCTGGGCCACGCGGTCGGGGCGAAAGAACGGCGAACCCTCCTGGCGCTTGATGTCCCCGACCTGCTCGGCCACGCGCGCGCGCTGGTTGAGCAGGCTGAGCAGTTGCTGATCCAGCGCATCGATCTGCACGCGAAGGCCTGCCAGGGCATTGGACTGTGTGGGTTGGGTCATCGTGTTCAGGCCTGTGTCTTTTCAAACTGCCGCATGTAGCTCACCAGCGCCTGCACACCTTCCAGCGGCATCGCGTTGTAGAGACTGGCACGCATGCCGCCAACCGATTTGTGACCCTTGAGCTGCAGGAGCCCAGCGGCCTTGGCACCCGAGAGAAATGCCTCATTGCGCGACTCGTCGCGCAGGAAGAAAGGCACGTTCATGCGCGAGCGGCAGTTGCGAGCGACCTTGTTCTCGTAGAACGGCGATTCGTCGATGGTGTCGTAGAGCAGGGCGGCTTTTGCGATGTTGCGCGCCTCCATGGCCGCCACGCCTTTTTTTTCGCCCTCGGTCTGACGCTTGAGCCACTGAAAGGTGAGGCCGGCCATGTAAATGGCGAACGTGGGCGGCGTGTTGTACATCGACCGGTTGTCGGCCACGGTCTTGTAGTCAAAAGCGGTTGGGCAGATGTCCAGCGCATGACCCATCAGATCTTCCCGCACCACCACCAGCGTGAGACCCGCGGGCCCGAGGTTCTTCTGGGCGCCGCCAAACGCCAGACCCACGCGCGCCCAATCGACCGGGCGAGATGCGACATGAGAAGAAAAATCGATCACCAGAGGTGCGTCGGAACCGAGCGTTACCAGGTCGGGCAGCTCGTGCACTTCGATGCCGTTGATGGTTTCATTGCTGCACAGGTGCACGTAGCTGGCGCCCTTGCTGAGCTGCCAGCTGGCCGGGTCGGGCAGGCTGGTGTGTCCATCGGCTTCGTTGCTGGCCGCCAGGTGCGGTTGGGCGTACCGCCGCGCTTCCTTCAGCGACTTCTGGCTCCAGCTTCCAGTGACCACGAAGTCCACCGCTTTGCCGCGCGAGAGGTTCATGGGCACGATGGCGTTCTCGGCCAGCCCGCCACCCTGCATGAACAGGATCCGGAAGTTCGCGGGCACCGCAAGCAGTTCGCGCAAGTCGGCTTCAGCGGCTTCGAGAACCTTCCCGAATTCCTGCCCCCGGTGGCTCATTTCCATCACGCTCATGCCGCTGCCTTGCCAGTCCAGCATTTCGCTGGCGGCATGTTGCAACACTTCGGCTGGCATGGCCGCCGGCCCGGCTGAGAAGTTGTACGGCCGTGGGGTCACGGCTCGCTGCCTGGCTCGTCCAGCTCGCCGGCGTCTGCGACATCCGGCGCGTCTGGTGCGTCCGGCACGTTGGCGTCGTTCTCCACAATGCGCTGCAGACCCGAGAGTTCGGAGCCGTCATCCAGCGCAATGAGCGTCACGCCTTGGGTGGCCCGGCCCATTTCCCGAATCTCGGAGACGCGCGTGCGCACCAGCACGCCCTTGTCGGTGATGAGCATGATCTCGTCATCGGTGTGCACCAAAGTGGCTGCCACCACCTTGCCGTTGCGCTCACTTTGCTGAATCGCGATCATGCCCTTGGTGCCTCGACCATGGCGGGTGTACTCGGTGATCGGCGTGCGCTTCCCGTAACCATTAACAGTGGCGGTGAGCACACTCTGCTGCTCGTCTTCGGCCACCAGCATGGCGATCACGCTCTGCGTGTCCTCGATCAACATGCCGCGAACGCCGCGAGCGTTGCGGCCCATCGGGCGAACGTCGTTCTCGTCGAAGCGGACCGCCTTGCCCCCATCGCTGAACAGCATCACATCGTGCTGGCCATCGGTGAGCGCTGCGCCAATCAGGAAATCACCTTCGTCAAGATCCACGGCGATGATGCCGGCCTTGCGCGGGTTGCTGAATTCGTCGAGCGCGGTCTTCTTCACCGTCCCCATGGACGTGGCCATGAACACATAGCGGTCCGATGGGAAGCTGCGCATCTCGCCCGTGAGCGGCAGCACCACGTTGATCTTCTCGCCCTCCTGCAAGGGGAACATGTTGACGATGGGGCGACCACGCGATCCGCGCGAACCCGCCGGCACTTCCCACACCTTCAGCCAGTACAGTCGACCCCGGTTGGAGAAGCACAGGATGTAGTCGTGCGTGTTGCCGATGAAGAGCTGGTCGATCCAGTCATCTTCCTTGGTCGCTGTAGCCTGCTTGCCACGCCCGCCACGCTTCTGCGCGCGGTATTCCGAGAGCGGCTGGCTCTTGATATAGCCGCTGTGGCTGAGCGTGACGACCATGTCGGTCGGGGTGATCAGGTCTTCCGTGGCCAGATCCTGTGCGTTGTGCTCGATCTCGCTGCGACGGGCGCCCAGCTTGGTCTGGCCGAACTCCTGCTTCACCACGGTGAGTTCGTCGCCGATGATGGTGGAGACTCGCTCGGGTCTGGACAGGATGTCGAGCAGATCGTCGATCTCACCCATGACTTCCTTGTACTCGGCCACGATCTTGTCCTGCTCCAGGCCGGTGAGGCGCTGCAGGCGCATCTGCAGGATCTCTTGCGCCTGGGTTTCCGAGAGGCGGTACAGACCATCACCCCCCATGCCAAATTCCCGCTCCAGGCCTTCAGGTCGGTAGTCATCGGCGTTGATGACGCCCCCATCGGCGCGCGTGCGGGTCAGCATTTCGCGCACCAGCTGGCTATCCCATGGGCGCGCCATCAATTCGGCCTTGGCCACCGGTGGCGTGGGCGACTCGCGGATGATGCGAATGAAGTCGTCGATGTTGGCCAGCGCCACCGCCAGGCCTTCGAGCACGTGGCCGCGCTCGCGCGCCTTGCGCAGGTTGAACACTGTGCGCCGCGTAACCACTTCGCGCCGGTGTTCCAGAAAGACCTGGATCAGGTCCTTCAGGTTGCACAGCCGGGGCTGGCCATCGACCAGCGCCACCATGTTGATACCGAAGGTGTCCTGCAACTGGGTTTGCTTGTACAGGTTGTTGAGCACCACCTCGGGCACTTCACCGCGCTTGAGCTCGATCACCAGGCGCATGCCCGATTTGTCGGACTCGTCCTGGATGTGGCTGATGCCCTCGATCTTCTTTTCGTGCACCAGCTCGGCGATCCGTTCCTGCAGCGTCTTCTTGTTGACCTGGTACGGCAGCTCGTCAACGATGATCGCCTGGCGTTGGCCACGATCGATGTCCTCGAAGTGGCACTTGGCGCGCATCACGACGCGGCCACGCCCGGTGCGGTAGCCATCTTTCACGCCATTGATGCCGTAGATGATGCCCGCGGTGGGGAAATCGGGCGCTGGAATGATCTCCATCAGTTCGTCGATGGACGCCTGCGGGTTCTTCAGCAGGTGCAGGCACGCATCCACCACCTCGTTGAGGTTGTGCGGCGGAATGTTGGTGGCCATGCCCACCGCGATACCCGCTGAACCGTTGACCAGCAGGTTGGGCAGGCGCGAAGGCAGCACGAGCGGCTCTTTTTCCGAGCCGTCGTAGTTGGGCCCGAAGTTGACCGTTTCCTTGTCGATGTCGGCCAGCATCTCGTGCGAAATCTTCGACAGGCGGATCTCGGTGTAGCGCATGGCAGCCGCGTTGTCGCCATCGACCGAGCCAAAGTTCCCCTGGCCGTCCACCAACATGTGACGCAGGGAAAAATCCTGCGCCATGCGCACGATGGTGTCGTACACCGCGCTGTCGCCGTGAGGGTGGTATTTGCCAATGACGTCGCCCACAATACGGGCCGACTTCTTGTAAGGCCGGTTCCAGTCGTTGTTGAGCTCGTGCATGGCAAACAGAACGCGGCGGTGCACTGGCTTCAGGCCGTCGCGCGCATCCGGCAATGCACGGCCCACAATCACACTCATCGCGTAGTCGAGGTAACTGCGCCGCATCTCCTCTTCAAGACTGATGGGCAATGTCTCTTTGGCGAACTGTGTCATGTGCGGTGGCTTGAGTGCGGTGGAGGGCCGAAGGGCAACTCATGATTTTAAGGTGCACCTCCGCACACGCCTGACGTGACATTTTGTTGTGTATGGACAACGAATGACGCAACGCGGGTGTTCGTCCTACAGAGCCGCACCGGGCGTCCCGGTTGGTGCATCCGGGCTTGTGGCACAATAAATTCCAACGTTTTTAGTGGTGGTCACTACAAGCGTCGTTCTTGTTACGCAGTCTGTCTGCGGCTTATATAGAGGAAAACCATGAAAAAACTCAACAAAGTGGCAATGCTGTTGGCAACCGCCGCCATGGCAACCGCCGCCGGCGCTCAAACCATCGACAACTGGCGCAATGGCACCAGCGAACTGGTCTGGAAAAACGGTACCAACGAACTCTGCTGGCGTGATGCCAGCTGGACGCCTGCCACGGCCGCTCAAGGCTGCGATGGCGCGATTGTCCCAATGGCTGCACCTGCTCCTGCACCCGCTCCCGCACCGGCACCTGCCGCTGCACCGCGTCCCGCACCGGCTCCCGCACCCGCACCGGCTCCCGTCGCCTCCAAGGTGACCTACGCCGCCGATGCATTCTTCGACTTCGACAAGGCCGTGCTCAAGCCTGAAGGCAAGGCCAAGCTGGACGATCTGGCTGGCAAGGTCTCCGGCATCGCCCTGGAAGTGGTGATCGCCGTGGGTCACACCGATTCCACCGGTGCCGCTGGTTACAACCAGGCCCTGTCCAACCGCCGTGCTGAAGCCGTCAAGGCCTATCTGGTGAGCAAGGGCATTGAAAGCAACCGTATCTACACCGAAGGCAAGGGCCTGACCCAGCCAGTGGCCGACAACGCCACCCGCGAAGGCCGCGCCAAGAACCGCCGCGTGGAAGTGGAAGTGGTCGGTACCCGCAAGAACTGATTCACCTCAGCTTCGACCCTGAAAACCGCGCTTCGGCGCGGTTTTTTCTTGTGCTGACGATAATCGAGTCATGAATCCACACATCAACGCCGACCCCGCTGAACTGGCCAAGTTCTCCGACCTTGCCCATCGCTGGTGGGATCCAGAAAGCGAGTTTCGCCCTCTGCATCAGATCAACCCGCTGCGGCTGGGCTGGATCGAAGGACTGGTGCCCTTGGCGGGAAAGCAGGTGGTCGACATTGGTTGTGGTGGTGGCATCCTTTCGGATTCCATGGCTCGCAAGGGCGCCAACGTGCTCGGCATCGACCTTTCGGCAAAGGCCTTGCGCGTCGCGCAGTTGCACGCGCTGGAGGCGTCTACCGCCAACGTGCGCTACCAGGAAATCAGCGCCGAAGCGCTGGCACTGGAGCACGCCGGCGAGTTCGATGTGGTGACCTGCATGGAGATGCTGGAGCATGTGCCTGATCCCTCTTCAGTGGTGAGGGCCTGCAGGGCGCTGGTCAAGCCAGGTGGCTGGGTCTTTTTTTCTACCATCAACCGCAATCCAAAGTCTTTTCTGTTTGCCATCCTGGGGGCGGAATACGTTCTGCAGTTGTTGCCCAAAGGTACGCACGAGTTTTCCAAGTTCATTCGTCCCAGCGAGCTGGCTGCACATTGCCGCGGTGCCGGCCTGGAACTCTCGCAGACCCGCGGGATGGAATACAACCCGCTGACACGACGCTACTGGCTCAGCGCTGATACCAGCGTGAATTACCTGTTGGCCACACGCCGACCATGACGGGGCGAATTTTCTCCGGGTTGCGGGCGGTCTTGTTTGATCTGGACGGCACCTTGATCGACAGCGCGCCGGATCTGGGCGCAGCGGCCGACAGCATGCGGTTGCGCAGAGGCATGGCCTCTTTGCCCCAGGACCGCTATCGCCCGTTGGCTGGGTCGGGTGCAAGGGGCATGCTGCACGCGGCTTTCGGCATTGCGCCGGAGCATGCTGATTACAACGCGTTGAAAGAAGAGTTCTTCGTCATCTATTCGCAGTGCCTGCTACAGCGCACGCAGCCTTTTCATGAGGTGCAGGAAATGCTCTTGAGGCTGCAGGAGCGAGGCCTGTCCTGGGGCGTGGTGACCAACAAGTCGCAGCGATTTACTGGTCCTATCACGCAGGCTATGCCACTCTTCGCCACGGCATCTGCCATCATCAGCGGCGATACCACGCCCCACGCCAAGCCGCACCCTGCGCCTCTGCTGGAGGCCGCGCGGCGCATGTCTTTGTCGCCCTCCGACTGCATCTATGTGGGCGATGACGAGCGTGACATACAGGCCGGTCGAGCGGCGGGGATGCGCACAGTTGCGGCGCGATACGGTTATCTGGGTGCAGGAGCCGATGTGGCGGCCTGGGGTGCCCATGCGGAAGTAAGTTCTCCGCTCGACCTCTTGAATTTGCTGGAAGTGCCTTAAACTCAAGGCCTTGGGGCTGCACCGGTTTCGACGTGGGTTCGGACGCGCAGCAGGGCATGTCGAGGTTCTGTCACCTCGTAAATCCGCAGAAAAAAACCAACTGCAAACGACGAACGTTTCGCACTCGCCGCTTAATCAGCGGTGAGCCTTGCAACAGCAGGCCGATGGGCTGGGCAAGGGGGTCGCAAGACCTCCCGGCTGCAAGGATAATTTCATCGGCTGGCTTTGCGTCGGGCACCTTGACGCAGGGTGAGATTCAAGGATGCTGGCTTCCCATCTAGCGTGCCACTGCGCGATTCGGGCGGCGAGACTCAAATCAGACGGCTACACATGTAGAACTGCTCGAAGAAGGCTTGCGGACGGGGGTTCAAATCCCCCCAGCTCCACCATTCATTTCCGCCACCGCACTGCCGGTGGCGGTCACTGGCACAGGTATCACGGCTCGTGATCTGATCTGTCCAACCTCCCGCGCAGCCGTTTGCGTCTGGTCCAGCGGGTGTGCAGGATCCATATTCCGCTGATCAGGAAATACACCGTCAGGCCGCTCACGCTGGCGATGAGCGCGAGCCCGATGGCCAGGGGCTTTCCCACCGTGCGAAGGCGCTCGAGCCAGTACGCCATTCGTTCGCGCACGCCTTTGCGCTGCACCTCCGGTGGTTCTTCGTGCGCACCGGCCAGCTTTTGCTCGGCTTCGATTTCTGTGACAGGTCTTTCGCCTGTCACCACCTTTCCCAGACGGTAGGCGCCGTAGTAGACCGGCCCGAACGTCACCGGGTTCGAGACCAGCGTGCTGGCAACCGCCATGGGCAGATTCGCCCGCAGGATCACGGCCAGTGCGGCCGAGGCTGGAATCTGCGCCACAGGAATCAGCAGCCCGAAGAAGATGCCCAAGGCCACGCCAAGAGCGATGCCTTTGCGGCTGAAGCGCCACAGGCTCGGGTGTTGCAGCACAGGCCCCATCCAGCGCAGCCAGCGGCTGTTGCGCAGCGAGTCCGGCGTGGGCAGCCATTTCCTGAATCGTTCTCTCATCCTTGGCGCAGAGTGGGTCGTGTTTCGAGCAGCGACAATTGCATGATCATGATGCAGTTGCAGGACATTCTTTTTTCACAGGGTTTTGGCACCCGCCGTGTTTGCAGCGGCCTGGTGCAGCAAGGCATGGTGATCGTGGGGGACGCCACCGCGCCCTGTCTCGATCCCGGAGCCGCTTTTGAAGAAGAGGGCCTCGTGTTTCGAGTGCAGGGCGAGGTCTGGCAGTACCACGCGGTCGCGTATTTGATGCTGAACAAGCCCGCGGGTTACGAGTGTTCCCAAAAACCCAGCACCTACCCCAGTGTGTACACCTTGTTGCCGGGCCCTTTGCGCATGCGAGGCGGGGGTGCGGCGGCAGGCGTGCAGGCCGTGGGGCGGCTGGACCAGGACACTACCGGCATGTTGCTGCTGTCGGACGACGGCAAGTTCATCCACCGCATGACATCGCCGCGCCACCATGTGCCCAAGGTGTACGAAGCGCAGGTGAAGCACCCTCTGGACGATAAGCAGCTGCGCCGGTTGCTCGAAGGCGTGGTGCTGGACGACGACCCCCAGCCGGTGCGTGCACAGGCCTGTTCAGCGGTGAGCGAACACCACTTGCGCATGACCCTGACCGAAGGCAAATACCACCAGGTCAAGCGCATGGTGGCTGCGGTGGGCAATAGGGTGGAATCGCTTCACCGATCCGAGATGGGAGATCTCGTGCTGACGCCTGAGTTGCCAGAAGGCCGTTGGCGTTGGTTGACCCGCGACGAGGTTTTGGGGCTCACCCAGAAGAGGGTGGCGAAGGCCTAGAGCAGGTCGCCCTTGCGGCTGTCCAGCGGCATGAGAAACGAGTTCTCCTGCCATTGGGAATTGAAGTCGCTGCGAGGGAAATCGCTGCGCGGCTCGCCTGTGGTGCTGTTGGGCCAGTTCGACAATGGGCCGAAATCGCTGTTGCGGTTGCTGCGCTGGCGCGTGAGCACGGTGCGAAGATTGGCTTGCGCCGCCACGATGGCGCGCTCTTCCATTTCGCGCTCCCGCATCGTCTGGCTGAGCGTGGATTCGCCGAGGAACTCAGCGCGGATCTCGGCCACTGTGGGCAGACTGTTGGAGCGCACGACCCAGTAGGGCAGGCCGCACTGGGTCAGCAGTGAGTGCTTGAGGGTGCGGGTGCTGCGCGGCAAGCCGGCGCTCCCCGGCACGTCCAGACAACCCAGCACGCGGCCGTCGGAGCGGCACACGGTAAAGGTGCAGTACACGCCGCCCAGCAGCTTGTACCACTCCATGCCCTGTTCCTTGTCGCGCGGCAACGTGAAGCGCGTGACCGGCAGCTTGATCATCACGTGGTGGTCGTAGAAGGCGCGCGACAACCAATGCCAGACACGGGCTTCTTCACTGTTGGCCAGGGCGCGCGTGCTCAGCGGCCAATGTTTGGGAATTCGCCTGCGTTCACGCGCCTGCCGTTCCGTCCACCAGCGATGCAGCAGCGCGCCCAGAGCCAGCAGAGCGGGCGCGAGCACGGCGAGCAGCCATGGATTGGTCCAGTTATTCATGTGGTTAGGTCAGGTCGATCAATTTGTATCAAAGTGTAGGGGCTGGCCGGAAAAAGGGGGCGTTCTGTCGCTTGTCCGCACGAGATTGGCGTGAATTCCTTGGTGTTTGACCGTCCTTTTGCGTTCGATTCAGGATGTAACCTCCAGAAACGACAGCACCGCAGCCAGCGCGGCATCAGGCTGATCTCGATGCGGGCTGTGGCCGCAACCGTCAATCTCCACACTGCGCGCCTGTGGCGCGGCGGCTTCAATGGCCCGCAGTTGGGCCAGCGTGCCGTACTCGTCGCCCATGCCCTGGATCAGCAAAAGGGGCGCCTGGATCTGCCGGCACTCGGGGCGGATGTCGAACGCCGCGAAATCCGGGCTGAGCCAGACGTCGTTCCACTGCCAGAAGGCATTGTCGACATCGGCGTGGTAGCGAGCCAGGCGCTGGCGAAGCCCGCTTTCTTTGGTCGGATCGCTCTCGTAAAGCCGCCGCGCCTCTGCGATCGCCCGCAGGGCGACTTCTTCCACCACCACGTGCGGCGCCATGACCACGCAGGCCGCCACCGGATGCCGGCTTGCATGCAGCAACGCGATGGAGGCGCCGTCGGAGTGGCCGATCAACACCGGAGGTTGCGACAAACCGAGCCCCTTTACCAATAGGGGCAGGACGTTCCAGGCTTCCCTGTGCATGTAGTCGGGGCGGTGACGTCCACGGGTCCAGAAGCCATCCTGGCCTGGCGCGCCCCGCACATCGGGTATGGGATCCGATCGCCCGTAGCCGCGACGGGAATAAATCCAGCCTGCCCGCCCGCTGGCGGCGCAAAGCTCCGCAGGCCAGTCGCGCCCCTTCTGGCGCCACATGCTCACGCTGCCCAGGCCCTCGTGCAGGAACACCAGGGCCGGTCGTTCGGATGGTCCGGGGATGTGCGCCAGCTCCAGGCCGACGCCTTCAATCTCGATGCGGTTCATGAGCAGATCGTACCGACCAGGGAGCGCAGCAACCCAGCGGAATCCATGTATTCTTGCCGCCATGTCCCTGCTCTTCGATTCTTTCTGGCGCGCCGTGGCGTACTGCGTTCACCCGCGTGTGATCGCGCTGTCGATCCTGCCGCTCATCTTGTTGGTGGCGTTGTCGTTTGGCCTGGGCTACTTTTTCTGGGAGGGCGCTGTGGCATCGGTGGCCGCCTGGCTCGAAGCCTTCGGCATGGTGCAGACCTTTCTCTCCTGGCTTGAACAGGTCGGAGCCGGTTCTCTGCGCATGGTGTTCGCACCCCTGCTGGTGCTGGTGCTGGCCACCCCGCTCATTGTTTTGCTGTGCCTGTTGCTGGTCGCCATGTTCATGACGCCGGCCATGGTCGAACTGGTGGCGCAGCGGCGCTTTGCAGGGCTGGAGCGCAAGCACGGCGGGTCGCTGGTGGTCAGTGTGTTGTGGTCGCTGGGCTCCACCTTGCTGGCCGTGGTGGTGCTGGTGCTGTCCATGCCCTTGTGGCTGGTGCCGCCCCTGGTGTTGATTCTGCCGCCGCTCATCTGGGGTTGGCTCACCTACCGCGTGTTCGCCTTCGATGCGCTGGCCACCCACGCCAGCAGCGACGAGCGAAAGCTCATCATGCGCGAGCACCGGGGCACGCTGCTGCTCATGGGCGTGCTCAGTGGCTACCTCGGTGCCGCACCGAGCCTTCTGTGGGCCTCGGGCGCAATGTTCATTGCGATGGCGCCGGTGCTCGTGCCTGTGGCCATCTGGATCTACACGCTGGTGTTTGCCTTTGCCTCGCTGTGGTTTGCGCACTTCTCGCTCGCCGCATTGCAGCGCCTGCGTGCTCAGGTGCCGGCGGCTGTGCAGCCTGCCGATCGGCTGGACCCGCCGTTCACGTCGCCCTCCCTTGACGCACCCACTCCGCCTGCCCAGTTCCCCACACACCCATGACGAGCGCATTCGGCCTGATCATCGTTGGCGATGAAATCCTTTCCGGAAAACGCAGCGACAAGCACCTGCCCAAGGTGGTCGAACTGCTTTCGCAACGAGGGCTGTCGCTGACTTGGGCGCGGCTGGTGGGGGACGAACGTGTTCGCATCACTGAGACGCTGCGCGATGCATTCGCCGGGCCGGACGTGGTGTTCTGCTGCGGTGGCATCGGCGCCACGCCGGACGATCACACTCGGCAATGCGCTGCGGCCGCGCTCGGGGTGGAGCTGGCCTTGCACCCGGAAGCGAAGGTCCTCATTGAGTCGCGCATGCGCGACATGGCGGCAGAGCGGGGCGAAACCTTCGATCCCACGCGGGCCGACAACGTGCACCGCTACAACATGGGCGTCTTCCCGGTGGGCTCGCGCATCATTCAGAACCCCTACAACAAGATTCCCGGGTTCAGCTGCGATGGGCCGGGCGGCGGCACGGTGCATTTCCTGCCGGGATTTCCGGTCATGGCCTGGCCGATGATCGAATGGGTGCTCGACCACCACTACCTGCACCTCCAGCGTCAAGGTGTCTGGCTGGAACAATCGGTGATCGTGTTTGGTGCCATGGAGGCCACGCTCACCCCACTCATGGAACACATCGAGCAGGTGCATGCGGTGAAGGTGTTCAGTTTGCCGAGTGTGGACCACCCGGAGTTTGGTCGGCATATCGAGCTGGGCGTCAAAGGGTCGGCGGCGGCGGTGGCGGCTGCCTATCAGGATTTGCTCGTCGGGTTGCAGGAACACGGCGCCAGCACCGGCCCCGAAATGGTGCGTCGCTGACGCGCACCCTTCTGGATCACGAGCAATTTGTGCACTGAAATGGGGCGATCGGAGCGAAAGAGAATTGGCTTGGTGCAGTTCTTCCCTGGCGCCGCTGGTGTGTGCCCGTTGAACGACCCTTTATGGCGCATGGCCTGCGCCATAATCCTCGGCGGCAGGCGAAGCAGGGCCGGCGCCGCGTCGGCTGGTGGCACAAATACTGCTTGAATACAGCGTCGTTTCCAATTCCCAACTCACCCAGCTACAGGAGTATTTGATGGCCAAGACCGTCGCAGACGTGATGCAAATGGTGAAAGACAACGAGGTCAAGTTTGTTGACTTCCGTTTCACCGACACCCGAGGCAAAGAGCAGCACGTGACCGTGCCTGTGTCTCACTTCGACGAAGACAAGTTCACCTCGGGCCACGCGTTCGACGGCTCTTCGGTTGCTGGCTGGAAGGGCATTGAAGCCTCGGACATGCAGCTCATGCCCGACTCCAACACGGCCAACATTGATCCCTTCTTTGAAGAAACCACGCTGTTTCTGCAGTGCGATGTGATCGAGCCCGGCGACGGCAAGGCCTACGACCGCGACCCTCGCTCCATTGCCAAGCGCGCCGAGGCGTACCTGAAGGCATCCGGTCTGGGCGATACCGCCTACTTCGGGCCAGAGCCCGAGTTCTTCATTTTCGACGGTGTTCGCTGGAGCAACGAACCCGGTCGCGTGATGTGCGAGATCGAGGAATACGAAGCGCCCTGGAACAGTGGCGCCAAGCTGGAAGGTGGCAACCGTGGCCACCGTCCCACCGTCAAGGGCGGCTATTTCCCTGTTCCTCCGGTCGACAGCACGCAGGACATGCGCGCAGAAATGTCGCTGATCCTCGAATCGCTGGGCATCCCGGTT
Source organism: Hydrogenophaga sp. IBVHS1 (assembly GCF_002127265.1). Classification (GTDB taxonomy): domain Bacteria; phylum Pseudomonadota; class Gammaproteobacteria; order Burkholderiales; family Burkholderiaceae_C; genus Hydrogenophaga. The sequence continues at coordinate 2,413,090 of NZ_NFUU01000001.1, read as the reverse complement.
GAAGTGTTCCACCACGAAGTGGCGGGCGCCGGGCAGAACGAAATCGGCACCAAGTTCAGCACCCTCGTGGAGCGCGCCGACTGGACCCAGGTGCTCAAGTACGTGGTGTGGAACGTGGCCAACGCCTATGGCAAGACCGCGACCTTCATGCCCAAGCCTTACGCTGGCGACAACGGCAGCGGCATGCACGTGCACCAGTCGATCTGGAAAGACGGCAAAAACCTGTTCGCTGGCGACGGCTATGCCGGCCTGAGCGACTTCGCGCTGTATTACGTCGGCGGCATCATCAAGCATGCCCGCGCGCTCAATGCCATCACCAATCCCGGTACTAACTCGTACAAGCGCCTGGTGCCTGGTTTTGAAGCCCCGGTCAAGCTGGCCTATTCGGCCCGCAACCGCTCGGCTTCCATCCGCATTCCGTATGTGGCCAACCCCAAGGGCCGCCGCATTGAAGCGCGCTTCCCCGATCCTTCGGCCAACCCCTACCTGGCTTTCTCGGCACTGATGATGGCCGGCCTGGATGGCGTGGAAAACAAGATTCACCCGGGCGAAGCCGCCACCAAGGATCTCTACCACCTGCCGCCAGAAGAAGACAAGTTGGTGCCCACCGTGTGCCACAGCCTCGATCAGGCGCTGGAGTACCTCGACAAGGGCCGCGGGTTCCTGACGAAGGGCGGTGTGTTCACCGATTCGATGCTCGATGCCTACATCGAGCTCAAGATGGCTGAAGTCACGCGCTTCCGCATGGCACCTCACCCGGTCGAGTTCGACATGTACTACAGCCTCTGATCGGCCATGCCCGGCTGGCCGGGCTGGCCTCAGGCAATTTGACGAGGGACCGCACTTGCGGTCCCTTTTTCGTGGTCCTGGCGGCTCGTGGCCACCGTTCGGTCGCGGGGGCACTTTTTTGCGGCTTTTTCAGTCATACTGATTTGCGCATATTGCTCGTGCGTGTCAGCCCTCACCGTTCCCGCCGGAGTTGCCGTGTTACTGAATTCGCCTTTTCACACCATTCGCCTGCTGGCGCTCGCTGCGCTGGCGTCGGGTTCTGTCCAGGTTCAGGCCCAGGGCAGCATCTACCGCTGCGGCAACGAATACACCAACGATGCTCAGGTCGCCAAATCCAAGGGATGCACCTTGATGCAGGGCGGCAACATCACCATCGTGGAGGGCACCAAGGTTGCGCCCGCTGCACGCGCGACACCCGCTGCGTCCAGCCGCAACGGGGGTGAACGGGTGGATTCTTCCGCCCAGCGCGCTCGCGACAGCGATGCCCGCGCCATTCTGCAAGCGGAACTCCGCAAGGCAGAGGAACGCCTTGCCCAGGCGCGCAAGGAGTACGCCAACGGGGAGCCCGAGAAGCAGGGCATCGAGTCGCGCAACTACCAGCGCTACCTGGATCGCGTGGCCGAACTCAAGGCCGCAGTGGCTCGTGCCGAGAGCGACGTGGCCAGCATCCAGCGCGAGCTTTCCCGCGTCGGCGTTTCCCCCAATGCCTCGGGTTCTGCCGCAAAATAGGCGGCTTGAAAAAGACCACGCCACCCCCCCGTCTCTCTGCGGATACCCTCCGCGCCAGCTCCAAAGCCGCCAGCCAGCGCAAGCCGCTGGCAGCTTCTTCCAGGTTCCAGTCGCTCGATCTGCTGGCCACCCTCGTGGCGGTGGTCGACTCGCAAGGCGCAGTGGAGTTTGCCAATGCGGCTCTCGAAGACGCCCTCGGCATGTCAAGACGCAGCATTGCCGGTACGCGGCTGCAGGACTGTTTCACCGAGCCCCCTTTGCTGGAGAGTGCGCTGCAGGGCGCCAGTGGCAACCAATTCGCCGCATTGCGATACGACGCCTGGCTCAAACGCCTGAACCACGATGCCTTGCCCGTGCATGTGGTGGTGGCGCAAACCGACAATCCGGGCGAGGTGGTGGTGGAGTTGCTGCCGCTGGAACAGCAGGCGCGGCAGGAGCGAGAGGAGCGCCTGATCGACCAGGCGCAGGCCAACAAGGAGCTGATCCGCAACCTGGCGCACGAGATCAAGAACCCGCTCGGGGGCATTCGCGGGGCGGCACAGTTGCTGCAGATGGAGCTGGATTCGCGCGAGCTCATCGAATACACCCAGGTCATCATCCACGAGGCCGACCGCCTCCAGTCGCTCGTGGACCGCCTGCTGGCGCCGCATCGCAGGCCGCACGTGGTGGGCGACGTGAACATCCACGAGGTCTGCGAGCGGGTGCGCTCCCTCATCCTGGCCGAGTTCCCCAAGGGCCTTCGTGTGGTGCGCGACTACGACACCTCCATTCCCGAATTCCGGGGCGACCGCGAGCAGCTCATTCAGGCGGTGCTCAACATTGCCCACAACGCCGCGCAAGCGCTCGGTGACCGCATTGCAGCGGGAGACGCCCGCATCGTGTTTCGCACACGGGTGGGTCGACAGGTGACGTTTGGTAAGCAGCGCTATCGGCTGGCACTGGAATTGCATGTGATTGACAACGGGCCTGGTGTTCCAGACTCGATCAAGGACCGCATTTTCTACCCCCTGGTGTCGGGGCGCGATGGCGGATCCGGCCTGGGGCTTACGCTGGCGCAGACGTTTGTGCAGCAGCACCATGGCTTGATCGAGTGCGAGAGCGTGCCAGGGGAGACGGACTTCAAACTTCTGATCCCTTTGCCCTAGACCGATCATCGCTACACGACAGCCGAGCGCCGCGCCACAAGAAAGGGAAGACATCTACATGAAGCCGATCTGGATAGTGGACGACGATCAATCGATTCGCTTCGTGCTCGAGAAGGCGCTGTTGCGCGAGAACCTGCCCACGCGCAGTTTCACCAACCCGCAGGACGTGCTCAAGGCCTTGATGGACACGCCCGAGAGCGAAGGCCCGCAGATTCTGGTGAGCGACATCCGAATGCCGGGCGGTTCCGGCCTGGAGCTGCTGGAGCGCGTGAAGGAAAAACTGCCCGGTCTGCCCGTGATCATCATGACCGCGTTCTCCGACCTGGACAGCGCCGTGTCCGCATTTCAGGGCGGTGCGTTCGAGTACCTGCCCAAACCCTTCGACCTGCCCAAGGCGGTGGAACTCATCCACCGGGCCGTGGAGGAAAGTCAGCGCGAGGAAGTGGCCGAAGAGCGCATGACCGCCGCACCCGAAATGCTCGGCCAGGCGCCCGCCATGCAGGACGTTTTCCGAGCCATCGGCCGCCTCAGCCAGAGCCAGGTCACTGTGCTCATCACCGGCGAATCGGGCTCGGGCAAAGAGCTGGTGGCGCGTGCGCTGCACAAGCATTCGCCGCGCTCTGGCGGGCCTTTCGTGGCCATCAACACCGCGGCCATTCCCAAGGACCTGCTGGAGTCCGAGCTGTTTGGCCATGAGCGCGGCGCGTTCACCGGCGCGCAGACGATGCGGCGTGGCCGGTTCGAGCAGGCAGATGGCGGCACGCTGTTCCTCGACGAGATCGGCGACATGCCGTTCGATCTGCAGACGCGGCTGTTGCGGGTGCTGTCCGATGGGCATTTCTACCGGGTGGGAGGTCACAGTGCGGTGCGCGCCAATGTGCGTGTGATCGCTGCCACCCATCAGAATCTGGAGCAGCGCGTCAAGGAAGGTGTGTTCCGCGAAGACTTGTTCCACCGGCTCAACGTGATCCGGCTGCGCCTGCCGGCACTGCGCGAGCGGCGCGAAGACGTGCCCATGCTCACGCGCTTTTTCCTGCAGCAGAGCGCGCGCCAGCTGGGCGTGGAGCCCAAGCGCATTTCGGAGGCCGCGCTCAGGCTGCTGGGCACGTTCGATTTTCCCGGCAATGTGCGCCAGCTGGAAAACGTTTGCCATTGGCTCACGGTGATGGCTCCCGCCCAGATGGTCGAGGTCAAGGATCTGCCGCCCGAGGTATTGAGCATGGCGGGCAGCGTGGCGGCGCCCAGTGCACCTGTGCCGGCCCCTGTTGCGCCTGTGGCGCCGGTTCTTCAAACTTCGGTACCGTTACCGGAGTCGGAAATCGTGGCCGAAGCGGGCTTGGGTGCGAGCGATGTGCCTGCGGCGCTGATTTCTTCTGGAACAACGCTGACCTGGGAGACCGGGCTTCAGGCCGAGGCGCTTTCGCTGCTGGAAGAAGGTCGCACCGATGTGTGGGACGTGCTCACCCGACGTTTCGAGACGCGTCTGATTCAGACCGCGTTGACCAACACCAGAGGACGCCGCATCGAGGCGGCGCACAAGCTCGGGATCGGCCGCAACACGATCACCCGAAAAATCCAGGAGCTCAATCTAGAGTGACCACCACCGGCGCGTGGTCGCTGGGCTGAGGGTTCTTGCGCGGCGCGCGGTCGATGCTGCAGGCAGTGACTCGCTCGCGCAGAGCCTCGCTCACGAGAATGTGGTCGATGCGCAGACCTCGGTTTTTCTGAAAACCGAGCATGCGGTAGTCCCACCACGAGTAGCTTTTCTCGGGCTGCTCAAACAGGCGGTAGGCGTCCGTCAGGCCCAGCTTCAGCAGATCCTGGAAATGCTGTCGCTCTTCCACCGTGTGGTGGATCGTGTCCTTCAACCCCACCGGGTCGAAAGAGTCCCGGTCTTCCGGCGCCACGTTGAAATCGCCCAACAGCACCAGGCGCGGGTGCGCCTTCATTTCTTCTGCCAGCCAGCGGTGCAGGGCTTCGAGCCACAGCATCTTGTAGGCGAACTTCTCGGTGCCCGGGGCCTGGCCATTGACGAAGTAGCAGTTCACCAGGCGCAGCGGGCCTTCCGGCATTTCCAGCGTTGCGGCAATCACGCGCGACTGTGGATCTTCGTGGCTCGGGATGTTGCGCACCACATCGACGATCGGCGTGCGGCTGAGGATGGCCACACCGTTGTAGGTTTTCTGGCCAAAGACAGCGGCGTGGTAGCCGGCCTCCTTCAACGCATCGTGTGGAAACTTTTCATCCACCAGTTTCAGTTCCTGCAACCCCAGCGCGTCCACCGGGTTGGCCGCCAGCCAGTCCAGCACTTGCGGAAGGCGGATGGTGAGCGAATTGATGTTCCACGTCGCGAGTTTCATGCTTCAGCGTTCACGGGTGTAGGTGACGAAGGCGAATGGCAGGCCGTTGGCCGAAGTGTGTTCCTCGCGAGCGCTTTCAAGCCACTCAGGCCCGAATGTGGGCGCATGCGCGTCGCCTTCGAACGCCTGCGCAATTTCGGTGACCACGGCACTGTGCGCCAGCGGCAGCGCGGCGGCATAGATCTGCGCGCCGCCGATCACCCAGGCATCGGAGGCTTCAGCAGGGCACAGCGACAGCGCCTCTTGCAGCGAGCTCGCGCGCAAGGCGCCTTCAGCAAGCCAGGCAGGGTTGCGCGTGACGACGATGTTGGTGCGGCCAGGCAACGGACGAAATCGCGCGGGCAGCGAGTCCCAGGTCTTTCGGCCCATGATCACCGGGCAGCCCATCGTGGTCCGCTTGAAATGCGCCAGGTCTTCGGGCAGGTGCCAGGGCAACTGGTTGTCGCGGCCGATCACGCCGTTCGAGGCGCGGGCGAATATGAGGTGCAGCCGTGGAAAGCTCACACCGCCACCGGCGCCTTGATGGCAGGGTGATGCTGGTAATCCACGATCTCGAAGTCGTCGAGCTCGTAGTCGAAGATCGACGCCGGGCGGCGCTTGATGCGCAGCGTGGGGTAGGGATGCGGCGCGCGCGAGAGCTGCAGCGCCACCTGTTCCTGGTGGTTGCTGTAGATGTGGCAGTCGCCACCGGTCCAGATGAACTCGCCCACCTCCAGGTCGCACTGCTGCGCCAGCATGTGCGTGAGCAGCGCGTAGCTGGCGATGTTGAACGGTACGCCCAGAAAAATATCGGCGCTGCGCTGGTACAGCTGGCAACTGAGCTTGCCATCGGCCACGTAGAACTGGAAGAACGCGTGGCAGGGCATCAGGGCCATCTTGCCCAGATCGGCCACGTTCCAGGCGCTCACGATGATGCGGCGCGAGTCGGGGTTGGTCTTGAGCTGTTTCACCACCTCGGCGATCTGGTCGATGTGCCCACCGTCGGGTGTGGGCCAGCTGCGCCATTGCACGCCGTACACGGGGCCGAGGTCGCCGTCGTCGCGCGCCCATTCGTCCCATATCGTGCAGCCGCGCTCCTGCAGCCACTTCACGTTGGAGTCGCCGCGCAGGAACCACAGCAGCTCCACGATGATGGCTTTGGTGAACACCTTCTTGGTGGTCACCAGTGGGAAACCTTCGTTCAGGTTGAAGCGCATCTGGTGGCCGAACACGCTGGTGGTGCCGGTGCCGGTGCGGTCGGTTTTTTCCACGCCGTGCGTGAACACGTGGCGCATGAAGTCTTCGTACTGGGATCGGATGGGACGCTGGCTCATGGGGTCAGGCTGGTCTGGATGCCGGGGAAATAGGGCGAGGGCGCGGTGATGCGCTGGTCAAACGGGTGCTGCTGCATCGCAAACACTTCCTGGATGCGGCGGATGTAGCCCTGCGTTTCCGGGTAGGGCGGCACACCACGAAAACGCTCCACCGTGCCTTCGCCCGCGTTGTAGGCGGCGAGCACCAGCGGCACGTTGCCCTGGAAGTACGCCAGCAGCCATTGCAGGTAAGACAGACCGCCGCGGATGTTCTGCTCGGGGTCGAAAGGCTTGTTCACCCGGAAGCGAGCGGCGGTCTCGGGGATGAGCTGCATCAGGCCCTGGGCGTTCTTGTCGGACAGCGCGTTGACGTTGAAATTGGATTCGGCCCGAATCACGGCGAAGGCCAGACCCGGCTGGATGCCGAAGCGGGGCGCGAGCTTGTACACAATTTTCATGATGCGCTGCTCTTCGGGCGTGTTCACCAGCTCCCGATAGCGAATGGCCAGGGCCTGGGCTTCCACAGCCTCTTTTTCCTTTTGGGCCGCCTGGTCGGTGCGTCGCAGTTCGTCGCGTTCGGCCTGCACCACGCAATCGGGCTTGTCGGCCGGCACGTTCAGGCGCTTGAACATGTTCTCTGCGTGCGCGTCCCCCAGCAGCGCCGCACGGGCGTACCAGTGCGCTGCGTAACCATCGTGGCGGGGAATGCCACGACCGCTTGAGTAAAGCCAGCCCAGCTTGAAGGCGGAGTAGACGTCGCCGGCCAGCGCCGCCCGACAGTACAGCTGGACGGCGGCGTTGATGTCGCGCGCCACGCCTTCCCCTTGCTCGAGGGCCCGCGCCTGATCTTGCCAGGCCTGGCGCTCGCTCGCGTCTGCCGCGTGCACCGAAGCGGTGGCAAGGAACATCCACGCAAACATGAGGCTAATGAGGAAGCGGATTTTCATGGGCTGGCGAGAACGCGACCGGGGTTCATGAGTTGGTGCGGGTCCAGCGCCTGCTTGATGGCCCGCATGAGACCCAGCGCGACCGGGTCTTTGTAGTGCGGCAGGTGCCCCGCCTTGAGGCTGCCCACCCCGTGCTCGGCGCTGATCGAGCCATGGTAGCGCGCGACCGAGTCGAAAACCAGCGTGTTGACGCGCGTTTCCTGCTCAGCCAGGAATTTTTTGGCATCTTCGCCCTCTGGCGCCTGCACGTTGTAGTGAAGGTTGCCGTCGCCCAGATGGCCGAAGTTCACCAGACGCACGCCGGGCACTTCACGCTGCAGCAGGGCGTCGGTCTCGGCGCAGAAGGCCGGGATGGTGGAGACGGGGATGCTGATGTCGTGCTTGATGTTCAGGCCTTCCTCGGCCTGCGCCAGCGGAATGCTCTCCCGGATGTGCCAGAGGCCACGCGCCTGCGACAGGCTCTCGGCCACCACCGCATCGCTCACCAGCCCCTGGTTGAAGGCGGTTTCCAGCAGGCGCTCGAACTGATCGCGTGCGTGCGTTTCCGACTCGCTGTCGCTGTTCTCCAGCAGCACGCAGTAGGGGTTGTCGCGCCAGAGCGGCGTGCGCAGGGCGGGGAAGTGCTTGTCCACCAGGCTCAGGGCAAACTGGCCCATCACCTCGAATCCGGTGAGCCCGGCGCCCAGGTGTTTGTGGGCCAGACCCAGCAACGAGACAGCGGCGTCCAGGCTCGGCAGCGCAGCCCATGCCGTGAGCTGGGCGGCGGGCAGCGGGTAGAGCTTGAGCGTGGCGGCGGTGATCACGCCCAGTGTTCCCTCGCTGCCGATGAAAAGGTCGCGCAGGTCGTAGCCCGTGTTGTCCTTGCGAAGGCCGCTCAGGCCGTTCCACACCTCTCCTTGGGCGGTGACCACTTCCAGTCCCAGGCACAGTTCGCGCGCATTGCCGTAGCGCACCACCTGTGTGCCGCCCGCATTGGTGGCGAGGTTGCCGCCGATGGTGCAACTGCCCTCGGCGGCCAGGCTGAGGGGCAACAGGAAGCCAGCTTGCCGCGCATGCTCCTGCAAGTTTTGCAGCACACAACCTGCCTCCACCGTCAGTGTGAGATTGGCGGCGTCCAGACCGCGCACGGCGTTCAGGCGCGTGAGGCTGAGCACCACCTGCGTCCCCGTGTCGTCGGGTACCGAGCCCACCACAAGGCCGGTGTTGCCACCCTGCGGCACGATGGAAACACACGCGGCAGCGCAAGCCCGCACCACCTCGGCCACTTCGGTGGTGCTGCCAGGCCGCACCACGGCAAGCGCCCGGCCGTGGGCGCGCTTGCGCCAGTCCTGCTCCCAGGCGCTGAGGTCGGTGCCGGGGTCATTGTGGGTGAGCACCTGCGCCGGCCCCACCGCCTCCCGCAGGGCGGCCAGCAGCGCGGGCAGGTGGTCGGTCATGGTGACGCGGGAGAAGACGATGCGCTGGCGGCGTTCTGGGCAGCTGCGGTTGCGCTGGCCACATCGGCCGCCACGGCTTCCTTGCCCGCTGCGCGCAGGCGCATGCGCACATGCAGCGCACAGGCGGTGAACAGCAACACGCACAGCAGCACCTGCAGCAATGCCAGCAGGGCCGACAGGCCACTTTCGCTGCTCGCGCGCACCGCGCCTTCGGTGAAGTAGAGCCACACCAGCAGGCTCACCCAGCGGTAGGTGTACATGCGGTTCTTGAGCAGGCCGGCCAGTGGAACCGCGAGCGGCAGCACCTTCAAGGCCCACCACGATCCGCCATCGCGCAAAGGCGCCAGCCAGAGCTCCCAGGCCAGACCCAGGACGATGAGCCCGAGCAGGCTGCCGACCGCCAGCCAGCGCGTGAGGTGAACCGCCGGAGCAGTGCCAGACGATTCGGTACTGGGCATGGGGGAGGGGGAGGAAGTGGGCAGGGGCATGACAAGGCGAGCGGAAGGCGGAAGGCAGGTGGCATGATACCGGGATGACCCTGACCGAGCGCCTCCGGGCCGTCGAGACCCTGGCCCGCGCGCTGTGGCGCGACGCCCTCAATTTCCCGTGGGCGAACACGGCCATTACGCTGCGCGAGCGCTTTCGCGAAGACCGCCTGGGCATCACCGCCAGCAGCCTGACCTTCACCACCACCATCTCGCTGGTGCCGCTGTTCACCGTGGCGCTGGCGATCTTCAGCGCTTTCCCGATGTTCGACCGGTTGCAGGTCACGCTTCAGCGCTGGCTGGTGCAAAGCCTGGTGCCACCCGACATTGCCAAGCAGGTGCTGAGCTACCTCAACCAGTTCGCCGGCAAGGCTGGGCAGATGGGCTGGGCCGGTGCGCTGGTGCTGCTGGTGACCGCTCTGGCGCTCATCCTCACCATCGACCGCAAACTCAACGACATCTGGCGCGTGCGGCAACCGCGTCCGCTCACCCAGCGCATCCTGGTGTACTGGGCGGTGCTCACGCTCGGGCCGCTGCTGCTGGCGGGCAGCCTGACCGTGACTTCGGTGATCGTGAGCGCCTCCAGTGGCGTGGTCTCAGCGTTGCCGGGGGGCGTGCGTCTGTTGCTGGAGTCGGTGCAACTGGCGCTGCTCACCTTCGGCATTGCTGCCCTCTACCGTTATGTGCCCAACACGCGCGTGCGCTGGAGCCATGCGCTGCTGGGGGCCTTGTTCGTGGCTGCGGGGCTCGAGGTGGCCAAGAAGCTGCTCGCCTGGTACCTGGCGCAGGTGCCCACCTATTCCGTGGTCTATGGCACCTTTGCAACGGTGCCCATCTTGCTGGTGTGGTTCTACGTGGCCTGGGTCATCGTGCTGCTGGGCGCGGTGGTGGCTGCCTACCTGCCCAGCCTGCTGTCAGGCATTGCACGGCGCGGCGATTCCCCGGGCTGGAGCTTTCAGCTCGCGCTGGAACTGCTGTACCAGTTGTACGCGGCGCGCGATGCCGAGCCCAAGGGGCTGAGTCTGCAGGCGCTGTCTCAGGTGTTGAGGGTGGACCCTCTGCAACTCGAAGAACCGGTGGCTGCACTGGTTGCGCTGGACTGGCTGGGTCGCCTGGACGAGGACGCCGAGCGCTATGTGCTTCTGGTCGATCCCCTGGTCACCCCGATGGCGGCGCTGGTGGAGCGGCTGCTGCTCCCGCAGCAGCCGCACACCGAACGCTTCTGGTACGAAAGCCACTGGGCACGCATGACCCTGGCTCAAGCGCTAGCGCGGTGAATCCACGCTGAAAGGCGCCTGCAGGAAACCGCGAAAGCGCGCCCTTCCGCCACGCACGGGGGGCTGGGTCAGGCGGTAGTTCGGAAAGCGCAGCAGGAAACGCCCAATGGCGATGCGCCCTTCGAGCCGTGCCAGGCTCAAGCCTGCGCATTGGTGGATGCCGAATCCGAACGCCAGGTGTTTGTTGCCCTCGCGCGCGAGGTCCAGCGTTTCGGGGTCGACGAACTGTGCCGGGTCGCGGTTGGCCGCGCCGATGCACAGCGTGACCAGCGTGCCGGCGGGAAGGCTCACGCCACCCACCTGCGTGTCGCGCAGCACGCGGCGGTTGCCGAGTTGGTTAGAAGACTCGAAACGAAGAAATTCATCCACCGCACGGCTGAGCACCACTTCTTGCACGGCCTCGTCGCCTTGGGTCTGCGCCAGCGCCTGCAACAGCCAGGCTTTGGCCTTCGGGTGTTCCTGCAGCGAAATCAGGCCATTGCCGATCAGGTTGGTGGTGGTTTCATGCCCGGCGTTGAGCAGGAAGATGCAGTTCTGCAGCAGCTCCACTTCGCTCAATTGCTCGCCTCCGGCCTCTCCCTGAATCAGCCGGGTGAGCACGTCGCGATCCGGGTCCCCGGGCCTTTTTCTTCGAGCCGCCACCAACGTGCGCAGGTAGGCCAGCATGTCGGTCACGCTCTGGTTGCCCAAGGCCTGCTGCTCGGGTTTGAGGGTCGGTTCCAGCGCACCCAGAATTGCGAGCGACCAGGCCCGCAGGGGGCCTCGGTCGGCGTGTGGGATGTCCAGCAGGTTGCCGATGATCTCGACGGGAATGGCTGAGGCAAAGTCCTCGATCAGGTCGCCGCCGCCACGCGCCTGCAGCTCATCAAGCAGGCTGTCGACGAGTGCGACGAGCCCGGGTTCCATTTCAGCAATGGCGCGCCGTGTGAGCGCGCCCATGATCAGGCGGCGCACCCTTGTGTGCAGCGGCGGGTCGTTGAAGACGAGGCTGGTGGTGTGGTGCTCGAACAGCGGCGAGCCGGTACCGTATTTGGGTGCGAATTCGACCTGCTTGTCCGAACTGAACGAAGACGCATCGCGGTACACCGCCATGAGATCGGCGCAACGGGTCAGGAAGACCGAGCCGTCGGGCATGCGACGCAGGGGCTCGGTCTCGCGCAGCGCGGCGTAAACCGGATACGGGTTGGCGAGAAAATCGGGCGTCAGGGCGCGCAAGTCGAATTGCTGCGCGATGGCAAGCGCGCGCTCGCGGCTCATGGCGGGGGTGATGGACTCGATCATGGAACCGGCTGCGTGCGTGTCAGCGGCGCAGGAAATCGTGGATGGCCTTCAGCGTGGCTTCTGGGGTTTCCGTCATCTGGTAGTGGCCCACGGGCAGGTTCAGGGTGGTAACGGCCTTGCCCGCTTCGCGTCCGGCCAGCACCAGGGCCTGCGCGGCCTTCGGTTGCGTCATCTGATCTTGCGCTCCCAGCAGGAACAACACCGGGCAGGTGATGGCGCGGATGGCCGCGTCGCCGCCCGCGTAGCTGTCGCAGGCCACGAAACCGCGGTGGAAAACGTTCACTTTCGCATTGCTTCGGATCACTCGGCGGTTCAACGCCAGGCTGGAGCCGTACACCCAGGTGCCAGGACCGTGCGCGGAGGGTGGCGCCGCCAGCGTGCTGCGCGAAAACACGTTGATCAACTTCAAGCCCTTCTCAGTGTCGTTGAGCGCGGCATCGATCAGCGCGGGGGAAACTTTCATGGGGAATGCCGTGCCCACCAGAGCCAGGTGGCTCACACGCTCGCGCAGCCGAGCTGCGGCCTCCAGCGCAATGAGCGATCCCCAGCTGTGGCCCACCAGGGCTGCTTTCTGAACCTTGACCGCGTCAAGCAACGCGACGATGAATTCCGCACCCGCCTCGACCGTTGCCGGGGCTTCGCCTTCACTCCTGCAATGACCGGGCAGATCCACCGCAAGGACGTTCCAGCCGTGGTGAGCCAGGTAGCGGCTTTGCAGAGTCCACACGCTGTGGTCGTACACCACGCCGTGGATGAACACGACGGTAGGCTTGGCGGCATCGAAGGGCTTTCCGCCGGTGTAGCAGTAGGTGGAGGCGCCGTTGACCATGAGTTCCATGTTCAGGCCCCCGCTTTCTCGGCTGCCTTGAGCGCGCGTTTCAAATCGTCGATCAGGTCGTCCGGGTCTTCCAGCCCGATCGAAAGGCGGATCGTGCCCGGGCCGATGCCGCCGGCGGCCAGTGCCTCGTCGCTCATGCGGAAGTGCGTGGTGCTGGCGGGGTGGATCACCAAAGAGCGGCAGTCGCCCACATTGGCCAGGTGGCTGAAGAGCTTGAGCGCTTCAATGAACGCCTTGCCTTGCTCGCGCGAACCTTTGATGTCGAAGCTGAACACCGAACCCGCGCCCCTGGCGCCGAAGCGCAGCAGCTTTTCCGCCAAAGCGTGGCTGGGGTGGGATTCGAGCAACGGGTGGCCCACGCGGCTCACCAGTGGGTGGCTGGCGAGAAACTGCACCACCTTTTCGGTGTTGGACATGTGGCGGTCCATGCGCAGCGAGAGCGTTTCGATTCCCTGCAGGATCAGCCACGCGCTGTGCGGGCTCATGCAGGCGCCGAAATCTCGCAGGCCTTCGCGGCGCGCGCGCAGCAGGAAAGCGCCCACCGTGCTTTCTTCGCTGAAGACCATGTTGTGGAAACCTTCGTAGGGCTCGGTGAGTTCCGGAAACCGGCCTGACTTTTCCCAGTCGAAACTGCCCGCGTCCACCACCACACCACCGATCACCGTGCCATGGCCACTCAGAAACTTGGTGGCCGAGTGGTAGACGATGTCTGCGCCCAGCCCGAACGGTTTGATGAGGTAGGGCGTGGTGAGGGTCGAATCCACCAGCAGCGGAACGCCGGCCTCGTGCGCCATCTGCGAAATGGTGGGAATGTCCAGCACGTCCAGCCCGGGGTTACCCACGGTTTCGCCGAAAAACAGCTTGGTGTTAGGTCGCACGGCGGCGCGCCAGCCGTCGATGTCCCCGGGCTTCACGAACGTCGTCTCGATGCCAAAGCGGCGCATGGTGTAGTGCAGCAGGTTCTGGCTGCCGCCGTACAGGGCGGTGCTCGCCACGATGTGTGAGCCCGCGCCCATGAGTGTGGCCACGGCGAGATGCAGCGCGGCCTGGCCGCTGGCGGTGGCGATGGCGCCTATGCCGCCTTCGAGTGCGGCCATGCGCTGTTCGAACACCGCGTTGGTCGGGTTGCTGATGCGGCTGTACACGTGGCCGGCACGTTCCAGGTTGAAAAGCGCGGCGGCGTGGTCGCTGGATTCGAAGACAAAGGAGGTGGTCAGGTGGATCGGCACCGCACGAGCGCCGGTGGTGGGGTCGGGCGCGGCGCCGGCGTGCAGCGCCAAGGTATCGAAGCCGGGGTCTGAGTATCCGGGCATGGGTGTCTCCTGAGGGTTGTCTGTGTGCCTGCTCTGGGGCGGCACGCAGTGGTTTTGCCCGGTATTGTGGGCTATATTGCAAGCACGCCGGCCCGACTGGCGCCAACTACAGACAGCGTTTAGCCGAGGAACAATGCCATGAAAGTCAGCGACATCCTGCGCCTGAAAGGCGGCACGCTCTACACCATCCAGCCCGAAGAATCCCTGGAGCGAGCGGTGGACACCATGTCCCAGTTCGACATCGGCTCTCTGGCCGTGATGGACCACGGTGACCTGGTGGGCATGCTCACCTTTCGGGAAGTGATCCACACGCTGGCGAAGAGCGGCGGGACGCTGGGCGGCAGGACCGTGCGCACGGTGATGGACGACCACCCGATGAGCTGCACCCCCGAAACCGAGCTGGACCAGGTGCGCCCCATGATGCTGGAGCGACACACGCGATACATGCCGGTGATGGACGCCAAGATGCTCATGGGCGTGATCAGCTTCTACGATGTGGCCAAGGCGGTGGTGGACAGCCAGAACTTCGAAAACCAGATGCTCAAGGCCTACATCCGCGACTGGCCGCAGGAAGAACAAGGCAGCAAGAACGAGCCGAACTTTCCCTGAATTCGGTTCAACCGGTCACGAAAAACGCCCCGCTGTCGGGGCGTTTTTCATGCGGTGCTCGCGTGGATCATGTCCCTGACACGCGGATAGATCTGCTGGTTCCAGCGCCGGCCGCTGAACACACCGTAGTGGCCCACCCCAGTCTGTACGTGGTGGGTCTTCATGTAGGGGCGCACGCTGCTGCACAGGTCCTGCGCCGCCACGGTCTGGCCGATCGAGCAGATGTCGTCCCGCTCGCCTTCCACGGTCATGAGGGCGGTGCGGCGGATGGCGGCCGGGTTCACCGTGCGGCCATTCCACGTGAGCACACCGCGCGGCAGGTCGTAGGTCTGGAACACTTTCTCCACTGTCTCCAGGTAGAACTCGGCCGGCAAGTCGTTGACCGCAAGGTATTCCTCGTAAAACTCCTGGATCACGCCGGCTTCTTCGGTTCGTCCAGCCAGCAGGTGGTCGTAAATGTTGCGGAAAGATTGCTTGTGCCGGTCCGGGTTCATGCTCATGAAGGCCGTCAGCTGAACGAAGCCGGGATACACGCGGCGCATGACGCCGGCGTGCGGAAACGGGACATGGCTGATGAGGTTTTTCTCGAACCACTCAATGGGCTTGCTCGTGGCGAGCAGGTTGACTCCGCTGGGGTTCACCCGGCAATCCACCGGGCCGGCCATCAGGGTGAGGCTGCGTGGCTGAGCGGGGTTGTCGTCTTCGGCCATGATGGCCGTGGCGGCCAGTGCGGCCACGCAAGGCTGGCACACCGCCACCATGTGGCTGCCCGGGCCCACGGCCTCGGTGAAGCGGATCATGTAGGTGATGTAGTCGTCGAGCGAAAAGCCGCCGTGGCGCAACGACACGTCGCGCGCGTTGTGCCAGTCGGTGATGTAGACATCGTGGTCCTGCAGCAGCGTGCGCGCCGTCTCGCGGAGCAGCGTGGCGAAGTGGCCAGACAGCGGGGCCACCAGAATCACCTTGGGCTGCGGCTCGCAGCCTTCCTTGCGAAAGCGCAGCAGGGTGCCGAAGGGCAGAGTGAGCACGGCTTCCTCGGTCACCGCGTAGTCGCGCTCGCCCACCGTGATCTGGTCAATTTTGTACGGTGGTCGCGAGTGCGTGAGGCGCATGCGCGAGATCACGTCGCAGGCGGCAGCCACCTTGCGCATCAGTGAGCCTTCGGTCTCCTTCAGCCAGAGCGACGCGCTGAAATGCTGAGCCATGAGGCGCAGTGGCGAGATCAGGTCGGACTGGAGTTGATAGGCCTGATACATCATGTTGCTTTCCTGGGGGGAACGTGCGCGTTGTGCAGGCAAGTTGTGGGCCACCTTGTATCGCACCGCGCCGGTGCGCACCGAAGGCACCGAGGTGGCACAGCCCTTGCTCTGTTTGGTGCCCAAGAGGAGCGTTCCATGGCCAAAGCGGTACTTACGATCAGCAGCAAGAACTACGGTGCCTGGGCCTTGCGAGGCTGGCTCATGGCCCGTCTGGCCAAGCTGGAATTCACCGAAAAGGTGATTTCTCCGGACGATCCCGCGATGAAGGCGGAGATGCTCCTGCTTTCTGCCTCCATGCGCGTGCCGGCGCTGGAGCACGACGGCATCCACGTTTGGGACACGCTGGCGATTGGTGAGTACCTCAATGAAATCAAGCCCAAGGCCGGCTTGCTGCCGGCTGATCGGGCTGCGCGGGCCCATTGCCGCGCGATCTGTGGCGAGATGCACTCGGGCTTTTCGTCCATGCGCTCCTCGCTGCCGATGAACATCAAGGCATCGTTTCCAGGCTTCAAGCTGTGGTCTCGAGCGCGCACCGACATCGACCGCGTCGAAGCGATCTGGACCGAATGCCTGGCCACCTATGGCGGGCCGTATCTGTTTGGCGCAAAGCCCTGCATTGCAGACGCGATGTTCGCGCCGGTGGTGACGCGATTCATCACCTACGAAGTGGAAATCTCAGAGGCCTGCGTGGCTTACTGCGACACCATCATGGCCTTGCCGGCGATGAAAGAGTGGGTGGCGGCAGCCGAGCTGGAGCCTGACGATATTGATGAACTGGACGCTGAGTTCTAGTTCCAGTTCACCGGGCTGCACCTCGCGGGATTGGGCACCAGGGCGCTCTGCTCCGCGAATGTCCTCCGGCGGCTGGAGGCCGCCTCCCCCTTTATTTCGCTGCGCAGAACGCCCTGGTGCCCAATCCGAAGCAGTGAATGGGTGAACCTCCGTTTGCGTGCCCACGCGCTGGCAGGAATGGGAGTTCGGGTACTCGACGCAGCGAAATAAAGGGGGAGGACGGCGAAGCCGGCCGGAGGACATTCGCGAAGTCGAGTACCCGAACTCCCATTCCCCCTACAAAAAACCTAAACCCAGGGAGTCGGTTTCGGAATCTCGCAAACCGGCTCGACCGGCACCGACTTGAAATCCGCTGGCGAAACGATTTCCAGATATTCCATGTCGGACGAATAGTCGAACAGGTAGTGGCGGATGCCAGGGCGCTGGTGCACCACGTCGCCGGCCTCGACGAGCGTGACTTGTTCTTCGTACATGAACTTGGCCCAGCCCTTGATCATGATGACGATCTGGAAGTCGGCCTCATGGATGTGCCAGCCGGTGCCGCCGTCGGGTGGCTCGTTGGCTTTCACCAGGTGTGCGATCACCTTGCCGTGGGTGGCTGCGGCGATGCCCAGGTCGCGGTAGAGGAAGAAGTCGCGAAGGCCGCCGCGCACAAACTCGGTATCGCCGGGCTTGACATGGGAGAACAGCGTGGAGGTTCTGTCGAGCATGGGAGCGCCCCTTTCTGGTGTTTCACAGCGATGATCTGCTGCGCCGCAGCATGAAGCACGAAGTGTTCCTGTTCCGTTCGCGCCTGTCCGGATCCAGAACAGGTCCGGTCACGCACCAGACTGGCTCAAGGGCGCACCAGCCTGCCTCGGGGATAATCGGGCCGCATGAGCGGCAACACCTTCGGCACCCTGTTTTGCGTCACCAACTTTGGTGAGTCCCACGGCCCCGCCATTGGCTGCGTCATCGATGGCTGCCCACCTGGCATGGAGCTGAGCGAGGCCGACATCCAGACCGACCTCGACCGTAGGCGCCCCGGCACCAGCAAGTTCGTCACCCAGCGCAACGAACCCGACACCGTGGAAATTCTCAGTGGCGTGTACGAAGGCAAGACCACCGGCACGCCCATCGCCTTGTTGATTCGCAACACCGACCAGCGCAGCAAGGATTACGGCAACATCCTGCAGACTTTCCGCCCCGGTCACGCCGATTACACCTACTGGCAGAAATTCGGCATCCGCGACCCGCGCGGTGGCGGGCGCAGCTCCGCGCGCCTCACCGCGCCCACCGTGGCCGCCGGCGCTGTGGCAAAGAAGTGGCTCAAGGAGCGCTACGGCACCACCTTTCGCGGCTGCATGGCGCAGATCGGCGAGATCACCATTCCGTTTGAGGCTTGGGAGCATGTACCGCACAACCCGTTCTTCGCCCCGGTGGCCGATGTCTCGGCGCTGGAGGCTTACATGAACGAGCTGCGCAAGAGCGGGGACTCGTGCGGCGCGCGCATTCGCGTCACGGCACAGGGCATGCCCGTGGGCCTTGGCCAGCCGCTCTACGACCGGCTCGACGCCGACATCGCCTACGCCATGCTGGGCCTCAACGCCGTCAAGGGCGTGGAGATCGGGGCTGGTTTCGCGAGCGTGGCGCAGCGCGGCAGCACGCATGGCGACAGCCTTTCGCCCGATGGTTTCAAGGGCAACAACGCGGGTGGTGTGCTCGGCGGTATCAGCACCGGGCAGGACCTGGAAGTGGCGATCGCCATCAAGCCCACCAGCTCCATTCTGGTGCCGCGCGAAACCATCGACACCGCTGGCCAGTCCACCGAAATCATCACCAAAGGCCGTCACGATCCGTGCGTGGGCATCCGCGCCACGCCGATTGCCGAGGCCCTGCTGGCGCTGGTGGTGATGGACCACGCGCTGCACCACCGCGCGCAATGTGGCGACGTGCAGTTGCCCACGCCCGATATCGCGGCGCGTTCGCGTGGTGACTGACCGCCGGCACCTGTTCGCGTTTTCCTGGCTCAGCGCGAGCTACTTTGCGCACATCGGATTCTTCAATCCGTACCTGCCGCTCTGGCTCAAGGAACTGGGGTTCAGCCTCATCGCCATCAGCGTGCTGACTTCGGTGCAGTCGGCCACGCGACTGTTCGCGCCCTACCTCTGGGGCTCGATGAGCGACCGCAGCGGCGAGCGCGTGCGCCTGCTGCGCTACGGCGCCACGGCCGCCATGCTGCTCTCGCTGGGCTTGTGGTTCGACGGGGGTGGCGTGTTGCTCTTCGTGGTGCTGCTGCTCATGTTCAGCCACACCAGCGGCATGATGCCCATGAGCGAGGCCGCGCTGGCGCACCTCGTCAGTCAGGGTGGCGCGTTCGATGCGAAGCGCTATGGCCGCGTGCGGCTGTGGGGTTCACTCGGATTTCTGGTCACGGTGGTGGCCGCCGGCTTCTGGTTCGAGCAATTTGGCCTACGGCACTTTCCGGCGTGGACGCTGGGCACGCTGGCGGCGGTCGCGCTCAGTGCCTGGCTGCTGCCCGACTTTCGGGAGCCACCCCATGCCGAACACGAGCAACAGCCTGCGGTGTGGCCGGTGTTGCGCGAACCTGCTGTGCGCTGGTTCTTCGCTTCGGTGTTCTTCCACGTGCTCGCGCACATTGCCATCTACATCTTTTTTTCGCTCTACCTGGATTCGCTGGGTTACAGCAAGACCACCATCGGCCTGCTGTGGGCGGTGTCGGTGGTGATCGAGATCGGCTGGTTTTTCACGCAGGGTCGCTGGTTGCCCTGGCTGTCGCTGCCGGCCTGGCTGGTGCTGGCGGCGGTCGTCATGGTGCTGCGCATGGGCCTCACGGCCGGCTTGCCCCTGGTGTGGCCGGTGCTGCTGCTCGCGCAGGCACTGCACGCCATCACCTTTGCCGCACACCACACGGTGTGCATCGCCATGATCTCGCACCATTTCCCGGGCCGCCTGCGTGGGCGCGGGCAGGCACTGTACACCGTGCTCGGCTACGGCTTGCCCGGTGTGGTGGGTGGTCTGCTGGGCGGGGGGATCAGCTCCGCGTTGGGCCTGACCAGCGTGTTCTGGCTCGCTGGCGGGTGCGCGGTGGCGGCGGCGTTGTGTGCGTTCAGGGCTTGGGCGCTGCAGCCGCGCTAGCCCGCGCTTTGCGCGCCAAGCCTTCAATGCCCAGCAGGTATCCGTCGGTGCCGAAACCCACCACGATGCCGGCGGCCACCGGCGAGATATAGGAGTGATGGCGGAAGGCCTCGCGGGCGTGCACGTTGGAAATGTGCACCTCGATCACAGGCAGGGGTTTGACGCCGGCGATCGCGTCGTGCAGGGCGACCGAGGTGTGGGTGAACGCCCCCGCGTTGAACAGCACGCCCGTGAGCTCACCCGCCTTGAAGCGCCGGCCGGCTTCGTGAATCTTGTCGAGCAGCGCGCCTTCGTGGTTGCTCTGGAAGGCTTCAAGCTCGAAGCCCAGGCTTTGTGCGTGAGCACGGCTTTCGTTTTCCACATCGGCCAGCGTGGTATGCCCGTAGGTGGCGGGTTCGCGCGTGCCCAGCAGGTTGAGGTTGGGGCCGTTGAGCAGGAGGATGGTGGGCATGGGTCTTGTCCTGTATGAGAAGGCGATTAAACCAGTGGCACGGTAAGCCGTTCGATCACGGCGCGGGTGTCAGGGCGCACGCCGCGCCAGATCGTGAAGGATTCCGCCGCCTGTTCCACCAGCATGCCCACGCCGTCCGCCAGGGTGGACACGCCCGCGGCGCGGGCCTGGCGCAAGAAGGGCGTGAGCCCCTTGCCGTACACCATGTCGTAGGCCAGAGCGCCGGGGGCAAAGATGCTGTCGGGCAGGGGCAGGGCTGACTGGGTGAGGCCTGCAGAGGTGGCGTTAATGATCACGTCGAAGCTTTCACCTTGAAGCTCGTCAAGACCACCGGTCTGCAGCACCGTGTGCGCGGCGAAAGCGCTGCGCAAGGCATGTGCCCGAGCGGCGGTGCGGTTGGCCACGGCGAACAAGGCGGGGTGTTCAGCGGCAATGGGCAGGATGGCACCGCGCGTGGCGCCTCCGGCACCCAGCAGCAGCACGCGCTTGCCCGCCAAGCGATGGCCGAGGTTGCGTTGCAGGTCGTTGACCAGGCCGACACCGTCGGTGTTGTCGGCGTGGATGCGGTCGTCCACAAACTTCAGCGTGTTGGCCGCACCCGCGAGCCGCGCGGTCTCGCTCGGATCGGTGGACAACTCGAAGGCCTGCAGCTTGAAGGGCACCGTCACGTTGGTGCCGCGCCCGCCACTGGCGCGAAAGCTCGCCAGGGTGTCGGCAAAGCCGTCCAGCGGGGCTTCGATGGCGGTGTAGGTCAGGTCCTGCGCGGTGGCTTGGGCAAAAAGTCCGTGGATCAGGGGCGATTTGCTGTGGCCCACAGGGTGGCCGATGAGGGCGTAACGGTCTGTCATGGAGGGCGATTGTCGCGCAAGGCCCTGGCCCGACTGCGGACTTCTTCTCCGGCCTACCATGGCGTCCATGAACAAGACCCCCACGTCCCTCAAGATCGATTTCGTGTCCGACGTCTCCTGCCCTTGGTGCGCCGTGGGCCTGGGTGCACTTGAAGAAGCGCTGGAAGGCATGAAGGATGAGGTTTCCGCCGAGCTGCATTTCCAGCCCTTTGAGCTCAATCCCCGCATGGCGCCCGAAGGTCAGGACATTGGCGAACACCTGGCTGAGAAGTACGGCTCCACCGCCGAGCAGCAGGCGCAGATCCGCAACACCATCCGCGCTCGTGGTGCCGAAGTAGGTTTCGCTTTCAACCCGGAAGGCAGAGGCCGCATCTGGAACACTTTCGACGCCCACCGGTTGCTGCACTGGGCCGGCGAAGAAGGCCCTGCGGGCGGACAACATGCCCTGAAGAAGGCGCTGCTTGCGGCCTGCCACACCCGCTCGGAGGCCATGAGCCACCACGACGTGTTGCTGGCCAGTGTGCGGGAGGTGGGCCTGGACGAAAAGCGCGCCAGGGCCATCCTGGCCAGCGACGAGCTTGCGCAGGCCGTGCGGGAGCGCGAGGACTTCTACACCAGCCACGGCGTGCGCTCCGTGCCCGCGGTGATCATCAACGACCGGCATCTGATTTCGGGTGGCCAGCCGGCGGCGGTGTTTGCGCAGGCGCTGCGGCAGATCGCGTCCGAAGCCGCCTGATCAGGCGGGTTGTGCGAGCGCCTTGGCAATGCGGTGCCTACCCACTGTGGCCTTGGGTACCTTGCCCGGCAGGTGGCTGAACCACACCCGCACATCTTCGTCCAGCCCGATGCCGTGCATGTAGTTGTAGATCGCCTTCCGCAGGCCGATGCCCAGTGCGTCGTGGTCCACGCCCGTGGGGTCGATGAAGCCGATGTCGTTCTTCGCGAACGTGACTTCGGGCAGGGGAATCAGTTCGATGCCGTAGGCGGCCGGGTCCAGCCCCACGGGTGAGTGCACGGTGCAGGCGAAGCGGTGGAAGAAACCGCTCTGGATGCAGCCGTTCTCGAACAACTGGCGCACATACTCCAGTGCGTCCACCGTGTCCTGCACGGTCTGCGTGGGAAAGCCGTACATGAGGTAGGCGTGCACCAGAATGCCGGCGTCGGCAAAGCCTTTGGTGACGCGCGCTACCTGTTCCACCGAAACACCCTTCTTCATGAGCGTGAGCAGGCGATCAGAAGCCACCTCGAGCCCGCCGGACATGGCGATGCAGCCGCTGTCGGCGAGCAACTGGCAGAGCTCGGGGGTGAAGGTTTTCTCAAAACGGATGTTGCCCCACCAGGAGATCGGCAACTGGCGCTGCAGCAGCTCCTGCGCCAGCGCCTTCAGGGCCTTGGGCGGCGCGGCTTCGTCCACGAAATGAAATCCGGTCTGGCCGGTCTCGCTCACGATCGCTTCGATGCGGTCGGCCAGCGTGCCGGCGGAGGCGGTCTCGTAGCGGCTGATGTAGTCCAGGCTCACGTCGCAGAAGCTGCACTTCTTCCAGTAGCAGCCGTGCGCCACGGTGAGCTTGTTCCAGCGCCCGTCGCTCCAGAGCCGGTGCATGGGGTTGAGCATGTCGAGCAGGCTCAGGTACCGGTCCAGCGGCAGGCCGTCCCAGGTGGGCGTGCCCACGTCCTCGAAGGGCACGTCGGGCTCAACGAAGTTGATGTACCGCACGGTTCCCGCATTGGCTCCCTCTGCCTCCGGGATAGGGTTGGGGTGAGGGCTCTCCCGCACAAAGGTTCTGACCAGCCGCTGCTTCGAGCGTTTGCCCTGCAAGTGTTCCAGCAGCGCCAGCAGCGGGCGCTCACCTGCGTCCAGCGTCACGAAGTCAACAAAATCGAACAGCCGGGGTTCGGCCAGTTCGCGCAGCTCGGTGTTGGCGAAGCCGCCGCCCAGGGCGATGGCGATGTGCGGGTTCTGTGCCTTGATGCTTTGAGCGATGCGCAAGGCGGCGTACAGCGCACCCGGGAACGGCACCGAGAGCAGCACCACATCGGGCGTGTGGCGCGCCAGCGTGGCCAAGGTAAGTGTGTGCAGCAGTTCGTCGATCAGCGTGGGGGGCGCTGCCAGCGCGGCCGCCAGGGGATCGAAGCTGGGCTGGCTGCTGGCCAGCGATTCGGCGTAGCGCACGAAAGCGAAACGTTCGTCCACCGCATCGCGCAGCACATCGGCCAGGTCGTTCAGGTAGAGCGTGGCGAGGTGGCGCGCCTTGTCCTGCACACCCAGCGCACCGAACGCCCAGGCCAGCGGATCGCCGCCTTCTTCGCCGAGCGCCGCATCCACGTACACCTCCAGCGCCGCGAAGCGAGGGCCTTCGGGGAGCAGCTCGCGGGCGGCGATGCGGTGGGCCAGGGTGGAGTCACGGCCTTGCAAAAAGGCAATCACGGGGCCGATGGTGTGGCGGTATCGATCAAACTGGTCGAGAAACGCGTGGACGCTTGCCGTGCGTCCTGCTTCGGGCAGGGCGAGCGCTCGCAACTGCACGGCCTGCAGGCCGGTGGGCGTGAAGAGCTGGAGCACCAGGGCCAGCGCCAGGTCGACCTGCACCGCGTCCACGCCGCGTGAGCGCAGGAAGCCGGTGAGGTAGGCGGTGGACGGGTAGGGCGTGTTGAGCTGCGTCATCGGTGGAATGACGCTGAGCACACGCAGGGAAGGAGCGTTCATGGGGCGTGGTCGGGTAGCTTCGATCTTACGGCGTGGTTCCTGCTGCCGCTGGGCGGCAAGCTCCCAAATGAGGGTGGACGCTGTGCGGCCACGGTTCTAGCATGGCCTCATGTTCTTTCAGGAGACGGCCATGGGTGTCTGGAAACGTGGGTTGGTCATCGTCCTGGGGGGCGTGGGGCTGACCGCTGCCACAGCGTGGGGCCAGGGTCGGCTCGATGCCGACATTCTCAAGTACTACGGCGGGCGCTACGCGCTGGACTGCGCCAACCCGCAGTCCCCGCGTGTGCTCGTGCAGGCGGCAGCAGTGGCCGTGGAGCAAGGCAACCAGCGCCTCACCGCGCAGGGTTTGCAGGCTGCGCATTCGTACTTCGGTCAGTCGCCCCCACCCGGGTTTTTCGTCGCGCTGCTGGGTCAGGTCAAGGGTCGCCACGAGGTGTTGTTCCTGGTGCAGGGAGACGCGCTCGGCCAGTACATCCAGATCGACGGCGACAAGACGGTGATGGCCAACCTCGGCGCGCTGGGAAAAGCCAGGTTTCGCAGTTGCGACGCAGCGCAGAACCAGCGCGCAGCGGGGCACCTCAGGGAGGACAAAAAGGCAAAGGTAGCAGCCGCCGCGCCGGTGGCGAGTGGCACGGCGAAGTACCCGTCCGAACTGATCCGGGATTCGCGCTTCAAGGCGGTGTACCGGCGCACACTCGGACCACTGGCCAGTCAACCCTGGCTGGCGCGCATGGACGGTCCTGGCGTGGAGCTGGCGCAGGAAAAAGTGGCTGGGCAGGTCGTCCAGATGGTCGCTTTCTGCAAGGTGCACGACTGCGGCGACAACAACGCGGTGCTGCTTTACGACGCGCCCGGGAGTCGGATCTACGGTCTTGTGCACATGGCGGGGCGCAACCAGTTCATCGGTGCACCACCCCAGCCCGTGGCCGCCGAACTCAACCGCCTCTGGCGCCGAGAGTGGCGGCAAGGACGCTGATGTTTAGCATTCGACAATGTTCACGGCCAGGCCGCCGCGCGAAGTTTCCTTGTACTGAGTCTTCATATCCGCACCGGTCTCACGCATCGTCTTGATGACCTTGTCCAGGCTGACATGGTGTACGCCGTCTCCGCGCAAGGCCATGCGCGCGGCGTTGATGGCCTTCACGGATGCAATGGCGTTGCGCTCGATGCAGGGAATCTGCACCAGGCCGCCCACTGGGTCGCAGGTCAGGCCCAGGTGGTGTTCCATGCCGATCTCGGCGGCGTTCTCCACCTGCTCGGGTGTGCCACCCATCACGGCGCACAGCGCGGCCGCTGCCATCGAGCAGGCCACGCCTACCTCGCCCTGACAGCCCACCTCGGCGCCGCTGATGCTGGCGTTTTCCTTGTAGAGAATGCCCACGGCCGATGCCGTGAGCAGGAAGTCGACCACGCCCTGATCGGTGGCGCCGGGCACAAAGCGCCGGTAGTAGTGCAGCACGGCCGGAACGATGCCCGCTGCGCCGTTGGTCGGTGCCGTGACGACCCTGCCGCCTGCGGCGTTTTCTTCATTGACCGCCAATGCGTAGAGGTTGACCCAGTCAAGCACCTGCAAGGGGTCTTTCAGTGCGGCCTCGGGGTTGCTGGTGAGGTCTCGCAAGAGTTGCTTGGCACGCCGGCGCACCTTGAAGCCACCGGGCAGCACGCCTTCGGTCTCGCAGCCCCGCCGCACGCACGCCTGCATCACGTCCCAGATGCGCATCAGGCCCGCATGCACTTCGTCGTCGGTGCGCCAGTGGCGCTCGTTGGCGCGCATCACGCCGGCGATTGAGAGGCCATGCGTTGCGCATTGGCGCAGCAACTCGTCGCCGCTGCGAAACGGGATCGGCAACACCGTGGCATCGGGCGCGATCACCTTGTGGCGTGAACCATCTGCGGCCGCCTCCTCGCTGACCACGAAGCCCCCGCCCACGGAATAGAACGTGCGCTCGGCCAGCAGCGTGCCCTGCGCATCCCACGCAGACAGGCGCATGCCGTTGGCGTGGAAAGGCAAGGGCTTGCGGTAGAACAGCAGGTCGTCGGCCTCGTTCCACTCCACCGGGTGCTGGCCCAGCAAGGGCAGCTCACGCTCGGCGCGGATGCGCGCAATGCCGGCCGCGATGCCCTCGATGTCCACCGATTCGGGCTCGTGCCCGCACAGGCCGAGGATCACGGCCTTGTCGCTGCCGTGGCCCTTACCGGTGGCGCCGAGCGAGCCATGGAGCGCGCATTGCACCCGCGTGGTGACGCCCAGAACGCCGGCCGTTTGAAGACCGGCGGCAAACATGCGCGCGGCCCGCATGGGCCCTACGGTGTGTGAGCTGCTGGGGCCGATGCCGATCTTGAAAAGGTCGAAAGTGGATACGGCCATGCAGTGCTCAGTGGGTTCAGGTCAGTTCGCTCAGCGGCACGCAGCTGCAGAACAGGTTGCGGTCGCCATACACGTTGTCCACGCGCCCCACGGGCGGCCAGTATTTGGCATGTGCTCGGGTGGAGGTGCTGGCGGCGCCGACCTCACGAGAGTAGGGGTGAGACCAGTCGCCGGTCATCAGGCTGGCTGCGGTGTGCGGCGCATTCTTCAGCGGGTTGTCGTCCTGCGGCCAGGCGCCTTGTTCGACTTGCCGGATCTCGTCGCGGATGGCGATCATGGCGTCGATGAAGCGGTCCAGCTCTTCCAGTGTCTCGCTCTCGGTGGGTTCCACCATGAGTGTGTTGGCCACGGGGAAAGACAGGGTGGGCGCGTGGAAGCCATAGTCCATCAGGCGCTTGGCCACGTCCTCGGCCATCACGCCGCTGGTGTCCTTGAAGTGGCGCAGGTCCAGGATGCACTCGTGTGCCACGTGCCCGTTGGCGCTCGCGTACAGCGTTGGGTAGTGCGGCGCCAGGCGCTTGCTGATGTAGTTGGCCGCGAGAATGGCCGCCTCGGTGGCGTGCTTCAGGCCATCGGCGCCCATCATGCGGATGTACATCCAGCTGATCGGCAGCACAGCCGCGTTGCCCAGCGGCGCAGCGCTGATGGCGCCGACGCCATTGACGGGCAGGCCACCGGCCGCATGTCCGGGCAGGAACGGCACCAGGTCTTCCACCACACACACCGGACCCACGCCGGGGCCGCCGCCGCCGTGCGGGATGCAGAAGGTCTTGTGCAGGTTGAGGTGGCTCACATCGCCGCCGAACTCGCCCGGTGCCGCCACGCCCACCAGCGCGTTCATGTTCGCGCCATCCACGTACACACGCCCGCCGTGCTGGTGCACCAGCGCGCAGAGTTCCTTGACCGTGGTCTCGAACACGCCGTGGGTGCTGGGGTAGGTGATCATCACGGCGGCCAGGTTGGCGCTGTGCTGTTCGCACTTGGCCTTGAGGTCGGCCATGTCGACGTTGCCGTTGTCATCGCATTTCGTCACCACCACCTGCATGCCCACCATCTGCGCCGAAGCCGGGTTGGTGCCGTGCGCGCTGCTGGGGATGAGGCAGATGTTGCGGTGGCTCTCGCCGCGTGAAGCGTGCCAGGCCTGAATGACGAGCAGGCCGGCATATTCGCCTTGCGATCCGGCATTGGGCTGAAGGCTGATGCCCGCATAGCCGGTTGCCTGGCAGAGCCAGGCGCGCAATTGTTCGTCCAGCAGCTTGTAGCCCTGTAGCTGCTCGGCCGGCGCGAACGGGTGCACGTTCGCGAACTCGGGCCAGGTGATGGGGATCATCTCGCTGGTGGCGTTGAGCTTCATGGTGCAGGAGCCCAGCGGAATCATGCTGCGGTCCAGCGCGAGGTCCTTGTCCGACAGGGCGCGGATGTAGCGCAACATGCCGGTTTCACTGTGGTAGCTGTTGAACACCGGGTGGGTGAGGAAAGGGCTGGTGCGGCGGAGTTCGGTCGGGATGAGCGGCTCGATGCCTTTCTCGAAGCCCGCCCACACATCGGCACGCGTTGAATCAGCGGCAGCGAAGACGTTCAGAAGTCGATCGATGTCCTCGCGCGTGGTGGTCTCATCGAGCGCGATGCCCACATACTGGCCCCACGAGAGGCGCAGATTCATGCCGGCATCTGCGGCAAGTTTCACCCAGGCCTGGGCTTGTGCGGCATCGCGTGCCTTCAGGGTCACGGTGTCGAACAGGTGCTTGCTGGTGAGTTCGCAGCCAAGTTGCTCCAATCCCTTCGCCAGAATGGCCGCATACGCGGACACGCGCTGCGCAATGCGCTTCAGGCCCTGCGGCCCGTGGTACACGGCGTACATGCTGGCGACCACCGCAGGCAGCACCTGTGCGGTACAGATGTTGGAGGTGGCTTTCTCACGGCGGATGTGCTGTTCGCGCGTTTGAAGCGCGAGACGGTAGGTGGGGTGACCATGGGCATCCACGCTCACGCCGACCAGCCGGCCGGGCAGCGAGCGCTTGAACGCATCGCGACAGGCCATGAAAGCCGCGTGCGGGCCTCCAGCGCCCATGGGCATGCCAAAGCGCTGCGTGCTGCCGACCACGATGTCCGCGCCCCATTCGCCCGGCGGTGTGATGAGCGTGAGCGCCAGCAGATCGGCTGCGGCGATGAAGGCCGCGCCTTTGGCCTGCACCTTCTGCACATCGGCAGCCAGGTTTTCGATGCGGCCGCTCGTGCTGGGGTATTGCGCGAGCACGGCGAAATAGTCGTCGGCCGCGAGCGCGGCGTCCCACTCCGCCGCCGAGCCGGCCACCTTCACCTCGAAGCCCAGCGGCTTCGCGCGCGTCTGCACCACTTCGATGGTTTGCGGGTGGCAGTCGCCACCCACCACGATGGTGTTGCCCTTGCTCTTGACCGAGCGTTTGGCCAGCGTCATGGCCTCTGCGGCGGCCGTGGCTTCGTCAAGCATGGAGGCGTTGGCAATCGGCATGCCGGTGAGATCGCACACCATGGTCTGGAAGTTGATGAGCGCTTCCATGCGGCCTTGCGAAATCTCGGCCTGGTAGGGCGTGTAGGCCGTGTACCAGGCGGGGTTCTCCAGCACGTTGCGCAGGATGACGCCCGGCGTGTGGGTGCCGTGGTAACCCTGACCGATGAAGCTCCTGAGCACGCGATTTTTCTGCGCGAGTGCCTTGAGTTCGGCGAGTGCCGCTGCCTCGGTGATGGCCGGTGGCAATTGCATGCCCTGGCTGCGCGCGATGCTGCGCGGCACGATGCCGTCGATCAGTGCGCGGCGCGAGGCCTCGCCGATCACTGAGAGCATGTGGGCCTCATCGGCCTCGCCGATGCCGATGTGGCGCGCCACGAATTCGGAAGGGTTCTCGAGCTCACGGAGAGGTTTGACGGACGGCATCAGCATGGCGGGCCTCAAAAAATGGATGAAAAGGTCAGTGGCTTGCAGAGAACGCGTTGTAGGCAGTCTCATCCAGCAGAGCGTCGACCTGCTGCGGCTCGGACAGCTTCACCTTGAAGAACCAGCCGCTGGCCAGCGGGTCACTGTTGGCCAGCGAGGGGTCGGCTCGCAAGGCTTCGTTGACTTCGATCACTTCGCCACTGATGGGCATGTAGACGTCGGCGGCGGCTTTCACCGACTCGACCACTCCGGCCACTTCTTTCTGCTCAAACGTTTTGCCCACTTCAGGCAGGTCGACAAACACCACATCGCCCAGCGCATCCTGTGCGTGGACGGTGATGCCCACGGTGGCGATGTCGCCCTCGACGCGGATCCATTCGTGGTCTTCGGTGTACTTGGTGGTCATGTGGGAACTCCTGAATAAAACAAAAAAATCAGCCTCGGAAATAGCGGTTGGGCACGAAAGGCATGGCGCTGACTTCCATGGGCACGGCCTTGCCTCGAACCATGGCCTGCACGCGCGTGCCAATGGCGGCATGCGCCGGACTCACGTAGCCGATGGCCACCGGCTTGTCTGCGCTGGGCCCAAGCAAGCCGCTGGTGACTTCGCCGATGGTGTGGCCATCGATGCTCTGCAATTCGGTGTGCTCACGCACGGGGATGCGTTCCTGCGCGATCAGGCCCACGCGCTTTCTCGTCAGCGGCTCGGTGCCATCCAGTTGCGCCAGCACGCGCTCTGCGCCAGGAAAGCCACCCGCGCGCGCGCCGCCGGTACGGCGCACCTTCTGCATGGCCCAGTTCAGTGCGGCCTCCACCGGTGTGGTGGTGGTGTCGATGTCGTTGCCGTAAAGGCACAGGCCCGCTTCCAGGCGCAGAGAATTGCGCGCCCCCAGGCCCACGGGCTTCACCTCAGGCTCCTCCAGCAGGGCACGGGCGAAGGCCTCGGCGCGGTCGCCCGGTACAGAGATCTCGAAACCGTCTTCCCCGGTGTAGCCGCTGCGGGTGATGAACAGGTCGGCACCTCGCCAGTTGAAAGCGCCGCCGGTCATGAACACCAGCTTCTCGACACCCGGCAGGACCCGCTGCAGGGCTGTCACCGCTTGCGGGCCTTGCAGCGCCAGAAGGCCACGATCGGGCAGCGGGATGACCTGGCAACGCGTGCCGATGCGGACCTGCATGTGCGCGATGTCGCCGACCTTGCAGGCGCCGTTGACGATTACGAAGAGATCGTCGCCGCGGTTGACAAACATGAGGTCGTCGATGATGCCGCCATCGTCGTTGAGCAGCAGGCCGTAGCGTTGCTTGCCCACGGCGAGGTCGATCACGTCAACCGGCATGAGCGATTCAAAAGCGGCGGCGGCGTCCGGGCCGACCAGGCGCAACTGCCCCATGTGCGAAACGTCGAACAGGCCGGCGGCGGCGCGTGTGTGGTGGTGTTCGGCCAGGAGGCCGGCGGGGTACTGCACGGGCATGGCGTAGCCAGCGAAGGGCACCATGCGGGCGCCGAGTTCGGTGTGCAGGGCGTGCAGCGGGGTCTTGAGGAGATCGTTGTCGGACACGAGGGGCTCGCAGGCAAAGGGGCAGGCCCGGAAGGGCGGAACACGGTTCATCCGTGCGCTGCCCCACTGTCCGCTTTACCTGAGAGATTCACGCGGGCGATGCCGCGCTTGCTCCTTCGGTGGATGACCTCGGGGGCCACCTCTCTCCAGGGGGGACGCCAGCCTTGCGGCCAGCGTTTGCCAGTCCTTTTGCCTGAGCGTTCAGGGCTGTTTGACCAGCCTCCTGCGCCTTCGGCGGCCTCCTCGGGGGAAGCGCTCTCCTGACAGGGAAGGATTCTAGTGCACGCGATCCGGCGCCGGGCCGCCCCAAGCCGGATCAGCCCCTGGGGGGCAGCGACCCGCGCAGCGGTGGAGCGTGGGGGCTTGGTCCTACATACCCGCGTAGTTGGGCCCGCCGCCACCTTCCGGGGTGACCCACACGATATTTTGTGTTGGGTCCTTGATGTCGCAGGTCTTGCAGTGCACGCAGTTCTGGGCGTTGATCTGCAGTCGGTCGCCGCCGTCGTTGTTCTTCACGAATTCGTACACGCCCGCCGGGCAGTAGCGGCTCTCTGGCCCCGCGTATTTCGCCAGGTTGATCTGCACCGGCACGCTGTTGTCCTTGAGCGTGAGGTGAGCGGGCTGGTTCTCTTCGTGGTTGGTGTTGGAAACGAACACGCTGGAGAGCTTGTCGAAGGTGATCTGGCCGTCGGGCTTGGGGTAGCTGATCTTTGGCATTTCGGCAGCCGGGCGCAGCTTCGCGTGATCGGGCGTGCTGTTGCGCAGCGTCCAGGGCGGGGAGGCGATACCGATCTTGGGCAGCAGCCACTGCTCGATGCCGGTCATGAGCTTGCCCATCAGCGGGCTCTTCTTGAACCACAGCTTGAAATTGCGCGTTTGCTGCAGTTCTTCGTTGAGCCAGCTCGCCTCGAATGCCTTCGGGTAGGCGCTGAGCTCGTCGCCGCTGCGCCCTGCGGCCAACGCCTCGAAGGCGGCTTCGGCCACCAGCATGCCGCTCTTGATGGCGGCATGGCTGCCCTTGATGCGGGCGGCATTCATGTAACCCGCGTCGCAGCCCACCAGGGCGCCACCCGGGAACACAGTCTTGGGCAATGCCTGCGGGCTGCCGTTGTTGATGGCGCGGGCGCCGTAGCCGAGGCGCTTGCCACCTTCCAGGTGCGCGCGGATCGCGGGGTGGGTTTTCCAGCGTTGCATTTCATCAAACGGCGACATCCAGGGATTCTGGTAGTCCAGGCCGATGACGAAACCCAGGGTGACCTTGTTGTCTTCGAGGTGGTAGAGAAAGCCGCCGCCGAAAGTGTCGTCGGTCATGGGCCAGCCGGCGGTGTGCACGACCAGACCCGGCCTGGCCTTGGCCGGATCGATTTCCCAGAGTTCCTTCACGCCGATGGCGTAGGTCTGCGGGTCTTTGCCTTCGGTGAGCTTGAACTTCGCCAGCAACTGCTTGCCCAGGTTGCCTCGCGCGCCTTCGGCGAAAACGGTGTACTTCGCATGCAGCTCCATGCCGATCTGGAAATGGTCTGTCGGCTCGCCGTCCTTGCCCAGGCCGAGGTTGCCGGTGGCCACACCTTTGACCGAACCGTCGTCGTTGTAGAGCACCTCGGCGGCAGCGAACCCGGGAAAAATTTCAACGCCCAGCGCTTCGGCCTGTTCGCCCAGCCATTTCACCACCGAGCCCAGGCGCACCACGTAGCAGCCGTGGTTGTGAAAATTGCGCGGCACCAGCCAGTCGGGCGTGCGGCTGGAGCCGGTTTCGCTGAGCACCAGCAGATCGTCGCCGTTCACCTCCTGGTTCAGCGGCGCGCCGCGTTCCTTCCAGTCCGGGAACAGCTCGTTCATGGCTCGAGGGTCCATCACGGCGCCACTGAGAATGTGCGCACCAGGCTCTGAACCTTTTTCCAGCACGCACACACTCACTTCGCCGCCCTTTTCGGCTGCCAGCTGCTTCAGGCGGATTGCGGTGGCCAGGCCACTGGGGCCGCCGCCCACCACGACCACGTCGTACTCCATGGCTTCACGCGGGCCGTAGGTGCTCAAGATCTCTTGGGGTGTCATGTCGTGGTCTCGCTCTTGTGGGAGAAATGATTTTAGTGGGCCGAGGTGCGTCTTAACGCGCCACAGTCGCGCGCGGGGCGGACAAGTCCGCCCGAACACGCCAGAATGAACGACTTTAGAGGAGGCTCTCTCATGGCATACAGCCTGGATCTTTCGGGCCGCGTGGCCCTCATCACCGGTGCTTCGGGCGGCTTGGGCGAACAGTTCGCCAAGACGCTTTCGCGGGCCGGCGCGGCGGTGGTGCTGGCCGGGCGCCGCACGGACCGGCTCATGACGTTGCGCGCGCACATCGAAGCTGGTGGCGGCGACGCGCATGTGGTGGCCATGGACGTGACCGACCATGCCTCCATCAAGGCGGGCGTGGCCCATGCGGAAACCGAAGTCGGTGCAATCGACATCCTCATCAACAACTCGGGCGTGAGCACCACGCAGCGCCTGCAGGACGTGACCGAGGAAGATTACGACTACATCTTCAACACCAACACCCGGGGCGCGTTTTTCGTGGCGCAGGAGGTGGGCCGGCGCATGCTGGCGCGCGCCAAGGGCGCAGCGCCGGGCACCTATGTGGGGGGGCGCATTGTCAACATTGCCTCCATGGCCGGGCTCAAGGTGCTGCCGCAGATCGGCGTGTACTGCATGAGCAAGGCGGCGGTGGTTCAGATGACGAAGGCCATGGCGGTGGAGTGGGGCCGCTTCGGCATCAACGTGAACGCGATCTGCCCGGGTTACATCGACACCGAGATCAACCACCACCACTGGCAGACCGAACAAGGGCAGAAGCTGGTCAACATGCTGCCACGCAAGCGCGTGGGTCAGCCGGCCGATCTGGATGCGGTGCTGGTCATGCTTTGCTCCAACGAAAGCCATTTCATCAACGGCGCGGTGATCGCGGCCGACGACGGTTTCGGGGCCTGAATGAACGAAGCGGTTCTTGTGCGGCCTTCGGGCTGGCCGCCCGGCATGGCCATCGGCGTGCTCGCCGGCCTGGGCGCGGGTGCTTTCTGGGGCATGACATTCGTCGCGCCGCTGCTGGTGCCGGGTTTTTCGTCGGTGGACTACACCGTGGGCCGTTTCCTGGCTTGTGGATTGTTCTCATTGCTGTGGCTGGCGGTGGGTCGCTTGCGCGGCGCCATGGGCGGTGCGGTGCCGCTGAGTCCCACGCTGCGTCAGGCGGGTGCGGCGCTGGCCCTGAGCCTGTTGGGATACACGGGCTACTACCTGCTGCTGGTGCTCGCCATCAACGATGCGGGTGCGGCCTTGCCGGTGCTCATCATCGGCACCATTCCCTTGTGGATCATGCTGCTCGGCAAACCGCATGGCCTGCGCTGGGTCGCGCTGCTGCCGGGCCTGGTGCTCACGGTGCTGGGCATGTTGCTCATGATGCAGGCCACGGCCAGCGACCACGATCCCACCACGGGCGCACAGCTGTGGCGAGGGCTCGCCTATGCCGTGGCCGCCATGGCGAGCTGGACCGCTTTCGGGCTGCTCAATGCGCGCTGGTTGCGCCACCACCCGGACGTGAATTCCACCGTCTGGGCCAACTGGCTCGGCGTGGCCGCCGGGCTGGGTGCGATGGCGCTCTGGGCCTTGTGGGGTTCGAGCGCGTCCGACATGGTGGCGCGGCCGGGGTTCGGCACCTTCGTGGTGGTGTGCGCCGTTACCGGCATCGGCTCGGCCTGGGTGGCCTCCGTGCTCTGGAACATGGCCAGCCGCCGCCTGAGCCCCAGCCTGGCTGGCCAGCTCATCGTGAGCGAGACCGTTTTCGGTCTTCTCTACTCTTTCGCCTGGGACGGCCATTGGCCCGCCGCACTGCAATGGGCTGCCTGCGTACTGTTTGTCCTCGGCATCCTCGCTTCCATCAAGGCCCACCGATGAAATTTGAACTGCCCGAAAAGAAGAAACAGGTTTTTCGCATGACCATTCCCATTCGCTGGGGCGACATGGACGCGATGGGCCATGTGAACAACACGACCTACTTCCGTTACCTCGAAACCATCCGCATCGAATGGATGCGCTCCATCGATTGCCAGCCCGATCCACTGGGGGAGGGGCCGGTGATCGTCAACGCGTTCTGCACCTTCCACAAGCAGCTGGAGTACCCGGGCGACGTGGTGGCCACGATGTTCGTGAGCGATGTGGGCCGCAGCAGTTTCGAGACCTGGTGCACGCTCGAACGCGCCGACGTCCCTGGTGTGGTTTATGCCTCGGGCGGTGCCACGACCGTGTGGGTGGATTTCCCGAAACAGCGATCCGCCGCGTTGCCGACGACCATGATCGACCAGCTGAACTGACGGCTGTTGCGGCTGCATACATTTGCTTGCACCCAGCTTCACGGGCTGACCTAGCATGGTCCGATGTCCAGACTCTCACCACGCTTCGCCAGCATCGGCTTGTTCCTCGGCTTGTTGACCGCTTGCGGCGGTGGGGGTGGCGATGCGGACGGTGGTGCACCTGGCGCTCCTTCCCCCCCGACGCCGAACGACCCCGCATTCGTGCCCACCACGGGCGCGGTGGCGGTGACCGAGCTGGCCACGGGCCTGCCCAACCCCTGGAGTCTGGCATTCCTGCCCGACGGGCGCATGCTGATCACCGGGCGCACCGGCAGCCTGCGCCTGTACGCTGCCAATGGTCAGTCGTTCAGCAACATCAGCGGTTTGCCCGCGCTCGCCACGGCGGGGCAGGGTGGCCTGCTCGACGTGGTGATCGATCCCGACTTCGCCAACAACCGTCGCATCTACTTCAGCTTCTCCGAAGCCGACAGCTTCAATGCATCGATCAACGGCACTGCGGTGGCCCGTGCCGAACTCGACACCGCGTCGCTGAGCCTGCTCAACCTGCAGGTGATCTACCGGCAACTGCCGAAAGTGGCCAGCAGCGGCCACTTCGGGTCGCGCCTGGTGTTCGATCGCAACGGGCACCTTTTCGTCACCATGGGCGATCGGCAGAACAGTGACCAGCAGGCGTACGCGCAAGACCTATCGCGGGGCAACGGCAAAGTGGTGCGCATCACCACGTCAGGCGCCGCTGCACCGGGCAACCCGGTGCTGGCTGGCGCGCAGAGTGGCATCTGGAGCTACGGGCATCGCAACCCTCAGGGTGCCGCACTGCATCCTGTGAGCGGCGAACTCTGGACCAGCGAGCACGGCCCGCAGGGGGGCGACGAAGTGAACCAGACGCTGGCCGGGCGCAACTATGGCTGGCCTGTGATCAGCTATGGCCAGGAGTACGGCACGACGACACAGGTGGGTTCGGGCACGGCGATGGCCGGCATGGAGCAGCCGGTGTCGTATTGGGAGACCATCACCGGCGCTGCGTGGACCGGCGGCCAGAAGTCTTCGATTGCGCCGAGCGGCATGGCGTTCTTCACCGGCAGCCAGCCAGCCAACTGGACAGGCAGCCTTTTCGTGGGCGCACTTGCCGGGAGTGCCTTGTGGCGCCTGCAGCTGGATGGAACCCGGGTGGTGGGCCGCGAACGGTTGCTCGCCAACCGCAACGAGCGCATTCGCGATGTGCGCCAGGGTCCCGACGGCCGTCTCTACCTGCTCACCGACGGCGGCAGCGGCAAGCTGCTGCGCATCGGCAGCTGATGCAATCGGATCAGGCGGAGGGCTTTGCTTTGGGCACTCGGCCCATCAGGTAGAACTCGGCGTTGGGCATCATGTTGCTGAAGCTGGCCATGCGGTTGGACAGGCCGAAGAACGCGGTGATGGCTGCGATGTCCCAGATGTCTTCGTCCGAGAACCCATGTGCATGCAGCGGCGGGAAATCTTCTTCGTTGATCTCGTGTGAACGCAGGCACACCTTCATGGCGAAATCCAGCATCGCCCGCTGGCGCGGCGGAATGTCTGCCTTCCGGTAGTTCACCGCCACCTGGTCGGCCACCAGCGGCTTCTTCTCGTAGATGCGCAGGATCGCGCCGTGCGCCACCACGCAATAGAGGCATTGGTTGGCCGCGCTGGTGGTGGTCACGATCATCTCGCGCTCGCCCTTGGTCAGCGAACCTTCTTCCTTCAGCATCAGCGCATCGTGGTACGCGAAGAACGCGCGCCATTCGGCGGGGCGGCGCGCCAGCGCCAGGAACACGTTGGGAACGAAACCGGCTTTCTCCTGCACCTCCAGCACCTTGGCCTTGATGTCTTCGGGGAGGTCGTTGATGTCGGGTGCGGGGTAGCGGTTCATGGGGGTCTCCTGTGGAGCTGCCATGGTAGCGGCAGCGGCTATGCTGGTGGTTTTTCAGGAGCCGAGCGCATGAGCCAGCAGCCCCCCGACAAGGACTTTGACAAGGGTCTCGCCACCCGCAGGCAGGTGATGGGCGAAGACTTCGTGGCGCAAGCTTTCGAGAACGCCACGCCGTTTTCGCTGCCGATGCAGCACTACATCACACGCAACGCCTGGGGCGACGTGTGGCAGCGTCCCGGCCTGGACCTGAAGACGCGCAGCCTCATCACCGTGGCGATGCTCACGGCACTGGGCAAGCAGCACGAGCTGAAGGGGCACGTGCGCGGTGCACTCAACAACGGTGCAACGCCCGAAGAAATTCAGGAAGTGCTGCTTCACGCTAGCATCTACTGCGGCGTGCCGACGGCGGTGGAGGCGTTTCGCACGGCGGCCAGCGTAGTGGACGCGCCAGTGGCCTGAACCTTGCTCGCTTTCACTTCATTCTTCAACCCAATTTTCAGGAGCCTTGTGCCATGAGCATTTCTGTTTCTCTGCTGAGTCGCCGCATGGTGGTTGCGTTCGGTGCCACTGTGTTCCTCGGCCTCGGCCTCGCCCAAGCCCAGAGCGCACCCACCACACGGGTGCTGGTGGGCTTCCCGCCCGGCGGTGGCACCGATGCCATCGCACGCATTCTGGCCGAGCGGCTCAAGGAAGAGCTGGGCCATGCGGTGGTGGTGGACAACAAACCCGGTGCCGGTGGGCAGATCGCGGCGCAGGCGCTGAAAGCGTCGGCTCCCGATGGCAACACCGTTTTCCTCAGCCACGACCACAGCATCACCATCCTGCCGATGGTGACAAAAAACCCGGGCTATGAACCGGCGAAGGATTTCGTGCCGGTGGCCGGCTTCGCGACCTTCGTCAACGCCTTCGCGGTCTCCAGCGGCACGCCCGCGCAATCGTTCAAGGCCTATGTGGATGGCGTGAAATCCGGTGGCGGCAAGGGGACGGTGGGCATTCCCGCTCCGGCCTCCGTGCCGCAGTTTCTGGTGCAGGTGATCGCGAAGCAGAATGGCCTGGATCTGGTGGCCGCACCGTACCGGGGCAGCGCGCCCATGATGGCCGACATGCTGGGCAACCAGATCCCGGCGGGGGTGGCCTCCATTCCCGATTTCATCGAGAACCACAAGGCCGGCAAGCTGCGCGTGGTGGCGGTCATGGGCAGCCAGCGCCAGGCTGCCATGCCCGAAGTGCCTACCTTCGCCGAGCTCGGACTGAAAGGCTTCGAGGACGTTCCGTACTACGGCCTGTTCGCCCCGGCCGGCACGCCCAAGCCCGTGCTGGACAAGCTGGCTCAGGCGGTGCAGAAAGCCATCAACCAGCCCGACGTGCGCGAAAAGCTGACCGCCATGGGACTCACGGTGGGCTTCATGAGCGGCGACCAGCTGGGCGCTCGCGAACAGGCTTACGGGAAGGTCTGGGCCAAGATCATCCAGGACTCTGGATTTCAACCTCAATAAGCTACCCCGCGAGCAGGCGGTGCACCAGATCGGGCGTGCTGTGCGCCTGGTACTTGCGCATCAGCCTGGCCCGGTAAATCTCCACCGTGCGGTGGCTGATGCTGAGCTGCTTGCCGATTTCCTTGCTGGTCAGGCCATCCATGAGGAAGGCCGCCACCTCGCGCTCGCGGGGCGTGAGCTCCGCTTTAACCGCGCGGCGTGAACTCAAGTCCTCGAAGCTCCAGATGCCAGCCGCGTGCGGCGCGTCGCGGTTCAGCGCGCGGCCAGTCACATGGCACCAGAAGGTCTCGCCCTTGAGCTGGCCGCCCACGCGCTTCATGATTCTGTTGTCCGCGTAGGTGCCGTTGCGGCCCAGCAGGGGCTCGATGCGCGCGCCCGTGCGTTCGTATTCGTCGGCGCTGGGGTAGAGGATCTGGAAGCTCTCGCCGATCAACTGGTCGCGGGTGGCGCCGAACATGTCACACAGGGCCTGGTTGCAGTCGACCATGGCGCGCTGGCGCGAGAGCGCCAGCCCCACGGGGGCGAGGTCAAAGGCCAGGCGGTAATCGATGTCCATAGGGTTTGGCTTTACGAAGTACTACGTATGTCTTTACGTAGTATCGTAGCGGCCTGTTTGCTTCCCTCCTGGAGACCATTCCGTGAACAAGATCTATCCGAGCGCGGCCGCTGCGCTGAAGGACATCGTTGCCGACGGCCAATTGCTGGCGGTCGGCGGCTTCGGCCTTTGTGGCATCCCCGAGGCGCTCATCGATGCGCTGCGCGACAGTGGCGCAAAGAACCTCACCGTGATTTCCAACAACGCCGGGGTCGACGGCTTCGGTCTGGGCAAGCTGCTGGAAACACGGCAGATCAGCAAGATGATCTCCAGCTACGTGGGCGAGAACAAAGAGTTCGAGCGGCAGTACCTGGCTGGTGAACTGCAACTGGAGTTCACGCCCCAGGGCACGCTGGCGGAAAAGCTGCGCGCCGGCGGGGCCGGCATTCCGGCCTTCTTCACCAAGACGGGCGTCGGCACGCTGGTGGCCGAAGGCAAGGAACTGCGCGAGTTCGATGGCGATACCTATGTGATGGAGCGCGCTCTGGTGCCCGATGTCTCGCTGGTCAAGGCGCACCGCGCCGACAAATCGGGCAATCTGCAGTTCCGCCTGACCGCTCGAAACTTCAATCCCGCCGCTGCCATGGCCGGCAAGATCTGCGTGGTCGAGGTGGAGGAGGTTGTGGAGACTGGCGCGCTGGTGCCCGACGAGGTGCACCTGCCCGGCATTTACGTGCACCGCATCGTGCACAACCCGAACCCCGAAAAGCGCATCGAGAAGCGCACCATCACCGAGAAAGCTGGAGCCTGACCATGCCCTGGACCCAAGACCAAATGGCCGCGCGCGCGGCACAAGAGCTCGAAGACGGCTTCTACGTCAACCTCGGCATCGGCATTCCAACGCTGGTGGCCAACCACACCGGCGACAAGGAAGTGTGGTTGCAGAGCGAAAACGGCATGCTGGGCATTGGTCCGTTTCCCACGGAAGACCAGGTGGATGCCGACCTCATCAACGCCGGCAAGCAGACCGTGACCACGCTGCCGGGCTCCAGCATCTTCGGCAGCCACGACAGCTTCGCCATGATCCGCGGCGGCAAGATCAACCTGTCCATCCTGGGCGCGATGCAGGTCAGCGAGAAAGGCGACTTGGCTAACTGGATGATCCCGGGCAAGATGGTCAAGGGCATGGGTGGCGCCATGGATCTGGTGGCCGGCGTGAAGCGCGTGATCGTGCTCATGGAACACGTGGCAAAAAAGAAGGACGGCACCGAAGACCTGAAAATCCTGCCGGCCTGCACACTGCCCCTCACCGGCGTTGGCGTGGTGGACCGCATCATCACCGACCTCGCCGTGATGGACGTGACGCCCGACG
The DNA here is from genome assembly GCF_002127265.1 of Hydrogenophaga sp. IBVHS1. GTDB lineage: Bacteria > Pseudomonadota > Gammaproteobacteria > Burkholderiales > Burkholderiaceae_C > Hydrogenophaga. Next base: position 2,372,916 of record NZ_NFUU01000001.1, on the reverse strand, counting down.
GCCTCAAACTGGTCGAGCTGGCGCCTGGCGTCACTCGCGAGTACCTGCAATCCAGGACCGGCGTTGCGCTGATCTGAGCCGGTAAAATCGCCCCTGTGCAGCGCCCGCTCCTCGCGGGCGTTTTCTTTTGTTCACCGAGATCCCCTTGGAAGCCTTTCTTCTGTCCACCGGCATCGTCGCCCTCGCCGAGATGGGCGACAAGACGCAACTGTTGTCTCTCGTGCTGGCCGCCCGCTTCAAAAGGCCCTGGCCCATCGTCTGGGGCATCCTCGTGGCAACCCTGCTCAACCACGCGCTGGCCGGCGCAGCGGGCGCCTGGATCATGGCAGCCGTGGGACCGAATGTGATGCGCTGGGTGCTCGGCATTTCGTTCATCGCCATGGCGGTGTGGATGCTCATCCCCGACAAACTCGACGACGAAGACGCCGTGCCCAAGCGCCAGATGGGTGTGTTCTTCGCCACCACCTGGGCTTTCTTTCTGGCAGAGATGGGCGACAAGACCCAGATCGCCACCGTGGCGCTAGGCGCGCAGTACGAACCGCTGATCGCCGTGGTGTTGGGCACCACCTTCGGCATGATGCTGGCCAACGCGCCCGTGGTCTTTTTTGGCGATGCACTCACGCGGCGTGTGCCGATCAAGGTGGTGCACATCGTGGCCGGGCTGATTTTCGCGGTGCTGGGTGTGCTCGCGCTGCTGGGTGTGGGATCGTCGCTGACGGGCTAGGCCGCGCCGCCAGATTGCGGCACTGTCCTACGGAACGGGTGGTGATTTCTCGGTATGGTCACTCGACGTTGCTCCCCACGCGGCAACGCACCCACACGGAGAGAACCCATGGACAACATTTACGACGCACTGCGCGAGAGCCACGAAGTTCAGCGCAGACTGTGCCGGCAACTCACGCGCATCAAGACGTACGACGCGCGCGCTCAGGAAATTTTTCGGGAACTGCGCATCGAGCTCGCGGCTCACGCCGCCGCCGAGGAACGCTTTCTCTACGCGCAAATCCTGCTCGACGACATGGGCCTCAAGTCGTCGCGGCACGCACTTTCGGAGCACCACGAAATCGATGAGTGTGTCGAAGACATTGCCAAGGCGCGGGGCAAGCCCGAAGAATGGCTGGCCGGCGTGAAAAAGCTGTCTCACGAAGTGCACCACCACCTGAAAGAAGAAGAGCGAAAGTTCTTTCAGGTGTCGGGCAAGATTCTGAGCGAGCGACAGAAGCAGGTGCTGGCGAAGAAGTACCGCCGCGATCTGGAACGCATGCGCGAGGTGGTTGCGCCCTGAAGGGATTTGGAGCGGTGAAGGGAAGCCAAAAATCTCCGTAAGTGATTGATTAATCTGGCGTAGAGATCGCTGAGCTCTCACCTGTTCCCCGATTTGTTCCCCGATATTGGGTGGGCTACCCACGAAAGACGGCTTGCCTCGTTGCCGGTGAAAGTCTCCGTCCGGCCATCCCAACTTGGCGGGACGCAACTCACACCTCAGAAGCTAGACTACAGGAATCAGGAATCGGCCAGAATCGGTCGCCACCAAGAGTCTGCTTTCGAGTGCGTTGCTGCTCCTGTGGCCGAGGAACCTACATGGGCCCGTATTGGTCTGCTGCATCAGTCGGCTGCCAGCTGCAAATAAACCTATTGGGGAGGCACACCGCATGCGCACGGCCATTGCCATTCGCGACGAGTACCTAGACTCATTAGCTCACATCCGCGTCGCCTACGGCAAGGTGTGCAGCGGCGTCGGACGGGGGGGGCTGTTCACGTTCCCAGACGTGCACAAGCTATCCGAGGGGCTTTTCATCAGCGCGTTGACCTATTGGGAAGCGTTCTGTAAGGACGTAATCACCACGGACCTGGCGACGCTTGCGACCGGAACTCTTCGCTCGGAGGTGAAGGCGTTTCGGACAAAGAACGCCTCCTACAGATTGGCCGAGAAAATCTTGAACCATCCGGACCATCCAGCGAGATTCGTCGAGTGGTCAAGTTTCGACACGTTCGTTAGTCGTGCAGATGCCCACATCGGGGCCGGGCATCGATTCGTTCTCCCGCAGGCAACGGTGCAGGACTTGACCAAGCTGAAGAAGATACGGAATGCCATCGCGCACAAATCTGACAAGGCTTGGGACGACTTCTCGAAAATGATCCGAGCAGCACCGTTCAACCTTACGGGCGCACAGTGCAGGGGCGTAACGCCAGGGCGTTTCATTTACTCGACTCAATGGTCCGGGACGACCGTGATTCTTCACGCCTTGACGACCCTAGAGAACGCCGCGAATACGCTCGTCCCGTAGCCTCCCAGAGCGCACTACTGACCGCCTCTAGTTGAGCAAGGTGCGTATTTGACTGAAGGCAACGGGCCCCGAGCAATCTTGTCCCAGGTAAACCAAGAGTTAGGCACCTATGTTTGCGAATCTGACAGCCGCTGCATTTGACGACCCAGACTTCAAGGAGGACTCTGTTCGGGAGTTGGTGATCGTCCCAATCCTTTCGCGACTTGGATACCTGCCTTCTGGCGGGGCTCGAGTCTTGCGCAGCAAGAAGCTACGACAGCCGTTCATTCGATTGGGCACACGCAATCATCCGGTGACGATCATCCCTGACTACACCCTTGTTTTGAAGGACAAACCTGCTCTTATCCTTGATGCAAAGGGCCCGAATGAAGGGGTCCTTGACCCCATGCATGTTCAGCAAGCGTATAGCTATGCCGTTCATCCCGAGATTCGTTGTCGAGAGTTTGCGCTGTGCAACGGCCGAGAGCTTGCAATTTTCAGTACCGATCACGCCGACCCTCTCTTACATCTCGCGTTTGACGAATTCGAGTCGCGGTGGGAGGAAATCGTGAAGTACATGTCGCCGGAGTATCTGGCCGAACCCGCGCGCCGCAAATTCGCGCCCGACTTTGGGTTCAAGCTCCACCGACTAGGGTTTTCTCACGACTCGGCTTTGGTCATGTTCGGCACTCGTCTGAACCTGTTTGGACGAGTGAACGACAATCTCATCACTGCGAGCGCGAATACAGAGTTTGCGGGAGAACCTCACTGCGTCAGCTTCGATTTCTCACCGTCGATGCTCCCAACGATCGTTTCAGGCCTCCCTCAGCCACTCGCCGAGCAGTTCTGTGAAGCTCTCGGTCGCTCTCCCTTCATGGCTGCCGCGGGCTTGGCAATAGAGCTAGACCTGGTCGCGCACTTAGGGCCTGAGACGCAAGGCCAAAGTGAATCTTTCATGCCTCTGATCATTGAACAAGTGCGCGAGTCTCGCTTCAATCCTGAAGCAGTGGCCGGAGATCCGAACGATGTTCCCCCACATGTGTTCAAGCTTCGCGACGCGTTCGTCATCAAACATGGGCCGGAAGATGCCTAACTGGTCGGCCGACTCGGACACATTGCGGTAAGTGGCCGCACATTGCCATTGGAAGTCCGGCACGGTGCAGCCCTAACCGCAACGTGCCGCTCACCGTCACGTTGAGCGACTGCTTTCCTCTTGACCATCCGGCCGCTTTGTGGCCGATGGGCGTCATGCGATCTCAAGCTGGACCGGGCCCAAAACTGCATTGCAGCAGTTATGGGCCACGAGCGACCATCCCTTCACTGGCGAGAAGGCTTGGGCTCAAGATCGGCTTCCATCTGCTTCACCAAGTCACTCAGGCACTCCGCACCTTGGTTTCTGTCTCGGTCGGACAACTGTGCAACGCCTGAATAGATGCGGTCGATGCCTTCCCCTTTGACCCTTACGCCTATGGTCAGCGGCGTGCCGTCAGCCACTGAGTCAAACAACTTCGCAACAGCAGCAATTGATTCGCCGTAAAGCAGGTAGCCCTGATTCTCCCCCGGGATCACTTTGCCATTCAGCGCCTTGGTCGGCTTCTCGCCTTGTGCCTTCATCCAAAAGCTTGCGATCTGTCTGTTCTCGGCCTTCCCCGGCGCGCCAGCTTTGACTGCAACGCGAACAGCCCCGCCCTTGAGCAACGCCACACCCTCTGCGTAAATGTTGAAGGACGTATCCAAAATGATGACTGACGTAAGCCCCGCAAGGGACTGCGGAATGCTTTTGAGGCGATAGCCACACCCCTGAATCGCACCATCCTTGATCTGCATCTGAGGTTCTGCAATGACCGTTGCCTGTTCAACAGTCCCAGCCATTGCAGTTGACGCAGCAATGACAAGCGCGCATAGCGCGGAGCAATGTAGAGGCAATTTCAAATGTGTTCTCCCTTGGTCAGCGGGGTAACGCGGTCAGCAGTTCCCGCGCTTCTTTAATCTCGGCACTCACCAGGCGCGACAACTGTCGGAGCATTTGCCGATGACCGCCTTTGTAACCGTTCTTTGACGCGGTGGCCTTACCGCTGGATGTCTTCGGTCCGGTGGACTGCCTCCAAGGTTTCCATGTACGGATCAGTGCCGCTTGCCGCGCCCGTCGTTCTGGCGTCCATCCGTTTGACATGCAGTGCTCCTTGGTTGAATTTCACCATGTTCGTTGCTGTCTCGACGAACGCAGCCAGATTTCAGATGTTTCGTGACTTTTCCCATTGGTCAGAGATGTTTCCTGATGAAGAATCCAAGGAGATCCGTTGCTGTCGGGATCTTTTATGAGGTCAGTGAGCATGAAAACAGGAAAATGGTTGGTGGTGCTGCTCGCGGTAGGTACTGTGGTTTCGGTGTGTGCAGAGATGTATCGAGTCAATGTCCGTCGAGTTGATCAAGATCTTTACAAGACGAGCGAGGGCTTCTTCATCCAGACGAAATACTGCTATGAATACACCTATGGCGACGATGCTGTATTGAGGTACGAGCGCTACTCCTACGACAACAAGCTCATCTTCGATAGCGGGACTACCTGCGAGGTCGCAAAGGTGTTCAGGTGAATACTCGGTTCTGGACAACCCGCAGACTAAAAGCAACTTGCGAGTCATGCGGTTGTACTCCGCACGCTCCCCGTCGTCGCTGCGGCAAGTGTGATCAACTCGTTTGCGTCTCCAACTGTTGGGATCGGAAGATAAACGTCTGCCGCTCTTGTGCCAGAAAAGTTCTTCTAACATTGAATGAGGGAAAGGCGGGCGGGGCGGTGGCACCCCTCCCAACTAAATCACAAGATGCCAACAAACCGCCTATAAATGCAGCGCAGTACGTTCCAAAAACCGTGATCTGCACCAAATGCCACCAATGGACAACGCTACCCTGCGCCAGGTGCGGATCGCGCGAAGGTCGTTGAATCACCTACTCCCTTGAGTTTTCCGGTGTCCATCCGTTCGCCATGCTGTCGCTCCAATAGTTCGGTCTGCGCGGGTTTTGTTTCTCCCGCGTGCGCGGGGGCGTGCGTACTGGTCGCGTAAGGCGGTGCCGCCCCGTTGTTGACCTGTTGCGGGCCGTGGGCAATGTTGGCCTGCTTCACGAAAGTCGCCTGCCGTGGATATTTCAAATCCACCAGCGCCGAAACGGTGGCCCGGCTTTGGGCTTGGGCCTTCAGTGCCAGCGCCATGAAGGTTTCAAACTGCCTTAGCTGTTGCTGGTTCGCCGCCCGCCGTGCGAGGCTGGTGAACATAGTTTGCAGCGCCGTGGCCTGCGATACGAGCATGGCCTCAAGCCTTGTCAGGTCTCCACCTTTCACCTCTTTGATGGTTTCGCGCAGGCACTCCACCATTTCCGCAAGGTCACAGTCTTTGCCCATGATGTTGCCCTGATAGGCCTCGATTACCGATGCCGCATTGATTGAAGGCACCAGCGCCGCCCGCGACAAAGATTGCTCGGGGGTCTGAGACGGCGTTGCCGGTATCGGCAGGGACTTGGGATCGTGTTTCGGTTTGGTCTTGCTCATGGCTTTTTCCTTTCTCGTTCGCGTGGACATAAGGCACTCACGGGGTGAAACCGTGGCAACGCTGCGGCATCGTCACCAGCTCACGCGACAGCCCTTGAGCCGATACGTCCGCGCTCGTTGCATTGCCGCAGCTCCAGCGGCCTGCGCCCGCAAGGTGTGAGCACTCCAGACACAACCGCCGGTCATCGGCCTCCCTGTCTCGCATCACCAGCTTGTCTGCCAGGCGTTCCGCTTCATTCAGCCCCATGCCTTGGTCCGTGAACCGCGCCAGCCGCCGCGTGAACGTGTCAATCTCCCCCGTGTTCATCGCGGTGGTGTGCGGCCAGCAATACAGGTCGGGGTCTGGCGGTGGGGCTGCGTCGTTTGCCGCATCTGCCTCGCCCGCTGAATTTTGAGAAAGGGCCGCCGGGTTGCCTACGAAACCTACGAAACCGGGTTCTGTAGGTTTTGTAGGTGGGGCGCAGGGCACTACCGCTGTTTTCTTCAGTCGCTCAAGCCAACTCATGCGCCAGCACTCCCGATCAACGCCACCGGGTTGATGGCATAGCGGTCACTTGGCCTACCGCCCGCTGGCACCGTCTGCCCGGGCCCCAGCTTGAGCCAGTCGAAGTCGGCCAGTACGTCAGCAGCCTTGCGCACCGCGTCGGGGGTCGCCAGTCCTGCCCATCCTTTTTGAGCCACCAGACGGGGGGTGAAGCTGTCCATCAGCACGCCGTCTCGGTCTATCAGCTTGCCGCCTTTGATCTTCGTCAGCAGCGCCGCCGCTGCGACTGTCTCAGGGATCACTGCCGCCGCATACAGGCGCTGTGCATGGGTGCGCAGGAAGTCGCCCCACACCAGCGCCCGGATCAGCTCACGCTCTCCGATCACGTTGCCGCTGTCGGGCGTGTCGATCAACGCGAACACCAGCGCCAGGGCAGGGATCAGCTTTCGGTACTTGGACAGGTGCGACACCATCGCCGGGTGCATGTCATCCCCGCGAATCTCGATTTCAAAGGGCACCAGCCACTCCACAAACAAAGCCTGCGCAGCGGCATCAAAACGCCATACATGCGCGTCTGTCTCGCTTGCTGGCGCTAGGGATGCGAGGCGCTCGAAAACTGCCCAGGCGGTCTGTTTCGCCGGGGTGTCGGGCCACTGGTCAACGTGGACAAAATCACCACTGGTGTCAGGCCACACCGTCAAGCCGAACCGCTGCAGCAGGCCATCATCTGCACTGCCACCCGCAACGGCACCGCGCACGTATTCCTGAACGCGGCCCGGCTGGATGCCGCCCAGCATCGACAGACAAACACGGGGCACATGCACGGTGCCTCGCTGGATGCGGTCAAAGGTGTATCCCTGATTGCCGTCATAGGCTTGGAGATAGAAGGCGCGTGATCCTTCTTGCCCTTGCTTGTCCAGGCTGGTCAGCAGCCCGTACAGTTCATCCCGATAGGAGAGAGTGCCCCATGGGTTCTCTTGCAACAGTTCGCCCAGCTTTTCCACCGTCGCGTCGTTGACGATGTAGCGCCGGGCCACGGGTTCGGCGGGTGCGTCGATTGGCTCTAGCAAGGCACGCGCTGCCGCCGGGTCTTTTAAGGCAAGCCCCTTGGCCTTCTTGCCGTTGGCGTCGCCCGCCAATTCGGCCACCTTGCAATCGAGCGCCCATGCATCGTGTGCCACCTGCCATTGCTCAAACTCGTTCGCCTGCAAACGGTTGAGCGGTCGCAGTGTGTCGGCCAGTGCAGGGCTTTTTTTCACGCCTGGCCGGCCTACCGTCATACCCCACAGATTCGGCACTACTTGCCAATCATCGCGTGCCTTGGGTTGCACCACAGCACGGGCACCGATCAGGCTTGATGCAGCCACCAGTGCGGCTACAGCCGGGAAATCAGGCGGGCATTGCATCCGGTGGGCAATGTCCATCACCCAGGGCCGCAACGCGTCTGGCATCAACTCCGCGTCGAAGGCTTGAACAGGTGGCAACGCATCAGGCAAGGGCGTGGGCTCCGGCCATGCGCCGCTTGATATGGCGGTAGCTTGCGCCGCTTGAATGCATTGGCGTACCGCGACCAGCCCGGCCAACTGGTGCAGGTCATTGAAGTCCGTCGCCTTGTCTGGTCGGCCTGCCGGGAACACGGGCACAGCCACACATCCGCCCACAGATTGCGCCGCCGCAGTCGCCTTGCTCAGCCCGGGGTTGCCCTCGGTCATGTGGTCATCGTCAGCGGCCACCGTGATCTTCAGCGCCTGGTATTTGATGCGCAGCGCAGATGCCACGGCCTCCAGGTTGCCCGCATTGAACGCCACCGCCACCGCGTGCCCTGTCGCCTCATGGATGGTCGCGCCGGTGGCGTAGCCTTCGCACACGATCAGCACGCCATCAGGTTTTCCGATGGCGAAGTAACAGCCCTTCACCCGTCCGCCAGGTTGAAAACGCTTGCTGCCGTCCGGTGCGATGGTTTGCAGGCTGTGCAGTGCCCCCGATGTATCCCGCATCGGGATCAACAAGTGATGGCCGTCAGACTTCACGCCGTGGGGCTTGATGCCCTTGCGCGTCAGGTATTCATGCTCGGTCGTCGGTGTCGCCTGAGTCAAGATCAGTGCCGCCGCCGCTGCAGCCTGCCGCTGCCGTTCCACCTGTTCTGCCTCGCGCTGCATCCGCATGGCGTTGACTCGCTGGCGGTGGGCATCGCGCTCCGTCGCAGTCATCTCGTTGTCGGCCTTGCCGCACCAGGTGGATTGCAGGCCCTCGCGCCAGCATCCGAATGCACCAGACGGGATGCCGTCCAGGTGCAACAAATACCAGCCCGAATCATCAGCCCGCTTGCCGCTGGTGCTGAAACGGTGGATGGCGCCGTCCGCCTCGATCGCGTCTGGCGGTGTCAGGCCAGCCGATGCAATCGCGGCCCGGAAATGCTCGGAGGGATCAGACCCTGCAATCACAGCCGCCCCCCAATCTGCTCCAGGAATCGCCGCGCCGTGTCAATGGTGGGCAGGTAGCGCACCAGTCCGCAACGTTCGGCCCAATATGTCACCGCCCCGTCTGCCGGGTCTGTTCGGTGTAACGCGTGGCCCTTCATTGCGAACGCTGCCCGCAGGTTAGAAAACGCTTTGTCGTTGCGCTCCGCCGTGGGAAAATTGAGATCGTTGATCGTGTTGCCTGCCGTGGGATTGCCGTCCCCGGTGGGCGTTTCTTTTGGGGTGGTGTTGATCGTCATAGTCACCCCTTACGCGGCCAGCAATACGGCCAGCTTTTTTCCCCGCTGCGAATGAAGCAGATTCACCAGTTCGCGGATCTCGTCCTCTGATTGACCGCTGATACGTGCCGCGTTGATGGCTTCGACTTCATTTGATGGCCAGCCAACAGACCTCTGCCCGATCTGCACAGGCTTGGTGAAAAGACCGGCCTTGATAGCGTTGTAGATGCTTGCATGGGAGCGGTGTCCCGTTTCAGCCTTAACGGCTGGCATTCTCAAGATAGACATTTTTGCCCCTATATGACATTGGCGCAACTTGCCAACGGGGCTAAATATCAAACCTAGTGTTCTCGATGGAGGGCAGTTGCCAAAATCAATGGGCAAATGCCCGCCGATGTCTTACTTGGCGCGACTTCCTAAGGCATCAGGTATTTTTTTCAGGTGCTCCTCTATCGCTCGTTTTGAGACGGGCGCACCCATGCGGACGGTTAAATCTTCTATCACCACCGCAGCCTTGCTGGGAGTAGAGATCTTGATATTCGCCTCTTGCGCCAAGGCGGCAATGATGGTCAGCAAGGTGTCGCGCTCGCGGGTCAGCAACGGTTTCTCGGCTCGTTCTGACCCTTCACTCATGCTCTGCTCAAGCTGTCTCAGTGCATCGGTCCGGACTACTAGAACGCTGTCTGTCGGTAAGGCTCCTGCTGGAAAATATTCAACACTGCGACGCGTCGGAGATCGCTTTTGTTTGTCGATGATTTTTGATTCATTGAATTCAAAAGACGTCTGAATTTCGTAGAGACCTCCACTTTCTGAAGCAACGAAAATACCTTCAAGCGTTACCCCAGTGACCTCTGGTCCGTTCGTTAAGTTTTGATATTCATGCTCTACATCTATCCGCTCACCGCCCGTCAATGGCAAATCCCAGATGCCTTCATTCAAGCGAGTGACGCCTTCCGTTACTTGAAATGTGCCTCTTGAATCTGACCAGATTCGTCCACCAGCAGGAATACTCACCGTGCGCACGCCATCCAACGAAGGCATTTCAACCCACTTAATGTCATCGACATTAACTGGTGTGCAATAGCGGCCATATGCTCCGTTGACCAATTGAACTGAAAGCTTTAAGTGACCATCAAGTGCAAGTCTCAAAACATCTGCTTCACCCACCTTTTCACCGAAGATCGTAGATAGTCTTATTGCAGTGTCGCTAATCGACATCCACTTTTTCAGCTTGAATAAGTTACTCATGCGCCCCTCGCGCCACCCTGAATTGAGGTGCCAGCCCAGCCCGTCAGGGAAACGGGTTTTTCGGGGATCAGCCTAGGGCTGGCAAAAATCTTAGGCCCGTTTGAACTCGATCACCTCGGCACCGGCTCGCAGCTTGTCCAAATAGTCGGCCCACGTCTGCATCATCTGGCGACGCTGCCCCAGGTAGTCGGCACGGTCATAGGCGCTGCCTAGCGGCCCGCTTTTCCCGTGGCCAAGTTGAGCTTCCACCATGTCAGCGGGAATACCGGGGATGCGCTCCGCGATCATGGTGCGGGCCATCGCTCGAAACCCGTGGGCCACATGTTCATCGTTTCCAAAGTCCAGCCGACGCAGCGCCGCATTGATCGTGCCGTCGCTCATTGGTTTGTTGCGGTCCCGCGCCCCCGGAAGCACATAGCGCCCGCCCCCGGTCAACTGCTCCAGCATTTTCAGAATGCGCACCGCTTGGGTGGACAGGGGCACGAGGTGGGGCTTGCCGTTGACCTTCTCGTGTTTCTTGCGCTTCATGTCAGACGGTGGAATGGTCAGCATGGCCCCCTCCAGATCAACCCATGCCCATTCCATTGCCCGGATGTTGCCGGGCCGCTGAAAGAACAGGGCAGAGAGTTGCATTGCCGCCAGCGTGGCCGGTTGCCCGGTGTAGCCGTCGATGGCCCGCAGCAAGCCCCCGGCCTCCACCGGATCAAGCACCGCTGAAAAGTGTTTCGCCACATGGGGCTTGAGTGCGCCCTTCAGGTCGCCCGCCGGGTTGCTCTCACAGTAGCCTGTCTGAATGCCGTAGCGGAACACCTGCCCGGCCATCTGTTGCAGGTCTTGCGCCGTGCTGAGAATGCCCTTCGCCTCTGCCTTGCGCAGCGCCGCCAATAGAGACGGGGCTTTGATTTTGCTCACCGGCAAACTGCCGATGTGTGGGAACAGGTAAATCTCGTTCATCCGCAGCCACTTGGTGCCGTGGCCGTCGCTCCAGCCCGCCGCCTTGACGGCGTGGAACTCACGGGCCACCGCTTCAAAGGTAGTTGCCCCGGTCGCGGCCTTGGTCAGCTTTTCAAGCTTGCGCGACTCTATCGGGTCACGGCCCTCCGCCTTTTGCACCTTGGCTGCATCCCGCTTGTTTCGTGCCTCCCTCAAGGTCACTGCCGGATAGCTGCCCAGCGCTAGGCGCGTCTCCTTGCCCCCCTTGTACAGCTTCAGAAACCAACGCTTTGAACCGCTCGGACTGACTTCCAGGTACAGGCCTGCCGAATCGGTCAGGCGCATCCGCTTCTTGTCGGGCGGGCAGGTGCTGTTCTTGCAATCAGGATCAGTGAGCATCGGGGAACAGCTTTCCAGGTTTGTGCCCCGGTTCTACGGGTAGGGGTTTGTTTGTTCCCCGCATTGTTCCCCGCTCTCGTTCCGACTGTCAATGTCTGCCGCTGGACGTTGCTGCAACGCAGAGTGTTGATTCACCAATGAAAAAGGCCGTCAGGTGCATGTCCTTGACGGCCTTTAGATGCTCATGTGGAGCGGGTGAAGGGAATCGAACCCTCGTATGAAGCTTGGGAAGCTGCCGTTCTGCCATTGAACTACACCCGCGAAGGCGTGGAGTTTACTTGAGGATGTCGCCCATGCAGAGGAACTTGATCTCCACGTAGTCGTCCATGCCGTGGTGCGAACCTTCGCGGCCCAGGCCTGACTGCTTGACGCCGCCGAAGGGCACATGCTCGGTGGCGAGAATGCCCACGTTGATGCCCACCATGCCGTATTCCAGTGCCTCGCTCACCCGGAAGATGCGGCCCACGTCGCGGCTGTAGAAGTAGCTGGCCAGGCCGAACTCGGTGTTGTTCGCGGCGTCAATCGCTTCCTGCTCGGTGTCGAACTTGAACACGGGAGCGAAGGGGCCGAAGGTTTCTTCCTTCGCACAGAGCATGTCGGCGGTGGCTTCGGCCACCACGGTGGGTTCAAAAAACTGGCCACTGCCCATTGAGGTGAGGCGTTTGCCTCCGGCCACCACGCGCCCGCCTTTGGCCAGCGCGTCGTCCACATGGCGCTGCACTTTCACCAGGGCGGCTTCCTCGATCAGCGGGCCCTGGTTCACTCCCTCGTCGAAACCGTTGCCGACCTTGGCGGTCTTCACCCGCGCGGCGAATTTCTCCACGAAGCTGTCGTACACGCCAGCCTGCACGTAGATGCGGTTGGAGCACACGCAGGTCTGCCCGGCGTTGCGGTACTTGCTGGCAAAGGCGCCTTCCACCGCGCTGTCGATGTCGGCGTCGTCGAACACGATGAAGGGTGCGTTGCCGCCGAGTTCGAGCGACATCTTTTTGACGGTGGGCGCGCTCTGCGCCATGAGGATACGGCCCACCTCGGTAGACCCAGTGAAGCTGATGTGGCGCACCACGTCGCTGGCGCACAGCGTCTTGCCGACCGCGATGGATTGGTCGCTGTCGGCGGTGATGACGTTGAGCACGCCAGCCGGAATGCCGGCGCGGATGGCCAGTTCGGCGGCAGCCAGCGCGGTCAGCGGCGTGAGCTCGGCCGGCTTGATGATCACCGGGCAGCCCGCCGCCAGCGCTGGCGCCACCTTGCGCGTGATCATGGCCAGCGGGAAGTTCCACGGCGTGATGGCCGCGCACACACCGATGGGTTGCTTCAGCACCAGCAAGCGGCGGTTGTTGTCGAAGGTGGGCAAGGTTTCACCATTGACGCGCTTGGCCTCCTCGGCAAACCACTCCACGAAGCTCGCGCCGTAGGCCACCTCTCCCTTGGCCTCTGCCAGGGGCTTGCCTTGTTCGGCGGTCATGAGGCGGCCCAGGTCGTCCTGGTTGACCATCAGCAGGTCGAACCACTTGCGCAGGATGTTGCTGCGCTCCTTGGCGGTCTTGCCCTTCCAGGCGGGCCACGCGGCGTTGGCGGCCTTGATCGCTGCTTCCGCATCGCTCGGGCTGAGGTTGGCCACGTCGGCCAGTTTGCGGCCAGTGGCGGGATCAAGCACGTCGAAGCGGCTGCTGCCAGCCACCCACTGGCCGTTGATCAGGCCATCGGTCTTGAGCAGGCTGGGATCTTTCAGCAGGGCCAGAGGGGATGTCTTCATGTCCATCGGAGGTCTCCATCGGGTCGGTGTTCGGTGGGGCGGCAATCATTTAACTTGTTAAACAACTGGCCTGCGATTGTGCCGCTTGCGGTCGTGAAAGCATAGCGGGCCGGCATGTTGGAAAATAGCGGGTTTGGTGCAGCCAGGCGCCGCCCGCTTTCAACGACCTTTCACCCACAAGGCCCCCATGACCCGCCCCGCATCCGTTGCCGACATTCGCAAGAGCTTCCTGGATTTCTTCGCCTCCAAGGGTCACACCGTGGTGGCGTCAAGCCCGCTCGTGCCCGGCAACGACCCCACGCTCATGTTCACCAACTCGGGCATGGTGCAGTTCAAGGACGTGTTCCTTGGCACCGACAAGCGGCCCTATGTGCGTGCAGCATCGGTTCAGGCCTGCCTGCGCGCTGGCGGCAAACACAACGACCTCGAGAACGTGGGCTACACCGCGCGCCACCACACCTTCTTCGAGATGCTGGGCAACTGGTCGTTTGGCGATTACTTCAAGCGCGAATCGCTGAAATGGGCCTGGGAACTGCTCACCGAGGTGTATCAGCTGCCCAAGGAGCGCCTGCTGGCCACCGTGTACGAAGAGGACGACGAGGCCTACGACATCTGGACCAAGGAAATCGGCTTGCCGCCTGAGCGCGTGATCCGCATCGGCGACAACAAGGGCGGGCGCTACAAGTCCGACAACTTCTGGATGATGGCCGACACCGGCCCCTGCGGCCCCTGCAGCGAAATTTTCTACGACCACGGCCCCCACATTCCCGGCGGCCCTCCGGGCAGTCCCGATGAAGACGGCGACCGTTTCATCGAGATCTGGAACAACGTGTTCATGCAGTTCAACATGGACGAAACCGGCGCCGTTACGCCGCTGCCCGCGCCCTGCGTGGACACGGGCATGGGTCTGGAGCGGCTCGCCGCGATCCTGCAGCATGTGCACAGCAACTACGAGATCGACATCTTCGACGCGCTCATCAAGGCCGCCGCCCGCGAAACGCACATCAGCGATCTGGCCAACCCCTCGCTCAAGGTGATTGCCGACCACATCCGCGCCACCGCCTTTCTGGTGAGCGATGGCGTGATTCCTGGCAACGAAGGGCGTGGCTATGTCCAGCGCCGCATCATCCGCCGCGCCATTCGCCACGGCTACAAGCTCGACCAGAAAACGCCGTTCTTCCACAAGCTCGTGCCCGATCTGGTGAAGCTCATGGGCGCTGCCTATCCGAACCTGGCCCGTCAGGAGCAGCGAATCGTGGAGGTGCTCAAGGCCGAAGAGGAGCGGTTCTACGAAACGCTGGCCAACGGCATGGAAATTCTCGACGCGGCGCTGGCCGGTGGTGCGAAGGTGCTGCCGGGCGATGTGGCCTTCAAGCTGCACGACACCTACGGCTTCCCGCTCGATCTTTCGGCTGACGTGTGCCGCGAGCGTGGCCTCTCTGTGGACGAGGCGGGCTTTCATGCCGCCATGGACAAGCAGAAGGCGCAGGCGCGTGCAGCGGGCAAATTCAAGATGGACAAGGCGCTGGACTACAGCGGCGCGGGCAACCAGTTTCTGGGCTACGAGCAGCTCGAGGCGCCCGGCAAGATCGTGGCGATCTACCTCGATGGCACTTCGGTCGCTGAGCTCAAGACCGGCCAGGGTGGCGTGATCGTGCTCGACAGCACGCCTTTCTACGCCGAGAGCGGCGGGCAGGTGGGTGACGAGGGCGTGATCACCAGTGGCTCTGCCCGGTTCGCGGTGAGCGATACCCAGAAAGTCCGCGCCGATGTGTTCGGACACCACGGCACGCTGGAGCAGGGCACGCTTAACGTGGGTGACAGCGTCGATGCAAAGGTGAACACCGCGCTGCGCGCGGCCACCGTGCGCAACCACAGCGCGACCCACCTCATGCACAAGGCGCTGCGCGAGGTGCTGGGTGACCATGTGCAGCAAAAGGGCTCGCTCGTGAACGCCGAACGCACGCGCTTCGACTTCACGCACAACGCGCCCGTGACGGACGCGCAGATCCGGAAGATCGAGGCGCTGGTGAACACCGAGATTCTCGACAACCACGCCACGCAGGCGCGGATCATGGACATCGAATCGGCGCAGAAGACGGGCGCCATGATGTTGTTTGGCGAGAAGTACGGCGAGACCGTGCGCGTGCTCGACATTGGCTCCAGCCGCGAACTCTGTGGCGGCACGCATGTGCAACGCACCGGCGACATCGGCATGTTCAAGGTGGTGAGCGAAGGCGGTGTGGCCGCCGGCATCCGCCGCATCGAAGCCATCACGGGCGCGAATGCCCTGGCTTACCTGCAGTCGCTCGAGGACACCGTGGCGCAGGCCGCCAGCGCACTCAAGGCACCCACGGCCGAACTCACGTCGCGCATCGGACAGACGCTGGACCAGGTGAAGTCACTAGAAAAGGAGCTGACCGCGCTCAAGGGCAAGCTCGCTTCCAGCCAGGGCGACGAACTCATGGCGCAGGCGGTGGACGTCAAGGGAATCAAGGTGCTGGCGGCCGTGCTCCAAGGTGCCGATGCGAAAACGCTGCGCGACACCATGGACAAACTGAAGGACAAGCTGAAGACCGCGGCCATCGTGCTCGCGGCGGTGGACGGGGGCAAAGTGCAGCTGGCCGCCGGCGTCACCACCGACAGCATGGGCAAAGTGAAGGCGGGCGAGCTGGTCAACTTCGTGGCGCAGCAGGTGGGTGGCAAGGGCGGCGGCAAGGCCGATATGGCCATGGCCGGTGGCACGGATGCCGCGGGCTTGCCCAAGGCGCTCCAATCGGTGCAGGGCTGGGTGGCCGAGCGCCTGTGAACGCCTGGAGCCGCAGGCAATGCCTTGGGGTGCTGGGCGCGGCGGTGCTCCTGCCTGCTGCGCATGGGCAAACGCCTGCCTATCAGCGCAGCCCCTGGCCGCGCTCTGAAGCCACGCCCAAGCTGGAAACCCTGGACTTGCAAGGCCAGCCTGTGCGGCTTGCCGACTTCAAGGGCCGTGCGGTGCTGCTCAATTTCTGGGCGAGCTGGTGTGAGCCCTGCCGGGCCGAGATGCCCACGTTGCAAGGCTTGCCGCCCCTGCTGGGTGAAGACCGCCTGGCTGTCATTGCGCTGAATTTCAAGGAGCCTGTGCAGCGTGCACAGCGCTTCGTTTCCCAGACCGGTCTCACCTTGCCGGTGTGGATCGATCCGCTGGGCGAGCATGCCCGGGCCTGGGGCGTGCGCGTGTTCCCCACCACCGTGCTGATCGACCGCCAGGGTCGTGCGCGCGAGCGCGTGCGCGGCGAGGTCGACTGGAGCAGCAATGAGGCGCTGGCTTGGGTGGAGCGGTTGATCGCGCTCTGATCCTCAGCACGCGGGCCCCATAATCCCCGCAGTTGGCACACCTCGAGTGGCCGGCTTTTCCAAGGCGATGCATCGCACCCTGTGTCTGCGGTTCCGCCCGTTTCCCAACATTCCGGAGTTCTTTTCATGACCACCGATCGCCGCACTTTCCTGCGTTGCGCTGCCACGTCCGTCGCCGCCGCATCCCCGCTCTTCCACTCCGCCTTTGCACAAGCGCCCGCGCCCCAGCCGGCGCGGCGGGAGTTCAATCCCCAGGTCGGCGCATGGCGCACCTTCGATGTGACGACGCGCGTGGACATCGCCAAACCGCAAGGCACCACGCAGGTCTGGTTGCCCGTGCCCACGGTGGAAAGCGACTGGCAACGGTCTTTCACCAGCGATTTCCGCAGCAATGGCAACGCGCGGCTGACCGAAGACCGTCAGTACGGTGCGCGTATGCTGCAAGTGAGCTTCGAGCTTGGTGTGGCCGCACCCTACGTGGAACTCACCAGCCGCGTGCAGACCCGAAACCGCGCGGAAGATTTCGCGCAGAAAACCTCCAGCACCGAAGATGCCGCCGGCCTGCGCTTCTGGACCCAGCCCACGCGCCTGCTGCCCACCGATGGCATCGTGCGCGACACGGCAATAAAGGCCACGCGCGGCGCGCGAACCGACGTGCAGAAGGCGCAGCAGATTTACGACTGGGTGGTGGCCAACACCTACCGCGAACCCAAGGTGCGTGGCTGCGGCGAGGGGGACATCAAGACCATGCTGGAAACCGGCAACCTGGGTGGCAAGTGCGCCGACCTCAACGCCATCTTTGTCGGCCTGTGCCGCGCCGCCGGCTTGCCCGCGCGCGACGTCTACGGCATTCGCCTTGCTCCGTCGGCGTTTGGCTACAAGGAACTCAGCGGCAACCCCGCCAGCCTCAAGGGCGCGCAACACTGCCGTGCCGAAGTGCACCTGGCCGGTCACGGCTGGGTGGCCATGGACCCTGCCGACGTGGCCAAGGTAATGCGCCTGGAAACGCCAGACTGGATCAAGACCACGCAGCATCCTGTGGTGGCCCCGGTCAATCGCGCGCTGTTTGGTGGCTGGGAAGGCAACTGGATGGCCTGGAACATGGCGCACGACGTGAAGCTGCCGCAGGCCCAGGGCCCGGAGCTCGGCTTCTTCATGTACCCCACGGCCGAGACCGGTGGGCAACGCCTCGACTCTTACGCCCCGGACGACTTCAAGTACCAGATTACGGCGCGCGAAGTGCGGGCCTGAGGGACGGCCAGGCCAGGGTGAGCGCGCTGCGGAAGCGGCGCTGCTCACCCGTCACGGGATCGACAAAGCCGATTTCGCAAGCCAGCAACCGCAGCGGTTCGGCGTAGTCCTCGGCTTCGTCCGGACCTCGAAGCACTTGCGGGTAGAACTGGTCGCCCGCGATGGGCAGGCCGAGCGCATTCATGTGCACGCGCAGCTGATGGCGCTTGCCGGTGAGCGGCGCCAGCCGGTAGCGCGCCCAGTGGTCCATCGATTCCAGCAGTTCGATGCGGGTCTCGCTGTTGGGCTCGCCCATCACTTCGCACATTCGGAAAAACGCGCCGTCTTCCTCGGCGATGCGGCTGCGCCGAACCACGGGCCAGCTCATAGTAGGATCGTGCGGTGCGACCGCTTCGTACAGCTTGTGCACGGCGCGCTCGCGGAATAGCCCCTGGTAGGCGTCGCGGTCTTCGGGCCGGAGGCTGAACAGCACCAGACCGGCGGTCTCGCGGTCGATCCGGTGGATCGGACTCAGCGAATCGATGCCCAGGCGGCGTTTCAGCCGGACCAGCAGGGTTTGTTGCACATAGCGCCCGCCCGGCGTGACCGGCAGAAAGTGCGGCTTGTCGACCACCAGCAGGTGATCGTCGCGAAAGACCACCGACTCCGTGAAGGGAACCTCGGGTTCCTGTTCGAGTGCGCGGTAGTAGTAGACGCGCGACCCTGGGACAAAAGGCGCATCGGGCAGCTGGGGTTCACCCGTCTCGCCAAGCACCTCGCCACTCGCCATGCGCTGCCGCCAGCTTTCGCGCCCCACGGCCGGCAGGCGCTCGGCCAGGAAATCTAGCAGCGTGGGCCAGGGGGCGTGCTTGTCGGAGGGCAGCGCCACGCAACTCGGCGACACCCCGAGGCGGGTCGGAATCAGCGAGTTCCTGGGCAGGCGGGCCAAGGGCTTCCGTTCAGAGACGGCGGAACACCAGATCCCACACGCCGTGGCCCAGCTTGAGGCCACGGTTCTCGAACTTGGTGAGTGGCCGGTATTCGGGCTGGGGCACGAAGCCAGTGCTGCCCGCGACCGCGGTGTTCTGCAGCATCGGCTCGGCAGTCAACACCTCCAGCATCTGATGGGCGTAGGGTTCCCAATCGGTCGCCAGGTGCAGATACCCACCGGGCTTGAGGTGGTGCGCCAGGCGGTTCACAAACGGGCCCTGGATCAGGCGGCGCTTGTGGTGGCGACTCTTGTGCCAGGGATCGGGAAAGAAAATGTGCACCCCGTCCAGGCTGTTCTCGCCGAGCATGTGGTTCAGTACTTCCACTGCATCGTGACGAATGATGCGGATGTTTTCCAGACCCTGCTCACCGGCGAGCTTGAGCAGCGCCCCCACGCCGGGCTCGTGCACCTCGCAGCACAGAAAGTTGTCGCCAGGCCGCACGGCCGCAATGTGCGCGGTGGCGCCGCCCATGCCAAAGCCGATCTCCATGACAAGCGGCGCGGTGCGGCCAAATGCAGCCTGGGCATCGAACTCACCGGGGGTGTAGTTCAGCAGGAAGTGCGGGCCGTAAAGCTCGTAGGCTTTGGTCTGCGCCACGGTGGTGCGCCCAGCCCGCAACACGTAGCTTTTCACCTCGCGCAGGTAGGGCACGTCGCTGGGGGGAATGCGCGGCAGCGCGTGGCGGGGGTCGGTCATGGGGGCGCGGCGATCGGTCGACGAAGGGATGGATTTTAGGCGCGCCAGGCCTTCGTCCACTCGGCGAGTGCGCCTGCCACCGTGCCGGTCGGTGCAGCGTGAAGCCCGAGCGTTTGCGCAGCGCGCCTCACCGCAGCCAGCGGATCGCGCAGATCCAGCGCCTGCGCGCCGTTCTGCTTGCTGAGCTTTTCGCCGTTGGCACCCAGCACCAGGGGGGTGTGCAGGTAAGCCGGCGTCGGCAGGCCCAGGGCGCGTTGCAGCAGCATCTGGCGCGCGGTGTTGTCGGCGAGGTCTTCACCACGCACCACATGCGTGATGCCCTGTTCGGCGTCGTCCACCACCACCGCGAGCTGGTAGGCCCACAGTCCGTCGGCGCGTCGAAGCACGAAGTCGCCCACCTCTGCCGTCACGTCCTGCGTCTGTGATCCCAGACGCCGGTCGCTCCACTCCACACGGGCCTCGGCAGGGTTCACCGCGAAGCGCCAGGCACGCGCCGGCTTTCCCTGAAGGCCGCCATTTTCGGGTCGGCAGGTGCCCGGGTAGGTGGCGGTCTGATGGCGTTCGCGGCTCACGCCCCGGGCAAGCAAAGCGGTTTCGATGTCCTTGCGCGAACACGCACAGGGGTAGGCTTGTCCGCTGGCGATGAGCGTGTCGAGCGCCTGCTGGTACCGCGTTGCCCGAGCCGATTGCCAGACCACAGCCTCATCGCTGACCAGGCCGCAGGCGTCGAGTTGTAGCAATATTTCCTGATCAGCGCCGGGGACGCAGCGCGGCGTGTCCACGTCTTCCATCCGGATCAGCCAGACACCGCCGTGAGCGCGAGCATCGAGCCAACTGGCCAGTGCGGCAACCAGCGAGCCGGCGTGCAGCGGCCCGGTGGGGGAGGGGGCAAATCGACCTCGGTACCGGGCCGTCATGGCCAATGCGGCCTTGCAGTCAGGCGATGGCCAGCGCCATCTCCAGTCCGGAGACGAAGGCATCTTCCACGCGGTGGCCCAGGCACCAGTCGCCGCAGACGCCGATGCCGAGCGATTTGTCGAACAGATGGGTCTTACCCAGTGGCGTCTGCGTTTGGGCGAAGCGCCAGCGGTGCACCACCGCGTGCGTGGGTGCCGCACGAATGCCGGTGATCTCGGCGAAACCCTTGAGCAGCTTGGCCTTGACGCGCTCGTTGTCGTCTTCCAGGTGCTTGGTGGACCATGCAGGACTGGCCTGAACGGTCCAGCGTTCGATGGGCTCGCGCCCGGGCTTGCTCGATTCACGCGCCAGCCAGCTGATGCGGTGGTGGGTGCTGCGCGCCGCATTCCACTGCGGTCCCAGGTGGGGCAGGCCGGGCTGCATGGCCTGCGGGTACGCGACCATGAGCGTCCAGCAAGGCGCCACGTGCACCGCGGTCAGTGTCTTGCGCAGCTCGGGCGCCAGGCCGGAGGTGAGCAGCAGGTCGTGAATCTGCGGGTGCGGCATGGCGAGCACGACCCGGTCGAAACCGCCAAGCACCTGCTGGCCACCCTGCGCGTCCTCGGCGCGCAGCTGCCATTGCTCCGCATGCAGCGCATCGCGCTCGATGCGCGAGACATGGGTGTCCAGCAGCGCGCGGGCCAGCAGGCCGCCGTGCATTTCAGGTTGCACCAGCGGCTGCGCCCAAAGATTGACCAGCGCGCTCATGCCGGGCGAGGCCACGAAATGGGGTTCGGTGGGGGGCGGTGCGCTGGCCAGCACGTGGCCGTATTCGTCGAGCACGCGCACGGTGCTGGCGCTCCACGGCCGAACGACGGCGGTGGCGTTGTTGCGCAGCGCGGTGTCGAAACGCGCGTCGCGCACAGTGAAGTACTGTGTGCCGTGATCGAAACCACCGAACTCCGTGCGTCGCGTCGCCATGCGGCCACCGAAGCCGCGGCTTTTCTCCAGCAACGTGACGCGGTGACCCGCCTGCACCAGGGTGCGAGCGCAGACGACACCCGCCATGCCGCCACCCACCACCGCAATGTGCAATGGAACGAAACCGGCCACCCGGGATCGGGCCATCGGTGTGGCGGCTGCGCGGGGTTTTTTGTGTTTTTGCATGTCTCGGTGCGCTAGGTGTTGCGGTTGGGCGTGTCGCCGACTGTAGCAGCCCGACTGGCGAATGCGGGGCGGGTCGAGGTCAAATCTGGTGGTGGTTGTGCAGCAGGGCATCGCGCGTTTTCGGGCTTTGCAGGCGGTCGAGCCACCAGCGCAGCGCGCGCCCGGTGTCGCCCGTGCTGCGGGGCTGGCGCCAGGCATAGGCCACGCGCAGCGTGCGGTTGGGTCGCTGCACCGTTTTGACGACCAGTCGCCCGGCATTGATGAAAGGCTGCGCCAGCGGCAGCGGCAGGAAACCGCTGCCCAGGCCACGCAGTTGGGCCTCCAGCTTGTGCTGCATCGTTGGCACGGTGAGCACGTCCTGCCCGGGCAGCAGGTTGTGGGTCACGCCACGCCCGCGCTGGGTGCTGTCGGCCACCGCCACGGCGCGGTGTTCGCGCATGTCTTCGTCAGACAGGCTGTGTGTGACCGCAGCCAGTGGGTGGTGCGGCGCCACGGCGTAGACGAACTGCAGAGCGCCCATGGGGGCTGACTGAAACTCGCTGAGCGTCATTTCGCTGGGCACGCCCAGGGCAATGTCGGCCTGGCCGCTCTGCAGCGCTTCGACGGTGCCGGAGAGCGTTTCCGCACGAAGCTTCAGCCGTGTGGGCGCGCCTTCCGCATAGAACGCTTCGCACAGTTCGAACAAGGTGGCGCGGGCGATGATGGCGTCTGCCGCAATGGTGAACTGCGGCTCCCAGCCGGTGGCCACGCGTTTGACGCGCTGTGCCACCGCGTCCAGTTCGTTCAGCAGGTATTGGCCGGAGCGCAGCAACTCGGCTCCTGCTGGCGTGAGAACGGCGCGGCGTGCGCTGCGGTCAAACAGCAGCACGTCGAGCGCGTCTTCCACCTGACGGATGCGGTAGGTGAGGGCGCTGGGCACCATGCCCACCTCCCGCGCAGCAGCGGCCATGCTGCCCAGCCGCGCCACGGCCTCCAGCAAACCGAGGTTTTCGGGCGAAAGGGCTGATCGTGGCGTGGAGGTGGCCATCGGTGTTTTTTTTCGATCATTCAAATGATTTGAATGATGCCATCAAATCCGTGCAGTCCAAAGAGGGGTCTGGCCACCCACAATTCTACCCATGTCAGCTAGAGGCGCCACAGCGCAGAAGCCAGCCCCACCGACGGAAAGGACCACGCCATGCTCCAGATTCGACGCTCCGAAGCCCGTGGCTATGCCGACCACGGCTGGCTCAAGAGCTACCACTCGTTTTCTTTCGCCGAGTACTTCGATCCCGCGTGGATGGGGTGGGGCAACCTGCGTGTGATCAACGAAGACCGCATCGCTCCCGGTACCGGCTTTGGCACGCACGGCCACCGCGACATGGAAATCATCAGCTACGTGCTGCAGGGCAACCTGGCGCACAAAGACAGCATGGGCAACGTGAAGGGCATCCCGCCCGGCGACGTGCAGCGCATGAGCGCCGGCAGCGGCGTGCGCCACAGCGAGTTCAACCACGCGCCCAACAGCACCACGCACTTCCTGCAGATCTGGATCGAGCCCAACGTGCGAGGCATCGAGCCAGGCTACGAACAGAAGAGCTTTGCCGAAGCTGAAAAGCGCGGGCAACTCCGCCTGGTTGCGTCGAAAGACGGCGCGAAGGGCTCGGTGACGATCCATGCCGATGCTGCCATGTATGCGGGTCTGCTCGACGGCAACGACGCCGCCGAACTCACGCTGAACCCGGCTCGCAAGGCCTATGTGCACCTGGTGCGAGGCGAGCTCGATGTGAACGGTCAGCGCCTGCAAGGCGGTGATGCCGCGGCGCTCACGGGTGAGAACCGCCTGGCGCTGACCAATGGCAAAGATGCCGAAGTGCTGGTGTTCGATCTCGCCGCCTGAAGATTTTCCCTACCCTCAACCCCTTCTACTTTTTTCACTTTTCACTTTCAAAGGAATCACCATGAACGCTCTTCAAAATCCCCTGGCCCTGATCGGCCGCATCCTGCTCGCCATCGTTTTCGTGCCGGCCGGCTTCAGCAAAATTGCTGGCTTCGCCGGCACCGTGGGCTACGCCACCGCCATGGGACTGCCCCTGCCGCAGGTGGGCGTTGCCATTGCGCTGGCGATTGAACTGATCGGTGGCCTCGCGCTGCTGATCGGCCTCGGCACCCGTTATGCCGCCATCGCACTGGCCGTGTTCACCCTGGTGGCCAGCTACTTCTTCCACGCCTACTGGGCTGTGCCGGCCGAGCAGCAGATGATGCAGCAGCTCATGTTCTTCAAGAACATCGCCATCACCGGTGGCTTGCTCGCCTTCGCCGCCTTCGGTGCCGGTGCCTTCAGCGTCGATGCCCGCCGCAAGGCCTGAGCCCATCCCCTGTTCCACTTTTCAAGGATCATTCATGTCCAAAGTTGTTGTGGTTTACCACTCGGGTTACGGTCACACCCAGCGCATGGCGCAATCGGTGGCCCAGGGCGCCGGCGCTGAGCTGATTGCCATCGACGCCGATGGCAACCTGCCCGAAGGTGGCTGGGAAGAGCTGGACGCGGCCGATGCCATCATCATGGGCTCGCCCACTTACATGGGCACCGTGAGCTGGCAGTTCAAGAAATTCGCCGACGCGTCCAGCAAGCCCTGGTTTTCGCAGAAGTGGAAGGACAAGATTGCCGCGGGTTTCACCAACAGCGCCGGCATGAATGGCGACAAGCTCGCCACGCTCAACACGCTGTTCACCCTGGCCATGCAGCACGGCATGATCTGGGTGAGCCAGGGCCTCATGCCCAGCAATACCAAGGGCGCGCAGCGCAACGACGTGAATTACCTGGTGAGCTACAGCGGCGCCATTGCCCAGAGCCCTTCGGATGCGGGTGCAGGCGACATGCTGCCGGGCGATCTTGAAACCGCAAGGTTATTTGGTGAGCGGGTGGCTGCCGTGGCTGCCAGGTTCAACCGCTGATCGAGGGGCGTGCCCGGGCCAGCCGCCGGGCCGCCCCCAAGGCAGGCCCAGCCCCCTCGGGGGGCAGCGACCCGCGCAGCGGCGGGGCGTGGGGGCGTATATTTGCCGTATGAAAGTCCTCAGCATCATCCCCTGGGCAGACTGGCTCGCGCTGGTCTGCTTTTTTGCGTTGTGGACCGGGTACGCCTGGTTCGCCCGGGTCTGGGGCCGCAAGGTGGGCTCGCTGATCCAGACCACCAACCGCTACCGCGCCTACTGGATGATGCAGACCACCGCGCGGGAGCCGCGCATGCTCGATGGCCTGATCACACAGACCCTCTCCAGCACGCCGGCGTTCTTTTCGTCCACCTCCATCCTGGCCATTGGCGGCTTGTTTGCCCTGCTCGGCACCACCGACAAGGCCACCGAACTCATGAGCGAAATCCCTTTCGCTCAAACCACCACGCTGATTGTTTTCGAGTTCAAGATCCTGGTGCTGGTGGCGATCTTCGTCTATGCCTTCTTCCGGTTTTCCTGGTGCATGCGGCAGTACACGTTCGTGGCGCTGGTGATCGGCGCCATGCCACCCGCGGCCGATTTCGACTCGGGCATGGCCGACCGCCAGTCTTACGCCACCCGCGCGGCAGGCATGGTCGGCGCAGCGGCCGAAACCTTCAACGACGGCCTGCGAGCCTACTATTTTTCGTTTGCCGCGCTGGCCTGGTTCATCTCGCCCGTGGCCATGGTGGTGGCCACGCTGCTGGTGGTGGCCATTCTCTACAGCCGCGAGTTCCGCTCCGAGGTGTTGCAGCTCTTGAAAGAAGATGTGACACCCATCGTCTGATCGGTCTTGCCGGGACCACGCCTTCTAAAATGGCCGGATGTTCACACACCTGCGCCTGCACACTGAATTTTCCATCGTCGATGGCACCAACCGCATTGACGACGTGGTGGCCGCTGCAGCCGCCGATGGCCAGCCCGCGCTGGCAATCACCGACCTGAGCAACCTGTTTGGGGCGGTCAAGTTCTACAAGGCGGCGCGCGGC
This sequence comes from Hydrogenophaga sp. IBVHS1, assembly GCF_002127265.1. Taxonomy (GTDB): domain Bacteria; phylum Pseudomonadota; class Gammaproteobacteria; order Burkholderiales; family Burkholderiaceae_C; genus Hydrogenophaga. The sequence goes on along the minus strand of NZ_NFUU01000001.1, from coordinate 2,347,307 downwards.
GCGGGCGTCAAACCCTTGATCGGTGCCGAGGTGATGCTGCAGGGCTTCGCCGAGGAAACGCCCGGCGCCATGCCCGGGAGTCATCAGCCCGCCGCACCCCGTGTCCTGCTGCTGGTGCAGGACTACCAGGGCTACCTCAACCTGTGCGAGCTGCTGGCGCGCGCCTGGACACGCAATGGCGCGCGAGATCAGGCGGTGGTCCACCGCGACTGGCTCGAGGAACTCAACGCGGGCCTCATTCTGCTGTCGGGCGCGCAGGCTGGCCCGGTGGGCCAGGCGTTGCTGCAGGGCGATACTCAGCGCGCTGCCGAACTTGCCTTGCAGCTTTCCACGCTGTTCACACATCGCTTCTATCTGGAGTTGCAACGCGCTGGCCGCGCCGATGACGAGCGCCATGTGAGTCAGGCGGTGCAGCTGGCCGCGCGCCTGCACCTCCCGGTGGTGGCAACGCATCCGGTGCAGTTTCTGGAGGCCGACGACTACGAGGCCCACGAGGCGCGGGTGTGCATTGCCGACGGCGAGATTCTGGGCAACAACCGGCGCGTGCGCCGCTTCACCCGCGAGCAGTACTTCAAGAGCGCGGCGCAGATGCAGGCACTGTTCGCCGACGTGCCTTCAGCGCTGGCAAACTCGCTCGAAATTGCCAGGCGCTGCAACCTCACGCTCACGCTGGGCAAGCCGCAGTTGCCCGATTTCCCGACGCCGCTGGTGAACGGCGTGCCCATGCCGATGGAAGAGTTCTTCCGCCAGTCCTCTTTTGAAGGGCTGGAGGAACGCCTGGCCCACCTGTATCCCGATGCGGTGAAGCGCGATGCGGAGCGGCCGCGTTATGTCGAACGGCTTGAGTTCGAGATCAACACCATCCTGAAGATGGGGTTCCCCGGCTACTTCCTCATCGTGGGAGATTTCATCAACTGGGCCAAGAAGAACGGCTGCCCGGTCGGTCCTGGCAGGGGCTCGGGCGCTGGTTCGCTGGTGGCCTATGCGCTCAAGATCACCGACCTTGATCCGCTGCAATACAAGCTGCTGTTCGAGCGTTTCCTGAATCCGGAGCGCGTGTCCATGCCCGACTTCGACATCGACTTCTGCCAGTCCAACCGGGACCGGGTGATCGATTACGTGAAAGACAAATACGGCAAGGACGCCGTGAGCCAGATCGCCACCTTCGGCACCATGGCTGCGCGCGCCGCCATTCGCGACGTGGGACGCGTGCTGGACTTTTCCTATGGCTTCTGCGATGGCATTTCCAAGCTGATCCCCAACAAGCCGGGTATGTCGGTCACGCTGCAGTACCCGCCCGTGCCGAAGAAGGAAGGCGACAAGAACAACTACGCGATCGAGATGGAGCCGGTGCTGGCCGAGCGCATCCAGAAGGAAGACGACGTCAAGACGCTCATCGAACTCGCGCAGAAGCTCGAGGGCATGGCGCGCAACGTGGGCATGCACGCGGGTGGCGTGCTGATCGCCCCGGGAAAACTCACCGATTTCTGCCCGCTCTACGCTCAGCCCGGCAGTGAATCGGCGGTGAGCCAGTACGACAAGGACGACGTGGAGGCCATCGGCCTGGTGAAGTTCGACTTTCTGGGCCTGGCCACGCTCACCATCCTGGAAATTGCGCGCGAACTGATCGTTAAGCGCCATCCCGGTCAGGAAAACTTCCGTTTTGAAGATGTGCCGCTGGACGACGCGAGGGTGTATGCGTTGTTCTCGCGCGGCCAGACCGAAGCGGTGTTCCAGTTTGAAAGCCGCGGCATGCAGGGCATGCTGCGCGACGCCAAGCCCAGCCGCCTGGAAGACTTGATCGCTCTCAACGCGCTGTACCGCCCAGGTCCCATGGACCTGATTCCCAGCTTCGTCAACCGCAAGCATGGCAAGGAGGCCATCGAGTACCCGCACCCGCTGGTGGCCGACATGCTGTCTGAGACCTACGGCATCATGGTCTACCAGGAACAGGTGATGCAGACCGCGCAGATTCTGGGCGGTTACTCGCTCGGCGGCGCCGACATGCTGCGCCGTGCCATGGGCAAGAAGAAGGCCGAGGAAATGGCCGAGCACCGCGCGATCTTCCGCGCCGGTGCCGCGAAGAACAACATCTCCGAAGAAAAGGCCGATGAGGTCTTTGACTTGATGGAGAAGTTCGCGGGCTACGGCTTCAACAAGTCGCACGCCGCCGCTTATTCACTGCTGGCGTACCACACGGGTTGGCTCAAGGTGCACTACACCGCCGAGTTCTTCTGCGCCAACATGACCGTGGAGATGGACGACACCGACAAGCTCAAGGTGTTGTTCGAGGACGCGCAGAAGATGGGCATGGCGTTTGAAGCGCCGGACGTCAACCGCGGCGTGCACCGCTTCGAGCCCATCAGCAACAAGTCCATCCGTTATGGCCTGGGCGCCATCAAAGGCACGGGCCAGCAAGCAATTGAAGCCATTGTGGCGGCGCGAGAAGGTCGCGGCGAAGGCCCGCGTGGAGGCGAGAAGGGTCCGTTCAAGAGTTTGTTCGACTTCTGCGTGCGTGTCGATCGCACGCGCCTGAACAAGCGCACGGTGGAAGCGCTGATCAAGGCGGGTGCTTTCGATTCACTGCACCTCAATCGCGCTGAACTGCTCGCCTCTGTGGACCGCGCGTTTGAATTTTCTGCGGCGAGCCTTGCCAACGCCAACCAGGGTGGCCTTTTCGACATGTTGGGCGGCGACGATCACGGCTCCAGCACCCAGGAACCCGATCTCGTGCCGGTGACGCCCTGGGGCATCAAGGGGCGGCTCACGCACGAGAAAAGCGCCATCGGCTTCTACTTTTCGGGGCACCTGTTCGACGAGGTCGAGCGCGAGGTGCGCCGCTTTGCGCGCACCCCGCTGGGTGACGTGATGGAGAGCCGCGACCCGCAGATACTGGCTGGCATCGTGACCGACTTCCGTGTCATCAATGGCCAGCGCGGCAAGCTCGCGCTGTTCAAGCTCGACGACAAGACCGGCGTGTTCGAGACCAGTGCCGATGAGAACCTCATCAACGCACATCGCCACCTGCTCAAGGACGACGAGCTCATCGTCGTGCAGGCGGTGGCGCAACCCGACCGCTTCTCCGGAGGTGTGCGCCTGAAAATCCAGCAGGTATGGGACCTCGCCGCGGCGCGCTGCCGATTCGGCAAGTATTTGCGTGTGGCGGTCAATGGCCATGCGCCGGCGGTGGCTCAACTGGTGCGCGAATTTCCCCCGAAGCGCGAAATCACCGAGCAGGGCGAACTGGTGCGGGGTCTACCCGTGAGGCTGTCCCTGTTGCGAGAAGGTGCGCAGTGCGAACTTCAACTGGACGACAGGGCGTTGTTCTTTCCCACCGATGCAGCGTTGGCCAGCTGGATGGCGCAGGCGCACGAACAGAAGGCAGAGATTGTTTTCGACTAGGAGAGCCTAGTCCAGTGGTCGCAACCCGATCACCATCGAAGACGGCACGGTGCCGTTGGTGTCCTTGGGAAGCGTGGCGGTGCGGTCGATCGCGCGAAGCACGGCTTCGTCCCAAGCGGCGTTGCCACTGCTCTTCACGAGCTTGCGTGAGGTGATGGTGCCATCGGGTTGCGTGCGCACCTCCACCTCGGCGCGCGGGTTGCCGGGTGCCATGTCGGTGAACACCACGTTGGGACGTATGCGTGCGGCCACGCGGCCGGCGTAGCCCGGCGTGGGGCCGCTCGATTGCTGTGCGGTGCCGGTGCTCTGGGGGCCACCAGTGGCACCGGCCTGGCCCATCATGCGTTTGATCTGGTCTTCGCGCGCCTGCGCCAGCCGTTTCTCTTCTGCGGCTTCCTTGCGTTCCTGCTCCCGCTTCTGTTCCGCCAGTTTCTGCTGGCGTTCTTTCTCGGCTGCGGCTTTTTCAGCGGCGGCCTTCCTTTCGGCTGCCAACTTGTCCGCCGCAGCCTTCTGCGCGGCCAGCTTCTTGGCCTCTTCCTCACGCTCGCGCTTGTCCGCCTCGGCTTTTTTCTTCGCCTGCGCGGTGGCGATCTCCGCCTGGGTGGGCCCGGGTGGTGGCGGAGCCGGGGTGGGTGCGGGCGCAGGCTTGGGCGGCGGTGGCGTGGGCGTTTGCTGAACCTGGGGCGGGGGAGGCGGGGGCGCCACCTCGCGCGGTGCAGCCTGCTGCGGCGTGCGCGACCAGAGTTCGGCCTCGACCGACATGGGCTCGGCATCGTGCTGCCACTGCACGCCCATGGTGAGCGCGATCACCAGCAGGCCGTGCGCCACCAGCGCCAGACCCATGGGACCCAGCCACCGGCCGTTGCGCGGCGGTGCGAGGTCTAGATGATCGGCGGTGGACTGCATGGTTTCGTCTGGATGCTTCAGCGCGAGGTTTGCACGGACAGGCCCACGCGCGCAACACCGGCACGCTGCAAGGTATCCATGACGCGAACAACGGCTTCGTACTTCACGTTCTTGTCGGCACTGATGACCACCGGCACCCCGCCTTCGGGCATGCTGCCCTTGGCCATCTGCAGTTGCTGTACACGGGCCACCAGCTGACCGAGGGCCACAGGCTGCGGCTCACCGCTCGACGATCCTTCGCGCACCTTGATCTGCTCGTCCTTGTCGATCACCACCGCGACGAAACGATCGGGCTGGCGGCCGGCCTGGCCCACGGTGGGCAGTGCGATCTGGCTCGGTGTGATGAGCGGCGCGGTGACCATGAAGATGATCAGCAGCACCAGCATCACGTCAATGAACGGGACCATGTTGATCTCGTTGATGGTGCGGCGGCCTCGGCCGCGAGAAGAGACGGCGGGCATGTTCAGTGTCCTGATGCGGTCTGGGATTGCGCGCCGAGGTTGCGCTGCAGGATGTTGGAAAACTCTTCCATGAAGGTTTCCATGCCATTGGCGACGCGGTCAATGTCGTGCGTGAACCGGTTGTAGAACACCACCGCCGGGATGGCGGCGAACAGGCCGATGGCGGTGGCCACCAGCGCCTCGGCAATGCCCGGGGCCACGGTGGCCAGGGTGACCTGCGCCAGCGCGGCCAGGCCCGTGAAGGCGTGCATGATGCCCCACACGGTACCGAACAGGCCCACATACGGAGCCACCGAGCCCACCGTGCCGAGGAAGGAGAGATTGGCTTCCAGTGCGTCCAGCTCGCGCTGGAAGCTGGCGCGCATGGCGCGGCGTGCACCGTCGAGCAAGGCGCCGTTGTCGGTGATGCGGCGCTCGCGCAGCTTCTGGTATTCGCGCATGCCGCTGGCAAAGATGCGTTCCATGGGGCCGCCGTGGCGCGCGCTCTGCGCGGCAGCGGCGTAGAGCTCGTTGAGGTTGGTGCCCGACCAGAACTCGCGCTCGAAGTCTTCGTTGTGGTTGCGTACGCGGCGAATGGCGAAGACCTTGCGGAAGATCGCGGCCCAGCTAATGACCGAAACCACCACCAGCAGCACCACCACGGCCTGCACCACCCAGCTCGCGTTGAGCATCAATTGAACGATGGAGAGATCTTGGGTCATGGTTTCTCGGAGACAGTTGGTGGGAGAAAAGTTTCGGATGAGGCGCTCAGGCCCTGGCTTGCAGGGCCTCCAGCAGGGGGGCGGGGATGCGTTGTGGACGCAGACTTTGAGCATCAACCCAGCCGATGCGGATGGTCCCCTCGCAGAGCATCAACGGAGGCGCGCCGGGATCGGGGGCCTGGAGAAGCGCGCGTTGCTCGATTGTGAGCGAGGCCCGACCCGCTTCCTGCACCCGGGCTGTAACCAGAAGCAAATCATCCAGCCGGGCGGCGCGGTGGTATTGCACCCGGGTTTCGCTCACCACAAACATGCCACCCACTTCGTCGCGAAGTTTCTGCTGCCCTACGCCCAGCTCGCGCAGCCATTCCGTGCGGGCGCGCTCGAAGAACTTGAGGTAGTTGGCGTAGAACACGATGCCGCCGGCGTCGGTGTCTTCCCAGTACACGCGCACGGGCCAGGTGAATGGAGCTCCCACGCGGGTGGTCACAGAGCCTGCTCCAGACGCGCAACCGCTTCCTGCAGCTGGACCATGGAATTCGCGGTGGAGAAGCGCAGGTAGCGCCCGGGTTCGGCGGTGCCGAAGTCGCGTCCCGGCGTGGTGGCCAGCTGGCAGCGCTTCATGAGTTCAAAGGCCAGTGCCCAGCTGCCGCCTTCATCGGGTCTCGTGCCCGTGGGCGGTATGCCCCAGCGTACGCACAGGCTGCTCACGTCGGCCCACGCGTAAAACGCGCCGTCGGGCATGACGGGCACTGTCAGACCCAGGCGGTTGAGCTCCGGTATGAAGTAGTCGCGCCGCGCCTTGAAGGCCGCGCGGCGGCGCTCGTACTCGGCCAGGCTCTCAGGCTCGAAGCAGGCCAGCGCGGCGTGCTGTGCGATGGTGCTGGGGCAGATGAAGAGGTTCTGCGCAAGGCGTTCCACCGCAGGCACCAGGGCGGGTGGCAACACCAGCCAGCCCAGGCGCCAGCCGGTCATGCTGAAGTACTTGGAGAAGCTGTTGATGCTGATGACCTCGTCGCCCAGTCCGTCGGGCAGGCCGAGTGCGCTGTGGCCGTAGTCGTCCTCGTAGCTCAGGCCCAGGTAGATTTCGTCGACCAGTGTGATGCCGTTGCGCTCGCGCACCAGGCGAGCAATGCGCTCGAGTTCGTCGCGTGCAATGGAAGTGCCCGTGGGGTTGGACGGCGATGCCAGCAACACCCCACGCGTGGCGGGTGTCCAGTGCGCCTGCACCTGCTCCGCGGTGAGCTGAAAGCGCTGCGCGGCCCCGCTGGGTACCAGCACAGCGCGGCCCTCGGCGGCCTGCACGAACTGGCGGTTGCAGGGGTAGCTCGGATCGGGCATGAGCACCTCGTCGCCCGCCTCAATGAGCGCCAGGCAGGCCAGTTGCAGTGCGGCGGATGCCCCGGCGGTGACCACAATGCGTGCCGGGTCGATGGCCAGCCCGAAGCGCGATGCATACCAGCCGCTGATGGCCTGGCGCAGCGCGGGCAGGCCTGTGGCCGGCGTGTACTGGCTGCGGCCGTCGCGAATGGCGCGCTCGGCAGCGGTCACCACCAGGGGTGGCGCCGTGAAATCGGGTTCGCCGATGTTGAGGTAGATCATCGGGCGCTCGCCGGCCCTGGCGCCTGCCGCCATGGAGGCAGCCGCCTTGGCCAGCTCCATCACATAGAAGGGCTCGATGCGCTGGGCTCGCTGCGCGATCCTCATGGAGCGGTCTTGCGGGAACCGCTGGTGCGTGCAGGCGAAGCGCTTACTTCGGCCGCCCTCAATTGAGCGGCCAACTGGTGCAGCACGCCGTTCACATACTTGTGGCCGTCGGTGCCGCCGAACGATTTGGCCAGTTCGATGCATTCGTTGAGCACCACACGCCAAGGTACGTCCTGGCAATGCTGGAACTCGTAGGTGCCGATCCAGAGCACGCCATGCTCGATGGGCGATATCTCGACCAGGGGTCGGTCCAGACTCGGCGAAATCAGCGCGTCAAGGGCTTCCGCTTCGGCGATGCAGCCGTGCATGAGGGCATCGAAATGCGCGCTGTCGGCCTTGTGAAAGCCCGCCAGGTCCCGGGTGAAGCTGTCGATGTCGACGGCAGCGTTGCGGCCCACCAGGTGCTGGTAAAGCGCCTGCAGGGCGAACTCCCGAGCACGGGTGCGTGCCGACTTGTCGGCGGCTTTGCGGCCCGTGGTGGCGCTTTTGGCGCTGTTTTCGGTCGTGGTGGATGGGGTGTCCTGGGACATGTTCAGCCGATCTCTTGAAGCAGGTGGGCCATCTCCACCGCCACCCGGGCCGCATCGCGCCCCTTGTCGACCTGGCGCGCCACGGCCTGCTCCAGGTTTTCGGTGGTCAGGATGGCGTTGGCAATGGGGATCTGGTAATCGAGCGCGAGGCGGGTGACGCCCGCTCCCGACTCGTTGGCGACCAGCTCGAAGTGGTAGGTCTCGCCCCGGATGATGCAGCCCAGAGCGATCAAGGCGTCGAAATCGTCGCGCTCGGCCATGGCCTGCAGCGCCACCGGAACCTCCAGGGCGCCAGGCACTTTCACATGGGCGATGTTCTTTTCCTGCACGCCCAGCGCCAGCAGCTCGCTCAGGCAGGCGTCGAACAGGGCATCGGTGATGGCTTCATTGAACCGTGCCTGCACGATCCCGATGCTGAGCTTTCTGCCGTCGAGCGGGCTGGTGGTGCCTTTGTCTGCGCCGAACATGTGTGGATCCGTTTCTTAGTCGTTGTGGCCGAGATAGCCCGTGATTTCAAGCCCGTAGCCGGCCATGCTGGGCATGCGGCGCGGGTTCCCCATGAGTTGCATCTTGAGCACGCCGCATTCGCGCAGGATCTGCGCGCCCACACCGTAGGTGCGCAGATCCATGCGGCCGCGCTCGGGCGCTTGTGCAGAGCGTGCAGTGCCTTCAAACTGAGCAAGCAGTTGCGCAGCCGACTCACCGCAGTTGAGCAGCACGGCCACGCCGGCACCCGCTTGTGCGATATGGCGCAGGCTGGCCTCCAGGCTCCAGGAGTGCATGGCGCGGCCGACTTCAAGCGCGTCGAGCACCGACAAAGGCTCGTGCACACGCACGGCGATGCTGTCCTCAGGCTTCCACTGTCCCCTGACCAGGGCCAGGTGCAGTGCGCCGCTGGGCTCGTCGCTGAAGGCGGTGACGCTGAATTCTCCAAACGCGGTGTTCATGGCGCGCGTGCCGAGCTTCTTCACCAGACTTTCATGGCGACTGCGGTGCTCGATCAGGTCGGCGATCGTGCCTATTTTCAGGCCGTGTTCGGCGGCGAAGATTTGCAGGTCGGGCAGGCGCGCCATGGTGCCGTCGTCTTTCATGATCTCGCAGATCACGGCCGCCGGGCTGCAGCCCGCCATAGCCGCCAGATCACATCCGGCTTCGGTGTGGCCTGCACGCATGAGCACCCCGCCTTCGACCGCCTGCAAGGGAAAGATGTGGCCAGGCTGCACCAGATCGCTGGCCTGCGCGTTCGGTGCCACGGCCACCTGAACAGTTCGAGCGCGGTCGGCGGCCGAGATGCCGGTCGTGACGCCCTCGGCGGCTTCAATGGAGACGGTGAAGGCCGTGCCCATCTTGGTGCCGTTGCGAGGCACCATGGGCGGCAGGCGCAGGCGCTCGCAGCGTTCGCGCGAAAGCGTGAGGCAGATCAGGCCGCGGCCGAAGCGCGCCATGAAATTGATGGCTTCCGGCGTGACGTGGTCTGCTGCGAGGACAAGGTCGCCTTCGTTCTCGCGGTCTTCTTCGTCGACCAGAATCACCATGCGCCCGGCGCGCATTTCGGCAACGATGTCCTCGACCGGGGAGATGGCCACCGGGGCCAGGTTTTCACGGGCGTTCATTCAGATTCCTTGGGAGTGAGGGTGCCGGCGCCCAGCATGCGTTCCACGTAGCGTGCGACGGTGTCGATTTCGAGGTTGACCGGACTGCCTTCGGTCAGTTGGCCCAGGGCGGTGTTCTGCACCGTGTGGGGAATGAGGTTGATGCTGAACTCACACCCCTCGGGGCTGTCGCTGATCTGGTTGACGGTCAGGCTCACGCCGTTGACCGTGATCGAGCCCTTGTAGGCGAGGTACTTGCCGAGTTCGGGTGGCGCCATCACGCGCAGCTCCCAGCTCTCGCCCACCTGCGCAAAGCGTGTGACGGTGCCCACACCATCCACGTGGCCGGAAACGATGTGTCCGCCCAGGCGGTCTTGGGCGCGGAGCGCTTTTTCCAGGTTGAGGCGGTGGCCTGGCTGCGACAGCCCGGTGGTGCGGGCCAGCGATTCGGCCGAAACGTCAATGGTGAAGTGGTGGTGGGGAAGGTCAAGCGAGGTGACCGTCATGCAGGCGCCGTTGAGCGCAATGCTGTCGCCCAGGCCGACGTCGTCAAGGTACCCGGCGGGCGCCTCGATGGTGAGTCGCTTGCCGTGTTCCAAAGAGCTGCCCAGGTCGTGGAGGGCGGCGATGCGCCCCACGCCGGTGATGATGCCGGTAAACATCCTCGTATTTTCGCAGGGTTTTTCAACGCCGCACCTTCTGGCCGTCAGCGGGGCCTTAATCACCGTTCCCAGCAGCTCCGAGTGTCCAGTGGGCTGGCAACCTGCGCTGTGGCGCCCTGGCTGCGCTGACCGGTGTGGTCGAGGTGGAAGCTCCCGCAAAGATCGGCCGTCTGAGCACCCGTGGGCAGGGCACTGAGTTGGTGGCTCCAACCCGTTTCCGAACTCACCACCAGCGAGTAGCGGCCGCCCTCCACCACAAGCTGGCCCGCTGGAACGTCGCTGGTCAGCGGGTAAGCGCCTCCCACGGTCGCTTCCCGCTCCATCCATTGCGCCAGCTTCAGCAGTGCGGCACGCGCGTGTGCACGGTGGGAACGCATCACGTACTGGGCGTAGTTGGGCAAGGCAATGGCGGCCAGCACGGCGATCAGCGCCACCACAATGAGTGATTCGATCAGCGTGAAGCCGCGCTCCTTCAACGCTGCACCTCGCGCCAATCCATCCGCACACCTGAACCCGAGGCGCCGATCAGGGAGGCCTTTTCGGTGCACGCCCGATCGGTGCAGCCGGCGCCGTTTCGCACGGAGATCAGCTCCAGGCGGTTGCCGGCGCCCGGCAGGGTGATGTATTTGGAAGCGTTCACACGCGCACGGCTGGCGATGGAGGCAGTGACGCCCGGGAGTGCGAAGACCGGCGTGGCCGAAGGCCAGCCCGAAATCATGTTGAGCACCGTCAACCAGTGTTCGTCCTCCAGGATTCCACCCTCGCATCCTTCACTGGCATTGACGTCGGCGGGCACCGTGCTGGTGATGATGGCTTTCTGGCCCTCGAAATACACGGGCGCCTGCAGCACCCGCTCGCGTTGGATCGGCAGATCAAGGTACCAGCCGCGCCGTGTGGCAGCGTTCTCGCCGCGCGTGTAGGCCACCGTCCTTGCGGTGGTGTTGGCCAGCCCGGATGCGGGCGTTGCCTGGTCCGCTCCGCTGCCGTTCCCGGTTGCGGTGCTGATAACGTCCTGGCGAACCAGGGACTCGCGCCCCTCCGACGCCTTGATCCTGGCGTTGTCGAGCAGTGTCAGGCGCCCGTCCTTCTTGTCGAATCCACTCCTGTCCCAGATGCTGTAAATCGTCTGCACCTGGGTGTCCGAGGCGTCTGACATCTGGAGGTTGCGCCCGGTGCCGAACATCAACTGGATGCCACCCAGCGGATGCGCCAGCCACAGAGGTGCGGTGGTGATGGCCTGTGGCATCGCAGGGGTCGCGTTGTCCATGGCAACAAAGAACGGCTCGCAGGCCTCGGAGTTGCGGCAGGTCACGCCACTGCTATTCCAGGTGCTCACGCCCCAGTCGGCGTCACTGGGTCCGGAGAGGTTGAACTTCCAGAGCTGACCTTGCAGATCGCCGGCGTAGGCCACATCCACTTTGCCGTCGTTGTTGACGTCGATGAGGCGGGGTGCAAAGAGTCCGTTGGATTGTTTGTCCCGCGTGCTGGCGATCAGTCGAACGAGGCCTTTGTTACCGTCAAGGTACTGAATAAGCAGGACCGGCCGCTCCAGGGGGCTGTTGACGCCATTGCCCATGACCACCGCCCAGCGCCCGTTGTTCAGCTTGACGATCTGCTCGCTGCGCTGAGCGATGTCATCCACGGCAGGAGCCGCATGAATATGGCCCACGTCTTCGGCATCTGGCAAACCGCCGCTCGTGATGCTGGCGGAACTCCGATCCACCATTATGGAAGCCGCCGAGAAGCTCTGGGGGTCGGTGACATCAAGCACGATGTAGCCGCGACCACCGCTGCCCAGGCCGCTCACCAGCACCGTGCGCCAGTCCGGAGGCGCGCTGTCGTTGGAGCGCAGGTCAGCGTCTCCGGTGAACGGGTGACCATCCACGCTGTAGCGGTGCGAATAGGACGGCAAGGTGTAATCGCGCAGCATGCCGAAGACCGCCAGTGGAAGGTAGGCCAGGCGCTCGGCGCCGGTCTGGGCGTCGAAGGCGTGCAGCATGCCGTCGTTGGCACCCACGTAGACCATCGGCCTGCGGCTGGCTTCGCGCGTGCGGAAGTCCGCGTGCCCCGGGTGGTCGAAGCCGGGCCGCAGCGGACGTCCGGTATGCCAGAGGTTGGAATTGACGATGTCGCCAAGGCGCGAGCTGCGCTGGCGCATCGTTTTCCCGTATTGGCTCTCCAGAAAACGATCGCCGCGCAGGTAGCTCACGCGCCGCCGACCCACGATTTCACTGTCCTCACCTCGGAGCAGCTCCTTTTGCGCATTGGACAATTGCGCCCATTCAAAGGCCACGCCCCGGTTGCCGTTGTGCGTGAGGATGAGCCGCTGAGCTGGCGAAAGATCGGGAGAGTCGAGCAGGGCGCTGGCGCGCCAGGCGGGGACATCTTCCACGGCGTGGGTGGCCGCTGAAATGCGATGAGCGCTGAGTTCGCCGCTCCAGCGTCGCGCGTCGAACCCGGCCATGAAGAGCATGCCATCTGCGCGCAGCCGGCTGGCGCTGCCGACCAGGCTGGTCCACCTGGGCGGGTCGGTGGGCGTGATGTCTTCCAGCACACGGCCAAGCGCGTCCACGAGGCTGGGACCGTCGGGTGACAACGACTCCAGCGGTGTGTCGGTTCCAGCGAATTCACTCAAATCCAACGGGGCACTGATTCGTGATCCGCAGGGGAGATTCTTCGACCTGTCAACGCCTGCCCTGACCGACGCGATCGACCACAGAGTCGATGTTGTGCGTCCGGGAACACCCACCATGAATGCCATCGCGGGGGATTTCTACATCACGGCGGAAGAAGTAGCAGCAGTCCAAATCACGGGAACTGCTGAGAGCGGCAGCACGATCGAGCTGGCTTTCGACAGTGGGTTCAGCCGAAAGATTCTCGTGCCCACAGATGGCAACTGGGGTTATCTGGTTACCGAAGCCGATCTTCAGACCATGGGCCTGGGCCGCGAGTACGTCACAGCCACTGTGACGGATGCGGCGGGCAATGCTGCCGTTTATCAGACGCAAAGCACAATAATTGTGGAGGCGCTTTCTGCTTTGGAGGCGTCGCCGTTGATCACAGGCCCCGGCGGTGTTGCAGGGCAGGCCACTTTAGAGGTGCATCTGGACGAGAACACGAGACGGGTACTTGCTTTCTCTGCCGATCAACCCGTGATCTGGAGCCTGGCCGGCGGCCCCGACCAGTCTCGCTTCATTGTCGATCCTCTTACAGGCGAACTTCAGTTCAACGAAACACAGGACTTCGAGCAACCGCAGGACGTGGGCGCGGACAATCGGTATGTCGTTGTTCTGCTTGCCACGTCTGCTTCAGGGCAGGCGACCACGCTGGAGGTGACGATGGCGGTCGATGACATCAATGACTCCGCTCCACAGATCACAAGCGCATCTCTTGTGCACTGTGTGGAGAATGGTACCGGACCAGCCTATGTCGTCCTGGCAGCAGACGCTGACAGCATCGGCTCCGTTGTTTATTCCATGACCGGGGTGGACGAGGGTCAATTGCAGATTGATGCGATGACCGGCGTTGTTAGCTTCCTCTCGGCTCCGGATTTCGAGATCCCCCGAGATGCCGATGGCGACAACAGGTACGACATCGTGGTGACTGCAAGTGATGGTGTGCAAACCTCGATGCCCATGGCCGTCGGCATCGTCATCGGCGATGACGTGGAGGGGAACCAAGGTTCTTCCGCTGCACCCAGGATTCAATCGGTGGCCCTGGACAACCAAATTTCAGTCGATGTGCGTACCCGAATCGTGGTCGATTTCGATCAAGACGTTCACGCGGTGGCGGGCAGGTTCCTCCGGATCGTGGACGACGGGGGGACGGGGTTTCATGGGGAAAACATCGTGAATACCCAGATACTTGAGGTCACCGATTCCCGTGTAACCCTGGTCGGCAGTCGTCTTTTTCTCGACCCTGAGTTTGACCTCGACTTCAGCAGCAACTACCACGTGGAGATTGAAAACGGTGCTTTGTTGGGCTCTGCCAGCGCCCTCGCGTTTGCAGGCGTCTCTGACTCAACCACCATCAACTTTGCCACCGTCTCGCCCGCCATAGGCGGAGTGACGGGCGAGGCCTCCATCATTGCTGACGAAAGCGGCGCCATGGTGGAGAGTCTGCGCTGGTGGGATCTTGCAGGCCTCGGCAATCCGTTTGGTGCCGCGCGTGCGCTGAGCGCGAGCGGGGGCGATAGCGCCTTTGTTGCCGCCGACTACGTGACCGCAGCCGCAGCGCCCGAATATGGTTATGACGGGGTGGGCGTGTCAAACTTCAATGTGACCATCCATCAATTCACCATCGGGGATCTTCTCTATGTCGACAACCGTGGTGCGAACACGAGCGTCAACGCCGCTGCGGGTACTGTGATGATCGACAATGTGACCTTTACCGACCTGCTTTGGGAAGGTGCGAGCTCAGTTGGCGGATTTGGAGGTCAAGTCCAGATCAGTGGACTCGGGTTCGAAACCGTGGCAGCGTGGCAAATGGCGATGGGCGCAAACGCAGCCCCTTACGTCATTGCTTAGGTCGCTTTAGGGAGCTTCTGCACACGGGCCAGAATACGAAGGTCCTCACCCGTATTTCTGGTGTCGGCGATCTCCAGGCGAATACCCTGGCTCAGTTGCTGCAGCGGACCAAAATCTGCCACGCGCGCGCCCGCACCCAGCAGGCAGGGTGCGAGGTAGAGCAGCACTTCATCCACCAGGCCTTCTCGCAGGAAGGATCCGTTGAGTTTGCTGCCCGCCTCGAGATGCAGCTCATTGACCTCGCGTCGGCCGAGATCGAGCAGCATGCTGGGAAGATCGACCTTTCCGTTGGCGCCCGGCATGGCAATGAGCGTGGCGCCACGTGCCTTCAGCGCCGCCATGGCCGTGGAATCTTCGCTGGCGTGGTAAATCCAGACTTGGCGCGGCAGCCCGTTGCCCGGTGTTTCAAACAGTTGCGCCGTGGGCGGGGTCTTGAGGTGGCTGTCAACCACGACCAGATGCGGTTGGCGTGTTGTCTCCACAAGGCGCACGTCCAGCATCGGATCGTCTTCCAGCACGGTGCCCACGCCGGTGAGCACGGCGCAGGCCCGTGCGCGCCAGGCATGGCCATCGGCGCGTGCGGCCTCGCCGGTGATCCACTGGCTGACTCCGTTTTCCAGGGCGGTGGTGCCGTCGAGCGAAGACGCCATTTTCATGCGCACCCACGGTTGGCCGCGCGTCATGCGGCTGAAAAAACCGATGTTGAGTTCGCGCGACGCCAGGGCTTCGGCGGCGTCTTCCGGAAGTATTTCGACCCCGATGCCTGCGGCACGCAAACGTTGAAGGCCCTTTCCAGCCACCAACGGGTTGGGGTCTGTGGCCGCGACCACAACCTTGCCGATCTGCGCTGCAATCAGCGCGTCGCAGCAGGGCGGGGTGCGGCCGTGGTGTGAACACGGCTCCAGGGTGACGAAGGCGGTGGCGCCTCGGGTGGGGTTGCCTCGCGCCTGCGCATCGCGCAAGGCCATCACCTCGGCGTGGGGACCGCCAGCCTGCTGGGTGTGGCCTTCGCCGATCACGGCTCCGCTGGCGTCCATCAGCACGCAGCCCACGCGCGGGTTCGGATTGGAGAGGCGAAGTGAAAGACGGGCCAGATCGAGCGCCATGGCCATGGCGCCGCCGGCATCGCGCGGGGGCGCGATCACCTCCAGCAGCCAGCCGGTGTGGTGCCCGAAGCTCCCTTGGCGCCCGCCTGGTTCAGGGTGAGCGTGGCGCAAGCGGTGTCACCCGCCTGTGGCGCACCCGGCACGGCCTGAAGGATGTAGGCAGTGGCGCTCGGGTTGGCCGAATACCCGAAGGTGTAGATGCCAGCCAGGTCCGTGCGGCAGGTCAGGTTGGGCAATTCGGCTGAGGTCAATGCGGTTGCACAGCCAGCACCCGTGCGGTTGTAGGCGAGACAAGTGGTGTAGTTGCGCTCGGTCCACTGCGCGAGTTCCATCAGGCACCCCGCCGCAGTGGCACGCCGCGTTTTCTGCATGTGGCTCACATAGCTCGGGTAGGCAATGGCCGTGAGGATGCCGACGATGGCGACCACGATCATCAACTCGACCAGCGTGAAGCCGCGCTGCGCGGTATGCGGTGTCTGCCGGGGGCGTTGGAGGGTGCTCATGATCGTGGATTCCGTGGAGAAATGGGGTGTCAGTCCCGAATGATTTCGCGCCAGGTCAGGCGGCCCCGGATGGGCACGGCACCGGTGTTGACGCGGATGTCTTCCACCGTGCCCTTGGAGCCACCCACGGCCAGGCGGTTGCCGACCAGAATGGCCTCGCCCGGCATGCCCACGCCAAGATCGATCGAGCCGATGTAGGCGCCGCCAAGCAGGTCGTCGAGGAATTGGCCATTGTCGTTGACGTCGAAGAAGGGTCGGGTCAGGCGGCCGCCAGTGTACGGGTTGATTGCGTTCAGGTAGCCGTTGCCGCCCGGCGTGCATTCGTCCACCACCGGAATGATGGAGCTCACCAGCAGGGTGGGTTCGGCGAGTCGGAAGATGTTGGAGGCCGTGACGACGCGTTCGGCCGTGGCCGGTGACGGCGGGGTCGGCCAATCGAGGTAGAAGCCAGACCGACCGGCCATGTCACCCGCGGAGGCCGTGGCGAAGGAGCGCACAGGCTTGCCGTCGAAGGTACCTGACGCCTGGACGGCGCGCGCAACCAGGTTGGTGCGGCCGTTGATGACCGTGTCCCTGTCGATCAGCCCGTACCAGGTTTGCTGCGCGTTGGAACCAGGGTCGCCGGTGCGGAAGTAGCTGCCGGTACCGAAGTGGATGAAGCGCTGGCCGAAGTTGACGTCGGACGACGCATCGTTGCGGGTGATCCGCATCGGCGCGGTGATGGGTTGCGGCTGGTTGATCGCGTCCCGGGCCTGGAACATGGGTGCGCCCGCGTTGGATATACCCCAGCTCGCGGGGGTGGCACCCGACACATCGAATTTCCAGACGTTGCCGTGCAGGTCACCCGCGTAGACGTAGTCCACCCGACCGTCGTTGTTGCTGTCGAACAGACCGGGGGTGGCCAGGCCGTTGTCGCCTGCTACACCCGTGTCGATCTTCCTGATCAGCGCACCGGTGGTGAGGTTGAAGATGTACAAAACCGCCTTCTGATCGGTGCTGTTGTAGCCGTTGCCCACGATGACCACACGCTGGCCGTCGTTCGTGGTCGCCAGTACCGGGCGGCCGAGCATGTTGCCCAGGTCGGGGTCGGTGGTGGAGAAGTATTCCCAGAGCACGTTGGCAGGGGCAAAGTTGGCGGGGTCGGTCACGTCCAGGCCAAACAAACCTTTGCCGCCCCGGCCGAGCGTGGCGACCAGGTAGTTGTTGGTGATCAGCGGGGTGCGTGGAGACACGACGATGTCGCCATCAACGAAGTATTCATGCAGGTCGTTGTAGGCCGGTGAGGCCATGTTCCTCAGACGGGGAAGCATGCTGCTGGGAATGTGCGCAAACAGCTCCACGCCGGTCCTGGAATTGAAGGCGTGCAGCATGCCGTCGTTGGCACCCACGTACACCGTCTCGGTGTCTCGCACATAGGCCGGTGAAGAATGCGCGATGTCGCCCAGTACCGTGTTGGCGGAGCGGTCGCGCAAGCTGCCGCCGTTCTGGATTTCCAGCGTGCGTTCGCCGCGCAGGTAGTTCAGTAGCGGTTCGCTGTTGTTGACCAGCGCCTGCTCGGCGGTCGAAAGGTTCGTCCAGGTGAAGAGCTTGCCTTTTTCCGGGCCGGTGACATCCGACCAGTAAGTGACTTTGCGGGAGCCATGAACTGGAATGTGGTCGGCGGCTCGCCAGGATGCGATGGCGCCCACGCCGGCGTCGGTCACGGGATAGGCCGAGAGATCACCCGACCAGCGCGTGCTGTTGAAGGTGGCTTGATAGACCAGCGAATCGGTGGAGAGCACGGTGCTGTTGGCGATGATGTTGCCGCCGCTGCCGCTCTTTTCGATGATGTTGTCGAACGCCTTTCGGAGCGCTTCGCGCAACCGGAGCGGGTTCTGCACCAGGAAGTAGGTATCGGGCACGCCATCGCTGTTGGTGTCCCATTCGAGCGGGAGGTCGGGCGTGTTGCTGGCGTTGCGGTCCACGAAGCCGCCCCACTTGGCGGCGTACCAGAGCGGATCGCGCAGCAGCGTGGCGCCGCCGGTGCCCGTGTTGGGGGTGAACACGAAGGTGTTGCCTGCGGCGCCCACGCTGGGCAGCGTGGCGCAGTCGGCTGGTGGCGTGGTCACATCGCAATAGCCGGGTGTGCGGCCAGCCGGCACGTTCAGGAAGTAGGAGCCGGAGCCGGTCTCGTCGCGCGCGACAAGGTAAACACCATCCTGCGTGCTGCCGGAGATCACATAACCCATGTTCTGGTAGATGCCACCGGCCTGGTAGGTCGGGCGCACCGTGACCGAAAGCGTGTTGTCCGCATTGGCCAGCACGGTGTATTCGGAAATGGCGTCCATGTCGTGGTCGCCGCCTTGCTCCACGTCTTCAAAGTTGATCTGGAACCGTGCGTAATAACGTCCGCCGTTGATGGCTGCATCGGCATCGGCTGCGCCAGAGTTTGCAATCTGCTCGACGTAGAAGTCGACGATCTGGTTGGTCGGCTGGTAGTTGCCCTTGGTGGCCGAAATGCCCGAGCCGCCCACCGATTTGGAGAACGGCACCAGGTTGATGATGCGGCCATTGGGCAGCCGCGCTTCGATGCGCGGAAGGGGCGAACTCAGGGCCACCACGTAGTTGTCGACCGATTGCCGGCCTTGCAGCGTAGGCCGCAGGTCGGTGGTCTTGGCGTAGTAAGACATGGCCGCCGAGTAGTAGCTGCCTTGCTTGGTGGGCTCCTCGGGGGCCAGACCACGAATGGTGCCCAGCGAAGTCACGTTCTTGGGTGTTGGTGCTGCGTCGTAGGAGCCCGTGCCCGTGCCCGACTGACCGATGAAACGCAGGCCGGTGATGTTGGATTCCACCGCCGTCATGGTGGCGCCCAGGGTCGTCATGTTCAGGCCGGTGATGTCACCGGTGAAGGTGCTGAAGCTGCTGCCCGGCATCGTGTTCGAGTCGAACGATGGGTTGATATCGGAGATCGTCAGAAAGTTGGCGCGCGAGCAGAACGATGCCCTGGCTGCGCTTGTGGTGGAGTAGGGGTCGTCCCAGGTCACGCTGCTCAGGCCCACCTGCGTGTCGAAAGTGGTGGAGGTGTTGAAGGCCGCAGTGGCGGCTCCGCTGCCGGAAAAATAACGCGTGGCTTCGTACAGCATTTCCCCGATCGGGTTGCCCCAGTCCACCAGCTCACCTTCGGTCGCGGCCCTGGCCGAGTCGGCGTAGGGGTTCGACTTCCAGTATTCGTCGGAGCTGCTGCTCTGGTTGAAGCCGCGAATGCGCAGCCGGTTGAAGGTGTTCACGATGCGCGCGTTCGCATCGAAGATGCCGGTGTTGGCCGCCACTTCGTTGGAGAACGAGGAAACCACCTTGCGCAGGCGCCCACCCGACATGTGGTTGTCGTAGCTGCCCGTGAGCAGGCCGAACAGCATCGAATCGTTTTCACCGTACTCGTGCAGCAGCCCGATAGGCTTGTACTGGCCGTTGGGGTACTGCCGGCAGCCGTTGTGGTAGGTGGCGGTGCACACCAGCACACGAACCGTGCGGTTGACCTCCGCGTCGGTACCGGCGGGGAAGCCGCCAGACGACAAGCTGTCGTGCAGCACCGGGCGCTCCTTCGAGGCCCATTCCCACACACGGCGGTCGTTGCCCACGTTGGTGCGCATGCGCAGCAGCGGCGCCATGTTGCTGCAGGTGTCCAGCGTGCTGCAGTTGACGCCCCGGTTGGCGGTCAGGTTGCCGAAGAAGTGGCGGCGGTTGGTGGCGGTAGGCTGGGCCAGCGGCGTGTAGTCGCTGATCAGGTAGCCGTCGGTGGCCTGGCTGTGGTATTCCTTTGCCCAGCTGTGCGCATCTTGCGGAATGTAGGCGCGGCGCAGAATGGTCTCGGTCGCTGAGTCAACCTCGCGGTAGCCGCCGTAAAGCACTTTGCGCAGTGCGTCGATGCGGCTGGTGGTGACGTAGTTGAGCCAGTTGCCCGACCATCGGTGGGTGGTGCTGGCCGAGCACCTGCCGAGTGCGTCTGCAGTGGCTCCCGGGCTGTACAGGCCGGTGAGGCCAGAGCCGCTGTATGCATAGCACAGCGTGGAGTCGAACAAGCCGTAGTAGGTGATGCTGGGTTTAAAGCGCGTGTCCAGCGTACCGTCGCCGTCCACGTCGCTCGCGTCGTTGTAGGCCTCGTAGAAGAACTTGTGGTCGCGTCCCGCCACCAGCATCGTCATGGGCTTGGCGCTGATGGTGGCACCCAGTGGCTTTGTCGGCCAGGTCAGCGCTTGCACGCCGAGCGTGGCCGACAGGATCCCCATCATGGCGACAAACTTCAGCGCGGTGTTCAGGTGTGACAGACTTTTCATGGCGGTACTCCGAGAAAATTCATTCGGCTGCAAAGATCGACTGCAGCATCACAGCAGCCCGGTCGTTGCCGGCATTGCTGCGTGCGGTGATGCGGTAGCGCTTGCAGTCGGTTCCGGCAGACGGCGTGCCCGGCTGGCAGGGAAAGGTGTTGCCCAGGTACTCGACGATGTACTGCGGCGTGATGCTGATCGGGCCGTTGGCCACTGCAGTGGCGTCCTGCCAGCCAGTGAAGGTGGCGTCGGCCCAGCGCATGGTGGCGGTGCTGTCGGGGGCGCCGCACACCCCGGCCACGCAGGCGGCGAGCGCGGCGGGCGTGGGCACCGTGGTTTCCACCACCGTTTCGGCCTCGCGCAGGGCGGCTTCGGCCGCCTGAAAGGAAAGGCTGCGGTCGAAGGTTTGCGCGGTCATCTTCTCTTCCAGCGTGACCGTGCGCAGCGCGCTCAGGCCGACCAGCGTCATGATGACGAGCAGGATCAATGCAACGACCAGGGCCACACCCGCCTGACGCTGAGGCAGGGCGGTGCGGCGGGGCGTGAAGTGGCGTGGAGTTTTCATCAGGCAGGCCTGTTGCGCAGGTTCACGACATGGATCAGTTGGCGTTCGACCGGTTGCTGGTTGGTGCCGACCGCAGTCTGCGTTTCCAGCGTCAGGCGCAGACGCACCGCGACCACCTGCGAAGCGGCGCCGGGCGTCCAGTCGGTGACAAGGTCGGCCGCGAGCCAGTTGGAGTCGAGGGTGCCGGTCGCGGAATTGCGCAACAGGTAGTCCAGTTGCATGTCACGCACGCCTTCGGCGATTTCTTCCGGCCCGCCGGCGGTCACGCGGAACAGCGAGCGGCCTCCACGGGCGTTGTTGCCCACGTACCAGGTGCTGGCCGTCATGCGCGTGACAAAGCCGCCTGGCTGGAACGCGCGCGAATTGCCGGTCTCGGACGAGCAATCTGTGGGGAAGTTCAGGCCTTCACTGCAGTTGTCGGTGATGCCCGCGCCGTCGTCGTGCCCCACGACGGCCGACGTGCCAGAGGCGGCAGAGGTGAGCTTGGCCAGTGCGGCCGATTGACCGTCGCAGACCACGACGACGCTCTCAGGGGCAAAGCCGTGGTCGATGGTGGCGAGCGTGATCTGGGCAGTGCCCGCGTCGTGCGCGGTAATCGTCACGCCATCGAACATGCCTCCGCTGAGCACGCGCACGGCGTCGGTGTTTGCCACACGCTCATTCACGGCCACACCCGTGGCCACGATGCCCGTGGCCGCCTGAGCGCCATCGAACCCTTGGAGCACGCCGGCTTCCCAGTTGGACGTCCAGGCCGTGGTCGCGTTGTTGAGCACGTTGGCCACGAGCGTGGCGCCGCACAGGTTGCCACCCGCCTGCCGCACTTCGCGCGCCATGAGTTCGAAGGAAATGCGGGCGTTCTCCTGCAGCCGGCCCAGGTTCTCGTTGGTGCGAAAGGTCTGCTGGTTGGTCATGAAGATGTTGACCACACCACCGATGAGCAAAAGGCCCAGCACCAGCGCGACCATCAGCTCGACAATGCTGAAGCCCGCCTGACGCATGCGGCCTGGGCGGGAGAGCGGCTTGGCGGATTTGACGGTGCTGCTCATAGACGGCTCGTGGTTTCGAAGCGCTGGGTGCCCAGACCCCCGGCCCGGCTGTCGTCCCAGGTGATCTGGATGGTGCACACCCCCGTGACATCGCAGCTGATGGCGCCGCAGGTGGTGTCTTCGTTGCCCAGGCTGGTGCGAAGGCTCTGCAACCAGTCGCGGCGGTTGTTGTCGGAAAGGGAGGCGCCCGTGATCGCCAGCGGATTGCAGATCGGTGCAATGACGCCGGCGCTGACAGCGCCCGTGTTGTAGGTCAGCGAAAGCGCCGAAGCACGGTCCGCGCGCATCGCGTCGAGCATGTAATAGCTCAGCATTACCGCCTGGCCGCGTGCGTAGCTGCTCTGGTTGGTCTTGAGCGCATTGGCTTGCAGGCCGGCCATGCCCAGCAAACCCAAGGCCAGGATGAGCACGGCCACCAGGATTTCGATCAGGCCCACACCGCGCTGGCGGTGAATGCCGCTTGGGCGGGCTCGGAAGGTGCGGGCTGGGCGCATGCGGTTCCTCATGTGGCGGGGCAGGTGGCTGCGACGGAGGCGGGTGTGCTGGTGGAGACGCGTCCCGACGCGCTGATGGCAATGTCACGCGCGCGCCGGGTGTCGGCCAGTGCGGTCGCGGTGCTGCACACCCTGAGCGTGCCCGCCTGCGAGGCGCCGTTCATCAGCCTGGCCTGCCCATCGGAGGCGAAGGACACGAAATTCGTCACCCCCGCCGACCCCGCCATCACGATGTTTCCGCTGGCGGCCGCGTTGCTGGCCAGAATCACTTCGCCGGTGTCGACAGCCGCGTCCCCCGCCGACCGGGTGGTGTCGATGAAGATGATCCAGCCCTGGGCCCAGTTGCCTGCGGTGGTGCAGCCGGTGGCGTTCGCACTCTTGCACACGGTCACACGAGCGCCGCGGCGGATGGCCTCGGTACGGGCCAGCGCCAGGGCACTCACCACGTCATTGGTGCTGGTGGTGAGCCGGCTGGAAGCAACGGCCGACTGGAAACTGGGCACACCCACCATCAGCAGGATGCCCATGATCGCCACGCCGACCATGAGTTCGATCAGCGTGAAGCCTGCCTGCGGGCCGCGCAGGCGCCCAGGCCAATAGGTAAATGAATGTTTCACGCCCGAATTGTGGGCGGGTGCCACCCTTCGGACGCCTCACAGACGCCGAAGTGCCGTCTGGAGAGGATGGACGGTCAGGGCCGTACCGGACGTCACGAAAAGCCGGGGCTTTCAGCGCCGGACTTCGTCCACCAGAGCCCTGAATTCGTCGATATCCTCGAAGCTGCGGTAGACGCTGGCAAAGCGGATGTAGGCCACTTTGTCCAGTTTTTTGAGCTCACGCATCACCATTTCACCCAGGCGCGTGGCAGGCACCTCTCGGGCGCCCAGGTTGAGCAGCTTTTCCTCGATGCGCTCGATGGCCGCGTCCACCTGCTCGGTGCTGACGGGTCGCTTGCGAAGCGCCAGCGCGAACGAGGCGCGCAGCTTGGCCGGCACATAGTCCACCCGCCGCCCATCTTTCTTCACCACCGCCGGGAAACTCACTTCGGGGCGCTCGTAGGTGGTGAAGCGCTTTTCGCAGTGCCCGCACTGGCGGCGGCGGCGGATGAAATCTGCGTCCTCCGACACCCGAGTCTCAACGACCTGGGTTTCCAGATGGCCGCAGAAAGGGCATTTCATCGGTTGGCCGGCGCCGGGCCGCTCCCAAGGCAGCCGAGCCCCCTCAGGGGGCAGCGACCCGCGAAGCGCTGGAGCGTGGGGGAAGTCATTTGTACACGGGGAAACGTGCGGTAAGGGCGTTGACCTTTGCCCGAATCGCGTCGATGTTGGCCGGATCGCGCGGGTTGTCCAGCACATCGGCAATCAGGTTGGCTGTCATGCGCGCTTCCTCATCCTTGAAACCGCGTGTCGTCATGGCCGGGGTGCCGATGCGCACGCCGCTGGTCACCATCGGCTTTTCCGGGTCGTTCGGAATGGCGTTCTTGTTGATCGTCATGTGCGCGCTGCCCAGCACGGCCTCGGCTTCCTTGCCGGTGATGCCCTTGGCGCGCAGATCGACCAGCATCACGTGGCTCTCGGTGCGGCCGCTGACGATGCGCAGGCCACGGGAAACCAGCGTTTCGGCGACGATGCGCGCATTTGTCAGCACTTGCTGCTGGTAAGCCTTGAATTCGGGTGCAAGGGCTTCCTTGAACGCCACGGCCTTGGCCGCGATCACGTGCATGAGGGGGCCACCCTGCAGGCCCGGAAAGATGGCGCTGTTGATGGCCTTTTCATGCTGGGCCTTCATGAGGATGATGCCGCCGCGCGGGCCGCGAAGGCTCTTGTGCGTGGTGGAGGTGACCACATCGGCGTGCGGCACGGGGTTGGGATAGATGCCGGCTGCGATGAGGCCGGCGTAGTGAGCCATGTCCACCATGAAGATGGCGCCGACGTCTTTGGCCAC
This sequence comes from Hydrogenophaga sp. IBVHS1, assembly GCF_002127265.1. Lineage (GTDB taxonomy): Bacteria > Pseudomonadota > Gammaproteobacteria > Burkholderiales > Burkholderiaceae_C > Hydrogenophaga. Next base: position 2,322,861 of record NZ_NFUU01000001.1, on the reverse strand, counting down.
CTTGGCGAATCGCTCGAAATCGATGCGCAGGCTGTAAGCCGAGGCGCCAGCGATGATCAGCTTGGGCCTGGTCTCATGCGCCTTGCGTTCCATCGCGTCGTAGTCGATCTCTTCCTTGTCGTTGAGGCCGTAAGAGACCACGTTGAACCACTTGCCGCTCATGTTGAGCGCCATGCCGTGGGTGAGGTGACCGCCTTCGGCCAGGCTCATGCCCATGATGGTGTCGCCCGGCTTGAGGAAGGCCAGAAACACGGCCTCGTTGGCCGACGCGCCGCAGTGGGGCTGCACGTTGGCGGCGTCCGCACCGAAGATTTGCTTGACGCGGTCGATCGCCAGTTGCTCGGCAATGTCGACGAATTCGCAGCCGCCGTAGTAGCGCTTGCCCGGGTAGCCTTCGGCGTACTTGTTGGTGAGCTGTGTGCCTTGTGCGGCCATCACCGCCGGCGAGGCGTAGTTCTCGCTGGCAATCAGTTCGATGTGGTGTTCCTGGCGCGCGTTTTCCGACTGGATGGCGGCAAAGATCTCGGGGTCGGTTTGCTCGATGAGCATGTTGCGGTCGTACATGGCAGTCCTTCAAGACGTGAAACCTTGCGCAGAGACAAGGGCTGCCCAGGCGAACGGCTGAACGCCGGAAACTTCAAGTTGCCGGCGGTACGCTTCCCAGTGGTTGTCCCTGCGCCGATCGAATTGAATGGGTCAGGGGGGCCACGTCAGCGCCAGCCCCCGGCCTCGGTGGGTCGGGGTTGCGCGCCTATCGCCAGTTGCGTACCCGGCTAGTTTAGCCGAGCCCGCCAGGGCGCCGTCTCGCTCAGGAGCGGGTCATGCCGCCTGAGGGCAGACTGGGCTGTGCAGGGCCTTCGGCCTCCAGCTCGGTGCCCGGCTTCGCGGGTGCAGGTACCACAGGCTCGGTGGGCGCCACCACCGGAATGGTTCTGGCCTGCGGCACATAGCGCTGCATGGGCTTGCCCAAAGCCACGCTCTGAATGCGCAGATGTTCGGCCATCACTTTGTCGATGTACCAGCTGCCGTCGGTGCTCACAGCGCCGACGTAAAGGCGCAGGCCGCCTTCGACCGAGCCCGCGCGCTTGATGCAGTCCTGCAGCACGCGCACGCCCACGCGAAGGTTCGACATCGGGTCGAACGCCGCCAGGTGGCCGCCGAAATCTTCGTACTTGTCGGTGTGCACACGCGTGAGGACCTGCATGAGCCCCTGGGCTCCTACCGGGCTCTGCGCAAAGGGATTGAAGCGAGATTCCACCGCCATCACCGCCAGGATCAGCGTGGGATCGAGATTGGCCTTGGCACCGATTTCGTAAGCCTCGGCGACCAGCGCGCCCAGCGGCTCGGCGGCAACGCGGTATTTGCGGCTGAGCCAGTAGGCCACGTTGGCCTGTTGTTTGGGCAGGGCGGCGGGCAGGGCGGCGGTCACGCGGTCGATCGCGCTGGGCTCGGCGGCGTACACAGTGTCTTCTGCCAACGCCTCCTGGCGCTCCAGCAGCCAGCCCAGCAGGTGCTGTTCGGCGTTTTGGCGGAGATCGGCGCGTGCGCTCAGGGTGATCACTGCCACGGCGAGCAGTGTGCCCATCAGCGCCAGGCTGTTGTGCGTGATGTCGAAGAAGCCCTGATAAGTGTCCCGCAGCGCGGTCTTCAGGGAGGCCACGGCACCTGTGGTGCTCTGGTGTGGCGATACGTTGTTCGCGTTCATGAAATCGCTCCTTGGATGGGGTCGCCATCGACCAAGGGCCTCGTGGGGCAGTGGTCGAGTTAGCCTTTCTGGCAGCGTTGCGGGTTAACCCTGAACGGGCAAGCGAGCGGATCGTAGGTGCTTATAAATACCCAGTCAATGTTTTTGAATCAATTTTTAACAACCATAGGTTATGTACAAGTGTTAGAAATCGTAAGCAAACCGACTTCTCTAGCGCGCATCCCTGTGCGCACAGGGCCTGCGGGCCAGCGCTCTGGTAACGACCGCTCGTCGGCTGGTGACCACCTTTCATGATCCAGAACGCGTTTTCGGGGCTCCCGAATGGCGTCTGAGCACGCCATTGAAAATCTGCATGGGCTCAGCGGGCCTGCGGTCTTGATCCCCTCTGGCAACGCGAGTAACCTGTGACTGTCTGTTTTTGACAGACGCACGCTGGCACCGCGGTGTACCGCACGCTGGCAACCCACGGGAGCAATCTCTTGCTTCCAGGCCGGAGGGACATCCAACTCCCACCGCCAAATCGACGGCAAGAGCATTTAGCCCGCCGTCAACCCCGGCAGGCTCCGTCTGCCGGGGTTTCTTTTTGGGCAAAGGTGGTACGCCAGGGGTCATAGGCGACACTCGCAAAATCGCTCCGCTCTCTATTGCCCGATGAACGCCTTGACCACCTCTGTGAGCCGCAAGCCCTGGCTGAGGCTTGTCCTGATCGGCCTGGCTGGTCTTTTGCTGATCTGGGCAGTGGCGTGGCTCGCTGTGCCCCCACTCCTGAAGTGGCAGTTGCAAAAGCAGGCTTCGGCGCTGCTGGGCCGGGCCGTCACCGTGGAGCGGGTCGACTTTCGCCCGTGGACGCTCCGCCTTTCGATTGAAGGGCTTCGGGTGGCGGACGCCGCGGGCAGCGGCGCGCAGTTTTCCCTCGCGAGGCTGCATGCCGATGCCGAGCTGCAGTCCATCCTTCGCCTGGCACCGGTGATCGCCGCGCTGCACATCGAGCAGCCCCACCTGAATCTGCGCCACCTGGGCGAAGGCCGCTACGACGTGGACGACATCCTGAAGCGCCTGCGCCCCACCGAGGCAGCCGAGCCTTCGGACCCAGCCCACTTTGCGCTGTTCAATATAGATGTCTCCAGTGGAGAGCTGGACTTCGCCGACGACAGCACCAACTCCGTTCACAGGCTCACCGAGCTCAAGCTGGGCGTGCCGTTCCTCAGCAATCTGCCTTCCCGCCTGGAGGTGGTGACTGAGCCTCGCCTCGCGTTCACGCTGAATGGCAGCGCGTTCGACTCGCGGGCCAGCACCACCCCGTTTGCGCAGACGCGCGACACCGAGGCCATGGTGGATGTGCCGACGCTGGACCTTGCGCCGTACCTTCCGTACTGGCCGGCGCAATGGCCAGTGCAGCCGAAGGCGGGCGCTCTTCACCTCGCCCTCAAGCTCGACTTCGAGCAACAGGCGCAACCGCGCCTGCTGGTTTCGGGCAAGGTGGCGCTGTCGGGCCTGCGCGTGGTGGAGCGAATGGGATCGGCGGCGGAGGTGGATCTGCTTGGCTGGGAACGGCTGCAAGTGGAGGTCAACCGGCTGGAACCCCTGGCGCGGGTGGGCGATCTGGCGTCGGTCGAACTCCAGTCGCCCAGGCTGGATCTGGCGCGCGACGCTCAGGGTCGCCTGAACCTGGATCGCATCCTTGCGGCGCTGCCAGCCCAGGCGCCGCCGTCTGCCCCGACTGCCGCAGCCCCCACCCCCGCCCCGTGGCAGGTAAGCGTGGCCCGCGTGTCGATCGATGGCGGTACGGTTCCCTGGAAAGACGATTCCGTTCGGCCGACGGCGGATCTGACCATGAGCGAGCTGAGCGTCCGGTTGCAGAACCTGCGCTGGCCGATGGACACCGCCGCGCCCTTTGAGGCCAGTGTCCGGCTGGGGGAAACGCCGATCTCGCTGAAGGGCAGTGCCTCGGCGAGCGAAGTGCAGGCGCAGCTCGACGTGGGCGAGCTGGCACTGAGCACATTCGCCCCTTACATGGCGGACGTGCTGGTGCCCGAGCTCGACGGTCGGGCCCGTGCCGTGCTCGGCATGTCCTGGCGCGCGCCGCAGGGCGAGCGCCCCATGGACCTCCAGGTGGACGTGTCGAGCCTGCAAGTGGACGCTCTGCGGCTCGGTCCGTCGCGGCGCCCCCTGGCCAGCCTCGGTGCCCTGAAGTTGCAGGAGGCTCGCATTGATCTGGCCAGCCGTTCCGTTACGGTGGGGAAAGTGCTGGCGAGCCGCCTGCAGGCCAGCGTGGTGCGCGACAAGAGCGGCCGCTGGCAGGCGCAAGACTGGGCCAGGCCGGGCCCCGCCAAGCCGGACAGCGCGACGCCGGTCCCCCCTTGGCAGGTCACGCTGGCGGATGTGGAGCTCGATGGCGGCAACGTGACGCTGGACGATCGATGGCCCGCGCAGCCGGTGAACCTGGCGGTCAGCCAGATCCAGCTGCAGTTGAAGAACCTGCAACCGCTGGCGAGCAAGCCGCCCGACATGCCCGTGAAGCTGCAACTGCGGCTGGGCCCGGCGCAAGCAGCGCGGGGGGAGCCGGGGCGGCTCGGTCTGACGGGCAGCCTGCGCCTGCCTGCGGCCGACAGCGCCCTCCGGCTGAAGGCCAATGTGCTGGCCGAGCGGCTGCCGCTCCACGAGCTGGAGCCGTATTTCGGCGACCGGCTCAATCTTGAGCTGTTGCGCGCCGACGCGAGCTACCGCGGCTCGGTGGAAGCTGCGTTGCCTGCCGCCGGCATGAGCCTGGCGCTGGCTGGCCAGGCTTCGCTGGACGACTTTCGTGCCAACACGCGTTCACCGGCCGAAGACCTGCTGGCCTGGAAGTCGTTGCAGGTGCGCGGTCTCGCGCTGGCCATGGCGCCTGGGCAGCCCACGCGTCTGGCGGTGGAGGAGACCGTGCTCAGCGATTACTTCGCGCGGCTCATCATCGACGAGAGCGGCCGCATCAATCTGCAGGGGCTGATCAAACCGGCGGAGGGCGAGGCCGCGACGGCCGTCGCGACTCCGGCCGCTTCAGCTCTCGTGGCCACGGCGCCAGCAGGCCCACCAGCCGACATCCGTTTCGGCCCTGTCAGCCTGGTCAATGGTCGCGTGCTCTTTTCCGACCGCTTCATCAAGCCCAACTATTCCGCCAACCTGAGCGAACTCACCGGCGGTCTCAGCGCGTTCGCCAGCGCCAACAACGCCACCGGCGCCCCCCAGCTTGGAGACCTCACCCTGCGCGGGCGGGCCGAAGGCACCGCTGCGCTGGAGATCGACGGCAAGCTCAACCCATTGGCCCAGCCGCTGGCGCTGGACATCCGGGGCAAGGTGCGCAACCTCGAACTTCCCCCGCTGTCTCCCTACACCGTGAAATACGCGGGGCATGGCATCGAACGAGGCAAGCTCAGCGTGGATGTGGCCTACAAGATCGAGCCCAGCGGGCAACTGACGGCGAGCAACCAGATCATCCTCAACCAGCTCAGTTTCGGCGACCGCGTGGCCGGCAGCGAAGCGCCCAACCTGCCCATCAAGCTGGCCGTGGCCTTGCTGGCCGACCGCAATGGCGTGATCGACATCAACCTGCCGGTGAGCGGCTCACTCAACGACCCACAGTTTCGCCTGGCTCCGTTGATCTTCCGGCTCATCTTCAATCTCATTGGCAAGGCGATCACCGCACCGTTCTCGCTGATTGCCAGCGCTTTTGGCGGCGGCGGTCCCGAGATGAGCCAGGTCCCTTTCGGCGAAGGGCGTCCGTCGCTGGACGCCGCCGGCCGTGAACGGCTCGATGCGGTGGCCAAGGCGCTGGTCGAGCGGCCCGCTTTGCAGGTGACGGTGGTCGGCCATGCCGATCTGGAATTCGAACGCGCCGGCTTCCAGCGCTCGCGGCTCGATCAGCAGGTGCTGGCCGAGAAACGCCGCGTGCTGGCCCGTTCGGGCACACCGCCGGCCGAGGGTCTTACCGTCTCGGCTGACGAATATCCCGCGCTGCTTAAAGAGGTTTATCGGCGTGCCGACATCCCCAAGCCGCGCAACGCCATCGGCATAGCCAGGGACATTCCACAAGCGGAAATGGAGGCGCTGTTGATGGCGGCGGTCCCTGTGACACCCGATGCGCTGCGTGAGCTGGCGGTGGCGCGTGCGGTGGCGGTCAAGGACTACCTGGCGAGCCGTGAAATGCCCGAGGATCGACTGTTCCTCGGCGCGCCGCAACTCGGCCGCCAGGGTGACAACTGGCGACCCCAGGCAGAGCTCCGACTCGCGCCGCGCTGAGCCTGCAGGGGCGCAGGCGCCTGGCGCGCCAACTGCGGCGACAATACGCGTTGGTCGCGCCGCCGTGGCGCCGTCCGCGAATTGATCATTTCCTTCCCTCCATGTCGCTGTTTTCCTTGCGCAAAGCCCCGTCTTCGTCCAACGCTTCCGAATCCGCCGTGAACACGCCCACCACTTCCAAGTCCACCGGCGCCAACGCCCAACATCCGCTGGACGCCGTGACCGGCGGCGCCTTTTCTGCCCCCACTTCGGGCGAACGCGCTGCACGCATCCGCACCTGGCTGGCCACCGATCCCACGCTGGAGCAGATGAACGAGGTTTTCAAGGAGCTCTCGCACCGCGACCGTGGCGCAGCCAAGCCCCTGAAAGAAAAGCTTGACGAGCTCAAGCGCCAGAAGTCGCAGGAACAGATGTCGGTGGAGTGGGCGCAAAAGGCGCAGGCGATGATCGAACAGCCCCGCCTGAACCTGGCCGACGCACTGGCCTGGCAGCGCGACGCCGCGCGCGCTGGCGCACCGCTCTCGCGCGAACCGCTGGCCACGCTCAAGCTCGCGCTGGCCGAGCGCGTGAAGGCCATTGAAGACTTGCAGCACCGTGTGCAGATTGAGCGTGAAGCTGCCGTGCTGATCGCGCAGCGCATCGAGGTGCTCTCCACCAAGCCCTGGCGCGAGGCCCAGCAAATTGCAGAAACGCTGCGCGCCGACGTGGATCAGTGGCAGCAACAGGCCAGCTCGGTGGCGCTCGATCCGCAGTGGCCCAGCGTGGACGCGAAGTTCCCGCCCATGCTCGACGCATCGCGCCAGCAGCTTCAATTGGTGTGGGACGCCTTTGGCGCCGCACTCGCGCAGACCGTGGCCGCCGATGCCAACCCCCAGGCGCCGCTGCCGGCGGTGCCCGTGTGGGCCGACGAGCTGCGCGGTGCGCGCGGGCAGGAAACCTCGGCGACCGCCGAGAAAAATGCGCAGGACTCTCAGGCTCACCAGGAACGTCGCGCGCGCGCGGCGGCCGAGCTTGAAGCGGCGCTGGTGGTGCTTGAGCGTGAACTCGCCGAAGGCCATGGCAAGGCCACGCCCAAGGCCGCCGCCGATGTGCGCGGCTTGCTCAAGAGCCATGGCCGCCTGGTGGGTCCCGCGCTCGAAGGCCGCGCCAATGCCGCGCTGGCGCAGGCCGGTGAACTGGAAGGTTGGCAGCGCTGGCGCGCCGACCAGCTTCGCGAAGAGCTCGTGGCCAAGGCCGAGGGCTTGTTGCAGGCGCCAGAGGGTCAACGCCTGGGTGGCCGCAAGATGCAGGAGACCTTGAGAGCACTGCGCGACCAGTGGAAGACCACCGACCAGGGCGGCCAGCCCAACCACGCGCTGTGGAAGCGCTTTGACGAGGCCTGCACCGAGGCGCACAAGGTGGTGGAAGCCTGGCTGGTGCAGGTGCGCCAGCAAAGCGAGGCGCACAAGGCGCAGCGCCTGGCCATCATCGAAGAACTGCGCGCGTGGACCGCGTCGCATGCCGAGAGCAGCGACTGGAAAGCGCAGGTGCGAGAACTGCATGCCTTCTCCGAACGCTGGCGCGAAGCCGGCCACCTGAGCGAGAAGGCCTTTGCCGACATCCAGCCGGTCTGGAAAGAGGCCATGCACGCCGCGCACGCGCGCCTGGAAGCTGCGCAGAGCGAGAGCACGGCGCGGCGCAAGGCCCTGATTGAAGAGGCCACACAACTGGGCGCGGCACCCATGCTGCGCATCGATGCCGTGAAGGCGCTGCAACAGCGCTGGCAGGCCGAGGCCCACGCCGTGCCGCTGGAGCGCAAGCACGAACAGAAACTCTGGGAAGCCTTTCGCCAGCCGATTGACGAAGCCTTTGCCCGCAAGAGTACTGAGCGTGAGAAGGCTGTGACCGCACTCAGCGCGCACGATCAGCGAGTGCTGGACGCCTCGCGCGCACTGGAAACCGCCAGTGCCGGCGGCGACGCCCAGCAGATCCGAGTGGCCATGGCTGCCCTGGAGGCCGCGCTGAGCGCTCAGCCCGAGGCACCCGCCGCACCGGCAGCGCCGAAGCCATCAGTGGCCGCCGAGGCTCCGGTCGAAACAGCCAGCGAAGAGGCGACCCGAGACGCGCCGACCCCTGAAGAGTCGCCTGCTGAAGCGGCGGCGCCTGCACCTGCACCCGCGCCTGTTGCACCACCGAAAAAGCTGGTGGCCATGCGCGGTGACGACCGCCCGGGCATGAAAAAGACCGAGCCTGCAGGCCGCGATGCGCGCCGTGACGGCAAGCCAGGCGGCCGGCCCGATGGACGCGGAGGCCCGCGCGATTCCCGCGACGCGCGCGGCGCGGCTGCGCCCTGGCGCGATGAGCGCGAACCGCGAGGTCCGCGCCTGGGCGATGCAGCCTTCCGTGCACAACGCCAGGCCGTGGAGTCGGCGCAGGCGAGCCTGCGCAAGCTCGCGGCACAAGCCCACGGGGAAGTGATCACCCAGCTCATGACCGCCTGGGAGCAGCGCGATGCCGAACAGTTGCCCACGGCACAGGCGCTGGGTGCGCGCGTGAACGGCCCGAGCCGAGCGGCCTGGGCCGCGGCACTTGCCAAGCCCGCCACGCCCTTGGGCGGTGAGACGCTGCTGCGCCTGGAAATGGCTGCCGAAGTGCCCACGCCGGCCGAGCACCTGAGCGAGCGCCGCATGCTGCAATTGCAGTTGCTCACCCGCCGCCATGCCGCCGCCCCGGCCGACACCTGGGTGGAAGACGTCGCGACCGTGCTGGCTTCCCCCGTCGACGCGTCGAACGCGCGCAGGCTTCAGAACGCGCTCAAGGCGCTGCTGAAGCGCTGAGCGCGCTCCCTGCGCGGAAGAAGCCGTCGTACAAGGGCATGAGTTCCGGGAACTCCTGGGCGAAGCGCTCGCGGTTGACGAAGTAAGCCTCGCAGGTCACGGCGAAGAATTCGGCCGGGTCCTTGGCCGCGTAGTCGTCGAGCCAGGGTACTTCGCCTCCGAAACGCTCGGCCATGGACACCGCCTCGCGGAAGCGGTCAAAAGCCGCCTGCATGGTCTGGTGCCAGATGGCCTGTGCTCGGGCACGCTGGCGCGTGCCCATGAAGCCCGCCGGCAGGGGCGGCGCGCCATCGGGCGAGTCGCCCAGGCGCATGCCGAGCATGTCCATCTTGTGGGCGAACTCATGAATCACGACGTTGTGTCCATGGTGCGCGCGTTCGCCCGCATGGGCCACGTCTTCCCAGCTCAACATGAGCGGGCCACGGTCCATCGCCTCGCCTGCGATCACCTCGTCGTAGTGGTGCATCACGCCAGCGCTGTCCATGGTCTTGCGCCGGGCCACCACGGCGCCAGGTTGCACCACGATACCGACAAAGTCGCCATACCAGTCCAGCAGATCGCGCGGATCCCGCACGGCTTCGCCGGACACGCCATGCATGTGCAGCAGCGGCAGGCAGGCCTGGGCCGCGATGGTCAGGGCCATGGCATCCGAGACCACCAGCCCGTTGGCCCCGTGGAACTCCTTCTCCATCAGGAAATGCTCGCACAGCAGGCGCAAGCGCTCCTGCGCCGAAGCACCCAGTTCGCCAAGGAAAGAATGTTCGGCGAGCGTGCGGCGCCACAGCCCATCGGGCACAGGTTTCGGCCGCCTCAGCTTGCGTGGCAGCCAGCGTTGAATGAAATCGATCATGAAGCGAATGGGTTCAGGCCAACAGCGACAGGCGGTGCAGGCCTTGCGCGTCCAGGCGCAGCACCTCGGCGCGGGGTGGCGTGGCGCCAGCGTCCCAGTCGCTGAGCACCGTGCGTTGAAGCCCATCGCCGAGTTCGTGTTCGGCGGGCCGGTGCGTGTGACCGTGGATGAGGGTGTGGGCCTGCCCGAGCCGCAGCCAATCGCGAGCGGCGTCGGCGTCGACATCGGCCCACAGGCTCGGGTCGTTGCCGGTCAGTCGTTTGCGTGCTTCGCTTTGCGCGCGCAAGTCATGCGCAATGGCTTCACGCTGGGCAAGTGGTTGCGCCAGAAAATCGCTTTGCCACGACGCCTGCCGAACCTGAGCCCGAAACTGCATGTAGTCGGTGTCGTCGAGACACAATGCGTCGCCATGGCTCAGCAGCCAGCGTTGTCCCTGGAAAACGAGCACGGCGGGATCGATCAGACCCTGCATGCCGCAGGCCTCAAGGGCTCGCTGGCCGAGCAGGAAGTCGCGGTTGCCATGCAGAAAGAACACGGACGTGTGCTGGCTATGGGCGCGCAGCTCGGCGGCGCAGGTGCGCTGGAAAGCGTGCTCGTCGTTGGCGGGTGTGCCGGCATCCAGTACGTCGTCACCCACCCAAACCTCGAACAGGTCGCCCAGAATGAACAGCGCATCGGCCTGCCGTTGTGGCGGCATTTCCAGGTAGCGCCGGAACACAGCAAACGTTTCTGGCTCGCTGGCCTGCAGGTGGAGATCGGAAATGAAATCGACCGCTTGCCAGCCAGCGGGTGCGCTCAGCTCGGCGAAGCGGTCGATCGGGGTGACGGGCATGGGCGAGGGGGCGTGACACCCCCGGAGATCAGAGTGCTACCGCTTTTTCGATCACGACATCGTCCTTGGGCACGTCGTCGTGGAAGCCCTTGCGGCCGGTGGGAAGACCTTCGATCTTCTTGACGATCTCGGCGCCAGAAACCACCTTGCCGAACACCGCATAGCCCCAGCCTTGCGCGCTGGGCGCGGTGTGGTTGAGGAAGCCGTTGTTGGACACGTTGATGAAGAACTGCGCAGTGGCGGAGTGCGGATCGCTCGTGCGCGCCATGGCCACGGTGTAGGTGTCGTTCTTCAGGCCGTTGTTGGCTTCGTTGGCGATGGGTTTGTCGGTGGGCTTCTGGGTCATGCCCGGCTCGAAGCCGCCGCCCTGCACCATGAAGCCGGGGATGACGCGGTGGAACACCGTGTTGTCGTAGTGGCCTTTGGCCACATAGGCGAGGAAGTTGGCGGTGGACTGAGGCGCCTTCTCGGCGTCGAGCTCCAGCGTGACGACGCCGTGACCGGCAATGTGCAGTTCGACTTGGGGGTTGGCCATGTTATTTCTCCAGAGTGGCTTTGAGGATGGTGATGGGGGTCTTGGGCACGTTCTGGTGCATGCCCTGGTCGCCAACGGCAACCGCGCGAATCTTGTCGATCACCTCCATGCCCGAGACCACCTTGCCGAACACGGCGTAGCCGTGTCCATCGGGCAGCGGGGCATTCAGGTTGGCGTTGTCCACGGTGTTGATGAAAAACTGGGTGGTGGCCGAATTCGGGTTGTTCGTGCGCGCCATCGCGACAGCGCCGCGATCGTTCTTCAGGCCGTTGTTGGCCTCCAGAGGAATCGGTGCCTTGGTGGGCTTTTGCTGCAGGTCGGGCGTGAAGCCGCCGCCCTGGATCATGAAATTGCTGATGACGCGGTGAAACACGGTACCGTCGTAGTGCTTGTCGTTTACGTACTGCAGAAAATTCTCCACCGTCTTGGGTGCCTTGGAGGGATTGAGTTCCAGCACGAACTCACCCATGGACGTGGTGACGCGGACCTTGGGGGCTGGGGTCTGTGCCTGCGTGCTGAGGGGCAGCATCATCAGCGAAGCGCTGGTGAGCAGTGCGGCGAGGAGGGCGCTGGCGCCACGGCGCGACAGGAGGAGTTGATGCATCAGATGGTTCCTTCAAAAAAGATCGTCCAGCGATCCTGCTCACGCGTCCAGTACTGTCGCTTGGTGACGCCGCGGCTCTGGCCGGCGGGCACTTCACCGAAGGTGACAACCAGGGTGTCTTCCTGGTCGCGCCAGCGCAGCACGGAAACGTCCTTGAGCTGGATCTCGCGCGAGCCGCTGGATCGCAACTCGCTTTCGATACGGGGCCACCATTGGGCCAGATCGCGGCCCTGGTTCATGAAGCGGTTCGAATAAAACCCCTTCAGGCCGCTGGCGTCAGCCGCACTGCGCGCCTGGCGCCAGGACTCGAGCACCGCCTCGAACTGGCTCCGATCGCCCGCCAGCGTTTCCGGTTGCACCCATTGAAGTTCGGGTGCGATCACCACCGGGGTAGTGCGAATCTGCACGGTGGAGAGTAGCCGTTCCAGATCGGGGTTGGACAGCACCACGCAGCCATCAGAGGCCTGAGGCGCGCGCACAAACTGATCGCTCGGCGTGCCATGCAGCCAGATGCCGCTGCCGGTCTTGCCACGTTGCACGTCCAGCGGGTTGGGGTAATTGATGGGCAGCGCACCCACGCCGTAGAGATCGGGCAGGTTGGCGGGGTTGAGCGTGCTGGTGATGTAGTAAACGCCGAGCGGTGTGCGCTTGTCGCCCTCGGTGGTCTTTTCGATGCCGGAGAGACCCACAGAGATGTAGAAGTCACCGATCAGCTTCAGGCGGGGCGCGCCGTTTTGCTCGCTGCCGGAACGCGCCGAGGCCAGGTTTTCGAACAGGTAGAGCCTCGAACGCGAGGCGTCGATGGCGATGGCGTGCCGGCTCTGAGAGGACAGCGTGAGGAACTGCGTGGGCACGCCGCCTTCGGGCGGACGCTCGGTGAGGGCACGCAGCCGTCGGGTGGACTCTTCGCGCAGCGTGGCGAGTTGCTGCGCCGCCGCCATCGCTTGCGTGTCGGGCACATCGCCGAGCCGGCGCACCGGGCGCGCCTGCAGGCTGAGCAGGTCGCCATGCACCAGGTGCGCGAGCTGGAAATTGGGGTGATCGCGCACCAGAGCCTCAGCGCGTTGCAGCGCCTGCCGATGCTTCGTCTGGCCGATGAGCTGATAGATCTCGATCAGGCGCGATTCGGCCTGGCCCATCAGCGGTCGGGCGTTCTTCAAGTGTTCGTCGGTCAGGGGCACCGGCATCAACCCGGACCGCACCGGATCGGGGCGGCTCTTTGCCGTGTCGTCAATGCGCGCGAGCGCGGTTTCAATCAGGGAGGGTGAGACGCTTGCCGGGGCGGGCAGGTGGCTGGTGCCGAAGGAGGCGTAGAGCCCGAGTGCCAGTGCGACCAGCAGCGCCGCCAGCCACAACCCCCGTGGCGCGCGCCAGCCGGCGCCACCGCCCGCGCCCATTACCGAAGTCGGGAAACTGGCATGACCGCGTTGTGCGAACCGCCGACTGGCCATCAGGAGCCCGTGGATTCCCGAACGATCAGCCAGCGGTTGCCGCTCTTCACCAGTTCCAGCGTCTTGCGGCTGGTGATGTTCAGGGTGTCGGAGGTGTAGTCCTGGCGGAAGCGGGCGGTGGCGCGGTCGGCGTTGACCGTAACCGCCAGGTCGCTCAACTCCACCCCGATGCGCGAACGAGGCTCGATGCGCGCGCGGCGGTCGGCTTCCCAGGCAGCGCGCGACTGCCCACCCGGCGGCGCGAAGCTGGGGCCATAGGCGGCGAGGTAGTCGTTCATGCTGCGGGCCGACCAGGCCTTGGCCCAGGCCGTCACGGCAGCTTCCACATCGCGTTGGGCATCGCCAGATGCCCCGGGCGAGGGCGTGGGTGCGGCAGCCGGGGCTGGCGCGGCCGCCACCGGTGGTTTTGCGGCTGCGGCGGGTGCGGGGGTTGCAGCCGGGGCCGGGGCTGCGGCCACCGAAGTGGCGGGGCGTGCCGTGCCAGCGCCATTGGCCGCGAACAGGTTGCGGATCAGGCTGAGCTTGGGCACCACGGCGGCATTGCCGGCGTCGAGCTGCAGAGCCTTGCTGTAAGCCTGACTGGCCAGCTTGGCGTACACGTCGCCCAGGTTCTCGTGTGCGGTGGCGTAGCTCGGGTTGGTGCGTATCGCCATTTCAAGCGCGGCCCTGGCCTTGTCGAACTGACTCTGGCTGGCGTAAAGCACAGCAAGGTTGTTGTAGGGCTCGGGCAGCTCGGGATAGTCTTCGGTGAGTTTGGCGAAGGTCGCGATGGCCTCGGTGGACTTGCCGCTTTCTGTCTGGATCACGCCTTTCAGGAAGCGCATCTGCGGGTCGCGCGGCTTGGTGGCCAGGTACTGGTCGACCTTGAACATCGCTTCGTTCAACTGGCCGGAGCGCACCAGCCGATTCACCTCGGCGTAGTCGTCGGCCTGCGCCCAGGCCAGCGGCGTGGCCAGACAGATCAGGGCAAGCGCAGACCATGTGAGGCGGCGCAAGCGGGCGGACAGGGTCGAGTGAGGCGCAGCGCCATACAGGCCGGTGGAAGATTTCACGGGGTGGAGCATGGGACCTCAGAAGGCGAACCTGGGTGTCCGGCATTGGACGAGACCAGTGAAACGTTGATCGAAGGCCCGAAGCCGCACAGGGCGAACCAACGGGCTGGATATACTGGCGGATTGTATCTGAGGGGGTCCGGTTGCATGGCCACGCCAGACCACTCGCCGCCGTTCCATGACCCTGAAAATCCACAACACGCTGTCGCGACGCCTGGAGGTGTTCCAGCCCATCGAGCCCGGTCATGTGCGCATGTACGTTTGCGGCATGACCATCTACGACCTTTGCCACATCGGCCACGCCCGCATGATGATGGCATTCGATGTTGTGCAGCGCTGGCTCAAGGTCAGCGGCTACCGCGTCACCTACGTGCGCAACATCACCGACATCGACGACAAGATCATCAAGCGCGCACTTGAGCGCGGCATCACGCTGCGGGCTCTTACCGATGAGATGACGGCAGCCATGCACCAGGATATCGGCGCTCTGGGCATCGAGCCGCCCACTCTGGAGCCACGCGCCACCCAATACGTGCCGCAGATGCTCTCGCTGATCGACACGCTGCAGCGCAAAGGGCTGGCCTACCAGGCTGACAACGGGGACGTGAACTTCGCGGTGCGCAAATTCGACGGCTACGGCAAGCTCTCCGGCAAGTCGCTCGACGACCTGCGTGCCGGTGAGCGGGTGGCGGTGACCAGCGACAAGAACGACCCCCTGGACTTCGTGCTCTGGAAATCGGCCAAACCCGAGGAGCCCGCCGAGGCCCGTTGGGACAGCGCATTTGGAGCTGGCCGGCCGGGCTGGCACATCGAGTGCTCGGCCATGAGTTGCGCCACGCTGGGCGAGACCTTCGACATCCACGGCGGCGGAGCCGACCTGCAGTTCCCGCACCACGAGAACGAGATCGCCCAGAGCGAAGGTGCGACGGGTCAGCCGCTGGCGCGCTTCTGGGTGCACAACGGCTTCGTGCGCGTGGACAACGAGAAGATGTCCAAGAGCCTGGGCAATTTCTTCACCATCCGCGAGGTGCTGGAGAAATACGACGCCGAGACGGTCCGCTTTTTCATCTTGCGCGCTCACTACCGCAGCGCATTGAACTACAGCGACGTGCACCTTGACGATGCGCGTGGCGCGTTGAAGCGCTTGTACACCGCACTCTCGATGGTGGTGCCTGCGCCGGTGGCGGCAATCGACTGGAGCCAACCGCACGCGCAGCGCTTTCGGGCTGCCATGGACGAGGATTTCGGTACGCCCGAGGCCGTGGCAGTGCTGTTCGATCTGGCTGGTGAAGTCAATCGCAGCAAGGATGCCGCGGCGGCGGGTCTGCTGAAAGCACTCGGCGGCACGCTGGGTCTGCTGCAGGGTGACCCTCAGCGCTTCCTGCAGGGCGGCGTTGACACCGATGAAGCAGCGATCCTCACGCTGATCGAGCAGCGCACCTCCGCCAAGCAGTCCAAGGATTTCGCTGAAGCCGACCGCATTCGAAAGGTCTTGCTGGAACAGGGCATCGTGCTCAAGGACAACCCCGCCGGCACCACCTGGGAGCGCGCTTGATGGTCACCACCGGTGTGCCCGATCCCGTGCCCAATGCACCCGCTTACTGGGTGGACGCCTGCCGCCACCTGATGAAGCGCGACCGGGTGATGAAGAAGCTCATTCCTCAGTACGGCAGCGCTTGCCTTCAATCGCGGGGCGACGCTTTCGTCACGCTCGCCCGCAGCATCGTGGGGCAGCAGATTTCGGTGAAGGCGGCGCAGTCGGTGTGGGACCGCTTTGCCTTGCTGTCGAAAAAGACAACACCGGCGCAGGTGCTCAAGCTCAAGGTGGACGACATGCGCGCGGCCGGCCTGTCGGCCCGCAAGGTGGAATACCTGGTGGACCTGGCGCTGCACTTCGCCAATGACCAAGTGCACGTGAAGAGCTGGGCAACGATGGACGACGAGGCCATCATTGCCGAGCTCGTGGCCATTCGTGGCATTGGCCGATGGACGGCGGAAATGTTCCTCATCTTTCATCTGATGCGGCCCAACGTACTACCGCTGGACGATATCGGTCTGCAGAACGGCATCAGCCGGTGTTACTTCTCGGGCGAGCCAGTGAGCCGCAGCGAGATCCGCGAAGTGGCCAACACCTGGGCCCCTTTCTGCAGCGTGGCAACTTGGTATATTTGGCGGTCGCTCGATCCGCTGCCGGTGAGTTACTGATCGCAGTCAGCCTCGTCAGGACGTCGTTGCAACAAGACCAAAGGAGCACACCTTGGCCAAAAGGAATTTTCTGGATTTCGAGCAGCCCATTGCGGAGCTCGAAACCAAGATCGAGGAACTTCGTTATGTGCAGACCGAATCGGCGGTCGACATCTCTGAAGAAATCGAACAGCTCGCCGGCAAGAGCCTGCAGCTCACCAAAGACATCTACAGCAGCCTCACGCCGTGGCAGATCACCAAGATCGCGCGCCACGCCGACCGGCCCTACACGCTGGACTATGTGCGTGAGATCTTCACGCACTTTGTGGAGCTGCATGGAGACCGGCATTTCTCGGACGACCTGAGCATCGTGTGTGGCATGGCGCGCTTCAATGGCCAGCCCTGCATGGTCATTGGTCATCAGAAGGGGCGCGACACCAAGGAACGCGGCCTGCGCAACTTCGGCATGACCAAGCCCGAGGGTTACCGCAAGGCGCTGCGCCTCATGAAGCTCGCCGAGAAGTTCAAGCTGCCTGTCTTCACCTTTGTCGACACGCCCGGCGCGTACCCGGGCATCGATGCTGAGGAACGCGGTCAGTCCGAAGCCATTGGCCGCAACATCTTCGAGATGGCCCAACTGGAGGTGCCCATCATCTCCACCATCATTGGTGAAGGCGGTTCGGGTGGCGCGCTGGCCATCTCGGTGGCCGATCAGGTGCTGATGCTGCAGTACTCGGTGTACTCGGTGATCAGTCCGGAAGGTTGCGCCTCCATTCTCTGGAAAACCAGCGACCGCGCCAGCGACGCCGCCGACGCACTGGGCATCACCGCGCACCGCCTCAAGGCCCTGGGTCTGGTCGACAAGATCGTCAACGAACCGGTGGGTGGCGCCCACCGCGACCACAAGCAAATGGCGGCGTTCCTCAAACGTGCCCTGGGCGATGCGTGGCGCCAGGTGGCCGATCTCAAGGTCAAGGAATTGCTGGAGCGGCGCCATTCGCGCCTGAACAGTTACGGCCGCTTTATCGACACCAAGGCCGACGCCAAGGAAAAGCGCTGAGGTGAAACCCTCAGGCCACGCATCGGCCAACCCCTGCGAGCAGGTGTTGGCGGCGTGGAGCGATCGGTATCCCTTGGCGCCCGACGCCAGCGTCGCCGTGGCCTACAGCGCTGGCGCCGATTCCACGGCTCTGCTGCTGGCTGCAAACACACGCTGGCCTGGCCGCGTGCTGGCGCTGCATGTGCACCATGGGCTGCAGGCCGCTGCCGATGCGTTCGAGGCGCATGCACGCGAATTTTGTGGGCTGCACGGCGTGCCTTTGCAGGCGATTCGCGTGGACGCATCACACCTGCCCGGACAAAGCCCCGAAGACGCCGCCCGCCAGGCGCGCTACAGCGCACTGGCACAGATGTCGCAGGAAGCCGGCACGGCTTGTGTGCTGCTGGGCCAGCACGCAGACGACCAGGCCGAGACGCTCTTGCTCGCGCTCAGCCGGGGTGCGGGTCTGCCCGGCCTCGCTTCGATGCCCGAGCGCTTTGAACGCCTCGGCGTGGTGTTCGGCCGGCCATTGCTGGCGGTGGCGGGCGCTGAGTTGCGAAGCTGGCTGCGCGACAGCGGCCATGCGTTTGTGGACGACCCGAGCAACAGCGACGAGCGCTTCACCCGCAACCGCATTCGTGCCGTGCTCATGCCGGCGTGGGATGCCGGGTTTCCCGGTTTTCGCACCATGCTCGCGCGCAGCGCCCGTCACGCCGCCCAGGCTCAGCGACTGCTGGACGAGCTCGCCGCCATCGACCTTGCCAGCACGGGCAACCCACCCGCCATCAAAACCTTGCAGATGCTGTCACGCGACCGGCAGGGCAATGCCTTGCGCGCCTGGTTGCGGCTGGAGGGCGCGGCCCCCAGCGCCGCGCAACTCGACGAGCTGCTGGACCAGATCGCCGACTGCACCACGCGTGGCCACGGCATCCAGCTCAAGGTGGCCAACGGCCTGGTCGTCCGCGAGGGCGTGCACCTCCGCTACAGGCTGGCATCGCAACCCCCCACCCTATAATCTCAGGGTTTTGCCTGATGGAGCGCCGAAGAATTTGGGCTCCAGAGACGACCACTTCACTCCGATCCAACCCCGATGGCTTTGATAGTTCACAAGTACGGCGGCACCTCCATGGGGTCGACCGAGCGCATTCGCAACGTGGCCCGGCGCGTGGCCAAGTGGCACCGGGCGGGCAACCAGCTCGTGGTGGTGCCCAGCGCCATGAGCGGCGAGACCAACCGCCTGCTCGGCCTGGCCAAGGAACTCGCCCCCACGAAACCCGGCACGGCCTATGGGCGCGAGCTCGACATGCTTGCGGCCACCGGTGAGCAGGCTTCCTCCGCATTGCTCGCCATTGCGCTGCAGGCTGAAGGCATCGAGGCCGTGAGCTACGCGGGCTGGCAAGTGCCCATCAAGACCAACAGCGCATACACCAAGGCGCGCATCGAATCCATCGACGACGCCCGCATCCGCGCCGACCTGAACGCCGGCAAGGTGGTCATCGTCACCGGTTTTCAGGGCGTTGATCCGGACGGTCACATCACCACGTTGGGCCGTGGCGGCAGCGACACCTCGGCCGTGGCCGTGGCCGCCGCGCTCAAGGCCTCCGAGTGCCTGATTTACACCGATGTGGATGGCGTCTACACCACCGACCCGCGCGTGGTGCCCGAGGCGCGCCGCCTGCAGCGCGTGAGCTTCGAGGAAATGCTCGAGATGGCCAGCATGGGCAGCAAGGTGCTGCAGATCCGCTCGGTGGAATTTGCCGGCAAGTACAAGGTGCCGCTGCGCGTGCTCTCCAGCTTCACGCCCTGGGACATCGACCTGAACGAAGAAGCCGCCTCCGGCACCCTGATCACTTTTGAGGAAGACGAAGACATGGAACAAGCCATCGTTTCGGGCATTGCGTTCAACCGCGACGAAGCCAAGATTTCGGTGCTCGGCGTGCCCGACACCCCTGGCATCGCCTACCAGATTCTGGGCGCGGTGGCCGACGCCAACATCGAAGTCGACGTGATCATCCAGAACCTGAGCAAGGACGGCAAGACCGACTTCAGCTTCACGGTGCATCGCAACGACTACCAGAAGACACTGGATCTGCTCAAGGCCAAGGTGGTGCCCGCGCTGGGTGCGGCCGAAGTGGTGGGTGATGCGCGCATCTGCAAGGTCAGCATCGTCGGCATCGGCATGCGCAGCCATGTGGGTGTGGCCAGCCGCATGTTCAAGTGCCTGAGCGTGGAGGGCATCAACATCCAGATGATCTCCACTTCCGAGATCAAGACCTCGGTGGTGATCGATGAGAAGTACATGGAGCTGGCGGTGCGTTCGCTGCATCGCGAGTTCGACCTCGACCAGACCGCCGACACCATCGCAAGCTAAGGCATAATACGCAGCTTCCGGAGCGATGACCGAGTGGCCGAAGGTGCTCCCCTGCTAAGGGAGTATGGGGTGTAGAGCCTCATCGAGGGTTCGAATCCCTCTCGCTCCGCCAAGACATGCCAGCCACACGAACGCGCCCCCCGGGGCGCGTTTCTTTTTTCTGTGCGGCCATGTCCATATCCCATACCCCCACCGCTATTTCCACCACCGCGTTCGCCACGCTGCTGCTCATCGCCTTCATGATGGGCGCGAACCACGTGGCCGCGCGGCTGGCATTCGACAGCGGGGTGAGCGTGGCCACGGCGGTGGCGTTTCGCAGTTGCGTCACGGCCCTGGTGGTGGGCCTGATCTTGCTGGCCTACCGCGTGCCGTTGACCCTGCAGGCACGGCACCGCAAGGCGCTGCCCCTCATCGGTCTGCTGGTGGGCGTGCAGAGCTTGTGTTTGTATGCGTCGGTGGCGCGGTTGCCGGTGGCACTTGCCCTGCTGGCCTTCAACACTTACCCGCTGTGGACGGCGCTCTGGGCGCGTGTGGTTTACGGGCAGCGCCCGGCGCCGCGTGTGCTGCGCGCCATGCCGGTGATGCTCATCGGCCTGGCACTGGCGCTGGATGTGTTCGGAGCCGCTTCGGGCCTGGGCGCGTCTGGCCACTGGTCTCGCATTGGCGTGGGCGTGGCCTTCGCGCTGGCGGCGGCAGCCACCTTTGGCTTGGCGCTGGTGGTCACGCAACACGAAACGGCGGATCTCGACGGCCGTCTGCGCACCACGACCACCATGGCCATCGTGGCCGTGATGGCGTTGATCGCCACCAGTGTTCAGGGTGGCCTGGCACTGCCTCAGGCGCCCATGGGCTGGGTGGGCCTGCTGGGACTCACCTTCCTCTATGGCACGGCCTTCACCATCATGTTCACCGTGCTGCCCAAGCTGGGCGTGGTGGGCAACTCCGCCATCATGAACATCGAACCGATCTTCGCGCTCGTGCTGGCCTGGGCCATCCTCGGGCAGTCGATTGCGCTGGTGCAGGTGGCGGGTGGGCTGGTGGTGGTGGCTACTGTGATGTGGCTCGGCTTGCGCAAGAACTGAGACCCCCCTGCGCGCAGGCAACGGGCCAGCCGCCGGGCCGCCCCCAAGGCTGGCCCAGCCCCCTCGGGGGGGCAGCGACCCGCGCAGCGGCGGAGCGTGGGGGCACTATTCGTCCAGAGATGCGCTCCAGCGGTCATTCCAGTCGGGCGGGGTGTCGCGCAGGCCTTCGATGTGGCGGCGGTCGCGCTTGGTGGGGCGTCCCAGTGGCTGGCTGTGGGCTGGCTCGGGGGCAAGGCGTCGCATCTCGGCGGCGTCCTGGCGCTGGCGCAGCGATTCGGGTGTTTCCTCGAACAGCAGCGCGGCCACCGGTGCCGGGCCACGCACACCGCTCAGGCCACGCACGACGACGGTCCGGACTTCGTGGCCGATGCGCATCTCCAGCACATCCCCTGCTTTCACATCCCGAGACGGTTTCACGCTCGCACCATTGAGCTTCACCCTTCCCTTGTCGATCTCCTCGCTGCTCAGGCTGCGCGTCTTGTAGAAGCGGGCGGCCCAGAGCCATTTGTCGAGCCGGACCCGGATGGTGCTGTCGGAGGATGTGGTCTTCATGTATCGGTGTGGGTGGTTGACAAGGGCAGGCGCACGGTGGCGTCCAGCCCGCGCACTTGTCCGTGCTGCACGCGGTTGTCGAGGTCGATGCTGCCGCGCAGCGAGTTCACGATCTCACGGCAGATCGCCAGCCCCAGGCCAGAGCCGGAGAGGCTTGGTCCCCTGCTGTGGTCGGTGGCAAACGGCTGGAACAGCCGCTCTCGCAGGGCAATCGAGATGCCCGGGCCGTCGTCGCTCACCGTGAGCGCAGCGGTGTGCCCATCGGTGATGAGCGACACCGCCAGCCGCGAACCCACAGGCGTGTTCTTGATGGCGTTGTGCAGCAGGTTGCGGCTGAGCTCGCGCAGCGCCCATTCGTGCGCCTGCACCGGCGCAGGCCGGGCGTCGAGCGAGAAGTCGAGCGATCGCTCGGCGATCAGGGCCGAGAGATCCAGCGCCACCGCGCGCAGCACGCCGGACCAATCCACCACCGGCACGCTTTTTTCCTGACGCAGTTGTTCCACCTTGGCCAGGGCGAGCATCTGGTTCGCGAGCTCGGTGGCGCGGTCCACGGTGTGTCCAATTTCTTCGAGCGCCTGCATCGGGTCCACGTCGCCGCGCCGGGCCGACTGCACCTGTGTCTTGAGCACCGCCAGCGGCGTGCGCAACTGGTGCGAGGTGTCGCGCACAAAACGCTTCTGGTGATCAAGCAAATGCGCCAGGCGCTCCATGTGCTGGTTGGTGGCGTCCAGCAGCGGACGCAGTTCACGCGGGGCACCCTCGGTGGGCAGCGGGGAAAGATCGTTTTCGCTCCTGGCGGCGAGGGCATGGCTCACGGCGCGCACCGGCCTGGTCGCGCGCTGCACCACGAACACCACCACCAGCGCGATCACGATCACCAGCACCGCCTGGCGCCAGAGCGTGTCGATCAGGATCTGGCGCGCCAGCGTCTGTCGCAGCTCCAGGGTTTCGGCCACCTGAATGGTCGCCATGCCCAGGCCTTCAACCCCCGCCACGGGCTGCAGCAGAACGGCCATGCGCACCGGCACGCCGCGGTATTCGTCGTCGTAGAAATTCACCAGCGCGGCGTAGATGTTCTTGGCTGGAATCTGGCCGCGCCAGGCGGGCAGGTCAGCGAAGCCGGAAACCATCTCGCCGTCGAAGCCGCTTACGCGGTAGAACAACCGGCTGCGGTTGTCCGCCTCGAAAGCCTCCAGCGCCGAATACAGCATGGTGGACTGCACGCTGGCACTCTCGCCCTTGCCCGACACCTGCAACTGTTCGCCCAACGACTTCGCTGTGGCGAGCAGGGTGCGGTCGTAGGCGGTGTCGGCGGCGGCGAGCGCCTGGCGGTACAGCACCACGGTGTTGATGAGCACGAAGGCGAACACCGGCAACAGAATGCCCAGCAGCAGTGTGAGGCGCAGCGACGTGGTGGCGGGACGGGCCATCAAGGTTCCGACTTCAGCAGGTAGCCCAGTCCACGCAGGGTGACAAGCTGCGCCCCGGTGTGCGCGATCTTCTTGCGCAACCGGTAGGCCACCACCTCGATCGCTTCGGGCTGCACCTGGCTTTCGCCGGGAAACACCAGCTCGAACAGGCGCTCCTTGGCGATGGCGTGGCCGGGTTTGCCCAGCAGCGCGCGCAGCAGGGCAAGCTCACGCGGGGCCAGCTCCAGCGGCTGGTCTTCAAAGTACACGGCCCCGCTGTCCTTGTCTGCATGCATGCCGCACCACACCGGCGTGGACTGCGCGGCGTTGGCACTGCGGCGCACCAGGGCGCGCAGGCGGGCTTCGAGTTCGTCGAGGTCGAAAGGCTTGGGCAGGTAATCGTCAGCCCCGGTGTTCAGCCCCAGGATGCGGTCGCCCACGGTGCCACGCGCGGTGAGGATGATCACCGGAGTGGTTAGGCCTGCCGCTCGGGCCTGGCTCAGCACCTCCAGGCCGTCCAGCCCGGGCAAGCTCAGGTCGAGCAGCACCGCATCGGGCAGGCTGGCCTGCCACAGCGCAAGCGCCCTGGCGCCGTCGTCACAGCCCAGCACCTGCATGCCCCGGCGCTCGAAACTGCGGCGCAGGGTGGTCTGCATGGTGGGGTTGTCTTCGATCAGCAGCAGCTTCATCTGGAGACGATTATGGGGGTGGGGGCTGGGTGATTCGGCCACGCGCCTAGGGTTTGTCCGTATATGGTGGACAGCGAATTGACAGCGTGCAGGCGCAACATCCAGACTGTCCGTTTCACCCACAAGGAGACAAACCATGCGCCGCGATACCTTCCTCAAGACCCTGGCCGCTCTGGCCGCTGCGGGTGCCCTGCCGAATGCGGCTTGGGCCAACGCCAACATCAAGATGATGATCCCCGCCAATCCCGGTGGCGGCTGGGACGGCACTGGCCGTGCGCTGGGCGAAGCCCTGCGCGATGCCGGCGTGGCCTCTTCAGTCACTTACGAGAACAAAGGCGGAGCCGCTGGTGCCATTGGCCTGGCGCAGTTCTACAACGCCAGCAAGGGTGATCCCAATGCGCTGATGGTGATGGGCGCCGTGATGCTCGGTGGCCTGATCACCGGCAAGCCGCCGGTATCCATCACGCAGCTCACGCCGATTGCGCGCCTGAGCACCGAATACAACGTGTTTGTGCTGCCCGAGAACTCGCCCCTGAAGACCATGAAAGACGTGGTCGAGCAGCTCAAGAAAGACCCGGGCAGCGTGAAGTGGGGCGGCGGATCGCGCGGCGCTACCGAGCACATTGCGGCCGCGCAGATCGCGCAGGCGGTGGGCGTGCCCGCGTCCAAGATCAACTACGTGCCTTTCCGTGGCGGCGGTGAAGCCACCGCAGCCATTCTGGGCGGCAACGTCACCATTGGTGGCAGCGGCTACAGCGAATTCCAGCAGTACATCGACAGCGGCAAGATGCGCGCGATTGCGGTTACTTCCGGTCAGCGCGTGAAGGGCATCAACGTGCCCACGCTGAAAGAGCAGGGCATCGATGTGGAGATCGGCAACTGGCGCGGCGTGTACGGCGCACCCGGCATCACCCAGGCCCAGCGTGACGCGCTGACCGCCATGGTGGTGAAAGCGACGCAGAGCAAGGCCTGGGCCGCTGCGGTCGAGAAGAACAACTGGACGCCCGCGCTGCTCACCGGCAAGGCTTTCGACGAGTTCGTGGACAAGGACTTCTCCTCGCTGCGCGCCACGATGGTTCGCGCTGGCATGGTTTGAATTCGGACTCCCCCTTGCGCCGCTGACGCGGCTTCCCCCCTCTCTGGCGCGCCTTTGGCGCTGGGAGGGGGGACGGCATTTTGGGCCGGCGTAGCCGGACCCTCTATGCCTCTTGATGGTTTGCAGTTCTCGTTGCTGATTGCGCTCCGGCGCCATGGAAAACGCCATGTCTCATCTTGATACCCCACCTCAATCCGCTCACCGACCCGGCCAGCTGGCCGTGGCCGTGGGTGCGCTGGTCGTTGCTGCCGTGCTGGCCTACGGCGCGACCGATATCTCGTCGGATTCAGGTTACGCGGGTGTGGGCCCGAACTTTCTGCCCTGGGTGATCAGTGCTGCGCTGGGGCTGTGCGGCGTCATGCTGCTGTGGGAGGTGTGGCGCGGCGGCTACCGCAACATGCCGGAGCCCTCAGGTGCCGCTCGTGGCGACTGGCGCTCACTCGCCTGGGTCTCGGCCGGCGTGCTGCTCAACGCATCGCTCATCACCACCATCGGCTTCATCCTCAGCTGCTCGCTGTGCTTCGTGCTGGCGGTGCGCGGCCTGCGCGCCAGTGAAGGCAAGCCGGCCGGCAACTTGCAGCAGACGCTGAAGGACGCCGTCATCGGCATCGTCATTTCTGCGCCGGTGTTCTGGCTGTTCACGAAGGTGCTGGCGGTGAATCTGCCCGGCATCACGGCCTCTGGATGGATCTGACGCCATGATGGACACCCTCAACCAATTGCTCGGTGGCTTTGCCACGGCGGGCACCCCCATCAACCTGCTGTGGGCCTTTGCCGGCTGCGCGCTGGGCACCGCCATCGGCGTGTTGCCGGGCCTGGGACCGGCGGTCACGGTGGCCATGCTGCTGCCCATCACAGGCCAGGTGGAACCCACGGCGTCGATGATCTTTTTCGCCGGCATCTATTACGGTGCGATGTACGGTGGTTCGACCACGTCGATCCTGCTCAACACCCCGGGCGAGACCGGCACCATGGTCACCGCGCTCGAAGGCTTCAAGATGGCCAAGAGCGGGCGCGCGGGTGCGGCACTGGCGAGCGCGGCCATCGGCTCCTTCGTGGCCGGCACCATCGCCACTATTCTGGTCACGTTGTTTGCGCCCATGCTGGCGCAGTTCGCCGTGCAGCTTGGCCCGCCTGAGTATTTCTGCCTCATGCTGCTGGCCTTCACCACAGTCAGCGCGGTGCTGGGTCAGAGCACCCTGCGTGGGCTCACGGCGCTGTTCTTTGGCCTCGCACTCGGTCTCATCGGCATCGACCAGATCACCGCGCAGGTGCGCTATACGGCGGGCGTGCTGGAATTCATGGACGGCATTGAAGTGGTGCTGGTGGCCGTGGGTCTGTTTGCGGTGGCCGAGGCGCTCTACAACGCGCTCTACGAAGGCCGCAGCGAAGCCAGCATGAACAAGATGACCAAGGCGCACATGACACGCAGCGAGTGGCGCCGTTCGTGGCCCGCCTGGTTGCGTGGCACCGCCATTGGTTTTCCGTTCGGCACCATCCCGGCGGGGGGCACGGAGATTCCCACTTTCCTCAGCTACGCCACCGAGCGCAAGCTGGCTTCGCCCGAGCACAAGGCCGAGTTCGGCAGCACCGGTGCCATCGAAGGCGTGGCCGGCCCCGAGGCGGCGAACAACGCGGCTGTAACAGCCACGCTGGTGCCGCTGCTCACGCTGGGCATTCCCACGTCGGTCACCGCGGCCATCCTGCTGAGTGCGTTGCAGAACTACGGCATCAACGCAGGGCCGCAACTGTTCCAGACTTCTTCGGCGCTGGTGTGGGCCTTGATTGCTTCGCTCTACATCGGCAACGTGATGTTGCTGGTGTTGAACCTGCCGCTGGTGGGCCTGTGGGTGAAGCTGCTGAAGATTCCGCGTCCGCAGCTTTACGCGGGCATCCTGATCTTCGCCACCGTGGGTGTGTACGGCATGCGCCAGAGCGCGTTCGACCTGTTCCTCATGTACGGCCTGGGTTTGCTCGGTGTGGTGATGCGTCGCTACGACTTTCCTACCGCGCCGGTGATCGTGGGGCTGATCCTTGGGCCGATGGCAGAGGCGCAGATGCGCAACGCCGTGTCCATCGGTGAAGGCAGCTGGATGGTGTTTCTGCAGCGGCCCATGTCGGCGACTCTGCTTGCCATCGTGGTGCTGGTGCTGGTGTTGCCGCGCTTGTTGGCGCGGCGGGTTGCGGTTTAGGACCTCGCGGGCGCGATGTGTGCGCGCGACCGTTCGAGAGCCAACGAGGTCATCGACGGCCATGGGGCATGGCGCAGCGAAATGAAGGAGGAGGGGCCACAGGCCCCGGGGGACATTCGCGGAGCCGTGCCCCATGGCCGCCGATGGCCGGATCCACCACCGGGGGTACCATTCGGAAATGACCCGTGACGACCGCCTCCCACGCGACGCGCAAAGCATTCTTGAACTGGCCGCCAGGTCGATGTTCGAGCTGTTCGCCAACGCCAGCGAAGGCATGATGCTGGTGGACCGCGATGGCCGTGTGGTGTGGATCAACGACCAGTACCGCCGCTTCCTGCCCGCGCTCGGTTTCGAGCGCGAGGAAGACTTCGTGGGCCACCCGGTTTCACGCGTCGTGCAGAACACGCAGATGCACCAGGTGCTGGCCACCGGCAAGCCCATCCTCATCGACCTGCTCACCAACCGCGCCGGCACCTTTGTGGTCAGCCGCATTCCACTGCGCGACGACGCGGGCGAGGTGATCGGCGTGCTCGGAATCGTGCTGTTCGATCATCCCGAAACCACACTGCAACCCCTCATCAGCAAGTTCGCGCGGCTCGAGCAGGATTTGAGCGAAGCGCGCCGCGAACTTGCCAGCCAGCGCCGCACCAAATACACGTTTGCCAGCTTCGTGGGCAGCAGCGCCGCCGCGCTGGAGGTGAAACGCCAGGCGCGCCGCGCGGCGCAATCGGCCAGCCCGGTGTTGCTGCTGGGCGAGACCGGAACCGGCAAGGAATTGCTGGCGCACGCCATCCATGCGGCTTCACCGCGCGCCGGTCGTCCTTTTGTGAGCGTGAACATGGCGGCCGTGCCCGACACCTTGCTGGAGGCCGAATTCTTTGGTGTGGCACCCGGGGCGTACACCGGTGCGGACAAAAAGGGGCGCGACGGCAAGTTCAAACTGGCCGACGGCGGCACGCTGTTCCTTGATGAGCTGGGCGACATGCCGATGTCGGTGCAGGTCAAGTTGCTGCGCGCCTTGCAGGAAGGCGAGATCGAGCCGCTGGGGTCCAACAAGCTGGTGAGCTTTGACGTGCGCGTGGTGGCGGCCACCTCGCGCGATCTGCAGCAGATGGTGCGCGAAGGCAGCTTCCGCGAAGACCTGTACTACCGCCTCAATGTGCTGCCGATTCGCGTGCCACCGCTGCGCGAGCGGCAGGACGACATCACACTCCTCATTGAAGCGCTGTGCGAAGACATCGCCGCGCGCGGCGGCGGCGCGCAACTTGAACTCACCGCAGACGCGCAGGCCCTGCTGGGTGCGCAACCCTGGCGCGGCAACATCCGCGAGCTGCGCAACGTGCTGGAGCAACTGGCCTTGCGCAGCGACACCCACCACATCGAGGCCGCGCAGGTGGATGCCGTGTTGCGCGAGGCCGGGCTGCCTGCGCTGGCGCCGACTGCGGTGGCGCGCAGCGTGCCGCGGCCGCTGCCGGCCGGCGACCTGCGGCCGTTGCCGGAGCAGATCGCCGAGCTGGAGCAGCGCGCCATTGGGCTCGCGCTGGCGCAAACCGGCGGCAACCGCACGGCCGCCGCGCGCTTGCTTGGCATCTCCAGAGCGAGCCTTTATGACCGGCTCGCGGGACAGGGCGATCTGTCTGAATTTCAGACGATCGTCTGAAATTCAGACGATTTACATGAGTGGATTTGTCTGAATTCTGGACGGTTCATGAGGCGTCTAAAAAATCCCTTTTCAAATCAACGCTCTGTTTCCTGGCACGAACCCTGCAAAGCACGGTCACGGCGCCCCGCGCTGTGACAGTTCAAACCAGGAGACAAGACATGACTCACACCACCCGCCGTCTGGCGGTCATCGCGCTCGCCTGCTCGGCCGCGCTGGGCACCTCCCTCGCATCCGCTCAAGCGAACAAGGGCGAGATTCGCATTGCCCACATCCACAGCAAAACCGGCCCGCTCGAGGCCTATGCCAAGCAGACCCAGGCGGGCCTGATGATGGGCCTGAACTACGCCACGCAGGGCACGATGATGGTGGGTGGCAAGAAGATCGTGGTGATCGAGAAGGACGACCAGGGCAAGCCTGACGTGGGCAAGAGCCTGCTGGCCGCCGCCTACGCCGACGACAAGGTGGACCTGGCCATCGGTCCCACGGCTTCGCCCGTGGCACTGGCCATGCTGCCGGTGGCCGAGGAATACAAGAAGATCCTGCTGGTGGAGCCCGCTGTGGCCGACTCCATCACCGGTGACAAGTGGAACAAGTACATCTTCCGAACCGGCCGCAACAGCAGCCAGGACGCCGCCGCCAACGCCGTGGCACTCGACCAGCCGGGCAACGTGGTGGCCACGCTGGCCAACGACAACGCCTTTGGCCGCGACGGCGTGAAGGCCGCCAAGGACTTCATCAAGAAGGCCAAGATCGTTCACGAGGAATACCTGCCCGTGGGCACGACCGATTTCACCGCCGGTCTGCTGCGCATCGTCGACAAGCTCAAGGACCAGCCGGGCAACAAGTACATCTCGGTGGGCTGGTCGGGTGCGCCCACGCCTTTCGGCAAGATCGCTGAAATGGAGCTGGACAAGCGCTACGGCATCAAGCTCGCCACGGGCGGCAACATCCTGCCGGCGATGGTGGCCTACAAGAACTTCCCCGGCATGGAAGGCGCGCTGTACTACTACTTCGGCATCCCCAAGAACCCGGTAAACGACGCCATGGTGGCCGAGCACTACCGCCAGTACAAGACGCCGCCTGATTTCTTCACCGCCGGTGGCTTCAGCGCCGCGATGGCCGTGGTGACTGCGCTCAAGAAAACCAACGGCGACACCAACACCGAAAAGCTCATCACCACCATGGAAGGCATGAGCTTCGACACGCCCAAGGGCAAGATGACCTTCCGCAAGGAAGACCACCAGGCGATGCAGAGCATGTACCACTTCAAGATCAAGGTGGACCCGGCGTTTGCGTGGGGTGTGCCTGAGCTGGTGCGCGAGATCAAGCCTGAGGACTTGGCAATTCCGATCCGGAACAAACGGTAACCCCCTGCGCCGCTGACGCGGCTTCCCCCTTGTAAAGGGGGACAACGCCTGCGGCCCGGCAGAGCCGGTTCCGCGGCATTCTCGAATTGAAACGCGCTTCGGCGGAGTTCTCTCAATGCTTGAAACCCAAGACCTCACGGTCCGCTTCGGCGGGCACGTGGCGGTGAGTGCCGTCTCGTGCGCGTTCGCGCCGGGCACGCTCACGGCCATCGTCGGCCCCAACGGTGCGGGCAAGACGACGTACTTCAACCTGATCTCCGGGCAGATCAAGGCCAGTGCGGGCCGCGTGCTGCTGGGTGGCAAAGACATTTCTTCGCTCGGTGCACCCGCGCGTGCGCAGGCTGGCCTGGGCCGCGCGTTCCAGCTCACCAACCTGTTTCCCAACCTCACCGTGCGCGAGAACGTGCGCCTGGCGGTGCAGGCCAAGGCCGGCGCGGGTCTCAACCTGTGGCGCATCTGGAGCGACCGGCGCGATCTGCTCGAGCGGGCCGATGCGGTGCTGGAAACGGTGGCGCTGGCCGACAAGTGCGATGCGCTGGCTTCGAGCCTGCCGCATGGCGATCAGCGCAAGCTCGAGGTGGCCATCCTGATGGCGCTGGAGCCGCAGGTGTTCATGTTCGACGAACCCACTGCCGGCATGAGCGTGGACGAGGTACCGGTGATCCTGAACCTGATCCGCCAACTCAAGAACGACAAGACCAAGACCATCCTGCTGGTCGAACACAAGATGGACGTGGTGCGCGAACTCTCGGACCGCATCATCGTGTTGCACAACGGTGAACTGGTGGCCGATGGGGACCCGGCCGAAGTGATCGCCTCGCCGGTGGTGCAGCAGGCGTATCTGGGCATCAATCCCGAAGAAGAGGTGGTGGAATGAGCCAGAACCTGTTGACGCTCCAAGGGGTTCACACCCACATCGGCGCGTACCACATCCTCCATGGCGTCGACCTCACGGTTCCAGAGGGCCAGATGACCATGCTGCTGGGCCGCAACGGCGCGGGCAAGACCACCACGCTGCGCACCATCATGGGCCTGTGGCACGCAAGCCAGGGCACGCTCACGCTCGACGGCGTGGACATCACCCAGCGGCCCACGCCCGACATTGCGCAGAGCGGTGTGGCCTACGTGCCCGAGAGCATGGGCATCTTCTCGGATCTTTCGGTGCGCGAGAACATGCTGCTGGCCGCACGCGGTGCACGCACGCTGGACGACATCGACACGCAACGGCTCGAATGGATCTTTGGCCTGTTCCCCGCCATGAAGAAGTTCTGGCTGCACCCGGCTGGCAAGCTCAGCGGCGGGCAGAAGCAGATGCTTGCGGTATCGCGCGCCATCGTTGAGCCGCGCAAGCTGCTGCTGATCGACGAACCCAGCAAGGGCCTTGCACCCGCGATCATTCAGAACATGATCGCAGCCTTCCGCGAACTCAAGGCCGCGAAGACCACCATCCTGCTGGTGGAGCAGAACTTCAACTTCGCGCGCCAGCTCGGCGACACCGTGGCCGTGATGGACGATGGACGTGTGGTGCACAGCGGCTCGATGGCCGAACTGGCCGCCGATGAGAACCTGCAATCCAGGCTGCTCGGCTTGTCTTTGGGAGCGCACCAATGACACCCCACGCTCATCACTTCGTGTTTTCGCTGCCCCTCCGAGAGGGGCGGGCCTCCCTTGGGGCGGCCCAGCGGGAGGTCCTATGAAACTCAACGTCGACTTCGACTGGAAGCCGCTGGCACTCGTGCCCGTGCTCGCGCTGCTGGCCCTGCCAGCGGTGGGCAGTGGCTCCACCTGGATCACGCTCACGGTGGCGGGCCTTGCCATGGGCATGATCATCTTCATCATTGCATCGGGTCTCACGCTGGTGTTCGGCCTCATGGACGTGCTCAACTTCGGCCACGGCGTGTTCATCGCGCTCGGTGCCTTCGTGGCCACCACCGTGCTGGGCAGCATGAACAGTTTCACCACGGCCGACAGCCTGTGGCTGAACCTGGTGGCGCTGTTGCCGGCCATGCTGGTGGCCATGGCAGTGGCCGGCGCGCTGGGCTGGGTGTTCGAGCGGTTGATTATTCGCCCCGTGTACGGCATGCACCTGAAGCAGATTCTCATCACCATGGGCGGCATGATCATCGGTGAGGAACTCATCAAGGTGGTGTGGGGCCCCGAGCAGATTGCGCTGCCGCTGCCCGAAAGCCTGCGTGGCTCCTTCATCTTTGGCGACGCGGCGGTGGAGAAATACCGCCTGCTCGCGGTGCTGGTCGGCGTGGCGGTGTTTGCGGCGATGGTGTGGACACTGAACCGCACCAAGGTAGGCCTGCTGGTGCGCGCCGGTGTGCAGGACCGCGAAATGGTCGAATCGCTCGGCTACCGCATCCGCCAGCTGTTCATCGGCGTGTTCGTGGTGGGCAGCGCGCTCGCCGGCCTGGGTGGTGTGATGTGGGGCCTGTACCAGCAGAGCGTGATTCCGCAGATGGGCGCGCAGGTCAACGTGCTGATCTTCATCGTCATCATCATCGGTGGCCTGGGTTCCACCACGGGCGCGCTCATTGGTGCGCTGCTGGTGGGCCTGATGGCCAACTACACCGGCTTCCTGGCTCCGAAGGTGGCGCTGTTCTCCAACATTGCGCTGATGGTCGCCATCCTGCTGTGGCGGCCGCAAGGCGTCTATCCCGTGACCAACCGTTGAACAGGAGCGCCGCGTGATTTCCCGACTCCTCTCCAACGACCTCCCGCGCAGCCGCTGGCTCACCGCGTTGCTGATCGTGCTGTTCCTCGGCCTGGCCTTCGCGCCGTTTCTGTTCCCCGGCGTGAAGGCGCTGAACGTGGCGGCCAAGGTGTTGATCTTCGTGGCGCTGGTCGCCAGCTTCGACCTGCTGCTGGGCTACACCGGCATCGTGAGTTTTGCGCACACCATGTTTTTCGGCATCGGCGCTTATGGCGTGGCGATTGCGCTGAATTCGGTGGAGCAGGCGAGCTGGGGCGCCATGCTGGTCGGCATCGTGTGCGCGCTGCTGATCTCGCTGGTGCTCTCGCTGCTCATCGGGTTGTTCTCGTTGCGCGTGAAAGCAATCTTCTTCGCCATGATCACGCTCGCTGTGGCCTCGGCTTTCCTCACGCTCGCTTCGCAACTCTCGGACTTCACTGGCGGTGAAGACGGCCTGACTTTCCGCGTGCCCGAGTTGCTGTCGCCGGGTTTCAGCCTGCGCGAAGAGCCCCTGCAAACCCCGCTGGGCGAGGTGGACCTGAACGGCCGGCTGATCACCTACTACCTGATCTTCCTCGCTGTCACGGCGATCTTCCTCACCATCCTGCGCATCGTGAACTCGCCATTCGGCCGCGTGCTGCAGGCCATTCGCGAAAACGACTTTCGCGCCGAA
This sequence comes from Hydrogenophaga sp. IBVHS1, assembly GCF_002127265.1. Taxonomy (GTDB): domain Bacteria; phylum Pseudomonadota; class Gammaproteobacteria; order Burkholderiales; family Burkholderiaceae_C; genus Hydrogenophaga. Next base: position 2,289,726 of record NZ_NFUU01000001.1, on the reverse strand, counting down.
GCGCTGGGCTACCGCACGGTGGTGTACCGCACGCTCTCCAACGTGCTCTCGGCCAGTTTTGCCACGCTCGCGGGTTGCCTGCTTGCGATCTGGCTGCGCTACAACGGGCCCGACACCTCGCTCTCGTTCGAGATCATGCTGGACATCCTGCTCATCGTGGTGATCGGCGGCATGGGCACGCTGTACGGCGCGCTGATCGGCAGCGTGCTGTTTCTGGTGGCGCAGAGCTATCTGCAAGACTTGCTGCGCGTGGCGGGCGAAGCCACGCAGGGCATACCGCTGCTGCCCGCGCTGCTCACGCCCGACCGCTGGCTGCTCTGGCTGGGCCTGCTTTTCGTGCTCTCGGTGTATTACTTTCCCACTGGCATCGTGGGCAAGCTCAGGGAGCGCGCCGTGCTCTCGCGCATGAAGGGTCGCAACCCATGAACACCGCCACTGCCGCCGCCGTGTCGCCGCGCTCGCGCTACCTGAAGTGCGAAGGCCGCGAGATCCACTTCATGGACTGGGAGCCCGAAGAGCCCACCGGTCCTGTGGTGGTGGCCTGGCATGGCCTGGCGCGCACCGGTCGCGACATGGACCCGCTCGCCGAGCACCTGTGTGCCCTGGGCTGGCGCGTGATCTGCCCCGACACCATCGGCCGCGGCCTGAGCCAGTGGAGCCCGAAGCCCGAAGCCGAGTACTGCCTTGATTTCTACAGCCGCATCGCCACCTCGCTGGTGGACCAGCTGGCGCTGAAGCGCTTCCACTGGGTGGGCACTTCCATGGGTGGTGCCATCGGCATGGCGTGCGCCGCCGGCCCACTGCACGGTCGCATCGAAAGGCTGGTGCTCAACGACATCGGTCCCAAGCTCGCCGATGCCGCCGTGCAGCGCATTCGCAGCTACGCGGGCAGTCCACCAGGCTTCGATACCGTGAGCGAGCTGGAGCAATATTTCCGCACTGTCTACAAGCCCTACGGCTACATCAGCGATGCGCAGTGGCGCCTGTTCACCGAAAGCTCCACCCGCCGCCTGCCCGATGGCCGTGTGACCCCGCACTACGACCCGGCCATGGTGCGCCAGTTCACGGACCACCCCGACGACTACGACCTGTGGTCCACCTACGACCGCATCGACGTGCCTGTGTTGTGCCTGCGCGGCGCGGATTCGGACCTGCTGCTCGCGGACACCGCCGAAGGCATGCGCGATCGTGGACCTCGGGCGCTGGTGGTCACCATCGCCGGCTGCGGTCATGCGCCAGCATTGAACGTACCAGAGCAACTGGATCTGGTGCAACGGTTTCTGGCGGGGCACTGAATGAACACCGTGCGCTCAACCTTCATGAAGCAACGCGCGCCATGGTGTAAACACGCTCTTGAAGAGGCGTCCCTGCGCGAGTACGCTTGCACCAGTCAGGCCGGTCGCAGATTCACGACCCATCAACCCCCTTCGACCGCTTCTGGCTCCTGCCGGCGTGTCCATGGATAAACAGTCGCCGGAGAGCAAATTGTCAGCAGAGTGCATTCTCGAAACGCAGAGCCTGAGCAAGGAATTCAAGGGATTCGTGGCTGTCAATCAGGTGGACCTGAAAGTGCAGCGCGGCCACATCCACGCGCTCATCGGCCCCAACGGCGCCGGCAAGACCACGTTCTTCAACCTGCTGACCAAGTTCCTGCCGCCCAGCAGCGGCAGCATCCGGTTCAACGGGACGGACATCACCCATGAGAAGCCGGCGCAGACCGCACGGCGCGGCATCGTGCGTTCGTTCCAGATTTCTGCGGTGTTCCCCCACATGACGGTGCTGGAGAACGTGCGCGCGGCACTGCAGCGCAACCTCGGCACCTCGTTCCATTTCTGGAAGGCGGAAAGTTCGTTGCATCACCTGCACGAGCGTGCCCGCGAGCTGCTGGCGGCGGTGGACCTGCAGGACTTCGCCGACGAGTTGACGGTGAACCTCCCTTACGGGCGCAAACGTGCGCTGGAACTGGCCACCACGCTGGCCCTGGAGCCCGAACTCATGTTGCTGGACGAGCCCACGCAGGGCATGGGCCATGAAGACGTGGACCGTGTCACGCAGCTGATCAAGAAAGTTTCGAAGGGCCGCACCATTCTGATGGTGGAACACAACATGAACGTCGTCGCATCGATTGCAGACCGCATCACGGTGCTGCAACGCGGGGCCATCATTGCCGACGGCACCTACGCGGAAGTGTCCAGCAACCCACAGGTGATCGAGGCCTACATGGGCTCGGCCGATACCGCCCTGCAGGGAGCGCACTGATCATGGCCAAGGAAATGCTCCGCATCGACGACCTGCACGCCTGGTACGGCGAGTCCCACATCCTGCATGGCGTGAACCTCACCGTGCACGAGGGCGAGGTCATCACGCTGCTCGGTCGCAATGGCGCCGGTCGCACCACCACCCTGCGCGCCATTGTGGGTCTCACAGGCAAGCGCACTGGTTCCATCCGCGTGCAGGGCACCGAATCGATCGGCATGGCACCGCACCGGGTGGCGCACCTGGGCATTGGCTACTGCCCCGAAGAGCGTGGCATCTTCGCCAGCCTGAGCGCAGAAGAAAACCTCATGCTGCCGCCCGTGCTTGGCCCGGGCGGCATGTCGCTCGACGAAATCTACGCCATGTTCCCCAACCTGAAGGAGCGTGCCAGCAGCCCGGGCACGCGGCTCTCGGGCGGTGAGCAGCAGATGCTCGCGGTGGCCCGCATTCTGCGCACGGGCGCACGTCTGCTGCTGCTGGACGAAATATCCGAAGGCCTGGCGCCTGTCATCGTGCAGAAGCTCGCCGAAATGATCCTGGCCCTGAAGCAGAAGGGCTACACGATCGTGCTGGTCGAGCAGAACTTCCGCTTTGCCGCGCCATTGGCCGATCACTTCTATGTGATGGAGCACGGCCAGATCGTCAAGCAATTCGAAAAGAAGGAATTGAGCCAGAACATGGCCATGTTGCAGGAGTACCTGGGCGTTTGAACGCGGCTATGCCGTAGAAATCTGCCCTTGTTTTTTTAACCCGAAGGAGACACCATGAAACTCAAACCCATCGTTATCGCCGCGTCCCTCGCGCTGGCCACCGCCGCATCCGCGCAGGGCACTGGCCCCGTGAAGATCGGCTTCATTACCGACATGTCGAGCCTCTATGCGGACATCGACGGCCCCGCCGGCGCCGAGATGGTCAAGTGGGCGGCAGAAGACTTCGGCGGCAAGGTGCTGGGGCGCCCGGTCGAGGTGCTGTCTGCCGATCACCAGAACAAGGCCGACGTGGCCAGTTCCAAGGCCCGCGAGTGGATCGACAAGGAAGGTCTGTCCATGCTGGTGGGCGGCACCAACTCCGGCACGGCCCTGGCCATGGCCAAGGTGGCCGAAGAGAAAAAGCGCCCGTTCATCGTCATCGGTGCCGGCTCGGCCCGCCTGACCAACGAAGCCTGCTCACCCTACACCGTGCACTACGCGTACGACACCGTGGCCCTGGCCAAGGTGGCGGGCAACGCGCTGGTCAAGGGCGGCGCCAAGAACTGGTATTTCCTGACGGCCGATTACGCTTTCGGCCACTCGCTGGAAGCCGATGCATCCACGGTGGTCAAGGCCAACGGCGGCGCCGTGGCAGGCTCTGTTCGCCATCCGCTGAACGCTTCCGACTTCTCTTCGTTCCTGCTGCAGGCACAAACCTCCAAGGCCGATGTGCTGGCGCTGGCCAACGCCGGCGGCGACTTCACCAATGCGATGAAGGCCGCCCGCGAATTCGGCATCAACAAGAGCATGAAGATCGCTGGCTTGCTGGTGTTCATCAACGACGTGCACAGCCTGGGCCTGTCCAACACCGAAGGCCTGCAACTGGCCGACAGCTGGTACTGGAACCAGGACGATGCCTCGCGCAAGTTTGCCAAGCGCTTCTTCGAGAAATACAAGCGCATGCCTTCGTCCCTGCAGGCGGCCAACTACTCGGCCACCACCAGCTACCTGAAGGCGGTGCAGGCGGCGGGCACCACCGATGCCGACAAGGTCATGGCCACCCTGAAGAGCACGAAGGTCAACGACTTCTACAGCAAAGGTCAGATCCGCGCCGACGGCCGCATGATCCACGACATGTACCTCTACCAGGTCAAGGGCAACAAGGAATCCACCACGCCGTGGGACTACTACAAGCTGGTGGCCAAGGTGCCTGGCGAGCAGGCTTTCACCACCCTGGCGGAATCCAAGTGCACGCTGGTCAAGAAGTAAACGCTTGAAGGAAGGCGCGCCCCCGCCGGGGCGCGCCCTGGGTTGCTCTCTGGCTGCTTTTTTCAGTCTGGCCTGACCGGACGAGATTCATGGAAATTTTCGGCATACCCCATCAGGCCTTCATGGGCCAGATCCTGCTCGGGCTCGTCAATGGCGCCTTCTACGCCATGCTGAGTCTCGGTCTGGCGGTGATCTTTGGCCTCCTCGGCGTGGTCAACTTCGCGCACGGAACGCTCTACATGCTGGGCGCATTTGCTGCCTGGATCATGCTCGACCAGTTCGGCGTCAACTACTGGATATCGTTGCTCGTCGCACCGCTCCTCGTGGGGGCATTGGGCGTTGTGATCGAGCGCCTGTTCCTGCGGCACCTCTACAAGCTCGACCCGCTCTATGGTCTTCTGCTCACGTTCGGCCTTACGCTGATCCTCGAAGGCGTGTTCCGCGAAATTTATGGCGCATCGGGACAGAACTACCCGGTGCCCGATCTGCTGCAAGGCGCCACCGACCTCGGCTTCATGTTCCTGCCCAACTACCGGGCCTGGGTGGTGTTCGCCTCGCTGGCGGTGTGCTTCGGCACCTGGTACCTCATCGAGCGCACGCGCCTGGGGGCTTACCTCAGGGCTGGCACTGAAAACTCCGCTCTGGTCCAGACCTTCGGCGTCAACGTGCCCATGATGGTGATGCTCACCTACGGCGCTGGCGCTGCACTGGCCGCGCTGGCTGGTGTGCTCGCTGCACCCATCATTCAAGTGAGTCCGTTGATGGGGTCCAACCTCATCATCGTGGTGTTCGCGGTGGTGGTGATCGGCGGCATGGGGTCGATCATGGGTTCGATCCTCACCGGGCTCGCGCTCGGCGTGGTTGAAGGCATGACCCGCGTTTTCTATCCCGAGGCATCGAACATCGTGGTCTTCGTCATCATGGTTCTGGTGCTCATGGTGCGCCCGGCCGGCCTGTTCGGCAAAGAGGCCTGAGGCCATCCTATGAAAAATCTGTCCAGATCCACCCGCATCACTTACGCCGTCCTGTTGGCGCTGGCTGTGGTCGCTCCCCTGGTGGGGCTCTATCCCGTGTTTCTGATGAAGCTGCTGTGCTTCGCGCTGTTCGCCTGCGCGTTCAACCTGCTGCTCGGTTTCACCGGTCTCCTGTCCTTCGGGCATGCCGCTTTCTTCGGATCGGCCGCCTACATCTCGGGCCACATCATCAAGGTCTACGCGCTCACGCCCGAGTGGGGCCTGCTGGCCGGCACGGTGGGCGCTGGGCTCATTGGCCTGGTGGTGGGCCTGGTCGCAATTCGCAGGCAGGGCATCTACTTCGCCATGATCACGCTGGCCATTGCGCAGATGGTCTACTTTGTGTGCCTGCAGGTGCCGCAGACCGGCGGCGAAGATGGCTTGCAAGGCGTGCCGCGCGGTGAACTGTTCGGCCTGATCTCACTGGCTTCGGACACCAGCATGTATTACCTGGTGCTCGCGATCTTCGTCGCCTGTTTCATGGCCATTTCGCGCATCGTGCACTCTCCATTCGGTCAGGTGCTCAAGATGATCCGCGAGAACGAACCGCGCGCCATCTCCCTCGGCTACCAGACCGACAAGTACAAGCTGCTGGCCTTCGTGCTCTCGGCCGCCCTCGCGGGCCTGGCCGGTTCGCTCAAGACCCTTGTGATGGGTTTTGCCACGCTGTCCGACGCGCACTGGAGCATGTCGGGCGAGGTCATCCTCATGACCTTGCTGGGCGGCGTGGGAACCCTGTTCGGCCCTGTGCTCGGCGCCGGCATCGTGATCGCGCTGCAGAACCTGCTGGCCGACAAGGTGGGCTCGTGGGTCACGGTGATCATCGGCGTGATTTTTGTGGTGTGCGTTCTGGCGTTCCGCAAGGGCATCGTCGGGGAGCTGCGCGCTGCGCTGGAGCGGCGACCGAGCGCTTGAATCAGCTGCGGTCCGCGTGCGCCCAAAGCAAAGTGGGAAGCGTTCGGACCAAGCATGAGCCGCATTCTTCCGATTGCGGCTCACGGGATGTTTTTCTGTACCCGGGGGTGTTAGCCCGAGCAAGCAGGATGAGCTAAAGTTCGCCCCGCTCAAGAAGAAGGTGAGTCGGGCGTGAGAACCCGGTGACGTTTCGCGGCTTAGGGGCCGCTAGCCAAGGGCAAGAAGGGTGTTCTGGAGACGAAGCTGGCTGAGACCAAGTAAGAAAAGAAGATGAACAAGTCCCTCGCTCGCATTCATCTGGGTCTGGCCACTTTCTATGGACTGATCGCGGTGCTGTTGATTGCCGTGCATCTGGCAGGCGACAAGGCGAGCCTGGGCGGTGTATTGATCCTCCTGGCCATCTTCGGGCTGCTGCCCGTGCTCCATGCACTGGCTTTGAAGGGCGTCCGTCAGGGATGGAGCTGGGGCCGCACCCTGTCTCGCGCGCTGGGCGTGCTGCTGCTTTTCGCCTTTCCCATTGGGACGATTCTGGGCGCATTCGTGTTGATGCGCACCGGCAGGACCGATTGGCAGCACGCTGCGTCCTAGCGCTGCTGCGGAAGAACTTTCCCCATCTTGCCCATTTCCAGCACTAGGAATCCGCATTCTGGAGCATCAGTGCGCTCTCGTTGCTTGCGATGGTGGGATACACCATCTTCCGGACGCTGTCCGTGTAGGGTCTTCAGGCTTCTGGGTACGCCCGCAAGATCTTCTCCATCCTCTTCCCCTTCGCCAGCTCATCCACCAGTTTGTCCAGGTACCGGATCTTCTGCATCAGCGGATCCTCCACGGCTTCCACCCTCACGCCGCAAACCGAGCCCGTGATCAACGACATGTTCGGGTTGATGGCGGGCGCTTCGGCAAAGAAGGCTTCAAAGTCCTTGCCCTGTTCGATCTGCCGCTCCAGCCCAGCCTGGTCGTAGCCGGTGAGCCAGCGGATGATCTCGTCGACTTCTGCTTTCGTGCGGCCCTTGCGCTCCGCTTTCTGGACGTACATGGGATAGACCTTGGCGAAGGCCATCTTGAAGATGCGGTGGGTGGTGGTGGTCATGGTGGGCATCCCTCCTGCTGGCTGAGTTCGCATCATGAGTGAAGTTGGCGCGTCGGCACAATGGCAACTTTCTGAACTCCGCCATATGCTGAAGATGAAACACCGCATATCTGTGTTGACGGAAGTCGACCTGAGCATCCTGCGAGACATGCTCGCGATGTTCGGCGAGGCTTTTGAAGACGTTCCCACCTACACACGCGCCCAGCCGGACGACGCCTACTTGCGCGACCTGTTGTCCGGCGTGAGCTTTGTCGCCGTGGCTGCACTGGACGGGGAGAAGGTGGTGGGCGGACTGGCGGCGTATGTGCTGCGCAAGTTCGAGCAAGCGCGTTCGGAGATTTACATCTACGACCTTGCTGTGGACGCAGCGCACCGGCGCCAGGGTATTGCCACCGCGCTGATCGAAGAATTGAAACGCGTGGCGCGGGAGCGGGGAGCCTACGTGATCTTCGTGCAGGCCGACCACGTGGACGCACCGGCGATTGCGCTGTACACCAAGCTGGGTGTGCGGGAAGACGTGCTGCATTTCGACATCGATCCCCGATGACGACGCCCGTGACTACCGCATGAGCAGCGGGCCCAATCGCCAGCCGCTGCCAGACGCCCTGCGCGCCCTGGCCCTGGTGGCCGTGCTGGTGGTGAACACCGTGGGCTATGCCATCGCGCCTGTGGGTCCGCACCTGGGCTTGCGCCTGCCGCCTGACAGCGCCTGGGCAGCGACCACTCAGGGCATCGTGGCCGGCCTGCTGCAAGGCAAGGGCTACACCATGCTCGCTTTTGTGTTCGGCATGGGGCTCTGGCTGGCGGCTCGCCAGCGTTCCCGGGCAGAGGCGCTGCAGCGCGGCGTGGTGCGCCAGCGCCGTTTGCTGTGGCTGGGCGTGCTGCACGGCGCGTTCATCTACCTGGGCGACATCCTCACCATGTATGCGCTGGTGGGCTGGCAACTGCTGCGCCGGTTGCACATGCCGTGGAAGCGGTTTCGCCGCCATTTGCGGTTGGCGCTGGTCTGGGCGGTGGTGGGCAAGTTGCTGCTGGTGGTGGTGATCTTCAGGATGGCCGATCTGCCGCTGGTGGTGGAGGGTGCGTCTCTTTCCACCGTCCAGCGTGCAGGGCAGTTTCTGTGGCTGAACTCGAGCACCTATCTGGTGGCGCAAGTGTCGGCCTTGGCTTTTTCCGCGCCGGTGCTCTATTTCTGCATGGCCTGCGGTGTGGCGGCGGCGCGCCTGAGGCTGCTCACGCATCGCCGCTGGCGGGGCGTTCTGACACGCTGGTCGCTGGTGGGCGGCCTGCCGCTGTGTGCATTGAGCTTTACCTACGGCTGGGGTTACGCCATGGCGCCTGCCACCCAAACCCTCAATCCCTGGCTGGAAACCCTGGGTGAAATGATCACCCTGCCCATGGCGGCGTGGTATGCGATCGCCCTGGCCCTGGCATCTCACGGGGGTCAAGCGCGCTGGTGCCAGTGGCTTGGCCCGCTCGGCCAGCGCACGCTTTCACTCTATGTGGGCCACAGCCTGATCTGCCTGGCGCTGTTCTCGGGCGTGGGTCTGGCGCTGGCGTTCACCACCGTGCAAAGTGTCGTGTTCTGCCTGGGGTTGTGGCTTCTGGCCTGGGCAGCGGCTGTGCTCAGCGGCCAGGGGCGCTGGCCGCTGGAGGCCTGGATGGCGAGGCGCTGATGCGCGAAGCGGATTCGTCCTACAAATCAAATGCACTCCAGACGTTAAGTTTGAAACTCCGAATATCCAAGGAGATTCATCATGGTCGAGAGGACACGCCGCGCTGCTCCGGCAATCACCCAAGTCACCCCCGTGCGCAAGCTGAAAAACGTGGACGATGCACGCCCTGGCGCCGCCGGCGAACACTGGCTGGTGCTGGGCGCGGGCATTGCTGCGTGGGTGATCACACGCAAGAGCCCGTCGTTTCTGTTGCGCACCGCCGGCTTGCTGGCGGGTTCGGCGCTCGTGGGGAGGGCGGCCACGGGTCGCGATGGCCTGAGCAAGCTGATGCGGTTCACGCCGCTGGGCCGCCGCATCAAATAACCCGACGGTTCGCGGAGGCAGCGCCCATGGGCTGGATTCAGGAAGCAGGGCGCGGCATCAAGGAGCGCGTGCTGAACACGCCGGGCCTGCGCGTTCTGGTGCTGGCCATCCGCAATTACATCCTGCATCAGAGCGCGAACCAGGCGGGCAGCCTGGCGTTCTCTTCGGTGCTGGCCATGTTCCCGCTGCTCATCCTGCTGTCAGCGTCGGCCGGCTACATCGGCAAGCCAGGGGATGCGGCGCAACTCGCGAGCCGGGTGATGGAGTACGCACCACAACTCGTGCGCGAGGTGATGCAGCCCGTCATCGACCAGGTGCTGGCTCAGCGCAACCAGGCGCTGCTGGCCATCGGTGTGGTGGTGACGCTGTGGACCGCCTCTTCCGGCATGCAGGCGATTCGCTCAGCCTTGAACCGCGCCTACGGCATCGAACGCGGCCTGGCGTTCTGGAAAGCTCGCATCAAGGTCACGTTGTTCACCGTGATCGTGGGCTCTGCGATTCTGGTGGCGTTCAGCTCGGTGGTGATCCTGCCCTACGTGTGGCAAGTGCTGGCCGACAACGTGGGCGACGGCCCCGATGTGCACTGGGTCCGCCACGCGGTGCGTTATGCGCTGGCCTACCTGGTGCTGGTGGCTTTGTACGCCCTGATGTACGGCTGGCTGCCCGACATCCGCCAGCGCATCTACACGGTGCTGCCCGGCGCGCTGGTGGGTGCGGCCATGTGGGTGGGCGCGGCCGCTGCGCTGTCTTACACCTTGCGTACCGCCGGAAAGCTGGCGCTGCTTTATGGCAGCTTCGCGGGCGTGGTGGCCACGCTGGTGTTTCTCTACATCAGCGCAACCACACTGATCTTCGGCGCGGAGATCAACGGCGTGTTGCGCAACCGGCTGGAGGAGCGGAAGAAGGAGTCGCCTGCAGAGGCGCAGCCGGACTGAGGTTCACTCGAAGACAGGCGTCGCCGGTTTGACAATCGGCTCCCCTGCAGCCACCCATGCCTCGAAGCCGCCGGCCACCGACACCACGTTGAGGTAACCCATGCTCTGCATGGCAACGGCCGCCAGCGCAGCCCGACCGCTGGTCTTGCAGTAGAGCACCACGTTGAGGTCGCGTCTTTCCAGGGTCGGCGTACTCGAGAGCTTGAATTCGAGCAGGCCACGCGGAATGTTGATGGCGCCAGCCAGATGGCCGGCGGCGTATTCGTCGGGCTCGCGCACGTCAATGACGATGTCGGCCGCGAGAACGGCCGCAGGCGCGTCCTTCACCGGCACCTCGGTGCATTGGGCCTTGGCGGCGAGAACGAGATCGTGTGCGGTTTTCATGATGGTTCAGGTTGTATCGCGCAACATCGCGCCGTCTGCGTCGATCACGCTCACGCGCACCGGGATCGCCTGCCTCACACTCTGCGTCACAGTGCAGAACTCCTCGAACTGAGCCAGCGCGCGATCCAGGTGCTGAAGTGAATCCGCTGACACACCCAGTTTGATGTTCGCGTGAACGCCCAGGATGCGCAGTCTGCCTTGCTCATTCCGACCGACATCGGCCTGCACTTCACAGCGCAGCGGCTCGGGGGCTTGCTTGAACTTGCGCAGCGCAAACAGCAGCGAATCGCTCAGGCAATTGCCCACGGATGCACACAGGAGTTGCGCGGGCGACGGGCCTTCGCCCTGGCCCAGCGGCGCGGGTTCGTCGGCGATCAGCAGCGGGATGCTGTCGCCGAAGTGGATCTCGAAGCGGTAGTCAGCTTGCTGCTGCAGCGAAACGGAGACCGCCGTCATGGCTTCTTCATCGAACAGGTGTTGAACCCGAACATGGCGTAGGGCGGGCACCAGCCGATGAGACCAGTGAGGAGTGGCACCACACCGATGTAGCCCCACAGGCCGATGGTGCTGGTGGCCGCAGCCGCAATGAGCGCCAGGCCAATGACGATGCGCAGGGTGCGGTCGATGCCGCCGACGTTCTTGGTCATGAGAGTTCTCCAGAGGTGATGGTGGTTTAGGACAAGGGATGCGCTCAATCAGAGCGCGTTCAGGGGGATCTTCAGGTAGGCCACGCCGTTGTCTTCCTTGGGCGGCAGCTCGCCGGCGCGAATGTTGACCTGCACCGAGGGCAGGATGAGCGTGGGCATCTCCAGGGTGGCGTCGCGCTTTGTGCGCATGGCCACGAACTCGTCTTCGCTCACACCGTCGTGCACGTGGATGTTTTTCGCGCGTTGTTCGGCCACGGTGGTCTCGAAGGCCACTTCGCGGTCGTCCGGCGGGTAGTCGTGGCACATGAACAGCCGCGTCTCGGCTGGCAGGCTCAGCAGCTTGCGGGTGGAGGCATACAGCGCGCGGGCGTCGCCGCCAGGGAAGTCGCAGCGCGCCGTGCCCACGTCGGGCATGAAGAGGGTGTCGCCCACGAAGACCGCATCGCCAAATCGGTAGGCCGCGCAGGCCGGTGTGTGGCCTGGCACGAACATCACCTCGCCCGAGTGTGCGCCGAGCGGAATGAGTTCGCCTTCTTTGAAGAGGTGGTCGAACTGAGAGCCGTCCTGCTTGAAGCCGGGCTCCAGGTTGAAGACACCCTTGAACACCTTCTGCACGGTGGTGATGTTGCCGCCGATGCCGATCTTTCCGCCGAGCTGGGCGCGCAAATACGGCGCTGCCGAGAGATGGTCGGCGTGGGCATGGGTTTCCAGGATCCAGCGCACCTTCAGGTCGTGGGCGCGCACGTACTCAATGACCTTGTCGGCCGATGTGTGCTGCGTGCGGCCCGACTTGGGGTCGTAGTCGAGCACCGAATCGATGATGGCGGCTTCGCTGCCCGGGCCGTTGTGAACGACGTAAGTCACGGTCCAGGTGGCGGGATCGAACTGGCCGTGCACTTGTGGAAGGGTGCTGGGTGGGTTCATGACAAGGTCTTTCATATAAGTTGTAGATAGTATATTGACAAATATATTGTCTGTCAATATACTTTGCGAAATCAATGAACTGGAGAACCGATGCGATGAAGAACGCCACCCTTGACCTCGACGACATGCAGGCGGCTGCGGCCGATGCCTGTCGGCTCATGAAGGTGCTGTCCAACCCGGACCGCCTGTTGATCCTCTGCCAGCTTTCTCAGGGCGAACACCGCGTGGGCGAGCTTGAAGAGTTGCTGGGCATCGTGCAGCCCACGCTGTCGCAACAGCTCACCGTGCTGCGCGAAGAAGCGCTGGTGAGCACGCGCCGCGAAGGCAAGAACATTTATTACCTGCTCGACAGCCCTCAGGCGCTGGCCGTGATGCAGGTGCTTTACGCGCAGTTCTGCGAACAACCGAGGAAAAAGCAATGAACATCGACTGGAACAACTTCACGCCGTGGGCCTCTCTGTCCGGCGGCATTCTGCTGGGCGTGGCGTCTGCCTTGTTCATCCTGCTCAATGGCCGGGTGCTGGGCATCAGCGGCATTCTGGGCGGCCTCTTGCCCCCGAAGGCTGGCGACGCCGGCTGGCGCGTGGCCTTTCTGCTGGGCATGCTGGCGGCGCCGCTGGCTTATGGCTTGCTGGCGCCCGAAGGCTTTGCGCAGGCGCCGCGCATCGACGCGGGGTTCGCCACCATCGTGGCGGCCGGCCTGCTGGTGGGCCTGGGTACGCGCTACGGCTCGGGCTGCACCAGTGGTCACGGTGTCTGCGGTCTCTCGCGCCTTTCGCCTCGCTCGCTGGTGGCCACGCTGGCCTTCATGGGGGCGGGTTTTGCCATGGTCTTCCTGGTTCGCCACGTTCTTTAAGGAGCTTGCACATGCACCGCATCACCGAATTTTTTGTGGGCCTGCTCTTTGGCCTTGGTCTCTTGCTCTCGGGCATGACCGACCCGGGCAAGGTGCTCGGTTTCCTGGACCTGTTCGGCAACTGGGATCCTTCGCTGGCCTTCGTCATGGGCGGAGCCATCGCCGTGGGCTTCTTCGCCTTTGCACTCGCTCGCAAACGCACCACCAGTCTTCTGGGTGGGGCCTTGCATCTGCCGAAGGCGAACCAGATCGACAAGCGCCTCGTCATCGGTGGGCTGACCTTTGGCGCAGGCTGGGGCCTCGCGGGCTTCTGCCCGGGTCCGGGCATTGTCTCCATGGCCTCGGGTGAGGTGAAGGCGGCGGTGTTCGTGGCGGCCATGCTTGCGGGCATGGTGATCTTCGAGATTGCCGAGCGCAGCGGTTTCCGCCAGCGCATCGGAGCCTGATGCTGCCTTCACTTCCCATCCTGCAGTGGGGCCGCGCCTACAACCGCGAGACGCTGCTGGGCGACGGCGTGGCGGCGGTCATCGTCACCATCATGCTTATCCCGCAGAGCCTGGCCTACGCCATGCTCGCGGGCTTGCCGCCCGAAGTGGGGTTGTATGCCAGCGTGGCGCCGTTGCTCCTCTATGCGGTGTTCGGCACCAGCCGAGTGCTGGCCGTGGGGCCGGTGGCGGTGGTCTCGCTCATGACGGCTGCTGCCATTGGCGAACATGCCGTGGCAGGGTCACCCGAATACTGGGCGGTGGCCATCACGCTGGCCTTTCTTTCGGGCGTGCTCCTTCTGGTCATGGGTCTGCTGCGCCTGGGTTTTCTGGCCAATTTCCTCAGCCATCCGGTCATCTCCGGCTTCATCTCCGCCTCCGGCATCCTGATTGCGGCCAGCCAGCTCAAGACGCTGATGGGGGTCAAGGCCGAGGGGCACAACTTTCTGGACCTGAGCGTGTCGCTGCTGTCACAGCTTGGGCAGGTGCACGCACTGACACTGACGATCGGCGCGGCCACGGTCGCCTTTCTGTTCTGGGTGCGCAGCGGGTTGAAGCCGCTGCTGCAACGCATGGGCCTGAAGCCGCGGCTGGCCGATGTGGTGGCCAAGACAGGACCGGTGGCGGCGATTGCCGTGACCTCGCTGCTCACCTGGGCGCTGGACTGGCAAGGGCAGGGCGTGAAGATCGTGGGCACCGTGCCCCAAGGCCTGCCGCCGTTCACGCTGCCGCTGTGGGACCTGAGCTTGTGGCAACAACTGATGGTGCCCGCGCTGCTGATCAGCGTGGTGGGGTTCGTGGAATCGGTTTCGGTGGGGCAGACCCTGGCGGCCAAGCGGCGCCAGCGCATCGAGCCCGACCAGGAACTGGTGGCGCTGGGTGCGAGCAACCTGGGCGCCGCGTTCACCGGGGGCTTTCCGGTCACAGGGGGTTTCGCGCGATCTGTGGTGAACTTCGATGCCGGCGCGCAGACCCCGGCGGCCGGCGTGTTCACGGCTGTGGGCATCCTGCTGGCTTCGCTGTTCCTCACCCCGGCGCTGTATTACCTGCCACAGGCCACGCTGGCCGCCACCATCGTGGTGGCGGTGTTGTCGCTGGTGGATTTCAGCATCCTGCGCAAGACCTGGAACTACGCAAAGTCGGACTTTGTTGCGGTGCTCGCCACCTTGCTGGCCACACTGGCCATCGGCGTGGAGACCGGCCTGGTCGTGGGGGTGGCGGTGTCGCTGGCGCTCTACCTGTTCCGCACCAGCCGGCCGCACATGGCCGAGGTGGGCCTGGTTGCAGGCACCGAACATTTCCGCAACGTGCAGCGCCACACCGTGGTGACCAGCCCCAAGGTGTTGAGCCTCCGGGTCGACGAGAGCCTGTACTTTGCCAACTCACGCGCGCTGGAAGACCGCATCAACAACGCCGTGGCCAAGCGCCCAGCGCTGGAGCATGTGGTGCTGCAATGCTCGGCCATCAACGACATCGATGCCAGCGCCCTCGAAAGCCTGGAAACGATCGACCAGCGACTGCGCGGTGCGGGGCTCAGACTGCATCTTTCCGAAGTGAAGGGCCCCGTGATGGACCGGCTGAAGAACACCGAATTCCTGCAGCACCTCAGCGGGCAGGTATTCCTTACGCAATTCCAGGCCATTCACGCGCTCTCGCCGGAGGTCGCCTGAGTCGCGCGAAATTCTGACGCACCCGTTTGCCTGAATGGCCACTAAAGTCGCCCCATGCAGACCAAATGGCTTGAAGACCTGATCGCCCTGTCCCACACGGGCAGCCTCACACGCGCCGCCGAACAGCGGCATGTGACCCACCCGGCCTTCGGACGGCGCATCAAGGCGCTGGAGGCCTGGGCCGGCGCGCCCCTGATCGAGCGGCGTGGGACCTCGGTGAAACTGACGACCCAGGGCGAGAAGCTGCTGGGTTACGCGCTGCAGATGGTGCCGGCCATGGCGCAGGCGCGCAGCGAGATCGCGGGAACGGATGTCGAGGGAGCCACCGCAACAGTGACGCTGTCCACCGGTCGCACGCTGGCACGAACGGTGGCGGCCGACTGGCTTTCTCGCATACGTCGGCAGCGCGCGGGTGTGCGCGTGGTCGTGCGCACCGGCTCCATGGCAGAGACATTGCAGCGTTTCGAGCGCGGCGAAGCGGACTTCATGCTGACCTACCACCACCCGCAGATCGCCATGCGGCTGAGTTCGCATCAGTACCTGCAACGCCGGGTGGCGAGTGATCGGCTGGTGCCTGTGGGCAAGGTCAACGCGTTGGGGCAAGCCGCGTTCAGCTTCGATCAGACGGAGGCCGTGCCCTACCTGGCCTATGCCGAAACACTGGCGCTGGGGCGCCTGGTGCGCGACCACCTGAGCAACCACCCGAAGGCTCCGAAGCTGATGGAAACGGTGGAATGCGATTCGGCCGACGCGCTGCTGGAGTACGCCCTCAAGGGCCTCGGCGTGGCGTGGTTGCCGTGGTCGTTGGCGGTGGGTGCATGCAGGGCGAAGCAGCTCGCGCCGGTGGGCAGCAAGGCGCTGGAGATCGGATTCGAGGTGCGCATGGTGCGCGCGAAGCGCAAGCTTTCGCCAGCGGCAGAAGCGTTCTGGCAGACCGTCGATCCAGGTTGAGCGGTACGTTTCGGCAAGGCGATGTGCCGAAACGGCACAACAGCGTTGTTTCCCGAAACCAGAATTCGGGCATCCAAGGAGAAACACCATGAAGTACCCACTCGCCCTCGCCATCGCCCCCATCCTGGCACTCAACCTTGCAACCACCACGGCCTTGGCCCAGGAAGCGGCGTACCCAAACAAGCCCATCACCGTGCTGGTGGGCTATCCACCGGGAGGCAGCACCGACCTCACGGGCCGGGCCGTGGCCGATCAACTTGCGAAGAAGCTGGGTGTGCCGGTGGTGGTGGAAAACGTGGGCGGCGCAGGGGGCGCCATTGCCGCCATGCGCGCCACGCGCGCGCCGGCCGACGGCTACACGCTGTTCGTCGGCGCGAACAACGAGATCGCGATCAACCGGCTGATCACGCCCGCCACGGTGAAGTACAGCTACCAGGACTTCACGCCGATCGGTCTGGTGGCCTCACAACCCATGGTGCTCGTCGCTTCGCCCTCCACCGGCTCCAAAGACGCCAGTCAATTCCTGGCCACGGTGCAGGGCAAGCCGGGCCGCTTCAGCTATGGCAGCAGCGGCATCGGCACGGCACTGCATCTCGCCGGCGAGATGGTGAAGGAGCAGGGAGGTTTGTTCCTGACGCACATCCCGTATCGGGGCGTGGGGCCGCTCACCACCGATCTGCTGGGTGGCACGCTGGAATACGGCGTGTTCGTGCTCTCCAGCGGCCTGCCGCTCATTCGCAGCGGCAAGGTGGTGGCGCTGGGCGTCACGGAAAAGACCCGCTCGGCTGCCGCGCCCGAGATTCCAGCCCTTGCGGAGACCCCGAAACTCAAGAACATGGACATCAGTGTGTGGTTTGCGTTGATGGCGCCGCCCAGGCTCCCAGCGCCCATCCTCAATCGGCTGCGTGCCGCGCTCAACGACATCCTGCAGACACCCGAGTTCCGCAAGACCCTGGAAGCTGCGGGCTCGACCATTGCCCCGCTGGACGTGGACATGCCGCGCTTCCTGGCCGACGAGACGGCCAAATACCAGAAGGTGGTGGACTTCGCCAAGATCAAGGAATGAAGGGCTTGCAGTTTGAACTGGCGCTGCCCGACATCAGCGCCTGGCGTGCGGGCAACACCGGGACCGAAGGCGTCTGGCATTTCGATTCCGGCCTGCCCGGCTGCCATGCGATGGTCACTGCGCTCGTGCACGGCAACGAGCTGTGCGGTGCCTGGACCTTGAAGGGCTTGCTGCAGGCCGGTGTGCGCCCTGCGCGTGGGCGCCTCACCCTGGCCTTCTGCAACCTCGCCGCGTTCGACCGTTTCGATCCCGCTGCCTTCGATGCTTCAAGGTTCGTCGATGAAGACCTGAACCGGCAGTGGAGCGCTGAGCGGCTGGCAGACGGGTGCACGCTGGAGCGGCGGCGCGCGCTGGAACTGCTGCCGTTCGTGCAACGCGCCGACTGGCTGCTGGACCTGCATTCCATGCACGAGCGAGGCGATGCCTTGTTGCTCACGGGGCTCCATGCGCGCAATCTCGAACTGGCGAAGAAGCTCGGCGCACCGAAGCATGTGGTGGTGGACGAAGGCCACAAGGACGGCACTCGCTTGCGAGATTTCGGGCGCTTTGGCCTGCCAGATGCCCATGCCAGCGACACGCGCTCGCTGCTCGTGGAGTGCGGCTTTCACGGCGAAGAGGCGAGCCGCGAGGTGGCGCAGGACGTGTCGGTTCGCTTTCTGGTGGCTTCAGAGGTCATCGATGCAGCCACTGCAGCCCACGCCTTGCCAGGATGGCGGCGAACCGATCCGGATCGGCAACGCGTGCTGCGCGTGACGGGTGGCGTGACGGCGCGCAGCAGTGCCTTTCGCTTTCTCGATTCGTATGAAGGCCTTCAAGTAATCGAAAGGGCTGGCACGCCCATTGGCGACAACGATGGTGATCTGGTCACCACGCCATACGACCACTGCGTACTGGTCATGCCCTCGGTGCGGCAGGCGCGTGCGGGGGTGACGGTGGTTCGGTTCGCGAGGGAAGAGCCTTTGTAGCGTCAGGCAGTTGCCACGGCGTGGCGCAGCAAGAGGGCAGCCAGCACCCACATGGTCACGCCGATCAGGCCGTCGAGCACCTGCCAGGCCCGGGGGCGGGCAAACCATGGTGCAAGCCAGCGCGCACCGAACCCCAGCAAGCAGAACCACAGCGCGCTGGCCGTGCTCGCGCCTGCCACGAACCAGCCGCGCAGCTCGGCGGGCTGTTGAGCGCCGATGCTGCCCACCAGCAGCACGGTGTCCAGGTAGACGTGCGGATTGAGCAGCGTGAACGCTGCTGCCTGCGCCAGCGCAGCGCCCAGGCTCAATGCGGCTCCGGCTTCACCCGCCTTCAGGGATTGCGGCTGGCGGGCACGGCTGAGTGCACGCCATCCATACACCGCCAGAAAGCAGGCGCCGGCCACGGCCAGGGCACGCGCCACACCGGGGCTGTTGCCGAGCGCCTGGGCCATGCCCAGCACGCCCGCCGCAATGAGCAGTGCATCGGCCACAGCGCAGAACACCACCACGCTGCCCACGTGTTCTCGGCGCAGGCCCTGGCGCAGCACGAAAGCGTTCTGCGCACCAATGGCCACGATGAGACCAAAGCTCAGGAACATGGCCTGAATGAAGACGGGCCCGGCCACGGAAAGAGAGAGTGACATCGGGGCCGGCCTCAGTCGATCCCGTGTTCCCGCTTCAACTCCGCCTGCAGTTTCGCCATCGCGCGCGGCGCCAGCGCCACCAGCTCCGCGGCCTCGGGGCGGCGCGTATCGGGGTGATGCTTCTGCGTCCACGCGCTCATGGCCACCACCACGGGCAGCAGCTCCAGGCCTTTCTCGGTCAGGCTGTAGATCGCTTTCTGTGCATGCGAGGGATCGCCCTCCCGTGTGACGATGCCGTTCTCCACCAGCGTGGCGAGGCGGCTCGCCAGCACGTTGCTGGCAATGGCTTCTTCGGACTGGAGGAATTCCCTGAAGTGGCGCTTGCCCGCGAACATCAGATCGCGCACCACCAGCAGTGTCCACCGGTCACCGATGATTTCGAGTGCGGTGCTGATGGGGCAGGTGGATCGCTGGTCGGTTCGCATGGTGCGGATTTTATACTGGTTGCATTTAAAGATCAGTTTGCGGCAGAATACCGATATTTAAATGCAACCAGTGAGGTGCTCAATGACTTATCGCCGCTATCAAGGCAGCTGCCATTGCCAGGCCGTGCGCTACGAGGCCACGTTCGATGTGTCCGCAGGCTCGAACCGATGCAACTGCTCCATCTGCACCAAGGCGCGGGCCTGGTTTCTGTTCGTGAAAGACGCCGACTTCAACTTGCTGGCTGGCGATGACGTGCTCAGCAACTACGAGTGGGTGCCGCCGGGTCAGGATGCGCCGGGGCTGACGTACCGTTTCTGTTCGCGCTGCGGCGTGCGGCTGTACGCCTCGGGCGAGCTCGAGCAACTGGGCGGCCGCTTCCACGCCATCCACGTGCCCACGCTGGACGACGTTGATCCAGAAGAGCTGGTGAACGCGCCCATCAACTACTTCGACCAGGCGGATCACGTGCCGGGCAGGGTGATCTTCGACAACCGCTGGTTGTGAGCCTGTCGCGGCTTCGACAGGCTCAGCCCGAACGGAGATGGGCTCAGCCTGAACGGAGATGGGCTCAGCCCGAACGAAACAGGTTCAGTCCTTCGCACCCATCGCCAGCGCGCGTTCGCGACTGGCTTGCAGCTCCATGGGGTTGTCGGCCAGCTTCGTGTCCCAACCCTGCAGGTGCCGCTCGGCCACATCGGCCAGAGCCCGAATCCATTCGGGGTGGTCGTTGACGCAGGGAATGTAGGCAAAGCGTTCGCCGCCAGCGTGCAGAAACGCCTCGCGCGCTTCCATGTTGATCTCTTCCAGCGTTTCCAGGCAGTCGCTGGTGAAGCCGGGGCAGACCACGTCCACGCTCTTCAGGCCCTTCTCCGCGAGCTCGATCAGGGTGGGCTCGGTGTAGGGCTCGAGCCATTTGGCCTTGCCGAAGCGCGACTGGAAGGTGACCTTGTAGCGGTCTTTCGCCAGACCGAGCTGTTCGGCCAGCAGCCGTGCGGTCTTGTGGCATTCGCAGTGGTAAGGGTCGCCCAGCTGCAGCGTGCGCTCGGGCACGCCGTGAAAGCTCATCACCAGTTGATCTCCCTGCCCATGCGCGGCCCAGTGGGCGCGGATGGTGCGCGCCAGTGCCTGGATGTAGCCGGCGTCGTCGTGGTAGCGGTTGACGAAGCGCAGCTCGGGCAGGTGGCGCACGTTGCGCGCCCAGTTCATGATGCCGTCGACCACGCTGGCGGTGGTGGTGCCGCTGTACTGCGGGTAGGCGGGCAGCACCAGCACGCGCGTCACGCCTTCGGCCTGAAGCTCGTCCATCACCGACGCGATAGAAGGGTTGCCATAGCGCATGGCGTAGCGCACCGTCACCTGGTGCCCTCGTTCACCCATGTAGCCGCGCAGCAGCGTGGCCTGTTTTTCGGTCCACACCTTCAGGGGCGAGCCTTCGGGCATCCAGATGCCGGCGTACTTCGCCGCCGATTTTTTCGGCCGCACCCGCAGGATGATGCCGTGCAGGATCAGCAGCCAGATGGGTCGCGGAATCTCGACCACCCGGGGGTCTCCCAGGAACTCGGCGAGGTAGCGCCGGAGCGCTGCGGGGGTGGGTTCGTCCGGGGTGCCCAGGTTGCACAGCAGCACCGCAGTGCGGGCGGTCTGGCCGTGGGAGTAGGGCGGTTCGGTCTTGAATGGCATGCGCTATTCTCTCGCAAGCATGAACACGCCCCCGAGTACCCCAGCGGCCCACACCGCCACCACGCTGGACCCTTCCCGGGTTCGCGCCATCACCCTGGATCTGGACGACACGCTCTGGCCCATCTGGCCGACCATCGAGCGCGCCGAAGCGGCGCTTGCCGCCTGGCTGCTGGAGCACGCGCCGGCCACCGCCGCTAAGTGGGGCGACCCGGTGGCGCTGCGCGAAGTGCGCAACCAGATGCACACCTTGCGGCCCGAGCTGGCGAACGACATGAGTGCGCTGCGCCGCGAATCGATCCGGCTGGTGCTGCAGCGAGAGGGCGACGACCCCGCGCTTGCCGAAGCCGCGTTCGACATCTTCTTTGCCGAGCGCCAGCGCGTGGAGTTGTTTGAAGACGCCTTGCCCGCGCTCGAATGGCTGGCCAGCCGCTACCCGGTGGTGGCCTTGTCCAACGGCAATGCGGATGTGCACCGCGTGGGCCTGGGCCAGCACTTCCGCGCCGCGTTGAGTGCGCACGTGTTTGGTGTGGGCAAGCCCGATGCGCGCATCTTCCACGCCGCCGCAGAGGCCGCCGGCGTGCCCTCCCATGCCGTGCTGCACGTGGGCGACGACGCGCACCTGGACGCCGTGGGCGCACTCGGCGCCGGCATGCAGGTGGCCTGGCTGAACCGGGGTGGCCACGCATGGGATCACGCGCCGCTGCAGCCGCACACCACCGTGCCCGACCTGATGGCGCTGTGCCGCCAGCTGGGTTGAGCACCGCGCATTCATGAGCCTCACCATTTACGGCATTCCCGCCTCGCGCGCCGTGCGCCCGCTGTGGGCCGCCACCGAGCTCGGCATCACTTTCCGACACGTGGCGCTGCCGTACCAGGGCGGCGCCACACGCACCCCCGAGTTTCTGGCGATCAACCCCAATGGCCACGTGCCTGCGGTGGTGGACGCCCGGCCCGAGGGCGATGTGGTGTTGTGGGAGAGCATGGCTTGCGCGCTCTACATCGCCCGCCACCATGGGCCAGCCGACGGCGCGAGCATCAGCCCCGCCACGCCGAAGGAAGACGCCGAAGCGCTGCGTTGGAGCTTCTGGACCATGACCGAGACCGAAGCCGATGCGCTGACGGTGCTGATGCACCGCCATGCGATGCCCGAGGAGCGCCGCAAGCCCGAGCTGGCCGACGCGGCTGAAAGGCGCCTGGCGGTGCCGTTTCGGGTGATCGAACAACACCTGTCACGTCAGCAGGCCGCCGGCATGGCGCACCTGGCGGCCCGGCGTTTCACCGTGGCCGATCTGTGCGTGGCCAGTGTGTTGAACTGGGCTCGGCCTTCCACCAGGCTGATGGATGCTCACCCGCTCACGCAGGCCTGGCTGGTGCGCTGCATGGCACGCCCGGCGTACCGGAAGGTGCGAGAGAACGGTTAGGTGAGCTGGAGGCGGGCCAGTTGGGGGAACATGTGCTTGCGCGCTTCGGCGTCGTTTTCAGCCTTGAAGGTGTGCTGGCGCTTCAAGGCGTCGATGCGGGCCACCGCCGGCCGGCTGCTGATGGTGGAGATCAACCGCTGGATGTGGGGGAAGCGTTCCCACAAGGCCTTCTCGTCGCCCCCGAGCACATGCGGCATGAGCCGCGCCCAGCCCCAGCAGGCCATGTCCACGATCGAGTACTGGTTGCCCACCAGCCAGGTCTGCCGCGAGAGGCGTTCTTCAATCAGGTTCCAGTGGCGGTTGGCCTCGAAGTCGTAGCGGTTCAGCGCGTACACGTTCTCTTCCTTCATGTGGTGGCGGAAATGCACCGCCTGCCCCGAGAAGGGCCCGATGCCCGAAGCGATGAACATCAGCCAAGAGAGCAACTCATGCCGGTGCGTGTCATCAGGCAGGAACTGGCCAGTCTTCTCCGCCAGGTACAGCAGGATCGCATTGCTGTCGAACACCGCCTTGCCTTCGTCCACGATCGCCGGCACCTTTGCATTCGGGTTGATCGCCAGGAACTCCGGCGCAAACTGCTCGCCCCGGCGTGTGTCGATTGGCACCGGGGTGTACGGCAGACCGGTTTCCTCCAGCATTAGCAGCACCTTCATGGGGTTGGGCGCAAAGGTGAAGTAACAATGGATCATGGTGGTCTCCTGGTCGGGACGGGCGCGCCGGAATGGGCGCCAGTTATTGGTCAGTCCATTCTGCCATCTGCACCATCGAGCGGGTTCACCAGCCCCAGAGCAGACGTTTCGCGATCCATCCGCCCACGCCGCCTTCGCGCTCCACGCGCACCCAGTCGGCCCGCTTCTCGCGCGTGCGCACAAGGTCTCCATAGCTCGCCTTGCCGACGATGCGGTGCTGCGTGCCGGGCCCGCTGCGGATGTTGGCGATCTTCGATTTGACGATGTGGTGCGGCGTGTTGCCGGTGAGCGAGCGCGCCACCCAGCCGGTGTCGTTCTCGAAGTCGCGCACCTTGAGCCAGCTGCCTTTGCGCTGAGTAATCTGCAGCGGATAGCCCTTCTTCAACTCCCACAAGACCGGTGTGTGGGTGCCGGGGCCTTCGCGCATGTTCAGGGTGCTGCCCTTCACGCTGACCATGTTCTGCGCCGTGGCCGCGCCGCTGGCGAGCACGAGCAGGCCGATGCCGATGGCGGCGAGAAGGGGGCGGGTGGAGATGGTGCCGATCATCCTGAGAGGTTCCTTTCCTGGGGGTGGGTTGACGGAATGGCTCAAGTGGGAACGCTTGGGTCTGCAGAGGTTCCCGCCGCAGCCTGCATGCCGCTGCGCACGGCACCTTCGAGCGTGGCGGGGTAGGGTCCGTCCACATAGTCGCCGGCCGCCCACAGGCCGGGTGCGATGCACGCCGCCGGCCGCTGAGTGCCGGGCAGGCAGGCAAACGTGGCGCGCTTTTCCACCACGGTCTGCACCGCTTGCAACGCAGGCAGGTTCAACTCGCGCGCGGCCTGCACCAGCACCTTGGCCTGCAGATCGTCGCGCTCGCCCTGGCTCGCGCTTACCACGAACGCCAGCACGCCCTGCACGGAGGCGTTGTCGGGTTCCAGCTGGCCGCGGTCGAACACGAATTGCGCGGGTCCTTCGCGCAGGGCGATCATGGGTACGGCGAGGCGCACGCCGGCGCCCCAGGTGTAGACCGTGGTGATGGCGGTGAAAGAAAGCCCCTGGGTTGTGGCGGCCCAGGCGCGCAGAGCCGCTGGGGCGTCCACCGCCTCCGCCATGGCCTGCGCCGCCGGGCTTGCGGCCGTGGCCCAGATCACACGGTCGAAGACTTCTTCGCGGTCGTCGGTACGCAGCACCCACTGCGTTCCCTGTGCGCGCAGCGCCGTCACGCGGGTGGCCATGCGAAGGCTGAAGCGCTCGCCGTGCCGCCTCGCCAACCAGTCGGCGGCAGCCTGCGGAAACAGCGCGGATAGATCGGTGCTGGGCAGCAGCAGGCTGGAAGCGCTGAAGCCGTGGCTGCCCGCGCCGAAGAGCGCGTCGCGCATCACACGCAGGAAAACTTGGCCACTCGCTTCCTGCGCAGGTACGTTCAGTGCCGAGACGCACAGCGGCTCGATCAACTCGTTCATCACGCGCTGCGGCAGGCCCTGGCACACATCGGCTACGCTTTGCGCGGGCGGGCAGGTGAAGCCCATACGTTGCCAGGTGAGGGGCATTCGCACCAGCGCCAGCCGATCGCGCCATGTCCAGCCGCGCGCGGTGGCGATGGCGGCCAGGGCGTCGAGCGGTGCCGGCCAGCGCGCGGCCCATGTTGGCGTTCGTATGCCCGAGCCGTCGGGGTAGGGCAAGGCCAGCGGCAGGGCCAGCAGTTGTTTGCGTGGATCGATGCCCACACGCCGCATCAGCGCCAGTGTTTCGCTGTAGGCGCCAATCAGGATGTGCTGTCCGTTGTCCAGCGTCACGGGTGTGCCATCGGGCAGACTCGCGGGCAGGGCGCGTGCACGGCCCCCGAGCGTGCGTGTGGCCTCGAAGACGGTCACGTTCATGCCACGCGAGGCGGCCTCCACTGCCGCCGCCATGCCGGCCCAGCCGGCGCCGACGATGGCGAGTTTCACAGCCTGCCCAGCGCCTGGACTTTCCAGGCCAGCCAGAATTTTCTGAGGGGTGTCAGGCTCACGCGCTGCGTCAGCACCAGCATGGGATCGGCCGCAATTTCGTTCAGCAGCGTGCGGTAGATGCTGGCCATCATCAGGCCGGGCTTCTGGGCGCGGCGGTCGGCCTCGGGCAGCAGGGCCAGAGCGTCGGTATAGGTCTGCTGGGCTCGGGCGCACTGGAACTGCATCAGCGCGGTGAAGCGGCGGCGGAAATCGGCGGCGTCGGTGCCGGGAGCGCTGCCGCGCTGCAGCAGTTCATGGGCCTTCACATTGAAGCTCTGCAGTTCGTTCACCGGCAGGTAGATGCGACCGCGCGTGGCGTCTTCGCCCACATCGCGCACGATGTTGGTGAGCTGGAACGCCAGGCCCAGGCGGTGTGCGTATTCGGTGGTGCGCACCTGCGTCTGGCCGAAGATGCGCGCAGCCACCTCGCCCACTACGCCGGCGACCAGATGGCAGTAGCGTTGCAGGTTGGCAAAGTCCAGGTAGCGGTTTTGCTCCAGGTCCATCTGGCAACCGTCGATCACGGCCAGGAGGTGGCGGGATTCGATCTCGTACGGTTTGCACAGCGGCATGAGCGCCTTCATGACCGGGTGCGTGGGCGTGCCCGCGAAAGCCTGCGCCACCTCGCGCCGCCACCAGGCGAGCTTGGTCTGCGCCACCGCCGGGTCGCTCACCTCGTCCACCACGTCGTCCACCTCGCGGCAGAAGGCGTAGAAAGCGGTGATGGCAGCGCGGCGCTCGGGTGGCAGGAAAAGAAAGGCGTAATAGAAGCTGCTGCCTGAGGCAGCAGCTTTTTGCTGAACGTAGTCTTGTGGGCTCATCGTGGTGCTTGTCGACCGCCCAAGTGTAAGCACCGCGCCTTCCACACCCTCCGAGGCGCCGGCGGCAATGGGTGACCGCGCCAGTCAAGCGTTACGTTTGTTAAGACGGCGTTAACAGGTGCGCAGTAGCATGGCCGCGCAATCCTGCATTTCCCCACGAGGTCTACAAATGAACGGTTCAAATCGTCGCGTCTTCATGATTCAGGTGGCTGCGGGCGGTTCCGCGCTGCTGGCCGCCACGGCCCAGGCCCAGACGGCTGCCATGGTCAACGAGAAAGACCCCACGGCGGTGGCGCTCGGCTACGCGGCCGATGCCACCAAGGTCGACACCAAGAAGTATCCGAAATACGCGGCCGGCCAGAAGTGCGGCACTTGCCAGCTCTACACCGGCAAGGCCGCCGAACCTGCAGGCGGATGCGGCATCTTCCCCGGGAAGATGGTCGGCGCCAACGCGTGGTGCAGCGCTTACGTCAAGAAGGCTTGAGTTCGCGCTTCTGGCGCTGCCAGCGGCGCCAGAGATCAAGACCGTGTGCCAGGCCAGCGCCTGCCAGGCACACGGCAATCCAGGGCTCCATGGCCGTTCCGAGCGCGGCGCGCACCGCCAGCATGAGGCACAAGCCCGAGACCATGTTGAGGGCGTAGTCGCGCGGTGCCAGCCCTCTGCCCGTGGTGGCGTGATGAAGCCACAGCGCCACTCCTTCCAGCAACGTGAAGGCGATCACCGCGTCCAGCAGCAGGTGCATCACACCCGGATCCACACCCATCACACTCTGGCCAGGCCCAGCAGGTGGCCCAGGTCCTTGAAGAAAATGCGCACATGCGCCATGGGCTTCTTGCGCGTGAGCTGCTTGTTCATGTACGACTCGAACGTGAGTTGCTGCACATCGCGGTCTTCGCAAATCTTGACGAACCGTTCCCGCCGCTTTTCGCTGCCGTACCAGAACGACTGCATGATGCCCAGCACCCAGAACACCGTGCCGTGCTGCTTCATGAAGCGCTGACGAGCCAGCTTGAGCGCCTGCACATTGCCGGTGGCCAGCATTTCATTCACGGCCTGGGCGGCCAGCTGACCGCCCACCATGGCGTAGTAAATGCCCTCGCCCGAGGCGGGCGCCACCACACCAGCGGCATCGCCGGCCAGCACCACGTCGCGGCCGTTGTCCCAGCGCGGGAGGGGTTTCATGGGGATCGGTGCGCCTTCGCGCCGCAGGGTCTGGGCGCCAGCCAGGCCGCTGGCTTCGCGCATGCGCTGCACCGAACCACGCAGCGAAAAGCCTTTGTCGGCGCTGCCGGTGCCCACGCTCAGCGTGTCGCCGTGCGGGAACACCCAACCATAGAAATCGGGCGAAAAGCGGCCCTGGTAGTACACGTCGCAGCGCGCGCCGTCGTAGTCTGCGGAGCGGTCTTCGGGTGCGGGTGCACGGACGATCTCGTGGTACGCAAACACATACTTCGTGCGCTCTGCTCCCGGCACGCCACCCTGACGCGCCACTTCCGAGCGCGCTCCGTCGGCGCCCACGATGCTTCTGGCGCGCACGCAGGCCGGCGTGCCCTCACCTCGGTCATGGCGATCCCGCACGCGGTAGTGCACCACGCTCACGCCATCGGCTCCGCGCTGCAGTTTTTCAAACTGGCCCGTGCGCCGCACGGCGCCCACCGCGCGGGCGCGCTCGCGCAGCCACTCGTCGAACGCCTCGCGGTTGACCATGCCCACAAAGCCGTTGTCGATCGGAATGTCCACGTGCTTGTTCGACGGCGCGATCATGCGCGCGCACTGGGCGCGGGCCACCAGCAGTTCGTCGGGAATGGCGAAGTCCTTGATGAGGCGCGGCGGTATTGCGCCGCCGCAGGGCTTGATGCGCCCGGCGCGGTCCAGCAGCAGCACCGATCGGCCCAGGCGGGCGAGTTCGTGGGCCGCTGTGGCACCCGACGGGCCGCCGCCGATGACGACGACATCAAAAATCTCTTCGGTGGTGTTCATGATTGTGGCCTCGGTGTGGAGCCTGCGGCGAAGGATTCCCCCGCGTGGTGGAAACCTGTGACGGATGCGGCGCGTGCCACCGGCGCCGCAAGGCGCCAGGCCAGCACAGCCGAAAGCAGGAAGGCCAGGGCTTGCAGCGCGAAGACCATGGCGTAAGCCGCACCGGGCGAAGCGATCAGCCAGCGCGCCAGGTCGCTCGCGCCGGTGCCCACCAACCCGCCCAGGCCGAAGGCCACGGCCTGCGCGGCGCCCCACAAACCCATGCGCACACCCTCGCGCGCCTGCCGGCCTTGCGCGGCCAGCCTCATCATGGAGCCGATGGCGCCGATCGAGAAAGCGCCGTTGGCCACGCCGAGCGCGAACACTGTGGCATTCAGCGGCCAGCCCATGCCCTGCAGACCGGCGAACATCAGTGCGAACAGCGCCATGGCCGAGGCGAAGCAGCCCCCGATGGTCCACCCGCGCAGTGAACCGGCGTGGCGCAGAACCGAGTGGTGCGAGAAGCGCGCGCCGATGGCACCGGCCAGCGCCACCAGCAGCATGCCGGCCAGCACACCGCCATGCTGCACGCCCGAGAGCTGCGTGGACTCGCCCGGCGTGTAGCCGAACACCGTGCCCGCGAATGGCTCCAGGATGAGGTCTTGCGCGCTGAAGGCGAGCATCGAGACGAAGACGAAGATGGTGAAACGTCGGGCCACCGGTTCATGCCACACCTGGGCCAGGGCCTCGCGGAAGCGGGGCTTTTCTGCGGTGTCGGCAGGGGATGCGCCGGAGGTGGGCGCGGCGCCTTCGAGCCCGCGCAGCGCTGTCGCGGTAAGCAACAGGGCCAGCACCGACACACTGCTGCTCACCAGCAGCAGGCGCTCGGGGGAATAGGGATCGAGCCAGTGCCCGGCAAGGCCGGCGGTGATGGCGAAGCCAGCGATCATCATCATCCACACCAGCGTGGCAGCGCCGGCGCGACGACCTTCGGGCACGCGTTTGGCCAGCAGCACCAGCAGCGAAGTGCCGGCCGCGCTCACGCCCAGCCCGACCAGTGCAAAACCCAGCATCGCGAGCACCATGCCGGCCGTGGGGTAGCTGGCCATCCACACCGTGGCCAGCGCAGCGACCACGCCCCCCAGGGCCAGCACGCCCATGCCGCCCACGATCCAGGGCGTGCGCCGTCCGCCCACGTCGGAGCCGAAGCCCATGCGGGGTCTTGCGAGCTGCACCGCGTAGTGCAGGGCCACCAGCACGCCCGGCAGCAGCGCGGGCAAGGCAAGCTCGACCACCATCACGCGGTTGAGGATGGAGGTGGTGAGAACCACGATGGCACCCATGGCCATCTGGACCAGACCCAGGCGGGCAATGCGGGCCCAGCCGAAGGGCGTCATGGGCTCACCCCGGCCAGACCCCGCAGCGCAAACGCGCTGACCATCATGCCCGCCACAAACAGCGGCACACCGAAGCCGCTGTACCAGAGCGCTCGCTCCACCGGCGCCGCGATGAAGCGGCGCATCATGAAGAACTGCAGCGCCAGCAGCACCACGAGCGCGGCGGCGTGCAGGGGTTGGTTCCACGCCAGCAGCAGCGCGATCACCACCATCTGCGGCACCGCCATGAACCAGCAGGCCACGCGCGCGGCGCGGTCCACACCGAGTTGCACCGGCAGCGAGCGCACGCCCATCTGGCGGTCACCCGTGACTGCCTTGAAGTCGTTGAGCGTCATGATGCCGTGGGTGGCGGCGCTGTAGAGCGCGGCCAGCACCAGCGACTCACCGCCCGGCATGGCGCCGCCG
Organism: Hydrogenophaga sp. IBVHS1; assembly: GCF_002127265.1. GTDB lineage: Bacteria > Pseudomonadota > Gammaproteobacteria > Burkholderiales > Burkholderiaceae_C > Hydrogenophaga. The sequence goes on along the minus strand of NZ_NFUU01000001.1, from coordinate 2,260,155 downwards.
GCCATCACGGCCGCGCCGGTGATCCAGGCGATGCCTTCGTAGCTGATGCCGCAGGCTGCGTTGCCCCACCAGCCGTTTTCCTTCAGGCGCACAGGGGGTGCGCTGTACGCCCAGGCCAGCAGCAGGCCCAGCGCAGCGGCGCCAAACCCCCAGGGGCCAAGCACAGTGGCCACTGCAAGAGAAACCAGCGTCCAGATGATGGCGAGGTACAGGCCCCATGCCCCCGGCATGCGGCCCGACGGAATGGGGCGCTGCGGCTCGTTGATGGCGTCCACGTGGCGGTCGTACCAGTCGTTCACCGCCTGGCTGGTGGCGCACACGAGTGGCCCCGCCAGCGCAATGCCCACAATGGCCAGCAACCACCGCCCATCCATCGACACACCGGAAGCCACCACGCCGCAGGCGAAAGCCCACATGGGCGGAAACCAGGTGATGGGTTTGAACAGCTCGGTGACAGCGGACAGGGCAGGGAGCTTCATGGCAAAGCTTGTACACCTGGACCTGAATAGTGTCAATTAAAAATGACACTCACTATCGTAAACACCAATCCAACCCGGACGGTCGGTTGCCGACTGCACCGCAAACGAAAAAACCAGCTGGTTTGCAGCTGGTTTTTGATGGCTTCAGGGGCGGTTCAGTGGGTGTCTTCGCCGACGCCTTCAAGAATGCCGAACCGGCGCAGCTTGATGTAGAGGCTCTGCCGGGAAAGGCCCAGCATTTCTGCGGCCGAAGCGCGGTTGTCGCCGGTGAGTTCCAGCGCAGCTTCAATGCAAAGCTGTTCGATCAGGTCGGTGGTTTCGCGCACGATATCCTTCAGCGGCAGGCGGCCCACCAGCTCGGTCATCTGGCTGGCCGAACGCGGCAATTCCTTGGCGCTGCGGCCGTCGTTGGTGAGGCGGCGACCCATGTCGCGGATGGTGAAGCCCAGGCAGCGCTGCGGTCCGCTGTTGACGGCCACCGCGGAGATTTCCACCTCGGAGTTCGAGCCGTACTCCCCGCGCATTTGCGTGGCAAAGAGGCGCACGGTGCCATGCTGGCGAAGGTTGGTGAGCAGCACACGGAAATCCACCCCGGTGCGGCCCAGCCACTTGTCGAGCACTTCACCCCGGGCCTGGTCTTCGGTGCCGAGCTGGCCCATGTCGAGGAAGGCACGGTTGGCGCTGAGCACGCGGCCTTCCATGTCGGTCACCACCAGCCCATCGGGCGCGCTTTCCATCACCTGCAGCAAACGCTGCTTGCCGCGCGTGATGCTGGGCGCCACGCTGTCTTGCGGGCGCGTGAAGCGCAGCAGGAAATGGAGGGTGTTTTCCTGGCGGAACTGGGAAGCCGAGACCAGCATGTCCTGCGCACCGTCGATCAGACGCACCTCGCAGGGATCGGCCTTGCCGCTGGCGCGCAAGCGGTCGAGCATTTCGCGCAGCACCGCCACGCTGGCGGGATCGAGGCTGCTGGCCAGCGTCCAGCTCGGTGCACGGGCTCGCTCGCCAAAGAGCTCGTAGGCCGCCGGGTTGGCTTCCTCCAGCTTGTCGATCGAGCCTTCAAGAATGATCACCGGCTCGGACGCCATCTGGAACAACAGGCGGTAACGCGTCTCGACCTGGCGCAGGCGCCAGTAGTCGCGTTCCATGGAGAGTTGCGCTGTCACCAGCCGCTGTTGCAATGCCGCCTGGCTGCGCAGGTCGCGGCCGAAGGCCACGGCATGGGCGGTGGCCTCATCGCCCTGGGCGATGGGTAGTTGAACCACCGAATACGAAAGCGCCAGGTCGGCCTTGTCGTTCACCGGGTGGTTGATGTGGCGCCAGCGCACGCCATCGGTGGCAGCGTCGCCATTTCTCTTGAGCAGCGCTTCGATCTTGGGCTTGCTCTCAACCGTCACCGTGTCGGTCCATGCCTTGCCCAGCCAGTGCTGGCAACCCTCGCCGAGCATGTCGGCGTTGCTGAGTGCCATGTCCCGAATCACGCCGTCCTTGTCGAGGATCAGCACCACGTCGGAGGTGGCCGTGATGAGCTCCGCAGCCGATTCCGCATCCAGATGGGCAAGAAACTGCCCCGCCATATCGAATGGCCTCACGGCATACGCTTGCTGCGCCTGGGGCATGTTGAGCTTTCGGATGGTTAGACGGAAAACATGTTCGGATCTTCAGGTGGACTCGAGATCTTCAGCTTCGTTCACGGCTATCGCTGACCAGTTTCTCGGCGAGCGCCGGGGCCCTGGGGCCATCGGTCACGATGGCATCGGCCGGAATCCGCTGACCATATTCAGGGTGCAAACCGAAAATCGCTCCGCCGGCGATTATAGAGACACGGGGGTTCTTGCTTTTCTTGCGCACCAGCGTCATCACATCGCTCAAACGCTCGATCCCGGTCTCACAGCCCAGCGAGAAGCCCACCACGTCGTACCAGTCTTTCTCCACCATGGCCGGCGCGGCCTGGCTGGACAGGAAGTTGGTCACCACGTCCCAGCCCGCGCGGTGAAAGATTTCACCCACGAGCGACAGGCCGAAGGTGTGCTGCTCGCCGGGGCAGGGCATGAGCAGCAGGCGTCGGCCCTCCAGGGTCGAGGTGGAGCCATTGAACTGGGCGAAGGCCGCGCTGTTCTCGCGCAGCACCCGCTGCAAACGCCCCAGGCCCACCGTCACTTCGGTGAAGGTGCACAGGTCGCGCTCCCACATCTCGCCCAGATGCCGCGCCACCGGGGCCAGCAGGTCCATGAAGATCGATTCCACCGGCACGCCACGGTCACGCAGTGCGACCACACAGGCGCTGATGGCCGCGTCGTCCTCGTGCAGCACGAGCTCTGCGAACACCGCCACGTCTTCGGGCGAGACGCGCTGGTTGCCCGCCACCGGAAAGGCCGCGCACTCTTGCGGCACGCGGTGCGCCAGCATGAGGCGGGGGATGATTTCGTATTCGACCGCTTTGGCCAGCAACACGGCGCGCAGGCTCTCGTCGGCCGGGGGTTCACCGGTGTCGGTGCGCAGCAGATCGTCGATGGCGGGGGGAAAGCCGGCGGCCGCCTCCCCATCCGGCCACTGCCGAGAAGGGCCGGCAGCAAACTCCCCGCGCTCGTTCGGCGAGGAGGTCCTTGAATACGAGCCCATTTCGTCTCCTTGCGCTCTTGCGCTTGTGCGGATCGCGCAGGCCACGGTCTTTGCCGGACTCTTTTGCACCTTCGGACATACGTCGGTATCGATCGCTGGAGAGTTTGTACAACCGTCAACCCACGGCGTCAAAACATTTCCGGATACCCGTCCAGAAAACTTTACTACGTTGACTTGAAATGTCAATCAAACAATACGTCAATTTAAGTTGACACAATTCGCGGGACCATCTAAATTGGGTTCCAGCGAGACCTCAAGGCTCCATGGAGACAGAACCGATGCATCCCGAGACAACGCGACCACAACCTGGCCGCTCCCTCTACACCCCGCAGGAGCGCCAGCGGCGTGACTCGACGGTGTGGACCCTGGTGCAAGGGGTGCTGGCACCGGTGCAGTTTCTGGTGTTTCTGGTGAGCCTGGTGCTGGTGCTGCGTTTCCTGGCCACGGGCGAAGGCGAGTGGGCAGCCACCGTGTCGGTGGTGATCAAGACGCTCACGCTTTACACGATCATGATCACCGGCTGCATCTGGGAAAAGGTGGTGTTCGGCCGCTACCTGTTTGCGCCCGCCTTCTATTGGGAAGACGTGTTCAGCATGCTGGTGCTGGCGCTGCACACGGCTTACCTGGCGGCGCTGTTCGCTGGCTGGCTGGCGCCGCGCGGCCTGATGCTGCTGGCGCTCGCCGCCTACGCTGCCTACGTGGTGAACGCCGGGCAGTTTCTGTGGAAGCTGCGCATGGCGCGCCTGCAGGGTGCGCTGGTGCCCCGGGAGGCGTTTGAATGAGCCCGGTGATTCCCATCCGCGCCGACACGCCGGGTTGTGTGGATGCTCCCGTGCTGCGCGAACGCGGCCAGCGCGAGGTGTTCTGCGGCCTCACCGGCATCATCTGGCTGCACCGGAAAATTCAGGATGCGTTCTTTCTGGTGGTCGGTTCGCGCACCTGCGCGCACCTGATCCAGAGCGCTGCCGGCGTGATGATTTTTGCCGAGCCGCGTTTTGCCACGGCCATCATCGACGAGCGCGATCTGGCGGGTCTCGCCGACTGCAACGAGGAACTCGACCGCGTGGTCTCGCGCCTCATCGAGCGCCGGCCCGAAATCAAGCTGCTGTTTCTGGTCGGCTCCTGCCCGTCCGAAGTCATCAAGCTCGACCTGTCCCGTGCCGCGCAGCGACTTTCCGGCCGGTTTTCGCCCGAGGTGCGCGTGCTCAACTATTCGGGCAGCGGCATCGAGACCACTTTCACCCAGGGCGAAGACGCCTGCCTGGCTTCGCTGGTGCCGGTGTTGCCAGCGAGCGCTCAGGGTGCGCCCACCGAGTTGATGGTGGTGGGTGCGCTGGCCGACGTGGTCGAAGACCAGTTCGCGCGCATGTTCCAGCAGCTGGGCATCGGCCCGGTGCGCTTTTTCCCGCCGCGTCGCGCCACCCAGATGCCTGCGGTGGGGCCCAACACGCGCTTCCTGCTGGCGCAACCCTTCCTGGCCGACACCGCGCTGGCGCTGGAAGCCCGTGGCGCACAGCGCCTGCCAGCCCCGTTCCCGCTCGGTGTGGAGGGCACGACCGCCTGGCTCTCGGCCGCTGCACGCGCTTTTGGCGTGAGCCCCGCCAAGTTCGACGCCGTGACGCAGCCCGCCCGCGAGCGCGCCGCCAGTGCGCTCGCGCGCCAGCGGGTCCAGCTGGAAGGCAAGCGCATCTTTTTCTTCCCGGATTCGCAACTGGAGATTCCGCTGGCGCGGTTCCTCTCGCGCGAACTCGGCATGCAGCTCACCGAGGTGGGCACGCCCTACCTGCACCGCACGCACATGGCCGAAGAGCTGGCGCTGCTGCCTGCTGGCACCTTTCTGAGCGAGGGCCAGCACGTGGACAAGCAGCTCGACCGCTGCCGTGCCGAACGCCCGGACCTTGTGGTGTGCGGCCTGGGCCTGGCCAATCCGCTCGAAGCCGAGGGAATGACCACCAAGTGGGCGATCGAACTGGTTTTCACCCCCATCCAGGGCTACGAGCAGGCGGCCGATCTGGCCGAGCTCTTCAGCCGCCCGCTGGTGCGCCGCATGCGCCTGGCCGCCTGAGCGCAGAGACCCACGCCATGCAACTCACGCTCTGGACCTACGAAGGACCACCCCACGTGGGCGCCATGCGCATCGCCACCGCCATGAAGGATGTGCACTACGTGCTGCACGCACCGCAGGGCGATACCTACGCCGACCTGCTGTTCACCATGATCGAACGCGACGCCAAACGCCCGCCGGTGACCTACACCACCTTCCAGGCGCGTGATCTCGGCGGCGACACGGCGCAGCTTTTCAAGGACGCGGCGCGCGAGGCCTTCGAGCGCTTCAACCCCAAGGCCATGATGGTGGGCTCTTCGTGCACCGCCGAACTGATTCAGGACGACCCGGGCGGCCTGTGCAAGGCGCTCGATCTGCCGGTGCCGGTGGTGGCGCTCGAACTGCCGTCGTACCAGCGCAAGGAAAACTGGGGCGCGGCCGAAACCTTCTACCAGATGGTTCGCCAGCTGGCCGACCCGCAGGTGAAGCGGGCACCGAGAGAGTCTGGCCAGCGCGCCCGCTGCAACATCCTCGGCCCGGCCGCGCTGGGCTTTCGCCACCGCGACGACCTGCGTGAAATCAGCGGCCTGCTGCGCGACCTGGGCATCGACATCAACGTCACCGCACCGCTGGGCGCATCCCCTTCAGACCTCGCCCGTCTCGGTGATGCCGATTTCAACGTGGTGCTTTATCCCGAGATCGCATCGATTGCCGCAGGCTGGCTCACGCGCACCTTCGGGCAGCCGAGCACGCGCACGGTGCCCATCGGATCGGGCGCCACGCGCGACTTCATTGCCGAGGTCGCCGCGCTCGCGGGCGTGGACGCCACGGCGGTGCTGGCCGATGCCAACGCCCGCGCGCCCTGGTACGCGAAGTCGGTCGATTCCACCTACCTCACGTCGAAGCGCGTGTTCGTGTTCGGGGACGCGACCCATGTGGTGGCCGCTGCGCGCATTGCCGCCACCGAGATGGGTTTCACGGTGGTCGGCCTGGGCACCTACAGCCGCGAATTCGCGCGCGAAGTGCGCGACGCCGCCAAGCTCTACGGCGTGGACGCGCTCGTCAGCGACGACTACCTGGAAGTGGAGGCGCGCATCGCCGAGCTGCAGCCCGAGCTGGTGCTGGGCTCGCAGATGGAGCGCCACATTGCCAAGCGGCTGGGCATTCCCTGCGCGGTGATCTCCGCACCGGTCCATGTGCAGGACTTCCCCGCACGCTACTCGCCGCAGATGGGTTTTGAAGGCGCCAACGTGCTGTTCGACACCTGGGTTCACCCGCTCATGATGGGCCTGGAAGAGCACCTGATCGGCATGTTTCGCGGTGATGCCGAATTTCATGAAGACGCCGCGCCTTCGCACCTTGGGGGCTCGCACAAGCCCGCGCCGGCGGCAACCCCTCAACCTGCTGCCGTGTCCGCTGCGGCAGAGACCACCTGGGGCATCGAGGCGGAAAAGGAACTCCGCAAGATTCCATTCTTCGTTCGCGGCAAGGCTCGCCGTAACACCGAACTGTATGCCAGGGACAAGGGCCTGCCCGTGATCACGCTGGAGACGCTCTACGATGCCAAAGCCCATTTCAGCCGCTGAGAGCCAGGTGCTCTTGCCCGGCATGAAGGTCGTGCTGGTGACCATGGACAGCCACCTGGCCAGTGCCGCCGAGCGCGCGCACCGCAGCCTGGCCAAAGCCGTGCCGGGGCTCTCGCTCTCGGTGCATGCCGCCGCCGAATGGGGCGATGACGACGCTGCGCTGCGCCGCTGCAACGACGACATCGCCCGCGCCGACATCGTGATCGCCACCATGCTCTTCATGGAAGACCACTTCCTGCCGGTGCTGCCCGCGCTGCGCGCCCGCCGCGACAAGTGCGACGCCATGGTGTGCCTTATGTCGGCCACCGAAGTGACCAAGCTCACGCGCATGGGCAAGTTCGACATGAGCGGACCGGTGAGCGGCCCGATGGCATTCCTGAAGAAGCTGCGCGGCAAATCCACGGCCGACGTGAACACCTCGCCCGAAGACAAGAGCACGGCGGGTGCGCGCCAGATGAAGATGCTGCGCCGCCTGCCGCGCATCCTGCGCTTCATCCCCGGCACCGCGCAGGACGTGCGCGCCTATTTCCTTTGCATGCAGTACTGGCTGGCGGGTTCGGAACAGAACATGGTCAACCTGGTGCAGTTTCTGGTGGAACGTTACGCCGACGGCTCGCGCCGCGCGCTGCGCCAGCGCTGCGTGGTGGGTGCGCCGCTGGAGTATCCCGAGGTGGGTGTCTACCACCCGCGCATGAAACAGCGGCTTTCGGCCTCGGTGGCCGATCTGCCCCTGGTGGCCACCACCGGCCAGCGCGGCACCGTGGGCCTGCTGGTGATGCGCTCCTATCTGCTGGCGGGCAACACCGGTCATTACGACGGCGTGATCACGGCTTTGGAAGCGCGCGGCCTGAAGGTGATTCCGGCCTTCGCCACCGGGCTGGACAACCGCCCGGCGATCGAGGGGTACTTCCAGCGCAAGGACGGGCAGCCCACCATCGATGCGCTGGTCTCGCTCACTGGCTTCTCGCTCATTGGCGGCCCGGCTTACAACGACGCGCACGCGGCTGAAGACATTCTGGCAAAGCTCGATGTGCCTTACCTCGCGGTCACGCCGGTGGAGTTCCAGACGCTGGACCACTGGGGCGCATCCGCTCGTGGCCTGCTGCCTGTGGAATCAACCATGATGGTGGCGATCCCCGAGCTCGATGGCGCCACCGGCTCCATGGTCTACGGCGGGCGCGGCAGTTCGTCGCACGTGAGTTGCACCGGCTGCGACAAGGGCTGCAGCTTCGACGCCATCGAAGGCGCGCACGACATGCAGACCTGCAGCGAACGCGCCGATGCGCTGGCCGCGCGCGTGGGCCGTTTGATCGATCTGCGCCGCAGCGACCGCGCTCACCGCAAGGTGGCCGCGGTGATCTTCAACTTCCCGCCCAACGCCGGCAACACCGGCACCGCCGCGTTCCTGGCGGTGTTCGAGTCGCTCTACAACACGCTGGCTGCGATGAAGGCCCAGGGCTACACGGTGGACCTGCCCGAGAGCGTGGACGCGCTGCGCGAACGCCTCATTCAGGGCAATGCCGCGCAGTACGGTGCGCCGGCCAATGTGCACGCGCTCATCAATGTCGATGACCACGTGAAGCGCGAACGCCATCTGCGCCAGATCGAAGCCCAGTGGGGCCCGGCACCGGGTCAGCAACTCAGCGACGGCGCTCGCATCTTCGTGCTTGGTGAGCGCTTCGGCAACGTGTTCGTGGGTATCCAGCCAGGCCCGGGCTACGAGGGCGATCCCATGCGCCTGCTGTTCGAGCACGGCTTTGCGCCCACGCATGCGTTCTCGGCTTTCTACCGCTGGGTTCGCGAGGATTTCGGTGCCCACGCCGCGCTGCACTTCGGCACCCACGGCGCGCTGGAGTTCATGCCCGGCAAGCAGAACGGCCTGACCGCGCTGTGCTGGCCCGATCGCCTGATTGGCGACTTGCCCAACATGTACCTCTATGCCTCGAACAACCCGTCCGAGGGCACCATTGCGAAGCGCCGCGCGGCCGCCACGCTCATCAGCTACCTCACGCCGCCGGTGGCGCAGGCGGGGCTCTACCAGGGCCTCATGGAACTCAAGGACCTGATCGAACGCTTCCGTTCACTGGAGCCAGAGGCGCAGGCCGAGCGCGACGAAATCGCCACCATGATCCAGGCGCAGGCGACCACGCTGGCGCTGTGCGAAGCGCAGGATGCCTGGGGCGCGGAGGCCGACGCGCGCATTGTTCGCCTGAACGACTCGGTGCTGGAGCTCGAGTACACGCTCATCCCCTACGGCCTGCACGTGGTGGGGCAAGCGCTCTCGAACGCCGAACGGGTGGACCTGCTGCTGTCGTGCGCCGACTCCTTCCTGGGTGAACCCGGAGCGGCTGCGAAGCTGCTGCGCCCGGCGGTGGAAGCGCTGGTGAAGGGCGCCACCCCGCAGGCGGCGCTGCACCTGCTGCGCGCGCAAAGTCCCGCCAGTGGCCAGGTCACCGACGCCGCGCTGCTCGCACAACTCACCAGCCTCGCTGCCACCGATGCGCTGCTGGCGCAGGACCACGAAATTGACGGCATCCTGCGCGCGCTCGATGGCCGCTTCCTGCGCCCCGCGCCGGGTGGCGACTTGCTGCGCACACCGGCCATCCTGCCCACGGGCCGCAATGTGCACGGCTTCGACCCATTCCGCATCCCCAGCGCCTATGCCGTCAAGGACGGTGCGCGCCAGGCCGAGCGCCTGATCGCGCGCCACATGGCCGATGGCCACGAGTTCCCCGCCAGCATCGCCATGGTGCTGTGGGGCACCGACAACCTGAAAAGCGAAGGGGGCCCGATCGGCCAGGCGCTGGCGCTCATGGGTGCGCGTCCCCGCTTCGACAGCTACGGCCGCCTCGCCGGCGCCGAACTCATGGGCCTGGCCGAACTCGGCCGCCCGCGCGTGGATGTGGTGATTTCGCTCTCGGGCATCTTCCGCGACCTGTTGCCGCTGCAGATCCGCCTGCTGGCCGAAGCCGCGTTTCTCGCCGCCAGCGCCGACGAACCGCTGGAGATGAACTTCATCCGCCGCCACGCGCTGGCTTACCAGAGCGAGCACGGCGTCGACCTGGAAACCGCCTCGTTGCGCGTGTTCGGGAACGCAGAGGGCGCTTATGGCGCCAACGTGAACAGCCTGGTGGACAACAGCCGCTGGCAAGACCCCGACGAACTCGCTGAGACCTACAGCCGCCGCAAAGGCTTCGCCTATGGCCGCGCCGGTCAGCCGGTGCAGCACGCGAAGCTGCTCAACAGTGTGTTGTCGGACGTGCAACTGGCCTACCAGAACCTGGATTCGGTGGAGCTGGGTGTCACCACGGTGGACACCTACTTCGACACGCTGGGCGGTGTGAGCCGCGCGATCCAGCGCGCCAAGGGTGAGAAGGCCGAAGTGGCACCGGTGTACATCGGCGACCAGACGCGCGACGCCCACGGTGGCGGCACGGTGCGCACGCTCACCGAACAGGTGGCGCTGGAAACACGCACCCGCATGCTCAACCCCAAGTGGACCGAAGGCATGCTCAAGCACGGTTACGAGGGCGTACGCCAGATCGAGGTGCACCTGACCAACACCATGGGCTGGTCGGCCACCACCGGTCAGGTGCAGCCCTGGGTGTACGAGCAGCTCACGCAGGCTTTCATGCTTGATCCCGAGATGCGCCAGCGCCTGGCACAGCTCAATCCGACCGCATCGGCGAGGGTGGCCAGCCGGCTGCTCGAAGCGTCCGACCGCCAGTTCTGGCAACCCGCTCCCCATGTTCTGCAGGCGCTCCGACAGGCCAGCGAAGAGCTGGAAGACCGGCTCGAAGGTGTTTTTGAAGGAGTACCCGCATGATGGAAACGACCGTTCCCCTGACCGACCTGAGGCGCGCTTCCGGGAGGCCCGCACGCGAAGACGGCGAGGGTAGCCTTCAAGTGCAGCTCGACCCGTCGCTCAAGATCGGCAACGCCAAAGTATTTGCGATCTACGGCAAGGGCGGCATCGGCAAGAGCACCACCAGCTCCAATCTGTCGGCCGCGTTCTCGCACCTCGGCAAGCGCGTGCTGCAGATCGGGTGCGACCCCAAGCACGACAGCACCTTTACGCTGACCAAGAAGATGCTGCCCACCGTGATCGACGTGCTGGAGACGGTGGACTTCCACCCCGAGGAACTGCGCGTGGAGGACTTTGTGTTCCCCGGCTACAACGGCGTGATGTGCGTGGAGGCCGGCGGCCCGCCCGCTGGCACCGGCTGTGGCGGCTACGTGGTGGGCCAGACCGTGAAACTGCTCAAGGAACACCACCTGCTGGAAGACACCGACGTGGTGATCTTCGACGTGCTGGGTGACGTGGTGTGTGGCGGCTTTGCCGCACCGCTGCAGCACGCCGATCGAGCGCTCATCGTCACCGCCAACGATTTCGATTCCATCTTCGCGATGAACCGCATCGTGCAGGCCATTGGCGCCAAAGCGAAGAACTACAACGTTCGCCTGGGCGGCGTGATTGCCAACCGCAGCGCCGCCACCGACCAGATCGACAAGTACAACAACCAGATTGGCCTGAAGCTGGCCGCGCACTTTCCGGATCTGGACGTGATTCGCCGCAGCCGGCTGAAAAAGTCCACCTTGTTCGAGATGGAAAGCTCGCCCGAACTCGAAGCGGTGAAGGCCGAATACATGCGCCTGGCCGCGTCGCTCTGGCTCGGCGTGGAGCCGCTGGCGGCGGTGCCCATGAAGGACCGCGACATCTTTGATCTGCTGGGTTTCGATTGAACCGGAAGACGCGCATGAAAACGTCCAACGCCAACTACATCGAGCGCCGCTCCGAGATCGAAAATTACTTCGATCGCACGGCGGCCCAGGCCTGGGAACGCCTGACCTCGAACGCGCCGGTGGGCCGCATCCGCGCCTCCGTGCGCGCCGGGCGCGATGAGATGCGCAGCACCTTGCTTGGCTGGTTGCCGCAGGACATGCAGGGCCTGCGCCTGCTCGATGCCGGCTGCGGCACCGGCGCCCTCGCCCTGGAGGCCATGCAACGCGGCGCCGAGGTTGTGGCCATCGACCTCTCGCCCACGCTGGTGCAGCTGGGCCGCGAACGCAACGCCACGCTGCAGCCCAACGGGCGCGGCGGCAGCATCGAATACCTCTCGGGCGACATGCTGGACGACGCCCTGGGCCAGTTCGACCACGTGGTGGCGATGGACTCGGTGATTCACTACGACACGCCCGACATCGCCAACGCCATTGCGCGGCTTGCTGCCCGCACACGCGGCAGCGTGCTCTTCACCATCGCGCCCAGCAGCCCCTTGCTGAGCGTGGCCCACACGCTGGGCCGCTTTTTCCCGCGCAGCGATCGCTCGCCCGCGCTCACGCCGGTGTCGCAAGCCCGCCTGCGGGCTGCCCTGGTGCAGCGCCTCGGCGGCTGGAAGGAAGGCCGCAGCCAGCGCGTCTCCAGCGGTTTCTACACCTCGCAGGCCTGGGAGTGGACACGGTGAACCTTCAACGCCTGCTGTCGCCCTCCTGGGCGATGAACATCACACTGCGCTACGCGCCGTTTGCGGACGCGGCCTCGGCCGACCTGCCGCTCGGTCGCCTGCTGCGGCTGTCGTTGTTCCAGGCGTCGATCGGCATGACCATCGCCTTGCTGGTGGGCACGCTCAACCGCGTGATGATCGTGGAGCTCAATGTGCCGGCCTGGTGGGTTGCGCTGTCGGTGGCGCTGCCGCTGGTGTTCGCGCCGCTGCGCGCGCTCATCGGCTACCGCAGCGACACGCACCCCTCGGCCCTCGGCTTGAAACGCATGCCCTACATGTGGATCGGCACGCTGCTCATGTTCGGCGGCCTGGCCATCATGCCGTTCGCGCTGTTGTTGCTGACCGTGACCGACATCACCGTGTGGGCCGGGCGCATTGGTGCTGCGCTGGCCTTCTTGCTGGTGGGCGCGGGCATGCAGATCACGCAAACGGCTGGCATGGCGCTGGCCAGCGACCTCTCGCCCGAGACCAAGCGACCCCGCGTGGTGGCCTTGCTCTACAGCATGCTGCTGGTGGGCATGATTCTGGGCAGTGCGCTGCTGGGCCTGGCGCTGATCGACTTCACGCCCACCCGCCTGGTGCAGGTGGTGCAGGGCGCTGCGGTGGTGGTGGCCTTGCTCAACATCACCTCACTCTGGAAACAGGAGCCGCGCCAGCCCCGTCGCGGAGCGCGCGAGCCCGATGGCTTTTCGCGAAGCTGGAAGCGCCTGATGGCGATTCCGAAGATCAAGCGTTTCCTCTGGACCGTGGGCCTGGGCACCGTCGCCTTCAGCATGCAGGACATCGTGCTGGAGCCGTTCGGCGGCCAGGTGCTGGGCCTCAATGTGAGCCTCACCAGTTCGCTGACCGCCATGAGCGCCGGCGGCGCCTTGCTGGCTTTCGTGCTGTCCGCGCGTTTCATGGCGCGCGGTCTCGACACCATTCGCCTGGCGGCCATCGGTGCCTTGCTCGGTCTGCCGGCTTTTGCCTGCGTCATCTTCTCCGCCCCGCTGAATTCCGCACCCCTGTTCCAGTTCGGCGCGGCGCTCATCGGCTTCTCGGGTGGTCTGTTCTCGGTGAGCATGCTGCTCACCGCCATGGAGCTGCCGGAGAAAGAACTCACCGGCCTGGTGCTGGGTGCCTGGGGCGCGGTGCAGGCCACGGCCGGCGGCCTGTCGATGGCGCTGGGTGGCGTGTTGCGTGACGCAGTTTCCAGCCTGGCCACCAATGGCTGGCTGGGCGAATCGCTCAACTCGACCGCGACCGGCTACAGCTTTGTCTTTCACCTCGAGATCTACCTGCTTTTCGTCGTGCTGATCGCGTTGGGGCCGCTGGTGCGGCGCAACCCCTCGGGCACTGTCCGTCAACCTCGCCCCATAGGTCTGGCCGAATTGCCAGGCTGACACCACCAGGAGAACCACCATGGAAACAGGCGCCATCACGCAGTACGTCGACGTTGCACAACTCGTGCTCTACGCGTTCTGGATCTTCTTTGCCGGTCTCATCTATTACCTCTTGCGTGAGAACCACCGAGAGGGCTATCCCATGGACCCCGGGCGAGAGAATGGCCCCAAGACCGGTGGCTGGCCGCTCCCCGACACCAAGACCTACAAGCTGCACGATGGACGCGAGGTGCACATTCCCAACCCGGAGCGGCCGGATGGCGCCTACACCGCGCAACCCACCCACCGCTGGGCAGGTGCGCCGCTGGAGCCGGTGGGCGACCCGCTGCTGGCCGGCGTGGGGCCGGGTGCCTGGGCACAGCGAGCCGATGCGCCAGACATGACCTTTGAGGGCCACGTGAAGATCGTGCCCTTGCGGGTGGCGGGTGACCACGGCGTGGCGCTGCAGGACATCGACCCGCGCGGTCTGCCGGTGGTCGGCGCCGACCGCGAAGTGGCCGGCGAGGTGAAGGACCTGTGGGTGGACCGCTCGGAAATGCTGTTCCGCTACCTCGAAGTTCAGTTGGCCTCGGGCCGCTCGGTGCTGTTGCCCATGACCTTCTCGCGCATTCGCAAGCACGGTGTGTTTGTGCATGCGTTGCTGGCCGAGCAGTTCGCCAACGTGCCGGGCCTCGCCAACCCGGAACAGGTGACTTTCCTGGAAGAAGAAAAGATCACCGCCTACTACGGTGCCGGCACGCTGTACGCCACGCCTCGCCGCCAGGAGCCCATGCTGTGAACGCGCACCACGAACACGAGTTCGAGGCCGCGCCGGGCCTGCCTGAGCCGTTGCCGAAGGGTGAACGCATGATCTGGCAGGGCAGCCCCGATTTCCGCATGCTGGCCATCCACGCTTTTCATGTGCGCAAGCTGGCGCTGTACTTCACGGCCATGCTGGCCCTGCAGTGGATCTACCTCAGCGCCGACCCGGCAGCGCCGCTGGTGCGCCCGCTGCTCACCAGCGCGGGCATGGCCCTGCTGGCACTGGGCCTGCTCACCACCATCGCGTGGTTCTCGGCCCGCACCACGCTCTACACCCTGACCGACCGCCGCATCGTCATGCGCATCGGCATCGTGCTCACGCTCACCTTCAACCTGCCGCTGCGGCAGGTCTCGGGGGCGGCCATCAAACCGCAGGCTGCGGGCCATGGCGACATCGCGCTCACCCTGTCGGGCTCGGACCGCATCGCCTGGCTCAACCTCTGGCCTCATGCGCGGCCATGGCAGCTGCGCCAGCCGCAGCCCAGCCTGCGCTGCGTGCCCGATGCGCAAGCCGTGGGCGCGCGCATTCAGCAAGCCTGGAATGTGGTGCATCCCGAAGCCACTCCGGTGCGCGGCGAAGTGGTGCAGCTGCCGGTGCGCGCTCCGCGCGAGAACCGTGTACCCGCGGTGACGGCATGAACACGCACCATCCCTCACCGCTGGGCACCGCCACGCCGTGGCCAATCCGCGCACTGGGCGCCTTGCTGCTGGCCACCGTGGTGGCGGTGACCTGGCAGTACAAGGTCAATGGTGGTGTGGTGTCCGATGAAGCTGGTGCCGTGCAGTGGCAGCGCCTGCTGCAGTTTGAAGACCGCCCCAACGGCGACATCGCGGTGATCGACGCGAGCACCCGTGAAGAGGTGGCGCGCTTTCAGGGCGAGCAGGGTTTTCTGCGCGGCAGCCTGCGGGCCCTGGCACGTGAGCGCAAGCGCACCGAGTTCGGAGCCGACGTCCCCTTTGAGCTGATCGGCCATGTGGGCGGGCGCATCACCTTGCTCGACAAGGCCACCGGCCAGCGCATTCCGCTGGAATCCTTCGGGCCCACCAACTCGGCCGTGTTCGCGCAGCTGCAGTGGGCCAGGTCCGTCCAGTAATTCGCCAGATTTCAGGAGCACAACATGCACACCGCCACCGCCGACATCGACCATGTGGACCGGCTCATGGACACCGTGGAGAGCGCCGCCGATGCCAACGCCAAAGCGGTGAAGAGCACCGTGCTTTCACCGCGCTTCTACACCACCGATTTCAAGGCCATGGACGCGCTCGACGTCTCCAGCGTGCGTGCCGAGTGGGACGTGTTGATGAAGGAGTACGAAGGCGACAACAACCACGATCACTTCCAGCGCGACGCCGCGTTTGCCGACGAGGTGCGAACGCTCATGCCGCAGCTCTCGCCCGAGATGCGCCAGGAGTTCCTGGACTTCCTCATCAGCTCGCTGACCTCCGAGTTTTCCGGCTGCATCCTCTACAACGAAATCCGCAAGAACGTCAGCAACCCCGACATCAAGCAACTGATGACCTACATGGCGCGCGACGAATCGCGCCATGCGGGTTTCATCAACCAGTCGCTGAAAGATTTCAACCTCGGCATTGACCTGGGCAGCCTGAAGCGCACCAAGGCCTACACATTCTTCAAGCCCAAATACATCTTCTACGCCACCTACCTCAGCGAGAAGATCGGCTACGCGCGCTACATCACCATCTTTCGCCAGCTCGAGCGCCATCCCGACAAGCGATTCCATCCCATCTTTCGCTGGTTCGAGCGCTGGTGCAACGACGAATTCCGCCATGGCGAATCGTTTGCGCTCATCATGCGTTCGCAGCCCCATCTGCTGCGGGGTGGCAACCGCCTTTGGATCCGCTTTTTCATTCTGGCGGTGTACGCCACCATGTTCGTTCGCGATCACACGCGCCCGCTGCTGCACGAGGCCATGGGGCTGGATTCCCGGGAGTACGACTACACGGTGTTCCGCATCACCTCCGACATCTGCCGCCAGGTGTTCCCGATCGAGGTCGATATCGACCACCCGGTGTTCCGCCAGTGCATGGACCGCTTGCTCCAGATCTCGCTGGCCGCCGACCGCGCCACCAAGCAGGGCGGCGTGATGGGTCGGCTGCGCCGGGGCGTTTGCGCGGTGCAGGCCGCCTTCACGTTCGGCCGGCTCTTCCTGGTGCCGGTGATCCAGCACGAGTTGCCCAAAGACATCCGCATGGACCCGGTCTGGTAGAGCGCACCTCCCGATGAACGAACTGCTCGCACCTGCCCTGTTTGCCCTGCTGTGCTGGTGGTTCGGCACGGGTGCCATCCTGTGGCTGGTGCGGCGCCCGCCGACGAGTTTTCGCTGGAGCATGGGTGCGCTCAGCGTGCTGTTGCTCGTCAGCCTGTGGACCACCTCGATCAGCATGCACGACCACACGGTGGGCAGCGCGTACCTGGCCTTCGCCAGCGTGATCGCGATGTGGAGCTGGCATGAGATGGCCTTTCTCACCGGGTGGCTCACCGGCCCGCGCCGTGTGCCGTTGCAGCCGGGTGCGCGCGGCTGGACACGTTTCAGGCAGTCGGTGCAGGCCATCCTCTGGCACGAGCTGGCCCTGCTGGCCAACTTCGGTGTGTTGCTCTGGATGCAGCAGGGACAGGCAGGCCATGTGGCCATCTGCACGTTTGCGCTGCTGTGGTGCATGCGCTTCTCGGCCAAGATGAACCTGTTCTTTGGTGTGCCCGAAACGGGCGAACAGTACCTGCCGCGGCACCTCGCCTACCTGGCCTCCTACTTCAGGCGCGGCCCGGTCAGCGTCTTCTTTTTCCTGGCGGTGGGCCTGTCCTGCGCTGTGTGGGCGTGGATGGTGTGGCAGGTGTCCAGCGGCGTGGCCACCATCACCACCGGCTGGGTGCTGCTGGCGGCCCTGCTGGGGCTGGCCATCGTGGAGCACGTGATCATGGCGTTCCCCACGCCCATGCAGAAGCTCTGGGGCTGGGCGATGGAGAAGGCATGAACGCATTCCGGACGCCCGACGACCTGTGGCCGAGCGCCCCGCAAAAGGTGATGCGATCCGACAGGCCCCATGCGGTGGTCATCGGCAGCGGCTTCGGTGGGCTGGCTTCGGCCGTTCGACTCGCCGCCAAAGGCTGGCGCGTGACCGTGCTCGAGAAGCTCGATGCGCCCGGCGGCCGCGCCTACGTGCACCACCAGAACGGCCACGTGTTCGACGCCGGCCCGACCATCATCACCGTGCCCTTCCTGTTCGAGGAGCTCTGGTCGCTGGCGGGTCGAAAGTTCAGTGACGACATCGAGCTGCGCGCGCTCGATCCGTTCTACCGCATCCGTTTCGCCGACGGCGACCACTTCGACTACAGCGGCGACCCCGCGAAGATGCGTGCCGAGGTGCGCCGCATCAGCCCGGGCGACGCGGCCGGCTACGAGCGTTTCATGGCCGAGGCCGACCACTGCTACCGCCTGGGCTTCGAGGCGCTGGGCGCCAAGGCCTTCGACACCGTGGGCGACCTCATCAAGGCCAGCCCCGCCATTCTGAAAATGCGCGGCTGGCGCAGCCTGCACGCCATGGTGGCCAGCCACCTGAAGCACCCCAAGCTGCGCATGGCCATGAGCCTGCAGAGCCTGCTGATTGGCGGCAATCCGTTTTCGGTGACCTGCATCTACAGCCTCATCAATGCGCTGGAGCGCAAGTACGGCGTGCACTGGGCGGTGGGTGGCACCGGGCGCCTGGTGCAGGGGCTGGTTTCGCTGCTGCAAGGGCAGGGCGGTGAGCTGCGTTGCAACGCCCAGGTGCAACGCATCGAGGTAGACCGGGGTCGAGCCACCGGTGTGACGCTTGCCAGTGGCGAGCGCATCGCCGCCGACATCGTGGTCTCCAACGCCGACACCGCATGGACCTACCGCCACCTCATCGAGCCGCAGCACCGCCGGCACTGGAGCGACCGGCGAGTGGAGAATGGCCGCTATTCCATGAGCCTTTTCGTGTGGTACTTCGGCACGAACCGGCAGTACGCCGACGTGCCGCACCATATGATGCTGCTGGGTCCACGCTACAAGGAATTGCTGAAGGACATCTTTCGCCGTCACAAGCTGGCCGACGATTTCAGCCTGTACCTGCACCGCCCCACCGCGAGCGACGCATCGATGGCGCCAGCGGGCCACGACACCTTCTATGCGCTGGCGCCTGTGCCCCACCTCGACAGCGGCACCGACTGGGCCCAGCAGGCCGAAGCCTTCCGCTGCGCCATGGCCGAGGTGCTGGACCGCACCGTGTTGCCCGGGTTCCAGAACCACCTGAGCGCATCGCTGGTGACCACCCCGCAGGACTTTCACGACCGGTTGCTCTCGTTCAAGGGCGCGGCCTTCGGCCTGGAGCCGCTGCTGCTGCAGAGCGCGTGGTTCCGTCCGCACAACCGCAGCGAAGACATTGAAGGCTTGTACATGGTGGGCGCGAGCACGCACCCCGGCGCCGGCGTGCCCGGCGTGCTCATGTCCGCCAAGGCGCTCGATTCGGTGGTGCCCGATGCCGCCACTTTTGCCAGCTCGCCATCCCATGCCCGCACTCGCTGAAGCAGCACCCCTGCGGCCGGTAGACGACCTGGACGCCTGCGTGGCGCTCATGCGCACCGGTTCGCGCACCTTCTTTGCCGCCAGCCGCCTGCTGCCGCACCGCGTCCGGGCTTCATCCATCGCGCTCTACGCCTTCTGCCGCGTAGCCGACGACCTGGTGGATGACGGTGGCATGGCGCTCGACCAGGCGCTGGCCACGCTCTCGAACCGGCTCGATCACATCTACCGTGGCCAGCCGCTTGACCATGTGGAAGACCGGGCGCTGGCCGTGGTGGTGCAGCGCCACCAGTTGCCACGCGCCTTGCTCGACGCCCTGCTCGATGGCTTCGCCTGGGACGCGCAGGGCCGCCGCTACGACACGCTGGAAGACCTGCACGACTACGGCGCGCGTGTCGCCGGCAGCGTGGGCGCCATGATGTGCTGGATCATGGGCGTGAGAAGCCCGCAGGCGCTCGCGCGAGCGTGTGAGCTCGGCGTGGCCATGCAGCTCACCAACATCGCTCGCGACGTGGGCGAAGACGCACGCAACGGCCGGCTCTACCTGCCGGGCCAGTGGCTCGCACAGGCGGGCATCGATGCGGCTGTGTGGATGCAGCGGCCCACCTGCACGCCTGAACTTCAGGCCGTGGTGGCGCGCCTGCTCGACGAAGCCGATCGCCTGTACCACCAGGCGGCAGCCGGCATTGCGCTGCTGCCACGAGACTGCCGCTCGGCCATCCGTGCCGCGCGCCTCATCTACGCCGAGATCGGCCAGCAATTGCGCCGCGATGGCCTGGACCCGCTGCGTCAGCGCGCGGTGGTGCCCACCTCGCGCAAGCTGGTGCTGCTGGCCAGCGCGTCGGTGCTGTCGGGCTGGAAGCGCGCAGCCGCCAACGACACGCCGCCGCTGGCCGCCATTGCCTACCTCGTGGACCATTGCGACACCCGCCCGCTGCCACTGGATGCCCCCGCACACGAAGCGGCCGCCACCAAAGCCCTGGGCGAGCGCGTGGTGTGGATGCTGGAGCTCTTCGAGCGCCTGGAGGCCCATCGCATCGACCAGCGTGGCGAGCGGCAGCGCAAGCCTGAAGTCACTACAGTGTGACCTTGCGGCCTCGCGCTTCGCGGCGGCCGCACAGGAGAGCACCATGCAGATCAAGGAACTGGCCCGCGCCACGGGCGTGGACGTGGAAACCATCCGCTTCTACGAGAAGGAAGGCCTGCTGCCCGAGCCCGCGCGGCTGGACAACGGCTACCGCAACTATGCGCAGCCGCAGTTGGAGCGACTGTCCTTCATTCGGCATTGCCGTGCGCTGGACATGCCACTGGCCGATGTAAAGCGCCTGCTGGGTTTCGTGGACGACCCGCAGGGCCATTGCCTTAATGTGGATGCGCTGGTGGACGACCAGCTCAGCCGAGTGCGGGCGCGTCTGAAAAGCATGCGTGCGCTGGAGAAACAGCTGCTGCAGCTTCGCTCGCGTTGCAACGGCGAACATGGCGATGCCGGCCCCTGTGGAATTCTTGATGAACTGGTGTCTGCGGCTCACGGTGAAGCCTGTGCCTGCCACCCTGAGCAGTGAGCTTTGTATCCGCGTGTTGCGGGTGTTACGTGGTGGTTGCCCCCGCAGCCGGGTGCGGGGCCGTAGCATGAATCTCCAGCAGCCGCTGGCGTTGAACCCCCCTGACCATCTGGAGGAATCCTCATGCCGCACACCGCACACATCGTTGGAAAAGTGGAGTTCCGCGAGGGCGAGGGCCCCAACATGGTGATACGCCCAGGGCCGGTCAGCGTGGAGACGGGCCTGATCGACGCCACGCTGAGCTGGGAAGAAGAGGAGACCCATAACTCGGCCGCCATGCCCCTGGTGGATTTCACGCGTTACATCGACGAAGGCAAGATCACGCTCAACGCCTGAAGGCCAGCGGATCTGACCGGTAACTTTTGCCGCAACTTCGGTTGTGGCCATCCGGCCGACTTTTCACAGCACCCCGGTGGAGCGGGAGCGCTGCTTGCCCTGTACGTGGTTCCAAACGAAAGACCACGCTGAAAGGGCTCTGCCATGACCTCCACGATCACCTCCTTGCCGGGCAAGAACCAATTGCTTGCCGCCATGGCGAGCGCCGAATGGCAGCAACTGGAACCCGACCTGATGTGGGAAGAGTTGCGCGCGGGCGCGGTTTTGCACCAGGTGGGCACCGAAGTGCGGCATGTGTACTTTCCGGCTACCGCCACCGTATCGCTGGTGTCCTCACTCGAAGACGGCGCGTCTTCAGAGGTGGCGGTGGTCGGCAATGAAGGCATGGTGGGCGTGTGCGCCTTCATGGGTGACACCACCGCCCTGTGCGAAGCCATCGTGCAGCGCCCGGGCATGGCCTACCGCATGAGCACGCAGGCCGTCCTGCACCACACGCGCCGCTCACCAGCCTTCATGCAGAAGCTGCTGTCGTACACGCAGGCGCTGTTCACGCACATGGCGCAGTCATCGGCCTGCAACCGCCACCACGCGCTCGACCAGCAGCTTTGCCGCTGGCTGCTGCAACACCTGGACCGACAGGACAGCGCAGACATGCAGATCACGCAGGAACGCATTGCCAGCTTGCTGGGTGTGCGCCGTGAAGGCGTGACCAATGGCGCGCTCAAGCTCCAGAAAGCCGGCGTGATCGACTACCACCGCGGCCACATTTCCATTCTCGACCGCGAGGCGCTGGAGAGCCGCACCTGCGAGTGCTACAGCGTGGTGCGCCGGGCCTACGACAAGCTGGCTTGCGACCACGGTATCTCCCGCCACCACCCCTACCGCGATATCGGCCACGGGCAACCCGCCCTGGCCGGTGCGCGCCGTCTCCTCACTGCTTGAACTTACCCGGTAACCCCATGACACAAGCTTCACCCAAGGCCCAGAGCGCACAGATTGTTGGCAAGGTTGAATACCGCGAAGGCGACGGTGCGAACCTCGTCATCCGGCCCGGAGCTGTGAAGGTCCAGACCGGGCTGAACGACGTGACCCTGAGCTGGGAAGACGAAGGCACACGGGGCTCTACCGCGATTCCCCTGAACGATTTCAAGCGCTTCGTCGCCGAGGGCAAGATCAAGCTCGCTGCGTAGACGCCTAGATGTTGACCCGCGTTCCGAGTTCGACCACCGCGTTGCCGGGCAGGCGGAAATAGTCGACCACACCCCCCGCGTTGCGGCTCATGGCCGCAAACAGGTGTTCGCGCCATGCCGACATGCCGCTGCCCGGCGTCGGCACCACGGTTTCTCGACTCAGGAAATAGCTGGTCTCGAACACCGGCACGCGCAAGCCGTGTGATTCGGTCAGCGTGAGTGCCTTGGGCACATCAGGTGTGTTCATGAAACCGAAATACAACGTGACGCGCCAGAAGCCGTGGCCCAAGGGCTGCACCTCCACCCGTTCGTCCATCGGCACCCAGGGCACCTCGCGAAACACCACGGTAAGGATCACGTTGCGCTCGTGCAGCACTTCGTTGTGCTTGAGGTTGTGCAGCAGCGCCTGTGGCACGGTGGTGGGGTCGGCCACGGGGTACACCGCGGTGCGCGAGGCGCGCCGCATGGTGGCGGGATCGAGGCTGTCGATGAAGGGCTGCAGCTCCAGGCCATCGCTGCGGATGCTGTCCAGCACGATGCCACGTCCGCGCGACCAGGTGCTCATCACACCAAAGAGCAGCAGGCCAAGCGCCAGCGGAAACCAGCCGCCGTCAAAAAACTTGATGGCGCAGCCCGCCACCAGCAGGGCGTCGATGGCAAGGAAAAACACCGTGGCGCCAACCGCCAGAGGCCGGGGCAGGCGCCAGCCTTCGCTGACGACGAAATAGGTGAGCACTGTGGTGATCATCATCGTGAGCGTGACGGCAATACCGTAGGCGCCCGCCAGCGCCGAAGAGCTGCCGAAGCCCACCACCGCAGCCACCACACCGGCCATGAGCGCCCAGTTGACGGCGGGTATGTAGATCTGACCGGCTTCACGCGCGGAGGTGTAGCGGATCGTCATGCGCGGCAGAAAGCCGAGCTGGATGGCCTGTTTGGTCATGGAGTACGCGCCGGAGATCACGGCCTGCGAGGCGATGATGGCCGCCATCGTGGCCAGCACCAGCGCGGGCAGCACCCAGGCTTCGGGGAACAGGCGGTAGAACGGGTTTTCGATGGCGGTGGGGTCGCCCATCAGCAACGCCCCCTGGCCCATGTAGTTGATCGCCAGGCCGGGCAGCACCAGGCCGGTCCACGCGAGCTGGATCGGTTTACGGCCGAAGTGGCCCATGTCGGCGTAGAGCGCTTCTGCACCGGTGAGCGCGAGCACGATGGCGCCCACCGCGGCGAACACTTTCCAGCCGCGCTCCATGAGGAAATTCCAGGCGTGCACCGGATTGAGTGCACTCAGGATGGCCGGCTGGTCGATGATGTGCACGATGCCGATGGCACCGAGCGTGACGAACCAGAGCACGATGATCGGGCCAAACATTTTCCCCACGAGGCCGGTGCCGAAGCGCTGAACGGCAAACAGGCCGAGCACGATCGCCACGGTGATGGGGATCACGTAGGGCGCGAGCCCGGGCGCGACGAGTTGCAGCCCTTCCATGGCACCCAGCACCGAGATGGCCGGCGTGATCACGCTGTCGCCATAGAACAGCGTGGCGCCGAACACGCCGAGCAGCAGCAGCACGCGGCGCAGGGCCGGGCGTGAGCGCACCGCCTGGGCGGCCAGGGCGGTGAGCGCAAGACCTCCCCCTTCACCGCGGTTGTCGGCCCGCAGGATCAGGGTGACGTACTTGAGCGTGACCACCAGCATGAGCGCCCAGAAAATCACCGAGACCGCGCCGATCAGGTTGGTGGCATTCAGCGCCACGCCGGTGGTGGGCGCAAAGATTTCCTTGACGGTGTAGAGCGGGCTGGTGCCGATGTCGCCATACACCACACCAATGGCGCCCAGCGTGAGGGCGGCGGTGCCCTGACGGCGCAGGGCGTTTGAAGGCAGCTCGGCATTGAGCGTGGAAACGGTCGCAGGCATGAAAAGACAGACGAAGTGGAGAGGAGCCGCAGCGTAGCGATGGGAGCATCAGGAACGCATAAGGATCCGGGCCGGCTCGTCAGTCTTCGCCCTCCACGAGGCGGTAGCCCACACCGGGTTCGGTCAACAGACGTTGCGGGTCGGCCGCATCGGCCTCCAGCTTGGCGCGCAACTGCCCCATGTACAGGCGCAGGTAGTGCGTGTGCTCGGTGAACTCCGCCCCCCACACGTCGGCCAGCAGCTGCCGGTGCGTCACCACCTGGCCGGCGCTGCGCACCAGCCGCGCCAGCAGCTTGAATTCGGTGGGCGTGAGGTGCACGTCTTCACCACCGCGCTGCACACGGTGCGCGCGCAGGTCAACCAGCAGGTCGCCTTGCCGGAACTGCGTCACCGCTGCCTGCATGGCGGTGCCCCGGTGCCGCAAGGCCACGCGCATGCGCGCGAGCAATTCACCCAGTGGGAAGGGTTTCACCAGGTAGTCGTCTGCACCCGCGTCGAGCAGGCGGATCTTCGGGTCTTCGGTCTCGCGCGCAGAGATCACGATCACGGGCACGCCGCGTCCCTGGCGCAGCGCAGCCAGCAGCGTTTCGCCGTCGCCGTCCGGCAGGCCCAGGTCGAGCAGCACGATGTGGATGCCGCCTTGTGGGCCCGCGTTGGCGAGCAGGGCGCGCGCGTCGGCCAGGCTGGCCGCAGCCAGCACTTCATAGCCTTCGACCCGGAGCGATTCGCTCAGGGTGGCGCGAAGTTCGCGGTCGTCCTCCACCAGCAGCACGCGCAAGCTCATGGCGGGGCCTCCACAGCAGTGGCTTGCGTGTCCAGCGCCGGCAAGGTGCACTCGAAGCTGCTGCCACCGCCGTCGCGTTCGCGCAGCACCAGTTCGCCGCCATGCGCGCGCGCAATCAGGCGGCACAGCGCCAGGCCCACACCGGCGCCGCGCCGGGGTGGTGCATCGGTGGCGGAATCCCCGCGCTGGAAGGCGTCGAACACGCGCTCGCGCCATGCGGGCGCGATGCCGGGGCCATGGTCGCGCACCGCCATGCGCACGTGGGCTGCTTCCCGGGTCACCACGATCTCCACCGGGGTCGCATCACCCCCGTGCTTGAGCGCGTTGTCCACCAGGTTGTCGAGCAATTGAACCAGCAGCACGGCGTCGCAGCGCAGCAGCGGCAGACCCGCCTGCACGCTGGCCTTGATCTGTCGGGCCGGGTGGCGCTGGCGTGTGCGGCGCAGCACCGTGCCCACGATCTCCTCGGCCGACTCCCAGTCGAGGTGCAGGGCCAGCGCGGGCTGATCCAGCCGTGCCAGCTGCAAGGTGTTGTCGGTGATGCGACCGAGCTGACCAGCCTCGTCGATGATGGTGGCGGCCAGGCGCTGGCGCTGTTCCGGTGCGAGCCGTTCGGCCTGGTCGTGCAGCGACGAAGCGGCACCCAGAATGGTAGCCAGCGGTGTGCGGTAGTCGTGCGAGATGGCGGCCAGCAAGGTGTTGCGCAGGCGTTGCGTGCCGGCTTCCTCGCGCGCGGCGGTGGCCGCCTGTGTGGCGGCAGCGCGCTCCAGCGCCAGCCCCATCTGATCGCACAGCGCCTGGGCGTGGGCGCGCAAGGTGGCGTCTGCCGAGGGCAGGGCGTCGAGCGGCAGCAGGGCTGCGCCCAGGCCGGCGCGCCGCCCTCGCAACGGCAGGTACCAGGCGGCCTGTTCCTCATGGCGGCCGGTGCCCGGGCCCATGGCCTGGCCTTGCCGCTGGCAGGTCAACAGGCCCTCCATTTCGTCGTTGGTGCACTCGCCGATGCGTTGGACTTCCGCCCCCTGCAGCAGCAGCGTGACAGGCCGATGCACCAGCGCCGCCAGCGCCGCCTGCAGTTCCGGGGCGCGCTCGCGCGGGTCGTCGGCATCGCGCAGCACCTCGCCAAAATCCTGCAGTTGCCGTGCGCGCCTGGCGAGCAGCCGCTCGGCTTCGGCCAGGCGGCGCTGGCGCGCCATGAGCAGGGCCACCATCCAGCTCACCGAGAGCATGGTGAGCAGGAGCAGCGCATGCTGGTGGAGATCGACCGTGAAGGTGCGCAGCGGCGGCACAAAGAGGAAATTGAAGCCCAGCACCGCCACCGCGCAAGCCGCCATCGACAACACCGGTGGAAGCCACAGCGCGGCAAGCGCCGCGGCCAGCACCAGCAGCAGCGCGAGATTGGCGAGGTCCAGCACGGGCTGCAGCGACAGCATGGCCAGGGCGGCCAGTACCCACACCAGGGCGCCTGGCCAGCGGGGCGAAGGCGGTCCGTTGTCGGGCTGTGATTCAGGCGGGGGCGTCATGGCCCGCAACGTAGCACACCCGGCATCAGGAACGCATCAGGAACGCACCGGCAGCGCACGGCCGGCTCAGGCGGGCTGCGCTTGCAGGAACACCCGAGCCTTCTTGGGCGAGACCACCAGCGTGTCACCTTCTTTGAAGCCCAGTTCCTTGAATCGATCAGACGACATGCGGGCCTCGATCAATGGATCGTGTCCGCCTGGGGCCTGTGCATCCACCGGCAGCAATTCAAGGCGCGCAATCGGGCCCACCACCACCGCGCGGTCCAGCCTGGCCACGATGCCGGGCAGGCCCGCCGCGTAGCGCTGCACCTCCAGGTCGTGCGGGCGCACGTAGGCAAAAGCCTTCGCGTCGCGCGCACCGGCGTGTTCGGGCGAGTCGATCGACACGCCGTCCAGGTGGAGCAGACCTTCGTTCGCGCGGCCATGGAACAGGTTCACGTCGCCCAGGAAGCCGTACACGAACGGGCTGGCGGGGTGTTCCCACACTTCCTGCGGCGCACCGATCTGCTCCACCTGGCCCTGGTTCATCAGCACCACGCGGTCGGCCACTTCCAGTGCTTCTTCCTGGTCGTGCGTGACGAACACGCTGGTCACGTGCAGCTCGTCGTGCAGTCGGCGCAGCCAGCGGCGCAGTTCCTTGCGCACCTTGGCGTCGAGCGCGCCGAAAGGTTCGTCGAGCAGCAGCACCTTGGGTTCCACGGCGAGAGCACGCGCGAGAGCAATGCGCTGGCGCTGGCCACCGGAGAGCTGCGAGGGGTAACGGTCGGCCAGCCAGTCGAGCTGCACCAGCTTGAGCAGATCGAGCACCCTGGTCTTGATCTGCGCATCGCTGGGGCGCTCGCCGCGCGGTTTCACGCGCAGGCCGAAGGCCACGTTCTCGAACACCGTCATGTGGCGGAACAGCGCGTAGTGCTGAAACACGAAGCCCACGTTGCGCTCGCGCACATGCACGTCGGTGGTGTCCTCGCCAGCGAAGAGGATGCTGCCGGTGTCCGGCGTCTCCAGCCCCGCAATGATTCGCAGCAACGTGGTCTTGCCGCAACCCGAGGGACCCAGCAAGGCCAGCAGTTCGCCGGAGTGGATGTCGAGGTTGACGTTCTTCAGCGCCTGGAAGGTGCCGAAGTGTTTGTTGATGTCGCGGATTTCAATGCTCATGACGGTTGTCCCAAGGGGGTGAGTGGGGTGGGCCGTTCCGGCGGGAGTTCTGCCAACGCTTTCATTTCGCGTTCCATCTTCCATTCGGCCACCGACTTGATCACCAACGTGACCAGGGCCAGCAGCGCCAGCAGTGAGGCCACGGCAAACGCAGCCACCGACTGGTATTCGTTGTAAAGAATTTCCACGTGCAGCGGCATGGTGTTGGTCTGGCCGCGGATGTGACCCGAGACCACCGAGACCGCGCCGAACTCGCCCATGGCGCGTGCGTTGCACAGGATCACGCCGTAGATCAAGCCCCATTTGATGTTGGGCAGCGTGACGTACCAGAAGGTCTGCCAGCCCGTGGCGCCCAGCACGATGGCGGCCTGCTCTTCGTCGTTGCCTTGTGCCTGCATCAGCGGAATGAGCTCGCGTGCGATGAAGGGGAAGGTGACGAAGATCGTGGCGAGGATGATGCCGGGCACGGCGAACACGATTTTGATGTCGTGCTCGGCGAGCCAAGGCCCCAGCCAGCCCTGCGCGCCGAACACCAGCACGTAGATCAGGCCCGCCACCACGGGCGAGACCGAAAACGGCAGGTCGATCAGCGTGGTCAGGAACGACTTGCCCCGGAACTCGTACTTGGCCACCGCCCAGGCTGCGGCCACGCCGAACACCAGGTTCAACGGAACGGCGACCAGCGCGGTGAAGAACGTGAGGCGGATAGCGGACCAGGCGTCCGGGTCCCTGAGCGCTTCCAGGTAGGCGTCCAGCCCTTTGCGAAGTGCTTCGGTGAACACCGCGGCCAGCGGCAGCACCAGGAACAGGAACATGAAGACCAGCGCCACGCCGATCAGCGTGCGGCGCACCCAGGCCGCCTCGGTGCGTGCTGAATTCAGGGGCGTGCTCATTGCATGCCTCCGCCAGAGCGCTGGCGTTGCCAGGCCTGCAGCCCGTTGATGAGCAGCAGCAGCACGAACGAGAACAGCAGCATGACCAGTGCCACGGCGGTGGCGCCGGCGTAGTCGTACTGTTCGAGCTTGCTGATGATGATGAGCGGAGTGATCTCGGACACCATGGGCATGTTGCCGGCGATGAAGATCACCGAACCGTATTCACCCACGGCACGCGCGAACGCCATGGCAAAACCGGTGAGCAGGGCGGGTGCAATGCTGGGGAAGATCACACGCCAGAAAGTCTGCCAGCGCGTGGCGCCCAGACACGTGGCGGCTTCCTCGAGCTCTTTCTCCGAATCTTCCAGCACTGGCTGCACCGTGCGCACCACGAAGGGCAGGCCGATGAAGATGAGCGCGATCACCACGCCATTGGGGTTGAAGGCGAGCGTGATGCCCAGCGGCTCGGTGAACTGCCCGATCCAGCCGTTGCCTGCCAGCAGCGCGGTGAGCGAAATGCCGGCCACGGCGGTGGGCAGTGCAAACGGCAGATCAACCAGCGCATCGACGATCTTCTTGCCCGGAAAGCTGTAGCGCACCAGCACCCAGGCCACCAGCAGGCCAAAGACTGCGTTGACCGTGGCGGCGATGAGCGAAGCGCCGAAGGTCAGCTTGTAGGAAGCCAGCACACGCGGTGCAGTGACTGCTTCCCAGAACTGCGGCCAGGTGAGTGTGAAGGTCTTGAAGAACAGCGCCGAGAGCGGGATCAGCACGATCAGGCTCAGGTAGAACACCGTGAAGCCGAGCGTGATGTTGAAGCCCGGCAGCACGCGGCGGGTGGGTCGCCTGCTGGCCACCACGAAAGGCAGCGGGCCAGGCGCGGCACCCGCCAGCACGGCGGAAGGAACGGGAGCCATGGCTTACTTGCCGACGGTGTAGATCTTGTCGAACTGGCCGCCGTCGTTGAAGTGCACCTTTTGCGCTTCGGCCAGCGAACCGAAGTAGTCGCCCACGGTGAAGAACTTGATGGGCTTGAAAGCCGTGGCGTATTTTTTCAGCACGGCCTCGTTGCGCGGGCGGATGTTGTGCCTGGCGGCGATCTCCTGCCCTTCGGCGCTGTAGAGAAAGTCAAGGTAAGCCTTGGCCTCTGCAGCCGTTCCCTTCTTGTTCACCGTGCGCTCGACGATGGCCACCGGATTCTCGGCCACGATGGAGGCGCTGGGATGCACGGCGTCTACCTTGCCTTTGCCGAACTCGTTGTCGACCGACACCACTTCGGACTCGAAGGTCACGAGCACGTCGCCGATGTTGCGCTGCAGGAAGACGCCCGTGGCGTCGCGCCCGCCGCGCGCCAGCACCGGCACATTGGCGTAGAGCTTCTTCACGAACTCGGCGGCTTCGGCGTCGGTTCCGCCCTTGCTGCGCACGTAACCCCACGCCGCCAGATAGGCCATGCGGCCATTGCCACCGGTCTTGGGATTCACCACGATCACCTGCACGCCGGGCTTGATGAGGTCGTCCCAGTCCTTGATGCCTTTGGGGTTGCCATTGCGCACGAGGAACAGCATGGTCGAGGTGGTGGGCGCGGCGTTGTTCGCAAACTTCTGGCGCCAGTCCTTGGCAACCACCCCCTTCTCGGCGAGGAAGTCCACGTCGGTGGTGGTGTTGAAGGTCACCACGTCGGCTTCGAGGCCATCGGCCACGGCACGCGCCTGGGCGCTGGAGCCGGCGTGCGACTGGTCGACCTTGATGTCTTTGCCGGTGGACTTCTTGTAGTTCGCGGCGAAGGCGACGTTGATGTCCTTGTAGAACTCACGCGCCACGTCGTACGACACGTTGAGCAGCGTGGTCTGTGCAGAGGCCAGCGCAGAGGTGGAAAGGGCGACCGCGGCCAGGGCCACGCGCAAGGTGTTTTTCATGAGGAAGCTCCAGAGCGAAACAGGATGTGACGAATTCTGGGCACCCTTGCTGCAAATCCAAACGACTTTGTTTTTGTTTTCTTATGGGGATCAGGCATAAGCCGGGCTCAGGCAGGCTGAGGTGTTCGGGCGGTGGTCAGCTCGGCGCCCAGCGATTGCAGCAGCGCCAGGCCCAGCGGCCAGTGGCCGTGGCCCGAATCCACGTTGATGTGTCCCGCGTCGTTGAGCCGCACGAACTCGCTGCCCCAGGCGCGCGCGTAGGCGCCGGCGGTACGCACGGGGCAATAGGGGTCGTTGCCGCTGGCCACCAGCACGCTGCGGTACGGCAGCCGCTGGTAGGGCACGGGCGCGAAATCGGCCAGCACACCCCGGCGTTCCGGGTCGGCTGGCGCCACCAGCAGGGCACCCTGAATGCGGGCCGCCACCTTAGGGGGCAGGTGAGCGGTGGTGATGCAGCCCAGGCTGTGGGCCACCACCACCACGGGACCAGGTGCATGTGCAATCGTTTCGCTGAGTCGATCCACCCAGGCCCGCCGCACCGGCGCGAGCCAGTCGTCCTGCTCCACGCGCAGCACCGAGGGAA
Source organism: Hydrogenophaga sp. IBVHS1 (assembly GCF_002127265.1). GTDB lineage: Bacteria > Pseudomonadota > Gammaproteobacteria > Burkholderiales > Burkholderiaceae_C > Hydrogenophaga. The sequence goes on along the minus strand of NZ_NFUU01000001.1, from coordinate 2,229,333 downwards.
GGGTGTCTGACCACAGCGTCTGCCAGTGGCCCTGGCCGGAGTTGCGCCAGCCGGGGACGATGACGACGGTGGGGTGGGGAGTGCTCAAGGGAGCTCCTTCAAATGCAAAGATTGCATTCTCTGAAGCTGTCCCTCACGACCCAACGACTATGAAGTAGTTTGTTTATGGACTCAAAGCATATGAGGGCGCCACACCCACCGCTCAGGCCGTGTTCTTGCCGTACCGCAGGCGCTTGTACCAGGCCGTCTGACTGACCAGCGTGAACACCAGTGCCGCCAGAATGATCGCCGAGAGCGGCGTGGTGAAGAACTCGGTGAAGAAGAGGCCCACGTCTTCTCCGGTGGACAGCATGGTCTGGCGGTAACTGCGGTCCATCAGGGGGCCCAGGATCATGCCCAGCACCACCGGCCCCACCTGGAAGCCATACATCTTGAGGAAGTAGCCGAACAGCCCGAAGCCCAGCATCCAGTACACGTCCACCGGGTTGTTGTTGATGGCGTAGGCGCCCACTGCCGAAAGCACCAGGATGAGCGGCAGCAGCACGGGCTTGGGCGTTTCCACGATCTTGGCGAACAGCTTGATGCCGGTGAGGCCGAAGAACAGCAGGAAGATGTTGGCCAGGGTGAGCGAGCCGACGATGAACCAGAACAGGTGCGGCGTCTCGATCATCAGCAGCGGCCCGGGTTTGAGACCGTGGATGTAGAGCGCACCGATGATCACGGCGGTCACCGCATCGCCGGGAATGCCGAGCGTGAGCATGGGCACATAGGCACCACCGACCGCCGCGTTGTTGGCAGACTCCGGCGCCACCAGCCCTTCGTAGGCGCCTTCGCCAAACGGGCGCGACGGGTTCTTGACGGTGCGCTTGGCATGGTCGTAGGCCATGAGCGCCGCGATGTCGCCGCCAGCGCCGGGGAGAGCGCCCACCACCACACCGATGGCCGAGGTGCGGGTGGCCAGCGGCAGGTGTTTGCGAAGCAGGGCCCAGGACGGAATGATCTTGCTGACGTTCTGTTTGATGGCCTTGAGCTTGAGCTCGTGCAGTTGCGCAATGACTTCGGACACGCCGAAGAACCCGATCATGGCGGCGATGTAGGAGATGCCGGCCGACATCTGGAGACTGCCGAACGTCAACCGTTGCTCGCCAGTCATGGGGTCCAGACCGACGCAGGAAATGAGGGCGCCGAGCGCACCGGCAAAAATGCCTTTGGACAGCGATTCGCCCGACAGGCTGCCCACCAGCAGGATGCCCCAGATCGCCAGCAGCAGGTATTCGCGTGGGCCGAACTTCAGCGCCAGGCTCGATACCGCAGGCGCGGCCACGGCCAGCGCCAGGATGCCGATGAAGCCGCCATAGACCGAGACGATGGTGGTGAGGCCAATGGCCTGGCCGGCTTCGCCGCGCTTGGCCAGCGGGTAACCATCGAGGCCCGTGGCAATGGCGGCGGGCGCGCCGGGAATGTTCAGCAAGATGGCGCTGCGCGAGCCACCATAGACACCGCCGAGGTAGATGCCCGAGATCAACGCCAGCGCGTGGTTGACGTCCCACTTGAAGGTGAAGGAGATCAGGATGGACACCGCCATGGTGACGGACAGGCCCGGAATGGCACCGATGTAGATGCCGGCAAAGGTGCCCAGCGCGGTGAGCAGCAGCATCCGGATGTCCAGCCAGGACATCAGGAAATAACCGAGGGCTTCCATCATTTCAGCAACTCCGGCAGGTAGGGGCCAACCAGGCTGCCAGCGGGCAGGATGACCGAGAAGGCGGTGCGGAAGACGATGAAGATGGCCGCCAGCACCAGGGCGCTGATCAGCAGATTGAGCAGCACTCGGCGGCTGCCCAGCAGGTACATGGACAAGGCCAGGAAAACGTAGGAGGCGAGGAGAAAGCCGATGTACTCCATGCCCAGCATGTAGAGAAAGATGAGCACCGAGAACAGCACCAGCTGCAGCGGCGTGATCTTGCGCACGAACTGCTGGGCGGTGGTTTCGCCGTTCTCCAGGTTCAACTTCTTGCGCGCGGTTTTCACCACGTTCAACAGCCCGGTGATGGCCATCGCTGCGGCGCAGAACGCCGGGAAGGTGCCGGGCGCTGCCAGCGAATCAAAACTGGAGATGTGGTAGGCCGTCCAGAGCAGGAACAGGCTCACGAGAACGAGCAGGACCATGAAGGTGAGCTCGCCCGCCAGTCGAGGGTGGCTGGTGTGCATCGCGTGTCTCCTCGAATGAATGAGGCGGGTGATCCGGCCGCCGCCTGCGCCGGATCACCCGGGCGGATCAGGGCTTGGGGATGCCCAGCGTGGCGGGATCGACCTTGGCCGTGCCTGCGGTCTGGTACAGCCACGCGGTGGTGGACTGCCACTTCCGGATGAAGGCATCGGCCTCGGCGCCACTGAGGTTGAGCATGGTGGTGCCACGGCCTTCCATCAACTTGCGGTACTGCGGGTTCTCGCCGGCCTTCTTGAAGGCCGCCACCAGCTTGGCTTTCACCGGTTCCGGTGTTTCCTTGCGCACGAACACGCCGTAGAACGAGCCCCAGGGCAGGTACTTGGGCAGCGCGCGCAGCGAGGGCGCATCCGTCATGGGCGGAATGCCCTGGAAGGGCTTGTTGTCGAGCACGCCCAGCGCCTTGAGGCGGCCCGCCTTCACGTGTTCAATGACCGCGCCGGAGGCGATGAAGCCGAAGTCGATGTGGCCGCCCTGAAGCGCGGCAATGGCCGGGCCGTCGCCATCGAACGGCACCAGGATGGTTTCGAAGCTGGTGAGGCTTTTCACCATGGTGTTCACGGTGAAGGGCACGGTGCCTTGCCCGGCGAGGTACTGCTTGAGCTTCTTGGGGTTGGCCTGCACGTGGCTGAGCAGATCCTGCATCGTGTTCCACGGTGCGTCGTTACGCGCCACCAGAATGATGGAGTTGGCGATTGCCGCGATGTTGATCGGATAGAACTTGTCGTAGTCGAAATCGGCCATGCCCATCACGCGGAACAGCGCTTGCGGCTCCGCGCCCATGAGCAGCGTGTAGCCGTCGGCGGGTTGCTGCAGCACGAAGTTCGCACCGATGGCGCCAGCCGCACCGGGCTTGTTCTGCAGCACGATCTTTTTGCCCAGCGCCTCTTCGGCATAGGGCGCGTAGCCGCGCATGGCGACATCGGTACCGCCGCCAGCGCCCCACTGGATCACGGCCGTCACATCGCGTTCGGGATAGCCCTGCGCGTTGGCAGGCCCACCCAGGGTGGCAGCGGCCATGGCAGCCATGGCGGTGACGAGAAACTGGCGTTTGAAAATCTGCATGGTGTTGTCTCCTTTTGGGTTCACGAATCAAGTCTTTGCACCCGGCCTTCCGGGTTCCGGCATTCAATGTAGAAGCAGGCCGCGTGGGGGTCCACGGTTATCTGGCGCCTCCAGTTCGATCAGCATCCCGATTCGTTCGATGATCGAACGCAACGCGGGTTAGTCCTTAGTCCCCCATCCTTCATTGGTTGGGCCAGTGACCCGCAGGCGGCGGTTTTCATCGACCCAGCAGGAATTCGACGATCAGGTCTTTCACCCGATCGAACATTTCGATGCCCGTGAGGCTCCCGCAACCCCGCTCGCGGGCGGCCGCGATGAAGGGCGAAACCGCAGGTGCCGTGATGGCGCACGCGGCCATGGCGCCGGCTTGCAGGCGCGTCACGTCCACCGGGTAGGGGTCGCCTGTCCGCATGCCGGCGGGCGTGGCGTTGACCACGAGGTCGAAGCCTGCCGGGTCGGCACTGCCGTGCTCGACCGGGCAGAGCCCCAGCCCCGCGAGCATGTCCACCAGGGTCTGGCGGCGCGTGGCGTCGGTGTCGTGAACCGCGAGTCGGCTCACACCTGCGATCACCAGCGCGTGCGCAATGGCCGAGCCGGCGCCGCCGGCCCCCGCCACCAGAGCCGATTTGCCTTTGGGCTCGAAGCCCTTGTCCTGCAAGGCCGTCACGAAACCAAGCCCATCAAACATGTCGCCATGCCAGCCGCCGTTGGCACCACGGCGCATGGTGTTCACGGTCTGGAGAAACGCGGCCCGCTCCGAGGTGGTGGCACAGAGTTCGAAGCAGGCAAATTTGTGCGGCACCGTCACGATGATGCTGTCCACGTTTTGCGCCAGCGAGGCAGCAGCAACCCAGTCGGCGAGGTGGCGCGGCGACACATGGGCCGGCACCACGATCGCGTTGCGGCCCTGCGCCTGCAGCGCGCGCGTGACTTCGGCGGGCGACTTCACCTGGGCGATGGGGTCGCCCACGATGTAGTGGATGCGGGTGGCGCCGTTGAGGACATCCGCTGTGGAAGGGTGCTCAGACATGGATGGCGAAAGTAATGAAAAGTGGAATTAAATTCAATTATTGAACTTAATTCCGATTTTGGCTAGACTCTCCTGCATGAGCGGTGTACTTGAACGAACCCTGGGCATTCTGGAATTGCTGTCGCGGCACGGCGAAGGCATGGAACTGGCTGCGCTCGCCGACCAGCTTGAAATGCCTCGCAGTGCCGCACACCGGTTGCTCGCCGATCTGGTTCGTCTGGGCTATGTGCGCCAGGCCCGCGGGCGCGGCGACTACATGCTCACCACCCGACTGGTGAGCATGGGCCTGTCCTACCTGGGCCACAGCGGCATCGTCGACGTGGCGCAGCCCTTGCTGAACCACCTGGCCGAGGTGTCGGGCGAGCTGGTGCGGCTTTCGGTGGTGGACGGCGAGCGCCTGACCTGGGTGGCACGCGCCCAGGGCGCACGCCAGGGCCTGCGGTACGACCCCGACATGGGCATCGACGCGCAGCTCTCGTGTTCATCGTCTGGCTGGGCCTGGTTGTCCACCCTGAGCGACGACGAAGGCCTGGGCCTGCTGGCGCGCCAGGGATTGGGGCCCGTGCAGGCCTTTGGGCCCAACGCCCCCACCACCTTGCAGGCGGTCATGGACGCTGTGCGCGCCACGCGAGAACGCGGCTTCAGCATGACCACCGACACCTACAGCCTGGGCCTCGCGGCCATCTCAGCGCCAGTGCGGTTCGCCGGCCAGGCCGCCATGGGTGTCATCACCATCGCGGGCCCCACGGTGCGCTTCACGCCCGAGCGCATGCAGGAGCTCGGTCCCGAGCTGCTTTCGGTGGCAACTCAGCTGGCGGCCATCAGCGGCGCGTCGCCCTTCTTCAACCTCACCGCCGACACCGGCGGCAGCAGCGCTGCCGCCGGCCGCAAGCCGATCTACGCCCCCTGAACACGGGGCGCACCGCCATGACCCGCCTCTATTCCCTTGCCTACCTGGGCGCCCACCGATGCTCGCCCGCCGAAGCCATTGCCGTTGCAGCGGCCGAAGGCTATCAACACGTGGGCCTGCGGTTGTGGCCCAACGCACCGGGTGCTGCGCAGCAGTACCTGCTGGGTTACCCCGAGGCGCTGCGCGAGACCGTGGCCGCGCAGCGCGACACCGGCGTGGGCGTGCTGGATCTGGAGATCATCCGCATCGATGCAGGCTTCGATCCGCACACCTGGGATGCGCTGTACGACGCGGGCGCGGCACTTCAGGCCCGGGCCATTCTGGTGGCGGGTGACGACCGCGACGAGGCGCGCCTGATCGAGAGCTATGCCCGCCTGTGCGAGGTGATGGCGCCGTATGGGCTGACGGCCGATCTTGAATTCATGCCCTGGACCGGCGTACCTGATGCGAAGGCGGCGCTGCGCGTGGTTCGCGAGGCAGGCCAGCCGGCCAACGCCGGCATCCTGGTCGACGCGCTTCACTTCGGGCGCTCGCACACCACGCCGGACGACATCCGCGCCATTCCGCGCGCGCTGCTGCACTACGCGCAGATTTGCGATGCGGAGGCCGGCACGCACTTCAGCCACGAAGAAATGATCCACACCGCGCGCTGCGAACGCCTGCTGCCTGGCGAGGGCAGCATCGACCTGGCGGGTCTTTTCGATGCGCTGCCTGCAGATTTGCCGATCAGCGTGGAAGTGATCCACCTCGAGCGCGAGAAAACCACCGGTGTGAACGAATGGGCAGCGCGCTGCCTGGCCGCGAGCCGCCCGTTCGTGGAACGCCGGTCGTGATTCTCTGAAAGAACCCCATGGACTTTGCACTCAACGACGAGCAGAAGATGATGATCGACACGGTTCGCCGGTTCATCGCCGAAGAACTGCGCCCGCTCGAAGACACTCTGGAAGAGCAGGGCCACCTCGACCGCACGCAGGCGCAGGCCCTTCATGAGAAGTCGCGCGCGCTGGGACTGTACGCGCTGAACATGCCGGCCGGGCTGGGTGGCGCTGGCCTGTCGAACCTGGACCGCATCCTGTGCGAAGAACAGTTCGGCCACACCAGCGACTACCTGATCCGCCGCGCTTTCGGCAACGTGTACGAACCACTGCTGCATTGCAAGGGCGAGCAGGTGGCACGCTGGCTGCAGCCCGCAGTGGAAGGCACACGCACCTGCGCCATCGCCATCACCGAACCCGGTGCCGGATCGGACGCCGCTGGCATTCAGACCCATGCGAAAAAAACCGATGCGGGCTGGGTGCTCAACGGCAGCAAGCACTTCATCAGCGACGGCGAGTGGAGCGACTTTTTTCTCGTCTCGGCGCGCACCGGCGATAAAGAGATCTCCATGTTCATGGTCGACAAGGGCTTGCCGGGCTTCACCGTGGGCAAGGACCAGCCGATGATGGGCATCCGGGGCACGCCCCACCTGGAGCTGTTCTTCAGCGATGTGCCGCTGGAGCCCGCCGCTTTGCTGGGTGAAGAAGGACAGGGCTTCAAGCTCGCCATGGGTGCGCTCAACGTGGTGCGCCTCGCCCAGGTGGGCGCGCGCGCCGTGGGCAAGGCCACGCATGTGTGCGAGCTGATGCTGGACTACGCCAACGACCGCCAGCAGTTCAAGACCCGCATCGGCGATTTCCAGATGGTGCAGCAAATGCTGGCCGACAGCGTCATCGAGATCAACGCCGCGCGCTGGATGGTCTATCACGCGGCGTGGATGCTGGACCAGGGCCTGGACGCGCGTGAGCAGATCGCCATGGTGAAGGTGCACGCGGCCGAGACGCTGGGGCGCGTGGTCGATCGAGCGGTGCAGGTGTTTGGGGGCATGGGATTCTGCAAGGAACTGCCGATCGAGCGCTACTACCGCGACGCCCGCATCTACCGCATCTTCGATGGCACGAGCGAGATCCATCGCGGTGTCATTGCCAGGAGCGCGCTGAAGAAGGGCGCAGCGCTCTTCGACGTGCACCGGTGAGCCCGCCATGAGCGACAGCAAGTTCATGACCGCCGCGCAGGCCGTGGCACTCATTCGCGATGGCGACACCGTGGGCCTCATGGGCGGTGGTGGTGGCCTGATGGAAGCCACCCACGTGTTCGAGGCCGTGCAGGCGCGCTTTCTCGCCACGCAGCACCCGCGCGGCCTCACCGTGATGCACGCGCTCGGCATCGGCGACAAGAAGACCAAAGGCATGAACTGTTTCGCCCACGAAGGCCTGGTGCGGCGCGTGATCGGTGGGCACTGGGTGTGGTCGCCCGCCATGCAGCAGCTCGCGGTGGACGAAAAAATCGAGGCCTATATCCTGCCGGGCGGTGTGAGCAGCCAGCTCATGCGCGAGATCGGTGCCGGAAGACCGGGCCTGTTCACCCATGTGGGCCTGGGCACGGTGTGCGACCCGCGCCTGGGCGGTGGCCGCATGAACGCCACCGCGAAAGACGATCTGGCAGAGGTGGTGCACATGGATGGGCGCGAGTACCTGCGCTACAAGCCCTTTCCCATCCATGTGGCCATCGTTCGCGCCAGCGCAGCGGACGAAGACGGCAACATCAGCTTCGAGCACGAAGCCGCCAACCTCGATGCCCAGTCGCTCGCGCTGGCCGCACGCAACAGCGGGGGCAAGGTCATCGTGCAGGTGGCCGAACGCTTGCCCCGGGGTGCGCTGAAGGCGCGCGAGGTGCGCATTCCCAGCGCCTGGGTCGATGCCGTCGTCGTCGATCCCGACCAGCGCACCAGCTACGACATTCCGTTCGATCCGTCCTTCAGCGGTGAGCTCACCGGCGCGGCACGCGAGCGCAGCGAAGCGGCTGACCATGCGCGCGAAGTGGCGGCGGCGCAGGAAGCCTTCGGTGAGCGCCAGGCCATCGCCCGGCGTGCGGCGGTGGAGCTGTTCAACACCGGCAAGGCGCGCCCGGTGGTCAACTACGGCGTGGGTGTGCCCGATGCCGTGGCCCGGCTCATTGCCGCGCGCGGCGATCAGCACCGCCTCTACCAGACCATCGAGCACGGCACCTATGGCGGCACGCTGATGGACGGGGTGCTGTTTGGCTACGCGCGCAACGCCAGCGCCATGCTCGACGCCGCCACACAGTTCGACTTCTATGCCGGTGGCGGCCTCGACATCGCGTTTCTCGGCTTCGGCGAATTCGATGTCGAAGGCAGCGTCAATGTGAGCAAACTCGGTGGCCTCACCGTGGGCCCCGGCGGCTTCATCGACATCGCGCAGAACGCGCGCAAGGTGGTGTTTTGCGGCACGCTCGCGGCCAAGGGCGTGAAGCTGCAGACCGGCGACGGGCAGATGCGCGTGCTGCAGCAAGGCGCCGTGAAGAAGCTGGTGGAGCGTGTCGACCAGATCACCTTCAGCGGCCCGCAAAGCCTGGTGCGCGGACAGGAGGTGATCTACCTCACCGAGCGCGCCAGCTTCCGGCTCACCCCTCAGGGCATCGAGCTCTTCGAGATCGCTCCCGGCATCGATCTGCAGCGGGATGTGCTCGACCAGATGGCGTTTGCGCCCCTGCTGGCCGCCGACATGGGTGTGATGAGCGGCGAGCACTTCTGCGCCACGGAGGCTGCCCCTATACTGCCGAAATGAACGAAACGGTACATTCCCGGCGTCGAAGCACACGGGCCGCTCCGGTGGAAAAGGCGGTCACCCGCACCAACGATCCCGAGCGCACCATGGCCAACATCATGGAAGTGGCCATGGCCGAGTTCGCGGAAAAGGGTCTGGCGGGTGCACGCATCGACGAGATCGCGGCCGCCACGCGCACCAGCAAGCGCATGATTTACTACTATTTTGGTAGCAAAGAAGGTTTGTATCTGGCGGTTCTGGAAGAGTCCTATCGCCGCATGCGCGAGATAGAAAGTCAGCAGCACCTGCAGGACCTGGAACCCGAGGCGGCACTGCGCAGGCTGGTCGAGTTCACCTTCGACCACCACCACGACCATGAGAATTACATCCGCCTCGTCATGTCCGAAAACATGAACCGTGGCCAGTTTCTCGAGCAGAGCAAGAGCATTCAGCAACTCAATGTGCCGGCGATCTCCTCCATCCGGCAGCTGTACGAACGCGGCGTCGCCAAGGGCGTTTTCCGTCCCGGTCTGGACCCGATCGACATCCACGCTTCGATTTCGGCGCTCTCGTTCTTCAACGTGTCCAACCGCCACACCTTCGGCCTCATCTTCAAGCGCGACATGGCTTCGCCCGAAGCGCTGGCCGCGCGGCGCGCCAGCATCACCGAAATGATCGTTCGCTTCGTGCGCGCCTGAAGCGGGCACCCCTGAGAGCCGAGGCGACGGGCGGCGGAAAATTTCAGGGTTTCCCCTGATTATTGAAAACTAACCAGTTCGTACATTAATGTTTCCATTCCGTGAGGAGACAAGAAGTGGTGCAGAAATTCATTGATCGCTACTGCCGGGCCCTGGCCTGGTTGATGGTGGGCAGCCTGGTGCTGATGGTCGTGATGGTGTTCGGCAACGTGGTCATGCGCTACGGCTTCAATTCCGGCATCACCTTGTCCGAAGAGCTCTCGCGCTGGCTCTTCGTGTGGATGACCTTCATGGGTGCGGTGGTGGCGTTGAATGAGCGCGCCCACCTGGGCACCGACTCCCTGATCTCGCGCCTGCCCGTGCTGGGCAAGAAGCTGTGCCTGGCGGTGAGCCTGGTGCTGATGCTGTTTGTCTGCTGGCTGGTTTTTCAGGGTGCCTGGGAGCAGGTGAAGATCAACTGGGAATCGACCAGCGCCGTCATGCAGACCTCCATGGCGTATTTCTACGCCAGCGGCATGACCTTCGCCGTTCTGGCCGCGCCCGTGCTGCTGTTGAACCTCTGGCGTCTGGCGACCGGCCAGATGACTGAAAACGAGCTCATCGGCATCCGCGAGTCCGAAGAGATGCCTGTTGGCGATGCTCGCCCCTGAACCCAAGCGAGATTCACCATGACCATCGCCGTTTTCCTCGGTTCCCTGCTGGCCGCCATGGCTGTCGGCATTCCCATTTCCTTTGCGCTGCTGCTCAGTGGCGTGGCCCTGATGTGGCACCTGGATATTTTCGACGCGCAGATCCTCGCGCAGAACGTGATCGAAGGCTCCAACAGCTTCCCGCTGCTGGCCGTGCCCTTCTTCATGCTGGCGGGCGAGATCATGAACACTGGCGGCTTGTCCAGGCGCATCGTGAATTTCGCGATGGCGCTGGTGGGGCATGTGCGCGGCGGCCTGGGCTACGTCACCATCGTGGCGGCCTGCCTGCTCTCGGCGCTCTCAGGCTCGGCCGTGGCCGACGCCGCCGCGCTCACGGCGCTGCTGCTGCCGATGATGGTGAAGGCAGGCCACGACAAGGCCCGCAGCGGTGGCCTCATCGCGGCCTGCGGCGTGATCGGCCCCATCATCCCGCCCTCCATCGGCTTCGTGATCTTTGGCGTGGCGGCCAACGTGTCGATCTCCAAACTCTTCCTCGCCGGCATTTTCCCCGGCATCCTGCTGGCCGCTGGTCTGTGGGCCACCTGGTGGTGGACCACGCGCAAGGAGAAGCTGGAGCCGCCGCCGCGCAAATCCGCCGGTGAGGTGATGACCGCCATGCGCAGCGCAGGCTGGGCGCTGATGTTGCCGCTGATCATTCTGGTGGGCCTGCGCATGGGCGTGTTCACACCGACCGAGGCCGCCGTGGTGGCGGCGGTGTATGCGCTGTTTGTGGCCGGCGTGATCTACCGCGAACTGACCTGGAAGCAGCTGCACGAAGTGTTTCTGAATGCGGCCAAGACCACCGCCGTGATCATGTTCCTGGTGGCGGCCGCCATGGTCTCGGCCTGGCTGATCACAGTGGCCCAGTTGCCCGACCAGATCGTGACGCTGCTGCAGCCGCTGCTGGACAACCCCACGCTGCTGATGTTCGCGATCATGGCGCTCGTGATCGTGGTGGGCACCGCGATGGACATGACGCCCACCATCCTCATCCTCACGCCAGTGCTCATGCCGATCGTCAAGGCCGCCGGCATCGACCCGGTGTACTTCGGTGTGCTCTTCATCATCAACAACTCCATCGGCCTGGTCACACCGCCTGTGGGCACGGTGCTCAACACCGTGGCCGGCGTGGGCCGCATGCGCATGGACGACGTCACGCGTGGCGTGCTGCCGTTCATGCTGGTGCAGTTCGCGGTGATGTTCCTGATGGTGCTGTTCCCGCAGCTGGTGATGTGGCCCGCGAAGCTGCTGATTGGCTGACCTTTTTTTTTCTTTCCTCTCTTTACTTTCTTCTTTCTTCCCGCTCAATTCTCAGGAGACGACCATGAAACGCATGATGCTCAAAACCCTGGTGGCCGCCATGGCCCTCACCGCTTTTGGCGCCGCCCAGGCGCAAGACAAAACCATCAAGTTCGCCACCCAGAACCCCAAGGGCCATCCGATCGTGATGGGCCTGGAGAAATTCGCCGAGATCGTCACCGCGAAATCGGGCGGCAAGATCAAGGTCAACCTGTTTCCTGGTGGCACGCTGGGTAGCGACCAGGCCAACGTGTCGGCCATTCAGGGCGGCACGCTGGAGATGGCCTCCATGAACTCGGGCATCTTCGCCAGCCAGGTGAAGGAATTCGCCATCTACGACTTCCCGTTCATGTTCAACAACTCGGCGGAAGCAGACGCTGTGATGGACGGCCCGTTCGGCAAGAAGCTTCACGACAAGCTGCAGGAAAAAGGCCTGGTGGGCCTGGCTTACTTCGAGCTCGGTTTCCGCAACATCACCAACAGCCGGCGCCCCGTCACCAAGGTGGAAGACCTGTCTGGGCTCAAGCTGCGCGTGATCCCCAACCCGATCAACGTGGACTGGGTCAAGGCGCTCGGCGCCAACCCCACGCCACTGCCGTTTCCGGAGGTGTATGCCGCGCTGGAACAGAAGGCCATCGACGGGCAGGAAAACCCGGTGACCGTGATCAACGCCAACAAGTTTTACGAGGTGCAGAAGCACCTGGTGATGAGCAACCACCAGTACAACCCGCAGTCGGTGATCATCAGCAAGAAGTTCTGGGACACGCTCGACGCGGCCCAGAAAAAAATCATTTCTGACGCCGCCGTGGAAGCCGCGAAATACCAGCGAGAGCAGGCGCGCGGCCAGGTGGCTGCTGCGCTGGACAACATGAAGAAGAACGGCATGCAGGTGACCGAGCTGCCGGCGGCCGAGCTCTCCAAGCTGCGCGACCTGATGCGCCCGGTGACCGCCAAATACGCGGTCAACGTCGGCCAGGAAACCGTCAAGGAACTGCAGGCCGAACTGGCCAAGGTTCGCAAGTGAATCTCCGCCACCGCAGTCCATTCACCTGCTGACCATGATCAACGGCCTCACAGAAATCATCGCCCACATCGGCTACCCGACGCACACCTTCAAGTCGCCGATGATCTACAACCCCTACTTCGAGCAGGTGGGGGTGAACGCGGTGGTGGTGCCCATGGGCTGCCGGGCGCCAGACTACCCGGCATTGCTGAGATCGGTGTTCACGCTGACCAATGTGCGTGGCGCGCTTATCACCATGCCGCACAAGGTGGTCACGGTCGATCTGCTCGACGAAGTGACGCCCACCGTGAAGGTGGCGGGCGCTTGCAATGCGGTCAAACGCACCGACGACGGCCGCCTGGTGGGCGACATGTTCGATGGCGAAGGCTTCGTGCGTGGTGTGCGGCGCAAAGGCCTGGTTCTGTCGGGCGCTCGCGTGCTGGTGGTGGGGTGTGGCGGCGTCGGTTGCAGCATCGCTGCCTCGCTGGCGGGTGCGGGCATTGGCTCGATCGCTCTGCACGACGTGAACCTCACTTCTGCCGAAGCGCTGGCGGGACGCCTGCGGACCTACTATCCGGCCATTGACGTGGCGACGGGCAGCAACGATCCGGCGGGCTTCGACCTGGTGGTCAACGCCACACCCATGGGCATGAACGAGGGCGATCCTTTGCCGCTCGATGTATCGCGCCTCGAAGCCCGCACGTTCGTGGGCGAGGTGGTGATGCGCACGGAAATGACGGCGTTTCTCGCCGCTGCGAAGTCCCGTGGTTGCCGCGTGCAGGTGGGCGCAGACATGCTGTTCGAGCAGATCCCTGCCTATCTGGAATACTTCGGGCTTCCCACCACCACCGCTGATGTGCTGCGGTCGGTGGCTCGCCTGAGCTACTGAGCACGCGTTTCCAGGGCCCTTCTTGTCAGATCCGAGATTTCCGCATCCCGCGCGGGGCATTGCCATGGCGGTGTGCGCCACGCTGTGCTTTGCCTTGCTCGACACCGGATCGCAGTATGTGGGCGCCGTGGTGCCCGTGCTCATGGCGGTGTGGTTGCGCTTTCTGGTGCAGACGGCCATGACATTGCTGCTGCTGTGGCCACGCCAGCGCACCGCCCTCTTCAAGACGCGCAAGCCGGGCTGGCAGTTGCTGCGCGGCACGCTCATGGTGGGTTCGGGCACGGTGGCCTACATGAGCCTGCGCTACGTGCCGGTGGGCGAGTTCACCGCCATCCTCATGCTGGTGCCGCTGGTGATCACGCTGCTGGCGGCGCCGTTGCTTCATGAGCGCGTGCCACCGTTCACGTGGTGGCTGGTGGCGGGTGGCCTGATCGGTGCGCTGATCGTGATCCGGCCCAAGGGCAGTGATTTTCAGGGGGCGATGCTGCTGCCGCTGGGGCTGGTGGTGATCAACGCGGTTTACCAGATCGTCACCAGCCGCATGGTGCGCAGCGAAGACCCCGGCACCATGCATTTCTACACCGGGCTCACCGGCCTGGTGTTCGGCACCTTGTTGCTGCCGTGGTCCTGGGTGCCACTGGGCGACTGGAAACTCTGGGCCATTGTGTCGGTGATGGGGGTGTTCGGCTCGTTGGGGCACTACTTCATGATCCAGGCCTACCACCGCGCACCGGCCTCGCGGCTCACGCCCTACATGTACGCACAGATCGGCTTCGCCACACTGGGCGGCTGGGTGGTGTTTGGTTATGCGCCCGATGCGTGGTCGTTCGCGGGTATTGCGCTCATTGCGCTGTGCGGCGGCTTGGGCGTGCGTGTGCGCCACGGCTGAGCGCCGCGCGCTTCAGCCCTTCAGTCGCATCTGGTTGGGCAGGGGCACCGATCGGCGCAGCACGTCTTCGGCCAGCCAGAGCGCCGAGCGGCGCGCCCGCTCCGCCACCATGGGCAGCGGCATCTGCTGGTAGTCGTCGTTGAACACCTCGAAGCTGTAGTCGCCTGTGTAGCCCAGCCGATCGAGCTTGAGCACGAGGTCGACCAGCTGCTCGCTGTGCACGCCTTCGCCGGGAAACACGCGAAAGGTGCGCGCCGTGGTCATGCGTTCCTCGAAAGTGCGCGTCTCTTGCCACATGAAGTCCGCGAGCTGCACGAGGAAGATCTTCTCGGGGTCGAGGTAGTCGATCTCTTCGAGTGAGGTCTTGGCCGCAAAGATGTGGAAGGAATCCAGGCCGAGGCCCAGGTTGGGGCAGTCGGCGCGGCAGACCACGTCCCAGGCGGTGGTGAACTCGTTGACCGTGCGACCCCATGACAGGCCTTCGTAGGCAATGCGGATGCCCAGTGGAATGGCGAGCATGGCCAGCTTGCGCAGGTCGCGCGCGAGGTGGTCGATGTCCTGCGAGGCGTGGGTGGACGTGGAAGAACAGGCGAGCAGCACGCGGCAATCCAGCGCAGCGCACATTTCGAGCATGCTCTTGGCGATGTCCATCTTGTAGTGATGAAGGTGGCCGGAGAGCCCTTCGAAATCACGCAACACCTGGAACCCGGTGCCGCGCAAGCCGCTGTCCTTGACGGTCTGCACGGCCGCAGTCAAACCGCCCGGGTGACCCACGAGGTCGTTGGCCTTGAGCATGACCTGGGAGAAGCCGGCCGCCTTCATGGCGGCGAGCTTGGCTTCCAGCGGTCCGGCCAGCGTGATGGTGTCCATGCCGAAACCGCTGATGGCTTCGATGGCGTCTCGTTGAGCGTTCACGGGATCAGGCCTTTTCGCTGTGCACGAGCTCGAACACCACCGAGCCCAGGTAGGTTTTGGTGATGGCGCCGCGTTGCTCGGTGTGGGCCGCTTCCGTCTCGACGAATTCCACACCGAGCGCGCGCAGCGCCTTCACGGCGGCCAGCACGTCGGGCACGCCCAGACCGATGCGCTGCAGCCGCTCCTCGGAATCCACCACGTTGATTTCGGGCTCGATGAGCTGCAGCATGAAGCGCCGGGCCGGATCGAGCGCCGGTGTGCGAAGCAGGGTGCCCTTGGGCATGATGCCGAAGCGCTGTTCGTCCGGAATCAGCTCGGTGCCGAAGAGCTCGTTGTAAAACTGGATCCAGTCGTTGCTGCGCTCCGGACCGATGTATTGCACGACGCCAAAGAAATGCACGCCGGCCGTGGCCGGAGGGCGCTGGTCCACCGAGGGGATGGGCACGAAATCGACGTCGTAAATCGAAAACTCGGCGTAGCGGTCGACAAAGTAGATGCGGCTGTTGCCCGCACCGTGGATGGCCGGGATGTTGAGCTCCATCACCTCGGCATGCGTAGGCACCGACCAAGCGCCGCGTTCGAGCACGTAGTGGTAAGCCGAGCGCGCGTCGCGAACGCGCAAGGCCATGGCCGAGATGAACGGCACCTCACCGCCGTGACCGCCGCCACGCGCATCGGTCGGGTGCGCATTGACGACGATGTTGAGCTCGCCCTGGCGGTAGAGCAGCACCTCACGCGAACGGTGGCGTCCGACCGGCCGGAACCCCATCATCTCCAGCACCTGGCCGAGGGCCTGCGGTTTGCTGGTGACGTACTCGATGAACTCGATGCCGTCCAGGCCGAGTGGGTTCGCCGCATCGCTGAAGGACGCCTGCAGCGGTTCGCGGCCGGCGGCCGCGCTGAGGAGAAGATCGCTCATGAAGACACTCGCTTCGGTGGAGGGAAACTGAACGGACTTTAGGGGCAAGCGCGCTTTTTGGCGCAGCATCGTGGCGTCGGCTGTTCGATAATCGCACACAGGCGATCGTCCATCGCTCCTTACTAGGGTTTTTTCCAATGCTGCCCTCATGAAAAAACTGCCCGCCAACCCCGCAGCGCCATCGCTGGAAAGACGCGACTGGATTGCCGGTCTGGAGCGCGGGCTCGCCGTCATTGAGGCCTTCGACGACCAGCACCCGCGCCTGACCGCCAGCCAGGCGGGCGCTCGCTGCAGCATGACGCGCACAGCCGCGCGGCGCTACCTCGCCACGCTCGCCCACCTGGGCTATGTGAGCACCGATGGCAAGCTGTTCTGGCTCACACCGCGCATCCTTCGCCTGGGGCATGCCTACCTGGAGTCTGCGCGCCTGCCCCGCCTGGTGCAGCCGTTTCTGCAAGGCATTGCGGCGGGCACGCACGAAATCGCGTACCTGGCGGTGCTGGATGGCGATGACACGGTATACATCGCCCGCAGCGGCGTGCACCGCCAGATGAACACGGGCTACATGCTCGGCTCGCGCGTGCAGGCTCAAGTGACGGCCGCTGGCATGGCGTTTCTCGCAGGCTTGAGCGAGTCGGCCTCCGACGCCTGGCTGGCCGGTCGCACACTGCGCGCCTACACGCCCTACACCATCTCCAGCAAGGAGCGCTTGCGCAGCGAGCTGCAACGTTTCCGGCGCCAGGGCTGGGCGCTGTCGGAGCAGCAGATGGAGCTGAACTTCCGTGGCCTGGCGGTGCCGCTGTTCGATCGCAACAACGACGTGCAAGGTGCCATCAGCGTGACCATGCCGATCAACCAGGAAACTTCGGCCGATGCCGTGGCGCGCCTGCTGCCGGTGCTCAAGGAAGCGGCGCGCTCCTTGCGCGCGCTGATCTGACTACCCCTTATTCACCATCACCAGTTTGCCTTTGACCGAGCGCGATCCCATGATCGCGTAGGCCTTGTGCAGATCGCGCATGGGCAGGGTCTGATCAATCACGGGTTTCACCTCGCCTTTGGCGTACATGGCCGCGAGGGTCTGCATCATCTGCGCGTTGGCCTTGGGCTCGCGGCGGGCGAAGTCGCCCCAGAACACACCCACGATGCTGGCGCCCTTGAGCAGGGTGAGGTTCAGCGGAAGGCTGGGGATGGGGCCGCTGGCAAAGCCCACCACCAGGTAGCGCCCGCGCCACGCAATGGAGCGAAATGCCGGCTCCGCAAATTCACCACCCACCGGGTCGTAGATCACGTCAGGTCCCTTGCCGTCGGTGAGCTGTTTGATGGCCTCGCGCAGGCCCTCCTTGGGCGTGTGCACGCTGTAGTTGATGGTGGCGTCGGCGCCCTGTTGCCGGCACAGCTCGCATTTTTCATCGCTCGATGCCGCTGCGATCACGCGCGCACCAGCCGCCTTGGCGATCTGGATGGCAGACGTCCCCACGCCGCCCGCCGCACCCAGCACCAGCACGGTTTCGCCGGCCTTCAGCGCTCCCCGGTCCATCAGGGCGTGCCACGAGGTGGCGTAGATCAGGCCGAAGGCAGCGGCATCCACGGCGGGGAAACCGGGCGGCAGCGGCATGCACAGCGCCGCATTCACCACCGCATGCGTGCCAAAGCCCCCCGTGCCGGCCATGCAAGCCACGGTCTGGCCCACTTGAAGGTGTTTCACGCCTTCGCCCACGGCCCGCACCACGCCGGCGTATTCCGAGCCCGGTACGAAGGGCAGGGGAGGCTTGGTCTGGTACTTGTTCTGCACGATCAGCAGGTCGGGGAAATTCAGGCTGGCGGCCTGGATCTCCACCAGCACCTCACCCGCCTTCGGCTCGGGCGTGGGCAGCTCTTTCCAGGTCAGGGCCTCCACGCCCACAGGGTTCTCACACAGCCAGGCTTGCATGGCTTCTCCTCGGTTGGTTGGTCATGAACCGAGCCATGATAGGCAGCGTGGAGCACCACGTTGCAGCGGGTAAGCCCGTTGACTGTCCCGGGCGTGACCTGCTCGATCCACCTAAAATCGCCGCAATGAAAATCCTCATCTCCAACGACGACGGTTACCAGGCGCCGGGCATCGTGGCGCTGTATGAAGCGCTGAAAGGGCTGGCCGATGTGGAGGTGGTGGCCCCCGAGCACAACAACAGCGCCAAGTCCAACGCGCTCAGCCTGCACTCGCCGCTGTATGTGCACACCTCGCACAACGGGTTTCGCTATGTCAATGGCACACCGGCGGATTGCGTGCACATCGCCCTCACCGGGCTGCTCGGGTACCGGCCCGATCTTGTGGTCTCGGGCATCAACAATGGCGCCAACATGGGCGATGACACCATTTACTCGGGCACCGTGGGCGCTGCCATGGAGGGCTACTTGTTCGGCATTCCGGCCATTGCCTTCTCGCAGACGGAAAAGGGCTGGGCCCACCTGGAGGACGCCGGCCGCATGGCGGCCCGGCTGGTGTCGCAGTTGTTGCCTTCGCTGGAGAACGGCCCACCTGCTGATCCCTGGTTGCTCAATGTGAACATTCCCAACCGGCCGCTGGCCGAGATCCGCGGTTTCAAGGTCACGCGTCTGGGACGGCGCCACGCGGCCGAGCAGGTGATTTCGCAGACCAACCCGCGCGGCGACACCATGTACTGGATCGGCAGCGCGGGCAAGGCCAAGGACGATGCCGAAGGCACCGACTTCCACGCCTCGCTGCAGGGCTACGCCACCATCACGCCGCTGCAGGTGGACCTGACAGACCACGACCGGCTGGCCTACTGGGCGCCCACCGCCGCGGCGCTGGCGAATCCCGACCACTCCACGGAGGCCACGCCGTGAAACGCGGTGTGCCCTTGCAGCCGCCACCATCCGTCGCACGTCCTCGACCTGGTTTTCCCGCCAGGCTGGAGACTTCGGCCGCCGCGCCCCGCGCCACGCCTCCAGTGGCTGCGCGAGGCCGCGTGGTCGCACCGTTGGCCAGGCCGGCGGTGCCCAGCGGCGTGGGCATGGACTCTCAAGCCGTGCGCACGGCCCTGGTGCGCAAGATCGAGGCCCAGGGTGTGAGCCATGCCGGCGTGCTGGCGGCTCTGCGTGCGGTGGAGCGTCATCGGTTTGTCGACACCGCGCTGGTCAACCAGGCCTACGAGGACACCAGCCTGCCCATTGGCCTGGGTCAGACCATCTCCAAACCCGGCGTGGTCGCCCGCATGATCGAATTGTTGTGCCAGGGGCGGCCCGAGAAACTAGGTCGCGTGCTTGAAATCGGCACCGGCTGCGGCTACCAGGCTGCGGTGTTGAGCCATGTGGCCCGCGAGGTCTACAGCATCGAGAGGCTCAAGGGCCTGCATGAAAAGGCGCGCGAGAACCTTCGCCCGTTCCGGTTGTCCAATCTTCACCTCCTTTTTGGCGATGGCATGCTGGGCTATGCACGGGGCGCGCCCTATGCGGGCATCATTGCCGCAGCGGGCGGCAACGACATCCCGGATGCCTGGATCGACCAGCTGGCCGTGGGTGGCCGGCTGGTGGCGCCAGCGGTGACCGGCGCGGGCCGGCAGAATCTGGTGGTGGTAGAAAAGACTGCCACTGGCGTGGTGCGCACCGAACTGGAAGCGGTCATGTTTGTGCCTCTAAAATCAGGAATCGCATGAGCTGGTGCTTGTCTCCGACAACGCAGCTGTTTTTCTTACAGGGCCTGTGCCTCAACGACGCACAGTGCCCACGCCAACGGTGGGAGTCTTCATGAACGAGCGTGTTTTCCAGTTGCAGGGTCTTCCCCAGAAGTCGGGGCGCTCGGCATGGCAAGGCGCCGCTGTCATGACCGTGCTGGCCGTGTTGCTGGTGACGGCCGGTTGCTCCACGCGCCGCGTGTCGGGTCCGGCACCGGTGGAAGACCGCGGTGCGGTCCGCTCCGGCCCGGAGGCGGTGGTGGTGATGCCCGGCGCCGAGAACGCCGGCAAGCCGGGCTACTACACCGTGAAACCGGGAGACACCCTGTACCGGATCGCCCTGGACAACGGCCAGAACTGGCGCGACATCCAGAACTGGAACAGCCTGGCGAATGCCAACTCGATCGAAGTGGGTCAGGTGCTTCGCGTGCAGCCACCTGTCACGGCTGCGGTCACAGCGCCTCCCCCCGTTGCAGCGCCCACCGCGCCATCCACCAGCCCGGTGGCGAGTTCAGGCGTGACGGCCCGCCCCCTGACCGAGGCCGCACCGCCCACACCGATTCCGGCCGCCCCGCCGGCGCAGCCCCCCGCAGCAGGCGGAGACGAGATCGGCTTCATCTGGCCGGCGCAGGGAACCGTCATCACGCCGTTCGACGAGGCCAACAACAAGGGCGTTTCCATTGCGGGCAAGATCGGCGACCCCGTGATCGCGGCGGCCGATGGGCGTGTGGTTTATGCGGGTGCGGGTCTGCGGGGCTACGGCAACCTCATCATCCTCAAGCACAACAACACCTACCTCACCGCCTACGCGCACAACCAGGCGCTGCTGGTGCGGGAAGACCAGGCGGTGCGACAGGGCCAGAAGATCGCCGAGATGGGCAGCAGCGATACCGACCGCGTGAAGCTCCATTTCGAGGTGCGCCGGCTCGGCAAGCCGGTCGATCCCATGGGCCACCTGCCCAAGCGCTGAGACGGCGCGCTGCATGGTCTGGCCCGTCCTCGTTTTCGACATCGAGTCCATCCCCGACGTTGACGGACTTCGCGCCTTGCGCGGCGCGCCTGCCGAAGAGACGGACGAGCAGGTGTATGCCGCCTGGCTTGCCCAGCGCAAGGAAAAAGGGCAGAGCGATTTCATGCCCCTGCACCTGCAGCGTGTGCTGGTCATCAGCTGCGTGCTGCGCGATGCCACCGGCATCCACATCCGCTCGTTTGTCGACCGGGACGGCCAGAGCGAAGGCAAGGTCGTGCAGAACTTTTTCAGGTCCATCGACAACAAGGTCCCCCAGCTCGTGAGCTGGAACGGTGGCGGATTCGATCTGCCGGTGTTGCACTACCGGGGTCTGCGCCATGGAGTGGAGGCCAGCAAGTACTGGGACCTCGGCGAGGATGATCGCGAGTTCAAATGGAACAACTACATCAGCCGCTACCACATGCGCCACCTGGACCTGATGGACCTGCTGGCCATGTACTCGCCCAAGAACAATGCGCCACTCGACGCCATGGCCAAGCTGTGCGGCTTTCCGGGCAAGCTCGGCATGGACGGCTCGCAGGTGTACGCGCAGTACCTCGCGGGCCAGACCGAAGACATTCGCCGCTATTGTGAAACCGACGTCATGAACACCTACCTGGTGTATTGCCGTTTCCAGAAAATGCGCGGTGGTCTTACCGAAGCTGAGTACGAGCAGGAAATCGCGATGGTGAAGGAGACACTGGGCAACCTCGCGCCCAGTGAAGCGCATTGGGATGAATATCTCAAGGCCTGGGCCTGAGACAATCGGTGGATGACAGCGTCCACCCTTCACGAAAACAGCCTTCTCACCACCGCCAGCGCGGCGGCCCACGACACGCCGGAAAATCCGCTCCCTGACGGCTGGCTCGCCGTGGAATCCCTGGACATCGACGCCCAGGGCATCGCCCGCCGTCCCGATGGCAAGGTGGTTTTCATCGAGGGTGCTTTGCCCTTCGAGCACGTCAGCCTGAACGTACACCGCAAAAAGAACAACTGGGAAGCCGGCACAGTGACCGCTGTTCACCGCGAGTCCTCGCAGCGGGTGCGCCCTGGGTGTCCGCATTTCGGCCTGCACGCGGGTGCCTGTGGCGGCTGCAAGATGCAGCACCTGCACGAATCGGCGCAGGTCGCGATCAAGCAGCGCGTGCTGGAAGACAACCTCTGGCACCTGGGCAAGGTCAAGGCCGACAACCTGCTGCGTCCCATTGAAGGCCCGGCCTGGGGTTACCGTTACCGCGCTCGCTTGTCGGTGCGCCATGTGCACAAGAAAGGCGAGGTGCTGATCGGTTTTCACGAACGCAAGAGCCGCTACGTGGCCGACATGAAGGTCTGCCCGGTTCTTCCCCCTCACGTGAGCGCCATGCTGCTCCCGCTGCGCGCCCTCATCTTCGAGATGGACGCGCGCGAAACCTGCCCGCAGATCGAGCTGGCTTGTGGCGATGAGGTCACCGCCCTGGTGTTGCGGCACCTTGAACCCCTGAGCGAGGCCGATCTGGCTCGCTTGCGAGCCTTCGCCACCGCGCACAGCGTGCAGTGGTGGCTGCAGTCCAAAGGGCCTGAAACGGTGAAGTTGCTGGACCAGGGCGGTGCGACCCTGTCGTATGCGCTGCCTGAATTCGGCATCCAGATGCCCTTCAAGCCGACCGATTTCACGCAGGTCAATCCGTTCATCAATCGCGTGCTGGTGGCGCGTGCACTGCGCCTGCTGGATGCGCGCTCCAACGAGCGCGTGATCGACTGGTTCTGTGGCCTGGGCAATTTCACCCTGCCCATTGCAACCACGGCCGGTGAGGTACTGGGTATCGAAGGCAGCGAGACACTGGTCGCGCGATCGCGCGAAAACTTGGCGGGCAACCAGGTGGGGCGCGATCGGCCGCTTGCGCCCACCACGTTCGCGGCGCGCAACCTGTTCGAGATGACGCCGGAGCAACTGGTGGCCGATGGCGTTGCGCAGAAGTGGCTGGTCGATCCGCCGCGCGAGGGCGCATTTGCCCTGGCCAAAGCCATGGCCGATCTGCACCAGCATCCCGCGATGCGTGCAGGCTGGACACCTCCGCAGCGCATCGTCTACGTGAGTTGCAATCCGGCCACGCTGGCGCGCGATGCAGGGCTGCTGGTGCACCAGGCGGGTTACCGCTGTGCCGCAGCTGGCGTGGTCAACATGTTTGCGCATACCGCGCACGTGGAAAGCATGGCGGTGTTCGAGCTGGATCCGTCACGCGTGCCGGGCGACGGCAGCGTTTGAATTCAGATCAGGAGGTGCGGGCCGCGCTGGCCGGTTTGTCGCCGTGGGCGGCGTCTCCAGCTTTGCCCTGCGCCGGGCTGGGGGTGGGCTCGGCAGGCATGCCCACGATCGAGTTTTCCCGCATGTACTCGTCCATTTCCCGCCAGCCGGCGAAAACCGCGGCCTTGCCGGCACGGGGGTAGTTGCCGAAGCAGTCCTCGATGCTGCGCACCGCGTGGCGGCAGGCGCTGCCAATGGCCTTGCCTTCGGCTTCCTTCTTGGCGTTGACCTGCGTGGCCGTTTCGATGCCCAGCGCCTCGCAGCCGCTCAACAGCGTGGCGGCGCTCAGGATGCAGAGGGTGAAGACGGTGTGGCGCATGGCAGGGTGGGTGGTTTCCATGATGTTTCGGCGCTTTGGGCCAGAACTTGACGCTGGGAAGCGGAAATATTCCTCGGCACGCGCCCAACAAAAAAGGACCCGAAGGTCCCTTTTTGTTGGTTTCGCGGGCAGTTACTCGCGGTCGCCGCCAAACAGGCCCAGCATCATCAGCAGGCTCTGGAAGATGTTGAACAGGCTCAGGTACAGGCCCAGGGTGGCGGTAATGTAGTTGGTTTCGCCACCATCCACGATGCGCTTCAGGTCATACAGCAGGTACAGACTGAACACCACGATGGCCAGGGTGGCGATGGCAGCCATGCCGGCGGTGCTGCCCACAAAGACGTTGATGATGGCGCCGATCATGATCGCCAGGGCGCCCACGAACAGCCACTTGCCCATGCCGGACAGGTCGCGCTTGATGACCGTGGACAGGTTGGCCATGATGAAGAACACGCCTGCCGTGCCGCCGAAAGCGGTCATGATGAGGCTGGAGCCGTTCGAGAAACCGAGCACCATCGCCAGCAGGCGCGAGAGCATCAGGCCCATGAAGAAGGTGAAGCCCAGCAGCACCGGCACACCGGCAGCGGAGTTCTTGGTCTTTTCAATGGCGAACATGAACGCAAACGCTCCGCCCAGGAAGACGATCAGGCCCAGTCCCCCGGTCAGGCTGGCGGTGATCCCGGTCTGCACGCCGATCCAGGCGCCCAGCACGGTGGGCAGCATGGACAGCGCCAGCAGCCAGTAGGTGTTGCGCATGACTTTGTTGCGCTGCGCATCGGTGGAAACCGCGGTGCCGAAGCGGCCGCTGGTCTGTACGTGGTCGGTCATGGTGGTGATCTCCTTCATCATCTGACACTCGGGGCCGGTGACAGCAGGCAGGATGCCCGCGCAACCGGTGAAACTGCATTGTAGGGCTCTGGGTCGCCAGGGAGACAGCGGGGCGGAAAACACCGATTTGGTAAGGTCACTTGTGCCTTCCAGCACCACAATCTCGGCGTTATCGTTCCCGTTGCACACCTCTGGCAGCTGCATTGCCGCCTGCAACACTCTCTGATCGTCAATTTAGGACCAAGTTCATGAAAAACAAGCCCGTTCTCGACAATGCCGACGTCAAACTGATCGCCGCTGCCGCCGAAGCCGAGGCGTTGAAGAACCAGTGGGCAGTGACCATCGCCATCGTGGATGACGGCGGCCACCTGCTTTCGCTGCAGCGTCTTGATGGCGCCGCCGCCATTTCAGCTCACATTGCACCCGCAAAGGCGCACACCGCTGCCATGGGCCGGCGCGAGAGCAAGATTTACGAGGACATCATCAACCAGGGCCGCACGTCTTTCCTGAGCGCACCGCAGCTGGCGGGCATGCTCGAAGGTGGCGTCCCGATCATGAAAGACGGGCAATGCCTGGGGGCGGTGGGTGTGAGCGGGGTGAAGTCGACCGAGGATGCTCAGGTCGCGCGCGCGGGGATTGCAGCCATCGGGCTGTAAAAAAATGCCTGGCTAGTGAGGTGGAGTACCCCTTGGCTGGCTAAAAACGACGCTCGGGGAAAGTGAGATCCCCGGGTCGCCCCACGATGAAAAAACGTTTGCCGGTAAAAATGCCCGGTGCTATTTGGTAAGAATCAGTTTGCCCTGCCGCGTGGTCTGCAGCCTGTAGAGCGAGCCGTTGTGATCGATCGCCACTGCCTTCTGGCCACGCAGCAGGGTGGCGCTGGGCAAAACCGGGAGCTCGGAGCCCGCCAGGGGCGCGGGTGCGTCGCTGTGCAGCTCGCGGTCGGTGGGTGGCGAAGGCACTTGTGTGTTCATGGTGCAGCTGGCTCCGTGATGAAGCCGATCTTGCGCACGCCAGCGCGCTGCGCCGATGCCATGGCCAGGGCCACGCGCTCGTACCGCACCGCCTTGTCGCCGCGGATGTGCAGCTCAGGTTGCGGCTCTTTTGCCGCTGCGGCCTGCAGACGGGCGGTGAAGTCGGCGTCGTCCACGCGCTGCTCGTTCCAGAAGTAGACCCCATCGGCATCCACCGACAGGCGAATGTTCTCAGGCTTGTCCACCACCTTCTCCAAGCTGGCCTGCGGCAGCTCGATGTTCACCGCGTGCTTGATCACGGGCACGGTGATGATGAAGATGATCAGCAGCACCAGCATCACGTCGATGAACGGGATCATGTTGATCTCGCTCATCATCTCGTCGCTGTCCTGGGTGGTTCCTATGGCCATGGCGGTGCTCCTTACTGGGCTTTCTTCATGGGCAGCACCTTGCCGTCACCGCTCGCGGTGACGCGCGCTCCGGTCACGAAGTAGGCGTGCAGGTCGTGTGCGAAACGGTTGAGCTGATGGCTGATGCCCTTGTTGCCGCGCACCAGGGCGTTGTAGCCCAGCACGGCGGGAATCGCCACCAGCAGGCCCAGCGCCGTCATGATCAAGGCCTCGCCGATGGGACCCGCCACCTGGTCGATGCTGACCTGACCGGCCGCACCAATGCTGAGAAGGGCGTGGTAGATGCCCCAGACGGTGCCGAACAGACCCACGAAGGGCGCGGTGGAGGCCACCGAGGCCAGCACTGACAGGCCGCTTTGTGCGCGGGCGGTGAAGTCGTCCACACTCTTGCGAAGCGAGCGCTCCACCCAGTCGCTCACGTCCAGACTGTCGTGCAACTGGCGTTGCGGTGGCATGCCGTTGTGGCCGTCCTTGTGCAGGATGTGGCGGGTGGACTCACGGCCTTCGAGGGCGACCGCGCGAAACGGGTTGCCTTCGGGCGAGCCGAGCTTGTCCAGCCCTTCGGCGAAGTCGGCGCTGTGCCAGAAGCCTTCAACACCTTTGGCTTGCGCGCGCTGGGCGCGCTGGTCCAGCGCCTTCCACAGAATGATGACCCAGGTGGCGAGCGACATGAGCAGCAGCACGATGGCGACCGAACGTGTGACCCAGTCGCCCTGCGTCCAGACGTGGGCGAGGCCCGATGATGCGATTTGCGGTTCCATGATGCTGCTGACTCCTGCGAAAAGGGTGACTTATTCCAAGACGAAATTGATCGGGATGTTGAACCACATCGCCTCTGGCACACCCGCGCGCTTGCCGGGTACGTAGCGCCACCGCAGCACGGTCTGCACGGCGGTCTGGTCCAGCCGCTCGAAGCCACTGGAGCGCTGCACTTCGGCGCGCGAAGCGGTGCCATCGAGCTGGATGAAGGCGCGCACGACCACGCGGCCCTGCTCGCCCAGGCGCTTCGACATCGGCGGGTAGGGCGGTGGCGGGTTCTTGAGGTAGTCGGCGTTGCTAGAAGGCAATTCGATTCGCGGCGGTGCAGGCGGCGCAGGCGGGGCCGGCGGCGGCGCAGCCGCGACGATCGGCTCTGGTGGGGCAGGTGGAGCCGGTGGCGCGACCGGAACCACCGGCGCCAGTGGCATGGGCTCGGGCGCCGCAACGGGTTGGGGCTGAGGTTGCGGAACAGGGCGCGGCCTGGGCTTGGGCGGCGTGGGGGCTGCCACCACCGGCGCTGGCGGCGGCGGTTCGGCGACGGGTTGAGGAGGCTCGATCAACTCGGCCAGCACCTGCACGGGGATCACGATTTCCATGGCCCGGCGCAGCAATCCACTTTGCAGCGCCCACACGGCCAGCACGTGCAGTCCGAGGACGGATAGCACGATGGCAACGCGACGGTTCAGGCGGCGCGGCATGGCGTCCAGAGGTGCGGGAAAGTTCAGCGCAGGGTTTGCGCGGGCGAGGGTCATGAGCTTAGCGAAATCGAGGGCCGCCAGGCTGGGTCAATGGCGAAAAACCCACCACACGGCGAGCAGGAGCAGCAGAACACTGGCTCCCAGAACGGTCAATCCGGTGGTCATGGTGGCTCCTTTCGCTGGGCATCGGTGTTTGCATATGGGAGTCATTCTAAACAAGAATGTTTCGCATTCTCAAGAAAAGTTGAAAAAGTCCTGATTTTTCCTGGCTCTGGTGGCCATGGGAACCTTGCCTGCGTCTGCCAGCGTACGGCAGCCAGTGAGAGCCATGGCGATTTCGAGTTCGTCGCGCAACAAGCGGAGCACATGCGCCACGCCCTGCGCGCCCGCGTTGGCCAGACCATGCAGCACCGGGCGCCCCACCAGCACGGCCGACGCGCCAAGGGCCATCGCTTTCAACACGTCGCTGCCGCGACGGATGCCGCCGTCCACCAGCAAAGGTACTCGGCCTTGAACGGTCTCAACGAGCGCTGGCAGTGCGGCGGCGGTGGTGATGGCGGTGTCAAGCGTGCGGCCACCGTGGTTGGACACGATCAACCCGGCGATGCCGTGTTCGATGGCCAGCCTTGCGTCGTCTGCGTGCAGCACGCCTTTCAGCAGCACCGGCAGGCGAGTGACCGAGCGCAGCCACGACACATCGTCCCAGGTGGGCGCATGGAGCAGCAGGTCGTCGAACAGGGCGCTCTGCGCTGCCGGGAGCGTGGCGGGTGGAGGTGACCGCAGGCCGTCGAGGTTGACGGCGCGCACGCCGGCAGGCAGGCGAAAGCCGGCGCGGCGCTCACGGTCCCGCGCTCCCTGCACCGGCGCGTCGACCGTGAGGACCAGCGCCTCGTAGCCTGCCGCCTCGGCCCGTTGCACCAGATCGCGGGTGAAAGCGCGGTCGGGTTGCAGATAGAGCTGGAACCACAGCGGGCCGCGATCCTCGCCGGGCAGGAAGGTGCCGGCCACGTCCTCCAGCCGGCAGCTGGCCTGCGTGCTCACCACCAGTCCGGCGCCCAGCGCAGCGGCGGCCAGTGCCGTGGCGAGTTCTCCATCGGGATGGGCGAGCCGGTGAAAAGCCATCGGCGCGACAAGGATCGGGTGGGGGCGTTCGCGGCCCAGCAGTTCGATGCGCGTGTGCCCGCCTGCCAGAGGCCGCAGCACGCGCGGAATCAGCTCCAGTTCGCGCCAGGCCTCGATGTTCCGGCCATGGGTCAATTCGTCTGCTGCAGCGCCGAACAGGTAGGCCCAGGTCGGGTCATCGAGCACCTCGCGGGCGTAGCGTTCGTGGTCGCCCAGCGACGCGAGGCCACTGGGCAGATCGTGCGGGGCTGTGCGCATGAAAATGCTCGATATAATTAGGAACAATTCGCATTATCGTTCAATCTTTCATGGCCTGCCAGATCACCATGCGACACACCTCTTGCACACACCTCGTGAAGGCCACCCTTTGTTTCGGCGCGTCGGCAATCGCTGGTATTGCGTCGGCGCACAGCCTGATGCTCACTTGCAAGC
This sequence comes from Hydrogenophaga sp. IBVHS1, assembly GCF_002127265.1. Taxonomy (GTDB): domain Bacteria; phylum Pseudomonadota; class Gammaproteobacteria; order Burkholderiales; family Burkholderiaceae_C; genus Hydrogenophaga. The sequence goes on along the minus strand of NZ_NFUU01000001.1, from coordinate 2,200,689 downwards.
CCGGGGCCGAAGGCATGGTGCGCTGCGTGGGGGAGTTCTCGGACGGCAGCGACGCGGCTGGCATGTCGGTGCTGGTGAAGTCGTACGACGAGCGCGTGCTTCTCAAGAGCACGCTGGGCAGCGATTCAGCCCTGCAGTTCAAGCGGCCAGCGGGCGAGTTCTTTGTGCGCCTGGAAGACGGCGGAGAACACTCGTCCGAGGTCGACCACACCGAAATCAAACCATGAGCGTGCAAGTGGTGAGACCCGCCGGCGCGGGCCATGAAACGCTTTGGGTGATGCTGGCGGCGGCGAGCGTGCTCGCGGTGGCTGCGCTGGTCGTTGGCACGCGGGCGCAGCCGGACGCACAGGCGGCCCTGGCGCCCTATCAGATTGATGCCCGCACGCAGCTCAATGCCGCAGAGCAAGGTGTGCACGCAGACCTGCTGGTGGCGGCCGAAGAAATCGGCGCTTTGGCCGCGATCGACAAAAAGCTGCCGGGTGTGGAACAACTGCGCGAGATGGATCTGCCGCCGTTCGCCGCGGGCGCAGGTGCAGCCGCACGTGGAGCGCACGAGTGGCGCACGGCCGCACAAGGACTTGACGCGGCCTACGTGGGGCGCACTGCGGCGCCTGCTGTGGCGGCCTCGTTCCTGCTGCGTCTGCCGGCCTCGGATGCGGGTGGCGCGAAAGACGCGCACGGGCACGGCGAGGTCGGCCAGGTCTGGGTGCAGCGCGAAGGCCCGCAGACCTGGCCCGAGCAGCTCGACGACGCATCGCTCAAGCGGCAGGGCTGGCGCCAGGTGGTGGTGCGATACGACGCCGGTGTGACGCGCAAGGACGCCGCGCACTGAGCCCGTTCTGTTCTCTTTTTAAGGACCCTTCATGTCATTTCAGGACAAGCCTTCTGCGAGCCGCCGGCGACTGCTGTGCGCCCTGGCCTGGGCGCCCGTGGCGCTCGCTGGAACCGGCGCGCCGGCTTCTGCCCAGGCGCGCAAGCTGCGCATCGGCGTGACGCTGCATCCCTATTACAGCTATGTGGCCAACGTGGTCGGCGAGCTGGCCGACGTGGTGCCGGTGATTCCCGCCGGTTTCAACCCCCATGCCTACGAACCCCGCACCGAGGACATCAAGCGCATTGGCTCGCTCGACGTGATCGTGGTCAACGGCGTTGGGCACGACGACTTTGCGAGCCGGATGATTGCGGCGAGCGAGAAGCCCGGGCTGAAAGTGATCGAGGCCAACGCCCAGGTGCCGTTGCTCGCGGCGGTGGGAACCGGGCGAGGCACCTCGGGCAAGGTGGTGAATCCGCACACCTTTCTGTCGGTGACCGCGTCGATCTCGCAGGTCAACACCATTGCGCGCGAGCTGGGCAAGCTCGACCCCGCGAACGCCGCGGCGTACACCGCCAACGCCCGCGCTTACGCGCAGAAACTGCGCAAGCTTCGGGCCGACGCGCTGGGTGAACTGGCCCAGGCGCCCGCCAGTGGTTTGCGCATTGCCACCATCCACGGCGCTTACGACTACCTGCTGCGGGAGTTCGGCCTGGAGGTTGCGGCCGTGGTGGAGCCGGCGCACGGCATCGAGCCCAGCCCCTCGCAACTCAAGGGCACGATCGACCAGATCCGTTCGCTCGATGTGAAGGTGATCTTCTCGGAGATGGACTTCCCCTCGGCCTACGTCGACACCATCCGCCGAGAGACCGGCGTGCGTCTTTATGCGTTGACGCACATCTCGCATGGCCCGTACACCGCCGACAAGTTCGAGCAGGAGATTGACCGCAACCTGGCCACCGTGGTTCGCGCGATCCGGGAGTCGGTTTGATGGCCGCAGGTGGACCGGGCATCGCGTTTGAATCTGTCGATCTCACGCTGGGCCACACCGAGATCCTGCGGCAGGTGAACCTGCGCGTGGAAGCTGGCAGCGTGCATGCGCTCGTGGGACCCAACGGCGGTGGCAAGAGTTCGTTGTTCAAGGCCCTGCTGGGCCAGGTGCCGCATCGGGGCCGCATCAGCCTGGCCTGGCCCGGCGAGCATCCGGGCACGGTGGGCTACGTGCCGCAGGCGCTGGCCTTCGACGCCGGCCTGCCCATGACGGTGATGGATTTCATGGGTGCGATGTGCCAGCGCCGGCCGGTGTTTCTGGGTCTTTCGCCGCGCTGGAAGGTGCCGGTGGAGCAGGCCTTGCGCCAGGTCGGCATGCTGGAGAAATCGAACCGCCGCATGGGTGCCTTGTCTGGCGGGGAGCGACAGCGCGTGCTGCTGGCGCAAGCGCTCATTCCCGCGCCCGACCTCATCCTGCTCGATGAGCCCATGTCTGCGCTGGACGAAGCCGGCGTGGAGACGTTCGAGAACCTGCTCGCGCACTGGCGGGAGACTCGCGTGACCGTGTTGTGGATCGAGCACGACCTCGATGCCGTCACGCGCCTGGCGGACCAGGTGACTGGCCTGAACCGGCAGGTGTTGTTCGATGGCGCTGCCGCGCAGACGTTGACACCGCAGCGTGTGCTGGCACTGTTTTCCAGCCGGCACCGACGTGAAGAAGAAAAAGAGAAGGTGGAGGTCTGATGAGCGCGTTCGACACTTTTCGTCAGACCATCCAGCATCTGGCCGGGGAGGGCACGCTGCCGGCCTCGCTGGCCTATGGGTTCGTGGTCAACGCCGTGCTGGCGGGTCTGTTCATCGGGCCGGTGCTCGGTGGCCTGGGCACGCTGGTCGTGGTCAAGCGGCTCGCGTTCTTTTCCGAGGCCGTGGGGCACGCTGCCCTCACCGGTGTGGCCATCGGCATCTTGCTGGGTGAGCCCTACACCGGGCCTTACGGGAGTCTCTTCGCTTACTGCCTGCTGTTCGGCATGCTGCTGAACTATCTGCGCAACCGCACCGGGCTATCGCCCGACACCTTGATCGGCGTGTTCCTCGCGGTCTCGCTGGCCATGGGCGCGAGCCTGCTGCTGATGCTCTCGGGTCGCGTGAACATCCACATTCTGGAGAACGTGCTGTTTGGCTCGGTGCTCACGGTCGACGCGGGCGATCTGCTCGTGCTGGGGGTGGTCGGCACGCTGGTGGTGGTGCTCACGGTGCCGCTCTACAACCGCTTCATGCTGGCCAGCTTCAACCCGCAACTCGCCAGTGTGCGCGGCGTGCGCGTGAAGCTGCTGGACTATCTCTTCGTGGTGCTGGTGACGATCGTCACGGTGGCCTCGGTCAAGGTCATTGGCGCCATTCTGGTGGGCGCCTTGCTGATCATTCCTGCCGCTGCGGCTCGCCTGCTGAGCCTTTCACTGCGCGGATTCTTCTGGCTAAGCGTGGGCATTGCCACCGTCAGCACACAGATCGGCATTCTGGTGCCGATCGAACTCGAACTGCCGGTGCCGTCGGGCGCGGCCATCATCCTCACCGCCGGCGGGCTGTTCGCACTCGCGGCGGTCATCCGGGGTTTTACGCCGGCTTTGAAAGGTCATGCTGGATGAACTCGCGTCCGTTTCCATTCGCTCTTCGCTGGATGGGTCTGCTGACCCTCCTGTTCGCCATGTCCGCCGCCACGGCACAGACTGCCGCTCCCACGCGATTGCTCGTGGCCCATCCCGTGGTCGCCGCGCTCACGACCGCCCTGGCGCGGGATACCGGCATTGTGGTGCTGCGCCCGGTGCCAGAGACGCTGCCACCCAGCCGTCAGCTGGCCTTCTTCACGGGCCGTGGTGCGGCCGGGCTCGGCGAAGCCGCCCGCCAGGCAGACGCTGTGATTGCGCTGCGATCCATCTGGCCCGACGATCCCCTGTTTCCCCTGGCGCGCCGGCAGAACATCCGCTTGATTGAAATCGACGCCGCGCGCCCTTTGGACGCATCGCTGCCCGGCATGGCCTTGCAGGAAGGCGACGCATCGGCCAACGCGCTGCCCTGGCTCGATCCCGTGAATCTCGGGCGCATGGCCGACGTGATCGCCAGTGATGTCGCTCGGCTGGTGCCGGCGGCCAGGCCCCGCCTGCTGGCCAATGTGGCCGCACTGCGCCAGCAATTGCTGGCCACCACGGCCGGGAGCGAAGCTCGCCTGGCGGCGGCGAGCAACCTCACGGTGTTCAGTCTGTCGGATCGACTCGACTACCTCACCAATGGCTTCAACCTCGACACCGCAGGCACCGATGCCCGTGCCGATGAAGCCTGGACGCCCGACGCACTGGCTGAGCTGACGCGGCGGTTGCGCAGCGCCTCGGTGGTGGCCGTGCTGCACCACCGCGAATTGCCGGCCGCGCTGGCATTGGCGGTGCAGCAATCGGGCGCACGGGCCATCGTGTTGTTGACCGAAGGACGCGACCCGGTGGGGGAACTGCGGGAGAACACCGAGCGGCTGGGTGCCATCGCCAGCCGCTGATGGCTCAGGGTTCGTACTTGTAGCCGAGGCCGTAGACCGAGTGGATCAGGTCCTGCCCCGGCAGCCGGTCTTCAATCTTGCGACGCAGCTTCTTGATGTGGCTGTCGACCGTGCGGTCGGAGACGATGCGCTCGTCCTTGTACATCAGGTCCATCAACTGTTCGCGCGAGAAGATGCGACCTGGCCGCGCGCTCAGCACCTTGAGCAGCTGGTATTCCACGGCGGTCAGGCCCAGGTCGTGTCCCGCGATGCTGGCCCGCCAGTCGGCATCTTCCAGTTTCAGTCCGCTCGGCAGTTCGTCGGCAGGCGCAACCGCATGCGCACCGCGCCGCAGCACCGCCTTCACGCGCGCCACCACTTCTCGCGGGCTGAAGGGTTTGCAAATGTAGTCGTCGGCCCCGAGTTCGAGGCCGAGCAGGCGATCGATCTCTTCCACGCGTGCGGTCACCATGATGATGGCCGGCGTTGGCTGCCCAGGCTTGCCGGCACGCAGCGCCTTGCAGATATCCAGCCCGCTTTTCCCCGGCAGCATCAGGTCCAGCAGCACGAGATCGACGGGATGGCTCTCGAGCCAGGGCTCGACCTCATCGCCGCGCATGAGATGGTGGACCTCGAAGCCGGATTGCGTCAGGTAGTCCAGCAGCACGCTGGCGATCTTGTTTTCGTCCTCGACGATCAGGATGCGTTCAGCCATTTGCAGTTTCCGTGTGCAGCGGCAGCCAGATGTCCCAGCGCAGACCACCGAGCGCGCTGGCCGAAGCCTGCATGCGGCCCCCATGGCCTTCAACAATGGCGCGAGCGATGGCCAGGCCCAGGCCCGATCCACCACTGGCGCTCGCACGGGACTCGTCCACCCGATAGAGCCGCTCGGTCAGGCGGGGCAGGGCTTCGGGCGGTACGCCCGGTCCCGTGTCTTCCCAGGTGAGCTGGGCCTCGGTTTCGTGGCCGCGCACCTGCACGTTGAGCGTGGCGGGATCGGCGCTGTAGCGCTGCGTGTTCTGCAGCAGGTTCGACAGCACCTGATCCAGCCGGTCCCCATCGGCCCGGATCTGAACGCCTGCATCGAGCTCGCTTCGCACCTGCAGCGGCTTGCCCGGCAGACCGGCGGCATCGCTCAGGTGGTGGCCGACGAACCTGCCGAGGTCGACCGGTGCGAAGCGGTAGTCGAGCGCGCCAAGGTCCGACAGCGACAGCAGCCGAAGATCTTCCACCAGACGCGTGAGGCGACTCACCTCCTGCGCCAGCGAGTCCAGGTTGGCCGGGTTGGGCTGGCGAATGCCATCCTGCAGGGCTTCGATCTCGGCGCGCAGGGTGGCCAGGGGCGTGCGCAGTTCGTGCGCGATATCGGCGATCCACTGCCGGCGAACCTGTTGCGCGGCCTGCAGCGAAGTGGCCATGTGGTTGAACGCCTCGGCGAGCTGGGCGAGTTCGTCGTGACCTCGCGCGGGCAAGCGCACGCTGTAGTCGCCCTGCGCCACGGCGGCCGTGCCCTCGCCCAGCACGTTCAGGCGCCGCGAGAGCCAGCGCGCAATCAGCGCGGCGTTCAGCAACACGGCCGCCAGCATGCCGAGTGCAATGGCGGCAAAGGTACGCGTCTGCTGCGCGAGAAAAACGCGTTCGAGCGAGGCCACCATCTGCAGCCTGGGCACATAGGCCAGATAGCCCACGAGCTGGTTGTTGACCTCGATGGGTTTGAGCACCGCCTGCTGGATGCGGCCTTCGGGACCGATCAGCAATTGGCGCTGGGAGTCCAGCAGCAGGAGGCGGGGATCGATGGTGAAGGGCGGCGGCACGGCGGGTGTGGCGGGGTTGGCTGCCGGCGCTGGCGAAGGCGCGGGGACTGCGCGCGGCTCGGAGGCGGCCGGTGTGCCGCCAGCTGCGCCGGGCTCGGTGCGTCGGGGCATGCGGCTCACACCCAGCACTTCGCGAGACAGGTCGTACCAGCGCTGGCGATCGGTGGTGATCCAGTCCCAGTTGCCTTGCTGGCGGTAACCATCGGCCAGCCGCACCACCATGGGCTGCAGGCGCGCTTCGTCGGCCTGGTTCAGGTATTCCACCAGTCCCTTGTCAAAGCTCCAGCTGTAAATGAGGTAGGCCGCCATGACCAGCACGATGTTGGCGCCCGCAATCGCCAGAAACAGCTTGACGCGCAAACTGTCGAAGCGAGCCAGCCAGGCACGCGGGCGGGTGATCGGTGTGGCGTGGTCGTTCGGCATGGAGAGCGTAAGCCTAAACCCAAATCTTTCAAACTTTGTGCAAACCGGGCGATGCGGTTTGCTCATTCTTTCCATATTTCTCGGGCACGATGCAGACTCATTTTCGGCAAATGGCCATCACGAACTCCAACGATATGAACGAAGTCAATGCCCCTGTTGTTCGCCGCCGCCGCCCTTGGCGGCTGGCCCTCGTCGCGCTGGTGGGCCTGGCCGTGCTGGGTGCCGGCGGGTATGGCTGGTACCGCTGGGGGCCCGGTGCCAAGACCGAGAGCGCCTATATCACCGCCACCGTCCAGCGCGGCGACATCGAAGACCAGGTCAGCGCCACGGGCTCCCTGCAGCCGCGCGACTACGTGGACGTGGGTGCCCAGGTGTCTGGCCAGTTGCGCAAGATTCACGTGGAAGTGGGCAGCGAAGTGAAGGAGGGCGACCTGCTTGCCGAGATCGATGCTGAAACTTCGCAAGCCCGGGTGGACGCCAGCCGGGCCCAACTGCGTTCCCAGCAGGCGCAGATGGCCGAGCGTGAACTCACGCTGGTCAAGGCCGAGCGCGATCTGCAGCGCCAGAAAAACCTGATGGCCGAAGAGGCCACCACCGCCGAGACGCTGCAGAACGCCGACACGGCCGTGAAGACCGCGCGCGTGCAGATCCAGTCGCTCAAGGCTTCGATGGAACAACTGCAGGCCAGCATGCGGGTGGAAGAGGCCAACCTCAAGTTCACGAAGATCTATGCGCCCATGGCCGGCACCGTGGTGAGCATCACCGCGCGGCAAGGCCAGACGCTGAACACCAACCAGTCGGCTCCTACGATTCTGCGCATCGCTGACCTGTCGGTCATGACGGTTCAGACGCAGGTGTCTGAAGCCGACGTGAGCAAGCTGCGCGGCGGCATGCCGGTGTACTTCACCACGCTGGGTGGCCAGGGTCGCCGCTGGTATGGGGAGCTCAAGAAGATTGAGCCCACGCCCACGGTGACCAACAACGTGGTGCTCTACAACGCGCTGTTTGAAGTGCCGAACAACAACCGCAGCCTCATGACGAGCATGACCGCGCAGGTGTTCTTCGTGGTCGCCGAGGCCAAGGATGTGCTGGTGGTGCCGATGTCTGCACTGACGATCCAGCGCGGTGCGCAGGGTAGTCGGGGTGCGCAGCAGAGTGGCCCCGGTGCCAGCACGCCCGGCACCATGCCGGCACCCGCGCCACCAGCCAGCGCACCAGCAGCGCCACGGAGTACCAGCACGTCGTCCCTCATTCCCGATGCTGCGTTCAAGACCGTGGCCGACACGGTGGTTGCGCAGGCCAGCGGCGCCACCGGTGAACGCCCGCGCATGAGCCGCGAGGCGTTCCAGAACATGACGGAAGAAGAACGTGCCCGTTTCCGCGAGCAGCGCCGCAAGGAGCGCGAGCAGGCGCAGGCCGCTGGTGGCAGCGCTGGCGCAGCACCCTCAACGCCCTCCGCGTCCTCAGTGCCAACTGCGCCCGCAGCGCCCGCAGTGCGATCAGCGCCCACCGTGCCAGCAGCCCGCAAGGGCGCTACGCGATCGGTCGCTCCCAATGTCAGTGGCATCCCGCGCAACGATGCCCCCACACGCCCTTCACGCGGTCCGCGTCAGGCCAAGGTCAAGGTCATGGCGGCGGACGGCAGCATCGAAGATCGCGACATCACCATCGGCATCAGCAACCGCGTGCACGCCGAAGTGCTGTCGGGGCTGAAGGAAGGCGACCGCGTCATTGCGGGTGTTCGCGAACCCGAACGCCGCACCACGACGCCGCAGCAGGGCGCGGGCGTGGGCCAGCAGGGCCCTGGCGGCATGCCGGGTGGCGCCCCGGGCGGAGCTCGTCGATGAGCCAGTTGCCGCAGCCGCACGAGGCCGAGGCGCTGCGCACCGCGCCGCAGGGCGCTGGCGTGCCGCTGATCGACCTGAGCGGGATCACCAAGACCTACCGCAACGGCGATCTGGCCGTCGAGGTTCTGCACGGCATCGATCTGAAGATCTACCCGGGTGAGCTGGTCGCCATCATGGGCGCATCGGGTTCGGGGAAATCCACGCTGATGAACATCCTGGGCTGTCTGGACAAGCCTACCACCGGCCGCTATCTGTTCATGGGGCGCGATGTCTCGGAGCTCGAACGCGATGAACTCGCCGAGCTGCGTCGCGATGCTTTCGGCTTCGTTTTCCAGAGCTACAACCTGATCGCCACCGGCACGGCAGCCGACAACGTGGAGGTGCCTGCCGTCTACGCCGGCATCCCGCCGACCGAGCGTCACGCGCGTGCGTCCGAGTTGCTGGCTTCACTGGGGCTGGGCGACCGCATGCACCACCGGCCGAACCAGCTGTCGGGTGGCCAGCAGCAGCGCGTGTCGATCGCACGGGCCCTGATGAATGGAGGCAGGGTGATCCTGGCCGACGAACCCACCGGTGCGCTCGACAGCAAGAGCGGCGCCGACGTGATGGTGTTGCTCAAGGACCTGGCGGCACAGGGCCACACGGTGATCCTCATCACCCACGCGGCTGAAGTGGCCCAGAATGCCCAGCGTGTCATTGAAATCAAGGACGGAAACATCGTCGCCGACCCGGGCCCACGGCCTCCCGAAGGCCAGGCCTCGCTGGCGGCGAAGAACTGGACCGCGCGTGCCGGCCGCATCTCGCACCTGAGCGATGTGGTGGAAGCGGCCAAGACCGCCCTGCGTGCGCTGCGCGCCAACGTGTTCCGCGCCATCCTCACCTTGCTGGGCATCGTGATCGGCGTGGCCTCGGTGATTGCGATGCTGGCCATTGGCGATGGCGCCAAGCAAGTGGTGATCGATCGCATCAGCGCGATGGGATCCAACCTGTTGCTGGTGCGTCCGGGTGCGCCGAACCAGCGGGGTTTTCAGAACATCGCCACGCTGGTGCTGGCCGACGTGAATGCGATCGACAAGGAAGTGCCCAATGTGCTGGCCGCCGTGCCCGAGCAGAGCAGCACCGCCACGCTGCGGTATGGCGAAGCCGACTATTCGAGCAGCATCCTCGGCACGTCGTCAAAGTTTCCGCTGGCGCGCCAGTGGAAGGTGGCTCGCGGCACCTTCTTCACCGATGAAGACGAGCAGGAGTACGCCACCGTGGCGGTGCTCGGGCAGACCGTGGCCAGGGCGCTGTTTCCTGGCGGCGAGGAGCCGCTGGGCAAGTTCGTGCTGGTCAACAACCTGATCTTCCAGGTGGTCGGCGTGATGAGCGCGCGCGGTGCATCGCCCAACGGCCAGGACCAGGACGACGTGGTGCTGGTGCCCTACGCGACAAGTCAGTTGCGGTTGTCGGGCCAGCGTTTTCTGCGCAACGTGACGGTGGCGGTCGCCGACGTGGCCCGCATTGACGAGACGCAGTCGGCCGTGGAATCGCTGCTGGCCGAGCGACACGGCGTGATCGATTTCCAGATTCGCAACATGGCCTCGATCATCGACACGGCGACCGAGACCCAGAACACCATGACGATCCTGCTCGGCTCCATCGCCGCGATCTCGCTGCTGGTGGGCGGCATCGGGGTGATGAACATCATGCTGGTGAGCGTGACCGAACGCACCCGCGAAATCGGTATCCGCATGGCCACTGGCGCGCGGATGCGCAACATCCTGCAGCAGTTCTTGATCGAGGCGCTGGTGGTGTCCGCACTGGGCGGGTTGATCGGTGTCGTCATCGGCCTGGGTGTGGCCTTCGTGATCGGCGCCACCGGCACCGCGGTGCAGTACTCCGTGACCCCGGTGGTGCTGGCGTTTGGCTGCGCGTTTGCCACCGGCCTGATCTTTGGCTATCTGCCGGCGCGCAAGGCCGCAAGGCTCGACCCTGTCGTGGCCCTGTCTTCGGAATGAGCACTGTGATGAAACCACTTTCGTATCCATTGACCCGACCCCTGGTGCTCGCCATTGCACTGGCCTTGCAGGCCTGTGCCACCACCGAGCCCGCCCGTGCACCCGTGGTCGACCTGCCGGCGGCCTTTGATTCTGCGCCCCCGGCCGACGCGCCGCAGATCACCTCGGCGTGGTGGAAGGGTTTCGGCTCACCTTCGCTCGAAGGGCTGCTCGATGAAGCGCTGGCGGGCAGTGCCGATCTGCGCATTGCGGTCGAGCGCATGCGGCAGGCCGACATCGCGCTGCAGCAGGCGGGCATTTCGCGCCTGCCCACGGTCAACGGCAGCCTGGGCGCTTCCGTGGGGCGCAGCGAAGGCCCTGTGGTGGCCGGTACCTCGCGTGAATCCACCAGCGCAGGTTTGTCCATCAGCTACGAGGTCGATCTGTGGGGCCGCATTGCCGCCGGCGTGCGCGCCGGTGAAGCCAGCTTCCTCGCCACCCAGGAAGACTGGAAAACGGCGCGCCTGACCTTGCTCACCGCCGTGGCCAACAACTACTTCCTGTGGCTCAACACCGCCGAGCGCCTGCGCATTGCGCGGGAGAACCTTGCCATCGCCGAGCGCGTGCTCCGCATCGTGGAGGCGCGCCAGCGCAACGGCGTGGCCACGGCGCTGGAGGTTTCGCAGCAGCGCACGGCGGTGCTGTCCCAGCGCACGGCGCTGATCCCGCTGGAGTTGCAGCAGCGGCAGACAGCATCGGCGCTGGCCTTGCTGCTGGGGCGCGTGCCGCAGGGATATGCGCCCGCCGCTGGCGAATTCAGTGCCTTGCGCGTACCCGCTGTGGCGCCGGGCCTGCCGTCTTCCCTGCTCACGCGCAGGCCCGACCTGTCGGCCGCAGAAGCTCAGCTGGCCGCCGCCGATGCCAATGTGGAGGCTGCCCGCGCCGCCTTGCTGCCCAGCGTGTCGCTGTCCGCGTCGGGCAGTCTGGGCACCTCAGCCCTGTTGAGCCTGGCCGATCCCACACGCAGCGTGTCGCTCGGCCTGTCGCTTGCGCAGGCGATCTTCGACGGCGGGCGCCGGCGGCTGGCGATCAGCACCACGGAATCCCAGCGCGTGGTGCTGATCGAGAACTACGGCAACGCCATCCGCAGCGCCCTGAAGGAAGTCGACGACGGCCTGGACAACGTTCAGCGCAGCGAGCGCCAGGAGGCTTTGCAACGCGAGGTGGTGGCGCAGGCCCGCCGCTCGCTGCAACTGGCCGAATTGCGGTACCGGGAGGGCAGTGGTGATCTGCTCTCGGTGCTCGACGCGCAGCGCACGCTTTTTTCCGCGCTCGATGCGCTGGCCACACAGAATCTGGCTCGGTTGAGTGCTGCGCTCGATCTGTACAAGGCGCTGGGCGGCGACTGGTCCGGCCCACCCCCTCCGTTGTCCTGAATCCCCTCGGAACTGCAAATTTCGCGAGGGTTTCGCGATTTCTCTAAATGAGAATCGTTATAATTCGCAGACTGATGACCACTGGCGTTTCTCACCCTGTCGGTGATCTCCTTGTCTGTTGAGTTCCGAACCGTTTTCGCTCCTGCCCAACTTCTGTGACGAACCCTCCGGCCGCTCAAGCGGCGTCCAACCGCGCCTACTGGCTCAAGACCCTGCACCAATGGCATTGGATCAGTTCGGCCCTGTGTCTGATCGGCATGCTGTTGTTCGCCTTCACGGGCATCACGCTCAACCACGCGGCGGACATTGGTGCCGAGCCGCAGGTGCAGCAGAAGGTCGTGCACTTGCCGGCCGAACTGCAGAGCGCGCTGGCGCCAAAGGACGACGAGCCCGACAACGCAGCGCTGCCGCCAGAAGTTCACCAGTGGCTTGCCACCGCGCTCGGCGTGGTGTTGCCGGACGCATCTGCCGAGTGGTCGCCTGAAGAAATTTACCTCTCGCTGCCCCGGCCGGGCGGCGATGCCTGGCTGCGCATCGAGCGCGAATCGGGCAGCGTGGAATACGAGCGCACCGACCGGGGCTGGGTTTCTTACCTGAACGACCTGCACAAAGGCCGCCACACCGGACTGGCCTGGAAGTGGTTTCTCGACATCTTTTCGGTGGCCTGCCTGGTGTTCTGCATCACTGGCCTGTTCATCCTCAAGTTCCACGCGGCAAACCGCCCTTCGACCTGGCCCATGGTGGGCATGGGTCTGGTGGCGCCCTTGTTGCTCGTGATCCTGTTCATCCATTGACCGTTGAAGGAGCCGCGTTCCCATGTTGATCCGATACGCCACCGCCATTTCTGCGGCTGGGTTTGCATTCCCAGCCCTGGCCGCCGACATGGCGCTCAAAGTCGAGATTCCGCGCCTGACCGTGGCGGAGTACCACCGCCCCTACGTGGCGATCTGGATCGAGAAAGCCGACCAGAGCTTCGCCGGCAACCTCGCGGTCTGGTACGACATCAAGATGCGCAACAACGAGGGCACGAAGTGGCTCAAGGACATGCGCGCCTGGTGGCGCAAGACCGGTCGCGAGCTGGCGATGCCGGTCGACGGCATCAGCGGTGCCACCCGCGCGCCGGGTGAGCAGGCCGTGCAATTTGCAGACACGACCGCGCTGGGCAAGCTGGCGCCGGGTGAATACAACGTCGTGCTCGAAGCGGCGCGAGAGGTGGGCGGCCGCGAGGTGGTGAAGGTGCCCTTCGTGTGGCCACCCAAGGCCGCCACCACCATACAAGCCCGTGGCGAACACGAGCTCGGCGCGATCAGCGTCACCGTCAAACCCTGAACCCGACTGGAGACCTTCATGAACACCACTTCCGTTCGCGCACGCGTACTCACCCTGGCCGCTGCGGCCGTGCTGGCCCTGCCTGGCGCCGTGCATGCACACCGCTCCTGGCTGCTGCCCTCGGGCACCATCTATTCGGGTCAGCTGCCCTGGGTGTCGGTGGACGCGGCGGTGTCCAACGACATCTTCTATTACGAGCACAACGCCGCCGGCCTGGACAACCTGGTGGTGATCGGCCCCGACGGCCAGCCGGTGCAGGCCGAGAACCAGGCCAAGGGCCGCTACCGCAGCGTGTTCGACGTGAAGCTTGAGAAGCCGGGCACCTACCGCATTGCGCTGGTGAACGAGGGCATGACCGCCAGCTTCAAGGTGGGCACCGAGACCAAGCGCCTGCGCGGCACAGCCGAGTCGCTGGCCAGGGACATCCCGGCCAATGCGGAAGACCTGCGCGTGAGCCAGTCGCAAGGCCGCGTGGAAACTTTCGTGACCTCGGGCAAGCCCACCATCGACGCCCTCAAACCCACGGGTCGTGGCATCGAGCTGGTGCCGGTGACGCACCCGAACGACCTCGTGGAAGGTGACACGGCCACGTTCCGTTTCCTCGACAACGGCAAGCCCGCCGCTGGCTATGCGGCCACGGTGATTCTGGCCGGCCTGCGCTACCGCAGCGAGCTGGGCGAGATTCGCAGCACCACCGACGACAAGGGCGAGCTCAAGGTCAAGTGGCCCGCTGCCGGCATGTACTGGGTCAACATCGCGCCGCCCCGTGCACCCGGCATGGGCGGCCCGGGAGCGGGTGGCCCTGGCGCCGCCGCTGCGCCCGCGGCCGATGCACCGCGCCCTGCGCCCACGGGCCCGGCCGGCACGCTGGCCGAGCCGGTGCGCCGCTCCGGCTACAGCCTCACGCTGGAAGTGCTGCCGCGCTGATGAACCGCGTGCTCGTGCCGCTGCAGCTGGAGGGCGCAGCGCCCCTGCTGGGTGGGCGTACGCACAGCCTCAGTGGCGAGACCATGGGCACCACCTGGCGGGTGCTCTGTGCGACGTCGCAAGCCCGCTCTCTGGAGTCTGTACGGTGGGCCGTTCAGGCCGAGCTGGACCTGGTGGTGGCGCAAATGAGCACCTGGCTTTCCGGTTCCGATCTGGATCGCTTCAACCGGGCGCCTGCAGGCACCTGGCATTCATTGCCCGAGCCCTTCGCCGAGGTGCTGGAGGCGGCGCTGTGGATGGCCGATGCCTCCGGTGGCGCCTTCAATCCGGCGGCGGGCGCGCTGGTCAATCTCTGGGGTTTCGGCCCCAGTCCCCGCTACACCGATGCCAGCTTCAGGATGCCCACCAACGATGCTGTGCAGACCGCGCTGGCCCACATCGACTGGCGCGCATTGCAGTGGGACGCCGGCCGTCGCGAGGCCCATCAACCCGGCGGCGTGTGGCTGGATTTTTCAGCGATTGCCAAAGGCCATGCGGTGGACCGTGTATCGCGGCGGCTGAACGACATGGGCCTGCAGAACACTCTGGTAGAGGTGGGTGGTGAACTGCGCGGCCAGGGCTTTGGTCTGGGGGGGCAACCCTGGTGGGTGGAGCTTGAGTCGCCGCCGGTCGTGGAGGGCGCCCGCCCGCTGCTGCCCACGCGCGTGGCGCTGCACGGGATTTGCGTGGCCACCTCTGGCGACTACCGGCGTGCCTTCACGCAAGACGGCGCGCATTGGCCGCACACCATCGATCCACGACAGGGTCGCCCCGTGGGTCATGGCCTCGCTTCGGTGAGCGTGCTGCACCAGGAGTGCCTGTGGGCAGACGCCTGGTCCACGGCGCTCACCGTGCTGGGACAGGAGCAGGGCATGGCGCTGGCGATGGAGCACCGCATCGCCGCGCTGTTCGTGCAGCGCGAACCAGATGGAAGCCTGCGTGAGACGCTGACACCGGCCATGGAAGCGTTTGCGGAATGACGAGAGAGCAGATCGTTCAAGCCCTGGTGACGGTGCTGGCCTACATGCTGATGTGCGGCACCATCGCATGGCGCTACCGCCAGCGCCAGCGCGAGGCCCAGCGCCGGGTGGACGCACTGCTGCCGGCAACGCCCGGCGCACCGGCATGGTGGGTGGCCTACGCCAGCCAGACCGGACAGGCCGAGCAGCTCGCGCTTCAGACCGCGCAGGCGCTGCACACCGCTGGTGTGCCGGTGCGCCTGGCGCCACTCAGCCAGATCCGCATGGCCGATCTGCAGCACGCCGATCGCCTGCTGTGCATTGCCAGCACCTATGGCGAAGGCGATCCGCCCGACAGCGCGGTGCCGTTCGCGCGCCAGGTGATGGCGAGTGCGGCGGTGAACCTCTCGCACCTGCATGTGGGTCTGCTGGCGCTGGGCGATCAGACCTACGCGAACTACTGCGGATTCGGCCGCGCGCTGGACCATTGGCTCATGGCCAATGGTGCGCAGCCGCTGTTCGAGCGCATCGATGTCGACAAGAGCGACCCCAATGCCCTGCAGCGCTGGCGCCAGCACCTCGCCCATCTGGCCGGCACCAACGACCTGCCCGACTGGGAGGCGCCTTCCCTGCAACCCTGGCGGCTTCAGGCGCGTGAGCACCTCAACCCCGGCAGCGCGGGTGAGGCGGTATGGCACCTGGTGCTGGTGCCCGATGCGCTTCAGCCACTGCCGGATTGGCAGGCCGGCGACCTGGTGCAGATCGAGGTGCCCACCGCGCCAGGCGAGCCTCGCGATTATTCGATTGCGTCGGTACCGCAAGACGGCGCCTTGCACCTGCTGGTGCGCCAGAGCCGGCGCACCGACGGCAGCCTGGGCGTGGCCTCGGGCTGGCTTACGAAGCAGGCAGACCTGGGTGCCTCGGTCATGCTGCGCGTGCGTGAACACAGCGGCTTCCGCATGGGCGACAACGCCCATCGCCCCCTGATCCTCATCGGCAATGGCACGGGACTGGCGGGGCTGCGCGGGCACATGCGCGGCCGACTGGCCGCTGCGGGAATGCTGGGCAGCGGTGCCGAACGCCCCGAAAGCGTGGCACCCATGTGGCTGCTGTTCGGCGAGCGCAACGCCCATTGCGACGCACACCATCGCGATGAGATCGATACCTGGGTTCGGCAGGGTTGGCTCAGGGCGGACTGGGTTTTCTCGCGCGATCAGGAAGAGCGCCGCTACGTGCAGCATGCGCTGGCAGAGTCAGCTGGCGAGGTGCGTGAGTGGGTGGAGCAGGGCGCTGCCATCTACGTGTGCGGCAGCCTCGAGGGCATGGCGGGCGAGGTGAACGACGCGCTGCAGCGCATCCTGGGCGAAGAAGCGTTGCAGCAGCTAGCCGCTGACGGCCGCTACCGGCGCGACGTGTACTGACGCGCCATCAGATCAAACCTCTGCCCATTGCTGCAGGAGCTTGTGGTAGTGGCCCGTTAGCGCGACGACCTCTGCGGTGTCGCCCAGTTGGTGGCGCAGCTTGAGGATCGTCATATCCAGATCGAACAGCATCGAGCGGCGCCACGCGTCGCGCACCAGACTCTGCGTCCAGAGGAAAGACGCCACGCGCGCGCCGCGCGTGACCGGCTCCACGCGGTGCAGGCTGGTGGACGGGTAGACGATGGCATCGCCCGCATCCAGCTTGATCTCGTGCGTGCCGAAACTGTCTTCGGCGATGAGTTCGCCACCTTCGTATTCTTCGGGTGCGCTCAGAAACACGGTGGTCGACACATCGGTGCGCACTTTCTGGCCGCTGAAACGGCTGGTCTGGATCGTGTTGTCGATGTGGTTGCCATATTGCCCGCCACCTTCGTAGCGGTTGAACATGGGGGGCAGCATGGTCTTCGGCAGCACTGCCGACAGGAACATCGGATGGCGATTGAGCGCATCGGCGATGCGTTGCGAAAGTGCGGGAAATGCTGGGGAATTCGGGTCCAGCTGCAGGTTGCGCTTCAAGTTTGAAGCCTGCGGCCCGCTGGTCTGCAGACCGTCCACCCAGCCCTCGAGCTCCAGGGCCTGGCGGATATCAGCGACCTCGACGGCGGTCAGTACCTGGGGAATGTGCAGCAGCATGGGCCTGGGTTCCTGAAACGGGAAGAGGCCCGCGGGTGAGCGGGCCTCTCGTTGGTCACGTTCTGAAGAGCGAAATCAGTGCATCAGAACTTGTAGTTGGCCGTGACGGCAGCCGAGCGCGGCGCGCCCAGCGCCAGACGCGAACCGCCGTTGTTCAACACCGAGAGGTACTCTTTGTCGAACAGGTTGTAGACGTTCAGTCGAAAGCTCAGCTTGGGGTTGACCTGGTAGGTCGCCATGGCATCCGCTACCCAGAAGGAGGGGATGTTGGGCACGTTCTGCGTCGCAGGATTGGCACCATTGATCACCCGCTTTTGCTCCGAGACGTAACGCGTGCCCAGGCCCAAGGTCAGTTTGTCCAGCTGGTAGGAGGTCCAAAGGGTGGCGGTCAGGTCAGGCGACCAGCGCACGCCATCGGTGACCGCGGTGGCGGTTTGCTGGTTGATCGCTTTGGTGCTCGTCTTGGCCAGGCCAGCGGTGATCTGCCAGAAGTTGGTGATCTGGCCCACGGCCGACAATTCGATGCCTTGCACGCGGGTCTTGCCAAACTGCTGCGTCGTGCCGCTGATCGCGTCATACGTGGTCTGCTTGTCGTTGTCGGTGCGGAAGAGCGCCGCCGCCACGTTCAGCCGCTTGTTCAGCAGTTCCCATTTGGTACCCAGTTCCACCGACTCGGTTTCCTGCGGATCCAGCGCCGAGTTGTTGATGTTCCCGGCGGCAGCGCTCAACTGGAAGTTGTTGCCACCGGGTGGCGTGGCCGAGGTGGCGTATGACACGTAGATGCTGCCGTTTTCAGCCGGCTTGTACACGCCACCCAGGTTCCAGCTCGTGAGTGTGTCCGTGTCGTCGGCGCTCACGGTGGGCGTTCGCGTGCTCACCGAATAGTTGTCCAGCCGCAGGCCGCCATTGATCGAAAACCGCTCGGTGAGCTGGGCGTTGTTGAACACATAGAGGCCGACCGTGCTGGTGGAGCCGCCCGATTGCGCACCGGTGCGCGGGCCGAAGGTGGCCATGGGATCGTTCGGGTTCGGGTTGTACAGGTTGGCCGCGCTGGTGGTGCCGGTGCTGGCGTGCGTGTAGGTCGTCTGGCGCTCGTTCATCAGCTCCAGACCAGCGGCCAGTGAGTGCTTGATGCTGCCGGTGGAGAACTCGCTGTTCAGGCTGGTCTGGTTGGCGAAGATGGAGTTTTCCTGGTCCACGTTCTGGCGCGAGCGGCTGATGGTCCAGCTGGAGGGATCTGCCGGGTTCGCGGCGGTGATCGCGTTGATGCCGGTGAGCACGCGGTCCATCTTGTTCTTGCCGTAGCGGGTCACGTTGCGCACGGTCAGGCCCGGTCCGATGTCGTGCTCGACCTTGACGGTGAACATGTCGGCATCGATCTTCTCGTGGTCGTTCGGGCTGCCGTAGAAGTTTTCGCGGTTGACCTTGGCGGCACCTGCGACGGCCGGTGTTGCGTTGTAGAAGCCCGGGAAGCCGATCGAGGGAATGCCGCCATCGGGCGTGTTGTTCTGCCGGATGTGCTGCGAGTACAGATGCACACGGGTCGGCGTGCCCAGGCCGGCAACGTACGACAGGCCCAGGCCACCGCCGCTGTTGTCGACGAAGTTGCGGCCATCCACGCCGCTGTCCTGCACCATGGCGTTGAGGCGGAAAGCCGAGGTGTCGCTGGTCTGGCGGTTCAGGTCCAGGGTGGCGCGCTTGCGGCTGGCGGTGCCCAGGGTGCCGGAGACGCTCGTTTCGTCCCCCAGGTGGGCTTGCTTGGAGATGAGGTTGAGGGAGCCGGTGGCAGCGCCTCGGCCGGTTTCCGCACCGGCCGGGCCTTTGATGATCTCGACCTGCTCGAGGTTGAAGGTGTCACGGGTGACGGCGCCGAGGTCCCGGATGCCGTCGACGAAGGTCGATTGTTGCAGCGAGAAGCCGCGAAGCTGGAAGGTGTCGCCCGCAGAGGTGTTGCCGTTTTCGCCCATCTGCATGGTGATGCCGGGCGTGTTGCGCAGGGCTTCCATCAGCGTGATGGCACCTTGCTCCTCGAGCGTTTCCTTCTTGATGATCTGGATGGTCTTGGGCGTGTCCAGCAGCGGCTGGGTGATTTTCTCGTTGGCCGATTTGTCGGCCTTGTAAGGCACCTCGGGCGATTCCTTCACCGTCACGGTGGGCAGCGTGGGGGCCTGTGGCTGTGCCATGCCGGCGGCTGGAACGGAGGCGGCGAGCAGGGCGAGGAGGTGTGCGGATTTGGTGTGCTTGCGTCGGTGGATGTGTGCCATGAAAGAAGTCCTTGCGGGTTGCGATGAGGTGTTGGCTGGCTGGCTTCCACATCGCACCGGCAAGGTGCAAGAACACGTCAGTTCGGAAGGATTCGGCTGGCTTCAGCCGTTATTATCTCAAATAAAAATCATTCCTATTCACATTTGTTCCAATTTGTTGTGCTGCAGAGCAACAAAAGCTATGACGTTCATAGAAGCTATCAATTCGCCGTGTCGATAGTATTCAGCTATAGTTCATCCATCGCCTCTACAAGGCGTCTGCTTTTTCACTTCCTCCAACTTCACCAAGGAAACTCCATGTCCCTGATCAATACCACCGTCAAACCTTTCGCCGCCACCGCTTTCCACAATGGCAAGTTTGTTCCCGTGTCCGACGCCAGCCTGCGCGGCGAGTGGTCCGTGCTGATCTTCATGCCCGCTGCCTTCACCTTCAACTGCCCGACCGAAGTGGAAGACGCAGCCGACAACTACGCCGAGTTCCAGAAGGCAGGCGCCGAGGTCTACATCGTCACCACCGACACGCACTTCTCGCACAAGGTGTGGCACGAGACCTCGCCCGCCGTGGGCAAGGCCAAGTTCCCGCTGATCGGTGACCCCACGCACCAGCTGACCCGCGCCTTTGACGTGCACATCGAAGAAGAAGGCCTTGCCCTGCGCGGCACCTTCATCGTCAACCCCGAAGGCGTGATCAAGACCGCTGAAATCCACGACAACGCGATTGCCCGCGACGTGAAGGAAACGCTGCGCAAGCTGAAGGCAGCGCAATTCGTGGCCAACAACCCCGGCCAGGTGTGCCCCGCCAAGTGGCAGGAAGGCGCGAAGACCATTGCTCCTTCGCTGGATCTGGTCGGCAAGATCTGATCTTTCCACTCAGTACCGCAGCCCGATGGGTTGTGGTCCCTTGCGGACCACAACCCATTCACCGGCGGCATTGAAGCCCCAGACCATTCAAGGAGATTCCCATGCTCGACACCACCATGAAGTCACAACTCCAGGCCTACCTGGAAAAGCTCCAGCGGCCCATTCGCCTGATCGCATCGCTCGACGGCAGTGATGCCGCGACCGAGTTGCGGGCTCTGCTGCAGGACATCGCGAGTCTGTCGGACAAGGTGTCTTTCGACGAAAGCGGCACCGACGCGCGCAAGCCTTCCTTCCTGATCGCCCGCGAAGGCGAGACGACGGGTGTGCGCTTCGCCGCCATCCCGCTCGGTCACGAGTTCACTTCGCTCGTGCTGGCGCTGCTGTGGACGGGGGGTCATCCACCCAAGGTGGAAGCGGCCACGCTGGAAGCCATCGATGCGCTGCGCGGCGACTTCAAGTTCGAGGTCTACATGAGCCTGTCGTGCCACAACTGCCCGGATGTGGTGCAGGCGCTCTCGCTCATGGCGATTCGCAACCCCGGCGTGCAAACCGTGGTGATCGATGGCGTCCACTTCCAGGACGAGGTCAATGAACGCCAGGTGATGGCCGTGCCCATGGTCTTTCTCAATGGTGAGGTGTTCGGCTCCGGCCGCATGACGCTGGAAGAGATCGTGGCCAAACTCGACGTGAACGCCGACGCGCGCGAAGCGGAAAAACTCAGCGCCAGGGAAGCTTTTGATGTGCTCATCGTCGGCGGTGGCCCGGCCGGTGCGGCGGCAGCGGTGTATGCCGCGCGCAAGGGCATTCGCGTGGGCGTGGCGGCCGAGCGTTTTGGTGGGCAGGTGAACGACACCATGGCAATCGAGAACTACATCAGCGTGCTCGAAACCGATGGACCGAAATTCGCCGCCGCGCTGGAAGCCCAGGTGCGCCACTACGACGTGGACATCATGAACCTGCAGCGTGCCGACAAGCTGATTCCTGCCACCGAGCCGGGTGGTCTGGTGCAGGTGCAGATGGCCAACGGCGCGACGCTCAAGGCGCGCAGTGTGATTCTTTCCACCGGTGCTCGCTGGCGCAATGTGAATGTGCCCGGCGAAGCCGAGTACCGCAACAAGGGCGTCGCCTATTGCCCGCACTGCGACGGTCCGCTCTACAAGGGCAAGCGCGTGGCGGTGATCGGCGGAGGCAACTCCGGCGTGGAAGCGGCCATTGACCTCGCGGGCATTGTTCAGCATGTCACGCTGGTCGAGTTCGCCGATGCGCTGAAGGCCGACGCGGTGCTGGTGAGCAAGCTCAAGAGCCTGCGCAACGTGAGCATTCATGTGAGCGCGCAGACCACCGAAATCACGGGTGCCGGCGGCAAGGTGAATGGCTTGTCTTACAAGGACCGAGTGAGTGGCGAAGTGCGCCACGTGGAACTCGAAGGCGTGTTCGTGCAGATCGGTCTCGTGCCCAACACCGAGTGGCTCAAGGGCACGGTCGAGCTCAGCCGTTTTGGCGAGATCGAGATCGACGCCAAAGGCCACACCAACCTGCCGGGCGTGTTCGCCGCAGGCGACTGCACCACCGTGCCCTACAAGCAGATCGTGATCGCCGCTGGTGACGGTTCGAAGGCCGCCCTCAGCGCCTTCGACTACCTGATTCGCCAGCCGGTGGTGAGCGAAGTGGCCGAGGCGGTCGCGGCCTGATCAGGGGCTGCGCACCAGGCGCAACGGCGTGGCGGCCTGCTCGCCGTTGCTCCAGAGTTCGCCGGTGAGTTCCTTGCCGTCCGCACGGGCCTGCAGCACCACGCTGCCTGTGGTCAGCGGTCCCCGGCCGTCGCCGGTGTAGGCCTGGTACGGCAGTTCGATGCGGGGCAGGCCCATCACGTCGGTGAGCATGCCCTGGCCAACGTAGCGAACGTCTTTCACCACCAGTCCCTGGGCAAGCACGCTCTGCGCATAGCCCTGCCATGCGGGGTACCAGTCGACCGGAAAGGCATCGGTCTGCAACTGCACGGCGCTGCCATTCACCGCGAGCTGCACGCGCAGTGGCCGGTTCGCGCCGTCGATGGACCACCAGATCCCCGAGATGTCGGCCACGGGCGCCTGCACGGCAGAAGCGGCGTCGGTGTCTTCGTCTTCCGGCAGCAGCAAGCCCAGCACCACCAGCGCCACAACGATCCCGCCCACCCACGTCAGGCCGCGCTGCACGCGCTGCGCCAGCGTCCGGCGGGGCGGGCGAGGATCTGGTTCGGGAGCCTTCAAAGGCGCGATGCCGTGCGCGCGCAGATCGACCACCAGTTTGTCGAGGTCGGTGCTCCAGTCCTCGGTGCGCAACTTCAGCGCATGCGACTCGCGCAGGAACCGAAGCGCCTCCGGCAGCTCGGCGGCTGCCGGCATCGGCATGCCTTCGGTGAGCAGGGGCACGATCAGGGCGCCGTGCTTCTGCGCAGTGAGCAGCTCACCGCGGATCGGATCGTCTTCATGGTCGATGCGGCGGCCGCCATCCGGGTGCTTCATGCCCAGCAGATCGGGCGTGATCAGCAGCAGCACCACGGGCTGCGTGCCCAGCGCGGCCATGATGGCCGTGCGCCACGACAGACCGCCGCGCAGGTCCTGCTTGTCGAAGAACACCTGGTCGGCGCCATAGAGCCGGCTGAGGTCGGCACACAGCCGGTCGGCGTCCTTCTTGCCGTCGGACGCGCGGTAGCTGATGAAGATGCGGTTCACGCCGCGCCCGCCCAGGTGCGCAACTTCGCGAGCAACTGGGTGCCTGCGCGCGCCTCGCGAGCGTCGGCTGCGTGCAGGTGATCGAGCACAAAGCCCAGCTGGTCCGCCAGCGAAGCCCAGAGCAGCTCGGTGCCGATCCGGCCTTGCAACTCGGTGAGCACCTGAAGAATGCCGGGCAGCCTGGAGTCCAGCGTCTGTGTGGCGAGTGCTTCGTAGAGGCCGAGTTCGGGCAGGCCCACCACGCTCCAGAAGTCCGGGTCTTCGCGCCGCTTGCGCTCCAGGCTCTGGCGCACGCGCCGAGTGCGTTCGGCATCGAAGCCTTTCCATCGCCGGTCACGCGCGTGCAGCAGCAGGTCGGCCGCCAGCAGGTTCAGGCTCGGGTAGAAAACCTCGAGCTGTCCGGTCTGCAAGGCCAGCGTTTCAGCGCGCGTGTAGTGCTCGACCATTTGCGCCAGCGCCTTCTGCCGCGCGGCCGTTTGATTCGCCAGGCCTTCAAGCTGTGCCAGGCGTTTCCAGGCCGATCCCATCAGGCTCTCGCGTTCCAGCGTGGGCGCCATTCGCAGCAGGGCGTCGAGCATGCGCAGGGCGCCTTGCATGTCCTCGCGCCCCTGCTTGATCAGAGCGGGCAAGGATTTGCCGGTCTGCCGTGCCACGCGAAGGCGCTCCCACGCGCGCCGCACGGTGAGGTTGGCCAGTTGTTCAGCGGCCTTCACCCCGGCGCTGCCATCGTTGGCCGACACCGCGCGTTGCAGCCAGGGCAGCGCCTGATCGATGTCGTTGGCGGCCGCCCAGGCCACGCCAAATGCCTCTGCGACCGCGCCCATGCCGCCCCAGGCTTCGGCAAATCGCGTTTCCAGGTGGCGGATGTGCGTTCGCTGCGTTTCCGAAGCGGCACCCTGCGTGTGGCTTTGCACCGCCAGGGTTTCCAGTGCGAGGGTGAGCGCCACCGGCGTGGCGAGGCCGCTGTAGGTTTTCGTCAGGTCCAGCACCCGTTGCTCGTTGTCGGGTGCCGGGCGCAGCACCCAGTCCGGGTCGCCGTAACACTGGTAGGCAGCCCAGGTGTTGCCGCGCGGGTTGGCGGTGTAGGCCGCCACCCGGCCGGCCTGCACCGCGTCCATGAAGCGGTGGCCGGCCAGAAGATCGCGGTAGAACGCGGTGGCGAACTGGTAAGCCGGTTCATCCTCTACCGCCCAGCCCGCCGCAATCACGCACCGCACACCAATGCGGATGAGCTGCTTGGCGACACCGGCAGCGAAGCGGGCGCGGTCGTAGCCGGATTGCATCAAGTGCTTCGGGTCGGCCGCCAGGTGACAGCAGTTGAGAAACACCAGCTCGGGCACCACGCGCATGGCCTCCACCTCTCGCGGGCCCAGAAAGGTGCCGTCGCACAGCACCACACCGCGCAGCAGCGGCGGAAGGTTGGGGCCCCGATCCAGCTCGGGCTCGCCGTGGCCGGCGATGTGCACGATGCGGTAGCGCCGCGCCAGCAAGGCAGTGGTCACGGTCACCGCGTCGGGACCTGGGCCATCTTCCGTGGCAATCAGCGCATTCACGTGCTGTTCACCGAGCTCGCGCCCCAGCACCTCGCTCACGCGCTCGGCCTCCAGACGCGCACCGGGCAGGCGCGGATACAACGGCTGGCCGTTGGCGTCCGTCGCATTGCACAAGGGCTCGCCGATCACCAGCACCGCATCTTCGGGCCGCGCATCGCTGATCTGGGTGCGGAACTCGGCGGTGCGCAGCCGGCGCAGCAGTTTGTTGCGGATGGCCCAGGGCGCGCGTTGCTTGCTGCGCCCATCGTCGGGCGCGTCCAGCATCTCCCACGGAATGGCGGCAGTGCCGTCGTTGAGTTCAAGCAGCAGTTCGCTGGTGCCGCCCAGGCTGGCTTCCATCTCCACCGGCACAAGCAGCTGGAACAGCGTGCGTCCGATGTCGCTGCCCGTGTGGGCGTCGTTGGAGGCGCGCTTGACCAGCTCGCCCACCAGTTGCGCCTGCGTGCCTTGCGCACGCACGTCGGCGCGAGCGCGCTGAGTGTCGAGCGTGTAGAGGATGTGGGTCTCGCCGGTCTCGTCCTTCTCGGCAATGGCGCTGATGAAATCGTAGGCGGCACCGCGGTAGCCGTTGTCCAGTGGGCGGCGCAGTGCACCTGCGATGGCGTGCACGCGTTCCTCCACCTCGAAGTGTTCTGAAGCAGACGACGCGAGCAGGCGCAGCGCACTCCAGGCCTCGGTGGCGCGGTCCAGATACAGCTCCACCAGCCGCAGGTGGCTCACCTGGGGCCAGCCGCCCTGGGCGAGTTTTTCGTTGGCTTCACGCACGCCCTGGGCCACCGCTTGCGCCGAGGCGAACACGGTGATGCCGCTGCCACCACTGCCGATCAAGGTGGCCGCCAGCTCAAAATGCGAAGCACTGCCACCGGCCGATTCGGCCACGCGCTGCGCCCAGGCGAGCGTGGCTTGCCGCACGGTGCTGGTGAGCGAGGTGCTGCGCAGCTTGCCTTCTTCGCCCAATCCCGCCACCACCACATGCGGGGGACGGGGCAGGGCGAGTGGGTTGTCCGGGTCCTGCTGGTGGTTCACAAAAATCTGGTGCGCGCCCGGTGACTCGGGATAGAGGCCCGCACCCAGCGAGGCCGACATGGCCCCGCCAATGAACCGGTCCACCACGCCCTCGGTGCCGGTCAGTCTGGAGGCGACGTAGTGGCCCACCATCAGCGTCTGGCTGATGAATTTCAGGTTACCGTTGTGCACGCTCACGCGCAACACCGACTGCCGGGGAGCGCTTCTCACCGGCCCGCTGTCGGCCGTGTCAAACAGTTCAAAGGGTTCGATCAATGGCGCCGGCGCCGCGCCGCGCTGGCGTGAGGGCCGGCTGCGCACCAGCGGCAGCGCAGCGGCTTCCGCCGTGTTGCCGCGCGCAGCACGGGGTGGGCTCAGCTCGTTCAGGCGCGTGGTCTGGCCTGTCTCCAGCAGTTCCAGATACGCCTCAAAGGCGTCCTGCACGTCGGGCAGATCCCCGTGCGAAGCTTCCACCCGCCAGGCGCGCACGCCGGGCAGAAGTGCACTGTTCAGCGTGACGCGGCCGTCGCCGCCCTCGGGCCGGTCCAGGTACACCAGGCCCTCGCGCTCGCTCACCTCGAAGCCCGCCGGCGTGAACCGTGCGTGGCCCACCACCATCACCACCCGGTCCTTGAACGTGGCGAGGGCTTCACGGCGCTGGCGGTCCAGCCGTTCGCGCAGGGCCACCGCCCGGTCGAGCACGCCCTGCGACGGCACGCCCCACTGGTAGACCGCGCGCTGGTTTTCCGCGTCGTGCCACCAGTTGGCCTGGCGCAGCGTCTCCATGTCCTGGTCGGCCAGTGCTTGCCAGCGAGCGCTTTGTGCAAGGCCCAGCGACGCGTCGTCGAGCCCCGCCTGCAGTTGCAGAAATCCCGGCATGGCCGCCATCAGCGTGCGTGCCTTGTGGTCCTGAAACGGCAGGCCAAAGCCGGCCAGCGCATTGCCCATGTTGTCGTCGCCCGAGAGCACCTGCATGGGCGCAAACGAACCGCCATTGGGCGTGCCCAGCATCAGCAGTCGGGCTTCAGGATGCTCCAGCCAGCGTTGCCAGATCGCCGGGCGCTCCAGCTGAACCGTGCGCGCCACCAGGCCCCCCATGGAATGGGCGAGCAGGCGCACTGGCTGGCGGCTGGTGGCACGCGCGCTCACGGCTTGATTGATCGCTTCGGCCAGCCGCACCGCTTCTTCCTCGATGGGGCGGCGCCAGTCGAACGAAAACACCGTCACCTCGTGCGTCTGTGCGAGGAACGCGGCCAGGTCGTCGTACACGCTGCCAATGGCGCCGTCGGCCCGCACATTGCTCTGACCGTCGCGGTAGGCCAGCCGGCCCAGCCCGCCGAGGATGCGCAGGCTCAGCCAGACGCGTTCGCCGTCGACCGCGAGATGGCTGCCCAGAATGCCCGGCAGCAGGATGAGCGCGGGTTTGTCGCCGCTCGATGCCCGGGTGGTGCGCGGTACGCCGCGCAATCCGTCGCCGCTGTCGCCCGCCCACGACATGGGGCCGATGGCACGAAAACCTGGTGGCTCGTCCAGAAGCAACCCCTGGCAGATGGCTTCTGCCGTGCGTGGGTTGCTGAAGTAGCTGAAGTGCGTGACCTTGCCACCGCGCTCGAGCACGAAAGTGGCCGCTGCCGATTCGCCCGCGGGCGCACGTGGGCGGCCGCCGTACATGGAGCGCGTCTGCACCACGAGGTCGTTGTCCGTCCAGTAGAAGGCATCGGCCAGCAAGGTCTTCACCCACGACATGATCGAATCGCCTTCGATGTCGCCGGCCACCACGCGCAACTGCCCTGGCAGCGGGGCGTTGTCTGCGCCTTCGCTGCCATGCAGCCACTGCACCAGTGGGCTCTCGGGCGTCATGGCTTCCAGGCCGGGCAGCAGCGTGGGGTCGGTGCGCTGGCTCGCCACCTCGCCCAGAAAGTCGAGCAAGAGCGGCGCCACGGGAATGGCGGCCAGTTCCAGTGACCACTTGAGCACCGACACATAGGCATCGAGCCGTTTCGAGGCCAGCAGCGTGCCGCGCGCCGGACAGGCCACGCGCACCACGCGTTCCACCCGCACGTCACGCCCCTTGAGCACGGCCGCGAGTTCGCGCAAGGCCTTCAGTTGTTCGCGGTGGGCCGCGCCCTTGAAGGGCGCGAGCGCCGCTTCGGCGAGATCGGGGCTGGCGCACACGCGCGCCAGCACCTCGGCCACCAGCCCACCGCGCGAATGCGTGAGCAGGTGAACGCGGGCGCCGCGCGGCAGCGCCTGAGCCAGCATCAGCGCGTTGTCGATCGGGCTGGCGCCGAGTGTGGGGTGGTCCAGCGCATAGACGCGGCCGCCATAGTGCGCAAACAGCTCGGCCACCTTTTGCGGGTGCTGCTCCCACAGTTTGCCGAATGTGCCTTTGGTTTCGGAGAACGTGCCGTGCAGCAGCACCAGCAGCGGCGCACCCGCTGGCGTGGGCGCAGGAATGCGGGCCAGCCTGGGGCTGCCCTTGAGCGGGGCGGGGAAGGCATCGGCTCGCAGGGCGTACACACCAGCGTCCACCTGCGCGTCCATGCGCGCGGCGATCTTCGCGGCTGTGAGGCGCGCCGCCGGTTCCTTGAGCAGACCCGTGACCACTTCCACGGCCGAGAGCAGCACCTCGCCCATGCGCCCGCGTGTGGCGCCGCGCACCGCGCCGGCTTGTTCCAGCCCTTGCCACGCCAGCTGGGCTGGCACGCTCACTTCGGTGGGTTTGTCTTCAGCTGCACCACCGCCCTTGCCGCGCCGGCGGTTCGCCACGGCGCCCCGCGTCAGTCCCGACTGCGCCAGCATCAGGTCGCGCGCTGTTTCCGGGTGCAGCATCAATGAGGGGCCATTGCTGATGTGAAGCACCACCACGTCCTGCCCGGGGCGTGCGCCCACCCGCACCTCGTCGCTCGCGCCACGGCGCGCG
Organism: Hydrogenophaga sp. IBVHS1; assembly: GCF_002127265.1. Lineage (GTDB taxonomy): Bacteria > Pseudomonadota > Gammaproteobacteria > Burkholderiales > Burkholderiaceae_C > Hydrogenophaga. Next base: position 2,172,177 of record NZ_NFUU01000001.1, on the reverse strand, counting down.
CCCACCTGCACCCGCTGCAGCACCGTGCCCCGGGTCCCCAGGGTCGAGGAGGCGAGGGCGCCGCCACGCGTGGCGCTTTCGGGCGGCAGCGGCTGGCCGCGCACCACGAACGTAATGACCGTGGGCGAGTTCGTGGTGCTCATGGCGACATTTCTGAAATCAGGCGCGTGCACGCGCCCGGCTGAGGGGAACCGATCGCTGGGATCGCGGCAGCACCACCGGGCCCGAGCGCGGCACGGCTTGTCGGGCAATGAAGTCGTTGCAGACCCAGCCCTCCAGATCGTTGAGGCCGACCACTGCCACGCGGCTCCAGCGGTCTTGCGGTTCCAGCAGGATCAGCTCGGTGCCGCGCTTGAGAGCCGGGGCGAGACGCTCGAACTCCGCGCCCGGACCACCCCGAATGTTCAGACTGGGCGCCGTGACCACCAGCCGCGGCAGCACATCGGCGCCGCGCCCCAGCGCCCGCCCGCGCACCGCCGACAGCGGAAAGGCCGGCCCGGGATCGATCTTGCGGCCCCGTGCCACGTCTTCATGGCCCAGCACATCTTCGAGCCCGTAGTGCGAGACCAGCAGCTCGCAGAGTTCCAGCGTGCGCTCGATCTGCACACTGGTGTAGTGGTGCCAGGGCCGCACGCCGCCGCCATGCCGGTGTTCGGCCATCACCACTTCTTTTTCTGGGTAGGCCTGCCCGAACCACGACACGCATCGCTCGCCCTCCCGGTGCAGCAGGCCGGCGTTGTCCAGCTCGATGCCGATCGCGTGAGCGTTCAGGCCATTGAGACCGTTCCACTGACTCACGCCCGCGTGCCACGTCACCACATCGAAGGGCGCCAGCTGCACGATGCGGCCATCGCGCCCGAGCACGATGTGGGCCGAAGAACTGCCTTGCGGCTTGCGCGCGCAGAGCGAAGTGACGGCCCCATCGAGCGTGCGCCCGGCGGTGTAGTGCAGCAGCACGAAGCGCGCGCGCAGCGCACCCCCGACGTTGGGTGTCTGGCGAAAGCTCACATTGGTGCCTGTGAGGCGGTGATTCTTGATGGCGAGCATGAAGTCAGACCGAGAAGGGCGGCTGCTTGAGAAACGCGGAGGCCGGGCCGAGCGTGAACAGGTTGGGCGACTGCGTGGGCGGCAGGCCCGCGCGAACGCGGGCATGAAAACTGGCGTAGCTGCCCTTGTAGCCGCCGTGGTTCCACACCTTCAGCACCTGCTCGGTGAAAGCACCGTTGTGGTTGCCATCCATCGAGAACTGGTTGTCCTGGCAACCCGAGATGAGGATCAGTGAGGGGTGGAATGCCTTCACGATCCCGGTGAGCCGCTGGCTGACAGCCACGCTGGCCAGCGCGGTGTCGGGGTCGCTCACCTTCCCACCGGCGGCCTTGGCCACGTCGCGCTGCAACTGGTCGTAGAAGCTCTTGTGTTCGCCGTACACCCGCATGCCCACAGCGGGCGGCATGATGCGCGGGCGCTGCTCGGGTGTGCCCGGTGGCGGCCGGCCGGCGCGCACCACGGTGCCACTGTGGCAGCTGTCGGACAGCACGAGAATGCGCACGCCTGCCTTGAAGCGGCTGAATTCGAAATACAACTCGTCGTCGATCAGCTGGGCGTTGTAGAGGCACCAGGTCTCGTCGAGCTTGTCGGCTTCTTCGCCGCTCACATCGGGCACCTGGCCGCCATGGCCCGAAAACGTCAGAAAGAAAAGATCGCCGTCGGCAAGCGCCTTGGCGGATTTGCGGATCGCAGCCAGCACCGCTGCGCGCGTGGCTTTGCGTGTGATCAGCAGGCTGCTTTTCATGCCCTGGGCTTTGGCGATGGCGGCCATGTCGTGGGCATCGAACTCGCAGGCCGCGAGCGGGCCCGTCCAGCCCGCGTAGTGGGCTGCGCTCACCTCGTTGATGCCGATGTGCACCGAGTGGGCCTGGGGCCTCTTCTTCGCGTGGGCGGCTGCCTGATGGACCATGATTTCCCCCTGTCTGGAACAGGTCACAGCGGACGCAGAACCTCGCAAATTCTGGGCGCTTCAAGGAGCGGGTGCAAATCGCAATGTGTAAGCAAATGTCGAAGAAGGGCCCTCAACGTGGTGCTGCATCGAGACAAAAAAAAGCACCCAGGTTTTTGCCTGGGTGCTTTTGCGAGCGGTGCCTTTCAGTGGCCGGAAGCCCCTGCGGCTCCAATGCCGGTTTCCGAACGCACCTGCTGCGCCAGGAAGCCGGCGCGGTCGATGCCGGCACGGCGGCTGCGGTCCAGCACCGAGAACAGCCAGATGCCCACGAAGCCGATCGTCATGGAGAACAGCGCCGGAGAAGCGTAGGGGAACAGGGCCGAACCCTTGGGGTTGCCCAGGGTCACTTCCCACACCGATGGCGAAACGATGGTGAGAGCCACAGAAGACACCAGGCCCAGGAAGCCACCGATCACCGCGCCACGCGTGGTGCAGTCTTTCCACAGCACGCTCATGAACAGCACGGGAAAGTTGGCCGAGGCGGCGATGGCAAAGGCCAGCGAAACCATGAAGGCAATGTTCTGCTTCTCGAAGGCAATGCCCAGCACCACCGCAACGATGCCCAGCGCGATGGTGGTCATTTTTGACACACGCAGTTCAGAAGCGCTGTCGGCCTTTCCTTGCTTGATGACGGTGGCATAGAGGTCGTGAGACACGGCAGAAGCGCCCGAAAGCGTGAGTCCGGCCACCACCGCCAGGATGGTGGCGAACGCCACAGCCGAGATGAAGCCGAGGAACACGTTGCCGCCCACGGCATTGGCCAGATGAACCGCCGCCATGTTGTTGCCACCCAGCAGGCCGCCCTTGGCGTCGAGAAACTGGGGATTGGTCAGCACGAACGTGATGGCGCCAAAACCGATGATGAAGGTGAGCAGGTAGAAATAGCCGATCCAGCCCGTGGCCCACATCACCGACTTGCGCGCTTCCTTGGCGCTGGGCACAGTGAAGAAGCGCATGAGGATGTGCGGCAGGCCGGCGGTGCCGAACATGAGCGCCATGCCGAAGCTGATGGCGGAGATCGGGTCTTTCACGAAGTTGCCTGGCCCCATGATCGACTGTCCCAGTGTGGCCGCCGCCTCCGCAGTCTTGCCATCCTTCAGGGCCAGGTCTTCCTTGATCTTCACCGCGCCAGCAAACATGGCCTCCGGGCTGAAGCCGAAGTGCCACAGCACCGAGATCGCCATGAAAGAAGCACCGCCCAGCAGCAGGCAGGCTTTGATGATCTGCACCCAGGTGGTGGCCGTCATGCCACCGAACAGCACGTACACCATCATCAGCGCGCCGACGATCACCACCGCGATCCAGTACTCAAGCCCGAACAGCAGCTTGATGAGCTGACCTGCCCCGACCATTTGCGCGATCAGGTAGAAGGCCACCACCACCAGCGTGCCCGAGGCCGCGAAGATGCGAATGGGCTTCTGGTTGAAGCGGAACGCGGCCACGTCGGCGAAGGTGAACTTGCCGAGGTTGCGCAGCCGCTCGGCCATGAGGAACGTGATGACGGGCCAGCCAACGAGGAATCCGATGGAGTAGATCAGGCCGTCGAAGCCGCTGGCCATCACAGCCGCTGAAATGCCCAGAAAAGAGGCCGCCGACATGTAGTCGCCAGCAATGGCCAGGCCGTTCTGAAAGCCGGTGATGCCGCCGCCTGCGGTGTAGAAATCGGCAGCGCTCTTGGTCTTGGCGGCCGCCCATTTGGTGATGTAGAGCGTGCCCAGCACGAACAGGCCGAACATGCCGATGGCCGTCCAGTTGGTGGGTTGCTGCTGGGCCTGGCCGAGGTCGGCACCGGCAGCCCATGCGGCGGCGGAAACGCCGAACAGCACCAGCAGGGTGAGCAATCGACGGGTGGTTTCGTTGACGGGCTTCATTTCAGCACCGCCTTGGAGATGGCTTGCGAGAGCTCGTCGAACTCGTTGTTCGCCCGGTTCACATAAAAGGCTGTGATAAGGATGGTGAAGACGATCACGCCAAAGCCGATCGGTATACCCAGGGTCATCACGCCTGCGCCCATTCGCTGCGCAAGAAAGGCTTTGTCAAAGGCCACCAGCAGGATGAAGCCGTAGTACACGACCATCATTGCCAGCGTCAGCCACCAGCCGAATCGCGTTCGTTTCGCCTTCAGCTCTTTGTATTTGGGATTGCTCGCAATCCGTTGCACCAGATCGTCTTCCATGCATGTCTCCTTGGTTTCGGGTGACATGCAGCGTAGGGGGGTGCTCTTACTGAGCACTGACCCCGGACTGACGCGGAACTGACCCCAGACTTATCGTCTCTTCAGTATTCAAGGCGCTCAGGCCGGATTTCCTGGAGGATGGTGGTGGCGATTTCCTCGATCGACTTGGTGGTCGTGGAGAGCCAGCGAATGCCTTCGCGCCGCATCATCGCTTCGGCCTCGCCCACCTCCATGCGGCAATTCTCCAGCTTGGCGTAGTTCGAGTTCGGGCGGCGCTCGTTGCGGATCTCGCTCAACCGCTCGGGCGCAATGGTCAGCCCGAACATCTTCTTTCGGTGCGGAACCAGCGCGGGCGGCAGCTTGCGGCGCTCGAAATCTTCCGGGATCAGCGGGTAGTTCGACGCCTTCAGGCCGTACTGCATGGCCAGATACAGCGAGGTGGGTGTTTTGCCACTGCGGCTCACGCCGACCAGGATCACGTCCGAACCCTCCAGGTCTTTGTGACTCTGCCCGTCGTCGTGCGCCAGCGAGAAATTGATGGCCTCGATGCGGTCGTGGTAGGCCTGACTTTTGGAAGCATCCGAGAAGCGGCCGACCCGGTGGTTCGACTTGATGCCCAGCTCCTGCTCCATCGGTTCGACGAACGTGCCGAACATGTCCAGCATCATCCCCCGGCAGTGGTTCTTGAACACCGCGAGCACGTCCCAGTCGACCACGGTGGTGAAAACCAGCGGGCGCTTGCCCTCCAGCTCGGCGGTGTGGTTGATCTGGCGCACCGCCTGGTGGGCCTTGTCCACGCTGTCCAGGAAAGGCAGTCGCACGCGGCGCACCGTGATCTCGAACTGGGCGAGCAGGGCGTTGCCGAAGGTTTCGGCGGTGATGCCGGTGCCGTCGGAAATGAAAAAAACCGTGCGATTCGACATGGAGGGCGCTTCCTTACAATACCGGGTGGTGTGTGTCGGGGCATTATCAAGCTCCGAGCCGACTCATTTGCGTCCCTGCCCGGTGCCAGACCCACAACAGAACCACAGGTCGTCGCGCGCGCATGGAACCCCCGGTTTTTCAACCTTAGGAGCTTCCCCATGTCCAACCTGTTTGGAGCGACCGATCTGGTCGTGCCTTTCGAAAAACTTCGAATGAGTGACGTCGATTCGGTCGGCGGCAAGAACGCCAGCCTCGGCGAAATGATTTCCCAGTTGCCTACCGGCGTGAAAGTCCCCACGGGCTTTGCCACCACGGCACACGCCTTCCGCGAATTTTTGAAACACGATGGTCTGACCGAGCGCATCAACGCCCGGCTGGACGCGCTGGACACTGAAGACGTGCGAGCACTGGCCAGCGCCGGTGCCGAGATACGCGCCATGGTGGAGAACCAGCCGTTCCCGGCCGACCTGGAGCAGGCCATTCGCGAAGCATTTGCCACGCTGAGTGCAGACAACACCAAAGCTTCCTTCGCGGTGCGTTCCTCCGCCACGGCCGAAGACTTGCCCGACGCTTCCTTTGCCGGCCAGCAGGAAACCTTCCTCAATGTGATCGGCATCGAGGAAGTGCTGCACAAGATGAAGGAAGTGTTCGCCAGCCTCTACAACGACCGGGCCATCAGCTACCGGGTGCACAAGGGATTTGCCCACGCCGACGTGGCGCTGTCGGCCGGCGTGCAGCGCATGGTGCGCTCCGACCTCGGCGCTGCCGGTGTGATGTTCACCATCGACACCGAAAGCGGTTTTGAAGACGTGGTGTTCATCACCTCCAGCTACGGACTGGGCGAAACCGTGGTGCAAGGGGCCGTGAATCCCGACGAGTTCTATGTGCACAAGCCCATGCTTCAGGCGGGCAAACGTGCGTTGATCCGCCGCAACCTGGGCTCCAAGCTGATCCAGATGGGCTTCACGACCGAGGCAGAAAAGTCGGGTGACGGAGCGCTCAAAGGCAAGCTGGTCAAGACCACCGACGTGCCGGTGGAACTGCGCAACCGCTACAGCCTGACCGATGCCGATGTGGAGCAGCTGGCGCGCTACGCGCTGGTGATCGAACAGCACTACGGTCGTCCCATGGACATCGAATGGGCCAAGGACGGTACCGACGGCCAGCTCTACATCCTGCAGGCACGCCCGGAAACCGTGAAGAGTCAGAGCGCCGGCAAGACCGAGGTCCGCTACAAGCTCATGGGCAAGGGTGCTGTGCTGGCCTCGGGCCGCGCGATCGGCCAGAAGGTGGGCACCGGGCCGGTTCGCCTGGTGAGCAACATCAGCGAAATGGACAAGGTGCAGCCGGGCGACGTGCTGGTCACGGACATGACCGACCCCAACTGGGAGCCGGTGATGAAGCGCGCCAGCGCCATCGTCACCAACCGGGGAGGGCGCACCTGTCACGCGGCCATCATTGCGCGCGAACTCGGCATCCCCGCCGTGGTCGGCTGTGGCGACGCCACCGAGCTGCTCAAGGACGGAACACTGGTTACCGTGAGCTGCGCCGAAGGCGATACCGGCAACATCTACGACGGCCTGCTGGAGACCGAGATCACCGAAGTGCAGCGCGGCGAAATGCCACCGCTGGACGTGAAGATCATGATGAACGTGGGCAATCCCCAGCTCGCCTTCGACTTCGCGCAGATCCCCAATGGCGGCGTGGGCCTGGCGCGCCTCGAGTTCATCATCAACAACAACATTGGCGTGCACCCCAAGGCGATCCTGGACTATCCCGCCATCGATGCCGACCTGAAGAAGGCCGTGGAGTCGGTGGCGCGTGGCCACGCCTCGCCGCGCGCCTTTTACGTGGACAAGGTGGCCGAAGGGGTTGCCACGATCGCGGCCGCCTTCTGGCCCAAGCCGGTGATCGTTCGCCTCTCGGACTTCAAGAGCAATGAATACCGCAAACTGGTGGGCGGCAGCCGCTACGAGCCGGAAGAAGAAAACCCCATGCTCGGTTTTCGAGGCGCGGCGCGCTACATCAGCGAAGACTTCCGTGAGGCCTTCGCCATGGAATGCGAAGCGCTCAAGCGGGTGCGCGAGGACATGGGCCTGTCCAACGTGCAGGTCATGGTGCCGTTCGTGCGCACGCTCGCTCAAGCCGAGCGCGTGACCCAGTTGCTGGCCGAGAAAGGTTTGAAGCGGGGTGTGAACGATCTCAAGGTCATCATGATGTGCGAGATCCCGAGCAACGCGGTGCTTGCCAAGGACTTCCTGAAGTTCTTCGACGGTTTCTCCATCGGCTCCAACGACCTCACCCAGCTCACCCTGGGCCTTGACCGGGACTCGGGCCTGGAGCTGCTGGCGCACGATTTCGACGAAAGAGATCCGGCCGTCAAGGCGCTGCTGAGCATGGCCATTGGTGCCTGCAAGGCTGAGGGCAAGTACGTGGGCATTTGCGGTCAGGGTCCCAGCGACCACCCCGATTTTGCCCAGTGGCTCCGTGACGAAGGCATCAGCTCGATTTCGCTGAACCCCGACTCCGTGGTCGACACCTGGCAGTTGCTCGCGTCGCGCTGAAAACGGGCGTTGCGGGCGACCCTCGTGCACAATCGCTGGCAAGGCGCGCGGCCACGCACCGCCAGCGCCGCACGAGGAGACCCGCATGTTCCAAGGCCTCGCCGCCCAACGTCTGGTGGCTCTGTTCTTCGCTGGTTGGGCGCTGTTCAACTTTCCCTTGCTCGCGCTGTGGGACCACGATGCACGGGTCTGGGGTCTGCCCCTTTTTCCACTGGCCCTGTTCCTGATCTGGGGCCTGCTGATCGTGGCGCTGGCCTGGGTGGTGGAGCGGGACCCGGACGCTGAAAAGTCCGACTGAGCAGCGCCATGCTCTCAGCCCCGCTGGTCATCGGCGTTTCGTTTGCTTATTTGCTGCTGCTGTTCGCGGTGGCGCACTGGGCGGATGTGCGCGCCACGCAGGGCCGCTCCGTGATTGCCAGTCCCTGGGTTTATGCGCTATCGCTGGCCGTGTACTGCACCGCCTGGACCTACTTCGGCAGCGTGGGACGCGCGGCCACTTCTGGCGTGTGGTTCCTGCCCACCTACCTGGGCCCCATGCTGGCCATGCTGCTGGCCTGGATGGTGGTGCGGAAGATGATCCGCATCGCCAAGACCTGGCGCATCACCTCCATTGCCGATTTCATTGCCAGCCGCTACGGCAAGAGCCAGTTGCTCGCCGGGCTGGTGACGTTGATCACCGTGGTCGGCATCGTGCCTTACATCGCCCTGCAACTGAAGGCCATCGCCAGCGGCTACGCGGTGCTCACCTTGCCGCTGGGGCAGGCCACCACCCAGAACGTGGCGTGGTGGAACGACAGCACGCTCTATGTGGCCATCGCGCTCGCGGGTTTCACCATCGTCTTCGGCGCGCGGCACCTGGACAGCACCGAACGGCACGAAGGCATGGTCGCTGCGATTGCCTTCGAATCGGTGGTCAAGCTGGTGGCGTTTCTGGCGGTCGGTCTGTTTGTGGCCTTTGGCCTCTTCGGCAGCCCGGCGGCGCTCTTTGGCCAGGCTGAGGCCCGGGACGAACTGAGCCGTTTGCTGCGCTTTGACCAGGCGCAGCCCTTCGCCTACGCGCAATGGCTCGGGCACACGCTGCTGGCGATGCTCTCGGTGATCTTCCTGCCCCGCCAGTTCCAGATGATGGTGGTGGAGAACGTGGACGAGCAACACCTGCGACGCGCCGTCTGGGCCTTTCCGCTCTACCTGTTGCTCATCAACCTGTTCGTGCTGCCGATCGCGGTGGGCGGCTTGCTGCACTTCGGCCCGGGGCAGATGGACCCCGAAACCTTTGTGCTCTCGCTGCCGCTTTCGCAAGGTCACCACGCGTTGGCGCTCTTTGCTTTCGTGGGGGGGCTCTCCGCAGCGACCGGCATGGTCATCGTGGAGGCCATCGCGGTTTCCACCATGGTCTGCAACGACCTGGTCATGCCCTTGCTGCTGCGCATGCGCCGCTTCGGTGTGCGCGCCAGCGGCGACCTGACGGCGCTGTTGCTGACGATCCGCCGGCTTGCCATCCTGGGCATCCTGCTGCTGGGCTACCTGTATTTTCACCTCGCGGGCGAAGCCTATGCGCTGGTGAGCATCGGCCTCATCAGCTTTGCTGCGGTGGCGCAGTTCGCGCCGGCCATGCTGGGGGGCATGTACTGGAAAGGCGGCACTCGCGGCGGCGCGCTCACCGGCCTGCTGCTTGGTTTCGGCTTCTGGGCTTACACACTCATGCTTCCCTCGCTGGCCAAGTCCGGCTGGCTGCCCGGCGATTTCCTTCAGCACGGGCTGGGCGGCGTGGTCTGGCTCAAGCCGGAAGCCTTCCTCGGGCTTGCAGGTCTGGACAACATCACGCACTCGCTGTTCTGGAGCTTGCTGGCCAATCTGGTGGGCTATGTGGGCGTATCGCTGTGGCGTCCGCCCAGCGCTCGCGAGACCAGCCAGGCGCTGCTGTTTGTGGACGTGTTCCACCGCGCCTCGGGGTTGCGCCCGGTGTTCTGGCAGGGCAAGGCGCAGGTGTCGGCCCTGCTGCCGCTGGCGGGACGCTTCCTCGGGGTCGCCGCTGCGGAGCGCCTGTTCACCAGCTACGCGCGGCGCGTGGGCGTGGCCCGCATCGATCAGATTCCTGCCGATGCCCGGCTGGTGCATTTCGTGGAAACCCAGCTCGCCGGGGCCATCGGCAGTGCGTCGGCCCGCGTGATGGTGGCGTCGGTGGTGGAGGAGGAAGCGCTGGATCTGGACGACGTGATGCGCATCCTGGACGAAGCCTCCCAGCTTCGGGCGTATTCCCACGAGCTGGAGGACAAGTCGCGCTCGCTCGAGCGGGCCACCGCCGAACTGCGCCAGGCCAACGAGCAGCTGAAAAGTCTGGACCGGCTCAAGGACGATTTCATGTCTTCGGTGACGCACGAATTGCGCACGCCTTTGACATCGATCAGGGCGCTGGCCGAATTGATGCGCGACGATCAGGAAATGGAGACCTCACAACGCCAGCAATTCGTCGGCATCATCGTGGGAGAGACCGAGCGGCTGAGTCGCCTCGTCAACCAGGTGCTGGACATGGCCAAGATCGAGTCCGGCCATGCGGAATGGCACACCACCACGCTGGACCTGCGCGAACTGCTGGAGCAGGCCGCGCGCACGATGGCTGAGAGCTGCCGCGAGCAGGGCATTGCGCTGGTGCTGGAATTGCCGGATCGGGTGCGACCGATCCAGGCCGACGCCGACCGGCTGACCCAGGTGGTGCTGAACCTGCTCTCCAACGCGGCCAAGTACGCACCCCGCGGCACCGGGCGTGTGGTGCTGAGCCTGAAGGAAGACGAGGATGGCGTGGAGGTGGAAGTGCGTGACAATGGCCCGGGCATTGCGGCAGACCAGCAGGCCATGGTGTTCGAGAAGTTCCGGCAGGTGAGCGGCGACGAACATTACCGGCCGGGCGGTACCGGCCTTGGCCTGCCCATCAGCCGCCAGATCGTGTCGCACTTCGGCGGGCGCATGTGGCTGCGTTCGACGCCTGGCGAAGGGGCTGTATTCGGCTTTTCGCTGCCACGAAGGTTGCCTGCAGAAGTACAAGCGCCTGGAGAGACATCATGAGCACAAAAATCCTGATCGCCGACGACGAGCCCAACATCCTGATTTCGCTCGAGTTCCTCATGAAGCGCGAGGGCTACGAGGTGGTTCTGGCACGCGACGGGCAGGAGGCCATTGACGCGATTGCCCGTGAGCGGCCGGCCCTGGTGCTGCTGGACGTGATGATGCCGGTGAAGACCGGTTTTGATGTGTGCCACGAGGTGCGCAGCAATGAGGCACTGCGCGACACACTCATCGTGATGCTGACCGCCAAGGGGCGCGACACCGACGTGGCCAAGGGCCTGGCGCTGGGGGCCAACGCCTACATGACCAAACCTTTCTCCACCCGCGAGCTGGTGCAGAAGGTCAAGGAAATGCTGGAGCCCGCGCCATGAAGCGGACGGGTCTGGACCGTCGCCTGCTCCTTGGCGTGGCGGCTTTGGCTCTGGGGGTGGCGCTGTGGCTGGCCTTCACCCTGTTCATGGCGTGGTACGCGCTCAGTCCAGTGCAGCGTCTCCAGCTGTCGCCGCTGCTGGGGCGAGCCCTGGATTCTGCCGGTCCGGTGCTGGCGCTCATGGTGGTGGTCTTGTTGCTTGTCAGCGCGTGGGCCGTGCGGGTGCTGATGCGCGGTTTCGTGGAGCCGGGCGCCAGGCTGGTGGAAGAGGGCAGGTTGCTGCTGAACACCGAAGTGGAGCGCGCCGTGACGATGGAGGGCAGTGCCGAGAACCGGGCGCTGGCACAAGTCATCGAGCAACTGATGGCTCAGCGCACTCGCCTTCGCAAGGAGATGGACGCGCGTGTGGCCGAAGCGAGTCAGGGCATCGAGCTGGAGCGCAGTCGGCTGGCCGCGCTCATGTCCGAGCTCACGCAGAGTGTGGTGGTGTGCAACCTCGACGGCCGCGTCCTGCTCTACAACCAGCGCGCGCGCGTTCAGTTTCGAGCCCTCTCTCAGGCCCCCGCGGTGGCTGACGGTGCCGAACTGATCGGCCTGGGTCGCTCGATCTACACGGTGTTCGATCGCAAACTGGTGGCGCACGCGCTGGAGAACATCCAGCAGCGCATGCTGCGCGGTTCAGGCGAGCCCTCCGCCCAGTTTGTGACCACCACGGCAGCGGGTCAGTTGCTGCGCGTGCAGATGGCGCCCGTGCGCTCCGTGCAGGCCACCAACCTGCCGCAGACCAACGATTCGGTGGCCGATCGTGCCGAACTCACCGGCTTTGTGCTGATGCTCGACAACATCACGCGTGAGTTTGAGGCCGAGTCGGCGCGCGATCAGGTGATGCACACGCTGACCGAGGGCAGCCGCTCGGCGCTGGCCAACATGCAGGCTGCGCTGGATGTGCTGGACTATCCCGATCTGGAGGCGCCGGCCCGCGAGCGCTTCCAGCGCGTCATCCGCGAAGAGACACGGTCGCTCGCCCAGCGCATCGCATCGCTCGAAGCCGACGCGGCTCGCGCGCTCAAGACGCGCTGGCCGCTGGAGGACATGCTCGGCACCGATCTGGTGGCTGCGGCCATGCGCCGCATCGAGACCGTCACCGGTCTGCCAGCGTCCTCGCTGGATGTGGACGCCGCGCTCTGGCTCAAGGTGGAGAGTTTCTCGTTGTTGCAGGCGCTGGTCTACCTCTCGGGTCGACTGGCCGAAGAATTCGACGTGCGCTTTGTCCAGTTGCGCCTGTCTGCGGCCCCGGGCAGTCCGGGCAGGGCGCAACTCGACCTGATCTGGTCTGGCCAGGTGATGAGCACCGAGACGGTGATGAGCTGGGAGATGGACACCATGCGCGTGGGCGGCGAAAGCACGCGCCTGACCGTGCGCGACGTGGTCGAACGCCACGCTGGCGCGTTCTGGTTTGAACGCGAGCGCGCGCGCCACCTGGCCTTCTTCCGTTTTCTGCTGCCCATGGCCGATCCCCGCGAGCGGGTCGCGGCCAATACGTTTGTGCGTGGCGAGAGCCGGCCCGAGTACTACGACTTCGACCTCTTCAAGACCACCGAACAGACCCGCTCGCTGGACGAGCGGCACCTGAGCGATCTGGTCTACACCGTGTTCGACACCGAGACCACGGGCCTCGATCCGTCGCAGGACGAAATCATCCAGATCGGAGCGGCGCGCATCGTCAACGGCAAGTTGCTGCACCAGGAGTGCTTCGAGCAGCTGGTCGATCCCGAGCGCGCCATCTCGGCGGCCTCGATCCCGATCCATGGCATCACCCGCGACATGGTGGAAGGGCAGCCCACCATCGAAGCGGTGTTGCCCGCATTTCACGCCTTTGCGCAGGACACCGTGCTGGTCGGGCACAACGCCGCGTTCGACATGCGGTTCTTGCAGCTCAAGGAAAAGGCCACGGGCGTGGTGTTCGGGCAGCCCGTGCTCGACACGCTGCTGCTCTCCGCCGTCATTCATCCCAACCAGGCATCGCACCGGCTGGAGGCCATTGCCGAGCGCTTCAATGTGCCCGTGATAGGCCGGCACACCGCCATGGGCGATGCGATGGTCACGGCTGAGATCTTCATCAAGCTGGTGCCGTTGCTGGCCGAGCGGGGCATCGTCACGCTGGGACAGGCCCGCGAGGCCGCACAGAAGAGCTACTACGCGCGGCTGAAGTACTGAGGCTTAGAACCGGCCGGTTTCAAACTGCTGGCCCAGCAGCGTCTGCAAGGTCTGAACCACGCTGAACGCCTCCTTGAGCTGCGAGAGCTCGGCTTTCGACAGCTCCATCGGGTCCAGGAAATTGTCGGGTGGCACGCCTTGCGCGATCTGGCTAGCCTGGTGGCGGATGCGCAACGACGCCAGGAATTCCAGCGCCTCTCGCAGATTGCGGGCGCTTCGTTCGCTCATGTATCCGCCAGCACCAGCCCCAGCGCCGAGCAGGCGTTCGTGGGTGTTGACCGCTGCATGGCCGAGCGCCAGCGCCTGAACGCGTGCCAGGTCCACGATGGGTACGATGCCGTTGAGCTTGAGGTCGATGGTGCCCTTGTGTTCGCCGCTGCGAAAGGGCGCCAGGCGATTGAACAGGCCCAGCGGTGGCCGACGGCTCAACGCGTTGCTGACCATGTGGGCCAGAAAGATGGTGTTGCCCCGCGTGCGTTCCAGCACGTTGGCACGCAACCGGTCGAGCAGCGTGGTGTTGCCATGAATCGCCCGCAGGTCGAAGAACACGCAGACGTGCATGAGGGCGGTCGGATCGGGCTCACTGACCCACAGCGCAAACCGTTCGACCCATGCATGCAGCGGCAGGCGCCAGGCTTCGTTGCACGCCATCATCATGCCGGGGCAGTGCACATACCCGCAGTCGTTCAACCCGTCGCAGACGAAGCGCGCCAGCGCCTGAAAGTAGCTGCCATGGCGGGGTTCTTCGTAGCGGTCGTCGAGCACCAGGCAGTTGTCCTGATCGGTGCGCGCGGTCTGTTCGTTGCGGGCCTGTGAGCCCGCAGCGACCCAGACGAACTCCACCGGCGCGGGACCCAGCTGTGCCTGGGCGAGTTCCAGCAGGCGGATGGTGACCGCGTCGGTGATGGCCGTCACCAAATGCCCCGTGGTCATAGCAGAGACATGGGCGTCCACCAGACTTTGCTGCAGCCGGGGGATGCGCGCGCAAACGCGCTGGAGTCCCTGCACCGTGGACTCGCGCCGGATGTCGTCCACCAGGTGCTCGGTACAGGGGTTAGTACTTTGGTGATCGTCGATGGACATCCCGGAGAGTGTTGCGGGTTTTCCCTCATGGGGTTTGACCTGCCTCAAACAGCGACCCTGACGATTTGTAAGAACTCGGTAAGTTCCGAATCAAGAATGGCGCGAACCCTTAACACTTGCTTATGTTGCTCTTCATCTCTGCCATCAAGCTCATCGCCGAAATTGCCCTGCTGGCGCTGGCAGGTCAATGGCTTCTGGGCTTGCTCGCCGGCCAGAAGCGCGACACCAACATCTTCTATCAGATCCTTCAGCAAGTGGGCCGGCCGTTTGTTCAGGTGGCACGGCTGGTGACGCCGCGCAAGGTGGTGCTCGAGCGCCATCTGCCCCTGGTGGCGTTCCTCCTGGTCGCTTTTCTGTGGGTAGGCATCACCCTGTTCAAGGTCAGCCATTGTCTGAAGATCGGTATGGAGCTGTGCCAATGACTACATCCCTTCATCGCTGGTATGTCCGCTGGCTGGTTCGCGCCCTGCTTCTGCTGGGTCGTCGCGATCTGGCCCTGGAACGCATCGATGCACAGCTGGCCATCGACGGGTTGAACCTGCATGCGCTGTCGACGCGCGCCCATGTGCTCGCGGAAATGGGCGACAAGGAGGCTTCGCTGCAAACACTGCGCCGCCTGGTCGAGGTGGCGCCCGAGCAGGCCGCGGGCTGGTTCAACCTGGGTTACCTCAGCGAGGAAATGGGCGAGCTCGAGCAGGCCGAATCCGCCTTTCGCCGCGCCACAGAGCTCGAACCCAAGCTGGACCGCGCCTGGTACGGCCTGGCCCTCGCCCTCATTCGCCAGCGCCGCTTCGACGAAGCCGTGCCCGCGCTGCGCAAGAACACAGAACTGCAACCCATGAGCCCCTACGGCTGGTATCAGCTGGCCCGGGTTCATGTCGACCGGCAAGAGCCTGAAGAGGCGGTGAAGATCATTCACCACCTCCGCAGGTTCGAGCCCAAAGTGGCAGCACAGCTGGTGCGCGAAACGGGTCTGGGTCAAGTCCAAGCCTGAAGTTTCGCGCAGCAGTTGTGCTGCGGACAAAAGGGGTGTGTGGCGCCAGCCATTCACCGAAAAACGCGGACTGGTTGCAGGCTGCCTTGGGGGACAAGGCCGTGTTCGTGACGTGCCCGAGAGGGTCTTGTTGATGGAGGTCGATCGCATGGAACTGACTGATAACCACCGCCGGTATTGGCGGAAAAACCTGAACATCACAGCCATATTGCTTGCAATCTGGTTCGTGGTGACGTTCGTCGTGAGCTATTTCGCCCGTGAGCTGAGCTTCAACTTTTTTGGTTGGCCGTTCAGTTTCTGGATGGGAGCTCAGGGCGCCTTGGTGGTGTACTGCGTGATCATTGGGTACTACGCCTGGTACATGAACAAACTCGACATCGAACACGGTGTTGAAGAAACCGAGGACTGACACCATGGCAGGCATGTTCGAAACCAAGGCCGGCATGAGTTCCGGCGACGCCAATCGGGCGTTCAAGACCCAGCTCAACAAGGTGTACAAGTGGTACACGGGCGGCTTCTTCGTCTTCGTGGTGGTCCTGGCCATCCTGGAGCAACTGGGCCTTTCACGCGAGTGGATCGGCTTCATCTTCCTGCTGGCCACCATCGGCCTGTATGCCGGCATCGGCATCATGAGCCGTACCACCGACGCCGCGGAGTATTACGTGGCAGGTCGACGGGTCCCTGCGGTGTACAACGGCATGGCAACGGGTGCAGACTGGATGTCCGCCGCTTCGTTCATCGGCATGGCCGGCACCTTGTACCTCACGGGCTACAGCGGTCTGGCCTTCATCATGGGCTGGACCGGTGGTTACTGCCTGGTGGCGCTGTTCCTCGCGCCCTACCTGCGCAAGTTCGGCCAGTTCACCATTCCCGACTTTCTGGGTGAGCGCTACGGTGGCAACCTGCCACGTTTCATCGGCATCTTCGCCGCCATCCTGTGCTCGTTCACGTACGTGGTGGCGCAGATCTACGGTGTGGGCCTCATCACCTCGCGCCTGACCGGCGTGGCCTTCGAACTCGGGATTTTCCTGGGCCTCGGCGGCATTCTGGTGTGCTCGTTCCTGGGCGGCATGCGCGCAGTGACCTGGACGCAGGTGGCGCAGTACATCATCCTGATCGTGGCTTACATGATCCCGGTGGTGTGGCTCTCGGTGAAGCAGACCAGCGTTCCCGTGCCACAGGCGATCTACGGCTTCCAGCTCGAGAAGGTCACGGCCAAGGAAAAGCTCCTGACCAACGACCCCAAGGAACTGGATGTGCGTGGCGTCTTCAAGGCCCGCTCCGATGCCTTGGCCGAGAAGCTGAAAAACCCCGCTGCCGCTCTGGCTGCCGACAAGGCCGCTGCAGAGGGCAAGCTGGCCCAGCTTCGCGCCGCCAATGCGCCCACGGCCGAAATCTCCGCTGCCGAGAAGGCTGTGGCCGATCTGCCGAAGGACGAAGCGGCCGCCAAAGCTGCATGGACCCGCGCCAAGGCCGCAGCCGACACCAAGGCCCGACCGCTCAACGGCATGCCTCCGCACGCCCAGCAGTATTCGGGTGACCCGAACGGTGACGCCAAGGCGGTGGAAGCCTACGACACCTCGCGTCGCAACTTCCTGGCACTGATCTTCTGCCTGATGATCGGTACGGCCGCGCTGCCGCACATCCTGATGCGCTACTACACGGTGCCCAGCGTGAAGGAAGCCCGTCAGTCGGTCACCTGGTCGCTGTTCTTCATCTTCCTGCTCTACTTCACCGCGCCTGCCCTGGCGGTGCTGGTGAAGTACGAAGTGTTCCACGTGCTGGTGGGAACGCCATTCGACCAGTTGCCGGCGTGGGTGGCTTCGTGGAACAAGGTGGATCCGAGCCTGATGTCGGTGACCGACATCAACAAGGACGGCCTGCTGCAGCTCAACGAGATGACCATCGGTGGCGACATCATCGTGCTGGCCACGCCAGAAATTGGTGGCCTGCCGTACGTGGTTTCGGGCCTGGTGGCTGCGGGTGGTCTGGCTGCTGCGCTGTCCACCGCCGACGGCCTGCTGCTGACGATTGCCAACGCACTGTCGCACGACCTGTACTACAAGATGATCGACCCGAACGCATCCACGGCTCGCCGCGTGACCATCTCCAAGATGCTCCTGCTGGTGGTGGCCTTGTGCGCAGCGTATGTGGCGGCGCAGAAACCGGCGGATATCTTGTTCCTGGTCTCGGCGGCGTTCTCGTTCGCAGCGGCGGCGTTCTTCCCGGCCCTGGTGCTGGGCATCTTCTGGAAGCGTGCTACCGGCATCGCCGCATCGGCCGGCATGGTCGCCGGTCTTGGCGTGACCTTCTGGTACATGATCACGACCCAGCCCTGGATGCGCGGCCTCTTCGGCATCACCTCGCCGGTGGAGCTGTGGTTCGGCATCCAGCCGATCTCGGCCGGTGTCTTCGGCGTGCCCCTGGGCTTCGTCGTGATCATCCTGCTGAGCCTGGTCACCCCGGCGCCCAGCCGCAAGGTGCAGGAACTGGTGGAGCATGTGCGCTACCCCAGCCTGAGGGCTGCCTGAGACCCGGTGTCAACCTGAGTTGACCCCTCCTGACCGGCGTCACGGCGCCGGTCAGGCCCCGGAACCCGGCCAGTTTTGCGACTGGCCGGGTTTTTTGCTAGAATCATGGGCTTGCCTTGCTGCACCCCAACCGACGCTGGGGGCAGCTTCTATTCACAAGGAGAGTCCATGCGTCACTATGAAATCGTATTGCTGATCCATCCGGATCAAAGCGAACAGGTTCCAGCCATGCTGGAACGCTACAAGGGCATGATCACCGCCGGCGGCGGCAAGATCCACCGCGTTGAAGACTGGGGCCGTCGTCAGATGGCCTATCAGATCAACAAGCTGTCCAAGGCCCACTACCTGTGCGTCAACATCGAGGCCGATCAGGCCGTGATGGCTGAACTTGAACATGCTTTCAAGTTCAACGACGCCGTGCTGCGTCACCTGACGGTGCTGCGCAAGAAGGCCGACACCGGTCCTTCGGCCATGATGCGTTCGGTCGAGCGTGAAGAAGCCCGCAAGCTTCAGCAGCCTTCGTCCTCGCAGCAGCACCAACCGCAGGAACAGGCCGCCGCATAAGTCCGCGGCGCGAAGTCGTCATCGGGTGAACATTCTCCAGTTGTCGGCCGCGGTGGTGCAGGTTCAGAGCCTGCGCTACACCCCGGCAGGCATCCCCGCCGTCAATCTCGTGCTTGAACACGAATCCGAGGTGGTCGAGATGGAAACCCCGAGACAGGTGAAAGTGCAACTGAAGGCGGTAGCCTTTGGTGCCCAGGCTGAAATCCTTTCCCGACAGGGTCTCGATTCGGTTTGTGAGTTTCACGGTTTCATGGCGAACGGGCGCAACGGCAAAGGCGTGGTGTTCCACATCCAGGATTTCAGCAAGATTTAGAAGGAAGGCCCATCATGGCTGCACCAAAACGTTTCAACAAAGACAAGCGCCCCAAGCGCAACACCCAGTCGCTGCTTTTCAAGCGCAAGCGCTTCTGCCGCTTCACCGTGGCAAACGTCGAAGAAGTTGACTACAAGGACATCGATGTCCTTCGCGACTTCATCGCCGAAAACGGCAAGATCATCCCCGCGCGCCTGACCGGCACCCGTGCTTTCTACCAGCGCCAGGTCAACACCGCCATCAAGCGGGCCCGCTTCCTGGGCATGCTGCCCTACAGCGACCAGCATCGCGTCTGAAAGAGAGCCTGACATGCAAATCATCCTGCTCGACAAAGTTGTCAATCTCGGCGCCCTGGGCGATGTGGTCAAGGTCAAAGATGGCTACGCCCGCAACTTCCTGATCCCTACGGGCCGCGCTCGCCGTGCTACCCAGAACGCCATTGCCGAATTCGAAGGTCGCCGTGCGGAACTTGAAAAAGTCGCCGCTGCCAAGCACGCTGAAGCCCAGGCTCTCGGTGAGAAGCTGGCCGCCATTTCGCTCAAGCTGACGCAAAAGGCGGGCGTGGACGGCCGTTTGTTCGGTTCCGTGACCAACCACGACGTGGCTGAAGAGCTGAACAAGCAAGGCTTCAAGGTTGCCAAGTCGCAAGTGCGCATGCCCAATGGTCCGTTGAAGAACGTGGGTGACTACGCGGTCAACGTGAACCTGCACACCGACGTGAACATCGAGGTCAACGTCTCGGTGCTCGGCGAAACCGCCTGACACTGCGCGGGTTCGCCTGCCAGAAGCCGCTGCCTCAGGGCAGCGGCTTTTTTTCTGCCTGATGGACGGACTTGTCCCAGGTTCTCCACCCGATTCACACCGGATTTCCACAGGGTTGTCCACCCCCGATCGATGCCCCCGGGCGTACCATCGTCCTTTGCCCTGAGATCCCATGTCCGCTGTTTTTTCGAACCCCTTTCCCGACTTTGACTCAGCTCATGGCGAGTCCGGCGATCGCCAGATTGCCCAGTTGCGCGTGCCTCCCCATTCGATCGAGGCAGAGTCCAGTGTGCTGGGCGGTCTGCTGCTCGACAACGGCGCCTGGGACCGAGTGGCCGACCTGGTCACCGACACCGATTTCTACCGTTATGAGCACCGCCTGACCTACTCGGCCATCGCCACGCTGGTCAACGCCAGCAAACCGGCCGACGTGGTGACCGTGTTCGAGCACCTGCAGAACCTCGGCAAGGCGGAAGAGGCGGGCGGCCTGGCCTACCTGAACTCACTGGCTCAGTACGTGCCCAGTGCGGCCAACATCCGCCGCTACGCCGAGATCGTTCGCGAGCGCGCCATTCTGCGCAAGCTGGTGGCAGCCAGCGACGAAATCGCCACCGCCGCGTTCAACACGCAGGGCAAAGCCGTCGACAAGATTCTGGACGAGGCGGAACAGAAGATCTTCAACATCGGGGAAGAAGGCTCCCGCATGAAGGAGGGTTTTCAGGGCATGGACAAACTCGTGGTCGAGCTGCTCGACCGCGTGCAGGAAATGGCCGACAACCCCAACGACATCACCGGTGTGCCCACCGGCTTCGTCGATCTCGACCGCATGACCTCCGGGCTTCAGGCGGGCGATCTGGTAGTGCTGGCCGCACGTCCGTCGATGGGAAAGACCGCCTTCGCCATCAACATTGCCGAGCACGTGGCCCTCAATGAAGGCTTGCCGGTGGCGGTGTTCTCCATGGAAATGGGTGCATCGCAACTGGCGGTGCGTATCGTGGGCTCGATCGGCCGCATCAACCAGACGCACTTGCGCAACGGCAAGCTCACCGACGACGAGTGGCCTCGCCTTACAGAAGCCATCGAGAAGCTGCGCAATGTCTCGCTGCACATCGACGAGACACCAGGCCTGACCACCAGCGTGCTGCGCGCGAATGCGCGGCGCCTCTCTCGCCAGTGCGGCAAGCTCGGCCTGATCGTGGTCGACTATCTGCAGCTCATGAGTGGCAGCGGCGGCGATGGCGACAACCGCGCTTCAGAACTGGGCGAG
Source organism: Hydrogenophaga sp. IBVHS1 (assembly GCF_002127265.1). Lineage (GTDB taxonomy): Bacteria > Pseudomonadota > Gammaproteobacteria > Burkholderiales > Burkholderiaceae_C > Hydrogenophaga. Next base: position 2,151,350 of record NZ_NFUU01000001.1, on the reverse strand, counting down.
ATCTCGCGCGGATTGAAGATGCTGGCCAAGGAGCTGCAGTGCCCAGTGATTGCGCTTTCGCAGCTCAACCGCAGCGTGGAAACGCGCACTGACAAACGCCCCATGATGAGCGACCTGCGCGAATCGGGCGCCATCGAGCAGGACGCCGACATCATCATGTTCATCTACCGCGACGAGTACTACACCAAGGACGCCTGCAAGGAACCGGGTGTGGCCGAGATCATCATCGGCAAGCAGCGAAACGGGCCCACCGGCACGGTGAAGCTGGCCTTCCTGAACATGCTCACACGGTTTGAAAGCCTGGCGGGCGGCGGAGACTTTTAAGCCAGGGATACCGCGGAACCGGCTTTGCCGGGCCGCAGGTATCGCCCCCTTGAGGGGGTGACGCGCCAAAGGCGCGGCGCGGGGGAGTTACAAGACTTCGCTTGCGAAATCGGCCAGGCGGGAACGCTCACCGCGCGCCAGCGTGATGTGCCCACCGTGAGGCCAACCCTTGAAGCGGTCCACCGCAAACGTGAGGCCCGATGAGCCTTCGGTGAGGTAGGGCGTGTCGATCTGCGCCAGGTTGCCCATGCAGATGATCTTGGTACCAGGGCCGGCGCGGGTGATCAGTGTCTTCATCTGCTTGGGCGTCAGGTTTTGCGCCTCGTCGATGATGACGTACTTGTTCATAAAGGTGCGCCCACGCATGAAGTTCATGCTCTTCACCTTGATGCGGCTGCGGATGAGTTCGTTGGTGGCTGCGCGCCCCCACTCTCCCGCGTTGCCGCCATCGCCCTTGGCGAGGAACTCCAGGTTGTCATCGAGTGCACCCATCCAGGGGCCCATCTTTTCTTCCTCGGTGCCAGGGAGAAATCCGATGTCCTCGCCCACGCTCACGGTGGCGCGGGTCATGATGATCTCGGTGTAGCGGCGGTCGTCGAGCACCTGCGTAAGCCCACTGGCCAGCGCCATCAGCGTCTTGCCGGTGCCGGCCGTTCCTGCCAGGGTCACGAAGTCGACCTCGGGGTCCATCAGAAGGTTGAGCGCGAAGTTCTGCTCGCGGTTGCGGCTGGTCACACCCCACACGGCGTTCTTGAGGTGGGTGTAGTCCTTGAGCGTTTTGAGCACCGCGGTCTTGTCGCGGATTTCGGTAACGCGGGCGTACAGCGAGGGTTCGCCAGGCGCTTCGAAATAGACAAACTGGTTGATGTAGAACTGCCCCACCGACGGGCCGCTGACGCGGTAGAAGGTGTGGCTGCCACTCTGCCAGCTCTCGATGGTCTTGCTCTGGCGCGTCCAGAAGTCCTGCGGCAGTGCCAGGGCGCCCGCGTAGAGCAGTTCGCCATCGTCCAGCGTCTTGTCGTTCTGGTAGTCCTCGGCGGCCAGACCCAGCGCGCGGGCCTTCACCCGCATGTTGATGTCCTTTGAAACCAGGATCACTTCCCGTTCCGGATGGCGACCGCGCAGCGCGTGCACCACGCCCAGAATCTGGTTGTCGGCCTTGCCCTGGGGCAGGCTGGAGGGCAACTGGTTGTCCAGCGGCTCGGTCTGGAAGAAGAGCAGGCCGCGTGCCGACTGGTGGCCGGTGGCCGACAGCTTGAGGCCCTTGGTCATGTCGCCGCCCTGCTGGGCGACCAGCGCATCCAGGGTGCGGCTGGTCTGACGGCCATTCCGGGCCACTTCGGTCATGCCCTTCTTGTGGCCGTCGAGCTCTTCCAGCACGATCATGGGCAGGAAGATGTCGTGTTCCTCGAAGCGGAACAAGCTCATGGGATCGTGCAGCAGCACGTTCGTGTCCAGCACAAACAGGCGGGCTGGGCCGTTTCCGTTCGACTTGCCGCCGCTGCGCCGACGGTTGCTGGCCACGGGAGACACCTTGGTGCTGGCGTTCAGAGGCGCTTCGACCTGGCCTTGCCTTGCCTGCGGAGCGGGTTTGGACAGTGGAGCGGCGGGGCTCAGTGCCACGGGAGCGGCACGGGGCATTTCGGCGCGTGCAACAGCAGCAGGCTCGGCATTTTTTCGACCACGCGTGCGCGATGGGGACCGTGCTTCTGGCGCATGGGAGGGGGCAGCAAGCGCAGCGGGCGCCGGAGCGGTGCGCTCGGGCTCCAGGATGACAGCGGTGAAATCGGACGACTCTTCGGCAGCTTTGAGGGAGTAGGCGTCGGGGGCGAGGAGGGCAGCGCGTTTGGAGGGGGCGGGCGGCAGTGGCATGAGGGCTTGGTGTTCAGCGAGGGGCTGGAAAACAAAAAGCCGCCGGGGTGACCGGGCGGCTTTCAGGGCTGCGAGATTTCCTGGCAAAAGGGGGTGGAGCGCAGAGGCTTCCCGTTGTCATGAATTCATTATGCATGAGTCCGGTGACAGTCGACCCCATGTATCAAGACGTTCATCAAGACGTTCATCAAGCCGTTGGGCTCACCCGCAGGCAGGGGCCTCTCAAGCGGCCTTTTTCAATGCTTTGACGGCCTTGAGGACCTCTTCCACGTGACCAGGCACCTTCAGGCCGCGCCACTCGTTCTTGAGAACGCCGTCGGGACCAATCAGGAAGGTGCTGCGCTCGATGCCCTTGACCTTCTTGCCGTACATGATCTTGTTCTTGACCACGCCGAACATGTGACACATTTTTTCTTCAGTGTCAGCGATGAGTTCGAAAGGCAGTTCGAGCTTGGTCTTGAATTCGTCGTGCGACTTCATGTTGTCGCGCGAGACACCGAACACCTGGGCACCGGCCTTGACAAAATCGCGGTACTTGTCGCGGAACTGCATGGCTTCGGTGGTGCAGCCGGGCGTGTTGTCCTTGGGATAGAAGTACAGCACGATGGTCTGGCCAAGGTGGGTCTGGTTGCTGACCTTGATGCCACCAGTGGCCAGCGACTCGAATTCGGGAATGGGTTTATTGACAACGACGGCCATACTGCGTGGACCCCTGACGTAAGTTGGTGGTGATGCGTTGACTTCCCGACTGCTTCAGGGCACACCCGGCATGCTGGATGCGAGGAAGGCGCGGCAGGAAACAATCGGCTATTTTACCCTGAACGGTATGCCCCGTCCGATATGAGGCCACGCCCAGTGCAAAGCGGGCTCAGGCTTCGATGAGGAGGGCTGCCACCACGCGGCGGCCTTCGCCTGCCAGGATGTTGAACGTGCGGCAGGCGGCGGCCGTGTCCATGGTTTCCACGCCGATACGACGGGCCATCAGGCTTTGCAGCAAGGCTGGGCGCACAAATCGCAACCGGGAGCCACTGCCAAACACCACCAGTTCGGGCGTCTCGCCGCCGAAGTCGCCCAGTTGCTCGAAATGCTCGGCTGTGAGGTCTTCAAATCGGGCGCAGTTCCAAGCCTGCAAAGGCATGGTGCCACTCAACACCAGACTGCTTTCCTGGCGTTGGCCGTTCACGGCGATCCAGCCCGGGCCGTAGGCGGTGATGGACTGGCTGTCTGACGGGTCGGCGTGAAGTTTCATGGGGCAGCAGCCGAACTGATGGGGCCGGGAACTGTGGTCAAATTGCAGGTTTTCCCTGACGGAGGGGCCGAATATACCCCCGTTGCCACCGCCCGCGACCGTGGTCGCCGCATGACCCCTGACCCCCTCGGAGGGACTTTGAAAACCATCCAGAAATCCGCCAAGCTTGCCAACGTCTGTTACGACATCCGTGGGCCGATCATGGACGCGGCGCGCCAGATGGAGGAAGAGGGCCACAAGATCATCAAGCTCAACATCGGCAACCTGGCGGTGTTCGGTTTCGATGCGCCCGAGGAGATTCAGCAGGACATGATCCGCAACCTGCCGAACTCGGCCGGTTACTCCGACAGCAAGGGCATTTTTGCGGCGCGCAAGGCGGTGATGCACGAAACGCAGAAGCAGGGCATCAAAGGCGTGACGCTCGACGACATCTACCTGGGCAACGGCGCCAGCGAACTGATCGTGATGGCCACCAATGCGCTGCTCGACGACGGCGACGAACTCCTGCTGCCCTCGCCCGACTACCCGCTCTGGACTGCCGCCGTGAGCCTTTCGGGCGGCACACCGGTGCACTACATGTGCAACGAAGCCGATGGCTGGATGCCCGACCTCGACGACATCCGCCGCAAGATCACGCCCGCCACCAAGGGCATCGTGGTCATCAACCCGAACAACCCGACCGGCGCGCTCTATTCCACCGAACTGCTCAACGCCATCGTCGACCTCGCCCGTCAGCACGGGCTGGTGATCTTTGCCGACGAGGTGTACGACAAGGTGCTGTACGACGGCGTACATCACACGGCCATTGCCAGCCTGTCGGATGACGTGCTCACACTCACCTTCAATTCGCTGTCCAAGAGTTACCGCTCGTGCGGCTACCGCGCCGGCTGGATGATCGTCTCGGGCGACAAGAAGCCTGCGAAGGACTACATCGAGGGCTTGAACATGCTCTCGAACATGCGGCTCTGCGCCAATGTGCCGGGCCAGTGGGCGATTCAGACAGCGCTGGGCGGTTACCAGAGCATCAACGATCTGGTGTGCGAAGGCGGGCGCCTGCGCCGCCAGCGCGATCTCGCCTATGAGCTCATCACCGCCATTCCAGGCGTGAGCTGCAACAAGCCGTCTGCCGCGCTCTACATGTTTCCCAGGCTCGACCCGAAGATGTACCCGGTCGAAGACGATCAGCAGCTCTTTCTGGAGTTGCTGCAGGAGACGCGCGTGATGCTGGTGCAGGGCTCGGGTTTCAACTACCCCGACAACCAGCACTTCCGCATCGTGTTCCTGCCGCACGAGGACGACCTGCGCGAGGCCATTGGCCGCGTGGCCCGCTTCCTTGAGGGCTGGCGAAAACGCCACGCCGTCTGACATTTCCGTTCTGCAACCAAGACCGACATGAAACCGATCCAAGTAGGCCTGCTGGGCATAGGCACCGTGGGCAGCGGCACATTCAATGTGCTGAATCGCAACCAGGAAGAGATCCGCCGCCGCGCGGGCCGCGGCATCGAGATCACCATGGTGGCCGATCTCGATACCGAACGCGCCAAGTCCATCGTCGGGCCCGGCGTGAAGGTGGTGAAAGACGCCCGCGAGGTGATCGCCAATCCGGACATCGACATCGTCATCGAACTCATCGGTGGTTACGGCATTGCCCGCTCGCTGGTGCTGGAGGCCATTGCCGCCGGCAAGCATGTGGTCACCGCCAACAAGGCCCTGCTCGCTGTGCACGGCACCGAGATTTTTGCCGCCGCGTCGGCCAGGGGCGTGATGGTGGCCTTCGAGGCTGCGGTGGCCGGTGGCATTCCCATCATCAAGGCGCTGCGCGAAGGTTTGACCGCCAACAGCATCCAGTGGATTGCCGGCATCATCAACGGCACGACCAATTTCATCCTCTCCGAGATGCGCGACAAGGGGCTGGACTTTGGCGTTGTGCTCAAGGAGGCGCAGCGGCTAGGCTATGCCGAGGCCGACCCCACGTTTGACATTGAAGGCGTGGACGCAGCGCACAAGGTCACGCTCATGAGCGCGATCGCCTTTGGTATTCCGGTGCAGTTCGACAAGGCCTATGTCGAAGGCATCACGCAGCTGGGAGCCACCGATATCAAATACGCCGAGCAGCTCGGCTACCGCATCAAGCTGCTGGGCATCACCAAGCGTGTGGCGCAGGGCATTGAACTGCGCGTGCATCCGAGCCTGGTGCCGTCCAAGAGGCTCATTGCCAACGTGGAAGGTGCCATGAACGCCGTGCTGGTTCATGGCGATGCGGTTGGCGCCACCCTCTACTACGGCAAGGGCGCGGGCAGCGAGCCCACCGCCAGTGCGGTCATCGCCGACCTGGTGGACATCACACGTCTGCACACCGCAGACCCGCACCACCGTGTGCCGCATCTCGCGTTTCAGCCAGATGCCATGAGCGATCTGGCCGTGTTGCCGATGCGCGATGTGGTGACCAGCTACTACCTGCGTCTTCGCGTGGCCGACGAAGCCGGAGTGCTGGCGAAAGTGACCGGGCTGCTGGCGGGTGCCAGCATCAGCATCGACGCCGTGCTGCAGCGCGAAGCCGATGAAGTGAGTGGCGAGGGCGGCACGTCGACCGACCTGATCATCCTCACGCACAACACGCGCGAAGGCACCATGGACGACGTCTTGGCGCAATTGCAGCGACTGCCGACCGTGCTGGCACCGATCGTGCGCATTCGCAAGGAAGAGCTGAACTGATGCGGTACCTGTCCACGCGTGGTGACCCGGGGCGCAAGCGTTTCTGCGAAATTCTGCTGGAAGGCCTGGCGCCCGATGGGGGCCTTTACCTGCCCGAACACTATCCGCAGGTCGACGCCGCCACGCTCGCGCGCTGGCGCCAGGTGTTCAATGGCGGTGCAACGGGCGGCTATGCCGCGCTGGCGTTCGAGGTCCTCTCGCTCTACATCGACGACATCCCCGCTGACGACCTGCGAACCCTGTGCGAGAAAACCTACACCGAAGCGGTGTACGGAACGCCGCAGATCGTCCCCTTGAAGCAGCTGGATGCCGGGTTCTACCTGGAGGCGCTGTCCAGCGGCCCCACGCTGGCCTTCAAGGACATGGCCATGCAGCTGCTGGGCAACCTGTTCGAGTACGAACTCGGCCGTCGCGGTGAAGAGCTCAACATTCTCGGTGCCACCAGTGGCGACACCGGCAGCGCGGCCGAGTACGCGATGCGCGGCAAGAAGGGCGTGCGCGTGTTCATGCTGAGCCCGCACGGCCGCATGAGCCCTTTTCAACAAGCGCAGATGTTCAGTCTGATGGACGAGAACATCCACAACATCGCCATTGAGGGTGTGTTCGACGACTGCCAGGACATCGTCAAGAACGTCAGCAACGACCTCGAATTCAAGCGCGCCTACCGCATTGGCACGGTGAATTCCATCAACTGGGCGCGGCTGTTGGCGCAGGTCGTCTACTACTTCGCCGGTTACTTTCAGGCGACCGGCCCTTCGACGGGCTCGGGGCGGTCGGAACGTGTGAGTTTCACGGTGCCCTCCGGCAACTTCGGCAACGTCTGCGCCGGCCACGTGGCTCGCGAAATGGGCCTGCCGATTGACAAACTGGTGGTGGCCACCAACGAGAACGACGTGCTCGACGAGTTCTTTCGCACTGGTGTCTACCGGGTGCGCGCCAGCGCCGACACGCACGAGACCTCCAGCCCGTCGATGGACATCTCCAAGGCCAGCAACTTCGAGCGCTTCGTGTTCGATCTGCTGGGCCGCGATGGCGCGCGCGTCAAAGCCTTGTTTGGCGAAGGCCTCTCACGCATCGGCCGCTTCGAGCTGGGTGCCGACCCGGCCTTTGCCGAGGCCGCCACCCGCCACGGCTTCAGAAGCGGCAAGAGCACACACGCCGACCGGCTGGCGACCATCCGCGACGTGTACCAGCGTCACGGCGTGATCATCGACACCCACACGGCCGACGGCGTGAAGGTGGCGCGTGAGCACTTTGACGCCACCGTGCCCATGATCGTGCTCGAGACCGCGCTGCCCATCAAGTTTGCCGAAACCATCGTCGAGGCCCTGGGCCGCGAGCCCGACCGGCCGCCGCAGTTCGATGGCATCGAGCAGTTGCCCAAACGCGTCCAGCTGATGCCGGCTGATACGGCTGCCGTGCAGCGGTTCATCGCCGAGCGCTGCGCGCCCCGCGCATGAAGGTTGCCGGGTTTGCGGGCTACTCCGGTTCCGGCAAGACCACGCTGGTCGAGCAGCTCATTGGCGCGCTTCGGCTTCGTGGCCAGCGCGTTTCGGTGATCAAGCACGCCCATCATCGTTTCGACATCGACCACCCCGGCAAGGACACCTGGCGCCATCGGGAGGCCGGCGCGTTCGAGGTGCTGGCCGCCTCGCCCCGGCGCGTGGTGATCATGCGAGAACTCACCGAACGCGTGGAGCACGATGTACATCTGCTGCTGGCCGAGCTGCACCCGGATGTGGACTGGGTGCTGGTGGAGGGCTTCAAGGAGAGCAACCTGCCGAAGATTGAGGTGTGGCGCGAGGCCAGCGGTGTGCCGGTGCGCTATCCGTCGGACGCCGGCGTGGTGGCCATTGCAACCGACAGCCCGCAGGCCCTGCCTGAACCCGCCCTGCGCCCGGTGCTGGATTTGAACCGCGCCGATGACGTGGCCGTCTGGTTGCTCGACAATGCGGAACGCTTCGAATACCGCAGCCGCGACCGAGATACCAGCCCGCCATGAACGCTTCCCAGAAACCCGCCGCCCGCGCACCCCTGCTGTCGCTGGACGCGGCGATGGCCGACCTGCTCGGCCGCGTCGAATCGCAGGCCGCTGTGGAATCGGTGGCCACTTTCGATGCTGAAGGCCGCGTGCTGGCCGAAGACCTGATCTCCGCCCTCCAGGTGCCGCCGAACGACAACTCGTCCATGGACGGCTACGCGGTGCGCGCGGCCGACGTCACCGGGCCCGGCGTGGTGATGCGCGTGAGCCAGCGCATCGCCGCCGGCCACTCGGGCCAGATGCTGGAGCCGGGCACCTGCGCGCGCATCTTCACTGGCGCGCCCATGCCTGAGGGGGCGGACGCCGTGGTCATGCAGGAAGACACCATCGAGGTCGGCGGCGATATCCATGGCGTGCACATCCAGGCCGTGCCGGAGGCCGGCCAGTGGGTGCGCAGGGCCGGGGAGGACGTGACGCGCGGCGCGGTGGTGCTCGCGCGCGGCCACCGCCTGTCTCCTGCGGCGTTGGGCCTGGCTGCCAGCCTCGGCCGCGCGCACCTGAGCGTGGTGGCACGCCCACGCGTGGCCCTGTTCTCCACCGGCGACGAACTCGTCATGCCCGGCGAGGTGCCGCCCGAGTCCATGAAACCTGGTGCCATCTACAACTCCAACCGCTTCTTCCTGCGTGCGCTGCTCCGGCGCATGGGCTGCGAGGTGAGCGATCTCGGCATCGTGCCCGACCGGCGCGAGGCCACCCTGGCCGCGCTCAAGTCTGCCGCCGACCACCACGACCTCATCCTCACCAGCGGTGGGGTGTCCGTGGGGGAAGAAGACCACATCAAACCCTCGGTGCAACAGCTCGGCAACCTGGACCTGTGGCAGATCGGCATGAAGCCCGGCAAGCCTTTCGCCTATGGCTCCGTGCGGCGCGATGCGGGTGCAGGGCAGGGCGCAAACACGCCGTGCCATTTCATTGGCTTGCCCGGCAACCCGGTGTCCAGCTTTGTCACCTTCCTGTTGCTGGTGCGGCCGTTTCTGCTCAAGTTGCAGGGTGTGCCGGTTGACGCGGTGCAAGCGCTGCCGCCCGCGATCACGCTGCCCGCCCACTTCACGGTGGCCCGTGCCGACAAACGCCGCGAGTTTCTGCGGGTGCGCCGCAACGCGGCGGGCGGACTCGATCTGTTTCCCAACCAGAGCTCGGGCGTGCTCACCTCTGTGGTGTGGGGCGATGGCCTGGTCGACAACCCGGCCGGCGCCACCATCGCGCATGGCGACCTTGTTTCTTACCTTTCGTTTGCGGACCTGCTGTCATGAAAGTCCAACTTCGTTACTTTGCTTCTTTGCGTGAATTGATCGGCATTGGCGCCGAATCGGTGGACACGCAGGGCTCCACACTCGGCGAATTGCGCGCGGAACTCGTGGCCCGCGGCGGCGCCTACGCCGAGGCGCTTGCGCCCGGCAAGTCGGTGCGCGCAGCGCTGAACCAGACCATGAGCGACGAGTCGGCGGTGTTGACCGAAGGCGCCGAAGTCGGCTTCTTCCCGCCCGTCACCGGTGGCTGACATGGCCGCGCGTGTCAGCATCCAGACCGAGGATTTCGACCTCTCCACGGAGGTGGCGAAGCTGCGCAAGCAGGACAAACGGGTGGGCGCTGTGTGCAGCTTCATCGGCACCGTCAGGGATCGGAACGACGGCCAGAGCGTGAGCACGCTGGAGCTGGAGCACTACCCTGGCATGACCGAAAAATCTATCGAAGCCATGATCGATGAGGCTTTGCAGCGCTTCGACCTGTTCGACGTGCGGGTGATCCACCGCGTCGGCCTGCTGCAGCCGCTCGACCAGATCGTGCTGGTGGCAGTGACCTCGGCGCACCGCGGTGAGAGTTTCCAGGCCTGCGAGTTCCTGATGGACTACCTGAAGACCCAGGCGCCTTTCTGGAAGAAGGAGCAGACGCCCGAAGGCGCTCGCTGGGTGGACGCCCGTGTGAGCGACGACGCGGCGCTGGCGCGCTGGGGTATCGAAGCCCGCAATGGTTGAGGACGGTGCGCGCATGCAGTTGAGCACCGCCGATGTGGAGTCCCTGGAGCGCGCCACGCTGCAGGCGGTGGCGCCTGAAGCGGTGGAGGTGTTGCCCGGCTGGCTCCTGCCGATGGACCGAGGCACCGTGGGCCGCGCCCACAGCGCCGTTCCGCTGACCCATGAGGCGCCTGAAATTTCCGCGCTGAATGCCATCTTGGCGCGCTACGCCTCGCGAGGTTTTGCGCCGGTCTTCCGGTTGCCCGACCTCCCCGCCTTTCACGGCATGCAGCGGGCTTTGCAGAAGCGCAATTTCGTTCGCCGGCAACCCACGCTCACGCAGGTCGCGCGCGTGGCAGATCTGCTGGCGCATGCCGGCAACGGCCCCATCGGTGAACTGGCCCAAACGCCCGATGCCGCCTGGACGGCCATGTTTCTTGGCCCGGGTCTGGACCCGGTGGACGGCGCGAGCCGGGCCCGCGCGCTCGGCCGTGCCCACGGCGTGCTCTACGCCAGCTGGCGCGAAGGCGGCCACACGCAGGCCTGCGGCGCGGCGTCGTTCGGCCACGGGTGGCTCGGCGTACATGGCATGCGGACCGATGCGGCCCAGCGCGGCCGCGGCCTGGCAGGTCGGCTGATCGGTGCCATGGCACAAGAGGCCCATCGACGCGGCATTGAGCGCGTGTTCCTGCAGGTGGACGCCAGCAACGCCCCCGCGCTGGCGCTCTACCGCCGAATGGGCTTCACCACCGCCTGGCCATATGCCTACTGGCGTCGCGCACAACCGCCGGGCGCTTGATCTGCGTCAATCGATGGACGCAACGCGGTGGGCCATGCCTGTTTCCGCTTGAAAATGGGCCGAGCACACCCATGTACGGTGCAATTCTGAATACCCGGAGAGCCCTGACATGCGACTCGACAAACTCACCACCAAATTCCAGGAAGCCCTGAGCGAAGCCCAGACGCTGGCGCTCGGCAGCGACCACGCCTACATCGAACCGGCCCACTTGTTGCTGGCCTTGCTGCGCCAGCCCGATGGGCCGCAGTCGCTGCTGCAACGCGCGGGCGTCAACGTCGCGGGTCTCGTGAAAGCGACCGAAGCCGCCATGAAGCGCCTGCCGGAAGTGCAGGGGCAGGACCAGGTGCAAGTGGGCCAGGAACTGGCCAAGCTGCTGCAGGCCACCGAGAAGGAGGCCATCAAGCGCGGCGACCAGTTCATCGCCAGCGAGCTGTTCCTGCTCGCCGTGACCGACAGCAAGGGCGAGCTGGGCCGCATCGCCAACGAAAACGGCCTGAACCGCAAGAGCCTGGAGTCGGCCATCAACGCGGTTCGGGGTGGCCAGAAAATGGATAACCCCGAGGCTGAGGGCCAGCGCGAAGCTCTCAAGAAATACACGCTCGATCTCACCGAACGCGCGCGCATGGGCAAGCTCGACCCGGTGATCGGCCGCGACGACGAAATCCGCCGTGCGATTCAGGTGCTGCAGCGTCGCACCAAGAACAACCCGGTTCTGATCGGCGAACCCGGTGTGGGCAAGACCGCCATTGTGGAAGGCCTGGCGCAGCGCATCGTGGCCGGTGAAGTGCCCGATTCGCTCAAGGGCAAGCGCGTGCTCAGCCTGGACATGGCCGCTTTGCTCGCTGGTGCCAAGTTTCGCGGTGAGTTCGAGGAACGCCTGAAGACCGTGTTGAACGAACTGGCGAAAGACGAAGGCCAGACCATCGTCTTCATCGACGAGCTGCACACCATGGTGGGCGCCGGCAAGGCCGAAGGAGCGATGGACGCGGGCAACATGCTGAAACCCGCGCTGGCGCGCGGCGAGCTGCACTGCGTGGGCGCCACCACGCTCGACGAATACCGCAAGTACATCGAGAAAGACGCCGCGCTGGAGCGCCGTTTCCAGAAAATTCTGGTCGGCGAGCCCAGTGTGGAGGCGACCATCGCGATCCTTCGCGGCCTGCAGGAAAAGTACGAAGTGCACCACGGCGTGCAGATCACCGACCCGGCCATCGTGGCCGCCGCCGAGCTGAGCCACCGCTACATCACCGACCGTTTTCTGCCCGACAAGGCCATCGACCTGATCGACGAAGCCGCGTCCAAGATCAAGATCGAGCTCGACTCCAAGCCCGAGGTGATGGACCGGCTGGATCGCCGCATGATCCAGCTGCAGATCGAGCGCGAAGCCGTGCGCCGTGAAAAGGACGAAGCATCGCAGAAGCGCTTTGGCCTGATCGAGGAAGAAATCGGCCGGCTGAAAAAGGAAATCGCCGATTACGACGAAATCTGGCAGGCCGAAAAAGCCGCCGCGCTCGGCTCCAAGGACGTGATGGAAGAGATGGACCGCATCCGTTCGCAGATCAAGACTTTCACCGAGAAGGGCGACTTCAACAAGGTCGCCGAACTGCAGTACGGCAAGCTGCCCGAGCTGGAGAAGCGCCTGAAAGACGCACAGGCCGTTGAATCTGGCAAAGCCTTGAACAAGGACGGTAAGGGCCGCCCTCAGCTGCTGCGCACGCAAGTGGGCGCAGAGGAAATTGCGGAAGTGGTGGCGCGTGCCACCGGCATTCCTGTGTCCAAGCTCATGCAGGGTGAGCGCGACAAGCTGCTGCTGATGGAAGGCAAGCTGCATGAGCGCGTGGTGGGCCAGGACGAAGCCATTGCCGCGGTGGCCAACGCCATTCGCCGTTCGCGCTCGGGCCTGTCCGACCCGAACCGCCCCACCGGCTCGTTCCTGTTCCTTGGCCCCACCGGCGTGGGCAAGACCGAGCTGTGCAAGGCGCTGGCCGGCTTCCTGTTCGACAGCGAAGACCATCTGGTGCGCATCGACATGAGCGAATTCATGGAGAAGCATTCGGTCGCCCGCCTCATTGGCGCGCCGCCGGGCTATGTGGGCTACGAGGAGGGCGGTTACCTCACCGAGGCGGTGCGCCGCAAGCCTTACAGCGTGCTGCTGCTCGACGAGGTGGAAAAGGCCCATCCGGACGTGTTCAACGTGCTGCTGCAGGTGCTCGACGACGGCCGACTGACCGACGGCCAGGGCCGCACTGTGGACTTCAAGAACACCGTGATCGTCATGACGAGCAACATCGGCTCGCCCATGATCCAGGCCATGGTGGGCGCGCCGTACGAGGAGGTGAAGGAAGCGGTGTGGGACGAGCTCAAGAACCACTTCCGGCCCGAGTTCCTCAACCGCATCGACGAGACGGTGGTGTTCCACGCGCTGGATGCGCAGCACATCGAGTCGATCGCCGCCATCCAGCTCAAGGTGCTCGAAGCGCGCCTGGCAAAGATGGATCTGCACCTGCAGGTGTCGCCCGCCGCGCTGGCCGAGCTGGCCAAGGTGGGTTTCGACCCGGTGTTCGGCGCGCGCCCGCTCAAGCGGGCCATTCAGCAGCGCATCGAGAACCCGCTCTCGAAGTTCCTGCTGAAAGGACGGTATCCGCCGAAGTCGGTCATCCCGGTCGAGGTGGACCCGGTGCGCGATCCCGGGGTGTTCCAGTTCGGCGACGCCGTGGCCGAAGCCTGACCGGTCGGGCCGGGTCACCATCCATCGCGGATGGAGGCCCGGCTCTACCCACGGGTGGCCCTGCGGCCTATCATGCCCCTCATGACGCAGATCCCCCCCACCATCCCCCTGCAAGCGCTGTTCGACGCGCAGTACCACGCCAGCCGCGCGCAGATCGATGTGCCCCTGACGCTACGGCGCGACCGGCTGGGCCGGCTGCGCGCGCTGATCGAAACGCACGCCGGTGCGCTGTCCGAGGCCATTGAAGCCGACTTCGGTGTGCGTTCGCGCCAGCTCACCGAAGCGGCAGACCTGTTTGTGTTGCGCGCTGCCATCGGCCAGTTGCACAAGGAGCTGCCGCGCTGGATGAAATCGCGCCGCGTCGCCACGCCGATCTACCTGCTGCCTGCTCGGGGTTACATCCAGCGCCAACCGCTGGGCGTGGTCGGCGTCATTGGCCCGTGGAACTACCCTTTGCAGCTGAACCTGGGGCCGGCAGCCACTGCGCTGGCCGCTGGCAACCGCGTGATGCTCAAGCCCAGCGAACTCACGCCCCACACCTCGGCCCTCATGGCCTCGCTGGTGCAGCAGGCCTTTGCGGCCGAAGAATTCAGCGTCGTACTCGGTGGGGCGGATGTGGCGCAGGCCTTTTCCGCTTTGCCTTTCGATCACCTGTTCTTCACCGGCTCCACATCGGTGGGCCGCATGGTGGCCGCCGCCGCTGCCGCCAACCTCACACCCACCACGCTGGAACTCGGTGGCAAGTCGCCTTGCGTGGTCGATGCCTCCTGCGACCTGAACGACGCGGCCATCAAAATTGCCCACGGCAAGCTGCTCAACGCCGGCCAGACCTGCATCGCTCCTGATTACGTGCTGCTGCCGCGCGGTCGGGAGGCAGCGTTTGAAAACGCCTACGCGGCGGCTGTGGCGAAGCTCTTTCCCACCATTGCGGGCAACCCCGACTACGCCGCCATCGTGAGCGACCGCCACCTGGCCCGCCTCACCGCCTTGATCGATGAAGCCCGGGCAAAGGGCGCGCGCGTGGTCGAGCTGGCGAAACCGCCGGCCGGCGAACCCTCAAGCCGTCAGATGAACCCCACCCTGGTGTTCAACCCCGCGCCCGATCTGCGACTGATGAAGGAAGAGCTCTTCGGCCCCATCCTGCCCGTGCTGCCCTACGACACCATTGAAGACGCCATCGCCTTCATCAACGCGCGCCCACGCCCGCTGGCGCAGTACTGGTTTGGCACCGACACCGCGGCGCGCGACCGGCTGCTGAACAAAACCGTGAGCGGCGGGGTCACCGTGAACGACACGCTGATGCACGTGGCCCACGAAGGCCTGCCCTTTGGCGGTGTGGGCGAAAGCGGCTGGGGCTCGTACCACGGCGAATCCGGCTTCCTGCGCTTCACGCAGCAAAAGCCCGTGCTGGTGCAATCGCGCTGGGCCATGGGCAGCCTGTTTTATCCGCCGTATGGCGCGCGGTTTGACAAGGTGATGGGACTGCTCAGGCGCTGGCTCTGAGCTTGCCGCTTTCATCTTCGTCCACCTCGGCGGTGGACAGCTGCGTCGATGTGTCCTGCAGCAATCCGCGCTGCAGCAAGGTGGTTGCCAGATCGGCCACCTCTTCACCCAGCAGCAACGACAGCTCCTGCACACTGCGCCGGCCGTTGGCCATCAGCAGCAGGGTGTGTGCCCGCCGGCCGACCAGATCGGGGCGCGCCAGTGCCTCCCAGGCTTGTGGCGTCTTGGCGTAGCGATGGATGTTGTTCATGCGGTTTGTCCCCGGTGCATGTTGCCTCTTCAATGTGACAAGGCTTTGACCACCGCTGTGTGGGAGCAATCGGCATGCCAGATGCCAGCACAGGCGCTGCACCCGGCGCTTTAACGCTGGTCTTGCGCGCCCCAGCGCGTGGGCGGGTGGCCCATGGCGGCCTTGAACATGGCGCTGAACGCGCTGTCGCTGGCGTAGCCGGTGGCGGCGGCCACCTGTCCGATGGGCACGCCCCGCGCCAGCAAGGGCAGGGCGTGCGCAATCACCGCCTGTTGGCGCCAGCGCTGGTAGGTGGTGCCCAGTTCGTCGCGAAACAACCGCGCCACCGTGCGCTCACTCGCGCCGGTGTCGGCCGCCCATTCGGCCAGCGTGGCCCTCTCGCCGGGTGCGTTCAGCACGGCTTCGCAAAGGGCGCGAAGGCGTTTGTCGCGCGGCAGCGGCACGCCCAGCGGCTGCGTGTCGGCATGGGCCAGTTCGTCCAGGGCCAGGCTGGCCAGCAGACGGTCGCGCGTGGGTTCGGCGGCGCGGCGGGTGGCGGTGTCCATGGCCTGCACAAGTTCGCGCAGCAGCGAAGAGACCACGATCATGCGGCAGTCGCGCCAGCCCTTGGGCGTGGCCCCTGCGTGAATGTAGAGAGTGCGCAGTTCGGCGGCTTCGCGCACCGTCACGGCATGTCGCATGCCGGGCGCGATCCAGACGGCGCGAGAAGGGGGCACGATGTAGGTGACGGCCTGCAGGCTGGCATCTTCCGGCACCGTCATCACCTGCACGATCCCCGTGGCGCAATAGGCCAGTTGCCCCCAGGGGTGGCTGTGCGGCTCGAAGTGCGTGTCGGCGCTCAACGCACGCGAGCGCACCCGCACCGGGCGGGACGCGTCCGGGGTGAACGGATCGGAGTCTCCAAGGGGCGTGGGACGCAGGCGGCGGGGTGCAGACATGGAAGACGCCGGGTTGGCTGGTTTTCGTGGAAAGGTGTCAGATCGTCGCGATTCGGCAGAAGCGCTTGAGTCTACGATCGCGCCATGACTTCCTCAAGCACCGCCCATCCCTTGCCCCCGGTCGCCCTCCGGCAGGACGCCAGCCTCATTGGCCTGGTTGGTCTGGCCCATCTCATCAGCCACTTCAGCCAGCTGCTGCTGGCGCCGCTGTTTCCCTGGCTCAAGGACGCGTTCAATGCCAGTTACGCGGAGCTGGGCTTCCTGATGACGGTGTTCTTCGTCACCTCCTGTGCGGTGCAGGCCACCTCGGGTTTCGTGGTGGACCGTTTCGGACCCCGTCCCGTGCTGTTCGCCGGGCTCACGCTGCTGGGGCTGGCGGCTTTTGGCTTCGCGGCCAGCACCGGCTACTGGATGATGGCCTTTTTCGCCATCGTCGCGGGCGTGGGCAATGGGGTTTTCCACCCGGTCGACTACACGCTGCTCAACCGCAAGGTGAGTGCGCCGCGCCTGGGGCATGCCTACAGCGTGCACGGCATCACCGGCAGCCTGGGCTGGGCGCTGGCGCCGGCCATGATGGTGCCGCTTGCTTTTGCCTTTTCCTGGCGCGTGGCGCTGGCCAGCGCTGGTGTGCTCGCCTTCGCGGTGCTGGCGGTGCTGTGGTTCAACCGCGAGCGGCTCAGCCTGCCGGCTGCGCCCAAGCCGGTGCAGGGCAGCAGCGCCCAGCCGACCGAAAACCCCATGGCTTTCATGCGCATCCCGGCCGTGTGGATGTGTTTTGGTTTCTTCTTTTTCTACGCCATGGCGCTCAGCGTGGTGCAGGCCTTCGCGCCGGTGGCGGCGGGCCAGCTGCACGGCGTCCCGCTGACGCTGGTGGCGGTTTGCCTCACCACCTACATGCTGTGCGCGGCCGGCGGCATGGTGCTGGGCGGTTTTCTGGCGTCGGACCCGGCGCGTTGCGAACGGGTGGTGGGCATCGGCTTCGGGCTGGCTGCGGGTGTGGCCCTGTTGCTCGCGCTGGGCAACGTGCCGGCCGCAGCGGTGCCGGTGCTGTTCGGCGCCATGGGTTTCACCTCGGGCATCGCGGGCCCCTCGCGCGACCTGCTGGTGAAGAAATCCACGCCCGAGAACGCCACCGGCCGCGTGTATGGCGTGGTGTATTCCGGGCTGGACATCGGGCAGGCCATTGCGCCGCTGATTTTCGGTGTGCTGATGGACCACGGCCAGTTCCGTGGCGTGCTGCTCGGCCTGGCGCTGGTGCAGCTGGTGTTGATCGCCAGCGCGTTCAACGTGCGCCGCGTTCGGCGCACCGTGCTGGTGCCGGTCGCGGGGACCTGAAGTCTTTCTTCTGCATATCGCTGCGGCGATCCGAGCGGCGGTTGCCGCCACGCGACCTCCGGCGTTGCGGGCACTCCAGATGGTCACGCTTGTTGCCGATGCAACAGGTATAACAATGCCTTACCCTTTTTTTATCCCGCGGCAGACCACCGCAGAGCGAGTCCATGACGGTGCCCTCCCGATTGCTGCAGCAGTGCTTCCAGGAAGCTCGCAACAGCGCTTCAGAACTGATCGCGCGCTGCGTTGACACGGCCATTTCCAGCCTGCAGGCGGCCGAGAAGACGTCGAAGGAGGTCAAGCAGCGCGACCGGCTTGCCCTGGCCTGGTGGGGGTTGCTGCAAAACAAGATTCACTGGGGCGCCTCTTTCCCGCAGCACCTGCATGAAGCGCTCGAGGCAGCGCCCGAAATGCAGACCTCTCGCCCCGCGCTGCTCGGCGAGTCGTCGCTGCTCTCTCTGGTGGAAGAAGAAGCCGTCAATGAATCGCTGGAGTCCGCTCGGCTGGTGCACAGCCTGCTTCCGGCTGTGGAGCAGCAGCTGACCGTGCTCGATGCGCTCATAAGCTCAGTGCTGCATTTGCCCAACGTGCAGGCCGAGCGCAATCCCATGCGCCCGTCGGTGTTCGTGCGAGCCCTGCGCGAGACCATGGCCACGGTGGAGCCAGACCCGCAGATGCGAGGCTTGTGGCTGCGCCACATGGGCGAGCCGCTGGGGCGCGAACTTCAAAAGCTTTACGAACGCGTGGCACTCATCCTGCAGCGCGCCAACGTGCGCGAGGCGGGCTACCGCGTGCGCCTGGCCACCGAGGGTGGCCACTCCACCCGCTCGGGCGGGCTGTCCACGCGATCGGGGGTGCTCTCCAGCCGCGTGGGTGAGCTGGGTGCCCACTCCGGCGGCTCGGGTGCCAGCCACTGGCAGGATCTCAATGGGCCAGTAAGCCTGCCCAACCGGCCTTCCTGGGCGATGGCCGAGAGCCTGCCACCCATGCCTGAGCTGGCGCGCATGAACACCCGCGTCGACCACGAGGTGTTTCACGAGTTCCTGAGCCACGGCGGCAGCCATTTCGACCAGCCGCTCACCCACGATTACTACGATCAGGTGAGCGAAGAGCTCGCCGCCATCGAAGCGTTTGCCGCCATCCCGGTGCTCGACGAGTCGATGATCCTGGAGCAGAGCACCCGCTACCGCGACCTGCCCGTGGTGGACCGGCCGGCGCGCGAGGTGGGCACCGCGAGCCAGCTCAGCCGCAAGGCATGGGGCGAGTTCGCCGCTGCCCATGAGCGCGCGCGCGTGCTCATGCACCTCAAGCAGAAGGCGCAGCGCGTGGCTCAGGCGGTGGGCCTGGACCTGGTGCGCACGCTGGTGGCCCAGGTGGCCAGCGATCCTTTGCTGCTCGCGCCGGTGCGCGAAGCCGTGGTGGCGCTGGAACCCGCGCTGCTTCGCCTGGCACTGGGCAACCCGCGCTTCTTCAACGAAGACAACCACCCGGGGCGCCGCCTGCTCGAGGGCGTGGCGCAACGCAGCTTCAAGTACAACGACGAATTTTCCAGCGAGTTCGAAGCCTTCTTCCTGCCGGTGCAGAAGGCCTTCAACGACCTCAACGCCAACGGCAGCAGCGAGCCCGAACCCTTTGCCCAGGTGCTCAACCGGCTGAAGGCAGCATGGGAAGAGGAAGACCGGCAAGAGTTGCTGGTGCAGGACCCGGGCCTGCAGTCCATCCGGTATGCCGAAGAACGCCAGGCTCTGGCCGACCAGATCGCCTGGGACCTCAGCCAGCGCCCGGATGTGGACAACGCGCCCGGCGTCATTCTCGACTTTCTCTACGGCCCGTGGGCGCTCGTGATCGCCTCGGCCCAGCTCAACGACACCGAGTCCCAGGCGGATCCGGGTGGCTACCGCAAGACGGTGTCCAACCTGCTGTGGAGCGTGAAGAAAGAGGTCACGCTCAAACGGCCCAAGGAACTGTTCGCCATCATCCCCGGCATGCTCGCCAAGCTGCATGCCGGCCTGGAGATGCTGGGCAAGACACGCGAAGAAACCAAACCTTTTTTCGACGCGCTGATGCGCCTGCACCAGCCGGTGCTGGGTCTGCGCCGCGCCCGAATTCGCAACGACGCGATCAACTCCGATCCGGTGCCGCTGGATGCCGCTGCCTCGGAAATCCCGAGCTCCATGTCCATGGAGCTCGACGAAACCCTGCCGGCCACGCCGGAGCAGCGCAAGCCCAAGCCCAAGGCGCAACCTTGGCTGGGCCAGCGCGAACTGGAGGCCGCAGGTTTCGAGGACACGCTCCCCACCGACTACGGCGAACTGGTAGAGCCTGTGCGCACCGAGCCTGCCGAGAGCGGGCTCGATGCCGAGGCCGAAGTGATCGGGTTGAGCGAACAAGAAAGCACCGACCTCAACGCTGCGGCCATTCTTTCGGGTCTGCGCGAAGGCGACTGGGTCGACCTTTTCTCTCGCCGCGAATGGCTGCGTGCGCAACTCATCTGGGCCAGCAGCAAAGGCACGCTGTTCATGTTTGTGAGCCGGGGCGGGCGCCCGCACTCCATGACCAAACGCAGCTGCGAACGCCTCATTGCCAACCGGCTGCTGCGCCCGATCGACGCGCAAGGCGTGGTGAAGAAGGCGCTGAAAGCGATGCAGAAGGCGGACCCCGCCTCCGCATCGCGACCCGCAGAGTCGGCCACCGCCTGAAGGCTGATCACCGGCCCGAGTTCCAGCGGCGCAGCACGATCTGCGTACCCGTGGCCGGGAAAAACTGTCCCCAGCCCAGCACCGCATTGCCGCTCGCGTTCATGGCCAGCGACGGGTTGTATGAAGGATCAGGGTACGGCTCGACCACCTCTGCAGCAGACCAGCCCGTGGCCGGTGTGAGGCGCGAGACGGTCAGGTTGCTGCCCACCGGCTCCACCCAGGCGACCATGGCGCCACCGGCGTCGTCCATGCCGATCACTGGCAGGCTGTCCCACGGCCCGCTGCCCGCATTGCGCAGCGTGGCCGGGCTGCCGAAAGCCACCGCTTGCGGAGCGGCGCTGGCAACGCGCAGCGAGTTGTCGAAATCTCCCCACGCCACCACCGCCGCACCGCCTGCGTTCATTTGCAGCACCGGTGTGCTGACGAAGCCTTGTGTGTTGGGCACGGCGGTGGCCACGGTGCTCACGCCGCTCTGCCAGCTGCCGCCGGTGAAGCGCTTGAACCAGATCGCGTTGTTGCCGGCGCCGCCTGCGATGTCGAGCTGGCCCCAGACCAGCATGCCGTTGCCCGTGCTGTCCAGCGCAAGGTCGTGCCGCGAGATGGTCTGAGTCGCGCCGGCATCGGCCACGATCTGGCTGGCCGTTCCCCAGCCGGCACCGAGCGTGAAGCGGTTGCCCCAGAGGTCACCGCCGCCACCCGAGCGCTTCCACACCGCCAGCGCATCGCCGGTGGGCGTCACTGCCACGATCGGATCGCCATCCACGCTGCCCACCACTTCGTTGGTCTCGATCAGCAGCGGCGAGCTCCAGCCGCCGCCGGGCGAGTACCGGTTGGCGTAGATGCTGAAGCGCGTCGCCGGGCCGATCTGCGACCAGACCGCCACCGCATTGCCGTTCACATCCACGCCCACGCTGCTCACGCCCACCTGGCCCGCGCTGCTCTCCACCAGCGAAGCGGTGCCCCAGCCCGTCACCGGGTCCAGGGGGCGCGAGTGGAGGTCCACCGTCGGGCCGGTCTGGATCCACACCAGCATGCCGCGTCCCGTGGTGGCATCCACCGACAACCGCAGTTCGCTCACGTTGCCGGCGTTGGATTCCAGCCGCTCCGGCGCAGACCAGGCACCACCAGCCACCGAGCGGCTGCTCCACACGTGGTGCTCGCTGGTGCCGGCATTCAGCTGGCGCCACACGGCGGTGGCCCGGCCTGCATCGTCGATGGCCACCACTGGTGTGGCCGCGCCTGCGCCAGCCAGCCGCACCAGTTCACCCCAGCTTCCCTGGGCGGTTTGTGCCCGGAACGCGGCGGCCACGGCGCGCGCCGCGCTCATCGTCACGTCGCAGGTGAGCGCCTGGCTGCGGCAGGCGCCACTCCAGCCGTCGAACACCTGACCAGCGGCTGGCGTGGCCGTCAGCGTGACCAGCGTGCCGGCGCCGTACTGCGCCTCGCAGGTGCTGCCGCAATTGATGCCTGCAGGCGACGACGTGACACCCCCGCTGCCGGTGCGCGCAACCGACAGGCCGAAGCGGCTGGCGGTGGTGGGCGTGAACGTGGCGGTGGCGGAGCGCGCCTGGGTCATCGCCACGGTGCAGGTGAGGGCAGCACCGCTGCACGCGCCGCTCCAGCTCGCCAGTTGCTGGCCAGCGGCCGGCGTGGCCGTGAGCGTGACCGAGCTGCCGGTGACGAAGGGCGCGCCACAAGCGTCGCTGCAATCCAGACCTGCGGGCAGTGAACTCACCGCGCCGCTGCCCACCACGATCACGTCGAGCCTGCTGCTGCCGGGGGCGGGCGTCGTGCCATCGCCGCTTGTGCCTCCGCAGGCCGACAGCACGGCCGCTACCGACACCAGCACGGACATCAGTCCGATCGTTCCATGCAATTTCATTCATCTGCTCCAGGGTTGTAGGTGGGGCGGATGCTAGGAACGAACGCCTGCGGGCTCCATAGCACCTTCGGGCATTGCGATGCGCACACGCATCACCTGCCCGAAGGTGCTGTTCCGCAGTGCGGCGGTCCTGCCTAGGATGGGTTCGCGGCAATTGCTGCCGCCTCGCGCCCCGGCATTTCGGTGCGCGAGCAACCCTCTTCATCACAGGAGCTTCCATGCCATCACCCAGACTCTGGGTACCTGCCCTTGCCGCACTGCTCACCGCCGGTTGCGCCTCGATTGCCGTGACCGACGAGGCCATCGTCGATCGCACCGCGTTTGCCCTCAACCTGGACAAAGACGCCTTCACCGTGAGCAACCGCGTCAACGACGGCACCACCACGCGCTACGCCGTGCGCACGAAGACCGGCCAGGAGTTCAACTGCTTCGTGGGGGGATCCATCAGCGTGCTGGGGCGCTCGGTTTCGGAAGCGATCTGCAGCCGCAAGGGTGCGCCGCCCGCGCGCAACCCGCTGTTGCGCTGAGGGGATCAGGCCGCTGGCTGCGCGTGGTTGCTGGCGAACACCTGCCCGAGGAACGCGCGCAGCTGCACCGGCCGCACAGG
Organism: Hydrogenophaga sp. IBVHS1; assembly: GCF_002127265.1. GTDB lineage: Bacteria > Pseudomonadota > Gammaproteobacteria > Burkholderiales > Burkholderiaceae_C > Hydrogenophaga. Next base: position 2,128,456 of record NZ_NFUU01000001.1, on the reverse strand, counting down.
CTTGACCATCACCGTCAGGCCCGATTCCTGCGCCAGCCGCATGTGGGCGCTGCCGGCATCGCCCGTCACCATCACCGCGGGCACCTCTTCAGCCAGCAGCGCGCGCACATCGCGCAGCGCATCGATGCCGCTGGCGCCATCGGGCAGGCGCAGGTCCACCACCAGCGCATCGGGCTTGAAGCCTGCGCGCAGGCGCGCCAGGCTGGTCGCCACATCGGCCGTGGCCTGCACCTCGCACCCCCATGAACGAAGCAGGCCCGCCAGTGCGGTGCGCGAATCGGCGTCGTCCTCGATCACCAGCACCCGGTGGCCGGGCAGCAGGGCGCCGGCAGACGGTCCGGCATCCGGGGTACCTGCCACCGCCCCACTCATCGGCACACACTTGAGCTTCAGCGAGAACACGCTGCCCTTGCCGGGTGCCGACCGCATCACCGACACATCGAGCGACAGCAGATCGCTCAGCCGCTTCACAGTGGCCAGGCCCAGCCCGAGGCCCTGGTGGCGGTCCCGGGCCGGGTTGCCCACCTGGTAGAACTCTTCAAAGATCCGCGGGAGATCCTCTTCGTCAATGCCGATGCCGGTGTCCTCCACGTCGAGCCATACATGGCCTGCGTCGCTCGTCAGCGCGCACGCGATGCGCACCGAGCCCTGGTCCGTGTAGCGGATGGCATTGGAGGCGAGGTTGGTCAGCACACGGGCGAGCAAGGCGCGGTCGCTGTGCACGGCGATCTGGGGCACATCGATTTCCAGCCGCAGGCCTTTGGCCAGCGCCAGCGGCTCGTGCGGCCGAGAACACTCCCGCACCAGCTCGTCCAGCAGGAAAGTCGACCATTGCGGTGTCACGTTGCCCACGTCGAGCCGGGTGATCTCCAGCAGATCGTCGATCACTTGCGTCATGCCTTCCACGCACTCCACCAGATGGGCCGACACGGCAGGCACATCCACCGCCTGGCCGCTTTCCACCAGCGTTTGCGACAGCAGCCGCATGGCGTGCAGAGGTTGTCGCAAATCATGGTTGGCCGCTGCGAAGAACCGGGTGCGAGAAGCGTTTGCCTCTTCGGCGGCGTTGCGCGCGGTCTCGCTGCGTTCGTTTTCCCGCTGCAGCGCAAGGATGAGTTCTTCGTTGCGCTGGCGCTGGACGTGAATCTCGCGCAGGGCCACCGACTGGTTGCGCCCGCTCACCAGGGCGTAAATGCCGATCAGGAACACCAGGAACGCCAGCAGCGCGTGGTGCGCGCTGCCGGTCCAGAGGTCGCGCAGGATCAGCGGGGCCAGCACCAGGCCCACGTGGGCCACCAGCGTGAGGCGAAAGCCCGGCAGGCGCACCGCGCCCCCCATGGCAATGGCCACCAGCGTGATGTGCAGGATCGACTCCGCCTGCGGGCTGCCGGGCGTGAGAAGCACCACGCTGAGCACGCCCCATTGGGCCGCATGCAGCAGCGTGCTGGCGAGCCACCAGCGAATGAGCGTCATCGAGCGCGGCGTGCGGTACACGAGCACGGCTGTGATGAGCCGCAGCGTGGCGATGGCACAGAAGGTGGCCAGCCACCAGTCAAGCCCCGAACCGGGATACGACTCGTTGAACTGAAAATAGCAGATCAACGCGCCCAGTGTGCTCAGCGTCCAGGCCACCGGGGTGGTGCGCACCAGCCGGTCGATCTGGTCGATCTCCAGCGCGGTCGGGGCGGGGGCAGGGCGCTGCGCTTCCATTCAGACCAGGCCCGATTCGCGCGCCAGCACCAGCAGGTGGGTGCGGTTGCGCGCACCCAGCGCGTCCAGCAGCGCCGTCACATGCAGCTTCACGGTGCGCTCGGCAATGCCCAGCTCGTGGGCGATCTGCTTGTTCTGCTGGCCCCGCGCAATCAGCAACAGCACCTCCAGCTGGCGCGCCGTAGGTCCCGGCGCAGCGGGTGCGGCGTTGTGCATCTGCGTGCCAGCGGGCCTGTGCGACGGGAAATGCTCGCCGCCGCCAATGATCTTTTCCAGCGCGGCCAGGATGTCCGCAATGGGCAGCGACTTGCCCAGGAAGCCGGCGGCGCCCGCGGTGCGTGCCTGCGTCTGCAGGTGCTGGTCTTCCTGGCCCGAGATCAGCACCCGTGCCACCAGCGGGTGGTGCGCGCCGAATCGTCGCAGCCCGGCCAGCCCGTCGTCGCCGGCCAGCCGGTAGTCGATCAGCACCACGTCCAGCTCGCTCCAGGTTCGCGCCAGTTCCAGCCCCTGCTCCAGGTGCAACACCGCCCGGGCATCGATGCCCGGGCGCAGGTGGGTGAGGGCGTGAACGAACCCGACGCCAAACATCGGGTGGTCATCGATCAGGAGGAGGTTCATGGGCGCACCGATTCTGACCCGGACCTGCACTTTTGGGCACTGCCCGAAGGGGCAGGTCGAGGTTTTACGGGAATATGCCCACCCGGGCGCGTCAGCATCCTCCTACAGCATCCGTCGCCCTGCACCGACAAGCCGCTACAGGCGCCGCTGGGATCATGCATTGAAGCGCAGAACATCGAGGAGCACCCCATGAACCGCATGAACACCTACCTGGCCAGCCGCAGAGACGACTCTTGGCAGAGCTACTTTTCCCACCTGTGGATCTGGCTGTCGGCGGCGGCGGCAGGGCTGTTGTTGATGTGGTTCATCTCGGTGCTCAACGACGTCACCGAGCGCGGCGAGCAGCGCCGCACGCAGCAGCGCACATCGGGCAAGCTGCTGCTGCCCGATGAAATGCGGGCGCGAGGCGTTGCGGCGGGCACCCCTGCGCTGACTGCAAACGCGGGGAGCGTGGCTCTGCGCTGAGCCGCTTCCGACGGAGGTTCTTTGCGCGCTGGCGCAGCGCTTCTAAACTTGGCCTCCCTGTGTGAACTTAAGGAGATGGCCCATGTCGACCCCCACGAATGCCCTGAACTGGTTCGAGATCCACGCCCTGGATTTCAAACGCGCCCAGAGTTTTTATGCAACGGTGCTGGGCCGACCGGTGGAGTCCATGTCCATGGGCCCCGTCACCATGGGAATGCTGTCTTCCGACCAGCAGGGCGTGGGTGGTGCCATCGTTCATGGCGATGGCATGGCGCCTTCCCAGCAAGGCACGCTGGTCTACCTGAACGGAGGCGATGATCTGGCGGTGATGCTGGCCAGGGTGGAAGGCGCCGGTGGAAAGATCGCCGTGCCCAAGACCGAGATCGGCAACGGCTTCGGTTTCTTCGCGCACTTCATCGACACCGAGGGCAACAAGGTGGGGTTGCATTCGATGGGCTGAACCAATGCGGACGGATGAATCCACCAGCCCGCTGGAGCTGATCACCCAATGGGCCCAGGCGATCTGCTTTCGGTAAATTCATTCTCTTCAACGAGCGACTCCCTACAATTGGAGTTCCCTGGAAAGAACCGTCATGGCTGCCGCCATGAAGGGCTTTCATCCTTGCAACCGAATGTGGTGAAGATGAACAAGCCTTTCATTTCGCTGTGTCCCGAGATCACTCGGGCAAACGCGCTGACTCTAATGGACTGGTTGGAGGACGAGTGCGTTACCCGCCACTTGAGCGATTCTCGCCATGTGTCCCGTTTCATCGAGCAGGTCATTGGTCGGGTCCAGTTGCCGATCCTGACTCATCTGTTCAACCAGGGCGGCCGGTTTTTCATGGCCTGCGATCGGCATGACGTTCCAGTGGGGTTCGTCCGTCTTGTCAGGACGGGACGGGACTGTGAGATGGTCCTGGTCATCGGCAACCGCGACAACTGGGGCCGCAAGCTCGGAGCCACCGCTATCTCCGAAGCCATGAAGCTTGCGTTCTTCGACATGCGGGCCGAGAACCTCATCGCAAAGATTCACGCGGAGAACGAGCGTTCGTTGAAGGCTTTCCAGAACTCCGGCTTCCTGCTTGAAAGCCAAACGCCTTCCCTCAAGACCTTTGCCATGACTTCGGAGCGCTATCTCCGGCTCTTGCGCGAAAGCCCTGCTGGTCACCGCTCCAGTATCTACATCACCGAGATCGACAAGGCCCGGCTCAGGAGTCTGATCGAGCTTGAGCAGCCACCGGCCATTTTTGAACTGGAACACGAGATCGAGCGAGCCATCGTCGTCGATCCGCGGAAAGTGACGCGGGATGTTGTCACCATGAACTCCAGAGCCTTGCTGCAGCTGGACGACGAGGAAGTGGAAGTGGCCTTGGTCTATCCTCAGGACGCGGATGGCAGTGACGGGAAGCTGTCGGTCTGCTCCAGCGTCGGCGCCGCCATCCTGGGCTACAAGGAGGGCGATGCCTTCGACTGGCGGATTCCAGACCGCACCTGCCGTATTCGGATCGGGAAGGTGCTCTACCAGCCGGAAGCTGCGGGCGATTTCCACTTGTAGGTTCGCACGCTGCACCAAAGCTTCAGATCGCTCAGGAGAACTCCCGTACCGACTGAACCGCGAAGCCTCACAACTGGACAGCGCCAGATAACCCTGGGCGAGCCCGCCGCCGTTGCCGCACGCTTGGCAGCGGAGTACCATCGATTGGCATCAGGGTTAGACCTGCCGGACCAGGCCGGTGCATGCCACTTGCTCGGCGTCGATGCCTGCGGGTACCGCTCTCCTTTCTTTTTGAGGACACACAGTGAACCACCGCACCGCGCTTGCATCGCTGCTGACTCTTGCGCTGTCCACCGCTGCGCTCGCGCAGGAGATGGCTGCGCCCGCCTACGCCCTCGGCGACCGTTGGAGCTACCGCGACACCGACCTGCTGACGAAGAAGGAGACCGGCCGCCTGACCGAGTTCGTCACTGCGGCCGATGCCGCTGAGTACTGGATAGACTCGCAGCGGGGATCGCACACGATCTGGCGCGGCGACAGCGCCAGGCTCGTGCACCGCGAGCAGTTCCTGTTCGACGAAACCGCGCCAAACAAGCGGGGCAAGACGATTGCCACCAACGACGCAGGCTGCGCCTACCCCTGGCCCCTCAAGGTCGGCAGCAAGTGGGCATGTACCGAAGGGGTGACCTTTCCCAACGGCTGGAAGCTTCGTTACGAGCTGAAGTTCACGGTGGCGGCGGCAGAGAACGTGGAGACGCCCGCCGGCCGCTTCGACACGCTGCGCCTGGAAGCCGAAGGCTTTGCCACCAACGACACCAACAGCACCGTCAGCGGGCACGAGCGGGTCATCTGGGTTGCGCCAGCGGTCAAGCGCGAGGTCAAGCATGAGATTCGCACGCGGCTGCGCAATGGGCAGTTGTTCCGCGTGGAAGGGCGTGAACTCACGGAGTTCAAGGCCGGCTCGGGAGGGTAGGCACCGCGGTTCAGACCGCGCTGCGGTGCCGCTCGATACACGTCTTCAACACCTCGTCGCGGTCCCGCTTCCACCAGTTTCCGGTGGAGAAGATTTCCACTTCGCTGAAGCCTTCGTATCCCTGCTCTTCGACCCAGCCGCGAATGCGCGGGATGTCGATCACGCCGTCGCCCATCATGCCGCGGTCGTTGAGCAGATCGTTGGTGGGGGTGAGCCAGTCGCACACGTGAAAGGCCAGCAGGCGGCTCTTGCCGGCGCGCTGAATCTGCGCTTGCAGTTTCGGATCCCACCACACGTGGTACACGTCCAGCGCTACGCCAAGTGCGCCGCTTTTGTCGGGGTCCAGCAGGTCGCAGAGGTCGAGCGCGTGTTCCATGGTGTTCACGCAGGCGCGGTCGGCGGCGTACATGGGGTGCAGAGGTTCGATGGCCAGGGGCATGCCGTTGGCCTTCGCGTAGCCGAGCAGTTCACCAATGCCGTCCTGCACTTGCTGGCGCGAGAGGGCGATGTCCTTGTGGGCGGCCTGGCCTGCGAGTGCGCCGGGCAGGGCACCTACCACGAGCACGAGGCAGGTGGCGTTGAGTTCGCAGGCTTCGTCCACGGCGCGGCGGTTGTCGTCGTGCGCTGCTTTCAGACCGGCCGCGTCGGCGGCGGGGAACATGCCGCCACGGCAGTAGCCTGAGAGCTTCAGTCCGTGGGTTTTCACGAGGCTGCTGATGGTGTTAAAGCCGCTGGCGGCTACCTGGTCGCGCCAGGGCGAGATGGCCTGAATGCCATGGCGCGCGCAGGCTTCGATGATGTCGGTGAGCGGCTGTTCCTGGCCATGGCTCTTGCGCACCGTGGCGGTGTTGATGGAGAGCCAGCGGTGGTCCTGGGAGAAGTCGCGCATCAATCCACTCCGTGCAGCGCCATCAGCGCGTTCATTCTTTGCACGGCCAGCTCGGGTTGCTCCAGCAGGTTCGCCGCATCGGCGAGGCGGAAGAGTTCGGCGAAGTGGGGCAGGGAGCGGGTGCTCTGCTGGCCGCCGACCATGGTGAAGTGGCTCTGGTGGCCGTTGAGCCATGCCATGAAGACCACGCCGGTTTTGTAGAAGCGGGTTGGCGCGGCAAAGATGTGGCGCGAAAGCGGCACGGTGGGGCCGAGGATGTCGTGGAACTTCTGCAGATTGCCTTTTGCCAGCTCGCCCAGAGCGGCGCTGGCAGCGGGCGCGATGGCGTCGAAGATGCCCAGCAGTGCATCGCTCTGGCCGTGCGCTATTTCTTTGCCCCAGCCGTCGCCGGCGATGAGTTCGGCGTAATTGAAGTCGTCTCCGGTGTACATGCGCACGCCAGCCGGCAGGCGGCGTCGCATGGCGATTTCCTTGGTCTTGTCGAGCAGTGAGATCTTGATGCCGTCCACCTTGTCGGGGTGCGCGGCGATCACGGCCAGCGCGGTGTCCATGGCCTTGTCGGTGTCGTCGCTGCCCCAGTAGCCTTTCAGCGCAGGGTCGAACATGTCGCCCAGCCAGTGCAGCACCACGGGCTGTTTCGCCTGGCTGAGGATGCGGTCGTACACGCGCTCGTAGTCGGCCGGGCTTCTGGCCACTCGGGCCAGTGCGCGGCTGGCCATCACGATCAGCTTGCCGCCAAGTTTCTCGATGGCGGCCATCTGCTCTTCGTAGCCGGCAATCACCTCGTCGACCGTCTTCACGTTCTCCAGCACCAGGTGGTCTGTGCCGCAGCCGGAGGCCACCAGCGCACCGGGCACGTCCTTCGCGGCGTCGAGCGAGCGACGGATGAGTTCGAGCGAGGTCGGCCAGTCCAGCCCCATGCCGCGCTGCGCGGTGTCCATGGCCTCGGCCACGCCCAGGCCGAGCGACCACAAACGCTGCCGGTAGGCGATGGTGGCGTCCCAGTCCACTGCGCACTGCAGCCAGGGGTCGATGGCGGCCAGCGGATCGGCCACCACGTGGGCGGCAGAGTAGGCGATGCGGTTGAACTTCAAGCCCGCCGCAGGCTTCACCGGGGTGGTGCCGCGCAGCGTGTAGGCCTCGATGCTTCCTGAGGCGTTGGGGAGTTTCAGGGAAAGAGCCATGGCATCACACCTCGAGAGGTTTCACATCGACCCAGCGGCGTTCCTTCCAGCTCTGCAGCGCCACCTCCACCAGCTGCACGCCTTTGGCCCCTTCGGGGAGCGTCCATTTGTAGGGCTCGTTCTCCACCACGTGGCGGATGAAATGTTCCCACTGGATCTTGAAGCCGTTGTCGTAGACCTGCGTGTCGGGCACGTCCTGCCACTGCTCGGAAAAATTCATGGTGTTCTTGACATCCGGGTTCCACACCGGGCGGGGCGTGTTCACGCGGCTCTGGGCCTTGCAGCCGGTCAGTGTGGCCACGGCGGAGCCATGCGTGCCGTCGACGTGAAACGTCACCAGGTCTTCGCGGTTCACGCGCGTGACCCAGCTCATGTTGATCTGCGCGATCACCGGCTCGCCGTTGTGGCCGGTCAGTTCCGCGGTGGCGTAGGCGGCGTCGTCGGCGGTGCACTCGTAGGGCTTGCCGTCTTCGTCCCAGCGCTTGGGGATGTGCGTGGTGCCCAGGCAAGAGACCGATTTCACCTCACCGAACAGGTTGTCCAGCACGTAGCGCCAGTGGCACATCATGTCCAGAATCATGCCGCCGCCGTCTTCCTGCCGGTAGTTCCAGCTGGGCCGCTGAATGGGCTGCAGGTCGCCCTCGAACACCCAGTAGCCGAACTCCAGGCGCACGCTGAGCATGCGGCCGAAGAAACCGGCGCGGCGCAGCATGTCGAGCTTGCGCAGGCCGGGCAGGAAGAGCTTGTCCTGCACCGCGCCATGCTTCAGCCCCGAGGCTTCTGCCAGGCGCGCAATCTCCACCGCTTCGTTGAGGTTGGTGGCAATGGGCTTCTCGCAGTACACGTGCTTGCCTGCGCGGATCGCCTTGGCCAGCAGGGTGGGGCGCATCTGCGTGGTGCCGGCATCGAAGAACACCGTGTCGTCCTTGTTCGCCAGCGCCGCATCGAGGTCGGTGCCCCAGCGCGCAATGCCATGGGCTTTGGCCAGGGCCTCCATCTTCTCTGCGTTGCGGCCAATCAGGATGGGATCGGGCATGACCTTGTCGCCATTGGAAAGCGTCACGCCGCCCTGCGCACGAATGGCGCAGATGGAGCGGATCAGGTGCTGGTTCATGCCCATGCGACCGGTCACGCCGTGCATGATGAGGCCGAGTTTTCTGGTTGCCATGTTGGGGGTCTCCGTGAAGGCGGGGGGTGATGTCAGTGGATGGCCTGCAGGCTGTGCCACAGCGGTGCTGCTGCACTGGCAAAGCCGGTGGTGTGCAGGGAATTCAGGTCAATCTGGCCGTGGTGCACCGCGAGGTGCGGTCGGCCGGTGGTGTCGGTCTCGTAGAAGCCGGCATGTGCAGCCGCAAAAGCTTCGGCCTCTGCAGCCGGCGCCATGCCAAAGCCGTCCACATAGTGGTGCCCGTTGCGCTCGATGTGCCGCACGCCGAGGCTGGCGGCCAGCAAGGTGTCCTGCTGCACGGCAAGGCCGGCCTGGCAGGTCAGGTCTTCGCCGGAGAGCAGCAGTCGCGGATCGCTTGCGATGCGGTGGGCGCTGGCCAGCGAGCGGTAGATGCCTTTGCAGGCCTTGCTGGAGATGCCCCGGTAGCCCAACGCCAGGCCCTGCTCGAATGCGCCCGGGTGGTCGTCCGATTCGTCCAGGATCACGGGCACGCCGATCGGCAGCGAGGCGATGGATTCGCGCAGCGCCACGGCGCGCGCCAGAGGTTGTTCGAGCAGCAGCGTGCGGCGCAGCAGGTCGGCCAGCGGCGCGCTGGCCTGCAGCGTGCGCCAGTACATGCCGAGCGAGGTGGCGTCCGCAAAGGTTTCATTGCCATCCAGCGTGGCCCGGTAGTCCACACCCAGGCGTTGCAGCACGGCGGCGATGCGCGTGAGGCGATCGAGGTCGGCCTCGATCTGCCCGCTGAGCTTGAGCTTGAAATGGTGCAGCCCGTGGCGGCGGATGGCGGACTCCAGCGTGGCGGGCAGGCCGTCCTGCGGATCGGGGCCGGGCTCGTCGTCGGTCAGGCGGTCGGCCAGCCCCACGGTGTGGCGCAGCACCACGTGGGCGGGTCGTGTGATGTCGAGCCGCTGGCTCCACGGATCACCCAGCACGCCGGCGCTCAGGCCGTCCACCCACGAAAGGCCGGCGGCGCGCAAGGTGGCATCGGCCACGGCCTTGTCCAACAGCGCGGGGCCGAATTGCGCGGCCAGGCGCGGCAGGCCACGCGCCACCGAAACGCCCAGGGCGGCCTCGCCCGCGCCCTGCGAATGGGCGTACGGCGTCATGGTGTCGCTGGTGGCCAGGAACGCGTCGCGCGCATTGCGCAACGACTCACGCAGTTGCTCGAAATTCTGCTCGTGCGTGAGCGAGGGTGATTTGTCGAACCACTTGGGCACCATCAGCTCGGCGCTGGCGCCCTCGAAGCTTCTGCCGCCCACCTCCACCCGCACGCGAGCAAAGGCTTGCGGGCACTGCGTGACGGTGGCCGCGCCGAAGCGGAACGGCAGGCGCAGCGTGACATGGCGCTCGAACAGCAGCACCTCGGAGATGCGAAGGGATGCAGCGCTCATGAAAGTTGTTTCCAGAGATCGCGCACGTGGCGCGCTGAAGCCTCGGCACAGGCCGGACCATCGGGCAGGTATTCAAACGGCTCTACCGCCATCCAGCCGGCGTAGCGCTGTTCCTTCAGCACCTGCAGCACCGGGCGTTGATCGGTCTCGCCCTGGCCGGGGCCGCGCCGGTTGCGGTCGTTGAGCTGCACGTGGGCGATGTGGCCGCTGGCGAGAAAGCGGCGCAGCACTTCGTGCACCGGTTCGCTTTCGCTGTGCGAGGCCGCGCTCACATCGAGCATGGTGCGCAGCGCAGGCGAGCCCACGCGGTCGACCAGCGCGGCGGCTTCGGCCACGGTGTTGATCACGGGGGTTTCGAAGCGGCCCAGCGGTTCGAGGCAATACACGACGCCAGCGGCCTGTGCGTGGGGTGCGAGTTCGGCCAGTGCGGCTTCCAGCCGCAAGGTGGCATCGGCCACGCTCTGGCCGGGTGCCGGCGAGCGTTGTTTCGGCGAGCCGTGCACCAGCACCTTGGCTCCGCAGGTGGCGGTGAATTCGATCAGGCGGCGCAACAGATCAAGCGTGCGGCGCAGCAGGGTCATGTCGTCGGTGACGAGTGAAAGCCCCTCGGGTTTCACCAGCAGCCAGTGCAGGCTGGAGATCTCCAGGCCATGGCTGTGCGCGGTGCCGCGCACCTGGTGGGCCGCGGCCGCGTCAAGCGCTTCGGTGTCGGCAGTCAGCGTGAAGGGCGCGATCTCCAGCGCGTCGTAGCCCATGCGCGCGGCGGCCTGGCATTGCGCGTCCAGCGGCAGCGGCAGCAGAACCTCGTTGCACAACGAAAGCCTCATGTCACCACCTTGCTCGAGGGTCGGCGGCGATACAGCGACCACAGCTTCCAGGCAATGGTGGCGAAGATCATGGCCGCCACCGTGCCGGCAATGGGGCGCGTGAAGAAGGGGGAGAGGTCGCCATCCGACAGGATCAGCGCGCGGCGCAGGTTCTTTTCCAGCAAGTCGCCCAGCACAATGCCCAGCACCAGTGGCGCCATGGGGTAGCCGAAATGCCGCAGGAAGAAGCCGATGAGGCCGAAGGCCAGCATCACGTACACGTCGAACAGGCGACCGGCGATGGCGAAGCTGCCAACCGCGCAGAGCACGAAGATGATGGGCACGATGAGGTGCTGGGGCACGCGCAGCACCTGCACCAGTGCCTTGGTGAGCACGAGGCCGTAGATGAGGATGCCGATGGTGGCGAACAGCATCATGGCCACCACGTCGTACACAAACTGCGGGTTCTCCACCATGATCAGCGGGCCAGGCTTGACGCCGTGAATGATCATGGCAGCCATCAGCACCGCAGCCGGGGCCGAACCGGGAATGGCCAGCGTGAGCACGGGAATCATGGCGCCGGGCACACAGGCGTTGTCACCCGTCTCGGCGGCCATGAGTCCTTCCACCGAGCCCTTGCCGTACTTCTCTTTTTCCTTGCTGGCGCGCTTGGCCGCAGCGTAGGAAGACCAGGCCGCCACGTCTTCTCCCACCCCGGGCACGATGCCCACGCCGGTGCCGATGAGGCCCGAACGCAGGATGGTGCGCCAGTACTGCGCCACGTCGCGCAGTTTGGGAATCACGGTGTCGAATGCGCTGATCTTCACTGGCGCCTGCCGGTTGCGCATGGCCGTGAGCAGCTCGGCAAATCCGAATGCGCCCACCAGCGCGGGCACCAGCTGGATGCCGCCGGCCAGATCGCGCACGCCCCAGGCAAAGCGCTCGTAGCCGTACTGCGGTTCCTGGCCGATGGTGGCGATGAAGAGGCCCGCGATGCCGGCGATCCAGCCCTTGAGCGGATCGTCACCCGTGAGAGTGCCGGCGATGATCACACCGAACAGCGCCAGCCAGAAGAATTCGTAGGCGCCGAACTTCAGCGCCAGGCCGCCGAGCACCGGGGTGAAGGCCGCAAGAAAGAACATGCCGATCAGCGTGCCCATGACCGAGCCGGTGGTGGCGATGCCCATGGCGCGACCGGCCATGCCCTGGCGGGCGAGCTGGTAGCCATCGAGGCAAGAGGCGGCCGAGGCCGGTGTGCCCGGAATGTTGAGCAGGATCGCCGAGCGCGATCCGCCGTAGATGGAACCCACGTAGGTGCAGATCAGGATCAGCAGCGCCTGTTCGGGTGGCAGCTTGATCGTGAGCGTGGTCATCAGGGCCAGCGACATGGTGGCCGTCAGGCCGGGCAGGGCGCCCATGACCACGCCGACGAGCGAGGCGAGCAAGGCGAAGAAGATCGTCTCGGGCGTGCCGAAACGAACGATCGATTGGCCGAAGAGAAACAGTCCGTCGAACATGGGCAGAGATCAGGGGAGGCGGACGAGGAAGACGTACTGGAACACCAGGGTCACGACCGCAGAGGTGAGGACGCCGGCGAGCAGGGACACGGTGACGCGGCGCACCAGTGGCTGGTCGTCGGGTGCGAAACTGGCCACGAACGCGGTGACGAACAGGGCTGTGACCAGCCAGAACGGTGCGCGCCCGATCAGAAGGCCCGCATACACCAGGCTGAGCACCATGGTGATGGCGATGCGCCGGTTGAAAACCCGCACGGCCTCATCGTCCGATGCCGATTCGCGAAGCTTGCGGCGCCAGCCTCGCAGCATGAGCACCAGGCCCAGCAGGCCCACCACGCTGCCCAGCATGCCGGGCACGAAGCCCGGCATGGTGTAGAGCACCGCGCCCATGGCCTCGTAGCGGTCCATGCGCAAAGACTCCCCCAGGATCAGCAGGCCAAAGCCTGCCCACGCCGCGCCGCCCCAAAGGTCGGAGCGGGCGGTTGTTCCGCCCTCGGTCATGTGATGTCCCGTTGCGTGAGGTCAGGGCTTGGGAATGCCCACGGTGTCGGGCGACACCTTGGCCTTGCCGGCGGCCTGCTGGGTCCAGGCGTAAGACTGGATGGCCGGGAACACCGCCTTCTGCGCATCGTCACCCGCCATCGGGGCGAACATGGCGCCGCGCGCCTGCGCGTACTTCTTCAAGGCATCGCTTTTGGACATCTCGGTCGCCCAGATCCTGTCCAGCGTCTGCTTCACTTCGGGTGGCGCAGCCTTGGGTACGAAGATGCCGAAGTAGTTGATCGGATCCTTGAAGCCGGGGATGAACTGCGACAGCGGCGGGATGGTGCCGAAGCCTTCGATCTCGATCGACTTGTCGCCCACCACCGCCAGCGGGCGGATCTTCTTGGCGCGGATCATGTCGGTCTGCTCGGCGGCCAGCTGCGTGGTCACTTGCGTTTCGCCAGAGGCGGCGGCCACCGCAGCGGGCGCGCCGCCGTCGTAGGTGACGTGCTTGTAGGTGACGCCCGCGGCGCGAGAGAGCGCCTCGATGGCCGAGTGGCCGCTGGAGTTCACGCCGGCGGTGGCCACCGAAATGCTGTTCGGGTTGGCCTTCATGGCCGCCAGCAGCTCGGGCATGGTCTTGTAGGGCGTGTCGGCGTTGACGCCCACCACGGCGATGTGCGCCACGTTCAGGTACAGGTTCCAGTCGCTGGCCGAGGTGTCGAGCATGCCCAGCACCTTGTAGGTGCCGAGGTCCTTGGCGCCGCCGGCGGTCCAGGTGTAGCCGTCGGCCGGCGCGGCCATGGCGTTCTTGGTGCCCACCGAGCCCGAAGCGCCGGGCTGGTTCATGATGACGATCTTCTGCCCCAGGTGCTTCTCCAGTTCCGCGGCGGTCACGCGCGACACCTGGTCGGTGGAGCCACCCGGCGCCCACGGCACGATCAGCGTGATCGGGCGGTCGGGCTTCCACTGGGCGAGGGCGCTGGTCGAGGCCACGGCCAGCAGGGAAGTGATCAACAGGCGGCGAAAGGGCAGGACGGTCTTCATGCGTTGTCTCCAAGTTTAATTCACTGACTGGTGAATCGTAGGAGGCGCGAATTCCAGCGTCAAGACGCCCGATCGCTCAGCTTCTAAGGACATACCCTAGGATCACGTCGCACATGTGCGAGAGCCGCTCGCTGTGCGCCTTGGGCGTCATCAGGTCGCGGCCAAAGATGGCCGAGAGCGTGTGGTTGTTGGAGAGGTAGAAGTAGGACAGACCGGCGATCGACACATAGAGCTGGACCGGGTCGATGCCGCCGCGAAACGTGCCTTCCACCCTGCCGCGCTCCAGCACCTCGCCCAGGGTGGCCACGAGCGGGGAGTTGAGCTGGCGCGCCCGTTCCGATTGCTGGAGATGGCGCGCGCGGTGCAGGTTGGCGCTGTTGAGCAGGGTGAGGAACTCCGGGTGCTCCAGGTAGTAGTTCCAGGTGAACTCCACCAGACGGCGCACCGCGGTTTCGGGCTTCAGGTGCAGCAGGTTGAGCTCACGCTCCTGCTCCCGGATGTCGCGATAAACCTGCTCCAGAACGGCCTGGAACAGCTTTTCCTTGTCCTCGAAATAGTAGTAGATGAGGCGCTTGTTCAGCCCCGCGCGCTCGGCGATGCGGTCCATGCGCGCACCACCCAGGCCGTGCTCCGAGAACTCGTCTCTCGCGGCCATCAGGATGGTATTCTGAGATCGGTCGGCGTCGCGCAGACGCTCTTCCAGCAGGGGTGTGGGTGCAGAGCTCATGCCGTAATAATTCACCAATGGGTTAATAAAGTCAATCGCATGCCCCAGATCGCCGGACACCTGCTCGTTGAATGCCTGATCGCTCAAGGTGTCACGCACGCCTTTGGCGTTCCAGGTGAAAGTTACCTCGCCGTGCTCGACGGCTTCCATGCCCACGCCGAACGCATTCGCTTCGTGACCAACCGCCAGGAAGGCGGAGCGGCCTTCATGGCCGAAGCACAGGGCAAGCTCACCGGGCGCCCCGGCGTGTGCTTCGTGACGCGCGGACCAGGCGCCACCAACGCTTCCATTGGCGTGCACACCGCGTTCCAGGATTCCACCCCCATGGTGCTGTTCGTGGGCGACGTGGCCAGCGACGCGCGCGACCGCGAGGCCTTTCAGGAGGTGGACTATGCCTCCTTCTTCGGTCCGTCCACACGCGGCATGGCCAAGCGCGTGGAGCGCATCGACGACGCCCGCCGCATTCCCGAGTACGTGGCGCGCGCATTTGCCACCGCCATGAATGGGCGACCAGGGCCCGTGGTGCTGGTGCTGCCTGAAGACATGCTGACGCAGAAGGTGGACGCGACGCCGCTTCCCCGCGTGGAGCCGGTGCAGGCCTGGAGCGACCCGGGTTCGCTGCGCGAACTGCGCACGCTTTTGCTGGCCAGCCAGCGCCCCATGATCATTGCCGGGGGCGGCGGCTGGACACCGCTGGCCGCCGCCGCGCTGCAGCGCTTTGCCGAAAACTGGCAACTGCCGGTGACCAATGCCTTCCGCTTCCAGGACACCTTCGACAACCACCATGCGCTCTACGCCGGCGACGTGGGTCTGGGCATCAACCCCGCACTCGCAAAGCGGGTGCGCGAGAGCGATCTGCTGATTGCCCTCGGTCCGCGCCTGGGCGAGTCCACCACGGGTGGCTACACGCTGATCGAGGCACCACTGCCCAAGCAGAAGCTGGTGCATGTGCACGCCAGCGCCGAAGAGCTGGGCCGCGTGTACCAGCCCACGCTGGGGATCAACGCCACCATGAACGCCGCGGCGCGCAGCCTGGAGGTGCTGACTGCGCCGCCCGAACTGCCGTGGGCCTCATGGGCGCAGGCTTGCCATGCCGACTACCTGGCCAACATCGACCCCGCCAACGGTGGCGTGGTGCTGCCCGGCACGATCGACATGCCGGCGATCATTCACACACTGCAGCAGCACTTGCCGGCCGACGCGGTGCTCACCAACGGCGCGGGCAACTTCGCGAGCTGGCTGCACCGCTTCTTCCGCTACCACGGCCTCGCCAAGGGTCACAAGACACAGCTCGCACCCACCAACGGCGCCATGGGCTACGGCGTGCCGGCGGGCATCGGTGCGGCCATCCTCACTGGGCGTACGGCGTTCACCATCGCGGGCGACGGGGACTTCCTCATGAACGGCCAGGAGCTGGCCACGGCCGCGCAGCATGGCGCGAAGAGCATCGTGCTGCTGCTCAACAACGGCAGCTTCGGCACCATCCGCATGCACCAGGAGCGCGAATACCCGGCGCGCGAAAGCGGATCAGGCCTGGCCAACCCGGACTTCTGTGCGCTCGCCCGTGCGTATGGCTACGCGGCCGAGCGCATCACCCACACGGCAGAGTTCGAACCCGCGCTTCAGCGCGCCCTGGCAGCGCCCGGCGGCAGCGTGATCGAGATGATGATCGATGTGGACGTGATCACCACGCGCGGCACGCTGAGCGCCATCCGGCAGAACGCCCTGCGCTCCGCGTAGACATGTGAATACATCACAAACCACGGGGCACCCGCACACACCCTGAGCACCACCCGCCTGCCTAGACTGAGCCATCCATCAACAAGGGGATCGGCATGTGGCAGGCAACTGAAGCGGCTTGGAACGGCGGCACCGAGGCAATGCCGGAAAAACCCGGTGCTCGGCCCCAGGTGGGACAGCAGGTGCTCATGCGGGTGTTCGACGAGATCGACTACGGCATGCTCGTGATTGATTCCCAGGGTCGCATCCTCCATGCGAACCACCTCGCGCGGCACGAGCTGGCGAGCGGGCGCGTGATCATGTCGTATGGCAACAGCTTGCTCGGCAGCAACGCTGGCTTCACGGCCCAGATCCAGCAGGCCATGGAAGCTTCTTTCCGGGGCCAGCGGCGCTTGCTGCTGATGGCGCAGGGTGAGCGTGAGCTCTCCATGGCCTTCACCCCGCTGAGCCATCCGCTCGAGGCAGACCCGCCTTCCGTGCTGGTGTTGCTGTCTCGCCAGAACACTTGCGACAACCTGGCAGTTCGCATGTTTGCCCGCACGCTCAACCTGAGCCCGAGCGAGGAATCGGTGCTCATGGGGTTGTGCCGTGGCCTGGCCATTCCGGAAATCGCGAAGCAGCACGGCGTGGCGCAGTCCACCGTGCGCAGCCAGATCAAGACGCTGCGCGAGAAGGCCGGAGCGCCCAGCATCCGCCGGCTGCTGCACCGCGTCAACAGCTTGCCGCCGGTGGTGCCCGCCTTGCGCATCATCACGCCGATGCCGCACAATGCCACGGAGTTTTCCCACCCGTGAGCCCGGATGCCCGCCCCCGCCGTTGCCCTGACCCAATCCCCCAGTTCCCACCACATTGAAGCCCTGGCCGCCCTCGGTGTAGCGCGGCGCTACCGGCGCGGGGCTCTGCTGATCCAGGAGGGCGAAACCGGCGACACGCTCTACATCGTGCTGCAGGGCCGACTGCGCGCTTTCGTGGCCGACAACCAGGGCCGCGAACTTACCCTGGGCATGTACGGACCGCTTGAGTATGTGGGCGAGATGTCGCTCGATGGCGGCCCACGCTCGGCGAATGTGGAAGCCGCCGAGGCAACCACCTGCGCGGTGGTGTCCCGTGCCACGCTGCTGGAATACATCGCCGCACAACCCGAGTTCGCGCTGGAACTCATGGCCCGGCTCATCCGCCGCGCCCGCCTGGCCACCGACAGCGCGCGCAGCGTGGCGCTGATCGATGTGTACGGGCGCCTGGTTCGCCTGCTCAACGAAATGGCGCGCGCGCCCGACGAGCACGGCGAGCGCTGCCTGAGCGAGCGCCTGACGCACCAGCAGATGGCGCAACACCTGGCCTGTTCTCGGGAGATGGTGAGCCGCTTGTTGAAAGACCTGGAGACCGGTGGCTACATCGCCGTGCGCGACCGCTGGATCTGGCTCATCAAACCGCTGCCAGCGCGCTGGTGAGCTTCAGAGGTTGTTGAGCAGGTCGCGCGCCAGTTGCGGCGACGATGAACTCGTGCCCGCAAGGCGCACCACACTTCCGCTCAGGCTGCCCGCGCCCAGCACGCCCCACAGCGCTGGGTTGTCGTCGCTGGGGTACAGCGTGTCGGGCACTTTCTTCACGTAGGGTCGCTGTGGCCGGCCTGCGTCCGGATCGGGGCGACGCGGCGAGTAGAGCGCAAATTGACCACTGGGTGATGCATGCCGCCGTGTGCCGCCCGCGCTCACGGTGCGCATGCCGGTGGAGAGGCTGTTGTAAGTGCCGCTGCGCCGGATCGGCGTGGGATTGGCGGGGTTGTCGACGAACGCGCCAATGTTGCCGCTGTTGTCGTACCTGGCGTCTTCCAGATACGACTGTCGTGCCCCCGTGGACACCCCCAGTGCCACGTCGTCGCGCTCGATGTAGGCATCCCACACCACCGGCTTGTTGCCTGCCTTGGTGAGGGTGACCTGCCACACGCCGAAGGGCGCGGTGGCCTTGTCCGGTTTATCGCTGAAAGTGGGTGCGAGCGCGAGCAGGGCGCAGGTGCCACGACGACCCAGCGCAGAACGCTCAGGAAAAATCAGGCCGCACCGCGGGCGCCCCGCTTCATCGAGCCACAGGCCCGATTCGCCCATGCCTCGCTCTGGCAGCGCCGGGCGGCCACCCGGCGGCGTCACGCAGATGCGCACACCCTCCGCGCCTTCGGGCAGCCAGATCTCCAGAAAACTCTGGGTGCGGTCGTCGGGCTGCACGCACCAGTGCAGGTGCTGCGGCTTGTTGCGCAATTCGTCGTTGGCGTGCGTTCGGCTCTGGTAGGCATTGCCCGCGGGCACCGCGATCCGCAGGCGCCCGGCGTACAGCTCGATGAGCTGGTCCATCGCTGCCTCCAGGATCGAGCTGCCATCGTGAGGCCCGGCCAGCGTGCCCCAGCTGATGTTGACGACCACCTGAGCGCCGGGTGCGCAGCGCGCCAGGATGTACATCAACCCATCCAGCACGCTCACATTCATGGCGCCGCCCGAGGTGTCGAGCACGTTGGACCAATCCAGCTTGACCGCCAGGATGTCGCAGCGGCTGGCTTCGTCGTCCCTGGGATGCAGCAGCGTGCCCGCGCCACAGGCCTGGCTGGTCACGTGCGTGCCATGGTTCACCGGCTTGCTCAGATCCCACAGCTGCAGGTGCCGGTAGAGCGCGTCTTCGTCGAGCTGGTGGTGACGCGTGTAGAAGGCCATGGCGTTGTCGATGGCGGCGCCAGAGAGTTCGTGGCCGTAACCCATGTCGCGCGGCGTGGGGCCCGCGCGTGCCGGGTCGAGCGGCTTTCGATGGCGTGGTTCGTTGCCCGGCCAGTTGCCATTCTGGTAAGCGTCCTGCCGCCAGAAGTGCTTCACCCGCGTGCGGCCATGGCCGTCCAGAAAGGCGCTGTTGGCCACCGCCAGCCCGCCGTCGATCACGCCCAGCACGGGGCCGGCGAGGAGGTGCCCGGGTGCTATGGGGTGGCCACCGTGTGTGCAGGGATCGATGATGGCGTTGGCATGTTCGTCCACCGGCAAACCGAGTTCAAGGCGTTTGATCAGGCCGCGCAGATGGGCGTTTTCGCGCAGGCGCTCGAAGAAACGAGGCTTCACGCGCGCACTGCAGAAGCGCAGCGCGGGCACGCTCAGGTACACGCGAGGAATCTGCAGCCAGGCGGTGGACGATGCCGCCACCAGCGCCGGTACGTCGGCGCCAACCGCAAGCTCGATCACCAGGGGCAGCCACTTCGGCGGCTTGTGGCCACGGCCCCGCCGGTAGCCCGCAAAGTGGTCGGCCTCGGCCCAGGCCAGATACGGGTCCTGCCCGTTGATGGCACCCGGCGCGCTCCAGTGAATGCCGGTGAAGACACCCGTGGGGAGCGGTGTCCAGTTCATTTCCACTCCTTGCGCGCTTCCTCCCAGAGCCAGTTCAACAAGGGCGCGTTGCCCACGGCGACCGTGCTGGCTGAGCGTGTGTACGCATGGCCGTGCGTGTGGTCCATCGACTGGTGCAGGCTGAAGTCCAGCGCGGCGCCATCGGCGCCTTCAAACAAGCGGCCGTCGAACCTACGTTCGTGCACGCGCGCACCGGTGGCGCGCGCCACCAGAAACTCGGCCAGCGCTGTGCCCAGCAGCCGACCCACCGCACTGTCCACCGGGAAGTGAAGGCCGGCCACCACACGGTTGGTGGCGATGCGCGCGGCCAGGCGCTGGAGCTGCTCGTGGCAGAGGGATCCGTTGGGAGGGCTGCCCGCGCCTGGTGCGGCGTCCATCAGCAGCTCGAGCAGCACCGCCACCGCGAAGGCCTCGGTGGCGTGCCCGCTGGGCCAGCTGCCGTGTCCCGGTGTCTCGATCATGGGTTGAATCTGCGGCGAGAACTGCACCGGGCGGATGATGGCAAAGATGTGCTTGAAACGCATCTCCACCAGCACGCATAGCGAAAACACCAGGTCGATCAGTTGCAGCGTTTTCTTGTGGCGGTGCGCTGTGAGGCCCGCCACGGCCGACCAGAACTCGATGGGTGGTGCCTTCTGGTCCACGATCTCGGCGGCGCGATCGGCGCGAAGATCGGCGTAGGCCGCCACCAGGTCGAGCTGCTTCTGGAACTGCGCCTTGGTGGGGGCGCGCAGTCGCACCAGTGTCTTGCGCTGCAGGGTGCTGGCTTGCAGGTTTGCGAACTCCAGCGATGCGTCCTTCGGCCCGGATCGCGTCTTGAAAAGCAGGCCTTCGACCAATTCGCTGAACACCGCCTCATGGCGCGGCCCGTCGGCCCAGAGCGCAAGATTGCCGGGTTGATTGAAACCAGGTTCGTTCACGTTCAGCACCGCACCACGGAACGGCCCGACGATGGCGGCACGGCTGAGGATCAGGGCGTCGGCGGAAACCACCGCACTGCTCATGCCACTGCTCATGCCGCTGCTCATGCCACTGCTCATACCGCTGCTCATGCCGCTGCTCATGCCGCTGCTCATGCCACTGCTCATGCCGCTGCTCATGCCACTGCTCATGCCACTGCTCATGTTTTCCTCCTTAGGTGTTTCACCTTCTTGGCAGACCCAGCGACTCCATGACTTTGGCCACACGGCGTCGCAGCGGACTCTCACCGCCCGATGACAGATACTTTTCCAGCGTCAGATCGGGTTGCAGCGCCAGCAGCACCTCGAAGGTCTTGCGGGCTTCTTCCTTCGATCCCAACTCGTGTTGCGCGGTCATGAGTGAACGGATCGTGGGCAGGTGGTACCGGTTTTTCTTGAGCGACGAATTGCATTGCTCGATCACCTGCTCCCAGCGGCCGAGCGCCGCGTAGCTGGCCGCCAGCATCATCTCGAAGTAGTACTTCTGCGGATCCAGCGGTGAGAGGCGCAAGGCGTTCTCGGCTTCGGTTACGGAATCCTCGGCCTTGCCCCACATCTGGGACCACACGCTGTTGTAGAGCCAGGCCATGGCATCGTTGGGGTTGCTCTGCGAAGCCTCCAGCAGCAGGCGGCGCGAGGCATCCACGTCTTCACCGAGGTGGCACAGCGCGTGCCCTTTGATCGCCATCGCCAGCGAGCTGGACGGCTCGAGATCCAGAGCCCGGTCGGCCGTGTCGATGGCCCGTTTGAAATCTCGCGTAGGCTCCCCGGAGAGCCCTTGCACCACCTGCATGATGTGCCACTTGGCCAGCCATGCCCAGGGCGTGGCCACGCGCTTGTGGCGCTGCACCACGGCTTCGAGCAATTGCTGGCTGCGCTGCAGATCGCGCGGCGTGGAACGGTGCATGAGCGTGATGCCGCCCAGCATCAGGGCGTTGCTGTCCAGTTGCGGCACCGGCAACACCAGCGTGCGCTGCACCAGCTCGTTGAGCAACGCCTTGGCGCAGGCGCCACAGAGCGCGTCGAGCAGATCGCTGTGCGTTTCCAGAAGATCGTGTGTGTCGCCGGTGAGTCGTTCGGCCCAGATCACCTCGCCGCGCCGGTTGTCGGAGAGCTCGGCCATGATCACGACCTTGTCGCCGTAGGTGACGTAGCTGCCACCGAGAACGAATGAAGCATCGAGCCGCTGACCAATCTCGTCGGCGGTTCGCTGACGACCGCGAAATGCGGTGGTGGACATGCGCGAGATCACGCGCAGGTTCTGGCTGCGCGAGAGTTGGGCGATCACGCCGTCGGCGATCAGTTCGCCGATCACGTACTGCTCGGCCGCGTGGCTTCGTGTTTCAAAGGGCACCACGGCAATCGAAGGCCGGAAGTCGGCTGCAACACCCTCGGGCACACGCGGTCGCACGGCGGCCGAATCGCTGGACACCGGGTAGAGCATCCAGGTGCGCACCGGCTCCGGCCAGTGCTTGAGGTAGCTCTCGCCCCGGTCTTCCACCTCGGCGTCCACGCCGATCACGATGCTGTCGAACACGCTCGCGGTGACCAGGGTCTCCCCCGGCGAAGCAAGGTCGGCCACGCGCGCGGCCAGGTTCACGCCCTGGCCATACACATCGTTCTCATCCACATACAGGTGGGTTGCGTTGATGCCCGCGCGCAGGTGCAGCTGCTGGGCCGACGGCAGTGTCTGGTTGAGTGGCGCAAAGTAACGGTGCAGCGCCAGCGCCGCCTTGACCGCATCAATGGGCTGATCGAACTCGGCCAGCAAACCGTCGCCCAGGCTCTTCACCAGCCGCCCGTGGCAAGCCGGCAGCACCTGGGTGGTGGCGTGGTGCATGAAGCCGCGCCACTGGTTGATGACAGCAGCCTCGTTGGCGGCCATGAGGCGCACCGATTCCACCAGATCAAGCACCAGCACCACCTTGTGCCGCTGCTGTGGCAGAGGCGGCATCGCAGACAGATCGCCCTGCGGGGCGGGGGCTGTCGTCGGGTGGGATTGGGTGCTCGGTGTCATGCCTGTGGGGGTATTTGCATCTGGTTGCAGTTTCTCACATGTACGTGCCCGGGCCGGCTTCTTGCCCCGCAAAAACAGCAAAGCCGGCTGGTGCCGGCTTTGCTGGGAACCTGCGCACCCGCATGGGGCGCGCGGGAGAGGATCACTTCAGGTGGTCGTTGACCAGCTTGGTCATCTCGAACATCGAGGCCTGGGCCTTCTTGAAGATTTCCTTCAGCTTCGCGTCGGCATTGATCATGCGACGGTTCACCGAGTCTTGCAGCTTGTTCTTCTTGATGTAGTCCCAGATCTTCTTGGTGACTTCGGTGCGCGGCAGAGGGCTGGCGCCCACGATCGCAGCCAGAGCGGCGCTCGGGGTGAGCGCTTTCATGAACGCGGCGTTGGGAGTGCGCTTCTTGGCAGGAGCCTTCTTGGCCGGCGCCTTCTTGGCGGGAGCGGCCTTCTTGGCTGGGGCTGCCTTCTTTGCCGGTGCAGCCTTCTTCGCGGGAGCTGCCTTCTTTGCCGGTGCAGCCTTCTTCGCGGGAGCGGCCTTCTTGGCCGGAGCCGCCTTTTTAGCGGGAGCTTTTTTCGCAGTTGCCATGGTTGAATTTCCTTCTAGAAGTTGACTTGTTTTCCCAGCGGAAAACGCGCTTTCTCGCTGGTGTCTCGGATGCTAATGGAGTTGCACGCTCAATCCAAGGTGGAGAGCGCAGTTTTTTCAAGCTTTGAGAGCGGGAAGTGGCGGTTTTTGGCCGGGAAAACAACACTTGTGGGCGCTGCGCCGGCCGAGTGCCTTCTCGGTGGTGCTTTTCTCCTGTGGCGCACGCGTGGTTTCTGCTTCAATTCCTCACCGGCTTTTCTCTGCTTTCTTTCGTGAGTTGCACCATGACTTCCCTCCATTTCATCCCCACCTGCGACCTGTGCGATGCACACAAGAACGACACCAGTGGCGCCTTTCGTGTGCTCCCGCCGGTGTGGAAGAGTTTCGGCGCCGTGACGCGCTTTGCCGGCGCGGTGGTTACCGTCAAATGTTTTGAAGACAACTCGTTCGTGAAGTCGGCGGTGGAGAGCGCAGGTGAGGGCCGGGTGCTGGTGGTCGATGGCGGCGCTTCGATGCGCCGCGCGCTGCTCGGCGGCAACCTGGGTGCAGCCGCCGCGCGCAACGGCTGGGCCGGCGTGGTGATCGACGGCTGCGTGCGCGACGTCGCCGAGCTGGCTCAATGCAACACCGGCATCTATGCGCTGGCCAGCATGCCGCTGCCCACCGAGCGCCGCAACGAAGGCCAGCGCGATGTGGCCGTGCGCATCCAGGGTGTGTGGGTGCGGCCCGGCGACTGGCTCTACGCCGACGAAGACGGGATCGTCGTCGCGGACAGAAAGCTCTAGGCTGTGATGCCTTTGTAGAGCATGTAGGCGGCCAGAAGGTACAACAGCCCTGCAAACACCCGCTTCAACGACTTTACTGGCAACGCATGTGCCGCCTTCACGCCCAGCGGGGCCATCAGCACGCTCACACTTGCAATCACCACCAGCGCGGGGATGTAGATGTAGCCCACCGATCCTGCTGGCAGATCCTTCAGGCCCTGGCCGGCGATGACGTACCCGATGGCGTTGGCCAGTGCGATCGGAAAGCCCAACGCGGCGCTGGTGGCCACCGCGTTGTGGATGCTCACGTTGCACCAGGTCATGAAGGGCACGCTGACAAAACCGCCGCCCGCGCCCACCAGTCCGGAGAGGAATCCGATCACGCCACCGGCACCCACAAGGCCGGGCGTGCCCGGCAGCGTGCGCGTGGGCTTGGGTTTCTTGTCCAGCAGCATCTGCGTGGCCGAGAAGCCCACGAACGCTGCAAAGAACAACGCCAGCCACGAGCCCTTGAGCAAGGCGAACACGCCCAGGCTGGCGATGATGGAGCCCAGCACGATGCCAGGCGCCAGGCCCTTGACGATGTCCCAACGCACGGCCCCGCGCTTGTGGTGCGCACGCACGCTCGAGATGGACGTGAAGATGATGGTGGCCATGGAGGTGGCGATGGCCATCTTGACGGCGAGGTCTGCTTCCACACCTCTTCCTGCAAGGATGAAGGTGATGAAAGGAACCATCAGCATGCCCCCGCCAATGCCGAGCAGGCCAGCGAGGAAACCAGTGGCCACGCCGAGTGCGGCCAGCTCAACAATCAGCAGGGGTTCGAAAGGCATGAAGGGTGTCTGCAAGTGCCGCCGGACCGGCATCCTGAACCGGGGTTCAGGTGGGCGAGGGCAGCGTGGCTTCGGGTTCGTCTGACGCGAGACGCTCGCACCAGCCACGCAATGTACCAAGCCCGGGCTCTATGAGCATTGGTTCAAGGAAATATAAAGCCCGGCGCGCACTGCAGACGCTTTGGATTGTAGGCGCGGTAGGGACGGGATGTGGACCATCGGTCGAGAAATGACTGTGAATGACGAGCGGCACGTCAAAGCAGTCGGCCGTCCTTGTCGAGGGTCTGGTCCAGGCGGCGCATGAGTTCGTCCACGCGGGCCTGCGTTTGCGGGTCCAGTGGCTCGCTCTCGAACGCGCCACCCGCTTCCGCGAACGCGCTGTTTTCGGCCTGTCCGAAAGAAGACGCCTGAAAGGCCACGGCTTCTTTCTGCGACAACTCGAACGCCAGGTTGAGCGAAGCCAGCACCGCGATGCGGTCACGCGCCTTGACCTTGCCCGCATCGCGGATGCGGCACATGGCGGTGTCGACGCGCTCGACCGCGTCGAGCAACGAGGCCTCGCCGCCGGGGGGCAGGAGAGCAGGTAGCTCTGGCCCATGATCTGCACTTCGATCTGCTTGCTGCCAGGTTTGCTCATTGAAATACCTCCGTGCTTCGCACTGCGGTGCGAGCTGGCTTGGGTCGGCCCATCGCTGCGCTCATGATTTTTCCTTTCGGCTGTCTTTGATGGCATCGGCCACACCGGGTGGCAGGCGGTCGAGCAGCGCGTCGATGCGAGCGCGCGCGGCCATCAGCCGGGATTTGAGCGAATCGCGCTCGGCCTGCAAGGCATGCACCTGCTCGACCAGCAACGAGTTGGTGCGCTGCAGTTCTTCGTGTCGCAGCAGCAGCCGCTCCACGCGCTCGGTGATCTGGTCAAGATGCTTGGGATCGGCCATGGTTGGGGATTCGCAGTTTTCGCATTGTAGGGTTGGCCCGAGCTGCTGCGGCTTAGAATGCGCGCTGTTGGTGCTCGCGGTGTGGTTCGCATGCCGCAGTTCAACGGGAAGCAGGAGGGGAAGTCCCACGGGACAGACCTAACCTGCGCTGCCCCCGCAACGGTAAGCAGACGAGAAGCCAGGCACACCCTGCCGCGGCCACTCCGCTTTCATCACGCAGCCACTGGACGACATCGCCTGTCGTCTGGGAAGGCGATGAAGGTTGTTCTGCCAGCCCGGATACCGGCCAACGAGGTGGTGGTGCGTCCGGCAACGGCCGCGCCGCCGTGACGCCCAAGCACCGTCGGGGAAGACGGTGAGGGCACTCAAGCTTGTGTTCTCTTTCATGAAAAACCGCAATCTGCGCGCGCCCCTGGCCGTGCTGTCTCTGGCCATGCTGGCCGCTTCCCCTTCCCACGCCCAGACCGAAACCGTCGCCTTGCTCAAGGAAACGGTCGTCACCGCGACACGGGTCGAAACCCGCACCGACGCCGTACTCAGTGACGTCGTGGTGATCGAGTCCGAGGTGATCGAGCAATCTGCGGGCCGGTCGCTGTCCGAACTGCTTGCCCGCAACGCAGGCCTGCAAATGAGCGCCAATGGCGGGCTTGGCAAGCAATCGGGGTTGTTCATCCGTGGCACCGAAACCCGCCACATGCTGCTGCTGATCGATGGCGTGCGCTATGGCTCCAGCACCGCCGGTTCAGCGGTGCTGGACAACATTCCGCTCAGCGCCATCCAGCGCATCGAGGTGCTGAAGGGGCCCGCCTCCGCGCTGTACGGCAGCGATGCCGTGGGGGGCGTGGTGCAGATTTTCACCAAGCGCGGTGAGAAGGGATTTCATCCGCAGGCCGGCGTGACGCTGGGCAGCTTCGGCCACCGCGCGGCCACCGCCGGCCTGAGCGGTGGCAACGACGCCATCACCTACAACCTGAGCGTGGGCACCCTGAGCGAAGACGGGTTCTCGTCCACCAACCCCAAGGTGGCCTTCGGCAACCACAACCCGGACAAGGACGGCTTCGAGCAGGACAGCCTTGCCGCATCGCTGCGCTGGGCCATCGCACCGGGCTGGGCCACCGATGTGCAGTTCACGCAGGCCGACAGCGTGAGCCGGTTCGATCAGGGCCCGGGCACCTTTGACGTGCGCTCGGTGGCCACCACCCGCGTGGCGGCCTGGGGCCTGGAGCGCAAGTGGTCGGCGGGATCGCGAACCCGCCTGAGCCTCTCGCGCAGCGACGACAAGTCCGACAGCTACAGCGCACCGGGTGCACCCGCGGTGTTCGACACTGCGCAGACGCAGTGGACGCTGCAACACGACTGGAACACCTCGCTGGGCAGTCTGCTCGTGGGCGCTGAATCCATCAAGGAAGCGGTGTCGGGTACGCAAGCCTATGCGGTGAACTCGCGCACCACCGATGCCGCCTTCGTGGGCCTGACCGGTCAGGCGGGCCGTCACCTCTGGCAGGCCAACCTGCGTCGTGACGACAACTCGCAATTCGGTGGCGCCACCACCGGCTTCGCCAGCTACGGCTTTCAGCTCACGCCCAACTGGCGTTCGCACGTTGCCTACGGCACTTCATTCAAGATGCCGTCGTTCAACACGCTCTACTACGTGTCGCCTTTCTTCAACGGCAACCCCACCACGCAACCCGAGCGCGGCAAGAACAGCGAGGCGGGGTTGACCTACTCCCAGGGCCTGCACGAAGTGAAGCTCACCCGCTTCGACAACCGGGTGCGCGGTTTCATCACCACCCAGCCGGTGGTGGTCAATGTGCCGCGCGCGCGCATGGAAGGCTGGTCGCTGGCGTACACCGGTGCGGCGGGCGACTGGAGCTGGTTCACCAGCCTGGAGTTGCTCGATGCCCGCAACCAGGCCAACCGCCTGAAGCTGCAGCGCCGCGCCGACGAGGTGCTCATTGCCAGCCTGGACCACCGCATGGGTGCCTGGAACTGGGGTGCCTCGATGCAACTGGTGTCCGACCGATTTGACAACGCGGCCAACACGCAGCGCCTGCCCGGCTTCGGCACGGTGGATCTGCATGCGCGCTACGCCTTGAACAAGGACTGGTCGCTGGCGCTGCGCCTGAACAACGTGGGCGACAAGTTCTACGAAACGGCGTATGGGTACAACCAGCCTGGCCGCGCGGCCTACGTGACGCTCAACTGGGCGCCGAAGAAGTGACGCAGCTCTGCCCGGCCGTTCTTGTGGCAGCTCCGGCTTCGGGCCAGGGCAAGACCACAGTGGCCGCGGCACTGGCGCGCCTGCACACGCGCGCTGGGCGGCGCGTGCGGGCGTTCAAGTGCGGTCCCGATTTTCTGGACCCGCACTGGCTCGCGCTGGCTACCGGCCATCCGGTGCACAACGTCGACTTGTGGATGACGGGCGAAGACGACGCCCGGGCGCGGCTGCATGCTGCTGCGCTCGAATCGGATTTGATCGTGGTCGAAGGGGTCATGGGCCTCTTCGACGGCGAGCCCAGCGCGGCGGATCTCGCACTGCGCTTCGGCCTGCCGGTGCTGGCGGTGATCGACGCCTCGGCGATGGCCGGCACGTTCGGTGCCATGGCGTTCGGCCTTCGCCATTTCCGGCCCGGCCTGCCATGGGCCGGCGTGCTGGCCAACCGCGTGGCCAGTGAACGCCATGCGCAGATGCTGGAGGAGGCGCTGGGTAGCGGCGGCTCCGGCGGCGCTGATGGTTTTCTTGGTGCCGTGATGCGCGACGCCGCGTTCACCTTGCCAGAGCGGCATCTCGGCCTGACGGTGGCTGCCGAATTGCCGGATGCGCTGGCGCGCCTGGATGCCGCCGCCGACGCACTGGCCCGCACGCCACTGGGCCGCATGGACGCTGCCGCGCTTGTGCGCTGGGCGGTGCCGTTTGAAGCTCCCACGACCCCTGCGGCGGTGCCTCCCTTGCTCAAGGGCAAGACCATCGCCGTCGCTTGCGACGCGGCGTTCTGTTTTATCTACCCAGCCAATCTAGACGCCCTGCGCTCGCTGGGCGCCGAGCTGGTGTTCTTCTCCCCGCTGGCCGACCAGCCGCTGCCCGCGTGCAATGCCGTGTGGCTGCCCGGTGGGTATCCCGAGCTGCATGCCGCCACGCTGGCCGCGGGCCGGGCCTGTCGCGACAGCCTGGCCGCGCACGTCCAGGCGGGGCGGCCGGTGTGGGCAGAATGCGGCGGCATGATGCCGCTCTTTGATCAACTCACCACACTGGATGGTGATGAACACGCCATGTGGGGCCTGCTCCCCGGGCGCGTGGCCATGCAGCAGCGTCTGGCTGCCCTGGGCCCGCAACAACTCGTGCTGCCGGAAGGCAGCTTGCGCGGCCATACCTTCCATTACTCGCGCTGTGAATCGACACTGGAGCCGGTGCGCTTCACCGAATCGGCGCGCGGAAACGGCGAGGCGGTGTACCAGGCCGGTTCGCTGCAAGCCAGTTACTTCCACGCCTGGTTCGCATCCAGCCCCGAAGCAACGGCCTCGTTGTTCCTGGCGGAAGGGGACGCATGAACACGGCAGCCCTGGGCCCGCAGCGCATCGTCTGCCTCACCGAAGAAACCACCGAGTGGCTCTACCTGCTGGGGCAGGAACACCGCATCGTGGGCATCTCGGGCTACACGGTGCGGCCGCGCCGCGCGAGAGAAGAAAAACCCAAGGTCAGTGCGTTTCTCAGCGCGAAGATCGACAAGATCCTGGCGCTGAAACCGGACTGCGTGTTTGGTTTTTCCGACCTGCAGGCCGACATTGCGGCTTTGTTGATTCGCGCGGGCGTGCAGGTCACGGTGTTCAACCAGCGCAGCGTGGACGAAATTCTTTCCATGCTCTACCAGGTGGCGGCCATGGTGGGCTGCGCCGAACAGGGGCTGGCCTGGATCGACACCACCCGAGCGCGGCTTGACGGCATCCGGAACGCAGTGGCCGCGCTGGAGGCCAGCGGCAAACGCCGGCCACGCGTGTTCTTTGAGGAATGGGACGAACCGCACATCAGCGGCATCCGCTGGGTGTCCGAACTGATGGGCATCGCCGGTGGTGACGACGTGTTTCCCGAGCTTGCGGTGATGCCGCTGGGCAAGGACCGCATCATCGGCGACGGCATGCAGATCGTGCAGCGCAATCCGGACATCGTCATAGGCTCCTGGTGTGGCAAGAAATTCCGGCCCGAGAAAGTGGCCGCCCGCGCCGGCTGGCAAGACGTGAACGCGGTGAAGAACGGGCAGTTGTTCGAGATCAAGTCGGCCGACATCCTTCAGCCCGGTCCCGCCGCGCTCACCGACGGCGTGGACCAGATACACCGCATCGTCACCGACTGGATGCACCGCCATGGCTGAGATCGCTCGCAGCGAATTCATCCTGGGCGGGCAACGCAGTGGCAAATCGCGCCGGGCGGAATCCCTGGCCCGTCAATGGCTCGATGGCGCAACGGCACGCCACGCGGTGCTGATCGCCACCGGCCAGGCTTGGGACGAGGAGATGCGCGAGCGCATTGCCCGCCATCAACGTGACCGCGCCGAGCGTGTGCCCGGCATGGCGACCGTAGAGGAGCCCATCGCGCTGGCCGAGGCGTTGAGCGCGCACAGCACGCCGCACACACTGGTGGTGGTGGACTGCCTCACGCTGTGGCTGACCAACCTGTTGATGCCCGCCGTGGGGACGCCTGTCGATGTCGAAGCGCCCCAGGTCGCGTTCTGCCGTGCGATCGCGGCGGCGCCGGGACCGGTGGTGCTGGTGGGCAACGAGATTGGCCTCGGCGTGATCCCCATGGGCCGCGAGGTGCGCGCTTTCGTGGATGCGCTCGGCGGCTTGAACCAGGCGGTGGCTGCGGCTTGCGAGCGGGTCACCCTGATGGCGGCAGGACTGCCAATGACCCTGAAAGAGGCGAGATGAGATCCGTGTTGACGCTTCGTGGCTGGTGGGCGCTGTGCACCAGCTTTCTCTTTGTGGGTGCGGTGCAGGCCGCCAGCGTGCAGGTGACCGACGACCGGGGCGTGACCCTGCAGCTCGCGCAGTCGCCGCAGCGCATCGTGTCGCTGCTGCCGTCGCTGACCGAAACCGTCTGCGAGCTCGGGCGTTGCGAGCGTCTGGTGGGGGTGGACCGGTACTCCAACTTTCCCGCGCAGGTGCGCAGCCTGCCCCAGGCCGGCGGCGGCATCGATCCGAACATCGAGGCCATCGTGGCGCTCAAGCCAGATGTGGTCTTGATGGCCACGTCATCGCGCGGAGTGCAGCGGCTGGAATCGCTGGGTCTGAAGGTGCTGGCGCTGGAGCCTCGCACGTCGAAAGATGCGCAGCGCGTCATGGGCTTGCTGGGCCAGTTGCTCGAAGTGCCGGACGCGTTGCGCATCTGGCGCGCCATCGATGCCGGTGTGTCGGCCGCCGCGCAGTCGCTGCCGCCTCAGGCGCGATCGCTGCGCGTGTACTACGAGGTCAGCACCGGCGGGTACGCGGCTGGCGCGCGGTCCTTCATCGGCGAACTGATGACGCGTCTGGGTGTGCAGAACATTGTCGATCCGAAGCTCGGGCCCTTTCCCCGAATCAACCCGGAGTACGTGGTGCGCGCCGACCCCGACCTCATCATGATCGGCTCGCGCAACGTGCAGGGTCTGGAGCAGCGCCCCGGCTGGGCGGGACTGCGCGCCATTCGTGGAGAGCACGTGTGCGTGTTCACGCCCGAAGAATCCGACGTGCTGGTGCGCCCCGGCCCGCGCATGGCGGAGGCGGCGCGCGTGATGGCGCGCTGCATCTCACAGAAGGGAATGCCATGACGGGTGCGCAGCGCAGCCTGTGGCTCGGGGTCGGCCTGCTGCTGGTGGCGCTGGCCGTGTTGCTGCTGGGCGCGGGTGTGGGCAGCACGGGATTCGACAGCGTGCTGAATGCCCGCCACGACCCGGTGGCCTGGCAGATTCTTTGGGACATTCGCCTGCCGCGCACGCTGGGTGCCTGGATGGCGGGTGGCCTGCTGGGGCTGGCGGGCGCCGTGGCGCAAGGCCTGTTTCGCAATCCGCTGGCCGATCCTTTTTTGCTGGGCAGCGCTTCGGGCGCGGCTTTGGGTGTCGCGTTGGCGCTGGCGCTGTTCGGCACGTCCCCCTTTGCCACCCAGTGGCTGGTGCGCCTGGGTCTCACGGGCGCGGCCTTTGCCGGCGCTGTGCTGGGCGTGGTGCTCACACTGGCACTGGCCAAGGGCGTGCAGCACACCTTGCGTCTCTTGCTGGCCGGCGTGATCGTGGGTGTGGTGCTGGGCGCTGCACGCGATCTGGTGACCATCGCCGCGCCCGACATCCTGCAGGCCATGCAAGGCTTCACCTTGGGCAGCACCGGGTTTGTCGGCTGGCCGGCTTGCGGTGTGATGGCGGGCATGTTGTTCGCCTCGGTGCTGATCGCTTCGTCGCTCGGACGCGTACTCGATGGGCTGGCCCTGGGCGAAGCCACCGCCATCAGCCTTGGCTTGCCGCTGGCGGCGGTGCGCATGGCGCTGGTGGCGGTGCTGGCCATGGCCACCGGGGCCGCCGTGGCTCAAACCGGTCTCATCGCGTTCGTGGGGCTGGCGGCACCGCACCTGGTGCGCTCCATCGTCAAGACCACGCACGGGCGGCTGGTGGTGCTCAGCGCCATGATGGGTGGGCTGCTGCTCATGGCGGCGGACGTGCTCGCGCGCTGGGTGATCGCACCGCAGGAACTGCCGGTGGGCGTGCTCACCGCGGTGCTCGGCGGCAGCTACCTGTTGTGGTTGATGCATCGACGTCGGCAGCCGGGGAGCGTGCTGTGAGCCACGCCATTCAGGCCCGGGCCATCGGCGTATCGCTGGGCGGCACCCAGGTGCTGCACGGCATCGACGTGGCACTGCCCGCCGCGCGATGGACCAGCGTGGTCGGCCCCAACGGTGCGGGCAAGTCCACCTTGCTCAAGGCGCTGGCCGGCTTGCTCCCCCACAGCGGAGAGGTGCAGTTGTTCGGCCGACCACTGGCGCAGTGGCGGGGCCGGGAACGAGCGCGTCGCCTCGCCTGGCTGGGGCAGGGCGAGCAGGGTGCAGACGACCTCAGCGTTTGGGATGTGGCCATGCTCGGCCGCCTTCCTCACCAGCCCTGGCTGGCGCCACCTTCCGAGGCCGATCGCTCGGCGGTCGAACAGGCTCTGCGCGCTACCCAGGCCTGGGACTGGCGCCACCGCCCGCTGGGCGCGCTCTCGGGCGGAGAACGCCAGCGCGTGCTGCTGGCGCGCTTGCTCGCGGTGAACGCTGATGTGCTGCTGATGGACGAGCCCCTGGCCAATCTGGACCCACCGCACCAGGCCGACTGGCTGCTGCTCGTTCGCGATCTGGTCGCGAGTGGCAAGACCGTAGTGAGTGTCTTGCACGAAATCGGCATGGCGCTGCACGCCGACCACATGGTGGTGGTCGCCGATGGCCGTGTGCGGCACCAGGGCGCCTGCGACGACCCCGTCACCCACCACGCCCTCGAACACGTGTTTGATCACCGCGTCGCGATCCATCCGCTGGGCGACCAGTGGGTCGCACTGCCTCGATAGCTCACCAGGACAACCCCATGCAGATTGAAACGCCTCCGACCGAAAAGCGCTACGAGAAACCCGAGGGCGAACGCCGGGGTCTGTTGATCGTGCACACAGGCGACGGCAAGGGCAAAAGCACGGCGGCATTCGGCCTGGCACTGCGCGCCTTTGGCCGCACGCACGTGCACGGCAAACTGGTGAAGATCTTCCAGTTCATGAAAGTGCCCAGCGCCCGCTTTGGCGAGCACCGCGTGTTTGAAATGCTCGCCGAAATCGGGCCACCGCCGGGCCGCCCCCAAGGTGGCCCAGCCCCCTCGGGGGGCAGCGACCCGCGCAGCGGTGGAGCGTGGGGGCCATTGATCGAGGGTCTTGGCGACGGGTTCAGCTGGAAGAGCCAGGACCTTGAACATTCCGCGCAACTCGCGCGCGACGGTTGGCAGAAGGCGCGCGCGGCCATTCTCGGTGGTGAATATTTCATGGTGACGCTCGACGAACTCACCTATCCGCTGATCTACGGCTGGCTGCCGCTGGACGATGTGCTGCAGACGCTGCGGGATCGTCCCCGGCATGTGCATGTGGTGGTCACCGGCCGGCGCTGCCCGGCCGAAATCATTGAGCTGGCCGACACGGTGACCGAGATGACGCTGGTCAAGCACGCGTTCAAGGCCGGCATTCCCGCGCAACGCGGCATCGAAGACTAGGATCGGCCATCTCCATGTGGCCCGATTCGCACGCTCCCCACCTCACATGGCCTCTGGCCGTGCTGGTGGCGCTGGCCGTAGACCGCCTGTTTGGCGAGCCCCCGGCGCGCTGGCATCCGGTGGTGGGCATGGGACGCTACCTGGCGTTCATGGGCCGGCGTATTGCGCCCACTGGCAACTCGCAACAATTTCGATCATTTGTGCTGGGCGCGGTGGCGTGGTGCCTGGGCGCGGCACTGGTGGTGGGCGTGTCGCTGGGCCTGTGGTGGTGGACCGCGCAGTGGGCGTGGTGGTTGCAGGCGCTGGCGCTGGGCCTGCTGCTCAAGCCTTTGCTCGCCTGGCGCATGCTTCACTCCGAAGTGCAGGCGGTGGAAGGCGCGCTGGCGGATTCGCTGGCGGCAGGCCGCGAACGCCTGTCGTGGCTGGTGAGCCGCGATGTCAGCGCGCTCGACGCTTCGCAGGTGCGCGAGAGCGCCATCGAATCGCTGGCCGAAAACCTCAACGACTCGGTGGTCGCACCGCTGTTCTGGTTTGCCATTGCCGGGCTTCCCGGTGCTGCGCTCTACCGATTCGCCAACACCGCCGACGCCATGTGGGGCTACCGGGGCGAACGCGATGGCCGCGTCTGGACATGGGCCGGCAAGTGGGCGGCGCGGGCCGACGATGTGCTTTCCTGGCTGCCCGCGCGCCTCACCGGCGCACTGCTCAGTGTGATGGGATCGCTGCGTGGCTGGTGCGCATGGCCTGCGCAGGCGCGGCTCACGCCATCGCCCAACAGCGGCTGGCCCATGGCCGCGATGGCGCTCGCACTCGGCGTGCGGCTGGCCAAACCCGGCGTGTATGTGCTGCACGGAGAAGGCCGGCTGGCGCAACCGGCGGACACGGCACGGGCCCTGCAACTGGCAGAGCGTGTGGTGGTGGTGCTGGCCGCTTCGGCGTTGATGGCGGCGGTGTGGATGTGGATGTGGATGTGGAGTGTGGCGCCATGACGCGGGAACACGGAGGCGCCGACGCTCTGGGCGTACCGCAGTGGGATTTTTCCACCAATGCCAACGCCTGTGGACCGTGCCCGTCTGCGCTGCTGGCGGTTCAACAGGCCGATGCCCGCCACTATCCCGATCCCGCTTACAAGGTGCTGCGGGAATCGCTGGCCGCGTTCCATGCGGTGCACCCTGCGCGCATCGTGCTCGCTGCCAGCGCGAGCGAATTCGTGGCACGCATCACGGCGTGGGTGGCACGCGAAGGTGGTCAGCGCGTCTGGTTGCCCGAGCTGGCGTATGGCGACTACGCCTCGGCTGCCGCATGCTGGGGACTTGAGCGAGCAAACGACCCGGCGCAAGCCCAACTGGCCTGGCTGTGCGAGCCCAGCAGCCCACTCGGTGGAGCAGAGCCTTTCGCGCCACAGGTGATTTCTTCAGGCGCGGTGACGGTGCTGGACCTCGCCTACGAGCCCCTTCGGTTGCAGGGCAGCAGCAGCCTGCCGCGCCATGCCTTTGATCGTGTGTGGCAGGTCTGGACGCCCAACAAGGCGCTGGGCCTCACCGGGGTGCGCGGTGCCTATGCCGTTTCGCCGGTGCACGCTCGGGCAGAGGTCTCGGCGCTCGATCGTCTGGCACCGTCGTGGCCTTTGGGTGTGCACGCGGTGGCGCTGTTGCAGGCCTGGGTGTCGCCAGCGGCGCAGGACTGGCTGGCGCAGAGCCGCGAGCGGTTGAGCGTGTGGAAAGCCCGCCAGCTGGAGACGCTGTCTTCGCTCGGATGGCGCTGCCTGCCGAGCGAAGCCAACTACTTCTGCGGCCAGGCGCCGCATCCGATCGACGTGGCTGCGCTGCGCGCCCATGGCATCAAACTGCGCGACGCACGGTCTTTCGGGTTGCCGGGCCACTGGCGATTGAGCGTGCAGTCGCCCGAGGCGCAGGATGCGCTGCGCCTCGCCTTGTTGATGCAGCGGGAGACTGCAGCATGAAGGCCCGCTGCGTCATGGTGCTGGGCACCACCAGCGGTGCCGGCAAGAGCTGGCTCACCACGGCGCTGTGTCGCCACTACGCGCGGCAAGGTTTCAAAGTGGCGCCGTACAAAGCGCAGAACATGAGCAACAACGCCCGCGTGGTGCAGGGCGGTGAAATCGGTTCTGCCCAGTACTTCCAGGCGTTGGCCGCGCGTGCCGAACCCGACGTGCGCATGAACCCGCTGCTGCTCAAGCCGGAGGCCGACACGCGCAGCCAGGTGGTGCTGATGGGGCAGGTGAGCGACGATCTTTCCGCCATGCCGTGGCGCGGGCGCAGCCTGCACGTGTGGCCGCAACTGGCCGCTGCGCTGGATGCCTTGCGGGCAGAAAACGAAGTGGTGGTCATCGAGGGCGCCGGTTCTCCCGCCGAGATCAACCTGCACGACAGTGATGTGGTGAACATGCGCGTGGCCCTGCACGCTGGCGCGCGTTGCCTGCTGGTGACCGACATCGACCGGGGCGGCGCCTTCGCCCATCTCTACGGCACCTGGGCGCTGCTGCCGCCCCATGAGCGCTCGCTGATCCACGGCTTCGTGCTCAACCGCTTCCGGGGCGACGCCAGTCTGCTGGCACCCGCGCCGCAGCAACTGGAGGACCTCACAGGTGTGCCCACTGTGGCCACGTTGCCCATGTGGTGGCAGCATGGCCTGCCGGAAGAAGACGGTGTGTTCGATGACCGGACGCGTGCGAGCGGCGCGGTGACGAAGACCGTCGCGGTGCTGGCGTACCCCCGAATCAGCAACCTCGACGAATTTCAGCCGCTCAAGAACGTGCCGGGCGTGCGCCTCGTCTGGGCGCGCACGCCGGCCGACTGCGCTGCGGCCGACTGGATCGTGCTGCCCGGCAGCAAGTCCACGGCGGCCGACCTTGCCTGGCTGCGCACACAGGGCCTGGACCGTGCCGTGGCAGCGCATGCCGCGAAGGGCGGGGCGGTGCTGGGTGTGTGCGGTGGCTTGCAGATGCTGGGCGAGGCGCTGATCGACCCCCATGGCATCGACGGAAATGCCCCAGGCCTCGGCCTGCTGCCGCTGGTGACGCAGTTCGAGCGCGACAAGACGGTGCGGCATGCACAGACAACATTTGGTTCGCTCACGGGCGCATGGTCCTCGCTCACGGGTGTGTCCGCCTCAGGTTACGAAATTCACCATGGCCAGACGGCCCAGCACCCGGCCATGGCCGCCGCAGGCGATCTGGCGCGCGAGGTGCTGCCGGGTGGCCTGGGCTGGCAGAACGCGGCGGGCAACGTGCTCGGTGTGTACCTCCACGGTCTGCTGGAAGATCCGCGCGTGCTGCATGCGCTTTTCGGCGCCAGTGCGCCCACGCTGGAAACCGTGTTCGACGGTCTGGCCGATTTCGTCCAGACCCATTTCGAGCCCGGTGTGCTCGATCAACTCATCGCTCCCTGACCATGAACATTGCCGACCTGCAGCAGCCCGAACTTGCCTCCCAATTGCAGCGCGTGCTGGACAACAAGACCAAGCCCGTAGGCTCGCTCGGCCGCATCGAGGCGCTGGCCCAGCGCATCGGCTTGATCCTGGGCAGCGCCCAGCCGCAACTCCGCGATCCGCAAATGCTGGTGTGCGCCGCCGACCACGGCCTGGCCGCGCGCGGTGTATCGGCCTACCCGAGCGATGTGACCTGGCAGATGGTGGAAAACTTCCTCGCCGGTGGCGCGGCGGTGAGCGTGCTCGCTCGTCAGCACGGCATTGGCCTCACGGTGGTGGACTGTGGCGTGAACCACGACTTCGAGCCGCGTGATGGCCTGCTCATCCGCAAGATCGCGCACGGCACGGCCGATGCACTGGCCGGCCCGGCCATGAGCGCGGCGCAGTGCGAGCAGGCCATTCAGAACGGACGCGACATGGTGAGCGACCTGCCGGGCAATGCGCTGCTGCTCGGCGAAATGGGCATTGGCAACACATCGGCCGCCTCGATGTTGCTGGCGCGCCTGGGCGGTCTGGCGGTGGCTGACGTCACAGGTGCGGGCACCGGGCTCGACGCCGATGCCGTGCTGCGCAAGATCGACGTGTTGCGCCAGGTGATGGCGCTGCACGCCGAGGCCAGAGCGCCGCTGGAAGCCCTGGCGGCCTTCGGCGGTTTCGAGATCGCCACGCTGGTGGGTGCCGTGCAACAGGCCGCAGCCGAGCGCCGGGTGATCGTGGTGGACGGCTTCATCGCCAGCGCGGCGGTGCTGGTGGCCGCCAGGTTGCAGCCGGCCGTGTTGCAGCGCTGCGTGTTCGCCCACCGCTCTGGCGAGCGCGGCCACGCGCTGATGCTGGCACACCTCAAGGCCGAGCCGCTGCTGGATATGGGCCTGCGGCTGGGCGAAGGTTCGGGAGCGGCGCTGGCGTGGCCGTTGCTCGTGAGCGCCTGCGCGCTCCTGCGCGAAATGGCCAGCTTCGAGGGCGCGGGCGTTTCGCGCAGCGAAGCCCAGGAGCCGCTGCAGACATGATTCTGTTCGTGCGCCACTTCCTGCTGGCCGTGCAGTTCTTCACCCGCATTCCCGTCACGGGCGCGCTGGCCAACTGGGTGGGCTTCAGCCCCGCAATGCTGCGCGCGAGTGCGGCGCATTTCCCCGGTGTGGGCTGGATCGTGGGTGGGTTGAGCGCGCTGGTTTTTGGCGCATGTCTGTGGCTGCTGCCCAGCTTGCCCGCTGCGCCCTGGGTGGCGGCCATCGCCAGCACGGTCTTCAGCGTGTTGCTCACCGGCGCTTTTCACGAAGACGGCCTGGCCGACCTCGCCGATGGCCTCGGCGGCAGCCCCGACCGCGAACGCGCACTGGAGATCATGAAGGATTCGCGCATCGGCAGCTATGGCGCGATCGCGCTGGTGCTGGCGCTGCTGGCCAAGGTGGCGCTGCTGGTCTTGCTGGCGCAGGCCAATGCCACGTTGGCCGTGTTCGCCCTGTTTGCTGCCCACGTCACTTCGCGCACGGTCCCGCTGCTGGTGATCCGCACACTGCCCCACGTGGGCGACACGCCGCAATCGAAAAGCAATCCGCTGGCAGAGAGCATCAGCAACGGCGCCTTGCTTGCCGGCCTGCTCTGGTGGGCGCTGGCCATGGCATGTGTGTGCTGGTGGATGCCAGCGCCCTGGCTCTGGGTGAGTGCCGTGATGGGCTCGCTGCTCGGGCTGGTGTGGATGTGGCGCCTGCTGCGCCGGCGCCTGCAGGGCTTCACCGGCGACGGCCTGGGTGCCACGCAGCAGGTGGGCGAGGTGATGTTTTACGTGGGCGCGGTGCTCGCCTTGGGCGTCCCGTCATGAAGCTCTGGCTGTTGCGCCATGCGCCCGTGGTGCTGGCCCCGGGCCTTTGTTATGGCGCCAGCGATGTGCCTGCCGATTCGAGCCTGACCCGGAAGGCCGCGAAGGCGTTTGCGCCGCTCTTGTCCGAGGGCACGCCGGTGTGGGTGTCGGGCCTGCTGCGCGCGCAACAACTCGCCGGCGCCCTGCAGGCAGAGCGGCCTGATCTTCGAGCCGCGCGCATCGACCTGCGCCTGAATGAAATGGACTTCGGCCAATGGGAGCTCCATGCCTGGGCGAGCATTCCGCGCAGCGCCTTCGACGACTGGATCGCCGACTTCGCGCACCACCGCTTTGGCGGCGCCGAGAGCACACAACAACTGCTGTACCGGGTGGCAGCAGCCCTTGCCGATCTGAGGCCGGCAACCTCGAGCGAGGTGGTCTGGGTAACGCATGCCGGCGTGATCCGGGCGGTGCGTCATGTGGTGGAGAGTGGCAGCCCACACATCCGCGAGGCCAGCGAGTGGCCGAAAGAAGCGCCGGAGCCGGGCGGCTGGACTTCGGTCGATCTCTGAAGCTCAGGCCTGGGTCTTGGGTTTGAAATCGCAATGCGCCGCCACCGCGCAGCGCGGGCACAGCGGTTTGCGTGCCTGGCACACATAGCGCCCGTGCAGAATCAGCCAGTGATGCGAGTCCACCGCATAGGCGGCCGGCACGCGTTTCATGAGCTGCTGTTCCACCGCCAGTGGCGTCTTGCCTGGCGCCAGCCCGGTGCGGTTGCCGACGCGAAAGATGTGGGTATCCACCGCCATGGCCGGTTGACCAAAGGCCACGTTGAGCACCACGTTGGCCGTTTTTCGGCCCACGCCTGGCAGCGCTTCCAGCGCCTCGCGCGTGGAGGGCACTTCTCCACCGTGCCGCTCCACCAGAATGCGGCAGGTCTCCATCAGGTGCTTTGCCTTGCTGCGGAAAAGGCCGATGGTCTTGATGTAGCCCTCCAGCCTTTCCAGGCCCAGGTCCAGCATGGCCTGCGGCGTGTTGGCCACGGGAAACAATTTGCGCGTGGCCTTGTTCACGCCCACATCGGTGGCCTGAGCCGATAGCAGCACAGCGGCGAGCAACTCGAACACGGTGGTGTATTCCAGTTCGGATTGCGGGCTGGGGTTGGCGCTTTTGAGCGTGGCGAAGAAGGCTTCGATGGCGGCGGCGTTCATCGGCGAGGAGTCTATCCAATGAATTGGCGACAATGCGGGCTGGTTTTTCCCGAACTCACCAGAGCTGCTGCCATGTCCTTCACGATTCCCTTCGCCGACCGACTCAACAACGTTGAAACCTCCGCCATTCGCGAACTCTTCAAGCTGCTGGGCAAGCCCGGCATCATCAGCTTTGCCGGCGGCTTCCCCGACAGCGCCCTGTTCGACGTGGAGGGCATCCGCGAAGCGGTGAACACCGCGCTGACCGAAGAAGCCGGTGGCGCCCTGCAATACGGCGCCACCGAGGGCTACCAGCCGCTGCGCGAGCAGCTGGCCACTTTCATGGGCAGCAAGGGTGCCCAGGGCGTGGGCCCCGGCAACCTGATCGTCACCACCGGCAGCCAGCAGGCGCTCGATCTTCTGGGCAAGACCATGATCTCGCCGGGCGACAAGGTGATCGTCGAAGGTCCGACCTTCCTGGCCACCATCCAGTGCTTCCGCCTGTATGGCGCTGAACTCATCAGCGCGCCGGTGGACGGCGACGGTGTGCAGGTCGACGTGCTGGAGAAGCTGATCGAGCAGCACAAGCCCAAGTTCGTCTACCTCATTCCCACCTTTGGCAACCCGAGCGGCGCCATGCTCAGCCAGGCGCGACGCCAGCGGGTGCTGGAGATGGCGGTGAAGCACCAGACGCTGATCGTGGAGGACGATCCCTATGGCGATCTCTACTTCACCGACGCGCCACCGCCCAGCTTGCTGAACATGAGTGCATCCGTGCCGGGCAGCCGGGAGCTGCTGGTGCACTGCGGTTCGCTGAGCAAGGTGCTCAGCCCCGGCCTGCGCGTGGGCTGGATGGTGGGGCCTGAAGAGCTGCTGGCCAAGGCGACCATGTGCAAGCAGTTCAGCGACGCGCACACCAGCACTTTTGCGCAGGCCACCGCCGCGCAGTACCTCAAGGCGGGCCGCATGCCCGACACGCTGGCGCGGGTGCGAGCGGTGTACGCGGAGCGCGCCAGCACCATGGGGAATGCGCTGCGGCGCGAGATGGGCGATGCGATCTCGTTTGTGCAGCCCCAGGGCGGCCTGTTTGTGTGGGCGCGCCTTACCGGTGCGGGTGGCAAGGTGAAAGACGGCGGCGAGTTTGCCCGACGCGCCATCGAGAAAAGCGTGGCCTTCGTGCCAGGTGCGCCGTTTTACGCCAGCCAGCCCGACCTCTCGACCTTGCGCCTTTCTTTTGCCACCGTGGGCCTGGACAAGATCG
Organism: Hydrogenophaga sp. IBVHS1; assembly: GCF_002127265.1. Classification (GTDB taxonomy): domain Bacteria; phylum Pseudomonadota; class Gammaproteobacteria; order Burkholderiales; family Burkholderiaceae_C; genus Hydrogenophaga. The sequence continues at coordinate 2,086,833 of NZ_NFUU01000001.1, read as the reverse complement.
AGGAAGGCGTGGCGCGCCTGGCCCAGGCGCTCTGAGCTGCAGACGGCTCCTGGGCGCTCAGGTGCGGGGCAGCTGGGCCGAGCTGGTGGCGTAGGTGGGTGAGCGGCCTGTCACACCACCTTCAGCGAACACCGTCTGGCCGTTGACGTGCGAGCTCATGCGGCTGGCGAGGAACAGGATCACCGAGGCGATCTCAGGCGGTGTGCCGACCTCACCCAGCGGGTAGAGCGCGGCGGACTGGGCCAGCGTGTCGTGCGCGATGGTGGTGCGCACGCGCGGCGTGGTCACCAGGCCTGGGGCGACCGCATTCACGCGCACCTTCATCGGACCGAACTCGATGGCCGCGGCATTCACCAATTGCTGCAGCGCGGCCTTGCTGGAAGCATAGGCCGCACGGTTGGATGAGATCACCTTGCCGGACGTGGAGCTCACGAACACCATGGCGCCCCCGCCACTCTGGCCGATGAGGGGGCCGACGATTTGGAGCGAGAGAAAGGCATGGCGCAGGCCAACGTTGAACTGCCAGTCCCAGTCCTCGTCGGTGAAGTCCACCAGCGGCTTGACGCGCGGCATGCCCAGAATGTCGACCAGGCCATGGATGTGGCCATACCGCTTCATCACCTCGGCGGCGATGCGCTCCATGTCGGCCCGCACGGTGGCGTCCCCCAGTAGGGCGATGCCTCCCACCTCGGCGGCGATGGCCTCGGTGGCATCGGCGCGCCGGCCCACGCAGACCACGGTGGCGCCGGCCTGGCTCAGCGCGTGGGCGGTCTGCCTGCCAATGCCCTGGCCGGCCCCCAGAACGATGAACACCTGCCGGTCCAGCCGCAAGAGGCTGCCGTAGTCAGGCACGGGGGACTGGTCTTCCCCCTGTGGCGATGCAGCCATGGTTGAATCTCCTGTTGAACGGAACAAACGTTCATCATATTCAATAGATGGACCATTGGACATATTTGATGAAGCCAGAAGATCTGGAGCGCCTGCTCACGGTGGAAATGCCCTACGGCAAGTACAAGGGGCGGGCCATCGCCGATCTGCCGGGGAACTACCTGAACTGGTTTGCGCGCGAGGGTTTTCCGACCGGCGAGGTGGGGCGCCTGCTGGCGCTCATGCACGAAATCGACCACAACGGCCTGAGTGACCTGCTCACGCCGCTGCGGAGGCGTTGAGCAGAGGGGCGCTTACCTCAGCCCGAGTTTTTCGTGAACCCGCGCCGCGGCCCAGGCGTCGTTTGCGGCGTAGACCAACTGCGCTTCGCTCAGGCGAGGGAGCGCCCAGTTCGAGGTGGCGGCCTTCTTGGACTTGATGAAGCGCTGGTTGAACAACACCGCCACCGCACCCTTGACGCCCATGTCCTTGCGGTAACCCCGCGAACGGAACACGGTGTTCAGATCGAGCACACCCGCGGGGGCCACTTCCAGCTTGGCGACGATGCGTCGGGTGTCATCGCCCAGGCCGAAGCCGGCTTTGGTGTGGCCCGCGTGGGCCAGCAACTCCGCCACCCGGGCGCGGCACTCGGGCTCTTGCAGCTGAAACACCCAGGCGCGCTGCAGGGTGGCAAGCTGCACGATGTGTGGCCCGTCGGACACCTGATCCTTGAGAAACGTGGGCTTGGACTCGGTGTCGAATCCCCACACCGCGTGGTCGGCCAGCTCGGCGCAGGCTTCGCGCGCGTGGGCGGCCGTGCTCACCAGCGCAATCCGGTCAAGCCCCAGCCGCTCGAACGGTTCGAGCAGGGCGATCTCATCCTTGCTGGGCGTAGGGTGTTGTTCGTGGGACTGCATGGGCGCCCGAGGATACTCCGACGCGCATAATCGCGCCCTCCTACCCCGATATTGACCGCCCCGCGCCAGACCGCCATGAGAAAACTCTTTCCCCTCACCCAAGAAGGCCGTCACCGCGACCGCGTGCTCGAAGCTGTGAAGCACGAAATCCGCAAGTACCTCAAGCGGGAACGCCGCCGTGAGTTGCCCGAGGGGGTGGATTTCCTCGATTTCGATTGCCGAGTCGGGGCCGCGAAGGAAACCGCCGAGGTGGTGCACCTCTCGGCCGTGATGAGCCACCTCGACGCTGTGGCGCGTGAGGGCGGTGAGCAGGCCTATGTGGAAATCCTGGCCAAGCCAGGTGTGCGCAGACCGAGGGCCGATGCTGACCGCGACCATCCGGCACAATCAACCGATGCCTCAGACGACCCTGCCCCCGACGCCGAAAGATCCGCTGCCTGAAGGCCTGAATGAATCGCCCCCGGAAGGCGAACTCCTGAAGTTTCCCGGTTCGCCGTTCGAGCTTTTCCTGCCTTACCAGCCTGCCGGCGACCAGCCCGAGGCGATCCGCCAGCTGGTGGAGGGCGTGAACGACGGCGAGGTGTTCCAGACCCTGCTGGGGGTGACCGGCTCCGGCAAGACCTTCACCATGGCCAACGTGATCGCCCGCCTGGGTCGCCCGGCGATTGTGTTCGCGCCGAACAAGACGCTGGCCGCCCAACTCTACAGCGAGTTTCGCGAGTTCTTTCCGAAGAACGCGGTTGAGTATTTCGTCAGCTATTACGACTACTACCAACCCGAGGCCTATGTGCCGCAGCGCGACCTGTTCATCGAGAAGGACAGCGCCATCAACGAGCACATCGAGCAGATGCGGCTGAGTTGCACAAAGAGCATTCTGGAGCGGCGCGACGTGGTGATCGTGGCCACGGTTTCGGCCATCTATGGCATTGGCAAGCCCGAGAGCTACCACCAGATGGTGATGACGCTGCGAACGGGCGACAAGATCGGCCAGCGCGATCTGATAGCCCAGCTCGTGCGCATGCAGTACGCCCGCAACGAGCAAGACTTTTCACGCGGCAAGTTCCGCGTGCGCGGCGACACCATCGACGTCTTTCCCGCCGAACATTCGGAGATGGCGATTCGCATCGAGCTGTTCGACGACGAGGTCGAAACGCTGCAACTGTTCGACCCGCTCACCGGCAAGGTGCGCCAGAAGATTCCGCGTTTCACGGTCTACCCCAGCAGCCACTATGTAACCCCGCGCGAACAGGTGCTCCACGCCGTGGAGGCGATCAAGCTGGAGCTGGCCGACCGGCTCAAGGAGCTGGTGGGCATGGGCAAGCTGGTGGAAGCCCAGCGGCTTGAACAGCGCACCCGCTTCGACCTGGAGATGCTCAGCGAGGTCGGGCACTGCAAGGGCATCGAGAACTACTCGCGCCACCTCGCCGGAAGTTCGCAGGGCGAGCCGCCTTCCACCCTGACCGACTACCTTCCCAAGGATGCGCTGATGTTCCTGGACGAGAGCCATGTGCTCATGGGGCAGTTTGGCGGCATGTACAACGGCGACCGGGCTCGCAAGACGACGCTGGTGGAATACGGCTTCCGTCTGCCCAGCGCGCTGGACAACCGGCCCCTGAAGCTGGAGGAGTTTGAACAGCGCATGCGCCAGGTGGTGTTTGTTTCGGCCACGCCCGCCGACTACGAGAAGACCCATTCGGGCCAGGTGGTGGAGCAACTGGTGCGGCCCACCGGCCTGGTGGATCCCGAACTCGAGGTGCGTCCGGCCACCCACCAGGTGGACGACGTGCTGCAGGAAATCCGCATCCGCGTCGAGAAGAACGAACGCGTGCTGATCACCACGCTCACCAAACGCATGGCCGAGCAGCTGACCGACTACCTGACCGAAAACGGCGTCAAGGTGCGCTACCTGCACAGCGATGTGGACACGGTCGAGCGCGTCGAAATTCTGCGCGACTTGCGGCTGGGCTCGTTCGATGTGCTGGTGGGGATCAACCTGTTGCGCGAGGGCCTGGACATTCCCGAGGTCTCGCTGGTGGCCATTCTGGATGCCGACAAGGAAGGTTTCCTGAGGTCCGAGCGCAGCCTGATCCAGACCATCGGCCGCGCCGCCCGCAACCTCAACGGCCGAGCCATTCTTTACGCCGATCGAATCACCGAATCGATGAAGAAGGCGATGGATGAAACCAACCGGCGCCGCACCCGGCAGGTTGCGCACAACCTCGCCATGGGCATCGAGCCGCGCAGCATCAACAAGCGCATCAAGGACCTGATCGATGGCGTTTACAGCGAGAAGGCGGGCAAGGAGGCTGATCGACTCGCCGCGGAAAGCGCGCACCGCGCCAGCATCGACGACATGAGCGAAAAGGACGTGGCGCGGGAAATCAAGCGGCTGGAAAAGCTCATGCTCGAACATGCCCGAAACCTGGAGTTTGAAAAAGCCGCCAGCGTGCGCGACCAGCTGGGTCGCCTCAAGGCGCAGGTGTTTGGCGCCTCCGGCCGCGAAAACATCGCCTGAAATCGGGAACTGTCGGCGTTTGAACCGCTCAGTCTCCTTTGTGGCCGAGTGGTCGCAACGGCAATTTGTCTTGGACAGACCGGCCAATCCGCTAAGATGCCGACCAGTTCAGTGGGTTTTAAGATATACTCGACGAAAACAGTCGGGAAAGCCTTCGATCAACAGACCCTTTAAGGGTCGGGGCGGGTGGAGAAGGGGTTCGAGCCGGCGAAAGCCGGCCTCTGAGCCGTACCACGACAGTCAAGCCAACACCTCAAGGAGCTTGAAAATGCGCCTCACGACCAAAGGCCGCTTTGCGGTCACCGCCATGATTGACCTGGCCCTGCGCCAGAACAACGGCCCCGTCACGCTGGCTGCCATCAGCCAGCGCCAGCAGATTTCGCTCTCTTATCTGGAGCAACTCTTCGGCAAGCTGCGTCGCCACGAACTGGTGGAGTCCACCCGCGGCCCCGGCGGCGGGTACACCCTTGGCCGCAAGGCCGCCGACATCACCGTGGCCGACATCATTGTTTCGGTGGACGAGCCGATCGACGCCACGCAGTGCGGCGGCAAGGAAAACTGCCTGGGCGAGGGCCATCGCTGCATGACGCACGAACTCTGGGCCGCGCTCAACGCCAAGATGGTCGACTTCCTCGACTCCGTTTCGCTGCAGTCACTGGTGAACGAGCAACTGGCCAAAGGTGTCGTGGTGGAGAACGCCCCGATGATCAAGCGCGCCATTTCCAGCGCGCCAGTGGTCAAGCCGATCCGTGTGAACGCCCCCAATTCGGTGTTTGCGCTGGGCGGTGTTGCACTGTCGTCGAAGTAAGACCTCACAAGTACCACGCACTTTTCCCCGGTAACCCATGAGCACTCCGCACTTTCCCATCTACATGGACTACAGCGCCACCAACCCCTGCGATCCGCGGGTGGTGGACGCCATGATTCCCTGGTTGCGCGAACACTTCGGTAACCCGGCTTCGCGCAGCCATGCCTGGGGCTGGGAAGCGGAGAAAGCGGTAGAAACAGCGCGTGAGCAGGTGGCGGCCTTGATTGGTGCCGACCCCCGTGAAATCGTGTGGACCAGCGGAGCTACAGAGTCCAACAACCTGGCCCTGAAAGGCGCTGCGCACTTCTACAAGACCAAGGGCAAGCACCTCATCACGGTCAAGACCGAGCACAAGGCTGTGCTGGACACCTGCCGCGAACTGGAGCGCCAAGGCTTTGAGGTCACTTACCTCGATGTGCAGGCCGATGGTCTCGTCGATCTCGAGGTTTTCAAGGCCGCCATCCGGCCTGACACCATTCTTGCCTCGGTCATGTTCGTGAACAACGAAATTGGTGTGGTGCAGGACATCGCAGCCATTGGCGCGATCTGCCGCGAGAAGGGCGTGATCTTCCATGTGGATGCCGCGCAGGCCACCGGCCGGGTCGACATCGACCTGCAGACGCTGCCCGTTGATCTGATGAGCCTGACATCGCACAAGACCTATGGCCCCAAGGGCATTGGCGCCTTGTTCGTGCGGCGCAAGCCCCGCATCCGCATCGAAGCGCAAATGCATGGTGGTGGTCACGAGCGCGGCATGCGTTCGGGCACGCTGCCCACGCACCAGATCGTCGGCATGGGGGAGGCCTACCGCATCGCCAAGGCGGAAATGCACCAAGAGAACCAGCGCATCAAGGCCCTGCACGACCGCATGCTGAATGGCCTCAAGGATGTCGAAGAGGTTTTCATCAACGGCCATGAAACCCGCCGGGTGCCGCACAACCTCAATATGAGTTTCAACTATGTTGAAGGTGAGTCGCTCATCATGGGCATCAAGGGTCTGGCCGTGTCGTCGGGTTCGGCTTGCACGTCCGCCAGCCTGGAGCCCAGCTATGTGCTGCGTGCCCTCGGCCGCAGCGACGAGCTCGCCCACAGCAGCCTGCGCATGACCATCGGTCGCTGGACGACCGAAGAAGAGATCGATTACGCGATTGCCACCATCAAGGAAAACGTGGCGAAGTTGCGCGAGTTGTCCCCGCTGTGGGAAATGTTCAAAGACGGTATTGACCTGTCCACCATCCAGTGGTCAGCGCATTGAAGGAGAAACGACATGGCTTATTCAGAAAAGGTCGTTGACCACTACGAAAATCCTCGCAACGTCGGCTCGTTCGACAAAGGCGATGAATCGGTGGGCACCGGCATGGTGGGCGCGCCCGCCTGCGGCGACGTGATGAAACTGCAGATCAAGGTGAACCCGACCACGGGCGTGATTGAAGACGCACGCTTCAAAACTTACGGCTGCGGCTCTGCCATTGCCTCGTCTTCGCTGGTGACCGAATGGGTCAAGGGCAAGACGCTTGACCAGGCTGCGGCGCTCAAGAACAGCCAGATCGCTGAAGAACTGGCGCTGCCGCCCGTAAAAATCCATTGCTCCATCCTGGCCGAAGACGCCATCAAGGCGGCGGTGGACGACTACCGCAAGAAGCACCTCAACTGAGTTCCCGGGTTTATGGCCATCTCGATTTCCGAAGCCGCTGCACGGCACGTCAACCGCTACATCACCAAGCGTGGCAAGGGCGTGGGGGTGCGTCTGGGCGTCAAAACCACGGGTTGCTCGGGCATGGCCTACAAGCTCGAATACGCCGACGAGATTGCGCCTGAAGACGTGGTGTTTGAAGACAACGGGGTGAAGGTGCTGGTCGACCCCAAGAGCCTTGCCTACATCGACGGCACGCAGCTCGACTTCGTGCGCGAGGGCCTCAACGAAGGTTTTCGCTTCAACAACCCGAACGAGCGCGACCGTTGCGGCTGCGGCGAGAGCTTCAGAATCTGATGCGTCCGCGCTCCCATCCCAAGCCGCCAGTGCTCTCCAGTGCCGGCGGCTTTTGCTTTCCATGAACCTGAATCTTCAATCGAATGACTTCGAGTTGTTCGGCCTCACGCCGCGTTTCGAAGTGGACCGCGCTGCCCTGGACGACCGCTGGAAGCTTCTGCAACGCGAAGTCCATCCAGACCGTCACGCCACCGCCGACGCCCAGGCTCAGCGCCAGGCCATGCAATGGTCGGTTCGGATCAATGAGGCGTACCAGCGTTTGAAGGACCCGCTGCGACGGGCGGCTTACCTTTGCGAACTGCACGGCGCGCCGATCGAGGCTGAGAACAACACGGCCATGCCGGCGGAGTTCCTGATGCAGCAGATGCAGTGGCGCGAAGACCTTGACGAAGCCAGTGAACTTGCCGATCTGGAGCAAATGGCCGACGAGGTGGCCGCTACGCGCCGATCGATGCTGCAGGGCCTGCAGACCACGGCCGACGAACAACACGACTGGCCCGCGCTCGCCAGTCAGGTCAGAGCCCTTATGTTCGTTGAGCGCTTTGCCAGCGATGTGGAGAACCGCATCGAACTGCTGGGACAATAGCCGGTTGTTTCCTGTTCCTACTGATTCCTGACCCATGGCGCTCCTGCAGATTTCCGAACCCGGCCAGTCCCTGGATCCCCACCAGCGCCGCGTGGCCGTGGGCATCGACCTGGGCACCACGCATTCCCTGGTGGCCGCAGTGCGCCACGGCATCGCAGAATGCCTGCCCGCCGACGACGGTCGCGTGATTCTTCCCAGTGTGGTGCGCTACCTGGACCCAGTGCAGGGAGGCGCTGGTCGACAGATTGGTTTCGATGCGCTGGCCGCGCAGGTTCAGGATCCCGCCAACACCGTCAGCTCCGTCAAGCGCCTGATGGGGCGCAGCCTAGCCCAGGTGGTTGACGTGGACAAGCTCTCCTACAACGTGGTCGAGCAAGACGGCATGGCCGTGGTTGAAACCGTGGCGGGCCGCAAGACGCCGATGGAAGTCAGCGCTGAGATCCTTGCGACGCTGCGCTTTCGCGCTGAAGACAGTTTCGACGACGAGCTGTACGGTGCCGTGATCACGGTGCCCGCGTACTTCGACGATGCCCAGCGCCAAGCCACGAAAGATGCGGCCCAGCTCGCCGGCATCCATGTGCTTCGCCTGATCAACGAACCGACCGCTGCCGCCATTGCCTACGGCCTGGACAACGGTTCCGAAGGCATCTACGCCATCTACGATCTGGGCGGCGGCACCTTTGACATCTCCATCCTGCGCCTGACCAAAGGGGTGTTCGAGGTCATGGCCACAGGTGGCGATTCCGCATTGGGCGGTGACGACTACGACCAGGCCCTGGCGGCCTGGGCGCTGGCGCAGCAGGGCGTGAGCGCTGCGCTCAATGCCTCGGAACGTGCGGCCGTGCATGCCGAGGCGCGCCGCGTCAAGGAAACCTTGTCGTCTTCGAGCAGCGAAATGTTTCGCTCCAGCGTGGCCGGGTGGCACATCGAGCAGGCCGTTTCGCCGTCTGATTTCGAGGCCTGCACCGCCGCACTCACCGCCCGCACCATGACCGCCGTGCGAAAGGTGCTGCGCGATGCCGGCGTGTCCAAAGATGAAGTGCAGGGCGTGGTCATGGTGGGTGGATCCACCCGCATGCCGATCATCCGTCGCACCGTGGGCGCGTTTTTTGAACGCGAGCCGCTGACCAACCTCAACCCCGATGAAGTGGTCGCCCTGGGTGCCGCCATTCAGGCCAACGCACTCGCCGGCAACAGCCGCGACGGCGATCTCTTGCTGCTCGACGTGATTCCACTCTCGCTGGGCATCGAGACCATGGGCGGCCTGGTCGAGCGCATCGTGCCCCGCAACAGCGCCATACCGACCGCGCGCGCGCAGGATTTCACCACCTACCAGGACGGCCAGACCGCGCTGGCGCTGCACGTGGTGCAGGGTGAGCGCGATCTGGTGGCCGACTGCCGCAGCCTGGCGCGCTTTGAACTGCGCGGCATCCCGCCCATGGTGGCCGGCGCCGCGCGCATCCGCGTCACGTTCACGGTCGATGCCGATGGCTTGCTTTCGGTGAGCGCCAGAGAGCAGGGCAGTGGCGTGGAAGCGCGGGTGGATGTGAAGCCCGCTTACGGCCTGAGCGACGAGCAGATTGCGGCCATGTTGCAAGACAGCTTTGCCACCGCGCAACAAGACATCGCGTCGCGAGCACTGGTCGAAGCCCGTGTGGATGCCGACCGCATGATTGCCGCCACCCGCACCGCGCTTGCGGCCGACGCCGACCTGCTCGCACCCGCAGAGCTTCAGCAGATCGATGAGTTGATGGCCAGCCTGGCTGCGATCGTGGGCAGCGAAGACGCAGCCGCAATCGAAGCCGCCACCACCGCGCTCGCCAAAGGCACGGAGTCTTTCGCTGCGTTGCGCATGAACCGCGGCATTCAGCAGGCCCTTTCCGGCAAGAAGCTCGAAGAAGTTTAAAAAAATCCACTCGCATGCCCACGATCAAGATCCTCCCCCATCCCGAATACTGTCCGGCGGGCGCCACCATCACAGCGCCCATGGGCACATCGATCTGCGAAGCCCTGCTGGACAACAAGATCAACATTGAGCACGCCTGCGACTTGAGCGCCGCCTGCACCACCTGCCACGTGATCGTGCGTGAAGGCTTTGACAGCCTGAACGAACCCGATGAAACGGAAGAAGACCTGCTGGACCGCGCCTGGGGGCTGGAGCCCAACTCGCGGTTGTCTTGCCAGGCGGTGCTGGCACAAAAGGACGTGACGGTGGAGATTCCCAAGTACTCGATCAACCACGCCAAGGAAAAGCACTGATGCGCCAGATCGTCCTTGATACGGAGACCACGGGCCTGTCTGCAGACAACGGCGACCGCATCATCGAGATCGGTTGCGTGGAGCTGCTCAACCGCAAGCTCACCGGCAACAACCTGCACTTTTATGTGAACCCGGAGCGCGACAGCCACGAAGATGCACTCAAGGTGCACGGCATCAGCAACGAGTTCCTGAGAGACAAACCCAAGTTCGGCGCCATCGCAGACGAACTGCTCCAGTACCTGCGCGACGCCGAGCTGATCATCCACAACGCCCCGTTCGACATCAGCTTCCTCAACAAGGAACTGCAGCGCATTGGCAAGGCGCCAATCCACACGGTCATTGGCCAGGTTACAGACAGCCTGGTGATGGCCAAGGAAATGTTCCCCGGCAAGCGCAACGGACTGGACGCACTCTGCGACCGCCTGGGCGTGGACAACTCCGGGCGAACGCTGCACGGTGCATTGCTCGATGCCGAGCTGCTCGCCGATGTGTACATCAACATGACGCGCGGGCAGGACGCCCTGCTGATCGACCTGGGCGACAGTCCCGGCGAGGGCGGTGTCACCGAACAACTGGACCTGAGCCGCTTCGAGCTGCCCGTGCTGCTGGCCAACGAACACGAAGCGCAGGCGCACGACGCCTTGCTGCTCGACCTGGACAAGGCCAGCAAGGGCAAGACCTTGTGGCGTGCGTTGCAGGCCAGCTGAAGGCGCGTTTAAACCTGGCTATAATCTGAGGCTTCCGAAAGATCGGTCCAGATCAATCGGGCGGTTAGCTCAGTGGTAGAGCACTGCCTTCACACGGCAGGGGTCGCAGGTTCGAACCCTGCACCGCCCACCAGACCCAGAAAGCCTGCAAGTTCTTGAACTTGCAGGCTTTTCTGCTTCTTATCGGCGCTTTCCCCGGGCCAGAAGGCGCTTAGATTGACGGGATGTACAAGCCGCTGCCTCTGGAGGTGATCGCTCTCAACCAGCCGGTTCCCGTCAATGTGTGGGATCCGAAAGGTGTGCTGTTGCTGCGCAAAGGGGAGCCCATCACCTCGGAGCAGCACCGTGGGCATCTCATGCTGCATGCGCCCATGGTGCGCGAGAGCGACTGGCAGGCCTGGTCTTACAGCTACACCGCCGAGCTGGACCGCATGGTGCGCACCAATGAGTCGATCAGCCGCATCGCCGGACTGACCCACATGGTGGAGGTGCGAGCGGCGCCGACCGAAGACGATGAGCGGGCGCATCGGGTGTGGCCGGACTTGCACGCCACGCTGGCCACCTTGCTCCACCAAGCGGGCGACGAAAGCCAGTTTCTGAAGCGCCTGCAGCAGGTGGCGCAACGTGCCGAGCGATGCTGGCGCTCCAGCCCGGACGAAAGCTTGCTGGCGCTGGTTCAGTTGCTGTTCGACGTGCGGGTGGGCTACAGCACGACGCATGCGTTGCTGTCGGCAGGCATCTGCGAACTGCTGGCGCCCGCTGCTGGTCTGTCACCTGCTGAACAGTCGTCGCTCTTTCGGGCCGCGCTGTCCATGAACATCGGCATGACGCGCACGCACGACGCGATGGCGCGGCAAGGGAGTGCGCTGTCCGAAGCGCAACGCCAGGCGGTGCACGAGCATCCCGCGCTGGGCGTGGCTGCGCTGAAGCGATTCGGCGTGAGAGACCCCCTCTGGTTGCAACTGGTGGGAGACCACCACGAGCGGTCCGACGGCACCGGTTACCCCGAAGGCAAGCGGATTGGAGGCACCGCGCAGCGACTCCTGCAGATGGCGGACGGCTATGTGGCGAGGCTGAGCCCGCGTCAGGGCAGGGGAGGTCTGCTTTCGCAGCAGGTGGCGCGGGAACTCTACCTGGGTCCAGAGGGGCAGCCCGACCCGCTGGGAGCGCTGTTCGTGAAGCAGATCGGTTTCTACCCGCCAGGCAGCTATGTGCGCCTGGCCAGCGGCGAGCTGGGTGTGGTGGCGCGGCGGGGCGCCAGAGCCCATGCGCCACTGGTGTTTGCAATCGTCGGACGCCAGGGACTTGCTTTGGGTGAACCGGTCTTGCGCGACACGCAAGACCCCGCTTTTGAAATCAAGGCCAGCCTGGCGCCGGGCGAGGTCAAGGTGCTGGTCAACGTGCCCCGGTTGATCGCCCGCCTGTAGGCCCGCGCTCAAGCGGCTTTTGGATCGGCGGCCGCTGCCGCGCGCAGTTTGTCTTTCTTGCTGGGCCGCTGGCCCTTGATGCCGCCATTGCCCGGTGAAGGGGGTGGTGTGGTCTCGGTGGGCTCGAAGCCCGGCAGCACTTCCAGTGGCAGGCTCATGCCCTGGCGCTTTTCAATCAGGCGCCAGTGCGCCAGCGTGCCCGGGCTCACCAGACTCACCGCCACGCCGCCCGCACCGGCGCGCCCGGTGCGCCCCATGCGGTGAACGTGGTCCACCGCCGACCGCGGCAAATCGAAGTTCACCACCACCGGCAGCGATTCGATGTCGATGCCCCGCGCGGCGAGGTCGGTGGTCACGACCACGTCCCACCGCTTTTCCTTGAACTCGGCCAAAGCCTGCTGGCGCGCACCCTGGCTCAAACCGCCGTGAAACGAGGTGGCGTACAGATCGCCCTTGTGCAGCTTGGCCGCAAGACGCTCCGCCGAATGCTGCGTGGCCACGAACACGAGCACGCGTTCCCATGCGTGCTCCTTGATAAGCTGGCGAAGCAAGGTGGTGCGCCGTGCGCTGTCGACGAGGATGGCCCGTTGCAGCACCACGGCGTCTGTAGTCGACGCGGCGACGGGAAGGTCGATGCGCGTGGGTTGCACCAGCAGGCCATCGGCCAGGGCCTGTACAGACTCAGGAAACGTGGCGGAGAAAAACAGGTTTTGTCGCTGCGGTGGCAGCAGCGCCAGCACGCGCGCCAGTTCGTCGGCAAAGCCCAGGTCCAGCAGGCGGTCTGCTTCGTCGAGCACCAGCATCTGCACTTGATTCAATTTGAGCGCGTTGTGTTCCACCAGATCCAGCAGGCGCCCCGGGGTGGCCACCACCACGTCGGCTCCACCTCGCAAGGCCATCATTTGCGGGTTGATGGACACGCCACCAAACGCCACCGCCACCTTGGGCCGCAGAGGCAGGTGTTGAGCCAGGCTGCGCACCACCTCGCCGGCCTGCGCCGCGAGTTCGCGCGTGGGCACCAGCACCAGCGCTCGCACAGGCCGGGGGCCGTTGGGCGGTGAAGACGCGGTGAGCCGCTGCAACAGCGGCAGCACGTAGGCGGCGGTCTTGCCGGAGCCGGTCTGGGCGGTGGCCAGCAGGTCGGTGCCGGCGAGCACGGCCGGGATGGCCTCAACTTGAATGGGCGTGGGCGTGGAGAAGCCGAGTTCGTCGGCGGCGCGGGCGAGGTCGGGCGCGAGGCCCAGGGCGATGAATGGCATGGATCGGGGCAGTGTAGCGCCCGGTACCATCGGCAGCCATGAAGAACAAGCTATCTGCCGGCGGGTTGGTCTATTCCACAGACGCTGGTCGCATGTGTCCGGCCTGTCGCCAGCCTGTGGCGCAATGCCTTTGCAAGCAGGCTGCCCCGGCGCCTGTGGGAGACGGTGTGGTGCGCGTGTCTCGTGAAACGAAAGGGCGGGGCGGCAAGGCCGTCACGCTGGTCAAGGGCCTGGCGTTGGACGCCATCGCACTGACCGCGTTCGCGAAGCAACTCAAGGCCGCATGCGGCTCCGGTGGCACCGTGAAGGATGGCGTGATCGAAGTCCAGGGCGATCACGTGGAACGCGTTATGACGGCACTGCAGGCCGCCGGGTACCGCGTCAAACGCGCGGGCGGCTGAACCACGCCCGCGCGCTGTCCTCGATCACAGCGGTTATTTCTTGGGATCGACCTGATTGCCGATGATGCCGCCCACCGCGGCACCGCCGAGAGTGCCAAGGGTGCTGCCGCCGGTGAGCACCGAACCGCCTACAGCGCCGACGCCCGCACCAATCGCGGTGTTCTGCTGCTGACGTGTCATGCCGCCGCAGGCGGAGAGAGAGGCAGCCACTGTGAGGGTGGCGGCCAGGGCGATCCATCTGGAAGAAATGCGAGATGTGGTGTTCATGGGGTCTCCTTGTTGAAGGTGACCCCACTCTCCACCTCAAAAAAACCTGGGTCTGTACGGTGTCACACAGAAACGGATACGGTCAGCGCAGAATTTCCAGCAGCCTGTCGAGCCCGCCTTCGTTGATGGCCACCATGGCTTGCGCGCGCACGGCAGGCTTGGCGTGGTAGGCCACGGAGAGTCCGGCCACATCCATCATCGGCAGGTCGTTGGCGCCATCGCCCATGGCGATGCATTGCGAGGCTTCGATGCCGAGCAACGAGGCCACTTCCAGCAGCGTGCGCCGCTTCTCCGTACCGTCGCAAATGTCTCCCCACGCCTGGTTCACCATGCGCCCGGTGAGCTGGCCACAGTTGGGGCCGCTCTCCACTTCCAGCATGTTCGCGCGGGTGAAGTCAATGCCCAGTGTCTGCCGCACGCGTTCGCTGAAAAATGTGAAGCCGCCTGAAACCAGCAGCACCTTCAAGCCAGCGGCCTTGCAGGCGGTGATGAGTTCGGCAGCGCCAGGATTGATGCGAAGGCGTTCGGTGTAGACCTGCTCCATGTCGGCCACGGTCACGCCGCGCAGCAGCTTCACGCGCTGGCGCAGGCTTTCCTTGTAGTCGCCAATCTCGCCGCGCATGGCGGCCTCGGTGATGGCAGCCACTTCGGCCTTCTTGCCCACGGCGTCGGCGATCTCATCCACACACTCAATGCTGATGAGCGTGGAGTCCATGTCGAACGCAATGAGCTTGTAGTCGCTCAGTTTCAAGGGCGGCGTGAAGCCCCGAATGGTCAGGCCCGGGGCGAATTCAGTGGTTGTGGTGGTGGTCATGCGGGTTCGGATTGCTTCAAGGGTTGGCCGAGCGAGCGCAGCACGTCCCGCACCATCTGCACCCGATCTTTCACCTCGGGGAGCGCGCGCTCGATGCGCAGTTTTTCGTTGCCGGCCAGTTTGATGTGCTTGTTCTTCTGGATCAGCTCAATGATGCGCATCGAGTCGAACGGCGGGTTGGCGCGGAAGGTGATCTGGATCACGCCGGGCGCAGCGTCCACCTTCACCACGCCGTAGGGTGCACTGATGCAACGCAGGCGGTGCACATCAATCAGCGTCTGCGCTTGCGGTGGCAGCTTGCCGAAGCGGTCTACTATTTCCTCGAGAAGCGCGTCCACTTGATCGGTGTTCTTCGCAGTGGCAAGCTTTTTGTAGAACGACAGGCGCAGGTGCACGTCGCCGCAGTAGTCGCTGGGCAGCAAAGCGGGTGCGTGCAGGTTGATGTCGGTCGTGACCGAGAGCGGCGAGAGCAGATCGGGCTCGCGGCCGGCCTTGAGCGAGCGCACGGCCTCGCTCAGCATCTCGTTGTAAAGCTGGAAGCCCACCTCCAGCATGTTGCCGCTCTGGTTCTCGCCCAGCACCTCACCGGCACCGCGAATCTCCAGATCGTGCATGGCCAGGTAGAAGCCGCTGCCGAGTTCTTCCATCTGCTGGATGGCGTCCAGCCGCTGCGAAGCCTGTTTGGTCAGGCCTTCGGTGTCGGGGACCATGAGGTAGGCGTAAGCCTGGTGGTGGCTGCGACCCACCCGTCCACGAAGCTGGTGAAGCTGCGCCAGGCCGAACTTGTCGGCGCGGCTCATCACGATGGTGTTGGCCGTGGGCACGTCGATGCCGGTCTCGATGATGGTGGAGCACAGCAACAGGTTGTAGCGCTGGGCCACAAAGTCGCGCATCACGCGTTCCAGCTCGCGCTCGGGCATCTGGCCGTGTGCAATCGCAATGCGCGCCTCGGGCAATATTTCTTCCAGCTTCTGCCGGCGGTTCTCGATCGTTTCCACCTCGTTGTGCAGAAAATAGACCTGCCCACCGCGCTTCAATTCCCGCAGCACCGCCTCGCGGATCACGCCATTGCCTTCGTTGCGCACAAAGGTCTTGATGGCCAGGCGGCGTTGCGGCGCGGTCGCGATCACCGAGAGGTCTCGCAGGCCTTCGAGCGCCATGCCCAGTGTGCGTGGAATCGGGGTGGCGGTGAGCGTGAGCACATCCACCTCGGCACGCATGGCCTTCATCTGCTCCTTGTGCCGCACGCCAAAGCGGTGTTCCTCGTCGATGATGAGCAGGCCCAGGTCCTTGAACTTCACGCTCTCGCTGAGCAGCTTGTGCGTGCCGACCACGATGTCGACCGAGCCATCGGCCAGGCCCTTGGCCGCTGCGTTGATTTCCTTGGTGGAGCGGAAGCGGCTCATCTCGGCCACCTTCACCGGCCACTTCGAAAAGCGGTCGGTCAACGTGTGGAAGTGCTGCTCGGCCAGCAGCGTGGTGGGGGCGAGAAATGCCACCTGGCGGCCTCCGGTCACGGCCACGAAGGCGGCGCGCAGCGCCACTTCGGTCTTGCCGAAGCCGACATCGCCGCAGACCAGTCGGTCCATCGGGCGCGGGCTGATCATGTCCTGAATGACGGCGTGGATGGCGGCGCGCTGGTCGGCGGTTTCCTCGAAGCCGAAGTCGTTGGCGAACACCTCGTAGTCTTGTGCCGAATAGCGGAAGGCGTGGCCCTGGCGCGCGGCGCGGCGTGCGTAAATGTTGAGCAGTTCGGCCGCCGCATCGCGCACCTGTTCGGCCGCCTTGCGCTTGGCCTTCTCCCATTGCCCGCTGCCCAGCCTGTGCAGCGGGGCTTCGTCGGCACTCACGCCGGTGTATCGGCCAATCAGTTGCAGCTGGCTCACCGGTACGTAGAGCACCGCCTTGTCGGCGTATTCCAGGTGCAGAAACTCCTGCAGCGCGGGCGAGCCGTCGGGGTTTTTCTCCCCCATGTCCATGTTCACCAGACCCCGGTAGCGGCCAATGCCATGGGCGTTGTGCACCACCGGGTCGCCCACATTGAGTTCGGAGAGATCCTTGATCAGCGCATCGACATCGCTGACCTGCTCCTGCTTCTTGCGCCGGCGCGTGGTGGGGCCAGCGGCGAAGAGTTCGGTCTCGGTGACGAAGTCGATGCCCTCGTCGAGCCATGAAAACCCCACCGTGAGCGCGGCGGTGGCCATGCCCGTCTTTTCGTCGCTCGCCTGGAACTCGGCCAGCGAGTCGACCACCGGCGGATTCAAGCCGCTGGCGCGCAGAAAATCGAGCAGGCTCTCGCGTCGTCCATCGCTCTCGGCCAGCAGCAGCACGCGGTGCGTGGTGTTGCGAATGTGGCCTTGCAGTCGTGCGAGCGGATCTTCCGCGCCGCGCAGCACCGAGAGGTCGGGCAAGCCGTTGATTTCTGCAAATGCCGTTCGGGCTGAGCCTGTCGAAGCCTCACCAAGCCCTTCGACTAGCTCAGGGCGAACGGATTTGAGAGCGAGCTGCGCGTGCTGGTTCGCGCGAATGTAGAACTGCTCGGCGTCCAGAAACAAGGCCTCTGGAGGCAGCACCGGTCGTTCCGGGTCACCCCTCAAAAGGCGGTGGCGGTCCTTGGTGTCCTGCCAGAAACGCTGGAACGCGGGCTCGAGTTCGCCGTGCAGCACAACGGTGGCATCAGCGCCCAGGTAGTCGAACACGGTGGCGGTGTCGTCGAAGAACAGCGGCAGGTAGTACTCGATGCCGGCGGTGGCCACACCGTTGCCGATGTCCTTGTAGATGCGGCTCTTGGTCGGATCGCCCTCCAGCAACTCCCGCCAGCGGCTGCGAAAGCGTGCCCGTGCCGCGTCGTCCATGGGGAACTCGCGGCCTGGCAGCAGCCGCACTTCTGTCACCGGGTACAGGCTGCGCTGGCTGTCGGGATCGAAGGTGCGGATGCTGTCGATCTCGTCGTCGAACAAATCCACGCGGTAGGGCACCAGGCTGCCCATCGGGAAGAGGTCGATCAGGCCGCCACGCACCGCGTACTCGCCCGGGCTCACCACCTGTGTCACATGCTGGTAGCCGGCCAGGGTCAACTGGCCTTTCAGTTTGGCTTCGTCAAGCTTCTGCTTGACCTTGAAGTGGAAGGTATAGCCGGCCAGGAAGGCGGGCGGAGCCAGCCGGTACAGCGCGGTGGTGGCGGGCACCAGAACCACGTCGGCGCCGGTGTCCTTGTCGCGCTGAGAAATCCGCCAGAGCGTGGCCAGGCGTTCGCTGATCAGGTCCTGGTGCGGTGAGAAGGTGTCGTAAGGCAGCGTTTCCCAGTCGGGAAACAGCGCGCAGCGCAGCTCCGGCGCGAAGAACGCCATTTCATCGATCAGGCGCTGTGCGTCGTTGGCATCTGCCGTAACGATCGCAGTCAGCCGGCCAGCGGCCTTTTCACGCGCGGCCAGTCGGGCCACCAGCAGGGCATCGGCCGAGCCGCCTGGCAGGGGCAGGGTGTGGCGTTTGCCAGGAGAGAGTTTGGGCAAGTCCATGAGAAGACGGAAAAACGGAGCAGGGTTGGACTTGAGCTTGTAGGAGGCCAGATTGACCATGACGAACACCCTCGGCCTGTTGGGCCGGGGGTGCGATGGCTGATTCTAGAATGCAGGCACCCATGCCCGATGCCCCGACCGAATTGACCTCCCATCCCACCCCCCGCTGCCACGCGCTGCTGCCCTGTGCGGGCGTGGGTTCCCGGGCTGGTACTGAACTCCCCAAGCAATACCAGCCCATTGCCGGCCAGCCGCTGGTGATGCACACGCTGGCCGCGCTGCGCGCCGTGCCCCGTGTGGATCTCTGCGTGGTCGTCATCGCGCCAGAAGACGCCTGGTGGGCATCGCAGCCCGTGGGCACCTTGCTCGCGCGATGCGGCGGCGCGACCCGTGCCGAAAGCGTCTTCAACGGCCTGCTGGCCTTGCTGGAACAAGGTGCGAACGCGGAAGACTGGGTGCTGGTGCACGATGCCGCGCGCTGTCTGGTCACACCGGCGCAGGTGGACCACCTGATTGATGCCTGCCTTGGCGACGCCGTGGGTGGCCTGCTGGCACTGCCCTTGCCCGACACGCTGAAGGCCGAGGAGGGCGGCCGTGTGGCCAGCACAGTCGATCGCGTGGACAAATGGCTGGCCCAGACGCCGCAGATGTTCCGCCTGGGCGCGTTGCGGGACGCACTGGCCGCGCATCAGAAGCACGGCTTCGCTGGCGTGACTGACGAGGCCAGCGCCATGGAACTGGCCGGTCACCATCCCTTGCTGGTGCGCGGCAGCGCGCAGAACTTCAAGGTCACCTACCCCGAAGACTTCGCGCTGGCAGAAGCCGTACTCAGGAGCCGCTCATGAACACCCACCTGCCCACCTTCCGGATCGGCGAAGGCTGGGACGTCCACGCGCTCGTGACAGGTCGGCCGCTGATCATTGGCGGGGTGAACATTCCGCACACGCATGGTTTGCTCGGGCATTCCGACGCCGACGTGCTGCTGCATGCCATCACCGATGCCCTGCTGGGCGCCGCGGCGCTGGGTGATATTGGCCGTCATTTCCCCGACACCGACCCGCATTTCAAAGGCGCAGATTCCACCGTGCTGCTGGCCGAGGCGGCGAGGCGCGTGCGCGCGGCGGGTTTCGACATCGGCAATGTGGACAGCACCGTCATCGCGCAGGCACCCAAGCTCGCGCCGCACATCGGCGCCATGTGCGAGCGCATCGCCATCGCGCTGGGCGTGTCAAAAGATCAGGTCAATGTGAAAGCCAAGACTGCCGAGAAGATCGGCCCGGTGGGGGCGGGCCTCAGCATGGAGGCGCGCGCCATCGTGTTGCTGCTCAGGAAGACGCCTTGACCAGTTTCATGTGAGCCGCGAGGCCACCGGTGCTGCTGTTGGCCACCGCAAAGCGCCCACCCATGCGCGCAATGGCGCGATCCACGATGGCCAGGCCCAAGCCGGTGCCGGTGGCTGCTGTGCGAGAAACGTCGCCGCGGAAAAAGGGCTGTGTCAGTTGCTCGATCTGGTCGGGATTGACGCCCTGGCCGTAGTCCCGCAGCTTGATCAGCACGAAGTCGTCCTTGGTCTTGGCTGCGATTTCCACCCGTGTCACACCCGTGTCGGGGTCCTTGCCGTAGCGCATGGCGTTCTCCAGCAGGTTGGCGAAGACACGCTGGAGTTCCACTGCATCGCCCATCACGATGGTCTGCGTCGGAATGCTGGTGGTGATGACGGTGTTGGGGTCCTGTCCGACGGAGAAAATCGCGGCGTCCACCACCTGGTTGAGGTTCACGCGCTCGGGCTTGATGTGGTCGGGTCGCGCGTAGTCGAGGAATTTGTCGATGATGGCGTTGACCTGCTCGATGTCGGCCGCCATGTGCTCGCGCGCCTGGGGATCGTCCACGCTCATTTCGGTTTCCAGCCGCAGGCGCGCCAGCGGCGTGCGCAGATCGTGGGAGATCCCTGCGAGCATGAGCGCGCGGTCCTGCTCGATCTTGGACAGGCGCTGGGCCATCCGGTTGAAGCCGATGTTGACTTCGCGGATCTCGCTCGTGGCCACCGATTCGTTGAGCTGGCTGGCGTTGAAGTCGCCTTCGCGCACACGGCTGGCGGCAAAAGAGAGCTTCTTCAGCGGGCGGTTGATCAGCCTTGCAATCAAGGCTGCGCCAGTGAGCGAGAGCAGCGCGGCCGTGCCCAGCCAGATCAGCCAGGTGGTTCCGGCCACGGGCCCGATGCGAGAAGGATCGGTGAGCAGCCAGTAGGGGTCGTCGTCAATGGTGAACCCGATCCACAGCCCGGGCGTGCCATTCACCTCCCGCGCCACCAGCGTGTCGGGCCCGAGGCGGCCGCTGAGTCGCTCGGCCACATTGCGGCTGAGTGCGTCGGTGTTGTAGAGGCGGAAGGTGTCGGTCGGTTCACGCGGCGCGATGCGCAAGCCTTCTTCGTTGGCCAGCGTCTTGATCAGCGAGACGCGCGCAATGGCGTCCGAGTGGATCAGCGCTGCCCGGCTCAGGTTGACCAGCGAAGCGAGCTGGTTTGCACTCTGGAGTGCACGCGGTTCGTATTCAAGCGCCCGAAAGGTCTGCAGCCACGCGACGATGCAGCCCACGAGCAGCAGCGCGAGGAAGAGAAACGTGCGCCAGAACAGGCTCACGCCCCGGTTGGGGCGCATCTCCAGCGGTGCCGGCGCTGTTTCCAGCGAGGCCGGCTGGGTCTCGAACGGAACGCGTGACTCGTCGGGCATCAGGCATTGCCGTCCGGCACGAACACGTACCCCACGCCCCACACGGTCTGCAGGTAGCGGGGCGAGGCGGCATCTTCTTCAATGAGCTTGCGCAGTCGCGAAACCTGCACGTCCAGGCTGCGGTCGAAAGGCTCGAATTCCCGGCCGCGGGCCAACTGGGCCAGTTTCTCGCGCGACAGCGGCTGGCGCGGATGGCGAACCAAGGCCTTGAGCATGGCGAACTCGCCGGTGGTCAGCGGCAGGTCCACGCTGTCCTTGCGCAGCGTGCGCAAGCTGAGGTCGAACTCAAACGGGCCGAACTTGACCACCTCCTGGTCTTGCGATGGCGCACCTGGCACTTCGGTGGGCGGGCGGCGGCGGAGCACGGCATGAATGCGGGCGAGCAGCTCGCGCGGGTTGAAGGGCTTGCCGAGGTAGTCGTCGGCGCCGACCTCCAGGCCCACGATGCGATCGACGTCTTCACTTTTGGCGGTGAGCATGATGATGGGCGTGCGGTCCCCATTGGCACGCAGGCGGCGGCAGATGGACAAGCCGTCCTCGCCGGGCATCATCAGGTCGAGCACGATGAGGTCGACCGAATCGCGCTGCAGCACCCGGTTGAGGGCTTTTCCATCTTCGGCCAGCATGACCTCGAAGCCTTCCTGCATCAGGTAGCGGCGCAGCAGATCTCGGATGCGAACGTCGTCGTCGACGACGAGAACCTTGTTGGGGCGAACACTGTTTTGTGGCATGGGAGCAACTTCCGAAATATGTAACAAACTCGATTGTGGCAGCGCCAAGTGCTTGTCAGCACTCAAATTTTATTTTCCTGACACGCTGTTACAGATGTTGCCCGCGCTGGCAGCGACTTCACGGAGGGCACATCACACAATCGGCGGCATGTTCATACTTGAGCGGACCATGAAATCCATTCTGACGAGCGTACTGATGCTGTCCTTCTTCAGTCCATTGATGGCGGGACAGGACGGTCAGCGCGTGCATCCGGTGCCAACGGATGTCCCCGTGACCGTTCTGCCCATCTCCATGGGCGACAGCAGCGAGGTGCGGGGACCGATGCGCCTGCGCGATGCGCTTCGTCAGCCTTTTGATGACATGGACGACACCAGCAAGCCCTACCGCCTTTCGGTGGAAGAGCGCCAGCGCTTGCGCGAGCAGCTGCGTGACCAGCCTCCCTACGACTTCCGTTCCAAGCCATGACCTTGCCCTCGATTCGCTCGCTCAATCTCATTTCCTCCCCTTTCTCTTTCCCCAGGTTTTTTCTGCCCGCTGTCATGGCCCTTGGGCTGCTGGCAGTCGCACCGGCTCATGCGCAGGGCGTGGCCCCCGTGCCGGCCAACGTGGTGAACATCTCGGCCAGCGGCTTTATGGAAGTGCAGCAGGACTGGTTAAGCATGAGCCTGAACACCACGCGTGAAGGGCCCGACGCCGTCACGGT
Organism: Hydrogenophaga sp. IBVHS1; assembly: GCF_002127265.1. GTDB lineage: Bacteria > Pseudomonadota > Gammaproteobacteria > Burkholderiales > Burkholderiaceae_C > Hydrogenophaga. The sequence goes on along the minus strand of NZ_NFUU01000001.1, from coordinate 2,064,334 downwards.
GCAGAACCAGCTCAAGCAGGCGCTCGACGCTGCCCTTGCAGTGGCACGTGCCAGCGCGAAACCGCAGCAACTTGAAGTGCGCACCGGTCAGTTCAGCCTGCATCCGCGTTATGGCAGCAACGGCAAGATCAATGGATGGCAGGGCAGCACCGAGTTGGTGCTGGAGGGCCGCGATTTCGCGTTGATCAGCTCCACGGCGGGCAAGATCCAGACGCTCACCATGGGCAACATGGGGTTCTCGCTTTCTCGTGAGGCGCGCCAGAAGCTGGAGGCCGACGTTCAGGCGCTTGCCATCGAGCGCTTCAAGCAGCGTGCGAGCGATGTGGCCAAGGGCTTCGGCTTCGCGGGCTACAGCCTGCGCGAAGTGGCGGTGAGTTCGGCCGACCAGGAAGGTCGTCCGATTCAGCCGCGCATGATGGCCATGGAGGCCAAGGCGGCCATGTCCGACGCCGCCGTGCCGGTGGAAGCCGGCAAATCCACCGTCAACGTGACAGTGTCAGGCTCCGTCCAGTTGCGTTAACCAACGCGAACGGAAGGCTTCACTGGGCGGCCCAGCCGCCGTCCATGTTCCACGCCACCCCACGCACGTTGTTGGCCGCAGGGGAGCAGAAGAACACAGCGAGCTCGCCCAGTTCCTCGGGCGTGGTGAACTGCATGGAAGGCTCCTTCTCGCCCAGCAGCTGGTTGGTCGCTTCTTTGTTGGACAGCCCCAGCGCGGCCGCCTTGGCGTCCACCTGTTTCTGCACCAGGGGTGTCAGCACCCAGCCGGGGCAGATTGCATTGCAGGTGACCCCGGAGGTGGCGTTTTCCAGCGCCGTGACCTTGGTCAGGCCCAGGATGCCGTGCTTGGCGGCTACATAGGCCGACTTCTCGGCAGAGCCCACCAGACCATGCACTGAAGCCACGTTGATGATGCGACCCCAATCGGCCTTTTGCATGGCCGGCAGCGCCAGGCGGCTGGCCAGGAAAGCGCTGGTGAGGTTGATGGCGATGATGGCGTCCCAGCGCTCGACGGGGAAATTCTCCACCCGGGCGACGTGCTGAATGCCCGCGTTGTTGACCAGTATGTCCACCTGCCCGAATGTGGCTGCCGCGAACGCCATCATGGCCTCGATCTCGGCGGGTTTGCTCATGTCGGCGCCGTGGTAGGCCACCTTGGCGCCCAGTGCGGCGATCTCTGCCTTGGGACCTTCGACATCACCGAATCCATTCAGAACGATGTTTGCGCCCTGGCGCGCCAGGGCCTTGGCGATGCCCAGCCCGATGCCGCTGGTGGAGCCGGTGACAAGGGCAGTCTTGTTGGCAAGCATGAGGTACTCCAGTTCCATTACGATTGGTTGAAAAGCGCTTGAAGCATTATCACGGAGGCCTTCGGCCACCTCTCCCCATGCAAGAACCATCCCTGCAGTATCTCGATGTCGGTGCACCTGCCGCCAGTACCGGCGCGCCCCGCCGAATGGCCTACTGGGACTGGGCCTGCAGGTCGGGAAATGCAGACCACGCGGTGATCTGTGTGCATGGGCTCGGGCGTCAGGGCCGCGACTTCGACACCCTGGCTCGAGCGCTCTCCGAACGCGCCCGGGTGATCGCGGTGGACGTGGCTGGGCGAGGCCAGAGCGACTGGCTGTCCGATCCCATGGGTTACCAGATTCCCACGTATGCCGCCGACCTCGCGACGTTGCTCATGAAGCTGCGCGCAGAAACCCCCGGCCTCGTGATTGATTGGGTGGGCACCAGCATGGGTGGCCTGATCGGCATGGCTCTGGCAGCGCAGCCTGGGCTGGCCATCCGCCGGCTGGTGCTGAACGACGTGGGGCCTGTGGTCCAGTGGGAAGCATTGCAGAGGATCGGCACCTATCTGGGGCAAAACCCGTCGTTCGACAATGAGGACGCCGCCGTCGAATACCTGGCTTCGATTTCCTCCACTTTCGGCCCCCATTCCGCCGAGCAATGGCGTGCTCTTTCGCTTCCCATGCTCAGGGAGCGTGAAGGCCGCTGGTGGTTGCACTACGACCCCGCCCTTGCCCTGCCCGTGAAGGCGCTGGTCAACATGCCCGACCAGGCGCAGGCGCATCAGATGGTGCGCGATGGCGAGACCGCCCTCTGGGCTCTGTACGACGCGATCACCGCGCGAACCCTTTTGTTGCGCGGGCGTCAGTCGGATCTGTTGACCGAAGCCACGGCCGCCGAGATGGGGCGCCGAGGCCCCAGAGCGGAATGCGTCGCCTTTGAAGGCGTGGGGCATGCGCCGACGCTGGTCGCGCAGGAACAGGTGGCAACCATCGAGGCCTTTCTGTGGGCCGCTTGATGACGGCGACGGGACTGTCATGAAACGATCCGCAGTACTGAACCAGCCCGAAGCCCCGGATACGCTCTCGTTGCCGGTGGTGCCATCGGCCATCGTGGCCGCCACTTCCGACAGCCTGCCCAAACAGGCCCACGCACTGGCGCGTGCGCGCGCTTTTGCCGAGCCTCTGCTCGCAGAAGCGCAGCTCGACACCGGCGAAAACATCCTTGCTCATGCCGATGCGGTGGCGGGCGTGCTCGGCGAGATTGGTGGCTCCGAGGCCATGCAGGCCGCCTCCTACCTCGTGTACGCCTGCCAGCATCTGAACAGACCACAGGAAGTGATTGCCAAAGCGTTTGGCGAAAATTTCGCCGCGCTGGCGGTGGAGACCACCAAACTGGTGCAGTTGCAGCGCCAGGCGCGCCTCAAGCACGCGGAAGTGCAGGCCAAGAAGGAAGTGGAACGGCTGGCAGCTCAGGAGCAGGACCTGCCCATGACGGCGCCTGGCAAGACGCTGGTCTCCGAGCTCGCGGCGAGCCAGACGGAAAACGTGCGCAAGATGCTGTTGGCCTTTTCGCGCGATTTGCGCGTGGTCATGCTGCGCCTGGCTTCGCGCCTGCAGACACTGCGCTACTTCGCTGCCTGCAAGGGTGAGCCCGGTGATGCTCTGGCCAGTGAGTCACTGCATGTGTTCGCACCGCTGGCCAACCGGCTGGGGATCTGGCAGATCAAGTGGGAAATGGAAGACCTGGCCTTCCGTTTCCTTGAGCCCCACACCTACAAGGAAGTGGCGCGCCTGCTGGATGAAAAGCGCGCCGAACGTGAAGCCCATGTGGAGCAGGTGCGGCAGCGGCTGGAGGAAGATCTGCTTCACCAGGGCGTGCAGGCCTCGGTGCAGGGTCGGCCCAAACACATCTACAGCATCGTCAAGAAGATGCGTGGAAAGTCGCTCGACTTCGAACAGGTTTTCGACATCAGGGCCTTGCGGGTGGTGGTGCCCGAAGTGGCAGATTGCTACGCCGTGCTGGCGCACGTGCACTCGAAGTTTTCCCCGCTGCCCGACGAGTTCGATGACTACATCGCCAAGCCCAAGGCCAACGGCTACCAGTCGTTGCATACGGTGGTGCGCGACGACCAGGGCAAAGCGTTCGAGATCCAGATCCGCACCCGCGCCATGCACGACCACGCCGAGCACGGAGTGGCCGCGCACTGGGCCTACAAGGAGGCAGGAACCAAGGGCTACGCGGGGGTGTCGGCCAGCTCGGAATACGACGCCAAGATCGCGGTTCTGCGCCAGCTGCTGGCCTGGGAGCGAGACCTGAGTGGTGCGGCGCCTGGGCTGTTTGAGGACCGCATCTACGTGCTCACGCCCGACGCGGCCATCGTCGAACTGCCCCAGGGCGCAACCGCCGTGGACTTCGCGTACACCGTGCACACCGATCTGGGTCACCGCTGCCGGGGTGCGCGGGTTGATGGCGCCATGGTGACGCTCAACACCCCGTTGCAGAACGGTCAGACGGTGGAGATCACGGCGGCCAAGGAGGGCGGGCCATCGCGTGACTGGCTCAATGCCGAGCTGGGCTATCTGGTCAGCCACCGAGCCAAGAGCAAGGTGCGCGCCTGGTTCAACGCGCAGGCCATGGAGGAGACGGTAGCGCGCGGGCGTGAGTCGGTAGAGAAGTTGCTGCAGCGAGAGGGCAAGACGGCGCTCAAGCACGACGACCTGGCCACGGCGCTGGGTCTCTCCTCCGCGCAGGAACTGTTTGAACAGGTCGGCAAGGACGAGCTCTCTCTGCGGGCGATCGAGGTGCACCTTCGCCCGCCCGAGCCGGAGGCGCCCTCGGAAGTGCCGGTCTGGCTGAGAAAGCCGCGCAAATCGGCAGCGCAGACGGGTGGCGGTGTGCTGGTGGTGGGCGTGGAATCGCTCATGACACAGCTCGCCAGGTGTTGCAAGCCGGCCCCGCCCGATGAGATCGGTGGCTTCGTCACCCGCGGCAAAGGTGTGAGCATCCACCGCAGCGACTGCACCGACTTCGCCCACCTCCAGCGCAAGAATCCCGATCGTGTGATCGAGGTGCAATGGGGTGGCCAGACCGCAGGCGGGCGTGACGCGCAACCATCCGTCTATCCAGTCGACGTGGCCATCGAGGCGCTTGATCGCCAGGGCTTGCTGCGCGACATTTCCGATGTGTTTGCGCGTGAGAAGATGAACGTCATTGGCGTGCAGACCCAATCGGTCAAGGGCATCGCCTGGATGACATTCACGATCGAGGTTCCCGATGCCCGGCAGGTGGCACGCGCCATGTCGGTGGTGGGGGATGTTGCTGGCGTGCGCGTGGTTCGACGCAAGTAAGCTTTTCTAACTGCTATACTGCGAGGCTTCGAATCGTTTGTAGGCGCGTAGCTCAGCTGGTTAGAGCACCACCTTGACATGGTGGGGGTCGTTGGTTCGAGTCCAATCGCGCCTACCAATCCGATTCTTCTTCTCGATGAGGTCATCCCTCGGAAACGCCCGGCATCACCGCTGGGCTTTTTTTTGCCCTGGCCTCGCCCTGTGCACAGGGAAAACCCATGCTCGCCCGTGGCAATCGGGTTTTTAGAATGTGCCGTATCCTCCGAGCAGACGGTGGGCGATCCGGCCCGCTCCTTCCAGAAAGTCCTGCAGTGCAAAAAACCAAGGCCGACAGCGGCGGTGAGCGAGCTCCCGCCGTGCGCGTGATCAAGAAGTACCCGAACCGGCGTCTGTACGACACCGACACTTCGTCGTACATCACGCTGGCCGAGGTGAAGGCGCTGGTGATGGACAACGAGCTGTTCGTTGTGCGCGATGCCAAGACCAACGACGACCTGACGCGCAGCATCCTGCTGCAGATCATTCTGGAAGAAGAGACAGCGGGCGTGCCGATCTTTACCGAGCAGGTGCTGGCCAACATCATTCGTTTCTACGGACACGCCATGCAGGACTTCATGGGCGCCTACCTGGAGAAGAACGTGCAGATCTTCATGGATCTGCAGCACAAGATGACCGAGCAGTCCTCCAGCGTCAATCCTGAGGCCTGGAAGCAGTTCATGAACGTCCAGTCGCCCATGATGCAGGGAATGATGGGCACCTATCTCGAACAGTCCCGCAGCGCCTTCACGCAAATGCAGGAGCAGATGCAGAAGAACAGCGAACAGATGCTGGCTGCGCTCGGACTCAAGCGCTAGTCGCGGGCCTCGGCGGGCTTCGGGCAGGTCTGAGACAATCGGGCATGTCAGAAACGCTTGCACCGCCGCCCAAGGCGGCCCCTAAAGTCGGTTTTGTCAGCCTGGGTTGCCCCAAGGCGCTGACCGATTCCGAACTCATCCTCACGCAGCTCAGCGCCGAGGGCTACCAGACTTCCAAAACGTTTGCGGGCGCCGATCTGGTGATCGTCAACACCTGCGGCTTCATCGACGACGCCGTTCGCGAGAGCCTGGACACCATTGGTGAAGCCCTGGCCGAGAACGGCAAGGTCATCGTCACTGGTTGCCTTGGCGCTCGAGAAGGCGAGGGCGGTGGCAACCTGGTGCGCCAGATGCACCCCAGCGTGCTTGCCGTGACTGGCCCGCATGCCACACACGAGGTGATGAGTGCGGTGCACGAGCACCTGCCCAAACCTCACGATCCTTTTGTGGATCTTGTGCCGCCGCAGGGCATCAAACTCACACCACGCCACTACGCCTACCTCAAGATCAGCGAAGGTTGCAACCACCGATGCACCTTCTGCATCATCCCGTCGATGCGTGGCGACCTGGTGAGCCGGCCGATTGGCGACGTGCTGACCGAGGCTCGCAAGCTGTTCGAGGCCGGTGTGAAGGAGTTGCTGGTGGTCAGCCAGGACACCTCGGCCTACGGCGTCGACGTGAAGTACCGCACCGGTTTCTGGGACGGCAAACCCGTGAAGACGCGCATGTTCGATCTGGTGCGCTCGCTCGGGGAGCTCGCGAAAGGCTATGGCGCCTGGGTGCGCTTGCACTACGTGTATCCCTATCCCCATGTGGACGACATCATCCCGCTCATGGCCGAAGGCCTGTGTCTGCCGTACCTGGACGTTCCGCTCCAGCACAGCCACCCCGATGTGTTGCGCCGCATGAAGCGTCCTGCAAGCGGTGAGAGGAACCTGGAGCGCATTGCGCGCTGGCGCGAGCTGTGTCCCGAGATCGTGGTGCGCAGCACCTTCATCGCCGGTTTTCCAGGAGAGACCGAGGCCGAGTTCGATCACCTGCTTGAGTTCTTGCGTGAGGCGCGCATTGATCGTGCGGGATGTTTTGCCTACTCGCCGGTGCCGGGTGCAACGGCGAATGCGTTGCCCGACGCGGTGCCCGATGCACTGCGCGAAGAACGTCGCGCGCGCTTCATGGCGGTCGCTGAAAACGTTTCATCGGACAAGCTTCAGCAGCGCGTGGGCGCCACCATGCAGGTGCTTGTGGATGCTGCGCCCGGCATGGGCAAGAAGGGCGGGGTGGGCCGCAGCTATGCGGACGCGCCGGAGATCGATGGCGTGGTGCGCCTGTTGCCGCCGGAGAAGATCAGCAAGACCTTGAAGGTCGGTGAATTCACCAAGGCACGTGTTGTGGCTGCGCAAGGCCATGACCTGTTGGCAGTGCCGATTTGACGGCACGTCACAAAAGGAAAAGGCCAGCAAACTTGCGTTTGCTGGCCCTTATGATTGGTGCCCAGGAGAGGACTCGAACCTCCACGATGTTACTCGCTAGTACCTGAAACTAGTGCGTCTACCAATTCCGCCACCTGGGCATTTCAGGAAAAACGAAATTATAGCAGAGCAAAAGTGAACGAAAAAAGCAGCCTGTTGGCCGAATACGAAGGTGTTGTCTCCGGTCATCGCGACGGACATGGATTTGTGATCCGCGACGATGGACAAGCCGATATCTACCTCCCGTCCAATGAAATGCGGGCGGTTTTGCACAAGGATCGCGTCAAGGCGCGCATCGTGCGGCTGGACCGCAAGGGGCGGCCCGAAGGCCGCGTGACCGAGATCGTTGAACGGTCCGATTCACCCATCATCGGACGTCTTCTTCAAGAGAGTGGCGTCTGGCTCGTGGCACCCGAGGACAAACGCTACGGCCAGGACGTGTTGATTCCCAAAGGGGCCACCGGCTCGGCCAAGCCCGGCCAGGTGGTGGTGGTCGAACTGACCGAGCCGCCGGCGCTTTACGGCCAGCCGGTCGGACGTGTGAAGGAAGTGCTGGGTGAGATCGACGACCCCGGCATGGAGATCGAGATTGCGGTGCGCAAGTACGGTGTGCCGCACGAGTTTTCTGATGCTGCCTTGGCGCAGGCCCGCGCGCTGCCCGACCATGTACGCGCAGCCGACCACAAGCATCGCGTGGACCTTCGGGATGTGCCACTGGTGACCATCGACGGCGAAGACGCGCGCGACTTCGACGATGCCGTGTATTGCGAGCCCGCCAAGGTGGGCAAGGGCAAAGGCTGGCGCTTGCTGGTGGCGATCGCCGACGTGAGCAACTATGTGGAGACCGGCTCGCCGATCGACGTAGATGCATACGACCGCGCCACATCGGTGTATTTCCCCCGCCGAGTGATCCCCATGCTGCCGGAGAAGCTTTCCAACGGCCTGTGTTCGCTGAACCCCGGTGTGGAGCGCCTCTGCATGGTGTGCGACATGCTGGTGAACGCCAAGGGCGAGGTGCACGCGTATCAGTTCTATCCTGCAGTAATGTTCAGCCACGCGCGCTTTACCTACACCGAGGTGGCCGCGATCCTGCAGAACACGCGCGGCCCCGAAGCCGCTCAGCGCAAGGCATTGGTGCCCTACCTGCTCAATCTGCACGATGTGTACCGAGCGTTGCTGATGGCGCGTGGCGAGCGCGGGGCGGTGGACTTCGAAACCACCGAAACGCAGATCGTGTGCGACGAATCCGGCCGCATCGAGAAGATCATTCCGCGCACGCGCAACGACGCGCACAAGGTGATTGAAGAAGCCATGCTCGCGGCCAACGTGTGCTCTGCCGATTTCATCAGCGAGGGCAAGCACACCGGGCTCTTCCGTGTACACGAAGGGCCCACGCCTGAGAAGCAGGAGATCCTGCGCAACTACCTCAAGGCCATGGGCGTTTCGCAGACCATTGGCGACAACCCCAAGCCCGCCGATTTTCAGCAGATCGCCAAGGCCACCAAAGACCGGCCGGAGGCGCAGCAGATTCACACCATGCTGCTGCGTTCGATGCAGCAGGCCATCTACACGCCGATCAACAGCGGCCACTTCGGCCTGGCGTTCGAGGCTTATACGCACTTCACGAGCCCGATCCGCCGCTACCCGGACTTGCTCGTGCACCGGGTGATCAAGGCCATTCTGGCGCGCAAGCGCTACGAACTGCCGGCCCTGCCTACGCCAGGTGAGGCCCACGCCAAGCTCAGCAAACGCCTGGCCAGCCGCGCCAAGCCGCTTGCAGTAGGCGAGGTGGTGAAGAAGCCCTCGGTGGACACGCTGGCCTGGCAGGCCGCCGGCCTGCACTGCAGCGCCAACGAGCGCCGCGCCGATGAGGCCAGCCGCGATGTGGAGGCCTGGCTCAAATGCAAGTACATGCGCGAACACCTCGGCGAGGAGTTCAGCGGCGTGGTGAGTTCGGTCACCAGCTTCGGTTTGTTCGTCACGCTGGATGCGATGTACGTCGAGGGGCTGGTGCACATTACCGAGCTGGGTGGCGAGTACTTCCGGTTCGACGAAGCGCGCCAGGAACTGCGTGGCGAGCGCACCGGCATCCGCTATGCGCTGGGCACTCGCGTGCAGGTGCAGGTGAGCCGTGTCGACCTGGATGGCAGGCGCATCGACTTCCGTCTGGTCAGTGGCGACGACGAACTGCTGTTGCGGGCCATGCGCGACAAGACCGGCCAGGCGGGTGCAGGCGAGGGCCCTCCGCCTTCGGGTCGCACCGACAAGTCTCGCCGCGGCCGGGATGCAGGTGCTGGCAACCGCAAGGGTGCCTCTTCCTCTGCACCGGTGCTGGAGGTGAAGTCTGCGGTGCGCAAGGCTGCGGGCAAGAAAACCGATCGTGGTGGCGCGCGCAGCCCCGCCAGCAAATCACGCAAAAGCCGTCGCTGAACGAGGAAGGCGAACGAGCATGCCCGATCGCGCAATCGCTTCCTCCCGGCGCAAATTGCCTCCCGTGCCTACCGAGCGTCCGCTGCGCATTGGTGTGTCGGCGCGGTTGCTGCATTCGGTGCCTCATGAATTGGGTTTTCGCAACAAGATCCTGCAGTACATCGAACAGTCTCTCGCGCACTGGATCATGGAACACGGCGCCGTGGCTTTCATGGTGCCGGCCGTGGCCCACGACAGCAAGCATGCGGCGCGGCATCTGAAGGTTGAGCATGTGGTGCAGGAGCTTGACGCGCTGGTGCTGCAGGGTGGCGCCGACGTGGCACCCCAGACGTACGGCCAGACGCCGATCGACCCGCGCTGGCAAGGCGATGTGGTTCGCGATCGTTACGAGCTGGCGCTGCTGCGTACCTTTGTCGCGCAGAAGAAGCCGGTGCTGGGCGTGTGTCGCGGCGCGCAGTTGCTCAACGTGGCCTTCGGCGGCACGCTGTACCAGGACATCGCCACCCAATGTCCTGCCGCGCACGCCCATGTGGAAACCGATCTGTACGACCAGCACGAGCACGATGTCACTTTTCTGCAAGGCACGGCACTCACCCGCCTGTACCCGAACGCCTCGCAGTTGCGCGTGACCAGCATTCATCACCAGGCCGTAGCGGAAATCGGCAAGGGCATGGTCGTAGAAGCGGTGTCCACGCTGGATGGCCTGGTGGAGGCCATTCGCTGGAGCGGCGATTCCTACGCTCGCGGCGTGCAGTGGCATCCGGAGTTCCACCACGGACGGGACGCGCTGGCCGACAGCTCGCCCATCATGCTCGACTTCCTGGAAGCCTCGCGAGCGGCCGCCCTGCAGCGGCTGGCCGATGGGCGTGAACCCGATCCCCGTTTGCCGCTGGCGCCGTTGCGCTTGTCCGGCGAGTGAGGCGGCGTCCGGCCTAAACTCCGCATTTACTTCTGGTTGATTCCACTCACCGCATGCGCATCGTCTTCTTCCTGCTCGAAACGCTGTTCTTCTTCCTCGTGGCGGCGGCACTGCTGCGCGCCTGGATGAACCAGTTGCGCATCCACATGTCGGCGCAGCCGGGTCGCTTCGCGATCGCCCTGACTGATTGGCTGGTGGCGCCGGTGCGCCGCATCTTGCCGCGCTCGCTGGCGCAAAGCCGCGTCGACTGGGGAAGTCTCATCGCGGCACTGCTGTTGGCGCTGATCTATGGCGTGATCTGGCTGCTGCTGGCCACCAGCGTTTCCGATCGCTCGTTTTCGGCAGAAGCTTCGCTGCTGACCGTGCTTCAAATGGCGCTGCGCCTCCTGGTGCGCACCCTGTTGCAGGGCCTCATGGTGCTGCTGATCGGCTACGCTATCTTGTCCTGGGTGCAGCCGCATTCGCCTGTGATGGCCACGCTGGAGCGCCTGTGCGGGCCGATCCTGCGCCCGGTTCGGCGAATCATTCCCTTGATCGGTGGCGTGGACCTTTCGGTGCTGGTCCTCATCATCCTGCTGCAAGTCGGCCTGATGCTGCTGGGTTAAAGCCCGGTTGAGACCCGGTTTACGCCAGGGGCCGCACCCGCGCAGCGAGGTCGCTGGCGCAAAGGGCCGATCCGGCTGGCCAATGGTCGGCCAGCCAGCCATGCTGGAACACCGCCTCTGCCACCCGGCCCAGAATCGCTGACCCCGTGGTGTCAAAAGGGCGCGCCAGCGCACTGCCCACCATGCCGGCCAGCACGTCGCCAGTGCCCGCCGTTGCCAACGCGGCATTGCCGGTTGGGTTGATCCAGGGAATCTCGCTCGGTGCCGTGATCAGCGTGCCAGAACCCTTGAGCACGCACACCACCCCGAAACCATCGGCCAGCGCCTGCGCGGCGCGCAGCCGGTCGGCCATGACCGTGTTGGTGTCGCTGCCCAGCAGGCGTGCGGCCTCCAGCGGGTGCGGGGTGAGCACCGTCGACCAGCCGCGGCCCTGGCGATCGCGCAGCAGGGATTGAAGAGACGTGTCGGTGGCGATCGCGTTGAGCGCATCGGCATCGAGCACCAGCCGCGTGGCGCCCGAGAGCACACGGGGCAACACCGTGCGCACGGCATCCCCACCACCGCAACCGCAAACCACGCAGCCCTCCCGCAGCGTCGCCCTCTCCAGCAGTCGGTCTGGCCGGCGAAACATCAACTCCGGGCTGACCGGGTCCCAGGTCAATTCGTCAACACCTGGTCCCTGAAGCAATCCCACGAAGACCCTTCCTGCACCAGCACGCAGGGCGGCTCGGGCGGCGAGCAAGGCAGCGCCCGTCATGCCCGCCCCGTTCATGGAGATGCCTTGTCCGCCGATCACGACCACGTCACCAAAGCTGCCCTTATGGCTGGCGTGGGCCCGTGCGGCTTTTTCACCCATCGGATGTTGCTGGCCAGCGAGCCATGCCGTCACAGGAGGCTCTGTCGGCGGCACGACGCCCAGGTCGTCCAGCCAGACCTTCCCGGCCGCGTCTCGCCCGTGGGCGGTGAAAAGGCCTGGTTTGAGCGTGAGAAGCGAGAGCGTGTGCCTGGGTCCTGGCCGTAAGTGCGGGGATGTGTCTGCCGTGGGTTCCAGCGCGCCGGTGTCGGCATTCAGCCCGCTGGGCAAGTCCACGCACAGAACCAGCTCGGGTGTGGTGCGCAGCAGGGAAAGCCAGGCGCCCAGTCGCCCCTCAGGAGGCCGCATGGCGCCAATGCCCATCAAGGCATCGATAGCCAGGTCGAACTCGTCTGGTGGCTGTTCGGCGAACTCCACGCCGCTCTGTTGCGCGGCCGCCAGCGCCTGGCGGGCATCGGCAGGCAGGCGGCTGTCGTCCGATGAATCGCGCGTCCAGTGGGTCACCACCACCCTTGGCGAGCCACCCTGGGCCTGCGCCCACCGATGCAGGTGGGCGGCGGCCACAAGACCGTCGCCGCCGTTGTTGCCGGGCCCGCAGGCCACCCAGATGGTTCGAGCATGCGGTCGAAGCGCCAGTGCAAGTCGAGCCACGGAGAGCCCCGCGCGGGACATCAGGGCGTGGATGGGCCGATGTGCGAGCGCCTCACGTTCGATGCGGCGGGTGGTTTCGACGTTGTACAGGGCCTCGCGCCGAGTCGCGACCACGGGCCGTGCGCCGGAGGGTCCGGTCGGGAAGTTCTGCGAGGGCACAGGGTTTGTCACTGGGTGCAAAGGATGAATCTGCTGCCATTTCATCACGTTTGCCCGTGGCCCCCGGCTCCTCAGAGTCCGAAGCGCTGGGGTGAGAACCCGACCAGATCCACGTCGGGTTCGCGTCTCTGGAGGCGATCGGCCAGAGCGCGCGCGCTGCCGCACGCGGTGGACCAGCCGCTGGCGCCGTGTCCCAGGTTGAGCCACAGGCCCGGCAGGCGGGTCGGGCCGATCAGGGCCAGGCCATCCGGAAGGGTAGCCTGCGCTCCTCGCCATTCCTGAATGCTGCCGCGAGAGCCGCCCAATCGCACGGCACCTGGAAACCAGTCGTCCAGGACCTGGTACAGGTGAGCCAGAGACGACTTGGGTGGCTCCCCCCGTGTGGCGCCGAACTCCTGGCCACCGGCCACACGCACGCGCTGTCCGAGTCGGGCGATAGAGACCCCGCTGCGCGCATCGAGCACGGCCGACAGCGGCGCATCCAGCGGCTCACGAACCGCCGCGCTGAGCGTTTGGCCGTACACCTCTTTCAATGGCAGGCGCAGTCCCAGTGGTTTCAGCAGATCCGCGCTGAACGCGCCCGCGCACACAATCACCGCGTCGAACTTCTCGGTCTGTGGGCCATTCCCGGACTCCACGGTGATCTCCACCTGGCCATCGGTGAGGGGTATGAGGGAAGACACCCGCGTGTCGAATTCGAACCGGCAGCCCATGGACTGCGCGGCCGCGCGCAGCAACAGGGCGAATTCACGGCAGTTGGCAACGCCTTCGCCGCTGAGTTCAACAGCACCGTGCAAGGGCGTTTCCAGGCTCAGAGCGGGTTCGAGCGCGCGCGCCTGCTCCGCCCCCAGCAGCTTGAAGGCGACGCCGCTTTCCCGCATGAGTGCCAGTGCAGGCTGCGCCAGGTCGGCATCGCGCTCGTCGCGCCACAGCACCAGCATGCCCTGGCTGCGGTCGTGGTCGAGTTCGCGTTCCACCGTGATGGCCAGCTGCCTTTGCTGGCTGTAGCGCAGCAAATGGTGGAGGTGTCGATGGCCTTCTGACAGCCCGCCGCCCTTGCCGGCCTGGGACCATTGCCAAAGCCACGGCCATTCACCCCAACCAGGCATCCGCGCCAGCCGCAAGCCCAAGCCAGGACGCGCGGACCAGGGCATTCGCACCCGCCGCTGCGTCCCGGTCCAGTCTGCCGTCCAGCCAGGAGCGACAAGAGCACCGGTCGCGAAGCTCGCCTCTTCGGCGATGGTGTTTCGGCGCTCGAACACCGCGACCTCGTGACCATCCAGCGTGAGTTCGTAAGCGGTGGTGACGCCCGCCACACCCGCGCCCACCACAGCGAGCTTCAAGACCGGCCTCGCGCAGCAACGATCGGCGTGGTGTGGGGCGGAACGGGAAGAGGGTCGGACGCGGGCTCGGCGGTCAGCTGTGGGTCGGTGCGGGGCGGGACGTGGGGCATGGTGCGGGGCGCAAGTGACCGTGAGGGCGGGCTGACTGTTATAATCGACAGGCTTTGCCAATGGCGGTCCTGAGCATCCCGTTCATGACGCCCTTGAAGAAGCGAAATCGCAAACCAGCCCAACCGGGTGTTGTCTGCTGCGCATGAATCCCGAAAGGTTCTGCTTTTGCTGGCGATCGGGGCTGGATTTTAGACTCAACCTCTGGAAAGTTATCTCATGCCTATCTCCATGCGCGAAATGCTGGAAGCCGGTGTCCATTTCGGCCACCAAACCCGCTTCTGGAACCCCAAGATGGCGCCGTATATCTTCGGCCATCGCAACAAGATCCACATCGTCAACCTCGAAAAGACGCTGCCTCTTTTCGAGGACGCAGCGAAATTCGTGCGTCAGCTCTCTGCCAACCGCGGCACCATCCTTATGGTGGGCACCAAGCGCCAGTCGCGCGACATCGTGGCCCAGGAAGCCCGCCGCGCCGGCGTGCCTTTCGTCGACCAGCGCTGGCTCGGCGGGATGCTGACCAACTTCAAGACCGTCAAGACCTCCATCAAGCGCCTCAAGGACATGCAGGCCCAGAAGGAAACCGGCCTTGAGAGCATGACCAAGAAGGAGCAGCTGATGTTCGCTCGCGAGATGGAAAAGCTCGAAAAGGACATCGGCGGCATCCAGGACATGACCGCCTTGCCCGACGCCATCTTCATCATCGACGTGGGCTTCCACAAGATTGCCGTGCTCGAAGCACAGAAACTTGGCATTCCGCTGGTGGGCGTGGTTGACACCAACCACTCGCCAGTCGGCATTGACTACGTCATCCCCGGCAACGACGACTCTGCTCGCGCCGTGGCGCTGTATGCCCGTGGTATCGCCGACGCGATCCTCGAAGGCCGCAGCAACGCCGTCAACGACGTTGTCAAGGCCGTGGCTGCCGAAGGCTCCGACGAGTTCGTGGAAGTGAAGGAAAACGCTCCCGCCTGAGCGCGCTTCCCCCATGAAAGAGGGGCTCATGTAGCCCCTTTTTCACAAGACAAACTGAATCATTGACATGTCCACGCCACCTCGAGATGGCGCGGCCCAAGGAGAAAAGAATGGCAATTACTGCAAGCATGGTCGCCGAACTGCGCGCCAAGACCGACGCGCCCATGATGGAGTGCAAGAAGGCCCTGACCGAGGCCGAGGGCGACATGGCCAAAGCCGAAGAGCTGCTTCGCGTCAAGCTCGGCACGAAGGCCGGCAAGGCCGCCAGCCGCGTGACCGCCGAAGGCGTGGTGGCCAGTTCCATTGAAGGCACCACAGGTGCGTTGATCGAAGTCAACTGCGAAACCGACTTTGTTACCAAGAACGACAGCTTCCTCGCGTTGGCCAATGCCGCCGCCAGGCTGGTGGCGCAGCACAACCCGGCCAATGTGGAAGCCCTCGGTGCACTGCCCTACAGCCAGGACGGCTTCGGCCCGACCCTGGAAGATGTGCGCAAGGGCCTGATTGGCAAGATCGGCGAGAACATGAGCTTCCGTCGCTTCAAGCAGTACAGCGGCGGCGGCAAGCTGGTCAGCTACCTGCACGGAACCCGCATCGGCGTGGTGGTGGAGTTTGACGGCGAAGAGACCGCTGCCAAAGACGTTGCCATGCATGTGGCTGCCATGAAGCCCGTGGCCCTGACCAGCAACGATGTGCCAGCCGAGTTCATTGAGCGGGAGCGCTCGGTGGCCACGGCCAAGGCCGATGAAGCGAACAAGGAGCTGGTTGCTGCAGGCAAGCCTGCGCAGAGCGCCGAGATTGTGGTCAAACGGATTGATGGCGCGGTTCAGAAGTACCTCAAGGAGGTCTCGTTGTTCAACCAGCCCTTCGTGAAGAACGACAAGCAGACCGTCGAGCAGATGCTCAAGGCCGCTGGCACCACGGTCAAAGGCTTCACGCTTTACGTGGTGGGCGAAGGCATTGAGAAGAAGGTCGACGACTTTGCAGCCGAAGTGGCTGCCCAGGTTGCGGCAGCCAAGGGCGCCTGATTCCCGGCTGCCTGCAGGAAACAACGGGCCGCAAGGCCCGTTGTGCCGTATAGGTCTTTTTTACAACCTGTGGCAGCGGGAGAGACCGGGGTCCTCGCTACACTTGCCGGTTGAGTCTTTGTCTATCGATTTCTGAAAGTTGCCCCATGCCAGCCTACAAAAGGATTCTGCTGAAACTGTCGGGAGAGGCCCTGATGGGGGACGACGCTTTCGGTATCAACCGGGCCACCATTGTGCGAATGGTGGAGGAGATTGCCGAGGTCACCCGCCTGGGTGTGCAGGTGGCCATCGTCATCGGTGGCGGCAATATCTTCCGCGGTGTGGCGGGAGGCTCTGTCGGTATGGACCGCGCCACCGCAGACTACATGGGCATGCTGGCCACGGTGATGAATTCCCTGGCCCTGGCCGACACCATGGACAAGGCGGGTCTGGTGGCGCGCGTGATGTCGGCTATTGCCATCGAGCAGGTGGTTGAGCCCTATGTTCGCCCCAAGGCGCTGCAGTACCTCGAAGAAGGCAAGGTGGTGGTGTTCGCTGCCGGCACGGGAAATCCCTTCTTCACCACCGACACTGCCGCAGCGCTGCGCGGTGCCGAGATCGGCGCCGAGATTGTCTTGAAAGCCACCAAGGTTGATGGTGTTTACAGTGCCGATCCCAACAAGGACCCCAACGCCACGCGCTACACCACGATTTCGTTCGACGAAGCCATGAGCAAGAACCTGCAGGTGATGGATGCGACCGCGTTTGCGCTGTGTCGGGACCAGAAGCTGCCCGTCAAGGTGTTCTCTATCTTCAAGCCCGGAGCGCTGCGCAAGGTGGTGCTGGGAGGCGACGAGGGCACCCTGGTTCACGTCTGATGGCGTCCTCCCCCTTCAAATCACGCCGCACCGAGGAGTTTTCATGAGCACCGACGAGATCCGAAAAACCGCTGAGCACAAGATGCTTCAATCGATGGAAGCGCTCAAGAACGGTCTGACGAAAGTGCGCACAGGCCGCCCCAACCCCGCCTTGCTCGACACTGTGCATGTCGACTACTACGGCGCCATGCTGCCGCTGTCCCAGGTGGCCAATCTGACTCTGCTGGATGCTCGCACCATTGGTGTGGCACCGTGGGAAAAAGGGATGGGGGCCAAGATCGAGAAGGCCATCCGCGAATCCGACCTGGGGCTCAATCCGTCGAGCCAGGGTGATCTGATCCGCGTTCCCATGCCGCCGATGACAGAGGAGCGCCGCAAGGAGCTCACCAAGGTTGTTCGTGGCGATGGCGAGGCCGCCAAGATAGCGATCCGCAACCTCCGCCGCGACGCCAACGAGGCGGTGAAGCGTCTCGTGAAGGACAAACTCGCCTCCGAGGACGATGACCGCCGTTCGCAGGAAGACATCCAGAAACTCACCGATCGCATGATTGCCGAGATAGACCGGCTCGTGGCGTCCAAGGAACAGGACATCATGGCGGTCTGAGGCTTTGCCTCGTTGCCGACCAACTTGCGCCCGATGTCAAACACCGCCTCCCCCCAAGGCCGTCCAGCGGCCGCGCAGCCTGGGCACATCGCCATCGTCATGGATGGCAATGGTCGCTGGGCGCAGAAGCGCTGGCTGCCGCGCGTCGCTGGCCACAAGCAGGGCGTCGAGGCGCTGCGCCGGGTTGTCAAGGCGTGCATCGAGCGCGGGGTGCCGGTGCTGTCGGTGTTCGCGTTCTCGTCCGAGAACTGGAACCGCCCGGTGGAAGAGGTCTCCGGCCTCATGGACCTGTTGGTGATGGCGCTCTCAAGAGAGGTGCCGAGCTTGCGGGAGAACGGCGTGCAACTGCATTTTCCAGGCGATCGCTCGGGTCTCTCCAAGCGGGTGGTCCAGGGCCTGGAGGCCGCCGAGCGTGACACGGCGCACAACCACAAGCTGGTGCTCAACGTGTGCTTCAACTATGGGGGGCGCTGGGATATGACCCAGGCCGCGCGCCAGCTGGTGCAGCAGGGCCGGGAAATCACAGAAGAGAACCTTTCCGGCGCACTGGCGCTCGCGCATGTGGTCGACCCCGACCTTCTGATTCGCACGGGTGGCGAGCTGCGCATCAGCAATTTCCTGCTGTGGCAATCAGCTTACACCGAACTGGTGTTCACGGAATGCCTTTGGCCCGATTTCGACGCGGCCGAACTGGACCGCGCATTGGCCGAGTTCGCCAGCCGCGAGCGCCGCTTCGGGCAAACCGCCGAGCAGCGGGCCGAAGTGGTGCCGCTGGTGGTGGCCGCGGGCCAGCAACATGCTTAAGCAACGTGTCATCACGGCGTTGCTGCTGCTGGCGGTCTTGCTTCCAGCTTTGTTTTACCCTTCGATCAAGCCGTTTGCGGCGCTGACCCTGCTGCTGATCGGTGCCGCCAGCTGGGAGTGGGCACGTCTGAACGGCTGCAATGCCAAGTGGTCCATTGCGGTCGGTGGGGGCATGGGAGCGCTGATGGCAATGGTCTGGCTCGCAGGTGGGCTCACCGCGACCTTGCGCCCCCTCTGGTTGGCCGTGGGCGCAGTTTGGGTGCTGCTGGCTGTGGCGATGCTGGGAAGAGGGGTGGCCGGCTGGAGTAAATGGCCCTCGAATCTTCGCCTCTGGGGCGGCCTTGCATTGATCGCCTGCGCCTGGTTGGCCCTGGTGCAGGCGCGCGTTGTCGGCCTCGGTTTTCTGCTTTCGGTGTTGCTGCTGGTCTGGATGGCCGATATCGCTGCCTACTTTGGTGGCAAGGCGTTCGGTCGCCGCAAGCTGGCTCCGGCCATCAGTCCTGGCAAGAGCTGGGAGGGCGCCATCAGTGGGCTGCTCGGCGTCCTTGTTCTGGCTGCCGTCTGGATCTGGGCCGACGGCTCCGGCGACAGCCTCTATGCACGGCTCTGGGGACTGGGCCCGGTTCTGGCGGTGCTCTCGCTGGTGTTCCTGTCCGCCATGAGCGTCGTAGGCGACCTCGTGGAATCGCTGGTCAAACGCAGCGCCGGCGTGAAGGATTCCAGCGCTTTGCTGCCCGGGCACGGCGGTGTGCTCGACCGGGTCGACGCGCTCCTGCCCGTGTTGCCGCTGGCCATGATGCTCATCACAATCTGACCATGACACGTCCGCAAGCCGTCACCATCCTGGGCTCGACGGGCTCCATTGGCACCAGCACGCTTGACGTGATGGCACGCCACTCCGGCCGGTACACGGTCTTCGCGCTCACGGCGGCCACGCAGGTAGACGTCTTGCTGGCGCAATGCCGACGTTTCTTGCCGCGCTTCGCTGTGATGGCAAGCCCTGAGCATGCGCAGCAGCTCGCGATGCGGGTGCGTGAAGAAGGACTGGCGGTGCAGGTGCTGGCCGGTGCACAGTCGTTGTGCGACGTGTCCACAGACCCGGAGGTGGACGCGGTGATGGCCGCCATTGTTGGTGCGGCCGGGCTTGCCCCCAGCCTTGCTGCCGCGCGCGCGGGCAAGAAGGTGTTGCTGGCCAACAAGGAAGCCCTGGTGGTCGGCGGCGAGCTGTTCATGCAGGCGGTGAAGGAGGGCGGGGCCACGCTGCTGCCGATCGACAGCGAACATTCCGCCGTGTTCCAGTCGTTGCCGGAAGACCCTGGCACCTGGTCGCGCCGCGTCGAAAAAATCGTGCTGACCGCGTCCGGCGGACCCTTTCGGACCCGCGATCCGCAATCGCTGGCTGACGTGACGCCGCAGGAGGCCTGCGCACACCCCAACTGGGTGATGGGCAGGAAGATTTCCGTCGACTCGGCCACCATGATGAACAAGGCGCTGGAAGTCATCGAGGCCAGCTATCTGTTCGGCTTGCCAGGTTCCCGTATCGAAGTGGTCATTCATCCGCAGAGCGTGATTCATTCGATGGTGCAGTACCACGACCGCTCGGTGGTGGCACAGCTGGGCACGCCCGACATGCGCGGGCCGATCGCCTACGGCCTGTCCTGGCCCGAACGCATCGAATCAGGCGCGGCCGCCCTCGACTTTGCTTCCCTGGGCGCGCTGAGTTTCGAAAAGCCTGACGACCGACGGTTCCCGGGCTTGCGCCTGGCCTGGCTGGCGCTGGATGCTCCCATGGGCACGACCGCCGTTCTCAATGCCGCCAACGAAGTGGCGGTGGCCGCGTTTCTGGATCAACGCCTGCGCTTCGATCAGATACATGCCGTCAACGATGCAACTTTGCAGGCACTTGTGCCCTCCAAGCCGCAGCAACTGTCAGACTTGCTGGCCATTGACGCCGAAGCGCGCAGCCTCGCAGAGGCGCAGGTCGAGCGGCAAGCGGCCTGACCGCACGCGGCTGGCAGCGGCCCGAATTTCCACAACCCCTTTTCCTCCATGCTCACAATTGTTGCTTTCGTGGTGGCGCTGGGTCTCTTGATCGCGGTGCACGAATACGGCCACTACCGCGTGGCCGTGGCATGTGGCGTTAAGGTGTTGCGCTTCTCGATCGGTTTCGGCAAGCCCTTGCTGAGCTGGCGCAAGAAGGACAGCCCCACCGAGTTCGTGGTGTGCGCGCTCCCTCTGGGCGGCTATGTCCGCATGCTTGACGAGCGCGAAGCACCGGTGGATGCGTCCGAAAGGCATCTGGCGTTCAACACACAGCCCCTTCGTTCACGTGCTGCCATCGTTGCAGCCGGCCCCGCCGCCAACCTGCTTCTGGCGGTCTTTCTTTACGCCATCGTCAACTGGACGGGTGTGGAAGAACCCAAGCCGGTGCTGTCAGCCCCGGTTGTCGGATCGCTCGCCGAGCGCGCTGGCATACAGGGCGGGGACTGGGTGGTGCAGATCGCCACCACCGACGATGCGCCTGCCGAGATCGGGTCCTTTGAAGACCTTCGCTGGCACCTCACTCAGGCTGCGCTGTCGAATGAAGATGTGACGTTGTGGGTCAGCCCTCGAGAAGGCGCCACTGCCCGCCCGGTGCTGCTGGCCCTGAGCGAACTGGACGTCCGCGAGGCCGATGCTTCGCTGTTCCAGCGCATCGGCATCACGGCACCCTGGAGTGCTCCCGTGGTGGGCGAAGTGATGGAAGGCGGAGCGGCGGCTGCGGCGGGGTTGCAGACGGGCGATGTGGTGCTCCGCGTCAACGAGAAGGCTGTCTCCGACGGACAAAGCCTGCGCGCCTTGATTCGAGCGGGCGTCGGGCCGGAAGGGCAACCCGCGGAACAGCGCTGGACCGTCGAACGGAGCCAGCGCGTGCTCAATGTCGTCGTCAAGCCTGTCCCCGAGCAACAGAATGGGGTCTGGATCGGCCGCGTGGGAGCGTACATCGGCGCCGCTCCTGCCATGATGACCGTAAGCCATGGCTTGGTGGACAGCCTGATTCAGGGCGTGGTGAGGACGTGGGAAGTATCCTGGCTCACGCTCAAGATGATGGGGCGAATGATCATCGGCGAGGCTTCGGTGAAGAACCTCAGTGGTCCGCTCACCATCGCGGACTACGCCGGCAAGTCGGCGAGTCTGGGTGTCACCTCTTACCTTCTGTTTCTTGCGCTCATCAGCGTGAGCCTCGGCGTGCTGAACCTGCTGCCTTTGCCGGTCTTGGATGGAGGGCACCTGATGTATTATCTTTGGGAGGGTGTGACCGGTCGCAGCGTCTCCGAAGTCTGGATGGAACGCCTGCAGCGCGGGGGTGTTGTGGTTCTCATGGCACTCATGTCCGTCGCCTTGTTCAATGATGTGGTCCGCCTGGCGGGCTGAACGCTTCCTTTCCATGAAAACAAAATTCTCCGGTCTTCGCGGCCTGACGCTCTCAGCGCTCGCGGTGTCCCTGCTTTCGGCCTTGCCTGCGTGGGCCGTCGACCCCTTCACCTTGCGCGACATCCGTGTCGAAGGCCTCCAGCGCGTGGAGCCTGGCACCGTGTTTGCCTCGCTTCCGTTCCGCATTGGCGACCTCTACAACGACGACAAGGGCTCCACCGCCATTCGTGCCTTGTTTGGTCTGGGCCTTTTCAGCGACGTGCGCTTGCAGGTCAACGGTGACGTGCTGGTGGTGATCGTCGAAGAGCGTCCCACGGTGGCCGATGTGGGGTTCTCAGGCATCAAGGAGTTTGATGCCGAAGTGCTGAAAAAGGCCCTGCGAGACATTGGACTGGCCGAAGGTCGTCCGTTTGACAAGGCGCTGGCTGATCGGGCAGAGCAGGAGCTCAAGCGCCAGTACATCAACCGCAGCATGTACGCCGCCCAGGTTGTGACCACCGTGACACCCGGTGAGCGCAACCGTGTCAACCTGAACTTCAGTGTGGTCGAAGGCGAAGTGGCCAAGATCAGCGAAATCCGCATCGTCGGCAACAAGGCTTTCTCGGAGTCGACCCTGCGTGGCCTGTTCGACCTGGATACTGGCAGCTGGCTGAGCTGGTACACCAAGTCCGACCGCTATTCCCGCGCGAAGCTCAATGCCGATATCGAGACGCTGCGTTCTTACTACCTCACGCGCGGCTACCTGGAATTCCGCATCGAATCGACCCAGGTCGCCATCTCGCCCGACAAGCAGGACATGTCGATCACCCTCAATGTCACCGAGGGCGACCGTTACGTCGTCAAGTCGGTGGCGCTTGAAGGCGAGTACCTTGGAAAGCAGGAAGAGTTCAAGTCGCTTGTGACGCTGCGCGCCGGCGAGGCCTACAACGCTGAAGACGTGTCGGGAACGGTGAAAGCCTTCACCGACTATTTCGGCACCTTCGGCTACGCCTTCGCCCAGGTCGAGGCCACGCCCGACATCGACCGTGTCAACAAGCAGGTGTCCTTCGTGCTGCGTGCTCAGCCAGCCCGGCGCGTGTACGTGCGCCGAATCAATGTCGAAGGCAACAACCGCACACGCGACGAGGTCGTGCGGCGCGAGTTCAGGCAATTTGAATCGGCTTGGTACGACAGCGATCGAATCCGCCTTTCGCGCGACCGGGTAGACCGGCTGGGTTTCTTCACCGAAGTTGGCATCGACACGCAGCCCGTGCCCGGTACCCCCGATCAGGTTGACCTCACCATCACCGTGGCAGAAAAGCCCACCGGCAACATCTCGCTTGGCGCTGGCTATTCCCAGGCTGAACAGATTTCGCTGATTGCAGGTATCCGGCAGGAGAACGTGTTCGGCTCGGGTAACTACCTTGGCGTCGACGTCAACACCAGCCGGTTCAACCGGCAGATCGTGCTCAGCACGGTAGACCCCTATTTCACGCCGGACGGCATTTCCCGCGCCTTTGACGCCTACTACAAGACAACCACGCCGTACACCCAGCAGGGTGGCGACTACCGGCTGATCACGCCCGGCGTCAGTGTGAAATTTGGCGTGCCGTTCAGCGAGCAGGACACGGTGTTCTTCGGCATCGGCGTCGAGCAGACGCGCATCGAGCCCGGCACAGGCCTGCCACTCGCCTACCAGACCTACTCGAACACATTTGGCGACAGCAGCACGTCGCTTCCTCTCACCATCGGCTGGTCCCGTGATGGACGTGATAGCGCGCTCGTGCCTACCGAGGGTCGTCTGCAGAAAGTCAACACCGAGTTGGGCGTGGCGGGTGACACCCGCTATGTCAAGGCGAATTACCAGATTCAACAGTACTTTGCGCTGACCAAGCAGTACACCCTGGCGTTGAATGCCGAACTCGGCTACGGCAAGGGCCTGGGCGGGCGGCCGTATCCGCTGTTCAAGAACTTCTACGGTGGTGGTCTCGGCTCGGTCCGTGGTTTCGACCAGGGCACCCTGGGCCCGACCTCCCCCATCCTCTCGGGCTTCTCGGCGGGTCAGGAAGTCAACATTGGTGGCAACCGCAGCGTCGCGCTCAACGCCGAGTTCATCACCCCGTTCCCGGGTGCCGGCAACGACCGCACCTTGCGCATGTTCGCCTTTTTCGATGTGGGCAACGTGCTCGGCGAGAACGACACGCGCGCCAATGCAAGTGACCTGCGGGCCTCCGTCGGTATCGGCGTGAGCTGGATCTCACCGATCGGCCCGCTTCGCTTCGCCTTTGCGAACCCCATTCGCAAATTCACAGGCGATAGAATCCAGAAATTCCAGTTTCAGATCGGAACCTCCTTTTGATGAAGACTTTCATGCTAGCCCGAAACAGTCTGCTTTCGCTGGTGCTGGGCGCGGCGTTGATCACTTCGCCGGCCATTGCGCAGGACACCAAGATCGGCGCTGTCAACGTCGAAAAAATCCTCCGCGAATCCAATACCGCCAAGGCGGTATCAGCCAAGCTCGAGCAGGAGTTCTCCAAGCGCGAACGGGAATTGCGCGGCTCGGCCGACACGTTCCGTCTGGCCATCGAGAAGTTTGAGAAGGAGGGCCCGACGATGCCCGAAGGCCAGCGCACCGCACGCCAGCGACAGCTGTCCGAGCAGGAGCGTGATCTGCAGCGTCGTCAGCGCGATTTCCAGGAAGAGCTCAACCTGCGTCGCAATGAAGCCTTGCAACAGGTCATCGAGAAGCTCAACCGCATCGTTCGTCAGATTGCCGAAACGGACAAATACGATCTGATCGTCTCCGAGGCTTACTACATCAATCCTCGGGTGGACATCACGGACAAGGTCATGTCCACGCTCGACGGCGCCAAGTAAAGGGCCGCCGTGGCCGTGCTGCTTGGCGACATCGTGCAGGCACTCGGTGGCACGTTGTTCGGCCCGCCCGGCCAGCCTGTCCAGAGGCTGGCACCTCTTGCCAGTGCGGGCGCTGGTGATCTCTCTTTCGTGTCGCACGCCCGCTATGCCGGGCAGATCGAAGCCACGCGTGCGGGCGCTCTGATTACGCCTCCCGCGCTTCAGATTGCGGCGCAGGCGCGTGGGGCCTGCATCGTCACCGACGATCCCTATCTTTATTTCGCACGCCTGACGCAATGGTGGAAACAGCGCCACGCGCCTGTTCAGCCTGCGCACGTGGATCCGCTGGCCAGCGTGCATCCTTTGGCGCGGATCGGTCGCGATGTCACCGTGGGGCCCTTTGCCGTGATCGGGCCGCATGCGGAAGTCGGCGATGGCGTGCACATCGGGGCGCACTCGGTGCTGGGCCGCGCTTCGCGCGTGGGTGCGGACAGCCTGCTAAACGTGCGCGTGAGCCTGGGTGATGGTTGCTCCGTGGGCGAGCGATGCATCCTGCACCCGGGTGTGGTGGTGGGCGCCGATGGTTTCGGCTTCGCCCCTCACCAGGGTGAATGGGTCAAGATCGAACAGCTTGGCGCCGTGCGCATCGGCAACGATGTGGAAATCGGCGCCAACACCTGTATTGACCGGGGCGCCCTGGACGACACCGTCATTGAAGACGGGGTGAAGCTGGACAACCTGATCCAGATCGGGCACAACGTACGGGTCGGTGCGCACACCGCGATGGCGGGGTGCGTCGGTGTAGCGGGCAGTGCAGATATCGGTGCCCATTGCACCATCGGCGGTGGTGCCGTGGTGCTGGGGCATTTGCGGCTGGTCGACGGGGTGCACATCTCGGCAGCTTCCGTGGTGACGCGGTCGCTGCTGAAACCCGGGCATTACACCGGCATGTTCCCCATCGACGACAATGCGGCCTGGGAAAAGAACGCTGCATCCCTCAAGCAGCTCAACCACCTTCGCGAACGCATCAAGGCGCTCGAACAGGCGACCGAAATCGCCAGAACACCTCCTTCCAAGCCATGATGGACATTCACCAGATACTCAAACAGCTCCCCCACCGCTACCCGTTCCTGCTGGTGGACCGAGTGCTGGAGCTGGAAAAGGGAAAGCGCATCAAGGCGTTGAAGAACGTCACCATCAACGAACCCTTCTTCGTGGGCCATTTCCCGCACCGTCCGGTCATGCCGGGCGTGTTGATGCTCGAAGCCATGGCCCAGGCGGCCGCCTTGCTGGCCTTCGACACCGTGGGCGTCACGCCCGACGACAAGACGGTGTATTACTTCGCAGGCATCGATGGTGCCCGCTTCAAGCGCCCTGTAGAGCCTGGCGACCAGCTGGTGATGGACGTGACACTGGACCGCATGAAGGCGGGCATTTTCAAGTTCAAGGGCATCACGCGCGTGGGGTCGGACGTGGTCTGCGAGGCAGAACTGATGTGCACCATGCGCACGATCGCCTGATGCCGGAGAGGGGCGCACCGTGTCGCTGATTCATGCCACCGCTCTGGTGGACCCAGCCGCCGAACTCGACAGTTCGGTGAGCGTCGGGCCTTACACCGTGATTGGCCCTCATGTGAAGGTGGGCGCAGGCACCACCATTGGAGCGCACTGCGTGATCGAGGGCCACACCACCATCGGGCGCGATAACCGCATCTTTCAGTTCAATTCGCTCGGCGCGATTCCGCAAGACAAGAAGTACGCCGGTGAACCTTGCGAACTCGTCATCGGCAATGGCAACACCATCCGGGAGTTCTGCACTTTCAACATCGGCTCGCCAGCCGACCGCGCCTTGACCAGCGTGGGCGACGACAACTGGATCATGGCCTACGTGCACCTGGCGCACGACTGTCAGGTGGGCAACCACACCATCTTTGCCAACAACTCGCAGCTCGCTGGTCATGTGGTCGTGGACGACTGGGTGATTCTGGGTGGTTTCACCGTGGTGCACCAATTCGTGCGAATCGGTGCACACGCCATGACGGCCATGTGTTCTCTGCTGTTCGCCGACCTGCCGCCGTTCGTGATGTGCCAGGGTCAACCGGCCCAGGCCCGTTCCATGAACTTCGAGGGTCTGCGCCGGCGCGGTTTTTCGCCAGAGCGCATTTCTGCGGTGAAGGCCATGCACAAGGCCCTGTACCGAGACGACCTCAAGCTGGAAGTGGCCATCGAGCGGGTGCGTGAACTGTCGCAAAAAACGCCCGAGGCCGAACCGGACGTGGCCATGATGCTCGACTTTCTCGGCAAGGTTTCGCCCCACCGTGGCATCGTGCGGTGAATGCGCCCGCACCGAAACGCTTCGCCCTCGTCGCGGGGGAAACCTCTGGTGATTTGCTCGCGGGTCTGCTGCTCGGTGGCGTGCGCGGGCGCTGGCCTGGCCTGAAGTCTTTTGGTATTGGTGGCCCGCAGATGGCCGCCCAGGGCTTCGATGCCTGGTGGCCCAGCGAGAAACTGGCGGTGCGCGGCTACGTCGAGGTGTTGCGCCACTACCGTGAGATCGTGGGCATTCGCGATCGACTCAGGGAGCGCTTGCTGTCCAGCGATCGACCCGATGTGTTCATCGGCGTGGACGCGCCCGATTTCAACCTCGACCTGGAAGCCGCATTGAAGGCACAGGGCGTTCCCACGGTGCACTTTGTCTGCCCTTCCGTGTGGGCCTGGCGAGCGGAGCGCATTGAGAAGATCCGGCGCAGTGCAGACCATGTGCTTTGCATTTTCCCGTTCGAGCCGGAGCTGCTGGCGCGGCATGGCATAGCGGCCACCTATGTGGGGCACCCGCTTGCCAATGTCATCCCGCTGCAGCCAGACCAGGCGGCTGCACGCTTCAGGCTGGGCTTGCGAGCGGATGACGAGGTGGTGGCCATCCTGCCGGGCAGCCGCGCCTCGGAAGTGCAGTACCTCGCGCGAATATTCTTTGAGGCTGCCGTGCGCATGAAGCGCGCACGACCGGGCTTGCGCTTTCTGGTGCCGGCGTTGCCCGCGCTGCGCGAACGCATCGACGCCGCCGCGCGCATGGCGGGCCTGGGGGAGGAGCTCCAGGTGCTGGCAGGTGAATCGCACGCGGCGCTGGCCGCCTGCGATGTGACGCTGATCGCCAGTGGCACTGCCACGCTCGAAGCGGCGTTGTTCAAGCGGCCCATGGTGATTGCCTACAACATGAACTGGCTTTCGTGGCAGATCATGCGGCGCAAGCAGCTTCAACCCTGGGTGGGACTGCCCAACATTCTCAGTGGCGAGTTTGTGGTGCCCGAATACCTGCAGGATGCGGCCACACCGCAGGCACTGTCGCAGGCGGTGCTGGACTGGCTAGACGCTCCTGCGAGAATTCAGGCCTTGCAGCAACGCTTCGAGGCGTTGCACCACACCCTCCTGCGCGACACCGCCCGACTGGCCACCGATGCGATCGAAAAAGTTCTTGAAAGCTGAGCAGGCCTCGCTGCCCTGGGACGTGCCCGGACTGCTGGCCGGCGTCGACGAGGCCGGCCGTGGGCCGCTTGCCGGGCCGGTGGTGGCGGCCGCCGTCATCCTCGACGAGCGGTATCCGATCAAGGGTCTGGCCGATTCCAAGCAACTCACGGCACTGCGCCGCGAGCGCCTGTACGACGAGATCCGTGCCAAGGCGTTGTGCTGCAGCGTCGCGCACGCCACGGTGGAAGAAATCGACCA
Source organism: Hydrogenophaga sp. IBVHS1 (assembly GCF_002127265.1). Classification (GTDB taxonomy): domain Bacteria; phylum Pseudomonadota; class Gammaproteobacteria; order Burkholderiales; family Burkholderiaceae_C; genus Hydrogenophaga. The sequence continues at coordinate 2,036,103 of NZ_NFUU01000001.1, read as the reverse complement.
GCTCAACATTCTGCAGGCCACGCTGCTGGCCATGCAGCGGGCGGTACTGGGACTGCGGCTCAAACCCGGCAAGGTGCTGGTGGATGGGAACCGCCTGCCTTCGCTGGATGTGCTGTGCGAGGCCATCGTTTCGGGAGACGCGCTGATTCCCTCGATTTCTGCGGCGTCCATTCTGGCCAAGGTCACGCGCGATCGCATGTTGTGCGAGCTGCATCTGCAGCATCCTCAATATGGCTTCGACCGGCACAAGGGCTATTGCACCGTGGAACATCTGCGGGCACTCCAGGCGCACGGCGCACTGGCGGTGCACCGACGTTCGTTCGCGCCGGTGGCGCGGGCCCTGGCCGTGCCGATGGTCCAAAAGGGCGGCGCACCTTGACCACGCCGACTGCGATCACTTCACGAGACAACCCGCTGCTCAAGCGCTTGCGCCTGCTCGCCCACGAAAGCACGGCCTACCGCAAACAGGGACAGGTCTGGCTTGAAGGCGACCATCTCTGCCGAGCTCTTCTGGCGCGTGGACACAGGCCCACCACTGCCGTGTTCACCGAAGCCTGCTGGCGCGAGGCGCCGCATGACCTGCGCGACGCGTGCGATCAAGTCGTGACCGTGCCTGAAGCCCTCATGGCCGGCATCAGCGGACTGGATTCGCCAGCGGGCGTGGGCTTTGTCTGGGACCTGCCTTTGTCTGGCAGCCTGGAAACCGGCCTGGCCAGCGTGGTGCTGGACCGGCTGCAGGACGCCGGCAACGTCGGCTCCATTCTGCGCACGGCTGCAGCGTTCGGTTTTGGACAAGTGCTGGCGCTAAAGGGCACGGCGGCCTTGTGGTCGCCCAAGGTCGTACGGGCCGGCATGGGCGCGCATTTCGGCCTGAGGCTCGTAGAGGGCCTGTTGGCAGAGGACCTTGCCGCGCTCGACGTGCCCCTGCTCGTGACCAGCTCGCACCAGGGCGAGTGGCTGCACCGCAGCGCTTTGCCATGGCCGTGTGCCTGGGTCATGGGCCACGAAGGGCAGGGCGTGAGTGCCGCGCTCGACGCGATGGCTGCGCGTTCGGTTCGCATCGCGCAACCGGGTGGCGAGGAGTCGCTCAATGTCGCCGCCGCTGCGGCGATCTGTCTGCACGCCAGCGCCGTGGCGCGGGTTGCGGATGGGGGTTTGCCCTCGGGCGCCGGGCTATAATCCCACGGTTTACCCGCAATCGGCGCAACCCCTGCGCGCCCCGGCTTTTCACCCCAGGTTGTTGATCCGCTTCTGCCCCGGCACGCCGGCGCAAGGTGGGTGCAAAGCCTGCGTGGCACCTGCCGCCGGCGCGAGGATGTTGCAGCCAACCATCTGGAGAATTCCGTGCTTCCCGTCCACCCGAAAGCCCTTCTCGCGCTCGCCGACGGCACGGTCTTTACAGGCATTTCCATTGGCGCCACCGGCCAGACCACGGGTGAGGTGGTGTTCAACACCGCGCTGACCGGTTACCAGGAAATCCTCACCGACCCGAGCTATTGCCAGCAGATCGTGACGCTCACGTATCCGCACATCGGCAACACCGGCATCAACGCTGAGGACGTCGAAGCCAGTCGCATTCACGCCGCCGGCCTGATCATCAAAGACCTGCCTCTGCTGGCTTCCAGCTTTCGCAGCAGCGAAACCCTGTCGCAGTACCTCAACCGCGAGGGCACAGTGGCCATCGCCGACCTTGACACCCGTGCACTCACTCGCCGTCTGCGCACCCATGGCGCGCAGAACGGCTGCATCGTGGCGCTCCCGGCGGGGGATTCCATCACCGATGCTCACCGTGATCGCGCTCTCGCCGCTGCAAGGGCAGCACCGAACATGGCTGGTACCGATCTGGCCAAGGTGGTCTCGGCCGACGCTCCCTACGCATGGACTCAGACCGAGTGGCAGCTGGGGTTTGGATACGGCGAACAGATCGCACCGCGCTTCCACGTGGTGGCTTACGACTTCGGCGTCAAGCACAACATCCTGCGCATGCTGGCTCAGCGCGGCTGCAAGATCACCGTGGTGCCTGCGCAAACGCCGGCCTCTGACGTGTTCAAACTCAAGCCCAACGGCGTGTTTCTCTCCAATGGCCCGGGCGACCCGGAGCCATGCGACTACGCCATCGAGGCCACGCGCGAGATCATCGAGAGCGGCGTGCCCACCTTCGGCATTTGCCTGGGGCACCAGATACTGGCGCTGGCAAGCGGTGCCAGGACCTTCAAGATGAAGTTCGGCCACCACGGCGCCAACCACCCCGTGAAAGACCTCGACAACGGCCGCGTTTCCATCACCAGCCAGAACCACGGTTTTGCGGTGGATGAAAAAACCTTGCCGGCCACGCTGCGCCCCACCCATGTGAGCCTGTTCGACGGCACGCTGCAGGGTCTGGCCCGCACCGACCAGCCCGCCTTCTGCTTCCAGGGCCATCCGGAGGCTTCGCCAGGGCCGCACGACATCGGCTACCTTTTTGATCGGTTCATCGACCTGATGCAGGCCCGAGTGCCCGTCGCCGCCTGAGGCCAATTGCCATGAAGCTCTTCAGTTTTCCGGTCTACACAGTCGAAAAGGCGATTGCCAAGCGCATGTTGACTCTGGAATCGCCGCACCGCGAATGGTTCGGGCAGCGCTGGGCGCAAAAGCCTTACCGCAAGTCTTTTCTGGACAAGAAAGCCATGCCGCTGGTCACGCTGCTGGCCAAGTGCAAGACCTGGGACGACGAGACCTTCAACGCCGAACTCGCCGCGTGGGATGCGCGCTTCTACGACGCCGAAGTCGAAGTGCTGCGCCCGCTCATCGAAGGCGATGGCCTGATTCAACTGATGCAGAAGAACGTGCCGGCCGAGCGCATGCAGGCCCTGCTCACCACACTGGATACCCAGCGCCAGGCCTGATTGACCCAAGCCAGCGCAACTCACCGCGAACCATGCCCAAAAGAACCGACATCCAGACCGTCCTCATCATCGGCGCCGGCCCCATCATCATTGGCCAGGCCTGCGAGTTCGATTACTCCGGCGTTCAGGCCTGCAAGGCGCTGCGCGAAGAGGGCTATCGCGTGGTGCTGATCAACAGCAACCCGGCGACCATCATGACCGACCCGGCTACGGCCGACGTCACCTACATCGAGCCCATCACCTGGCAGACGGTGGAGAAAATCATCGCCAAGGAACGTGCGCTGTCTCAGGGCGGCTTTGCGATCCTGCCCACCATGGGTGGACAGACCGCACTGAACTGCGCGCTGGATCTCTGGCGCAATGGCGTCCTCGCCAAGTACGACGTGGAGCTGATCGGTGCCACGCCCGAGGCCATCGACAAGGCGGAGGACCGTCTGAAGTTCAAGGACGCGATGACCAAGATCGGTCTGGGCTCGGCGCGCTCGGGCATTGCCCACAGCCTGGAAGAGGCCTGGGGCGTGCAGAAGACCGTGGGCTTCCCCGTGGTCATTCGCCCCAGTTTCACGCTGGGTGGCACGGGAGGCGGCATTGCCTACAACCCGGAAGAGTTCGAGACCATCTGCAAGCGCGGCCTGGAGGCCTCTCCCACCAACGAGCTGCTGATCGAGGAATCGCTGCTGGGTTGGAAAGAGTACGAGATGGAAGTCGTGCGCGACAAGGCGGACAATTGCATCATCGTCTGCTCCATCGAGAACCTCGATCCCATGGGCGTGCACACGGGTGACTCCATCACCGTCGCGCCCGCGCAGACGCTGACCGACAAGGAATACCAGATTCTGCGCAACGCCAGCCTGGCCGTGCTGCGAGAGATCGGCGTGGACACCGGTGGCTCGAATGTGCAGTTCTCCATCAACCCGAAAGACGGGCGCATGGTGGTGATCGAGATGAACCCGCGTGTGTCGCGTTCATCTGCACTGGCTTCCAAAGCCACGGGTTTTCCGATCGCCAAGGTGGCGGCCAAGCTGGCCATCGGTTACACGCTGGACGAACTGCGCAATGAGATCACTGGCGGCGCCACGCCGGCCTCGTTCGAGCCGTCTATCGACTATGTGGTCACCAAGATTCCCCGTTTTGCGTTCGAGAAATTCCCTACCGCCGACAGCCGCCTGACCACACAGATGAAGAGCGTGGGTGAAGTCATGGCCATGGGCCGCACTTTCCAGGAGTCTTTCCAGAAAGCCCTGCGCGGGCTGGAGGTGGGCGTGGACGGCATGAACGAGAAAACTCAGGACCGCGAGACGCTGGAGCGCGAACTCGGTGAGCCTGGTCCGGATCGCATCTGGTACGTGGGCGATGCCTTTGCTGCCGGCTGGACGATGGAAGAAGTACACCAGTTCACCAAGATCGATCCGTGGTTCCTGGTGCAGATCGAAGAGATCGTCAAGATCGAACTGGCGCTGGAGAAAACCAGCCTAGATGCGATCGACGCAGAGACCCTGCGTGGCCTGAAGAAAAAGGGCTTTTCCGATCGCCGCCTGGCCAAGCTGCTGAAGACGAACGATCAAGCCGTGCGTGAACGCCGCATTGCAGAGAACATCCGTCCGGTCTACAAGCGCGTGGACACCTGCGCGGCCGAGTTCGCCACCGACACCGCCTACCTCTACTCCACCTACGAAGGTCATGGAGACGGTGAGTGCGAGGCCGAGCCGACCAACAACAAGAAGATCATGGTTCTGGGCGGAGGCCCGAACCGCATTGGTCAGGGCATCGAGTTCGACTACTGCTGCGTGCACGCCGCGCTCGCGATGCGCGAGGACGGCTACGAGACCATCATGGTCAACTGCAATCCCGAAACCGTGTCGACCGACTACGACACCAGCGACCGTCTGTACTTCGAGCCGCTCACACTGGAAGACGTGCTGGAGATCGTGGACAAGGAAAAGCCGCTCGGTGTGATCGTGCAGTACGGCGGACAGACGCCCTTGAAGCTGGCGCTCGGCCTGGAGGCCGCCGGCGTGCCCATCATCGGCACCAGCCCCGACATGATCGACGCCGCCGAGGACCGCGAACGTTTCCAGAAACTGCTGCACACGCTGGGCCTGCGCCAGCCGCCGAACGCCACGGCGCGCGCTGAGCCCGAAGCGCTTGAGAAAGCCGCTGCGCTGGGCTATCCACTCGTCGTTCGCCCAAGCTACGTGCTGGGTGGACGTGCCATGGAAATCGTGCACGAGCAGCGAGATCTGGAGCGCTATATGCGCGAGGCGGTCAAGGTGAGCAACGATTCGCCTGTGCTGCTGGACCGTTTTCTGAATGACGCCATCGAGTGCGACGTGGATGCCATCCGGGACCACACGGGCCGGGTCTTCATCGGCGGCGTGATGGAGCACATCGAGCAGGCTGGCGTGCACAGCGGCGACTCTGCCTGCTCGCTGCCTCCGTATTACCTCAGCAAGGCCACAGTCGACGAGCTCAAGCGCCAGACCGCGGCCATGGCCGATGGCCTGAACGTGATCGGCCTGATGAATGTGCAGTTCGCGATCCAGGAAGTGGAAGAGAACGGCGTCAAGAAGGATGTGATCTTTGTGCTGGAAGTGAACCCGCGTGCGTCGCGCACCGTGCCCTTTGTTTCCAAGGCCACGGGCATCCAGCTCGCCAAGGTGGCGGCGCGCTGCATGGCGGGCCAGTCGCTGGACGCGCAAGGCATCGGCGCGGAAGTGACGCCGCCTTATTTCAGCGTCAAGGAAGCCGTGTTCCCGTTCGTGAAGTTCCCTGGTGTGGACACCATCCTCGGCCCGGAGATGAAATCCACCGGCGAAGTCATGGGCGTGGGCAAGACCTTCGGCGAAGCGTTTGTGAAGAGCCAGATCGGGGCCGGCACCAAGTTGCCCACTTCGGGCAAGGTGTTCCTCACCGTTAAAAACAGCGACAAGCCGCGCGCCGTCGAGATCGCGCGCGAACTCGTGGGCATGGGATTCGAACTGGTGGCCACGCGCGGCACAGCCGCTGCCATCAGCGCAGCCGGTGTGGCGGTGGAGACGGTGAACAAGGTCACCGAAGGCCGCCCGCACATCGTCGACGCGATCAAGAACGGCGACATCGTGCTGGTCATCAACACGGTGGAAGAGCGCCGCAATGCCATCGCGGACTCGCGCGCCATCCGCACCTCGGCACTGTTGGCCCGCGTAACCACATTCACCACCATCGCAGGCGCGGAAGCGGCGGTGGAGGGTATGAAGTACCTCGACAAGCTGGACGTGATCTCGGTCCAGGAGATGCACGCACAGCTCTGACGCCGGCCCCGCTCTGCGGGTTTGCGCCAAGGCGCCGGTGCTGACGCAGCGCTACATTGGCGCGATGGAAGCCTCCGTCACTCAATCACAGGGCATGGCCAGGCAGTGGTCGACCGACGGGGTGGACGCGCGAGGGCGACTCGACTACTGGGTGGGTGCCATCTGCGAGGCCTTTCTGGAAATGGACTGCAGCTCGCGGCAGGCATTGGCCTTCGAGGGGCGCCTCACCAGTGTCGAGGTGGGTCCGCTGTCTTTCAACCAGGTGGAGGCATCCACCCAGGATGTTTACCGCACGCGTGCCGGCATTGCACGCAGCGCAAGCCACCCGTTCTACCTGATCACCCAGCGCCAGACCCCGTGGCACGTGCGCCAGAGGGGTCATCGTGTCGGGCTGCGCCCGGGCGATGCGGTGCTGGTCGACTCGGCCCATTTGTACGAACTGCATTTTCCCGAGTCCGTGGAAGTCATGTCCATTCAGTTGCCCCGCGCCTGGGTCGGCCAGTGGCTGACGCAGGTGGACGCAGCCGCGCCGCGCGTGGCTCAACGAGACCAAGGGTGGGGCAGGGCGCTCTCGGGCTTGTGCCTTCAGTTTGCCCACGACCCGCTGCTGGCGGCTGGTTACCCCTCGGATCTGCTGTGTGACCAGCTCGGCGCCATGCTGGCTGCGGCCATTGAGCCCATGCCATCGGTGACTTCGCCACCTCAACGCGATCTGTTCCTGCGCGCGCAGCGCCTCCAGCAGAACCAGCTCGACCATGCCGGCCTGACGTCGCAATGGGCGGCCGACCAGCTCGGCGTGTCAGTGAGAACCCTGCACCGCGCCTTCGCTGCTGAGTCGACAAGCTTTGCGCTGAGCCTTCGGCGTCTCCGCCTGGAGCGCGCGGCGCAGCTGCTGGAGCAGGCCAGGCTTGCCCACGTCTCGGTGTCTGAACTGGGCCGACGCTGCGGCTTCGCCGACGCCTCGCATTTCGTGCGCGAGTTCCAGCGCCAGTTTCGCACCACGCCGGCACGCTGGCGCCGTGAGCGAATTCGGGGCTGAAGACACCTGGCACGAACCAGCCACCCCCCGTGGCACGCTTGCGCCATCGGGCGGCGGGAGTTCTGCCTAAGCTGCAGGGCCCCATCCACACCGAAGGAGACACCCGATGGCAGATACCTATGTTCTGGTGCATGGCGCCTGGCACACCGGCGCTGAAATGGAGCCCGTGGCGCAGCACCTGCGCGATCGCGGCCATACGGTGCATTGCCCCACGCTGGCCGGCAACCGTGCGGGCGACGACCGCGCCACCAGCGGCCTGACCGAAGCGGTGCAGTCCGTCGTCGAGTACTTGGAGAAGAACGACCTGCGCAACGTGCGGCTGGTTGGCCACAGCTACGGCGGCATGGTCATCAGCGGGGTCGCCGACCGGGTGCCCGATCGCATCACCCGCCTGGTTTACTGGTGCGCCTTTGTGCCACTCAGTGGCGAATGCCTCAACGACATGGTGCCGCCGCACTACCGGGCGCTGTTCGACGAAATTGCCGCGTCCAATGGCAACGCGGTCATGCTGCCCTATCCGATCTGGCGCGAAGCCTTCATCAACGATGCCGACGCCGCCCTGGCGCAAAGCGCGTTCGACCGGCTCAATCTCCAGCCTTACCGCACCTTCACCGAACCGGTGTTGCTGCAAAGTGAGCTGGCGGCCAAACCCATGGGCAAGAGCTACCTGCTCTGCACCGAAGACACCGCGATGCCCCACAGCCTGCCCTGGCATCCGCGCCTTTCGGAGCGCCTGGGGCTTTACCGGCTGGTGACCTGCCCGGGAAGCCACGAACTGTGCTTCACCGACCCGGCCTTGCTGGCCCGAAAAATGGAAGAGGCCGGCCGCGACTGACGCGCGTTTGCCCGAATGGGGGGCCGCATTCTTTCGCGGCATAATGGGTTTTCATGAACACCGCCGAGCGGCAACGCCCGGCGGTTTGCTTTTGGAGACACGCACATATGGCCACCATTCCGATCACCACGCGCGGCGCCGAGAAGCTCAAGGAAGAATTGCACCGGCTCAAGACCGTGGACCGTCCCTGGGTGATCAACGCGATTGCCGAGGCACGCGCCCAGGGTGACCTGAGCGAGAACGCCGAGTACGACGCCGCCAAGGACCGTCAGGGGTTCATCGAGGGCCGCATCGCCGAGATCGAGGGAAAACTCTCTGCCGCCCAGATCATCGACCCGACGCAGCTCGATGCGGGCGGCAAGGTGGTGTTCGGCGCCACCGTGGAGCTGGAAGACGAAGACAGCGGCACGGCCGTCACCTACCAGATCGTGGGTGAAGACGAGGCCGATCTGAAGCACGGCCTAGTCAACATCAACAGCCCCATTGCGCGCGCGCTGATCGGCAAGGAGGAAGGTGACGTGGCGGAGGTGCAGGCACCCAGCGGCACCAGACGCTTCGAGATCGTGGCGGTGCGCTACGCCTGATGCCGCTGAAACGGCTCTCCATCTTTCTGGCCGCGCTCTGGTGGGGTGGCATCACGGCCTTGAGCTTTCTCGCCGTGCCCATGCTGTTCGCCACTTTGGGCAGCCCCGCAGCGGCCGGGCCGGTGGCGGCGCGCATCTTCTCCCTTCAATGCTGGGCGGGCCTGGTGCTCGGGCTGGCACTGCTGCTCCTGTTGCGCCGCTGGCGTAGCGAAGGCGCTTCCGTTTCCCCCGAGGCCCTGACCACCATGGGCTTCGTGCTCTTTGCGATGCTGCTGGCCCTGATGCAGGAGTTCGCCGTGGCGCAGAACATCGTCACCGCGCGTGCCACCGGCGGTAACCTGCGGCTGTGGCATGGCGTGGGCACCGGCATGGTGCTGGGTCAGTGGTTGTGCGCCGGTGCGGTGCTCTGGCGCTTGAGTAGTGCGCGATCTGTCCAGGGCTGACCGATTTACCCGGTGCCGTGAACGCCTGAGAGCGGACGGTAACTTTCTGGCGTACTTCCAGAAGCGTTCCTTGCCTTCCCCGATCCAGGCTATGGCCTCTTCAATGCGCTTGTCGCGTGTTGCCTGAGTCTTGGCTGCGTCAATCCAGACGTTGTATTCCTTTCGATAGGACGCCGATTTGCTCTCAAAGATCTCTGCGATCTTTGGGTTGGCCTGCAACTTCTGCTCGAAGTCTGCAGGCTTTTCGACGTCCTTGAGCGTCCTGGTTTCTCGCGGCGGAAGTTTCAGACCTTGCTCGGTGAGCACCATGGCTTCATTGATCCAGAATTTCAGATCTCGATCTGGCGGTAGATCGGCAATGCCGGTGAGTTTTCCCATGAAACGCTTCGCGGCTGGGACACCCGCATTGGCTTTGAAACGCGCATCAACCATCAGCGCGTCCTTGTAGAACGTGATGGAGCAGTGCAGTTTGTACGCCGCGAAGATGCACAGGAAGTCGCCCCCATAGCTGAAATGCGGAATACCCCATTTGATTTCTTCCACGACCTCTGGACAACTGGCGTGGATGATGGCGCGCAGGTGAGCAAGGACCGGTTTGGCAAAGTCGCCGATCTTGCCGGCGTAGGCATCAACCGCGGCAGTTTGTTCTGGTGTGGACATCAGACGGGGGTTTCTGAGTGCTTAGTTAAGTGTCAGGAGAAGCTCGTCGAGGCGTTCCAACGTCGAGGTCAGGCCTTCCTCCAAACCCATCTGAATGACCTGTCGTCGCAAAATCCGTCAAGCGAGGTGTAGCCATGGATGGGCTGGATCGTCAGATAGTCCATATCCTCACCTTTCAAGGTAGTTAACAAGACTCGGGGAAAGAGTAGAAGTCCGGGCGTGGGGCGGGTCAACGACCTGAAAGGTAAGGCGCCCGTGAAACCCGCGTCAGGGCAGCGCAATCGGACGACAGTGCTCATCCATGTTGCCGCCTGCATCCACCGCATTTGCGCGATCATCGGGATACACACGCCCCGCCAGTCCTTGCTGGACAACAGTGTTTTTGAATGTCGTGGGATGGCTCAGGTAAAGGGTGAACTGCCCTGTCGCAGGACGTTCGCCCACCGGGACGGGCGCCGCAAGAATGGCTGAGTCCTCAAACCTGACCTCGGCGGCTTTGGAGAACACCACCGCGGTTTGTGCGTTAGTGAATACACCGTTGTTGCGGAACACCACCCGGCGATACGTTTGATCACGGCCTCCCAGCATTTGCATCGCCTCTGAATGGGCGGGTGGATATGTCTGTCCCATCTCAACGATGGAGTCTTCCACCAGCAACGGCCTTCGACTCGTCGAGTCGTACAGTGTCCGTCCGTTGGGACGCAAACCAACCGTTTGCCCCCGTCCCTGGATGTGTGTGTGGCGAATGGTCCATCGCGCCAGTTCGGGATCGATCGACCAGGATGACATCCAGCCCGTCTCTTGAGCGACGCTGCCTTCTATCGTGCAGCGCTCCAGTGTGAGCTTGCCAACCCACACCAGGGAGCCGCGTATGACGCAATCGCTGAGAGACAAGGTGCGATCAGGATCGAGCTGGGACACCGTTCCCGAAATCTCGACACCCCGCCAGGCTCCTCCCGTTGCCACCACTGAAGGTGCAAGTGACGTCAGGATAGGCTGCGTAGGTCCCACACGAGGCGAAGGGATGCAGGAACGGCTCGGGTCGACCTCGTCTGCACCGCCACAGCCAACAACTGCAATGGCGCTGCACAGGGCGGTGACGGAGAGAACGAGAGAGTGGTAGGCCTTTGGAGACTCCGGGAGATCATCGGGATTCATGTGCGTAAAGCGTAGTGATGCTGTTCACACGCTATGCCCCGTTGACCCTGGGATCAACTACCTGTCGGGTATTCGAAGGTTCCGTGGCGTTGGCGACGCTGCAAGTCCAGTCATTTTCGGAAGTTGCTCCGATAGGTCGCAGGAGCTACGCCAGCCGTTTGGCGGAATGCGGTGCGGAACGCTCCGATCGTCGAATAGCCAACGGCTTCCGAGATGCCTTCCAAGGGTGTTTCTGTGGCCTCGAGCAGACGCTGCGCTTCAGAGATTCGTTCCTGCTGGAGCCATGCTTTGGGGGTGATGCCCACTTCACCTACGAATTTGCGCAGCAAGGTTCGGTCGCTGACGGCGGCGCGCTTCGCAAGCGCTGAAACTGTCATTCCATTGCCCAGCTGACTGCGTGCCCATTCAAGCAGCGGCGCCAAAGATCGGTCCGGCCGGATCGCCATTGGGCGGCGGACATATTGCGCCTGGCCACCAGCCCGATGCGGATTCGTCACCATCGCGCGTGCAACCGTGTTTGCCACGTCGGCACCATATTGACGCCGCACGACTTGAAGGCATGCGTCGATCCCCGCCGCACTGCCAGCCGACGTCATGACCTTTCCATCTTCAACGTACAAGACATCCGGGTCAAAGTGCACCTGCGGGAATCGCTCTCGAAACAGGTCTGCGTATCGCCAGTGCGTCGTGGCACGTCGGTTGTCGAGAATGCCGGCGCTGGCCAGCACAAATGCCCCAGAGCAAAGGGAAATGACATGCGAGCCTTGAGCCAGAGCCCGAACCAGCGCTCGCAGCAGGGCTGGCGGAGGAAATTCGTGCGCATCGCGCCAGCCAGGAACCACCACGCAATCAGCACCTCGCAGCAATCCCAACCCTCCGTGCGCGCGAAGTTGCAGGCCACCTATGGTTTTCAGAGCTCCTGGTTCTGCTTGGGCAAACTTCAGTTTGAACAGAGGCTTCGGGAAGTCTGGTCGAGTGCCTCCGAATACCTCGGCAACGATGCCGAGTTCGAACATGCTCATCCCCTGATAGACGATGGCTACGACGGTTGGCTGCGAGTCGATCATTGGCGGATTATTAATGAATATTGTCGTATCCGCCAGTGTCTCGCAGCCTGCGCGGGCTTCAGAATCGCAGCCCATGAAGACTCCAACACTGTTCACTCCTTTGTCAATACGGGGCGTCTCACTCCGCAACCGAATAGCAATGTCCCCCATGTGCCAATACTGTGCAAGCGACGGCGTGGCCGATGACTGGCACCTTGTTCACCTTGGTAGCCGAGCCGTTGGTGGTGCTGGTCTGGTCATGGTTGAGGCCACTGCTGTGTCCCCGGCAGGGCGCATATCCCCGGGTTGCCTGGGATTGTGGAACGACGCACAAATCGAACCGCTGTCGCGTATTGCGCAATTCATTCGAGATCAAGGTTCGATCCCCGCGATCCAGTTGTCACACTCCGGTCGAAAAGGAAGTTGTCATCCATCCTGGGCAGGTGGTGCGCCCTTGACGTCCGAACAGGGGGCCTGGCCCATTCTCTCCGCAAGCGACGTTCGTTTCAGAGCCGGCGATCCGATGCCCCAACCCGCGACAGAAGCGGAACTTGAACGCTGTCTTGAGGACTTCGCAGCGGCAGCACAGCGAGCCACCTTGGCAGGCTTTGATGTTGTCGAGATTCATGCGGCGCATGGCTATCTGCTGCACCAGTTTCTGTCCCCGTTCTCGAACAAGCGCACTGACGGTTATGGCGGTTCTTTCGAGAACAGAACCCGATTCCTCGGCCAGGTGGTCACCAGAGTTCGCGAAGTCATCCCAGATGATGCGCCTCTCTTTGTGCGGCTGTCGGCAACCGACTGGATCCCGGGTGCATGGAGCCTAGAGGACTCGACACGGCTGGCCGGCGACCTCAAGTTGCATGGCGTGGACCTGATTGATGTATCTTCCGGAGGCATTGCGGCGAATGCCGAGATTCCGCTCGAGAGGGGTTATCAGGTTCCCTTTTCAAGGCACATCCGGGACAACGCTGATATCCTGACAGCCGCTGTCGGGCTCATCACCGACGTTGACCAGGCTGAAGACGTGGTGGCATCGGGTGATGCTGATCTGGTCTTCCTCGGGCGCGCCTTCTTGCGCGATCCCTACTGGCCGCTGCGAGCACAAGCCACTCTCATGCATGAGGTGTACGTGCCAGCGCCCTACCGGTCTGCATTCGCGACGAGCCGATGACGTTGTTCGTGCTCTTTAGAGCGCATCTGCAGCACCATCTAAACATGAGAGACACCACCGCAGTTCGAGATGTCCTTCTAAAGCAGTTTGACATCGCTTGGTCTCTGATGGCCTACCACCTGGACGAACTGACCACCCAGGAGTGCTTGTGGAAACCTGCCGCGCGATGTCTTCATGTCGTGGAGCGCAAGCCTGGTAGCTGGCATGCGCAGTGGCCAGAGCACGAGAGATACGACATCGGGCCACCCACGATCGCATGGACCACCTGGCACATCTGCTATTGGTGGTCAAAGACGCTGGAGCATGTCGAGGGGCGATCTGCAACCGTCTCGCCGGACTTGGAATGGGCAGGATCGGCAAACGGCGTTCGTCTGCGCATTGACGACCTCCGTCAGAAGTGGCGCGCCATTCTGGAGAACAGTTCCGAAACCCAATGGGAGGAATCCAGGCCAGACAGCTGGCCTCTTCCCAACAGCGATCTGCAGACCATTGCAGCCTGGCTGAACGTGGAGCTCATGAAGAACGCCGCAGAGTTGGGAATGATCCGCTTCTTGTACGCCGTTCGTGAGAATGCGGGGGGCCTGTAGTCGGTCTCAGGCCCGAGGTGTCGCGCCTTGCTAACCCCTTAAGTGAGAGACGCGAGGGGTTCCAGCTTTCCAGTATTACCAAGCGGGAAGAGATCCCGCGCGCCGATCACGTCAAGGTTGTAGCCATGCCATTCGCGCTCGAAGTCAGTCAAAGCGTAACCGCCTACGCGGCACTTCTCCACTGGGATCAAGCTCATTAGAGCTGCATCGAGAACTCCACTTTCATCTCGGCACCCTTGTACTTCGCCGGCCAGCCGACGGAGGTAGTCTCGAGCGTTGTGAGCGGCTTCACCTGCCTGAACGCCGAGGTGACCAGACACAAGAATCCTGCGACCCAGCTGTTCAATTCTGGACAAGGCCCCATCGAGCATGTCGGGTGCCGAAGATGACAGGTAGGCGATGTGACCCACCAGGTTGTCCGATGTCAGCAGCAAGTCGAGTGCGGGCACGTCGATGTTCAGGGTGCTGACCGTGTGACCCGGATTGTGGAAGATGCGGATGAGCTTGCCGCCCCAGACCAGATCAAGCCCATCGTGGATCACTCTGTCTGGGCGCACGAAATGGCGCTCGACGTGGGACTCTCGCGTGCCCTGCGAGAAGTAGGTGTGCATGTGGTGAGCATGTGCGATGACTTCAGCGCCTTTGTAGAGGTGAAGGCCGCCCAGGTGATCGGACATGTAGTGGGTGACCACCACGGCGCGAACGCGTTTGCCCATACGGCCGCACAGGGTTTCAAACAGCAAATGCGAATCGTCTGCCCCCGCCAGCGTGTCCACCAAAATGGCTTCCTGCCCCGACACGAATGCCGTGGCGACCGAATGGTGGCTTTGTCCCACGAACACCAAGACATTCGGCGCCACTTCCTGCACCTGCATGCGAAATCCTTTCTGGTTCTTCCTGGAGGGGTGTTACCGGCTTTGGTGGAAGTTCACTTGCAACTATGTCGATCGGCAGCGATGGCGTCGACTACCTGTTGAGTCACGTTCACATGACACGGAACTGAACCGTCGACAGGCAGGCTTGACGTCGGAGGTAGTTGGCGGCGCAGTTTCGCCCCACGCATGATGAGCGTCTTTGGTACCTGGAGCGCCTATGCCCGCCTATGCTGTCGCCCTCATGCGAAGCGTCAACTGGAATGCCTCGATCATTGAATACATCCGGAAGATCACCAGAACACTGGAGCCACACAGCGGCAGATTTCTCGTCCACGGAGACAACCCGGTGGTCATGGATGGTGAGTTCACGGGGCACCTGGTCATGATTGAATTTCCCACCATGAAAAACGCCCGAGACTGGTACTTCTGCAAGGAATACCAAGAGATTCTTGCTATGCGTCGATACAACTCGGACAGTGCAGTCCTGCTTGTGGATGGCGTTGCCCCGGGGTATAGCGCGTCCGATCTCTTGAAGCGGTATTGAATACAGAGCGACGCGATTGCATTAGTTGGATTTGCCAGCGCCCTGTGCATGCTGACGCAGCAAATGCGATGTCTGCAGGTCAGTGGGATACCAGAGTTCGGTCCTGAGGCGTGCACCCATCGCGTCATGTGGCAAACCGCTGACCGTCTGGACTGCGCAGAAGCTCATCAACCCGAGCGGCGTTTCCAGGGTCACATCAAACGATGTGGCAACCGGTTCTTGTTGTGTCGGCAGCTTCAGCTTGCCATACCTCGCTTCGAGAGCGCTCTGAAGCGTGTCAACGCGGAGCTTCAGACCAGGTCGAGTCCACTGCTCTGTGCGGACTTGCGCGAGAAGCGCCCTGGCAATTTTTGCGGGCTCGTGCGCGCGAGAAAGCCAGCCGCGCGGGTCTGCCAGGGTGGCCAGCATATCGAGCTGCTCCTCTTGCCAGACGCCAGGCATCACAAGATCGCAAATCCAGCGACTCGCAGGATTTGCTTGGACGATGTACCAGTCACTGTTGAAGACGTGGCCCGGGTTTGGGTAATGCAGTTCCATCGTTCGCAAGGCCACTGAGTCGTTGCCTGTCATTCTGGAAGGCAGGCTGGCGTGGGGCAACAGGGGCGAATAGCCCCCGTTCAGCAGTGCGGCGTTCGCCAGGGAGGTGTTCCCCCCCAATTCTCGCAACCATGCAAGCAGCAGCCCGCGGCTCGGACGCGCTCTGTCGCGTTCAATGAAGTTGATGTGTCTCTGAGACACGTCCAGACGAAGCGCGAGTTCGAGTTGGGAGCAACCCGCATTGAGCCGGACCATTCGAAGCAACCCAGAAAGATTGGTCATCTTTCAACCTCCGCCGGCGGCACACCGCCACCGTAGTGGGCCGTATTCTCAGCTATTTAGCTGCATAATGCAACTATTGCATTTAGAAGGAAGTTTCTTGATCCGTGTCATCGAACAGGCGGCGTGATCGCTCCCAGACGCGGTGAGCAAGCTCGCGGAGGGTGGCTCGCTCTTGCGCGTTCAACTCGGCTAGCAATGTCCTTTCGGCTTCCAGGCTGAGGGGTACAAGCGTGTCATAGGCCGACTGCCCCGCAGGCGTCAACTGAAGCACGATCCGTCGTCGATCAGCCGGATCGATGTGGCGTTTAAGAAAGCCCAACGCATCAAGCTGACCCATTGCACGCGAGAGATTGACACTGTCCATTGCGGCTCGAAGTCCGATCTCTTTTGCCGTAATGGGTTGTAGCTCGCCGACGTGGGCCATCACGCGCCAGGCTGCTGGCGAAAGACCATAGCGGTCACGGCACAGCATGTGCATGCTGCCTCCCACGCGGTCGGTAATGCCCGCGAAGTGGTACAGCAAGCTGCGCTCCAGATGAAGGACTTTCGCACGCGGCGGTGAGGGCATGAATGTTGACTCCAAAGCAACAACTTCATTATGCAAGCAGTTGTTGCCCCGGACTTTCGATGTCCACGGTCAGCTGTGCTCGTACGAGCGTCTAAGCCTGCACAAGAGCAGCGATGTCCTCATTCAGTCTTTCGGTATGGGTCAGAAACAGGCCGTGTGGCGCATCCTCGTATACCGTGAGCTTTGCATTGCGAATCAACGAATAGGTTGGTTGGCCGGTCAGCGGGAATGGGAGTGACGCATCACGATCGCCTTGAACGATGGAGACCGGGAGTGCCAGCGCGCGGACCTCTGGGCGGAAATCGGTCGTGGTCATGATGCGGTTGCACTCGAGCAGCGCAGGCAGCGATGACTGCATCATGAGGGACTTCAGCCACTGCCTCATGCCCCGCGAGGTGGCGGGGATCACGAAAGGATCTTCGTTGTCGTCCACCCATTTCGCGTAGTCGGCAGCCATGGTTTGGCGAAGATGCTCGAAAACAGCGGCATCAACGCCTGCTGGGTTGTCGTGTGAGGACAGCAGGAATGGGGTACTGGGTGCCAGCAGCATCAATCGCTTGATGCGTCCCATACCGTGCCGGGTCAGATAGCGGACGCACTCGCCCGAACCGAACGAATAGCCTACAAGCGTCGCGTCCTGAACTGCCATCGCCGACAACACCGCCTCCATGTCGTCGGCAAGCGTGTCGTAGTCATAGCCACGTCCGCTGTCGTCAGAGCGTCCGTGCCCACGTCGGTCGTAGATCACACAACGCATTCCACGAGCCACCAGAGGCACGATCTGGTAGGCCCACATGTCCGATGGCAACGACCAACCGGCTGTCAGTATCACCGTGGGTCCCTGTCCATAGGATCGGCAGTAAAGCCGGGTGCCGTCGGCGGCGGTCACATGGTTGGTTCCCGGTTCGCGTTGGGCGGATTCCATTTCAGTACGCTCCTTGGGAACCAGAGCGCCATTGGGCATCGAGGCCACGCCACTCAAGCCAGGCCAGCAACAGCACGGCTGCGGCCTGCGCGAGAACGGCGGTACGCCCGATGGATGTGATGCCGTCGATCGAAAAGGCAAAAAACAAGCTTGCAAGCACCCACGCGATATTGCCAATCACGATCAGCAGCACGAGTGCGGCAATGGGGGGCTGCCTGACACCGGCCACCATCATCAGCAAAGCGCAGGGCATCAGCAGCAAACCCGCCCATTTCAACAGCGCTGGTGGCAGCCCAAGTAACGCCGCCAGGACTTGCGTCAACACCAGCAGTCCCAAGCCCATGGCTGCACAGGTAAAGGCATCAAAGATCAGTACCGCAGCCAGGCTTGGGCGAGGTGGCGCAGTGTCCAGTGTGGATGTGGCGTTGGTTGTAGAGGTCATGTTGAGTGCTTCAGGTTGGGTGGTGTTCTCGGAAGGATTTCATGGGGATGTTCAGCTGTGTGCTGTAGGGCGTCGACTACCTGTCAGGTCGCATTGGTCGCTGCGTGATCTGGCGGAGATGGAGAGTCAGCGCCGCGGCCGCTACCGTGAGCCCCATGCCGAATCCCCACCAGACTCCTGCGGGTCCGAACCCCAGCAGCTCTGACAGCACCCATGCGGCGGGGAGCGCAATACACCAGCAACAGGCGAGCGAAACGCGCGTTGGCCAACGGCTTTCGAGCAGCCCCCGCAATGCGCCCAGGCTTACGCTCTGAACGCCGTCAGCAACCTGCATGAGAGCCACAGAGACACACAGTGCAGCGGTGGTTGCGATCACGGCTTCGTCGACGCTGAACCAGCGCGCGACCTTGTGACCGCCCAACGCAAGCGCAACACCGGCCGTACCCATCCACGCGGCAGCCACCAGCAGGGCCGCCCGAGCAAGCGGCCAGCACGCCGCATGGTCACCGGCGCCTACTGCCTGTGCAATGCGCAGACCTGCGGCCGAGGCAATGCCCAGTGGCACCATGTACAGCAACATGGTTACCGACATCGTGATCTGATTTGCCGCCAATGCCACTGCACCAAACGCGCCGACCATCAGACCGGCGGCCGCATTTGCACCTGTTTCGAACAGGTACTGCAGGCCCATGGGCGCACCCTCTGTGTGCTGCCGTTTCAGGGCCTCGCGCCATGGCGCGGTCTCGTGAAACCACCGCCGCAACGCGGGGTGATGGTTCGCCAGCAGCACGAAACCAGCCGCAGCGCCAACGTTTGCCAGGAAGCTGCCGACACCCGCTCCGACCAGTCCGAAGGCCGGCAAACCGAAGCCACCTTGAACGAACCATGCACTGAGGCCAGCATTCAGCGGCACCGTGGCTGCCAGCACCGCCAACGCGATCCCGGGGCGGTCGATGGCGTCGAACAACTGCTTGTAGGCGAACAGCAGGGCCAGAGGAACGAGGGTCAGGGCCGACCAGAACCAGTAGCCGAACATGACCGCCAGCACGTCTTGAGGCTGGCCGAGCAATGGCAGCAACAGCCAGGCCACCCCCATCAGAGCGGCCGCTGAGAAGCCGGCTGCCAATGCAAAACGCCAACCGGCGCGTCGGTGGCTGGACACCGCCGCCTGCATTCCGGCGCCAAACGACTGCGCGGCCAGCATGCCTGTGGCGCTCATCAGCCCAAAGAGGGTCGCGATGAACACCAGCAATACAGACCCTGTCAGCGAGACCGCAGCCAGTGCCGCATGGCCCAGCGGCGCAACCACTGCGCTGTCCACCAGGCCCATCAGCGCACTGCAAACCAGCCCTGCGACGATGGGCAGCGCAAGGGTGACCAGTGAGTGCAGGTCACTCGCAAACTGGCTGGCCCCCGTGCGCCGCGCGCGGAATGTAGTCGCGTGCATGTCAGCTGGCCCGCATGTATCGATCCCAATAGCCCGCATCCGGTTCGATCTGCTGCACCACATCGACCCACAGGCCTGACGGGTCAGCAAATCCGAATCGGCGCTGCCCGAACGCTTCGTCGGTGAGTGGGTATCCCACTTGGCCGTCGCTTGCGATGAACCTGGCGTGCTCGAGGCCAGCGTCTTCCACCTGCAACTCAAAGCACATGCCTTTTCCAGAGAACGCCTCGGGCCCCGGCGGCGCCGAGGGGTGATCGGGCGTCATGAAGGCAATGGACATGCTGCCGTCTGTGGCGGTGAGCCAGACGAACCAGTCACTGTCGAAGCCCACCTCCAATTTCAGGTGCTGGACCCAGAAATCGCGGCAAGCATTCTTGTGGACGGTGACGATGATGGGGTATCGGTCGCTGAATCGCATCGAAAGCTCCTTGAATGTCGATTGGATAATAAGAAACAGACTGTCTGTTTCTTTAAAAATTCTCTCAACAAACAGGCAGTCTGTCTATTACTATCGAGGTCATGGCAACAAACCCTGAACGATCCGCGCTGACGCGATCAAGACTGCTGGGCGTCGCGCGCACGCTGTTCGCGCAGCACGGCTTTGCCTCCACCTCCACTGAAGCGATCCTTGCCGGTGCGGGCGTGCAAAGAGGCGCTCTTTACCATCACTTCGCCGACAAATCGGCGCTGTTCGAGGCGGTTTGCATTCAGCTTGTTGAGGAAGCGCTGCCGTGCGTGGAGGTCGCCACCGCCCGTGCGCGCGGCGCGCTTGACGCGCTGGAGCGTGGCTCGATAGCCTGGATCGAATTCGTGACGCGCGACGACGTTCGGCGCATCCTGCTTGTCGATGGCCCTACGGTGCTCGGCTGGCAACGCTGGCACCAGCTGGATGACCGGTTGAGCGTCAACGCATTGCGTGCGGCGTTGCGCGATGCCATGGCGTCCGGCGAGTTCACATTCGACGGCGATCCGGAACTGCTGACCACCATGATGAACGGGGCATTGAACGCTCTCGCTTTGCAGGTCGGCAACAGCGTTCGCGCCATCCCTGCGCGCCAATGGCACCGGGCGGTTCGCGGCTTCTGGCGATCTCTTGCTCGGTAGGCTTCTGGGGGATTGTTGAAAGCGACGCGGCGTCCGCTTTCATTGGTGCGCGGGGCGGGGATCGAACCCGCACACCCTTTCGGATACGGGATTTTAAGTCCCGGGCGTCTACCGATTTCGCCACCCGCGCAGGGCTGTCGGGCATGATACCTCGCGTGCAATCGAGTGCTTGACTTAAAATCCGTGGTCGCCGTAGCGCCTTGGCGGTTCGAGTCCGCCTCGAGGCACCAGGCTAGGTTTTTTCCGGTTTCGCCGGTACAGTGAGTTTCCATGACCCGATACAACGCGCCCTTTGAGATCCATGTGCACGGCGACGTTCCGCTGCGTGAAGACGTGGTCTTTGGCCAGATCCAGGACGCGCTCAAGCCCTTGTGGCAATACGCCGGCGCCAAGTCGCTGGCGGCTGCAGCCGAGAGCAGTTATGAAGACGAACCCGGCATCCGCTTCGACGCAGAAGCCCACGTGTTGCAGATCTGCTGGACGGTGCCGGGCGACGAGGATTTTCGCCAGGCCATTGAGGAGGCCTGCATGGGTCTCAACGAAATCGCCTCGGCCGGCGCGCCGCTGGAAGTGTCTTTCTACGATGCCGAGTACGACGAGGAAGACGAGTCGGCCGATGAGGAAGCACGAGACGACTTCCTGATGTGCTTCGTGGGCCCCACGCCCGCGGCCATCATGCAGGTGCAGCGCGACCTGCTGGTGCAGGACGTGCTGCATGTGATGGAGCGCCATTTCGATCAGTCCGAACTCGGTGACGTGGTGGCCTCGATCGACAAGCTGTTCTCCCAACGCTTTGACGCGCTGGTCAGCTCCATGCAGCTCGGCAAGCCGCCGCGCGGCTTTGGCGGCTCCTCCGGTCACGGCGGGCCGCGCAAGCCACGTCATTTGCACTGACGCGTCGCGCGGTCTCTCACTGCGGAGCGCGCGAGCATGGCCTTCTTCTCCACCGATGCCCTGAATCCCGGCGTGCGCAAGCGCGAGGTGTTCGGCTGGGCGATGTACGACTTCGCCAACTCGGGGTACACCACGGTGGTGATCACGGCGGTGTTTGCGGCGTACTTCGTGGGTGCGGTGGCCGGAGGCGCCGACTGGGCCACATTCGCCTGGACGGCGGCACTCAGCGTGTCGCATCTGATCGTGATGTTCACGATCCCGGCCATGGGAGCCTGGGCCGACCGTCATGCAGCGAAAAAGCGCCTGCTGATGATGACCACCGTGGGCTGCGTGCTGGCCACGGCCGCGCTCGGCCTGGTGGGCCCGGGGGCGGTGGTGCTGGGGGTGCTGCTGATCATTGTTTCAAACGTGTTTTTCGCCTGGGGCGAGTCGCTGGTGGCGTCTTTCCTCCCTGAGCTGGCGCGCGCGCAGGCCATGGGCCGGGTGAGCGGCTGGGGCTGGAGTCTGGGTTATGTGGGCGGCATGCTGGCGCTGGGCCTGTGCCTGGGCTATGTGCTGTGGGCGCAGGCCCAGGGACAGAAGGCGGAACAGTTTGTGCCGGTGACCATGCTGATCACGGCCGCAGTGTTCGGTGCCGCTGCGCTGTTCACGCTGGTATTGCTGCGTGAGCGCGCGCAACCGCAGGTGGGGGCTGTGGCTGCCGGCAGCTGGCGCGAGTCGCTTCGCCAGTTGCGGCGTACCTTTCAGCAGGCGCGCCGATACCGCGATTTCATGTGGCTGCTGGCCTGCGTGGCTGCTTATCAGGGAGGAGTGGCGGTGGCGATCACCCTGGCAGCCATCTACGCAGAGCAGGTGATCGGCTTCGTGCAGCAGGAAACCATGGTGCTCATCTTTGTGCTGAACATTGCGGCGGCGCTGGGTGCCCTGGCTTTTGGCTACTGGCAAGACCGCCTGGGCCACAAGCTCGCGCTGGGGATCACGCTGGTGGGATGGATGGCCACCTGCATCATCGCGGCGCTCACCACCAGCAAAGGCGGCTTCTGGTACGCCGCCGCCATTGCGGGCGTGTGCATGGGGTCGAGCCAGTCTTCAGGCCGAGCCATGGCCGGCATGCTCGCGCCGCCGGCCCAACTGGCGGAGTTCTTCGGCCTGTGGACTTTCGCGACGCGAGTGGCCAGCATCATCGGTCCGCTGAGTTATGGCGCCATCACCTGGATGACCGGGGGCAACCAGCGCCTGGCCATCGGCTTTACCGCCGTGCTGTTCCTGATTGGCCTGGCGCTGCTGATGCCGGTGAACATGGCGCGCGGGCGGGCGGCCGCACTGGGCGAGGCAGCCCCCACCCGCTGACGTTCAGACCGGCAGAGGGCATGCCATCACCTGCACGTTGAGCCAGCGCTGCGCGGCTTTCGTCAGCGCCTGCGTCGAACCGCTGGCGATCAGCACGGGTGGCATTGGGGCACCCTCCGCCCGGCTGGATTCACCCAGGATTTCGCGCGTTCGCCGTGCCACGGGTGCACCCGTATCCACCAGCGTGATCTGCGGGCCGCACAAGCGACTCAGAACGTCTGCGGCAAAGGGGTAGTGCGTGCAGCCCAGCACCAGCGTGTCCATCTCCGGCCCCGCCCGCTCGCGCAGCGTGTGCACGTTGCGTTCGCACAGGGCCAGGATGGCGGCGGCATCGTGCCTTTCAATGGCATCGGCCAGTCCGTCGCACGGTTGGCAACTGAAGTGCAGCGGGCGTGTGGCGGCCGAAACCTGTCGATCACGCAACTGAGCGAATCGTGCGCTGCCGAGCGTGCCACGCGTGGCCAGCACGCCGATGCGCCCGCTGCGGCTGCTCGCGGCAGCAGGCTTGAGCGCCGGTTCCACGCCCACGACCGGAAGGTCCGGATGGCTCTTGCGCAGATCGTCGATGGCGTGTGCGGTGGCCGTGTTGCAGGCCAGCACCAGCGCGTCGATGGCGTGGGCCTCGCGCAGGTAAGCGGTGATGCGTTGGGTGCGTGCTGAAACGTACGAGGCCGCGCGTTCGCCGTATGGCGCGTGTGCGCTGTCGGCCACATAAACGAAGCGGGTGCCCGGCAGTTCGGCGAGCAGGGCGCGCAGCACGCTCAGGCCGCCCACCCCGCTGTCGAACACGCCGACCGTCTTCAAGCTGCGGCGACGCTGATGCCCTTGAACTCGCCCGTGGCAATGCGCTTCTGCCACTCGGCCGGACCCGTGATGTGCGCACTGGTGCCGCCCGCATCCACCGCCACCGTCACCGGCATGTCGACCACGTCGAATTCGTAGATGGCCTCCATGCCCAGGTCTTCAAAGCCCACCACCTTCGCGTGCTTGATGGCTTTGGAAACCAGGTAGGCCGCGCCGCCCACGGCCATGAGGTAGGCGCTCTGGTGCTTCTTGATGGACTCGATGGCCACCGGGCCGCGCTCCGCCTTGCCGATCATGGCGATCAGTCCGGTCTGCGCCAGCATCATGTCGGTGAAACCGTCCATGCGTGTGGCGGTGGTGGGGCCCGCAGGCCCCACGGCTTCGTCGCGCACCGGGTCGACGGGGCCGACGTAGTAGATGACGCGGTTGGTGAAATCCACCGGCAGCTTTTCGCCTTTGGCGAGCATGTCCTGGATGCGCTTGTGTGCGGCGTCTCGGCCGGTGAGCATTTTGCCGTTGAGCAGCAGAGTCTGGCCGGGTTTCCAGCTCGCCACTTCGGCTTTGGTCAGCTTGTTCAGATCCACTCGCTGGCTCTTTTGCGTGTCGGGCACCCAGTTCACGTTGGGCCACAGGTCCAGGCTGGGCGCGTCCAGGTAGACCGGGCCGCTGCCGTCGAGCACGAAGTGGGCATGCCGTGTGGCCGCGCAGTTGGGAATCATGGCCACTGGCTTGCTGGCCGCGTGGGTCGGGTACATCTTGATCTTGATGTCGAGCACGGTGGTGAGCCCGCCCAGGCCCTGTGCGCCAATGCCCAGCGCGTTGACCTTCTCGTAGAGCTCCAGGCGCAGTTCTTCCACCTGGCTGAGCTTTTC
This sequence comes from Hydrogenophaga sp. IBVHS1, assembly GCF_002127265.1. Lineage (GTDB taxonomy): Bacteria > Pseudomonadota > Gammaproteobacteria > Burkholderiales > Burkholderiaceae_C > Hydrogenophaga. The sequence goes on along the minus strand of NZ_NFUU01000001.1, from coordinate 2,011,758 downwards.
GCCCTTGGCGGCTTTGGCCTGCAGCTCGTACATGTCGATGTCGTCCATCAGGCTTTCCTTGGCCATCAACACGGCTTTCTCAGCCGTGCCGCCGATGCCAATGCCCAGCATGCCCGGCGGGCACCAGCCTGCGCCCATGGTGGGCACGGTTTTCAGCACCCAGTCGACCACGGAATCGCCCGGGTTGAGCATGATCATCTTGCTCTTGTTCTCGCTGCCGCCGCCCTTCGCGGCCACCGTCACTTCTACGGTGTCGCCGGGCACGAGTTCGGTGAAGATCACGGCCGGCGTGTTGTCCTTCGTATTCTTGCGAGCGAACTGCGGATCGGCCACGACCGAGGCGCGCAGCTGGTTGTCGGGGTGGTTGTAGCCCTGGCGCACGCCTTCGTTGATGGCGTCTTCCAGGCTGCCGGCGAAGCCTTCGAGCCTCACGTTCATGCCCACCTTCAGGAACACGTTGACGATGCCCGTGTCCTGGCAGATCGGTCGGTGGCCCGTCGCGCTCATCTTGCTGTTGGTGAGGATCTGCGCGATGGCGTCTTTCGCAGCTTCACTCTGCTCGCGCTCGTACGCTCGCGCGAGGTGGGCGATGTAGTCGGCCGGGTGGTAGTAGCTGATGTACTGGAGGGCGGCGGCGATGCTCTCTACAAGGTCGTCGCGCTGGATCGTGGTCGTCATGGGGAGGACTGGGATGAGGTTGATGGAAGGCCGCTTGCCAGTGTAGCCAAGGCCCTCATGTTCAGCTGAGTGAACACCGGGTGGACACCGGTTGCGAATGCTGAACACCCAAGCACCCAGCGATCACGCAAGTCGTTGATTTTAAAGGCTTGTCAGGGCCTTTTGGACCGGCACGGCGCTTGCAGAGTCTTTCCCCACAAGGAGACCTGTCAGCGTGATGCTCGCCACCCTCGTTTTTTCAACCTTCGCCGCGGGATTCGTGGCGCCTGCACTCGTGCGCCGAGGCGTGACTCATGCTTTTGCGCTGGTGCCAGCGACGCTGTTTCTGGCATTTCTCTCGTGGTGGCCCGAGGTCACTGGGGGCGAGGTGATCCTGCAGCAGCACGCGTGGATTCCCAGCCTGGGCGTGAGCCTGTCGTTGCGCCTCGATGGCCTGTCGCTGCTGTTCGCGCTGCTCATCACCGGCATCGGCACCGGCATCTACCTGTACGCCGCGAGCTACCTGCGCGGGTCGACCGACCTGCCGCGATTCTTCGCCTTCCTCACGCTGTTCATGGGCGCCATGCTGGGCGCCGTGCTGGCCGACGACCTCATCGCGCTGCTGGTGTTCTGGGAGCTCACCAGCCTGACGTCTTTCCTGCTGATCGGCTACGAGCCGGAGAAGGCGGCGTCGCGGCGTGCGGCGCAGCAAGGGCTGTTGATCACCGTGGCGGGAGGCCTGTGCCTGCTGGCGGGCATCGTGCTGCTCGGCACGGCCGCCGGCTCGCTGCGCATCACGGACATCCTGGCCCAGGGACCCATGCTGCTTGGTCACCCGTTGACGCCAGCCATCATCGTGCTCGTGGCGCTGGGTGCTTTCGCGAAGTCCGCGCAGGCGCCGCTGCACGCCTGGCTGGCCAATGCCATGGCCGCGCCCACGCCGGTATCGGCGTTCCTGCATTCGGCCACCATGGTCAAGCTCGGGGTGTACCTGCTGGCGCGCATGAACCCCGCCCTGGGCGAGCATCCTCTCTGGAGCGCCTTGCTGGTGCCCGTGGGCCTGCTCACCATGGTTACCGGCACGCTGCTGGCCCTGCGCGCCAGCGACCTCAAGCGCGTGCTGGCCTATTCCACGGTGGTGTCGCTCGGCACGCTGGTCATGCTGATTGGCCTGCCACATCCCATGGCGGCCACTGCGGTGGTGACTTTCCTGCTGGCGCACGCGCTCTACAAGGCCAGCCTCTTCATGGTGGCGGGCATCGTGGACCACGCCACTGGCACACGCGACGCCTCGCGCCTGGGCGGACTGGCGCGCACCATGCCGGTCACCACGCTGGTGGTCGTGATGGCCGGGCTTTCCATGGCTGGGCTGCCGCCCTTCGTGGGTTTCATTGGCAAGGAACTGATCTACGAGGTCGCACTGGGTGGTTCCTGGTGGCCGCTGGCCGTGGCGTTGCTGGCCAATGTGTGCATGGTGGTGGTGGCAGGCGTGGTGGCAGGGCGTTGCTTCTTCGGCACCGCGCAGCCCACGCCGTCGGCGCCGCACGATCCCGGGGCCACCATGTGGGTTGGCCCAATGGTGTTGGCCGCGCTGGGCCTTCTGTTCGGCCTGATGCCTCAGTGGCCAGCCGCCTTGCTGGCGCCGGCCGCGAGCGCGGTGGCCGGCCATGGTGTGGAACTTCAACTATCGCTCTGGCACGGCTTCACGCCCATGCTGGCGCTCAGTGGCCTCACGCTGGCGCTGGGCGGGGTGGCGCTCGCGTGCTGGCCCGCGCTGCGTCGCCGCCTCGCGGGTTGTGCCTCCATCGACCGCTGGGGCACCGATGCCGCTTACGACCAAGCCATCCTCGGCCTGCAGCGCGTGGCCACCTGGCAGACGCGCCGCATCCAGACCGGCAGCCTGCGGCGTTACCTGGGCACCTTCTTTGCCTTTACCGCGATCTGTCTGTTGCTCACGCTGTGGCTGCGCGGTGGCTTCGCCGTGGCCTGGCCTGACTGGGATGAGGTCGGTCCCGAGGTGGCGCTGCCCCTGCTGCTGGTCCTGGCCAGTGCCGCCGTGCTGCGTGCTGCCAGCTTTATGGCAGGCATCGTCACCGCCGGCATGGTGGGCTTCCTGGTCGCGCTGACCTTCCTCTATCGGGGGGCTCCAGATCTGGCTTTCACGCAGTTCTCTGTCGAGGCGCTGGCCATCGTCATCCTGCTGGCCATCGTCGGGCGCATGCCGTTTCATGAGGTGGACCCGCGCCGCCGCAGTGAACGCCAGCGCGATGCGGTGATTGCTGCCGGCTTCGGGTTGGTTGCCACGCTGGTGCTGCTGGCCGTGGTCGCCACGCCGTTCGACGCCCGGCTGTCCGACTTCTTCCGGACCGCCAGCGTGCCCGAGGCGCATGGGCGCAACCTGGTCAACGTGATCATCGTGGACTTCCGCGCGCTGGACACACTGGGCGAGATCGCTGTGCTGGCGCTGGCCGCGCTGGCGGCGGCGGCCGTCATCTCCAGTGTTCGCGCTCGCCAGGCCGACGACCAGGAGTCGACATGAACCCGCTCATCCTTCGCGTATGTGGCCGGCTCGTGCTTCCCGTGGCGCTGGCCTTCTCGCTGTTTTTGCTCTGGCGCGGGCACAACGAGCCAGGCGGTGGATTCGTTGGCGGGCTCATGGCCGCGGCGGGCTTTGCCATCCACGCACTGCCGCGCGGTCGTGAGCGGTTGCTGCTCACGCTGCGACTCTCGCCGGGCGGCATCGCGGCGGTGGGCCTGATGCTGGCGGTCGCTTCTGGCTTGCCCGGCCTGCTGCTGGGCCAGCCCTTCCTCACGCACCAGTGGGCTGTGTGGGAGAGCGGCTTCGTCATTGGCACCGCGCTGCTGTTCGACATTGGCGTGTACCTCGCCGTGCTCGGCTCCGTGCTGGTGTTCCTCTCGCACTACCTGGACGACTGATCGATGGAATTCTTCTTCGTGCTGGCATTTGGCTTCATGGCCGCCATCGCCGCGTACCTGCTGATGTCGCGCAACGTACTGCGCATCGTGCTGGGCCTCTTGTTGCTGGGCAACACCGCCAATCTTTCCATCTTTGTTTCCGGCCGGCTGAGCTCGCGCGTGCCTCCGCTGGTGCCTGAGGGTGAAACGGTGATTGCCATCAGCGCCAACCCGCTGCCACAGGCTCTCATCCTCACCGCCATCGTGATCTCGTTCGCGCTGGTGGCCTATGCCGTGGTGCTGTTCGAGCAGGCGCACCAGCGTCTGGGCACGCTTGATACCGAAGCCATGCGCGAGGCGGAGCCGAAATGATCAGCCACCACTTGCTGCTTACCCTGCCGGTGGCTATACCGCTGGTCACGCTCGCGGTGTGTGCGCTGCTGCGCGGCCACCCGCTCACGCAGCGCGGCTTCAGCGTGGCGGGCAGCGTGGCCCTGCTCGTGGTGGCTGTGGCTCTGTTGATGGCGGTGTACGACGGCACCATCCTCGCCACCCAGTTCGGTGCATGGGCTGCGCCATTCGGCATCAGCTTCGTGGCCGACCTGCTGGCTGCGGTGATGGTGCTGGTGACGGCGGTGATGGCGGTGGCGATCTCGGTGTATGCGCTGGTGAACGGTGCGCGCGAACGCGAGCGCGCCTTCTTTCATCCGCTCTACCACGGCCTGCTGATGGGTGTTTGTGGCGCCTTCCTCACGGGCGACCTGTTCAACCTCTACGTGTGGTTCGAGATCATGCTGATTGCCTCGTTCGGTCTGCTGGTGGTCGGTGGCACGCGCGCACAGCTCGACGCCGGAGTCAAATACGTCACGCTCAACCTGGTGGCGACCACCCTGTTCCTGATGGCGGTGGGCTTTCTCTACGGCCTCACCGGCACGCTGAACATGGCCGACCTGGCACGCACCCTGCCGGGTGTAGAGAACCAGGGGCTGGTGACCACGCTGGCCGTGATGTTCCTGCTTGCCTTTGGCTCCAAGGCCGCTCTGTTCCCGCTCTTCTTCTGGCTCCCGGCGGCGTACCACACGGCCAGCGCGCCGGTGGTGGCGATCTTTGCGGCGCTCCTCACCAAGGTAGGCGTCTACGCCATCCTGCGCAGCTTCACGCTCATCTTTACGGGCGATGCCGGCTACACCGGGCCCATCATCGGCGCTGTGGCCGTGCTCACCATGGTCACGGGGGTGCTGGGCGCGGCTGCGCATTTCGACATTCGCCGCATCCTGTCCTTTCACATCATCAGCCAGATCGGCTACATGCTGGTTGGCATCGCGGTGGCCACGCCACTCGCGCTGGCCGGCTCGGTGCTCTACGTGGTGCATCACATCGTGGTCAAAGCGAACCTGTTCCTCATCGCCGGGGCCATGCGCCTCGCAGGCGGCAGCTACGACCTGAAGGGCATGGGCGGGCTGCACCGCAGCGCACCGCTGCTGGCGCTGCTGTTCGCCATTCCCGCGCTGTCGCTGGCGGGCGTGCCGCCGCTCTCGGGGTTCTGGGCCAAGTTCGTGGTCGTCAAGTCCAGCCTCGACGCTGGCCACACGGTGCTCGCTGGCGTGGCACTGGCGGTGGGCGTGCTCACGCTGTACTCCATGGTGAAGATATGGAACGAGGCGTTCTGGAAGGCCCCTGTGGCAGCGCTTGACGGACAGGCTGAGGCCTGGCGCGCGGCGCCCCGCACCCGTTGGGCCATGCTGGTGCCGGTGGCAGCCCTCGGGGCCATCACGCTGATCATCGGCCTGGCTACAGAGCCTTTCATCGACTTTTCACTGCGTGCGGCCGATCAGCTGTTGATGCCGCGCGCCTACATCGAGGCCGTGCTCGGCCAGGAGGTATCCCCATGATGAGATCGATCTGGAACTGGCTGGTGCTGGGTGGCCTGTTCATGCGGGAGCTGCTGCTCTCGGTGCACCAGGTGGCACTGACCGTGTTGCGCCCTGGGCGCACCTTGCGCAGCGGCATCGTGGCCATTCCGCTCACGGTGCGCAGCGACGCCGGCATTGCCATGCTGGCCAACATGGTCACGCTCACGCCGGGCACCACGAGCCTGCACGTGTCGTCCGATCGGCGCACGCTCTACGCCCATGTGATGAACCTCGAAGGCGATCCGGTGGCGCAGATCGTGGATGGATTCGAAGCCCGCGTCTGCGCCGCGCTGGGCGAGGAGAAACAGGCATGAACCTTCCCATCTGGGTACTGGCCATCACGGCCTTGTTGTTGCTGGTGGCGATGCTGCTGGCGGGCGTGCGCATCGTGCGCGGCCCGCATGCGGCCGACCGCGTGGTGGCGCTCGACATGCTCAGCCTGCTCGGTGTGGCGGCTGCGGCGCTGGCGGCGGTGGTGGCCGAGAGCCCGGCGTTCGTGGACATTGCGCTCGGCGTGGCGCTCATCGGTTTCCTGGCCACGGTGGCCTTTGCCGCCTTCATCGAACGCGGCTCGATCCGCGAGGAGGACTCGCCATGACGACCTGGCTCGCTTCTCTGTTGCTGATGGGCGGTGCGCTGGTGTGTCTGCTTGCGTCCACAGGAGTGTTGCGCCTTCAAGACTTTTTCATGCGCATGCATGCGGCCACCAAAGCCGGCGTCGTGGGCAGTGGTCTCGTGCTGCTGGGCGTGGCGGTGGCCGATGGCAGCCTGTCCACCTGGGTCAAGGTGGGCCTGGCCATCGTGTTTCTGCTGCTGACCACGCCGGTGGCTGGTCATCTGCTGGGCCGGGCTGCGTATGTGGGCGGTGCGCCCATGTGGGAAGGGACGGCGCAGGACAGCCTGGCGAAGGTGTTGCCGCGTGGGCGCTTTGGGGCCGAACACAGGGCGGTGCAACGTGTCGTGCTCGCGTTGACCGAAGGGCCTCGCATGGACCATGCCATGGACGAAGCACTGGAACTGGCCCGCCAGCACGGCGCGGAGCTGTGCGGCCTGGCCATCATCGATGCCCCGCGCCTGGCCAACGTGGGGCCGGTGTCCGCATGGGGCATCACCTACGCGCAGCGCATGCGCGATCGGCGCCTCATGCAGGCGCGCCTGACGGCCGCCGATGTGATCCAGCGCTTCGAGCAGAAGGCACTCCGGTCGGGCCTGACCTGGTCGGTGCGGGTGGAAGAGGGCCGCCCGCGCCGAGTGCTGCAGGGCATGGCCTCTGTGGGCACGGTGATTGCAGTGGCGCCTGAAGCCTGGTTCGACCAGGGGGTGCTGGAATTGCGGGTGGATGTGGTGCAGCGTCTGCGCTGGCGTGGCGCGGTGCCGCTCAAGCTGCTGGGGAATTGACAGCGCTGGTAAGGTCGGGTCTTCCCGTGCCAAGACCTTGCCGAATGCCGCTCGCCCGTTCCATGCTCGCCTGGTACCGCCGCCTGCCGCTGACCGTGCGCCTGCCCGCGGTGGTGGCGGTGATGATTTTTGCCGCCGCCATCGGCACCACCCAGGTGGCGCTGCACAGCGTTTCGCGCCAGTTTGAATCTCAGATGGCTCGCATTGGGCAGGTCTACCTCGACGGACTGTCTGCCGCGCTGGTGCCCGCGCTCGCCAAGGGTGACGCAGCTGCGGTTACCCGTGTGCTGGAGTTTTCCCTGGCAGTGACCGAGGGCGTCGAGGATCGGCGCCTGGCTGTGCTCGACGCCAGTGGCCAGGCGCTGGCGCAGGTTGAGCGGGCCGGCCTCGAAGGCATTCCCTGGCCGCAGGAGGCGCTCGGTATGGTGCAGGGCGCGCGGCTGGCCGATGACGACCAGAGCATATGGGTATGGCGCACCCTGGACGACTCGCACCGAGTGCTGGCCAACCTGGACGTGACCGCGTTCAGCGAGGAGCGCGAACAGCTGCGCTGGGGCCTGGTGCTGCTCGATCTGCTGGTGAGTTTGGTGTGTGCCTTGCTCGGGTTTCTGGTGGCGCGGCAGATGCAGCGCCCCGTGGCGCTGGTCACGCAGCATCTGCAGCAAGGGCTTGCGGTGCCCGAGTCGCTCATCCGGGCCAGCGACCCGGAGTCCGCTCGCCTCATGCGAGCGGTCAACCGCATGGCCGACGACGCCCGTGAGCGCGAGGCGATGCTTGCCTTGTTGTCCGAGCAGGAACGAGAGGCGGTACTTGGCCGGCTGACGGCCACGCTGGCGCATGAGGTGCGCAACCCGCTGGGCGGTATGGTCACCGCGGTGCAGACACTGCGCAAATTCGGCGATCAGCCGGAAGCGCGCCAGGACGCGCTTGATTTCATCGAGCGCGGAGTGCTTGCCTTGCGCGACGTGGTCGACGCGACTCTCAAGACCCACCGCCCCGGTGCCGGAGAGAGGCGCCTGCGCTTGCAGGATCTGCAGGATGTGCAACGCCTGGTGGCGGGCGATGCAGCGCAGCGCGGTGTGCTGGTGGAGTTCCATGCCGAGCCAGGTCTGTCCGACGAGCTGCCTCTGGCAGCCACGGAAGTGCGCCAGGTACTGCTGAACCTTCTGATCAACGCGGTGCGCGCCACGGGCCACGGTGGTCGCGTGCGGTTGACCGTGAAGCAAAGAGACCAGAACCTGGTACTGGAGGTGATCGACCAGGGCAGCGGCATGGCGCCCGACGTCGCGCGCAGTCTCATGCATGGCGAAACCCAGGCGGGACAGAGCGGGCTGGGCGTGGCGGTCATAGTGCGGCTGGTGCAGCAACTTCGCGGGCGGGTCGCGGTCGATGCACACTCGCAGGGCGGCACCCACATCACCTTGCACCTGCCGCTGGACGCCTTGGAATGATCGACATCCTGCTCATTGAAGACGACCGCGTGCTGGGCGGTGCCCTGGCGCAGCGCCTGCGCCTTGAAGGTTTCGCTGTCCGCTGGGCCGAGACCTTCGCCGAGGCCATGGACGCGTTGCGCTTGCGCCGGCCCGGCTTCGTTGTGTCCGACATTCGCCTGCCCGACGGCTCGGGCGAAGACCTTTATCGCCAGGCCATGCCATACCTTGGGGATACACCGGTTCTGTTCGTCACCGCTTTCGCCGACATTGGCCAGGCGGTGCGGTTGGTGCGCGCCGGTGCCGACGATTACCTGACCAAGCCCTACGACGTCGACGTGCTGGTGGCTCGCATACAGGCGCTCGCCTGCGAGCCACCCGCGGAAGCCGAACCCGTGTTTGGACTGTCCTCCGCGACCGTTGGCCTTGCACGCGACCTGCAGCGTCTGGCTTCGCGCAACCTGCCGGTGCTGCTGCGCGGCGAAACGGGTGTCGGCAAGGAAGTGGCAGCACGCCACATCCATGCAATGTCGCCAGCGGCCGCGCAGCCCTTTGTGGCTGTGAATTGCGGGGCGATAGCGCGCGAACTCATGGAGAGCCAGTTCTTTGGTCATGAGCGTGGCGCCTTCACCGGAGCGGTGTCGGCGCATGCCGGCTACTTCGAAGAAGTGGGGGAGGGCACGTTATTCCTCGACGAGATTGGTGAACTCGATGCGCGCCTGCAGACCAGCCTGCTGCGGGTGCTGCAGGACGGCGGGTTCCGACGGCTTGGTGGGCGAGGCGATCTGCGTTTTCGCGGCCGCATCATTGCAGCCACCAACGCCGACCTTCACGAACGCATCGCTCAACGTGAGTTTCGCGAAGACCTGTATTTCCGCCTGGCCGTCGTCGAGCTCACGATTCCCCCGTTGCGCCAGCGGCGCGACGAAATCGCGCCGCTGGCCGCTCGCTTCGTGCGCGAGGCCGCCGAACGCAACGGCATGCCAGGACTCAGGCTCGACGAGGCGGCGCTGGCGGCGCTGCTGGTTCATTCTTTGCCTGGCAATGTGCGGGAACTGCGCAACCGCATCGAGCGTGCTGCCGCGCTTGTGGATGGAGATCGGATCACGCCGTCGGACCTGTTTCCCGAACAGCGGCTGGACCTGGTGGCGCCAGTCACCCTCGCCGATGCACGCGAACAGGCGGAGCTGGACCAGATCGAGCACGCGCTGGCCCTGTCGGGTGGCCGGGTATCCGAGGCCGCGCGTCGCCTGGGCATATCGCGCACCACTTTGTGGAAACGTCGCCGCAAGAACACCGATAGCGAAGATGATTCGCGGCAAGGAGACCCTTCATGAGCCAGATTCCCACCCGCACCGAGCGCGACACCTTCGGTCCCATCGATGTGCCTGCCGACCGCCTCTGGGGCGCTCAGACGCAGCGCTCGCTGCAGAACTTCGACATCTCCGGCGAACGCCAGCCGCGCGAGATCATTCGGGCGCTCGCGCTGGTCAAACGCGCCTCGGCGGTGGTGAACCACGGGCTCGGTCTGCAGGACGAGAAGAAGACCCAGGCCATTGCGAATGCGGCCGATGAGGTGATCGCGGGGGAGCACGAAGGCGAGTTCCCGCTGGTGGTCTGGCAGACCGGTTCGGGCACGCAGACCAACATGAACCTCAATGAGGTGCTGGCCAACCGCGCGAGCGAACTGATGGGAGGTGAACGGGGCGAAGGTCGTCTCGTTCACCCGAACGACGATGTGAACCGCAGCCAGTCGAGCAACGACGTGTTCCCGACGGCGATGCACGTGGCTGCGGTCGAGGCGATCACGAGCGGCCTTCTGCCCGCGCTCGCCCTGCTGCGTGGCACGCTGGACAGAAAGGCCCGCGAGTTCTCGGACATCGTCAAGATCGGCCGCACGCACCTGCAGGACGCCACCCCCCTCACGCTGGGGCAGGAATTCTCGGGCTGGGTGGCACAGCTCACACATGGCGAGGCGCATGTGCGCGCAGCGCTCCCACACCTGTGTGAACTGGCGCTGGGTGGCACTGCAGTGGGCACGGGCTTGAACGCGCCCAAGGGTTACGCCGAGCAGGTGGCTGCCGAACTGGCGAAGCTCACCGGCCTGCCGTTTGTGACGGCGCCCAACAAGTTCGAGGCCATGGCCAGTGTCGATGCGCTGGTGCACGCGCACGGTGCGCTCAAGACCCTGGCCGCCAGCATGAACAAGATTGCCAACGACGTGCGCTGGCTGGCCAGCGGGCCGCGCAGTGGCATCGGTGAGCTCAGCATTCCCGAGAACGAGCCCGGCTCGTCCATCATGCCCGGCAAGGTGAACCCCACGCAGAGTGAGGCCGTGACCATGCTGTGTGCGCAGGTGCTGGGCAACGATGTCGCCATCAACATTGGCGGTGCATCGGGCAACTTCGAGCTCAACGTGTTTCGCCCGATGGTCGCGCACAACTTCCTGCAGAGCGTGCGCCTGCTGGCCGATGGCATGAAGAGCTTCAACGACCACTGCGCCGTGGGCATAGAGCCCAACCGTGCGCGCATCGCCGAGCTGGTGGACCGTTCACTGATGCTGGTGACCGCGCTCAACACCCACATCGGCTACGACAAGGCCGCGCAGATTGCGAAGAAGGCCCACAAGGAAGGCAGCAGTCTGCGCGAGGCGGCCATTGCCTCAGGCCATGTCACGGCCGAACAGTTTGACCTTTGGGTGCGGCCCGAGGACATGGTGGGCCGCTTGGGCACCACCTTGATCGCGGCGGCCGGCATGGGCCGCGTCAGTGACCCTTAGTGGCCTGCGATGAGCCGGCGCCGGACATCAGTTTGTCTGTGTAGGCAATCGCCATCGCACTCAGCAGGAAGACCACATGGATGATGGTCTGCCACTGGAGCACCTTCACGTCGTAGTTGGCCGCGTTGATGAAGGTCTTGAGCAGGTGAATGGAGCTGATGCCGATGATGGCGGTGGCCAGCTTTACCTTGAGCACCGAGGCGTTCACGTGGCTGAGCCATTCAGGCTGGTCGGGGTGGTTCTCCAGGTGCATGCGGCTCACGAAGGTTTCGTAGCCGCCAACGATCACCATGATCAGCAGGTTGGAGATCATGACCACGTCGATCAGTGCCAGCACCACCAGCATGATGATGGTTTCGTTCAGCCCGGTGAGCTGCACGTCGCTCTTGTAGCCGATGCTGGTGACCAGCTGGGCCAGCGCAGCGTCGTTGCCGAAGGCGGCTTCGATCAGGTGTACCAGCTCCACCCAGAAATGGAACACGTAGATGCCCTGCGCGGCGATCAGGCCGATGTAGAGCGGCAACTGCAGCCAGCGGCTGGCGAAAATCAGATTGGGCAGGGCGCGCACGGAGGCGGGCGGTTTGACGGGTTCGGTCATGGACGGAGGGGTGGTTGGCAAAGCCGGAATGGGCGAACGCGGGGTGGCCGTATTGTAGGTGCGGGTCTGGTCGTATATTCGGGTTTCCCCCCGGCAGAGCGGCACCATGTAAGTGGCTCGTAAGAGCCTTTGCGCACAGTCGCCGGCTGTCAAGCATCCGACAACACCATCCAGGAGACAAGCTCATGTCAGCGCCTTCGTCGTCGATCGAATCCACCTTGGTTGAAAACCGTGTCTTCGAGCCCACCGAAGCCACCGTGAAGGCCGCCCGTGTGTCGGGCATGGCGGCCTACCACGCGCTGTGCGCCGAGGCGGACAAGGATTTTGAAGGATTCTGGGCGCGCCTGGCGCGCGAGACGCTCACCTGGCACAAGCCCTTTACCAAAACACTGGACAGCTCCCAGGCGCCTTTTTACAAGTGGTTCGAGGATGGCGAACTCAACGCCTCCTACAACTGTCTGGACCGCCACATGGGCACGCCTGTGGAGAACAAGACGGCCATCATCTTTGAGGCCGATGACGGCGCGGTGACCAAGGTCACCTACAAGGAACTGCTGGCGAAGGTCTCGCGGTTTGCCAATGCGCTGAAGGCGCGCGGCGTGAAGAAGGGCGACCGTGTGGTGATCTACATGCCCATGACGGTCGAAGGCGTGGTGGCCATGCAGGCCTGCGCGCGCATTGGTGCCACGCACAGCGTGGTTTTCGGCGGCTTCTCGGCCAAGGCCTTGCAGGAGCGCATTCAGGACGCCGGTGCCGTGGCGGTGATCACCGCCAATTACCAGTTGCGCGGCGGCAAGGAGCTGCCGCTGAAGTCCATCGTGGACGACGGCATCGCCATGGGTGGCTGCGACTCGATCAAGAACGTCATCGTGTACCAGCGCACGGCCACCGCCTGCAATATGGTGGCCGGACGCGACAGCTTCCTGCACGAGGTGATGGCCAGCGAGTCGGAGGTGTGCCCCGCCGAGATGGTGAGTGCGGAGCATCCGCTGTTCGTGCTCTACACCTCGGGGTCTACCGGCAAGCCCAAGGGTGTGCAGCACAGCACCGGCGGATACCTGCTGTGGGCTCACCTCACCATGAACTGGACCTTCGACCTGAAGCCAGTGGACATCTTCTGGTGCACGGCCGACATTGGCTGGATCACCGGCCACACCTATGTGGCCTACGGCCCGCTGGCCGCAGGGGCCACGCAGATCGTGTTTGAAGGCGTGCCCACCTACCCGAACGCGGGTCGTTTCTGGCAAATGATAGAGAAACACAAGTGCACGATCTTCTACACCGCGCCCACCGCCATCCGCTCGCTGATCAAGGCCGCCGAGGGCGATGAAAAGGTGCACCCGGCGCGCTCGGACCTCTCCAGCCTGCGCCTGCTGGGTTCGGTGGGCGAACCCATCAACCCCGAAGCCTGGATGTGGTACTACAAACACGTGGGCGGCGAGCGTTGCCCCATCGTGGACACCTTCTGGCAGACCGAAACTGGCGGCCACATGATCACGCCGCTTCCCGGCGCCACGCCTCTGGTGCCGGGTTCCTGCACGCTGCCCCTGCCCGGCATTGCGGCCGCCATCGTGGACGAGGCTGGCGTCGATGTGCCCAACGGCGCGGGCGGCATTCTGGTGGTGAAGAAGCCCTGGCCATCCATGATCCGCACCATCTGGGGCGATCCCGAGCGCTTCAAGAAGAGCTACTTTCCGGACGAGCTCAAGGGCTACTACCTGGCCGGAGATGGCGCCGTGCGCAGCGCCGACCGCGGCTATTTCCGCATCACCGGTCGCATCGACGATGTGCTCAATGTGTCGGGTCACCGCATGGGCACGATGGAGATCGAATCGGCCCTGGTGGGCAAGACCGATCTGGTCGCCGAAGCGGCGGTGGTGGGCCGCCCCGACGATCTGACCGGCGAAGCCATCGTGGCCTTCGTGGTGCTCAAGCGCTCGCGCCCCACCGGCGACGAGGCCAAGGCCATTGCGAAGGAACTGCGCGACTGGGTCGGCAAGGAGATCGGCCCCATTGCCAAGCCCAAGGACATCCGGTTTGGCGACAACCTGCCCAAGACCCGCAGCGGCAAGATCATGCGGCGCCTGCTGCGCTCCATCGCCAAGGGCGAGGCCATCACCCAGGACACCTCCACACTGGAGAACCCGGCGATCCTGGATCAGTTGTCTGAAAACAACTGAGCAACGTGCTCGCCCAACAAAAAACCCGCTGGGCAACCAGCGGGTTTTTTGTTGAAGGCGCCGAAGTCTACTTCTGGCTCAGAACCCAGGCAGACAGCTTCTTGGCGTCGGCTTCACTGACCTGCGTGTTCGCTGGCATGGGGATGGCACCCCAGACACCAGAGCCGCCCTTGATGATCTTGGCCGCCAGTGCGTCCACGGCCTTGGCGTCACCGGCGTATTTCTTGGCCACGTCTTTGTAGGAAGGGCCCACGAGCTTTTTGTCCACCGCGTGGCAGGCCATGCAGTTCTTGCTCTTGGCCAGGGCTTCATCGGCCATGGCGGGAGCCGCCAGGGTGGTGATGGCGGCCATAATCAGGAAAGCTCGTTTCATGGGAATTGTCCTTGTGTGTGATGCCGGGATCGGCATGGCGCGATTTTAACGAGTCAACCCCCTCGGGAAACGACCGGTTACAGTTTCTTGTCGGCTTTGCCGGGCCTTTACTGGAGCGTGTGATGTATTTCCTGATCGCAGGCGTGATCCTGATGCTGATGAAGTACCTGGAGTTCGGTTTCGCCACCGACCTCTCCTGGTGGTGGGTGCTCTCGCCCTTTGCGATGGCCGTGATCTGGTGGATCTGGGCTGACACCACCGGCTACACGCGGCGCAAGGCCATGGAAAAGATGGACCAGAAGAAGCAGGACCGCATCGACAAGCAGCGCGAGAACCTCGGTATCAAGACCAAGAGGCGCTCGCGCTGATGGTGCTTCAGTAGGCGTCGAGCACGGCGCCCTTGCTGGCGCTGGAGGCATTGAAGGCGAACTTGGCCTGAACGCCACGCGTGTAGCGCGGAGCAGGCGCGGTCCACGCGGCGCGGCGTTTCGCAATCTCGGCTTCGGGCACGTTGAGTTCCAGCAGGAGCTGGTGAGAATCGATGGTGATGCTGTCGCCTTCCTGAATAAACGCAATGGTGCCGCCCGCCGCAGCTTCGGGCGCCACGTGGCCCACCACCATGCCCCAGGTACCCCCAGAAAAGCGGCCATCGGTGATCAGGCCCACGCTCTCTCCCAGGCCCGCACCGATCAGCGCACCGGTGGGCGCCAGCATTTCCGGCATGCCGGGGCCGCCCTTGGGGCCCAGGTAACGCAGCACCATCACGTCACCCGCCTTGATCTTTCCATCCAGGATGGCTTGCAGGGCAGATTGCTCGTCGTCAAACACGCGGGCCGGGCCGGTCATCACCGGCTTCTTCAGGCCGGTGATCTTGGCCACCGCGCCCTCGGGGCTGAGGTTGCCCTTGAGAATGGCCAGGTGGCCCTGCGCGTACATCGGCTTGTCGATCGGGCGGATTACGTCCTGGTCCGCGCGCGGCGCGTCCGGCACATCCTTCAGCACCTCGGCAATCGTCTGGCCGGTGATGGTGATGCAATCGCCATGCAGCAGGCCCGCATTGAGCAGCACCTTCATCACCTGCGGGATGCCGCCGGCTTTGTGAAGGTCGACCGCCAGGTACTTGCCGCTGGGTTTGAGGTCGCACAGCACGGGCGTGCGCTTGCGGATGCGCTCGAAGTCGTCGATGGTCCATTCGACCCCGGCCGTGTGGGCGATGGCCAGGAAATGCAGCACCGCGTTGGTGGAGCCGCCGGTGGCCATGATGACCGCCACGGCGTTCTCGATGGCTTCGCGGGTAACGATGTCGCGCGGCTTGATGTCCTTGCGGATCGCCTCGATCAGCACCTTGGCGGATTCCTTCGCCGAGTTCATCTTCTCGTCGTGCGGGTTGGCCATGGTGCTGGAATAGGGCAGCGAAATGCCCAGTGCCTCGAAGGCCGACGACATGGTGTTGGCGGTGTACATGCCGCCGCACGAGCCGGTGCCAGGGATGGCGTGCATCTCGATCTCGCGCAGGTCGGCATCACTCAGGTTGCCCGCGGCGTTCTGGCCCACGGCCTCGAACACGCTGACGATGTTGAGGTCCTGGTCTTTCCAGCGGCCGGGCAGGATGGTGCCGCCGTATACATAAATGGCGGGCACGTTGGCGCGCAGCATGCCCATCAGGCCGCCGGGCATGTTCTTGTCGCAGCCGCCCACCACGAGCACCCCGTCCATCCACTGGCCGCCCACGCAGGTCTCAATGCAGTCGGAAATCACCTCGCGGCTCACCAGCGAGTATTTCATGCCCTCGGTGCCCATCGCCATGCCATCGGAGATGGTGGGCGTGCCGAACACCTGGGCGTTGCCGCCGGCTTCCTCAATGCCGGCGATGGCCGCGTCGGCCAGTTTCTGCAAGCCCGAGTTGCAGGGGGTGATGGTGCTGTGACCGTTGGCCACACCCACCATGGGCTTGGTGAAATCCGCTTCCTGGTAGCCCATGGCGTAGTACATGGAGCGGTTCGGCGCGCGCGATTTGCCCTGCGTGATGTTGGCACTGCGGTGGTTGATGGGCTGGATGGGGATGGTTTTTTTGTCGGCCATGGGTGTCTCTTCGTGGGGCGTTGGGAGGGGGCAGGGCGCTGCAGAGCCCATGCCAGCCGCGAGTATGCGGGACGCCTCGCAGAGATTCCAATTGATTCGACGTCTTGAACTAATATGCGCGGCGTATGAAAGAAGCAAAAAATCAGCTGCGCATTGAATTGAGGCAGTGGCGTCAGTTTGTGGCGCTGGCCGAGGAGCTGCACTTTGGCCGCGCCGCGCTGCGCCTGCACATGACCCAACCCCCGCTCACCCAGGCCATCGCGGGTCTGGAGCAGGCGCTTGCGGTGCGGCTGTTTGACCGCACCAAGCGCAGTGTGGCGCTCACGCCAGCGGGCGAGGCGCTGTTGCCCGAAGCGCGCGAGCTGCTGGCGCGTGCGCACGCCTTGCCAGAGCTGGCTCGCGCTGCCGCGGCGGGCGAGCTGGGCCGGCTCCGGCTGGCTTTCGTGTCGACAGTGGGCTACGAGCTTTTGCCGCGTTGGGTCCGGGCTTTCAGGCAACGCTGGCCGCAGGTGGCGCTGGAGCTCACGGAGGCCACGGGCGATGTGCAGCTCGACCTGATGGCGCGCGGGGAGACGGACGCCTGCTTCATGCTGCACTCGCCGGGCTTTGCGCTGGCCGGCCTGTCTCACCTGCGCATTGCCAGTGAGCCGCTGGTGGTGGCGTTGCCCGAATCGCACCCGCTGGCCGCGCTGCAAGCGCCGACATTGAAGGCATTGCTGGGAGAGCCGCTGGTGATGTTCCCGCGGCGCATCCTCCCTTCGGTACACGACGCGGTTTTCAAGCTCTACCACGCCGCCGGGCGTGCTCCGCAGGTGGCGCAGGAAGCGATCCAGATGCAGACCATCGTCAATCTGGTCTCGGCTGGGCTTGGGATCGCCTGGGTCCCGCAGAGCGTGCGGCAGTTTCAGCGCTCGGGCGTGGTCTACCGCAGCCCGGCCCTGCCGCGCGGTCGCTCGCTGCCGGTTTGCGAAACCAGCCTGGTCTGGCGCGAAGACGCGGTCGGTCCAGCGCTTGGGCATCTGATCGACTTTGCGAAAAGTGGCCTGCCACAATAAGCCCATGCTTCAACATCCCCAGATCGATCCCGTGGCCCTGCAGATCGGGCCACTCGCCATCCACTGGTATGGCCTGACCTACCTGGCCGCGTTCGGCCTGTTCCTGCTGCTCGCACGCCTGCGCCTGAACCATCAGCCGTTTGCGGGCGTGACCCAGCCGACCCCGTGGACCAGGCGCGACGTGGAGGACATCCTCTTTCTCGGCGTGATGGGGGTGGTGGTGGGCGGGCGCGTCGGCTACTGCCTGTTCTACAAGCCAGCCTATTACCTGGCCAATCCGCTGGAGATCTTCGCGGTCTGGCAGGGCGGAATGAGCTTTCATGGCGGCCTGCTGGGCGTGATGGTGGCCATGGTGTGGTACGCGCACAGCCGCCAGCGACCCTTTCTCCAGGTGATGGACTTTGTGGCACCCTGCGTGCCCACGGGACTGGCTGCCGGGCGGGTAGGCAACTTCATCAACGGTGAGCTCTGGGGTCGTGTGGCCGATCCTTCGCTGCCATGGGGCATGGTGTTCCGCGGGGCAGGCGATCTGCCGCGCCACCCCTCGCAGGTCTATCAGTTCCTGCTGGAAGGGCTTCTGCTCTTCGTGCTGCTGTGGCTCTACGCGCGCAAGCCCCGCGCGCGCGGGCAGGTGTCGGCAGCGTTCCTGTTCGGCTACGGGGTGCTCCGCTTCATCGCCGAGTATTTCCGTGAGCCCGACGCCCATCTGGGCTTGCTCGCGCTGGGCATGAGCATGGGCCAGTGGCTCTGCGTGCCCATGATCGCCGGGGGTGCTTTCCTCTGGTGGTGGCTCGGGCGCCGCGCACCGGCCGTCTGAAGGCAGGGTAAATCCCGGGTGGCACAGCGCCCCGAGATTCCTAAAATTATCCGTAATTACCGATCATTACGGATGCGACTGGTGCTCAACTCCCTCCACGACGAAGTCGCTGCGAAGCTGCGAGAACGCATCTTCGCGGGCGAACTGCCCCCGGGCAGCTTCATCGATGAGCCGGCGCTGTGCGCCTCGCTGTCGATCTCGCGCACGCCACTGCGCGAGGCGCTCAAGGTGCTCACCGCCGAAGGGCTGCTGCGCCACGAACCTCGGCGGGGATGCTTCGTGAGCCAGATCACCGAGCGCGATCTGGACGAGATCTTTCCCGTGCTGGCGCTGCTGGAAGGGCGTTGCGCCTTCGAGGCCGCAAACAATGCGAGCGACGCCGAACTGATTGCGCTGGAGCAACTGCACGACCGGCTGAACCGGAGCGCCAAAGCCCGTCGCATCACCGACTACTACGAGGCGAATTTCGCCATTCACGAAGCCATCATCACGCTCGCCAACAACCGCTGGCTGGCGCAGGTGATCGGCGACCTGCGCAAGCTGGTCAAGTTGGCGCGGCTCCAGCAGTTGCATGCGCCGGGCCGGCTGGAGCAAAGCCTCTCCGAACACATGGCGGTGTTTGCCGCGCTCAAGGCGCGCGACGCCGAAGGCGCCGAAGCCGCCATGCGCACCCACCTCACGCGTCAGCGCGTGGCCCTGCGCGAACTCGCGCGAAGCCAGACATCGAGGCTCACCGCATGAACACCAGCGAATGGCTCAGCCAGAGCGTGTCTCGCCTGCGAGCGCCCAAAAAACCCGCTCCGCCACGCTCGACCGGGGATCGACTCAAAGCCACGCTGCGGCAGGAGGACGAGGCGATGTCGCCGCGCGCCTTGCGCCAGTCGTTGAAAGACCTCAAGGCCATCGTCGATCCTCTGGTGAGCGAGGTGGAAGGCGGGCGCCGCGCGCAGGCCATGATGGATTGGTACGCCAGCGCCACGCCGCCACATCGGCGCGATCTGTGGTTGCTCATGAGCGAGCGCTTCGTGGCCGATCCGCAGCAGGTGAAAGAGGCCCAGGCGCAATACGCAGCGGCCGTGGGCACGCCCGATGAAGCCGCGGCCGAAGTGCTCTACCGCCGTGCCACGGTGTCGCCGCGCAGGCGTTTGCTCCAGCGCTTCAGCGCCAACCCCGATGGCGTGCGTTTCCTGGTCGATCTGCGCGCCGAGATGCAGTCGCACCTGAAGGCCGACAAGCGTCTGCTCGCGCTGGACGTGGAGATGGAATACATGTTCTCCACCTGGTTTGATGTGGGCTTTCTGGAGCTGCGCCGCATCACCTGGGATTCACCCGCTTCTCTGGTGGAAAAACTCATTCGTTACGAAGCGGTGCACGACATCCGCAGCTGGACCGATGTGAAGAACCGGCTCGACAGCGATCGGCGCTGCTATGGGTTCTTTCACCCGCGCCTGCCCGAAGAGCCGCTGATCTTTGTGGAGGTGGCGTTGACGAACGAGATCGCAGACAGCATCACGCCGCTGCTGGACGAGACCGCTGCGCCGGCCGATCTCGATCGCGCCACCACCGCCATTTTCTATTCGATCAGCAACACACAGACCGGCTTGCGCGGGGTGAGCTTTGGCGACTCGCTGATCAAGCGGGTGGTCGAAACCCTGCACCAGGAGTTTCCCCGTCTCAAGCAATTTGCCACCCTGTCGCCGATTCCCGGCCTGCGCGCCTGGTTGAACAAGACGGCACCACCCGAACTCATCAAGGCCTGGGAGCGGGCCGAGGAATTGCCCGAAGGCTCTGAAGCCCGGCGCAACCTGCTCGGCTGGGCTGCGCGCTACCTCGGCCAGGAGGTGCACGACGGCAAGCCGCTGGACGCGGTGGCCCGTTTCCACCTGGGCAACGGCGCCCGCGTGGAACGCCTGAATTGGGCGGCCGACCCTTCTCCCAAAGGCTTGAAGCAGTCCTATGGGCTGATGGTGAACTACCTCTACGATCTCAAGCGCCTGGACAAGCACCGCGCCGCGCTGGCGCAGGGAAAAATCCCGATAGCCGCGGCCATCAAAGACCATTACCTTTAAGCCGCCAATTCAACCCAAGGAGACAACAGCATGGATCATCAATACCTGAACCGACGAGACATCTTGCGAGCGGCCGCTGCGGGCGCCGCCCTCTACACCACGGTGGGGCATGCCCAGTCCACCTGGCCGAGCAAGCCAGTGACGATGATCGTGCCGTTCCCGGCCGGTGGCGGTACCGACGCGTTTGCCCGCCCCATGGGCGCGCAGTTCACACGCCTTACGGGCAAATCGCTGGTGATCGACAACCGGGGCGGTGCCGGTGGCACGCTGGGCGCGGGCATTGCGGCCAAGGCTGCGCCCGATGGCTACACCCTGTTCATGGGCGCGGTGCACCACGCCATCGCGCCCAGCATGTACCCCAAGCTGGACTACAACATCGAGACCGATCTGGTGCCGCTGATCCTGGTGGCCAGCGTGCCGCAGGTGGTGGTGGTGAATCCCAAGCGCGTGACTGCCGCCAACTTCAAGGAGTTTCTGGCGTACGCCAAGGCCAACCCGGGCAAGCTCAACTACGCATCGGCTGGCGGCGGCACGTCGCACCACCTCGCGGGCGAGCTGTTCAAGCAGCAGACCAACACCTTCATCACGCACATACCTTATCGTGGTGCAGGCCCCGCGCTCAACGACCTGATTGCAGGACAGGTGGACGTGATGTTCGATGGTCTCGGGTCCTCGGCCGGCCACATCAAGGGTGGGCGCATCAAGGCGCTGATGGTTTCGGGCAAGCAGCGCAGCGCCGCTCTGCCCGACGTGCCGTGCGCCGCAGAAATGGGATTGCCCGACTACAACGTGACCACCTGGTACGGGGTGTGGGCGCCCAAGGGAACACCGGCGGATGCCCAGGCGCGTGCCATCGACGAGATTCGCAAGGCCGTGAGCACCGACGAGGCCAAGGCGGTCTGGGCCAACCAGGGTGCTGAGTTTGCCAACGTGAGTGGCCCGCAGTTCGACGCATTTGTGAAGAGCGAAATCCAGAAGTGGGCGCAGGTGGTCAAGGCTTCGGGCGCCAAACTGGAATGAGTGGCCGGGTTCGCGTCGATGTAGACGGCCTGCTGGCACGGGTCTCGCTGAGTCATCCCGGCAAGTTCAACGCCATGTCACGCGCTATGTGGCGAGAACTGCGTTCGGTGTTCGACACTCTGCAGCACCGCACCGACCTGCGCTGCGTGATCGTGGCGGGGGAGGGTGGGCATTTTTGCGCCGGTGGCGATATCGCCGAGTACCCGGACTTTCGCTTTGGAGAAGCCAGCCTTCGCGAGTTTCACGAGACCGATGTGTGGGGCGGGCTCGGCGCCATGCTGGCGTGCGATCTGCCTATCGTTGCGCAGATCGAGGGCAACTGCATGGGCGCGGGCGTAGAGATCGCTTGCTGCTGCGACATCCGGCTGTCAGCCGACACCGCGCGGTTTGGTGCGCCGATCGCGCGGTTGGGGTTCCCCATGGCGCCGCGAGAAGTGCAACTGGTGCTGCGCGAGGCCGGCGCAGCCACGGCGCGCGAGATGTTGCTGGAAGCGGCCGTGCTCGATGCCGCCGAGATGAAGGCGCGGGGCTTTCTGAACGCAGTGCTGCCGGCAAATGAAGTGGCTGTGCAGGCGCAGGAACGCGCGCAACGCGTGGCCCAGCTGGCGCCCGATGCGGCCAGGCTGAACAAGCAGGCGCTGCGCTCGCTCGGGTCTACAGAGCCTCCCGCCGCCTTGCTGGAGCAGGCCTACCACTATGCCAACGGCGCGGAGCATCGGGAAGGCATTGCGGCTTTTCTGGCCAAGCGCCGGGCGGTGTTCTGACGTTAACGAGACATTTTCATGGACAACCACAACCTCTTTGCCGCGCTGCGATCGGCCTTCCCCGCAGACCTGGACGCCACGGCGGTCGAAACCGTGGGCGGCGTCCACGCCGGCCTGCGCTATTCGTGGCGCGACCTCGATCGCGCCAGCGCCATGATGGCCAACCTGCTTGATTCGCTGAATCTGCCCGCCGGTTCGCGCATTGCGGTGCAGGTGGAAAAATCGGTGGAGGCGCTGGTGCTCTACCTGGCCACGCTGCGCGCCGGGCACGTGTTTCTTCCGCTCAACACCGCCTACCAGGCCGGCGAGATCGAGTACTTCATTGGCAACGCCGAGCCAGCCGTGGTGGTGTGCAGCAAAGGCAACTTCGGCTGGGTGTCCAAGATCGCTTTCAAGGCCGGCACGCGGCACGTTTACACGCTGGACGAGGACCGCAGCGGCACGCTGCTGGATCGCGCCGCCCACCACAGCGATGTACACACGCCAGCGGTTCGGCGAGCCGACGATCTCGCCGTGATCATCTACACCAGCGGCACCACAGGACGCAGCAAGGGCGCCATGCTCTCGCACGGCAACATGCTGAGCAACGCGCAGGTGCTGCGCAAATATTGGGGCTGGCAGCCGGACGATGTTCTCATTCATGCGCTGCCGATCTTCCACGTGCACGGCCTGTTCGTGGCCATTCATGGCGCGCTGATCAACGGCAGCACCATGCTCTGGCTCAACCGGTTCGATCCTCGCGCGGTGGTGGAGCTGTTCCCGCGCGCCACGGTGTTCATGGGCGTGCCCACGCTGTACGTGCGCATGCTGGCGGAGCCCGGCCTCACGAAGCAGCAGGTGGCGCGCATGCGCCTGTTTGTATCTGGCTCGGCGCCGCTGTTGATCGAGACTTTCGATGAATGGAAGGCCCGCACAGGCCACACGATTCTGGAGCGCTATGGCATGAGCGAGACCGTGATGATCACGTCCAACCCCTACGCACCGGACAACCGCCACGGCGGACAGTCCGAACGGCGCGGTGGCACGGTGGGCTTCGTGCTGCCGGGCATTGAGCTGCGCGTGGTGGATGAGGCCAACCAGCCGGTGTCTGCGGGCGAGATTGGCGGCATCCAGGTGCGTGGGCCCAATGTGTTCAAGGGCTACTGGCGCATGCCGGAGAAGACCGCCGAGGAGTTCACCGCAGAAGGCTTCTTCAAGACCGGCGACGTGGGCCGCGTGGACGACCGGGGCTATGTGAGCATCGTCGGGCGCAGCAAGGACCTGATCATCTCCGGTGGCTACAACGTTTACCCGGCGGAGATTGAAAGCTGCATCAACGAAATGGCGGGTGTGGCCGAGAGTGCGGTGGTGGGTGTGCCGCACCCGGACTTCGGCGAGGTGGGTGTGGCAGTGGTGACAACCAAGCCCGGAGCGGCAGTGGATCCCGATGCGGTGGTGTCGGCGCTCAAGGCCCGCCTCGCCAACTTCAAGATTCCCAAGCGGTGTTTTGTGGTGGACGAGTTGCCGCGCAACACGATGGGGAAGGTGCAGAAGAACTTGCTGCGGGACCAGCACAAGGCGCTGTTCTCCTGAGTTCTTTCTCCGGAGCGAAGGGAAACAAGTCGTGGATGCCGAGGAACTGGCTTTGCCAGGCCTCAGGCATCGTCCCTTGGGGGGTGACGGCTCACAGGGCCGGCGCGGGGGGAGCCCGCTATCGCAGCACGAGCACAGGAATGTGCGAATGCGTCAACACCTGCTGCGTTTCACTCCCGAGCAAAAGTCGCTTGATGCCCTTGCGACCGTGCGAAGCCATCACGATCAAGTCGCACTTGTTGCGCTTGGCCGTGGCAATGATGGCCTCGGAGATCAGATCGGACTTCACGGTCAGCGGCTTGACCTTCACCTCCTGCAACTGACCCGCAGACTTCACCGCGTTGACCGCAGCCATGCCTTCTTCCTGCCATTGTTTCTCGATGCGTGCCACCTCTGCCGCCGCCAGCGCCACACCACCTTCAAAGTACGTCTGCGGATAGCGTGGAATCACCTTCAGCGCCACCACTTCGGCGCCGGTCAGGTCGGCCAGATTGATGGCGTGCTCCACGGCCTGTTGGGAAAGTTTGGAACCGTCGGTGGCCACCAGAATGCGTTTGTACATGGAGTGCTCCTCGAATTAGTTGGCTGGAAAAGCTAGCGTACCCAGACCGAGCCCGCATGCGGTTGACCTATGTCAATGGCGCGCGGCAAGTCTCACCATACGCTACAGCCATGAACCAGGCCGTCGCCACGCTGCCGGTGGGGCCTTTGCTCGCCGACGCGCCGCCCACTCCTTCACCTGTCGAAGCTTCCTCGGCCGGGGCATGGCTGGGTGTGCATCGCGGGCCGCTCACTGTGGACGACGACTTCTGTGTGCTCGACGATCCGGTCGAACAACCCACATTCACAGAAGTCCGCGAGGAAGCGGGCGAAACGGTCGCGGAATCCGTGTTGATGGTGCAGGGCATGTATTGCGCCGCCTGCGCCGACACCGTGGAGTCGGCGTTGCAGGATCTGCCCGGGGTGCGGCACGCTCGGGTGCATGCCGCCACGAGACGCCTGCGTGTGCGCTGGGACCCGGCTTCCACTCAGATGTCGACCCTGGCGCGCGCGGTGGGCGCTGCCGGCTACCGCTTGCTGCCGATGCAACAGGCCCTGTCCATCAGCCAGCGCCTGCTGGAGACGCGCCAGGCGCTCTGGCGCCTCTTCGTGGCGGGCTTTTGCATGATGCAGGTGATGATGTACGCGTGGCCCGCGTATGTGACCGAGCCGGGTGAGATCCCGGCGGACATCGAACAACTGCTGCGCTGGGCCAGCTGGGTGATCTGTCTGCCTGTGGTGTTTTTCGCCAGCGGCCCTTTCTTTCGGACTGCGTGGACCGACCTGCGGCGTGGCCGCATCGGCATGGACACACCGGTTTCCATCGGCATTCTGATCACCTTCCTCGTCAGCTCGGCGGCCACCTTCGACCCCACTGGTCCCTGGGGTTCCGAAGTCTGGTTCGACTCGCTCAGCATGTTCGTCTTCTTTCTGCTCGGTGGTCGTTACCTGGAGCACAAGGCGCGCGACCGAACCGCTGGTGCTCTGGACAGTTTGATGACACGACTTCCACCGACTTGCGAGCGCCAGGGACAGGGCGGCCAATTCGAAAACGTGTCGATCCGCCGGCTGTTGGCGGGCGATGTGGTGCGTGTCTCGGCGGGCCAGGCATTCCCTGCGGATGGTGAGCTGCTGAGCGAGTGCGCCACGGTGGACGAAGCCTTGCTCACTGGAGAATCGCACCCCGTGGCGCGTGAGCGCGGGCAGGCCGTGGTGGCCGGCAGCTTCAATTTGGGTGGGCCCGTGCTGGTGCGTCTGAACCGCGTGGGCGCAGACACCCGCTTTGCGCAGATCGTGCGGCTGATGGAGCAGGCCTCCACGGAAAAGCCGCGCCTGGCTGTGCTCGCCGATCGCGTGGCCGCGCCTTTCCTGGTGTTCGTGCTGCTGGCGGCTGCTCTGGCAGGGGGGTACTGGTGGCAGATCGACCACACGCGAGCGCTTGCCGTGGCCGTGGCGGTGCTCATCGTCACCTGTCCCTGTGCGTTGTCGCTGGCCACGCCGGCGGCCATGCTCGCATCCGCTGGCGAATTGGCGCGGCGTGGCGTGCTCGTTCGCCGGCTGCAGGCTTTCGAGACACTGGCGAGCGTGAACGCTGTGGTGTTCGACAAGACCGGCACGCTGACCCATGAAGGGCTCGCATTGCAAGAGGTGGTCACACGGCCTGGCGTGGCGCGCGACGACGCGCTGGCCTTGGCCGGTGCTTTGGCCGAGGGCTCGTTGCACCCCGTTTCGCGGGCCATTCTGGCCGAGGCGCGCACGTGCTCGCTGGTTCTGCCGCTGTTGTTCGAACGAGGCGAGGTGGCCGGGCAGGGCATGCAGGCTCTGGCGGCCGAAGGTTCGGCGGTGCGCCTGGGATCGGCCGGATTCTGCAATGCGCCCGTGCTGAAAGGCGATGCGCCGGTGGTGCACCTGAGCGACGCACAGGGTTGGCTGGCCAGCTTCGTGTTGCAGGAGTCGGTGCGCTCGGATGCCCGCGAAGCTATTTCGGCGTTGCGAGCGCTGGGCGTGCGCACCTGGCTGCTCTCGGGCGATCGCGCCGAATCGGCGGCGCGCGTGGGTGAGGCGGTGGGGGTAGACCACGTCATCTCGGGCGCCACGCCGGAACACAAGCTTGAAGAAGTGGCAGCGCTGCAGGCCGAGGGCCTGAAGGTCGCCATGGTGGGTGATGGCCTGAACGACGGCCCGGTGCTCGCGCGCGCAGACACTTCTTTCGCGCTGGGCCACGCTGCCCCGCTGGCGCAAGCGCAGTCGGACTACATCATCCAGGGCGGGCAAGTGATGGATGTGGTGCGCACGATGCGGCAGGCACGTTCGACCCTGCGCATCGTTCGGCAGAACCTGGTTTGGGCGGCGGCTTACAACGTGATCAGCATTCCTTTGGCACTGGCCGGCTACATGCCGCCAGCCCTGGCGGGACTGGGCATGGCCCTGAGTT
The DNA here is from genome assembly GCF_002127265.1 of Hydrogenophaga sp. IBVHS1. Classification (GTDB taxonomy): domain Bacteria; phylum Pseudomonadota; class Gammaproteobacteria; order Burkholderiales; family Burkholderiaceae_C; genus Hydrogenophaga. Next base: position 1,985,161 of record NZ_NFUU01000001.1, on the reverse strand, counting down.
CGCTGCTGGTGATCGGCAATGCCCTGCGCCTGGCGCGCCACACCGATTGAAAGCACGCCATGGACATCCTGTATCTCCTCATCCCGCTCTCCGTGTTGCTCGTCTTCGGGATCATCGGCATCTTCTGGTGGGCGCTGCAATCGGGGCAGTTCGACAACATCGAACGCGAAGGCGAGCGCATCCTGAAGAGCGATTGACCTAGGTCAAGGCAAATACAGAGCGCCTTGCGCACACTGACCCCAGTGACATTTGCGAGGAGTTCTGTATGTCTATGACAAGCAAGACCGGCCAGGCGGCGGTCTACAACGACAAGGTGGTTCGGCAGTTCGCCATCATGACGGTGGTATGGGGTGTGGTGGGGATGCTGGTGGGCGTGATCATTGCGGCCCAGCTCACCTGGCCCGCGCTCAACCTGGGTATCGAGTGGCTCTCTTACGGGCGCCTGCGTCCGCTGCACACCAATGCAGTGATCTTCGCGTTTGGTGGCTGTGGTCTGTTCGCAGCCAGCTACTACGTGGTGCAGCGCACCTGTCAGACGCGCATCTTCTCCGACGGTCTGGCCGCCTTCACCTTCTGGGGCTGGCAAGCGGTCATCGTGCTCGCGGCGATCACGCTGCCGCTGGGGCTGACGCAGGGCAAGGAATACGCCGAGCTCGAATGGCCGATCGATCTGCTGATTGCGGTGGTGTGGGTCGCGTACGCAGTGGTCTTCTTCGGCACCATCGGCATGCGCAAGGTACGCCACATCTACGTGGCCAACTGGTTCTTCGGCGCCTTCATTCTGGCCGTGGCCATGCTGCACATCGTCAACAGTGCGGCGCTGCCGGTCGATATGTTCAAGTCCTATTCGGCTTACGCCGGTGTGCAGGACGCCATGGTGCAGTGGTGGTACGGTCACAACGCGGTGGGCTTCTTCCTGACCGCCGGTTTCCTCGGGATGATGTATTACTTCATCCCCAAGCAGGCCGAGCGGCCGGTGTATTCGTATCGGCTGTCGATCGTGCACTTCTGGGCGCTGATCTTCACCTACATGTGGGCTGGTCCGCACCACCTGCACTACACCGCGTTGCCCGACTGGACCCAATCGGTCGGCATGGTGTTCTCGCTCATCCTGCTCGCACCCAGCTGGGGCGGCATGATCAACGGCATCATGACGCTCTCAGGTGCGTGGCACAAACTGCGCGATGACCCGATCCTGCGCTTCCTGATCGTCTCGCTCTCGTTCTACGGCATGTCGACCTTCGAAGGTCCGATGATGTCGATCAAGACGGTCAACGCCTTGAGCCACTACACCGACTGGACCGTGGGCCACGTGCACTCCGGCGCGCTCGGCTGGGTCGGCCTGGTGACCATGGGTTCCATGTACTACCTGATCCCGCGCCTTTACGGGCAGAAGAAGATGTACTCGGTGCCCGCCATTGAACTGCACTTCTGGGTCGCCACCATCGGCATCGTTCTCTACATCGCCGCAATGTGGATTGCCGGGGTCATGCAGGGCCTGATGTGGCGCGCCGTCAATCCCGATGGCAGCCTCACCTACACGTTTGTCGAATCGGTCAAGGCCACCTTTCCGTTCTATGTGATCCGTTTGCTCGGGGGGCTGCTTTACCTCGGCGGCATGCTCGTGATGCTGTGGAACACGGTGATGACCGCGCGCGGCGGCCAGGCGCAGGACGTTCGCATTCCCGCCATCAACCCTGCTCACGCCTGAGGAATTCACCATGGCCAACAACAAGCCCCAGGGTTTCACCCACGAGCGGATCGAAACCAACAACTTCCTGATGATCGTTCTCATCGTGCTGGTGATTGCGGTCGGCGGACTGGTGGAAATCGTCCCGCTGTTCTTCCAGAAATCCACCACGCAGCCCGTGGAAGGCCTGAAGCCTTACACCGCATTGCAGATTGCCGGGCGTGATGTGTATGTGCGCGAGGGTTGCTACAACTGCCACTCGCAGATGATCCGGCCGTTTCAGGCCGAGACACTGCGCTACGGCCACTACTCGGTGGCGGGTGAATTCGTTTACGACCGGCCGTTCCAGTGGGGCAGCAAGCGCACCGGGCCCGACCTGGCGCGCGTGGGCGGGCGATACAGCGACGAGTGGCACCGTTTGCACCTGACCAACCCGCGCGATCTGGTGCCGGAGTCCAACATGCCGGCGTACCCATGGCTGGAGAAAAAGACGGTGAACGAAGCCGGCATTCCACGGCGCATGGAAGTGCTGCGCACGCTGGGAGCGCCCTATACCGACGAGGAAGTCGCTGCATCGAGCACGGATGTGAAGGGCAAGACCGAGCTCGACGCGCTGATCGCCTACCTCCAGGTGCTCGGCACCGCCATCAAGTAAGTCTTGCGGAGAGAACACCATGGACATCAACGACCTGCGCAGCATCGTCACCGTCGTCAGCCTCCTGACATTCCTGGGCATCGTTGCCTGGGCCTGGTCCAGGAGCAACCGGGATCGTTTCGACGAAGCGGCCCGGCTGCCTTTCGAAGACGAGGCGTGAAAGCGGCCCGAACAAGAGAAACATCATGAGCGATTTCACAAGCAACTTCTGGGCAATCTACGTGGCTGGCATCACGCTGGCCAGCATCGTGGCCTGCGTGGTCCTGCTGTGGGTGAGCGGCACCACCAAGGTGGCAGCCTCAACCGACAACACCACCGGCCACGTGTGGGACGGTGACCTGCGGGAAATGAACAATCCGCTGCCGAAATGGTGGGTGTACCTCTTTATCATCACCGTGGTTTTCTCGCTGATCTATGGCGTGCTCTATCCCACGTTCGGCTCCTACCAGGGCATGCTCGGCTGGTCCTCACTTGGCCAGCACAAGGCAGAGGTCGAGAAGGTCGAGAAGAACATCGCGCCCATCTACGCCAGGTTTCAAGCCATCGAACCCGACAAGCTCGCGGGTGATGCCAGCGCCATGGCCATTGGTGAGCGCCTGTTCATGAACAACTGCGCCCAGTGCCATGGTTCGGACGCGCGAGGCTCCCGCGGCTTCCCCAACCTGGCCGATGGCGACTGGCTCTATGGTGGTGATCCGGCCACCATCAAGACCACGCTGACCGCAGGCCGCAATGGCGTGATGCCGCCCATGGCTGCCGCTGTGGGCAGCCCCGAAGATGTGCGCAACGTCGCGCATTACGTGCTCAGCCTTTCATCTACCCCGCACGATCCGGTGCGCGCGGTGCAGGGCCGGGCCAAATTCGCGGCTTGCGCTGCCTGCCACGGCATGGACGGCAAAGGCAACCCGGCCATGGGTGCTCCCAATCTCACCGATGGCACCTGGCTGCACGGGTGGGGTGAAGAAGCGATCGTGAAGGCCGTCAACAACGGCTTCAACAACCAGATGCCAGCGCAGGCCGGCAAGCTCAACGCCGACCAGATTCATGTGTTGACTGCTTACGTGTGGGGCCTTTCCCGCAAGTCCGCCACCGCCAACTGATTCCCGTGACCACCGCCAGTTCCAGCGCCAGCTCGCCCAAAACCGTCATCCCCATCGTCGCTCAGCCGTCCAACGGTGAGCCGCCCGACGAGGAGATGGTCTCCCTGTACGCGTCGCGCCAGAAGATTCACCCGCGCTCGGTTTCGGGCATCTTCTCGCGCTGGCGCTGGCTGACCGTCTGGATCACACAGATCGTTTTTTATGGTCTGCCGTGGCTGGAATGGAATGCGCGCCAAGCGGTGCTGTTCGATCTGGAAGTCCGTCGCTTCTACATCTTCGGGCTGGTCCTGTATCCGCAGGACTTCATCTACCTCACCGGTCTGCTGGTCATCTCGGCGCTCTCGCTGTTCCTGTTCACTGCCGTGGCGGGGCGGCTGTGGTGTGGTTTTGCCTGCCCGCAAACGGTCTACACCGAAATTTTTCTGTGGATCGAGAAGAAGGTGGAGGGCGATCGTTCCGCGCGCTTGCGTCTGGACGGCATGAAACTCACGCGCGCGAAACTCGGCAAGAAATCGCTCAAGCATGCCCTGTGGATCGCTTTCGCGCTATGGACCGGTTTCACCTTCGTTGGCTACTTCACGCCTATCCGCGATCTGGGCGCGCTCGCACTCGCCGCATCGCTCGGTCCGTGGCAAACGTTCTGGGTGTTCTTCTACGGATTTGCCACTTACGGCAACGCCGGTTTCCTGCGCGAGCAGGTTTGCAAGTACATGTGTCCGTACGCGCGCTTCCAGAGTGCGATGTTCGACAAGGACACCATGATCGTGACCTACGACACCCAGCGCGGCGAGCCGCGTGGCGCGCGCTCGAAGAAGGCCGATCCCCAAGCGCTCGGTCTCGGCGCCTGTGTCGATTGCACGCTGTGCGTGCAGGTCTGCCCCACCGGCATCGACATCCGCAAAGGCCTTCAGTACGAGTGCATCGGCTGCGCCGCCTGTGTGGACGTGTGCGATGACGTGATGGACAAGGTCGGCTATCCTCGTGGCCTCATCAGGTTCTCCACCCAGAACGGCATCGCCCAGGGTTGGAACACGCGCCAGATGCTCCAGCGCGCCATGCGCCCGCGTGTCCTGGTGTACAGCTTCATCCTGCTGGCGATCACCCTCGCCGTGGGCGTCAGTCTGTTCCTGCGCACACCGCTCAAGGTCGATGTGATCCGCGATCGCGGCGCACTGGCTCGCATGGTGGAGCAGGGCCGCATCGAAAACGTGTTCCGCCTGCAGATCATGAACGCCACCGAGTCCTCGCAGCGCTACGTCATCAGCGTCTCCGGGTTGCCGGGGATCACCCTGGCTTCGCAGGCCGAAGTCGATGTGCTGCCCACCGAGGTGCGCTCGGCAGCGGTGAGGGTGCAGATTCCGCCCGACGCCGCAAAGCCCGGGTCACACTCCATTCAGTTCGAGATCCGTTCCAGTGGCGAAGAGGTATCGCGCGTGACCGAAAAGGCCGCGTTCGTCGTGCCACGATGAGGCGGACAACCATCCAGGAGATTTCCATGAGCGCTTCCGCATCCGCAGTCCTCAAGAATCCGTCCACCGCGTGGTGGCGCGTGCCACACATGTGGCTTGTGGTGGGGGGCCCACTGACCGTGGTGGTGGCCAGTCTCATCACCGCCTGGATTGCCGTCAATTACGCCGACCCCGTGCTCGACAAGACAGAGTTCGCGCGCAGCCGCCAGGCGGCCATGGCCTTGCAGGGTCAGGCCCGGGAGGATGCGTTGATCAAACTGCAGCCCGCCCACCAGGCCCGAAACCACGCGGCCTCGCCGGTGGTGCCGCAGGAACGCTGAGATGAGCGCGCGGGCCTGGATGGTCATTGCCTGGCCAGCCTTCCTGGTGGCGGCTGTGCTGGAGATGGTGGTGTTTGCGCTGGTCGACCCAAGCGGCCTGCACTGGTTCGGTCAGTCGCTGGAATGGTCTCGTCAGGCCGTCTACACCGTGGCGTTCTTCGTGTTCTGGGCGGTGGCCATGGTGTCTAGTGGGCTCACCCTGCTGCTGGCGCGGTCGGGCGCGGACCTCAATCGATAGCCGGTCTGATCAGGACGGCCGACAGTTCTGCGGATTGACGATCTGCTTGAGTGCTTCCGTGTCCTTGATGTGCACGTAGCGCTGCTTGACTTCAATAATGCCGTCTTCAACAAATTTCGAGAACGTGCGGCTCACCGTTTCCAGCTTCATGCCCAGGTAGCTGCCAATCTCCTCGCGTGTCATGCGCAGCACAAACTCCGACTGCGAAAAACCGCGCGCGTGCAGGCGCTGCACCAGGTTCAAAAGAAACGCGGCCAGGCGCTCGTCGGCCCGCATGCTGCCCAGCAGCAACATCACGCCATGGTCTCGCACAATTTCGCGGCTCATGATCTTGTGCACATGGTGCTGCAGCGTGGTGAACTCGCGAGAGAGTTCCTCCACCTGGTCAAACGGCATGATGCAGACCTCGGCATCCTCAAGGGCGATCGCATCACAGGAGTGGTGGTCGCTGACGATGCCATCGAGGCCGAGGATCTCGCCCGTCATCTGAAAACCAGTGACCTGGTCCCGCCCATCGGCGGTGGTCACGCAGGTCTTGAAGAAACCCGAGCGCACCGCATAGAGAGAGGTGAACTTGTCTCCCACGTTGAAAAGGGTGCCGCCGCGTTTGATCCGCTTGCGGGTCGAGATGATGTGATCGAGCTTCACCATTTCGCCGGCATTGAGTCCCATGGGCAGGCACAGCTCGCGCAGGTTACAGCTTGAGCAGGCCACTTTGATGGTTTGTGCGTCCATGTTGAGTCCCTCCGTTCTCTAAAGGCGCAAGCATACGCCTACCCGTAATTCACCCGCACTTTGACTGCACTGGAGAGACTTTGACCAGGATCAAGGGCAAACCGGGCGCAGCGTTGCACAGTGGGACCCAGATTGGAGACCATTCCCGTGAGCCACGTTATTTCGGACGAACTGCTGAGGTGCTTTGACGTGCCAGGGCCCCGCTACACCTCATACCCCACTGCCGATCGATTCGTCGAGGCCTTCACCGAGCACGACTACACCCAGGCGCTGGGTCAGCGCCGTGCCGGCTCCATGGCACTGCCGCTCTCGCTCTACGTGCACATCCCTTTCTGCGAATCGGTCTGCTACTACTGCGCCTGCAACAAGGTGATTACCCGCCACCACGATCGCGCCGCGCAGTACCTGCGGTACCTGACGCGCGAAGTGGAGCTGCAGGTGGCGCACTTCGGCGCCGGCCAGGGCGTCTCGCAACTTCATCTGGGTGGTGGCACGCCCACCTTTCTTTCAGACGCCGAACTCGAAGACTTGATGTCCATGCTACGGCGCCATTTCACCCTGGCACCCGGCGGTGAGTACTCGATCGAAGTGGACCCGCGAACGGTTACCGAAGAGCGTCTGCGCACGCTGGCCCGACTCGGGTTCAACCGCCTGAGCTTCGGGGTGCAGGACTTCGACCCCGCGGTGCAGAAGGCGGTGCACCGCGTGCAGCCGGCCGAGCAGGTGTTCGCGCTGGTGGAGGCCGCGCGCCGCATCGGGTTTGAATCCATCAACGTGGATCTCATTTACGGTTTGCCGCTGCAGACGCCGGAATCCTTCGCGCGCACGCTGGCGCAGGTGAATGCGTTGCGGCCTGATCGCATTGCGCTCTATGCGTATGCGCATCTGCCATCTCGCTTCAAGCCGCAGCGGCGCATTGTGGCTGCAGAACTGCCCAGCCCGGGTGACAAGCTTTCCATGTTGTCGGCATCCCTGGATGCACTCCTTGGCGAGGGTTATGTGTACGTGGGCATGGACCATTTCGCGTTGCCCAATGACGCACTGGCTGTGGCCAAGCGCCAGGGCCGTCTGCATCGAAACTTTCAGGGCTATAGCACCCAGCCCGATTGCGACCTGATTGGCCTGGGCGTATCGGCTATCGGCCGCATCGGCGCCACCTACAGCCAGAATGCCAAGACGCTGGCCGAGTACGGAGACCTGCTCGACCAGGGCCGCCTGCCCATCGTGCGCGGCCTGGCGCTCACGCGCGACGACCTGTTGCGCCGCGCGGTCATCATGTCGCTCATGTGCCAGGGTGAGGTGCAGTTCGAATCGATCGAGCTGGGACATCTGATCGATTTCAGGCGGTACTTCGAACGCGAGCTTGCGATGCTTCAGGCGATGGCCGAGCAGGGACTGGTGACGATCAACAGCACCGGCATAGAGGTGACCGAGGCTGGCTGGTTTCTCGTGCGCGCGATCGCCATGGTTTTCGACAAGCACCTGCAGGTCGACCAGGACCGCGCCAAGTTCTCCAGGATCATCTGAGCAGGCGCACGGCCATGCAGACCTCGATGGCGATCACGGCCCTGTTCATGGGTCTGGTGGGCGGTCCCCACTGCGTTGCCATGTGCGGAGCGGCCTGCGCCGGCATTGGCCGGGCGGCTGGCGAGCGCAGCACATCTGCGTTGATGACCTTTCAGTTCAGCCGCATGCTGGGCTACGCCTTGTTCGGAGCGCTGGCAGCGGGATCCGTGCAGGGGCTGGCCTGGCTGGGCACCAACACGGCTGTGCTGCGGCCTGTGTGGACCATGTTCCATGTGGCGGCGTTGCTGCTGGGCGTCGTGTTGCTCTGGCAGGCTCGGCAGCCCGCGTGGATTGAAACACTGGGACAGAACGTTTGGCGCAGGGCGCGGCCCGTGCTGGGCAGGCTGGGGCCGCGTGCGCCTCTGGTGCTGGGTGCGGGCTGGGCGCTCATGCCGTGTGGCCTGTTGTACTCGGCTTTGCTGGTGGCTTCGCTGTCGGCGAACGCGATGGAGGGCGCAGTCATCATGGCGCTGTTTGCGCTGGGCACCTCGGTCTCGCTCACGGCGGCGCCTTGGCTGATGCTGCGCCTGCGTGGCGCACGCTCCGGTGCCTTGGCCATTCGCCTGGCAGGGCTGGCCCTGGCGCTCACATCGGGCTGGGCGATCTGGATGGGCATCACGCAGCCAACCGGGCTTTGGTGCGCTTGAACCTGTAGATACTGCGATTGGGGATACTCATGTCCCATGAAGCACGAAGAACCGATCGATTTCTACTTTGATTTCCTGTCGATGTATGGCTACTTTGCGAGCCTGCGCATCGAGGCCATTGCAGCGCGCCATGGGCGCAGTGTCCGCTGGCACAGCATGTTGCTGGGGGTTTCGGTCATGAAGACCATGGGGCTCAAGCCCCTGCTGGAGACACCGCTCAAAGGCGACTACGTGGTGCGCGACAGCCTGCGCTACGTGCGCAAACATGGCCTGCAGCTGGCTCGCCAGCCGGCCGATCCGATGATGGATCCGCGCCCTGTAGCGCGTGCGTTTTACTGGTTGCGCCACAACCACCCTGGCACCGAAACCTCCTTCGCCAAAGAGGCGCTGGATCGTTATTGGCGCCTGGCGCAGGATCTCGGCAAACCCGAACGCGTAGCCGAGATCGCGCCGCTGCTCGGGCTGGAGGTGGCAGCTTTGCGGGAGGGGATGGAAAGCGACATCGCCCGCGACGAACTTCGCAACGCGGTGGCTGTGTCGCTCGAACGCGGCGTCTTCGGATCCCCATTCTTCATCGTCGACCGCGAACCCTTCTGGGGATCGGACCGCCTGGAACAACTGGACGACTGGCTTGCCACTGGCGGCTGGTGAAGCGATCAGCGGGTCGCGTCAGCCCGCCCCGGCAGCGTCGCCAGCACCAGCCCAAGCAGCGCGATACCGAACGCCACACCTTGCAGGAGGGTGAGTCGCTCGCCCATGAACAGCACGCCGATGGCGGCCGCGCTGATGGGCAGCATCACGGTGAACACACCCGCCTGAGAAGCCGGTACCACCTTCAGGCCGGTCATCCACAACCACACCGTCCACATGCTGGCGGCCAGCGCATAGAACACCAGCAGCATCCAGATCGGCGCAGCCACGGCGCCGAAGTCGAATTGCCACGCCGCCCAGATGCCGAATGGCGTGACCAGGGCGAAGCCCCACAGATTGATGACCGCAGAGATGCGTTTCGGGCTCATTCCCTCGGTCAGGCGCTTGCCGATGACCACGTAAGACGCCTCGCAGACCACGGCCGCGAAGACCAGCAGATTGCCCAGCAAGGCCTTGCTGACGCCGAACGGGCCGCTGTTGTCCACCAAGGCGCCCACTCCCGCATCGACCTTCTGCAAGGAAAAAAGCCCAATGCCGAGGGCTGCGCAGGCGATGCCTGCCGCGCTGCGCCAGCCGATGCGCTCGCGCAGAAACATCCAGCTCAGCACGGCCACCACAGCAGGAATCGAAGACATGACGACCCCGGCGGCCACCGCCGTCGTCATGCTCACGCCAAACAGCATGCAAATGGAGAACAGGAAATTGCCCAGGAACGATTCGAGGAACAGCAACCCGCGCATGCGCGGTGTGATGGGTGGCTCGCTGGCCGGTTTGCGCAGCCACGACCACATGGCCAGGCCGCCGATCCCAAAGCGCAGCCACGCCAGCAGGAACACGGGAAACACGAGCACCAGTGGTTTGGAAAGAGCGACATAGCTGCCCACCAGGGACATGCTCAATGCGAGGCAGGCGTATGCCCACCAGCGGTTCAGGGGAAGGTTGGGATTCACAGGGGGAGGGCGTCGGCACGAAAGTGGGCTGCATCATGCCCGATGAGCTGCTTGTCATTCCTGCATGAGAAATGCAAATGCCGCATTATGAAATAATAAAATGCTGCGCCGCATGAATTTTTCTCAATGCGAGAGAGCGCTTCCCGCATTGAGAAATTTGTCAAATACATCATTGAAAAACCTCAAGAAAATTCTTCTCTTATATAAGACATAAGAGCTTTCAAAACTCTTCTATAAGACTTAAAGTCACTCCATCGGTTTCCGGTTTGCAGCCCACCCGATGCAGCCCTGAAACCAGCCAATTCTCTTCAACCTCACGGAGTCCGTCATGCCCCAATCCCTCACCGAGCAACTCAGCCGCGCGCAACAGATCGAAGCCCTCGAAAAAGACTGGGCCACCAACCCGCGCTGGAAAGGCGTCAAGCGTGGCTATTCCGCCGCTGACGTGGTGCGCCTGCGTGGCAGCATGCAGATCGAGCACACGCTGGCCAAGCGCGGTGCTGAAAAGCTGTGGGACAAGGTCAACGGCGGTGCCAAGAAAGGCTACGTGAACGCCTTCGGCGCCATCAGTGCTGGCCAGGCCATGCAGCAAGCCAAGGCCGGCCTCGAAGCCGTGTACCTCTCTGGCTGGCAGGTGGCGGCCGATGGCAACACCTCCGAAACCATGTACCCCGACCAGTCGCTCTACGCCTACGATTCGGTCCCCACCATGGTTCGCCGCATCAACAACACCTTCAAGCGCGCAGATGAAATCCAGTGGGGTCGTGGCATCGAGCCGGGCAGCCCGGAGTTCATCGACTACTTTCTGCCCATCGTGGCCGATGCTGAAGCTGGTTTCGGTGGTGTGCTCAACGCCTTCGAACTGATGAAGAACATGATTGCCGCCGGCGCTGCTGGCGTGCACTTCGAAGACCAGCTGGCCGCCGTGAAGAAGTGTGGCCACATGGGTGGCAAGGTGCTCGTGCCCACCCAGGAAGCCTGCGAGAAACTGATTGCCGCGCGTTTCGCTGCCGACGTGATGGGTGTCTCCACCATCGTGCTGGCACGCACCGATGCTGAAGCCGCCAACCTGATCACCAGCGACCACGACGCCAACGACAAGCCCTTCCTGACTGGCGAGCGCACGCAGGAAGGCTTCTACCGCGTCAAGAACGGCCTGGAGCAGGCCATCAGCCGCGGCATTGCCTACGCGCCCTACGCCGACCTGGTGTGGTGCGAAACCGGCGTGCCCGACATCGGCTTCGCCCGCGAGTTCGCCCAGGCTGTGCAGGCCGCTTGCCCGGGAAAGCTGCTGTCGTACAACTGCTCGCCGTCGTTCAACTGGAAGAAGAACCTCAACGACAAGCAGATTGCCTCGTTCCAGGAAGACCTGGCCGCGCTGGGCTACAAGTACCAGTTCATTACGCTGGCCGGCATCCACATCAACTGGTTCAACACCTTCCAGTTCGCGCACGCCTATGCACGCGGCGAAGGCATGAAGCACTACACCGAGATGGTGCAGGAGCCCGAGTTCAAGGCGCGCGACAAGGGCTACACCTTCGTGTCGCATCAACAGGAAGTGGGCGCGGGTTACTTCGACGACGTGACCACCGTGATCCAGGGTGGCTCGTCCAGCGTGAAGGCGCTGACCGGCTCGACCGAAGAAGAGCAGTTCCACTGAATCGGCCGTAAGAGTAGAGGAGACGAAGCCCGGGGCATGCCCCGGGCTTTTTTGTGGGAAAATTCGATCTCTTCTGACTCAGCAAGAGCGAGAAAGGCAATCTGGTTATGACACCGCGAACTATGGAGTTGACACCCACGGCCCTCTGAGGCCCGCAGTTCGCGCCTGCCCGATTTCGTTTTCTCCCACACCAGCGCGGCCCCTGCCGCGCTTTTTTGTTTTCTGGACGACCATGCTGCACATCACGCTTCCCGACGGTTCCCAACGCGAGTTTCCCGGCCCGGTTACGGTTGCCGAAGTCGCATCCACCATTGGTGCCGGCCTGGCCAAGGCGGCTCTGGCTGGCAAGATCGGCGACAAAGTGGTCGACACCAGTTTTCTCATCACGCAGGACAGCCCGCTCGCCATCGTCACGGCCAAGGATGTCGATGGCCTGGAGGTGATCCGCCACTCGACAGCTCACTTGCTGGCCTACGCGGTCAAGGAGCTCTTCCCCGATGCCCAGGTGACCATCGGCCCAGTGATCGAGAACGGATTCTTCTACGACTTTTCCTACAAGCGGCCCTTCACGCCCGACGATCTGGCCGCCATCGAGAAGCGCATGGCCGAGCTGGCGGCCAAGGATGAGCCCGTGGTTCGGCGCGTGCTTCCGCGCGACGAAGCCGTGGCCTATTTCAAGGGCATGGGCGAGCACTACAAGGCCGAGATCATCGCCAGCATTCCGAGCAACGAGGATGTGTCGCTCTACCGAGAAGGCGCCTTTGAAGACCTGTGCCGAGGTCCCCACGTGCCCAGCACTGGCAAGCTCAAGCACTTCAAACTGATGAAGGTGGCGGGCGCCTATTGGCGTGGTGACCACCGCAACGAAATGCTGCAACGCATCTATGGCACGGCATGGGCCACCAAGGAAGAGCTTCAGGGCTACCTCACGATGCTGGAGGAGGCAGAGAAGCGCGATCACCGAAAGCTTGGGCGTGAACTGGATCTGTTCCACATGGAAGAAGCGGCGCCTGGGCTCGTGTTCTGGCACCCCAAGGGTTGGACCGTCTGGCAGGCGGTAGAGCAATACATGCGGGCGGTCTACCTCGACAACGGGTACCGGGAAGTGAAGGGCCCGCAGATTCTGGACAAGAGCCTCTGGGAGAAGACGGGCCACTGGGACAACTACCGCGACAACATGTTCACCACAGAATCGGAAAAGCGCGAATACGCGCTCAAGCCGATGAACTGCCCTGGGCACGTGCTGATTTTCAAGCAGGGCATCAAGAGCTATCGCGATCTGCCGTTGCGTTATGGCGAGTTTGGCCAGTGCCATCGCAACGAGCCGAGCGGCGCGCTGCACGGGATCATGCGGGTGCGTGGCTTCACGCAGGACGATGGGCACATTTTCTGCACCGAAGACCAGATCCTCGACGAATGCATTGCCTACACCGCGCTGCTGCAGAGGGTGTATGCAGACTTCGGTTTCAAGGACATCATCTACAAAGTGGCGACACGGCCGGAGAAGCGCGTGGGTTCCGACGAGCTGTGGGACAAGGCCGAGTTCGCGGTTATGGAGTCCTTGCGGCGTTCAGGCTGCGAATTCATCGTTTCGCCCGGCGATGGCGCCTTCTACGGGCCCAAGATCGAATACACGCTGAAGGATGCGATCGGTCGGCAGTGGCAATGCGGAACCATGCAGGTGGATTTCAACACCGCCGAACGCCTGGGTGGTGAATACGTGACCGAGACCAGTGGAAGGGCACACCCCGTCATGTTGCACCGTGCCATCGTCGGCAGCCTGGAGCGTTTCATCGGCATTCTCATCGAGCAGCACGCTGGCGCTCTGCCCGCCTGGCTCGCGCCGGAGCAGGTGGCGGTGCTCAACATCACCGATGGTCAGGCCGATTACTGTCGTGAAATCGCGAAAACGTTGCAGAATCAAGGGCTTAGGGTCGTGACCGACCTGCGCAACGAGAAAATAACGTATAAAATACGAGAGCACGCGTTGCAAAAGCTGCCTTTCATCCTCGTCGTGGGCGACAAAGAGAAGGCGGCTGGTGCCGTGGCTGTGCGGGCTCGAGGTAACAAAGACCTCGGTGTCATGCCGCTGGAAGCCTTTTCCAAACTCATTGCGGCAGACGTTTCATCCAAGGTTTGACATCAAACACAGGATCGAGGCCCTTGTAGCCATGGCGCCCCATGCTTGCGAGAGGGCGGCTGTGAGAGTCGCCGTTGTGTTTGATCAGCCCACGTAAAGGAACTCACCATAGCTACCAACTTTCGCGACCGCCGCCAGCGTGAAGAGCGCGCACACCGACTGAACCGGGAGATCATGGCACCCGAGGTCCGCCTCAACGGGCCAGAGAACGAGCCACTGGGTATCGTCAGTCTGCAAGAAGCGTTGCGCATGGCCGGTGAGCTGGATGTGGATCTGGTCGAAATTGCGGCCACTGCCGTCCCTCCCGTGTGTCGCCTGATGGACTATGGCAAGTTCAAGTACCAGGAGCAGAAGAAGGCCGCAGAGGCGAAAGCCAAGCAGACCGTCATCGAGATCAAGGAAATCAAGTTTCGCCCGGGCACGGACGACGGCGACTACAACATCAAGATGCGGAACATCCGCCGGTTCCTGGACGATGGCGACAAGTGCAAGATCACCTTGCGCTTTCGCGGCCGGGAAATTACCCACCAGGATCTGGGGTTGGCGCTTTTGAACCGCATTCGGGATGAGCTGGCTGATTCCATCGTGGTGGAGCAGTTTCCCAAGCTTGAGGGTCGGCAGATGATCATGATGATCGCGCCGGGGCGCAAGAAAACCGGCGGCGGAGCGTCCAAGCCGGCAGAGGTGGTGGCAGCACCGGCAGAAGGACAGCCAGCGGCCTGAAGCTGCAGGTGAAAGACAAAGGATTGGATCGCCAGAGTAGTCTCCTGGCGGTTCGAGGTGCAGTCCGAGAGGACTGACACCGAACGGGTGACCGAAAGGTTGCCCATAAAAGTGGCTCGGGGCCAACAAGTCCGCGGAAGGTTCGCGGCGCCTCACGAGCACAAATGAAAAGGAGCATGTAAATGCCCAAAATGAAGACCAAGAGCAGCGCGAAGAAGCGTTTTCGCGTTCGTCCCGGTGGCACCGTCAAGCGCGGTCAAGCCTTCAAACGTCACATCCTGACCAAGAAGACCACCAAGAACAAGCGCCACCTGCGGGGTGCGGTGACCGTGCATGAGACCAATATGGGTCACATGGCACAGATGCTGCCCGGCCAGGGCATTTGATCAACGACGAACAAGGAGTAACACATGCCTCGCGTCAAACGTGGTGTCACGGCTCGCGCCCGACACAAAAAAGTACTGGCTCTGGCCAAAGGTTTCCGCGGCCGCCGCGGTAACGTCTTCCGCATCGCCAAGCAGGCGGTGATGAAGGCAGGGCAATACGCCTACCGTGATCGCCGCACCAAAAAGCGCGTGTTCCGGCAGTTGTGGATTGCCCGTATCAACGCTGGTGCCCGCGCATGCGGCCTGACGTACAGCCAGTTCGCCAATGGCCTGAAGAAGGCTCAGATCGAAATCGACCGCAAGGTCCTGGCCGATCTGGCGGTGAACGACCCGGCTGCCTTTGGCAGCATCGTGGAGCAAGTCAAAGCCAAGCTGGCCGCTTGATTCACGGCAGGGAGTACCGCGTTGCCGCGGTGCTCGCCAGTCGCTCAAAGGGGTTGAGGCTTGAGGGGTTCCCTCGCTGGCTTCAACCCTTTTTTTGTTTCCCAACGATTCCATCACACACATGAACGAGTTGGACGAACTGGTCGAAGGCGCACGAGCCGCGTTTTCAAACGCCGCAGCCCCTTCCGACCTGGAAAACGCCAAGGCGCTGTTTCTGGGCAAGTCCGGCCGCATCACCGAGTTGATGAAGGGCATGGCCGCACTCTCGGTGGATCAAAAGAAGACGCGTGGCGCCGCCATCAACCTGGCCAAGCAGGCCATCGAGGTTGCACTCACCGAACGCCGTCAGGCGCTGGCCGATGCAGAGCTGGAGACGCAGCTGCGGGCCGAGGCACTGGACGTAACGCTTCCTGGGCGACATCGGGGTCAGGGCGGCCTTCATCCCGTGAGCCTCACGCTTGAACGCATCGAGGCTATCTTCGGGTCCATGGGTTTCGAGGTGGCCGAGGGACCCGAGATTGAATCCGACTGGTTCAACTTCACCGCGCTCAACACGCCAGAGGATCACCCGGCGCGCTCGATGCACGACACCTTTTACGTAGAAGGTGGCAGCGAAAAAGCCCCCAATCTTCTGCGCACGCACACGAGCCCCATGCAGATCCGCCACGCCGTGCAGCATGTCAAGCGACACCGCGCCGCGCTTGATGCAGGTCTTGGCATGCCGGAGATCCGCGTGATTGCACCGGGCCGGACTTACAGGGTGGACAGCGACGCCACCCATTCGCCGATGTTCCACCAGTGCGAAGGCCTGTGGATCGGTGAGAACGTGAGTTTCAAAGACCTGAAGTTCGTTTTCACCGATTTCTGCCGCACTTTCTTTGAGTCCGACGACCTTGTGCTTCGGTTCCGCCCGAGCTTCTTCCCGTTCACTGAGCCGAGCGCGGAAATCGACATCCAGTTTCAGCACGGCCCGCTGGCAGGCCGCTGGCTGGAGGTGGCGGGCTCTGGGCAGGTGCACCCGAACGTGGTGCGCAACATGGGCCTCGATCCCGAACGCTACATCGGCTTCGCTTTTGGCATGGGCCCGGATCGGCTGACCATGCTGCGCTATGGCGTCAACGACCTTCGCCTGTTCTTCGACGGCGACGTCCGCTTTCTCTCGCAATTCCGCTGAGATCCCGACATGCAATTTCCCGAATCCTGGCTGCGAGCCTTCTGCAACCCCCCTTTGACGAGCCAGCAACTCGCCGACACCCTGACCATGGCTGGTCTGGAAGTCGAAGAGTTGAATCCGGTGGCCCCTCCCTTTTCGCAGGTGGTGGTGGGCGAAATCAAAGCGGCAGAGCAACATCCCAATGCCGATCGCCTTCGTGTGTGCCAGGTGGACGTGGGGCAGGGCGATCTGCTCAATATTGTCTGTGGCGCCCCCAATGCTCGGGTGGGCATCAAGGTGCCTTGTGCATTGGTTGGCGCTGAACTGCCGCCCGGTGAAGATGGCAAGCCTTTTCAGATCAAGCTGGGCAAGCTGCGAGGTGTGGAAAGCCAGGGCATGCTGTGCTCGGCGCGGGAACTGAAGTTGTCCGAGGACCATGGCGGTCTGCTGGAGCTGCCTGCCGACGCACCTGTGGGCCGCAACATTCGCGAGCAGCTCTCCCTGGACGACATGCTGTTCACGCTCAAGCTCACGCCCAATCTGGCGCACTGCCTGAGCGTTTATGGCGTTGCACGCGAAGTGGCTGCGTTGACAGGCGCGCCTTTGGTCGAGCCTGTGTTCACGCCGGTGCCCGTGAGTCTTCAAGACCGCTTGCCAGTGAAAGTTCAGGCGCCCGATCTGTGCGGTCGTTTCTCGGGCCGTGTGGTGCGCGGCGTCAACACCCAGGCAATCACACCCGCCTGGATGGTCGAGCGGCTGGCCCGCTGTGGACAGCGCAGTGTGACCGCGCTGGTGGATATTTCCAACTACGTGATGTTCGAACTGGGACGCCCTTCCCACATCTTCGACCTCGACAAGATTCATGGCGGCCTCACCGTGCGCTGGGGTCAGGCGGGCGAAGCTCTGAAGCTGTTGAATGGCAGCACCGTCTCGGTGGATGCTGCGGTGGGCGTGATTGCCGACGACCACAATGTCGAGTCACTCGCCGGCATCATGGGCGGCGATGCCACCGCCGTTTCTGACAACACCCACAACATCTACATTGAAGCTGCGTTCTGGTGGCCCAAGGCGATCGCCGGCCGTTCACGCCGGTACAACTTTTCCACCGATGCGGGTCATCGGTTCGAACGCGGGGTGGACCCTTCCACCACCGTGGAGCACGTGGAACGGATCACGCAACTGGTGCTCGAAATTTGTGGCGGTCAGGCCGCCATCATGGACGACCAGGTGGTCAACGTTCCTGCAGCGAAAAGCGTAACCCTGCGAGTGGCGCGTGCGGCCAAAGTCACCGGCATGCCGCTCACGCAGGCGCAGTGCGCCGGAGCGCTGCGCCGCCTGGGTCTGTCTGTGGAGGAGGGCGATGGGCTGGTCACCGTCACGCCGCCTGCCTACCGCTTCGATCTCATGATCGAAGAAGATCTGATCGAAGAAGTGACCCGCGTCGTGGGTTACGAAAACCTTCCGGACACCCCGCCGCTGGCACCGATCACCGCCCGAATCCGTACCGAAGCACGCCGTGGCCCGTTCGCCGTGCGACGGCAACTGGCTCAGTTGGGCTATCAGGAAACCATCAACTTCAGCTTTGTCGAGGAGCGGTGGGAGCACGAGCTGGCCGGCAATCCTGCGCCGATCCGCCTTCTCAACCCGATCGCCAGCCAGATGAGCGTGATGCGTTCGTCGCTGCTCGGCAGCTTGATCGCGGTGCTGAAGTTCAACCTGGACCGTCGCGCCGACCGGGTGCGGCTGTTCGAGGTGGGCCGGGTGTTTCTGAAGGACGCTGCTGTGCCGGACAGCGACACCACCGTGGCGGGCTTTGCGCAACCCATGCGCGTGGCAGGTTTGTGCCACGGTCCGGTGGACGCGCTGCAATGGGGCGCGCCAGAGCGCGCGGTCGACTTCTTCGACGCGAAGGGTGACGTCCTGGCCCTTCTCTCGCCTCGAGAACCGGAGTTCCGGGTTGCCGAGCATCCCGCCATGCACCCGGGCCGTTGTGCCAGTGTCTGGCTGGAGGGTCAATGTGTGGGGTATGTGGGTGAATTGCACCCGCGCTGGCGCCAGGCCTATGAGCTGCCGCACGCGCCGGTCATGTTCGAACTGGATCTCGATGCCGTGCTGGTCCGTCCAGTACCAGCCTACCAGCCTGTCGGTCGTCACCAGGCGGTCGAGCGCGATCTGGCCATCGTTGTCAAGGAGGCGGTCACCCACGCCGCCGTGGTCGACGCGATTCGAGCGTCGGGCAACCCCTGGCTGCGCGATGTCTTGCTGTTCGATGTCTACCGACCCAAGAAGCAGGCGGGTGGCCAGGGCGGCGCAGGGACACTGGCTGAAGACGAAAAAAGCCTGGCGCTGCGGCTGGTGCTCAATCGTGACGACGCTACACTGACCGAAGAAGACATCGAAGCGACCGTCAAGGGCGCGTTGGCGTCCGTGGAGCAGCGCCTGGCCGGCCGGCTGCGCACCTGATCAAAATCGAGGATGGAGATACCCCGCATGGAACTCGCTGTTGAAAGTCTGGAGACCCCGGCGTTGACCAAGGCGCAACTCGCCGAGCTGCTGTTCGACCAGATTGGCCTGAACAAGCGCGAATCCAAGGACATGATCGACGCCTTCTTTGATCTCGTCACCGACAGCCTTGTCGACGGCAGCGATGTGAAGATCTCGGGCTTTGGCAATTTCCAGATTCGCACCAAGGCGCCCCGTCCAGGGCGCAATCCGCGCACGGGTGAACCTGTGGCCATTCAGGCACGCCGCGTGGTCACATTCCACGCCAGCCCGAAGCTCAAAGAGCAGGTGCAAACCGCCGTCATCGGCGCTTAAGCAGCCCCCAACGGGGGTGATTTTCCGGGTGCAGTCCTCCAGTTCGACTGGAATTCTGTTGGCGTGACCGACGCATCTGCACCGGCTTGCAATGTCGTTTGCAACATTTCACACGGATTTCGTCAATCCTCCGCGCACGGCTGCTCGAGTTAGAGTAGATTTCAAGGTTCGGTCTGTACTGCCTTGATTTTGATGGAAAAATCACTTCCGCCCATCCCCGCAAAGCGCTACTTCACCATTGGTGAAGTGGGCGAGTTGTGTGGCGTCAAGCCGCATGTGCTTAGATACTGGGAGCAAGAGTTCACGCAGTTGAGGCCCATGAAGCGCCGCGGCAACCGACGCTATTACCAGCATCACGAAGTGTTGATGATCCGCCGCATCCGCGAGTTGCTCTACGACCAGGGTTTCACCATCAGTGGCGCACGCAACAAACTGCAGGAAATCGTGCAGGCCGAGCGAGACAAGCGGCGCAGCGAAGATGGTGAAGCGATTGAAGTGATCGAGCTGGACGAGATGTTGCAAGGCGGCGGTGTAGTGGCCCGATTTATTGAAGCGGACGACCCCGAGTTTCGCGAATCGGGCTCCTTGCTTCACGATGTGCGGCGCGAGTTGCTCGAAATCCGCGAGCTTCTGCGGCACACGGCCTGAATGGGGCTTGTTTGCCAGCTATAATTTAAGGCTTGTCGGCGTGTAGCGCAGCCTGGTAGCGCACTTGCATGGGGTGCAAGGGGTCGCGAGTTCGAATCCCGCCACGCCGACCATTTTTTTCGCAGAAGCCCGGTGCCGCAAGGTCCCGGGCTTTTCTCATGGTGGCAGCCCTCAATTCGAAAGGCCCTGATGCAGGACATCGAACAGGTTGATGCGCTGGTGATCGGGGCTGGGGTGGTTGGCCTGGCGGTGGCTCGCGCTCTGGCATTGGCCGGTCGAGAAGTGATGGTGCTCGAGCGCGAGTCGGCAATCGGCACCGGCACCAGCTCGCGCAACAGCGAGGTGATTCACGCCGGCATCTACTACCCTGCAGGTTCCCTCAAGGCCAGCCTCTGTGTGCAGGGCCGCGTTGCGCTGTATGCCTATTGCGCCGAACGCGGTGTGGCACACCGTCGCTGCGGCAAACTGATCGTGGCCACCACGCCGTCGCAGTTGGAGGCCTTGCCAGCCATTCTTGAAAAAGCCCGAAACAACGGCGTGACCGATCTCCAGTTGCTCAGCCGAGATGAGGCGAAGCGTCTGGAACCAGAGCTCGAATGTCTGGGTGCGGTGCATTCGCCGTCTACCGGCATCGTGGACAGCCACGCGCTCATGCTGGCCTACCAGGGTGATCTGGAGCAGGCTGGCGGCTTGGTTGCCTGCCGCAGCGGCGTGGACAGCATGGTGGTGTCGCCCCGCGGCATCGAGGTGCGCTGCCTCGATGGCACCCGCCTTGTGGCCCGGTCGGTGGTCAATGCCGCCGGTCTTTCGGCCTGTGATCTGGCCCGGCGAGTGCGGGGACTCGACCCGCTCCACGTGCCGCGCGCCTGGTATGCCAAGGGCAACTACTTCACCCTTTCCGGACGTGCGCCTTTCTCACGCCTGATTTATCCCGCACCTGAACCGGATCGGCACCTGGCAGGCCTGGGCGTTCACCTGACGATCGATCTGGGCGGGCAGGCCAAGTTCGGCCCTGATGTGCAATGGACCGATTCGCCCGACGATCTGGTGGTGGACGTTTCGCGTGCCGCCGGTTTCCAGGCCGAGGTGCGGCGCTATTGGCCTGGACTGCCGGAAGATGCCTTGCAGCCTGGCTATGCCGGTGTACGGCCCAAGATCAGCGGTCCCGACGATCCTGCAGCGGATTTCCTGATTCAGGGGCCAGCCGTTCACGGCGTGCCCGGCCTGGTGAATCTGTTCGGCATCGAGTCACCCGGGCTCACCAGCAGCCTGGCCATTGCCGATCGGGTGGTGGCGTTGCTCTGATCAGGCCTTTGCAGCGCGCGCCTGGATGGCGCGAGCGGCCTCCCAAACCAGCGAAGGACCCTTGTAGATCAGGCCCGTGTAGATCTGAACCAGCTGGGCGCCGGCCTCGATCTTGCTGACAGCGTCGTTTGCATCAAGCACCCCGCCCACGCCAATGATGGGAAAGCCTTTTCCCAGGCAGGCGCGCAACTGGCGGATGACGCGGTTGCTCGCGAGCAGCACCGGAGAACCCGAAAGCCCTCCCGCTTGTTCCGCGTGGGGCAAGCCTGCCACGGCTTCGCGGCTCAGGGTCGTGTTTGTGGCAATCACACCCAGCGCGTTGGTGGCCTGGCCCGTGCTGTCCACGCCGTAGCGCATCAGGGTGGCAGCAATGACCTCGATCTGTGTGTCGTCCAGATCCGGTGCGATTTTTACGAACACCGGAATGCGACGACCGTGTCTTTGAGCCAGCAGCTCGCGGCGCTCGGACACGGCGCTCAGCAGGGCGTCGAGCGCCTCATCGCTTTGAAGGCTGCGAAGGTTCTGTGTGTTCGGGCTCGAAATGTTGACCGTGACGTAGTCCGCGTGCGGGTACACGCCATCGAGGCAGGTGAGGTAGTCCTCGGTGGCCCGTTCAATCGGTGTGCTCGCGTTCTTGCCGATGTTCAAGCCCAGCAGCATCGGGCTGATGCCGCCTTGCTGGCGAAAGCGCGCCTTCTGCACATTGCCCAGGAAAGCATCGAGGCCTTCATTGTTGAAGCCCAGGCGGTTGATGAGCGCGTTGGCCTTGGGCAGCCGGAACATGCGCGGCTTGGGGTTGCCGCTCTGGGCCTTTGGCGTGACGGTGCCAACTTCCACAAAGCCGAAACCCATGGCGGCCAGACCGTCGATGCAGCGGGCGTTCTTGTCCAGACCCGCCGCCAAACCTACCCGGTTGGGAAACTGCAGCCCGGCCACGCTGCAGGGATCTTGCACCCGCGGCTCGCTGTAGATGCAGGTGAGGGGCGAGTGCTGGAGCCGCGCAATGGCTTGGAGGGTGAGTTCGTGGGCTGCTTCGGGATCGAGACTGAAAAGGAGGGGGCGTGCGACAGCGTACGGCAGGAGCGACATTGGATAATCCGACTTGTTGTTTTACCGATTGTCTCAAATGACCCAAGACGAACTCAAAGCCCTGGTGGGCCAGGCGGCCCTTCAATACGTGACGCCAGGCGACATCGTGGGCGTGGGCACCGGCTCCACGGTCAACAAGTTCATCGAGGCGCTGGCCAGCATCAAGGAGCAAATTCCGGGTGCGGTGTCGAGCTCCGAGGCCTCCACGGCGCGCCTGAAGGCGTTGGGCATCGCGGTGTTCGAGGCGAACGCGGTGGGCGAACTCTCGGTGTACATCGACGGCGCCGACGAGATCGATTCCCGCGGTCATATGGTCAAAGGCGGTGGGGCAGCACTCACGCGGGAAAAGATCGTGGCGGCGCAATCGCGCAAGTTCGTCTGCATCGCAGACGAGTCCAAACTGGTCGATGCGCTCGGCGCTTTCCCGGTGCCTGTGGAGGTGATTCCCATGGCCACTGCCCGCCTGGTGCGCCAGTTCGCCGCCATGGGTGGCCTGGCGCAGGTGCGCATGAAAGAGGGGTCGCCGTTGGTGACGGACAACGGGCAACACATCCTCGATGTCACTGGCTTGAAGATTGCCGACCCACTGGCTTTCGAGAGCGAGGTGAATCAATGGGCCGGGGTGGTGACGGTCGGGGTGTTCGCCCACCAGAAGGCCAGCGTGTGCCTGCTCGGCACAGCCGCTGGCGTCAAGACGCTGACGTTCTGATCCGCGGCCCCGCTTGCCGATTGCCGGTTCGCCTCAGCTCAGAAGCGGATGCCGGCGGGGTTTTGAGCAGGAGGTGCCACGGGCACCTCTGCAGGACCTGACGCGGCGCGGCCCTGGTCTGTGGCGCGAGCCGGGGAGGCAGACGTTGCACCGGCTTGTTCGCTTGTCACTTCCACCATGGGGCTGGGTGCCGGACGGCGGTAGCTGGAAGGCAGGGCAGACTGCTTGGGGTAGCCGGCCGCGTCCAGGAACTTGGTCCACTCGGTGTCCGAATAGCCTTTGATCTGCTGGCCGCCTATGGTCAGGAAGGGCAGCGACATTTCTCCGCTCAGCCTTTTCAGGGCGTCGCTGTCCTGCGCTGTATCGACGGTCTTCTCGGTGTAAGGAATCCCGCGCGCATTGAGCAGGTTGCGCCCGCTGTTGCAGGGCGCACAGTCGCGGCTGGAATACAGGGTGACCGGAAAGCGGCTGTTGATCTGCCGCAGTTCAAACGGCAACTGGGCCGCGGCATTGCCGGAGCTTGCGGGCGCACCGGCGGGGCGGCTGCTGGCGCTTGCCGCTGGCGCGGGCTGATCGGAGAAGGAGACCTTGCCGTCCGGGCCAATGATGCGGTAGACGCCCTGCGCGTGGGCCGGAACCGCGAGCAGGCCCGCCATCAGGCACATGCCCAACAGCCAGGGAGAAGAATTCCTCTCGAAGTATTCGGTGCGGATCACATTCATGATGGCTCCTATCGACAGACTGCAGCGGAAATCAAGCCATGCCCTGGTGACGCAGGAGAGCGTCGATGCTGGGCTCGCGACCACGAAAGGCCTTGAACGAGTCCATGGCAGGTCGACTGCCGCCCGCTTCCAGGATCGCTTCACGGTAGCGGCGTCCGGTGGCCACGTCCAGCGTGCTGTGGCCATTTTGCCGCGCGGCTTCTTCAAATGCGGCGTACGCATCGGCCGAAAGGACTTCGGCCCACTTGTAACTGTAGTAACCCGCCGAATAGCCGCCGGCAAAGATGTGACTGAACGTGTGCGGCGTGCGGCTGTAGCTGGGTGGCTGCAACACCGCCACTTCCTGTCGTACCTGTTGTTGCAGCGCCAGAATGTCCGAGCCCGTGATAAGGGGCCTGGGCGCGCTGTGCAGCAACATGTCGAACAGCGAGAACTCCACCTGCCGCAGCGTCTGCAGGCCACTCTGGTAGTTCTTGGCGGCCAGCATTTTGTCGAACAGTGCGCGGGGCAGCGGCTCACCGGTGTCCACATGTGCCGTCATGTGCTTGAGCACATCCCATTCCCAGCAAAAGTTCTCCATGAACTGGCTGGGAAGTTCCACCGCGTCCCACTCAACACCGCTGATACCTGACACATCGCGCTCGTTCACCTGCGTAAGCATGTGGTGCAGCCCGTGGCCGAACTCATGGAAGAGGGTGATGACGTCGTCGTGCGTGAGCAAAGCAGGCTTGCCATTCACACCTTCTGCAAAATTGCACACAAGGTGCGCCACTGGCGTCTGCAATGCGCCAGTGTCCGGCCGCAGCCAGCGGGCGCGCACGTCGTCCATCCAGGCGCCGCCGCGCTTGCCCGTGCGCGCGGCAGGATCCAGATAAAACTGGCCCACCAGTTCTATGCCCTGAGCGCCCCGACGCTCGATGCGGTAGAAATTGACGCCCGGGTTCCAAACCGGCGCTTGATCGCGACGGATGGCCACTTCAAACAACGTTTCGACAATCTGAAACAAGCCAGCAAGTACCTTTGGCGCTGTGAAGTAGGGCTTGACTTCCTGTTCGCTGAAGGCGTAACGCGCTTCCTTGAGCTTTTCGCCAACATAGGGCCAGTCCCAGGCCTGGGGGTCTGGCATGGCCAGCTCGCTGGCCGCGAAAGCGCGCAGATCGGCCAGATCTTTCTCGGCGTGTGGCCTGGCCTTGTGACCCAGGTCGCGCAGGAAAGCAATCACCTGCTCCGGCGACTCGGCCATCTTGGGCACGAGTGACACGTCGGCATAGTGGCGGTACCCGAGCAGCAAGGCTTCTTCGTGGCGCAGAGCCAGCAACTCACCCATGATCCCGGCGTTGTCGAACTTCACGGCCTCTCCCTCGGCCTGATCACTGGCGCGGGTGGCGTAGGCCCGGTAGAGCTTCTCGCGCAGCGCGGTGCTGCGCGCAAACTGCATCACCGGCAGGTAGCAAGGCATCTTCAGCGTCAGCTTGTGCCCTTCCTTGCCGTCGGCGCGGGCCGCTGCGGCAGTGGCTTGCAGTACATCCTCGGGCACGCCATCCAGCTCCTCGGTGCTGGCGTACAGCGCAAAGGCATCGGTGGCATCGAGCGCGTTCTCGCTGAACTTCTGGGCCAGCTCGGCCTGTCGTTCCTGCAGCCAGGCAAACCGGGTTCTTGCCTCGCCCTGCAGATCTGCGCCGCCCAGCTTGAAGCCCAGCATGGCGTTGTGGTGGGCACGCGCCTGCTCCCTGGTGAGCTGGGACGGGTCCATGGCTTTGTACTTCGCATAGAGTCGCTCATCGGCGCCCAGGCGGGTCCAGAACTCGGTCACGCGGGGCAGGGCCTCGTTGTAGGCTGCGCGCAACTCGGGCGTGTCGGCCACGCTGTTGAGGTGGCTCACTGCACCCCATGCCCGTGAGAGGCGTTCTGCAGGAACATCCAGCGTCAGGGAAATGCTGCGCCAGTCGGCCGGGAAATCCTGTGCGGTGACTTTCTCCAGTGCGGCGTTCGCTTGCAGAAGCAGTTCATCGATGGCCGGCGCCACCTGAGGAGGCGCGATCGCGTCGAACAGCGGCAAGTCCGAAAAATCCAGCAGAGGGTTCTGCGCGAAGGGGGCGGTGCGGTCGTTCATGCGTTCCCAGATGTGGCGCTGTGGATGGAATTCAAGCGATTTACAGCGAGAGAAGTGAAGCTGCGCCTACAACGCAGGCGCCCTCACTGCGCGCTTTTCTTGATGCTCTTCTTCATGACTTTGGCGCGCTTGACCTGGCCACCAGGCGTCAGGCGCTGGTTGCCCAGCACCCGCACCACCTTGACTTCCGGACGCTGGCCCCCGCGCTTGCTGAATTTGAGCACCTTGACATCGCGTGGCCCTGGCATGCGCTCCTCGTCGACCGGCTTTTCCTTCACGGGCATGGGCCGCCACAGCACGATGAGCTTGCCAATATGCTGAATCGGCGCCGCGCCAAGTTCGTCAGCCAGCGTCTGCATCATGGCTTCTCGCGCTGCGCGGTCGTCGCTGAACACGCGGATCTTGATGAGCCCGTGAGCTTTCAGGGCCATTTCGGCCTCTTTCTTCACGGCGGCGCTCAGTCCATCGCCTCCGATGTGCACGACGGGATCGAGGTGGTGGGCCTCGGCGCGATGAACTTTGCGCTGGGCGGGAGTAAGTGTGATCTGGGGCATGGGACAATTATCGTTTACAAGCACCGCAGGCGACCCTCATGGGCATGAAAGTCAAGACCCAGAGCAAAAAGGTCAACAAGGCCTGGCTCAACCAGCACGTCAACGACCCCTACGTGCGCCTGGCGCACAAGGACGGCTACCGAGCGCGCGCCGCTTACAAGTTGAAAGAACTCGACGAGACGCTCGGGTTGATCCAGCCTGGGCAGTGCGTCGTGGATCTCGGGTCCACTCCGGGTGCGTGGAGCCAGTACCTCCGGCGACGCCTCAGCCCGCAGGGCGCCGCCGTCGGCGAACTCAAGGGCACCATCATTGCATTGGACCTTCTCCCCATGGAGGCGGTGGAGGGTGTGCACTTCATTCAGGGCGATTTTCGCGAGCCCGAGGTGCTCACGGAGCTGGAACAGGCACTGGTGGAGCGTGGTGTGCAGCAGGTTGACGTGGTGGTGTCCGACATGGCGCCCAACCTGTCGGGCATCGGCATGACCGACGCCGCCCGCATTTCAGACCTGGTGGAACTGGCCGTTGACTTCTCCGTGGGTCACCTCAAGCCAGACGGTGCGCTCGTGGTCAAGCTTTTTCATGGTGGTGCCTACGATCCCATGGTGGCCTTGTTCCGCAAGACCTTTCGCACCGTCAAGGCCATCAAGCCCAAAGCGTCTCGTGACAAATCCTCGGAAACCTTCCTGGTTGGGCTGGGTCTGAAAAAGACGGCCTGAACCGGGTGTCTTTGCTTGCGAAGCCGTTCGGCGTCGCAAATGTGCCCTTTGACACGGGCTCGTCACCTTAAGACGTCAGGGGTACTTGAAAGTCCTAGAATCAGAGGTATATGGATATGTCTGACACTTTTGTCTCCAGGAGCTGCACTTGAACAACCAGTGGTTCTCGAAAATCGCCGTGTGGATGGTTATCGCCATGGTGCTTTTCACCGTATTCAAGCAGTTCGACAGCCGTTCCGCTGCGGGCTCGGGCTACATGGGCTATTCGGAGTTCCTTGACGAGGTCAAGGCCCAGCGTATCAAGAGCGCCACCATCCAGGAGGGCCAGGGTGGTACCGAAATCGTCGCTGTCACCCAGGACGACCGTCGCATTCGCACCACCGCGACCTACCTCGACAGGGGTTTGGTGGGCGACTTGATCAACAACAACGTGAAGTTCGACGTGCGTCCCCGTGAAGAGGGCTCGCTGCTCATGACTTTGCTGGTGAGCTGGGGGCCGATGCTGCTGCTGATCGGCGTCTGGATTTACTTCATGCGACAGATGCAGGGCGGCGGTAAAGGCGGAGCGTTCAGCTTCGGCAAGAGCAAGGCCCGCATGCTTGACGAGAACAACAACACCGTGACCTTCGCCGATGTGGCGGGCTGTGATGAAGCCAAGGAAGAGGTCAAGGAGGTGGTGGACTTCCTGAAAGACCCCGCCAAATTCCAGAAGCTTGGAGGACGCATCCCGCGTGGTCTGTTGCTGGTCGGACCTCCCGGCACCGGCAAGACCCTGCTTGCCAAAGGCATCGCTGGCGAGGCCAAGGTGCCGTTCTTCAGCATTTCGGGTTCTGATTTCGTGGAAATGTTCGTGGGTGTGGGCGCGGCCCGCGTGCGCGACATGTTCGAGAACGCCAAGAAAAACGCGCCCTGCATCATCTTCATCGACGAAATCGATGCGGTGGGCCGCCAGCGTGGTGCCGGCCTTGGTGGTGGCAACGATGAGCGCGAGCAGACCCTCAACCAGATGCTGGTGGAGATGGATGGCTTCGAGACCAACCTGGGGGTGATCGTGGTCGCGGCCACCAACCGCCCCGACATCCTCGATGCCGCCTTGCTGCGCCCGGGCCGTTTCGACCGCCAGGTTTATGTGACGCTGCCCGATATTCGTGGTCGCGAACAGATCCTCAATGTCCACATGCGCAAGGTGCCGCTGGGAACCGACGTGAACCCGAGCGTGATCGCCCGTGGCACGCCCGGCATGAGTGGCGCCGATCTGGCCAACCTGTGCAACGAAGCCGCGCTGATGGCCGCGCGTCGCAATGCCCGTGTGGTCGAGATGCAGGACTTCGAGAAGGCCAAGGACAAGATCTTCATGGGCCCCGAGCGCAAGAGCATGGTGATGCCCGAGGAAGAGCGCCGCAACACGGCCTACCACGAGTCTGGCCACGCTCTCATCGGCAAGTTGCTGCCCAAGTGCGACCCGGTGCACAAGGTCACCATCATTCCTCGTGGCCGCGCACTGGGCGTCACCATGAGCCTGCCGGCTCAGGATCGCTACAGCTACGACAAGGACTACATGCTGAACCAGATCAGCATGTTGTTCGGTGGACGCATCGCAGAAGAGGTGTTCATGAACCAGATGACCACCGGCGCCAGCAACGACTTCGAGCGTGCAACGACCATTGCCCGCGACATGGTGATGCGCTACGGCATGACCGATGCCCTGGGCCCCATGGTCTATGCCGAGAACGAGGGCGAAGTGTTCCTGGGCCGTTCGGTGACCAAGACCACCAACATGAGCGAATCCACCATGCAGAAGGTGGACGCCGAGGTGCGCCGCATCATCGATGCGCAGTACAAACTGGCGCGGGAGCTGATCGAGCAGAACAGCGACAAGATGCACGCCATGGCCAAGGCTCTGCTGGAATGGGAAACCATCGATGCAGACCAGATTGACGACATCATGGCTGGAAAGCCGCCGCGTCCGCCGAAAGACTGGACGCCGCGCAACCCATCGGTGGGGGGTGGTGGCAGCGGCGGAACGCCCGCAGTGACCACCGATCCGACACCCTCGGCCGCCTGATCGGGCCTGGGCAGACACACACACGGGGCCTTGGGCCCCGTTCCTGTTTTCAAGTCACCCTTTTCAAGTCTCATGCACTGGCAGACCACCCGTTTCGACATCGACCTTTCTGTTCCGCAGGTCATGGGGATCGTCAACGTGACCCCGGACTCGTTTTCAGACGGCGGGGAGCACGCCAGCACGTCCGCCGCGTTGCGCCATTGCGAGCGGATGCTGAGCGAGGGCGCACACATCCTGGACATCGGCGGTGAATCAACCCGTCCGGGCAGCCCGGCAGTGCCGCTGGCAGAAGAGCTTGCACGGGTGCTGCCCGTGGTTCGAGAGGCCGCACGGTTGGGGGTTCCCTTGTCCGTGGACACCTACAAGCCCGAGGTGATGCGCGCTGTGCTCGACGCTGGAGCCGACATCGTCAACGACATCTGGGCGCTGCGCCGCGAAGGTGCGCAAGCGGTGGTGGCAACGCATCCACGTTGCGGCGTGTGCCTGATGCACATGCACCGCGACCCTCAGACGATGCAAGTGGCACCCATGGAGGGCGACGTGCTGCCCCAGGTCATCGCATTTCTTCGCGAGCGCGCAGATTCGCTGCTCGCGCAAGGTGTCGCCCGTGAACGCATCGTGCTCGATGCGGGCATTGGCTTTGGCAAGACCGTGTCACAGAACTTCAGCTTGCTGGCGCGGCAAGATGAATTGGTGCTGGACGACTTCGCCTGGCTTGCAGGCTGGTCGCGAAAGTCTTCCCTCGGACACGTGACCGGCCGCGAGAAGCCTGCCGAGCGGGTCGCAGCCAGCGTGGCAGCCGCCGTGCTGGCGGTGGATAGGGGCGCGCGCGTGGTGCGGGTGCACGACGTGCGTGAGACGGTGGACGCCCTTCGCGTCTGGCAGGCGATGCGCGCTGCCTGAGCCAAAGGTCTGGCCCGCGATAATGCGCGTCTGGCTACCCCCACAACAAGCAAGAGAGGAGACAACATGCCCCGCAAGTACTTTGGCACCGATGGCATTCGAGGCACCGTGGGTCAACCTCCCATCACACCCGACTTCGTGCTGCGACTGGCGCATGCAGTGGGTCGCGTGCTGCGCCGAACCGAGGCGCATCCCAAGGTTTTGATCGGCAAGGACACCCGCATTTCCGGTTACATGCTCGAGTCCGCGCTTGAGTCCGGCTTTAACTCCGCTGGCGTGGATGTGGTCCTGCTGGGGCCGGTGCCCACGCCCGCCGTGGCCTACCTCACGCGAGCCCAGCGAGCCAGCCTGGGCGTGGTCATTTCGGCCAGCCACAACGCGTTTGCCGACAACGGCATCAAATTCTTCAGCGCTCAAGGGGCCAAGCTGCCCGATGACTGGGAACACGCGGTGGAAGCAGCGCTGGACGAAGCCCCGGTGTGGGTGGAGTCGGCCCAGTTGGGCAAGTCGCGTCGGCTCGACGACGCCGCCGGGCGCTATATCGAATTCTGCAAGAGCACCTGCGCGCACAACTTCACCCTCAAGGGCATGAAGATCGTGGTGGATGGCGCGCATGGTGCGGCTTACCAGATCGCGCCTGCGGTCTTCCACGAACTCGGCGCAGAGGTGGTGCGCATTGGCTGCGCGCCCGATGGTTTGAACATCAACCTGGATGTGGGCGCCACGCACCCGCAGGCCTTGCTGGCTGCTGTGAAAGCGCATGGCGCGGACTACGGTGTGGCCCTCGACGGAGATGCCGATCGCCTCCAGATGGTGGACGCACACGGCCGGCTCTTCAATGGCGACGAATTGCTCTACCTCATTGCAGCCGACCGCATGGCCCGCGACGAGGACGTGCCCGGTGTGGTGGGCACGCTCATGACCAACATGGCGGTCGAGTTGGCGTTCAAGTCGCGTGGCGTGAAGTTCGTGCGTGCCAGGGTGGGTGATCGGTACGTGCTTGAAGAGCTGGAAAAACACGGATGGATTCTGGGGGGCGAGGGCTCCGGGCACCTGCTGGTGCTCGACCGTCACACCACGGGCGATGGCCTTGTCTCGGCACTGCAAGTGCTGAGCGCCTGCGTCGACAGCGGCAAGACCATGTCGCAATTGCTTGCCGACGTCACGCTGTTCCCGCAGACGCTGATCAACGTGCGCCTGCAGCCCGGACAGGACTGGAAATCCAACACCTTCCTGAGCGATGAAACCCGTGCGGTGCAAGCGGAGCTGGGCGACACCGGGCGGGTATTGATCCGGCCCAGTGGCACCGAACCCCTCCTGCGGGTGATGGTGGAAGCGCGTGATGCGAAGCAGGCCCAGGCTTGCGCCGACCGGCTCGTCGCTGCGGTGCGCTCTCAGGTACCGGCGTGACGATCGACACCGTCAACACCGTTCGCGTCGACTGCGCCAACCCGGTGCACGCGGCCGCATTGGTGATGTTGCTGGACGCCTACGCCCGTGATCCCGCTGGTGGCGGAGAGGGCCTGTCGGATTTTGCCAAAGCCCACCTCGTTGCCGCGATGGCTGCCAGGCCCCAGATGTACAGCATTCTTGCTTTCGACGGAGAGCAGCCGGTTGGGCTGGTCAACTGCATTGAAGGCTTCTCCACCTTCGCCTGCAGGCCGTTGGTGAATGTGCACGATGTGACTGTGCTGGCCAGCCACCGCGGACGCGGAATCGCCGAGCGCATGCTGGCGGAGGCCGAGGCCATAGCCCGCGAACGGGGCGCGGTGAAATTGACACTGGAAGTGCTCTCGGGCAACCACGGCGCGGTTCGTCTGTATGAGCGCATCGGCTTTGCCGGCTACCAGCTGGATCCCACCATGGGCAAGGCGATGTTCCTGCAGAAGTGGCTGTCCTGACGATTCGTCAGTAAAGCAGATGGGGCTGTCGGGTGATGGCCCAGGCGGCTTCGTCGGCCGCTGCGGCTTCGTTCAGCACCGCAGGCGCGGCCGTCACATCGTCCACCCACTCCCGCAACAGCGGCCCGCCGTTGATGAGGTCGATCGCCAGTCGGTCATGTTCGTACTCATAGGGGAAATCGCGCCACAGCGGGTAGTCTGGCGATTGCAGCCGCAGTGCGCGAAACGCCAGCGCCTGGAGCCGCCAGGGTTGGAACGCTGAGTGGTCGTAGTGCGTCGGGTCTTCCACGTGGATCTGCACCCCTTGACACAGCTTGCCCACGTGCTTGTGAAAGGTGGGCTCGAAGAAACATTCGCGCAACACGCAGCCTTGCAACCAATCAGGGGCCAGCCGGCGCATGTCCGAGACGAGCTGGCGCGCGTCGATGTCGGGCGCGCCGAACAGCTCCAGCGGTCGCGTGGTGCCACGTCCTTCGCTGAGGGTTGTGCCTTCGAGCATCACCGTGCCGGCATATGCGCGCGCCATGCTCAGGTTGGCTGCGTTCGGGCTGGGGTTGATCCAGGTGCGCTCGGTCGGCCAGCCGTATCCCGGTGCTTTCGCGGGCTGCCAGCCTTCCATGGCGACGACGCGGTATTCCAGCGTGAGGCCCAGCGTGTCGACAAACCAGTGGCCCAATTCGCCCATGGTCATGCCGTGGCGCATGGGCATGGGACCGGCGCCAACAAAGCTTTCCCAGCCTTCGCGCAAGCTCAGCCCTTCGATCGGGCGACCTGCCGGGTTGGGGCGGTCCAGCACCCACACCGCTTTGCCGTGTTTTGCTGCGGCTTCCAGCACGTAGCGCAGTGTGGTGATGAAGGTGTAAATGCGGCAACCCAGATCCTGAAGGTCGACCAGCAACA
Source organism: Hydrogenophaga sp. IBVHS1 (assembly GCF_002127265.1). GTDB lineage: Bacteria > Pseudomonadota > Gammaproteobacteria > Burkholderiales > Burkholderiaceae_C > Hydrogenophaga. The sequence goes on along the minus strand of NZ_NFUU01000001.1, from coordinate 1,952,252 downwards.
CGTCGAAGCTGTCCATCATCGACTCGGTGGGCCGGCGCACTTGCCCGTAGAGGCTGAACACCGGAATGCCGAGGCGTGGGTCGCTGAAATCGGGCGATTCGACCATGTTGTCCTGTTTGTCACCCCGCAGCCCGTGTTGCGGGCCGAAGGCGGCGCTGAGCCTCACGTCCGGCAATCCGGCAAGAGCGTCAAGCGTGTGCGTGAGGTTGCGCGTGACGGAGGCGGGGTGTGCCAGCAGGGCTACGCGCCGCCCCGCAAGCGGTGCGCGCAGGGCAGGGTCTGCCAGAAAACGTTCGATGCCGATTTTCATGAGGTTTCAATTCAATGCAGAGGCGCGGCCAGGCGCAGTGTGTGGCCGTCGCGGTGATGGAAATCGGGCTGCGGAAGGGGATGGTGCAATGCCCAGTAACTCCGGTGGCCACTGCGTTCTTCGATCACCGCCGAAAGGCCCAGACTGAGCACCGCGGGGCTGCGGGGCAGGGCATCAAGCGGCACGCGGGCGGTGAGCGTGAGCAGGCGGGGCGCATTTTGCACCTGTGGTGGCACCAGCAGCACGCGACGCAGCGCCTCGGCGGTCGTATCGCGCTCGCGCTCGCCGCTGAAGCGGTAGGCCGCCCAGGCGGTGGACGGGGAGAAGTTGAATTCCTGATAAGCGGCCGCACCGTCGGCGGCCACGAAAGCTTCAAAACAGGTGTGTTGCCACAGGCCATCGGTGGGCACGGGTGCGGCGGGTGCCGGCAGACGCAGGGAGTCGATATCGCCCACCAGGCTGTAGTGCAACCGCAATCCGTCGGATTGGGTCCGCACCTCCACAGAAAGTGAAAGGGGCAGGCTCGCCGGCATGGCGGGGTGGCAGCGCAGTTGGGCGCGAAGGAGGGTGGGGCTGGGCGTCACAGCTGCGTATTCTGGCAGGCACCTCGAGGGTGTTCCGAAGTCATCAAAACTTCATGTGATTGCCACCGGCTCGACATCTGCGGTTCGCACACTGCCTTTTCATGACCAAAGCTTCAATCAACTCCACGCCTCAGACGGGCGTTCTGCAACAGGAGCCCAGCATGAAAGAGCTTCCCATCCCGACCCTGAATCTCTCCCTGGTTTCCTTGCCACGGGGGTCACTTCATCCACGCGTTGTCATCCCGGGTTCACCCCTGGTGGCGCCCATCCCTCAGCCGGCCACGGGCGGCATTGAGGTTTCCTGGGCGCGGCATCTTGACGAGGTTCGTGAAGCGCAGCGCTTGAGGCACTCGGTGTTCGCTGGCGAGATGGGCGCCATTCTCTCCGAGGCAGTGCCGGGTCACGATGTGGACCTGTTCGACGACTTCTGTGAACACCTGCTGGTGCGCGATGCCACCAGCCGGGAAGTGATAGGCACCTACCGCGTGCTCACCCCCGCCCAGGCTCGCCGCGTGGGCAGTACCTACAGCGATACCGAGTTCGATCTCACCCGCCTGCGTGCGGTTCGCGAGCGCATGGTGGAGCTGGGGCGCAGCTGTGTCCACCGTGAGCATCGTCACGGCGGCGTCATCATGGCGCTGTGGGGGGCTCTGGCCGAGTTCATGGTGCGCAACCAGCTCGACACCATGATCGGCTGCGCCAGCATTCCCATGCAGCACGAAGGCCCGCACGGTGTGGTGGGTGGGGGTCATGCTGCAGCCAGCATCTGGCGCCAGGTCAAGCAGACTCATCTGGCACCGATCGACTTCCACGTGCGGCCACGCCTGCCGCTCCCGATCGAACAGCTCGACGACACGCTCGACGTCGAGCCGCCCGCACTGATCAAGGGCTACCTGAGGCTCGGCGCCAAGGTGTTGGGCCCACCGGCCTGGGACCCGGATTTCAACGCCGCTGACCTGCCCATGCTCATGCGGATTTCTGATTTGCCAGCCCGTTACCGCAAGCACTTTCTGGGAGCCTGACATGGCACCACCCGCCGCGCTTCGCACGACCCCCCAGGGGGCGGCACTGGCGGCCTGGCAAAGCCAGTTCCGCGGTGCCCTCGCAGATGTGGGCGCCGCCCCGCTGCGCGATGACGAGCCCCACGGCGATGGCGGCGAACGAGCCCGCTACCGTGCGGTCTTCATCTCCGACCTGCATCTGGGCACCGCCGGCTGCCAGGCCAGGCCGCTGCTGGACTTCCTCAAGCACCACCCGAGCCAGACGCTGTACCTGGTGGGGGACATCATCGACGGCTGGCAACTGCGCCGGCGCTGGTTCTGGCCGCAGGCGCACAACGACGTGGTGCAGAAGCTGTTGCGCCGCTCCCGGAAGGGGTGCCGGGTGGTGTTCGTGCCCGGCAACCACGATGAGTTCGCGCGCCAGTTCTGTGGTCACCGGTTCGGCGGCATCGAGGTGGCCGAGGAAGCGGTGCACACCACGGCAGACGGTCGCCGGCTCTGGGTGGTTCACGGCGATCATTTCGATGGCGTGATCCAGTGCGCCAAGTGGCTGGCCTATCTGGGCGACAACGCCTATGAATTCACTCTGCGGCTCAACCGCCATCTCAATTCACTGCGCGCCCGCATGGGGCTGCCCTATTGGTCCCTGTCGCAATACCTCAAGCACAAGGTCAAGAGCGCGTTGAATTACGTGACCGATTTTGAACGCGCCGTGGCGGCAGAAGCGCGGCAACGCGGCTACCAGGGTGTGGTCTGCGGGCACATTCACCGGCCCGAGATGCGCGTCATCGATGGCACGCTGTACTGCAACGATGGCGACTGGGTGGAGAGCCTTTCCGCCCTGGTCGAGCATTTCGATGGACGGCTCGAGCTCGTTCACTGGCGTCCCTCGACCGAGCCCGCGTCGCTGGCGGCAGAGCAGGAAAGTCAAAGTTCCTGAACTGGCACCTTGCAGGAGACGCGCATGAAGATACTGATCGTGACCGATGCCTGGCAGCCACAGGTCAATGGGGTGGTGACCACGCTGGTCGAGCTGGCGCGGCAGTTGCAGGCGATGGGCCACGAGGTGGTGGTGATTCAACCGGGGCAGTTCCGCACCCGCCCTTGCCCGGGCTATGCGGGCATCGACATCGCCGTGTTTCCGGGTCGTCGCCTGCGCACGCTTATTGATGCGGCCGCGCCAGATGCCATTCACATTGCCACGGAAGGCCCGCTGGGCTGGGCGGCGCGGCGCCACTGTATGCGCCGCCAACTCCCTTTCACTACCGCCTTTCACACCAAGTTTCCAGAAATCCTGCATGCCGCGCTGGGCATTCCGCTGTCGTGGGGGTACGCGCTGTTCCGCCGCTTTCACCGGCCCAGCAGGGGCGTGATGGTGCCCACGCAGGGCGTGCTTGAAATGCTGCAGGCCAGGGGCTTCCAGCGCCTGAAAGCCTGGACCCATGGCGTGGACACGAGGCTGTTCGCCGTGGCTGACCCGGCGATCGCCTGTCATGCGCTGGGGCCGCTCGCCCATCCCGTGAGTCTCTTCGTGGGTCGAATTTCCTTTGAGAAGAACATCGAGGCATTTCTGCAGCTCGACGTGCCGGGCAGCAAAGTGGTTTGCGGTGTCGGCCCGCTCGAATCGGCATTGCGCCATCGGTATCCCAACGTGCACTGGCTGGGTGTGCTGCCGCGCCACGAATTGGCGCAGGTGTACGCAGCGGCGGACGTTTTCGTTTTCCCCAGCCGCAACGAAACCTTTGGCCTCGTCATGCTCGAAGCCATGGCCTGCGGCGTGCCGGTGGCCGCCTACCCGGTGGACGGGCCGTTGCAGGTTCTGGGTGACAGCAGCGCAGGCGCGATGCACGAGGACCTGCGCGAGGCCTGGCGTTCAGCGCTCAAGGTCAAACGCTTCGAAGCCCGGGAACGTGCGCTGCAGTTTGGCTGGGGCAGGGCCGCCGAGTTGTTCGTGGCCCATCTCAGTGTGCTGCCCAGGCCGAAGAGCGCCCGACCCGCTTGTCATGCAAATGTCATGGGATCGTTCAATAATCGTCATATATGAGCGGCTCCACCCCCAACCAGAAGCTCCCCCTTCTCGACCGCGACCACAGCATCCTGGCTTTCAACGAGCGTGTCATGGATTGGGCGCGGCGGCCGGACGTGCCCTTGCTCGAACGGCTGCGCTACCTCAGCATCGTCTCCAGCAACCTTGACGAGTTCTTCGAGGTGCGCGTGGCGCCCCACCTCACGGCGGCCAAGGCCAACGAACAGCGCGGCCTCTACACCACCCAGACTTTCGAGCAACTTTCCACCGAAGTGCACGCGCTGGTGGCGCAGCAGTACGCCATCTACAACGACGAACTGCTCCCGTTGCTGGAAAAGAAGGGCATCAAGCTGATCTCGCACGGCGAACGCAATGCGCGCCAGCGCCGCTGGGTGAAGGAGTTCTTCATCAAGGAGGTGCAGCCCTTGCTGATGCCGGTGGGGCTGGACCCGGCGCATCCGTTCCCTCAGGTGGCCAACAAGTCGCTCAACTTCATCGTGCGCCTGACCGGCAAGGACGCTTTTGGCCGCGAGAACGAAATCGCCATCGTCAAGGTGCCCCGCATCCTGCCGCGTTTCTTTCGCATGCCGCCGGTCAAGGGGTCGAAGCAGACGCATTTCGTCTCCATCTCCAGCCTCATTCGCTCGCACCTGGGCGATCTCTTTCCTGGGCGGCAGGTCACCGAGTTCTCCCAGTTCCGCGTCACGCGGCATTCCGATCTGGCGGTGGACGAGGAAGAAGTGAAAAACCTGCGCACCGCGTTGCGCAAGGGGCTGCAACAGCGCCACTACGGTCAGGCGCTTCGTCTGGAAGTGTCGGCAGGCTGTTCGCCGTATCTCTCCAGCTTTCTGCTCGAGCAATTTGCGCTCCCCGAAATGGCGCTGTACCGCGTGCCGGGGCCGGTGAATCTGGTGCGTTTGAACCAGCTTATCGACAACGTGGACGCGCCCTCGCTGCGGTTTGAAACTTACAACGCCGGATGGCCGCTGCAGCTCACGCCGGGGCAGTCGTACTTCGAGCGGCTGCGGCACGGCGACGTGCTGATCCACCAGCCCTACGAGAGCTTTGACGCGGTGCTGGGCTTCCTGCGCGAAGCGGTGGAAGATCCGGACGTGCTGGCCATCAAGCAGACGATCTACCGCACCGGCGCGAAATCCGAGCTCATGAACCTGCTCCGCGAGGCGGTTCGCCGAGGCAAGGAAGTGACGGCGGTGGTGGAGCTCAAGGCGCGCTTTGACGAGGAGGCCAACATCAACTACGCAGAACGCCTTGAGTCGGTGGGCGCGCAGGTGGTGTATGGCGTGGTTGGGCTCAAGACACACGCCAAGATGCTGCTCATCACGCGGCGTGAGGCGGGTGGCCTTCGCCGCTATGCGCACCTTTCCACCGGCAATTACAACCCCGGTACCGCGCGCCTCTACACCGACCTCAGCTACCTCACAGCCGATGACGCACTTACCGCCGACCTCGAACAGATCTTCCTGCACCTGGCAAGCCAGAACCGCCTGCCCAAGCTCAACAAGGCCCTGATCGCGCCGTTTCACCTGCACAAGGCCATGCTGGACAAGGTGGAGGCCGCTGGCGTCGCGGCCAAGGCGGGCAAGGACGCCCGCATCATCCTGAAGATGAACGCGCTGACCGACGAGCCCATGGCACGTGCGCTTGCCCTCGCGTCTCAACAGGGCGTGAAGATCGACCTGATCGTGCGGGGTGCCTGCATCCTGCCCGCACAGGTGCCTGGCGTTACCGACAACGTGCGCATCCGGTCGGTGATCGGGCGCTTGCTTGAGCATTCGCGCGTGTTCTACTTCCGCACCGGTGATGACGAGGAACTGTGGCTTTCCAGCGCCGACTGGATGAACCGCAACATGCTGCGACGCATCGAACTCGCATGGCCGGTGACCGATGCATCGCTGCGCCACCGCATCATGGACGAATGCCTCTCGGCCTACCTGCACGACACCAAAGACGCCTGGCTTCTGCAGGCGGATGGTCGCTACGTGCCGGCAGGCCAGCAGGGCGGTGGGCGCCAGCGCGCAGCCACCCTGCATTCGGCGCAGGCCAGCCTCATGGCGCGCTACGGCAGCAAGGGCTGACGAAATGGACATGATTCTGTGGCGGCATGCCGAGGCCCAGGATCACCCCGACCTCATTCTCGGTCGGCCGGGAGACGCCGCCGACCTGGCGCGCCGGCTGACGTCCAGAGGCGAAAAACAGGCAACCCGCATGGCCGCCTGGCTGGATCGGCAGTTGCCGGATGGCGCACGCATCTGGACCAGCCCGGCCCAGCGCTGCGAGCAGACCGCCATGGCGCTGGGGCGCAAATTCAAACTGAGTGAGGCCCTGGTCCCCGATGCCCCACCGCAAGCCTTGCTTGAACTGGTGCAATGGCCCCACGGAAAGTCTCCGGTGGTGGTGGTTGGCCACCAGCCCACGCTGGGCCGCGTGGTGGCCCGGTTGCTGGGCCTTCAGGAAGACGACTGCTCCGTGAAGAAAGGCGCCGTGTGGTGGCTGCGCCACCGCGAACGCGGCACCCTGGGGCAGACGGTCCTGGTGACCGTTCAGACGCCTGAAATGATCTGAGCCGATTCAGGCAGATTTGACGGCAGGCGTTGCGACCTTCCGGGCGACGCGCTTCTTGGCCACAGCTTTGCTGGCCACCACTTTTTTGGCTGGCGCTTTCGCGGCCGGCCTGGGTGCCGTTGCCTTCTTGCTCGCGACCTTCACGGCGGGTTTGGGAGCGGCTTTGGCAGGTGACTTGACAGCCGCTTTCGTTGGGGCCGCCGCCTTGGGCTTGTCGGCTCCGGTGGGGCGCCCCGTCTTGAGCGTGGGGACTGCGATCAGCGCTGCCTTGTAAGCGGCGTCGCTCAGTCCTTGTAAGACCATCAGACCAGCGCGCAGCAGCTCGCTCTTCTTCACGCTGGTGCCCAGCGCAATGGCGCGTGTCTTGAGCGCGTCGATGGCGATGAATTCAGTCTTCGGTATGGTGAAGCTGTCGCGCACCAGCTTGGGTTTCTTGGGGCTGCTCTTGCTGCTCTGACTGGCCATGAATGAACTCCGGCGTTGGTTGTGAAGCCGGGAATTCTAAACCGTATATACGGTTTATATCTTTATGACAACGGTGTGTCAGAGGCATGACGCAACGGTGTCACCGGATGTCGGCGGTGAACTTCCAGGCGGTCTTTTGCCAGGCCAGCACTTCTTCACCCAGCAGCCAGGCCGATTGCGGATAGCGCCGTGCCCAGCCAGGGTTGGTGGCGAGTTTGAATGCGCGCGACTTGTAGCTGAGCTTGACGGATTCGTACTCAGGCTTCTGGCGCGCATGGCACAGGAGCACGGCCAGACGCAACGCCATGAGCTGCTTCGCGAACAGCTCGTCATGCAGCGATTCCTCCAGCTTGCGCAGCTTGCCGCGCTGGCCCAGCACCAGCTGGCTCATTCGGTGGAGTTCTGGCAGAGAGAAGCCGCGCGCGTCGACGTTGTCCAGGATGTAGGCACCATGGTGATGCGAGCGTTCGTGAGAAATGTGCGTGCCGATTTCGTGTAGGCGTGCAGCCCATGCCAGCTTCTGCGAATAACGCTCGTTCTGCGCGTCCAGTGCCGCAATCTGCGAGAACAGGGCGGTGCTCACGTCGCTCACGCGCTTGCCCTGCGCCTCATCGGCCGAGAAACGGTTGGCCAGCCAGAGCACGGTGCGCTCGCGCACGTCGCCGCCATCGGTGTCGCGGTCGATCAGGTCGTACAGAGCACCGTGGCGCAGCGCGCCCTGGGCCGGCACCATTTGCTGGATGTCGAACAGGTCGAAAATAGCGCGCAACACGCTCACGCCGCCGCCAATCACCGGTCGGCGGTCGTCCTTGAGGCCTTCCAGTCGCATCTGGTCCGAACTGCCGGACTTGATCATCCGGTCCACGAGCCAGTCCAACCCCGATCGCGTGATCAATCCCGTGGCCCAGCCATTGGCTCCCAGCATATCGGCGACCGCGCCCACCGTTCCAGAGGAGCCGTAGGCCACGTTCCATTCGGAGGGCGCAAATTTGTCCAGCGCGTCGTCGATCACCGCCTTGGCGGCGACCTCGGCGGTCTTGAAGGCGGCGGCGTTGAACTGGCCGCGTGGGAAATACCGGTTTGACCAAGCCACGCTCCCCAGCCGGTAGGACTCCATGGTGCGTGCCCGGTAGCCTTCGCCCAGAATCATCTCGGTGGAGCGGCCGCCGATGTCGACCACCAGGCGTTTTTCGTCCGAATGGGGCAGCAGGCGCGATACGCCCTGGTAAATCAGCCGGGCTTCCTCGTAACCAGACACCACATCAATCGAAAAACCCAGGATGGCCTGGGCGTTGCGCAGGAATTCCTCCCGGTTTTTTGCTTCGCGCAGGGTCTGCGTGGCCACAGCTCGCACCTGCTGCTTCTTGAAGCCGTGCAATCGCTCGGCAAACCGTGCCAGACACTCCCAGCCGCGCTCCATGGCGGCCTGGCTGAGCAATTTGTCCTCGTCCAGCCCGTTGCCCTGGCGCACGGTTTCCTTGAGGTATTCGATGCGCTCGATGTGCCCCGAATGGTAGCGACCGATCTCCAGACGGAAACTGTTGGAGCCAAGGTCAATGGCGGCTAGAAGGGTTCCGTTTTGCATGCGTGGCGGGGTGGCGGGCCGAACAGGGCCGATGGGGCGGCAGGGTGAAGCAGAGTCAGGGCCGAATTGTGACGCATGGCTGCCAGGGTTCAGTCGGGGCCGCAAGCCGTGGGTTGTGACAGAGCGCAGTTGTCACGGTGTTGTCACATAGCCTGCCTAGAGTCGTCCTTGTTCCCTTTCCAACCGCAAGGAGTCTCGAATGTTCACCAAACGCACTTTCCTCAAGACCGTGGCAGCCGCCGCGATGGCCACCGCAGGCATGGGTTCCGCCCTGGCCGCCGACATCACCGGCGCAGGCGCTACCTTCCCGTTCCCCATTTACGCCAAGTGGGCTGAAGCCTACAAGAAGGAAACCGGCACCGGCCTGAACTACCAGTCGATCGGTTCTTCGGGTGGCATTCGCCAGATCCGCGCCAAAACCGTGGCCTTTGGTGCTACCGACGCGCCGGTGGCCGGCGCCGACCTGGACAAAGACGGCATGGTTCAGTTTCCCGCCATCATCGGTGGCACCGTGCCCGTGATCAACCTCGAAGGCTTCAAGCCCGGCGAGCTGCGCGTGACCGGCCCCGTGCTGGCCGAAATGTTCCTCGGCAAGATCGCCAAGTGGAACGATCCCAAGCTGGTCGCCCTGAACCCGGGCAAGACCCTGCCAGACGCCAACATCACCGTGGTGCACCGCGCCGACGGTTCGGGCACGACCTTCAACTGGACCGACTACCTCACCGCCGTGAGCAAGGATTGGGCCGACACCGTTGGCAAGGGCGCCGCCGTGAAGTGGCCTGCAGCTTCTTCCGTGGGTGGCAAGGGCAACGAAGGCGTGGCCGCCAACGTCAACCGTGTCAAGGGCGCGCTGGGCTACGTGGAGTACGCCTACGTGAAGAAGAACAACATGAACTTCCTGCAGCTGCAGAACGCCGACGGCAAGTACGTCAGCCCTGACGACAAGGCGTTTGCTGCCGCCGCGGCGGGTGCCGACTGGTTCAGCGCACCCGGCATGGGTATTTCGATGGTCAATGCCAAGGGCGCCGAGAGCTGGCCCGTGAGCACCGCTTCGTTCATCCTGATGTACAAGGATCCGGCCGACAAGGCGCAATCCGCCGAAGTGCTGAAGTTTTTTGACTGGGCGTTCAAGAACGGCAAGGGACTGGCTGCTGAGCTGGACTACGTGCCCCTGCCTGACGCCCTGACGGCTCAAATCCGTTCGAAGGTCTGGACGCAGATCGCCAAGTAAGGCAGGCTACCCCGAAACACGCATCCGCCTCGAGCGGATGTGCGTTCGGGGTCGGGGAGAACCGACTTGGGAGTCAATATGAACGTGGGAACCACCATGAGCCAGCAGCCCGTGTCCATGGAACTGGACAACCCGAACATGGCGTCGATCGCCAGACGCCAGCGGTTCGAGGACGTTGTGTTTCACCGCCTCACGCAGGCTTTTTCGCTGCTGGTGCTGGTTGCATTGCTCGGCATCATAGTTTCGCTGTTCATCAATGCCTGGCCCACCTTCCAGAAATTCGGTATCGAATTCGTCTGGCGCGTTGAGTGGGACATCATCAACGAAGAATTTGGCGCGGCCATTGCCATCGTCGGCACGCTGGCCAGTGCTGGCATCGCGCTGCTGATCGCCGTGCCGCTTGCCTTCGGCATTGCGCTGTTCCTTACCGAAACCTGCCCGGTCTGGCTGCGCCGCCCTCTGGGTACGGCGGTTGAACTGCTGGCGGCGGTACCGTCCATCATCTACGGCATGTTCGGCCTGTTCGTGTTTGCGCCGCTGTTCGCAGATTACTTCCAGGTGCCGGTGCAGCAGATGCTCGGCGGCATGCCGCTGGTGGGTTTCTTGTTTGGTGGCAGCACCAACGGCTTTGGCATTCTGGCCGCTGGCATCGTGCTGGCTTTCATGGTGCTGCCCTTTGTGGCGGCGGTGATGCGCGATGTGTTCGAGATCGTTCCACCGATCCTGCGCGAGTCGGCCTACGGCCTGGGTTGCACCACTTGGGAAGTGGTGCGGCGCGTGGTGTTGCCCTACACGCAAAAGGGCGTGATTGGCGGGATCATGCTGGGGCTGGGTCGAGCGCTGGGCGAAACGATGGCCGTGACCTTTGTGATCGGCAACGCCAACCGCATGCCCACCTCGCTGTTCTCGCCAGGCACCTCCATTGCGTCTACGCTGGCCAACGAATTCGGTGAGGCTGCCGACTTCCACCTCTCAACGCTCTTTGCGCTGGGCTTCCTGCTGTTCGTCATCACCTTCCTGGTGCTGTCGGCGGCCAAGATCATGTTGATGCGGGCCGAGAAGGCCAAGGGCCTGTGAGGTCACATTCGATGGAATTCAATCAATCCCTTTACAAGAAGCGCCAGCGCTCCAACGCCATCGGCCTCACGCTGTCCATGGGGGCCATGGTGCTCGGCCTGGTGGTGCTGCTCTGGATTTTGAGCGTGCTGTTCACCAACGGCTTCAAGGCGCTGGATTGGAACATGTTCACGCAGTCCACGCCCGCGCCCGGCAGCGAAGGCGGTGGCCTCGCCAACGCCATCGTGGGCAGCCTGATGATGGTGGGCTTTTCGGTTCTGGTCTCCACGCCCATTGGCATATTGGCCGGGGTCTACCTCGCCGAGTACGGCGATCAAAGCAAGACGGCCGAACTCACGCGTTTCGTGACCGACATCATGCTGTCGGCGCCTTCCATCGTGCTGGGCTTGTTTGTCTACGCCATCGCGGTGGCCACAGTGGGCAATTTCTCAGGGTGGGCTGGGAGCCTTGCGCTTTCGCTGATTGCCGTGCCTGTGGTGGTGCGCACCACCGAGAACATGCTGCGCCTGGTGCCCGGCAGCCTGCGGGAAGCGGCCTTCGCCCTGGGTGCTCCGCGCTGGAAAGTGGCCACCATGGTGACGCTGCGCGCGGCCCGCAGTGGCGTGATGACCGGTCTGCTGCTGGCAGTGGCCCGCATCAGTGGAGAAACCGCACCGCTGTTGTTCACGGCGCTCAACAACCAGTTTTTCAGCACCGACATGGGCGCGCCCATGGCCAATTTGCCGGTGGTAATTTTCCAGTTCGCGCTCAGCCCCTACGACAACTGGATCCGGCTGGCCTGGGGCGGCGCATTGCTCATTACCCTCTCAGTGCTGGTGCTCAACATCGTGGCGCGCGTGTTCCTCCGGGAAAAATCGGCGAACTGATCAAACCAACACCAACAAACCCGGAAACACCATTCTCATGGACATGACCATGCCCGCACTCGCCACCCAGCCCGCCGAGAAGCCCGCCACGCGAAACGCGCTCGAACTTCGCAACCTGAGCTTCTTCTATGGCAAGTTTCAAGGCCTGAAGAACGTCAACATGAACGTCGAGGAACGCAAGGTGACCGCGTTCATCGGGCCCTCGGGTTGTGGCAAATCCACGCTGCTGCGCACGCTCAACCGCATGTACAGCCTTTACCCTGGCCAGCGTGCCGAGGGGCAGATCCTGTTTTACGGTCAGGACATCCTGGACGCGAAGCAGGACATCAACCTGCTGCGCGCGCGCATCGGCATGGTGTTCCAGAAGCCCACGCCGTTTCCCATGTCGATCTACGACAACATCGCCTTCGGCGTGAAGCTCTACGAAAATCTGGACAAGAACGACATGGAAGAGCGCGTGGAATGGGCGCTGTCGAAGGCGGCGCTGTGGAAAGAGGTGAAAGACAAACTGCACCAGAGTGGTCTGTCGCTCTCGGGCGGACAGCAGCAGCGCTTGTGTATTGCACGGAGTGTGGCCGTGAAGCCCTCGGTGTTGTTGCTCGACGAACCCACCTCCGCGCTCGATCCCATTTCCACAGGCAAGGTCGAAGAACTGGTGCACGAACTCAAGCAGGACTACACCATCGCCATCGTCACGCACAACATGCAGCAGGCCGCGCGCTGCAGCGACTACACCGCCTACATGTACCTGGGTGAGCTGATCGAGTTCGGCACCACCGAACAGATCTTCTTCAAGCCCGCCAAGACCGAGACGGAAGACTACATCACCGGACGCTTCGGCTGATCCAGGCCCCAACGAGAGACACCTCCATGAGCGACAAACACATCTCCAGCCAGTTCGACGCCGAACTCAACTCCATCTCCACGCAGGTGCTCGAGATGGGCGGCCTGGTCGAATCGCAGCTTCATCAGGCCGTTTACGCCCTGGTGCACATGAGCATGGAATCGGCAGAGCAGGTGATCGAGAATGAAAACCGCATCAACCAGATGGAACTGCAGATTGATCACGAGATCATTTCCACCATCGGCCGCCGTCAACCCACCGCGCGCGACCTGCGTTTCCTCATGGCGATTTCGCGCACCACGCAGAACCTCGAGCGCGCTGGCGACGAAGTGGCGCGCATTGCCCGCATGGTCAAATCCATCATCGAAAACGGTTCGCCCCGCAATCTGCCCAGCTCGGAGTTGCGCGTGGCCGCCGACCTGGCCGCTGCGCTCCTGCGCAAGACGCTCGACTCGTTCGCCCGTCTGGACACCACGATGGCGGTGGCCATCATCAAGGGCGACAATGCGATCGACGACGAATACAACGGCTTTCTGCGCAAGCTCATCACCTACATGATGGAAGATCCCCGCACCATCTCGCCCAGCCTGGACCTGCTGTTCCTGGCCAAGTCCATCGAGCGCGTGGGCGACCATGCCAAGAACATTGCCGAACAGATCATCTTCATCGTGAAGGGTGAGGACGTTCGCCACACCTCCATGGAGAAAGTGGAGTCGGTCGTCGGATGAGAAATATGCTCCCCCCCGCGCCGCTTCGCGTCACCCCCCTGGGAGGGGGGCGCCAGCTGCAGCCCGGCAAAGCCGGTTCTGCGCTGCCATCTATGGGGGCATTGGCGTGAGAAAACTGCCTCGCGTTCTTGTCGTTGAGGACGAGCCGTCCATTGCCGAACTGATCGCCGTCAACCTTCGGCACAACGGCTTTGCGCCGACGGTCGTGTTCGACGGAATCGCTGCGCAGCGCGAAGTCGATGCTGTGCTGCCCGATGTGATCCTGCTGGACTGGATGCTCCCCGGTGAGAGCGGTGCCTCTCTGGCTCGCCAGTGGCGCAAGAACGAGCGCACCAAGACCATTCCCATCCTGATGCTGACTGCGCGAAGCGACGAGTCCGACAAGGTACAGGGGCTGGACGCCGGTGCGGACGACTACATCACCAAGCCGTTTTCCACGCAGGAGCTGCTCGCTCGCATTCGGGCGGTGCTGCGCCGCAGAGCGCCCGAGGTGGTGAACGACTCCGTGCAGGTGAGCGAACTCTCGCTCGACGCAGCCACCTACCGGGTCACATTCCGGGGCTCCGAACTCAAGGTGGGGCCTACCGAATTCAAGCTGTTGCACTACCTCATGAAGCATGCTGAGCGGGTACACACCCGTGGTACGCTGCTCGACAAGGTCTGGGGAGACCATGTTTTCATCGAGGAGCGTACCGTGGACGTGCATGTCAAACGATTGAGAGAATCTCTGGGTGAAGCGTCCGGCATGGTTGAGACGGTGCGCGGCGCTGGCTATCGCCTCACGGCGATGAACAACACCGGGAAACCGGCTCAGGGCGCCAGCATCCCCACGGCATGACCCGTCGGGCGATTGAACTGCTGCTCCTGGTGGCGCTGGGAGCGGTTCTTGGCTGGATGCAGGATTCCGCCGGCTGGACGTTTGGCGGTGCGCTTTGTGGCGCTTTGGCCTGGTCGTTTCTGGACGGTCTGCGTGCACGTCGCGTGCTGCGCTGGCTCACCAAGGCGGATGGCGCACGCGCACCTCGCATCGGCGGTACCTGGGGCGAAATGGTCGACCGCTGCCGCAAGCTCATCAAGAAGCTGGAGAAGAAGGCACAAAGCAGCGACGCCCGGCTGGAGGATTTTCTGGCCGCCATCCAGGCTTCGCCGAATGGCGTGGTGCTGCTGGATTCATCCGGGCGCATCGAGTGGTCCAACCTCACCGCAGCCAACCACCTGGGATTCGACCCACAACGCGACCTCGGCCAGTACGTGCGCAATCTGGTGCGAAATCCGGCGTTCACGGCTTACCTGGGTGGGGGCGATTTCGGTCATGAAATTCAGATCGACGGTCCTGGGCCCAGGCCGTCGCAGCCGACCAAGATTTCTCTGCAGGTTCACCCTTACGGCAAGAAGCGCAAGCTCATGATCACACGCGATGTCACCGCCGTGCAGCTGGCCGAGACCATGCGGCGCGATTTCGTGGCCAACGTTTCGCACGAGATACGCACGCCGCTCACGGTGCTCAGCGGGTTCGTGGAAACCATGCAGAACATTCCGCTTGAAGAGGCCGACCGCTCGCGCTACCTCGACCTCATGAGCCAGCAGGCCCAGCGCATGCAGACGCTGGTGAGTGATCTGCTCACCCTTTCTCGCCTCGAAGGCAGCCCAGCGCCTGGACCTGGCGAGTGGATCGACAGCGAAGAACTGCTGACGCATGCGGTGCAGGAGGCGCGTGGACTCACACAGGCCATTGCGCCGACGCCGCACGATGTGCAGGGGATGCCTGGCCCCGACCTCTGGATTTCGGGAGCGAAAACCGAGCTGCTCAGCGCCATGTCCAATCTCTTGAGCAACGCGGTGCGCTACACGCCCGGAGGCGGTCAGATCCGCGCTGGCTGGCGCATGCGCGAAGATGGCTGGGTGGAGTTTTACGTGACCGATACGGGTCCCGGCATTGCGGCCGAGCACCTGCCGCGACTGACCGAGCGCTTTTATCGGGTCGACCGCAGCCGCTCGCGCGAAACAGGTGGCACGGGCCTCGGACTGGCCATCGTCAAACACGTGGCCCAGCGGCACGGCGGACGCATCGAGGTGCACAGCGCGCTGGGTGAAGGCTCCACATTTGTGATCGCGCTGCCTCCCTCCAGAGTGCGGGAGCGCGTCACTGGCTAGTGCTACCGGCTGACCCGCTGGTAGACCAGAAGGCTTTCCTTGCTGTCCGTCAGGCGCCGCACCGTTGCCTTGAACGCCCATTGCGTGAGATCCACGCGGAGGTCCAGGGTGGACTGGGTGTCTGGTGAGACGACCAGGCTGCGGCAGACGTCGCCCGAGCCCGATCCCGTGAGCACGAGCTGGAGTTCGCCGTGGTACTGCAGTGCTGCGATCTGCGCCTGGGTAAGCCCGTCGGCCAGCACGCATTGCTGGCGGTCCACGAGCCCTGCGACGCCACGAGAAATGGGGCCGTAGCTGCGCCCGAAGTCGAGCAGAGGAAGCCACAGTGTCATGAGCAACAGCCAGCACAGCGTGCTGCCAGCTGCTGGAAGGATCAGACTCTTCCAGAGGGCCTGCCGGTGCTTTCCCACTCGCCAGGCGACCAGCCATATCCACGCCCCGGTGGCTACTGCACCCAGCACAAAGAGCAAAAGCGAAAACTCCGGCACAAAGCCGGGCGCCAGCTTGGCCACGTTGGCGGCCGGCTTGGCCGGTACGCCGGTCTGCATGGCAAACCAGATCACCCAGATCACCAATGCGCAGCCTGAAAAGAAAAGCAGGGTGAACCAGTCCACCAGCGCTGAAACGCTGCGCCTCAAGGTGGGGAGCGCAAAGGCTGCCAGCGCCGCCAGCGCCGGCAGTGCCAGCAGCAGGGCGCGGTCGCGCTCGTCGGACAGTGCGCTGTGGCTCGCGTTCACCAGGACCGCCCAAAGGGGCAGGGCGACGTGAGGACGGAGCAACTGATGGCGCCATCGCCATAAGGTCCAAAGTGCGAGCGGCCATGCAGGCCAGGTGAACCAGATCAGCAGCTTGCCCCAGTTGCGCCACTGCACCTGGTCCAGTGGCACCAGCAACGTCGGAGCCGGCAGCTGGCCGGTCAGGAAGGCGGTGCCCAGCACCAGCACCAGCGCCACAGTGCACCACAGGAGCGGGTTGCGAACGCTCTTGGGCGCTTCCAGCAGCCAGTCGGTTTCTGGTGCGAGCAATGAACTGCCGCGGCGTGCCACCCACAACACCAGCAAAAGCCCGGCACCCAGCAGGGCAGCGATCCAGGGTGCGCCACTGAACACCAGCGAAAGGGTCGCAAGACTCCAGATGCCTACCGTTCGCCAAGGTTGACGGCTCCCCGCATGGGCGAGACGGGCGGCTGAGAACAGCAGCAGGGACACCATTGCCAGGCGGGTGAGGTCGGGCGTGGTCTCGTGGGACAGCTGGGCGAGACCCAGGCACGCCACCAGTGCAAGCAGCCCGGCATCGGCCAGCGCCCGGGCGTAGTCGGTGGGGTTGGCCTCACCCCCGAAGGCGAAGGCCACTGGCTGAGCGGCGGGTTGACGGGCGAGGTGGTAGACCGTGTACCAGGTGCACGTGAGGGTCAGTGCCAGAAGCAGGGCAAACGGTATCCGTACGGCGAATTCGGGAGAGAAGAAAGGGAGCAGGCGGATGAAGGCCGCTCCCAGCCAGTAGGGCAGCGGGCCCGCGTCTTCGACCGCGAGACCCAGAACCTGGGGCGACCACCATCCGCTGTGCCCAGCCGCCATTTCCAGCATGACGCCAAACGCCGAGACATCGTGGTTCTTCCACGGTTCACGCCCCAGGAAGCCGGGTAGAACATAGGCCGCACAAAAAAGGAACAGCGCCAGCCGGGGCAGGCGCCGCACGGCCGCTTGGCTGACGATGGCGGGGGTGGGTTGGTTCACTTCTGGGAATATACAAGGCAAAAAAAAGCAGCCGGCAGGCTGCTTTCTATATGAGACACCCCCAGCGGGCTGGCAGTGTCCATGCACACCGCCGATTACTTGGCGGGCGTGCCCTTGCCGTAGCGGTTGCGGAAGCGCTCCACGCGGCCACCCATGTTGTCCACGCTTTTTTGCGTGCCGGTGTAGAAGGGGTGCGACTCGCTGGAGGTGTCCAGCTTGTACAGCGGCAGCTCGCGGCCGTCTTCCATCTTGATCATCTCTTTCGTGTTCGCGCAGGAGCGGGTCACGAATTTGAAGCCATTGGAGAGGTCCTGGAAGCAGACTTCCCGGTAGTTGGGGTGAATGCCTTCTTTCATGGCGGTTCCTTCAGTTCAGGTGCGGCAGCCGCAGGGAAACCATTTCCCCGTACTTCTCGCAATGTGCAAAGCCTTCGATTCTAGCAGCAAACAGGCTGTCAGCCGCCACGCCGCATCATGTCGAAGAACTCGGAGTTGTTCTTGGTCGACTTCATGCTCTTGAGAACCATTTCCATGGCCTCGATTTCGTCCATGTTGTACATGAACTGCCGCAGGATGCGGGTCTTCTGCAGGATCTCGGGCTGCAGCAGCAATTCTTCGCGGCGGGTTCCGCTGCGGTTGAGCTGAATGGACGGGAACACACGTTTTTCGTACAGGCGGCGATCCAGATGGATTTCGCAGTTGCCGGTGCCCTTGAACTCTTCGAAGATCACTTCATCCATGCGGCTTCCGGTGTCGACCAGCGCGGTGGCGATGATGGTGAGCGAGCCGCCTTCCTCGATCTTTCGCGCTGCGCCAAAGAAGCGTTTCGGGCGTTGCAGGGCGTTGGCATCGACACCGCCGGTCAGCACCTTGCCGCTGGAGGGCAGCACGTTGTTGTAGGCCCGGGCCAGGCGGGTGATCGAGTCGAGCATGATCACCACGTCCTTCTTGAGCTCCACCAGGCGCTTGGCACGCTCAATGACCATTTCGGCCACATGCACGTGCCGCGCGGCAGGTTCGTCGAAGGTGGAGGCGATGACTTCTCCGCGCACGGTGCGCTGCATTTCCGTCACTTCTTCCGGACGCTCATCCACCAGCAGCACCATCAACTCCACTTCGGGGTGGTTGGCGGAGATGGCATGGCAGATGTGCTGCATCATGACCGTCTTGCCGCTCTTGGGCGGCGCCACGATCAGCGCGCGCTGGCCGCGGCCGATGGGCGCAATGATGTCAATCACGCGCCCGGTGATGTTCTCTTCACTCTTGATGTCGCGCTCCAGCCGCATCTGTTCCTTGGGGAACAGGGGCGTCAGGTTCTCGAACATGATCTTGTGCTTGTTGTCCTCGGGGGGCAAGCCGTTGATCTTGTCGAGTTTGTTGAGTGCGAAGTAGCGCTCCCCATCCTTCGGAATCCGGACCTCGCCTTCGATCATGTCGCCGGTGTGCAGATTGAAGCGGCGGATCTGACTGGGCGAGATGTAGATGTCGTCGGTGCTGGCGGTGTAGCTGGTGTCCGGTGCACGCAGGAAACCGAAGCCGTCGGGCAGCACTTCGAGGACACCGTCTGCGTACACCAGTTCGCCGCCTTTGGCGCGCTTCTTGATGATCGCAAACATCAGTTCCTGTTTGCGCATGCGGCCGGTGTTCTCGATTTCGAGCGCTTCGGCCTGCTTGAGGACTTCAGACACGTGCAGTGCCTTGAGTTCGTTGAGGTGCATGGAATTCACTCCGGGAGGGAGTTGAGTCAGTAACCGGGGGAGGGGGCGCTGGCGTCCGGGTGGCGGACGGTGCGCGAGATGGTGAGCAGGCGTCTGTCAGGCCCGCTGGCGCAAATTATGACAGGAAAAGCGGGGGGAGGAAGTGAAACGAGGCCCGGGCGTTGCACCCGGGCCGCACAGCGGCAGCCTTCAGGCCAGTTGCTGGTCGAGGAAGGCGGTGAGCTGAGCCTTGCTCAGCGCGCCCACCTTGGTGGCGGCCAGCTGGCCATCCTTGAAGAGCATGAGCGTGGGGATACCCCGGATGCCAAACTTGGCGGGAACATCGCGGTTGTCGTCCACGTTGAGCTTGGCGATCTTGAGCTTGCCGTCGTAGGAGCCCGCCACTTCATCGAGGATGGGCGCAATCATCTTGCAAGGACCGCACCACTCGGCCCAGAAGTCCACCAGCACCGGCGCCTTGGCTTCCAGAACATCGGCCTGGAAGCTCGCATCGGAAACGTGTTTGATCAGGTCGCTGGCCATGATTCATCCTAAAAAGCGTTGAACGGGGAGGTTACAGTTTGAGCACATGCCAGAGAGGGGAAACGGAGACGGAACACCCCCTGCGCGCACGATCCGCACCATTGTGACAGAAACCCCCATTTCATGACGCCAGCAAGCCCATCCCGCGATGCCCCGCCGGCAGTGGGGGAACATCCGGCTGCGAGGGCTTGGTCGAGGCTTGTGCAGTGCATCGCCTCGGCAATGGAAGAACGCGGTGTAGCGGCAGGTCGCACGGTCGTCATGGTGCCCTACGCGCAACTCATGGATGCCGGTCGGCGCGCCTGGGCCACGGCCCACCCCAGCGGGTTTGCCCCACGGTTCGAATCGAGCCGAAACTGGGCCTCAACCCTTCAACCATTCTCTCCGGGCCCCCGGGAGCTTGGCGTGGACATGGCGCGAGACAGCCTGGTGGCCTCGGCCCTCATCGATCGAGTGGCGCCTGCCAGGGGCGATGCCGACCTGCGCGCGGCCATGGTCTCTCGCCTCGTCGAGTCCGCGCGGCAACTTGCCCCGCTGGCAGCCGCTGTGCCCCCAGCCGCCCGCCTTGCCTGGGCCGCACCTCTTCGCCAGGCCCTTGCTCCGGACCTGCAAGCGCTGCAGTGGGAAGGCCTGCTGGCTTCCCTTGCCCTCACCTGGGCCAGCACCTCGGCTTACCAGTCAGACACCTTGTGGGGCGAGTCCGCCATCCCGGGCGCCAATTCGGATCTGCTCGTGGTGCTGCGAGGTTTCCATCACGACCCCCTGGCCGATGCCCTGGTGGCGCATTGGGAAACGCGGGCTCTGGTGCTGCCCTTTCTTGAGTTCTATGAGTCCTCAAATAGGACGACGGCGCCGCGCATGCATGCCTGCGGCGACGCCGAGGACGAAGCCCAGCGCGCCGCCGCCTGTGTGATCGCGCGAGTCAACGCGGGTCTGGCGCCGGTGGCCCTGGTGGCCAACGATCGCCTGCTCACGCGCCGCGTCAGTGCCATGTTGAATGGCGCCGGTCTCTCGGTGCGCGACGAAACCGGCTGGAAGCTTTCAACCACACACGCTGCGGCTGTCCTCATGAGCCTGTTGCGGGCGGCAGATGCCCGGGCTTCCATGGACGACGTGCTGGATGTGCTCAAGCAGGTCAGGCACTGGCCAGATATCGCGGTGCAGTCGCTGGAACAACTCGCACGAGAGCTGGGCGTCTCGCGCTGGAAGGAGGCGCTCGGCAGCCGACGATTGGCCGCCGCTTTGCCCGAGGGCCTGGCGCCTTTGCTGGAAAGCTTGCAGGCGGGGCGGCCGTTGACCACCTGGCTGGCCGATGTGGCGGCTGCGCTGCGTGCGGTGGGCCAATGGGATGTGTTGATGGCCGACCCGGCGGGTCAGCAGATGCTCCGGGTGTTGCGCCTGGGCGATGGCGCGGCGAACGAGCTTGCCGGTTTGTCCGAGGCCTTTGAAGCGCCTGGCACACGAACGCGTAGCGGCGCGCGGTTGTCGCTGGCGGCATTCACGAGCTGGGTGCGCGAGGTGCTGGAAGGCGCGAGCTTCACGCCCTCCAGCGAGGGTGCTTCTGCCGTGGTCGTGCTGCCGATGGCGCAGTTGCTCGGCCGGGAATTCGCGGCCACTGTGGTGCCGGGCTGTGACGAACTGCACCTGAGTCCGAGCCCAGAGCCGCCTGGAGACTGGACCACCGCACAGCGAGCGTTGCTGGGCCTGCCCTCGCGCGAGGCCATCGCGCTGGCGGCCCTCAGCTCCTGGCAGTCCACGCTGGCAATGCCTGAGCTCGACCTGCTGTGGCGCACGCAGGAGCGGGGCGAGTCGGTGCTGCCCAGCGCCTGGGTGCAGGCACTGGATGGGTCGGCGGCGGCCGATCCTCGCGAGCAGCGGGCATTGCAAACACAAGTGCCGGCCCGCCCAAGTCCTTCCGCGCGCGACGTATTGCCAGAATCGCTCTCGGCCAGCGCCTACCAGGATTTGCGCGACTGCCCCTACCGCTTCTTCGCGTTGCGCCAGCTGCGACTGGTGGAGGCCGCCGAACTCGAAGCCGAACCCGACCAGCGCGACATGGGCAACTGGTTGCACGCCGTTCTGCGAGCCTTCCATGAACAGCGCGGCGACGCCCGCCCCGGGCGAGATGCGGACCGCGCCGCGCTGAACCGTCTGGCAGATGAAACGGCTGCGGCCATGGGCCTGAACGCGGGCGAGGGGGGTGCCGGCTTCCTGCCCTACCAGGCGGTATGGCCGGCCCTGCGCGATGGTTATCTGGAGTGGCTCGCAGGCTTCGAGGCCAGCGACGGCCAGCCAGGACCACGATTCATTGAGGCAGAGGCCGAGCTTCGGGCCAGCGCCGGGCCGTGGGCCTTGTTCGGCAAGCTCGATCGTGTGGATCACCAGGACAGCCCCGAAGGCCCGATTCCCTTTGTGATCGACTACAAGACCGAAGCCCGCGACAAGACCCTGGGCCGCGTCAAGCAGCCGCTGGAAGACACGCAACTGGCGTTCTACGCTGCGCTGCTGCCCGACGAAAACCTGCGCGCCGCTTACCTCAGCATTTCCGACAAGCGTGGCGACAGCGCCAGGGATGCGCCCACGCGGCTGATCGAACAGCCCGAGGTGCTGATGGCCCGTGAACGCCTGCGCGAAGGTCTGGTGCGCGACCTGGCGCGCGTGGCCGCAGGATCGCCGATGCCGGCACTGGGTGAAGGAAATGTCTGCGAGCACTGTGCGGCGCGCGGTCTTTGCCGCAAGGACTTCTGGGAGGCCGCATGAAAGCCGCCGCCTACCGCTTGAATGGCGCCCTCACCAGCCGCGAAGATTTCTACGCGCTGGCTTGCGATCCTGCGCGAAGCGTGGCGGTAGAGGCTTGTGCCGGCGCTGGCAAGACCTGGATGCTGGTCTCTCGCATTCTTCGCGCGCTGCTGGACGGCTGCGCAGCACAGGACATTCTGGCCATCACCTTCACCCGCAAGGCCGCTGGCGAAATGCGCGACCGGCTGGATTCCGAGCTTCGCCGCTGGGCAACCCTTTCTGATATGCAACTCGCCGCCGAACTGCGCTCGCGCGGTTTGAGCGAGAGCGATGCGTTGCGGCGCGCCAGCGAGGCGCGCGGCCTGCACGCCCGGGTGCTCGCGCAAGGCCGTACCGTGCAGGTGCGAACCTTTCACGGCTGGTTCGCGGCCTTGCTGCGCGGCGCGCCACTGAGCGTGTTGCAGGAGCTGCACCTGCCGGTTCAATACGAGCTGCTGGAGGACGACGAAAAAGCGGTGGCGCAGGTGTGGCCCCGTTTTTATGCGGCGCTCGTCGCAAGCCCACCCGACCGGCAAGATTTCGTGGACAGCGTGGCGCAGCACGGCCGCTCTCAGACTGCAAATGCCTTGAAGAAGGCGCTTCAGAAGAGGGTGGAATTCGCGCTCGCCGATGCGGCGGGCGTGGTCGAGACGTCGGTGGAAACCGTGGCCGCGCTGTTCCCTGAATTCGCCGGATTCGACGATCCCCTGCAGTGGCTGGTGCGCGACGCCCGCGCCGGGACCTTGCTCCGCGAGGCGGCTCAGGCGCTGGCTCGTGCCAGCGCGGTCACCTTCGCCGCCAAGGGTGTCGAGCTGGCCAGAGCGCTGGACGACGCCAATGCAGACCTGGCGCTCGAGGCCTTGCTCACCCAGAAGGGCGAGGCGCGAAAGTTTGGCGAGAAAATCGTCGGCATTGAAGCCGTGCGGATCGCGCAGGATCTGGCGATGCGCGCGCAAGCGGCGCATGCCCAGCAGGCAGCCTGGCAACACCACCAGCGCATGGCGCGCCTGACGCGCGTGCTGCTGGCCAGCTTTGCCGAACTCAAGCGCGAACGCGGCTGGGTTGACATGAACGATGTGGAAGGTGCAGCGCGGCGCCTGCTGGGCGACGCGGAGCTCTCCGGCTGGCTGCAGCAGCGGCTGGACGCACGCGTGCGCCACGTGCTCATCGACGAGTTTCAGGACACCAACCCGCTGCAGTGGCAGACGCTTTACGGCTGGCTTTCCGCGTACGCCGGGGCCGGCTCGGGCGATGCGCCCTGCGTGTTCCTGGTGGGCGATCCCAAACAATCCATCTACCGTTTTCGCCGCGCCGAGCCGCAAGTGTTCAAGGCGGCTCAAGCCTTCGTGCTTGAAGGACTCGCGGGCGTGCTGCTCAGTTGTGACCACACCCGCCGCTGCGCTCCTGCCGTGGTGGATGTGCTCAACCAGGCCATGGCCGCCGCCGTGCAGGCTGGTGAATACGGCAGCGACTTTCGCGCCCACACCACCGAGAGCATGGGGGATGGTGCCGTGCTCTGCCTGCCGCAGTTGCCGCGCAGCTTGCGAGAACGCGAAGAGGGCGCAGGCGACTTGGGCGAATGGCGTGACAGCCTGGTCACGCCGCGCGTGCTCCCGGACGAAACCATGTCTGCGCTGGAAGCTCGCCAGGCGGCCAACTGGGTGGCCACCGAGATCGCCTCCGGCCGTGTCGCGCCGGATCAAATCATGGTGCTGTCGCGTCGTCGCGAGCGGCTGGCCTGGATGTTCGAGGCCCTGCGCGAGCGCGGCATCGCCAGCGAGCAGCCCGAGAAACTGGAGCTCGGCGATGCCCCTGCGGTGCAGGACGTCATCGCACTGCTCGACGCCCTGGTTTCGAATGGGCACGACCTGAGCCTGGCGCGCGCGCTCAAGTCTCCGCTGTTTCTTTTCAGCGATGACGACCTGGCACAACTGGCGCGCCTTCGGCTTCTCTGGGCGCCTCCGCGCCTGGTCGATGGGACCTCGGCGGCGCGGTTGTCCTGGTGGGTTGTTCTGCAGCGCTTCGGGAGCCTGAGCCCCGATGAGCAACGCACTCTGGCGCAGAACGACTCACAGCATGAACGACTGCAGGACGCAGCGCTGCGCCTGGCGACTTACCAGAAGTGGGTCAACGAACTGCCACCGCACGACGCCCTCTCCGCCATCTACGACCATGGCGACCTGCTCGCGCGCTTTGCACAGACTGTTCCAGCCGCTCAGCGCCCGGCTGTGCTGGCGCAGTTGCGCGATTTGCTAGGGCAATCGCTTGCCCTGGAGGGCGGGCGGTTCCTAACACCGTACCGGCTGGTGCGTGCCCTCAAGGCCGGCGGCATTCGGGCGACACCGTTGCACACGCCCGGCGCGGTGCGCCTGCTCACCATCCACGGCGCCAAGGGCCTGGAGGCCCACACCGTGCTGCTGCTCGACACCGACACCGGCGGCTCGCGGCCCGAGAGCATGGGCGTGCTGGTGGACTGGCCCGGCGAAGAAGCGGTGCCACGTCGTTTTGTGTTCCTCGCCAGCGAGAAAAACCCACCCGCTTGTGCAGCCGGGGCATTGGCCATCGAACAGCAGGCGCGCTCGCTGGAGGAACTCAACGCGCTGTACGTAGCGATCACGCGGGCCGAATCCCGGCTGGTCATTTCCAGTTTCGAGCCGCACCGGCGTGAAGCCTCTGCCACGTGGTACCAGCGTCTGCAGCCGCTCGCCCAACCCCTGGACGCGCCCGAAGCCGACCACCGATCGGTGGCGGCGCAGCTGCAAGACCTGCCCTTCACGCTGCCGCGCCTGCCCGCCCTGGCCGTGGAGTCGCCCAAGTCGCCGGCGCCTGTCGAACTCTCCGTGAACGACACGGCCACCCGCGTTGGCCTGGCGCTGCACCGGCTGCTGCAATGGCGACCCACACCTGCCGGCGCCTTCAACTGGAACGACGATCACACTCATGCCGTGGCGCGTGAATTCGAACTGGATGCGTCGCAAGCCCGCGATGCGCTGGCCATGGCAATCCGCATCGTCCAGGGCGAGGCGGCGTGGGCATGGGATGCCGATCTGCTCGACCACTGGGGCAACGAAGTCGAGCTGTTCCACCAAGGCGCGCTCTGGCGGCTGGATCGACTGGTGCGCCGCCGCGACAGCGGCGAATGGTGGGTGCTGGACCACAAGAGCGCTGTCCACCCCGAACGTCAGCCCGAGTTGCTCGCGCAGATGAAGCGCTACCGCGTCGCCATGGCCGCGGCGCGCCCGGGCGATACAGTGCGGCTGGCTTTCATCAACGCGCAGGGCCGGCTCATCGAAGTGCTGGCCGATACGGATGCCTCTTGAACACTGAAATAAACATGGATGTGGCCGTTGTGGGCGGTGGGCCTGCAGGCCTCATGGCCGCCGAGGTGATGTCCCGCGCCGGTCTGGTTGTGCATCTGTTTGACGCCATGCCCTCGGTGGGGCGCAAGTTCCTGCTGGCTGGCAAGGGCGGCATGAACCTCACACACGCCGAATCTTTTGGTGCATTTGTGGGCCGCTATGGTGCCGAGGCAGAGCGCCTGCGCCCGCTGCTCGAGGTATTCGGTCCGCAGGCGGTGCGCGGATGGGCTGCGGGGTTGGGCAGCGACACCTTCGTGGGCAGTTCGCAGCGCGTGTTTCCCACCGACATGAAGGCCGCACCCCTGCTGCGCGCCTGGCTGCATCGCCTCCGTCATCCATCAGACGGCGGTGTGCCCGTGAGCTTTCACATGCGCCACCGCTGGAAGGGCTGGGATGCCGGTGGCAGGCTCCACTTTGAAACCCTCCAGGGTGGCTTGCGCGTCCATGCCCGGGCGACCGTGCTGGCGCTGGGCGGTGCAAGCTGGGCTCGTCTGGGCTCTGATGGCGCCTGGGTGCACCAGCTTCAGACCGCCGGCATCGACGTGGCGCCGCTGCGGCCGAGCAACTGCGGCTTTGATGTGGTCAATGGCTGGTCCCCTTACTTCGTCGAGCGGTTTGCGGGCCAACCCTTCAAGTCCGTCGCCATTCACGTCGTCGATGCCGCGGGACATGTATTCCTGCGCAAGGGCGAGTTCGTGGCGACGGCTACCGGTGTTGAAGGCAGCCTGATCTACGCCGCGTCCAGCCTGCTGCGCGACGAGATCGAACGCACAGGGCGAGCCACCTTTGAACTCGACCTGCTGCCCGACCGAAGTGCTGATCAGGTGCTGGCCCAGGTGTCGCACCCGCGCGGCTCGCGAAGCCTCTCCAGCCACCTCAAAAGTCGGCTCGCTCTGGAGGGCATCAAGATGGCGATCGTCAACGAGCGGGTGGACAAGGCCACGCTGCACGATCCAGCACGGCTGGCGGTGTTACTGAAGGCTCTGCCCATCACACTGGTGCGCCCACGTCCCATCGATGAAGCCATCAGCAGCGCAGGCGGTGTGGTGTGGAGCGCGCTGGACGACTCGCTCATGGCGCGAGCGCGTCCCGGCCTGTTCTGCGCTGGGGAAATGCTGGACTGGGAAGCGCCCACCGGCGGCTATCTGCTCACGGCCTGCCTGGCCAGTGGAGTGCGAGCGGGCAAGGGCGTGGTGGCCCACCTGCGCGCGGCAATTCAGTCGACCAGCGCTTCCAGAATCAGCGAATAGGACTTGCCCAGCCAGAGCGCGCCGTCCCGGTGGTCGCTCAGCGCATCACCCGTGTTGGGGTGGATGAGCACATCCAGCGCGCCGTGGTTGAGCGTGAGCCAGCCGGCAACGAAGGCAAACTCCGAGGCGTCGAAGGCCACCTGAAACGTCCACGCGGGATGTGGGCCGACCGGCTTTTCATGGAATCGCCCAACCTGCACGCGCGCCCCGAGCTCGGTGGTGATGACTTCGCGCAAGGCCCAGGCGGCGTCACGCGTGTCTGCTCCGAAGTACACATGGGCGTGCCAGCTGGTGATGGAAGAGGGATCGCGCACAGACATGGCTCATCATGCCAGCAAGCATGCGGCTGTGTGCCACATGCCGATGGGAATCACTTGCGTCGGATGTCCTGCACGATCTCGTTGGAGAGAGCGGCCACCTGTTTGTCGGTCATGGCCGAGAAAATGCCCTGCCAGGCGCTGGAACTGGTGGCGTACTGCCCCGCACCCAGGCGGCGCTTGGAAGGCAGTTCGACAAATTCCGCGGACGCGTCAATGAACGCGTTGCCGGTCAGGATGCCAAAGCCATATCGGGCGCCTGAGGTCAGGTAACGGTAGTCTTTGACCGTGATCCGCACCAGCGTCGTGCCAGCCGGCTGTGTTGGCGGCTCTGATTCGAAGTAGGCGAACGCGAGGCCCGCCGAAGCTGCCGATGCCTCGAAGGCAGTGCGCCATTCAGCGCGAAAGGTGTGCCAGTCGTTGGATGTCTGAATGCCCGGCGCACCTTGAATGAGCACTGCCACCCGGGTGGTGGGCACCGACGGCGCAACCATGGCTGGCCCACTGGATTGTGCGTCCGTGCTGGCGGGGGGCTTGCTGACGGTAGCGGCGCAGCCGCTCAAGACGAGGGCACCAACGAAGGCGAGGGCGGTCAGGCAACGGGTCATGGAGCAAGTCTTGGGGTAGAGATGAGGCGTGGGGAGAGATTCCGAGCGCAGCAGGATTCACCTTCGCTGCGCGATGGGGCATCAAAAAAAAGGGGTGACGAGCCTCTACCCCGGCACTGGATTCACAGTTAGGGCTGCTTGGTTCCCCACCTGACCCGGTTGGCCGCTTCACCATGCGGGAAGGCCCGTCGGGGACTATTGTAGGCGACGGGCCCTGGCGATGCTTTCAGCGCAGTTGCAAATCTTCGTTGCCAAAGGTGATGGACAGCGGCTCGATGATCAGTTGCTTGGCGCCGGCTTCAACCCGGCCTGCCACCAGCGCATGCACGCCTTGGGCCTTGGCCACTTCCACGGTGCGCTCCGCCTGGTCGGCCGGCACGAAAATGGCGAAACCTGCGCCCATGTTGAGCGTGCTGTAGGCCTCGCGGTCGTCCTGCTTCGCGTGCTGCTGGATGAACTTGAGCACCGGGGTGACTTCGGGCACCTGGGTGATGCGGTAGGTGAGTTCGGCGGGGTGGCGCAGCAGCTTGCGCCAGCCGTGCCCGGTGATGTTGGCGCAGTAATGCGGCGTGATGCCGGCGCGGTAGAGCGCTTCGGTAACCGGGGAATACAGCACGGTGGGCGCGAGCAGCGCCTCGCCAAAACTCAGGCCAGGGCTGAGTTCGGTGAGGTAGCCCTGCGGCAGGCGTTCGGCCAGCTTGCGCGCCAGGCTCAGGCCGTTGGCGTGGATGCCGCTGGAGGCGAGCAGCACGATGGCGTCGCCCGCGCCAAGGCGATCGCCCACAGAAAGGCGTTCCTTGGGGTTGATGAGGCCGGTGCACGAGGCAGCGAGATCGATGCGGCCGGCTTCGACGATGCCGGCCAGGGCCGGCGTCTCGCCACCGCCCCAGGCCACGCCGCAGATGTCGCAGGCCTTTTTCCAGCCGGCCACGAGGGCCTGGGCGCGCGTGGCGTCGCCAAACCAGTCGCTCCCGCCAGCGGCCCAGTAGGCCTGCACCACCAGGGGCGTGGCGCCTACGGTGATGAGGTCGTTGATCGCCATGGCAATGGTGTCTTGCGCGATGCCTTCGTAGTAACTCTTGCCGGTCAGGCGCGCCATTTCGTCGGCCACCAGGGCTTTGCTACCCAGGCATTCGACGATGCTGGCCAGGTAGAACGGGCCCACGTCGACCACGTACGCCGATTCACCGCGCGAGGCGGCAATTTCACTGAAACCGTGCGCGCCGAGGTGGGCGCCGGTGGCGGCGGCAGCGCGTTGCGCAGCCACTTTCAGCGGGTCGATCAGGTCGTAGTTGACGCCGGCTTGTTCATAGCTCAGCGTGTCGGTGGCGGCGGGGGATGTGGGGGAAGACATGGCGGGGATTATCCGGGATCGGCGGGCCGGCCCGCCGAGGGGGCGCCCGTAGAATGCGGGGAATGTCCTACCTCGTGCTCGCCCGCAAGTACCGCCCCAAGACCTTTGCCGAAATGGTGGGCCAGGCGCACGTGGTGCAGGCCCTCTCGAACGCCCTCACGACCCAGCGTCTGCACCACGCCTACCTGTTCACCGGCACGCGGGGCGTGGGCAAGACCACCGTCTCTCGCATTCTGGCCAAGTCGCTCAACTGCCTGGGGCCCGACGGGCAGGGCGGCATCACCGCTGAACCGTGTGGCGTGTGCCAGGCCTGCACCGACATCGACAGCGGTCGTTTCGTCGACTACACCGAGCTCGATGCCGCCTCCAATCGCGGTGTGGACGAGGTGCAGGCGCTGCTGGAGCAGGCGGTGTACAAGCCGGTGCAGGGCCGGTTCAAGGTCTTCATGATCGACGAGGTTCACATGCTGACCAACACGGCGTTCAACGCCATGTTGAAAACGCTGGAAGAACCCCCCGAGTACCTGAAGTTCGTGCTGGCCACCACCGATCCGCAGAAGGTGCCGGTGACGGTGCTCTCGCGCTGCCTGCAGTTCAACCTGCGCCCCATGGCGCCCGAGACCGTGCTGGAGCATCTGCAGCAGGTCTTGCAGGCTGAGCAGGTGAGTGCCGATGTGCAGTCGCTGCGCCTTATTTCGCGTGCCGCTCGCGGCTCCATGCGCGATGCGCTCTCGCTCACCGACCAGGCCATCGCCTTTGGTGGCGGCCAGCTGCAGGAAGCCACCGTGCGGCAGATGCTCGGTGCGGTGGATCGTTCGTATGTGCTGCGGCTGATCGATGCGCTTTCACGCAGCGATGGAGCGCAGGTGGTGGAGACGGTCGATGCGTTGCGTCTGAACGGCCTGAGCGCCGCTTCTACGCTGGAGGAAATGACGGGTGTGCTGCAGCGGATGGCGGTGCTGCAGGCGGTGCCCGGTCATGCGCAAACTGAGGGGCAGGACGACCCTGATGAAGCCCAGATCGCTCAACTCTCGCAAACCCTGCCGGCCGACGAGACGCAATTGCTCTACAGCCTGTGCCTGCACGGCCGGGGCGAACTCGGCCTGGCGCCCGACGAGTACGCCGCGCTCACCATGGTGCTGTTGCGCTTGCTGGCGTTCAAGCCTGCGGGCGCGGTAGAAAAAAAAACACTGAAAACGGCTGAGCCGAGGCCTGCCAGTCCTTCAGCAAGTCCCTCAGCAAATCCGACTTCAAGTCCACCTGCAAGCCCGCCGCTGCCCGCACTCGCCCCGGTGGTGGCGCCGGCCCCCGTATTGGCTTCGGCCGCACCGCCACCTGCTGCGGAGACCAACGAAGAGCCACCCTGGCCTGAGGACGAGGGTCCCCCGTGGGAAGAAGCCGAGCCCGCGCCCGGTCGCGTTCTGGCCATTCCCGTGCGAGATGCGGGCGAGCCTGGCCGCCTCGACCAGCCGCAGCCACGCGCGCCTGAGCCTGTGGCCGCAATGGGTGGCAGCGAAGAGGGCGATTTCTGGTTCGATGCTGTCATGCAGCTCGCTCGTGCCGAGGCGATCACCGCACTGGTGCGCGAACTGGGGCTGCAATCCCAGCTGGTGGCACGCGATGCCGGTCAGTGGATGCTGCGGGTGGAACGAAGCTCGCTCAATCAGGGCAATGCGCGCGATCGGCTCGCCGCCGCGCTGCAGACTCTTGGCCACGAAGTACGCCTGGTGGTGGAGATCGGCAGCGTTACCGATTCGCCTGCACGGCGTCTGGCCTTCGCCGCCCAGCAGCGCCAGCAGCAAGCTGAAGCCCTGATCCTGGGCGATCCTTTCGTGCAATCGATGATGCGCGACTTTGGCGGCAAAATCGTGCCAGGCTCGATCAAGGCCACCAGCGTCTGAGCCACTTCAATTTCTTCCATTCAGACAACAAGGAAATCCATGTTCAACAAAGGACAACTCGCCGGCCTCATGAAGCAGGCGCAGGCCATGCAGGACAACATGAAGAAGGCGCAGGACGAACTCGCCAACATCGAGGTCACCGGAGAGTCTGGTGCCGGCCTGGTGAAGGTGTTGATGACCTGCAAGCACGACGTAAAACGCGTGACGATCGCCCCCAGTTTGCTGGCCGATGACAAGGACATGCTGGAAGACCTGGTGGCCGCAGCCTTCAACGCCGCCGTGCGCAAGGCCGAGGAAACTTCGGCCGAAAAGATGGGCAAGATCACCGCCGGCATGCCGGGTCTGCCCGGCGGCATGAAGTTCCCCTTCTGAACACCCTGGCGCTCCACCCTCCAAGACCTTCATGGCCGACAACCACTCGCTGGAACTGCTGATCCAGTCGCTGCGGCGGCTGCCAGGCGTGGGCGTGAAGTCGGCACAGCGCATGGCGTTTCACCTGCTGCAGCACGACCGCGAAGGCGCGGTGCAACTGGCGCGTGCGCTGGAGCAGGCCACGGCCTCGATCAAGCATTGCTCGCTCTGCCACACGTTCACGGAAAACGACCTCTGTCCCACCTGCAGCGATCCGAGGCGCGATCTGAGCCAGCTGTGTGTGGTGGAAACGCCGGCCGACCAGGCGGCCATGGAGCGCACCGGCGCCTACAAGGGCCTGTATTTCGTGCTCATGGGCAAGCTCAGCCCGCTCGATGGCGTGGGGCCGCGCGACATTGGCTTGCAGAAACTATTCGACCGCATCAGTGCCGAAGCCGGATTGCACGAAGTAATCCTGGCCACCAACTTCACCGCCGAAGGTGAAACCACCGCGCACGTGATCGCGCAGGCGCTCAAGGGGCGTGGTGTGCAGGTCACGCGGCTGGCACGCGGTGTGCCAGTCGGCAGCGAGCTCGAGTATGTGGACCTCGGCACCATTGCCCACGCCCTGGTTGACCGGCGCTGATCAGCGCCTTTTTCTTGACGGAAAGAAGCCTTTCATGAAGCTCGCGGGATTGACAGTGGCGTATTGGGCGGTGTTGGTGGCGGCGCTGTTGCCGCTGGCTTGCGGCTGGCTCGCCAAGTCCGGCTCCTTTGGCAAGTCGCGAAAAGAGGGCGGCTACGACAACCACAACCCGCGTGCCTGGATGGCGCGTCAGACCGACTGGCGCGCCCGTGCCAACGCGGCTCAGGCCAACAGCTTCGAGGCGCTGCCTTTCTTCATTGGTGCCGTGATCATTGCCCACCAGCTCGGGGGCACGCAGATCCGCATCGATGTGCTGGCCTTCGTGTTCGTGGTGCTGCGGCTCCTCTACATCGCGATGTATGTAGCCGACATGGCGACTGCGCGCAGCTTGCTCTGGACAGCGGCGCTGGCGGTGAACATCGCGATCCTGTTCACCTGACGCCGCGCGGTGCGTCCCGCGGACGCACTCGTTACATCAGCTTGCAATTGCGCTCGGTACAAACCCGCTCGGGATTGGTCCCGATGCGGCTTCAGGCCATCGCCCCTAGGCTCAAGCATCACCAAGAATTGCGAGTCAAGAGAGGAAAACCGGGTCATGTGGAGTCGCCGTCAGTGGGGTCGGGTCTGTGCGCTGGGCGTGGTTGCAGCGGCGTTGCCGCCCTTGCATGCCCAGACCGCCCCGGCACCAGCTGCAGCTTCACCGGGTGCCCCGCCGCGCGCGCCTCGCCTTGTGATCGCGGCCTACGAGCGGTCCTCTTTCTGCTATCTGCCCCTGACCATCGCAGATCGTCTGGGCTACTTCGCGCAAGAGGGGCTTGATGTCGAGGTGCGCGAGTTCGCCGATGCCGCACTGGCTGCGCAGGCCGTGCAAACGGGCACCGCGCATGTGCTCTCGGCGCCTTACAGCAGCACCATCAGCCTGCAGGCCAGAGGCCAGAATTTCCAGTCTTTCGTGTTGCAGGGTCGAGCGCCACAGATCGTGCTGGGCGTCTCGCTCAAGACCATGGGGCACTACCGCCAGCTCAGCGATCTGCGAGGACGACGCGTGGGCGTGGTGTCCGATGGATCTTCATCTCACCGCGTGGCGAGCATGGTGCTTGGCAAAGCGGGCCTGCGTCCCGGCGAAGTGCATTACGTTGCCCAGCCTTCGCCCGTGCTGGCCTTGCAGGCTTTCCGGCGCGGGCAACTCGATGCCATCAGCTACAACGACCCCACGGTGACCGAGCTGGAGCAGGGCGGCGAGCTGCGAGTGGTGGTGGACACGCGCAGCACGCGCGGCACCGCTGATGTGTTTGGTGGGCCCATGCCATCGGGCTGCCTCTGCGCTCCGGTGGATTTCCTGGCGCAGTACCCTCGGGCCAGCCAGGGTATGGCCGACGCCATGGTGCACGCCTTGAAGTGGCTGCAGACGGCAGGACCGTCAGACCTCATCAAGGCCGTGCCCGAGCGGCATTTTCAGGGCGACCGCGCGCTGTATCTGGCCGCATTCACGCGTGTGCGCGAGGCCTGGACGGTCGACGGTCTCATGCCCGACGCGGGTCCAGCGACGGCCGCGCGCATGCTGGCGCTGTTTGAAGATGCGGGCTCTGTTCAACGGGTCGACCTGGCCCGCACCTTCACCAACGATTTCGCGCGCAAGGCCAAGGCCCGCTTTCGGGCCTGAGATCAGCGCAGGTTCGGGGTGGCGCCGACGGCGAAACGCGGCGTAGCTTCGGTGCTCTTGTTCGCAGCGGCAAATGCCGAGCCACTGTCTTCGCTGGTGTTGGCGGCCACGCTGTCGCGCGAGGCCTGGTATTCGGCGGTCACCTGCTCGCGCGTCTTCTCGCTGCGGAAGTCGCGCAGGGGGTTGTACGAGGTGGACCAGGGGTTCACGCCAGCCGCCTTGAACTGCGCAAGTTCCGCCTGAACTTCAGCGCGGGTGCGGGTGGACGTGAAGGCGGTGTCGTCGATGCTGATGTCGCCGGCGAGCGAAGTGCCTGCAAATGCGCTGCCCGTGGTGGCGGCGATGGCGATGAGGGCGGCGATGGTGGACTTGCGGTTCATGTGATTTCTCCAGAGGTTCATGCGAGAGTGCATGGGAAGAAGTTTGAACTTCAAACCGCAGAAGAAAAATCACCTGGGCCAGCATGCGGCATTGCAACATCCGCAACAATGCGGCGCTTGAAGACCGCGCTTCCAGCCTCAGGGCCGAGGCTTTGAACGCTACTTTTTGATCGTGGTCGCCACGCGCGTTTTGCTCGACGCGCTGGCGGCTTTGGCTTTCACCGGCTTGCGGATGGCCGCCGTGGTGGTCTTGCGCTTGCTGGCACTTGCAGTGTTCTTGACCGGCTTCCTGGCGCTGCTGGCCATGGTTGCGCGCTTGGGCAGCAGCAAAGTGATGCGCTGACCGGCCTTGAGAGGCGCATTGACCGCAAGCTTGTTCCAGTCCGCCACGCTCACCGGGCTCACGCCGTAGCGCCGAGCCAGGCGAGCGAGGTTTTCACCCTGACGCGCTCGCACGGTGGTGCGCGCCAGGGTCACTTCAGGCTGCAGGCTCAGTTGGGCGTTGTCAGCGACGTGGCCTGGCACATCACCATTTCGTTTGTCGGTGCGCGGCACCAGCAGGCTGGAGCCGGCGCGCACCTGCATGCGCGGCGGTATGTTGTTGACGCTGCGCAGTTCGGATTCGCTCATGCCCACGCGCGAAGCGGCTTGTGCCACCGACATCGTGGTCGGGACCACCCAGGCCGTCCAGCTCGCCAGCGGGCCGGTGTGTTTGCTCAGGTTGTCCTCGAAGATCACCGCGTTGTCCCAGGGCAGCAGGATGTTGGGCGTGCCAGCTGCCATGACCATGGGTTGCTTGAGCGACGGGTTGAGCACGCGGAAGTCCGCTTCGCTGATGCCGGCAAGGCGCGAGATGACGGCCACGTCCATGTCGCGCTGGAGCGTGACGGTGTCGAAGAACGGGTGGTTTCCAATGAGGGGCAGCGTGGCGTTGTAGGCCTCCGGCCGCGCAATGATGTTCTTCACAGCCTGGAGTTTGGGCACGTACTGGCGAGTCTCGGCCGGCATGGTGAGATCGGTGTAGCTGGTGGGCATGCCCAGGCGCTGGTTGCGGGTGATGGCGCGGTTCACATTGCCCTGGCCCCAGTTGTAGGCGGCCAGTGCGAGGTGCCAGTCGCCGAAGCGGCCGTGAAGCTGCTGCAGGTAGTCCAGCGCTGCGCGGGTCGACGCCAGCACATCGCGCCGGTCGTCGCGAAACACGTTCTGCCGCAGATCGAAGGATTCACCTGTTGCCGGCATGAACTGCCACATGCCAGCGGCTCGGGCACTGGAGACCGCCTGCGGGTTGAACGCGCTCTCGATGAAAGGCAGCAGCGCCAGTTCCATGGGCATGTTGCGGCGCTCGATCTCTTCGACGATGTGGAACAGGTAGCGGCTGGAGCGCTCGGTCATGCGCTGGATGTAGTCGGGCCGGGTGGCATACCACTGCTCGCGATCACGCACCAGTTCGCCCTGGAGATCGGGCATGGCGAAGCCGCGGCGGATGCGGTCCCAGAGGTCGGAGGGGGCATCCAGGCTGGCCACGCCATGCGCACTGGTGTCGGATGTGCCGATGGCGCTGAGCGGGATGTCGCTGGGCAGGCGGTAAGAGGGCAGGCTCTTGGGTGGGGTAACTGTGGCTGCCTGGGGCGGGGTCGGGGCGGTGGGCTCTGGTGGCAGGGTGGTGGCACAGCCGGAGATCAGCAGGACCAGCGCAGTGCCGGCGGTCGTGAGCCAGCGGCGGGAATGTTCGGGTAGCGAGAGGAGGGTCATCAGAAAACGTTTTTCCATTCCCGAAGCGTGGCGAAGACCGTCACGGCGTCGGCGGGTTGGCCAGGCGTTCGAGCCTGGGCGGCATGCACCACCTCTTCCTGGTCGGTGCGCAGGAATGGGTTGATGCGTTTTTCCAGGCCGATGGAGCTGGGCAGTGTGGGAAAGTTCTGCGCGCGTTGCGACTGGCAGCGCAACTGGTAGGCGGCAAGATCTGCGTTGTGCGGTTCTACCGCCATCGCGAAGCGCAAGTTCGACAGGGTG
Organism: Hydrogenophaga sp. IBVHS1; assembly: GCF_002127265.1. Classification (GTDB taxonomy): domain Bacteria; phylum Pseudomonadota; class Gammaproteobacteria; order Burkholderiales; family Burkholderiaceae_C; genus Hydrogenophaga. The sequence continues at coordinate 1,916,203 of NZ_NFUU01000001.1, read as the reverse complement.
TACTCATGCGTGCAGCAGACCCGGGTGGCATCGGGCAACGCGGCCAGGCGGCTCAGCGAGTCCAGCATCTGGGCCGGGGTGCCTTCAAACAGCCGGCCGCAGCCGCCCGAGAACAAGGTGTCTCCACAGAACAGCAGGGGCGCGCCGTCGAGTTCGGGTGTGTAGAAGGCAATGTGTCCAGCGGTGTGGCCTGGCACTTCCAGCACCTCGAAGCGCAAGCCCAGGGCCTGAACTTTATCGCCCGCCACCACGCGCCTCAGCGGTTCGGGCATGCGCTCGCGGGCCGGGCCGATCACGCGTGCGCCCGTGGCGTCGCGCAGTGCTGCCACGCCACCCGTGTGATCCGGATGGTGATGGGTGACAAGTATGGTGTCGAGTCTCAGCCCTTCCCTGGCCAACCATTCGGTCACGCCTGCAGACTCGCCCGGATCCACCACCAGGGCCTGCTCGTGGTCGTGCAGGGCCCAGATGTAGTTGTCGCTGAAGGCCGGGATCGGGGTGAGGTGCATGGAGCGAAATCGGGATGAGGGCGTGTAGAGTGCGGGCTGGCCGTTTAGGCGTCCCGCAGTGTCGCAGACTTCCCACGGGTGCCGCACCCTGCTTTACAAACCATGACCGCAAAAATTATAGGGTTGACCGAGTGGTTCGGCACCGCGCCGGGCCGGTACCTGCTCGATTGGGAGCAGGCCCAGTTCGACCTGGCTGCGGCCGATCTCTTTGGCTTCAACGCCTTGCAACTCGGCCTGCCCGAGCTTGATGCCCTGCGCAACAACCGCATGCCGCACCGTTGGCTGGCTTTGCCCGAAGTGCTGCCGTTGGAGACAGATCCGTCGGCCACGCGCCTCGCCGGCGCCGGCCAGCCACGCGTCGCCCTGGTCACGGACGCGGCGGCACTGCCGTTCCCGCCGGCCAGCCTGGATCTGGTGGTGCTGCCCCACACGCTGGAATTCAGCGCCGATCCTCACCACGTGCTGCGCGAGGTGGAACGCGTGCTGGTGCCCGAGGGCCGCGTGGTGATCTCGGGGTTCAACCCGGCCAGCCTGTGGGGCTTTCGCCAGGGCCGAAGCCGGTTCTGGGAGCGCGTTGGTTTGCATTCGGCAGGCGGCCCCGATCTCTACCTGCCAGACGCGGGCGATTTCATCGGCCCCTGGCGCTTGCGCGACTGGCTGCGCTTGCTCAGCTTTGAGCTGGAGTCGGACCGGTACGGCTGCTACCGCCCGGCCATGCGCACGGAAAAATGGCTGCAACGCAGTGCCTGGCTCGACAGAGCCGGCGCGCGCTGGTGGCCCATCTTCGGCGCTGTGTACTTTGTCGTGGCGGTCAAACGCGTGCGCGGCCTGCGCGTGCTGGGCCCCGCCTGGAAGCCGCGACGGGCCAAGGCCGCGGCGCCAGTGCCGGTGGCCAATCGGCATTGATGCCGGGCTGTGCCCGATCAGCCGACCTTTACTTTGTCTTTACGTTCTCAAAAAGGAATAGTTTTGAACCACGTGGTGATCTACACCGATGGCGCCTGCAAGGGCAATCCGGGACCGGGCGGATGGGGGGTCTACCTCCAGTCGGAAGGTATCGAGAAGGAGCTCTGGGGCGGCGAGCGAAACACCACCAACAACCGGATGGAACTGACCGCAGTGATCGAGGCGCTTACCGCGCTGAAGCGACCGTGCCGAGTCTCGCTCTACCTCGACAGCCAGTACGTGCGCAAGGGCATCACGGAGTGGATTCATGGCTGGAAGCGCAAGGGCTGGATCACCGCCGCCAAGCAGCCGGTGAAGAACGCCGAGCTCTGGCAGAAACTCGATGCCCTGGTGCACAGCGGCGTGCACCAGATCGAGTGGCATTGGGTCAGGGGCCACGCCGGCGACCCCGGCAACGAGCGGGCCGATGCCCTGGCGAATCGGGGCGTGCCCGTGTGAGATATGTACCGGCTGAAATGTCGGGAAGCGGAACTTCTGCGCTCTTGCGGCGCTCACCACTGCTACATTTCGTTTCTTTGACTTGTCAACTCGCGTCCCTGTGCGGTTGACCCATTCCCCGGGCAGATTCATCCATGGCGAACAGAGCGCTGTATGTATTGGTGGCCGTGGCCGGCATCGGCCTGGCTTCGGGCGCCGGCTGGTGGTTCCAGAACCGGGCCGCCAGCGCACCCGCCCAGGGCTCAACGGGTCCCGCTCCTGCTGGGCGCGCCGCCGCTGGTGGTGGTCCTCCCAGCGTAGAGGTGGCACGGGTCAAGACCATGCCTCTGCAGGACGATGCGCAAGCCGTTGGTTCCCTCAAATCACGCCAGAGCGTCACGATCAAGCCCGAGACCGCCGGGCGCGTGGCCCGCATCGCCTTCGCCGATGGCGCCCAGGTGCGCCGTGGACAGTTGCTGGTGCAACTGGACGATACCCTTCAGCGTGCCGAACTCAGCCAGGCGCAGGCCCAGCTTTCGATTGCACGCGCAAACCTCAAACGCAACCAGGAATTGGTGGCCCAGAATTTTGTGGCGCAACGCGTCGTGGAAGAAAGTCAGGCGAATCTTCAGGTGGCCGAGGCCCAGGTGGCGCTGGCCGAAGCGCGCATGCAGCGCATGCGCATTGCCGCTCCGTTCGATGGCACGCTGGGCCTTCGCACCATCAACCTCGGGCAGTACGTGGGTGTGGGCGACGACATGGTCAACCTCGAAGACACGTCCCAGCTCAGCGTGGACTTCCGCCTGCCCGAGCGCTACCAGAGCCGCATTGCGCTTGGACAAGGCGTTCAGGTGCAGCTTGACGCCGTACCGGGCAAGAGTTTCGAGGCCAAGGTGCTGGCGGTCGACCCGCTGCTCGACGCCAATGGTCGTTCCATCTCGGTGCGCGCGGCCATGCCTAAAACGTCCAATGTGGACTTGCGGCCGGGGATGTTTGCTCGCGTGCTGATCGTGTTCTCGGTGAACGACAAGGCCCTGGTGGTGCCCGAAGAGGCCATGGTGCCTCAGGCGGGCAAACAGTTCGTCTATGTGGTCGAGGAGCAGGGCCAGGGCGATGCGAAGAAACTGACCTCGCGAAGGGTCGAGGTGGAACTCGGCGTGCGCCGTGGGTCTGACGTCGAAGTCGTCAAGGGCTTGTCGCTCGGGGCCACCGTGGTGGTGGCAGGACAACAACGCCTGCAACGCGACGGTACCGTGGTGAAGGTGGTTGACATGGCCCGCGTGGGTCAGGCAGCTGCCCCTGCCGCGGCAAAGCCCGCCCAGTGAATTTGAACCCGCTCAGGAGTCCTTGTGCAACTGCCTGAAATATCGATTCGACGCCCGGTTTTTGCATCGGTGCTGTCCATGCTCATCCTGCTGGTGGGCATTGTCTCGTTCAACGGACTCACGGTGCGCGAATACCCGCGCATCGACGAACCCACCGTCACGGTGACCACGCGCTTTGCCGGAGCGTCGAGTGAAGTCATTGAGTCGCAGATCACCAAGGTGCTCGAAGACTCGCTGGCGGGCATCGAGGGCGTGGACATCATCACCTCCATCAGCCGCCAGGAGCAGAGCCAGATCACGGTGCGCTTCAAGCTGGAGCGCGACCCCGACTCCGCCGCTGCCGATGTGCGCGACAAGGTCAGCCGCGTGCGCCAGCGCCTGCCGGACGACGTGGACGAACCGACGATTGCGAAGGTGGAGGCCGATGCCACACCCGTGATCTGGCTGGCGCTGAACTCCGACACCATCTCGCCGCTGGAGCTCAGTGACCTGGCCAATCGGCTGATCAAGCCCCGCCTGCAGACGGCACCCGGCGCTGCCGACGTGCGCGTCTGGGGCGAGCGCCGTTATTCCATGCGCATCTGGATCGACCCGGATCGCCTGGCGGCGTACAGCCTGACGGTGCAGGACGTGGAAGACGCGCTGCGCCGCTCCAACCTGGAGGTGCCGGCTGGCCGTATCGAGAGCTCGCTTCGCGAGTTCAACGTGACAGCCGCCACCGACGTGCAGACGCCAGAGCAGTTCCGCGCCATCGGCATTCGCACCATCAACGGGCAGACCGTGCGCATCAGCGATGTGGCGCGTGTGGAGCAGGCACCGCAGGATGAACGCACATCGGTGCGCTACAACGGCCGCGACGCGATCTCGCTCGGCGTGATCCGCCAGGCCACCGCGAACCCGCTGGAGCTTTCCGCTGCGGTGCAGGTCATGTTGCCGCGCATCACGGAAGAATTGCCACCCGGCGTGAGCATCGAGGTGGCCAACGACAACTCCATCTTCATCGACCGCTCCATCAAGGCGGTGTACACAACCATCGCCGAAGCCGCGGTGCTGGTGGCACTGGTCATTTTTGTGTTCCTGCGCACGCTGCGCGCTTCCGTCATTCCCTTGATCACCATCCCGGTGAGCCTGATCGGCTCGTTCGCGCTGATGGCCTTGTTTGGCTTCTCCATCAACACGCTCACGCTGCTGGCCCTGGTGCTAGCCATCGGGCTGGTGGTGGACGACGCCATCGTGATGCTGGAGAACATCTACCGGCACATCGAAGAAGGCATGAAGCCGTTTGACGCAGCCATCAAGGGCGCGCGGGAAATCGGCTTTGCCATCGTCGCCATGACGCTCACGCTCGCAGCTGTGTATGCGCCACTGGCCTTCACACCCGGGCGCACTGGCCGGCTGTTCGCCGAATTCGCGCTGGCGCTGGCGGGTGCCGTGGTGGTGTCGGGTTTTGTGGCGCTCACGCTCTCGCCCATGATGTGCTCCAAGTTGCTGCGCCACGTGGACAAGCCCAGCCGATTCGACCGCTTCATGGAACGGGTGCTGACGGGCGTGAACACTGCTTACGACCGCACGCTGGGTCGCTCCCTGAATGTCCGCTGGCTGGTGGTGGCCATCATGCTCGCCAGCGCCGCCGGCAGCTGGTGGCTGCTGCAGACCACGCGCTCCGAGCTCGCGCCCATGGAAGACCGTGGGGTTGTGCTGGCCAACATCAATGGCCCCGATGGCGCCACGCTCGCCTACACGCGGCGCTACGCCGAGGCGATCGAGAAGATGGCGATGGAGCAGCCCGAGTTCGATCGCATTTTCACGGTGGTGGGCAACCCATCGGTCGCACAGGGCAGTGTGGTGATGCGTGGCAAGGCGTGGGAGGAGCGCGACCGCACCACCATGGAAATTGCCGGCAAGATGGCGCCGGGCATGGCCGCCCTGCCTGGCATCAGCGCGTATCCCATCACGCCGCCCTCGCTGGGCCAGGGCTTTCGCGAGCGCCCCGTGAACTTCATCATCGTCACCAGCGACACCTACGAAAATCTTTCGACCGTGGTGCGCCAGTTCCAGGACCGCATGGCGCAGAACCCGGGCCTGGTGCAGGTGGATACCGACCTGCGCCTGAACAAGCCCGAGATCCGCATGGACGTGGACCGTGAGCGCGCCGCCGATATGGGTGTGAGCGTGGACAACATTGCGCGCACGGTGGAAACCATGCTGGGTGGGCGCATCGTCACCCGCTACAAGCGCGACGGCGAGCAATACGACGTGGTGGTGCAGACCGTCTCGGCCAACCGCAGCACACCGGAGGACATCGACCGCCTGTTCGTTCGCGGTCGGGGTGACGCCATGATTCCGCTCGGTTCACTCGTGACCACACGTGAGGTGGTGGTTCCGCGCGAACTGAACCACTTCGGCCAGCGCCGCAGTGCGTCGATCACGGCCAACATCGCGCCGAGCTACTCGCTGGGCGAGGCGCTCACCTTCATGGAGCAAACCGCCGCAGAAGTGCTGCCGGCCGGGTACGCCACCGACCTCAACGGCCAGAGCCGCGAATTCCGCAACTCCTCCGGCTCGCTGGCGCTGGTGTTCGTGCTCTCGCTGCTGTTTATTTACCTGGTTCTCTCGGCCCAGTTCGAGAGCTTCATCGATCCGCTGATCATCATGCTGTCGGTGCCGCTCTCCATGCTCGGCGCCTTGCTGGCCCTGAAGTTGACGGGAGGCACGCTGAACGTGTTCAGCCAGATCGGGTTGATCACTCTGGTGGGCTTGATCACCAAGCACGGCATCCTGATTGTGGAGTTCACCAATCAGCTGCGCGAGCAGGGCGTGGAGAAGGTGGAGGCGGTCAAGCGCGCGGCCGGCCTGCGCCTGCGTCCGATCATGATGACCACGGGCGCGATGGTGCTGGGTGCATTGCCGTTGGCCCTCGCCACTGGTGCGGGTGCGGAAAGTCGTCAGCAGATTGGCTGGGTGATCGTGGGCGGCATGTCGGTGGGGACCTTGCTCACTATCTTCGTGGTGCCGACCATGTACACGCTGCTGTCGCGCCGCAAGACCCACAAGCCGGCGGAGAAGCCAGTTCGGGAAGAGCCTGCTGGCGCCATTCCCGCCAAGTAGATCGATCCGGCGCAGGGCCACCCCAAGCCGGGCGTGGGGGCTTTTAAACCACGCCGTCAAACATCATCACGTCGACGAGGTCTCCCGGAGCCACGTTGCCCTGCTCATGGTGCAGCACGATGAGGCCGTTGGCCTGAACCATGGAACTCAGCACGCCTGAGCCCTGGTTGCCGGTGATGCGCACGCTGAGGCCGCCACTGGCGCCTCGTGTGACGATGCCGCGCTGGTACTCGGTGCGACCAGGCTTCTTGCGCAGGGCTTCCTCGCTGTGGGCCTGCAACAGCACGGGCTCGCTGGGTGTGCAACCCATGAGCCGCTGCAGGGCAGGGCGCACAAAGGCGAGAAAGGTCACCATCACGGCCACGGGGTTGCCGGGCAGTCCGAACAGCACCGAGGATCGGCCTCCCTCCTGAATGCGTCCGACTGCCATGGGCCTTCCCGGTCGCATCGCAATGCGCCAGAAAGCCACGTCACCCAGCTGTTTCATCATGGCTTTGGTGTGGTCGGCCTCGCCCATGCTCACTCCGCCGCTGGTGATGATGGCGTCGGCGCAGCTGGCGGCATCACGAAACGCGGCTTCGAGCAGCGCGGGTTGGTCGCCCACCACGCCCATGTCGATCACCTCCACGCCCAGGCGGGTGAGCAGGCCGAACACGGTGTAGCGGTTGCTGTCGTACACCGCGCCCTCGCGCGGCGCATCGCCCAGGCTCAGGATTTCGTCGCCGGTAGAAAAATAGGCCACGCGCACACGGCGGAACACGCGCACCGAGGGCAGGCCCAGGCTGGCGATGAGCCCGAGGGCGGCCGGGCCGAGCGTCTGGCCCTGTTTCAGCGCGGGTTGGCCTTCCAGCAGGTCTTCGCCCAGCAGGCGGCGGTTGTCGCCTGCCATCACCACGCCAGGGGGCATTTCAATGTGCTCGCCGTCCACCCGCACGAATTCCAGCGGAACCACCGTGTCGAGTCCCTCGGGCATGATGGCGCCGGTCATGATCTTCACGCAGTCGCCATCGCCCAACTCGCCGCTCCAGGCCTTACCGGCGAAGGCGGTACCCGCCACGCGCAGGCGCAGGGGCTGGCCGGCGCGAAGCTGGCTGCCGGCCAGCGCAAACCCGTCCATGGCCGAGTTGTCGTGGGGCGGCACACTGATCGGCGAGATCACGTCTTCTGCGAGCACCCGGCCCAAGGCGTCGAAAACACCGATGTCTTCGATTTGCGTGACCGGCTCCACCAGTCGGGAAAGAAAGTCGATGACGCTGGCCGCGCTCAGAGATTTGGGGTCGTAGCCCTGCAGTTCGGCCGCAATCTGCTCAATGGACTTCATCCTCTTTCCAGCGCGTGCAGTTCGGCCAGGGTGTTGGCGTTGTAGAAGGCGCGCGGATCGTCACCGGGTTTGTCGAATGCCACCAGTACGGTGCGGTGCTGGGCCGTCCAGTGGTCGATCTTGCGCCCGCCCGCCTGGGTGAAGGCCACCAGGCTCTCCAGCAACCCGCTGCGCATCAGGCAAAACACCGGCTGCGGGCGCAATTGACCGTCCTCCTCCAGCGCTGCGGCCATCGCAATCTCGGTGCTCTCGTCGTCAAACGCCTGAGCCAGCCGCTCGGCCAGATCCAGCGGGAACAGCGGCGTGTCGCAAGGCGCGGTGAGCAGGTAGGGCGACTCGCAGCGCTCCAGACCGGTCATGAACCCGGCCAGCGGGCCAGCGTAGTCGGTCAGCGTGTCGGGCCAGACCGGCACGCCGAAGGCTTCATAAGCGCCCAGGTTGCGGTTGGCATTGATCATCTGCTCGCTCAGCAGGCCGCCTTGCTGCGTCTGAAGCCGCAGCAGGGCGTGCAGCGCCAGCGGCGTGCCGTTGAAGTTTTGCAGCCCTTTGTCGACCCCGCCCATGCGGGAGCCGCGCCCGCCCGCGAGCACGATGCCGGTGATTTCCTGGGAGTTGATCATGAAGTTCTGGTCATCCGCCGATGTAGCTCATTTCCACTCGGCGTTTTTGATGGGTTGAATCGGGCGGCAGGCTCGCTCGCAGTTCCGAGTAGCGGTCGCTGCGTCCCTGCCAGATGGCGGCGATCGCGCTGGCCAGTTGTTCGTCGGTGGCGTTGCCCCGGATCAGGTGGCGCAGGTCGTGCCCCTGGCTGGCAAAAAGGCACAGGTAGAGCTGGCCTTCGGTCGAAAGGCGTGCGCGGTTGCAGTCGCTGCAGAAAGCCTGGGTGACGCTGCTGATCACACCAATTTCTCCGGAGCCGTCCGCATAACCCCAGCGCTCTGCGGTCTCGCCTGGGGCAGAAGGGTCCAGCTGCACCAGCGGCAATTCCCGGTGAATGCGCTGGACCACATCGCTGCTGGGCAGCACCTCGTCCATACGCCATCCGTTGGTGGCGCCCACGTCCATGTACTCAATGAAGCGCAGCACGATGCCGGTGCCCTTGAAGTGGCGTGCCATGGGCAGAATTTCGTGGTCGTTGGTGCCGCGCTTGACCACCATGTTGACCTTGATCGGCCCGAGTCCTGCGGCTTGCGCCGCCTCGATGCCTCGCAGCACGTCGGCCACGGGAAAATCCACATCGTTCATCGCGCGGAAGACAGCGTCGTCCAGGCCATCCAGACTGACCGTGACGCGCTGCAGCCCCGCCGCCTTGAGAGCGGCCGCCTTGCGGGCCAGCAACGAGCCGTTGGTGGTGAGGGTGATGTCCAGTGGCTCACCCTCGACCGTGCGAAGCGCCGCCAGCTGCTCGATGAGGATTTCCAGATTCTTGCGCAGCAAAGGCTCGCCACCGGTGAGACGAATCTTCTGCACCCCGTGCGCCACGAACTGGCGCGCCACGCGGGTGATTTCCTCGAACGTGAGCAGCGAGCTGTGCGGCAGGTAAGGGTAATCTTTGTCGAAGATGTCCTTGGGCATGCAGTAGCTGCACCGGAAGTTGCAGCGGTCGGTCACGCTGATGCGCAGGTCGCGCAGCGGCCGGCCCAGCGAGTCGCCCAGCAACCCGCTGGCTGCGATGGGCTGCGAGGGTATGGCGACAGCTTGCGTGACCAGGCGCTGATCGATCAGGGGAATGACGCGTTCGGACATGCGCCGATTATGGGCGAGGGTACTGGGTGGTGCATGTCGAACCGACATGCCACCACAAGGGCTGAGCGGTCAGGCAGCCTCTGGCTGGCCCACGCGGGTGAACTGCGCGCGGTTGTCGCGCAGCCAGTTTTCCGACAGGTCGCTGCTCTGCTGGGCGGGGTGGAAGTCTTCGCGGAAATACGCGCGCCAGGGCTTGTAGCAGGTCCTCAGCAAGCCTTGGCGCCCAAACATGTGCCGCGCCGCGCTGCGCCAGGTGCTCCAGCGCCACAACGTGCCGTCGTGCTGCAGGTTGTTGACGGTTTGGCGCACGGCGTCCATGAGAAACACCAAGGTGATGCGCCGCATCCACTTCACGCGCCAGGTGTGGCTGCCATCCAGCGCCTGGTACAAGTCGAACGCGGTGCACTTGTGCTCCGCCTCTTCCGCACTGTGCCAGAGCCAGAGTGTCTTCAGTCGGGGTTCGCAGCCGTCGAGCACCTGGTGGTGGGACAGCATCCATTCTGCAAACAGGGCGGTGAAATGCTCGTTGGCGGCGGTGATGGCCAGGCTGTGACGGGGGTCGGTGCCCTCCAGCAGCTTCATGCGCTGATCGGCTCGCGGTGCCCATTCGTTGACGAGGCCATGCTTCTCGATCTGGCCATTGAAGAGGGCGTGAATGCGACGGTGTGTGGCTTCCTGACCAATGAAGCCCTGCACCTCGTCGCGCAGCGCAGATTGCTTCTCGGATGGCAGAGCTTTCAAGCCGTTGCGCACCGAATCAATAAAAAACTGTTCGCCCACCGGGAAACTCATGGACAGTGCGTTGAACCACGCTGTCAGGAACGCGTCGCCCGAGCACCAGTGGCGCTGCACAGGTTGTTCGAGGTCGATCAGAAGTTTGCGTACGACAAGTTCGGTCATGACATCTCGGTCGGTATATGAGCTGGTACCACGCGGTACCAAAGGCTGAATGGTGCCTTGCGCTGGGCGGCATGTCAACCCAGGGCCTAAAATCGCGCCTCATGAAAACCTTGGAATTGCCAGCCGCTGCCGTGCAGAACGACCACCGGAGCCGCCTGCTGGAAGCCATGGCTCACGTGGCGTCCAGCCAGGGGTTTGGCGCTGCCTCGATTGCCGCCGTGGTGGCCGAGGCCGGGGTCTCCAAGCGCACCTTCTATGAGCATTTCACCGGCAAAGACGACTGTTTTCTGGCGCTTTACCGCGCGGCAAGTGGCTCGGCGCTGCGCACGCTGCGCGAGGCGGTGGACCCCACGCAACCCTGGCAGCACCAGGTGGAGCATGCACTGGGGGCCTACCTGGCGCATCTTGCGGCAGGGCCCCAGGTGGTTCGCATGCTGTTCATCGAGATTCACCACCTTGGGGCGGCCGGCGCAGAGGTGAGGCGCGAGGTGATGCAGGCCCTGGCCGACTTCATGCTTCAGACCATTCAGGACTCATCAGCGCTCACGCCCGACATGGCAATGGCGGCGGTGGGTGGTATCCAGGAGCTTGTGTTGCAAGCCATCGAGCGCGGCGAAGCCGCCCACCTCGAACGTCTGACCCCAGGCGCCAGCGCGGTGGTTCGCCTGCTCGCGGGCGCCGGGAAGTAAAACGGCCCGCCGAAGCGGGCCGTTCGCAGTTTCCGTAGATCGATCAGGCGGCCAACGGCAGCAAAGGCACGATCAGAAGGGCCACGATGTTGATGATCTTGATCAAGGGGTTGACCGCAGGGCCAGCCGTGTCCTTGTAAGGGTCACCCACGGTGTCACCGGTGACGGCCGCTTTGTGGGCTTCGCTGCCCTTGCCGCCGTGGTGGCCGTCTTCGATGTACTTCTTCGCGTTGTCCCAGGCGCCGCCGCCGGTACACATGGAAATGGCGACAAACAGGCCAGTGACGATGGTGCCCATCAGCAGGCCGCCCAGCGCCTTGGGGCCAAGGAACACACCGACGAGAATCGGGACCACCACCGGCAGCAACGAGGGAATCACCATCTCCTTGATGGCGGCCGTGGTCAGCATGTCGACCGCCTTGCCGTATTCCGGCTTGGCCGTGCCTTCCATGATGCCGGGGATCTCCTTGAACTGACGGCGAACTTCCACCACCACCGAGCCGGCGGCGCGGCCAACGGCTTCCATGGCCATGGCGCCGAACAGGTAAGGGATCATGCCGCCGATGAAAAGGCCGATGATCACCATCGGGTCGCTCAGGTCGAACCGCACCTGATGGCCGTAGGTTTCGAGCTTGTGGGTGTAGTCGGCAAACAGCACCAGCGCGGCCAGGCCTGCAGAGCCGATGGCATAGCCTTTGGTTACGGCCTTGGTCGTGTTGCCCACGGCATCCAGCGGGTCGGTCACGTCGCGCACGCTGCTCGGCAGTTCGGCCATTTCGGCAATGCCACCAGCGTTGTCGGTGATGGGGCCGTAGGCGTCCAGCGCAACCACGATGCCCGCCATGCTGAGCATGGCGGTGGCGGCGGTGGCGATGCCATAAAGGCCAGCGAGCTGGTAAGAGCAGACGATGGCAACACAGACGAACAGCACGGGCCAGGCCGTGGAGCGCATGGAAACGCCCAGGCCAGCGATGATGTTGGTGCCGTGCCCGGTGGTGGACGCCTGCGCGATGTGCTTGACCGGCGAGTACTGCGTGCCGGTGTAGAACTCCGTGATCCAGACCAGCACAGCGGTGAGCACCAGACCGACGGCGCAGGCGCCGAACAGGCGAAGCTGGCTGCCGGTGGCGGTGATGGCGTTGTCCGGCATGATCCACGCGGTGACGAACCAGAACGCGATCAGCGAGAGCACGCCGGCGATGGCCAGACCCTTGTAGAGCGCAGGCATCACGTTCTTCATGCCGGGGCTGGCTTTCACGAAGAAGCAGCCGACGATGGACGCCAGGATGGACACGCCACCCAGCACCAGCGGATAGAGCACGGCCTGCATGGGCGCTGCAGCCACCATCAGGGCGCCGAGCACCATGGTGGCGATCAGCGTGACCGCGTAGGTTTCAAACAGGTCGGCGGCCATGCCGGCGCAGTCGCCGACGTTGTCGCCCACGTTGTCGGCGATCACCGCCGGATTGCGCGGGTCGTCTTCAGGAATGCCGGCTTCCACCTTGCCCACCAAGTCTGCGCCCACATCAGCGCCTTTGGTGAAAATGCCGCCGCCCAGCCGCGCGAAGATGGAAATGAGCGATGAGCCAAAGGCGAAGCCGATCAGCGGGTTGAGCAGGTTGGCCAGGTTCTTGTCGGGCGTGAGGTTGCCGTTGCCCACCAGGAACCAGAAGAATCCCGCCACGCCCAGCAGGCCCAGGCCCACCACCAGCATGCCGGTGATGGCGCCACCGCGGAAGGCCACGTCCAGTGCTGGGCCGATGCCCTTGGTGGCCGCTTGCGCGGTGCGCACGTTGGCTCGCACAGAGATGTTCATGCCAATGAAGCCACAAGCACCCGAGAGCACCGCACCCAGCACGAAGCCGATGGCGGTGGTGGTACCGAGGAAGAAGCCGATGAGAAGTGTGATGACCACGCCCACGATGGCGATGGTTTTGTACTGCCGGGCCAGGTAGGCCGCGGCGCCGGTCTGGATGGCGCCGGCAATTTCCTGCATGCGGGCATTGCCCGGGTCCTGAGCGAGGATCCAGCTGCGAGACCAGAACCCGTAGATGACGGCCACCAGCCCGCAGGCCAGCGCGAATATCAGCGCACTTTGTCCAACCATGAAAAGACTCCTGCTTGTTTCAACTGTTCGACTTGGAGGGGGCAACGCCTCCGGGGCTGCCCCCGCTGCGTTGCTTCCTCGCTGCCGGTTGCGCTGCGTGAGCAGCGGGCAAACAGGGCGATTGGCCAACGCGTCGAATTTAGCCCCAATCGGCCGAAATGCACGCTTGGCGCGGCTTGAAGTCAGCCTGGAATCAGTAAAATCAGGGTAAATCCTAGGCAGTCGGCTCGCTTTGCGCGACGTTCCGGCTGCCAGGCGTCCATCCGCGCGGGTGGCGCGCTACCGTTTTCAACCAACCTCCACTCGAACATGTCCCTCGACAACGTCACTGCCGGCAAGAACGTTCCTGAATCCTTCAACGTGATCATCGAAATCCCGATGAACGCCGATCCCATCAAATACGAGGTGGACAAGGAAACCGGAGCGATCTTCGTGGACCGCTTCATGAGCACCGCCATGCACTACCCGACCAACTACGGCTATGTGCCCAAGACGATCTCCGGCGATGGCGATCCGGTGGATGTACTGGTGATTACCCCGGTGCCTCTGATTCCGGGTGTGGTGGTGCCGTGCCGCGCCATCGGCATCTTGAAGATGCAGGACGAAGCGGGCGAGGACGGCAAGGTGCTGGCGGTGCCGATCGACAAGGTGCTCTCCATCTACACCCAGTGGCAGAAACCGGAAGACCTCAATCCGATGCGGCTCAACACCATCCAGCACTTCTTCGAGCACTACAAGGATCTGGAGCCCGGCAAATGGGTGAAGGTTCTGGGATGGGAAGGCAAGGATGCCGCGCACCAGGAAATCCTGGACGGCCTCGCCAACTACGAACGCGCGCAGAAGGCCTGAGCCATCAACCGGCGGCGGTCCCCAGATCGCCACGGAACTCGATCTTGCCGCGCACCCGGGCACGCGGGTGCATGTCGATCAGCTCGTCATAACTGGCGTCGCCGATCAGGGTGGCCGAACCGGTGATCTCCAGCGCCTTGCGCGCGATCACGGTGCCGGTCACCTTTCCCTCGATGAACACGTAGTCCGCTTCGAGGCGGGTGTTCTCGATCACACCCGTGGCACCCACATGCAGCGTGCCCCCGGTCTCGAAACTGATGTTGCCGCTCAGGTGGCCGTCCACCTTGATGCCCTGATCCCGCGCCGACTGAAAATGGCCTTCGAATGCCGAACCTTCAGCAATCAGGCTGGTGATGGCATTGAGGCGTTCGCCGGGCACGAGGCGCGAGGGAGTCGGTTGGGGATTCATGGTTTCAGGGCTCCTGACGGGCCGGGGTGGATTCGGTGGATGCTGGCGGCGTGTTGCCCGGTGCGGGCGGTGCGGGCAGGACGGTAAAGCGCGGGGCGCGCTGGCTGGCCTGGGCGGCACTTCGGATCCACGTGGCCACCGATGCGGCCACGACCAGCACGAGCAGCAGGGGCAGGCCGTAGCGCCAGAAGGCCCACACGAGCCAGCGCAAGGCCACACGCCGCCGGCCGACTCGGCGATCGCGCGCCCAGCTGGCTCGCAACGACGCTTGGCGAAGCGCCTCGGCATCGGGACGCGCGGCGCTGGAATCCGAGGGGTCGAACGGCACGGTGCGGATTCACAGCTGGCCTGGCGGCAAGGCGCGTTCCAATGTGGCATTGAGGTCGGCGCCGTTGACCTGGATGCGGCCGTATCGAATGATGCCCTGCACGCGGGCGGTGTCGTGCAGGGACACCTCGCCCTGTCCGGCGTCCAGGATGCCGTCAGTCTGCCCCATCACGGAGATCTTCACGGCCGAGATGTCGCCCTTCACATGCCCAGTCTCGGTGACCACCACTGCCGCCTCGGAGCCCGGCGCCTGAGCGAGGTTTCCCTCGACCACGCCCGCAATGCTGCAGGGTCCGCGCAACTGTGCATTGCCCGTGAAGTGCATGCCCTCGGCGACCATGCTGCGGGAGGGCAGGCCTTCGATGGCGTCGGTCAGCACCACCGGTTTCATCTGGGGCGGACTTCCATTCCCCGTGGAGGGGAGGGCATTGCCGAACTGAACCTGCATGGACTGCCCATAGGGCGTCGGCAAGCTGGGCGGGTACGCCGTGGCGGTGGGGTCGAAATCGGGAGCCTGATAGGAGTCGTTCATAGGTGGCGGTGATGGGTGCAGGGTGGGATCAGGCGCGGTCTTTCAGAACCGGATTGTTGCCGCCGAGTTTGAGCGTCTTGAACGGGCCTTGCAAGCTCGCGCCTTCATAGAGTTGCAGGCGGCGCGCCAGCAAGGTGCCGGTGGAAACGCCAGTCTTGGACACATAGGCGGCGCCTTGGCATTCCAGGCTCGTGTCATTCGGGCCGCCGCCGTTGGCGCCGAGCTGTCCGAACAGATAGAAGTCGCCATCCACCTGCACGCGCCCGCGCACCACGCCACCGGTCCAGATGATGAGGCGGCCGCGCACCCGAATGTTGCCGGCAATGGCGCCTTGCACCAGCAAGCCACCCTCGAATTCAAGCTCGCCGCTGAGCAAACTGCCCGCGGCCACCCGATTGATCACGTACATCGCGATCGGATCGATGGTGAGGGTGTCTTGCAGCGGGGTCGGTTCCATGGTTAGGCTACTTCGGGTAGAGCGCTGGCGACCCAGAATGCGGCCGAGGCCAGCAAGCACAAAAGACCGAAAAGAGCGATCCACAAAGCATGGCGCTCCAGGCGGCGACGCCAGTCGCCGGGGCGCTGGCGAGGGCGGCCTGACGTCGACGCGCCATGCCCGAGCAGCACCCACTCCTGCCAGAGCACGCTCAGCTTTGAATCGCCGGTGGAGAAATCGACGTCGAGGCCCTGGGCTGCCAGGCGCTCGGGGCCCTGCTGGCGACCCAGCAACACCGAGACGGGTGGTCCCACGATGGTCTGCGTGAAGAAGGCGTCCGTGTCGTCCATCGGCCTAGTTTATAGAAGCAGGGTCGCGCTTGATCGGGTTGCGCAGCGCCAGGTGTTCCATGTACTGATCGATGCCTTGGCCTTCACGCTCCAGGAAGCGTTCCACTGCTTGCGCAAACGACGGATGGGCGAGCCAGTGGGCGCTGGTGGTGGCCACCGGAAGCAAGGCGCGGGCCATTTTGTGCTCGCCCTGGGCGCCGCCCTCGAATCGCACGTAGCCCTGCTGAATGCACCAGGCCAGCGGCTGGTAGTAACAGGCGTCGAAATGCAGGCAGTCCACCCGCTCCATGGCGCCCCAGTAGCGCCCGTAGGCGACCCGGCGCTCCGGGTCGATGCCGATCAGGCTGCAGGCCATGGGCAGGCGCTGGCGTTCGGCAATGAACAGCAGCCAGTTTTCGGGCATGAAGCGCGCCATGCGATGAAAGAAATCGCGGTTGAGGTAGGGCGCGTTGCCATGCTCAAGGTAGGTGCGCTCGTAACAACGGTAGAAGAAATCCCAGTCGTTTGACGAGATATCGAGCCCGCGCGACCAGCGAAAATTCACGCCCGCATCAGCTACCTTGCGCCGCTCCTGGCGGATCTTCTTCCGCTTCTCCTGCTGCAAGCTGGCGAGGAAGTGTTCAAAGTCCTGGTACACACCGCCGGCGGGATGCTCATTCGTCCAATGGAACTGCACGGTGTGGCGAAGCAGGAGCCCGGCTTCTTCCGCCGCCGCGACGTCCTGAGGCTGGGTGAAGAGCAGATGCAACGAAGAGAGTTGTTCCTGTTTCACATGCTTCACGAGCGCTCCCACCAGAGCGCTGCGTGCATTGCCGTCGCGAGCCAGCAAGCGCGCACCCGGCACTGGCGTGAACGGCACCGCCACCAGAGCCTTGGGGTAGTAGTCCAGCCCATGTTGTGCGTACGCGTTGGCCCAGGCCCAGTCAAACACGTACTCGCCATACGAATGGTTCTTCAGGTACATCGGACAGGCCGCGTGCAGTTGATCGCCACGCCACAGCGTGACGAAGCGAGGCTGCCATCCCGCAGGCTCGCGCGCGCAACCACTCTGGTGCAGCGCCGCCAGGTATTCGTGACGCATAAAAGGGCTGGGATCGGGCTCCAGCGCCAGCAGGGCGTTCCACTGATCAGGAGCGATGTCCTGCGGCGATGAGAAAACCCGGGTGACATAATCGTTTTCAGTCAAGCAACGTCCCCATCCGCCGCGCTTTCGCGGCACGTCCAGCCAGATTTCCAGACCCCATGACTCTCTCCATTTGCGTGGCCCAGCTCAACTTTGTGGTGGGCGACATGGCGGGCAACGCCCGGAAAATCATCGATGCGGCCCATCAGGCACATGCGCGTGGCGTTCGCCTGCTGCTGACGCCCGAACTCGCCATCTGCGGCTACGCTGCCGAGGACCTTTTCCTGCGCCCGGCATTCGTCGATGCCTGTGATGATGCCCTCAAAACGGTGGCCCGCGAAACGGCCAGCCTCAAAGGCCTGCACATCGTGGTGGGACATCCTGCGCGGCAGCAGCAGCCCGGCGGGCAACGGCGCGAACGCAGCGTTTCGGTGGCCCATTTGCACAACGCAGCCAGCGTGGTATTTGAGGGTGTCGTCACCCACACCTACGCCAAGCGCGAGCTGCCCAACTATCAAGTGTTCGATGAGCGGCGCTACTTCGTGCCGGGACACGCTGCTTGCGTGTTCGATGTGAAGGGCGATGACGGTGAAGCCGTGCGGGCTGGCCTGCTGATCTGCGAAGACGCCTGGTTCGACGCCCCTGCCGCCGAGTGCAAGGCGGCGGGCGCTGAACTGCTCATTGTCATCAACGCTTCACCCTTCCACGCCGGCAAGGGTGGCGAGCGAGAGTCCACCATGAGCTCGCGCGTGCGAGCCACCGGCTTGCCCATGGTGTATGCGCACCTGGTGGGTGGGCAGGACGAGATCGTGTTCGAGGGGCGCAGCTTTGTGCTCGACGCTGGTGGCGACCTGGCTGGGCGCGCGGTAAGTTTTGAAGAGACCGCGTTTGATGTGGCTTTTGCCCGGGAGGCATCGGGCTGGCGCATCACCGCCGACACCGACCGCGCCCACAGCCCGGAGGCCGATCTCTGGCATGCCCTCGTGCTGGGCGTGCGCGACTATCTGGGCAAGAACGGCTTTCCAGGCGCCATCCTGGGCCTCTCAGGCGGCATCGATTCGGCACTGGTGCTGGCCATTGCGGTGGATGCGCTGGGCAAGGACCGGGTGCGCACCGTGATGATGCCTTCGCCCTACACGGCCGATATTTCGTGGATCGATGCGCGCGACATGGCCGAGCGCATGGGCGTGCGCTACGACGAGATCGCCATCGCTCCGCAGTTCGAGGCCTTCAAGTCCAGTCTCGCGCAGGAGTTCGCCGGTCTGCCCGAGGACACCACCGAAGAAAACCTGCAGGCCCGCATCCGCGGCACGCTGCTCATGGCGCTGTCCAACAAATTTGGCAGCATCGTGCTCACCACGGGCAACAAGAGCGAGATGGCCACCGGCTACTGCACGCTCTACGGTGACATGGCAGGCGGTTTTGCGGTCATCAAGGACGTGGCCAAGACCATGGTGTTCAAGCTGGCTCGCTGGCGCAATGCGCATGACCCCTACGGCACTGGCGCCAACCCCATCCCCGAGCGCATCATCACGCGCCCACCCAGCGCCGAACTGCGGCCCGACCAGAAGGACCAGGACAGCCTGCCCGAGTACCCGGTGCTCGACGCCATCATCGAGCGTTATATGGAGAACGACCAGAGCCCGGAGAGCATCGTGGCGGCGGGATTCGATCGTGCAGACGTGGACAAGGTCGTGCGCCTGATCCGCATCAACGAGTACAAACGCCGTCAGGCGCCGGTGGGCATTCGCGTCACGCACCGCAGCTTTGGCAAGGATTGGCGCTACCCGATTACCAGCAAGTACCGCGCTTAAAGATTCAGCACGGCGCGCATCTCGCCGACCTCGATGCCGGCAGCGTTCTTCAGCGGTGGCGGTATCAGGCTGGCGAGCGCAGCGCGGCTCTCGTCGTCAAGCCAGCCCAGTTGCTCAAGCGCAGAAACCAACGCCACCATGAGTGGGGCCAGCTGCCCGTCACTCACTTTGGCAGCAATGCCGATCCCACGGCTGAAGCTGGCAAGGGCCTGCACGCCGTCGGCGCCCACCTTGCTGACCCAGTCGCCGCGCCCGGCGCGCATCAGGGTCAGGTCGTTGCGTCCCTGGCCGCTCACCAGCTCCGGGTGCCTGCTCATGGCGCGGGCAATTCGCATTGGCGCTGTTCCATACATAGAGTCCGGCTCGGTGAGCGTGAGCCTTGCAAAGGCATGCGCAAGCGCATGCAGCGGGACGGCGTAGTTGGGAGCGCTGCAGCCATCGATGCCCCGCACCAGCTGGTCCTCTGGTATGCCGGTGAAATGGGAGACGCTGCGGGAGATTTCCTGCTGCACGGGGTGCGAAGCTTCGAGGTAGTCCGCCAGCGGAGCCCCCAGCGAATCGGCCAGCAGCAGCATGCCGGTGTGCTTGCCGGAGCAGTTGTGGTGCAGCCGGGTGAAGCGCGCGCCTGGCTCGGGTGTGGCGCCAGTAGCACCGAAAAAGAAGGGTACATGCGTGCCGCAGGCCAGAGTCGATTCGCTTGCACCGATGCGCGCCAGCAGCGACGCGGCGCGTTCTACATGCATCGGTTCGCCACTGTGACTGGCGCACAGCAACGCCACGTCTGCATCCTCCAGATTCAGGCCGCCGGCTTCGCGAGCGATCAGTGGCATGGCCTGGAAAGGCTTGAGTGCTGAGCGCGTGAACAGGGGGGCCTGCACATCGCCCACGCTGGCCAGCAGTTTCCCCTGCGCGTTCACCACGGCCAGCGAACCATGGTGAATGTTTTCCGGGTGACTGCCGCGAAATGCGACGGTGATCGGCACGTGGGCTGGTAGGGAAGTCGGCATGCGAGGGTCTGGAAGCGGCAATGTCCGAGTGTACGAACGGCGAGGAGGCCTTGGGCATAATGAAAAGCCAAACCTCGCATCGCCCTGGAGACAACCCATGAAGCAGATCACCGCCGTCATCAAACCGTTCAAGCTGGAAGAGGTGCGCGAGGCGCTGGCCGAGCAAGGGGTGACCGGCCTGACCGTGACCGAAGTCAAGGGCTTCGGGCGGCAGAAGGGCCACACGGAGCTCTACCGCGGGGCCGAGTACGTGGTGGACTTCCTGCCCAAGGTCAAAGTGGAGGTGGTGGTCAAGACCGTGGACGTGGAGCGCTGTGTGGACGCGATCATCCGGGCCGCCCGCACCGGCAAGATCGGTGACGGCAAGATTTTCGTGACCTCGGTAGAACGGGTTGTGCGCATCCGCACGGGGGAAGAGGACGAAACCGCCGTCTGAGCCTCAAATGGCCTCGATGCGGGCTTCCGGCGCCATGCCGGCGGCTTGCACCAGTTCCGGGAGCAAGGTGGCGATATCGCTGCCGACGCGAATCAGGTCCATCTGCCAGTGGTTCATGAATTGCTGTTCGACGCCGGTGCGCATGAACGCCATCAGCCCATCGTAGTAGCCCGCCACGTTGAGCAGGCCCACTGGCTTGTCGTGGTAACCCAGCTGGCGCCAGGTCCAGACTTCAAAAAATTCCTCGAATGTGCCGATACCGCCCGGCAGCGCCAGAAAGGCGTCGGCACGGTCGGCCATGAGGCGCTTGCGCTCGTGCATGGTGTCGACCACATGCAGCTCGGTGCAGCCCTGGTGAGCCCATTCTTTTTCCACCAACGCCTTGGGAATGATGCCCACCACACGCCCACCTGCGGCCAGCGTGGCTTCGGCAACGATGCCCATCAGCCCATTGCGGCCGCCGCCGTAGACGAGTTGTCCCCCACGGCAACCGATCCATTCGCCCACTCTTTGCGCTGCTTCAGCGAAAGCCGGCTCGTTGCCGGGACGGGAGCCGCAGTACACGCACAGTGAAAAGTTGGGTTGGGTCATGATGAAAGTCAGAGCAGGCTGCCCCAGCGAGACCACAAGCCTGCCAGCCAGATGCCGGCGCAGGCCAGCAGGCTAAGGAGCACGGCGGCGCTGCCCATATCCTTGGCGCGCTTGGAGAGATCGTGCCACTCCGGCCCGATGCGGTCGATGGCGGTTTCAATGCCGGTGTTGAGCAACTCCACCACCATCACCCACACGACGGAGCCGGCCAGCAAGGCCGTTTCCACCCAGGTCTGGCCCACCCAGAAAGCGGCGGGTACCAGCACGATCGCGGCCAGGGCCTCCTGTCGGAACGCCGTTTCGCCCCAGCCGGCGCGCAGGCCGGCCATGGAATAGCCAAACGCATGCCACACGCGCGATAAGCCGCTGCGCTGCTTCTGCGCGTTGGTGGGCTCGCGGTCGGCGTTCGTCGTCATGGCGCGGAGGCGGGCTTGTTTTCAGGCCGTGCGCGAGGTGCGGGCGCCTGGTGGATCAGACGGGTGCCGGCCAGCGCGTCATGAACGAACTGGCGTTCGGGGTGGAACCGCGAGAGCAGGGCCCACACCAGGATCCAGCCGACCAGCAGCAGGGCGAGTTCCGGCCCGGAGGTCTTCAACGCCGCCGAGAGCGCCAGCGCAGGCAACAGCCAGAGCCACGACAGCACATAGCGCAACAGGGCCCGGGGCTGACTGAGCGCCCGACCCTGCCGGTCGACCACTCGAATGTGCCAGGTCTTCATGGCCAGGGTCTGTCCCTTGGCCCAGAACCAGGTGAAGTAGATGCCGAACACCACGAACAGGAACGCCTGCTGGGCGTGCCGATTGTCCAGGGCGTTGCGCGTCTGGGTGAGGGTGGAAAACAGATAGCCCGCAATGAAAACCACGCCGAACATGAGCATGCCCTCGTAGAGCCAGCAGGCCATGCGGCGGCGCAGGGAGGGTGCGGTCAAAGGGGCGTGTGGGGAGGTGTCGGTCGTCGCGCTCATGTCGGGGAATTGTCGCATCGGCACCCTCACCGTGTTCCAGATCAGAAAATTTCGCGGCCGGCCGGCCGGTGCTGGATGTTGCAGTGCGATAATGCGCGTTGCATTCAATCAGGCAAACGGATCAGGGTTCGGCGGAGTATGTGTCCGCTCATGGCCACTGGTCTCAAGTCTCGAAACCATTCCACAAGATTTGGTCTAGAGGCACCCAAGGTTTTTCGTCAGAGAAATTCTCGAAAGGTTCATCATGGAAATCAGCAAGGCCGAACTGGCCTCGGCTGCCGCCGCCAACGGTGCGGGCAGTCAGGAACTCCGCGGCGCAGAAATTCTCATCAAGGCCCTTCAGGCTGAAGGTGTGAAGTACATCTGGGGTTACCCGGGTGGCGCGGTCCTCCACATTTACGACGCGTTCTACAAGCAGGACACCATCCAGCATGTGCTGGTGCGTCACGAGCAGGCCGCCGTGCACGCGGCTGACGGCTATGCGCGAGCCACTGGCGATGTGGGCGTGGCACTCGTTACCTCAGGCCCCGGCGTGACCAATGCCGTCACTGGCATCGCCACGGCCTACATGGACAGCATCCCCATGGTGATCATCACCGGCCAGGTGCCCACGGCCGCGATCGGTCTGGACGCCTTCCAGGAATGCGACACCGTCGGCATCACACGCCCCATCGTCAAGCACAACTTCCTGGTGAAGGACGCGCGTGACATGGCGATGGTGATGAAGAAGGCCTTCCACATTGCCCGCAGTGGCCGGCCCGGCCCGGTGGTGGTGGACATTCCCAAGGACGTGTCTTTCAACAAGGTGCCGTACCACGGCTACCCGGAGTCGGTGGAGATGCGCTCCTACAACCCGGTTCGCAAAGGCCATGGCGGGCAGATCCGCAAGGCATTGCAGCTGCTGTTGACGGCCAAGCGGCCCTACATCTACACCGGTGGCGGCGTGCTGCTCGGCAATGCCACCAACGAGTTGCGCACCCTGGTCGACATGCTGGGCTACCCGGTCACCAACACGCTCATGGGCCTGGGCGCCTACCCGGCATCGGACCGCAAGTTCCTGGGCATGCTGGGCATGCACGGCACGATTGAAGCCAACAACGCCATGCAGAACTGCGATGTGCTGCTGGCCGTGGGTGCGCGATTCGACGACCGCGTGATCGGTAACCCCAAGCATTTCGCCCAGAACGAACGCAAGATCATCCACGTCGACATCGACCCGTCGAGCATCTCCAAGCGCGTGAAGGTGGACGTGCCGATCGTGGGTGACGTCAAGGACGTGCTGACCGAACTCATCAACATGGTGCGTGAAAGCGCCATCAAGCCCGACGGCAAGGCGCTGGCATCGTGGTGGGAGACGATCGAGACCTGGCGCTCGAAGGACTGCCTGAAATACGACCGTGGCAACCAGGATGTGATCAAGCCGCAGT
Source organism: Hydrogenophaga sp. IBVHS1 (assembly GCF_002127265.1). Classification (GTDB taxonomy): domain Bacteria; phylum Pseudomonadota; class Gammaproteobacteria; order Burkholderiales; family Burkholderiaceae_C; genus Hydrogenophaga. The sequence goes on along the minus strand of NZ_NFUU01000001.1, from coordinate 1,892,850 downwards.
ACGTGGTGGAGACGCTCTGGAACATGACAAAGGACGCCGATACCTACATCACGTCCGACGTAGGTCAGCACCAGATGTGGGCGGCCCAGTACTACCGGTTCGATGAACCCCGTCGCTGGATCAATTCGGGTGGTCTGGGCACCATGGGCGTGGGCATCCCCTACGCCATGGGCATCAAGCTGGCCAAACCCGACAGTGAAGTGTTTTGCGTGACTGGCGAAGGTTCGGTGCAGATGTGCATTCAGGAGCTGTCCACCTGCCTGCAGTACAACACCCCGATCAAGATCGTGGCGCTGAACAACCGCTACCTCGGCATGGTGCGTCAATGGCAGGAGATTGACTACGAAGGCCGGTACAGCCACAGCTACATGGATGCCCTGCCGAATTTCGTGAAACTCGCCGAGGCCTATGGCCATGTGGGCATGTTGATCGAGCGTCCGCAGGACGTGGAACCCGCCCTTCGCGAGGCGCGCAAGCTCAAGGACCGCACCGTGTTCATGGACTTCCGCACCGATCCGACGGAGAACGTGTTCCCCATGGTCAAGGCCGGCAAGGGCATCACTGAAATGCTGCTCGGATCCGAAGACCTCTGAACCACCGCGAAGCAGCGGGTCCCCGCTGCTTCATCCCCTGGACGAATCTATTGTCCGCCGAGCCTGCGCATTACCGTGCGCAGGGGAGGGCGGCGAAAAGAGGAATCTCATATGAAACACATCATCGCTGTCCTGCTTGAAAACGAACCCGGAGCCCTGTCCCGCGTGGTGGGCCTGTTCTCGGCCCGGGGCTACAACATCGAGTCGCTGACCGTGGCGCCCACCGAGGACCCCAGCCTCTCGCGCATGACGATCCAGACCACGGGTTCCGACGACGTCATCGAACAGATCACCAAGCACCTCAACCGCCTGATTGAAGTGGTCAAGGTGGTCGACCTCACCGAAGGCTCCTACACCGAGCGCGAGCTCATGATGGTGAAGGTGCGTGCGGTGGGGAAGGAGCGAGAGGAGATGAAGCGCATGGCCGACATCTTCCGTGGACGCATCATCGACGTGACCGAAAAGAGCTACACCATCGAGCTCACCGGTGACCAGTCCAAGAACGACGCCTTCCTTGAGGCGATCGACCGCGGCGCCATTCTCGAAACCGTGCGCACCGGTGCCAGTGGCATTGGTCGCGGCGAACGCATTCTTCGCGTGTAAGAAAATCCACGCGACTCATTTCAACCCTAAAACACATTTCAACTGGAGCAACCTCATGAAAGTTTTCTACGACAAAGACTGCGACCTCTCCCTGATCAAGGGCAAGACGGTTGCCATCATTGGCTACGGCAGCCAGGGCCACGCGCACGCGCAGAACCTCAACGACAGCGGCGTGAAGGTTGTGGTTGGCTTGCGCAAGGGCGGTGCTTCCTGGGACAAGGTCGGCAAGGCCGGCCTGAACGTGCTTGAAGTCAACGATGCCGTGAAGTCCGCCGACGTCGTCATGATCCTGCTGCCCGACGAACAGATCGCCGAGGTCTACAAGAACAACGTCGAACCCCACATCAAGCAGGGCGGCTCACTGGCCTTCGCCCACGGCTTCAACGTGCACTACAACCAGGTGATCCCGCGCGCCGATCTGGACGTGTGGATGGTGGCCCCCAAGGCCCCGGGCCACACCGTGCGCAACACCTACACCCAGGGTGGCGGCGTGCCCCACCTGGTGGCGGTGCACCAGGACAAGAGCGGCAAGGCGCGCGATCTGGCGCTGAGCTACGCCATGGCCAACGGTGGCGGCAAAGCCGGCATCATCGAGACCAACTTCAAGGAAGAAACCGAGACCGACCTGTTCGGCGAGCAGGCCGTGCTGTGTGGCGGCGCGGTCGAACTCATCAAGATGGGCTACGAGACGCTGGTGGAAGCGGGCTACGCGCCCGAGATGGCGTATTTCGAGTGCCTGCACGAGCTGAAGCTGATCGTGGACCTGATCTACGAAGGCGGCATTGCCAACATGAACTACTCGATCTCGAACAACGCGGAGTACGGCGAGTACGTGACCGGGCCGGAGGTGATCAACGAGGAGTCGCGCGCGGCCATGCGCAACGCCTTGAAGCGCATCCAGAACGGCGAGTACGCCAAGATGTTCATCGCCGAGGGGCGCACCAACTACCCGAGCATGACGGCACGGCGGCGCAACACGGCCGAGCACAGCATCGAGGTGGTGGGTGCGCAGCTGCGCGCCATGATGCCGTGGATCGCCAAGAACAAGCTGGTCGACCAGACGCGGAACTGACCGCACCCTGTGCTCCGCCCTTGTGTGGAGTCTTTTTCAAAGGCCACTTCGGTGGCCTTTTTCATTTCGCTCACTGCCTTACACTGCGACGTTTGGGGGCTCCAGGCCTCATAGCCAACAAAGAGACGCTCATGCACGACGGTACAGAATCCCACATGACACCCAGCGAGGAGCGTCCCCGGCGTCCCAAGGGCATCTACATGGTGCCCAACATGATCACGCTGGCAGCCTTGTTCGGCGGCTTCTACTCGGTGGTGATGGCCATGAACGATCGCTACGACCTGGCCACTGTGGGCATCTTCGTGGCCATGGTCCTCGACAGCCTCGACGGACGGGTGGCCCGCCTGACCAACACGCAGAGCGCATTTGGCGAACAGATGGACTCGCTCTCCGACATGGTTTCGTTCGGCGCCGCGCCTGCGCTGATTGCCTACGAATGGACGCTGCGCGACATCGGACGCTGGGGCTGGATCGCCGCATTCGTCTATTGCGCTTGCGCGGCCCTGCGCCTGGCCCGTTTCAACGTCAATACGGCGGTGGTCGACAAGCGCTTCTTCCAGGGGTTGCCATCTCCCGCCGCCGCTGCATTGGTGGCCGGCTTCATCTGGCTCATGACCGAGCTGGAAATTCCGGCGAAGGACGTGACCTGGTTCATGTTTGCCCTCACGCTCTACACCGGCCTGACGATGGTCACCAACGTGCCGTTCTACAGCTTCAAGGACCTGAGCCTCAGGAAGAGCGTGCCGTTTGCGGCCATCGTGCTGGTGGCGCTGGGCATTGCGGTTATCAACATCCACCCGCCCACTGTGCTCTTCGGTCTTTTCGTGATCTATGGCCTCTCGGGTTACGCGCTGTATGCCTGGAGAAAGTCCAAGGGCCGCCCCACCAGCGTGATCAGCACTTCGACCGACGAGCCTGACGAGCGCGGCCTGCACGACTGAGCTCGCGCTTCGTCGCGGCAGTCGTCTGGTATTTCCTTATCGGCGCCTACGCGCCTTTGTGCTACATTCCCGACCATGTTCACGATTTCGATCTCGCTACTACTGGGTGTCCGACACGGGCAGGTCTGGTAACGCGCGAGCGATTTCCCACACAACGGCCCGTTTGCACCTGCAGCGGGCCGTTTTGTTTTGGAACTGCAGGTTTATCTAAGAGCCGCCCACAAGGCGACACACCGGAGCATTGAGATGAGCGACAAACTGATCATTTTTGACACCACCCTGCGAGATGGCGAGCAGTCGCCCGGCGCCTCCATGACCAAGGACGAAAAGCTGCGTATCGCGCGCCAGCTGGAGCGCCTGAAAGTGGACGTGATCGAGGCCGGTTTCGCCGCCAGCTCCAATGGCGACTTTGATTGCGTGCAAGCCATCGCCAACACCATCAAGGACTCCGTTGTCTGTTCTCTGGCGCGAGCCAACGACCGGGACATTGGCCGTGCCGCAGAAGCACTCAAGGGTGCGCAGCGCGCCCGCATTCACACCTTCATTGCCACCAGTGCCCTGCACATGGAAAAGAAGCTGCGCATGACGCCCGAGCAGGTGATGGAGCAGGCGATTCAGTCGGTGCGCTTCGCGCGCAACCTGGTTGAAGACGTCGAATTCAGCCCCGAAGACGGTTACCGCAGTGACCCGGACTATCTCTGTCGCGTGCTCGAGGCGGTCATCAAGGAAGGCGCAACCACGCTCAACATTCCCGATACGGTGGGCTACGCCATTCCCGAACTCTATGGCGAGTTCATCCGCAGCTTGCGCGAGCGTGTGCCCAACTCTGACAAGGCCATCTGGTCGGTGCATTGCCACAACGATCTGGGCATGGCGGTGGCGAATTCGCTGGCGGGCGTGAAGATCGGCGGCGCGCGCCAGGTGGAGTGCACGATCAACGGCCTTGGCGAGCGCGCGGGCAACTGCTCGCTCGAAGAGATCGTGATGGCGGTGCGCACGCGGCGGGATTATTTCGGCCTCGACGTGGGCGTGGACACCACGCAGATCGTGCCGGCCAGCCGCATGGTGAGCCAGACCACCGGCTTTGTGGTGCAGCCGAACAAGGCTGTGGTGGGCGCCAACGCCTTTGCGCACGCCAGCGGTATTCACCAGGACGGCGTGCTCAAGGCGCGCGACACCTACGAGATCATGCGAGCCGAAGACGTGGGCTGGAGCGCCAACAAGATCGTGCTGGGCAAACTCAGCGGACGCAATGCTTTCAAGCAGCGCCTGAACGACCTGGGCATCGAGATGGAGTCCGAAAGCGAGATCAACACTGCATTCGCTGCGTTCAAGGAACTCGCTGACCGCAAGAGCGAGATCTTCGATGAGGACATCCTGGCGCTGTGCAGTGATGAAAGCGTGACCGCCGAAAAGGAGCAGTACGGACTGGTCTCGCTGAAGCAACGCAGTGAAACCGGTGAGCGCCCCCACGCCAACGTCGTGTTCACGGTCGACGGCCATGAAATTCAGGGTGAAAGCGACGGCAATGGCCCGGTGGATGCCTCTTTGAAGGCGATCGAAAACCACGTCAAGAGTGGCGCAGAACTGGTGCTGTATTCGGTCAATGCCATCACAAGTGGTTCTACCGAGAGCCAGGGCGAGGTGACCGTTCGTTTGCAGCACGGAGGCCGGGTGGTCAATGGCGTCGGCGCCGACCCCGACATCGTTGTGGCTTCAGCCAAGGCCTACCTGAGCGCGCTGAACAAATTGCACAGCAAAGCGGACCGCGTCGCTGCGCAGGGATAAAGTCCTTTCAAATCAAATACTTAAGGATTTCTGCTTCTTGATCGAAAGAAATGATGCCAAAAGTACCATTTGTTCTACCGATCATTGAGAAAGACTTTACAAGCATTTGATATTGCTAGTTTTTTTCTTCCTGTCTATACTCCGCTCCAGCGTGGTGCATCTAGCTGGAGTGGAGTAAAAGTCATGGGTCTGGTTCGGTTTCAAAAAATCCTCTGGGGAATGACCCTGGCCGCCGGCCTGACGCTGCTGGCCGCGCCCACAGTCACCCAGGCTGCCACCAGTGCATCCAAGGTCGCCAAGGCCAAGAAAACCGCCACTGCGCAAAAATCGACCCGGCGCAAGACCGTGGCAGTGAAGAAATCACAGACGAAAGTTGCCAAAGCACCTGTGCGCAAAACCCTGAAGGCGGTCAGCGCACGCAACACTCGAGTGAAGGTGCAGATGGCCGGTGGCCGGACCACCTCCCTGCACAAGATTTCCGTCAAACAGAAACCGGCCGCGCGTTCCAATGTGCTTCGCGCCGCGATCGTGCACCGTCCTTCAATGGGTGAGGCGCTGGGCCTGCGGGACAACGACGATGCGCTCGAACTCAACTCCAGTGTGGCGCTGGTGATTGACCAGCAGACCAACGAAGTCCTGTTCAGCAAGAACGATTCGGCAGTCCTGCCGATTGCCTCTCTCACCAAACTCATGACGGGTCTGGTGGTGGCCGACGCCGCGCTCGACATGAACGAGATGATCACCATCACCGCCGACGACATCGACACCTTCAAGGGCAGCCGTTCGCGTCTGGCCGTGGGCACCACGCTCAGCCGGGGTGAATTGATGCACCTTGCTCTGATGTCGAGCGAGAACCGTGCGGCGCACGCCCTGGGGCGCGCCCATCCCGGTGGGCTGCAGGAATTTGTGCGGTTGATGAACCAGAAAGCCGCTTCGCTTGGCATGGCCGACACGCGCTATGTGGAGCCTACGGGCCTGTCCAGCCTCAACCAGTCCAGCGCCCGAGATCTGGCGACGCTGGTGTCGGTGGCCTACCAGCGCCCGATTCTCCGCAGCCTCTCCACCTCACCCGGCTACGAGGTCGACCTCGGCCGTCGCACGCTTCACTACAACAATTCCAACCGGCTGATCAAGAACCCGGATTGGGACATCGGACTGCAGAAGACGGGCTACATCTCGGAAGCCGGCCGTTGTCTCGTGATGCAGGCCAAGGTGGCCGGGCGTCAGCTGATCATGGTGTTCCTGGACTCCGCCGGCAAGGTAAGCCGCATGCAGGACGCCGAGCGTGTGCGCCGTTGGGTGGAAGTCCAGACGGGCACCACGCAGCCGTTGGCCCGGCAGCAGCCGCAAGGCTGAACGCCCGCGGTACGGGCGCTTTCAGCGCGCCGCAGCAACTGGCAAGGGCACTTTGGGGCAGCCGAGAGCGGCGGAGATCTCGGCGGCAGTCGCCCTTAGTTTGGGCACCCAGTTCTCATCGATCCGATCCGCAGGTGCTGAAATCGACAGGCCTGCCACCAGCTTGCTCTGGTCGTCGTAGATGCCTGCGGCCATGCAACGCACTCCCAGCTCCAGTTCTTCGTTGTCGCGTGCCAGGCCGGCTTGGCGGCACTGCGCGAGTTCACGCTCCAGCGTAGGGAGCTGGGTAAGGCTGTTGCGCGTGTTGCCGGCCAGACCTGTGCGGGTGGCGTAGGCGCGCACGCGCGGTGGTTCGTCGTCAGCCAGGAACAGCTTGCCCACTGAGGTCAGGTGCAGCGGAGCGCGGCCGCCGATGGCGCGCACCACCTGCATGCCGGAGCGTTCGCTGTACGCGCGCTCCACATAAACGATCTCGTCGCCCTGGCGTACGCTCAGGTTGACCGGCTGCTGGATGAGCTTGTGGAGCTCGCGCATGGGCAGCAGTGCCGCGTCACGGACACTCAATCGCGCTTTCACCAGGTTGCCCAGTTCGAGCAGCCGCATGCCGAGCCGGTAGCTGCCCGCTTCGGGGCGGTCCACGAAACGGCCAATGGTCAGGTCGTTGAGGATGCGGTGCGCGGTGGAAGGGTGCAGCCCGGTCTTCTCGCTGATTTCCTTGAGCGAAACCGGATCCTCGCGCGAGGCAAGCACCTCGAGCAGGTTGAACAGGCGTTCAATCACCTGAACGGTGGGCGTGCTGGCCAGGTTTTCAGAGCGTTTGGTCATGGTAGCGGTGGGTTGGCCGCGATTTTACAAGATGAAATCTGCGCCCGCGAAACGGTGTGTAAACCGGGTGGGGCATTTCAATCGGCGGGAAGCCAGCGCCCATCCAGCAGAAGTTCGTGAGGGTGAAAGCCCGCCTTGTAGTTCATCTTGCTGCTCTGGCCGATCCAGTAACCCAGGTAGACGTGGGGCAGGTCGAGCGCGCGGGCCTGGGCGATCTGCCAGAGCACGGAGTAGGTGCCGTAGCTGGCTTTCTCGTCGGGCTCGTAGAAGGTGTAGACGGCCGACAGTCCGTCGTTGAGCACGTCGACAATGGACACCATCTTCAGCTTTGCCGGCACGTCTCCGTTGGCCGGTTCGTGGAATTCGACAAGGCGGGAGTTGACGCGGCTTTGCAGAAGGAACTGGGTGTATTGATCAATGCTGTCGTGGTCCATGCCCCCGCCAGCGTGCCGGCTGTTCTGGTAGCGCAGGTACAGCTGGTAGTGCTCAGGAATGAAGCACAGTTTGAGCACGCGGGTTTGCAAATGGCCGTGCAGCGACTGGGTGCGCCGCTGGCTGCGGTTGGGCTTGAATTGCGCCACCGGAACACGCAGGGGCACGCAGGCCTGACAACCATCGCAGTAGGGGCGGTACGTGAACATGCCACTGCGCCGGAATCCGTGCGTGACGAGATCCGAGTAGGCGTCGTTGTGGATGAGATGGCTGGGCGTCGCGACCTGCGAACGGGCCTGGCGGTCGGGCAGGTAGCTGCACGGGTAGGGAGCCGTCGCGTAAAACTGCAGCGCCTGAAGCGGAAGTTCTTTGAGGTGGGTCACGCTCTACGACCATCTTCGAAGAGAAGTTGCTGCCAGTATACGGGCTCGAATTCCCAGCGTGGCGCGGGTTGCAGCAAGGCCGTACGCACGTGGGCGCAGAAGGCATTGCGCGGCATCAACCGCCCGCCCAGAGAGGCTAGGTGAGAGGTGTCCTGCTGGCAGTCGATCAGAGGCAGCTCATGGGCGCGGCAGAAGGCAACCAGGGCTGCCAGGGCCATCTTCGAGGCATTGCTCCTCCGGCTGAACATGGATTCCCCGTACACCATGTTGCCCAGGTTGATGCAATAGAGGCCTCCCGCGAGCTCACCGTCCAGCCAGGTCTCCACGCTGTGTGCCATGCCTGCATCGTGCAGGCGCACGTAGGCCTCGACCATGGCGGGCAGGATCCACGTGCCGGTCTGGTCCTGGCGCGGGGTGTGGGCGCAGGCGCGAATGACGCGCTCGAAATCGTGGTCGAAGCGGATCTCCAGGCGGCCTTCGCGCAGGTACTGCTGAACCGTTTTACGAAGCGACCGGTGCAATCGGAACGCGCTTGTTTCCAGCACCATGCGCGGGTCGGTGCTCCACCAAAGAATGGGTTGGCCGGCGCTGTACCAGGGAAAGATCCCACGCGAGTACGCCGCCACCAGTGTGGGCACGTCCAGCACGCCCCCCGCCGCCAGCAGGCCGGGCGCCGGATCGCTGCTGCCCCAGGCGCTTTCCACCGGCGGAAAGGCCTGGCCGGGCTCCAGCCAGGGCAGGGCACGGGTGGGTGGGGTCTGGGTCATGCCGCTATTGTGCGCGGCGGCCCGGACGCTTCAAGTGCGGGTTGCCCTGTGGCGGCGCACAAGCAGCCAGACGGTGGTACCCATGGTGATGCCGAGAAAGTCTGCCGCCAGGTCGGCCCACTCGCCGAAACGCCATCCGGTGGCGGTCTGGGCGAGCTCGATCCCACCGCCAAACAACAGCAACCCCACGGCAACGCGAGGCAGGTGCGCCGGATAGGAGAGCAGGCCGAGCAAGGCCAACCAGGCAAAGGCGCAGGCGTGCTGGGCTTTGTCCCAGACGTCGAAACTCTGGGGTGGAAGCATGGCCACCGGCACCAGCGATGCAATGGTGATCCCGACCAGGCTTAGCCAGAAAAGCGCGCGGATCATGCCTTGCTCTCCGCTTCCAGGTAGGCCGTGAGGTGGTGCAGGTGCACGCGCATCGCCTCGCTGGCCCCCACCGCATCGCGCGCCCGCAGGTACCGAAGCACCTTCCTGCGCACGGCCACCATGTCAGGGTGGGGCTGGGGATCAATACGCAGCAGGATCATGCGCATCACTTCGGACACTGCGTCGACCAGCATCACCGTCAGGTCGTTGTGCGTGGCCACCGCCAGCAGGTGATAGAAGCGGTGCAGCGATCGGGCGTTGCGCGAACCCTGTCCTTTGCGAAAGAGCTCCGCGTGGTATTCAATGTCTGCCTCGATCGCATCGAGTTCGGCTTCGGTGGCACGCTCGCAGGCCAGGCGGATGGCCATGCAGGTGAGTTCGATCCGCGTCTCGGTCACCACCGCGATGGGCATTTGCGCCAGGGCCACCATGTCGCTCATGGCCTGCGTGATGCCATGGGGTGTGCTGGTGCGGATGTAGATGCCCCCGTGCGCTCCCATGCGAGATTCCACCACGCCCATGGACTCCAGGCTGCGAATCGCCTCGCGAACCACACTGCGGCTCACCGCCAGCTGCTCGGCCAGTTCTCGCTCGCCAGGCAGCCGATCACCGGGACGCAACTCGCCCCGGAAGACCTGCTGTCGAATCTGGTCGCAGACCGCCTCGAAACCGCGCTGGCTGCGCACCTCCCGAAGCCCCAGACTCTCCAGAATTTCGGGGTCTGCAGGTGGCGCGTCGGTGACGGTGGCCGGTGTCGGTGAGCTGGTTCTGCGCATGGGGGGAAGGTGCTGTCGTGGTCTGGCGCTGATGATCGCACAGCCCACACGGCGCCTCGGTGCGCCTACCCGATGGGCGTGAACATCGGCACACGGTTCTCGCCGTCTGCCGGTTTGAAGCACACCTTCACCCGGTCGCCGATGCGCAGGGTGTCGAGGTCGCAGTCGACGATGTTGGCGAGCATCGAAACGCCTTCATCCAGCGTCACGTAGGCCAGGGCATACGCAACGGGGCCCGCCCGCCGCGTGACCGTGACGCTGTAGATCGTGCCGAGTCCGCTGGCGTCGATCCACTCGGTGTCTGACAGGCAGTACGGGCACAGGGCGCGAGGGTAGAAGTGGACCTTGCTGCAGCCCGTGCAGCGCTTGATCTTGAGGACGCCCGCTTTCGCGGCAGTCCAGTAGGGCTCTGTGGCGGCGTCCATGATCAGGTTGCCGACCGGACGTTCCTGGTACATCGTGCTCATGCTTTTCACTCCCTTTCCATGATCAAGGTGGCACTACCGTGCCTCGAGCCGAGCAGGCCGCCGGTGCCCTGCGCAAGAGCGAGTCGGCAATCAGGCACCTGCACCTTGGGGTGTGCTTCGCCGCGCAACTGTCGAACGGCTTCGATGACTTTGGTGATGCCGCCGCGGTTGGCGGGATGGTTGTTGCACAGACCACCGCCGTCGGTGTTGAACGGCAGCTTGCCTACCCCTGATATCAGGTTGCCGTCCATCACGAAGCGGCCGCCTTCGCCTTTTTTGCAGAAGCCCAGGTCTTCCAGCTGCATCAGCACGGTGATGGTGAAGCTGTCGTAGATCGATGCGTACTGGATGTCCGACGGCTTGATGCCGGCTTCAGCGAACGCGATGGGCCCGGAGACGGCTGCGCCTGAGTAGGTGAGGTCCACCTGGCCAGCCGACTGGCCCTTGATGGTCTCGCCCGCGCCCATGATGTTCACCACCGGGCGCTTGAGTGATCGCGCGATTTCCGGGCGCACGATCAGCAAGGCGCCGCCGCCATCACTCACCACGCAGCAGTCCAGCTTGCGCAGTGGGTCCGAGATCATGGGGGAGTTGATCACGTCTTCCACGGTCACGACATCGCGCAGCATGGCGTGCGGGTTGTATTGGGCATGGGTGGAAGCTGCCACCTTGATCCAGGCGAGCTGTTCGCTGGTGGTGCCGTACTCGTGCATGTGGCGCGCCGCGGCGAGCGCGTACATGTTCACCGTGATCGGGCCATAGGGCATCTCGAAAGCCACGTCCGGCGTGGCGGGCGTCACGTTGCGGGGTTGCACGCCCACACCACTCACTTCGCTGCGCGGTCTGCCCGCCAGCGTGATCAGGGCCACATTGCATTTGCCAGCCGCGATGGCTTGCGCGGCGTGGGCCACGTGAATCAGCGGCGCAGAGCCGCCGGTGTCTGTGGTGTCGGTGTGGCGCAGCTTCAGACCCAGGTAGTCGGCCATGCTGAGTGCGCCGAGGCCGGGCGCATCACCCGCGCAGAAATAGCCATCCACGTCCGCCAGCGTCAGGCCGGCATCGGCCAGGGCGCCGCGCGCGCATTCCGCGTGCAGTTGCGGCGTGGTCTTGTCTGGCGCCTTTCGGGTGGGGTGCTCCCAGGCCCCCGCGATGCACGCCTTGTTCTTGATCGTCATAGCTGATGCGTTGCCTTTCCTTGTGGTGAATCTGGTTGGAGTGGCCCGCTCACCTAGGGATTTCCCGCGTTCAGCGACCGAGCAAACCAATGCTACCATTGGTCAGACCTTAAAACTAATCAAAATTTGCAACGGGGTTTTGAACCCACTTTTTTCAACAGGAAAGAACAGACATGACGCAGATCGTTTCGCTGCAAGGCCGCACCGTGGTGGTGACGGGCGCAGCCCAGGGCATTGGCAAGGCCATCGTGGAATGGGTGATCGACCTTGGTGGCAACGCCGTGGCGGTGGACCTCAATGCAGAAGGCCTCAAGGCCGTGGTGGACGCTCTGCCGGCCGACCGCGTGCTCGCCGTGGTGGGCAGCGTGGCCGACCCCGAACTCGCCACCCGCGCAGTGGCCGATGCGGTCGAGCGCTTTGGCGCCGTGCACGGCCTGGTGAACAACGCCGGGATCATCCGCCCCGCCATGATCGAGAAGATGACGCTAAAGGAGTGGCACGACGTGATTGATGTGCACCTCAGCGGCACCTTCTACTGGCTGCAGGCCGTCGGCCGCCACATGATCCAGCGGGCGAAAGCGGGAGACACCTCTGGCGGCTCCATCGTCAACATTTCTTCCGATGCGGGACGCAAAGGCTCGATTGGCCAGGTCAACTACGCCGCGGCGAAGTCCGGCATGTTCGGCGTGACCATGACGGCCGCCAAGGAATGGGGCCGCTACAACATCCGCACCAACTCCATCTGCTTCGGCGTGGTGGAAACACCCATGACCGAGGTGGTGCGGGGTGAGAAATTCCGGGACAAGATGCTCGCCCAGATTCCCCTGGGTCGCTGGTCGACGCCAGACGAGGTGGTGAAGTCGGTCTGCTTCCTGCTGTCCGATGGGTCTTCCTACATCACGGGTCAGCACCTCGGAGTCAATGGTGGTTTTCACATCAGCGTCTGAGGCCCTCCGCGCATGACCACCTCCACACAACGCCTTCTGGCACGCCGCCGCCTCCTGTCTGCAGTGGCTGCCACGATGACCCTGTGCAGCGCCGGCGCTGCCCTTGGCCAGGACGCCGCCTTTCCGAACAAGCCCGTGCGTCTGATGCTGGCCACCGCCCCGGGCGGCGCCACCGACATCCTGGCGCGAATGATCGCCGACAAGCTGAGCACCGCCTGGGGCCAGCCGGTGCTGGTGGAGCAGCGCGTGGGCGCCAACGGCATGATCGCTGCGGCCGCCCTGGCCAAGGCGCCGCCGGATGGCCACACCGCTTACCTCTCCATCAGCTCGATGGTGCAAAACGTGTTGCTGCGGCCCAACCCAGGCTACAAGATGGAAGAGATGGCACCGGTCACGCTGGTGGCCACCATTCCCATTGCCTTCGGCGTCAATTCTTCACTGGGCATCCAGACGGTGGCCGATCTGGTGAAGTACGCCAAAAGCAAGCCCGATGGCATCACCTATGGCACTTCGGGCGCGGGCTCGGGGTCGCATCTGGTGGGCGCTGCGCTGGCCAGCGCTGCCGGCTTCAAGGCCACGCACATTCCGTACAAGGGTGAGGTGAGTTCGCTGCCCGACCTGCTCAACGGCCAGTTGACGGTGGGGTATGGCTCGGCAGGCTTCTACGCCGCGCAGGAAGCCTCGGGCAAGGTGAAGGTGCTGGCGGTTACCGGGCCCAAGCGCGTGGCGCGGTACCCGCACATTCCCACGCTGGCCGAGGCGGGCTTTCCTGGCGCCAACCTGCCGGGTTGGTACGGCCTCTTCCTGCCTGCTGGCACGCCCAAGCCAGTGTTGGCCAAATTTTCTGACGAAGTGCGCCGCATCGTGGCCTTGCCGGACGTGCAGGCGAAGATCGAAGAGGTCGGGTTCGTGCCGGTCGGCAATTCGAGCGAAGAGTTCTCGCGCTACATCGCCACCGAAATGGACACCTGGTCCAGGGTGATCAAGCAAAACGACATCAAGGTGGACTGACTCGCCATGGACTTCCGACTGACCCCCGAACAAGAGACCTTCCGAGACGAGGTGCGAGCCTTCATCCGCGAGCGACTGCCCCAGGACATTCGCGAGCGCCTGGCCATGGGCCACCCCGCCCGCAAGGACGATGTGGTGCGCTTTCAGCGCATCCTGCACGAACGCGGCTGGGCCGCGCCGCACTGGCCCAAGGCCTTCGGCGGTGCCGACCTGGGCCAGGCCGAACGCCTGATCCTGCAGGAGGAAATCCAGCGCGCGCCCGCGCCCATGCCGTCGATCTTCAATGTGGTGATGCTCGGGCCGCTGCTGCTGAAGTTCGGCACGGCCCGGCAGCAGGATCACTTTCTGCCCAGGCTGGCGAGTGGCGAGCTCTGGTTCTGCCAGGGCTTTTCCGAACCCGGTTCGGGCTCGGATCTGGCGTCGCTCCGCACTTCGGCCGTGCGCGAAGGCGATGAGTACGTGGTGAACGGCCAGAAGATCTGGACCAGCTCGGCGCACCAGGCGGACTGGGTGTTCGCCCTCGTGCGCACCGAGCAGGCCCCGCGCAAGCAAGACGGCATCAGCTTCCTGCTGATCGACATGCGCACGCCCGGCATCACCGTGCGGCCCATCGTGTCCATCGACCACGCCCACCACCTCAACGAAGTGTTCTTCGACAACGTGCGGGTGCCGGTGGAAAACCTCGTTGGCGAAGAGGGAAGGGGCTGGGACTGCGCCAAATTCCTGCTCGGCAACGAGCGCACCGGTATTGCGAACGTGGCGTATTGCCGCGAGCGCCTGGACTTCGCGCGTGCCCTGGCGGGCAAACTCACGCAGGCCGGCCGGCCGCTGGCCGAAGACGCGGTGCTGCAGGCCGAACTGGCCGCACTCGACGCCGAAGTGCGCGCGCTCGAAGTGACCAACTGGCGCATGCTGCTCGCGCCGCAGACGGCGCTGGCGGGTCCTTCCTTTGCCTCTGTCCTCAAGCTCAAAGGCACTGAGCTTCAGCAGGACCTGGTGGCGCTCATTGCACGCCTGGGAGGCCCCACGGCGCTGGAGCGGCGTCCGGGTGAAGGCGAGGGCAGTGAACACTGGGCCGCCCCCGGCAACCTGCGCTACCTGCAGTCTCGCGCGGCCAGCATCTACGGCGGCTCCAGCGAGATTCAGAAAGACATTCTGGCCAAGGCGGCCCTGGGATAAACATGAACTTCGAACTCCATGAAGACCAGGTGCAACTGCGCGACAGCGTCACGCGCCTGCTGGCAGACAACTACAGTTTCGAGCAGCGGCGTGCCATTGCCGCGACCGCCGAGGGCACCAGCCCGGCGGTGTGGCGCCAGCTCTGTGGGCTGGGAGTGAGCGGCTTGCGCATCGCCGAGGAACACGGAGGCTTTGGCGGTTCCGCCGCCGATCTCGCGGTGGTGATGCAGGCCTTCGGTCAGGCGCTGCTGACCGAGCCTTTCCTGGCTTCTGCGGTGCTGGGCGCCACGGCCTTGTCGCTCTCGGGCGATGCCACCAGCCATGCGCTGCTGCCCCAGGTGGCCAGCGGCGAACGCACCGTGGCCTGGGCCAGCGACGAGGCGGCGGGACGCCACGCACCCTGCTGGGTAGAAACGCGAGCCACGCGCACGGGCGGCGCGTGGCAGTTGACGGGCACCAAGGCCTGCGTGCTCAACGCGCCGCAGGCCAATGCTTTCATCGTCAGCGCTCGCGTATCAGGCGCGCCGGCCGACGCGCCAGGCCTGGGCCTGTTCCTGGTGAACGCGGGGAGTGAAGGCCTGGGTTGCCGCGGGTACCGCCTGATCGACGACACCCCCGCTGGCGACCTGGAGTTCAACAACGTGGTGGCCCAGCCTCTGGGCGACCCCGCTGACCCGGTGAGCGGTGGACGGGTGATTGAAGCCACGCGCCGGGCAGGCATGGCGGCCGTCTGCGCCGACGCCGTGGGCGCCATGGAAGGGGCATACCAACTGACCGTTTCTTACCTCAACACCCGCAAGCAGTTCGGTCGCCTGATCGGCGAGAACCAGTCTCTGCGGCACCGTGTGGCCGACATGATGGTGGAGCTGGAGATCGCCAGGAGCATGGCCATGCTCGCCGCATCCGCTATTGACGACCCCGCTTCCGCCGAGAACGAAGACCTGGCGCGGGCCAAGTTCATCATTGGCCGCCACGGCCGAACCCTGTGTCAGAGCGCCATCCAGTTGCATGGCGGCATTGGCATGACCGAGGAATACGCGGTGGGGCACTACCTGCGGCGCATCACGGTGATCGACCAGCTTTTCGGCGACAGTGCGAATCAGATTTCGCGCCTGGCTGGAATGCTTTCTACAACAACCCGACCCCTGGAGACATCATGAAATCTTCTGCCTTGCGTTCCCTCACACTTGTGACGTCACTGGCCGTTGCCGCGGGCGTGATGTTCGCATTGCCCAACACGGCGGCGGCGCAGTCGGCCGATTTTCCAACCCGCCCCATCAAGCTCATGGTGGCCACCGCGCCCGGCGGCAGCGCCGACGCCACGGCCCGCATGATCGCTGACGGCCTGACCCAGGCCTGGGGCCAGCCGGTGGTGGTAGAGAACCGCACTGGCGCCAACGGCATGATTGCGGCGCAGGCTCTCACCAAGTCACCGCCAGATGGCTACACCATCTACATGTCGCTCAGCAGCATCGTTCAGAACCTGCTCCTGCAGCCCACCCCGGGCTACCGCATGGAAGAACTGGCACCAGTGTCGATGGTGGCCATCCTTCCCATCGCGCTGGCCGCACCGGTGCAGTTGCCGGCTTCCAACCTGAGCGAACTCATTGCGTTGGCCAGACAAAAGCCAGGCTCGGTGAGCTATGGTTCCTACGGCGTGGGCTCCGGCGCGCACGTCATCGGCGTGGCGCTCAACAAGAAGGCCGGTGTCGACATGACGCACATCCCCTACAAGGGTGAGGCAGACTCTTTCGCCGACATGGTCAACGGCCGGGTGAGCACCGCGTGGGGTTCGGTCGGCTTCTATGCCAACCAGCTCGCGGGTGGCAAGGTCAAGCTGCTGGCAGTGGCCAGCCCCCACCGGCTCAAGGCCTTCCCCAATGTGCCCACGCTGGGCGAGGCAGGTTTTGCCGAGGCCAACCTGGCTGGCTTCACTGGCCTTTTTCTGCCCGCAGGTACGCCCCCTGCCATCGTCAACAAGTACTCGCAGGCGGTGGCCAAAGCGATCGCCACGCCGGAGATTCAGAACAAGATGGTGAGCTTCGGCTACGAACCCATGACCAACACGCCAGAGGCGTTCAAGAAGCAGCTCGACGACGAGATGCAGAAGTGGTCCACCATCATCCGCGAGAACAACATCAAGCTGCAGTGACATGCCCACCTTCGAGACACTGACCTACGAGGTGGCCGAGGGCGTGGCCACGCTCATCCTGAACCGGCCGGAGTCGAAGAACGCGATCAACCCGGCGATGGCAGACGAGCTGGGCGATCTGCTCTCCACCGTGAAGCGCGACGCCAGCGTGCGCGCGCTCGTGATCACCGGCGCGGGCGGCGCCTTCAGTGCGGGTGGCGACGTGCGCGGCATGAACAGCGCAGGCCCGCGTTCGCCTGCGCAGATTCGCGCCGGCATGGAGCGCTACCGCCGCGCCACCGTGGAGCTGATGGGCCTGGACCGGCCGGTGATTGCGGCGGTGGACGGCGTGGCCTATGGCGCGGGCTTCAGCCTGGCTCTACTGGCCGACATCGTGCTGCTGAGCGAGCGAGCGCGGCTGTGCATGGTGTTCCAGCGCATCGGCCTGGTGCCCGACTTCGGCGCGCTGTACACGCTGCCGCGCATTGTGGGCCTGCAGCGCGCAAAGGAACTGATGTATTCCGCACGCGAGATCGGCCCCCAGGAAGCCCTGAGCATGGGCATTGCGCTGGAGGTGCTGCCTGCCGGCGAACTGTTGCCACGTGCGCAGGCGCTCGCACAGAGCCTCTGTGGCGCCTCCGACGCCGCCATGAGTGTGACCAAGCAGGCGCTGAACGCGTCTCTGGGCAGCGACCTCACCACCATGCTCGAGATGGAAGCCAACGGCCAGGCCATTGCCGCCAGCAGCGACTACCTGAAGGAATCGGCCCGCCGCTTCGTGGCCAAGGAGCCACCGCAGTTCCGCTGGCCCGATCGCAAGAACCCCAACCCTCACCCCAAGAACGATGCTTGATTACCAGAAGACCCGCCACGCTCAGTTTGAAGACGTGCGCCACAGCTACACCAGCCGCGACACCATCCTTTACGCACTGGGCATCGGCATGGGCAGCGACCCGCTGGACCGCAGCGAGCTGCGATTTGTCTACGAAAAGGATTTGCAGGTGGTGCCCGTCATGGCGAGCGTGCTGGCTTCGCCGGGCTTCTGGATGCGCGAGCGAAAAGAGCTCGGCATCGACGCGGTGAAACTCGTGCACGGCGAGCAATCCGTCACCCTGCATGCTGCGCTGCCGGCCGAAGGCACCGTGATCGGCCGTACCCGCGTCACCCGCATCGTGGACAAAGGCGAAGGCAAGGGCGCCATCATCCAGACCGAGAAGCAGCTCTTCGATGCCACGACCGACCAGTTGCTCGCCACGGTGGAGCAGGCGGTGTTCTGCCGTGGCGACGGCGGCTTTTCAAAGGCCGGTGGTGGCGACGATGCGGGCCCGACGTTGCCCGCCACGCCAGACACCGAGCCCGACCACGTGGTGGACATGCCCACCCGCGCCGACGCCGCGCTGCTGTACCGCCTCTCGGGCGACCTGAACCCGTTGCACGCGGACCCGGACGTGGCCACCAGGGCGGGATTCCCCAAACCCATCCTGCATGGCCTGGCCACCTACGGCGTCACCTGCCGGGCGCTGTTGAGCGCGTTCTGTGGCAACGACCCTGCCCGGCTGAAGTCGATGCGCGCGCGCATGTCGTCGCCGGTGTTTCCCGGCGAGACCATTCGCGTCGAATGCTGGCGCAAGCCCGAGGGCGTGGCGTTTCGCGCACGTATCCCGGCGCGCGACGTGACGGTGCTCTCGCATGGCCATGCCGACCTTTCTTTTTCCTGAATCCAACTTCATGTCACTCGCTTCCAGCCGTCCCGTCTACCGACACGGGCAGACCCGCCGCCTTCTGGCTCCCGCCAGCATCGCCATCGTTGGCGCCTCGGCCAACCCGGCTTCCTTCGGGGCCCGCACCGTGGGCAACCTGCACAGCTACGCCGGGCCCATCCATCTGATCAACGCCAAGTACCAGGAGATCGATGGGCGCCCGTGTTTTGCGTCGCTCTCGGCGCTGCCCGAAGTGCCCGACTGCGTGTTTGTTGCCGTGCCGCGAGATGCGGTCAAGCCGGTGATCGAGGAGTGCGTGCGGCTGGGTGTAGGGGGCGTGGTTATTTTCGCCTCGGGCCTGGGCGAAAGCAGCAACCCCGAGCACCAGGCCATACAGCGCGACATTGTGGAGATGACTCGCAACACGGGCACCCGTCTGCTCGGCCCCAACTGCCTGGGCATGATGAACGCCGTCAACGGCGCGCTCGGCACCTTCACCCACATCCCTGTGAGCCTGCGGCTGGAAGGCTGCCGCTCTATTGGCCTCATCAGCCAGTCGGGCGCGCTGGGCGTGGGCATGGCGCAGGCGGTGGAGCGCGGCGTGTCCTTCAGCCACGTGCTGACCTCGGGCAATGGTTGCGACGTGGACGCTGCCGACCAGATCGCGTACCTGGCCGAGGACCCTGACTGCGACGCCATTGCCTGCGTGTTTGAAGGCGTGACCGATCCGGGCCGGCTGATCGAGGCCGGAGACATCGCGCGCCAGGCGGGCAAGGCGGTGGTGGTCTACAAGATCGGCACCAGCGAGAGCGGCGCCGAGGCGGCGCTCTCACACACCGGCGCACTCGCGGGTTCCGCGGCGGGTTACAACGCCCTGTTCGAGCGTGCGGGCTTTGTGGTGGTGGACCAGTACGAACACCTGCTGGAGACCGCGTGCTTCTTTGCCAAGGCCCCGCCGGCCAAGGCCGAAGGCGTGGCGGTGCTCACACCATCGGGCGGCGCGGGCATCATGGCTGCCGACCAGGCTGAGGTGTTCAATGTGTCGCTGCCGCAGCCCGGGCCCGCGCTTCGTGCCGTGCTGGAATCGCACATTCCCGAATTTGGCTCCTCGCGCAATCCGTGCGACGTGACGGCGCAGATCCTCAACAACCCGGCCTCGTTTCCGGCGTGCGCCGAGGCCTTCCTGCTGGAAGCCAACATTGGTGCCATCGTCACGCCCTATCCCACCGCCATTCAGGCCAGTGCCCAGCGCAACATCAACCTGGGCAACCTGGTGCGCGCGCACGGCAAGATGGCCTGCGTGTTCGAGCTGACGGGCTGGCAGGAAGGACCCGGCGTGCGGGACATGGAGATGAGCCCGAACCTGGCCGTGTTCCGCTCCACCGCCAGTTGCTTCAGCACGCTGGCCGCGTGGCACCACTGGTCTCGCCAGCTGGCGCGGCCCGAGGCTGGCTCCTTGCCAGCGCTCGCAACGGCGCAAGTGCTGGCTGTGCGCGCGGCGCTGGAAGCCGCAGGCACCGAGCGCACATTGTCCGAGGGCCCGTCGCGCCGCGTGCTCGAGGCCTGCGGCGTGCCCGTGGTGAACAACCGTCTCGTGAACAGCGCCGACGCCGCCATGGAAGCCGCGAGCGAATTCGGCTACCCGGTGGCACTCAAGGTGGAAACGCCGGATCTGCCGCACAAGACCGATGCCGGCGTGCTGCGCCTGAACCTCAAGGACGCCGGCGCCGTGCGCGAGGCCTACGACGCCATCATGGCCAACGCGCTGAAGGCCACCACCGCCGAGCGCATCAACGGTGTGCTGGTGCAACCCATGATTCCGCCCGGGGTGGAGATCATGGTGGGTGCGCGTGTGGACCCGCTCTTTGGCCCCATGGTGGTGGTCGGCATGGGCGGCATCATGGTGGAGCTGCTCAAGGACACCGTGGCCTCTCTGGCGCCTGTGGATACCGCCGCCGCGCACGCCTTGTTGCGCCGCTTGCGAGGCTACAAGCTGCTGCAGGGCTTTCGGGGCAGCGCGCCGGTGGACGTGGACGCACTGGCCGATGCCATCTCGCGAATCTCTCAACTCATTCACAGCGAACGCGAGCACATCGCAGAAATCGACGTCAATCCCCTCATCTGCAGCGCCAAGCGAGTGGTGGCGGTGGATGGGCTGGTGGTGCGCGCCTGAGCATGGCCCTTGACCAAGCCCTGCGCGCGGCCATGTCGCTGCCCGCCGTCTGCGCGCCCATGTTTCTGGTGAGCGGCCCCGAGCTGGTTGCTGAAGCCTGCAAGGCAGGACTGATGGGCGGGCTGCCGCGCCAGAACGCGCGCAGTTTTGAGGAGTTTGAAGCATGGCTCGGGACCATCCGCCAGGCGTTGAACGAACATGAGCAAGCCACGGGTCGGCCTGCCGGGCCACTGGCGGTCAACCTCGCCACGCGGGTGCCTGAAGAACAGCTGGGCCAGCATTTCGAGGCCTGTGGGCGCCACGGCGTGAAAGTGCTCATCACCGTGGGCGGCGATCCCACCGCGCTCATCGGCCACGCGCACGATGCGGGCCTGCTGGTCTTTCACGACATCACCTCCATCCGGTTTGCCGAGAAGGCCATTGCGGCGGGAGCCGATGGACTCAACTGCATCGGCGCCGGCGGTGGTGGACATTCCGGCACCACCAGCCACCTGGCACTCATCCGCGCCGTGCGGGCCATCTACCAAGGCACCATCGTCATGGGCGGTGCCGTGTCCGACGGCGCCACCATCCGCGCTGGCGAAATCCTGGGTGCAGACCTGGCCTATCTCGGTACACGCTTCATTGCCACCCGGGAATCGCGCGCGCCGCAGGCCTACAAGGACCTGCTGGTCTCCCAGACCTCGGCCGACCTTCGCTACACCGACGGCATTGCCGGCGTGCATGCCAACTGGCTGGTCGAATCCATCAAGTCGGTGGGGCTCGATCCCGAGAACCTGCCGCGGCCCCTCGGAAGAGGCATGCGTCACGATCATTTGCCTGAAGGCGCTGCACCGTGGAAGAACATCTGGAGCGCAGGGCAGGGGATCGATCTGATTCACGACATTCCATCCGTCGCAGAACTGGTGCAGCGGCTGCGAGACGAGTACCGCGAGGCGTGTCGATTGCCGGCTTTCGATATACGATGACCGGCAGCTTGGGTGTGCGTCAAGCCGCCCGCATGTGCCAGTCGAATCGACTTCCGGGAGTGGGGCATGGGGCTGATTTCAGATTGCTTGCGCGTTGCGCCGCTGGTTCTGGTTCTCGCGGCACCGCTCATTCACGCGGCTCCTGATGAAACCGCCCTTGGGCGAGACGCCGGCTACCCGCGAGGCACACCGCAGCAGGTGACCGAGGAGCGGTACAAGGTGGGAAGCTTCAGTGCCCTGGCTGATATCTTGCCGGGCCGGCCCAGCGCCAGAGGCGGCCCCTTGTGGGAACTGCCTGCGGGCAAACCGCTCCCGGCGGTGCAATACACCGCTCGCGACGGCACGTTCGCACTCGACGACTACTTCGAGCGCCGCAGGGTCACCAGTTTCCTCGTGCTGCACAAGGGCCGTGTGCGGCTGGAACGCTACCAGTACGGGCGAACCGCCGAGCATCGGTTCGCTTCGTTCTCCATGGCCAAGAGTGTCACGGCCTTGCTGGTGGGCATTGCGCTCGAGCGCGGGCTCATCCGCTCGCTCGACGACAAGGCAGAGGTCTACGCCCCTGAGCTCGCCGGCAGTGCCTATGGCGGCAGCACCATCTCGCACTTGCTGCAGATGGGCTCCGGCGTTCGGTGGACCGAAGACTACGGCGGCCGGGACGATGTGGCCGATCTCTGGGCCGCCTTGTTTCGTGTGTACGCAGGCGGTAATCCCACGCAGGTGCTGGCGCGTCGCCGCCCCATGGAGGCGGAACCGGGCACCCGCTTCAAGTACGCAACCGGTGAAACTCAGGTGCTGTGCCACGTGCTCAAGGGCGCCACCAAGCGCACCGCCGCAGACCTCACCTCCGAATGGTTGTGGCGCCCGCTGGGCGCAGAAGCTGATGCCGCCTGGCTGGTCGGCTGGCAAGACATCGAATACTGCGGCGGCGGCTTCAACGCCACCACGCGAGACTACGCCCGGCTCGGTCGGCTGCTCGCCCTCGGTGGTCGCCGGGACGACGCACAGATCGTCCCGCCAGCGTTCCTGAAAAGAGCCACCGACCCTGCCGAACAACCCCCCGGCTTTCGCCTGAACGAACCGGGGCCGCGATTTGGCTACGGCTACCAGTTCTGGCTGGTGCAGGGCGGGTTTCTGATGCAGGGAGTCTTTGGCCAGGCCGTTGCGGTCTTTCCCGCACTCGATCTGGTGGTGGTGCAGACCGCGGTGTGGCCCAAGTCGTCAGACCTGGATTCGCGCCTGGAGCGCGATGCCGTGGTTCGCGCGATCGTCAATGCCGTGAGCAAGGAATGAGTTCCGGCGCCCGGAAAAAATAAAGCCCCGGGATTTCTCTAGGGGCTTGATTCATGGGAGTTGGGTAGAAGCGCGCATCGAGCTTGTTTCTGTGAATCCCTTGGAACCACTTGGGCACCCTCACCCTCGAATTCCTCGACATGGATTGAGTTCTCCCCAGATTGCCCATTGAAATCAATCAAAATGTTGTGGATCGAAACGCACTGAAGCGTCAAGGATTTCAATGAAGGAAGACTTTCTTCGGTTAGCTGAAATGGCTGGCCGGCTGGCGAACATCGTCTGCCACTACGTGGTCCCCATTTATCAGACACAACAAAATCGCCTGACTCAAGTAGGCACTGGGTTCCTGGTAAGGAGTTCCGCAGAACATTTCCTCGTCACGGCCGCTCATGTTCTGGACGTTGGCGACGCGTCCCCTCTGTATTTCTTCTGCGCCCCCTCAAAGCTGCGCAGTCTGGCTGGGTCGTTCCGTTGCACCACCTTCGATCAATCTCGCGATGATGATTTGATTGATGTTGCCGTGATCAGGCTCGAAGGAGGAGCAGTTCCGCCGTACCACGAGGTTGAAAAGTATGCGCTGGATCTGGATTCACTGCAGCCTGGTCGTGTGCGAGAAGGAGGCGCGTATTTGCTCGTTGGATTTCCCAGCTCAATGAACAAACCAACTTCGCACACAACCACTCTCGAATCGAAACCTTGGAGCGTTTTCGGCGAGACCCTGACCGACTCGACCTATGCCTTCGTTGGCATCTCTCCGCAAACGCATCTCCTGATGAAATTTGACCAAAAGCGTGGGTTCAACGCCGACATGAGTCCTCGGGTGATGAACATGCCTCAAGGAATGAGTGGCGCACCCGTCTGGATGATTGCGAGTGAACATTACAAAGACCCCAAGGAAGGCCCAGTCGTCGTTGCACTTGCCACCCGGCACAAGAAGTCTCACAAAGCCATACAGGGCACTGACGTGGGCGTCGTACACGAGATGATCGCGGAGATCATGCAGTCGTTGGGGGAAAAGTCCGTCGGCACTCGCGACTAATGTCCCCGCTACGGGAGGGAAGGTACCGATGGTTCGAAGACATTTCGATTCGATACCATCAGCTGAAGGAGGCGGACGAACATGAATGATTCGATTGACACTGGCTTGACTGCGTTCTTCAAGGAACGGCTCACCAATCCGGTCATCAGCAGCATTGCGATTTCTTGGAGTTTGTACAACTACAAGTTCTACGTGATCCTGTTCTCCGACAACTCGGTCATTCAAAGGTCAGCGCTCATCAAGGAGCGATTCCCTGACATCGAAGCCATTCTGATTCATGGGGTGTTTTGGCCAGCACTCTTTGCAGCGCTCTACTTGTTTGGGTCCCCATACGTCACTGCGTGGTACTACGGATGGTTGCGCGATCGGCAGAAAAAGGTTGACGAAGTGACCTGCCCCCTTCTGCCATACCAATCGAAAGTAGGAAGCCCGGGGTTGAAGGTTAATCGATGGGGTGGTGGGTTGATGGGAATTGAGCTGCATCGCCAGCGCGCTGGCGATGCAGCTCAGCGAAACGAGCCGGTGGCATTCGCCCCAGGCTGCTGTGTGGCCTGACCTCGTTGTAGTCGGTGCGCCAGACCGCCACCGCCATCCTGGCCTGATGCAAGGTCTGGAACCAGCACTCGTTGAGGTGCTCATCGCGGAACTTGCCATTGAAGCTCTCGATGTAGCCGTTCTGCATCGGGCGCCCCGGCTGGATCAGGATGTGTCGGATGCCATGCGCCTGAGCCCAGGCCATGAATGCTCGGCTGGTGAACTCCGGCCCGTTGTCGGTTCGCACCGCCTTGGGATACCCGCGAAACAGCGCAGCGCGGTCCAGGAC